>NZ_CP041360.1:3762500-6162500 GCF_006965485.1 Spirosoma sp. KCTC 42546
AAAGTTGACGCATAGGGTCTGACACCTGCCCGGTGCTGGAAGGTTAAGGGGGAGCTTAGGGGTAACTCGAAGGTTTGAACTGAAGCCCCAGTAAACGGCGGCCGTAACTATAACGGTCCTAAGGTAGCGAAATTCCTTGTCGGGTAAGTTCCGACCTGCACGAATGGTGTAACGATCTGGGCACTGTCTCAACCATGAGTTCGGTGAAATTGTAGTAGCGGTGAAGATGCCGCTTACCCGCCACGGGACGGAAAGACCCCGTGCACCTTTACTACAGCTTAACATTGAATGCCGGTCAGTCATGTGTAGGATAGGCGGGAGATTGCGAAGGGGTGTCGCCAGGCATGCTGGAATCAACCTTGAAATACCGCCCTTGGCTTACTGGCGTTCTAACTGGAGACAGGACCGTGTTTGGTGGGTAGTTTGACTGGGGTGGTCACCTCCGAAAGGGTAACGGAGGTTTCCCAAGGTCCGCTCATGCCGGACGGTAATCGGCAGGGGAGTGCAATAGCAGAAGCGGGCTTGACAGTGAGGCCTACAAGCCGATCTGGTGCGAAAGCAGGGTATAGTGATCCGGTGGTTCCGCATGGAAGGGCCATCGCTCAAAGGATAAAAGGTACGCCGGGGATAACAGGCTGATCTCCCCCAAGAGCTCACATCGACGGGGAGGTTTGGCACCTCGATGTCGGCTCGTCACATCCTGGGGCTGGAGAAGGTTCCAAGGGTTCGGCTGTTCGCCGATTAAAGTGGCACGCGAGCTGGGTTCAGAACGTCGTGAGACAGTTCGGTCCCTATCTGTGGTGGGCGTTGGAATATTGACGGGCTCTGTCCTTAGTACGAGAGGACCGGGATGGACTCACCGCTGGCGAATCGGTTGTTTGGCCGCAGGCACGGCCGAGTAGCTACGTGGGGAACAGATAAGCGCTGAAAGCATCTAAGTGCGAAACTGGCCTGAAGATGAATGTTCCGGTATAAAGGGGTGTTGTAGACGACGACGTTGATAGGCGGTAGGTGTAGGCATCGAGAGGTGTTAAGCCGAGCCGTACTAATGGCCCCGGACGCGTGTTTGTGATTTTGCTTACGAAAGAATGCTTTAAAGGATATCCAGTCTTAATCAGAAGTTGAATGCAAATCAGAGTCTCTCTCTGTGGGGAAAAAGACATATAAAGCTATTGATCGTAACCGATCAGAAGGGTCAATCAGGTTGGTGCTGGTAAGGCGGGTGTTCACCTCTTCCATCTCGAACAGAGCCGTTAAGCCCCGTACTGCCGATGGTACTGCTGTCACAAGCGGGAGAGTAGGAAGGTGCCACCTGAATGAAATAAGTAAAAGGCCTGTCCAAACGGACAGGCCTTTTTGCGTTTGCTCACTTTTAAATGAGTAGACATGACTAATTACCCCTTTTCTTTATCTTAGCTACTCTTAGTCAACTTAATAAACCAAATGGCTATCTTCAAACTGCAAATTAACGGTCGGGCTTATCAGGCCGATGTAGAATCAGACACACCCCTTTTGTGGGTTCTGCGTGATAATCTCGGATTAGTTGGTACCAAATATGGCTGTGGCATTGCACAGTGTGGTGCCTGCACCGTGCATCTGAATGGTGAAGCCACTCGTTCCTGCGTTTTGCCTGTATCGGCAGTTGGAAAATCTAAGGTAACAACAATTGAGGGTTTATCCGCGAATGGAACCCACCCTGTTCAACTTGCCTGGGACAAAATAGACGTGCCTCAATGCGGTTATTGCCAGGCTGGTCAGATTATGACGGCTGCTGCATTACTCAAGCGAAACCCAAAGCCTTCTCAATCTGAAATCGACGATACCATGACGGCTAACCTCTGCCGGTGCGGAACGTATCACCGGATTCGTGAGGCCGTAAAAGTAGCTTCTGAAACGACGACAACTACGTCTACTCCTTCTAAAACGTCAAAAATTAAATAGCCATGCAGACGTTAGCCAATACGAACCGAAGGAATTTTCTGAAAATAGCTGCTCTTACCGGAGGTGGACTAGTATTAAATTTTAGCTGGACTGATGCTGAAGCATTAACATCACCCGATACTATAGCAGCAATCGCCCCTGCGGGTGCAGACTTTAATAGTTATCTATCCATAAGTCCACAAGGAATAATAACCATTCTGTCGCCAAATCCTGAGGTTGGACAAGGTATTAAAACGGCCTTTCCAATTATAGTAGCTGAAGAATTAGACGCAGACTGGACAAAGGTAGTTGTGGAGCAAGCTCCCCTCGATACGAAGAAATTTGAACGGCAGGTTGCCGGAGGAAGTGGGTCCATCCCGCATTCATGGAAACGTCTTCGTGTTGCTGGAGCGACCGCTCGTCAGATGTTGCTCGAAGCGGCTGCCAAACGCTGGAGCGTACCCGTTTCTGAATGCACAACTGCCAAAGGAATTGTTTGGCACAAGACTAGTAATCGTCAGTTAGGTTACGGCGAACTGGCTACAGAAGCTGCTCAACTGCCTGTTCCTGCTGATGTTAAGCTTAAAGAGATTAAAGATTTTAAGCTGATTGGCACGACAGTAAAGAACGTTGATAACCCGAAAATCATCACGGGCAAGCCGTTGTTTGGACTCGATTTTTACCGGGATGGTATGTTGTTTGCCATGATACAACGCCCTGCTTTTGGCTATAAGTTGAAGTCTCTGAATGCGTCAGCAGCCAAAGCTATGCCAGGTATTGTCGATGTGGTAACATTCGATAATAACGTGGCTGTTGTTGGGAAATCGACCTGGCAGGTAAAAAAGGCGAAGGATGCGCTGAAAATTGACTGGGAGAAAGCCGATGCGCTGGAAAGTACGGCCGACCATAACAAGCTATTCAAAGAGATGCTCGACGGTTCAAATGCAACTGTTCGACGGAAAGATGGCGATGTTGACACGGCTTTTAAGAATGCAGCAAAAGTTGTTAAAGCCGAATATCAATGCCCGTTCCTGCCGCATAATCCGCTGGAGCCCATGAACTTCTTTGCGCATGTAAGACCTGACGGTGTCGAATTGGTTGGACCTACGCAAACTCCTGAATTGGCGCGAAATGAGACGGCTAAACTACTCGGTATTTCTCCTGACAAAGTTTCTGTTCAGCTTACTCGTATGGGAGGAGGATTTGGTCGACGGCTCAAGGCCGACTATGTGATCGAAGCTGTGCAGGTATCAAAATTGGTCAATGCTCCGGTTAAGTTGGTCTGGTCTCGCGAGGATGATATGACTGGTGGTAGCTATCGTCCGGCTGTTCGTTATCGCTTCGAAGCCGCCCTGGATGCGCAAGGGAATATGATTGGCTACAAACTGCGCGGTGCAAGTATCAACGCTGGCAACGCAACGCGGGAGGATAACTTCCCCTCAGGAGCAGTTGACAATCTATTAATAGACAGTGTTGACCACAAGTCACCCATCACAACGGGTCCCTGGCGTGCGCCCATTACTAACTTCCTCGCGTTTGCCGAACAGGCGTTTATTGATGAAGTGGCGCAGGCGGCTGGTAAAGACCCTGTACAATTCCGGCTGGAGCTACTGGACAAAGCTAAACAGAAACCGGTTGGTGCTATTAAATACGATATCGATCGGATGAAAGGCGTTATCGAATTAGCTGCCGAAAAATCGGGATGGGGTAAAAAGAAAGGCGCTGACGGGAAACTGCTAGCGCAGGGCTTTAGTGTTTACTTCTCACACCGATCTTATGTTGCACAGGTAGGTGAAGTCGTTATGCAGAAAGGTAAACCTGTAGTACAGAAAGTCTATTCTGCGGCTGATTGTGGTGTTGTTATCAATCAAAGCGGCTCTCAGCAGCAAGTTCGTGGGTGCATTGTTGATGGTATTGGCCACGCCATGTACGGCAGCATGACATTCAAAGATGGGGTCCCGCAGCAGAAGAATTTCAACGAATATCGACTTATTCGACTGAATGAAATACCCGAAATAGAGGTGCATTTTGTTCAGAATGAACTAGAACCTACCGGTTTAGGCGAGCCGTCTTTACCACCAGCGGGTGCAGCTGTTGCGAATGCTATTTACAAAGCTACAGGCAAACGGTTACGGAGCCAGCCATTTATAGAGCAGGAAGAATTCAAAGGCGTCTCGTAGTTTTCGTCCATTTTGTGCCAGAGTAGCGTATAGTGTTGTCCCGGATTACCTTTGGATTTCAGCGTTTAAATGACAGAGCTTTAAGTTCAATATGCTTATTGTTAATGTTTAACCACTAACCCATATGTATGCACGTGTCATTCAATTTCCATTAAAGCCTGACAGTATATCCGAAGCCGTTGACTATTTCAGAACGTCAGTAGGACCAGCGCTAAAAGAACTTGAGGGTTTTAAAAATAGCCGTATGCTGACTAACCCATCTACCAATCAAGGATTGATGGTAACAATCTGGGAATCAGAAGCACATCGACAGGCCGCTGAAACGAGTGGTTTTCTGCAAGGTATCCTTAAAAAAATGGGAGATTATTTCGCGGGGCTACCTACAATTGACTATTATGAAGTGAATGTGCAGGTAGCGTAAGTCAGTTACTTTTCCAGTCATAACAAAGCCCAGATTTAAAAACCTGGGCTTTGTTATGACTGGAAAAGATGGTTTACTGCATAGCAACAATACGTTCGCTTTTCTTGATTGGCGCGGTCTGTAACGTTACCTCTTTAATAATGCTACCTTCGCGTGAACTTAATTCAA
The DNA here is from genome assembly GCF_006965485.1 of Spirosoma sp. KCTC 42546. Classification (NCBI taxonomy): domain Bacteria; kingdom Pseudomonadati; phylum Bacteroidota; class Cytophagia; order Cytophagales; family Cytophagaceae; genus Spirosoma; species Spirosoma sp. KCTC 42546. Next base: position 3,767,190 of record NZ_CP041360.1, read on the forward strand.
TTTCATACGTCCCATCAGCCAAATCATTGACATCTAGTTTAACCGCATAGGTTAACTCTTTTTTGCTGATATTCTTCCTGAATAGAACTTCATGACTTTTGTTGCTAAGTGTAAGTACAACAGTGGATTCTGCATTTTTCTTTACCGCTACCCGAATTTGATTGGTAGATGTTACAAATGCACTGGCATCAAAAGACAGGGCCTTAGGCGTAGTAGGATTGGTTAACGTAGAGGCACTCATTAGAAGGGTAGCTGCTACTTTGCTCATTAGTGTAATCATGGCTGTATTGTGTTTAGTGTTTTAAAAAGTGGTTGTTTACTGTTCGTACAAGGTAGTCCAAAGGACGTGCCAACTAATTATAGTATTGATATTCAGTGAATTGTGTTCGTGTGCCTATTTTGGCAATGTCCGTAACTGGACAATCTTCGTTCACTTGCGGACATAAGTTATTCGTGCGGCTTGAATCAGATGCGTACTCAGTATAAGGTGCTGGAATCATAGGCTAATTAAAGAAAGGATAATGATGCGTTTTGGTCAAAACTCAATTCTGAATGGGAAGGTGAGTCTGGTTTAGGAACTATAGTTATCCACGGTGTTTACTAGTGTTGAATTCGCTTTGACCGAATTCTGAACAACGGTAAACCTGGACTGTTGTAGTTGACATAAAAAGGTCAATGATATGAGCAGGGCTTTTCTTAAAAACGAATCTGCAGACGATCCAGTCGTTATTCCCGCGCGCGCACCCTTACCAGTAGGGTCAACCAATTATGTTACACCACGTGGTATTGCACTACTACTAGCTGAACGGGATGATCTGGAACGAGAACACGCACAGGTGCAAACCAGTGAACGGGATGAAACAGAACGTACCCGAGAATTAGCGTTACTGAATGGTCGTCTTGGGGCAATCAACCAGCGCATTGCTACGGCCAAAGTTGTAGCTAAACATGATCAAGCGCAGGACTCAGTAATTCGGTTTGGGGCCACTGTTACCTTTCGTACTTATCAGGTAAAAAACACCCAGATAGAACGAAAGCTGACCATTGTAGGTGTTGATGAAGCCGATGCAACGAATGGTCGAATTGCGTTTACTGCTCCAGTAGCACGACTACTGTTAGGTAAACATGTAGGTGAACGGATTGTACTCAAGACACCTCAAGGTGAGAATACAATGGAAATTATTGCGATTTCCTATGACGACTGAACTACATCAGGATCAGAAAATAACATCGTTAGTAAATATCCGTAAGAATCTTCTTTACTGACAGTGATTATTTACTGTCCTAAACCGGCACCAAGACAGATTCTCACAAACCAGTTTCGTTATTTTGTTGGCTAGAGGTTTGGTGAAAAACTCTAGCCATTGAGCGGAAACAGACTACGGACAGTATGATTGTGCCGCACCAATAACCAACCGCTAACCTGAATTCGCTGATAAGTGATAAACCTTTGACTCAGGCGGAGTATTTTTGCTCCGCCTGATTTGTGAAAATTAGTCGTAAGATTCTAAAAACAAGTATGTCAATACCTACTCAACCCATTCGGGTACTCGTTGTCGGATGCGGCAATATGGGCGCTTCTCATGCCATCGCTTATAAGACCATCGGTGGATTCGACATTTGTGGCATCGTCTCTACTGGTAACAGTAAAGTCGTTTTAAATGAACGTTTGGGTGGTGGATACACCCTGTACGATGATTATGCAACAGCATTAAAGGCAACACAACCCGATGCTGTTTGTATTTCAACCTACCCCGACACGCACGAAGCATTTGCCATTATGGCTTTTGAACAAGGGTGCCATGTGTTTATGGAAAAACCTATTGCTGATACCGTTGAGGGTGCAAAGCGAGTTATGGCTGCGGCCCAGAAAGCTGGAAAAAAATTAGCGGTAGGGTATATTTTACGGCACCACCCCTCCTGGGAAAAGTTTGTTGAAGTGGCCCAGAGCTTAGGTAAACCGCTGGTGATGCGGATGAATCTCAATCAGCAGAGTCACGGTACAATGTGGACCGTTCACCGCAATCTGATGAAAAGTCTAAGCCCGATTGTTGATTGTGGCGTCCATTACATTGATGTCATGTGCCAGATGACTCGCTCCAAACCTTTACAAGTCAACGCAATTGGTGCGCGGCTCACCAACGATATTCCCGCTGGAAATTATAATTACGGTCAGCTACAGATCCGGTTTGAAGACGGGTCGGTGGGTTGGTACGAAGCCGGTTGGGGGCCGATGATGAGCGAAACGGCCTTCTTTGTGAAAGACGTAATTGGACCGGATGGATGCGTATCCATTGTTGCGAAAAACGCAGGAGGGACCGGAAAATCGGATAACGTGGATTCGCACACAAAAACGGAATCATTACGGGTGCATAAAGCCGCTCTGGATGCAAACGATCAGTTTGTTGAATCGGATACATGGATCGATATGCAGGATGAACCTGATCATCAGGAACTGTGTAACCGGGAGCAACGCTATTTCCAGAAAGCTATTCTGGAAAACCTTGACCTGACAGACCACATGCAGGACGCCGTTAATAGCCTGCAAATTGCCTTCGCCTGCGATGAGTCTGTGCGAACTGGTCAACCGGTGCTTTTGTGATTAGTGAAATAGTGGAGTGAGTGGAGTATGTGTAGTGAGTTAAAGTTGGTAGAGCATCTTACTACGTTTACTCACTGCACATACTCCACACACTCCACTATTTCACAACTTACACATATCTCTCCGTGATGTGCCGGGCGCGTTCGTCTGTTTCAACCAACAATGGATGGCGTGGCTGGCTGAGTGCGGTTTCCAATTCATCAATAGTGTCTTTAAAAAGCAGATTTACCGGAATTTCGTGAGATTCCAGTTTACTTTTTATGTACATCAATGAGGGACGAATCGTACCTGAAGCAGCCAGTTCATTATACTGCTGTTTGGCGGCTACAAACTCTTCATCACTATTTCCGAACGAGATGACACGCTCAGGTAACGGATTCGCTTTGCGGTTGGCTAATTGGCCATCTAATTCTGCCAGCAGGTGTTTAAGATGAAAGGTATCCTTGCCCGTGCGAATGCGCTCCCGCAGTGACTGGCGAATAAGATACGTAAGTGAATTAGCCAGATTTAAACCAATTTCAGCCATCTGCTTGAAAATCAGTGAAGAAGGTGACATGCCCGGAATTGTATTTGGGTCGTGGAGTAAAACATCTCCCGCTGGTGTCAGGAAGCCGTCAATACGAGCATATACATTGATGCCAAGCCGAGAGAATACATCTGCAACGGCTAATTGTATTTTACGATTGTTCTCCAGGGTTGTGCCGACTGGAATTCGCTTTTTGGTTGTATTGAGTTTATACTTCGATTCGAAATCAAAACTCGTTACGTTATAAATTTCGGTTGGAGGCAGCGCAATTGCAATCTGGTCGTCGTCCTGAATAACCCCACACGAAAATTCCTGGCCACTAATAAATTCCTCAAATAGTACTTCATCTTCAGCGTTCAGCGATGCCAGCGTAATAGGGGCAGCACCTTGTTTTGTTAACGCGTCCAGTTTGGTAACAAAGTCTTTTGGATGCTTAATGACTTCACCCGTTTGTTCAATCACGACAGGAAAACTAATTCCTGAATCCAGGCTGACCATTTTCTGCGCTAGTTCGTGCTTGTCTGATGGTGATAAATCAGCCCATTCACTTAGCTTACTCCAGCCGTCAGGCTGAATGCTCATTGTGAAGAAGCACTGCTCAACCGCCCGACAAAATTGCGTAAGGTCCGCTTCGCGCACGATGGCAACGCCAATAGAGGAGCCCTGATGCGGAGCTTTTATAACGATCGGTAAACCAAGGTGCTCTGTGAGTGATTTGAAAAACTGGGCTTTGTCACTCTGTTCGTAAGCATCGCGGCTGATGGTAGCCGTTTTTTTCTGTTGACCGTTCGCCAGCGCAATCAGTTCGTTTTGCAGAATTTTATTGATACCCACCGCCGATCCGACAAGACCAGGCCCCGTGTAGGGCATTTTATACCATTCTAACAACCCCTGAATGGCACCGTCTTCGCAATCAGGGCCGTGCATGGACAGGAACGCCAGATCGAAATGATCGCGGAACTGTTCAGGCCGTAATTCGGGTAAAGTTGCATTTAGGACATCCGCAGCGAGTGACTCATCATAGACCGAGAAACCGGACTCATCCTGGGGCAAGGCTTCGCGCAGTGAAGGCGACTGTAGAAAGTCGGGAGTAACGAGCCTAAATCGCCCACGCCCATCGACAAATACCAGCACCGGCTCAAACAAGCCTTTATCCAAATTTGCTAACGCCGTGCGGCCACCCGCAAACGACACCTCGCGCTCCCGCGCCGGACCACCAAAGAAAATGCCTATTTTCACTGAATTGAGGGATATTACGACTGCAAAGAAACAAAAAAACGCCTGAATCGGCGTTCTAATGTTTGAGAAGTACAGGCAAGGTTTACTTAACCTTTACAATGGTTGCTCCTGATGGCAAGGGGCTCGGCTATTTTTAGCGTGGCAACAATCTGTTCTTTGGATACAGTTGGAGAATCACCTAAAAGTCATCCACTGAAATGCCAAGTTCCAAATGATCAAATAAGGATTGAACCGGCACCCGTGTTCCCTTAAACACGGGTGTTCCCCCATAACCTTTAGACTTATTGATATAACATCAGGTAACATACCCGATTCGTTTAAAACGCAGGCGTAATATTGATCGCTTCTACTTTATTAATCTCGGGCACCGCTTTCAGGATGGCTTCTTCCAGGCCTCCTTTAAACGTCATGGCCGACATAGGACATGAGCCACAAGACCCCATCAATTCGAGCCGTACAGTTTTATCCTCAGTCACTTCCAGTACCTTAACATTACCACCATCGGCAGCCAAGTAGGGTCGCATACTGTCGAGTGCCCGTTCGATTTTTGTAATTAGTTGGTCGTTGGTAACTACCGTTTCCATTGAATAATTGATTTACGGTAAATTTATACTTTCTACGTTGTTTATGCAACCTGTACGCGCTCAGTACGGTCAATGGTTGCATTGCGAATAGCAACCTGTTGTGCCAGTGCTTCAGCTACTGATTTGAAGGCTTCGCTCGCAATGGGTTCGCCTATGCTTATGGCTGGCCTGCCGTCGTCGCCCGCTTCACGAATGCTCTGGATGAGGGGTATTTGACCCAGCATTGGCACATCAAACTGATCGGCCAGAAGCTGCCCACCGCCTTTGCCAAAAATATAATACTTATGGTCAGGAAGTTCGGCAGGGGTAAAGTAGGACATATTTTCGATAACACCCAGAACAGGCACATTAATCTGTGGCTGACGGAACATTGATAAACCCTTTGTTGCATCGGCCAGGGCCACTTTCTGAGGTGTAGTTACAATGATGGCTCCTGTTACGGGAACCGTCTGCACCAAAGTAAGGTGAATATCACCCGTTCCTGGAGGTAAGTCAATAAGTAGGTAATCTAATTCGCCCCAATCTGCATCCGAAAAAAACTGCTGCAACGCTCGACCGGCCATTGTGCCACGCCAGATAATCGCCTGACCAGGTGCTACTAACAAGCCCATCGACAGCATTTTAATCCCAAATTGCTGAACCGGCTCCATTCGGGTTTGTCCATCTACCTGGAAGATACGCGGTTGGATATTCTCTGCGCCAAACATAGTAGGCATGGATGGGCCGTAAATGTCAGCATCGATAATACCCACTTTGGCTCCCGATTTATGGAGTGCAATGGCCAGATTGGCGGTAACGGTAGATTTACCAACACCACCTTTACCCGACGAAACAGCAATAATATTTTTCACACCTGGCAGGGTAGGGGCATTGGCTCGTGTGGAGGTCACGTCCGAGGTCATATCAACGGTAACCTGAATACTGGCGCCAATCTGCGTATGAATAGCATCTTCGCAACGTTTGCGAATGACCTCTTTCAAGGGACAGGCGGGTGTTGTAAGCACGACAGTAAAGCGAACGGAGTCAATACCCAGCGTGATATCTTTCACCATATTAAGCGTGACCAGGTCACGCTTTAAATCGGGTTCTTCAACGGTACTCAGCGCCCGCAGAACGGCTTCTTTAGATAATCGGTAATCAGACATTCGGGAGATGGAAAATGAATAATGAATAATGTAAAATGTAAAATGGCTCCTGTAGGATGGCTGTTACTTAAACCACGCTACATTGTTCGGAATGGGTGGCCCCAATTATCCATTATTCATTGTACATCATGCATTTTTCTAAACGACGATGTACCTCCGCCAGTTCCGTCGAAACGTCGATACAAGGTGATAGTGTTTCTAATTCGGCTACTAACTTGACCAAAAATTGCCGATGAGCCAGGCTATTATCAGTATAAAGTGGGCGATGTGCCAGCGATCTACTGATTTGCGCCCATTTCGTTACGAAACTGCGAAGCTCAGGATCAAATGCACTTTCGGCAAACTTCCCGAAAATATAGTCATGTGCCTGCTTGTTCGGGTGAATCAGGTCGGCTTCGTAAAAGCGATAGTCGCGCAGGTCATCCATCATGAACTCAAAAGCCGGGAAATAGGTAATCCAGTCATTCCAGACGGCCAATTCATGGGTTACTACACGGAGGATAGACTTACTGGCACTGTTGAGCGGTAACGTATCGCGTGTGTGCCGAACAGGACTTACGGTGAGCACCACTTTTAACTTCGCATTAACCTTATGCAGGGTTTTCAATAACCGCGTCAGATCATCACGGATGTGATCGATCTGGTATAGATATTTCTCAAATAGGGACCCTGGCATTTTGTGGCAGTTCGCGACAACCTTACCGGTTTGGATATGTCGGTATACCATTGCCGAACCAAGGGTAAGGAACAGGTAATCCGCCTTTCGTATAGCGTCAGCAGTTTGGCCTAAGCAAGCAGCTAATTTATCCCGAAGTTCGTTCTGGGTGGTGGCCCAGAGCGATGAATGAAAATCGTAGTGAAACCAAATCCCGTCCCGTTCACAGTAAAGATCCTCGTCGGGTGTGTTACCGCGCAGCGCCATCGTTAGCAGTTTCGCAATAGAAATTGGGTTGAATAGGGTACCGAACGGGTTGTTCAGCACCGTTAGTTTATTGTCGATTAATCGCTGCCCCATAACCTCGGCAAAACAAGAGCCAATCGTCACAATCTGGCTGTTTAAACCTATGCGGTAGGGGAGTGCTTCGGGCGAAAATTCTGTATGAAACTGCATAGTTTACTAACAAAAAAACGGGCTTTTTAGGTCCGTTTTTTAAGAAAAAATAAGGCAGTTAACTGATTGATTAGTAGGGGCAAATGGACTCCCTATACGTTCGAAAAAGGAGGCTTTTATATAGTGTTGATAAGGTCAACTTTAACAAAAAAAATCGACCAGCTTCGTTTAGCAACGAAGCTGGTCGATTTGGTCTGAAATCGGGTAGCTTATTCAGCCGAAACGACTTCAAATTTCACTTTATGCTTCACATCTTTATGCAGGTCAATTGACGCTTCGTAGGTGCCAAGAACCTTTACATCTTCTACCGTAATTTTCTTCCGGTCGATGTCGAATCCTTTTGCACGGAGCGCATCAGCAACCTGTGTGTTGGTCACACGGCCAAAGATTTTACCGCTATCACCTGCTTTTGCTGGAATCGTGAGCGTCATATCGCCGATACCATCTGCAATAGCCTGCGCATCGTTTTTCAGTTTTTCAGCTTTGTGAGCTGCCTGACGAATGTTTTCGGCAACGATCTTCTTGTTAGAATCGGTAGCCATTACTGCAAATCCCTGAGGAATCAGGTAATTGCGACCGTAACCGGGCTTCACCGCAACGGTGTCGTTCTTATAGCCCAGGCCGGCAATATCTGTTTTTAAAATGATATTCATTTGTGAGAGTCGGTAAGTCGATAAGTTAGTAAGCCAGTAAGTGATTGATGGGTCAGCCACTTATTGACTTATTGACTTAATGACTGATTAACTTATTTCAGTGAATCGCCTACGTAAGGCAGGATGGCTAAATGACGAGCGCGTTTGACGGCCTGGGCCACTTTGCGCTGGTTTTTAAGGGTCGTTCCGGTTAGCCGACGGGGCAGAATTTTACCCTGTTCGTTCAGCAGTTTCAACAGGAAGTTGCCGTCCTTATAGTCGATGTATTTGATACCGGCTTTCTTGAAGCGGTCGTATTTCTTACGGTTCTCGGTTTTCGAGACAGATTCGTTTTGTAAGCTCATGATTACTTGGCCTCCCCGGCGTTTTCGGTTTGTTTTTTCTTACCCACTAAGCCATTGCGCTTACGGTCGTTGTAGGCAACAGCGTGCTTATCAAGCGAAACCGTCAGGTGACGGATGATCCGCTCGTCACGGAGATACTCAGTGTTGAGCTTCTCGATGATCGTGCCGGGGGCCTTAAACTCGAAGAGTTGGTAGTAACCCGTGTTCTTGTGCTGAATCGGATAAGCCAGTTTACGTAGGCCCATGTTGTCTTCGTGAACAAGCTCCGCACCGTTATCGGTTAGCACTTTACGGAACTTGTCAACGGTGTCCTTCATCTGAATATCAGATAAAACGGGAGTTAAAATGAACACCGTTTCGTAGTTATTGAGAAACATTTTTTTTGAATTGGTTTGAAATTAGGGCGCAAAGGTACGAAAAAAGGAGAAAGGAGAAAAGGGACGAAGGAGAAAAGGGTAAAAAACTTTCAACCCCTTGTCTTTACCCTCTCGTCCTTCCTCCCTTTCCTCCTTTTATCCTTCTTTTCTTACTTTATCGTAAACTCGCCTTCTCCAATCCGGAAACCTTCGCAGTAGATTTCAATGGCATACTTGCCTTCATTGAATCGTTGGCCACCCCGTCCATAAAAGTAATCGACCCGCTGACGGGTATTATCGAAGTTAAAGCGCTGCATGGCGGTGTAAATCATGCCCTGGCCATTATAGGTAAACTCGCCTGATCCGGTAGCCATATCAGACACAACCGCTCCATTGGGGTCCAGAATCCGCATGTACAGTACTTTTTCATCCTGCTTAGCCAGGCCATTAGGGGCGAGCAAGACAGATACATGGATCTTATCCAGTTTTTTTGCTTTGTAAACGCCACCATCGCTTTCTTTGCCTTTGGCGTTGACCGAGTTGACCGTTACGGCTTCAGCTCGAAGCGCAGCGGCTATGGTGACTTTCTCCTCGAGTTCCTTATTTTTGGTGGAAACCGCCACTACTGAATCGCTGAGTGTTTGCCGCTCAGCCTTTAGACCACTGTTTTCCTGATTGAGAGATTCATTTTGTTGCGCCAGAACCCCATTTTCTTCTTTTAGGCGGGCAATTTCCTGATCTTTCTGGGCCAACAGTACCTGATAATTCCGAATCTTCTGGTCATATTTCTTACTATCGAACGAGCCGACATTCTTCAATTCTCGCTTGTCAACTTCCAACTGAGCTTTCACTTTCATCAGTGAGTCGATATTGCCTCCTAACTGTTGAATTTCGGCGATTTTGGCATCAAGCTGTGCCGAAATAGAGTCGAGCTTTGTTTTGGCAATCAGTACCTCCTCCGTTTTGGCTGCTATTGTTGCGTCTTTTGTTTTATTGTCCTGCCGTTCCTGATAATAGAAATATAGAAGGAGTACATTAAGCGCTGCCAGTATTAATAAGGCAGCCAATAAGTAGCTGCGACTGTTGTTATTGGATTGAGGTCGAGGTTCCATTGGTGTCATAAATTACGATAATGGGTTAATCATTGAGTCGTTACCAAAACAACGTAGCAAATAGAATATTGTGCGTTCGTGATGTTTCCCATGATTTTTGGCCAAAAACTACGGGTTTCCGCTTAGTTCTCAAACCTATCTTTGCACAATAATACTAAACGGTTGCTTAAGACCACTATATTGGAAAGGATGATTGCTGAAACGATTCGCCAGATTGAGCGTTCATTAAATGGAAAGGCAAAATTAATTGCCGTAACCAAAACAAAACCCGTTGAGCTTCTACGTGAGGCTTATAACGCAGGGTGTCGGCGATTTGGCGAGAATAAAGTGCAGGAAATGGCTGATAAACAGCCACAACTGCCCGATGATGTGCAGTGGCATTTAATTGGGCATTTGCAGAGCAACAAGGTCAAATACATTGCCCCTTTTGTAGCCTTGATCCATTCGGTGGATAGTTTGAAGTTGTTGCAGGAGATCAACAAACAGGCTGCCAAGCACAATCGAGTCATTGACTGTCTATTGCAGATTTATATTGCCGATGAAGAAACCAAGTTTGGGCTTTCGCCAACAGAGGCTGAACTATTGCTCAATGCACCAGAATTGAACGATATGCATAATATACGCCTTATTGGTTTAATGGGGCTGGCTACCAATACGGATGATGAAGCGCAGGTTCGGCAGGAGTTTCGGGGGTTGAAACAACTCTTTGATAAACTAGCTCAACTTCGGCATCCTCAGATTCAGTTTCAGGAACTGTCTATGGGAATGAGTGGTGATTATCACATTGCCCTTGAAGAAGGCAGCACGATGGTTCGGGTAGGGAGCGCTATTTTTGGAAGCCGATCTTAATTTTTGTCATGCTGACGAAGGAAGCATCTTCGGGTGAGGCCATATATATACCAGCTACCGAAGATGCTTCCTTCGTCAGCATGACAAAAATTAGATATGAAATTCTTTATTCAGGCAGGGGCAGTTCTGGGATTATTGGGCGTTGCCATAGGCGCGTTTGGGGCACATGCATTACGGGCCATGCTCGAAGCATCAGGGCGGACTACCACATTTGAAACGGCCGTTAAGTACCAGTTTTATCATGCGCTGGCTCTGTTGCTGGTGGGCTTATTAATGCACACCGTTGGGAGTAATGCCACAACTGTAAAATTGCTTAACTGGTCGGGTTATTCGATGTTAGGTGGCGTGATTGTTTTCTCTGGCTCACTATATATTTTATGTTTCACCGGTGTTACCTGGCTTGGCGCGATTACGCCATTGGGTGGCCTGGGTATGATTGCAGGCTGGGCGCTGCTGTTGTGGGCATTTTTATAAGGAGGAAGGAGTAAAGGGACGAGGGAGAGAAAAGGTATTCGCCTTTCTCCCCCTCGTCCCTTTACTCCTTCCTCCCTTTTGTGTAACTTTGTTGTCTGATTCTAAGAATAATGCAAACCAATATACAGGCTGAAACCGCTCGTCGGCGAACGTTCGCCATCATAAGTCACCCGGATGCCGGGAAAACAACGCTGACTGAAAAACTCCTCCTGTTTGGTGGAGCCATTCAAACGGCCGGGGCTGTTAAATCGAATAAGATTAAGAAATCGGCAACGTCCGACTTTATGGAAATCGAGAAGCAACGGGGAATTTCCGTAGCTACCTCGGTTATGACATTCGAGTACGACAATCTGAAGATTAATATCCTCGATACACCCGGTCACAAGGATTTTGCGGAAGATACCTATCGGACGCTTACAGCCGTTGATAGCGTAATTCTGGTTATCGACTGTGTGAAGGGGGTAGAGGAACAGACTGAGCGATTGATGGAAGTGTGCCGCATGCGCGATTCGCCGGTTATTATTTTCATCAATAAACTTGACCGCGAAGGGCGTAATCCATTCGACCTGCTCGATGAGCTGGAAGAGAAATTGAACATCCGGGTACGACCAATGACCTGGCCTGTTAACATGGGTTCAGACTTTAAGGGAGTATATAGTCTCATCGAGAAAAAGTTATATTTCTTTAAGGTTAATAAAACCAGAGTCGAAGAAGATGTACTGGCCATTGACCTGGCCGATGATCTGCTCGATCAAAAAGTAGGCGCTCGTGATGCCGCTCAACTTCGCGAAGATGTTGAGCTGATTGATGGCGTATACGATTCGTTTGATCGGCAAGCCTATTTAGATGGGAAATTAGCTCCCGTATTTTTCGGCTCGGCGGTGAATAATTTCGGTGTAAAGGAGTTGCTTGAAGGATTCTGCAACATCTCGCCAGAACCCATTGCCCGCCCAACTGATAAGCGGGAAGTATTTCCTGATGAGAAAAGTTTTAGCGGCTTTGTCTTTAAAATTCACGCTAACCTTGATCCCCGCCACCGCGACCGGATTGCCTTCCTGCGGATTTGCTCAGGGGTGTTCGAACGGAATAAGTTTTATCACCATACCCGTCTGGATAAGAACGTACGTTTTGCTAGCCCATTCAGCTTTATGGCCGATAGTAAGAGCGTTGTTGAAGAAGGTTTTCCGGGTGATGTGGTTGGCTTATATGATACCGGTACGTTCAAAATTGGGGATACGCTAACGGAAGGAGAGGACTTGCAGTTCCAGGGCATTCCGAGTTTTTCGCCCGAAATCTTCAAGGAGCTTGTCAACCTCGATCCAATGAAATCGAAACAGCTTGACAAGGGTATTCAACAGTTGACCGATGAGGGGGTGGCGCAATTATTTACACTCGAGCTGGGTAACCGGAAAATCGTTGGTACGGTGGGCGAGCTTCAGTTTGAGGTAATTCAGTACCGGCTTGAAAATGAATATGGTGCCAAATGCCGTTGGGTGCCGCTGAACTATACTAAGGCTTGTTGGATAACGGCCGAAAATCCAGTGAAACTCGCTGAGTTCATTCGGTTGAAAGGAAACCAGATTGCCTACGACAAAGACCAGAACCCTGTATTTCTGGCCGAATCAGACTGGATGCTCCGTATGAACCAGCAGAACAATCCTGACATTCAGTTTCACCTCACCTCTGAATTTAAAGTGGCTGTCTAGAGCGTCCGCTTACATAAATTCTTCATTTCAAAAAAACTCATTGCGAGTGAGTGGGTTAGTATGTGTATTACTCACGTTAAAAAACGAACTATACGCATGACACACTCACTCGCAACCCTTGCTTTGGTTTTGTTACTTGGCGGAACTGCCGTAGCACAAGAAAAGCAGCCCAAACGCTCTTCGCGGGCAAAGTCAGCTTCTGGTACTGTTTCACCAACTGATGCTGCACGCTCAAATCCATCGGCGGCTAACACACATGATGGAACTAATGGTGCTTCTACCGGAGCCGGAACTGGCCTGACAAATGACCAGGCTCAGGCGTCGCAAAACCCGACAAATGGACCAACTAAACTAGATGCGTCCAGTAGTGTCCGGACGGGGGCTACCTCAGTAAAGGGCAAAAAAAGAATTCCCAAAACCAACAATTAACCACCAATTAAGGAGCAACTGGAAGGTGTGTTTTAATAAAACTTTAATAACATTCTGGAAATGGAGTGGTTCTAAAAGCACAGTTAAACCACTAAAACCAGATAGACTAATGAAAAAACTAATGATTGCTGCCGTTGCGGTGCTGCTGATGTCAAGTGCTGCTTTCGCACAGGATGACATGAAAAAGGATCAGAAGAAAATGAAGCATGATGCCAAAGCGATGAAGCATGACGCTAAAAAGTCAGGTAACGACATGATGGCGGACTCGGCTAAAAGCATGAAAAAGAATGCCAAAATGATGAAAAAGCAATCAAGTTAGCATCTAGACTGTTCCTTGTATATAAAAAGCCTCTTGCACTCAGGAGGCTTTTTTCGTACGTAGAAACGAGAGTGAATTACGAGATAAGATCGTCATTGGTGGGGCTGAATTTCATTTTACTATAAGTAACGTGAACTCGGGAGTAGTCCTGGCTTAAAACAGGCATAGGTGCCGTAGCTGTAGATTTGTAGTGTTGAATCAACATATCTACCCTACAAACGCCTATATCACTGCAAATCTGCGAATAAAAACTGATTGAAATCTTTGTGCTGGTTGCTGATTTCCTCAAACCCTTTGAGCAGTACCTGGCCCAACGAGCTTTAGCCGATGGACGAGTATTACCCACCCGTTAGCCCGAGCTTTGTTCGAGCGAAGTCATCATACTGCCGGTCTATTATGGCACCGGCCACCCGGCACCACTCCGGGTATAAAAACTTTCACAGGGCCGCCTGTGCAGTACTACCAGGAGCGATTAGTGCTCTCTCAGCTGCAAAGCTACTTTGCAGCTCTGATCACCTCGTCTAATGAAGGTGGGTATGTTGAGATCATTTAACTGTGTGCTAACAATGGTGATTTTGTTAAAACAACTAATTTATTAGTTAAAAAACTAATAAATTAGTTGTATGTTTAGCCTGTAGTATTAGGATAGGACTCAAACTTAGTATCTAATCATTAATTCACATTGGCTATGTTACGAAATTACATCACAGTTGCCTGGCGTAATCTGCTGAAGGATAAGGCGATTTCGTTTATCATGGTTTTTGGATTAGCCGCTAGTATAGGTGTTTTTCTCTTGATCACTCAATACGTATTCTTCGAGTTTAGTTATGATGAATTCCATGCCAAGGGAGATAACATCTATCGTATTCGACTGGATGATTACAAACAGGGTGGCCTGACCAACAGTAGCACACTCAGCTACCACGCCGAAGCTCCGGCCATAAAACAAACCTGTCAGGAGGTCGAGAATTTCGTTCGGTTACACCGGGCTGATGGCATGATCAGCTACCGCAAACCAACGGGTGAACTAGTCAGCTACCACCAGAAAAAAGCATTCTATGCCGACTCTTCTTTATTCAATATATTTTCATTCCCGTTGCTAAAAGGGTCTACCAATCAGGTCTTACGTCGGCCAGAGTCCGTTGTAATTTCAGCAACGACGGCGCAAAAATATTTTGGTCAGGAAGATCCGATTGGTAAAACGCTTCGGTTAAGTACTGAATGGCAGGGTGGTGATTATGTGGTCGAGGGAGTTTTCGCTGATATTCCGACGAATAGTCATATCCATTTCGATTTTGTTTTTTCCATCCAGAATCTGCTCAAGAATCAGCAGTTTGCTACTGGAGGCTGGTATTGGGCTAATTTTTATACCTATTTGCTTCTGAGACCAGGCACCTCGCCAAAAGCAGTAGAGGGCCGACTGTCCAGTGTTATCGAACAGCATATTGGTAATCGACTGAAGAATTATAAGATCAGACAATCCTTCGTTTTACAACCCCTTCGTACCATTCACCTCTATTCCCAAACGGCTACAGAAGTTGAAGCAAACGGAAAAATTGGTATCGTTTGTGTACTTATCCTGGTTGCTTTACTGATTCTGGCCATCGGCTGGCTTAATTATATCAACCTAGCCACGGCCAGAGGTATTGAACGAGCTAAAGAGGTTGGAATCCGTAAAGCACTGGGTTCTGAAAAAGGACAATTGATCCAACAGTTTTTTGTTGAAGCAATGGGTATCAATCTATTATCTGTGTTTATTGGCGTTGGTCTTTTTTTACTAGCGCTGCTAGTTTTTACTGACTGGATTCCAGCTACCAACGGCTTTTCCATGCTTCAGAAGCCCCTATTTTGGATCGTATCCTTACCTATAGTTTGCCTGGGGTTCTTGCTTTCTGGATTTTATCCTGCTTTTATTCTTTCTTCGTTTAAACCAATTGCCATTCTAAAAGGGTATCTACCTAAACGGGCCGGTGGTGAATCGTTCCGTAAAGTCTTAGTGGTGTTTCAGTTTACCGTTTCGATTTGCCTGATTATTGCCACACTGGTCATTAATCAGCAGCTTACGTTCATGCAGCAGCAGGATTTAGGGATGAACATCGACCAGAAGCTCATCCTTAAAGCTCCCAAAGTATTACGAACGGATAGCTTTACCAATGACATTCGCTTTTTTAAGGATCGGATATTGGCGCATACGGGTGTCCAGCAGGTGACGGCTTCTTCAGAAGTTCCGGGGCAGGAAATTTTCTGGACGGACGAATGGCAGCGGTTCCATGAGGTTGCCGCCGATTATAAACTGTGCCGTATGTTGGCGGTTGACGAAGATTTTATTCCGACCTATAAAATCAAGTTGTTAGCGGGGCGAAACTTTAATAAAGAGTTAGTGCTTGATAACGAAGCGGTTATCATCAATAAAAGCGCATTAAAGGCTTTTGGCTTCGCCACCGCCCAACAGGCACTCAATCAGGAAATCGGCAACGTACTACCCAAAACGATTGTCGGCGTCGTCAATGATTTCCATCAGCAATCCCTGAAAACGGCCAATTGCCCTATTATTTTTCAGCATATTCCCTGGAGTAGTACCTTTCTGACGATTGGGCTACGTAGCCATACTGTACGGGAATCAATAGCAATGCTTCAAAAAGTCTATCAGGAAGCATTTCCTGGCAATGCGTTTGAATTCTTTTTCTTAGATGACCATTTTCAGCAACAGTACGAATCGGATGAACGGGTAGCCTATCTGTTGAGCTGGTTCGCATTCGTAGCGATTAGTATTGCCTGTTTAGGTCTTTTGGGGCTGGCCATGTTCACGACTAAAAATCGCACCAGGGAAATTGGTATTCGAAAAGTGCTCGGAGCTAGCGTTGGCAGTGTTGTTATGCTCTTATCCAGGGATATTCTTAAGCCAGTGGGTCTGTCTATTCTACTCGCTTCTCCCCTTGCCTGGTACGCTATGAGTTGGTGGTTAGAGGAATACGCTTATAAAACGGACATTAAGTGGTGGACATTTGTGGTAGCGGGTGGATTAGCTATAGGCATTGCCTTGGTAACCGTAAGTTTTCAAAGTGTCAAAGCCGCGTTGATGAATCCTCTCAAGAGCTTACATAGCGAATAAGTTTGGATTTGACTCAGCTCAAATCGTGACGAGCACCACCACCCTCATGCATTAATCACCCGAATGCTTGGATGATCGGCCAGGATGCTTATGATACTATCAAAATACGTTTCTCCGGTGCCAGCTTCCAGAGCTTCTAACTTTTCTGCAAACAGCTTTTTGTTGTAGGGCGAGCCAGACCTGAGCTTATCCCGATAGTAAGCTCGGGTAGCTTGATTGCCTAAAACGTTCCGGCAATGGTCCATATGATGCCAGACTAGTTCAACCGATTGGACACCTTGCAGAGCGCCATAGCCCCCATATAGTAAATCATCAAACGCGTCAAGGCTCTGACCGATCCGCCAGCTTTCGCCGGCCATTAGTACCCGATTGATCTCCTCGTAAAAGGAGGCAATGTCATTGATAGCGTTTCCATCGATATCGATCCGTTTGACCATCGTTTAATTGTGGAATCGTGAATATCAGGCTAGATCATTCCTTAGCCAAATTAACTTGTTTTCTCTTGAGTTGACCACATTGAACACATTGAATAGGAAAACTATGGTTTGGCACCCGAGGCTATACCTACCTCTATAATGCCTAAACATTGGCCGTTTTTAGCCATAAGAGAAGCTCTTTAGGCGTTAGTTGATCGGTCATCGAGGATGGAAACGGGACTATCTGGCTTGGGGGGGCGGTCTTTGGCGCTGTTGACGGGGTGTATCGCTATGATGGCACCACCCTGACTAACTTCAGACGGTAAACAGGGTCAGACCTAACGTGTTTAATGTTTTCTTAGGATGCCCCAATTTTGAAAGCTCTTTAGTTTAAGGTTGGGGAAGGTATTTTGACAATGTCCCTATTAAATTTAATACCTGTTCGACTCAATCCATAGCGTATGAACTGCGCCACACGGAGATTTATCTTCAATTCAAATAATGCTTTTTGTAGTGGTTAGGGCTCACCCCTGTTTGTTTCTTAAATAAGCGGGAGAAGTACGGTGGGTTGTCAAAACCAAGCCGATAGGCAGTTTCTACCACGGTATAATCTCCGCCATTGAGCAGATTCTTGGCCTCCGAGACCAAAGCGATGTGAATGAGCTCTAGGGCGGTTTTTCCAGTTTCCTGCTTTAGCAGATCGCTCAGGTACCGGGCCGACATGTGCAACTCAGACGCCAAAAAAGCTACCGTAGGCAATCCTTTTTCCTGTAATAATCCTTGGTCAAGGTACGCTGATAAAATGGTATTGAACTTAGTCGCTGTTGTTCCGGAGCCGATCGTTCGGTTTAGGAACTGCCGTTTATAAAAACGCTGGGAGTAGTTGAGGATCGATTCAATATGGCCCAGAATAATGTCCCGGGTGAACTCGTCCTGGTTGTTCGTATATTCGATCTCTATTTTCCGGTAAAGCTCCCAGATAATCTGCTGCTCCTTTGGGGATAGATGAAGGGCCTCATTCAGTTCGTAGTTGAAATAGCTGTACTTCTTAATGGCCGTATGTAGCGGATGGCCGCTTAGGTAATCGGCATGAAACCATATCTCGAAGCCATCACTTTCCAGGGCGATATCCTTCAGTTGGATGGCTTGCTGTGGTTTCAAAAAATACATCGATCCGCTCTCGTGGTCGTAGCGTGTTCTGCCGTAGCGGATCTCCCCGGAGCGAAGTCGTTTAAAGGCGATAATATAGAAATCCGTTGTCACTTCATAGCTGAATACGCTCCGCAACGGGTTACAGGTAAATAACGTCAGTAGCGGATTTTCCGGCCCTGGATAATTATTGCAGCGATGTACATCACTCAGGCTTTTGAAATGCATTGGATGAAACGGTAGGATCAGCCTGGGCACAGGCCTAGGCTGATCGGTTATAAACGAACAATTAGTTGATGTTCCTAGAGGCCATGGGCTTCTACAGAAACCGTATTCCACTCTTCCCAGCTAGCCAGCCGCTGCTGATAAACCGCTTTGGCCAGCGGGAGGGCTTTTTTGCCCAGGAACAAGCGCAGCGGAGGAATTGTTGCATCGACCAGCTTTAGGATAGCTGCCGCCGTGGCTTTCGGATCGCCGTAGGTATCGCTTTCGGTCATGGCCGGATTTAAATAAAGCGCTGTCCGTACCTGATCGTAAGCTGTAATGGGCTTACTCTGAATCGTTGATGCCGTGAAGTCGGTAGCAAATCCATTTGGCTCGACGATGGTTACATGAATACCCATGTCTTTGGTTTCCAGGTAAAGGGCTTCACTGAAGCCTTCGACCGCAAATTTACTGGCGCTATAGATACCCACGGAAGGAAATGTATAGACGCCCAGCGCACTGGATAGTTGCACAATATGGCCGCTGCCCTGTGCTCTTAGTATCGGTAGAGCAGCCTGGGTAATCCATAGTGAACCAAACAGGTTCGCTTCAATGATATCCCTCGACTCCTGCTCGCCGAGTTCTTCCACCATGCCAACGACACCCATTGCAGCATTATTGATCACCACATCCACCCGACCAAAATGAGATTTTGCCTTTTCCAGTGCCGAAAAGCAGGCTGCCCGGTTGGTTATATCCAGTTCCAGCGGCAGCACCGCGCTGCCATACTTCTCGACCAACTCGCTTAGTCCGCTTTCCTTTCTTGAGGTCACCACGACCTGGTCACCCCGCTCCAAAAAAGCTTCTGCCCAAATTCTTCCAAATCCGCGGGATGCCCCCGTTATAAATATTGTCTTAGTCATTGCCTCTTCTTTTTTTGATGAGGCAAAATTACCCTGTTGACCACCAGCGCACCTTATACAAAACAGCAGAATACGGATACGTTTTTACGACGAAACCAAAGGAAGGCTGTTCCAGTACCAACTTGTAAGGGATGACTGGTGGTGGAAGCGTCGGGTACAATGCCCGCACCAGCCAATTAGGGTGTAGCTTTATGAACGCTCTTTGGTCTCAAACAGGAGCCTTATCTGAAAATTGAATTCTACCAGGAGATTTCAGTGTCTTTGACCAATGGGCCACGGCAGCCGTTAAATTCGTTTAAAATAAATCAACATACGGCTCTTGGTTGGAAATAGTCAATTCGTGACCGAACGGCCAGTCCGCTCGTTGCGGAATTGACTGGCAGACATGGCAGAGTCAGTAGCGCTGAAATTTCCAAGCCAGGCAGACTCCTAAAGCGTAGTTAATGTTCCTCCCAACTACCTTCGTTGCTATTTTTGTAGGTAAAAACAAGGTGGGAACGGCTGGTTGGGTTAGTGCCTTTATCAACAAAAGCCTGTAGGGCGTCCCAATGCTCAGGCTAAACGAAATGTATGCAATCATATTCAACCCCGGAAGGCATCGTTCGCGTAGAGCGAATGAATAAAACGTTTACCAAATTTCACCTAGGCGATGGCCGGGTACTGCATCATTTTACGGCGGCTAACGACGAACTGTTTCATGATCACCCATGGCCCTTTCGCAGTACCATTTTATCAGGCGGATACGTTGAGGTTGTTGCGGAGCTAAAAGCCGACGGGAAGTTGGCCCTGAAGAAAGTGAAGCGCCTACCGGGGACAACTCATGAGGTACAGGCGGGTACCATACACAAGCTGTGTGGATTACTGCGAGGAGATTGCTGGACGATCATTGAACCGGGCAAGCCTGAGCGCAAGTCCGGCTTCTACAAGGCGGATGAGGCTGGGGTCTGGCACCGTTTCTGGGACCAGCGGAAATGGCGGTTGATCGTGGCTGTACCCAATTCGGCCTAAAACACCAACGCCCCAAACCGGGGCAACCAGCTACAGTTGCCCCTCAGGCAACAGACTTTAGCCAATAGGATATGGGCAATAGGCCGGTCCATCACAATCGGTGGACCGGCCTATTGGATACTGAATTCTAGAGCCTGTGAGATAGCTGAAGGTACAAAAAACGCCACCGAATATTGAGGCATCACGGAAAGCTTCTCTCGTCTCAAGTGGGAGCGTTTAAAGAGACATTTAGCTTATTTCTTTCGTTTAAGAAGAGCCTGCATACCCAGAATTAGCTTTCTCAGGTTCGCTTTACTGTTAGTCAGGATCACACACCCACTTCCTAACTTAGGGAAAGCTGAGATATGCGTGGGAACCCCGGTTGTACTCCCAGTATGCTGAATATCCCGATAGGAACCCGTATGGCGTACGCCCCACTCAAGGCCGATGTCGTTACGCGTTGGCTGATGCGTTAAGCGAATAGCCGGGCCTTTTTCCGCAATCTGGGCTTGGAGGTAGCGCATCACATCGGTTAAATCGGAGTGAATATCGCCAGGCTTTTACTTGTCAATGCAGGTTTCCATCAGGTTGAGCCAGGAGCACTGGGATGGTAAGGCCGCTTAGGGTGGCGTCGTATCACCTATTATGAATTAACAATCAATGATTGCGAGATGGTCACGGTTAATGACGAGCCGGGTTATCTAGTGGGCGAAACCTATGTCATTCATGTGGTTTTCACGTATAAACTAATTCCTCCCGAAGTAGAACAACTCATGGAAACAGGAGAGTATTTTTGGCATGATGATTAAAGCTATTTCAAAATACACAACATATAGGTACTTATACAACAGTTTTGACAGTATGCAGCAGACTGCAGATAAAGAACTATCCGACTATCTTTCGACGATTGAAAAATACTATCCTTTGGAGCTAATTCCCGATGGTATATCGCTTAAGCTCACTCATGAGGAATTTTTAGCCTTGTTTCCGGCTCAACTTAAAAGGGCTTGGAAAGAGGCAGAAGCGGCTGCTGGTGAATGGACCAAACTAGTTGAAAGGATTAAGGAAAAATCATGGATTCAATTTATACGAAATCATGAGTTGATGACCCGTCAGGCCTACAAACTAATCATTGGCATTAAGCAGGAAAATCTTGAACCTGGCTGTTCGATTGTTGTTTTCTTAAGTTTCAT
The DNA here is from genome assembly GCF_006965485.1 of Spirosoma sp. KCTC 42546. Classification (NCBI taxonomy): domain Bacteria; kingdom Pseudomonadati; phylum Bacteroidota; class Cytophagia; order Cytophagales; family Cytophagaceae; genus Spirosoma; species Spirosoma sp. KCTC 42546. The sequence continues at coordinate 3,788,623 of NZ_CP041360.1, forward strand.
TGGCAAAAAAATTGGATTGCTCTATGTCGATCTCAATGCCCCGCTGAGCAATCAGCGTCCAGTTTATGATTACTCGCGGAACCCTAACCGTGCACGTCCAATTACTTATGCATCCTATTTTCCATTTACTAAATCGCACGAACTTTACATATCGGAGCTATTAACGGAAATTACTAGTCTTTTCCCTGAATTCACTTTGTTTGATAACCAGTTAGCCGATTATAAAGTAAATACCATTCAAACAGAGGAAGACTCCTACTTAAATATTGATTTGTTTATGGTCTTTTTTGAACGAGGGCTTCCTGCCGGTGTCTAGCCTTGAAAATGTGTATTACCCTGGTTTTACTTGACAGATTTTAAGCGACAACCTTCGTTTCCTTAGGCTGCACCTTATCCGGCTGTGGGCGCTTTCGAACGCGCCATTTTTTGTTAACTCTCCCTGCATCTGATGAGCTTGTTGGGGTGAGCCGTCCTAAAATTGCCGGATTGTGCAGGCATCATTGAATACCGAGATTGAAGCCTTAAATAAAATCAATCTTGGGGCGTCATCATACGCAATCTGGCAACCCCTATACTGCTTCTTCCTATGTATGCTATGCTTTTAAGAAAGGGCAAATAGTGGCCGTAATGGCCTCCGCTCTAAAGCTGGTGGTGATAATTTGAACATGCTTACCAAAAAGAAGCCTTATAAAAAGGCCAAAATTAAAGCTACCATAGAGTAAGGGAAGCTGGTTGCAACAAACGCAATGGGGTTTAGGTGCTTTTGTCTTAAGCCAGGACGAGTCAATCAAAATTCTGCTACGTATCATAATAAACGGAAAATCTTTGCCAGGTTCATATTTTTCTAAAAATTTTTCTATTTGACTCGGGGGTCAAGGCTGTTTTTTTGTCTATAAGGAGTAACCCTAATGACCGTGGCCAATGCAGCTGGGAGCCTTCAAGCAAAAGTCAGAAACTTTATTAAAACCCATTGATGAAACGGGCAATCCGGTAACAGAGCCGGATGCCGGATATTTCATCAAAAACTATGAGTACACGTTCCAGCGGATGCCAATGCCGGAAATTGCTGATTTACTGAAGGATAATTTCGGATTGACGGTTCAGCTCGACTCGACGCTGACGCAGGGAAAGGTAACCGGTACATTTCATGCCCATAATTCGGATGAATTGCTGCAGGCGCTGATCGATTTATTCGACATAAACGTGGTCCGTCAGGGGAAATCAATAAAACTTCTATCGTCCGAACCCAATACGATTCAATAACTAAACCTTTAAACTATTCCTCTATGAAAAAGTGGCTATTATCCAGCTGCTCGGGTGTCTTTTTGCTTACAATTTGCATCACCCAGGCACAAATGCTCGCTACTGCCTACACCAAACCGCCCGTTTATCGCCAACAGGCTACCCAGCGGATACAGTTGCAGGAAGCTTTACTGGAATTACAACGGATATACCGGGTAGATATCCTTTTTGAGGAAGAAGTGATGCAGAAGATCACCGTGCCTGTCAGCCTACTCGATCGTACAGCTACCCTGGAAAAAAATCTCCGTCAACTGCTGATACCAAACGGGTTTCGGTATAAAAAGCTGCTAAAAGGGGGCTATGTCGTACGTCGGGTGGCGCCCATCCTGGAAGTGTCCTCCCAGCAAAAATCGCCGATTCAGACCGAGTTGATAAAGCAACTGGACATACCCGCCGTGGATCAACCGGAAACGGACGACGAACTAGTCAAAGCGGATAGGCCGGTTACGGGTAGAACCACGGATGAAAAAGGAGAGGGGTTGCCCGGCGTGAGTATTGTCATTAAAGGAACTCAGCGAGGCACTACGTCGGATAAGGATGGTAAATTCTCGCTGAGTGTACCAGATAACGAGGCTGTCCTGATTTTTTCATTCGTGGGGTATTTGCCCCAGGAAATGACGATCGGCAATATGACAACGGTGAACGTAACCCTTAAAGCCGACACGAAAGCGCTGGAAGAAGTTGTTGTGGTGGGCTATGGAACCCAAAAACGCAAAGATTTAACCGGGGCCGTGGGTACGATCGACAGTCGGGAAATAAAGGAAATGTCGGTAACCCGGATCGATCAGGCACTGTTGGGAAAAGTGGCAGGCGTTCAGGTGAAGCCCGTTAGCGGAGAGCCAGGTGCTGCTCCACAAATCCGGATCAGAGGAATCGGGAGTATTTCGGCGGGAGCTGGCCCACTTTACGTAGTAGATGGCTTTCCAACGCAAACGATTGAAACGCTGAATCCCAATGACATCGAAAGCATGGACATCCTCAAAGATGCTTCTGCAACCGCTATTTACGGCTCACGGGGATCAAATGGCGTGATCATTATCAACACAAAACGGGGAAAAGCGGGTAAAGCCAGCATTTCGTTCGATGCCTATTATGGCTTGCAGAAGGTATCGAAAGTGCCTCAGTTTATGAGCGCCAGAGAACAGGCACAGTACTTCTATGATGGGGTTAAAAATCGAAATATTGATGCCGGAAATAATGTTTCAGGGCCTGGTAATACCTGGACGTTTAAGGTGCCGCAGCTGATCATGGATGTGCTGGACGGACGTAATACCACCAATGTTGAACCGCTGGACGAAGTATTACGGGTGGCTCCTCAGCAGCAGTACCAGCTTTCTGCTACGGGTGGCAGTGAGAACGTAAAATATGCCGTTAGTGGAGAGTATTTTAATCAGGATGGGCTGATTATAAACAGCAACTTTAAACGGTACTCCCTGCGGATCAATCTGGATGCCAAGTTGTCGAATCGATTAGCGGTGAAACTAAATTTTAACCCGTCGTTTATCGATAAGGGCAATGTGAACTCAAGCGGAGTGACGGTGGGAGCCGGTGATTTTAGTGTGATGGGGGCGGCCACGTCGGTTAATCCATTTTACCCGATTTATGACGATAAAGGAGACTACTTCTGGTATAACGGACTCGATGCCGTCGGGAATTTCAACAATCCGGCTGCGCTGGCCAGGGAGGTAAAGGATAAACAACGACGAATTGGGCTACTCGGGAATGTCAATGTCGAATACACCATACTGGACGGACTCAAATTTAACGTATTGCTGGGCGCTACGTTGCTGAGTAGTAAAGGATCTCGTTTTGTACCGCAACTGCCTGCCTTTTTCAATGAACCGGCTACAGGTACCGATAATGTGGCTGCGAGTTATAACTGGCTAACCGAATATACCCTGAACTATGCGAAAAGTTTTGGGAAGCATAACCTGACCGGATTAGCAGGTTTTACAGCTCAGCAGGAAACCGGGGAGTCCAACTCCCTGACGAGCAATAAATACCCCAATAATCTGGTTCCTACGCTCAGTGCCGTTAGTGGTATCATTACCAACGGTACATCAGATCAGTATCAATGGTCCTTAATCTCGTATCTGGCGAGGGTCAATTACAACTACAACAGTAAGTACTACGTGACAGCCTCGGTTCGTACGGACGGATCATCCCGCTTTGGTAGCGATAAGAAATACGGCGTTTTCCCGTCGGCAGCTTTAGCCTGGCGCATAACGGACGAAAATTTCCTGCGTGATATTCGTTCGATCAGTGAGCTTAAATTCAGAGCCAGCTATGGTGAAACCGGGAATAACAACATTGGTAATTTTGAACAGTTTGCAACGATCAATTACCAGAAATATCCGCTGGGCGAAGTGCCAGCTGCCGGGTTTATTCAGGGCCGATTACCCAATCCGCTATTAACCTGGGAAACTCAGCAGCAACTGAATACGGGGGTCGATGCCGCTTTTTTTAATAATCGGCTCCGGTTGAATATCGATTATTTCATATCCCGAAATACCAATCTGTTATTAAATGTCAATACGCCTGGCATTACGGGATTCAGTACGGCCCTGAAAAACATTGGTGAAGTACGTAACACGGGCTGGGAGTTTTCGGTCGGTACTGTAAACACGACAGGCCAATTCAAATGGACGACCGACTTCAATATTTCTACTTTTAAAAACAAAGTGGTCAAGCTTGGCCCCAGTGGCGATCCCATTATTTCGGGCGGAAACATTACCATGATCGGTCAGCCGATTGGTATGTTTTACGGCTGGCTGACCGACGGTGTCTTTTTGAATCAGGCCGAAGTGGATAGAGGGCCGGTTTTTAGTCCGGGAACAAGTTCCCGCTCCCGGCCGGGTGATCTACGGTTTGTGGATGTCAGCGGAGCCAATGGGAAGCCCGATGGGGTTATCAACAGTTTTGATAAAACGATTATGGGGTCGCCCTATCCGGAATTTTACTATGGGATGACGAACCGGTTTTCGTATAAAAACCTGAGTTTAAGTGTCAGTCTGCAGGGCGTTAGCGGCAACCAGCTGCTCAGCATTGCCCGGCGGTCGACCTACGCAACCCGGTCCCGGTTCCGCAACGCAGCGTCGCAGAATAACTACTGGAAATCAGAGCAGGAGCCCGGTGATGGTAACACGCCCCGGCCCAACGATGCGCCAACGGGAAACGTGCGTGGGGAGTATAGCCAGCGGTGGCTCGATACGGGCACGTATCTGCGGATAAATAATATCTCGCTGGGGTACACAGTACCCGACAAATTAGCCCAGAAAGCAAAACTGGGGTCACTTCGGATTTATCTGAACGCCAACAATCCCTTCATTTTTACCAAAAATATGGGCTTTAATCCGGACGTAAGCAATGGCGATAATCCGTTGACGCCGGGTATGGATATGAATGATTACCCCTTGCCGAAAAGCTTGATCCTGGGTTTAAGTTTTGGTTTTTAATGAGCATCCGTCCTAACTAAACGAGAAAAAAATGATGAAAGGTACATCCTGCGCATTGGGACTGGTATTCCTCCTGATGACGTCCTGCAATAAAGAATTTATTGAGCTTACGCCCGTATCTACCGTTAGTGTTGATGTTTTGTACAAAACGGATAAAGACTTCCAGGATGCTGTTGTTGGCGTATACAGTGGCTTTCGGGTTCCGTATCAGAACTTCTGGCAATTTGGGGATCTGCGGGGCGATGATACCAAGCATGACCTGGCCAATGGACTGGAATCGATTCGGGTCGATAATTTCCTGACGGATTATAGCGACAATATCCTCTTAACCAGCTGGCGGGGGTATTACAGCATCATTACGAATGCCAACGCTGTGCTGGCTAAAATTGCCAACGCCGATCCGGCCGTGGTTACTAACAAAGATCGTCATATTGGCGAAACTAAATTTCTGCGGGCACTGGCTTACTTCAACCTGGTGCGGATTTTTGGCGATTTGCCCATGGTCACTACGCCCATTACGCTGGAAGCAGCATACCAGACGGGCCGGGAAAAAGCCGATAAGATTTATGATGAAGTCATTATTAAAGATCTGCTGGATGCCGAAACAAAGCTGCCGGTAAAATACACAGGCGCAGATGTTGGCAGGGCTACCCGGGGAGCGGCTAAAGCGTTATTAGGAAAGGTATACCTGACCCGAAAGGATTTTGTGAAAGCTGAGGAAAAACTGAAAGATGTAACCACGCTTGGGTACGTCTTACTGAAGAATTACAACGATTTATTCGATTACACCAAAGACGAACACCATAGCGAATACATATTCGATATTGAATATCTGGCGGGTGGAATAGGGTTGGGAAGCACCTTTACCAATACGTTCACCCTGGAGTTTCAATCGGGTGGGAAGGCGCTTGTCGATGAATTATCCCGGATTTATGGCATTCTGACCGGTGCTACGGCCGCTAGTGGGGGTAACCCAACGGCAGGTATGTTTGCCGCCTTTGATCCCAAAGATCTGCGTAAAGATGTTAGCGTGGCTACCGGGGTCATTGGAGCGGATGGAAAATTTGTGGCCTTATCGACAACAGGGGTTACGTCCTTTTCCAAAAAATATATGGCTCCGCTGAAAGCCAATAACGACAGCCCGGCGAACTGGAAAGTACTTCGGTATGCAGATGTGCTGCTGATGCTGGCGGAGGCTATGAACGAAAATGGAAAAACCACCGAAGCGCTCACCTACCTGAATCAGGTTCGCCAGCGGGCTGGGCTCACGGGCTACACGGGCCTGACAAAAGACGATTTTCGCGAAAAAGTGTATCTCGAACGACGGCTGGAACTGTATCTGGAAGGTCATCGCTGGTTCGATCTGGTTAGAACGGGGCGCGCCTTATCCGTTATGGCTCCGTTTGGCATGAAACCCTATATGACCGTTTTTCCGCTTCCCCTCACAGAATTGGAAATTATCCACAACCCTGCCGTTTTTGCGCAGAATGCGGGCTATGAATAGTAAGTAAGCAGAGAGGAAATTTGGGTTTTGTTCGTAGGGAACTCCCGAGTGGGGCCAACCTGTCGAGGGTTCCTACGGACGAAGATTTGGGTAAACTACATAATTCAGCCACGTATCGTATGCATTGTAATACTGAATGGGACGAGGCAGCTGTGAGTCGGCGACATTTTCTGAAACTTGCCGGAATAACCACGCTGGGAGCCAATTTTGCGAGTTTGGGTAGCGAAAAGCTACAGGGAGTTTCTATTGTACTGGATCGGAGTGATGCCGTTGCGGGCTTGCCTTCGGTACAATGGGCAACAAATGAACTGGAGACGGCCCTGAAAGCCAGGGGCATTGCGGTGCAACTTTGTACTACACCTGAGCAGGCCAGGGCCGGAAACCTGTGCATTGCCGTATCGGGGGCCGCTTCTGCCCTGGCCCGCCCGCTGCTGAAGGGGGCTGAAACCCGTATTCCGGCTGTGCCCGAAGCCCTGGGTCTGGTGCCGGGTCGGATAGCTGGTAAGCCGGTACTATTGGCCTGTGGTCACGATGAACGGGGATTGGTATACGCCGTGCTTGAACTCGCCGATCAGGTAACCTACGAAGCCCAGCCCCTCGTTTCGCTCTCGAACCGGAACGTGCTTGTTGAAAAACCGGCCAACGCCATTCGGAGCCTTACCCGTCTGTTTGTCAGTGATGTTGAAGATAAAGGCTGGTACAACGACCGGGCGATGTGGCCCGAGTACCTGTCGATGCTGGCAACACAACGCTTCAATCGGTTTAACCTGAGCCTGGGTATTGGCTACGACTTTCTTCGGAACGTAACAGACGCGTATTTTCTTTTTTCGTACCCGTTCCTGCTGGCGGTACCGGGCTATAATGTCCGGGTGCCGGAGTTGCCAGATGCCGAGCGGGATCAGAATTTGGCGATGCTGAAATTCATCAGTGAGCAGACTGTTGCGCGTGGGATGCAGTTTCAACTGGGTTTATGGATGCACGGGTATGAGTGGATTAACAGCCCCAAGCCAAATTATACCATTGCTGGATTAACGCCCGAAAATCATGGGGCCTATTGCCGGGATGCCGTGCGTTTACTACTACAAACCTGTCCGGCCATTAGCGGTGTCACCTTCCGCGTCCACGGTGAAAGTGGCGTGAATGAAGGCAGTTACAAGTTCTGGCAATCTGTATTTGAAGGGGTGGCCAGCTGTGGACGGAAAGTAGAAATCGATATGCATTCGAAGGGCATGGACCAGACGATGATTGATTCGGCCGTAAACACAGGACTGCCCATCGTGATTTCGCCAAAATACTGGGCTGAGCATCTGGGAATGCCCTACCATCAGGCCGACATTCGCGCGCAGGAAGTTCCCGATCCGAAGAAAAAGACATCGACTCTGATGAACCTGAGCGAAGGCTCGCGCAGCTTCATGCGCTATGGGTACGGCGACCTGTTAAAAGAAAAACGGCCGTATCGGGTGCTGCACCGCATCTGGCCCGGTACCCAACGACTGCTGTTGTGGGGTGATCCGCTAACGCAGGCTGCCCATGCCCGGGCGTTTAGCTTTAGTGGCAGTGCTGGGGCTGAACTGATGGAGCCCCTTTCGTTTAAAGGACGCCGGGGGTCGGGTATTGCTGGCGGACGTTGTGCCTATGCCGATGCTACGTTAGAACCTCGCTGGGATTGGCAGAAATACCGCTATAGTTTGCGACTTTTTGGGAGGCTGCTCTACAATCCCGATGCTGAACCCGCTACCTGGACCCGTTATTTGACAAACCAGTTTGGAGCCGGGGCTGCATCGGCCGGGCAGGCCCTGGCCAATGCCAGTCGGATGCTGCCCATTGTGTTAACCGCACATGGTACGTCGGCAGGAAACAATACGTATTGGCCCGAGGTATATACCAACCAGCCTATCGTTGATCCAACCATCAATGGCAACCTCACTCATCTCTACGACACACCATCGCCTAAAGTCTTTGCGAATGTTAGCCCGCTCGATCCGCAACTGTTTTTATCCATAAACGACTATACCCGAGAACTACTAAAAGGCGAACATGGGGGTAAGTATACACCCATCGAAACGGCGCAATGGCTGGAAGATTACGCCACAGAGGCGGAAAAACACCTGGCGCTGCTCAAGGCGAAAGCAAGTAATACAAAAGAACCGGCGTTTCGGCGAATAGCTATCGACATAGCCATGCAAATCGCTCTGGGCCGATTCTTCGCCAGCAAGTTCCGGGCGGGCGTACTCTATGCCATCTTTGACCAAACCGGCGACCGCAGCGCGCTGGAACAGTCGCTGAAAGCGTATCGTACCGCCCGAAGCGTCTGGGCAGATTTGGCTAATCAGGCCAAAGGCGTCTATAAATCCGATATTACCGTGGGCGAACAGCCGTTTTTACGGGGGCACTGGCTCGATCGGTTACCGGCTATCGATCAGGACCTGGCGGCTATGACCCAAAAGCTGGAGCAAGCCGAACGGAGTGCCGACACGTCAGCAGGTCGCGCCCAGGCTGCCGTCCAGATTGCCATGGGTCGTCCCAGACGTAGCGTGACCGACTGTCGCCATCCGCAGCCGCAGCCTTTCCAGGCTGGGCAGGCGGTTCCGATAGAACTGTCACCGGCAAAGGCCATTAAATCGATTCGTCTGTATTATCGGCATGTTGATCAGGCAGAACGATACGAAATGGTGGAGATGCAGGCCGCAGGCCAGCAGTATCGAGCCACCATCCCGGCGGCCTATACCAATTCGCCCTATCCACTCCAGTATTATTTCGAATTGCAGGAAAGCCCGGAAACGGCCTCGCTATATCCGGGCTTTAACGCTACGTTAACAAATCAGCCGTATTTCCTTGTGCGTCAGGCTTGATACGATATCATTCGTTATGAAAAACATACTCATCCTAATCAGTCTTTGGATCGGAATCTGCCCGTCAGCTTTTTCGCAGCGGGTGAACATGATCTATGACCATTCGTTGCCTCAGGCTGAGTATGCTGTTCGGATGCTTGAAAAAACGTTTCAAAAGCAGGGACAGTCATCTCGAAAAGAGGCCAGTGAGTATGTCATCAGACTGTCGCTGAATGCGACTGCCATCCGTAAAGAAGCCTACTCAATTCAGCATGCCGGGAACCAGATCACGATTGAAGGGGGGGATGAACGGGGGCTTCTATACGGTTGTCTTTCGCTTTGTGATGAGGTGAAAAATGGCGTTTCACTCCAGAAAATTAGGGCCAGCCATGATCAGACCAACTTGCCGTTTCGGGCAATAAAATTCAACCTGCCCTGGGATGCGTACCGGGAGGGCGAGGCCATGAGTTTGCATCAGGAGACGTGCCGGGATCTTCGGTTTTGGGAAGCGTTTCTGGACATGATGGCCCAAAATCGCTTCAACGCCCTGACCCTGTGGAATCTCCACCCGTTTCCCTACATGATCCGGCCCACCAACTTCCCCGAAGCAAGCCCCTTCCCCGAGGCTGAACTGGCTGGCTGGCAGGCGCTTTACCGGGGTATTTTCCGGCTGGCCAAAGAGCGGGGGATTGATACGTATCTGGTCAACTGGAATATTTTTGTGAGTCCCGAATTTGCCAAAGCACACAACGTAGCGATCAGTGATCCGCAGAAACGGATTCATTATGGTGCCGCTGATACGTCTGAAATCATCAGGCGTTACACCCGCGAGTGTGTCACGCAGGTGCTCAACGAATACCCCGACCTGTCGGGACTTGGCTTTACCCACGGTGAAGCGATGGTCGGCATGACCCCTCAGCAACGCCAGGACTGGTTTGGGGAGACCATTCTGGAAGGGATGCGACGAGCTAACCGGAAAGCAAAACTCATTCATCGGGTACCGCTCGAAGCAGGAACGAATGTGGGTGGTTCAACAAGTGTTAGTACGGAGCAACTGACGCGCAAAGCGATGGAGCAACTCGATTTTGTGGAAGGACCCATCTGGGCCGAAATAAAGTTCAACTGGTCGCACGGACATTCCTCGACCAGGCTCATAAAGGTCCACGGGGGTAAACTCAACGATACGTATTTCAAACCCCAACCGACTAACTACAAGATTGCCTGGATGGTGCGGAATGAAGACTTTTTCTGCCTCCGCTGGGGCGTTCCTGACTTCATTCGCCAACATATCGCTACCAACACTCAGCCCTACGTAGGTGGCTATTTCGTGGGCTCGGAAGGCTACATTCCGGCTAAGGACTATTTCACGAAGGCGGATCAGGCTCATGACTGGCAGTATGCTTTCGAGCGGCAGTGGTTGTTCTACCAACTCTGGGGTCGGTTGCTGTATAACCCCGCTACATCGGATGGGGTCTTCAAAGCCGAGTTTGTCCGGCGTTACGGCAAGGGTACGGAGGGCCTGCTGGAGGCCTATGCGTTAGCCTCCTCAACCCCCCTTCGGCTGGCCTCCGCCTTTGATTTTACCTGGGACTTTTCCCTGTACAGCGAGGGATTTATGGCCATGAATCAGAAAAGTATGGCGTACATTTCCATCGACCGCCAGATCAGCCAGGCACCGGCCGATGCCAACTATGTTTCGGTGGCCGAGTATGTCAAAACGCTGTCGGCTGGGGGGAGCTTTGCCAAATCCCGAATCACCCCCCTGATGTTGAGTCAGGTCCTGGAGCGGGACTGTCAGAAAGCGCTGGATTTGGTAAAGTCTCTCAAGTCGACGGGACCAAATTCGCTGCGCTATGAGGTGGCGGATGTGCAGGCCTGGGCCAATCTAGGTTTGTATTATGCGCAAAAGCTGCGGGGGGCGGTCGCCTTGCAGACCTATCGGTTAACCGGTGGAGAGGCCAACAAAACAAAAGCGATTAGCTGTCTGGAAAAGGCGCTGCACTTCTGGGATGAGGTCGTTACCATTACCCGCCCCTTGTACAATGATATGCCGCTAGCCGCTTACAGTTACCCTCACGATGGGAAGCGCGCCGTTCCTGATCCAACTCATCTTTTTCATTGGGAAAAGCTTCGGCCAGCCGTTGCCAACGACATTGAAATTGCCCGAAATGCCCTGGTTTCCTATGCTAAGTAATAAGCGGTAGCCAGCTATACACCGAATTCGAACATTCGTATAATTCTCTAAAACAGCCTTTTTTATGAAGAAATTACTGTGCTTCGTCCAACAACTCCTACTTCCTTTAGCCGTACTCTGTCTGATCGTCAACGGGATGGGCTATGCGGCTACGGAAACCCCTGCTGTCTCGATCATCAACGATCAAAAGCCCGGTGTTGCGGTTGCGCATGGCCTGAAAAAAGTGACGGACGCCTTACGGGCGAAGCATATTTCGTTCGAGAACGTAGCCTCAATGAGTCAGGCTCGGGGGAAAATCGTTCTTGTATCGGGTCTGGCAGTAGGGGGGGGAGCGGCTGCTTCGTTGCTGAAAACGGGGAATCGTCCGGTGCCAACGGGAGCCGAATCCCTAACGATCTGGAAGACCAGCTCGGCTCAGAAGCCGGTGTGGGTTGTCAGCGGCTCCGATGACCGTGGGCTGATGTATGGTCTGTTGGATGTGGCTAATCGCATTGGCTGGAGCAAGGATTCAAAAACGCCCTTGAGTGAAGTCAGCGAAATAACGGAAAAGCCCGCCGTTAGCAATCGGGCCATTTCTATCTACACCATGAACCGGGCCTATTGGGAAAGTCGGTTATACGATGAAAACCATTGGGTCAGCTACCTGGATTTACTGGCCCAAAACAGGTTTAATAAGCTGGTCGTTATCTTCGGCTATGAAAACGGCGGGTTCCTGGCACCCTGTTATCCCTATTTTTTCAACGTAGAGGGGTATCCTGATGTGCAAATGGTGGGTATTACGCCCCAGCAGCAGCAACGCAATCTGGATGCCTTCAACCGGTTGATCCAACTGGCACACGATCGGGGGATTGAGTTTACCGTTGGTATCTGGGATCACATTTACCGGGGTGGGGTGCAGGGCGGTGGTATTCCTGGAACGAAAGACGCGCCCGATAAACCCGTGCCAGGCCTGGTTTGGGGACTGAATGCCGACAATCTGACGGCCTACACGAAAACGGCGCTGGTGAAGTTTGTCAAACAGGTCCCCAATCTTGACGCCATTCAGTTTCGCATGCACAACGAATCGGGCCTGAAAGAAGGGGAACAGGAAAGTTTCTGGACGGATGTGTTTCAGATGATGAAAACGGCGGCTCCCAACCTGCAACTGGATCTGCGCGCCAAAGAGTTGCCCGAATCGGTGATTCAAAGTGCGCTGAAGGTAGGCGTAAACTTTCGGATCAATACCAAATTCTGGATGGAACAGATGGGTATGCCGTACCACCCAACGCTGGTGAACCCGGATAAAAGTCCCATTCGCCACAGTTACGCCCACCTGCTAAATTATCCGCAAAAATATAAGATGAACTGGCAACTCTGGAGCGGAGGCACATCGAGAATCCTGCTGTGGGGTGATCCTGACTATGCCCGTCGATTTGCCGAAAGTACACACTTGTACGACGGCGATGGATTTGAGATCAATGAACCGCTGGCGACCAAGATGGAAGCTCAGCCACACGACGCCAAACCGTTTGAGTTGTTAAATGCGCCCTATCGATACTATACGTATGAGTTTGAGCGATACTGGCATTTCTTCCAGACGTTTGGCCGTATTGGTTATAATCCCAGGACAGACCCGGTAGTCTGGAACAAAGAATTTGAACAACGATTTGGTGAAAAAGCTGCCCCCTTTGTTTCCAAAGCCATCCATCAGGCCAGTTGGGTATTGCCTCGTATCATTACATCCAGTTATCCCTACACCAGCTTCCCGACAACGCGCGGATGGGCCGAAAAGCAGCGGCTGGGGGACTTGCCATCGTTTGCCAAAGCCGAACTGAGCGACATGGCACAGTTTGCCAGCTTCGATGAAGAAGCCAAAATGCGTATCGAAGGGGGAGAAATACCCCGCATCCTACCCTCCGCAAACAGCCGCTGGTTCCGCCAAACGGCAGATGAACTCAATCAGCTGATCGCCAATGCCGAAAAAGCTGCCGGAAAGAGCCCTACTAAAGAAGTTGTTTCGACGCTGACCGACCTGAAGATTTTGTCAAACCTGGCGCTTTATCACTCAAATCGAATCCTGGCCGCCGTCAATTATCGCATCTTCGACCGAACCCGGAACGTAGCCGCTTTTGACGAAGCTGTCGCCAAAGAACGGGACGCTGTCGACGCCTGGCGGAAGCTGGTAGCCGCTGCGGGTGATGTATACACAGAGAATCTGGCGCTGGGCGTCTGCGTTGCCGATCTGTGCGGACACTGGAAAGACGAATTGGCGGCACTGGAAAAAGGATTAGCTGTTCTGGAACAAAAAAGAACCGCTTTACGGGCCGAAGCCAGTACGGCAAAGCCAATCGTTTCGAACGCGGCATTACCCTACAAAGGCCTGCCGGAGGTCAATGTAGATCCCCACTTTCAGATTTCTCACCAGCCGGTTACGAATGCGCCGGTGGGTAAGCCCATTCGCATCAGCTTACAGGTAAGCGCTCCGGCGGGCGTGAAGTGGGTTCGGTTGCGTTACCGAAACGTAAATCAGGAACTGGCCTATCAAACGCTGGCGATGACCCTGTCTGGCGATACCTATAGCGCAACCGTACCCGCGGAGCAAATCAAACCAGAATGGGATTTCATGTACTTTATCGAAATCATGGATAAGAAGGGAGCAGGCCAGATATATCCTGACCTAAATAAAGAAACGCCCTACCGAATTGTAAAATTAATACGATGACTATGGGTTGATTGCCCGCCTGATTCATGGTGTGTGACTGCCCATTTTATCGCGATTAAATCGAACAAAACATGAGAAAAATAACCCTGTTTCTGTTGATCGGTTTAGCTGGATTTGAGCCGTATGGTTTGTCGCAGAGCGTCAGCATACAGCAGCCTGATAACTTGCCACAAACGGCCTATGCTGTCGGCCAGATAAAGAAAACGCTTTCCCAAAAAGGATACACGCTAAAGGATGGCCAGGCTGAATATGCTATAAAGCTTACGCTAAAGCCTGGTCAGTCTGATCAAGAATCGTATGCCATTGAATCAACAGCCCGAACAATTACCATTACAGGTGACGGGAAAAATGGCCTTTTGTACGGCTGTCTTTCGCTTTGTGATGAGGTGAAAAATGGGGTTCCATTGCAGAAAATCAACGCCAGTCACGAACGCGCCAACTTGCCGTTTCGGGCCATAAAATTCAACCTGCCCTGGGATACGTACCGACACAGTTATGCGCTTGACCTGCATCAGGAGACGTGCCGGGATCTTCGGTTTTGGGAAGCGTTTCTGGACATGATGGCCCAAAATCGCTTCAACGCCCTGACCCTGTGGAATCTCCACCCGTTTCCCTACATGATCCGGCCCACTAACTTCCCCGAAGCAAGCCCCTTCACCGAGGCTGAACTGGCTGGCTGGCAGGCGCTTTACCGGGGTATTTTCCGACTGGCCAAAGAGCGGGGGATTGATACGTATCTGGTCAACTGGAATATTTTTGTGAGCCCTGAATTTGCCAAAGCACACAACGTAGCGATGGATAATCTGGATCATAAAATCCATGCAACCGGCGATACGTCGGAGGTGATTAAGCGGTACACCCGCGAGTGTGTCACGCAGGTGCTCAACGAATACCCCGACCTGTCGGGATTTGGCTTTACCCACGGCGAGGCTATGTGGGGCATGACCCCTCAGCAACGCCAGGACTGGTTTGGGGAGACCATTCTGGAAGGCATGCGACGGGCCAACCGGAAAGCAAAACTCATTCACCGTATACCGCTATCGGCTAACGTAGCACTAGGTGGGTCTACGAGTGTCGAAACGGAGCAACTGACGCGCAAAGCGATGGAGCAACTCGATTTTGTGGAAGGACCCATCTGGGCCGAAATAAAGTTCAACTGGTCGCACGCGTTTTCATCGCCTACCTTAATAAAAGTCCACGGGGGTAAACTCAACGATACGTATTTCAAACCTCAACCAACCAATTACAAGATTGCCTGGATGATGCGCAATGAAGACTTTTTCTGTCTGCGCTGGGGCGTTCCCGACTTCATTCGCCAACATATCGCCACCAACACTCAGCCCTACGTAGGTGGCTATTTCGTGGGCTCAGAGTGCTACATTCCGGCTAAGGACTATTTCACGAAGGCGGGTCAGGCTCATGACTGGCAGTACGCTTTCGAGCGGCAGTGGTTGTTCTACCAGCTCTGGGGTCGGTTGCTGTATAACCCCGCTACGCCCGAT
This sequence comes from Spirosoma sp. KCTC 42546, assembly GCF_006965485.1. Lineage (NCBI taxonomy): Bacteria > Pseudomonadati > Bacteroidota > Cytophagia > Cytophagales > Cytophagaceae > Spirosoma > Spirosoma sp. KCTC 42546. The sequence goes on from NZ_CP041360.1 coordinate 3,804,112, forward strand.
GGGGTTTTCAAAGCCGAGTTTGTCCGGCGTTACGGCAAGGGTACGGAGGGCCTGCTGGAGGCCTATGCGTTAGCCTCCTCAACCCCCCTTCGGCTGGCCTCCGCCTTTGATTTTACCTGGGACTTTACGCTCTACAGCGAAGGGTTCATGGCGTTGACTAAAAAGAACATGGCGTACATTTCCATCGACCGCCAGATCAGCCAGGCACCGGCCGATGCCAACTATGTTTCGGTGGCCGAGTATGTCAAAACGGTGTCAGCCGGGGGGAGCTTTGCCAAATCCCGGATTACCCCATTGATGTTGAGTCAGGACCTGGAGCGGGACTGTCAGAAAGCGCTGGATTTGGTAAAGTCTCTCAAGTCGACGGGACCGAATTCGCTGCGCTATGAGGTGGCGGATGTGCAGGCCTGGGCCAATCTGGGTTTGTATTATGCACACAAGTTGCGGGGAGCCGTTGCTTTGCAGACCTATCGATTAACCGGTGACGAAGCGAATAAAAAGGAAGCCGTTCGGTATTTACAACAGGCGTTAACGTACTGGGACGAAGTGATTGCCATTACCCGACCTCTTTATAACGACATGCCGCTGGTTCATTTTAGCGAATCAGACGACTCCCTCCGGTTTCATTGGGCAAACCTAAGACCGGCTGTTGTCAATGATCTCGACATTGCCAGGAAGGCGACAGTGAATGCCACAAATTAACCCTTACTTATATGAAAATCTTAACCATCCTTATTGCTTCCATTTTATTCGTTTCAGCTTCCGGCAGGGAGGAGTTCCGGCTACCTTATAGTGCGGCCGGTGGCGAACGATCGACCGAGGATACGTTGAAAAAAAGGAAGGCAGGGAGTCCGCTCGATAAGCTGCCGAAAAATATTGAAGTCCTGACCGGATTTGGGGAGCGGGCCGACTTTTCGCCGGACAACAAGCGAATTGCGTTTATGACCAAAAGCTTCGGCGATGCCATGGTCCTCGATCTGGCAACCCGTCAGGTTAAATGCCTGACCTGCAACGTGCCGGCTGCCGTGTTCCTACGGGTAATGCATTTGGCAAGTGGGGACTATATTTTGATTGGGCCCGAAAAGTTTGAAGACATTCGTATCAGCCGATCCAGGGATAATGAACTCTGGTTTTTAAGCAAAGTGCCGGGCTCAAAACCGGTCAAGCTGGGCGTTCACATGAGCGAAGGCGTCGCTATTTCGAAGAAGAGTATGAAAATTGCGTACTCGCAGGTGCATGATCAGGCGCCAGAGCTTGCCGAGAAAGCCTCCCGATTGATTGTCTGCGAAGTTGATCTAACGGGTGGGACACCCAGGCTGATCAATAAAAAGACCGTTTATGAGGGAAGTGGCTACCCGTATGAGGCTCAGGATTTTTTTGATAATGACTCAAAAATGTCATTTGTTCAGTATGAACCGGTTCGGGATGCCGCAGGAAAACAAACCGGTCTTAATGCGTCGACAATGACCCTGGATTTGAAAACCAGTGAAGTCGTCAATCATTCTAAAAAACCACTGACCTATAACGAATGCGAAGGCATTTTCCCGGATGGCAAGTATTCGCTGGTTGAGGCCGACCGGCAGTGCGATTGGCTGGGTGGCAAGCGCGGTCCCGCTAATATCGATATCTGGAAACTCAAACTCGACGGAACCGGGAAAGACTTTGTTCGACTCACTCATTTTAATGATTATGAGGGGGGCAAAGCGTCTAATCCGGTCGTGTCGACTGATGGCCGGTATATGGCTTTCCAACTGGCAAATACTGCCGATCCTGCCGGGGTTGGGTATGGCCTGCTACTCTACAAGTTTTAATGCCTACCGGATTTTAAACCTGAACCTATATTTTCCTTTATGACTGTCGGACTTTTTATTCCCTGCTACGTCAATCAGTTTTATCCGCAGGCAGCGATTGCTACGTTGCAGTTGCTTCGAAAACTTGGGGTCGACGTGGTGTATCCACCCCGGCAAACCTGTTGTGGACAGCCCATGGCTAACTCGGGATTTGATCATCTAACGCAGGAGTGCAATGATCTTTTTCTGGAAAACTTTTCGGGATTTGACTACATCGTAGCCCCGTCGGCCAGTTGCGTGTTGCATGTGAAACAACATATCCATTCGACTGCTGATCCGGCACAGGCAGCGCACGTTCGATCGAGAGTGTATGAACTGGTCGAGTTTCTAACCGATGTGCTGAAAGTGGAAAATTTGAACGCTCGCTTTCCGCACAAAGTAGGCATTCACCAGAGTTGCCACGGATTGCGGGGGTTGTACCTGGCGCAGATGAGCGAACTTAATGCGTTACCGTTCTCTAAACCCGTTCAGTTGTTGAACATGGTAGACGGGCTGGAACTGGTTACGCTGGATCGCCCGGATGAATGCTGCGGCTTTGGCGGAACATTTTGCGTAGCTGAGGAAGCCGTATCGGTGAAAATGGGGAAAGATCGGGTCACCGATCACACAAAAAATGGTGCCGAATACATTACGTCCGTTGATCTCTCCTGTCTGATGCACCTGGAAGGTATTCTACAGCGGAATAAAAGTGCTGTAAAAGCCGTACATATCGCTGAAATTCTAAACTCGACCTTGTGATGGAAAAACAAACAAAGGACCATGCCGCCTTAGCCAAAGCGTTTATCCGCGATGAGGAGCATGTCAACTGGCACGATGGCGCCCTCTGGTGGATACGGCAGAAACGGGATATTGCGTCAAAGCAAATTCCGGAGTGGGAGGCCCTACGGGAAGCAGCTTCGCAGATAAAAAGTAATGTGCTATCCAATCTCGACGATTACCTGGTGCAATTTGAGGCTAATGCCATCAAAAACGGTATAAAGGTACACTGGGCAGTCGACGCCGAGGAGCATAACGCCATTGTGTATTCTATCCTGAAAGAAAAAGACATTCGCCAACTGGTCAAGAGTAAATCAATGCTGACTGAAGAATGTCACCTGAACGAATACCTGATCGAACGGGGCGTCGACGTTATCAATTCCGATCTGGGCGAATACATTCAGCAACTGGATAACGAACCCCCCAGCCATATTGTCCTGCCCTGCATTCATAAACGAAAGGAGGAAATTGGCGAGCTGTTTCATGAACACCTGGGCACTGAAAAAGGGGTATCGGACCCCACCTTGCTAACCCGGGTTGCCCGTAATCATTTACGGAATGTTTTCGTTACCCGACGTGCGGCCCTGACGGGGGTGAATTTTGCCGTTGCTGAAACCGGCGAATACGTGGTATGTACCAACGAGGGCAATGCCGATATGGGCGCTCATTTATCGGAGGTGCAGATTGCTTCGATGGGGCTCGAAAAGATCGTTCCTGAAAAGAAGCACCTGGGCGTTTTTCTACGGCTGCTGGCCAGAAGCGCAACCGGCCAGCCGATCACCATCTATTCAAGCCATTTCAAAAAGCCACGCGAAGGCCAGGAGATGCACCTGATTCTGGTTGATTATGGGCGGAGTCGTCAACTGGGTCGTCCCGAGTTTCGTGATTCCTTAAAGTGCATTCGGTGCGGAGCCTGTATGAACACCTGTCCGGTGTATCGGAAGAGTGGGGGGCTGAGTTACCACAATACCATTTCCGGGCCTATCGGAGCCATTCTGGCACCTAACCTGGACATGAAAAAACATGCTGATCTTCCCTTTGCCTCAACCCTCTGCGGCTCCTGCTCGAATGTCTGCCCTGTCAAAATTAACATCCATGATCAGTTGTATCAGTGGCGGCAGGTGATTGTCCGGGAAGGATATGCGGCCAATACGAAGGTGTTGAGTATGAAGGCAATGGCCTGGACGTTGTCGTCGCCGGGGCCGTACTCTAAAATGGGGAGGGCCGGACGCTGGGTGCTGAATACTATCCCATTCGCAGTCAATAACAAATTCAACCCCTGGTATAAACAACGGGAAATGCCCGATGGGCCGAAGGAGTCCTTTGGCGAGTGGTATGCCAAACACAACAACCAGACCCCCGAAGCGGAGAACCAGTCGAAATGAGTTATGCCGCCGGGATTTACCAAAAGAAAACCTCCTTTAACCTACAAGAGACGGAATGAGTAGCCGAGAAACCATATTAGCCGCGGTGTTGAAAAATAAGCCGTCGACCCGCCCGCTTCCTGATATTGATGTTTTCAAGGGAGATACCCAGGATATTGTCAGTACCTATTGTGATGTGTTTACCAGCATTGGCGGACACCTATACGTAGTGACGGATTTTTCCCAAGTGACCGCGCTCGTTAAAAAGAACTTCGATTCAACGAAGCGGATGATTACGACGCTTCTGCAGTTGAGTGATACGTTTGACTTGCTCTCCGCCACCGTCGATCCGCATACGTTCAATGATGTTGAACTGGCCATTATAAAAGCAGAGTTGGCCGTCGCCGAGAACGGAGCGGTGTGGCTCCCGGAACAACGAATGGGCCAGCGCATCCTGCCTTACATCTGTCAGCACCTGGCCGTAGTAGTAGAGGCTGAAACCATTGTGCCTACGCTGCATGAAGCGTATTACCAAATTGGGGAAGGGGCATATGGTTTCGGCGCGTTCATTGGCGGGCCCTCCAAGACGGCAGACATTGAGCAGGCCCTGGTAATGGGCGCGCACGGCCCCATCACCATGACCGTTTTCGTGATGAGGCAGGCCCATGATTCGCTTGTGTCCGGCTAAAGGCGATCTGCCATTTTATCTTTTTTATGTACCAATAATAACCCGATACGGGGTTAGATCAACTACTATATGCCTATTCATTCAATTGTGATTCGTGACAACCTGCAGGAATTCCCCCGATCTGCAGCGTCAATGGATTCAGGGAACCGGGCCAGCCGCCAAACCCAACGCACCCCTGGAAAGTAGCATTCGCAACGTAGCCTATGCGCTGCTGTCGGGTGCCGATGGCTGGATGTTCGATGGGGAGGATGCGCTGGGGCAGATCGCCACCATGTCGCTCGACAACCAGCGAAATCTGAAATTGGCGATTCACAAAGATCCACTCTTTTTGGCCGTTGCCGAACAGGTAGCCACCGAGATGAACCGGTGGGCGGAGTCGTTTCTGGGACACCCGACGATTACGAACTGAGAAGAGCAACTGGATTTCACCACGAAGCTATTCCGGGCCCGTGGCCTTCTCCTCGATGACCGGCATATCAGCGACGCCGATGGGGTGGCCATGGCGGCTTCGATCTGGATTTGCCGGTAGATACCATTAAGGTCTACGTACTGGTGGAACAACTGGAAGCCACCCATCAGTTAATGGAAATTCGGGGTGCTTTGGGCAGGCACTTTGTTGGGATAATACCGGACGATGGGATTACATCAATAACGTTGCCGATGCACTGGCCTGGGATAAAACGTTCATCAATCCCAACATCGAAGCAATCACCATGACCTATGGCTATATGCGGAACTATGAAGATCGGGTTCGGAGGGCGGTAAATACCCCTGATCAGAACGGAAATTTCGCCCTGTGGCAGGGGGCATGGAGCCGAATATTCCGGTAGGTTCAGAAGCGGGCGTGGCCGCCAGCATGGCCAAAGCCGTTGCCGGGGCCGAACGGGAACAACAGGCTGGAGCCAGCGGTAAATGGGTTGCCCACTGGAAAATGGTGCATATTGTCAGACCAGTCTGGGAAAAAGTGGGCGAAGCCAATCAACTGGGCCGTCCGTTTCCCCGATTAACCTACACGCAGGCGGATGCCCTCATGCAGCTTGAACCCGCTCCGACCGACATCCGGGGTGCCCGTAATCTGCTCAGCGTGGCCTTGCAATATGGTAATGCGTTTGCCCAGGGGATGCAGGCAGCTGCGCTGAAACCCGCCGATTTCTTTGATAATGATGACATTCTATACTTGATGGAGGATATGGCTACCGGCGAGATTCGGTTGAGTATTCTCTGGGAATGGCTGCACAAAGGGGCCAACTTGACAGAAACTGATTTAGAAATGGGTACTGTGCCGGGTGATCTGTTTTCCGAAACACTATTTGACAAAATACTGGATCAGGAATACCAAAAGCTACTGAATGCCACCAATAAAGATGTATTCGATGCGTCGAAAACCACTACGTTGCCCATTGCGAAAGAGATTGCTACGGTATAGGTTCTCAGCCCGATAAAAGTCCCATGGTTCATTGACCTGCTCAATGTCAACCTTAACAACATGGACATGGAGATTGCCCGGCAACGGATTCGTATGTACATGAATAGGTTGACAAACGAAGGCAAACGAATCACGGAAAATCTTGATTTCCGACTGTGAACAGTCCCATCAATATCAAAGACCTTGTTTCGCTTACAATTTCCAGGACTTATTGGACATAGATTGCCTAAAGTAAACTTCCAGAACGTATGCCAAAGTCTGGGCTAAATCTTTGCCCAATTCAGAAATATATAAAAATTTTTCTATTTGACTCAGGGGTAAAGCCTCCGGTTTTGTCTATAAGGGGTAAACCCAACTACCAGTAGCCAATGTACACGGACGCTTTGAGGCAGAACGTAAAAAATTCCGTGAAACCCATTCACATGGGTAGCTCCGCAGCTGACCCTGATGATGAGCAAGATGCGGAGTATTTCATCCGGCAGGCGTTCAAAACAGATCCGAAGAAAGGCTGCGAACTTCTGTTTCGGGCCTATTACCGGGATTTGTGTAGCACAGTTATCCGGTTTGTTTATTCTCGTCAGGCTACCGAAGATATAGTTGGCGAGGTTTTCCTGTTATTCTGGAATAATCAGATTTACCAGACAATTACTACCTCGTACCGGGCTTATTTATTCCGGGCTGTTCGTAATCGGGCGTTAAATTATTTAAAATTTGAGTTACATCGATCCGCTTCTTTAGACCTGGTATCCGATGAAAATGAATCTGATGCTGTACAGCAGCCTGATCATATACTCCAGCTCGATGAATTGCTCCGGCGTATTAATGAAATCGTACGGACGTTGCCCCTACAGGCCCAGCGAGTCTTTATTATGAGCCGTTTTGACGGACGTTCCCATGCCGAAATTGCACAGGAACTCCAGATCAATCATAAAACGGTTGAAAGCCACATTACACGAGCTCTCTCAAGCCTTCGACACTTGCTTCGTCAGGAGTTGTGCCTGCTGCTACTTGGGTTATCATATAGTCTGGGAAGCTAATCCTTATCGAATGAAAACTGCGATTAACAAAGAGCTATTATTTGCCCATTTTGATGGACGTACGACGCCATTGCAGATTGAACTTTTGCGAGAGTGGCTACAAACTTCTGAGAACCAGCAGTTATATTATACCTGGTTGCAGGAATGGGAGCATCAACATCCTCAGGTTATCACAAATCCGGAGATTGCTTACGCTGTTTTTCAGCAGAAGATTAGGGCAGTACCGCAGCGTGATGAGACGAACCGGGTCTTAAAGTTGAATCAATGGAATTTACGAGCTTATTATTTAGCGGCTTCGGTAGCTGCTCTGGTGATAACGCTGGGCTTCTTCACCCGAGATTACTGGAGTATGAGGACCATTGCTACGGACTATGGCGAGGTCCGTTCTATTGTGCTGCCGGATGGAAGCCGGGTAACACTAAATGCGAATTCAGAATTGCGTATTCCCCGTTTTCACATTGGTCCGGCGTCAAGAGAGGTTTTTTTGGTAGGTGAAGCTGAGTTTGCGATTGTGCATACCCCATCCCACGATCACTTCCGGGTACATACCCCCAATGAGGTCGATGTCATTGTGTTAGGCACCGAGTTTGTCGTCAATTCACGTCGGAACAAAACCCGGGTTGTCTTGAACCGGGGTAAGGTTCAATTACGCTATCCCACGCCTAATCAGATCAAGACATTAATCATGAAACCAGGAGACTGGGTCAATCTGTCGGCAAATGAACCACCCAAAAAGGGACATCAACCCGTTGAACAGACGACGGCAGCTGCCTGGAAAAATTATCAGTATAACTTTCAACGAACCCCAATGCCAGAAATCGCGGAGTTACTGGCTGATAATTTTGGCCTAGTGGTACAAATGGATTCTGCCCTGGCACACCGAAATGTTACGGGCACCTTTCACGCCCAAAATGCGGATGAACTTATACAAGCCCTGGTCGAACTTTTCGATTTCGACGTGATCCGTCAGGGCAAGGGGATAAAGCTTATTTCACCTGAGTCGACACAACGTCAATAGTCAACCCTTAAACATCTAATCTCTATGAAAAAGTGGCTACTATCTGGCTGCTGGGGAGCCTTTTTGTTCTCATTCAGCCCGGCTCCCGCTCAATTATTGGCGACCACTCACATCAAACAGCCTGTTTATCAGAATCGTAGCCAATCGATTCGGTTGCAGGATGCGCTGCTGGAACTCCAGCGCCTGTACCATGTGGATATTCTTTTTGAGGAGGCATCTATGCAACAGGTCATGGTACCTGCTAATCAATTCGATCGCACCGCTTCATTAGAGAAAAACCTTCGCCAGTTATTGACACCCCATGGATTCTGGTTTAAAAAGCTTCAGAAAGGGGGGTATGTTGTGCGTCGGATTACCTCTGCCCAGGGAGTAGCTTCATTACCCCGATCTGCTCCTCAGCAAGAGTTAAGTGACTTTCCTGCTTCACCTTCGCTACAAAATGCGGATGAACCACTTTCTGAATCCGCCAAAGCTGATCATGTCCTCACGGGTGAAATAGTAGATGAAAAGGGGGAGGGGTTACCGGGTGTAAGTATCGTTGTGAAAGGAACCCAGCGAGGCACTACGTCAGATAAAGATGGAAAATATAGCCTCAATATCCCTGATGGCGATGCCGTACTGATTTTCTCGTTTGTAGGCTATATGCCCCAGGAAGTGGCAGTTGGGAATAAAACGACTCTGAATATAACGCTTAAAGCCGATACAAAAGCGTTGGATGAAGTCGTCGTGGTTGGGTATGGTACGGTTAAGAAAAAAGATTTAACCGGTTCGGTTGCCTCGATTGGTATAGAGCAGATTAAGGATCAGGCCGTTGCCCGTGTAGACCAGGCGTTGCTGGGTAAGGTGGCGGGTGTGCAGGTTAAACCCGTATCTGGGGAGCCGGGTGCCGCCCCACAAATACGCATACGGGGCATTGGCAGCATTTCTGCCGGGGCAGGCCCATTGTATGTCATTGATGGATTTCCTACCGATAATATACAGACGTTAAATCCGAATGATATCGAAAGCATGGACATTCTCAAAGATGCGTCTGCTACGGCTATCTATGGATCACGGGGCTCGAATGGGGTCATCATCATTAATACCAAACGCGGAAAATCTGGCAAACCCCGGTTCACGTTCGACACCTATTTAGGTTGGCAAAAAATTGCCAAGCGACCCAAATTTATGAATGCCAAAGAGCAGGCCCAGTATTACTATGATGGTATACGCAACCGAAATATCGACGAAGGAAGAAGCGTTTCCGGTCCTTATAGCACCTGGTTTCGTCAGGTCCCGCCGGAGGTAATCGATGTACTGGAGGGCCGCAATACGTATGATGTGGATGCACTGGATGAAGTGCTCAGAACCGCGCCACAGCATCAGTATCAGCTCACCGCCAGCGGAGGGAATGATAATATTAAATATGCACTGAGCGGTGAATACTTCAATCAGCAGGGGATTATCATTAATAGTGACTTTAATCGCTATTCCGTCAGAGCGAACATTGACGCCCAATTTTCGAAGCGGCTTTCGGTGAAATTCAACTTAAATCCATCCTATACCGAATCGAATAATGTGTTGGCTGCCGGAGCCGGTACGGGGCCTAACGATGGGGTAATTGCCCAGGCGGTAATGGCCAACTCATTCTTCCCCTTACGGACGCCCACTGGTGATTACTTCGTTTTTAGTGGTCTTGCCGGGTCATCCAATCTAACGAATCCACTGGCGCTGGCCAATGAAGTCAAAGCCAATCAAAAGGGAATGCGCCTGCTGGCAAATGTTAGTGCAGAATATAAACTACTGGATAATTTAAAGCTCAATGTACTGTTAGGGGGGAACCTGCTAAGCTCCAGAGGAATGAGTTTCAAGCCGCAAATACCGGCCTTTTTCAATGAGCCAGCCGTTGGAAATGATAACTCGGCCATGCTCACAAACTGGCTAACGGAGTATACCCTGAACTATGCCACGTCTATTGGCTCGCACAATTTTACCGTACTGGGCGGGTTTACCGCTCAGAAAGAAAACTACGAATCCAATTTTCTAACCAGCAACAAATACCCGAATAATCTGGTGCCCAGCCTGAGTGCGGCTAGCGGACAGATTACCAATGGATCATCTGACTCCTACCAATGGTCACTGCTTTCCTACCTCGCCCGGGTGAACTACAACTACAAAAGCAAATACTATATAACGGCTTCCATTCGTACTGATGGATCGTCTAGGTTCGGGTCCGAAAATAAATACGGTGTCTTTCCCTCTACGGCGCTCGCCTGGCGTATTTCGGATGAGGATTTCTTGAAAAATTCCCCCTTCGTCAGCGAACTGAAACTACGGACCAGTTACGGTCAAACGGGAAATAACAATATTGGCAATTTTGATCAGTATGCAACCCTCAATTATGAGAAGTACACGTATGGTGGGGCCGCAGTAGGCGGGTTTGCTCCCGGTCGACTGGCTAATCCAAATCTTACCTGGGAAAAGCAACAGCAGGTCAATTTTGGCATTGATTTTTCCATCCTGAAACGACGTATTGGCCTTACTGTTGATCACTTCCGATCACGCAATACCGATCTGCTGCTAAATGTGAATATTTCGGATCTCACCGGATTCAGTACGGCGCTTCAAAACATTGGGGAAGTTAAAAATAGTGGCTGGGAGTTTTTAGTAAATACCGTTAACCTGGAGGGCAATTTTGGCTGGAGTACGGATATCAATGTATCCACCTATAAAAATGAAGTTGTTAAGTTAGGGCCTCAGGGAGATCCAATTTATTCGGGTGGAAATGTCACTATGATCGGGCAACCCATTGGGATGTTCTACGGCTGGATCGCCGATGGTGTTTTCAAAAACGCAGACGAGCTAGCGAAAGGTCCTATTTTCCGACCGGGTTCAACCATTGCCTCGCGGGTAGGTGATACCCGATTTCGGGATATCAGTGGTCCCGATGGTAAACCCGACGGCATTATTGACGGTGCCGACCAGACCATTATGGGATCGCCCTACCCTGATTTTTATTATGGGATGACCAATCGGTTCTCCTACAAAAACCTCAGCCTCAGCATTAGCCTGCAAGGCTCACAAGGGAACAAGATTTTAAGCGTTGCCAAGTTAGGGACATTGAATACGCGAGGACGAGTACGCCAGTTAGCATCGGCCAATTCGTACTGGAGATCAGAGCAAAATCCTGGCGATGGTCAGGTGCCCCGGCCGAATGACGCGCCAACTGGAAACAACCGGGATCCCTGGAATTCCAGGTACCTGGATGAGGGCACCTATTTACGAATCAACACGATTTCCCTGAGTTACCAGCTACCGTCGGCGTTTTTGCAAAAACTTTCACTCGGTTCGCTTCGGCTCTATGCCACGGCAACGAATCCGTTTCTCTTCACGAAAAATGAAGCGTTTAATCCCGATGTAAGCAATAGTGATAATCCGCTGACACCTGGTATCGATCAGAATAATTATCCATTGACAAAAAGCATCGTCTTTGGCCTAAATCTTGGTTTTTAACTTCACCATTTTTACGAAAAGTGGCCATGAAAAAAATACTCTTTTTCCTGCTAGGTCCAGCTTTGATCAGTTCCTGTTCGAAAGATTTTATTGAGTTATTGCCAAAATCAAACGTCAGTGTTGATGTGGTTTATAAAACGGACAAAGACTTTCAGGATGCCATAACGGCCTCTTACAACACATTACAAACCCAATACCAGAACTTCTGGAAATTCGGCGATCTGCCCGGCGAAGATATTGCCGAGGAGATTCCCAATCAGGCTGAAAATGTGGCTATCGATCAATTCAATGCCAATAGCCGCTTAGCTATAATTAGCAACAGCTGGCAAAACTATTACCGGATGATTTTTCGGGCCAACACTATATTGACGAAAATAGAGGCAGTGGATGCCGCCGTAGTCGTCAATAAAAACCGCCACATAGGCGAGGCAAAATTTCTAAGAGCTCTTGCCTATTTTGATCTGGTCCGGATTTTTGGTGATGTTCCCATGGTTACGCGGCCAATTACGGCGGAAGAAACGTATAAGACGGGCCGGGAAAAAGCAGATAAAATCTATGATGAAGTCATTATAAACGACTTACTTGATGCCGAAGCTAAACTGCCTGCCAGTTATTCAGGTGTCGATGTAGGAAGGCCAACAAAAGGGGCTGCCACCGCTTTGTTGGGCAGAGTCTATCTGACCCGTAAGGATTTTGTCAATGCAGAAGCAAAACTCCTGAAAGTGACTACGATGGGCTATGCCTTATTGCCAAACTATAAAGATTTGTTCGACTATTCTAAGAACGAACACCATAGTGAATACATATTCGACATTGAATATGAAGAAGGTATCAATGAGGGAAGCGGTTTCCCCCTGCAGTTTTTCCCGTTTGCCAAGGTAATTATGGATTATTATGGGTTCTTATCCGGGACCCCAGGTAATTCTGGTTCGCCTACCGAAACTCTGTACAATGCCTTTGATCCCAGCGATCCCCGGCGGGCGATTACGGTAAATTATGGCATAACCTTGAATGGTACCTTTATCCCGGTACCTACCCAAAGCGTACAAGCTTCCAAATCCTTTACAACCAAGTATATTGCCCCTTCGGCTATTCCGAGTGATAGTAAGGCAAATTGGAAAGTGATTCGGTATGCCGATGTTTTGTTGATGCTTGCCGAAGCCATGAATGAAAATGGGAAAACCAGCCAGGCACTCACGTACCTAAATCAGGTCAGAGAACGGGCGCGTGTAACGGCCTATGCCAATCTGTCTCAGAGTGACTTGCGCGAAAAAATTTACCTGGAAAGGCGTTTTGAACTTACCCTGGAAGGCCACCGATGGTTCGACCTGATCCGGACTGGACGTGCTTTAGCTACCTTGCAGAAGCTAGGTATGAAGCCTAACATGACCGTTTTTCCCCTGCCATTGACACAAGTCCAAATCATAAATGATCCGGCGGTGCTACCTCAAAATCCGGGCTATAATTAAGTGGCATAGCACATCTGTAAAACTCCTGACAATCATTTCTAAATCGAATAAGTAGATGACGCAACCTAATGAGTCGGAAAAACACCTGATTCCGGCAGACAAGTCGAGACGGGAATTTATAAAAAGTAGTGCCAAGATTGGCGCATTAGTTGCCGCAGCCCCGTTAACGGGTATTGCTTCGCACACTGCGCTTGGTAGCCCGAAAATCGCCGATACGGGCATGCATGGTATTCAGATTGGCGCGGTTTCATTTGTGGATGAAGGCGTCGATAAGGTACTGGATATTGTGCAAAAACGGGCTGCTGTAAACACGTTGTTTTTGACGGTTTTTACGTACGGTCGAGGATTGGCAGGGCGGCAACTCCCCGGAGAACCCTTTCCTGATCATGGGTCACAGGTATCGGATGACAAAACCTTTCATGGTGGTAATTATGCCACACCCCATCCTGAATTTTACAAAAACACGGTCCTGAAAGAAACTCGTGCAACCGAACACGGCAATTTCGATATCCTGGCCTCGGTTATTCCAGCCGCCAAAAAGCGGGGTATGAAAGTGTTTGCTTCTGTGGAGGACCAATGGCGGCCTGATGTGCCCGGCGTAAAAGAATGCTCAGAAGTAGATCTGTTAGGCCGTCGGACCAACACCCTTTGTTTATTTCATCCGGATGTGCGTTCCTTTTGGACTGGGCTGGTTACGGATATCAGCAAATCATATGACATTGATGGCGTCCTGTTTTTTAATGAACGGAACGGCCCCTTGTTAAACGCGCTGGGTGCCAGCCATTTTCAGACAATTGATTCAACCCGGGCTACCTGCTTTTGCGAACATCATCAGCGGGAAGCTCAAAAACTCGGGATCAACTTTAAACGGGCCAAAGAAGGCTATCTCAAACTCGATCAATTTGTAAAATCGTCCCTGAAAGGAGAGCGCCCCAGCGATGGCTACTACGTAGAATTCAGCCGGTTGCTGTTGAATTACCCTGAAATTGTGGCCTGGGATAAACTGTTCGACCTGGGCAAACATCAGGTGCTTGATGAAGTCTTTAATGCCGTAAAAGGTGTCAACAAAAACTTACAGGTCGGGTTTCACGTAGAGCACGTTAATTCCTTCAATCCTTTCTACCGGGCTGGTCGTAACTATGAAGAGCTGGCCGCCAAGGCAGATTTCCTCAAAGTAGTTGCGTATAACAATTGTGGCGGTGAACGCTATGCCAATTTTATCCGAAATATTCAATCAACCATTTTTCGTGATGTTCCTCTGGAAGAGCTGATGCGTTTCAATAATCACTTATTGAATTACGGGAATGAAGCCACCATCGAGCAACTGCCAACGGCGGGCTTATCGCCGGATTATGTGTACCGCGAAACACAACGGGCTATTGCCGGCGTAAAAGGGAAATGTAAGATCCTGCCGGGCATTGATGTCGGTATCCCCACAAAAAAGACAAGCCGGAAAGGGTCTCCTGAAGATGCGTATGCTGCTACGCTGGCTGCTTATAAAGGGGGTGCCCATGGCGTTATTCTTTCCCGAAAATATTCGGAAATGGACCTGGCCGATCTGGATGGGGCAGGCCGGGCCATCCGGGAATCCTTAAAAGGATAAAGAGGACCCTATTAATTGCTCGTTAGAGTTAATGTATTTCAAGCATACCCACTCATGAAAAAAACCATTGGTATACAGATTGGCCCTGATTCGTTCGTTGATGAAGGCATCGAAAAAACACTTGACCTGTTGCAACAGCGTGGGGCCATCAATACAATTTATCTGAGTACGTTTTCGTACGATAGGGGCATCACGGGTCGGCAGATCCCGGGCCGGCCTTTCCCGGATCATGGCGCCCAGGTATCGGACGAATCGTATTTTCACGGTGGTAATTATGCCACACCCCATCCGGAATTTTATAAAAATACGATCATAAAAGGGGAGCGGCTGCGGGCCCCCGATTTTGGCAAACTCGATATTGTTGCCGAGGTTTTGCCCGCAGCGAAAAAGAGAGGCATGAAGGTGGTGTGTTCCATCCAGGATGGGTTCAATTATCCGGCCGATGTCCCGTTTGTAAAAGAACTCGCCGAAGTGGATTTACAAGGTCGTAAGGGAGGAGCCATGTGTTTTTTTCAGCCAGACGTACGTGAATTCTGGAAGGCCGTAGCGACGGATTTATGTTCGTCGTATGCAATTGATGGCGTTCTATTATTCAATGAACGGAATGGCCCCTTGTTAAATGCAATCGGCGTTAGTCATGCTCAGGGCATTGATTCTGCGAAGGTTACCTGCTTTTGCGAGCACCATCAACGGGCCGCTACCGAGCATGGAATTAATTTTGTACGGGCCAAAGCGGGCTATCGTAAACTGAACGAGTACGTGCAGAATTCGCTGAATGCCAAACGACCCAGCGATGGGTATTACGTAGAATTCAGTCGCCTGTTGCTGGAGTATCCCGAAATTATGGCCTATAACCAACTGTTTGACCTCGGGAAGCATCAGGTACTCAAGGATGTGTACACAGCGGTGAAAGCCGTTCGTAAAAGTCTGCAGGTCGGTTTTCATATTGAACATACGAATTCATTTAATCCGTTGTTTCGGGCATCCCGCAGTTATGAAGAACTGGCCAACATCGCTGATTTTCTGAAAGTCGTGGTTTATAATAATTGCGGTGGCGAACGGTACCGGAGTTTCATCCGCAATATGACCTCAACAGTGTTCCGGGATGTGCCTCCGGTGGAGATGTTGAGAATGAACAATCATCTATTAAACTATGCCAATGAGGCTCCACTTGAGGAATTGCCCATGGCTGGCTTATCGCCCGATTATGTATTCCGGGAAACGCAACGAGCTAAGGCAGGTGTCAAAGGCAAAAGTCTCATTTTGCCGGGTATCGACGTAAATATCCCCACCGGTGCACAGAGCCGGAAAGCCTCGCCCGACGATACCTATGCCGCTACACTGGCTGCGTTTAAAGGTGGAGCCGATGGCGTTATTCTCTCCCGAAAATATTCGGAAATGATGTTAGCGAACCTGGATGCTGCAGGCCGTGCTGCCCGCGACGGCGAAAAGCTGTGATTGAGCTTGCTTGTCTTACCGAATCAGGCGTTAGTTGGATTAATCTTTTCTATCCTTGTCAGTGAATTTTTCAATCAACCAGCATGAGCTAGCTCACTAGCTTGACAAAAGCCTTGAATCCCCAAAATAGTCCTCTGTCCGCACTAACTGAACGTTACGGCTAAAATCAGGATGTTCCGTATTGATGATATAATTATACTCGTAGACGATGATGGCCGAAAGCACTATAGGTCAATGCCATGTTTACAGTAAGCCAATCCAAAATAATAGCATCATTAAAGTCAGTTAAGGTTTTAATCGCATTGACATGCTGCCAGTTGATGTCCTTTGTATAGAGAAAGGAAAGAATTTCGCTGTCATGGATGTGCCCAGGCACGTCCCCTAGAATAAGGCTTTCCGATATGTTGCTCGTTTCAGGATGGGGTTATTCTTCAGGACGCGTTTTCCAACTCGCGATCATTCGGTTTTAAGCGCTACGGCCGGATTCATCAAAGCCGCTTTTCTGGATTCATAGCCAATCGTCAGGACCGTAATGAGAACCGTAGTCAGCAACGTAACGGCAAAGATCCACCAGCCAAACGGAATGTGATAGACATACCCCCGCAGCCAGTTATTCATCAGAAACCAGCCAATGGGTGCGGCCAGCAAAAAACCGACGGCCAAAAGTCGACTGAATTCCCGGCCAAACAGCCACAGGAGTTCATTTGCGCTGGCACCCAATACTTTACGCACGCCAATTTCTTTGGTTTTCGCTTCGGCGATAAAGGCGACAAGTCCGTACAGGCCCAGGCAGCCGAGTAGAATGGCGATCAGAGAAAACACTTCAGCCAGACCCAGCAGAATCCGTTCGGTGAGGTAAAACTGGTTTAGTAGATCATCCAAAAAATCAGCTTTGAAGACGTGTTCGGGGAAAAGCTGATTCCAGCTGGTTTCAACCGCTTTTACTGCGGTAGGTAGATCAGCTGGATTCAGCTTCAGCGCGATCATGCGGTTTTCACGGTAATAATTCAGAATGGTCGTCGGGGGAATGGCTTCGCGTAATTCGCTGGTATGGAAATCGTTTACAACGCCGACAATGGTTTTGGCACTACCCCAGACCGTCAGCCGTTTACCTAATACGTCAGTAGGGGAGTGAAGACCCAACTGCTTTACCATCGTTACGTTGACCAGTGCTTCGCTGTTCGTTGTATCGTTGTTCAGAAAGTTGCGGCCAGCCAGGAGTTTAATGCCAAACAGCAGAACAAAATTTTTGTCGCCGACTTTAACGGTGGTCGGAAATTTCTCGGTTTCGGTATGCGTATCGTAAGTGAACGGAACCGGAATCCGGCGGTGCGAAGCGGGCGGCTCAGCGCAAAGCGAAATCTGATCCACGCCTGCGAGTTGCTCCAACTGATTCCGTACTACATCCTGTTTTATTACATTGCTTGCCGGGACAGGCACCAGCAAAATCGCTTCTTTCTGAAACCCTAGGTTAGTTTGCTGCATGTGTCGTACCTGCGCTACCATTACAATCACACCAATAATAAAAAGTTGCGTAATGAAAAACTGCGTGACCACCAGGCCGCGACGTACGGACAGACTCCCGACTTGCTTAGCGGCAAATTGCCCGTAGCCAGCTCGCAAAGCAGCTACCGGATTGAACCGAGCCAGGACTAACGATGGATAGAAACCGGCTACTACAATGACTCCGATGAGTAAACTGCCAAACCACACCAGGGCATTGGGTTTAAAAATATCGAGGATTGACAGGTCGGTATGAAGAACAGCCAGCGCCCGGTTCAGTACAGGCAGTGCCAGTTGGGCCAGCAATAGCGAGACGATAGTAGCCGCTACCGTAACCAGGGCGGTCTGGGTCATAAACTGCCCAGTCAACTGCCGACGTGAACTCCCTATCACTTTACGGACGCCCACCTCTTTCGATCGCTTTAGTGCGTAGGCTGTCGTCAGATTAATGAAGTTGATACAAGCCGCCAGGACCAGAAAGAGCCCGACGGCAATCAGGGCATAAAGAATGGGCCGGGGGGCTCGTCCACCGTATTGTGGATTATGATTCAGATCGTCGAGCGTAAGGGCGTGAAACGTAAGCTTTTTAGCCTCCTTCGTCGTTAAATAATGCTGCCGGATTCCATTCAGACCATCGATGAGCCGGGCAACGGGTGTCCCTTCGGGCAACGTAACAAAACATACGGTTGAAACGCTTTCCCAATTCTGCATCGCCTGCTTCCCCTGATTGCCAGACAGCGCAGGAATAGTCGCATAGGAAATGAAAACATCGTAACGCAGTTTTGTATTCGAGGGCAAATCTTTCACAAGTCCCGTAACTGTCAAATCAATCTGATTGTCAAAGCGTAGCGTTTTCCCGATGGGATTTGCTGAGCCGAAATACTTTTGAGCATACTGTTCGGAAAGCACTACAGTACCGGGGGCCGACAAGGCCGTTTTTGGATTGCCGCTAATCCATTCCACATCGAATATTTCGAAAAATTGTGGCTCTGTAAAGCACAGATTGCGTGACTCGTCAAACTTCTTCGCATAGCCCCCTTTGCCGTCCGGTACGCTAATAATGCGGCCGAACATATTTTCGATCCGAACGACGCTCTCGGCAAACGGAAATTTTTGACGTAACACGTCGCCCAGCGGTCGGGGGGTAGCGTCGGTGGGAATAACGTTGTCCTGCCGAATGTCGGTAACAACCCAGTACGTTCGATCGGCTTTAGCGTGGTAGCGATCAAAACTGAACAGGTAGCTTACCAGTAGAAAAATCACGATCCCACAAGCCAGGCCAATGGATAAGCCAACGATGCTGATGGTGCTGATCTTACGATTGCGCCCGAGGTTGCGTAGGGCAATTTTGATATGGTTCTTGAACATGGATATGTTGGTTATCAACTGGTTAATGCAATTAGAAATTTATGTGTTGATATAAGTTAAAGTTATATATAATTTACTTATATATAAAAGATAAATTTTTTATTGTTCGCTTCAGCAAAACATTACCGATTCCAGTCAACTAAGCAGAGGGTGACAAGGAAATCACTTAAGACTAAACAGGTTATTCAATCTATCCCTTGTGAATGTAGTTTTGCTCAGTGATGAACTCGTAAGTTTAAGCATGTAGGTAAGCCCTACTCATGCTTACCCGAAAACGCAGGAAGTTTGCTTGGTATCATTCTAGGGAGCGTTTTTTTGAGAATAAACTCTCGTGGCTGCAAATTGGAAAACCATCATTTGTCAGACGAAGTCGTGACTATTCGGCTGCTTTTTTACGCGTAAATTGCTAAAACGCTTCAAATGAATCCGCTGCATGTTTTTATGCAACGGGATACAACGAAATCAGTCGATAAGGAGTCTTACCAGAAAATTCATCCACTATTCACACGGTTAAACAGCCATGAATTACCTCATTCGTTTAGTTTCGGTTTGCCTCCTCCTGCTAATTTCGGCTTGTGACAAAAATGATTTAGAACCCGAAACCATCACGATGCGAGTAGCTGAGCAATATAAAGATTGCACAGGTGTCGGTCCGCAGAAGTGTCTGTGGGTTAAAATGGAAGATAACCCCACCTGGACGTTGCATTACTCCGGCATTGAAGGCTTTGCCTACGAAGAAGGCTTCGAATATACCCTAACCGTCAAGCGGGAACGGGTTGAAAACCCACCGATGGATGGATCAAGCATCCGCTACATTCTGGTGAAGGTCGTTGAAAAGACTAAAAAATAAACGCATTCCATCTGATCCGTCACAGAGGCTTGCCGTTTTTAGTTCTAGATGCCAGTTATATGCGCATCACGGTTTCAGTTGCTGCTTTTCCTATTAAATTCTTTCCCGTACACCGTTTCTTTACTCTTCAAATAAGAAGCAGATCCATCAAGGCACTTCGTTTCTGGTGGGTGGACCTGTTGAGACCTGGTAACTTGTAGCGCCTGTTTAAATTTTTGCTGGATTGGTTTTATGCTGCAACAAATGCAACCAATTGCTGTCATTAGAAGCACGATTGGCTGAAAAAAGCCAGTGAGCAATGGATTTGATTTAATGAAGTAGCAGAAGTTGCCCACAAGTAAACAATAGGACGTCAATAGTATGAATGCCGTAAATACCGCAAAAGCGATTTGGATTGTCCTCTTTCTAGTAGTAGCTCGTTTCACCTACGCTCAACAAACCCTCCGCACAAAAATAGGGGAGGCAAACAGTAATTACGACGTGCAGGATAGCATCCTGATAAGAACCCAGGATGGCGCAACCCTTTCGGCCATAATGGTCCGGAAAAAAGGAGTGATCCAGCCGTTGCCCGTGGTCCTTCAGTTTACCATCTATGTGCGCGATACGGGACGGGATATTAAGTCGCTTAAAGAATCGGCCGATAATGGCTATGTGGGCGTCATTGCCTACACAAGAGGGAAGCGGTTCAGTACCAGTCCGATATACCCTTACGAAAATGAAGCAGCCGATGCTTACGAAGTAATTGATTGGATCAGTAAACAACCGTGGTGCAATGGCAGTGTTGGCATGTTTGGCGGTAGCTATAATGGGTTCTCGCAATGGGCGGCTTGTAAAAAATCACATCCGGCCCTTAAAACAATTGTGCCGTATGTAGCCAACAGGCCAGGAATGGGCTTGCCCATGGAAAACAACGTATTTGTAAACCCTAACTACGAGTGGTCGTTCTACGTTGGTAACAATAAGTACCTCGATACCCTTACCGGAAACGATAGAAAGCGTTTCCGAAAAGTGATGTTTGATTGGTGGCGAAGCGGAGCGGCCTATAACAAAATGGACAGCATCGACGGAACACCAAACAAATGGTTTCAACGCTGGATTAGCCATCCTGATTTTGATCGCTATTGGCAAACGATGGCTCCCTATAAAGGCGACTTTACGCAGATCACGATTCCTGTTCTGGCGTTTGATGGGTATTACAATGATTCACAAAATTCGAGCCTATATTACTTAAAAGAGCTTCAAAAATATAATCCGAAAACACCTTGTTACCTCGTGATTGGCCCTTACGGACACTTTGGAACCCAGATTGGTGGAGAACGAGTGATTAACGGCTATCGAGTGGATTCGGTGGCGTTGTTGGATATCAAGAAAATAACCTATCAGTGGCTTGATTATGTGTTGAAAAACGGTCCAAAGCCTGACATCCTGAAAGATAAGATCAACTATGAAGTTATGGGTGCTAATGCCTGGCGTAGTGCCCCTTCGCTCGATAAAATGAATAATGGATTTTTAACGTTTTACCTGACGGACCAAAAAACAAACGTCTTCTATTCGTTAAGTCCCCAAAAGCCATCACAAACGGGTTACTTGAGCCAACAGGTCGATTTCTCTGACCGGCAAATCAGTACCAACAACTATTATCCTGACCCCATTGAGCGGAAGTCAATTGATACGAGTAATGGCTTTGTATTCGTCAGCGAACCCTTAACGGAACAACTGCTGGTGAATGGCTCATTCCTTGGTCAACTGAACATCAGCATCAATAAAAAGGATGTAGATCTTGGTCTTACCCTGTATGAGTTAACACCGGCGGGTGACTATTTTCATCTGTCGTATTACATTGGTCGTGCGAGTTATGCAAAAGACATGACGAAACGAACTCTGCTGAAGCCGGGTGAAATAACGACCATTGATTTTTCGAACACACATCTGGTCAGTAAACAGATACACAAAGGAAGTCGGCTGGTGCTGGCCGTCAACGTCAATAAGAATCCTTTTTCCCAACTGAATTATGGAACAGGAAAAGACGTAAGCACAGAAACCCTATTGGATGCTAAAGAGCCGTTGCTACTAAAGTGGTACACCAGCAGCTACATCAAAGTGCCTGTTTGGCGATGAAACACAGCCAATAGGTAAGCATTGGTGCCTGCTTACAATGCATAAGCATCCGGTTGGTGGTAGACAAATTGTAGTACTCCAGACTTAATCTGAGGCTTTGCCTAGCTAATCAGTTGTTAGTTTGCCATCTAACCAAATCCCCCAACAACTCATCGCGTTCCAACTATCGGCGACGTAATGACAAGGGACATGAATACCAGTTTGCAGCAGGTAGCGTCCAGTTGCCCAACGGGTTTATTGAACGAAATTAATTACTGGCTGTCCAGCTCAATCTGTAGGATGCCAGCATCATATACTTATTTTTCCAGTCAGACGTTTTTTGGAAAATCAGCGGTATGATCCGGTTTCTTGGTTTACTTGGTTGGGGATGGTTTTTGGCGGGTATTGTGAGTTATGGGCAGACTGTCGATTGCCGTAATATCGGTTTTGAAGAAAACTCTTTCCGGGGGTGGACTCGCTACATCGGCTTTATTAAGGACTCCGCTCAGCAACTGTCCTATGAGTTACGGCCGGGCAGTGAGTATATAGGACTTGGCAAGTTTGGCCACACCATCACCCATAATACGGACGGAGTAGACCCGCTGGTGAGTGAACCCATACCAGTCGTTGCCCCAGGTAGCCAGTATTCGCTTCGGCTGGGAGGACCTGACATTGGTACGGATGTCAATCAAATCCGGGCTACCCTGTTGGTCAGTGCAGAGAAACCCTTATTATTGGTGCAGTTCGCCGTGATTCTCCAGGAGTCAACGCATAAACCCTACCAACAGGCGGCATTCCACCTCCTTATTCGCAATGCGGCCGGAGATACGATTCCTTGCGGCACTTATACCGCTTCGGCGGCCTTACCAGCGGTCGGCTTTAAGACTGACCCCAAACGAGGCATTCTCTACCGAAACTGGACCTCAAGTGTCCTGGATTTACGACCTTATGTCGGCCAGCAACTCCAGGTAGAAGTAACCGCTCACGGATGTGCGGATGGGGGGCATTTCGGCTATGCATATTTTGATGCGCAGTGTTTATCGGCCATGATCACACCCACTACGGTTTGTTCCAGTCAAACCAGCCGTATGCACCTGTCGGCCCCTACTGGTTTTGATCAGTATCAATGGAATACAGGAGATACCACCGCTACGATTTCCATTATTCCAAATCTAGGCGACAAGTACAGCGTTAGGGTTCGGTCACGCTCGACTCTTAGACCTCAATGCGGTGCTGACCTGACGTTACCGTATCAAGTCGAAGGATTAACTGTACCCACCAGGCAAACAATTTCCTTATGCAGTGGTGAATCCTATGCTGTTGGTGATTCCGTGTATACGCGCTCAGGTGTCTACCGGAATGTGATTGAGCGTGCTCCGCCCCTTTGCGATAGTATTCTCCTAACGGAAATAACGGTGCTACCCCTGATCAATACCGTTCAACGTCTAACGCTATGTGCAGGAAGCAGCCTTACGGTTGGAGACAGTGTTTACCACACCACAGGTAACTACCAAACCCGTATTCACCGAGCGGCCCCCTTATGTGATAGCCTGGTCACTACCCAACTGGTTATAACCCAGGTTTCGCTCGATTTTCTACCAGATATGGTAGTAACGCAGGGGGACAGCCTTCAACTTAAAGCAGCCGTTCCAACTGGTAGCAACTACGTTTATGAGTGGTCGCCAAAGGAAGGTTTATCCTGTCCGAGCTGTGCGATTACATGGGCCAAACCGACCCAAACGACTCAGTATCAACTCGTCGCCCGATTGCCTGATTCTAGCTGTGAAACAAGTCGAGAGTTGACCGTTCACGTGCGGCCTTGTCGGGTAGCAATTCCCAATACGTTTACCCCGAATGGGGATGGCATCAATGATCACTTTCGGCTTATTGCCAATCCCTGCCTGGGTAGGCTTCGGCAACTGATTATTTATAATCGATGGGGACAGGTTGTGTTTCATCAGGAAATGATCTCGGCCCTTGATACGGTCTTCGAGTGGGATGGCACTTATCAGGGTGAACTAGTTCATACGGGGGTGTATAGCTACCAGTTGACACTGGAGTTCATTACTGGAAAAGTTAACCAGCAAACAGGTTCTCTAGTGGTGATCCGTTAATAACGAATGGGCGAGCAGCGGGGTAACAAAGGAGGTTGTGTTCTCCCTTATTTTTTCCAAAGTAAATTGGATATTTCTTAGTCAAGTTGTCTAGAGGTTTTTATACTAAGGGAATTTTCAGAGATCAGCCATCGTATGCAAGCCCTGAAAACAGGCTGAATTGTAGGGTAGAAAGGCGGCCGCTGGATGGGGATAAGGAAGCCCTCCAGTATGTTAAGAGAATATACCCGGAGTCGCCTTGTCAAGTATAAGTAAACTACCCCAAAAAGCGGCTTCTGAGTTACATATTGTTTGATTATATACCAACTTTATTGGTAGTCGTTCAAACCACTCAACTTATGAAATCTCTATCACTCTTTGTAGGGCTATTCGGGCTATCTATTACGCTCTTATCGGCACAAAGCCGAGTATCTATCGCACCTACCTATTGGTTTGCCTACAACCCTTATTCCTACCAGCTTGACATGACTTATAACGCAGTGCCAACTCAGATCCAGGCAGCTGGCTATAACACAGTTTCCTCTCTGGGCTTGACGACTCGTTATCATGTGAGCTTCCGATGGGATTTGTCCGTGGGAGTGCTCTATCAACGAAACACCGATCATGTTGAGAGTCCCCAAGGCCCCTATAGTGAGTCGGCAACCTTCATCAGTAAGGGCGTGCAGATACCAGTAGTGCTGAGCTACCGGTTGAACGACCATCGTTTGTCACCCTACTTTTCGGCTGGAGCCCTTTTTACCAAGAGTATCACTTTTACTGAAGCCTTGGTCAAGACCGATGGGCTAATTGGGGTGGGTCTGGACTACCAACTCCACTCCGGCTTGTCATTACTGGTTCAGCCCACAGCTAGCTACGGGATCTTCCAACCAGTCCCTGATGCGTTTCCCCGGTACATCAACTACCGCTCTTACAGCCTTGGCATACAGACTCAATTAATCTGGCACTTTTAACGTTACGGATCACTCTTTTCATCCTACTTTATGTCTTAGCTTATCGTAATGTCCCTTATTTGCTTCCTAAACTAACGTGAGATGACAGAAGAAGCCTTGTGTTCAGCACAATTTTTAGGGGCAATTCTGTAGGTTTATTAGGTAGGTTGTGATGTCTTTATTTTTTCTTCTCCACGAAAAAAGGCAGACAAGGTAAGCCGAAACAGGAGGTGAACTCATAGGCACCTATATCTACTCGTCCGCCTTGTATACGGGGTAACCCGGCAAGGTCTGTGATAGGAAGGCCTGTACTGGTTGGATCACCCGCGTTAATAGCGGGGCTATTGGGGTTTAGTCGAAAATCGTAGTTGATTCTGTCGACAAAGAGGGGGTCTGTAGTAAGGTTTCCTATTCCAGGATAGCCATCCTGGATAATAGAATAGGTAACTGAAAAATGCCGTATATTCGTTTGAATTCCTCTGTCATACAAAGCAGTGTTTCCCCAAATAAAGCAATTTGTAAGTAGTAGATGCGGGGTTGCTCTGGCAGCACTGGTATCACTTACTATGCCACCACCATACAATTGAGCATGATTATTAACGATTGAGCAGTTTGTGAGCACCATATGTCCATTGTTGTCAACAATTCCACCACCACTTAGGGAGGAATTACCAGCAATTAGACAATTTACAAGAGTAGGATTACCGTCATACCCGTCAAGGCCATTCACAAAGCCACCTCCCGTATTATTGACGATTTTGGTGTTAACCATTGCAAGATTACCCCGAATTAGGGCAACTCCACCTCCACCGTATTCTGCTGTATTATTCTCTATGATGCAGTTAATAATAGAAAGACTCTTGCTGTTGTCAGTAAAAGTTGCACTAAAGATGCCACCACCAAAATAGGCGGAATTACCAGTAATTGTGCAATTACTGATGGTTGGGGCACTATAATTATTAGCTGGAAGGTTCGGGAAGGATCGATTGGAAATTCCACCGCCATATGGAAAAGTCTCTTTTGCATTCCCACCGGTAATGACTACACCATCCAGACGAGTGTTTTCAGATACTTGAACAAACTCGACTACGGAAATGCTATTATCACTAGTATTATTTAATATACCTATATCTCCTGATAGGGTGGTACTTGAAGGCTGTGTTAGCCGACGAGATGATAAGCTAGTTTCTGAACCGCTAAAACCGCCATACAACTGAACCCCAGACGCAATTTGAAAAGGTGATCGGTCGGTTGTAGTAGTGGGCTTATACGTTCCGGCCGCTACCCAGAATTGCGTTCCGGCAGATGCAGTAGCTACTTGGTTTGGTAACTGCGTACCGGGTAACGCGTTCGACCAGGAGGTACCACTCTTGTCGCCAGCGCCAGATGATGTAACATGAACAATCGGTTGAGAATGGGTGGCAAAGGAGGTAAGCAGGCTGGAAAAAAACAGAAAAAAATTCTTCATGAAGGCAAGCTGAAGGAGTTGTATGGATACTTGAAAATAAGAACAAAAACTGTGCCTTTAGTTAACTAAAATCAAGATAAGTGACATTAGTTAGTTAAATGCTCCCTTAACCTATTATTTACCTGAATCCGCACGTACCTTTACGGGATGACACCCCCAACGGATACCCCAATTTCTCATGCCAACCCAACGGTAGACCGACCGCGATTCGATGATATTTTCATGGACCTGGCCGTGAATCTGGCCAAACGGTCGCATTGCATCAAGGCGCAGGTAGGGGCCGTGTTGACCCGCGATACCCGGATTATTTCCATCGGCTACAACGGTCCTCCGGCGGGTACCCACAATTGTGATGAAGAATTTCCCGGTATAGGTTGCCCCCGCGACTCGAAAGGCTCCTGCTCGCTGGCGTTGCACGCAGAACAAAATGCGATTTTGTATGCAGCTAAAAATGGCTCTGAAATTGAAGGTTCAACCATCTACGTGACCTTATCGCCCTGTATTGCCTGCGCCCGAATTATTTACAGTATGAAAATTGCCCGGGTTGTTTACCTGAACTCCTACGCTGAATACAAAGGTATACCTTCCGATGAGGGCGTCGATTTTCTGCGTCGGTTTGGCGTAACCGTGGAGCGCTATGTATCTGGTGTGGTGCCATCTACAGAGAAATTGGCGGCATGAACATTCTGGCGCACGCGTATCTGTCGGGCCGACAAACAGAATTACTTCTTGGGAATTTTAGTGGTGATTTTATCAAAGGTGATCCGGCCAGCCCGCGTCATAACCTGACAGCGGGTGTAGTTGCTGGCGTTCGTCTGCACCGCGCCATTGATACGTTTACGGACGGCCATCCCGATGTTGCGGCTGTACGGGATCTGTTGCATCCGCGCTGCCACAAATATGCGGGAGCCGCTGTCGATATTTTTTTTGACCACTTTCTGGCCATCAATTTTCAGTCGCTAACAGGCGAGGTGCTGGCGGAGTTTATTCCGTATTTCTATCAGACATTACAGGAAAATCGATTCGTACTACCACCTGGTGCCGCTCGCATGGCCGATTACATGATTCGGCAGGATTGGCTAACGAGTTATCAGTTTCTTGACGGCATTGACCGCTCATTGAAAGGCGTCTCCCGCCGAACGGCTTACCCCTCGGGATTAGATACGGCAATCGAGGATTTGGTAACGTATTATGACTTGATTGCCGGGCATTTCGCGTATTTTTGGCCCGCATTAGTCGAACATTGTCAACAGACGCGTATTGCGTTAATTATATAGCTATGAAACGTACAAAAGTAGTACCCTCACTGGTTGGCCTTGCCCTCATTCTCTGCCTCGTTATTGCCCAGGTAGGTTGGAAAAACGCCGAGCCCTGGCGCCCGGAACAGCTGCTCGAACCTGCCGATCTGGCGGCTACCATTAGGGATGCGAAAGCGGCCAAGCCACTCATTATCAGCATCGGCCCGGCGGCTACTATTAAAACATCAATCGGCGTTGGACCCGGTAGCGAAGCTGAGAATCTGGCTAAGTTGGAGAAATTGCTAAGCAAAGAGCCAAAGAACCGCGATATAGTGATCTACTGCGGATGCTGCCCGTTCGCAAAATGCCCAAACGTTCGCCCGGCGTTTACGAAGCTCAATGAACTGGGGTTCAAGAATCACAAGCTGCTGAATGTGAGCAAAAACCTCAAAACCGACTGGATCGATAAAGATTATCCGGTGATCGAGTAATTGAGAGAAACCATAGCATCAATTTGAGCCCTTAGGTGGGAACACCTGAAATTCGCGGATGCCGATACTGCCCGTGGACTCCTGAATAACGAGCCGAAGTCGCTGCGCCATCACCGGGGAAACTGTCTGCCGCCAGTTACTGCCGGGTTGCTGACCAGTGGCTAGGGTTACCCATTCGTTTCCCTGCTGATACTGAATCGAAAATCGTCCGATTTGAGCGATAGGCTTCGAATTGGGCTTCGATGAGAAATCGCTGACAACGATTTCCCCAATTCGTTGCGGTTTTCCCAGGTCGACTTCCAGCCAGCCAGTCGGATTATACATGGCCTGTATTGTTGGCGATTGAAACGAGAGGTCTTTTCCATAGGCTGCTTCAAAGTTTACGTCTGTCCGGCGACCTAATTTCCAATACGTGTTAGGGTCATCGTCCAGGGCAGCACTGGCATCGTGTAAAAAATGACTGAGTTCGCTGGAGGCCTTGGCTGGCTTCGTGTAAGCAAGTGACCCCGTTTTCGTGAACGGCCGAATCAATGGTATGGTCGCAGTGGGTCTATCTACAGTAAGCGCAATGATCGTCGCAATAGAATCGCGCATAGCGGCCGGAACCGTAAGTTGCAACTTCTCCTTTCCCTGATTAAAAACAATTGAACGACCATCCATCAAAGTGGCCTTTTTTAGAATCGCGGGGAGGGGCGGCAACGTAATCATTTCATCCGTACCCGACAAAATATGCACGTAAATGGTGCTGCCCTTCCGGGTACAAACGTAGGACCCGGTGGGTGTATAGGGGCCGCCCAGGGTACCGTAAATAGCGGTTGACCGGGGAGCTATCCAGGCCCCGAGTTCGTGCAGGCGGTTCGCGAATAGGGGAGGAAACTGCCCCAGACTGTCCGGACCAACATTGAGCAGTAAATTGCCATTGCCACCCACGCAACGAAGCAGCGTATGGACCGATTCGCGTAGACTCCTGGGGGTATCTCCAAATTTCCAGGACCACTGATGCCCCATGTTCGTACAGGTTTCCCAGGGTGTTTGTCCAAACCCAGCAACAAACCCTTCAGGCGTGGTGTAGTCGCCGTACTTCCCCGGCTGACTGTGTGATTCATCGGGCGTAAAGGCTTCTAGTCGGTTGTTCAGAATAATACCTGGCTGAAGTCGATGAGCGAGTTCATAAATCGGTTTCGGATTGGCAGGCGATGGTGAGCCTTCATAATCGAACCACAACAGGCTTACCTTTCCGTAATTGCTCAGCAATTCAGTAAGTTGAGCCATCAGGCGGGCGTTAAACGCATCGTTACTGACCGGATTTCGGCAGTCCGGATCTTTCCAGTCGGCTGGTGAAAAATACCACCCCAAGGAAAGGCCCGCTTCATGAACGGCATCCGCCAGTTCTTTGCAGACATCCCGGCCAAACGGGGTCGACATGATGTTATAGGGTATGGTTTGCGTATTCCACAGGCAGAATCCATCGTGGTGTTTGGCGGTGAGTACTACGTATTTCATGCCGCCTGCTTTGGCTTGAGCCACCCATTCCCTGGCATTGAAGTGTATGGGGTTGAACCGGCGATACAGCGAGTCGTATTCGCTTTTGCCATAGTCATTTCGCGACCAGCTTATTTCTCTTCCGGTGAGCGATACGGGTCCCCAGTGAATAAACAAGCCAAATCGGGCATCGCGCCACCACTGGAGTCGCTGGCTTTGGGGCAAAGCCGATTGCGCCTGGGAATTGATCGTTAGGAATAGTGCCACCACAGCAAGGTGAAGGCGGAGTGGGTTTATTAAGGAAAGCTGCATAAAACCGAAACAGGTGGCTAACTCGTAATCACGAACCCCCTGATTGGTAACAAAGAGAAGAAGCGGATTCGTCTAATGCTATACGCTTAAACAATATCGACAATGTCAACAGGATCAGACTCAGGTACGGGTGGTTTGGATTGCCAATACCAATAAAAGGGCAGTCCGGTGGCAATCAGGCCTAACCCTGTTAATGCCTCCCGGGGTTGATTGATGAGGGTCATCACGACCAGCAGTATACAGCAGCAACAGAAAAAAGCAGGTACAACGGGATAACCAATAACCCGGTAGGGGCGATGTAAATCGGGTTGTTTGTAGCGTAATAACAGCACACCAAAGGCCGTAGCACCGTAGAAAATAAAGGAGGCAAACACTAGCATGTCCGTTAACTGATCGAAGCTACCTGACCACACCAGAATGACCGACCAAACAGCTTGAAGCAATATGGCGACCGATGGCGTTTTATAACGAGGATGGATAACGGCAGCAGCTTTGAAAAATAATCCGTCGCGGGCCATGGCGAAGAAAACCCGTGCAGGCATCAAAATGGACGCGTTGGTTGAGTTGGATGTGGTGACCAATATCAGGACAGAAATAAACAGGGCACCCGCCCAGCCAGCCGCCTGACGGACTACTTCAACAGCCGCAATTTTTCCGGGGGTACTGGCCAGCGTTGCCAGGTCGCCAATGGGGAGTACGTACACGTAAACGATGTTCAGCAGCACGTAAATTCCAACAACGATACTCGTTCCGACGCCTAGGGCAATCGGTAGGTTTCGTTGCGGATTTTTGACCTCCTCGCCAATGTAGGCAATCTGATTCCAGCCTTCGTAGCCCCAAAAGGCACCCAGCGATGCAACGACAAGAGATCCTAGTAAACTTCCGTGAGCAGTGGTTGCTTTTACGGGGATGGATTCTGTCAGATTAGCAATACTGCCCGTTTTAGCCGCAAAGCCAACAACCGCAATGATGGCTACGGCACCAAACGTTAAATAAATAAGTCCCCGGCTCAGTCCCTCGGCAAATGTGACGCCCCTATAGTTAATCAGGCTTAGAAACGTTATGAGTCCAGTTGCTACACATTTTACCGCTAATTCAACCACTCCATTGTCCAGCCCTATCAAGGAAACCAGCGATTGACCAAAAATATGCGCCAATGCAGCAATCGTGGCGGTTCGCATAACCGTGAATGCCCCCCATCCGTACATAAAAGCGAACAAACGACCGTACACTTTCTTGAAATAAACGTACTCGCCACCCGATTGGGGAAACATACCTGCCATCTCGGCATACGTAAGTGCCCCCGCCAGACTAACAACCCCGGCGGCAATCCAGCAAGCCATAACCAGAAGGGGAGACCCTAACTCAGCGGCCATGGGTGCAACCTTTTTGAAAACTCCCGATCCGACAATGCCGCTCACAACCAATAAAATGGCAGGACGTAACTCGATTGTGCGCGAAAGTTTATTCATAATGATTATTTGGTTCTAAAGTAGACTCGCTGATAGAATAGTTTGTGTAATCGTAATGATACGGAATAATTTAGTTTCTGCAGTATCGGGTTCTCAAACCCGACATAACAGTTAGAACAAAATGTCGGATTCTTCAACCTACAGTGTATATACATCTTTTTTCGGTCGCGTAGTGATCTAATGTTTGTAGGGATACCCGAATTTTACCCTGTTTTCTGATCGCGTAGCGATCTAACAAGGGGTGTGATTCGATCGCTACGCGACCCATATGGTCGAATGTGACCGTTTTTGCTACAAACATTTGATGCCTAACGGCATCTCAAGGATGGGTATACACCGTAAGTTTGAGAACCCGACACCATAACAAGAATAAAAAACGTCACTTACGACACGTTTTGCCCAAATAAGCCAGCAAGGCGGGTAAAAAGTCCGTCATGCTTTTATAGGCAATCATAGCTGGGGGGGTAGTGCTGAATACACTAGCCATACGACTGGCGCGCTCCGGGTCGCTGGCTTCATGAGCAAGCAGGCTCTGGTAGGTTCGGATGCTAAACAGGACCGCTCCAGATAAGGGCAATCGGGTAAGGGTTTGCCGTTCTATTCGCAGGTAGAGTTGCTCACCAATCGTTTCGGAGGTTAGGTAGGGTAATTTTTCCCTAAGGAGCTGATCCAGGCTTGGCTTGTGTCGACTTGTCATATCCAGTTGGTCGCTTACTTTCACGCTCCAGTTCAGTCGCCAAACCGGGCGTCCCACGGGCAGGCGTGTCATTAACTGCTGGGCGGCTCGCATCATCGGCTCGACTATCGAAACAATGGGTGCATGAATTTGCCAGAAAGGGAGCCCGATTTTCTCATCCAGACTCCAGTCGTTCCCAAAACAAAGCTGACCCGCTACTAATCGGGCATCGTCGCCCGCCAGCAGAACCAAATCTTCCTGAACCTGCCGCCCCAACCAATCCAATGGATCATAGGGTAGGGTTTGTTTATCGCCAAATGTAAATGTTGTTTCTTCATTCAAACGTAGGTTTAGCCAATACCACCGATTGCCTTCCTGACGAAGACTAAACGAAGTAGGATAGAACTGAACCAGGTTTTCAACGATCAGCTTTACAACCTCCCACTGGGCTGTTTCATAACCCGATTGCGCCTGGTAGTAGTACGTTGGCAACGCTGTCAGAAGCTTCCGCTTGAGGGCAATCACCGCTGGGTAGTGCTCATCGACTTCCACAAGCCGGTCGCTTTCGAGCAGCGGGAAAGTGCCCATCTTATCGTTGAACTGTTGACCAAACGGGAAGTAGGGGAGCATGGGTTGAGAGATACGGAAGCTAGGACAGACTGGTAAGGCCAAGGCCGGGTTCGTTTGTTGGGCGCATCAGTCCATCTTTCAGTATAAAGCCCCCCGTTACGATGTCTTCGGCCAGATCCAGACTACCGTCGAGATCAATATAGCGCGTATTGGAACAGGCAAAGGCTACATGTAAAGCAGCAGCGATACTCACCCGACTTTCGTCATTACATCCCCAAAATAGGGAAATGTTAGCAGGTTTAGCAATAATGGCTATGGCAAGTGCGGCCCGTATGCCTCCACACTTCATCAGTTTGATATTATAAATACCGAATGGCTGGGGTTGATGTGCCAGTTTCAGGGCGGCTTTGTGGCCTTTCAACGACTCATCAGCTGCCAATAAACGCCTTGTCTCATCGGGTAAAGCCAATAATTCCAGCTCCTGCCCAACAGGAAGGGGTTGTTCCACTAATTCTACATCGACAAAACGAGTGGCAGCAAGAAATTTCTGTAAGTCAGCCAGTGAATATCCCTGATTGGCGTCAACCCGAATGGTTAGGTTTTTTCCATAAATCTCACGGAGTTTGACAATCCGCTCGATATCTCCGTCAACATTAAGGCCAGTTTTTACTTTTAAGACACGAAACCCCTGTTGATAAAATGCGGCTGCTTCGGCCAGCGTATCGGCTAGGTTCATGATGCCTATAGTCACTGACGTAGGCATCGACCGAATTTTCTGACCGTAGAATTGAACAATAGGGACACCCAGATACTGGCCAAATGCATCGTGAAGCGCAATGTCCAGCGCGGCCAGCGTACCAGGCGCATTTGGAAACTGGTGACGGGCTTCGTCGATCAGCGAATTAAACAGCCGGATATCGCGCCCCACTAAGCTGTTTACCCACTCACTTTGGAGATTTTGCAAAACCTGATCGGGGGATTCTCCGACTACTTCGGGCGATGGATTTGATGCCCCTATGCCTACAATACCATGAACCAGCTCAATTTCAAGAAAGACGTTCTCAACGGTCGAAATGGTTTGATAAGCAATAGTATAGGGTTTGGTTAGGGTCAAATCCCGGCAATAGGCACGAATGGCATTAATGCGCATGAACGGTGGTAGTTAAGGTCTGTATACTAGGCACAATTGCATCGACACCTTCTTCCAGTGGTAATAGCACCGGAATACCCAGTTGGTCTGCATATTGTTTTTGATAGGCAAAGGCTTCTTCCCGGCTGCAATGTTCGGTATTTAAGGCCAGGGCAATAACGGTTGCGCCGTAGGCATTGATCAGATTTATTTCGGTTTCAACGGGTGGTATACGGCCCCAGTGTTCTTCATGGTCGTAAAAGATTCTGGTGGGGGCATGAACCAGCACCACATGTCGGGCGTTTCCCGACACTAAAAACTCGGAGCCACAGGGTCCGCTGGGGTTTCGGAGGGCGGCTTGTCCTTCAATTAACAGTACATCGGCACCGGTTTCGCGCCAGCAGGAAACCAGTGCATGCTCGAGCTCGCCCGATACGAAATCGTTGAGCGTTGAATCGAAAATAAACCCGTATTGCACACCTTGCAACCAGCCGGTTTGACCGGTATAGATCATCTGGGCATTGATACCCTGCCGTCCGCAGGCTTCCCGAATCAGGCGAGTTGTGGTACGCTTGCCGAGGGCGCAGTCGGTGCCGATGACTGCAATAATTGGAGCGGTTATCTGGTTAATCTCGCCCGTCCAGAAGTGGAGCTCCTGGCGGGTCTTGGGGCGTCGAACATCAATGAGCTGCCCGCCGAATTGTTGGGATAGCGCAACCAGATCGGGTTTTTCGCTCAGGAATTCATGAAGGCCATTGACAACCGACAATCCTTTTTCCAGGCTATGACGAATATCCGTCAGCATGGTTGGTGGCAAAACGCCCCCACTCGTTGCAACTGAAACAATGGCGTAAGAAACTGGCCCAACCTGCGTGAGAGCCTCATCGACCGACGCGAATACGGGAATGTTGCGCACTTGTCCATCGAGGACAGCACCAGCGTCCTGCCCGGCGGTTGGTGCATCCACGACACCCACAATGGTATATCGGTCCGATCCACGAATTAGTCCGTGAGCCGTTTTGGCATTCGGGGTGCTTAAAATGCCATCCGTAAGTAGAATAGCCCGATTACTCATCTCTAAATTGTTCTAAAAATTTCGATAAATCTATGAATTCGTTCTTATAATCGTTTAATTAGTTGAATAAAATAATGACTTGTCAGAAATTATAGAATATTATTCTTTTTGAGCGACAGATTTGTATATTGAAAAGAAAACTAGTCTACACTGGATATGCTGGATGATACGGACCTGCGTTTGCTGACCTTATTACAGCAAAATGCCAAATTGACCATTAAAGAATTAGCGGAACAATTAGGCATGACCACGACGCCTATTTTTGAACGAATAAAGCGCATGGAGCGCGACGGGGTGATTACTGGTTATGTAGCCTTAGTTGACCCTGAAAAAGTAGGTCGGCCCTTAGTCGTCTTTTGCAACGTGTCGATGCCCGATTATACGCCTGACAATATCAGTGGTTTTGAAGAGAGCATTCGACAGATGCCCGATGTACTGGAAGCCTACCATCTGGCCGGTACTATTGATTATCAGTTGAAAGTGCTTGTGCAGGATATCAAAGAATACACACTGTTTTTGCAACAAGTCGCTACACTTCCAATGGTCCGTGTTCATAGTAGTGCCATAGCGCTATACACCGTGAAACAATCCACCATTGTGCCAACACCTGCCAAAATCACTATGCTATGACTCAATCTTTACGCTTCCTCTCGCTTGTTTTGCTGGTCAGTTGTTCGGTCGTTTACGGGCAATCGGGTAGCCCTGCGTTAGCCACCCGCCTGAAAACCCTTGACTCGACCCTTACCGTTCTTCATGACCGGGCTATGTTCAATGGGGTCGTGCTGGTAGCTGAACAGGGAAAAGTTCGCTATTCAAAGGCATTGGGAATTGCCAATATCACGACCGACGAACCGCTTACAACCAGCTCTGCCTTTAACCTGGCCTCCGTGTCGAAACAGTTTATCGCCATGATGATCATGCAATTGCAGGAGCGGGGCAAACTGGGGTACGATGAGCCGGTTCAAACGTATTTGCCTGATTTCCCGTATGCAACAATTACCGTGCGTGATCTCCTCAATCATACGTCCGGTTTGCCTGAATACTTCGACCTGGCACAAAAGTACACGGGGCCGCTCGATACACTGACCAACGATAGCATGCTTCAGTTGCTTCATCAATACCAACCCGCTGTTCTTTTCCAACCCGGCGATCGTTGGGAGTATTGCAATACGGGTTATGTGCTACTTGGTTCAATCATTACCAAAGTTGGCGGGATGCCCATTGAGACATTTTTTGACAAGAATATCGTACGCCCGCTTAAGCTGAAAAAGACCTACATCTATTACCATAAAAGCAGTACTACGCCCCGAAATCGGGTGTTTGGCTTCGGGCGTGAAAATGGGAAAAACGTTCTGAATGACCTGATCCGGCTGGATGGCGTTGTTGGCGACGGTAATGTGTACTCCTCTGCCGACGACTTACTGACCTGGAGTCAGGCGCTGTATACCGAAAAACTGGTGAAGGCGAGTACGCTCCAGGAGGCTTTTACGCCCGTCAAACTGAATGATGCCACCACCTATCCTTACGGCTTTGGGTGGATGGTTGAAGAGAAGGGGAAGGTATTGATGCACACCGGTAGCTGGGTTGGCTTTCGAACATTGATTATCCGCTATATCGACAAAAAACAAACGCTGATCGTTTTGACGAACGGGACTAATGCGGCCGGGCGAGTTGCGCGGGAGATCCTGGAAGGGAAAACAATTCAGTTACCCCAAACTCAGTTAATTTCAAATATTCGACTGATTGATGGAACCGGGGCCGCTCCCCGAAAAGCCTCCGTTCGACTGCTAAACGATCGGATTCGTGAAATTGGCGAACTAACCGCTTTCCCCAACGAGACCGTCACGGACGGTAAAGGGTTTGTGTTGGCCCCCGGATTTATCGATAGCCATAGTCACCATGTTTCGGGACTAAAACCGGATGCGCTCGCGGCTGTTAATCAGGGCATTACAACCATCGTGTCCGGGCAGGATGGCGGTAGTTATTCGATGGATACCTTACAGGCGCTACTGAAACGGCAACCGGTGGCCATCAACATGGCCACCTATACCGGACATGCCACCTTGCGGCAACAGGCAATGGGGGTCAATGGACTTTACCGCACGGCCAAACCCGAGGAGGTCGACAAAATGAAAACACTCCTGCGCGCAGAGATGCAAAAGGGCTCGCTCGGACTGTCGACGGGACTGGAATACGAAGCGGCTTTCTTCTCGAATCGTGATGAAGTACTGCAACTGGCGCAGGTTGCTGCTGATTCGGGAGGACGGTATATCAGCCATATTCGGAGCGAGGATATACAGATCGATGATGCCGTCGACGAGATTATCCAGATTGGACGCCTGACAAAGATGCCTGTTCAGATTTCTCACCTGAAAATTGCGTTGCACGACAAATGGGGGCAGTCGTCTACGTTGCTGGCTCAACTGGAACAAGCTCGCGCCGAAGGGATTACTATTACCGCCGATTGTTACCCGTATGATTACTGGAATTCGACACTTCGGGTACTGTTTCCCAAGCGGGATTATACCAATCTGGCCAGTGCTGAATTTGCGGTGAATCAACTGTTCGATCCATCGAAATCGGTGCTGGTGCGCTTTGCGGCCAATCCTGCCTATGCCGGAAAAACTGTTGGCGAAGTGGCACAAATGCGTCAGGAAAAACCGGCTCAAACACTGATGGGGTTAGTTGCTGAAGCGTCGGCGTTTTCCGAAAAGAATCC
This sequence comes from Spirosoma sp. KCTC 42546, assembly GCF_006965485.1. Lineage (NCBI taxonomy): Bacteria > Pseudomonadati > Bacteroidota > Cytophagia > Cytophagales > Cytophagaceae > Spirosoma > Spirosoma sp. KCTC 42546. The sequence goes on from NZ_CP041360.1 coordinate 3,841,766, forward strand.
CGATGCCAGCGGAGTTGAAGCCATCATGGGTAAGTCCATGGACGAGCCCGACGTGAAGAATTTCCTGGCCTGGCCGCACACAAATATCTGCTCCGACGGGGCCAACGATGGCCATCCACGCGGCTATGGAGCGTTCACGCGCGTTCTGGGCCGCTACGTACGTGACCAGAAACTGATGCCGCTTGAAACCGCCATATATAAAATGACAGCGCTTTCGGCAGAACACCTGGGCTTGAAAAATCGGGGTGTTATTACGTCTGGCTACTATGCTGATCTGGTGCTGTTCAATCCAGATACCGTACAGGACAACGCCCGTATTGGCGACAATCAGGCGCTCTCAACCGGCATCGAAGCCGTCTGGGTAGCTGGGCAACTGGTTTATCAGGGCCAGAAAGCTACGGGTGCGCATCCAGGCGTGTTGATTCGGCGGTAGTTAAGAGTTGTTCGTATGGTGTTTAGGTGGTGTCAGGTTTGGAACCTGACACTAGTGAGGTTTCTCAAAACCTATTCATGCAATTTCAATAGGTTTTGAGAAACCTCACCACTGTCGGTTATAAGTAACCGACACCACGGGTAGTCTAGTTAGTTGAATGATTGCCTGAATTCAAGGGGTGAAACCTGGGTCTTGCTCTTGAATAGTTTATTGAACGACTGTGGGTATTCAAAGCCGAGCTGGTAGGCTATTTCGCTGACAGATAATGAGGTAGTTGATAAAATCTCTTTCGCTTTCTCAATCAGTTTGTTATGAATATGGTGCTGAGTGCTTTGACCGGTCAGGTGCCGCAGCATATCGCTTAAGTAGTTCGGCGACACATGCAGTGCATCAGAGATGTATTGAACAGTCGGGAGTCCCAGTTCCTGTACGGTAGTTCCGTCAAAATAATCCGAAAGAAGGGCCTCCAGCCTGGTCAGTATATCGTGACTGGCATTTTTACGGGTGATGAATTGCCGATTGTAAAAGCGGTTGGAATAATTGAGCAATAATTCAATATGCGACACGATTACGTCCTGGCTGTAGCTATCGATAACAGACCGATATTCCTGCCCGATGTTCTGCATAATGGCCATCATGAGTGTTTCTTCTTTATCGGACAAATGCAGAGCTTCATTCACGGCATAAGTGAAAAAACCGTAGTCTTTAATGCGCCTGGATAATTGGTAATTCAGGATAAAATCAGGATGGATAACCAACCACCAACCGTTAAGCGCCATGTCGTCTGGCGTAACTGTTGCAATGACCTGACCTGGCGAAAAGAAGGTCATGATTCCTTCATCGAAATCATAGTAGTTCTGTCCATATTTCATTTTCCCAGTGAAGTCCTTTTTGATGCAGATCGAATAAAAGTTGTAGACAACACTTTTTAGGCTTTCATCAAAATGGCAGGTTACCTCACTGAGATTGATAACGCTGATTAACGGATGCTCTGGTTTGGGTAAGGCGAGCAGGCGGTGCAATTCAGAAATTGAATTGATAATATAGGGGTGGCTGGCTTCTTTTTTCATGTTTACTGATCAATCCATTCCATACCCGCAGCATCGTAGCGGTCGCCTGTTAACGTACCCAGGGGGATAATCGTTTCGATTCGAGCCAGTTCGTCAGCCGTTAGGGGTATGCTGGCCGCTTCGATATTTTGCTCAACATACTTGACGCGTTTGGTACCCGGAATCGGTAAAAATCCCTTTGAAACCACCCAGGCAATGGCTAACTGCGATGGGGTGATGTGTTTCTCATCGGCCAGTTTTTTCAGTTCATTGACCAGCTCAATGTTTTTATAGAAAGCCTCGCCCTGAAACCTGGGAATACTCCGTCTGAAATCATCAGCCGGAAAATCGTCCGGGCTTTTGATATCTCCGGAAACAAACCCTCGCCCTAGCGGTGAATAGGCCACAAATCCAATCCCCAATTCCTGAAGCGTAGCCAGAATCCCAGCTTCTTCCACACTTCGCTCAAATAACGAGTACTCGGTTTGCACGGCCGTGAGTGGATGAACCGCATGTGCTTTTCGGATCGTTGCCGATGATACTTCAGAGAGGCCGATATATCCAACTTTTCCTTCTTTTACCAGCTCAGCCATGGCACCAACGGTTTCCTCAATAGGCGTGTTGGGGTCTAAGCGGTGCAGGTAATACAGGTCGATGTAATCCGTGCCGAGGTTCTTTAACGACCGTTCCACGGCCTTTTTTACATACGCGGGTTGTCCGTTGAATTGCCAGGTAAGTTGCTCGTTATCGTCGATCTCAAATCCAAACTTAGTGGCTATGATATACTTGTCCCGTTGACCCTTGATGGCTTTGGCGATTAACCGCTCGTTGTGTAGCGGTCCGTATAAATCGGCCGTGTCTAAAAAATTGCCGCCTAATTCCAGCGAGCGATGAATGGTGGCGATGGATTCAGCTTCATCGGCTTTTCCGTAAATATCATTACCGGCAATTTGCGTCATGCCCATGCAACCAAGCCCAATAGCTGGGACAACGAGCCCCTGACTTCCTAAATCTGTTTTTTGAAGACTGTTCATTGATTATTTTTTTTTCTTGTGAGTTTTAACCCTACAAAGGTCAGCGCACTCACAGGAAGAAAAGTAGCCCAATCTCTTGTTGTTGTATCCAGAATGGGGGTGGTAGTTGGAGAAGTCTACTGTTGACTAAACATCTCCATCATGTAAGACAGGGCATTTTCAGCGTGTAGTATATCCGTGTTGTGTAACGATTCCCGCGCGGCTTCGGATGCCCTCGTTCGCATTTGGTTTTCATAATGTGCTATGGCCGATTGCAGGTCGGGGAACTGGTTAGATGTCAGAAACTCACTTAACTCTAATGCATCCTGCATGGCCATATTTACGCCTTCTCCTGCATACGGGGGCATTAAATGAGCGGCATCGCCCAACAGCGTCAGGTTGGAAAGTGCGGGCCAGGTTTGATCCAGGGGCATATAGTATAGCGGTCGGACAATGAATTTGGTTGTAGCGTTTTCAAACAGTTCCCACCAGAAACTAGCCCATGCTGAAAACGCCTGCTTAAACCAGGCCAACACTTGCGTTGTATCGTTGAAGTCGATTCCCGAATTACGTGCCCAGAATTCATCTGTTTTACTACCTGTATAAAAGGCTAAACTACCATCGCCTTTTGCGCTAACAATCAGGGAATTGCCGTTTCCAAACGCGAATAGTTTGCCCCCTTTCAGGAGTTCGTGGATGTTGGGTGCGTTTATTGCTGACTCATATATAGTCCCTTCTACAGCGGTAACTCCTGAGTAAACGGGTTTGATGGGCGTGAGTAAAGGACGAATCTTTGAATTTGCCCCATCAGCCCCTATGACCAGATCTGCCGTAGCTGATGTACCATTTTGAAACGTAAGCTGCCAGCCACTACCCAGGGTTGACATGGATACGAATTGACTGTCCCAGATAACGGTATCAGGTTGTAACGAATCTACCAATAGGTTCCGTAAAGGTCCACGGTCAATCTCGGGCCGAAACCACTCACTGTCAAACGTTTTTTCTGCCGGTTGCAGGTGCTCGTCAAATACGATGGTAGCGGTGTTATCCAGAATCCGGATTAGATCTGCACCGGGCCGGTAGGCAGCTTTGAAGGCATCCAGTAAGCCGGCTTTACGGAGGGCGGCCAGACCTGATTCATGATGCAGGTCAAGTGTAGCCCCCTGCACCCGAACATCCCTGTTAACGTCCCGTTCATAAACCTTAACCTGAGCACCTTTTTGTTGTAAAAGCCGGGCGAGGGTTAAGCCGCCAGGCCCTCCGCCAACGATGGCGATTGATTTGTTGTCGAGTAACATAGCTTGAGAAATAGTTAGTACGCTGCAAAACTAGTTCTCGGGCAAAGTCAATAATAGTATAAATCGGTCATTGGCGTTCCTGGCTAATTCTTTTGGAATTACGCCTGAAAACTTTTTTATCTCTTTTATGAAATGGGTTTGATCGGCAAAGTTTTGCTCGGGATATAGCTTGCCTGATTTGATGTGATTCAGAGATGCTCTGAATCGTAAAATGGTGCAATATGCTTTCAACGAAATGCCAACATACGTAGTGAAATACCGGTTAATTTGGCGGCTACTCCAGCCTACGTTGTCTGCTAATTCGGCTACAGATAAGGCCCCCGCTGACGAATAGATGAGTTCAAACAGTTTTTGTTTTCGGACGTCGATGTTCCGCTGAAGTAAACCAGTCAGTGTAGCAGAAACCTTATTGCAAAAGCTGTCAAAATCAGTCAGATCATGCTCAGAAATGCCCCAGAAATCAGCTGGCAATCTGGTCGCATAGTTAACAAGTGATGATAGTTTGATGCCTAGCAAATACTCAATGGCCAGCAGCCTGAAACTGACCGCAAACATGACCGTTTTAGGTGGAATAGCGGTTGCATCCGGCTCGGTACCCAAACCCATAAGTGTACTATGGAAAGGCTCGGTTGACGAATAGGAAAAGAAAATATCAATTCGCCCATCTGGCAAAACTACAACTTTCTTTTCCTGATCAGAAGGATTGGCAAGCATCCAAAAACTTTCTACAAAATCGGAAAGCGATGAGTCTGGTTTTCTTAGTTTGTAGTCTACGTCGTTTTTAGGCATTTTTTGCTAATAATTCGAAACGTATTGTTCTGTAATAACTTGTTACTATACCCCGTTTTCTCAAGAATGAAAACCAACGATAAACCAGAATGGTGAATAAATTATTCACCATTCTGGTTTATTAACTGGAAGCTAGTTATTTAGTTGATGCTAACAGAAGTGGAAATTTTCGATAAACTATAGCGAATTCCTGACCAGATCAATAGATACAGTACCGAACTTATTAATGCCAGTAATGTACCGAAATTTGAAAAAATGCTTTGCATCCATATGGCCTTGTTTAGTACTTACTTTTTACATTTAATTAATCTGTCTACTTGTGCCAAACTAGTCCTTTACTACCCATTGAGTTCAGCATCAACTGGCTCCCATAGTTCAATCTTATTGCCTTCTTCGTCCATGATATGAACAAATTTTCCGTAATCGTATGTCGTAATGCTGTCAAGTATGGTTACACCGTTTTCACTGAGTTTGGTAACAAGCCCTTCAATATTTTGAACCCGGTAATTAATCATAAACTCTTTTTGAGATGGAGCAAAATAGTCATCTCCTTTTTTGAAAGGGCTCCATTGGAGCGAGTTTATCTCGTCAGGTCTATTAACGTTTCTGGATTCAAAAGTCGAACCCCAGTCATTGATATCAAGTCCTAAATGTTTGGCATACCATTCTCTTGTTTCTTTGGGATTGTCAGAAAAAAAGAAAATACCCCCAATTCCGGTCACCTTAGGCGTTGTGTCGTTCGTTGGAGCTGACGTTGCCGATTGATTTTTTTGTTCTTCCATTTTGTTCGTTTTTTTTATTTGTCGAGTTGTAGATGTTTTTTAAGTTGACGTATAACGGATTAGGGCTTGAGGATGTGGTGAAAATCGAAGCACAAATGTTCAGTTTTTGTACAAAAATTCATTAGAAGCACAAAACTCCAAGTTTGCAGGTCACCCCGCCTGACGCAAAACCCGTGTTAGCTGCTGCCTTTTTATAGCTCTTGTTTTCGTTTCTCATCTTGTCAAATTACGGTTACTTGCTCGCTAATTTCTTTACTGTAGTAATAAAGCAAAATTTGTTTTGTAACTTCTCTTGTTGTGTCGTTGCCACTGAATCTTATTTGAATTTTTGGTTTAAAACTGCTAGTTATTTTTAGAATATAGTCTATAAAATATGTCATTGAACTAGGAACTACTTTTGCGTCTGTTAGATCAAAGGTTATTGTGTCGCATTCTTCACAAATGTCAAAACCTATTTCTTCAATTGCTGTCCTTGAATAAATGATACCATTTACAAAATGGTAGCAACGGTCAATGAGATTATTGTCTGAAATTGCTTTACGAAAGTTAAGAATTACAGAGTTATTTTTCTGAAATTCACTTTTACCAATGTATTCAAAATCGCAAACGTCAGCATATTTGTCTTTTATGATTTTTGTAAATCTAAGTCCCGCCCCAAAGTGGTTTTCAATTTTCTTGTCAAAAGGATTGAATGAATTACCGTCATCATAGAGGATAATTCTGTCATCTTTTATTTCTATAAAACAGGATTTTGCCCTGCCGTAATCCAAGGAATTCTGGGTAAGTTCAAAGAATAATTTTGAAATATCTTCTCTAAGTTGATTGTTTATATTTAAACCTCTTTGATTAAAGAAATCATAAAGATTTGAAAGCTCACTTTTGGATTTAATTTCATAGTTGCAATTGTCTCCAGGAGCTTTCTTTAATATTTGAAGTATTTCGTCAATTTTTTGAGAATCAACAATTTTGAAAATTGAGTTATAAACACTATTTGACTTCATTAAGTCAATGAGGGCTTGTCCATTCTTTAACCTAATGAAATCAGTTTTAAGATTATATTCCTTTTCCCTTTTCCCTTTCCATTCAGCCCACCATTTAAGTTCGTCTTGATTAAAAGTCCTTGGAATACACAATGTCCAACTTTTCATTTCATAGTCGGAAGAAGTGATTGCCGTCTTGAATGACTTTTGAATTTGATTTTTTTGAGCTTGTTCAATTTCTTCAAGAAAATATTTACACTGATAAACATCAATTGGCTCTTGACCATAATCGCCAACAAAAATGTCAATTCCACCGTCACCTCGCTTTACCGCAACTTGTTGAACATTCTTGTCGCTATACTCTTTTCTGAAAACAGTTTCACAAGAGTCAGCAAATGCTTTCCTTGCTCCATCAATATTAGAGTAAAGTGCTTTAAAGTCTGTCCAATCTCTGTCCATAGTTTTGTCTTGACGTGGCGTTGTTTAAGGTTGCAGCTAACTCGTAAATAGACGCATGTTCGCATCCTTACGCAATGCTATGCAAAATTCTTGTCTTGCCAAATTTAAAGCATTATTAAAGGTTAAATTATTGACTGTCAGTAATTTGTGGTATATGTGAACATGTGCTTTGTCGAGTGGTATCACAAAATGAAAGCGTATACTTTTTTGCCGGATCAGTTGCCGACAATACAAAATGCGCATCTTTTCAACTCACTAGTTAGTAGCCACAGAGGCAGAGAGGATACGGAGTCCAACTACTGGTATTAAAACTCTGTGTTCTCTGTGCCTCTCTGGTTAACATCTAAATCCAGCTTTACTTTCCTACAACACTCAACTCTAAATGCGAAGGAGCCGCAGTTGACCGGAAAATCGTATGAGTGGCTTTCTGGTAATCCGTTTCTTTCGCTTCGAAAATATTCGGAACAAACTTTTGTGGGTTTCGGTCGATGATGGGAAACCAGGTGCTTTGTATCTGTACCATCATTTTGTGTCCTTTCTGGAAAACGTGATTGATCGAGTGTAAATCAATGCTGTACGTTTCCGTTTTATTGGGCGTAATAGCTTCGGGTGTTGAAAAACTGTTTCGGAACCGACCCCGGAAAACGTCGTTCGCTACCATAAGCTGGTAACCGCTCATACCGAGTTGTTGCGGATAATGAGCCGGATACACATCAATCAGCTTGACAACCCAGTCGGCATCGCTGCCAGTTGTGGCAGCAAACAGTTTTGCCAAAACTTCGCCCGTAACCGTTACATCTTCGGTCAGGGCATCGGTTTCCCAGGAAAGCACATCGGGGCGGTTATGGACAAACCGCTGATCTTCGGTAAGCCAGGTGCGCCAGCGCGAGCCCGGTCCGTAGGTGGCTTCGATGGGGCGCGTTCGGTAGGGAATAGGTTGGGCTGGATCAGACACATACGCATCAGAGCCGGACGCGGCCTTTGGCGCATTGAACGATAATTTTCCGTTGGCCTGAAAATACAGATTCCGTTTCGTCGCTTCTTTCGGAGGCCAGGTGTCGTAGCGTTTCCAGGTATTGGAGCCCGTTTGAAACGTGACCGCTTCCGCAAAATTTCCGGTACCTTTTCCTTTCAGATAATACGCAAACCAGGGTGCCTGAATCTCTTTGCGGAACGTAACCGACGTGGCCGTATCGAACTTGATGTTGCCCAGTGTACGCCCATCGGAGCGGCCCCAGCCTCCATGATTCCAGGGACCCGCCACCAGGAAGTTTTTATTCGATTTATCCTGCTTTTCCCACAGTTGATAGGCTTTTAATGGGCCATAGAAATCCTCCTGGTCCCACCAGCCCGCCACGTTCATGATTGGTATTTTAGGACTACTATCAATTCGGTTAATGAGTGATTGTTTCTGCCAGAACGAATCGTAATTCGGGTGCTTTACAAAATCGTTCCAGGTGGGTAGTTTGTCCTTGAAATACAGCTTGTTTACGTTCGAAAGCGCACCCAGTTTCAGGTACCAGTCGTAGGTATCATAGCTCGGGAATGGGAAGAGTGAATCCGTTTTAGTGGCTTCTTCCATAAAGGCGTACTCGAACCCATAGCTTAGCCGAAAAGCCCCATTGTGGTGAAAGTCATCGCCCAGAAACATATCCGAAGGCGTTGCCTGTTCCGAAACGGCTACCAAAGCCGGATGCGGATCAATAGCCGCTATTGCCGTAGTCCAGCCAGCGTACGAAATACCATACATGCCCACCTTTTTGTTGTTATTGGGAACATGCGCCAGCAACCACTCAATGGTGTCGTAGGTATCGGTACTCTCGTCGATTGCCTTCAAATTTTTCTTATCTCGGGTAAATCGCTGCATTTCAAACGTTCCCTCCGATTTATACCGTCCCCGAATATCCTGGTACACAAAGATATACCCATCGTCGGCCATGTCTTTCACGTATGCTATTCGATCCGGACTATCGGTTTCACTGACGCCGTAGGGCGTTCGGGTCAGCAAAAAAGGCAGCGGCTCTTTACTGTTTTTAAGGGTATAAATCACCGTATTCAGTTTAACGCCGTCGCGCATCGGAATCAGCACTTCCTGGCGTTCGTAGGGACTTGAGTTTTGAGAAAGTGTTGAGTGGGATAAAAGTAGAAGTAGTCCATGTAGCCAGATGAGGAAGATTTTCATTGCAGAAAGTGGTTGTAAGTCAAGCACTAAAGATAGAAAACGTAGCGATACTTTTCGTAGGAATTGCGTTGTACCGTTTTAAATCGATACAAATGATTGTTAAGCGTTAATTTTGTGGTTTGAAGATTCACTATTTCAGGTTCTTTGTGTGGTTTGAGTGGTGTCAGGTTCTTAAACCTGGCACTAAAGGTTTCTCAAAACCTTTAGTTGACTAAGAAATGCTGCAATCGGTTTTGAGAAACCTCCCTATGTCAGGTTTGAGAACCTGACATTACACAAAGAACCTGAACCATTAAACTGTTCTTGCATTGATTCCTGCCGTCGACGCCCTGCTGAAAGACATCCGCAACAAACGGATTGCCCCTGTGTATTTGATTCATGGCGATGAGCCCTTTTACATCGACCGTATTGCCGAAGAGCTTGAAAAAGTGGCGGTGCCAGTTGCTGAGCGGGGTTTCAATCAATTCGTCCTGTTCGGGAAAGACACGGATGCCGGAGCCGTTTTGAATTACGCCCGACGCTATCCATTCATGGCTGAGCGGCAGTTGGTTTTGGTGAAAGAAGCCCAGCAGATGAACGGCATCAACGATAAATCGACCCAAACGCTTTTTGAAGATTATGCCCTGAATCCGCTCTCCAGTACAATCCTGATGCTGTGTTATACGCGTGAAGATGGAAAACCCGCCCTTGACGAGCGGAAAGCGTGGGTGAAAGCCTTCGGAGCGAAAGGTAAATTGCTGGGTGTCAAGAAACTCTATGATAACAAAATTCCTGATTGGGTAGGGGAGTATTGCCGCGAACAGGGGGCGAAGGTTAGCCCCAAAGCCTGCCAGTTATTAGCTGATCACATCGGCAATGACCTCAAACGGTTGGCGAGTGAAATCGACAAAATCCTGATTAACCTACACGTTGGCGAAGAAATCTCGGCGGCAACCGTTGAGCGACTGGTGGGAATCAGTAAAGAATATAACGTCTTTGAACTTCAAAAAGCCCTTACTCAGCGTGATGTTGTGAAAGCGAACCAGATCGTGGATTATTTCGGGCGTAACCCGAAAGATAATCCGCTGGTGGTCATTCTGGCGCAATTGTTCGGGTATTTTAGTAAGGTGTTGCTGGTGCAGGCGTCTAAAGACCAGACCGACAAAGGGCTGGCTCCTTTACTGGGGGTCAATCCGTTTTTTGTGAAGGATTATCAATCAGCCGCCCGTACGTTTCCGTTACCCAAAGTAGCCGCTATCATTCATGCCATCCGCCGGGCTGACGCGCAAAGTAAAGGTATCGATGCACCGACTATGAATGAAAGTGATATCTTGCGGGAGTTGGTGTTCGAGGTGCTGCATTAGGAGGCCAAGTGGCTATAACGACAGAACCGGTGCAACGGCCTAACACCCATGCACCGGTTCATGATAGCTGCGGATTAGTTACCTACTTTATAGACTGGTTGCCCTTACTCATTTGCATGCTTGTCAGTTCCTGCAACAGTTGCTGCTGATTTTGCACCGATGCGTCCATGAGTAACAGATTGCCTTTGCCTTCACGGGCAATATATTTCATGGTTTCGGTCCACATCAGGAAGCTCACAAAGCTGGGATCTAAGCCAGCCCCGGTAATATCGCGGGCGGCATGGGCCACCCCACGGGCCACCTCTTCGCGGAAGAGTGCAGTACCCTGCCCGCGCAACTGCATGGCTGTTTTCTCGGCATCGGCCGCAATGCGAATCGCATTTCCTTCTGCCTCAGCTTCTTTGGTCCGTTTAATGAGCATCGTCTCGCCTTCGTTTATAGCCGCCTGACGCAGGTTATTGCTCGCTACTACCTGTGCCATTGAGCTGGTAATGACCTGATCGAAGGTCATTTCGTTGATTTGTAAATCGAGCAGATGATAGCCCCAGCCCGCCAGGGTTTCATCCAGATTGGCTTTTACAGCCTGAGTTATCTCGGAACGTAGCGACAAAATCTCAGCCTGCTTTTGGGTGCCTACAAACGCCCGAACCGAGCTTTCGATAGTGCGGGTCATGGCCTGCATGAACGACCGCTGGTCGATAAACTTAAACGCAACGCTCTTAATCGTTTCTTCCTCACTGTCGCGAACCGTATAAAGCAGCATGGTCTTGAAATACACGTTTGCCTGGTCGAGTGTAATGGCTTGAAACGAAAGCTCTTCAGATTGGTTCTGAACAGAAATCTGCCGAAAGATGGATTCCCCAAAAGGAGTCAGGCCGTGGTAGCCCGGATAGAGAACCCGCTCAAAGCGGCCCCATGAAGTGGTGACGGCTACGTTTCCTTCAGCTACGGTAACCCCCGCCGAGCGGATGATTAAAAACACAATAAATACGGCGAAAATGGCTAGAATGAACATGTGTTTTAGGAGTTTTAGATGGATAATAAATTTGTTTTTACAGACGATAAAGGGACACATTCGTTGAGAGAAGCTATTGACAGGAAATGAGCTAGAGCTTAGAGACGGTGTCTTTGAGCAGTTTTTTAGCCGTTTCGTTTTTAGGGTCGACTTTGAGAACCATGTTCAGGTCGTCGATGGCCAGGGGAATCTTACCAAGGCCCAACCGCGCCTGTGCCCGATTTAGCCAGCTTAATGCTTCTTTGGGGGCCAGGCGCACCGCCTGATCGGCTTTCAGTTCCGCATCGGCATGGCGGCCCAGTCGAAGTAGTGCAACACTGAAGTTGCACCAGGCACCCCAGGAGTTTTTATTGAGGTCAATAAAATGAAGGTAGTCGTTAACGGCTAGTTGAGGTTGTTGGATCTGGATGCGGTAATAGCCGCGTTTGAACAACCCCAATTGATTGTCAGGATTTAGCAGCAGACACGAATCCAGGTCCCGAAGCGCCCAGAGTAGCTGGTTTTGATCGGCCCATGCTGTTCCTCGTATATAATAGGCATCGGACAGGGGGTAGTAGCCAATAGATTTTGTGGCTAACCCAGCCTGATCTTTGGGTTGGGCCGTCTTTGCCTGGGCAAGGAGTATTTCTGCCTGTTGTTTCCGCGCCAGTTTACTTACCGTATCATACTCGGCACGGATCAGCGTCTCTACTTCTTCGCTGCCTGATTGGGCAATAAACTGCCTGTAGGCATACATGGCCTGAATATACTGTTGCTGCTCTGCCCGGATGCGGCCAATTAAAAGCCAGGCTCCACCCAGAAGATCGCTCTCCAGTCTGACTGAATCGGCTAGTACCGATAGGGCTAATTTGCCAGCTTCGCGTAGCCGGATCGGGCGCAGTGATACAAATGCTTTTCGGATCGAATGCCAGTAGGTCGAATCTTTTTTATTGGAGTAGAGGGCATCGGCCAGCCCAATTTTTGCCAGATTACTGGTGCTATCGAACGTAAGCGATCGACGCAGAAACTGCTCGGCCCGTAAAAAATCGGCTTGCTTAAAGGCAGCTTTCCCTCCTTCAAAATAGGCTCTACTTAGGGTAAATGCCTCCTGTTCGTTGTTGATCTGAATGTCTTCCAACGGGTGCAACTGGCCTAGTCGAACGGCTTTCAACATGTCGAGCGGAACGGCGAAGTTCAGGTTTTGTCCGTCCTTTTGCTGCGAAACGACCACACCAACCACCTCGGAGCGATGATTGAGAACTGGGCCGCCCGAGCTTCCCGGCGATATTGGGGCCGTAAACTGAAGGAGTCGTGTCCGATTTTCGCTGGTGCGATAGCCGCTCACCAACCCATTCGAAAAGGTGGCATCGAATCCCTCAGGTGAGCCGATAACAAAAATCGCTTCGGCCACCTCCGCTGGCTGATTCGCCAGATACAGGGGCTCCGGATGTTGATACCCGACGGTTTTTAGTATGGCTACATCGTTCTTCGAATCAAGTCCGGCAAACTGACGAACCACAATCGGCCTTGGCAAACTTGAGCCTATTAATGTTACGCTGGTGGCACCGGCTATCACGTGCCGATTCGTAACCACATGAACTGAATCGATAAAAAAGCCAGACCCAAACCCAATGTCGGTACGTACCGTAACGAAGGCTTTGATGGCCTTTTTATAGACAGTACGCTGTGCGTTGGCAACGGCTAAACTAACAACTACCAGAAGGGCAACCTGAATGGTGAAACGTTTCATGGACGTAGGTGTTTAAGTGTGATGTAAACCTAAATCCGTATTTTTGTTTACTATTGATGAGCCGGACCAAACTTTGTTTGTTTCCTATAGAATCAAAACCCTGCCCGATGAACCCCCGTAAAGGGTGCTTCATCCAGAGCTGAATCCATTTTATCCAGAGCGTACTTATGCCGGAAAGCAACCCTTTTACTTTTGTGAGACAGCTGTATACGCAGATGCAAACAAGTGCTTCGTTGGCAAGTCGGTCGTTTTATTTGCCTCAGCGCCAGGACTGGGCGTACTGGCTGGTTGCTTTCCTGATTTTTTACATCGACCAGGTGTCGATCTGGGGCTGGAAACTCAACCAGGGGTTTGGTTCCGCTCTGCTAAATGTGGGATTAGGCGTACTGGTCGCTTATCCGCATCTGTACTGGTTCGACCGATTCTACGGAAAGCATATGGGCTGGTATTTTGCTGGATTGGGGTTCCTGGGTTTTGTTGATAGCACACTGTACTGGTGGATTGCTAACATTCCAATTGATAGTGCGCCTTATGTTCTGCTCGATATTACGCCCACCAGCAGCAATGACCGGGCTGGGTTGAATGAATCGCCCATCGGCTGGGTTGGGAAGTATTTAGGGGAAGTTGGGCAGTCGGTAGCTCGAAATCGGCCGTCGGATAATCATACTATCTGGATTCGGAATTTTCCGGAAGCCATCATCATTATGTGGTCGCTGACGGTGGTTCATCGCCGTAAAACTCTGGCCGATGTTCGGCATGAACTGGAACATCAGAACCAGCAGCTCGATTTGCAAAATCACCAGCTTGAGCTCACAATTGCCCATAATCGGCTGCTCTACGACAATTTTATGCGTCGGATGGAGCCCCATTTCCTGTTCAATATTATTGACTCCCTGCACACGCGTGCACGTGGTAACCCCGACTTGCAGGAAACCATTGTTCAGATTCGGGACTTCATGAGTTATGTGATCAAAAATAGCCGTGAACAGGAGTTTATGGAGGGGGTTCCATTATTGGACGAGGTCGATTTTCTGAATAAACTCATCAGCTTTCGTGACGAAAAAGCGAAACGACAAGGCTTACAGCCACTAATCACCTTCGATTTTCGGGCCAACATGAGCAACCCGGTGCGCGTACCGCCCATGATCTTTGCCGAATTCGTGGATAATAGTTTTAAGTATGGCGTGGAGAAATATGGCCGCGATTATTTAGCCTCGCTTCTGCAAACGGTTCCCCTGCCGGTACCTTACGTCAAAATTGAGTTGTTTATCGAAACTACACATACCTATTTCTCCGTGCAGAACAACGTGTCCGAATCGGCCGAATCGGTGGCAGTCAGCACTGGCGAGGGGCTTCCCAATATTCGAGAGCGTTTGCGGTTGTTCTATGGCGCTCGTTTTCGAGATGACGACCTGTTGGTAAAGACCGAAAATGGTCACTTTTACGTAGCCCTTCATTTAAACAACTGACCGATCATGTTTAACGTTTTAGTCGTCGATGATGAATTGTCGGGTCGACAGCGTATCATTGATTTTAGCGACAACCATCCCGAGCTCTCGCTTACCATTCGCTGGGAGTGTGCCAATATCCGCGAAGCAGCTGCTGTAATCGGGCAGTACCGGTCGGATATTTCACTAATCATTATGGATTCGGAAATGGATGGCAACCGGCGACAGGGGGTCGATTTTCTGCTCACGCAACGGTTGATGAACGTCCAGCTACCGCCCACGATTCTACTCTCCAGTCACCCTGATTTAGGCGACTCGGCCGATGAGGCCGAAGTGCGCTACATGACCAAACCGTTTAGCGAAGGCCGATTGGTAGCCGTGATCAGAAAACTGCTACGCCTGGAAAATGACGAATCCATTGAGTTTCATTACGAAAAGGATGGCCTTATGGGCCCACAACACGTATTGTTGCGGGATATTGTCCTGATTCGTGCCACCAATACGGTAGGGTATGATGCCGTAAAAATCCTGACCGTACACCAGCAGGAGTTTTTAGTAAAGGCTTCCCGCAACAATACTGCGCCAGTTCATACCCTGAGTTTTTATACTGAAAGCTACAAGGCAGCCGGATTAGTGCGGGTCAACCGGAGCGAAGTGGTCAATGTAGCCAGAGTAACTTTTGTGAGCTATAACACCGTTTCGCTGATTCTGGAAGGCTATGCCCGCAGTATAGACATTAACGAGCAATACCGGGATGCGTTTCTGGCCGAGCGAAAAAAGCGGAATTGATTGTAAAAACAAAGCGTTTAGCATACTCCTACCGCCTTTGGCCTTTGTTGACAAGCCTTTATACCTACTTGTTGCAGTCGTATTTGTATTTCTGGCGCTGAAAATAACCTCCTGATTTAGCTACTATCACTTCTTTTTTCTATTATTGCAACGTTGTTGCATAAATGGCGTTGCTGTTTGTTTCAGTAGCGGGTTGAGAAGAGGAGACTAATGCGAAATTTTTGGAGAGCTAGTGTAGGGTGTGGGCTACTGATCAGTATCGTGACATCAGGACTGGCGCAGTCGGCTGAGTGTACGGCTACGGTAAGCGGGACGATTGTCGGTAGTGGGCATCATGAGCCATTGACGGGGGCTACCGTATACGTACGTGAACTAGCAACGGGTACTGTAGCAGATTCGAGTGGTTCGTTTCGAATTGAGCATCTATGTCCGGGTACCTACACGCTTGTTTATCAGTTTGTAGGCTACAAAACGAAAGAATTGGCCGTTCGCGTTGGGGCCGATTCATCGACCGCTGCCGCTTCGGTGCAACTTATTCCCGATAGCCAGACATTGCAGGAAGTTGTGGTAACTGAACACCGGTCCGAAGCCCAGCAATTACTGCAAACGCAGGTTAGTTTGTCAGGTGCAGCGCTCGATCAAACGCGAGGGCAGTCATTGGGCGAGAGTTTGAAATCGCTCGCGGGCTTATATTCCATTCAAACGGGTCCCAGCATCTCTAAGCCCGTTATTCACGGCCTCTACAGTAATCGGATCATAATTCTGAACAATGGCATTCGGCAGGAAGATCAGCAATGGGGCACCGAACATGCCCCCCAGGTCGATCAGTTTCTGGCGTCGCGGCTGACGGTTATTAAGGGAGCCGCCAGCATCCGGTATGGTTCCGATGCCATTGGCGGGGTAATTTTGGTGGAGCCCAAACCCATGCCTACACAACCGGGAATGGGTGGCGAACTAAACATAGTAGGAGGGACCAACGGGGGGCTGGGTGTGGCATCGGGAATGCTGGAAGGCGCTTTTGATAAGAAACTAGCGGGGTTAAGCTGGCGGTTACAGGGAACACTCAAGCGGTCGGGTTATGTACGAACGCCCAACTATTATCTGGAGAATACCAGTTACCACGAAAATAACGTTTCGGGCGATGTCCATTACGATCACCGAAATTGGGGAGCAGAAGTGTTTTATAGTCAGTTCGATACCAAAGTGGGGCTCTTTACGGGGGCTCAGGTAGGTAGTTTGGCCGATTTATACGCAGCCATTAGCAATCCACAGCCACTGGTTCAGCCGAACTTCTCGTATGCGCTTGGCCGTCCCTATCAGGATGTTCAGCATGATTTGCTGAAAGCGCGGGCCTATGTTCACGGCCCTAAAGGGGGAACATTGACGGCAACTTTTGCCCGTCAGCAGAATACCCGTCGAGAGTACGATTACGTCTCATTCAGTGGGGCACTGAATCCTGAATTATATCTCAAATTGGTTACGCACACCACCGATCTGGTTTGGGAACATGCGCCCATTAAAACGAAATCAGCGGGGCAGTGGTCGGGGAGCGTTGGATTTAATGGAATTACCCAGGGGAACGTTCGGCAGTACTTGTTTTTAATCCCGAATTTCCGAAACTATGGCGCTGGTCTCTTTGCTATTGAACGCTACGCCGTTGGGCCCTGGACGGTAGAAGCTGGATTGCGCTATGATTATCGGTGGCTGCGGGCTTACTTTCTGGATGATGCAACCAAACAGACTTACCATGAAACCCATAACTGGCAGAACGCAAATGGCTCACTGGGTGTAGCCTATCAGCTGCGCCCTGCGCTAACCCTGACGGCCAACCTCAGTACTGCCTGGCGCGCGCCCAATGTAGCCGATCTGTATTCGAATGGGTTGCACCAAAGCGCAGTCGCCTATGAGCGGGGCAATCCGAATCTAAAGCCTGAGCAGGCATATAATGGCAATCTCGTGCTGGCTTATGCAGGCAAGCGACTAAGCGGAGAAATTGGGGTTTATAACAACCTCATCAACAATTACATCTATCTCAAACCCGATTCGGTGCCCATTATCCGGCAGCGGGGCGCGTTCCCATCTTACACCTACACGCAGCTACAGGCTACATTTAGAGGTATCGATGCCACGTTGACCTATAAATTGACGGATCAGCTAACACTAGCGACCAAGAACTCCCTGCTCTATGCCTATAATCAGACCGATCATGGGTATCTGGTATTTATTCCGCCCAATCGATCTGACAACAGCCTGCGATACGACTGGTCGAAGGTAGAAAAGCTATCGAATCTATATATATCTGTAACGGGATTGTATGTAGCACGCCAAAACCGAGCCCCCGCCGTGACCTCCCGACAGGAAAATGGGCAGATCATCTTTACCGGTGACTTTGCGGCCCCTCCACCCGCTTATTTTCTACTCGGAGCCGAACTGGGATTTATGGCACAGGTGGGCCGCCATCCGATGAGTGTTAGCATAAGTGGCACCAACCTGGCCAATGTGGCTTACCGCGATTACCTGAACCGCTTCCGATACTTCGCCGATGAGCCGGGTCGTACTATCATGCTCAAAGTCAAATTACCCTTCTCAGTGGGCAAACGCTCCTGAATCAATTAAGTACAACCTGTTTCACCTCTAAAATCTGTAAATTATGAAGTACTGTAAAAACCAGTTGATCTGGCTAGTAAGTGTGGTAGTGCTGGCCGGGGCCTGTACTAAGGATGAGCAAAATGTGGCACCTACCGATGATAACGAAGCCATAACCACCGCTACGCTCACCCTAACGAATAAGGCTACACCCACAGAGAGCATAACGGCAACCATCGAAAACCTGAATACAACGGCTGACTTTAGCAAGGCTACGCTGAATCTGAAAGCGAATACGACCTATACGGGCGTAATTGGCTTACTTGATAAAACAAAGACGCCTGTACTTGACGCAACGGAAGAAATCAAGGAGAAGGCCAATGAGCACCTATTCGTTTATACGCCAACGCCGTCGAACCTGTTAACAGTAACGCTGACTGATAAAGATACGAACCCTTCACCAGGTCCGTACCCCATCGGGCTGACAACCGAAATAAAAACGGGCGCTGCCGGTTCGGGTAAATTGAAGGTTGTGCTGCGTCACCAGCCGAATGCCAAAAACGGTACGCCCACACCAGGTTCATCCGATTTAGATACTGATTTTACAGTGGTAGTTCAATAAAGAACTATAACTTATTAAGTTGTTGATATTCAATAGAATGTAGTTACCATTTGACTTTCCTGGAATAAAGTTTTTGTACTAAAAAAGTACCCTTTTTCGTGCTGAAAGTTGCGTTTTTTTTGTTCTATTAGTAGAAGGTAAACAACTAATTTGACGCAAAAATGGAGTCTCTTCACCTGCATAGTATAGCAACTCATACGCCGGAGTTGAAAATGGCGCGTGCCACTCGGCGTAAGGTTAATGGGGCAGCTACGGCAGCACTATTGATTAAGATGGCAGCCGAACTACTAACAGCTTCCCCAACACTCAGGAAAAAAGCCAATCTTACCTTAATGGATTTAGCAGCCGCTGACAAGGTGCGAAAGGGATTACTGAAAAAGGCAGATTAATACAGTAACTGTCATGATGGGTTTACCAATAAAACAGCAGAGCCTCTCTATTGATGGAGAGGCTCTGCTGTTAATGACTTTGTGGAAAGTGTACTATTAGGCTTATTTCCTGCTGAAAACGGAACAAATCTGTATATCAATACTTCTGAAGCCTTGCTGTTATTATTTTTATGCGAAGCCGGAAATAGTGGCACGGCTTTTGAGCATAACAAAAAAACGCTGACTCAAGAGAGTCAGCGTTTCCCATATACCCATATATGTAGCTCGTTGCAGCCTGTAAACAGGCGTACAATGAACATGAATTTTTATGCAAGAATTGGGCCAATTCATAGCACGAAACGGACCATTGCCTCACTTTTTAGTAACTTTATAGGTGCTGGCTGGCGGAAAAACAGGGGGCAAGTCACTAGCTGAACTTTATATACTTGTTTAACAGGCGCAAAAGGAAGGCAACAAAAAACGCCAGGTCTAGTAGGCCCAGCGTTTGTAACCCCAAATTTAACTTGCTTCACAATCCGTTTTAATTGGCTTGTGACTCCCACTTAATCAGAGTACGGGTGGTAAGACGTAAAGGTTGCGTTAGGTTGTTAGCTATCAGGTTAAACTTATAACCATTGTCTATAAAAGGCCATTATATCAGCTCGCATCCCTTCTGTTTCCTGGTGACCAGTTTCATAAATTGTAAGCTTCCAGGCGGTTGGCGCTCCATCCTGTTGATAAACTTTCGTTAACTGTTCATCAATTTTTTCAAGCCCTGCCAGCGGGGTTAACTGATCGAATCGGCCTGCTAAACTGAAGTGAGGGCGTGGTGAGATCAGCCCGTTGATTTGCGCGGTGGTAAACTGAGTTAGTAAGCTGGGAACGTAGTAATAGATGCCGTGTAAACCAAGGCCTTTTGCCTCTAAAAGCGCCTGATAATCGGTCAGGCAGCATAAGTCAACACATACGTTGATTCGCTCGTCTAAAGCGGCCAGCCACCAGGCCATCGTGCTGCCCATCGACATTCCCATGGTACCTATCCGGCGGACATCAACGTCTGGCCGGGTTGATAGGTAATCCAGTGCCCGAATATGGTCGTAAACCATCATGCCCCATAATACCTGACCATTCCAGAGCATTTCTTTAAAGGTATCCATTTCTCCACGCCCCTGTCGTTCGCCAAAGCACCAGCTATCAATACATAAGCCCGCATAACCTGCTCGCCCTAACGCCAGGGCATATGGCGGTTTCTGCATCTCAGGTCGTCCCTTCACAAATTCATCTTTTCCTACTCCGTATTGGCCGAAATGTGAATGGTTAAATAAAATCAGGGGTAATTTACCCGTTCGGTTTTTGGGTTTCGTAAAGTAGGCCGGTACCTTTTCCAGCCCGTTTATATCCAGAAGGAGTTTCTCGGTTATCAATTCATCAGTTTCTTGAGTTGAGATAAGTTCTACCGTAATCGGACGTCGGCGGTCAGGAAGTTTTCCTAACAGTTGGTACAGTTCCTTCCGTTGCCTGTTCTTACTCTGTGCTAACGCCTGTATGGAATTATGTCTGGACATACGAATTCTGACTACTACTGTTGTAGATTATAGCGCTTAATACATTGTGTTTCTGAAGGATATACAGAATCCAAAGAACCGTTAACTCCAAGGCACTTACTCACTTACTGCTACCGCTTTTTTTACTTTTTCGTAAAAGGCCGGTACTTTTTCGCGCGGATCACCTTTGCCAAGCGTTTCTATGGGCAGATAACCCCGGTAGCCCGATTCGCGAACAATCTGCATAATTTTAGTCAGATCGGTTTCCACTTCCTTGCCATTTACAAACAGATTTTCTTTGAGTTGCCAGGTGGCCGCATAGGGCGCTACTCGGGCAATTTGTTGATAGGGATCACCGATTTTAAAACTACCAATATCCAGGTTGACGGCCAGCCAGTCTGAGTTGACCTGCCGAATAATATCCAGGATATGATCGGCTGTCTGGATAAAGTCAGCATGGTTCTGCACCACAATCATCACGCCTTTCCGGGCAGCGTATTCCGTGCATTCCCGAATGGCATCAACAACCCAGGTCGTAACCTCTTCCCGTTTATAACCCACTGGAAGTTCTTTACCCGTACCTGCGAAAATCCGGATAACGGGAGCTCCCAGTCGAGCTGCCACATCAGTCCACTTCTGAACCAAGGTAACCTCCGCTTTTCGGCGGGTGAGGTCGGGTATTGTAAAGTCGTTACGAACACCTGTACCACTAATATCGAGGCCTAGTCTGAACGCTGCTCGTTTGATCTGATATATATAGTGGTCATCAGGTAAGGCAGGGTAGTTTGAGAGATAGTAGGCTGTGGGGTCGACTGCCGTAAAACCCAGATCGGAACAAAATTTCAGAACCTCATTGAGAGACATCTGTCCACTCATAAGGGGCTCATTGAACGAATAGAGGTTACAACTCAGCTTTAAAAGCCTGGACTTAGCCGTTGATGAACCAACTTGCCACACCGCTAGTGGCATTGTGCCTGCGGTTGCCAGCAGGGGGAGGCTGGCAACCGCGGTTTTGAGAAATGTCCTTCTGTCTGGCGCTGGCGTATGCGTATCCATGAGATATTGAAAAGTGGAGTCTAAATTTTTAGTGCTTGATCAAACTAGATTCTTTGGTTTTTACCCGGCTCAATTGATGCTACTGTATTAATAATCAATAGCAAAAAACTCAGCCAGTCGAGCTGCTCAGTCAACTAAACCTAGCTAGTTACATTACACCGTTACTCCTCCTTATGAAATTGGCAGCTCTATGGTAAACGCTGTACCTTCTCCTTCCTGGCTCTGGACAAGTAGTGAACCATTGTGCCCTTTCGTAATGATGTCGTAGGAAAGCGATAAGCCTAAGCCGGTACCCGCGCCTGATGGTTTCGTCGTGAAAAAAGGTTGGAATATCTTGTCTTTCACGGCCTGGGGTATCCCTGTGCCGTTATCGCTGATTCGGATAGTAACTTGATTCGCTGTTCGTTTTGTACTGATTTTTACCGTTGGATGATAATTGTCTGGCTGCTGTTTTTTTCGTTCCGAAACGGCATAAAAGGCATTGTTGAACAAATTGAGTAGAACCCGGCCTAAATCCTGCTGTACCACCGTTAACTTGCCTAATTTAGGGTCAAAGTCTGTTTTCAACTCAGCATTAAATGTTTTGTCTTTTGCCCGTAAACCATGGTAAGCTAACCGTAGGTATTCATCGCAGAGGGCGTTCAAATCGGTAGGTTGGCGTTCTCCGGTGGAGGTGCGGGAGTGCTCTAACATGCCCTTTACAATGGCAGATGCCCTGCTGCCATGGTGGGTGATCTTCTGAAGATTCAGCGTTAGGTCTCCCAAAATCTCATCGGCATACTCCTTATCGGTTTCCGGTAAATTTTGAAAAGGGCCTTCTTTCAATTCATCGACTAACTCGGAACTGACTTCCGAAAAGTTGTTAACAAAATTGAGAGGATTCTGAATTTCGTGAGCTATCCCCGCCGTTAGTTCACCCAGAGAAGCCATCTTCTCCGATTGAATAAGCTGATCCTGGGTGGTCTTCAACTCGACCAGGGTTTGTTGAAGAGCCTCTTTCTGCTCATGCAACTGCTGGTTTGCCAGATGTTTAGCCCGATTGTTTCGGGTCAGAATAATCGAAAACGCAGCTAGTAAAGCAATACAACCCACCAGGACTAACACAAATTGTCGTTGCCGGTTCGATTCCTGTTCACGTAGTTGCCGATCTTTTGTCAGCAGCTTTATTTGAGCTTCCTTTTTGAGCAGATTTTGTTTGTAAGCAAGAGAGGCTAGTCGGCGGGTAGTGGTTTCAGCGGTTAAGCTGTCTTTGTAGGCACTGTATTGCAAAAAATACTGATAAGCCTTTGCATAATCGCCCTCTTTGGCAAATGCCTTACTTAGCTCATGGCTCGAATCACGACGTTTCTTTTGTTCAGTAAGCTGGACTACAACCTGCGGGCTACTTTTATCAAAATGGATCAGTGTGTCGAGCAAACGGTCGACGATATCGGTCTTAAAGCGAAAATGGCGGTTTTGGAGTGGTTCGAAGGCTGAATTTGGTACCTGAACGACAAAATCAGAGGGATTGGCCTGGAATGCCCGTCTGTCAGGCATTTGTTTACTAGTTGATGTTGGGGGTTCAAACGGGAATGCTCGGGCACCTTTACCTCTTCCAAGCATTGATGCACTTACACTCATTGCTCGCCCAAGTGACTCCAGAACCGGGACAAATGACGCGGAAAACGAAGGCGATGTGCGGCTACTCATTCGCTGAATTCTGGAAACCTGATTCATCATCCAGACAGATTCTTTTAAATCGCGGGTCTGTTCGGCAAGTTGGCTGGCTTCCTGCAAAAGTCCTGCCGCCTGCTGGGTTTGCTGTTGCTGCAAGCGAATACCAGCCAACTGACAGAGAGCAATCACTTGTCCGGGGGGGTAAGCAAGTTGTCTAGCTACTATAAGCAGGGAATCAGCTACGGGACTAGAGGTCATATTCTGGCTCAAAGCTGCTTTCAGGCGACCAATGTCACTTTTTGAGCGTTGCCATTCGCTGGTTACGATACTGTCAACTTGAATTACCTGAGCTTGAAGGGAAATAGCAGCTAAGGTGAAAAACAGAATAAACTGAAGTACAGGCCTACAGCGAAAGAACCTTTTCATGATTAATAAATCAATAAACCACCGTACGCTACTTATTGCTACCAAAAGGAATTGATATAACGGTTACAAGTATAATCGGAAAATACGTGAAAATGCGATTCTTTGTTAGTTGCTTAATTACCACCTAACTACATAGACTGTAAATCGACCAGCTTACGTTAAATCGGTTAGGATTTTGACTATACTGTCAATTTATGTGGAAAATTTACCGGTTACGACCAGTCTAATTCAGTTGGAATATAGCAAAATTCCACTAAAGAAAGTTGGCGTCTTTACTTACTGAAAGCATGAAGAATGGGTACTAAGGGTTTTATTTTTGTCTAAGAAAATCAAGTAATGTATCTATTGAAAGAAACTTGATATTAGCTAACTACTTCTAATTCATCTTATCCGATACTACGTGCTAGTTCGAGTTAGTAAGTGAAAATTAGGAATTAGGAAACGAAATATATTGAGTACGCTATTGACACAATCTCTATAAAACAAATTTATTGCGTATTATCTCCTTAATATGCGCGCCTGAAAATAAATTGTAGATTTAAATTAATAATACTTAGTAATAGATTTGACTTTTTCGTATCCATACTTACTATATTTGCAGCTGAGGAATCCCATTAACAATAAATATTTGTCGAATGAAAGCAAAGCAAATTCGGTTCTTTTCTCCTAACGAGAACAGCGAATCTAAAAAACAGAAGAAGAAAAGTGCCGCTAAACCTGTTCCTGTTACAGGGTATATTTCGTCGGCTGGCAAGGTCGTATTTCCCGACAAAACGATCGCTCAATTAGGGTTTGATCCGCAAAACAACCTTTTTAAGGTAGGTACACAGGACGGTAAGCGGAAAATAAAATCATTATACCTTATACCTGGTGCGGGCGAAAACGAGGAAGCATTTGAACTAGAGAAAGCTGCCAAAAGTCACAGTATTTCATTACCTTATATTCTTCAAAAAGGGGGAATCGACTTTGCAAATACAAAACATACATTTACTGTTAAGCCATTTGATTATGATAATGGCGTAACTGGCTACGAACTCAAACTAGCTGCTGAAAGCACAGGCCCTAAGCCAGAATATACAGGCAAACCACGAGGCCGTAAGCGCCTGAATCCAGCGGCTGAATAAGTAATTTTATAGCGCACGTACATCTAAAAATGTACTTTCTGTATTCATTAAAAAAGCGGACATATGTCCGCTTTTTTAATGAATAGTGCTGCCAAATAAAGAAAAAATCTATGTTATTTAGCAGCACTATTCATTAAAAATCAGCCTAAAAATTAGATTTTTGGCAATTTACGTGAATGCCATCGATCTGTTTAAAACTTGAACAACAGGCTACAGACAAGGTTTTCTGTTTATGACCCGCGATCAACTCGATAATCTTATTTCACAGGGCGAGCACACCCGATTAGAATTTAAACGACAGTTGTCGGCTGCCGACCGTATTGCTCGTACACTAGCTGCTTTTGCGAACACCTCAGGCGGAACAATACTTATTGGTGTTGCTGATAATGGCAAAATTGTAGGCGTTTCGTCGGAGTTTCGGGAAATTGAAAAAATTGAAAAAGCAACAGATCAACTAGTTGAACCTGCACTGCTTGTGAGTTATGAAACAATCACTCCCGATGGACGAATTGTATTGATAATCAACGTTAAGGAAAGCGATGAAAAACCACATTATTTAGTAGATGAAGCAGGAAAGCGCACAATTTATATTCGGGCGAAGGATAAATCCGTACCAACCAGTAAACTCATTATCACGCCGGATATGGCAACAACTGAATTGCTCAGATCGCCAATGGCTCGGACATTGATTCAGTACCTACGTAAGAACGACCACATCACAGCTGATAAATTTGCGAAGCTCATTAATATTTCTGACTACCGGGCAGGTAAACTATTACGCCAATTAGCCGAGCGAGGTTTGCTAATGTTAATTGATAAACCCCGGCCTGTACGTTATTCGCTTAAGCTGACCGACTAATCAAGCCGTATCTTTGCCAACATGATAACATCAGAACAAGAATTAACAAAAGAAACAGTTACCCTGTTTTTTCAGGGTTTGCAGGACCGTATTTGCCAGTCTTTAGAAGAAGCCGACGGTACGGGCCGGTTTCGCGAAGATAGCTGGGAGCGGCCGGGCGGGGGTGGCGGGCGTTCACGAATCCTGGCTGGCGGTAGTGTAATTGAAAAAGGTGGTGTCGGATTTTCGGCAGTACATGGTGAGGCTACAGAAGCTACTCTGCGGGCCTTGCAGTTGATGGATCGAACCGATTCAGCCTTACCTACTTTTTATGCTACTGGTGTGTCAATAGTACTGCATCCGCGCAACCCAATGGTGCCCATTATTCACATGAACGTGCGGTATTTTGAGATGAGTACTGGCCATAATTGGTTTGGTGGTGGGATTGACCTGACACCCCACTATGTAGTGGACAAGGACGCTCGCTGGTTTCATCAATCGCTCAAAACGGTTTGCGACCGTCATGACCCGGCGTATTATACTAAATTTAAACCCTGGGCCGATGATTATTTTTACATTCCTCACAGACAGGAAACGCGTGGCATAGGTGGTATTTTCTTTGATTACCTTAAACCGACAGATACGGCCCATAAAGCGGATCTATTTGCCTTTGTACAGGATGTGGGCAACGCATTTGCACCAATTTACACGCACTTTATGAAGCAGAATCGGGATCTACCATTTGGCGAACGAGAGAAAGACTGGCAACTGCTACGTCGGGGGCGCTACGTAGAATTCAATCTGGTTTGGGACCGGGGAACAAAATTTGGTCTCGAAACCAACGGCCGTACCGAGTCTATCCTGATGAGTATGCCGCCACAAGCCAACTGGATCTATGATTTTCGAACCGAAGCTGGTAGTCAGGAAGAAAAAACGGTACGTCAACTTCAAAAAGGGATCAACTGGGTGTAATTAGTTAATCTAAGTTGTATGAAAGGCGATTGATTTGATAGGCAAACCCCTTAAAAAAACAGACATAGCACAAGCCAGACTACCTTTGAAGTGCGAAAACAGAGGTAAATCTAACCAGCTATGTCTGAGAAAGTAGTGGCAATTTATTGCTTTTTGGATGATTATTTCATCGAAGTGGGCAAAAATCAGGGGAGTGTAAAACCCCAGACAACTCCTAAAGTTAGCGACAGTATCGTGTTGACAACCGCCATCATATCGGCCCCTTTCTTTGGTGGCAATCAAGCCTCGGCTATGCTCTACATGGCTGATAAGCAAGGTATTGTCATGCTTGAGAAATCGGCGTTCAATCGTCGTCTTCACCGCCTGGCGACCACACTGAGTGCCTTGTTCTACTATCTGGCTGATTTTTTCAAAGCACTCAATCTGAGCGGAGAATACCTGATCGATTCGTTTCCTGTGGCAGTTTGTGACAACATCCGCATTGGCCGATCGCGGTTAGTCAAAGGGGAGGAATATCGAGGGAAGATTGCGTCGAAGCGTCGATTCTTTTTTGGCTTTCGTGTTCAACTCATCACCACCCGCGACAAGCAACCGGTTCAGTTTTTTATTCTGCCGGGTTCGTATGTGGATGTGACGGCGCTTCAGATGATGCATTTGACGTTGCCAGCAGGTAGCGAAGTCTATGGGGACTCGGGCTACACCGATTACGAGCAAGAGGATTTGTATGCTGAGGGTGAGGAGGTTAATTTAAGAATACAACGAAAAAGTAATAGCCAACGCCCCGATCAAGCTTGGGAAGCTGCTTACAAAAAGCAACTTCGCCAACGGATTGAGCAGGCCTTTAGCCAGATTACGATGCGATTTCCTAAGAAAATTCATGCCGTTACTGAAGCCGGTTTCCTTATTAAAATCGTGTTGTTTTTGATAGCCTATACCCTCGAAACAAACTTGTGACATACAACTTAGATTAGTTAGTTATTTACTCAATCCTACCAGTTGTTTATCCATCCTGGCATGTCGGGGTTTTACGGGTCAATTTTACCAACAGAACGTAGGCTAACAAAAGCACATGAGCTACGTATCCAATTAAACCGTAAAACACATGAACTTCTTCTGGATTTTTTGGGGTATCGACGCTGTGATTGCTCTCATTTTCTTTTATTTCTTTTTTGTCGGTATAGCTGATGGCTCTGTATCATCTTTTAATGCGGGCTTGTGGTTTTTACTACTTACTGTTCTGGGAGCAGTATTAATAGGAGGGTATTGGCTTCATACCCATCAACATGAGCAAGGAGCTAAGATTTTGTTAGGTTTACTGGCTATACCAGGTCTCTTATGTGGCCTTTTCTTTTTAATTCTTATTCTGACCAATCCCCGCTGGAACTAACCTGATTATGTAACCAGGATATTCTCAACACCTGTTAGGTAAAGCTGACTACTGAGGTTAGTTAATTTATTAGTTTTACCACTAAGCCGTACCATCATTTTTTACTCTTAGTGGAACCGTTTACAACCTTCGATTTTCAGCAGGCGAAAGCCAAGCATTTGCTTTTTAAAAGTCGTTTACGAACTATTCTGTACGATGAGGGCGATGTTGAATACACAACTGTTTTATCGCAGTATGCCTGCCCTGTTGGTAGTGGATTTATAGCCATGCTTTAATTCAGTATGAATACGAGAAAGTAAGTATGCTGGAAGCGCCAATTCCTGTTAATAATTTTATGGACTTCTGAATAACGTATATACTACCCGTAAGCCCTTTATTGGTAAGAAATTTTAATCAAGTTAGAAGGTACATCAGGAAATGTAAGAGATGCGTATGTGGATATAATCTATCAGCCCACGTTTACCCACTACGGAGAAACAGATGGCATTCTTGCCTTCGCCAATGCCAATAAAGTAACTGAGCAGGTGATGGCACAGAAACAAGTGGATGAACTTGTTCTGCAACGAACCTAAACTGTGATGAAATCATCGTTCAGGATAACGGGATTGGTTTCAGGCTTGAGTAAGCCGAAAGATTTTTACCATGTTCCAGCGGATTCATAACCGAAACAGCTACGAAGGACATGGTATTGGATTAACACTTTGTCGACGGATCGTTGAGAATCATGGTGGCAAGCTTTACGCAACGTCAATTAAACATCAGGGCACAACCTTTTATATTTTATTCCCAGTTAATCTGCTTAACTGGGCAACTATACATTTGGATTGTTAGCCTAGTAAAAAAGGATTATGGCTCCGACCTGGGAGTGAGAATATACCCAAACATTGCTGCCGGAAAATAGAGGCTTAGAGAAGAATAAGTTCCAGGCCAGGCAGGATTAAATCATGTAAAAGTGATGTCCGCAGGCCTTGCAGTGATACGCCTTTAAAGGTACAATACCCAGCAAAGATTTTAACAACTTAGGTCTTGGCACTCGATCCGGATAATTGTCTTTACAGATCGGACACTGTTTTTTTAACGCAATTTTTCGATACAGATAGACCAAAAAAAGCAGAAAGCTAGTAGCGACAAGCGGAAGTGTCAGTCGTGGTTGCATAGCTTATCTATCAGGTTGTGAAAGCAAGATAGATCAATTGAACAACAACAATTGATAGTAGTAAGAATATGTAGTTTGAATTTATTATTCGGTGGAATAAGTCACCATAAGGCGCTCAATATCAGACCTAATGACCGCGTCAGAAGCGGTTCCTATAGGCGCTGGGATGGATGGATGTTAAAAAATGAGTTTAATGATACCGACCCAGCAGGCTATTGAAAAAGCTAACATACCTAACCAGATACCTGCACTTATGGCGTCAGAATATGTAATACGAATGCGAATAGTCATGGTAAAGAGAGAGCGATACCAATAACCTAAAGCAATTCTAATGCCAAAAATAAATCCGTGTTATATTTTTTAATAACATGCTGATAGTGAGAGGTATATGCACATGTAGGTATAGTAGGGCAAACTTACTCGACGGCCTTAACGAGCCAAAAAGCAATACCCAGCATAGCAACAAACGCAAGCAGGTAGGCGATAAACGCAACAAAGTCAAATTCCTCAAAAAAACGTCTCATAGAGACCAAAACACAAGTGAAAAGTATACAAATTTAAGATGAAATAAAGAATAAACGTTATAAATGCGGGATAAAGTATTCTGGCAATCCTTATTTATCATTGGTTTTCACTGGAATTGACTTAATAAATTTCAGAATATACAAAGTAGGAGTGCATCAAGTAGGAGAAAAGGTGGTCTGATCAGTAAACGTCCTCCAATAACCCAACCTAGTGCGATTCAGGAAATTTTTAATAGACATGCGTGCAATGCTACAAGTAAATCTGTAACATTTACATTTACGTAAAATGGACTGGTACGGATTGTCTGAATCCTGGAAACTGATTAAAAGAAAAACCGGATGATCATCACCCAGAACAGTATGGAGATACTCAGCATACACAACCAGACCAAAACTTTGATTAGGTTGACTGATGTCATGAAAAATCGTATAGCCATAGTACGAACTGTCCTGGTATACAATTAAACAAAAAATGCGCTGAGTTGACTCCTGATTCGAAAAAATGGTATTAAACGGGACAACAGAAATTTAAAAAGCTCTAAATAAGCTGCATCCATTAAGAGGCCAACTGACTACAGGTTTGCCCAGAGCCATTTTGAGGTTAATAGCAGCAATGAGAAGATAATAAGCAGGCAAATTGCCCATGGGTTAGGTATAAGCGAATTCTTTGTAGCCATACCATTGTGTTTTTTAAACCAGAAATAGCAATATCTACGCCAATGTAGGGTATAGATGTTACCATAAAATAAATAAGGATACGCACATGGTTTGGGTATTATGCACGAACGTTCAATCGTAAAATCCGTTATCAATAAAAATAACCTGCCATCAGGCGTTTACTAATGAATAAATACGGATATGTGCTGGCCGTTTGCTGGCTACTCGCTGGTAGTTGTCGGCAAGCCGACCAGTCACCTTGCAACCTAACAACCGTTACCACCAAAGCACCGCAAGAGGAGATTGCCGCCCTTAAACAGTATATCGGCACTAACAGGATTGCGGCAAAAGCGGATAATCGTGGGTTTTATTATACTATTCAGTCGCCTGGCTTGGGTGCCAAGCCAACCATTTGCTCTAATGTGACTGTTAACTACACAGGTATGCTGACGAATGGGGCAACATTTGATAGCGGTAGTGGCATAAGCTTTGACTTAAATCAACTAATTGTGGGCTGGCAGGAAGGTATACCGCTCGTGGCGCCAGGCGGTAGTATTACACTCTATTTACCGCCAAGTCTGGCCTATGGATCTCAGGAGCAGAATGATATTCCAGCTAACTCAATTCTTGTTTTTAAGATTGACCTTATTAAAATTAATTAGAGCAGTTGTAAAGGTGTAACCTAGCTGGACCAGACAAAGCTACCTGAATCTAAACAGGAGGGAGGTAGTAAAAAGTATCACCCTTGAGGTAATATAGACTTCCAGATATTTCTCTCTGTAGAATGAAAATCTGATTAATGCTGGGCGATTTATAATAGAGTGATTATAGCAGCAACGTCAACAGGCCATAAGCATACAACAAACAAATAATGGCCGCTAATGCCCAGGTTATAAAGTTTACTAGATCAAAAGAAGTTGAACGTTGTAGGCGATTCATGGTTAGGAAAAGGAAAAAATAGTAACAAATAAATCCATGAAAACAGGAACATTACACTTTCTACTCACTTTTACCCGATAAGAAGCCTATTTGTTGGTAGGAATTACATAAAAACTTGAAAATGAAAGTATTAACTTCAAGAAAGGCTAGCCAGAAAATCAACACCCGGCTGGATAACTTGGCAAGCTGTAGGGGATACTCGGGAGCGTCGATGAGTGGGATCTATGAGTGAAAACGAGCAGGCACGGTAGTGCCAGCCACCGAATCCAGACCAGAGAGAGCCAGTTACACTAACAGGTAGTGTGAAGCAATGGCGGCCAGGGCCGAAAAAAAAAATTTTAGGAGTAAGTCTCATGGCCGTAAAAGCTTACGAATGGAACAATAAGGCAACTGCTTCCATGAAGAAAATAAGACTAATGCCAAAAACAACTGACCAGGTTATTGCCCGGATAGGGTCAGGCGAAGTGATGTGCAAACGATTCATAACCATGGAATTAATTGAAGTGTAAAAACTTAATGATGGGTATGGACCAGATTCACTACGTACGTACGGTCGATGGTGAAATTCGGATTTAAGACAAGAAAAAAAACGGAAAGTCACATTTTGTTAAAAATAAAATGTATTTCGTACTATCCGACAGTTAACGAGTAATTGGGATATAGAAAATGAAGTCAATATAGAAGGCTCAACTCTAAGCAGAGGGCTGCGATAGAGAAAATGCTACAATAGGATATATACGTCACTAGTTTTGAAGCCTACAGAAAAATTAATCAACAAGTACTCCAGATTAGCTACCCATAGCTAATTGCATATGCTTATCTCTTTACTGTACTCCTCTCCTAATCATTGAACTAGCTGCCAGGGTAAATGAAATTCCTCCCATTGCCAAAGCGATAAGTAGGCTAGTCCACTCAGTTTCCGTATGTAAATGGGTCACAACCCGAGGTATATGCAGAACAATGACCAATAAGGTAAATAGAACTCCCAGCAACGTTGCCGCCAACTGAGCCAATTTTTTCGACAGAAAACTTATCGCTGTCGCCAGAAAGGCAATTCCTACGAAATATGCCCAAAACACATGTAGTGGAATCCACGACGGGATGAGCGTAGCCACATATTGGCCATACAGGATGTGTTGAATTCCAAAAATTAGAAGAGATAACGAATATACAAGAAGTCCTGAACGGATGAGTGAATTACTAATGCGGCTTACGTATATAGCTGAAAAATCCGCGGAGAAGTGCTCAACAAGCAGAAAAGCCCCACCAGCTAGTGCAAGGAGTTCCGTAAATACCGTCCATTCACCTCCATTATATGGATTGGCTATCAATTTGGGTAAATGAATAACCAGATCGAGCAGGATGAACAGTGGACCTAACAAGATAGAAGCCCAGGTCGGCTTTTTCTGGATAATTATACCCAGGCCGCCAATCACCAGGATAGCTCCTACAACATACACCAGAATAAGTCGGCCTGGTGTATCAGAAGGAACTGGTAGTAAGGCTACAGGAAAATTGCCTGTAATGAATTGTTCAACTCCCAGCAAAAAGATAGAAGAGCCATACAGATAAGGGCCTGACTTAATCAGTTTATACATCGTATTTTTCTATAATGATCCTGACCTAACCAACTCCTGGCAACTTTTCGAGATAAGTCAGGAGAACTTATATAAGTCGTTTTAGCGTAAAGCGAACCGTAAAGCGCTGGCGATTTCGCTGGATAACCAACGCAACCAACTTTCCTTCTCCTGCCTGAAGTATTCGGTATATATCGCTGATAGTCATTGTAGTAGCCAGGCTTCCATTCACCACTAATAATTCATCTCCAACCTGTAACCCTGCTTGTTCTGCTGGTGAGTTCGAATTGACGTTGTTAATAAAATAAGTACGGAGCGTTTCGCCTTTAGCCCGAAGTTCCAGCCCACTCATGTCGTGTTCAAAACGCTCCCGCATGATTCGCCTAACTGGCTTTAATACAATATACCGATTCGGATAATTGATCGTAACGAGAAACCGGCGCAGCAGTTCACACCCTATATTGCCTTGTCGTTCGGGCATGTCTCGGATCTTAAGACTAAAATCCGAACTATCAGGAAACGAGACGAGCATATCATCCAATTGAAAGCGACCAACGTTTACCTTTTGAAACCGGCCAACTGCCCCACTAATCAATCCGTTGAATCCCGATCCCAACGGAACCTGTACAACTTTATCGGGGAGTGGTAGCGTTGGTCCGTTATGAAACCGATTGAGTAATAATGCCTGACCCGCACCCGTATCAAGCACTACACGGAGCGGCCTGAACCGAATCCCGTCAAAAATTGACAGCGCATCCAGATAGGCTTTTCGATCCAGAATTGTAATTGGATAGCGTTCACCTTTCCGATGGTGGTATCGATACTGCTGGGGTTGCATTAGGACCAACTCTCGACGCTGGAAGTCAATCGTTACAACGAGATCGGCAAATAGTTCATAGCCAATTAGGCCGTGGATGGATAGACCCGCATACTCTGACAATTTTAATACATCCTCCTCCAGAATAACTACATTGTGATGTTCTGCCCGGAGGTATCCTATGCTCAGCGTATTGTTAATAGACACAGATGCTGTTGTTGCGCTGCCTGCACCCATACCTGTAAGCTTAATCTGGCGACTTAAAGTAAGCGGACGTTTTTTGAACGCATGCCGATCCGTAATGATCGTATGAGCAACTCCGGTATCAACAAGTAATCGCAGTGAGTCAACATCATTCATACACACCGAAACAATAATCAGATTTGACTGAAACTGAAAAGGAATGCGTGTCTGGGTACGGTTACCAGTGAAGAAAAAACCATATGTATCATCAATGATTTTACAGGATTGATCGGTAGCTTTAGTAATCTGAGTGACAACCAGCAAAATCAGTATAAATGATACGGTTTTCATTTTTTAACATATATGATAATATGAGTATCAGTCATCTGATGTTTTTTCGAATCGTCCGTTAAATCTTCAGTATGTGACTGGACTTATCAACTTAATCAGATAGAGAACATCATCATATCGACAAACGCATGACTGAGAGCTACCAACGTCGTTTATCGCGCTCTGATCTGCCTTTATCTTACCTGACCTGTTGTTTGACGTTATAGCAGGATAGGGGATGGTATCCTAAGCCGACAGTTGTATTTATTCGGTAAATTTGCTTATTAACGCCAGGAAGATGACTCATTTTCAGACGCTCAGCTATCAGGAAATCACTATCCATATAGTAGCCTGGCTATGTTATATGAATCTGCAAATTCTGGCAACTGATCAATTTGAACATCAGTATATCGATCATTTGCTGATTGCGTTATCAGAGCTGCCTGCCCAGCTTCTATTTACCTATACTACGCTTTACTGGTTGATTCCGACCTATCTGTTAACGCTGAAATATGTGACATTTGGCTTGCTGACATTAGTAGTACTGGCTGTTAGCGGAGTGTTGTATTGGCAGGGATATTATTATTTGTTTTTAGCCCAGTTTGACCCGGCTCAACTTGATCAGGAAAATCCATGGGATCTCCACCGATTGGTTCTGTCGTCATTTTATATGCTCTGTACCAGCGGTCTATTGATTGCTTTCCATATGATCCGGTACGGTTTTCGACAGCAACAACTAAACCAGCAATTAGTGATTGTCAATCAGGCGGTTGAGCTGAAATCGCTTAAAGACCAGATCAACCCGCATTTTTTGTTTAATACCCTCAATAACTTATATGGTCTAACCGGCAGTAACCCCGATAAAGCCGGCGAAGTAGTTTTACGACTATCGCAACTTATGCAGTATATGCTCTATGAGGGAAGCCTGACAAAGGTGCCACTTTTCAAAGAGATCGAGTATTTACAAAACTACCTGGCCCTGGAGCGTATTCGCTATGGCAAGGGTCTACAACTGGCATTTCAGATCAGTGGGCCTACCGAGAAATTAATGATTGCCCCATTGCTGTTACTCCCATTTGTCGAGAATGCGTTTAAACATGGCCTAAGCCGTCAATTGGGTGATGCCTGGCTACAGATTCAGCTAAACGTGACCCACACGCAGTTGACCTTCAAGGTTGAAAACAGCAAGCCCGAGTTGGCTGGCCCAGCAACGTCCCCCGGTATAGGTCTGCCCAATGTTGCCAAACGGCTCCAATTAATTTATCCCGACCGCCACCGGCTTCGGCAACTAAATGGCGTGGGCTCGTTTTTAAGTACGTTGACTATCGGATTAACCGCTGACGATTACTGTCTACAGAAAGGCTATGAAAATCAAGTGTTTGCTCGTAGATGACGAGCCCATTGCATTGACCATACTTGCGGCTTACGTTCAGAAAATAGACATACTGGACTTGGTTGGTCAATGTAGTTCGGCGGTTGAGGCTTTTACCATTTTACAAAGCAAACCTGTCGACCTATTATTCCTGGATATTCAGATGCCCCAGCTTTCGGGCCTGGATTTACTCAGAACACTTTCCAACCCACCCAAAACCATCATTACTTCCGCTTACCGCGAATACGCAGTAGAAGGATATGAATTAGATGTACTGGACTACCTAATTAAGCCAATACCTTTTGACCGGTTTATTAAGGCGGTGGGGAAGATGATCACTCAGAGGTTGGCCGTTTCACTCCCAAACTCACAACCCGATGAAGAGCCATTTATCTTTGTGAAGGAAGACCGGAAATTAGTGCGTGTCGATCTCCGCGACATTATATCGCTGGAAAGCTTACGAGACTACGTAAAGATCAGAACTAGTACGCAGGAGATCGTAACCCGCCAGTCTATCAGCTACTATGAAGAACTGCTGCCCGCCGAACAGTTTATGCGGATACACCGATCATTTTTGGTGGCCTTAGCTAAAATCAGAGCAATTACCGATTGCCAACTGGAGGTGCCTGGGCAGACACTTCCAGTTGGGAGAAACTATAGGAACCAGGTGTTAGAGCAGTTACAGGTACGGCATTTCTTCAGGCGGGGCCAGGTTTAACCTGAAAACCCTCCTGTTGGTCCATCTGGTTACTGGTAAACAGGTAAATTATATCGTCATCGGCTAGATAAATATAGTTTATGTTCGTTTGGTCTAGGCAGCTTTTGAATGGGGTTGCACATAATCACGCCATTCTGGTTTGGCCTGGTATGAACCGGTATAGGAATTCTTGGGGAGTTCAATACCTAATTGATCGACAACCGCACTTATTCGTCTACGCCCTATAGGAAGCCGAGCGCCATTGCGCATAATCAAATGGGCAACAATGGAAGAAACGACTATACAGCTATGAATATGTTGTGGGTTAATAAGATTGGCTTTATGAATACGAATAAAATGGGGCCAGCGATCATTATACCATTTTAATGTCCTGCTGGATAAGATGGCTTTACCATTCAGGAGGTGTACGGAACAGTAATTTACATCCCCCGTTAAATAGAGGACCTGATTTGGATCAAACTTATGCTGAAGTTGAGCAGCAGCTAATCGCTTCATGACATAAATGGCTAAAATGGGTGGTAAAATTTCTACAATACGTATCGATAAAAAATAGGAAAATACAACAGGAACTGGTAACTGAGAAGCACAAATAAAATCCAAAAACAAAGAATTAAACTAGTGTGTACTTGCAGGTAAGTTACTACATGTTCAGTAAAGGTAATAAGTTATATAGTTATGCGAATATAACTAATATTAGAGAACTGAAAAGTGATTTTTGAGGAGTTTGATACACTTTTTGTAAAGTATATACATACAAGTATAATAGAAACTTCTGAAATAGTCCAATAATATGCTTGATAGTTTACATAAAAAAAGATCAAAGACGCTATAAATGCACATTTTGGATATAATGGGTGTCGAATTAGTCTCCCAAGGCCGCAGCTTCAAAACTTGATTAAACGGCCCAAAATTTTTCCGTAAGTTGTCCGGCAGCTGTATTTTGTATTTAAAAGATGGGTTTATAAGTAAGTCTAAACGTGAGGTACTTGACCTCTGAAAATCAAGCTTTTTATCCTAACCATAAAGTCCTTGCCTAAATCAATGACCTTTTTTCTGAGAAATCAGGGAAATTGGCTTACTTTTGCAGAGATGGCTTTATGGTGTAATGGATAGCATCACAGTCTTCGGAACTGTTGGTTGGGGTTCGAGTCCCTATAAGGCCACTATTAGCACAGCCCTCTTGGTATTTTAACCGAGAGGGCTGTGCTGGTTTATTGGTAGACCCAAGGTAACTCCTTCAACTGCACGTGCCTAGCCAGATACGTTAAAACTGACTTGTTCTAATCAGCTTGGCAACCCTACCCACTAATCAATTCCGGGTTTTACGCTGATACTTTCGTCGTCATTCGAATTCGTATCCTCAAGGCCATCGTAAATAAAAAAAAACCGGAGACTTCTCGAAACGTCTATTTTTTGCTTGACTCGCGGATAATACGGCATTTTAAAGCAGGCCGTAAGCCCGGATAATAGCTATAAGCGGCCAGAAGAAGCGTATGGATATGCCGAATTGGCGGGAGAGAAAGGATTGAATTTGTATGCCAATTCGTACTTTTTGGATAAAAGAAAACGCCTAATCAATTAGTTGTCAATTGATTAGGCGTTTAGCTGTAGCGGGGAGCAGGATCGAACTGCCGACCTTAGGGTTATGAATCCTACGCTCTAACCATCTGAGCTACCCCGCCGTTTGATTTCACAAAAGTAAGGAAAAATCGGCTTAAGACAAAAAACAGCGTTGACTTTCGCAAAAAAAATCGTTTACCTTTGCCAATGTCCCCTTTAGTATAATAAGTTATGGAGAAATTTAAATTCATCACCGAATATGAACTTCGGGCCTCTCCCAAAATGCTGTTTCCCTACATTAGCACGGCATCAGGCCTGTCGCAATGGTTTGCCAGCAAAGTGAATACCATGCCCGAACAACGGTTCGATTTTCAGTGGGACAATGAAAGCCACATCGCCCGTCAGGTATCAATGCGGCAAAACAAAGGAGTACGCTTTGAATTTTTAGATACAGATGAGAATAACGCTTCCGACAATAACTATGTGGATTTTCGGGTCGATCAGAGCGAACTAACCCAATCGACCTTTCTCCGCATAACCGACTACTCCAGTACTACCGACGAAGAAGAACTCAAAGATCTTTGGGATGGTTTAATGGATAAACTGAAGGAAATTGTAGGGAGTTAAATTTTGTTAATGAATAATGGAAAATGATTAATGAACAACTGATTGACGTTCTATAAGTAAGCCAATCGCCATTTCTCATTCGGAGCCGCCTGTGTGGCACATTATACATTAGAATGAAAAGAATAGATAAATTAATACTCGGCTCGTTTTGGGGGCCGTTTTTTTTGACTCTCGGTGTCGTCATCTTTATTTTTCTGATGCGGCTACTGATGTTTTATATTGACGATTTTGTTTCTAAAGACCTCGATCTGGCCACCTTCGGTCGATTGCTCTTCTATTTTGCCCTCCTCACTATCCCGACTGCCCTGCCATTAGCTGTATTACTAT
The DNA here is from genome assembly GCF_006965485.1 of Spirosoma sp. KCTC 42546. Classification (NCBI taxonomy): domain Bacteria; kingdom Pseudomonadati; phylum Bacteroidota; class Cytophagia; order Cytophagales; family Cytophagaceae; genus Spirosoma; species Spirosoma sp. KCTC 42546. The sequence goes on from NZ_CP041360.1 coordinate 3,880,441, forward strand.
CATCGTTGATGACATTCGGAAATCTGGGTGAATTTTTTGAGTTGACAGCCCTCAAAAGCGCTGGAATTTCGCTTACAAGAGCCATGCGGCCGCTGCTTATTGTCGCCATCGGTATTAGTGCTTTCTCGTTCTGGTTTAATAATTCGGTATCTCCCTGGGCAAACCTGAAAGGATACAGTCTGCTCTACGATATAAAAACCGCCAAAGCTACGCTGAACTTAAAAGAGGGTATTTTTTACAATGATTTGCCTGGTTATAGTATTAAGGTAGACCATAAAATTAAGGGGCCGAAAGACAGTAAAAATGGTGATTTGCTGAAAGGGTTGGTTATTTACAAGCATCCGACAAATGGGTTGGATGCTGGCAATCGCGAAATTATCCTGGCCGATTCGGGGCGGATGTATACCGATAAAGACCGCTCGTATCTTGTTTTTCAGCTGTTCAACGGCAACGATTATCAGGAATATTCAGACAATAATTCCGTTAGTTTCACCGGAGGTGGAGTACCTAACAAAGGCGCCCAGTTCATGCGGAATGGCTTTAAGGATTACCGGCTTGTCATTAGCCTTGAGTCGTTTGGTATTAAGCGTACGGATGAAAATCAGTTTGAGTACCATGAGTACATGAAAAACCTGAACGAACTATCAACGCTAACCGACTCGTTACGAAAAGATTACACGAAGACAAGCCTGAATGTAGCCAGCACATCGAGACAATACTATAATTATCAATTTAAGGCCGATGCAGCCCTTCGGCAAAAGGTAGTGAAAGATGGAAAGTGGGTTGACTCCTTAGTAAAAAAGCGGGCTGTTGCTACTCCCGATTTAGCACAGGCGGCCTTGAGCCAGGCTCAAAATATTCTGTCTTATTCAACGTCCAACGTAACCTACCTGACCGAAAAAGAAAAGGGAGTTTGGAAGTATCAGTTAGAAACCCACCACAAATTCACTCAGTCGTTTTCAATTTTTGTGATGTTTCTGATTGGAGCATCCATGGGCGCTATTATTAAAAAAGGTGGATTTGGCCTGCCAGTTTTGATTGCGATTGTATTTTTTATTTTCCTGTATGTATTGACTATTGCAGGTGATAAGTACGCCAAAGACGGATTAGTCTGGGTTCCCTTGGGTGCCTGGCTGGCCAACATCGTGTTACTACCCATTGGCCTGCTACTTATGCAGCGAGCCCGACACGATTCCCGATTGTTTGATAAAGATGTGTACGTAATTGCCTGGGAACGATTGAAACGGAAATGGAATGAGCGAAAAAGCCAGCAGGCAATGGTCGTTAGTCAATAGGTAGGGTATGCGTCTTAGAAAACTATCGACTTAGGACTATCGTTTATTAACTAATTTCCCTATCTTTGCACCCAAATTCATTTTTTCATTTTATTAGCTGTCTGAAGATGTATCTAACGACCGAAAAAAAACAGGAGATATTCTCCACCTCGGGCCACGCCAAAAGCGCAACGGACACCGGGTCGGCCGAATCCCAGATCGCGCTGTTCACTTACCGGATCAGTCATTTAACTGAGCACCTAAAAGTTCACAAGCACGATTACGGCACCCAATTGGGTCTTTTAAAATTAGTAGGTAAGCGTCGGCGGTTGCTGAATTACCTCCTTCACAAAGACATCACGCGTTACCGGGCTATTCTGGCCGCGTTAGGATTGCGGAAGTAATCGGCTACTTCAAAAAAAGGGAATCTGCTACATAGTAGATTCCCTCATTTTTGTTGTTTCTACAGGGATGTGGTGAAAACCCGTTAAGAGTTAAGAAAAAAAAACGGCAGGCCCGACAGTCGGAGATTTCCGGTGCGCCGGGCCGCCGAAGCGGTTTAAAGCTGTAAGAAGACGTATTCAAAATCTGCTGTATGTTTCAAATCACCACGCAATCCGTTGCGCTGCCCGACGGGCGGGAAATTACCATCGAAACCGGAAAAATGGCCCGTCAGGCCGACGGAGCGGTGGTTGTCAGGTTGGGCGACACGATGCTGTTAGCCACTGTCGTATCGAGTAAAGATGCCAAAGAAGGTGTTGACTTCCTTCCATTATCTGTTGATTATCAAGAAAAATTTGCTTCGGCTGGCCGGATTCCTGGTAGCTTCCAACGGCGTGAAGGCCGCCTGGGAGATCACGAAATCCTGATTAGCCGTTTAGTTGACCGCGCCTTGCGGCCCATCTTCCCGGATAATTACCATGCGGACACGCAGGTAATGATTACTCTGATTTCGGCTGATCCCGAAGTTCAGCCCGATGCGCTGGCCGCGCTGGCTGCTTCGTCGGCTCTGGCTGTTTCGGATATTCCCTTCAACGGTCCGATCTCGGAAGTACGCGTTGCCAAAATTGACGGCCAGTATAAGATCAATCCTAAAACGTCGGAACTCGAACGCGCTACCATTGATCTGATTGTAGCGGCTACTGAGAAAGACATTTGTATGGTAGAAGGCGAAATGGACGAATGTTCTGAAGCCGAAGTGGTGGAGGCTCTCAAAGTCGCTCATGATGCCATCAAACAACAGTGCCAGGCTCAAAAAGAACTGGAAGCCAAAGTAGGCAAAACCGAAAAACGGCAGTACAACCACGAAACGCACGATGAAGTACTTCGTGCCGCAGTTCGTGCTGCTACGTACGATAAAATCTATGAAGCGGTTAGTCGGCAGAATCCAAGCAAAAAAGGCCGTTCTGAAGCGGCTAAAGCGATTCGTGATGAATATATAGCGTCATTTCCGGAAGGTTCGGACGTGAACGTAGGTCTTATAAAGACTTATTTCCACGATCTGGAATGGGAAGCATCCCGTCGATTAGTGCTCGATGAGCGTGTACGCTTAGATGGTCGGAAGCTGGATCAAATTCGTCCAATTACTGCTGAAGCTGGCCTTTTACCGGGTCCGCACGGCTCGGCCCTATTTACCCGTGGCGAAACGCAGTCATTGACTACGGCAACGCTGGGAACCAAAACAGACGAGCAAATTGTGGATCAGACTATGTATCAGGGATACAGTAAGTTCCTGTTGCATTATAACTTCCCTGGTTTCTCTACCGGCGAGGTAAAACCAAACCGGGGAGCCGGTCGGCGTGAAATTGGTCACGGTAACCTGGCTCACCGCTCACTGAAGAAAGTATTGCCACCAGCCGAAGATAATCCATACACCATTCGGATTGTATCGGATATCCTGGAATCGAACGGTTCGTCGTCGATGGCGACGGTTTGTGCCGGGACGATGGCGCTGATGGATGCCGGTATCAAAATCAAAGCACCCGTAGCCGGTATTGCGATGGGGTTGATTTCGGATGGTGACAAATATGCCGTATTGTCGGATATCCTCGGCGACGAAGATCACCTTGGCGATATGGACTTCAAAGTAACTGGTACCGAAAAAGGAATTGTTGCCTGCCAGATGGACTTGAAAGTGGATGGGTTGTCGTACGAAGTACTGGCCCAGGCGCTGGAACAGGCTCGTTTAGGCCGGTTGCACATTCTTGGGGAAATGAAGAAAGGCATTGCCGAAGTGCGTGCTGATCTGAAACCGCATGCACCCCGTGCCATGGTTATCAAGATCGATACCAACCAGATTGGTGCCGTGATCGGACCCGGTGGTAAGGTTGTTCAGGATATCCAGAAAGATTCGGGTGCTGTAGTGAACATTGATGAACACGACAATGCCGGCTGGGTAAGCATCTTTGCGACGAGCAAAGAAAGCATGGACAAAGCCGTTTCGCGTGTGAAAGGCATTGTGGCAGTGCCTGAAGTTGGTGAAACATATGTAGGTAAAGTTAAAACAATTCAGCCCTTTGGTGCCTTCGTGGAATTCATGCCAGGCAAGGATGGGTTATTGCACATTTCCGAGATTAAGTGGGAACGCTTAGAAACGATGGATGGCGTCTTGCAGGTAGGGGAGGAAGTAACGGTAAAATTGATTGACGTGGATAAAAAGACAGGAAAGTACCGTTTGTCGCGCAAAGTTTTGTTACCGAAGCCAGAGAACAAAAATGCGTAAGTCATTGTTACTTTTTTGTGTAATGCAACGTCAAAAGTTAGCGTTATATAGTCACTCCACCGGAGGCAACGTAATATGAGACAGCTAAAAATTTCAAAACAGATTACCAACCGTGAAAGTCAGTCGTTAGACAAGTACTTACAGGAGATTGGTAAAGTGGACCTGCTTACGCCCGATGAGGAAGTAACTCTGGCCCAAAAGATCCGGGAAGGTGATCAACTATCGCTGGAACGGTTAACGAAGGCAAACCTGCGCTTTGTGGTCTCGGTTGCCAAACAATATCAGAATCAGGGTTTATCTCTGGGTGACTTGATCAATGAAGGTAACCTTGGTTTGATTAAAGCCGCCCAACGGTTCGATGAAACGCGTGGATTTAAGTTCATTTCCTACGCTGTTTGGTGGATTCGTCAGTCTATTCTACAGGCTTTGGCCGAGCAGTCCCGGATTGTACGCTTGCCCCTAAACAGGGTTGGTTCGCTGAATAAGATTTCTAAAACGTTCTCTGATCTGGAACAAAAGTTCGAGCGCGAACCATCGCCCGAAGAACTGGCGGCTGTATTGGAGATTTCGGCGGCAGAGGTTGTCGATACCCTCAAGATTTCGGGTCGCCATGTATCAATGGATGCACCGTTTGTACAGGGTGAAGAAAACAGCCTGCTCGATGTACTCGAAAACGACGGCGAGGATAAGCCTGATTCGGGCCTTATAAACGATTCGCTTCGTAAAGAAGTACAACGTGCTCTCTCAACGCTAACACAGCGTGAGGCCGATGTAATCACACTCTACTTCGGTCTGAATGGTGAGCATGCCATGACGCTTGAAGAAATTGGTGAAAAATTCAACCTGACCCGCGAACGGGTTCGGCAAATAAAAGAAAAGGCCATCCGTCGTCTGCGCCATACCTCACGGTCAAAGGCGTTGAAGACTTACTTAGGCTAAACTTCCTGTTTGCTTAGGCAAAGCGGTTCCTGCGAAAGTGGGAGCCGTTTTGTTTTTTAAAGAGGTTCTGGAAACAGACACGGACATGACTCAATTTGCAATTCTGTCTCCGTAGACTAGCGCTGGATGGTTTTACATAACACTGCTACCGGTCTAAATGACTTCTATTCCCGTTCTGTACACCCCGTTTTACTAATCTGATCTCCTTTAACATCAGCTAGTTTTGCCGTTTAATAAATTGGACGATAATCTATATACGTTTTTCGCTTTGTAGCCCCTATCTTGAACACGATACGTATAGGCTGAAAGGCCAACGTTAGTAGAGTGGAAGCTATCTAACTAGTTTTCACTCACGGTGTGGAATAATCCGGAAAGTCCGGCTACCCTGTGGCCGGTTTTTTTATAGCTAGCCAGAACGCTGTGATTGCTAATGGCGGTTCGTTGGCTATTCAGGTTCATTCCACAAAGGCCCAGAAAATAGGTAGGTAATAAGTTTACCTTTGGCATGATTAATCTAATCCATTATGACATCTAATTATAATCCTTTATCTGAATCACAACCCTTTGGACCATGGCTGGAACAAGTCATCAGTGAACTCTCTGAGTTTGGCCACCTTGAGGAGCTAACGATCAAAGAACGCAACTGGCTCTTTACTACCTGGGATAAGTACGACCTATCACCTGCCGAAGCAGCTCAATCGTTTATTAACGAAATGCCTGATTGATGGAGGCCTGGTAGATCAAGACCACGAGTCAGCGACTCAGCTGAATGTCAACTAGGTATCATTATAGTCCATTTTTATACGAACAAAAAGCACCTGCTGGTGAACTAAACAGGCGGGGTACCGGTTAATTCAAACACACGTCATGATAAGATGGCTATAAACGCTTTTTGTTGTGATGTGGTCAATATGGGGGCGACTGGAATTGACAGCTTGCTGAGGTCGCGTGTAAGCATGCCGGGAGTTGACGGTATTTCCCGCCCAAACAAATCGTCAAAACAATAACTGGCGAATATAACTACGCCATGGCTGCCTAATCCGGAGGATTAAGCAATAGCCATTGTCTCCCCGGCCTACGTGCTGCTGGCTGGATCAGGAGGCATCGACTCGCAGCGCTGGCTCGGTTTATGGTGTTAACGGCCGAGTGAGACACAAGCACCTACGGATGAAGCTTGGTCTGGTATACACCGGGCCGATTCCCGACAATCCTAAGTGTACCTAAGCATGTAGAAAGCGCGTTGGTTTCCTTGACTGGACGAGGGTTCAAATCCCTCCGTCTCCACTTTAAATCGAAAAGCCCAAAATTCACTTGATTTTGGGCTTTTCGTTGTATATATCTTTCCTTATACACAAAAAAGACAGCCATATATAGCTGTCTTTTTTGTGTATAAGGATAAAATTTTAATTCTTTAAAATCCAGGATTCTGCACCGGATAGCTCATTGATGGCCGCCATCTTGGCAACCGCTTCATCCCGAACGGCAGAGCCAGCCGCAGCCACTTTATATAATTCTTTCTCGTTGGGAGCAGGCATAATAACAAACGCATCGTCATAGCCCGCTTTACGTAATTGACGTCGTAATTTCAACGCATTATGCTTGCTGAGGAAAACACCGGCAATCACAGTGAAGTGGGGCCCAGTTCGAACAGGCTTGATAGCAGGCGCTACGACTTTTGCCACTGCTTCTGCTTTTACAACGGGTAGCGCTTCTGGTTTCGCTTTTACGTCAACCGAAGCAGGTGCCGGTGTCTCAGCAGGTGCTGGAGTCGGCGTCACGGCTACCGGCTCCGTTGAAAGGGTCGTCGGCTTAACGTCTGGAATGATAGCAGGCGTAGTTTTCTCTACGACAGCCAGCTTTGCTGTTTCTTTTACGTCCGTAGTTCGCTCGAAGAAAGAGGCCGTAACACGAAACAGGCTGGCTGGATCAAGACTGCTTTGAAAAGGTTGCCCTGGCTGGATAACCGAGAAATAGCTAATGGCACCTAACGAACCAACCAGTAGCGCAATGGCTGCTACCCGCCAGTACGGGCGAGCTGGGCGATAAGGCGTTAGCATTACTTCATCTTCCCGAACCAGCACTGGGCCAAGCGCGGTAGTTGGTACCGCTTCGAAAGCAGGTTCAAGTTGGGGTTGACGATTGATCGCCTGAACCGACAGGGCACTCATCCCGTAGGCTTCGCCAAAAAAGTTATGCCGTAAGCTTGGGGAAAACTGCAGGCGACTTTCTTCATTATAGGTGAAAGTACCAATGCCTTCCAATTCAAACTTCCCCGTTGACTCCACCTGCTGCCGTAATTCAGCGACAAACATACTAACATGCCGTTGCGCACCTTCGCGGGTAACGGGTTCATGCAGCATGATGTAGTTGGCCAGAATGCCATCATCGAAACGAAGAGCTTCATTGAACGCAACCCGTTTGCGGGGGGGCAAATACAGACCAGAAGTTTCCGTAAAACTTGCCGATTGATAATGGGTCAGGAAAGCTCCTAACTCAGGTACGACTACGCAGTCGTACTGAAACAGCAACTTTTTAAGGTAGTCGTTGACGGAAGCCATAGTGTGCATCGGTGGAGCGATTAGAACGAATAACTGATTCCTCCGAGAAAGTTAAGTCCTTGTGTTTGATAATACAAATAACGCTGGTAATTCTGGCTAAAGATATTATTCAACGCCACAAAAGCGGACACCTGTTTCCCTAAGAAATAGTCAATTTTTAGGTTCGCATCGTAAATGGGTTTCAGCGTATAGGTGATGCCTGACGTGAAGTTTTTGTTTTGGATGCCCTCATAAAAATACAAATCGGCAGTGACGAATAATTTTTTATTCAGGATGTATGAGTTCGTCCAGGTTGCCGTTGTGCGAGGGCGTCCCCAGGCGGCTTCGAGCCGGTCGAGACCGTAGTTGAAGAAGTTAGCCTTCAGCGTTGATCGGAACTTGTCTTTCTGGGCATAGCTGAGTTGACCCGATACCGTCAGCACATTTGTAATGCCACCATCGTACAGAACAAAGAATTTTGTAGTATCAGGAATGGTGTTGTTAAAAGTCGAAAAGTTTCGGTACCGGGCATAAGACACTTTGCCTTCGTACGAAAAACCGCCACCCAAATCTCCTTTTGTACCTCCGTAAATATCGATTGACTTAACAGTGTTAGCCAATAGGACTTGTGGAGCAAGCCACTTATTCTCACCGAGTAACGAGCGGAGCGTATTGCGATTAATATCGCCGTCGACACCCGCAAAAATGTGAATGTTGCCAATTGGAGCCACGTCAACATCAATCACCGGAAACGCACGTGTTTCATTGATACCCTGCCGTTGATCGGTTTGGTTCACGGCATTGATACCCGCCGTTATCGTGAAGAGTGAAGATGCGTATTTAAACGTCGGCTTTACCCGAAACAGGTTGCGGTTATCAATGATGGAACCATCCGTTCGTTGGGTTACGTAGGCATCGGCGGCTACGAGTGCGTAAACGTTGTCGGTAATGCCAAGCGACGCATTGAGGTTTGTGCCCCAGTCAGTTTCAGACGCATTGAATCGGTCACTCAGTGAGGTAATTCCCGTACGAAGCGAGTAATCAATCGCGTTGTCCGAATTCGTATTTTCAATGCCAAGTTTAAAATTGATTGTATTGAGCCGCTGTTTGATCAGGTCAGGATTGAAGGTAGATTGGGCGGCATATTCGCGACTATAGCCGTAAAAATTATAGGCGTTACGATCAAAGCCGAGATCGGCTTGTAGTTTGAACGCATCGGTCAAGTATTTCCCCGTTACCCGAACCCGTGTATCGCTTTGCGCTGAATTCTTACCATCGACCGGGCCAAGTCCTGAAGACAAATGTCGAACTGATCCTTCTAACGCAAGATTCGATAGCGCATTGATACCCACGAAGCCTTCGCCCAGAAATGAACTGTAATTCCCTGCCCCCAGCTTCACATAGTTGCTGTAGGCAGGGGTATCATCGGCCTTCCCCAGGGCGGGGTCCAGTACACCGGGCGTGATTTTAGGGTCGCCAATGGTTAGTTTCCGATCTTCGAATTCGTATGTCAGCTTCCGTTGTTCAGCCGACGGTTTTACCGATGGAATCTTATTAAAGATCCGGTTAGCGGGTGGCAGCTCAATTTTACGGCTTTTCTCGACAGTAATTTCCTGATTATCGACTTCGCCTTCTTTCACCGGCCGCGTAGGCTTAGGCTGCTGCGCATAAAGCGTTGCCGACAGGGAAAGGAGGGTAAGGGTGAGACGGTAGTGCATAATGGATAATGTAGAATGACTAATGGATAATGTAAAATGATAGGGTATGCGCAAGGCATTATCCATTAGTCATTTTACATTATCCATTGGTTAGTTTTTAGACTCCAGCGTGGCTAGTTTTTGTTTGGCTTCGGCAACGATGGCTTCGTCGGATGAGTTTTCGATGATGGAATTCAGAACGGCTTTGGCCTGGGCGGGTTCGTCGAGGGCGACATTATTGTCGGATACCAGAATGAACGCCTTGCCTTTCCAGTATTCAAAATCGCTGAACTGCTCATTGAACTTTAGCAGCAGTGCCACCGACTCTTTGTACTTTTTCTGTTTGTACAGAATCTCGCCGAGGTGATATTGAGCTTCAGCACCGTTTACGTCTTTGGCGAGCGCGATGGTTTTCTCGAAATCAGCCTGCGCGGTTTTGAAGTCGCCTTTCCCCAGGGCCACTTTCCCGAGCATTAATTGCGCCCGGTTCTGCGCGCCAGGCACCACATTACCCGTGGCAACTAGTTCGCGGGCCATTGCTGCGGCTGAATCAGGTTTTGGATAGGCAAAATAGGTATCCATCAAGCCCAACTGAGCCGCTACCTGTTCCGCTTTGCCATTGGCTTTGCTAATGATGATCTGGTAATTCCGAATGGCACGTGGGTAGTTTTTCTGTTTAGCTTCCAGCTCGGCCGCCCGTGTAGCCGCCCGAACCAGATAATCCGATTTATTATCGGCAACAACTAAGTTATAGTACCGAAGCGCACTGGCAGGGTCGTTGGTCTGGCGATACGATTCGGCCAGATAATAGCGAGCTTCGTTGGTGCTGGGGCTGTTTGGATACTCCTGCATGAACGATAGCAACGACTGAATAGCCTGTGGGTATTTTTCGTTGGCGTAGATATTCTTGGCGTTCTCGAACTGAACCCGCTCCACATCTGTACTACCGGGATTGCTTTTCTTATACTGACCCAATACCTGCGAAAACTCTTCGGGTCGACCGGCGTCGTTCAGTGTGTTCTGAATACCAAGTAGTGCACTTTGCGCCTGTTCCGAATCGCCGTAATTATCTAAAATGCGTTTGTAATCGGCTACGGCGGGGTCATATTGCTGGACGTTGCCGTAAGCAATAGCCCGCTTCAACAGAGCCGCTGGAACGAGTGTGCTATTGGGCTTATCCTGAATTAGCTTTGTATAACCCTGGATAGCCGCCTGATAGGAACCTTTCTCAAAATCGACGTTCGCTTTCTGAAGGAGTGATTCATCGACAAAGCGGGAGTTCGGAAACTGACGTTGCACCTGATCGAACTGGGCTTTGGCTTCAGCGTCGCGGCCTACGTAGCTCAAAATGACAGCTTTCTGGTAGGCCGCGTAATCTTTATCGGCCGCATTCTGTGCAATGGCCTGATCGTAGTAACGCATTGCGTTTTCATACTGCTTGGCCGAAAAATAGGTATCGGCTAACCGGATCGTTGCATCCTGAAACTGCGCTCTGTCGTCGGAGCCCGCACCACGACTCACAAAATCGCGGAAGTAGGGGAGCGCACGGGCGTAGTCCTTTTTATTGTAATACGCATAGCCGAGGGCATATAAGCTTTTGCTGGCATAATCGCCGGAGCCTGATTTGGAAATGCTGGCGTAGAGCGGAATCGCCGTATCATATTGCTTTCCTGCCGAATACGATTCGGCTTTCCAGAACTGGGCGGCCTGTTCCAGGCTTTTATCGACCGGGAATTTTAATGACTTGTCCAGATTCGCCACCGCTTGCGGATAACGTTCAGCATTGAAATCGTTTACGCCCTGATTATAGGTCAGACGTTGGTAAGTCGCGTTGATTTTGGACGTCCGTCGTTTCAGTCCTTCAATGTAGGAAATAGCCGCAGGGTAATTATTGGATGCATAATACGCTTCACCGACCAGTTCATTCGCTTCATTTTCAAACTTACTGTCGGGATATTGCTTCAAAAAAGCAGTCAACTCTTTCACGGCATCAGCCCCGTTATTCTGATCCAGTTGCAGTTTCGCATGGGTGAACCGAGCTTCTTCCTGAATCGTACGATTGAACGACAGCCGTCCCGCCTGATCGAATGCCGTCAGGGCGTAAGTTGGGTTCTGAGTCTGTAAGTAGCTTACTCCCAATGTATAAGCAGCGTATTGGGCCGTTGTGTCTTTCCCGCCCGCTAAGGGTTTAAGCTGAGTAATGGCATCGTTATAGGCCCCGGTACGGAACAGCGACTGGCCATACCGGAACTTTACGGCACTGGGCGCTTTGGCACCTGCCGCATTGATATATTGCTTGTAATACGGAATGGCTCTGGCAAACTGATTTTGCTGGTAAAAGACTTCGGCTGTAAACAGAGCTACTTCGTTCAGGCTACCACCACTGTTTCGCTTAAGTAGAGGCTCCGTATATGCCAATAAATCATCGAATCGGCCCTGCTTGTAGAGCGCCTGCGCAATCCAGTTCGGAACCTGATTTTGGTAGGTTGGGTTGGTTTCAATCCGGCGGAAATCGGCAACGGCTTCGTTGTAATTCCGGTTTCGGAAATTAATCACTCCGGCATAATAAGACGCAGCTGGTGCATCGGCCGAGCCAGGGTCGAGTTTGACTTCATTCAGAAGCGGCAGGGCATGCTGTAAATCCTGCGTACTATAATAGGAGAGGGCAAGCTGATATTTATAGGTGATCTGCTGGGCACTGCTACCACCTTGCGCTACAGCCTTTTCCAGAAAGCTAATAGCTTTGGTATAATCCTGACGGTTGTAATAATACGTTCCTAAATCGCCATATAACTGCCCGGCTTTAGGGTGCTGGCTGTGGTTTTTGACGAAGCGATCCACCAGCAGCTCTGCTCCTGGCTCATCGATGTAAAGGCTCGTCAGCGCAATGTAATACTCGGCTTCAACCGCATTTTGGTCACCGGTATTGAGTAAAGTCTGAGAGCCGTCGCCCCGGCGGGGTTCGAGATATTGTCGGAATTCGTAGCGGGATGCGGCATAATTGGCTTTCTCGAAAAGCTCAAGCCCATTTCGGTAGTGATAATCGGGTTCGGCATTACTCTGGGTACGTTGAGCTAATGCTGGTAGTGTAGTAAATAACCCAACAGTCAGAGCGAACAGCAACCGATACGAAATTCTGCGGTTCGACTGGTGTTGATCTGATTGGGTGGTTGAATAGGGCATAAATAAATGTATGGTTGGTTTGAGGTTTACGGTTTACGGTATTCAGCTAAATGGCGTGAGCATGTTGGCTCGCCTGTAACCGAAAACCTTAAACCGAGAACCGAAAACTGTAAACTTTGAACCTGGAACTACCATATAAGCCGATTGCGTCGTAGTTTCGCCTGGGAATTGACAAATATCAGGTCAATTCTGGACAAAAAACGAAGGTATTCCTGTTTCCGTATGAAAAAAAACGCCCGGCTTCTGTATTTACTTACTGTCTGGACATTTTTTATTCCATTTTCATCAACTGCTACCGGCTTACTGGCCGATGACGAAAATCCCCCAGCAACTCCGCCCAGTGTAACGTATGTGCTCTCGATGCCCGAACCACAGACGCACTATTTCGAGGTTGAAATGCAGCTGAAGAACATAGCAGCCGCAACAAATGCCAAGAAAAACGGCTACGTCGACATTAAAATGCCCGTCTGGACACCCGGTTCGTATCTGATTCGGGAATATGCTAAAAACGTGGATAGCTTCAATGCTTACGTTGGGGACAAGAAAGTGCCGAGCGAGAAAATTCGTAAAAATGCCTGGCGGGTATCTACAAATGAGGATAACCTGACCATCCGCTATAAAGTATATGCCAATGAACTCACAGTGCGGACGAGTTTCGTGGATATAGAACATGGCTATGTGACACCCGCTGGCGTGTTTATGTACCACGACGCGCTTAAAAACATTCCCTTGCGCGTGGTTGTGCAACCGTACAAAACCTGGAAAAACGTGGCAACGGCGCTGGAGCCAGTAGCCGGGCAAGTCGGACGCGACGCCAGCTTTACCTACGAAGCGCCTGATTTTGATTTGCTGGTCGATTCACCTATCGAGATTGGAAACCATAAAACGTTCAGCTTTACCGCTTCGGATATACCGCATACGGTATCGATGTTTGGCGATGTTGAGTATAACGAAAAGCGGTTAGCTGAGGATTACAAACGGGTTTGTGAAGCCGCGGCTACCGTAGTGGGTGAACATCCGTGTAAGCACTACACCTTTATTGTGCATCATATTCCACCGGGCGGGGGCGGACTGGAACACCTTAACTCCACTACACTCGAAACGACGCGTAACGCCTATGCTACGGAAGCCAACTACAAACGGTTTCTGTCATTGGTAGCGCATGAATATTTCCATCTCTGGAATGTAAAACGTATTCGGCCAGTTGCGTTGGGGCCGTTCGATTATGAGAATGAGAACTACACGCACATGCTCTGGTTATCTGAAGGCTGTACGTCCTTCTATCAGGAATATATTCTGCGCCGGGCCGGATTCCACACGCCCGAGGCCTACCTGACTCTGGTTGCCAGCGGAATTACGGAGATTGAAAATCAGCCGGGTACGCGTATACAGTCGGCGGCCGAATCGAGTTGGGACGCCTGGATTAAAGGGTATCGACCAAACGAAAATTCGGCCAACACCCAGATTTCGTATTACAGCAAGGGGAGTGTATTAGGAACCCTGTTGAATCTGGCAATTCTGTCAGGAAGCAACGGCCAACGCAATATGGATGATCTGATGCGACTCCTGTACAACGAGTACTATAAAAAGCAGAAGCGCGGTTTTACAGATAGCGAATTTCGGCAAGCGGCTGAACAGGTTGCGGGGCGTAAACTCGACGACTTTTTTAACATCGGCGTCAACACGGCAGAACCCATTAATTACGACGCGTATTTTGCACCTGTTGGCATGCAATTAGTGAATCTGGCGAGCAGAACGCAGGATGGTTTTCTGGGTGCGGCCACAACGATTGCCAATGGTAAATCAACGATTTCGAGTGTTCGACGCGGGTCAGCGGCTTACAATGATGGACTGAACGTGGGCGACGAAATTATTTCGGTCGATAAAGTTCGGGTGGGCGATGATCTGCTTCGGGTTATCAGCGGTCGGCGGGTTGGTGAGACGTTGAAAGTGTTAGTGAACCGGGCCGGTTTCGTCCGCGAAATACCGGTTACGCTTACCACAAACCCCTTGGTGAGTTACCGCCTGGAGCCCTTGCCGAATCAAACGGCAGAGCAGAAGGCATTGTATAGCAAGTGGTTGTATATCAAGTGAGTAAAAGGATTTAACCACAGAGGCACAGAGAACGCAGAGATAAAAATGCTAGAGTGTTAGCTGTTTATTTCTCTGTGTTCTCTGTGTTCTCTGTGCCTCTGTGGTTAAAAATTGGTTGATTTTTTGGTTTTACCCGTCAAAGCTTTCGGTACATAATATAGGCGTTTGTCAGGCCGTTTTGCTGATGATTAAAGGCTTCCGGGATTTCTCCGATGATCGTAAACCCTAATTTTTCCCAGAGCCGCACCGCTTGTTCATTGCTCTTGATCACGATATTGAACTGCATGGCTTTATAGCCGAGTCGTTTCGCTTCCTCTATCGAAAACGCGCCCATCGCTTTCCCAACGCCTTGCCCTGACGCACTGGGTGCGGTCATATACGAGCCATTGGCGATGTGTGAACCAAGATCAGGTTGATTGTCTTTCAGCACGAATGTTCCGACGATGATGCCGTTTCGTTCAGCTACATAAGTATGTTTATCGGGGCCACACCAGTAAGCCAGCATTTTTTCTTTCGATGAGTTTGGGTCGAACACGTAGGTGTCACCACTGGCAATTACGGGTTTGATAATTTCCCAGATTGGCTCCTGATCAGCCGGGGTTGCCTTTCTTATGTCAATCATACAGTTAGCTCGTGAAAAAGAAAGATAGCATGCTAGTTAAACAAAAATTTTAACCACAGAGGCACAGAGAACACAGAGTAATAAAAAGGTTGGCTTTTGCCTTTTAAGACTCTGTGTTCTCTGTGCCTCTGTGGTTAAAAAAACACAGTTACCAAAGTTTGTTATTCGCCAGGGTGGTAGGTTTTTTCGGCAGTGGCCATGACATCTTTCTTGTAAAAAAGAATGTCTTTGTAAACGCCCTTCCGATACCCATCCACCTGATCGGTAAAGTGGGATGAGTTAGGGTCAGAGCTGGAGCCGCCGGTAAGAATCGATTTGCCTTTTACAGTTTTACCAAATTCAACGACAGCCGCAAAGGTGTTTCCTGTGATTCCGTAACGCTTCTGGGTTTGAGGGCCTTTTTTGCTGACGTATGCGTTGAGTGAACCCATAAAACCCGGTGTGCCATTTACCGCCCAGCTTGGTTTAGCATCACTAAATGACGTTCCTTTATCCACTCGCTGGTAGCGATTGATCGTGCCCCAGGCGATTTCCCAGGTGCCAAAGTCTTTCTTTAAATCGCTGATAACCTTCGTAAAGGCATCGAGCATCTCTTTGGCCGACAGTACATCTGTCGAAATCGTAGCCCCGTTCGTGATGGAATAGCGTTCCTCCGTTGAAACGGGCTTTTTCAGCCGTGCTACATTTAATTCAATGATTTTTTCCAGCCAGGAGACGGCAAGTATCGTTGCTACAGAGCTACTATCTGCCCGAAAATTCCAGGCTTGCAACGTTTGAATAGGTGCAGCCAGAGCCGCATAAGCTGTATCGGCTTTTAGAGTTTCGTAGGCGGCAATTAACTTCGGAATATGGCGCTCACCATTGGGCAAATAAGGATCATGGGCAGCGGTGATCACATCGTCGATACTGGCGTTGGTGAGGTTAGTCAACACCCGGATGGCACTGACCGCTCTGGGCGTCTGTCCATCGGGAAGCATATACACCGGTTTTTTGCTCATCAGCGAGTCGAATACACCCGTGCCGTATAAAGGAGTCGAGTTGCAGTTTTGCACCCAGCCGTTGGCCGGATTGATGTACTGCGGAATAGCTGCCAGCTCATGCGTGCCCTGCCAGTCGTTCGTCAGGATGCTGCCGTCTACAGGTCGTTTCCAATCGAAGGAAGGATTCTTTTTGGGTACAAAATTTCCGTGCCAGTACGCGATGTTACCATCCCGGTCGGCATAGACCACATTACTGCCCGTCATGGCCCGCTTATTGATCGACGCCTGGAATTCCTTGAAATTTCGGGCTTTCATCTTTTCCCAATGCATGGCCAGCAAATCAATGTTCGCATCCAGGTTTTTAAGCGTAACCCATTTTTTGTCGAATGAGGCTACGACCGGTCCATGATGCGTGCGGTAGGTAACAAATTTTCGGGATGACAGCCCCCCTCCCTGTTTGTACTGTAGCGTGATAGCTGTACTGTCAACCGGGCGCATGGTGCCATCAAAGCGGTAGAAATACTGCCCGTTCTTCTGTTCAACCTGCTCTGTAAACAGATCTTTTGCATCGGAAAGTGAAACCGGATGCATCCAGCCCAGAAATTCGTTAAAACCCTGAAAGATGTTGAATTGACCCAGAAACGGAGCGCCGTAGGCATTCAACCCCTGTTTGCTCACGACCTGAATTTCGATGCGACCGTAGAACTCCGCGTGCGGGTTGATCAGCAACATGGCGTTCTTACTCTGTGTTCGTGACGGTGCCAACGCCCAGCCGTTCGACCCACTGGATTCCTGATATTCCTGAGTAATAAGTGGGCTAAACGACAGTGCCTTACCCAAGCCATCTGCGTAAAAAGCCCGGAAATCGGCCTCGCTAATATTACTGCCTTCCAGCGAGGGAATATTGTTCATTAAAGCAACCCAGGGCTGCACGCGGGTGATCAACTTAGGTTTCTTACCGGGGTGCGAAATCATGTAAAAATTAATACCATCGGCATAGCCATCGCAGAGTTTCCTGAGCCAGTTGGGCGATTGCTGATATAGGGCAACGGCTTTGCTGGAGTCGATGAACATGCGCGACCATAAGTCTTTATACAAAGCAGACTCCCCATCGACCTCCGCCTGTCGACCCAGCCGACTGATAATGGACGATTCTACATTATCAAAAAACTCTTCGCACTGGACGTACATCATGCCGAACACGGCCTCGGCGTCGGTTTTTGCATAGACGTGCGGAACGCCCCATTTATCTTTGATAATGGTGATCCGTTTTGCCTGTTTATTCAAACCGCCGATTTCTTCGGGAGAGAAGGGCTGGGCCTGAACATGGATTGCTAAAAAGAGGAGAATAAGTACTGCTACAGGTTTCATAAACCGTTTGTGATTGAGTCCTAAGGCGTCATTAGCCTAACAGGAACTGTATGAGGTATTTAAGATAAAATCAAATTATAATTTTGAATATAGCTCTATTGGTAGAATATTATAGTTGTATTTGTTTGGATAGATCGGTTTTGTTTAAAACTTGCAGATTATTATTGGTTCGCTCCATTTTTCACCCGGATAATCTCACCCGCAATGCTAATGGCGATTTCTTCCGGTGTCTGGCTGTTGATGGGGAGGCCGACGGGTGCATGAATACGATTTAGCTTTTCTTCATCCAGTCCCTCCGCTCTGTATTCGCTAAACAGCTTATCAATCTTGGTCTTACTGCCCAACACGCCCAGGTAAGTAAGTTCCTTATCCAGCAACGCCCGTATGGCCAGATCATCAGTCCGGTAACCAAAAGTCATCACGACGACGTAATGGTGATCGCCGGAAGGTAGTTGATTGGATAGTTCGCCATAACTGCTGACCACGATTTTCTCATGAACTGAGTCGTTCAACTCCACAGTATGCAAATCCGGGCGGTCATCGAACAGGCGGATATAGAAATCCATCTGGCCCATAATGCGCGATAACGCCAGCGCACAATGCCCGCCACCGATGATGAAAAGCTGATTTTTATAACCCAGTCGCTCCTGATACAACCAATTTTCTTCTGATTCCATCGTGAACCGATAATTGATTTCGGGCAGATGATCAGCGAAGAAATGAATTCCTGAGGGCGATAATTCGAGTAGCCCGTTTCGGTTCTGTTCTAGACAGCTTATAATAGCCTGAACCGCTAGTAGATCAGTCGGTTGGACACGATACAGAAGGATGGTTTGATCGCCGGAGCAGATCATCCCGCTTTGATTACGGGCCGCACTTTTGTCGTGGTATTGGGTTCGAATGGAAAGCTCAGGGCCGTGTTGGAACGCCGGACCGTGATTCAGCTTTTCTTTGGCCATTTCCACAAACTTATGCTCCATGATGCCCCCACCGATGGAGCCTTCCATCTCACCAGTTGCATTGACAGCCATTAGAAAGCCCTGCCTGCCAGGGCTGCTTCCGTGACTTTCGAGCACATACAGCAGCATGACGGGTAAGTTTTGTTGGCCACTTTTATGGATTAACTGCCAGGTCGTTAGCTGTTTGGGTCTTGGCATGGGGCGGGGAGCAAGGAGCAGGATGGGGATTGTATAAAGCCAGCAGGACTTTTTCGGGCGTCATGGGTGCATCAAACGGAATAGTAGCGGATGGATTGAACGCTAAGACCGCATTCCGTAAGGCAAAATAAGCACCGATGCCGTATAGTAAGGGCGGTTCACCAACGGCTTTCGATCGAAAAATGGCCAGATTCTCGGATTCGGTCTGAAGTGGTTCAATCGAAATTTCTTTCGGAACGGAGTAAATAGCGGGCACTTTGTAGGTCGATAAGGCATTTGAGCGTAGTCGACCCGCTTTATCGAACACGACCTCCTCCATCGTCATCCAGCCGATGCCCTGTACAATACCACCTTCAATCTGGCCCCGGTCAATGAGCGGATTCATGCTGGTTCCGAAGTCATGCACCACTTTAACGGCGTCGATTTCGTAGGTTCCCCGCAGACAATCCACCGTCACTTCAACGATGGCAGTCCCGTAAACGTGGTACGCAAACGGATGGCCTTTTTCCAGCGTTTTGTCATAATGAATGTCCGGCGTGGCATAATGGGCGTGTTCAGACAGACTTACCCGTTGTGCGTATGCAGCAATCAGAAGTCGAGGCCAATCCCAGTCCGTTTGTTGCCCGTTGACATAAACCCATTCGTCTTTCAGACTGATCGTGTTTATGTCAACTTGCAACTCATCAGCCGCAACGGCCTTCAGTCGATCCATGATGGCGATGCAGGCAATCTCTACCGCTTTGCCGTTCAGATCGGCGGTGGCGCTGGCGGCAGAGGGGGACGTATTGGCTATGCGGTAGGTGCTGGTCGATTGAATTTTGACCCGTTTGGGATCAATGGAAAACACATGAGCGGCCACCTGGAGCATTTTGGTATTTACGCCCTGGCCCATCTCCACAGCACCGGTACTAACGCCCACACTACCGTCGGTATAGGCGTGAACTAGGGCCCGTGCCTGGTTCATTCGGGTGTTCGTGAACGAAATTCCGAAGCAAATGGGCATTAACGAAATGCCCTTCTTATTCAGTAGGTTAACAGTGTTAAACGAGGCTGCTTTAGCGCGAATATCGGCTATCGTATAGAGTTCATCTGCTTTATTCCAGCAGGCATGTGCTTCGCTCTGCGCTTTCTGCCCGAACGGAAATTCATCGCCTGTTTTTTGCAGATTTTTCGCCTGAATAACGGCGGCATCGATGCCCAGTTCTTCGGCGGCTTTGGCAATCGCGGCTTCAATCACGAACATGCCCTGCGGCCCGCCGAAACCCCGGAAGGCCGTGTTGGGGGGTAAGTGCGTTCGGCAACTGTAAGCTGTTGCGGTTACGTTCGGAACGAAATAAGTGTTTGTGCAGTGGAACAACGTCCGTTCCAATACGGCGGGTGATAAGTCGGCAGCGGCACCTGCATTCTGGTAAAAAGTGGCTTCGTAAGCGACCATATTCAGGTCTTTATCGAGGCCCAGTTTAAAGTCGGAGGAGTAGGGGTGGCGCTTGCCCGTCATGGCCATATCCTCCATCCGGTGGAGCGCGTATTTGACGGGTTTCCTGAGTACGTGAGCGGCCAGCGCGCACAGGGCGGCCCACATATTAGCCTGATCCTCTTTTCCACCAAAACCACCACCCAGTCGCGTCACATCGACGTCAATCTGGTGCATGGGCAAGCCCGACGACTTGGACACTGCTCGCTGCACCGCCGTTGGGCCTTGTGTAGAGGAGTAAAGCTTTATGCCGTCATTCTCCTGAGGTACGGCGTAGGCCCCCTGCGTTTCAATGTACAAATGCTCCTGCCCATTGGTGTCGGCGGTGCCTTCAACGACATAAGCACACTGCGCCCAGGCGGTTTTTGTATCACCCAAGCGGAACGTTCGCGGTGGAACAATTAACTGGCCGTTTGCCTGCGCTTCCCGTGGGTCGGTGATGATGGGCAACGGTTCGATATCTATCGTAATTCGTTTGACAGCAGCTCGGGCGGCATCCTCGGTTTCGGCAACGACAAAGGCAACTGGCATCCCGCAATAATCAACATGATGCTCAGCCAGCAGGGGTTCATCAGGAATGATGCCGCCAATCTGATTTTCGCCGGTTACGTCTTTGTAGGTAAAGATGCGAACCACACCCGGCATGGCTTCGGCCTTTGACAGATTCAGATTTTTAATAAGTCCATGCGCTACCGGCGAACCGAATGCCGCTCCGAACAGCGTGCCCCGAATGACCGGAATATCGTCCAGATAAACCGACTCGCCCCGTACGTGTGTTCTGGAATCTATGTTTTTCATACTAGAGATTTTAACCGCAAAGGGCGCAAAGGTTTCGCAAAGTTCGCAATGAACAATCTGTTTTTCCTTCGCGAACTTTGCGAAACCTTTGCGCCCTTTGCGGTTAGGTTATGTTTAGCAACAGCTTCACTTCTAATGCCGGAAACAGCTTGATAAAGTGTGCTTTGATCAGTTGGCTGAGCAGCAGTCGTTTATAGGCTTCGGTGCCACGGGCGTCGCTGATGGGCGCGATTTCGGTTTGGGCAATGGTTATGGCTTCCAGAATCAATTCTTCGGTCAGCAGCTTTCCGGTTAGAAACTCCGCTGTTTTTGTCAGTCGTTTGGGGATCGGCGCGATGCCTCCGGCGGATAACCTAACGTTGGTAATGACATCATCTTGTACAGTGATTTGAATCGCCGAATTAACGCTGGCGATGTCGAGATGCGTTCGTTTGCTGACTTTCTCGAAATTGAATCGGGTGCCTTTGTCGGGCAAGTTAAACCGGATTTGTTCCAGATGTTCTTCGGGACGTTTATCGAGTGTTTTGTAGCCTTTGTATAAATCCCGGAGCGCTACCTCCCGCAACAGACTACCATCGCTAAACGTAAGCGTAGCATCTAATGCCAGGAAGAAAATGGTAAAATCGCCTATGGGGGAGGCATTGATGAAATTGCCGCCAATGGTCGCCATATTCCGAATCGGCGTAGACGATACCAGTTTCGTATAGTCTTTGAAATCAGGAAAGTAGGCCTGCATTACCGGCGATTCGATCAGATCGGTCACCGTTGTGGATGGGCCGATCAGGCATTGATTTTCTGCCTGCTTAATGCCTTTTAGTCCAGCAGTATCGAACAGAAACCGGATAGAAGCATCCTTGATTTCGTCGTGTTTCTGAACATAGACGTCTGTTCCACCCCCAACGCGCTGAGCACCTGGGTTATCATTCGCCAATTCACCGTTCAGGCTTGTCGATAACGTTTGTAAACGCTCCTGAATAGTGGCAAAGTAGGCAGGAAGAATAGTCTGGTTCACGGCATAGTTTACCGGAACTTGCTCGTTCCGTTCTTCCAGTAACTGGGCAACGCGGGCAGCGGCCCGTTCGATGGATTTATAGCCCGTGCATCGGCATATATTGCCATCTACAGCAGCAATGGCATTTTGTGGGGTTGGCACTTTTTTGCTTAGGCAGAAGCCAGCCATCGATACAACAAAGCCCGGTGTACAAAATCCGCATTGCGTTGCTGATTCGTCGGCCATGGCCTGTTGTATTGGGTTCAGCTCGGCCATATTGAGCCCTTCGATGGTCACGATATGTTTCCCATGTGCATTTCCCAGCGGCATCAGGCAGGAAGTGGCTGAGCGGTAGCGTAATTCTCCGGTAGACAGATCACCAACTAATATCGTACAAGCTCCACAATCGCCTTCCCGACAGCCAATTTTTGTGCCGGTCAGGTACTGAGTATACCGCACAAAATCAAGCACTGGCGTGCTAGGGGACAGTGCCGTACTGACTTCTTTAGTATTGAGGATGAAAGTAATCAAAAGTAAATGCGAGGCTTAAATAAAGTTAAAATTAACCACAGAGCGGTCCGCCGATGCGGCACAGAGACACAGAGATTACAATGGATTTTAAACTCTGTGTTCTCTGTGCCGCATCGGCGGACCGCTCTGTGGTTAATAAATTAGTGTCTTAATAGTAAAGGATTTCAATTACTATAACATTTCGGCAGGTTCTTTTCCCATCATCTTCTTTCGTCCTTCTGCTGGTAGTAACAGATTGAGCAGTAAGGCCGCTAATCCACCTGCCGAAACGCCCGATTCCAGGAACGTCTGCACAACGGTGGGAAGCGTTTTTAACCACTCCTCCTGCGATGGAACCCCAATGCCAACGCCTAAAGAAATCGCAGCAATCAGCGCATCCCGTTGCGATAACCCGCCAGATACCATCAGGCGAAGTCCCGAAACGGCCACTAAGCCAAAAAGCATGATAGCCAGCGCGCCGAGTACACAGGATGGCATTACGGTAATCCAGCGCCCAACTGGTGGAAAGAGGCCCAGACATAGTAGAATAACCGCCATGATCCAGCCGATTCGGCGAGCCGCAACTCCTGTCATTTGAATCACCCCGTTGTTCTGGGCGTAGGTAGCACTCGGAAAGCCACCAATCAACGTCGATCCAATGCAGGTCAGTCCGTCGGCTAGGATACCCCCACGAATTCGAGCCCAATGGTCAGGGCCATCGGTCGGTAAGCCTGACAGTTGAGAGGTGGCTGTAATATCGCCCATCGCTTCCAGCACGCAAACGAGGTATATAAACGCGAATGGAAACAGTAATTCCCATTTAAAGGCCAAGCCATATGGAAACAGCTGCGGAAGGGTGAGCCAGGAACCATTGCTCGGAGCAGGAGATTGAAGCCAACCCATGAGTCCACAAATCGTATAACCCGTAACCACGCCAACGAGTACAGCAGCCATTCGAGCCCAGGCTTTGCCAATCGATTGAGCAATGATCATGACCACAATGACAATCAGGGCAACCAGACCACCACTCCAGGCCGGGGCACCTTCGGCCGGCAATTGGGCAATACTTCGCATACCCGTCGGAATCAATGAAAGGCCGATTAGCAACACCACAATTCCCGAAACTAAGGGTGTGAAGACTCGTTTTAGTTTGGGCAGAAAAGGGGCTAATGCCAGCTGTACCGGCGTTCCTGCCAGCGACATACCGACCATAAGCGGCAAGCCGCCCGTTACACCCGCCTGAATAAGCGGTGCCAAAAAAGCGAAGCTGGTACCCGTGATGCTCAGTAAGCCAGAGCCAATGAAACCGAGCCGCATCGTTTGCAAAAACGTACCCAGTGCCGACGCTACCAACGCCATGCTTACTAAATAAGCGGTATCCTGTGGGTCAAAGTGAAGGATACCCGACAATATCAGCGCTGGTGTGATGGTGCCGACCACCATAGCCCCAACCTGTTGTAAACTCACTAAAAGCGCCGGAACCAAAGGAACCTTGTCTTCCAGACCGTAAACGAGACGGGTAGATTGCGCGTTAACGGGTTCGCTCATAGTCTAGTTGAAAAGGATAATGGATAATGAAAAATGTATAATGTATAATGGTAAATTCTTGAGCTACTTAACCGCTTCCCAATTATTCATTGTTCATTTTCCATTAAATGCTTAGTGATCGTTCAAGGGCAGGCCGCGCCGTTGGAACTCTTTCCAGTTCAGGTACTCGTCGCCCTTGCGTTGCTCCACCATCGTGATACAGCTATCGACCGGACATACTAATTTACATAAATTACAGCCAACACACTCATCTTCTTTAATGGAATAGGTGTTGTATGGATTGCCAAACGTCAAATTAATGGATTGGTGGGAGGTGTCTTCGCAGGCGATGTAACATAGGCCACAATGGATACACTTGTCCTGATCGATGTTGGCAACGATGTGGTAATTGATGTCCAGGTCTTCCCAATGCGTGATTGTTGGCACCGATTTGCCGATGAAATCGTCGAGGGTGTTGAAGCCTTTTTCGTCCATCCAGTTGTTCATGCCATCAATCATATCCTCAACGATTCGGAATCCGTGTTTCATGACGGCCGTACAGACCTGCACATTCGAGGCTCCCAGCAGCATAAACTCAACCGCATCTTTCCAGGTGCTCACCCCGCCAATGCCCGAAATGGGCACGTGTGCTGTCATGGGGTCCTGTGCAATGGTCGTCAGCATTTTTAGGGCGATTGGCTTAACGGCAGGACCACAGTAACCGCCATAAACTGACTTGCCTGCTACATATGGATTGGGCACAAACGTATCCAGATCAACACCCGTGATCGACTGAATGGTATTGATCAGCGACAGTGCGTTGGTGCCTCCTTCGACCGATGCCCGGCCCGTTGGCACCACCGAATGGACATTGGGCGTCAGTTTGGTAATGACTGGTAGTGTGGCTTTCTCCATCACCCATTCAACCACCATTTTAGCAATTTCGGGGTCTTGACCTACAGCCGCACCCATACCGCGTTCGGTCATGCCGTGCGGACAGCCGAAGTTGAGTTCGAGGCCATGTGCGCCCGTATCTTCGACCTGAGCGATCAACTCGTGCCACTTTTCGCGGGAGTTGTCTGCCATGAGTGATACGATCATCGCCCGATCGGGGAACAGACGCACGCACTCAGCGATTTCACGGAGGTTGATGTCGAGCGGACGGTCGGAAATGAGTTCTATATTGTTGAAACCCATCATCTTCGTTCCGCCATAATCAATGGACGAATAGCGGGAGGAAACGTTTTTGACCTGACTGCCCAGTGTTTTCCAGACTACACCACCCCAACCCGCTTCGAAAGCCCGGAGCACGTTATATTGTTTATCCGTCGGTGGGGCACTCGCCAGCCAGAACGGATTTGGCGATTTGATGCCGAGGAAGTTTGCGCGTAAATCCGCCATGAATTAGTAGAAATTGATAATGCATAATGTAACATGAACAATGAAGTGTTAGTAGCCTTCATTATTCATGTTACATTATGCATTAAACATTAAAAAATTTACTATCGCCCTTGCCCCATCCTTGCCCGCCTGCACGGCATCGACCACTTCTTTGCCGCCGTTTACGCAGTCGCCACCGGCAAAGACGCCGGGAATGTTGGTGGCACAGTTGCTGTCAATCGCTACTTTGCCGTTCCAGTGGTTGAGCTGATTACTGTTGACCAAATCCTCATACGGAACCTGCCCCGCGGCTTTGATCACCATATCGACATCCAGCGTAATTGTTTCGCCCGTTTCCACCGGCGACCGACGGCCGCTCGTATCGGGAACGCCGAGCTCCATTACATTGCAAATCAGTTGGGTAACCTGTCCATTTTCGCCTATGATTTCTTTGGGCGATGCCAGCCAGATGATGGTACAGCCATCCAGTTTAGCCAGATTTAGCTCGACTTCGGTGCTGGGCATTTCGGCCTGTGTGCGTCGATAAACGATGGTTACTTCTTTAGCTCCCAGTCGTTTGGCTTGCGTAGCTGCATCGATGGCCGTCATGCCAAGGCCAATAACGGCTACTTTGTCGCCAACGGGGATAGACGGATAGCCCTTCTCGCGGATGTCGTAAATGAAGCGGATCGCATCTTCAACCCCTACGAGGTCTTCGCCGGGAATATCCAACTGTCTGGCAACGCCCACCCCGATACCGATGTAGACTGCATCGTAATTGGCCTGTAATTCTGCCAGTGTGACGGTTTTGCCAAGTTCCTGTTGATACTTAATATCGATACCGCCTAATGACGTGATAAAATTGACCTCATCCTCACAGAATTCAGGCGTCACTTTATAGGCCGCAATGCCGTAGGTCATCAGCCCACCGCCTTTCGCTTCCTTCTCGTAGATCGTCACGTCGACCCCCTCCCGACTCAGGACATGGGCGCAACTCAATCCTGCTGGACCAGCGCCTACGACCGCTACTTTACGACCCGTAGATGGCTTGCGCTGGAAGAGCGGCCATTTGTTCTCAATGGCTTTCTCCGTCGAATAGCGTTGCAGTTTGGCAATCGGAATGGGTGGTTCTTCCAGAAAGTTATAGACGCAGGAGCCTTCGCACAATTTCTCGACCGGGCACACTTTCGAGCAGCCGCCCCCCATGATGTTGGCGTCGAGAATAGTAAATGCTGAACCCTTTACATTATCAGTCGTAATCTGCTTAATGAACTTCGGAATGTTGATGCTCGTCGGGCAGCTTTTTATGCACGGGGCATCATAGCAAAACAAACAGCGATTCGCTTCCACCAGAGCCGCTTCACGGGAATCGAAGGGCGGGTGAATATCGCTGAAGTTTTGCTCGTATTGTTCCGATGTTAAGCGGTTGTTGAGGATGGGCATTTTAATGGATAATGTACAATGAATAATGTAAAATGAGTACCATCGAAAAATAATGAATTCCTGCACTGGCATTATCCATTATTCATTTTACATTATCCATTAAGTTATAACTCTACCAATTTGCCATACGTCTCCGGCCGTCGGTCGCGGAAGAACTGCCAGGTGCTGCGGACTTCGTCGATCATATCGAGGTCGAATTCAGAGATTAGCAGTTCATCTTTGTCTTCCGAAGCCAGAGCGAAAATCTGCCCGCGTGGGTCGACAAAATACGACGAGCCGTAGAACCGACCGAGATTCCAGGGTTTTTCTTCACCAACGCGGTTGATGCACCCCATAAAATAGCCATTGGCAGCCGCATGGGCAGGTTGCTCCAGTTTCCAGAGGTATTGCGACAATCCAGCGACTGTTGCCGACGGATTGTACACGATTTCGGCCCCATTCAGACCGAGGCACCGTGCTCCATCCGGGAAATGCCGGTCGTAACAGATATAGACGCCGACTTTGGCATACATCGTCTGGAAAACCGGATAGCCCAGGTTACCGGGCTTGAAGAAAAACTTCTCCCAAAACCCATTCGTATGGGGAATATGATTCTTGCGGTATTTGCCCAGATAGGTGCCGTCGGCGTCAATGACAGCTGCTGTATTATACAGTACGCCCGCCTGTTCTTTTTCGTAGACGGGCACGATCATTACCATTTTGTATTTCTTCGCGTACTCGGCCATCCGGTCGGTGGTTGGGCCGGGAACGGACTCTGCCGACGCATACCAGGCGCTGTTCTGGCCCGGACAGAAATAGGGGGTACTAAATATCTCCTGTAAGCACAGAATCTGCACCCCTTTCTCACCAGCTTCTTCAATGAGCGGGATGTGCTTTTGGATCATTGCCTCTTTAATTTCCTCCATCGTGCCTTCCCCTTCGGTCATCGGCAGACTCATTTGTATCAATCCAGACTTGATAATTCGTGGCATGTTGGTTTTGTGTTAGTTGTTTGCTAGAGTTTGAGGTTTGGAGTTTGATGTCTGAAGTTGGCTGGCGCATGAACAATGACGCGTCAGCCAACTTCAGACATCAAACTCCAAACCTCAAACCTTTTTTAAATCTTCCCGCTCACTTTACTTCTCTTAATAAACTTCCCGTATCCTTTATCAACCAGGCATTTATCGCCATCGATAGCTACCTGACCACGTAACAGGACGGTCTTTACTTTTCCGGTTAATTCCCAGCCTTCGTAACCCGAATAATCGACGTTCATGTGGTGGGTTTTGGCCGAAAGGGTATGTGTTTCGTTGGGGTCAAAAATGACAATGTCCGCATCGCTACCCACAGCAATCGTTCCTTTTCGCGGGAACATACCGAAGATTTTAGCCGGGTTCGTACAGGCCACTTCGACATACTTATTCAGCGTGATCTTACCTTTGTGAACGCCCTCGCTGTACAGTAATTCCATCCGATTTTCGATGGCCGGATGCCCGTTGGGAATTTTTGAGAAATCATCTTTCCCCATCAGTTTCTGCTCCCACATGAACGGGCAATGATCCGTTGCGACCACCTGTACCAATCCCTGGTTGATACCGGCCCAGAGGGATTGCTGATCTTTTTTCTCCCGTAACGGCGGGCTCATCACCCACTTAGCACCTTCGAAATTTTGCTCATAAAGTGATGCATCAAGAACCAGGTACTGGATACAGGTTTCAACGAAAACTTTCTGATTACGTCGGGTCGCATTCCGAACCGCGTTTAAGGCTCCTTCACAGGTCATATGGACGATATAGCCGGGGCAACCTGTGTAATCGGCCATGTCGGAAAAACGGCCGCTGGCTTCGGATTCGGTTACTTCGGGTTGCGAGAGGTAATGGTAGAGTGGGGCCAGTTTACCTTCCGACCGATGTTTGGCCGTGAGATAATCGATCACATCGCCGTTGGTCGCGTGAACGGTGACCATACCGCCCTGCTTTTTCACCTCCTGCATCAGGCCAATCATCTGCCTGTCATCGATCATCAACGCGCCTTTGTAGGCCATAAAGGTTTTGAAGGACGTGATCCCTTCTTCCTCAACCATTACTTTAATTTCAGCCTTCGTATCTTCATTAAAATCCGTCACGGCCATATGGAAGCTATAGTCGCCAACAGTGGTACCCTGAGCGCGGGAGTTCCAATCGGCAAGGGCTTCTTTCAGCGAATGCCCCTGTTTTTGCAGCACGAAATCAATAACGGTCGTTGTGCCACCATACAAAGCTGCACGCGTTCCGGTTTCGTGGGTATCGCTCGAAAAGGTGCCCATGAATGGCATGGCTAAATGCACGTGTGGGTCGATACCGCCCGGAAATACCAGCTTACCGGTGGCGTCGATAGTCGTATCGGCCTGAACGGGTAAGTTCTTGCCGATAGCGCTAATCGTTTCACCTTCAATGAAGATATCAGCAACGTAATCGTCGGCCGCTGTTATAATTTGACCGTTTTTAATCAGTATAGACATATTCCTTGTGTTCTTTACGAAAAATTCTGTGCTCTCTGCGGTAAATTTTTTAAACCGCAAAGCACGCTAAGGTTTTCGCAAAGTATCGCTAAGATTTAAAGACCATTTACGACTCGTTTTATTCCATCCCTCAATCGAAGTACATTGAAATTCATAAGCAGCCCTAATTTATAATTCCCCAACTTCATGTAGGTCAGTGTTTGTGCTAAATGAACATCGGTTAAAGTCTCTACACTTTTTATCTCTAGGACTAATTTATTCTCTACGAGTATATCTATCCTATAGCCGCATTCCAGCTTTACTTCTTCAAAAATCAATGGCATTGGTTTTTCTTTTTCAACTACTAGCCCGGATTTTATGATTTTATAGTATAAACATTCTTTATAAGCACTTTCTAACAAACCTGGGCCTAATGCTGAATGCACCTCCATCGCAAGCCCAATAACTTTATGTGAAACTTCATTTTCTATCATATAATCTTTGTGTTCCTTTTGGGTTACTTCAGCCGCAAAGAACGCAAAGATTTGCCCAGAGTTCGCTACGTATTTATAGATAAATCCTCTGTGCTCTTTGCGATAAACTCCGTGTTCTCTGCGGTTAAAAATTTATTCCTCATCAGCCCCAAATACACCGCACCACTAACAAAAAAACCAACAAACCAGGCGTAGTTGTACAACTGCGTAATCCAGCCGGGAACACTGTCCGTCGGAATAACCTGAATGGTGGTTAGAAAGCCGGGTATGTTTGGTAGAATCCCCACAAGAAGGGCGATGATGGCTGCGTTGTTGAATCCACCTTTAAAACGATAAATCCCCGTTTCACTGTACAGATCGGCCAACACCAGTTTCTGTTTACGAAGGAAGAAATAATCGGCAATCATGATGCCGCCGACCGGCCCTAGTAAACTGGAATAGCCGACCAGCCACGTGAAAATGAAGCCCGTTGGATCGGCGATGAGCTTCCAGGGAAAAATCAGGATACCAATGATGCCGGTAATGTAGCCACCTTTTCGGAAATCAATTTTGGAGGGAGCCAGATTGGCGAAATCATTGGCCGGACTGACAATATTAGCGGCAATGTTGGTCGCCAGGGTTGAAATAGCCACCGCAATCATGGCAACACTGACCAGGAGTTTGCTGTCGAACTTGCCGGCCAGAACGAGCGGGTCCCAGATAGTAGTGCCGTAGATAATGGTCGTAGCTGAGGTAACGACTACGCCGATAAATGAGAAGAGCGTCATGGCGGGCGGAAGTCCAATAACCTGCCCCTTAATCTGTGCCCGCTGACTGGTGGCATAGCGTGTAAAGTCAGGAATGTTCAAGGATAAAGTTGCCCAGAAACCAACCATGCCTGTTAAGGCTGGGAAGAAAAACGCGAAGAACGCTGCCGAGTCAGCGAATTTAGCGGGTTGCTCCAGAATAGGGCCGAGGCCGTTCCCGGCGGAGATTGCCCACCAGAGTAACGCCAGTGCCGCTACGGGTAAAAAGAACGCCTTAAAAACCAGTAACTTCTTGATGCTTTCGACGCCGAGGTACACAACGTACATATTTAGCAGCCAGAACAGAAAAAAGCAGATTGCAGGACCCGTCTGTAAACCAAAGGAAGCCGGAAACAACTGGGGCAGTGTTTCCAATGATGGAATCCATAACCGAAGCATCTGGTAGATCGAAAAGCCGCCAATCCAGGTCTGAATGCCGAACCAGCCACAGGCTACAATGGCGCGTAACAAGGCCGGGATATTTGCGCCACGAGTGCCAAAACTGGATCGAACCAAAACAGGGAACGGAATACCGTATTTAGCACCGGCATGGCCATTCAAGACCATAGGAATCAGGACAATCGTATTGCCCAGAAAGATGGTGAAAATGGCCTGCCACCAGTTCATGCCGCCCTGAATGAGTGAACTAGCCATCATATACGTAGGAATACACAGGCTCATACTGATCCATAAGGCTGCATAATTCCAGGTATTCCACGTTCGTTTCGACGCAGGAATGGGGGCTAAATCTTCGCTGTAGAGAGCCGATGACTCGTCTACAGTTGTTTCTTGGGCTAGTTGCATTTTTGTAGTTTAAGGTTTCTAGTTCGAAGTTTGTAGTCTGAAGTTCGTAGAATAGTACGGGATAACATAACTACAAACGTCAAACTTCGAACTACAAACTTGTTAACTCAATTTCAATGTATCAAATACCATTTTCTTGAACTTGGCTTCGTCGGCTTCGACGCTGATGTTCGTATTCGGTGGTTTTTTCCAGACACCCAGTTCGTCGATTGCCAGAGCACCAACCGTCAATTCTCCCTTTGTTTCAACATCTACATACCGAAATACGGATTGTGTAATGAGGCTAGGGTCAATGACAGCGGCAACGGTGATGGCATCCGGGTGATTGGAGCCATTCATCTTCTGGTGCTCTTTGCAATACTTCCGACGAACCTTATTGATCTGCATGAAAAAATCGGAATACTTCGTGCCCAGCTTTTCCACTTTGTCATAATCGTCATCGGTAAAGACCGAACTCTTTACGCTCACATCAAACCCGACCGTCCGGATCGGGATGCCCGATTGAAAAACAAGTCGGGCGGCTTCTGGATCGACCCAGGCATTGTAGGTGGCTAATGGATTGACGTTGCCATAAAACTTATAGAAACCACCCATAAAATACACCTCTTTAACCTGTTTCGCGATGGACGGCTTTTTTTGCAGTGCCAACGCAACATTGGTAAGCGGGCCAATGGCAACAATCGTTAGCTCATTCGGATACTTCTCCACTAATCGAATTATCGCATCGACCGCATGTTCTGTCTCCGGCTTCTGAACTGGGTCCGGGAAAAACGAATCGCTCATGCCATCCTTACCATGCACATAGGTCGCATTGCCAAAAACCTCCCGAACCAGTGGACGATCAGAGCCTTTATAAACAGGGATTTGTCCTTTCTTACCCGCTACCTGAAGCGTATACAGCGCATTTTTCGTTTGCTGCTCAAAACCGACGTTTCCACAGGTAATGGTAATGGCTTCAACTTTCAATTTGGGAGACGATACCGCCAAAAGAATTGCGAGGGCATCGTCCGTAGCCGTATCACTATCAAGAATAATGCGTTTTGCGGGATCGGCAGCAATTGGCATGCCTCCGAACGACGTAAACGTTGCCGCAGGATAGATTGCCGTAGCCGTTCCCAAAGAAAGTACCCTGATAAACTTGCGTCTAGATGTGCGCATAATGTTGTTGAGTAGTTGTTGGTTTACAGTGATCGATCCATGTTATCGATAGATCATCATGTATACCGAAAAGAGCCGCGAAAACCGTGCCCAACACCACTTTCTATGCTACATATTCATCCGCAATTTTTATTGCCTCACTGATAATCGCCAATCCTTCGTCGATTTGCTCTTTGGTAACGCAGAGGGGAGGGGCCACGAAAATGTAACTCCAGCGAACAAAGGTGTACATGCCTAGCTCCTTGATCTTGGCAGCTACTTTGCTCATCACAGCCATTTCTTCAGGCTTGGCATTGAACGGAGCCATTGGTTCTTTAGTCGTTCTGTTTTTGACCAGCTCAAAGCAGCCCAGTAGCCCCGTATTTCTAAAGTCGCCGATGCTTGGATGCTTTTCCATTAGTATGGCCGCTTGCTCATCCATATACTTGCCCATTTCGACCGCATTCTCGATCAGATTCTCATCTTCATAAATTTTCAGCGTTTCCAGCGCAGCCGCACAACCAACCGGATGAGCGGCATAGGTCATGCCGGTTGCCAGGACGGTATCGTCGTATCGAGACGCAATTTTATCCGTCACCATTAGGCAGCCGAATGGGATATAACCACTGGTAATCCCTTTCGCCATAGTTACCAGATCCGGCACAATGCCGTGATTTTCAAAGCCAAACCATTTGCCCGTTCGTCCGAAGCCGCTCATGACTTCATCCATGATGATCAGAATGCCGTGTTTATCGCAGATTTCCCGAACGGCGGCTAAATAACCGACCGGATACTGCAAACAGCCCGATGTACCCGATTCTCCTTCCAGCATGATGGCCGCAATGTTACCCGGTCCTTCGTAGGCGATAACGCGCTCTAACTGAGCAACTGAATCCGTCAGCATGCTTGCCTCGTCGTGATTCCAGCGATACTTATAAGGAATATCGATATGCACGAAATTAGGTGCCTGTTGCGAATCGTCGGGTAGTTTGCGGGGGTCACCGCCTACCGATAACGTACCGTAGGTGGCACCGTGATAGGATTGGTAGCGGCTTATGATCTTGTGCCGTCCCGTGTACAAGCGAGCCAGTTTAATCGCGGCTTCATTGGACGTAGCACCACAGAGCGTGAAGAACGCTTTGTTCAGATCGCCGGGGCATATTTCGGCTAATTTCTTGCCTAACTCCCCCCGAACTTTGGTCACGCAGTAGGGCGTCACATAACTCACTTCCTGCATTTGCCGAACAACAGCCTCCGTAATGCGCTGATTACCATGACCAATGTTCACATTCATCAGGCCCGACGAAAAGTCGATGTAGCGTTTGTCATCGTAATCATACAGGTAAACGCCTTTGGCATATTTCACGGCAATGGGTGAAATATTTTTCTGTTTGCTCCAGGCAAATACAGTGTAATCAAAGCTGTCCTGAAGGACTTCCTGCGTTTCGGAAAGCGTTGCTGTGTCGATCATTTTGGTTTTGTTAATGGTTTGAAGTTCGTAGTTGGAAGTTTGAAGTTGGCTGGCGCGTTAGCATTCTTGCGTCAGCCAACTTCGAACGTCAAACTCCAAACATCAAACTAATTAGTCTAACTCATCCAATTTATCCCCGCTTCGGGGTTCCACTTTGTGGTGCTTTTCTTCAGTTTAGTCCAGAATTCGATGGAGCTTTTTCCAGTGATGTCGCCCACACCGAAACGGCTTTCGTTCCAGCCGCCGAACGAGAACGGTTCGCGCGGAACGGGTACGCCCACGTTGACGCCCACCATACCGGCGCTGGCTTTATCGATCACGTACCGCGCCATGCCGCCATTCTGGGTAAATACCGAAGCCGCATTTCCATACGGATTGGCGTTTTCGATGGCCAGCGCTTCATCGACCGTGTTGGTCCGCATGATGCTGATGACTGGACCGAAAATTTCCTCTTTGGCAATGGCCATATCGGGCATGACATAGTCAATCACCGTTGCACCCACATAGGTGCCATTTTCTTTCCCTTCGACAATCGGGTTCCGACCGTCAACCAGCACTTTGGCTCCCTGGCTTTCGGCTTCCGTAATATAGCGCTCAATGCGCTCTTTGGATTCGCGATTGATGACTGAGCCAAGATTTTTGCCCGGCACCATTTTTTGTGCCTCTTCGCAAAGTTTGGCAATAATATGATCCACCGGCCCAACGGCAACCATTGCCGATGCAGCCATACACCGCTGACCAGCGCAACCGGCCATAGAAGCCGTGATGTTTTGGGCCGTCATGCCCGGAATGGCGTCTGGCAGCACAATGAGGTGGTTTTTAGCGCCACCCAGTGCCAGACAGCGTTTGTAATTACTGGTTGCCCGCTTATAAACGACTTTGGCAATTTTGGTCGAACCCACAAAGGAAACGGCTTCGATGCCCGGATGATCGCAGATGGCTTCGACCACCTCACGATCCCCTTGAACTATGTTGAAAACGCCCGCGGGCAAGCCAGCTTCCTGCAATAGTTCGGCTAATCGGCCAACGCTTAACGGTACTTTCTCGGATGGCTTAATAATCATGCAATTACCCAGCGCAATTGCATTTGGAATTGTCCAGTTCGGTACCATACTCGGAAAGTTGAACGGCACGATACTGGCGACAACACCCAGCGGCACATGTTCGGTCCGGCACTCAACCCCACGGCTTACTTCCAGAATCTCGCCCGTCACGATCTGGGGTAATGAGCAGGCAAATTCGGCCAGTTCGGCACCTTTCTCGATTTCAGCAACGGCTTCGTCGTAGGTTTTGCCGTTTTCTTCCTGAACTAATAAAGCCAACTCTCTTAAGTTCTTTTCTAACAGGGCTTTATACCGGAAAAAGACCTGAACTCTTTCCTTAATTGTCGTTCGGCTCCAGGCTGGGAAGGCGGCTTTAGCCGCTTGTACCGCAGCGTCCAGATCAGCAGCAGTCGATAGCGGTACGGTCGACAGTAGGGTGCCATCGACTGGGGAAATTACGGCTAACGTCCGGTCGGTCGTGGGATCGACAAACTGCCCGTTTATATAGTTTTGAATAGCAGCGTATTTCATGGTTTTGTTGTAGGCCTGCATTTTTTGCAGAAAAGAGAAATGCAAACTAAAAATTATATAGATACCAGTCAACTATTTGTATTATTTTTAACCCAACAAAATCACAGAAATGGAGAAGAACCACACTACATTGGATGATTTAGACTTTGCCATCCTCTCGTGTCTTCAGAAGGATGGGCGAATGTCGTTTACAGAAATTGCCGAACAGTTGAATGTATCTGTCGGCACCGCCCGCACCCGCCTGAATCGGTTACTGGAAGAAGGGATAATTAGTATTGTCGGTCGGGTGGACCCGGAAAAGGTCGGCTTTCGGGCTTATGCGCACATTGCCATATATATTCGGCCGGCTACGTTAAAGGAGCCTGTGGCGCAGGAAATTTCGAGGAAGCCTGAAGTTAGTTTCCTGGCCAGCACCTCCGGCGATTACGACTTGGAAGTGGACGTGATGTGCCAGAGTAACAATCACTTAGTAGAATTCGTGAATGAAATATCCACGATTGAAGGTGTCTATCAAACGAAAACAACGCTCTATTTTAAAGTCTATAAATACGCCCAGCCCGACTTGAACCTGCTGAAATGATTATAACCGCAAAGGCGCAAGAGAAAGCGCAAAGCACGCAAAGTGAAAAAGTATAATTTCTTTGCGTGCTTTGCGCTCCCCTTTGCGTCTTTGCGGTTAAACCTTACTCCGCCGTTTCCGACGCCAGCGCAGAAATAGCCACACAACACCGATTCCAACGATTCCGATGGGGAGAAAATAAAATACGCCAACCAATACATCGCCCATCAATCGAAATCCGTCGGTGAAATTGTGCCAGATTTGGGTGTAGAAAGGCTCTTCTGGATTCAGGGCAACTTCGGTTTGCTGATAATACGACAGATTGATCGTACTTAGCGCCACTTCATCTTTAAGCTGACGAAGTTCGGCTTCCTGTACCTCGCGCTCTTCCCGAAGTTTCCCCAATTGCTCTTCAACCTTTAGCACATCGGCAACCGAACGAGCCTGTTTCAGAAGTTTCAGATACGTCTCTTCGACAGCTTTTTTGCTACGAATCCGGGCTTCCACATCGACGTACCGGCGCGTCACATCCTCCGACGTGATGGTTTTCATATCAGTGAAAATCGACTCCTTCAAGAGCAACGCCAGAAGTGCATCTAATCGACTGGCAGGCACTCGAATAACGAGTGCGTTTTCGATACTGT
This sequence comes from Spirosoma sp. KCTC 42546, assembly GCF_006965485.1. Taxonomy (NCBI): domain Bacteria; kingdom Pseudomonadati; phylum Bacteroidota; class Cytophagia; order Cytophagales; family Cytophagaceae; genus Spirosoma; species Spirosoma sp. KCTC 42546. Next base: position 3,917,066 of record NZ_CP041360.1, read on the forward strand.
TACCGGTTTTGGTTTCGTTCGAGCTGGTAATCTGGCCACCACTCTGACGGACAACCTGTTCAATAGCCTGCCCTGATTTCGTGAAATCACTCACCCGGATACGCACCTGGGCATTACGGATGATCTTCCGATTGATGCCGATTGATGGTTGCGTGGGAGAAGCAGTGGGCGATTCAGGCATCTGTTCCTGATCAGGAGAGGCTTGGTCCTGCTCGGGAGAAGGGGCTTTTAAGGCCGCCATGCTACGGGGTGTTAGGTTAATCTCTGCCAAAGCTTGTTCTGATTCCTGCTTCGACTGGCAGCCCGTAACTGTCAGGAGCACGATGAGCGTCAAAAAATAATTCATACCCTTAAGATGCGCACCCAGGCTAATTTGCATACGTGTTGACTCGTTTTTTATTCGACCCAAAATACGGCTTATTTGCTCATTAATAAGGATTTCATTGTGCCAGGCCGAACGATGCGTTACCACATGTTGTTGTATAAATATAACTAATCACCAGTCTTACGTTTGCTGCATATAACTTGTGCATTTGCATAAGTCAGTGCTTTTGCGTCTATATTTGGCCCGGGCCACGTAGGCCATTCGTGTCAAATGGCAGCGGAGACAGTATCAACCTGAACATCGATTATGTCGAAAAACTTAGTCATAGTGGAGTCGCCAGCGAAGGCGAAAACCATTGAAGGCTATCTTGGTAAGGACTTTACAGTGAAGTCAAGCTTTGGTCACGTACGCGATTTGCCCAAAGATGGGCTGGCTGTGGACGTCACGAATGGGTTCCAGCCATCTTACGAAATTTCGCCCGATAAAAAGAAATTAGTTAGTGAATTAAAGGCGCTCGCTAAAGCTGCGGATGAAGTTTGGCTGGCGACTGATGATGACCGCGAAGGGGAAGCTATTTCGTGGCACCTTAAGGAAGCCCTCGGCCTGCGCGACAATACCAAGCGGATCGTATTCCGGGAAATTACCAAAAACGCGATCCAGAATGCCATTAAATCGCCCCGCACCATTGATGTTGATTTAGTGAATGCCCAACAGGCCCGACGCGTACTCGACCGGTTGGTTGGTTATGAACTGTCGCCGGTATTGTGGCGTAAGATCAAAGGTGGGAGTACAGGACTATCGGCAGGACGGGTTCAATCCGTGGCCTTGCGACTGGTTGTAGAGCGCGAACGCGAGATCGATAAGCACTCCGCCAAATCGTCTTTTAAGGTTACGGCCCAGTTTATCGTGGATGGCAGCAAAGTCCTGAATGCCGAACTGCCCAAAAACTTTGCAACCTCCGGTCAGGCACGGGCCTTTCTGGAAGCCTGTATCGGAGCAACATTTACGATCAAAAATTTAGAGGTTAAACCCGCTAAGAAATCACCCGCGCCACCGTTTACGACCTCGACCCTGCAACAGGAGTCGTCGCGTAAACTGAGCTATTCGGTTGATCGGACTATGCGGATTGCCCAGAACCTGTACGAAGCGGGTAAGATTTCGTACATGCGGACGGACTCGACGAACCTCTCAACCGAAGCTATCGATAAGGCTGTCGCTGAGATCGGTTCGGAGTTTGGTGAGAAATATATACAAACGCGCCAGTTCAAGACGAAGAATGAATCGGCGCAGGAAGCACACGAAGCCATCCGTCCGACGAATTTCAATGATCGGAATGCCGGAGCCGACCGTGATCAGAAACGCCTGTATGAGCTGATCTGGAAACGGGCAATAGCTTCGCAAATGGCTGATGCCCAACTCGAACGAACAACGGTAACCATCGGGATTAAATTCGCCAATGGAACGACGACGACATTCCAGACGCATATTGACGATAGCCCCTTTGTCGATACGCCACCAGCCGCTTCGGGCCAGAGCTTTCCAAATGAGCTGGTTGCTCAGGGGGAAGTCATCAAATTCGATGGGTTCCTGCGTGTTTACCTCGAATCGAAAGACGATGAGGATGATGAAGATGCGAAGGGAATGCTTCCTCCGCTGACCATCGGGCAAGGCCTGAATCTCGGACAGATGAAAGCTACCGAGAAGTTTACGCGTCCACAGCCTCGCTATGCGGAAGCCTCGCTGGTGAAAAAACTGGAAGAAATGGGCATCGGTCGCCCGTCTACGTATGCGCCGACCATTTCGACCATCGTGAACCGCGGCTACGTCGTTAAGCAGGACAAACCCGGTCAGGAACGGAAATATACAGAGTACACTCTCCAGCAAAATAAGATCAGCGAAACCAGCGGGAAGGAAACCTTCGGCTCCGAAAAAGCCAAGCTGTTCCCAACCAATACAGGCATTGTGGTCAATGACTTCCTGGTTGAATATTTTCCGGACATTGTCGATTATCAGTTCACGGCAACGGTTGAGAAGGAGTTTGACGAGATTGCCGATGGCAAAATGAACTGGAAGACCATGCTGGAAGGCTTCTACGGTGATTTCCATAAAAACATCGAAGATATTCAGGGCTCGTCGATCGTTTCGTTCAAGACAGGTGCCAAAGACCTGGGACTCGATCCGCGAACCGGTAAAAAAGTGTCGGCACGGCTGGGGAAATACGGAGCCTATGCGCAAATCGGCGAATCGACCGACGATGAGAAACCACAATACGCGAACCTGCGCGATGGTCAACTGATTGAAACCATCACCTTGCAGGATGCGCTGGATTTGTTCACGTTGCCTCGTGAGGTTGGTTTCTTTGAAGACAAACCCATGACCATCGGCATCGGCAAATTTGGCCCGTATGTAAAGCATGATGACAAATACGTATCACTCACAAAAGAAGACGATCCGTATTCGATTGACGCCGACCGTGCCGTTCAGCTTATCCAGCAGAAGCGTGCCGAAGCCGTTAGTGAGGCCATAGGAGAATACGAAGGTAAGCCTGTTACGACCGGTAAAGGGCGTTTTGGCCCGTATGTGAAGTACGAAGACAAGTACATCTCCATTCCGCGGAATGAATCGCTGGCGAGTATGACACTGGATCGGGCTATAGAACTGATTCTGGCCAAGCGACAAGCCGAAGCGAATAAATACATCAAAGAATTTCCGGAGAATCCGGCGGTCAAAGTTGTCAATGGTCAATACGGGCCGTATCTGGCGGTTGGCAAGCGAAACGTCAAAATTCCGAAAGACGTTGACCCCGCATCTTTAACGCTCGAAGATTGCCTGAAACTGGCGGGCGACGAACCGGCACCTGCGAAAAAGGCAGCTCCGGCCAAAGCCAAGGCGACAGCAACAACTGCCAAGAAGCCAGCGGCCAAAGCACCCGCCAAGAAAGCAGCCGCGAAAAAGTAAGAATTGAAGATAATTTGTCATTCCGACCTTAGGAGGAATCTCAATCTTGACTAATATAAAAGTTTGAGATTCCTCCTAAGGTCGGAATGACAAGCCTTCCGGTAGTGAGTTAGTTACTCACTACCGGAAGGCTTTTTGTTTTTAATACTTCGTCATTCGTTCACGCTTGGCTTTGCCGAGTGTGGCCTATGCAAAGGGCGTCCCGCCCGTTGTGTCCATGTCTAACCAATTAAAATGAGTACGCTGGTTGCATTCCTAACTTTAGCTGAGGGAAATTACGGGCGGGACGGCCTTTGCATAGGCCACATTCGCCATAAGCGAGCATGAACGAGCAACACTGTATTTTGTGTTTTTAATACCCTTTGGAAAATCATCACTATTTTGCCAACTGAACCAACCGCTACCGAACTGGCCGCATGAAACATCTGCTTATTTGTTTGCTACTTTCTTTTCCAATCTTTGCTCAAACCCCCGACAATCAATATAATCTGATTCCATTCCCTGCTCGTTTTTCCGGGCAAAACGGTCAATTTACAGTCTCTCCGAGTACACGTATTGTAATCGCCCCGGCTACGGATGCCAGCGTTAAGGCGGTGGCTCAACTATTTGCCAGTCAGGTAAAAACGGTGAATGGTTTGGCGCTATCTGTTGCGCCAACCAGTCCTGCACTAGCGAAAGCCCCCCACATTTTTTTTACGCTCAATAAAAAGTTGGTTCTGGGCGATGAAGGCTATAAACTGACCGTTACGCCGACGAAAGTGCTTGCCGAAGCGGCCACGACCAAAGGCCTGTTTTATGCGGCTCAAACCATGCGGCAATTATTGCCAGCGGGCAAATCGGCCACGGCGGCCATGCCTGCCTGTGCCATAACCGATAAACCCCGCTATGGTTATCGGGGACTAATGCTCGATGCCGGTCGCTATTTCATGCCGGTGCCGTTCGTCAAGAAATTCATCGACCTGATGGCGATGCACAAGCAAAATACGTTTCACTGGCATCTGACCGAAGATCAGGGGTGGCGGATCGAAATCAAAAAGTACCCGAAACTAACGCAGGTTGGCAGCAAACGGGCCGAATCGATCGTTGGTCAGTATAGCGAGAATTATCCCCAGAAATTCGATGGAAAACCATCGGGTGGATTTTATACGCAGGAAGAAATTAAGGACGTAGTGCGCTATGCCCAAAGCCGGTTTGTAACGATCGTTCCTGAAATCGAAATGCCTGGCCATGCGCAGGCAGCCCTGGCTTCGTATCCGGAATTAGGTTGTGACCCTGCCAAAGGCTATCAGGTAGCCACTAAATGGGGCGTTTCGGAAGAAGTGTACTGCCCGTCGGAGAAGACGTTTACCTTTTTGCAGGATGTACTGACCGAAGTAATTGCCTTATTTCCTGGGAAGTACATTCATATCGGTGGCGATGAATGCCCGAAAACGGCCTGGAAAAACAGCGCGTTCTGCCAGGATCTGATGAGGAAAAACAACCTGAAAGACGAGCATGAACTGCAAAGCTATTTCATCCGGCGTATCGAGAAATTCCTGAACAGCAAAGGCCGTTCTATCATTGGTTGGGATGAAATTCTGGAAGGCGGACTCGCACCCAACGCAACCGTCATGAGCTGGCGTGGTACGGCGGGTGGCATTGCGGCAGCTAAACAAAAGCATAACGTAGTGATGTCGCCAAACGGCACCTGTTACCTCGATTATTACCAGGGAAATCCGGCCACCGAACCACTGGCGATCGGCGGTTACCTGCCACTGGATCAGGTCTATGCCTACGAACCCATGCCCGCCGAATTGACCGCCGATGAACAGAAATACATTGTGGGGGTTCAGGGGAATGTCTGGACAGAATACCTGCCCACACCGGAAGCGGTTGAATATTCCACCTTCCCGAGAGCGATTGCGCTGGCCGAAATTGGCTGGATGCAGCAGGGACCGCATAACTTCGAGGATTTTGCCCAGCGACTAAAAAATCACTTGCCTAAGCTCGATGTTATTCCCGTCAATTATGCGAAACGACTATTCGATATTTCGGCCACTACGCAAGCTAATGAGCAGGGCCAGATTCAGGTGCGCCTGAGTAAGCTGGATTCAGACAGCCGTATTTTCTACACGACCAACGGCAAAGAACCAAACGAGAAAAGTACCGAATACATCGGACCCATCACGCTCACGAAAACGACAACGATTCGGGCCATGACTCAGACTGGAGGGACGCCCACGGGTGGACGGCTAACCCAAACCTTTACGCTTCATAAGGGTAAGAACAAACCCTATACCTATACGATCGCTTCAGATCTTAATAGTGATCCCAAAACAACCAAACTGACCGACGGTGTTCGGGGAGAAACCCCACGGGATCGGCGTCAATGGGCCAGTTTCTCCGGCGATATGGATGTGATGGTCGATCTGGGCGATGTGACGAGTGTGACGAAAGTCTCGCTGAATTTTTTGAAGATTATAATGAGTAGCAGCTTCCCGCCAGCGTCGGTTGATATTGCTATTTCAAAAGATGGTAAAGACTTTAAGGAAGCTATTTCTCAGCCCGTTACCTATGATCTGAATGGCCCCTGGGATATTTTGCCCGTTGTCGCCGACTTCAAGACGGCGCGAGCGCGTTATGTACGTGTCCGGGCGAAAAACGCGGGTATTTGCCCCGCAGGCCATCCCAACGCAGGCGGAAAAACCTGGTTCGCCACGGATGAAATTGTTGTGGAATAAGTGTAAATTAGGGGAGGAAGGAGGAAGGGGAAGAGAGGGAGAATGGAGAACGAAAAATTATGTTGATAAAGTATTTTTCTTCCTCCCTCTCTTCCCCTTCCTCCCTTTTCTCCCTAACTATTAATTGTATGAAAAAAATCGTTGTTCTATCTGGCGCAGGTATTAGTGCGGAGAGCGGGATTCCAACCTTTCGGGCATCGGACGGGCTTTGGGAAAATCACCGGATCGAAGATGTGGCCACGCCCGAAGCCTGGCAACGGAACCCGGCTTTGGTACAGGATTTTTACAATCAGCGCCGGAAACAGGCGCTTAGTGTAATGCCCAATGCGGGGCATCTGGCGTTGGTGAAATTAGAGGAGAAATATGACGTGACGGTTATCACCCAAAACGTTGATAATCTGCATGAGAAAGCGGGTTCATCGAAGGTGGTTCACCTGCATGGTGAGTTGTTTAAATCGCGCTCATCGATCGATGAATCTTTAGTTTATGATGTTGATGGGTGGGAGATTAAACAGGGTGACCTCTGTAAGAAAGGCTCCCAGCTTCGGCCACACATTGTCTGGTTTGGTGAAGCTGTACCCATGATGGATGTAGCCGTAGACATCACCCAGGAGGCCGATATTTTCATTGTTGTGGGCACCTCGTTAAATGTATATCCAGCGGCTGGCCTGGTCTACGCCGTTCGGAATGGCGTGCCAATCTATGTCGTAGACCCAAACATGCCCACCATGCAGAAACGCCCGAACGTCACCTTCATTGCCGAACCAGCCACCATCGGGCTGACAGAGTTGGCGGAAACGCTATTGGCAAAGGCAGATACAGAGTAGCTGATTAACTAGTTGAATCTGTGGATTTTATAGATTCTACAAGCTCCGCAGGATCAATAGAATCCACAGAATCTTTTATTCCCCAGTACCACCATGATTGTTAAACTTGCTGAAGGAAACCTTAAAACCAAATTTGGTGAATACCGTGAAGTTCTCTTTTACGACGGGCAAAACGAATCGATTGCCTTGTTAATGGGTGATGTGGATGGGGCAGAAGAGGTATTGTGCCGGGTTCATTCGTCCTGTCTGTTCGGACATGCGTTTAACAGTATCGAATGTGATTGCCGGGAGCAGATGGAAATCTCTCAACAACTTATTCAGCAGGAGGGAAGAGGCATCGTGATTTGGCTCGATCAGGAAGGAAAAGGAAATGGTCATTTTGCCTTACTAAAAAGCGTTGAGTATAAACGAATAGGACTGGCTCAAGCCGATGCGTACGAAGCGGTAGGGTTTAAACGAGATGCCAGAGACTACAGGGTAGCCGCCGACATCTTAAATGAACTGGGCGTTAAGTCGATTCGTATGTTGACGAACAATCCCAAAAAAGTAGATACGCTTACAAAATATGGTATTCGTGTTGCTGGCATCAAGGCAACAGAATTGTAAACGGCACTAGCAAATAAATAGGTCATCCAGATAACAATGAACGATTGTCTGGTACATTATTCATTATTCATTATTCATTATTCATTATTCATTATTCATTATTCATTATTCATTATTCATTATTCATTATTCATTATTCATTATTCATTATTCATTATTCATTATTCATTATTCATTATTCATTATTCATTATTTTACTCCCTCGTCACCGTTCCCGTAATGTACCCGTACGGCTCGTCGGTGGCTATGAAAATCTCGTTTTGGTTGTCCATGCCGAACTGTTCCAGGTTAAACGGGATGTGATGTTTGTTGGGCATGATCAGGCTTATTTCGCTTACTTCCTGATTCTCTTCCAAGACGGCCGATCCCATAGCCAGCAACGTTTGCTGCACCGACAGACTCTTGTGATGCGCGAAGGTTTTTAGTAGCGTTTCGCGGATTTTGCCGAACAGACTCGTAAAGTCAAGGTTGTGGGAAGTGTACACCCAGTTGGCCTCGCATTGGGTCGCGAAAATGCGGTCGGCCGTTTCTTTCAGGGTTGTGTATTGGTCTTTGACGTAGCCCTCAAATCCCGAATCGGTTGTTTTTAGAATCAGCAGATCTTTGATGCCCGAGGTCACACGAATTGCTTCGGTAGTCTGTACTAAGGTTGTTGTCCGTTTTTCAGAACCGCCACCCACATAGGCATGATGATGCGGCTCTCCATCGAAGGCCATGCGAGCCCAGGGATGCTCGATAATATGGACGGTGGCCTGCGATACCTGCGGATTATTGGTGATAAAATAATTGGCTAAATAGAGGCCGAAATTTTCGATAGAATCCACAAAATGCTCTTTGGCCAGCGCATACACCGTGTTTTTCTGCGTATCGGTAGGTACTATTTTTGAATTGTCGCCGAGCGTGTGGGCCGTTTCAAAGTCTCCTTCCAGCGATACGTTGACGGAGATCTGTCTGAATTCATGGTAGTTAGGGTGCCGAATGATTTTTGACAGGTTCACGGCATTCTTTCCGTACGCATTTTTTTTCAAGGTGAGCTTCATGGTTGTTTCGGCTGTTTTGGGTAGTATTGACCTCTAGTATAGAAATTAATTTTCTATTTTTAGTATGATCGATCGTGCCATCAAAGGAAATAAAATCTGTACGCCAGAAGGAATCAGAAAAGCCGTTGTTTTACTAAAAGACGGTCTGATTGCTGATGTTCTACCGGAAGTACCACAAGGGTTCAATGCCGAGGTCATCTACATCGGAGATCGTGTGCTGATGTCGGGCGTCATTGACCCGCACGTCCACATTAATGAACCCGGTCGAGCGGATTGGGAGGGTTTCAACACGGCCACGCGTGCCGCCATTGCGGGTGGCTTGACCACGCTGGTCGATATGCCTTTGAACTCATCGCCCGTAACGACAACTGCCGAGGCTTTCGACCAGAAGATGGCGGCCACTAAAGGACAACTCCATACGAACTGTGGTTTCTGGGGAGGCCTTGTGCCGGGCAACACGGACGACATTGAACTGCTGATCAATAAAGGCGTATTGGGTTTCAAAGCGTTTCTGACCCACTCCGGTATCGACGATTTCCCGAATGTGACAGAAGCCGACCTGCGAAAAGCGATGCCAATTATTGCAAAACATGGGTTGCCTCTACTGGTTCATTGTGAATTATCGACGGACGAAAAACTGGCCACTGGTGATGCCCGTTCATACGCGAACTACCTGTCTTCCAGACCGAAAGAATGGGAAGATAAAGCCATCGATAGGATGATTCGGCTTTGCGAAGACTACAATTGCCGGACGCATATTGTCCATTTGTCGTCGGCTAATTCCATTGAGTCCATTGACAAAGCGAAACAAAAAGGCTTGCCACTCACGGTCGAAACGGGGCAGCATTACTTGTATTTCACTGCTGAAACCATTCGGGATGGGCAAACGCAGTTTAAATGTGCGCCACCCATCCGCGAAAAAGAAAATAACGACCAATTATGGGAAGCGTTACGCTCCGGAATCATTGATTTTGTCGCTACTGATCATTCACCCGCACCACCCGATTTGAAGCAGATGGAAAGTGGTGATTTCATGAAGGCCTGGGGGGGCATCGCGTCCCTACAACTGGCTTTGCCCGTGCTCTGGACAGCTGCCCGCCAACGCGGTTTCATGGTAACGGATATTGCCAGGTGGCTGAGTGAAAAACCGGCTCAATTAGCGGGATTGGATCATCGAAAAGGGCGAATTGCAAAAGGCTACGATGCCGATTTAATCGTCTGGAATCCTGAAAAATCGTTTGTCGTTTCAACAGATTCCTTGCAACACAAGCATAAAATGACGCCGTACTTGAACGAAGAGCTATTCGGCGTTGTCGAGCAAACGTATCTGGGGGGTGAACTGGTTTTTAAGGATGGAAGCTTTGTTGTGTTGAACTCCGGAAAATTTATTGTCCACAGAGGCACAGAGAACACAGAGAAATAACCGATTTAAATTTTTATTTCTCTGTGTTCTCTGTGCCGCATCGGCGGACCGCTCTGTGGACAATAAATCTATACATGAACGTTATGATCGACTACCTGCTCCGAGCTGAGAACGTACTGAACAAGATTAACGAACTGGCATCAATCAGTGATGATCCTGCCTGCGTAACCCGTACGTTCGGGACCGTTGCGTTTCAGCAGGGGAGTGCCCTTATTCAGCGATGGATGCAGACTGCTGGCTTGCAGACGCGGGTCGATGCCATTGGTAATGTCAGAGGCCGGTTAACAAGTTCAATAGCGGGCGCTAAAACGTTTGTCATTGCCTCGCACATGGATACGGTCGTGAACGCCGGAAAGTTTGATGGACCATTGGGCGTAATCATGGGGCTGGATTTACTCGAACAACTCAGACAATCGGGTAAAGCGCTGCCGTTTCATCTGGAATTGATTGCCTTCAGCGATGAAGAAGGTGTTCGCTTTCATACGACATACCTGGGTAGTAAAGTCGTTGCCGGTTCGTTTGATACGAGCCTGTTGGCTAAAAAAGATGAGTCGGGCACGGCACTGAGCGAAGTCATTCAGGCAATTGGTGGTGGTATCGATCAACTGCCAGCCGATGCGATTGCGCCTGACGATTGGCTAGGCTATGTTGAAATACACATAGAGCAAGGACCTGTTCTATACGAACGAAATGTGCCTGTGGCGGTTGTGACAGCCATTGCGGGTCAAAAACGAGTGGAAATTAAGTTTAGGGGTATGGCTGGCCATGCTGGAACCGTGCCCATGGATATGCGGCAGGATGCGCTCTGTGCTGCTGCCGAATTCATTCTGGAGGTCGAACGATTTGGGAACGCAACTAAACAGAACCTGGTGGCTACGGTTGGTAAACTAAATGTAGTGAATGCCGCCAGTAATGTTATTCCCGGCGACGTACATTGCAGTCTGGATGTACGGAGCAACGATGAGACCGTTTTAGCGTCGGCCTACCAAACGTTACAGTTGACATGTTATGCCATTGGCGAAAAACGGGGCGTTCCGGTTACGTGGAATCTGATTCAGGAAACCGATCCAGCAGCGTGTGACATTCTACTGACTGAATTACTAGCCAAGTCGATAAACGAGTCTGGTTATGAATTAATTGACTTAGTGAGTGGCGCTGGGCATGATGGCGTGCCGATTTCGCAGGTTGCTCCGGTATGTATGCTATTCGTGCGTTGTTTTAAGGGCATCAGCCATAATCCGTTGGAAGATGTTGAAGTAAGTGATATGGCAGCTACCCTTCAGGTTGCTGATCGATTTATAAACCACCTTATTGATAATTTTTTGTCATTCCGACCTCAGGAGGATTGACAAAAATTACCTCGAAAGTAAAACATATGGAAATTTCAGCACTTACCCGGTCCGTTGTCAAACGCAACCACGCCGTCATTAGCCCCGATGGGTATATCAATAGTCGCGTACCTGGTTGGGACAACTGTACGGTAAACGTCATCATCAATGAGCAAATGGGCGCTAACCTGTGCCAGACACTCATTACGCTGAAGGAAGACGGTAAACTTGTTGGCGCGACTAAGCAGTCTCAATTGTTTTTCTATGTCATCAGTGGCCAATGCACGGCAACGGTGAGTGGGATGGGAAAAACGCTGAAAACGGGCCAGTTTGTGTATATTCCTATAGGCAACGACTATCTGATTGATAATCCGGAAGTAGGCACGCAATTGCTGACATTCCATAAACTCTACGAAAAACTGGAAGGCTACAACGTTCCGTCGGTGCTGTTCGGCGATGCGGCAACCATCGCAGGGCCCAGTTACATGGGCGATCCAGCCTTACGGTTGCAAGTGCTGTTGCCCGATGATTTATCGTTCGACATGGCCGTGAATATTTTCACCTACGATCCCGGCGGACACTTGCCACTGGTCGAAACCCACATCATGGAACATGGCCTCATTTACCTGCAAGGGCAGGGCGTGTACATGCTCGATCAGAACTGGTATCCGATCAAAAAAGGCGATTCAATCTGGATGGCGCCGTACTGTCAGCAATGGTTCACGGCAATGGGCAAAGAACCCGCGGTGTACATTTACTACAAAAACGTAAATCGGTTCCCAACGACAATCTAAAGAGATAACAGAACGCAGATTTTTATGATTTATAGGAGTGGTATTGATTTTACAACAACATGAAGTAATAGTGTATTTGAATTTTTAAATCATATTGATCATAAAAATCTGCGTTCTATATGACACTGCCTGAATTAAATCAACTGCCAATCCCTCAACTAAAAGAGGCTCTGTTTACTTGCTGTGGATCAACGACATGGGTGAACGAGCTGGCCAACTTGTTCCCGTTTGAGACCAAAGAAAGTCTGTTTGAACAGGCTGAGGTTATCTGGTTTTCCCTAGCTGAAAGCGACTGGCGGGAAGCCTTCGGCCATCATCCCAAAATAGGCGACATTAATTCCCTGCGCGAAAAGTACGCGTCAACGGCATCCTGGGCCGAGGGTGAACAGGCGGGCGTTTCGACGGCGTCGGTGAGTGTTTTGGAAATGTTAGCCGAAGGGAATCAATTTTATGAAGAAAAGTTTGGCTATATTTTTATCGTTTGCGCCACCGGAAAATCGGCCGAAGAAATGCTGAATAGACTGGAGTCGAGGTTACTGAATTCGCCGGAAGACGAACTCCAGATTGCGATGCAGGAGCAGAATAAAATCACTAAACTTCGGTTGGAAAAACTTCTGGTTTCATGAGCGCTATAACCACCCACATCCTCGATACAACCCGCGGTCAACCCGCAGAAGCCGTGAGTATTGTCTTATACCATCAACAGCGGGAATGGATAGAAATCGCCCGCGGGGTAACTAATTCAGATGGCCGGATTAGTAATTTACTACCCAAAGAAACGGTCTTGCCAACGGGTACCTATAAATTGCGTTTTGAAACGGGTGCCTATTTCGAACAACTGGGCGTGGCAACCTTTTATCCATTTATCGAAATTACCTTCGCCATTACCACCGGCGAGCATTACCATGTCCCCTTGTTAGTAAACCCATTTGGTTATTCGACCTATCGAGGGTCGTGATTTGAATTTTTAATGAACAATGTAGAATGTAGAATGAATAATGGCCCAGTAACCTGCATTATCCATTCTACATTCTACATTCTACATTATCCATTATCCATTAATTATGAACATCAACCCAGCACGTCTACAGCATTTCTTTGAAGTTTCGAGTGAGCTCGGAAAAATTGGCGAAACCGGTATGTGTCGACCGGCTCATTCGGCTTTGGAAAAAAAGATGTTTGAGCACGCCAAAGGCTGGATGGAAGCCGCTGGATTGACAGTGCGCATCGATAGCTTTGGTAATTTAATTGGTCGGCTTGCTGGCAAAAATCCGGATGCGCCAATTTTAATGACGGGCTCACATCTGGATACACAACCCTACGGAGGGCGTTTTGATGGGATAGCAGGCGTGTTATGCGCGATTGAAGCCGTCTGTACCATTGCCGGGCAGGGTATTGTTCCCGAAACCAGTATCGATGTCATTGCCTTTGCTGATGAAGAGAGCTGGCGATTCAATAAAGGCCTTTTTGGGTCGAGAGGTATTCTGGGGAAACTGGAAGCCGGGGAGCTACAACGAAAAGACAAAGACGGTATAACCCGCGAGCAGGCCCTGCTTGACTTTGGCTGCGACATTACCAGATTTAAGGAGGACGAATATGCCCCCGGCAGCATTCGGTGTTTTTTAGAGCTGCACATCGAGCAGGGTCCAGTGCTGGATCAATCCAATAAACCCATCGGTATTGTAAGCGGCATTGCTGGCCCGCTGTTGATGAGCCTACAGTTGAAAGGCATGGCCGGACACGCCGGTTCGGTACCAATGCCCCTCAGAAAGGACGCGCTGGTAGGGGCGGCCAAAGTAGTGGTGGCCGTCAACGAGATCGCATCGCAGTTTGCACCCGCGCCTACGGTGGGTACCGTTGGAACGTTGAACGTATTTCCAGCATCCCGGAACATTATTCCCGAGACTGTCAGCATGACCATGGAGTTCAGGGACATCGATATGGAGCGTCGCAATACCTGCGAGCGTCAATTAAACGAAGCCATTGCTGACATTACGCAAACACATAACTTATCCTACGAGCTGACCGTCGATACGGATATAAAATCAAGCTACTGTGCCGATTGGATTAAAGATACCATCCGTGCCAGTTGTATGGAATTAGGTCTGGATGCCCCCGAACTGGTTAGTGGCCCATTTCACGATGCCCTGGTGATGTCGGAAGCCTGCGATTATGGAATGATTTTTGTGCGCTGTAAAGACGGAATCAGTCACAATCCGCTAGAGTATGCATCGTACGAAGATCTGGCGTTAGGGAGCGAAGTGCTATACCAGACAATTCTGAAAATTGTTGGTTGAAAATTATACGTAGAACATGTTTTTGGGTTCCCAAGCCCCTTTTTCTATATGAAAGGGGGCTTTTTTGAGTTATAATCCCTTGTGCATCTGGATAAGTGTAGCTGAGGACAGCTAAAAATGGCGTGAGTTTTGTGCCTATTTAAGCTATAACGCTTGATAAAACTCACGAAAAATGAAAAATAATCCACATCCTTTTATAAAACGGTTAATTAATGTGCTACTGACCTCTTTGTTCGTTGTACAAGGTTTTTCCAGTACAGCTCAGCAACTGTACATCAATGAACTAATGGCTTCCAATGCCCGAACCATTACCGACGCTTCGGGTTCGTATGAAGACTGGTTTGAGATCTATAATCCGAACTCCACAACTGTTAACATTGCGGGCTATTATCTTTCCGACAATGCTACCTTAACAAAATATCGCCTGCCTACGGGATCGTCGCAGACCATTATTCCGGCCAACGGCTTTCTGTTGGTATGGGCTAGTGATGTTACCAGCCGGGGGCCACTACATGTTGGCTTCAAGCTTTCTGCCGATGGAGAAATGCTTAGTTTGGTACGACCGGATGGCATTACGGTCGTTGATCAGGTAACGTTTGGCCCGCAGCGTACCGATGTTTCCTGGGGACGAAAGCCCGACGGCTCAACTACCTGGCTTTATTTTCAGCGTACTAATTCTATTAACAATACCAGCCCAGGGGCGAGCAATAATACCAAGACTGGCTACGCTAGCGTTCAGAGTGCGCCGGTTTTCTCGCAGGTGGGGGGCTTCTACCCGTCCGGTTTTAGTTTGAGTATCACCTCGTCTGATCCCACAGCTACCATTTACTATACGCTGGATGGTTCAGAACCCGATCCTGCCAGCCCCGGCCCCAATACCTATCAGTATAAAAATAACTACGCTGAACACCCTGGACAGGGCAATGGAGCACTGTTGAACGGGAGCTACCAGTCATTAACGTATTCCAGCCCTTTATCGATTAGCGACCAAACCAGTTCGCCTAATAAAGTATCTATTAAATCATCTACATTCAATTCGTCACCTTATTACGCGCCAACTACGCCGGTTTTTAAGGGAACTGTAGTAAGGGCGGTGGCTTATAAGGCAAATGCACTGATAAGCGACATTGTGTCGGAAACGTATTTTATTGCGCCTGCAACACGATACGGAAATCTGCCGGTTATCTCAATCAGTACCAATGAGAAATCGTTATTTGCCTATTCGAACGGTATCTATACGGCTGGCTCAACATTCGAAAGCTGGCGAGCGACGAATCCAACAGCCGAAACTATTTTCTGTACACCTGGTAACTTTTCAAACACGGGAGATAACTGGGAGCGGCCGGCACACGTTCAGTTTTTTCTGAATGGCAGTTCGATCCTTAATCAACGAGTGGATATTGCTATCAATGGTGGTTGCTCACGGTCTGTTCCGCGCAAAGCTGTGCGACTATACGGTGACGACGATTTCAGTTATCCATTTTTCAGCAATCGACCTATCAATCAGTTTTACAATCGATTATTGCTCCGTAGTGGTGGTAACGACTGGGATTTTACGACCCTGATCGATTCGTACATGCAGACAATGGTGCGGCATCTACCCTTCGAGACCCAATCGAACCGGCCCAGTGTTGTGTTTATGAATGGCGAATATTGGGGTGTTCATAACCTAATGGAAAGGTATGATCAATACTATCTGAATCGAAACTTCAACGTTGACCCAGATAGTGTTGATGTGATTAAATTCGATTATGGGGCCTACGTTGCTGACAACGGTGATCTGACAAAATTTTACGCCCTTAAAGATCACTTTGTAGGGTCACCTACCATCGATTATACGTTTGTGAATACCCAAATGGATGTAGAGAGTTTTTCGGATTATCAGATTTCTGAAATCTATTCAGGAAATTTCGATTGGCCCTACAACAATCAGCAACTCTGGCGCAAACGAACCAGTCAGTATCTGCCCAATGCACCTAAAGGCCATGATGGTCGTTTCCGCTGGATGATGAACGATATGGACTGGACACTGGGCGCAGGGAACGGATATACGTCCAATTCGCTTGATCGCGCCACTTCAACTTCTGGTTATGGTACTGACGTTACTGAGTACACACGCTTTTTGCGTCGGCTATTGGAGGTGACTACCTACAAATCGTACTTCATTAACCGCTTTGCCGACCTGCTGAATACAACCTTTAACCCTACCCGAACCACCGATCTACTCACTACGTTTCAGCAGGATTATCAACCCTATATGGATGAACATTTTGCCCGATGGAAGACCGGCAACTCGGTTACTAAGTGGCTTACGAATATGAATACAGTCCGTACATTCCTGCAGCAACGCCCGGCCGCTGTACGTGATCACATGCGCGCCCGATTTGGTCTTAGTGCTAATCGGACTATTACCCTGGCAGTGTCTGATGCTACACAGGGCTATGTTAAAATCAATACAATCGACATTTTGCCTACTACCGTCGGTGTAGCCACTAACCCGTATCCCTGGAGTGGCGTCTATTTTCAGGGTAACACGGTTCGGGTTGTTGCCAAACCGCGTGTTGGATACCGATTTATTGCCTGGCAGGAGAACGGAGCTACCATTTCGACCGACACTGCCTATAGTTTCAATCCCACCACTAACCGAGTCCTCACTGCCCTGTTTGATATTGATAATGCGTTTGTTGGTAAACCATCCGCATTCAGACTAAGTACTTGCGAGTATCGATTTGATAATTTCTCGCCCACTACGCCAGCAGGCACCTATCCGCCTAACATGCATTTTGTGAGTATGAACCAGGAAGACCCGACTCTTTCGGCTACGTTTGCGCTAGCCGACACGGTGAAAGGGGCTTACAACCTTACCAGCGCAACACGTATAAATGGGTTGAATACAGACGGAGTCGCCTTTATCAATACTGGTAGTGCTCCAGCCGGTTATGTTGCAACCGCGTTGGGCGGTATGGTACTGGCACTGCGTACCACCAATCTGACCGAAGCCACTGTGCAATGGACTGGCGGTACCGTTGTACCCAACCCGCGCCAATACAAGATTCGACTCCGGTACCGAATTGGTAATTCAGGCCCCTTTACGGATTTGACAGACGGGGCCAATAATCCTGTTGAATACGTTCGTAATGCAACAGCGGGCCACAGTCAGGTAATCGGACCAGTGGCTCTGCCAGCGGCACTGCTTAATAAGCCGTATATTCAACTCGTATGGCAGTACTACTACACAGGAGTAGGCATCTCAGGCGCACGAGATCAGTTGCGAATTGATAATATAATCATAAGCCGGGGAGGCTGCCAGAGTATATCGTCGGGAAGTTGGCACACGGCCAGTACCTGGGGTTGTGGGCGAGTGCCGAGTGTATGTGATGATGTCGTGATCAAAAACGGACATGTGGTGACGGTGAGTATAAACGGCGCAACGTCCCGTAGTATTCGCTTTGAGACGACAGGGCAGTTGCAGTATCTGAACGACAGTGCGTCAGTCTTTTTAGACAATCACTAACTAAGTATGTACGCCGTTTTGCTTCGGTTTGTCCAATAGAGTGAAACGTTTGCCAGGATTGAATCAAAAACGAGACCAACCAAAAAAACGACCCCTGAACGGTCGTTTTTTTGGTTCTACCAAATTCGCTATATTTTTTGTTTATGTTAATTAAGTGGTTGATAGTTAGTTTTTTACAGATAAAAAGGCTGATTGGGTGATGCGAAAAACAGGTGATAATTGACTGTACCTAAAAAAAGTTTACGAATTTTTAAAGTAAAAGCACAGGCTTTACCGTCATCCCTACCAAAGACCCAAATCAGGAACCAGGAGTATCGAAAAATCGGCCGTCTATTTCGTCACAACTGACTTCCTCGTGAATTGAGCTTTTCGCAAACCATTAATAAATAAACAACATGAACATCATTTGGAGAGTAGCTGGCCTTGTGCTGGCAGTTGGGTTGGCCCTGTTTTTACTAACCCTTATTTTAAAAGTCCTGCTGGTTGGTTTAGGGGCATTCTTGCTGGTTCGGGTAGTGGGAGCCCGGTTGGCAGGTCGAACCTTCGGAAGATTTGATCGCGGTGGCTGGCAGTCATCAGACATTATTTCCATCGACAATCCAAGTTACCGGTTACCAGTGAGCACCCGTAGTTATGACCGGATTATCCCCATCAATTAAGCAGGAACAGTAAACAAACAAGAACAAATCAGTAAACACAAGACTAAAACGCACAACCATGTATAATAAACACGCATTTCAATCAGAACATAAAGGTGGTTGCGGTCCAATGGGCCGGGGTAAATTTGGCCCTTGGGGGCGCGGTAAATTCGGCGGATTCTGGGGCGGACCAATGTTTGGCCGTCACGGGGGGGGCTTCCACCAGGTGCCCGTCAATATTGAAGAGACTGACGCCGAGTATACCATCTCCCTCTTCGCAGCCGCTCTGGTAAAAGAGAATGTAAAACTAACCGTAAAAGACGATGTGCTTACGGTTTCCTATCAGGGCAATGATCAATCGGAAGCCAATGAGCAAGCAGATACGGGTAAGTATACCTATCAGGAATATGGTAACCGGTCGTTCGAGCGGTCGTTCCGGCTCAATGATAAAGTTCTCACCGAAAACATCACGGCCAGTTATGCCGATGGTGTCCTGAAAGTAGTTCTGCCCAAGAATCCGGCAACTAATAAGCCAGCCCAGACTATCACTGTGGCGTAACCGCCTGGTGAAATGAATAGCAAAAAGGCCAGTCCGTTTTACGGTACTGGCCTTTTTTTACCCTTTGTTAGCTACTTTAAATAGCAACTATAGGGGAACTATTGCTTTTTGATATCTCCCCGAATTTCACCAGCGGGATAGGTAGTTGTGTGTAAATTGGCATAGTAGAAGCCATTTTTAAGACTGTCTACCCGATTCTGATTCGCCAACTGGAATGTCCCGATAATCGGATTAGTTAAACTCGTAAAAGGGATTTCAACCCCACCCGTTAATGCAGTTGTATTCGTAATACGGTGCAGGTGTCCAGCTGTTAACGAAGCCGTAAATGGCCCTGTGTAGTTTACTGTATAGCTCAGAACGCGGGTTGATTCATCGATTACGCCTGCAAATGTACCCGTTGCCGTAGACGATGTTGATGATGGTTTCTCTGCCGCACCGGTTAACGTGGCAGTAAGCTTGGTTGTGGTTGAGGTAATAGTGGGGTTTTCATCGTTATTGCTACAGGACAGGAAAGGAAGTCCTAAGGCAAGGAGCGTTAAAATGGAATAGGTAATGTTCTGAAGTTTCATAGCAGTTCGCGTTTTTTAAATCAATTTAGTTCTTTAAAGGTATGTACGGCAAATACGTCAATGGGGTTGCGTTGACGCTAATTAAGTCGCCAAGATAATAGTAAGTGGTTAGTTTACGCCAATACTTGTCTATAAACAGTGGAAATGGCTGTATTTATGGCCATTTCAGATGAGGTTTTGCACCCATAAGCGGTAATACATCATAATATTTCCAAAACGTGACAGAATCTTCTAATTTTGGTCCACTAACCGGAATTCATTTCCTGAGTTCAATGGTTGTCTTTATAGAATATACTTTCAGTAACCTGTTATCCTACTTGCTATGGCTTTTGATTTAGACATGATTCAGCGCGTTTACGCTAACCTCGGCAAACGCGTCGATGCCGCCCGGCAGGCAGTGGGCAAACCGCTGACCTTGTCGGAGAAGATTTTATACAGTCACCTTTTTGGCGGTG
This sequence comes from Spirosoma sp. KCTC 42546, assembly GCF_006965485.1. Lineage (NCBI taxonomy): Bacteria > Pseudomonadati > Bacteroidota > Cytophagia > Cytophagales > Cytophagaceae > Spirosoma > Spirosoma sp. KCTC 42546. The sequence continues at coordinate 3,937,119 of NZ_CP041360.1, forward strand.
AAACAACCCAGGCCTTCGAGCGGGGAAAAGCCTATGTGGACTTTGCGCCTGACCGGGTAGCCATGCAGGATGCAACGGCCCAAATGGCGTTGTTACAATTTATGCAGGCAGGTCGGCCACAAGTAGCTGTTCCCTCCACTGTTCACTGCGACCACCTGATTCAGGCTGAAGTAGGGGCCGTGCAGGATCTGGACATTGCTAAAAATAAGAATAAAGAAGTATATGACTTCCTGGCCTCTATTTCCAATAAATACGGAATTGGCTTCTGGAAGCCAGGCGCGGGCATTATTCACCAGGTAGTGATCGAAAACTACGCTTTTCCAGGTGGTATGATGATCGGTACCGACTCGCATACACCAAATGCGGGTGGTCTGGGTATGATCGCCATTGGCGTGGGTGGAGCCGATGCCTGCGACGTGATGGCAGGTCTGGCCTGGGAATTAAAAATGCCAAAATTGATTGGTGTAAAACTGACCGGCAAACTAAGCGGCTGGGCATCGGCAAAAGACGTTATCCTTCGTGTAGCGGGTATCCTGACCGTAAAAGGGGGAACAGGCTGCATCGTTGAATACTTTGGCGAAGGAGCTGAAAGTCTGTCGGCAACGGGTAAAGGTACGATCTGTAACATGGGTGCTGAAATTGGGGCTACAACCTCCATTTTCGCCTATGACGAGAAAATGGCCAATTACCTGAAAGCAACCAGCCGGGCCGATATTGCCGCTGCTGCTGACGCTGTGAAGGCAGACCTGCGTGCGGATGACGAGGTATATGCTGATCCCGCTTCCTACTACGATCAATTGATCGAAATCGATCTGAATACACTTGAGCCACATATCAACGGTCCATTCACGCCCGATCTGGCCTGGCCACTGTCGAACTTCGCCAAAGCCGTTAAAGAAAATAACTGGCCTGTTAAACTTGACGTTGGTCTGATTGGCTCGTGCACCAACTCCAGCTATGAAGATATGACCCGTTCGGCTTCGGTAGCGGCTCAGGCAACGGCTAAGAATCTGAAAACCAAAGCAGAATTCACCGTAACTCCTGGCTCTGAGCTGGTTCGGTTTACGGCAGAACGTGACGGACTTTTAGATACGTTTGAAGAAATTGGTGGTGTTGTCCTGGCGAATGCCTGTGGTCCGTGTATCGGGCAGTGGGCGCGTCATATGGATGACCCAACCCGTAAAAACTCGATCATTACGTCCTTCAACCGGAACTTTGCGAAGCGGAATGACGGTAACGCCAGCACCCACGCCTTTGTGGCCTCGCCCGAAATTGTGACCGCGCTCGTTATTGCCGGTGACCTGACGTTCAACCCCATGACCGATACGCTGACCAATGAAGCAGGTGAGCAGGTCATGCTTGATGAACCACAGGGTATTGAGCAACCGCTGAAAGGCTATGCCGTTGATGACGCTGGTTATCAGGCACCTGCCGAAGATGGTTCGGGTGTACAGGTACTCGTTTCGCCAACGTCGGATCGTCTGCAACTCCTGGCTCCGTTCGCTGCCTGGGAAGGTACCGATCTGAAGGGATTAAAATTGTTAATTAAAGCCAAAGGCAAGTGTACAACCGACCATATTTCGATGGCTGGTCCCTGGTTAAAATACCGTGGTCACCTCGATAATATCTCGAACAACATGCTGATTGGCGCGGTGAACTTCTACAACGAGAAGACCAACACCGTGAAAAACCAACTGACGGGTGAATATGGCGAAGTGCCTGCCGTACAACGGGCTTACAAAGCTGCGGGTATTGGCTCGATTGTGGTCGGTGACGAGAACTACGGCGAAGGATCTTCGCGTGAGCACGCAGCTATGGAGCCTCGCTTCCTGGGTGTTCGGGCTATTCTGGTGCGTTCATTCGCCCGGATTCACGAAACGAACCTGAAAAAACAGGGTATGCTAGCCCTAACATTCTCTAATCCTGCTGATTACGACAAGATTCAGGAAGACGACGTGATCGACATCGATGGCCTAACGGAATTTGCTCCAGGTCGTCCGCTCGAAATCGTTCTGCACCATGCCGATGGCACGACAGATGAATTCCCTGTCAATCATACCTACAACGAAGGTCAGATCGAGTGGTTCAAAGCGGGTGCTGCGCTGAACATCATTCGGATGAAGCAAAACGCGTAAGTAATACGTTCATAGTTAGTTAACGAATCGGCCTGGTCGATTGCCAAGCGCAATCAGCCGGGCCGATTTGTTGATGGCGCAAGGCTGGAGCCTTGCGCCATCAACAAATCGGTATTTCAGTGGGAAAATCAGCTTTGCTCGTTATAAACAAGCAACGTGACTCTGAAATCAATCCAGTGAATACACTTCCAAACACCCCTGCCGATTTAACTGACCTGATTAATTTATTTGACGTTGAAAAACAGGCAGCGGGAGTCATGACACACATGGCGTACGAATACGTTGCCAGTGGGGCCGCCGATGAATTGACCGTCCGATGGAATCGGGAGTCGCTGGATAACCTAAAACTTAACCCAAGCTTTCTTCAGGACGTTAGTAAGCTGGACACGCGAATCACTCTGTTCGGTGATGAGCTTCCGTATCCAATTCTCATTGCGCCAACCGCCTTTCATAAAATCATGCATCCCGAAGGTGAACTGGCGACGGCCCGTGGCGCTGGTGCCGCTTCGGCAACGTATGTTGTCAGTTCCTTTACAACAACTCCTCTGGAGGAAATCGCCAACGTAGCTACTCAACCGTTGTGGTTTCAACTCTATGTTCAGGACGATAGAAGCTTAGTGAAAGATCTGGTTCAGAAAGCCGAATCGGTAGGCTGCCGTGCGCTGTGCATCACCATCGATACACCAGTCCCCGGCGTACGGAATCGGCAGGATCGCGCAAACTTTCGGTTACCCAACGAAATACAGGCACCGTATATGCATGGATTAGGCGATCAGAAAAAGCTACTGACCTGGGCCGACATCGACTGGTTACAGTCTTTTGCTAAAATCCCGGTTTTGTTAAAAGGCATTTTAAACCCTGCCGATGCGGAACAGGCCATCCAGACAGGCGTCTCGGGAATCATAGTCTCCAATCACAGTGGCCGCAATTTGGATACAGTACCCGCAACCATCGACGTGCTTCCCGGCATTGCCGATCAGGTGAACAAGCGAGTGCCGTTACTCATGGATGGGGGCATCCGGCGAGGAACCGATGTGTTGAAAGCACTGGCGCACGGGGCCAATGCCGTATTAGTTGGGAAACCTATATGCTTCGGACTGGCTTGTGGAGGAGCCGATGGCGTCTCGAAAGTGATGAACATACTCCGAACTGAATTTGAACTGGCAATGACCTTAACCGGCAGAACCACCCTGACCAGCATCGACCGATCGGTACTCTGGAGACCGTATTGATTATAAAGGCTGGGTCAAATTGGTTTAACCACAGAGGCACAGAGATTACAAAGGGTAGAGTAGTTACTTCAATAACTCTGTGTTCTCTGTGCCTCTGTGGTTAAATAAAAATGATTTTGTTGTCAGCTTACTCCAAATTGCGCTAATAGCTGTTATGCATAAAACCGCTCGTAAACCCGCTTCTTAATAAGCTGGCTGAATCGGTCAAATTCGCCCTGATCAGGAATCGCCGGGATTGACATCAACCGCATGGGTATGGGCTCTTTACCATGTTGGTAGGGTGGTTGGACGTAATCAAAGGGATTTAAACTAAAGCCCTGTCGTTCGTAAAATCGAACCCGTCGCTGGCTCAGTTCGTCATTGGGTAGCTCGACTTCCAGAATCACATACTCGTTTGCAGAAGCCAGTAATTGCGTCAATGCCTGCTGGCCAAACTGCTTTCCCCGCTGGGCCGGATCAATCGCAAAATGCTCAACAAAGAGAGTAGTTTCCCAGGTCCAATAAATGATAAAACCTACGAGTTGGTCATTGTCGACCAGCGCACAGAGGTGCATATCCGGGCAGGGGAGGAGTATTGCCAAATCAGCGAAACTACGCCGTTCATCGATAGGGAAGGAGCTTTCATACCAGGTTTGAATGTTGTTTAAGTAAAAATTAGGAGCCTGAATTCGTAAAAAAGTCATACGCAGATTAGAGGATTTTAATCTAAATTTAATCTATCTTTGAATGTATTAGCTTTATCTAAGTTTTATAACTTACTGATAAGTAATCAGTTGAGTTTATATTGCTTTCGGACTATATTTGATTTCCGAACGATATGAAAGGGCAATATTATAACTTTTTAATTTACCGGCTGCTTGGTTTGTTGATGGCGTTGAACGTTATCAACCTGAGCATAGGTGTCCATGATCCGGCACTGCTGACGAGCCGTGCAGTTGCCTATCATGAAGATTTGTCGGTCAATAAAATTGAAAGTATTGGTGAGTTCCTGCTGGAAGAATGCCTCGGTTTTTACGATGCTGTCCCCGAGCACGATGATCCAGATGATGAGTCGGAACTGACCGAACTGGAGCAGGATTACGACTTCAACCCCTTATTTGTTTTTGCCCCCATACTAGCTTCTGTTCAGTACCTGTTTACGGGGAGTGTACCCTTTCGGCCGGAGTCCATTCCCGCACACGTGCTGGAAATTGTTGCTCCACCCCCCCAGATTGTGGTTTAAACCGGGACGAAGAGCCCCTGGTTCTCACATGGCTGACGATCATTCGATTAGCCATTTATACGATTTAATATTCATTTTTTAGAAACCGCTTTGGCGGAGGGCTATTGCTATATCCCTTTGCTGAGGATTACTCTATAGCTCAATTTAAATATGGAAAATTTGGTGAGATGGACAGCTGCCGTTTTGGTATGTGTATCGGTTGTTGGTTGTGCCGGTAGCGAAACGAAAACCGAGGAACCTGAAAAACTGACCCTGCCCGTCGTTCAGTTATCCCGGCAATCTACTACACTGCAACGTGATTACGTAACAACCCTGGAAGCTGTTCGAAACGTGGAAATCCGCGCCAGGGTGTCGGGCTTTCTGGAAAAAATATATGTCGATGAGGGACAGACCGTTCGGCAGGGCCAACTGCTGTTTAGTTTGAATGCAGCCGAATACAAAGTTGGATTGGATAAAGCCCGCGCTAGCCTGAGAAGTGCCGAAGCCGGAGCGAAAACAGCCGAAGTTGAAGTAGGTCGGGTAAAGTTGCTGGTCGATAAAAAAATTGTCTCACCCTCTGAGCTAGAACTGGCGAAAGCTAAACTGGATGTCGCCCGAGCCCAGATCGAAGAAGCACAATCGGCCCAATCAACGGCCTCTCTTCGGCTCGCCCATGCCAACATTCGGGCACCTTTCGATGGCGTTATTAACCGCATTCCCTTCAAAATGGGCAGTCTGATTGAAGAGGGGGCCCTGCTCACGGAGGTGTCTGATATCCACGAGGTGTTTGCCTACTTCGACGTATCGGAGAAAGAATACTTGGGGTTTCTGAAAAAACACCGCGATCTGGTGGGTAAAAATGGGCAGGAAGTAGAGATGATGCTGGCCGATGAGACCCCTTACCCGCAAAAAGGACGGATCGAAACGATGGAGAGTGTATTTGAAGAGGAATCCGGCACCATTGCGTTTCGGGCCCGATTTCCCAACCCACTCAAGATGCTGAAACACGGTTCGTCGGGTAAAGTTCGGATTCCCAGCATTGAAAGCGATGCCTTACTGGTTCCGCAGAAAGCGGTATTCGAGGTGCAGGATAAAAACTACGTCTATGTAGTTGATAAGGCCAATAAAGTGAAGTCGCGGAGTTTCGTGCCGCAGGCCCGGGTTGGTCAGAACTACATTGTTCGGTCGGGACTGCAAGCGGGTGATCGGGTTGTCTATGAAGGCATCCAAAATATTCGGGATGGCGATCAGATCATTCCGGAAGCCGTTTCCGCCGATAGATTGGCTTCGCAAAATACGCTTGCTCAACAGTGATTTGTAAAGAGTTTGAAGTTTGTAGTCTGAGGTTTGACGTTCGCTGACGCATGAACTGTTGACGCACAGTGAACGTCAAACCTCAGACTATAAACGTCAAACATAGCACTTTAATTCATGTTCGATTTATTTATCAAACGCCCGCTGCTATCGGCCGTTATTTCAGTGCTGATCACGTTGATGGGCTTTTTAGCGCTGACGGGTCTGCCTATAACGCAATTCCCGGACATTGTACCACCCTCCGTGACCGTAACGGCCAAGTATACTGGTGCTAACGCCGAAGTAGCCACTAAAGCCGTTGCTATGCCGCTGGAGCGAGCTATTAATGGGGTGCCGGGTATGGTGTATATGAATTCGGTATCAGGTAATGATGGGAGTACGTTGATCCAGGTATTTTTCAATGTGGGTACCGATCCCGATCTGGCGGCTATGAGTGTTCAGAACCGGGTGACAACCGTACTGGACGAATTACCCGAAGAAGTAATTAAAGCGGGTGTCTCGACCGAAAAAGAGGTTAACAGTATGCTGTTGTACCTCAATATATTCAGCGATGACCCGAGTGCCGATGAGAAATTCATCTACAACTTCGCCGATATCAACGTATTAGCCGAGTTGAAACGGATCGACGGCGTTGGTTTTGCCGACATTATGGGTTCGCGGGAGTACTCGATGCGGGTATGGCTCAAACCTGATCGTATGACTTCCTATGGGGTGTCGCCCGATGAAGTAATTAGTGCGATTCGGGCCCAAAACGTGGAGGCTGCTCCTGGTAAAGCGGGCGAAAGTGCCGACCGAGCTCCACAAATGCTGCAATACGTTCTTCGCTACAGCGGTAAATTCTTCGACCCCAAACAATACGAAAACCTGGTACTCCGGGCCGAAACAAACGGCTCGATATTACGCCTGAAGGATGTCGCTGAGATCGAATTTGGTTCGCTTGATTACGATGTGCTGTCCAAAACAGACGGACGGCCATCGGCATCCATTATGCTTAAACAACGACCTGGCTCCAACGCCAGTGATGTAATTAACAACGTGAAAGCCAGAATGGCGGAGTTGAAGAAAACCAACTTTCCACCCGGCATGACCTACAACTTCGCCTACGACGTCTCGCGGTTTCTGGATGCCTCGATTCACGAAGTAATCCGAACCCTGATCGAAGCGTTTGTGCTGGTATTTCTGGTCGTTTTTCTGTTTTTGCAGGACTGGCGTTCAACGCTGATCTGTGCGCTGGCCGTGCCGGTCGCGCTGGTGGGGGCATTCGCGTTTATGAGTGTAATTGGGTTTTCAATCAATTTGCTTACGCTCTTTGCGCTCGTTCTGGCCATTGGTATTGTCGTGGATAATGCCATTGTTGTCGTTGAAGCCGTACACGCAAAAATGGCGGAGGAAAACTTGGCACCAAGAGCGGCTACGTTTGCAGCCATGAAAGAAATCAGTGGAGCACTGGTGGCTATTACGCTGGTTATGTCGGCTGTGTTTGTGCCAGTGGCGTTCATGTCCGGACCGGTTGGTATTTTCTATCGGCAGTTTTCCTTAACGCTGGCCGTGGCCATTGTGATTTCGGGAATCAACGCCGTTACCCTCACACCTGCCTTGTGCGCCTTATTACTTCGTTCGTCGCACGATCATGCGCCTACGGGATTACTGGGCCGATTTTTTGCTCGTTTCAACCGAGGCTTCGATGCAATGACGGGTCGCTACCAGCGCTTGTTGAAACGGGTAGCTAGCCGAAGTGCCGTTACCGTAGCTATGTTTTTGCTGTTTGTTGGGGGGATCTGGGGTGTTGCGTCATTTTTGCCAAGTGGATTTATTCCAACCGAGGATCAGGGTATGATTTACGTAAGCGTAACCACACCCGTTGGCGCAACCCTGAAACGTACGGAAGATGTACTGGATAAAATTCAGCAGGTGGCTTCGAAGATGGATGCAGTCGAAAACGTGTCGACTTTGGCAGGATTTAGTTTAATGACCGATGGCGTTGGCGCTTCCTACGGAATGGGCATGATCAACCTGAAAAACTGGGACCAGCGGAAACAGACGCTGGAGGAGGTCATTGCCCTGCTGGAAGACAAAACCCAAACGGTACAGGACGCCAGCATCCAGTTTTTTCCACCACCTACCGTGCCAGGCTTCGGCAACTCCAGCGGGTTTGAGTTACGGCTTCTGGATCGATCGGGTTCCGGTGATCTGCAAAAGACGAAGAAAGTGACGGATTCGTTTATTGATGCGCTGAAAAAACGGCCCGAAATAGGTAATGCCTTTACGAGTTTTGATCCCAGTTTTCCGCAGTATCTCCTACAGGTTGACCAGGATAAGGCAGCACAGAAAGGTGTCTCCATTGACAATGCCATGAGTACGCTGCAAACGCTGATGGGGAGTTATTATGCCTCCAATTTTATCCGGTTTGGGCAGATGTACAAGGTGATGGTGCAGGCTTCGCCCGAGTATCGGGCCAAACCCGAAGATGTACTGAATCTGAAAGTCAAGAACAAAGATGGAGAGATGGTTCCCTATTCGAATTTTGTTCGGCTGGAGCGAGTGTACGGGCCCGAGCAGATTACTCGCTACAACATGTATTTATCGGCTCTTATCAACGGCGACCCAGCGCCCGGCTATAGCAGTGGTGATGCCCTGCGAACGGTACAGGAAGTGGCTGACAAACAGCTGCCTAAAGGATATTCGTTTGCCTGGTCTGGTATGTCGCGGGAAGAAATTCTGTCGGGCGATCAGGCTATTTTTATCTTTTCAATCTGCCTGGTCTTTGTGTATCTGTTGCTGGTAGCACAGTATGAGAGTTTATTCCTTCCGCTCCCCGTGTTATTGTCGTTACCTGCCGGAATTTTTGGCTCGTTTTTATGCCTGCAACTGGCGGGATTGCAAAACAACATTTACGCCCAGGTTTCGCTGGTGATGCTCATTGGTTTGCTTGGTAAAAACGCCATTTTGATCGTAGAGTTTGCCAATCAGCGCCAGCAGGAGGGACTTCCGATCATGAAAGCAGCAATTGAGGGAGCCGTAACGCGCCTGAGGCCTATTCTCATGACGTCGCTGGCATTCGTTGCCGGACTCATTCCACTTTGTATCGCTTCAGGCGCAGGGGCATTGGGGAACCGTTCCATCGGCACGGCGGCTGCGGGCGGAATGCTCATTGGAACCGTGTTTGGACTGGTGCTGGTCCCAGGCCTGTACGTCCTATTCGCCCGACTTGCCCAATGGTTTGGCGGGACGCAATCGCCAATTGATGATATGAAAACAGAATCTATATCCACCAAAACGAATACCAATGGTGCCATTTTTCAGGAATCTTAACCGTAACCCCTTCTCTTTTTTAGTGAGTTTGATCGTTGCCGGTAGTTTAGGTAGTTGTCGGATTCAGCATAACCCGGAATCTGTACCGGCAATGTCGGTGCCCAAGGTTTACGTTGGACGTGCAGATGGGCGAGCGGATTCGGTTAGTATTGGGGATTGGTCACATAGGGACTTATTTGCCGATCCGAATCTGGTGGCACTTATCGACACCGCCATGGCTCGCAATCCTAATATGAAGATTGCGTTTCAACGTATCGAGATGGCTCAGGCAAACTACGGAATTAGCCAGGGCGCATTGCGCCCCCGTGTCGATGCTGTGGCTACGGCAGGGGTAGAGCGGTATGGTCGCTACACACTCAATGGCGTGGGTAATTACGACACGAATCTGTCGGGTAACGTTTCCGGATCGAGCCGAATCCCGAACCCAACCCCCGATTACTTTGTGGGGCTGCGTAGCTCATGGGAGGTTGATATTTGGGGGAAGCTCCGTAACCGTCGACGAGCGGCTTATACACGCGTAATAGCTTCACAGGAAGGGCAAAATCTGGTGGCAACGGTACTTACTGCCGATGTGGCCCGATTATATTACTCATTACTGGCCTTGGATGCGGAGTTGGAAATCATTGTCGAGAACGTTGAGCTACAGCAGAAAGCGCTTGAGCTAGTCGAAGTTCAGAAAGCTGCAGGACGGGTAACAGAACTTGCTGTTCAGCAATTTCGTGCTCAACTTCTCAATACGCGGGGACTGGAAGGCCGGGTAAAGCAGGAGGTCGTAGAAACGGAAAACCAACTGAACGTGCTGCTGGGCCGCTATCCACAGACAGTAGCGCGTGGGGCATCGATCGAAAAGCAGTCATTGCCTGCAACTGTGTCGGCGGGTTTGCCTGCGCAGTTAGTGTATCGTCGCCCCGATATTCGTCAGGCAGAGCGTGAGCTGGAAGCCTTTCACATAGACGTAGCCGTGGCACGAGCTGAATTTTTACCCTCACTCAACCTGGCTCCGTATTTAGGTTTCAATGCCTTTCGGCCCAATGTACTGCTAAATCCACAGTCGCTGGCTTTAGGCATTCTGGGTGGATTAGCCGCTCCAGTCATCAACCGACAACAGCTAAAGGGGAATCTAGCCATTACGACGGCCCAGAGCCGTGAAGCGTATTATGCCTACCAACGGGCAATTTTAACCGGTGTTTCAGAAGTAGTGAGCAATCTGAAGGGTCTGGAAAACTACCGGAATGTGGCTGGTTTTCAGCAAGAGGAGGTAGCTGTACTTCGGCAGGCGGCTACCACATCGAACGAATTATTTGCTAATGGGTATGCAACCTATCTGGAGGTCATAACGGCCCAGCGAAATGTGCTCGAAGCGGAGTTAGCATTGATTACCACAAAACGGGCGCAGTTTCTGGAATTAGTTAGTTTGTACAGAGCGTTGGGCGGAAGAGCAAAATGATGTAGGATGTATTATATGTGATGTATGGATAAGATCACTTTATATCCTACATCACTTCAGCTTTTCCATGGCCTTTTTGGTGGCCTCGAACTGACGCTTTTTTTGCAGTACAGTTGGCGCTGCTACGCGCTCGCGACAATCGAAAATACCGCAGCGCTCGCAGGTTTGATTGACAACCCGAAAAGGAATATCGGTCAGGGATGCCACACCGTTAGGTGCGTTCAGAAACTTCATTTTGCTTTTCAAGTTGTCGTTCACCGCAAAGCACATCGAAACGCTCATATTCTGCTGAAACTCGGGCTGAAATGGGTGAGCGACCGAAATGATCAGGTACTGGGAGCCAGAATCAGCGTATTCTGAGAGCTGTGCGTGGCAAAGCGTACCATCAAAACCTTTGTTTTGCTGCAAAAACTGAAGCTCCTGCAAAATTGTCCACGCAATCCACCGACGACAGAAATGTTCATCCACAATACCACGCGGCCCCTGTTGCCGGGAAAGGTGCATCTCTTTGGTTAACTTAAACGTAGTTTGGCCGGGTACGTGATTGAATCGGTAAAAGAATAGTTGATCTATCCCGAAATGGCTTGGTAACACATTACTCAATCGGTAAAAGAAGCGTTCGGGCGTAGCCCCGAAATCGGAGATGAGTTGAAGAAAATCCTCACTGCTCCAGGTTTCGCGGGCAAACAGCTGGCTTACTTTAGTCACCAGCGCATCACGCCGAATGAGGATCGCCCCAGCAAAATAGGAGGCTTTATAGTTATTGAGGATCTGCTCAAACGACTCGGCTTCAACCCAGGAATAGGTATAGGGCCGATTTTTTAGATGCAAAAACTGGAAGCCCACTTCGCGGGCCAGAATGAATATTCGCTGTTCGACCGATAGCCCGACATTCATGTGTAAGGTATGCTGTTCAGGCCGATACACTGATCGCAGCGAAACCAATTCCGGATGAGTAAGGGTATCGAACTGTTCAATTCGAACATCATAACGGGTTTTGAGCAGATTAACCAACAGAGCTTCTTCAACGGGTCGGTCAGATGGGGCAAACTCGCTCAGAAATTGGTCGGCCTCTGCTTCGATCTCCGGGAAATAATTGTCGTGCATTTCCTGATACGACCGAAGCATGGTCAGGTACAGTCGCTCAACGCTCATGTTATAGCTTAACGCAATATCCATAAACGTGCGAATCATGGCACTGACTTTGGCGGGTGCTTCGGCTAGTAGTTCGAGCAGGTCGGAGGGATCAATGCCAAAGAGTTCGAGGGGAATCTCAGTGAGGAATTTTGAGCGAAGCAGATCCGAAATCGGCTCTAACTTTTTACTCAATTTCAACGAAACAAGCGAGTCATAATCGACTTGCATTGCATTCGCTAAGGCTGAAATCTTATCTGCCTTGGGGTATTTACGACCTTTTTCAATTTCAGTCACATACGAAATTGATAAGCCTGATTTTTGCGCCAGTTCACTGACAGACAGGCCCTTGTCTAGTCTTAATTGGCGTAGCTTTAGGCCAAATAACAGGCGTATATGATCGGCAGGTAAGTTCAACGGATTGAAGTAGGTTAAGAAAGTTCAGCGCCAGACTGATCAACCGTAAGCGGGTCGAAGTTCCAGGGCTTGGTCGAATCATAATGCAGAAATCCGTTCGAGGTAAACAGCGGGCTATCGACATTGTTATAGTACAACTGACCTGTGCCTAACCCTTGTGGCAGTAAATGCTTGAATTGGGCTGTGTATTGAGCAATGGCATTCAGTCCAATGTTCGACTCGAGTGCTGAGGTAATCCACCAGCCAATATTCAATCGTCCAGCCAGTTCAATCCACTCATCACAGTGGCGTAATCCACCCAGTAACGTTGGTTTCAGGATAATAAACTGCGGCTGGATTTTTTTCAACAACCTGAATTTATGGACGTACTCCATCTGGCCAATGAGTTCCTCATCCAGCGCTATGGGTATGGGTGTGTGGCGGCAAAGATCGGCCAGTAGATCGGGCTGGCCCGCACGGATAGGTTGCTCAATCGAATGCAAATCGTAAGTTGCCAGCCGTTCGAGCTTGACTAATGCTTCATCAGGTTTAAAGGCACCATTCGCATCGACCCGAAGCGTAATCTGGTCGGACGTAAAGCGATCCCGAATCATGGCCAGCAAGTCACATTCCTGCTCAAAGTCGAGTGCGCCAATTTTTAATTTTAGAGTTGTATAACCTGCCTGCAATTTCTCCTCGATTTGCTGGCGCATAAAAGCCGGACTACCCATCCAGACCAGTCCATTGATGGGTAACGCCCGTTGGCCCGTCGTAAAATCAGAGGCCCGGATAATACGCTGACCACCAGCCAGAAAATCAAGCATGGCCGTCTCAAAGCCGAATAATATGCTTGGAAACTGTGGGCTGATCACCTGGTTGAGTACTATCGGAATATTCCAGCTAAATAATTGAAGATCTAATTCGTTGAATTCCAGGCAGTATTGCTGAAGTCGTTCATCAAAGTCAGGCCGATCGTCATAGCTTAGTCCCACCAAAGGACCACATTCACCGTAGCCGACAATGGATGGATTCTCGTCGTCGAAGAGCCGGATAATGTAGGATTTTTTTTTCGTAAGGGTTCCGCGCGACGTACCCGCTTCGAAGCGAAAATGCAACGTATATGGTAGGAAGTCGGCTTTTAAACTCATTGTAAGGATGGCGAGGACGGGAAATCCCAGTCCTAAAAGTACTACTTTTGGCTGCTCAACCGGGCAATATTACGAAAATATTAATGAAACGTTTGGTAGTTAAATGGCTACTCTTGCCACTCAGTGGACTCTATGGACTAGTTGTTGATATTCGTAATTGGCTCTTTGATAGTCACTTATTGAAATCATATCGACCTTCTGTCTACTCCATTAGCGTTGGTAATTTGACCGTAGGGGGCACAGGAAAAACACCTATGATCGAATTTTTGATTAAACGGTATGTCTTTTCCGCTGTAAACGGAATGGGAGAGACGGCTACCTTGAGTCGAGGGTATGGCCGAAAAACCAACGGGTTTCGGATCGCAACAGGTACCGATTCGGCCGAAACAATTGGCGACGAACCACTTCAACTTTACCGGAAGTTTGGCACTCAGGTGCGGGTTTGTGTGGGTGAACGACGGGTCGATGCCATTCTGTCACTTCTGAGGCTTCATCCCGAAACAAAACGTATCCTGCTCGACGATGCCTTCCAGCACCGGGCCGTTCGGCCGCATTTGAGCATTCTGTTGATGGATTACAACCGACCCTTTTACGATGACTATGCTTTTCCTGCCGGACGACTACGTGAGCGACGGAAAGGAGCTCGTCGGGCCGATGTTGTGGTTGTTACAAAATGCCCAATGAATTTGTGGGCAACAGAGCAGGAACGAATTGCCAGACGGATTCGACGCTATACTTCCCCGGGAGTTCCTATCTTTTTTGCCGGACTGAGCTATAGTTCACCCATGACATTGGCAACCCATCAAGTGGCTACAGATCTTAATCCAGTTGTGCTGGTATCGGGGCTGGCCAATGCTGACCCACTTGAACAGTATGTTCGGCAAACATTTGGCCTACGTAGCCATTACCGATTTGCCGATCATTATGCCTATACAAGGGCCGATCTTGACGTACTTTTGGCGGATTTGCCGGCTGAAACAGTCCTGCTGACCACCGAAAAAGACTGGGTGAAACTTGATGCCCTGCTCAGCCCGGAAGAACGGTCCACCCTGCCGCTCTTTTATCTGCCAGTTGCTGTTCAGTTTCTCGCTGGGCAAGAAACAGAGTTTACTCAATTTCTGGACGCAAACGCCCTTAAAAATCGTTAAATACTGATCGTGTGTTCAGGCAAATTTTCGGCTGTCCCGCGTTTTGACGTACTTTTGACCTAATGAATCGGAGTCTTCTAGTTTTATTTTTAATGCTGGGCCTGGTGCTCAGAAGTTTGGCGCAAACGGGCCAAATGCCGGGTGGGTTTCCTGGAAGTTTTGGTGGACGACAGACAATGCCTGCTTCCACGACAGGGAATAAAGGGACAGGGATCATTGATGACTCTACGAAAGTTATCTATGGCCCAAAATCAACACGCTTCGTACTGGAGGATGATATTTTAAATAATCGTCAGAAACTGTACACCTTAGATACTACTATGGACGAGGTGCATCGGTTTACTTATGTGCAGCGAAGCCAGAATTTATACCAGGATTTGGGTACCCTGGGCACGCCCATACGCCCTGTATTTTTACAGGTTCCCCAACAATTAGGTGCCCAATCGGGCTACTACGTATTTAATCCCTACGCCTACCAGACAAAGGACGTCAAGTACTTCAATACAAAATCGCCCTACACCGATATGTACATTGCCCTGGGCGGAAACAGCCAGAATATTCTGCGCTTCGATATGTCGCAGAATATTAATCCCCGATGGAATGTAGGCTTTGATGTACAGCGATTTACATCGCAGAAACTATTTGGCACCAGCGGAACAAACGACTCCTACAAACTCCTAGCTCAGAATTGGGGACTATTATTACATACAAACTATCGTTCGAAAAACGACAAATACACTCTGCTGGCTCATTTTAACAACATGAACCACAGTCTCGATGAACAGGGTGGTGTACTGCCAGGACTGGAGGCTGATGGAACTACACCTATCATTTATAATTATACGGGAGATTCACGCTTACGAAGTGGCAGCTCAACGGTGCAGGGACCACATGGCTGGGAAATCCGGAATGACTGGCACGTTTATCACCAATATGTACTGGATAAAGGCTTTCAACTGTACCATCGGTTTGATTACCAGACCCATAAGAATTTTTATCAGGATGATACCCTCCGTCTAAATCAGTCGGTTACGCCAATTGATGGCTCGGCAGCTATTCGTTTTTACCCCACTATTTTGGGCGATACGTCGCGCATTTTTCAATTAACCCGATACCGATTATTGGAGAATCAGTTTGGTATAAAAGGGAATGCTCAATACAAAGGCTCTTCGTTTAACTACCGCGCCTATCTCCGCATTCGGAGTTATAACCAAACTACTCATTATAACGAGTCGCGTACATCGTTTAATGATTATTCAACTTCCCGGCTCGAAACGTTTGTGGGAGGATGGCTTGGTTATTATTTCCCGGATAGTTTATCACGCCTGACGGCTGAAGCTGAATTTGGCACGAATACCAAGGGAAACCTCCTATATCGACTCAAGGGAGAGCTTGAGAGTAAATTTCTAACGGCTGGTTATTCGTCAATCTCCACAAATCCCACGTTGATGCAGGAGCGGTATCAGAGCATGGTTTTTTTCTGGCGGAACGATTTCAGATTGCCAATTTTTAACCATGCCTATGGCAAGCTGAACCTTCATTACAGACAGCTTCGAATTGAACCGAGTCTAGATTACTACCTGTTATCGAATTATATTTACTTTGACGACAAAGCCACACCTCAGCAGGTCGATGGCTCG
This sequence comes from Spirosoma sp. KCTC 42546, assembly GCF_006965485.1. Classification (NCBI taxonomy): domain Bacteria; kingdom Pseudomonadati; phylum Bacteroidota; class Cytophagia; order Cytophagales; family Cytophagaceae; genus Spirosoma; species Spirosoma sp. KCTC 42546. Next base: position 3,953,226 of record NZ_CP041360.1, read on the forward strand.
TTCAGTGTGCTTCGAACCGGACTAGGCTATCATTTTCAACTAGGTAAATTTCTGGTATCTGGACAGGGGTATTATACGGTTCAATCAAGGTCGGATGTGCTCCGGATACCGCCATTTTTTATGAATACCCGTATCCAGTATGAATTTCTATATGCCAAAGTCCTGTATATTCAAACCGGCATTGATTTACATTATAAGTCGTCTTATTTTGCCGATGCCTATATGCCGGTCACGCAGCAGTTTTATCTTCAGAACACGGAGAAGGTTGAAGGGGCCATACTGGCCGATCTATATGCCAATCTGCGCATCAACCGAACGAGATTGTTTGTAAAGCTTACCCATGCCAATCAGGGCTTGCCACAGGCGGGCTATTTTGTATCGCCTGGTTTCCTGCAAATGCGCCGGGGTTTCTCGTTTGGCGTCGACTGGTACTTGTTCGACTAGGACTACATAGCGATTTGGGGTCTTCTGACAGATGGCTGATACGTGCATAGACGACGTTGCTACCTAAAAACAATCTAAATTGGACGGGTACTAGTCCGAAATATCGGGTTCTTCGTACTACTTTAGGGTAATTTTAATCTCCAGTTGCTTTTATTAGCATAATCAGGTTACTTGTCTCAGCAAAACCAATAATTCTTTATAAATTCTGCATGGATCCATTTCAGATTCAAAAAGCACCCACCCAATTTGATGTAGTCATCGTTGGCTCAGGGGCTGGGGGTGGCATGGCGGCTTATACGCTGGCGAAAGCTGGTGCGAAAGTCGCGTTGTTAGAAGCGGGTGGTTATTTTGACCCGGCTGATCCCAAATACATTACCCAATTGAAATGGCCTTGGGAGTCACCCCGGCGTGGCGCGAGTACAACGCGTGCGTTCGGTGATTTTGACGCTGCCTGGGGTGGTTGGGATATTGAAGGTGAGCCGTACTCTGCCAAACAGGGTACCGAATTCTATTGGTTCCGGTCCCGGATGCTGGGCGGACGAACCAACCACTGGGGTCGTATTTCTATGCGCTTCGGCCCGGATGATTTCCGCCGTCGTTCACTTACCGGAATAGGCGATGACTGGCCAATCACGTACGACGATCTGAAGCCATTTTACGATCGGGTTGACAAGATGATTGGGGTATTTGGTTCGATAGAGACCGATTTTCCAAATGAACCGAACGGCCACTTCCTGCCACCGCCTAAACCCCGCCTGCATGAACTGATGCTTCGGAAAGGGGCGAAGAGTATTGGGGTTCCGGTTATTCCATCGCGCTTGAGCATCCTGACCAAACCCATCAATAAAGACCGTGGCTCTTGCTTCTATTGTAGCCAGTGCGGACGTGCCTGTCAGGCGTATGCCGACTTCTCGTCGTCGTCGGTACTTTGTATTCCTGCGGTTAAAACCGGTAACGTAACCCTTATCAACGGAGCTATGGCCCGTGAAGTGTTGACCGACCCCAAAACGGGTCTGGCAACAGGCGTAAGTTATGTGGATACCCGTACGCTTGAGGAGGTTACGATTAAGGCGAAGTCGGTTATCCTGAGTGCCAGTACCTGCGAAACAGCCCGGCTTTTACTGAACTCTAAATCATCCCGTTTCCCGACTGGACTGGCCAATAGCAGTGGCGTAATCGGCAAATACCTGAATGACTCGACCGGCGCTAGTCGTTCTGGGTTTGTTCCGGCTCTGATGGATCGTAAACGCTATAATGAAGATGGCGTAGGTGGTATGCACGTATTTACGCCCTGGTGGCTTGATAACAAGAAACTGGATTTCCCGCGCGGCTATCACATCGAGTACGGTGGTGGCATGGGTATGCCTGGCTACGGCTTTGGTGGTGGCATTGAGAACATGAACGGCCGGTTCCCCGGTCGGGATGGTAAGATGAAGACTGGCGGTGGCTATGGCGCAGGTCTGAAAGATGATTACCGTCGGTTCTATGGGGCTTATATTGGTATGGCTGGTCGTGGAGAACCGATTCCGCTCGAAAGCAACTACTGTGAAATTGACCCGAACAGCGTGGATAAGTACGGTATTCCAACCCTGCGTTTCCATTACAAATGGTCGGAGAATGAGATAAAGCAGGCCAAACACATGCAGGATACCTTCGAAGAAATCATTCATTCGATGGGGGGTGTTCCGTTGGGTAATAAACCAGGTCCTGAGAATAATTACGGTCTGGAAGCGCCTGGAAAAATCATTCACGAAGTCGGTACGGTTCGGATGGGTAACGACCCACAAAAATCGGCGCTGAACAAATGGCAGCAGGCTCACGATGTGAAAAACCTGTTTGTCGTTGATGCGGCTCCGTTCGTCTCGCAGGGCGACAAAAACGTAACCTGGACAATTCTGGCCAGCTCCATGCGTACCAGTGAGTATCTGATCGATGAAGTCAAAAAGAAAAATATATAAATCAGTTTGAAGTTTGTAGTTCGAGGTCTGACGTTATAAGTACATGGCAACTTTACAGCGTTTTGAAGAATTGAAGGCTTGGCAAAAAGCTCGTTTGGTCTCAAAAGAAGTATACCTAATTACTTCGCAAGGACCATTTGCCAAAGATTTTGATCTTAAGGGCCAGATACGTCGTGCTAGTGGGTCAGCCATGGATAATATAGCAGAAGGTTTTGAGCGTGGAGGAAAAGGTGAGTTTATTCAGTTTCTGGGTATGGCTAAGGGATCTGCTGGAGAAGTAAGATCACAACTGTATCGGGCATTGGATCAATCATATATTACCCAGACCACGTTCGACAGTCTGTATGCTCAGGCCGAAGAAGTTAGTCGAATGATAACAAATTTGATTGCGTATTTGAACCGTTCCACTTACAAGGGGAATAAGTACATCGTTTCTGAAGATTTACCGGACTATAACCTCGAACTACAAACTACAAACCTCAAACCCGAAGGTTTATGAAACGCAGAGATTCCTTAAAAACGCTATCGCTCGCCAGCTTTGGTTTAGCTGTTAATCCTGTCGAAGCCAACGTTCCTGAGCCACCAGACCCGAAACCCCTGAAAATTCCGGGTGGACGGCAGAAGCATGAAGCTGAGCGTGATGCCAAGCTTCATGCCGAGAAATTCTTTACCCCCCACGAACTACAAACCGTTACCGTTCTGTGCGATATCATCATTCCTGCCGATGAGCGGTCGGGGAGTGCCTCGCAGGCGGGTGTTCCGGCTTTCATCGAGTTTATGATGAAAGACCAGCCCCGCAACCAGACGCCTATGCGGGGTGGTATTAAATGGCTGGATAACACCTGCGTGAAACGCTATGGCAAGCAGTTTGTGCTATGCACCAAAGCGCAGCAGATCGACATGGTGGATCAGATTGCCTACCCGAGCAAAGCCACTCCCGACATGACGCAGGGCGCTTCGTTCTTCTCGATGATGCGTAACATGACCGCTTCTGGTTTTTATACCAGTCAGATCGGTATCAAAGATCTGGGTTATGTAGGAAACGTACCCAATCAGTGGAACGGTGTGCCAGACGATGTCCTGAAGCAATATGGTCTTGCGTATGAACAACGTGAGATTGATGCCTGGAAGGAATAACAATTTACAACAAAAAAAGGCCCTGAGAAACTCCTCAGGGCCTTTTTTTGTGACAATTAGAATCGTAAGAAACTTGCTACCGATAAATCTTCATCAAGAGCTTCCCAATGAATACCTTGCCCTCGGCCTATAAATCGCCAATTGTTGAGATCTACTTCGGAAGCGTCTCGTAAGCAGGGATACCAATCAATAGGTACACCAACCTCTCGACCATCCGTTAGGCGGACATATAGTTTACTATCTTCAAACCACACATCGGTGGCGAAAACGGTTTCTGGATTTTTAGTTAAAGTAGCCATGCCAGGCTTGCAGGAGCGTTACTTGATATTCTACTACTAATTTACGGATTTGATTTATTTCTTTCGCTGAAAAGCCATAAGAAGATTCCAATTCAACAGGTTCGAGCCAGAATTTGGCAACATCATCACCTTGCTCGATGTGTATATGGGGTGGCTCATTACCTTCTTTACTGTAAAAGAAGAATCGAAATCAATCGATGCGGAGTACGGTAGGCATTAAGGTTTTTGTTGCAAATTAATATTTTTTTTAATTGCACTTTATTGTATTATTCGCTTACTTATTACTATGCTAACCTAAGTTTCATGCCTTCGTTTGTTGCTATGAAACCCAGCGTTTCATAGAATTGAATAGCTCTGGGTCGTTTCTTATCCGTTATCAATTGGATCATATGGCAGCCTTTTTCTGTAGCCCGGTTAATGGCATAGCTAAAAAGCCGGGTTCCGAGCCCATTGCCGCGGTAGGCTGAATGCACGCGAACAGCTTCAATCTGCGCTCGCAATCCGCCCTGATGTGTGAGGTATTGGATAAACGATATATGGAACGTGCCAACGATTTCGCCATTGATTTCAGCAACGGTTAACTCTTGATTAAAATCGTTTGAGATGCGGAAAAATGCCTTGGTATAGTTCTCTGAAAGAGGCAGTTCTATGTTTTCCCGCAAGGCACCCAAGGCATCGTCGGCGAGTAGTTTGATGATGGTGAGTAGATCGTTCTCGGTGGCTAAGCGAAAGGTAAGTTTTTGATCCATAATCAGGAGGGGGGGCAGAGGTAAAACAATGGTTGATCTCCGTGGCCTCTGTGTCTCTGTGGTTAATAATTTGCGCAATTACTTGACGCCTATTGTCTGGATGATGTAAAGATAAAGGGAAAAAGAAGAGACAACATAAAGATTTAGTGAACAGCCGGCTGATGGCCAATTGATTAGCGTAAACCTACCAACTTTTCCTTCTGTCATCCTCTCTTTCCTCCTAAATTTCTCTTACCTTTACATCCCGTAACGACCTAAACAGGTTTCAATCATGGCGGCTACGGGACCAAAATCCGCGAAATATATTTTTGTTACTGGCGGAGTAACTTCATCATTAGGCAAGGGCATTATTGCTTCTTCGCTGGCTAAATTGCTTCAATCCAGGGGGCTTACGGTAACGATCCAGAAATTCGATCCGTATATCAACATTGACCCCGGCACCCTCAATCCGTACGAACACGGTGAATGCTACGTCACCGACGACGGCGCTGAAACCGACCTCGACCTTGGCCACTACGAGCGATTCCTGAATCGACCAACCTCGCAGGCCAACAACATTACCACCGGGCGTATTTACAACAACGTCATCACCCGCGAACGTCGTGGCGATTTCCTGGGTAAAACGGTGCAGGTTGTGCCGCATATCACCGACGAAATCAAACGGAATATCCGGCTTCTGGGCGAAACGGGTGAGTACGACATCGTGATTACCGAAATTGGTGGTTGCGTGGGCGATATCGAATCGCTGCCGTTTGTCGAAGCTGTTCGGCAGTTGAAGTTTGAGCTAGGGGAAAAAGATACCCTTGTTATTCACCTTACACTGGTGCCTTATCTGCAATCGGCGGGTGAACTGAAAACGAAACCCACGCAGCACTCGGTCCGGATGTTGCTCGAAAATGGCGTGCAACCTGATATCATTGCCTGCCGAACCGAACACCCCTTGCCGCAGGATATTCGTCGGAAAATTGCACAGTTCTGTAACGTTCAGGTGAGTTCTGTGATCGAAGCGATTGATGCAGAGACGATCTACGACGTACCCTTGCTCATGCAAAAGGAGCGTCTCGACCAGCGGGCGTTGTATATGCTGGATCTCTACAACGACAAAGATGCTGATCTGGACGTCTGGAAAGCGTTTTTGGGGCGACTCAAGAACCCTGGCGATGTTGTCCGTATTGGGTTGGTGGGGAAATATGTTGAGCTTCACGACGCCTATAAGTCGATTGCGGAGTCGTTCATTCATGCAGGCGCTACCAACGAGTGTAAAGTGCAGTTGGAGTGGATTCAATCGGAAACTCTGGTGGATGAACACCACTGCTCTGAGGTACTGAGTCAACTGGATGCGGTGCTGGTTGCGCCTGGTTTTGGGGAGCGTGGTATTGATGGAAAAATCAATGCAGTGCGTTACGTCCGCGAACAGGGTATTCCATTCCTGGGTATCTGTTTAGGCATGCAGATGGCGGTGATCGAATATGCCCGGAACGTGATGGGTATCGAAGACGCCCACTCGACTGAAATGGAGCCCCACACGGCTAATCCGGTCATTAGTATGATGGAAGAGCAGAAAAGCATTACCGACAAAGGCGGAACGATGCGGTTAGGGGCCTATGCCTGTAAACTTAAACGCGATTCGCTGGCACACCATATCTATGGCAAGACGCAGATTAGTGAACGCCATCGCCATCGGTATGAATTCAATAATGATTACTTAGCCGCTTTTGAAAAAGCAGGACTCCGCCCAACCGGTATTAACCCGGAAACGGGCTTAGTTGAAGTGGTTGAGCTACCTAAGGAAGTCCATCCCTGGTATGTAGGCGTGCAGTTTCACCCAGAGCTTAAAAGCACGGTGTTAAATCCGCATCCGCTCTTTGTGAAATTTGTAAAGGCCGCGCTGGCCTATAGTCAGCAAAAACGTGCCGAACCCGCATCTACAACAACCGCCCATGTAGAAACTGTCGATGCGGTTGATTAAGCAGCTAGATTGCTGTAATTTTGCACGAAATTCAGTTTGACGTCTGATGTTTGACGTTTGTGGTTTCTCCGGGAGCTACAACATCAAACATCGTACATCAAACATCAAACTATAAAAATGGATCGTAATCAAATAATTGGCATTGTCCTGATTCTGGCGATGCTGGTCGGCTATCAGCTACTGGTACCGAAACCCGCGCCCGAAAAACAGCCGGCCCAAATAACACAAACCACGAAACCGAAGTCAGCCTCCGGGGCGGAGGCCGCTATTGCCAAGGCAGAGCAACCGCTCGATTCCGCTGCTGCTAAAGCTCAGTTTGGTGATTTTGCCGCTGCCGCCACGGGTGAGGCCCGCGATATTATCATTGAGAATAAAGATATTAAAGTAACGTTTAGTACGCAGGGTGGCCGTGTGAAGGAGGTTGTATTAAAAAACTACAAGACCTACGATCAGAAACCATTGGTGCTCATCGACGAGCAAAGCAGCAAGTCATTACTGGAATTGCCCACTAATCGGGGTAAAGTCGATTTGCACAAACTGTATTACCAGACAACGGCTCAAAACAGCACGGTTAGCGGCCAGCCACAGCAAATTACATTCCGGGCGGAAGTTGCGCCAGGGCAGTCGGTTGAGCAAGTGTACACTATACCCGCCGAGGGTTATGTGCTGGACTATGGTCTGAAACTAAATGGTCTGGGTAATGCTGTCACTAACGACAATATCCGGTTCTTTTGGGAAGATAAGATGCGGCAGTATGAAAACGACCTGAGCAACAACCGTCGGGCTGCCACGATCAATTACCTTACTGCCGATGAGAACTTTCAAAACCTGACCGAGGGCGAAAGTAATCAGGAAGTTACTGTTGAGGAGCCCGTACAGTGGTTTACGGTTAAACACAAGTATTTCCTGGCGGGATTTGTGGCTAAGAATGCTCCATTAACCAAGGCTAACTTTAAAGCGCTTGTTGATCCAACAGACAGCAGTGTTGTGAAAACCGCCATTGCAGATGTAAGTCTTTCGATGGCTGATGTTAAAGCGGGTAAAGGGCAGTACAAACTCTTTTATGGCCCGAATGACTTTCAGTTGCTGGGAAGCGTAGCCCCGGAATTTGATCGGAACGTGTATTTAGGCTATTCTGTACTGAAACCCATTAACAAGTATTTCTTTGTACCGGTCTTTAACTACTTCGAAAAGTTTATTTCGAATTACGGGTTGCTAATCATTGCCCTGGTGGTGTTTGTAAAATTGATTCTAACCCCCTTAACCTATAAGTCATACGTTAGTATGGCTAAAATGCGGGTGCTGCAACCGGAGTTGAATGAGATGAAAGAACGCGTTGGCGATGATATGGCCAAGCAGCAGGCTGAGCAAATGAAGCTATACCAGGAGGTAGGGGTAAGCCCGCTGAGTGGATGCGTTCCGGTGCTGGCTACGATGCCAATTCTGTTTGCCCTGTTTATGCTCTTCCCAAACCTCATTGAATTGCGGCAGAAATCATTTTTGTGGGCAAGTGACCTGTCTACCTACGATGCGTTCATTAAGTTTCCCGCCATTCCGTTTGTGGGTAGTCATTTGAGCTTGTTCACTGTGTTGATGACGGCATCTTCCATCGCGTACGCTTACTACAACAACCAAACGACGCCAACACAACCGGGTCCGGTGAATATGAAAGCGCTGAGCTATGTATTCCCGCTGATGTTTATGTTTGTCCTGAACTCGTATCCGGCTGGTTTAACATTCTATTACTTCGTGTCGAACGTAGTGACCATCACCCAACAGCAACTCATTCGCCGGTTTGTTGATGAGGACAAAATAAAAGCGGTACTGGACGAAAATCGGCGGAAAAATGCCGCTGGTCAGGGTAAGAAACCCGGTGGATTCCAGGCGCTTCTGCAAAAACAACTGGCGGCTGCTGAAGAAGCCCGCAAACAGGCTGACGAAGCACAACGGAAAGCAAAGTCCAAGAAGTAAGTGGAGAGTCAAGCTGTGAGTTAAGCATGTAGCGTGAAGAGTAAGAATAGACATGATAGATTATTCTTCACTCTTCACGCCACATGCTTAACTCATTACTTTTTTGCATTAACCCAATAAACATGAACGGTAAATCGTGTTGGTATAAGCTGATGGTTGTTTGTCTGTTCTGCTTGCTGCAGGGGCACACAACTACGGCTCAGATAGCACCTGAGGTTCAGAAACGCTACAATGCCGCGGTTAACCTGCTGCGGTCAGGCGATTATGAGCGGGCAAAAACGGATCTGAATGTACTGATTCAGCAACGGGGGCCTCTGGCCCCCTATGCCAGTTATTATTATGCTATTGCCGCATTTCGTCAGCGAAATTTTGCTCAATCCCGGCTGATGCTTAAACAGTTAATGGACCAATTTCCAGACTGGCGTAAAGTAAACGATGCCTATTATTTGCTTGCTGCTGTTTCCATGGAAATGGGTCAATATGAAGAGGCACTAACGACTATTCAGCAAATAAGTGATCCTGCACTTCGCCCAGACGTTACGAAACTGGAACAGAATTTTATACACAGAATTACTGATCTAACAAGCCTAAAACAACTAAACAGAAATTTCCCGAATGATCGAATTATTGGGCTTGCCCTGATTGATCTGATCCAACGAACCGCTAGCGATAAAGATGATCTGGAACTGTCTGACCGACTAACCAATCGGTTTGGCGTTCCGGGCGTAACAGCTACCCAATCCTCCACATCAACGGTTGTAGGTACACCAAATCAGACCAGTCAGCCAGTTACATCGCCCACCCGTAATTCACGCCCAAAAGGCTATTATAACATTGCGGTGATGTTTCCGTTCCGGCTCGATGAGTTCAATGCTGAAAAACGAGCCCGTGCCAATCAGTATGTGTATGACCTGTACGATGGGATCAAGATGGCCAAAGCCAAGTTGCAGGAGGAAGGGATCACGGTCAATGTGTTTGCCTACGATCTTGATAATGACGCCAACAAAACGCTGGAATTAGTTAATAGCCCTGCCTTTGCGCAAACAGATCTGATTATCGGGCCGCTTTATATAGAACCGAATCGGATTGCTTCGGCCTATGCCAATCAAAATAATATCCTGCTGCTGAACCCCATTGCGACGAGTAGCGAGTTGGTGGCGAATCAACCCATGTCCTTTCTGGCACAACCGTCGATGAATCAGCAGGCAAAAAAAGTGGCCGACTATACCCGTAGCCTGAATGGGAGCCGCCGGGCGGCCATTTATTTTGGGACATCCCGTAAAGATTCATTGCTGGCAATGACCTACCAGAATGAACTCAAACAGCAGAATTATACCGTAATTGATTTTCGGAAAGTAAGTGGTACAGCACAGGCCATGGCCGATGCCATGCAACTAACGGGAAAACCCACTACGACGCGTCCGGCTGCTACGACGGCTACAATCAATGTTGGCCATGTGTTTTTTGCCAGTAGTAACGAAGAAGATGGCGCACGGATGATCGATGCGCTCAGTCGACGGCATGTGATGGGGCCACTCATTACCACGGCATCGGCCTTTGATTTTTATCGAAATTCAACATCAACCTTCAATCGGAAGGATTTGTATTTACTTTACCCCGATTTCATAGATACCTCACGTGAGCCGGTCATCTCGTTTCAGGAGCAATACGTAGCCAAACGGAATACGATACCATCCGTTTTTGCCAGTGAAGGCTATGACATGATGCTTTTCTTTGGGCGGCAATTGGCGAAAAATGGACTCCAGGCCCGGAATCGAAGCAATCTGCACTCTGATACAGACGATTATTTACTGTCGGGTTTCGACTATACACAAACGAATGAAAACCAAATCGTACCAATCGTAAAATACGAAGATGGGCGGTTGGTTAAAATTAATTAGTGGAGTAAGTGAAATAGGTGTAATGAGTAGAGTAAGTATAGCCCTATCCCACTCAGTACACTTACTCCACCCAGTCCACTCACTCCACAAAAATGACAACGAGCGAACAGTTATTCGAAAAAGCTAAAACGCTGATTCCTGGCGGAGTAAACTCACCGGTGCGGGCATTCCGGGCGGTAGGCGGTACACCACTTTTTATCAAGTCGGCCAAAGGGCCTTATCTCTATGATGAAGATGGTCGCCAATATATTGAACTGATCAATTCCTGGGGCCCCATGATTTTAGGGCATGCCTTCGAGCCCGTAGAAAAAGCTGTTCGGGATGCCATCCAGCATTCGTTTTCATTTGGAGCTCCGACGCGCAAAGAAGTCGAGATGGCCGAATTGATTACGACAATGGTTCCTTCCGTGGAGAAGGTACGGATGGTCAACTCCGGTACAGAGGCTACCATGGCTGCCATTCGGGTAGCGCGTGGGTTTACCAATCGGGACAAGATCATCAAGTTTGAAGGCTGCTACCATGGCCACGGCGACTCATTTTTGATCGCTGCCGGAAGTGGTGCCATGACGATGGGCATCCCGGATAGTCCAGGTGTTACAAAAGCTACGGCTGCCGATACACTGACTGCACCGTTCAATGATCTGGCGGCTGTAGAAGCGTTGCTGGATAATAACCATAACCAGGTGGCGGCTGTCATTCTGGAGCCTGTGGTGGGCAATATGGGCTGCGTATTGCCCGAACCCGGTTTTCTGGAAGAAATTCGTTCGCTCTGCGACAAGCATGGTGTTGTTCTGATTTTCGACGAAGTCATGACCGGCTTCCGATTAGCAAAGGGCGGAGCACAGGAACGATTTGGCATTATTCCGGACCTGACCACTATGGGGAAAATCATCGGTGGCGGGATGCCTGTCGGCGCTTACGGTGGTCGTGCTGATATCATGAATATGGTATCTCCCGCTGGACCCGTCTATCAGGCCGGAACCCTGTCAGGCAATCCAATTGCGATGTCGGCCGGATTAGCGATGTTGCACCACCTGAATGAACATCCCGAAGTTTATACGCACCTGGAGGAAATTGGCGAGAAGCTAACCTCCGGTTTCAAGGCTAGTCTACTGAAAATCGGGCTGAATTATACGATCAATCACCTGGGCTCTATGTTCACGCTGTTCATGACGGAGCAGCCCGTATCGAACTTTACAGATGCCAAGACCTGCGACATACCCTTGTTTGGGCGGTATTTTCACGCCATGCTCAAGCGGGGTGTTTACCTGGCACCCTCGCAGTTCGAAAGCCTGTTCTTGTCGGTAGCCTTAACGGATGAGTTAGTAGAGCAGGTAATTCAGGCGAATGACGAAAGTTTATTGGAAGTAATGCATACTGTAGACTGAATACTGTAAGATGGACAGTTGGTGATAGCCTTGCAGGGGTATTACCCATTTTACAGTATTCATTCTATAGTATGCATTGTTATGTTCTTCTCCATTATCATCCCCATCTTCAATCGCCCCGACGAACTTCGCGAGTTGCTGAGTAGTCTGACAAAACAGACCTACACCAGTTTTGAAGTTATTGTTGTTGAGGACGGCTCTAAATTAAAAGCAGATGGAGTCGTAACGGAGTTCGAAAACCAGCTTACTATCCGGTATTTTTTTAAAGAGAACTCAGGACAGGGGTTCACCCGAAACTACGGTTTTAAGCAGGCTAAGGGTGATTATTTCGTTATTTTCGATTCAGACGCGCTCATTCCTGATCACTACTTCCAGGTTGTCAACGAACAGCTTACGAGCTCCTGGTTAGATGCTTATGGCGGTCCTGATGCGGCCCATCCTGAGTTTACGCCTATTCAGAAAGCCATTAGTTACTCCATGACTTCACCTTTTACAACAGGAGGCATTCGGGGCAGTGGCAAAAATCTGGGCGGTACCTATCACCCAAGAAGTTTCAATATGGGCTTATCGAGGAAGGTCTGGGAAACGATCGGCGGGTATAAACTAAGTCGGATGGGGGAGGACATTGAATTTGCGATCCGCATTATCGAGAACGGATTCAAAACCGGCTTAATCCAGGACGCTTTTATTTATCACAAACGTCGAACAAGTTTTGGTCAGTTTTTTCGGCAGCTTCGTTTTTTTGGTCGCGCCCGGATTAACATCTCCCGGTATTATCCCAGCGAGCTAAAGCTCGTTCATACCTTTCCGGCTTTATTCACGCTGTTTTTAGCCACCGTACCGGTCTGGGCCTTAATAAGCCCCGTACTCTTCTGGCTTGCCTTGAGTGTACTTATCGTATTGGCAATCCTCATTTTTATTGATGCTACCCGAAAAGAAAAAAGTTTACAAGTTGGTTTACTGAGTGTCGAGGCAGCCTTTGTCCAATTAACAGGTTATGGGGTAGGGTTTTTAAGTGAAGGCTGGAAACGATTTTGGGAACCGAAACAGTTTCGCGAAACAGGGGCTAGTATTGAGTACCCATCCTGAAAAGGATCAATAGACCATTTTCGTTTATATTTAGGCCAACCCTTCACCAATCGTAACGAAATTGGCCTGTTGAACGTTATCTACCAAATTCCGCTGAACGACGCATTTCTATGACCAAGCTTGCTAAACCACCCGGCCAACGATTAGTGAAACGTATGAGCACCCGAACGAAGGGACTGATTATAGCTCCTCTGGGTTTGTTGTTGTTTAGTGCGGGACTGTGTGTGTTGAGTGTAGCAGCTGAGGCAAACCATTCGGGAGCTCCGTTTCGGCAATGGTTTCTATGGGGTGCGTATAGCCTGATCCTGATTAACAGTGGACTATTATTATTTGGGCAGGCGGTTCGCTACCGGGCTCAGTTGGACTATCGCCGGTTTGTGCGCCGGGAGCTTAAAAAGCGGGATCGCGAACTGACCCGGATTCTCCAGAAACGCAAAACCTCGCCTACTAAGGGCGAGGTTAAATGACTGAAACAAGTCATTGAAAAAACTTAAGCAGCTTTCTTTTCTGCAAACGATGCCTTGATGGCGTCAATATCTACGTTCTTGATCGTTGGCTTACGCAGCAATTGCTTGATCGCATTTACTTTATTGTTGGCAATAGCGCGGTTCCGGCGAGCCTTACGCTTTAGTTCTGTTACTCCCATGATTGTATGTTTTTAACGTATCGGTTCAAAATCAAGGTGCAAAAATACGGTTTTTTCTGACAGGATTGACAGGATTGACAGGATTTTTATACTACCATGCCAGTTAAAAGAAATGATTTGACAGGATTAACGGAAGTTGGATGGGCTAAAAATCCTGTTAATCCTGTAATCCTGTCCATAAACCTTTTTGATTTCTGCAAATCCTGTACTCCTGTCTCTTAATTTTGCAGCATGCAAAAACCAAGCTTACCAAAAGGCACCCGTGACTTTGGCCCGGAGCAAATGCGCAAACGGCTATTTATATTCGATACCATTCGCAGGACATTCCAACGGTTTGGCTTCCAGCCCCTCGAAACCCCATCCATGGAAAACCTGTCAACCCTAACAGGAAAATACGGTGACGAAGGTGACCAGTTATTATTCAAAATCCTCAATTCCGGCGATTTTGCCGCTACGCTTACCGAACTCGATCTGGCGTCGGGGTCTAAAAAACTAACCCCTAAAATTTCCGAAAAAGGCCTGCGTTATGACCTGACGGTTCCCTTCGCCCGCTACGTGGTGATGAACCGGAATAACCTGACCATGCCTTTCAAGCGTTATCAGATGCAACCCGTTTGGCGTGCCGACCGACCACAGAAAGGGCGCTACCGGGAATTTTACCAGTGCGATGCCGATGTAGTTGGTACTGATTCATTGATTTGTGAGGCCGAAATCATTCTCATGATCCACGAGGTATTTAGAAATCTCAATATTCAGGATTTCACGCTGAAGTTAAACAACCGGAAAGTTCTGGCGGGTATCGCTGAGGTAATAGGAGCACCCGGCCAGGAGGGGTTATTATCTGTGGCTATTGATAAACTGGATAAGATCGGTAAGGAGAAAGTACTGGATGAGCTTCGGGAACGAGGTTTTACGGAGGAGGCCATTGTTAACCTTGATCCACTGTTTGGGTTTATGAATCAGGAGGTATCTCAGGTAGTGGATCAACTCCAAACATGGCTTGTTTCATCCGAAACGGCTTGCCAGGGAATTACCGAACTTAAAGAAACACTTGAATTAGTCAGTCAATACGGCTTAGCAGACAGCCGTGTAGAATTAGATCCGACACTGGCCCGTGGGCTTTCGTACTATACCGGAGCCATTTTTGAGGTAAAAGCTAACGGCGTATCGATTGGAAGTGTTAGTGGGGGTGGACGCTATGATAACCTGACGGGCGCCTTCGGTATGCCAGGTTTATCGGGCGTGGGAATCTCGTTTGGTGTAGACCGGATTTATGACGTGATGGAGGAGCTAAACCTGTTTCCGGCAAATGCTGGGCAGGGAACCCAGGTGCTCATCATCCCATTCGATTTGGAAGCTCGCGGAGTTGCCTTGCCTTTATTGAGTAAACTCCGCGCTGCCAATGTTGTCTCGGAGGTGTATCCTGACCTGGCGAAAGTGAAAAAGATGATGGACTATGCCAATGCCAAAGCTATCCCGTATGTGGTGCTGATTGGCTCGGAAGAAGTGCAGACAGGCATCCTTTCGCTAAAGAATATGCTAACCGGCGAGCAGACGAAAGTGACCCCCGATGAAATTGTGCAAGTCGTGCAGTAACCGTTCGACCCCATTCGGGGTCGTATGTTTATAGAGGTATCTTTTACTATAGACATACGACCCCGAATGGGGTCGAACGGGATATGACAAACTAGAAATGGGGTTCACTTACAGGCCTACTTTAGCCGCGCTAAGAACCGTTTGGAGGTCTATTTGTGGAAGTGCGGCTACTTCGCCGATGACGATGATTGCGGGATTACTGATCCCAGACTCTGCCACTTTCTCGTTGATGGTTTCTACATTGCCAATCACAAGCTGCTGTTCGGGTAGGGTTCCATTCTGAATGATGGCAACGGGCGTTTCGGTTTTACCACAATTCGCAAAAACGGCCATAATTTCTGCCAGTTTGTGCATGCCCATCAGTATCACAACCGTTGCCGACGACTGAGCTGCCAAGGTAAGATCGGCTGACAGTTGCCCTTCTTTAGTGGTACCCGTTACTACCCAGAAACTTTCAGAGAGACCTCGCGTGGTGAGGGGTATTCCTGCTGCGGCAGGTACCGCATAGCTACTCGACAAACCGGGCACTACATGCGTGTCGATCCCGTGCTGACGAGCGTAATCAACTTCCTCATAACCACGCCCAAATACAAACGAATCACCACCCTTCAGCCGCACTACATGCCCGTATTGTTGCGCATAGTGTACGATCAAGGGATTAATGTCTTCCTGAACGCACGAATAGGCGCCCCGGCGTTTGCCTACGTAGACTTTCAGGGTGTCGGGACGGCAATAGTCGAGTAAATCCGGGTGAACCAGTGCATCATACATAACCACATTGGCCTGTTGTAACGCTTTGATTCCCTTTACCGTTATCAGATCCGCATCTCCCGGACCCGCTCCTACAAGAGTAAGTTTCATGATTTCAATGATGAATGAGTGAATGAGCGAATGAGTGAGTTGCTAACGCGAAGCTTATTCACTCATTCGCTCATTCACTCATTGAAAATTAACTGTCCTGCGCCTGGGTTAATTCCTGTAGTTCGGGTAAACCTTCCTGCTCGATCTGAGCTTCGCGGTTGGCTTGAACGGTTTGCAGGAACGCTTCGGCCTGGGCAATGAATCGGCGGGCAAACTCTTCCGACGGCTCCTGTTTGTTTATACTGAACACCAGTGCTTTAAACTCGCCTTCTACCTGGTGGAAATCCGGTTCACCAACAAAGGTTTTATCGAAATCGCTAACAATGCCATGTTGCGTATTAGTGGGTACGTCCCGACTCATCAAGGCGGCTCGAGCCCCTGTTATAAATACGTTGTATGTATGGTATAAGGCATCGGACCAGCGACTTTCCGCAAGGGCTTCCCGTGCCCAGCCCAGTTTTTCGCTGGCTTCTGTCAGGGTTGTAGCCACCAGGTCGATTAGTACGCTAGCGCACTCACCAATACCAACCTCCGTTACGTACTGTTCCGTATGGTCCCAATCGATATAATCACTGTCAATGAGAGTTTTGAGGTCGGCCAGTGGTTTCAGTAACTGGTAAAAGTAGTTTTTCCCCTGACGGGCATAGTAATCACTATAGTACTCGCCATCGAATGAATTCGCTTCGAAGTCACGCAGTAAATAACGCAACGAATCGGGACCACGTTTAGCCGGGATTTTAATGACTTTGTCGGCAATCAATCCTTCGCCTTTTCCGTTGAAACCGCCCCCGAGCAGCACTTGTAGGGCAGGGAGCACGTAAGCCCCATTTTTGAGTGATGAGCCGTGATAGCCAATGTTGGCCACCGAGTGCTGTCCACAGCCATTCATGCAGCCCGAAATCTTGATTTTGATATCGTCGTTGAATACCAGATCCGGGAATTCGTCGTGCATCATGGTTTCCAGTGCCCGTGTAATCCCGTAACTGCTTGAAATGGCCAGATTGCAGGTGTCCGTACCGGGGCAGGTGGTAATATCAGCGGTGGTATCGAAACCAGGGTCAGCTAATCCCAGTGCATTCAAGGCTTCATAAATAGCAGGTAAATCCTCAGGCTTCACAAAACGAAGTAAGTACCCTTGATTGACCGTCACCCGAATATCATCGGCTGCATACTGGTTTACAATTTGTGCCAGAGCACGGGCTGTATCGGAATGCATATCACCCAGTAACACCCGGAGTTGAACGGCATACCATCCCGCCTGCTTCTGTTCGAAAACGTTGGTTTTCAGCCAGCGCTCAAAACCTTCGTTCCCACTAAGGACATTCGGAGCCGGAGCATCCGGACGAGCGGCTGGTGGTGTTGCAAAGAGCGAATTGCCGGAGGTCTCGCCGACTTCATACGATTTGACGCGTAAAGCGGGTGTTTCGTCGGCAATCCGACGGAGCAGTTCCTCTAGCCCAATGTCATTGAGCAGGTACTTCATCCGGGCTTTATGCCGCTTTTGGCGCTCCCCATAGCGGTCGAATACGCGAATGACACCTTCAATAAACGGAATTACCCGGTCTTCTTCCAGAAACTCAAATGCGGTTTGTGCCGAAAAAGGCTGAGCGCCCAAACCACCACCCAGCATTACTTTGAATCCCCGCTGGCCATTCTGCGTGCGGGCAACTAGCCCAACATCGTGCATATAGCCATAAGCAGAGTCTTTCTCGCTGGATGAAAGCGAAATTTTAAACTTACGACCCATATCCTGGCAAATTGGATTACGCAGGAAATAATCGAATATAGCGTGAGCGTAGGGGGTTATATCAAACGGCTCTAGTGGATCAACGCCTGCCCGTGCCGAACCGGTTACGTTCCGGACGGTGTTGCCACAGGCTTCTTTCAGGGTAATGCCCGCATCTTCCAGATCAGCCCAGAGTTGGGGCGAATCGGCCAATTTGACAAAGTGCAGCTGGATATCCTGGCGGGTAGTAGCGTGGAGGTTGCCCGTTGCATACTTGTCCGATAAGTCAGCAATACGAACCAGTTGATCGGCCGTGATGCGTCCGTGGGGGAGCTTGATCCGAATCATTTGTACCCCTGGTTGCCGCTGGCCATATACACCCCGTGTCAGACGGAATTTCCGGAACGCTTCATCGGCGATATCCCCTTGCTGAAACGAACCGATTTTCTGAGCCAGATCGAGAATGTCGCGACGGGCGGCTGTACTTACATTGTCAGTGAGCTGAATAGACATAAGGTATATTGTCTATAGATTTAATAGTCTAGCTTATTAAAACGAAACGCCGGAACAGCCCGGCGTATTCGTTTATGTACAAATATAAAGCCATTCGACCGGCATAAAGTTCTGGGGATGCCCAACTTCTGGTTATGGACGATAAAGAACGGTTATAGAAGTGTGTTATTTATAACGGAACACCGGCCGTTTCATCGATCTGTTTTACTGCGTTAACCCTAAACCGATAATGACCTTTAGCCTTAACGCAGTAACTTGTTCAGGACAGTACCTCTTTCTTCTCTATACCCTCTGGTTGGCCTTTCAAAACGGCTTTCGCCTGGTTGACAACGTTTTCGACCGTAAAACCAAAGTAAGCCATGACCTCTTCGCCGGGTCCGGAAAGGCCAAAGCGATTCATGCTGATGGTCGTCCCCTCGTCGGTAACGTATTTGTGCCAGCCAATGGGGGAGCCTACTTCTACCGCCAATCGTTTGCGGATAGCCGGAGGTAGCACCTGATGCTGATAGGTCTTGTCCTGTTGCTCAAATAACTCCCAGGAAGGCATACTGACAACCCGAGACCGAATACCCTGTTTTTTTAACGCTGTCTGAGCCTCCAGTACCAGCGATACTTCCGAGCCTGTGGCGATCAAAATAAGCTGGGGGATGCCTTCGCATTCACTGAGAATATAGGCTCCTTTTTCCAGCCCCCGTGCCGAACCGTATTTACTCTGGTCAAGCACCGGTAATTTCTGGCGGGAGAGTAGCAGCAATACAGGCGTTTTAGGCTGTTTCATGGCTACGCGCCAGGCTTCAACGGTTTCGTTGGCATCGGCCGGGCGAAGGACAATTACGTTTGGAATGGTGCGTAACGATACGAACTGCTCAACGGGCTGGTGCGTGGGGCCGTCTTCCCCTAAGCCGATGCTGTCGTGGGTGAACACAAACGTTGCAGCCGATTCGGCAAGGGCAGTCAGCCGGATAGCGCCCCGCATATAGTCAGAAAAGTTGAGGAAGGTACCGCCATAAGGGTGTATTCCACCGTGTTGAGCCATTCCATTGAGAGCTGCGCCCATAGCGTGTTCGCGCACGCCAAACCAGATATTCGAGTTTTCGTAACGACCCGGCTGGAAACTAACATCGCCTTTTGTGGGCATGTCATTAGACGATGCCAGATCAGCAGATCCCCCAAACAGGAAAGGAACCCGCTTTTTCAAAGCCTCCAGTGCTTTACCAGACGCCTGACGGGTGGCCAGTGGGCCATCGGCCGGGGTAAATTTAGGTAAATCAGCTTCCCAGTCTTCGGGGAGCTTACCGGAAAAGGATCGGCTAAAGTCGTTGGCCTGATCGGGAAATTGGTCCTTATAAGCGGCAAACTGCTTTTTCCAGTCGGCCTGTACATCGGCTCCGCGTTTTCCGGCTTCGAGCAGGTGGGGTTTTACTTCCTCCGGTATGACAAATGACTTGTCGGGGTCCCAACCGAAGAATTCCTTCGTTTTTCGCACATTCTCTTCCCCCAATGGGCTACCGTGCACTTTACTGGTACCTTCCTGCGGACTACCGTAGCCAATGATCGTGCGCACGGCGATAATAGACGGACGTTCGGTTTCGGCCTGAGCTAATCGAATGGCGGCTTCAATTGCATCCAGATTGTTGCCATCGGTTACCTGCTGGGTGTGCCAGCCATAGGCCTCGAACCGAGCCATCCGGTCCTCGGTAAAGGCCAGATTCGTGGGGCCATCGAGCGAGATCAGGTTATCATCGTAGAGGTAAATGAGCTTGCCTAATTTCAGGTGACCCGCCAGCGAAGCCGCTTCTGAGGCAATTCCCTCCATCAAATCACCGTCGCTAACAATCGAATAGGTGTAATGATCCATGAGGGTATACCCATCTCGGTTGTAGGTGGCGGCCAGAAAGGCTTCGGCCATTGCCATCCCAACCCCATTGGCAAAACCCTGTCCCAACGGTCCAGTGGTTACTTCAACCCCAGGCGTCAGATTTGATTCTGGATGGCCGGGTGTCTTTGAATGGAGTTGCCGGAACTGTTTCAGGTCATTCAGAGAAAGATCGTAGCCGTACAGGTGCAACAGGCTGTAGAGTAGGGCAGACCCGTGCCCTGCGGATAACACAAATCGATCCCGGTTGGGCCATTTGGGGTCTTTGGGGTTAAATCGCAGAAAGCGCGACCAGAGAACATACGCCATAGGAGCGGCTCCCAACGGTAAACCAGGATGTCCCGAATTTGCTTTTTGAACGGCATCGACCGATAGCAGTCGGATGGTGTTCACGCTAAGTTGGTCGAGGTCAACAGAATGTTTAGTCATAACGAACGAGTCAGCTAGTAAACAATAGACCTGATTGGATATCCGATTGTCAGGCCGGTTGTTAGGTAGTAACACGTGAACCGCCATGAAGGGTTGAAAAAATTACTGAATTGGTCCAACGTAGCTTACATAACCATCCCCAGCAGTAAAAAGAAGAGAAACCCCGCATAAAAGGTGGCGGTTAACCAGGCGGGCTCTTCGGCAATATGCGCTTCGGTGAGTAATTCATCGGTAACAAGAAACAGCAACGCTGCCAATCCCACCGATAGTACCATATCCAGCACTTGTTCGGATACATTTTGCAGCAGGCTGGCTCCCAGGCCCGTGCTGAGTAGAAATAAAGCGGCAAAGCCAACAATCAGACTACTAATTCGGCCTCGTGTCAGCTTGTTTTTGACGAGTGACGTTGCTGTGGCCAGTCCAAGGGACAGGCTTTCGATTCCCAGCGCAAACGCCAGTAGTTTCCCCTGTTTTGCGCCCGCGGCAAAGCCAACGCCTAACAGTAAGCCATCGACAAACACATCGATACCAATAACAATCAGGAACGTAATGGGCCATTTTCCGCCGGTATCTTTCTTTTTGCTCTGGTGTTCCTTTGCTTCCGTCCATTGACGGATCAGGAGCATCAGGAGGATGCCTGCCCCGAACCCCAGGGCCGTCAATACAGGATGGTGTAAATGAACCACTTCGGGCAAAATCTCGACGGCTACAACGGAGAAAATGACCCCGGCTGCAAAATGAAGTACGGCACTTTGTAGCTTAATGGATAACCGGAAATAAACGGCTATTAATCCGCCCAGGCTAAGCCCAAGGGCAGGCAGAAGCGCGTAAACTAGAATTTGTTGAACAATTGGTGTCATGTTGATTGATTTAGTCAGTGACTTGAGAATTACCCCGCTGTCTTAGCCCGTTCGGCACTAATGAAATAAGCCCCTTGCCGCACAATTGAGGATGGGTCTATAGAGGCTGGTAAGGCTACTTCAGTTCGATGATTTTGGGTAATGCCAGCTCGGACCGGAAGCATGCCAAATTGATAGGTACCTGCTGGACTGTTGGCCTTTCGAATGTAAACAAACACCCGGTTGCCTTCTTTGATCAGCGCATCTTCGGGCAAGGCGACCACCTGCCGGGGAGCGGCCAGAATTGTAGCGCGAACATACGAGCCAGCGAAAAGTCGATCATGTTTCCCCGCCACTAAGTCGGCATGTACCAGTACTGTTTTGGTTTGCGCGTCAAAGGATTGGCCTACCCGAATCACTCTCGCCTGCATGTCGCCGGTTTGTTGCTGGGGCACGGTGAAACGCACCAGTTGTCCCTCCCGAACATGGCGGATATCATTCTCGAAAACGCGCAGTTCGAGGTAGAGGTGCTCTTTCCCAACAATCTCGATGAGTGCATCCGTCGTGCCCACGTACTGGCCCAGGCGTAGGTTGACTTTGTCGACGTACCCACTAATGGGAGCCAGAAGCGGAATAGTACGGCTAATTTTTCCGTTGCGAAGGCTTTCCAGTGGAATATGCAGCTGAGCCAGTTGGGCCTCCAGTGAAGACAGCAAAGCCGTAGTTGTTTCAAACTCCGACGTCGATTGCTGTAGTTTCCGTCGTGCGCCCACTTCCTCCCGAACCAGCTCGGTTTGTCGGTCAAGTTCCTGGCGTTCAAAACGATTCTTGGCTTTGGCTTGCAGGTACTCCTGTTGTAATTTGACGTAATCGGGGTGCTCCAATACAGCCAGTACCTGGCCTTTGCGGACAAAATCCCCTTCCACCAATTGGGCTGACCGGACAAAGCCACCCATGGGGGCACTCACTGTAGCCCATTGATCGGGTGGGGCTTCGAGCTTACCCGTTGCCTGGATCGTTTCTCCCAACGTAAGGGTATCCGGGCCACCCAGTTGAATACCTGTTTCAATAAACTGGGCGGCACTGATGGTAACCGTAGACGCAGATTGACTGGACGATATGGGAGCCGTTTCCGACTTTTTTTCGGAGGAGGAACAGCTCCAGAGGCCAGCTAGTCCGACAAATATCCCAAAAATTATCTGTTTTTTCGTTTGAGTCGTTTTCATGGGGAATGAGTATATTAAGGAGCCTTGGGCGAATAGCCGGTTAGTGCATCCTGTTCAATAATCGATTGGTTATAGTGGGCCAGGGCGTCCAGATATTGCTCGCGAATGAGCCAGGCCTGTGTAGTGCTTTGCACAAATTCAACGTATTCAATATCGCCACCCAGGTAACTCCGTTCGGCGGTTCGCAGAATCAGATTCGCCTGGGGTAAGGCGGAGGTCTCGTAATAGGAGAGCGTCATTACCGATTGACGATACTGCTGTTCCCGAATCGAAAGTTCACCCCGAAGCCGGTGTTGTTGGTACATCAATTGACGATCAGCGATCTGACCCTGAAGCCGGGCCGCTTCCAGTCTGGCCCGTAACGGCGTTAGGAAGAGGGGGAGCGAAACACCAACCTGATAGACGCCAAATCCACCTCGTCGTTCAATGGATTGCGATAAATACCCTACCCGAACATCCGGCCAAAAGCGTTGCTGTTCCAGATTGATCTGACGACGACTTAGCTCAACATGCGCACGTTGGAGTGCCAGGATTGGAGTAGACTCCAAGGCTGCGGGCAAGAGCGGTTGGCTTACTTTCATTGAGCTGGTTGTATCGATAACTACTGGCTCGTTCACCTGTAGTAACATGGCCAGTTGCTGCCTGCCAATCCCAATTTCAGATTGGAGGACTGCTAGTCGGTTCTGGATATCGCGTTGCCGGGTTTCGGCCGTTACGCGCTCCAGCTGATTGGTTTCACCAGTGCGGTAGCGGATACCAGCCGCCCGGGATGCCCGTTGGTACAACGTATCCTGGGCCTGGAATAGGCTAAGCCGTTCGTAATTGAGTCGAAGGGTATAAAAGACGGACCGAATCTCACGTATCAGTTCAGTTCGGTGGAGGGCTGCTTGCTGTTGGGCTAGCTGTTGCTGCGACTGATTTAGTTTTTTCTGAGCCACGTACACAGAGGGCATCGCCAGCGACTGCATGACCACCAAACTATGGTCGATGGGATAGGACTGAATCTGTCCGCGTTGGTAATCGACGGTGGTTCGGGGAATGTCCCAGGCAGTTTTCGTCAACTGTTCTGTCACTCTGACGCCCAGATTGCTGGCCTGTAGCGCACCGTTGTTTTGCAACGCCACGGTAATTGCCTGGTCAATGGATAGGGGAGCCGGTGTTGATTGGGACCTGGCAGTTGTAGGACTAGCCAGCCCAGCCAATAGGAACAATCCCGCAAGACTCTGTAAAACAGTAGGTTGTCGACCGGATTCCCGGCGACGTACGCTACGAGAGGTAACCAGGCTATATAATACAGGCAAAACCACCAGCGTAAGGAGGGTGGCCGATACCAGACCCCCAATCACGACCGTTGCTAAGGGCTTCTGAACTTCGGCCCCGGCTGAACTCGACAAGGCCATCGGCAGAAAACCCAGCGACGCCACCGCGGCAGTCATGACAACCGGGCGGAACCGAACCGCTGTGCCTGCTTTCACCCGCTCTACTACATCCGTGATGCCTTCTTCGGCGAGCTGATTAAAATAGCTGATCAGTACAATGCCGTTCAGGACCGCGATGCCAAAGAGCGCAATAAAGCCAACCCCCGCCGAAATACTGAAGGGCATACCGCGTACCCAAAGTGCCAGCACCCCGCCGATGGCAGAAAGAGGAATAGCCGAGAAGATCATCAGGGCCTGTGCCATCGAACCAAAGGTGAAAAAAAGTAGTAACCCAATCAGGACCAGGGCCAGTGGCACCGCAATAGCCAGTCGCTCCTTCGCTTTAACCAGATTCTCAAACTGCCCACCGTAGCTGTAACTGTAGCCTGCCGGTAGGGGTACCTCTTTCTCCAGAATGGTTTTCATCTCCCCGACCAGACTTTCAACATCGCGGCCCCGGACGTTGATCCCCAGGGTGATCCGTCGCCGGGCATTGTCCCGGGAAATCTGCATCGGTGCGTTTTGGTAGCTGATGGTGGCCAGCTGATCCAGCGGAACCTGCTGGCCGTTGGGCAAATCGACGTATAACTGGCGAATGTTGTCGATGTCCTGCCGATACGTACTATCGAGCCGCGCGACCAGATCGAAACGTTTCTCCCCTTCGAAAACAACACCAGCCGTTTCCCCGGCAAAGGCTGTTTTCAGGATGCGGTTCAGGCTCGCTACAGAAACCCCATATTGCGCCAACCGGGGTCGGTTGTAGGAAACCAGCATTTGTGGCAATCCACTGATCTGTTCCACCTTCAGGTCGGCCACGCCCGGGATAGACGTTAGTTTAGCGGCTGCCTGATTGGCTTTTTTGAACAGGATGGCAAGGTCTTCGCCGTAAATTTTAACGGCAATATCCGACTTTACGCCTGTCATTAATTCATTGAAGCGTAGCTGAATGGGTTGGGTGAATTCCAGATTCAGGCCGGGTAAGACCCGTAATGCCCGCTCCATTTTCATCAACAGTTCTTCCTTAGTCGAAGCCGTTGTCCAGTCTGCCTGATCTTTCAGGACAACAATAACGTCGGCCGCTTCAATGGGCATGGGGTCTGTCGGGATTTCTGCCGTGCCAATCTTGGAAATAACTTCCTTCACTTCCGGGAAGCCGCTTTTAAGAATGGTTTCCAACCGGCGGGTTGTTTCAATTGTCTGGGAGAGCGACGAGCCTGGTTTTAGGGTTAAACTAATAGCAATATCCCCCTCGTCCAGATTCGGAATAAACTCACCACCCAGGGTGCCAAATAGCCCAACTGTTCCGGCCAGCAGGAGTACAGAGGCAGCTAAAACACTTTTTTGCCACCGTAAGGACCCAGTCAGTAAGGGCGCGTACACGCGGTAAAGGGCCTTCATGATTCGGTCGGCCAGGGTACCTTCTTCCTGGATATCCTGCCGCAAAAGGGTAGCTGCCATCATTGGTACATAAGTCACACAGAGCAGCATAGCCCCAATTATGGCGAAACCAACCGTCAGGGCCATCGGGCGAAACATCTTTCCCTCAATACCCGTCAGTGATAAAATAGGAAAGTAGACGATCAGAATAATAAGCTGACCAAACAGGGCCGATCGCATCAGCCGACTGGCGGAGTCCAGCGCAATTTCATCCATGGACTGCGAGCGGCTGGCCCGCGTGTGAACGATCTGAAAAATCATACTCTCCACAATAATGACGGCCCCATCGACCAGCAGGCCAAAATCAATAGCGCCTAAACTCATCAGATTGGCCGATACGCCGAAGACATGCATCATGCCCAGTGCGAAGAGCATACAAAGCGGAATCACCGATGCAACGACCAGACCCGCTCGCCAGTTGCCCAGTAAGAGCAGTAAAACACTCATCACAATCAGTCCCCCTTCGAGCAAATTCTTGGTAACCGTGTGGATGGCTTTGTCAATGAGTACTTTACGGTCCTGGAAGGGCTCAATTACCAGACCCGGTGGCAGACTTTTCTGAATGTCGGCCATCCGGCTTTTCACCCCTTCAATGGTTTTCTCAGAAGAAGCCCCTTTTAACATCAACACAATTCCGCCCACTACTTCGCCCCGGCCGTTGCGGGTCATTGCGCCGTACCGAACGGCATGACCAAACCCCACCTGCGCTACATCCCGAACGAGTACAGGTGTCGGCCCCAGGTTCTTGACCACAATCTGACCAATTTCGTCGGGGCTTTTGACCATGCCCTCTCCGCGAATAAAAAAGGCTTCCGGCCCTTTTTCTATATAGCTTCCTCCCGTGTTGGCATTGTTCGTGGACAAGGCATCGACCACTTCAGTGAGGGTTGTATTCATACCCCTGAGCCGTTCCGGGTCAATGCTTACCTCATATTCTTTCAAATAGCCGCCCAGACTACTAATATCCACCACGCCGGGGACCCCCGCCAGTTGTCGTTTGATCAGCCAATCCTGGATGGTACGTAGATCGGTGGCGGAGTACTGGGATTCAAAGCCTTCTTTAGGGCGGACAACGTACTGATAAATTTCCCCTAACCCCGTTGTGATGGGTGCTAACTGAGGCTTACCTGCGGTTAGTTCGGCTTCAATGGTTTTCAACTGTTCCGTAACTAACTGCCTGGCCTGTAAGGTGGGCGTAGCTTCCTCAAAAACCACCGTAATGACCGATAACCCAAAGCGGGAGATTGATCGGATTTCAGTAACCCCCGGTACATTGCGGAGGGTTGTTTCGAGCGGGAAGGTGATAAATTGTTCGGTTTCCTGAGCAGCCAGTGAGGGTGCCTGCGTAATAACCTGAACCTGATTGTTGGTAATATCCGGAATGGCGTCGATAGGAAGCTGGCTGAGGGCATAGGTTCCCCAGGCAATCAGCGCCACGACACCCAGCACCACCATCAGTTTTTGATGGATGCTGAACTGAATGATTTTTTGCAGCATGAAAAAGGTAACTCGTTGAGAAATAAAGAACAAGTGACCGCGCTTCTGTCGGAGACAAAGGCAGGGACACTCGATAAGTCAAGCGAGAATTACCCTATGCGAGGAGGTTGAAACAGAAAGGGGGCTTGCAGAAAGGAGTACAGATTTTCGTACGCAAACCGAACGGGTAATCGGAGAATAAGGCTTGAAAGCTGATCAGGACGCCATTGCAACTGGGTTAAGATAAACACAAATCCCGCCGACAGGTGATTGTACATGGGCAGTTTTACGCCCTGATGGGGTGTCTTCGCGTGTTTGGACGCAGTGTTATAATGAAGGTCCAGAAACTGCCAGAAGTCAAACCCGGCTCCGGCCGTTTTTTTATGCAACTGATAATGGACAAGAAGTCCGGGGAGTTTATATACTTCCTCTACGTCAGTCTGCGGGAACAAACTGCCGGCCAGCATGAGTATACCCAGAAAAAGAGCCAGCGCGGATTTCATGGGGCAAAGGTAGGGCTCAATCGGCGTACTTCCGCGTCAAGGAGGCATTTGGTCAAAATACCTCGTTCCGCTCACCCGTTTCCTGCCAGTCGGCGTCCATCTCCTGAAACCGTTGCGCTACCCGCGTCAGAAAAGGCGTATCGAGCATGGTGGGAACGGCTTCCGGGTCGCTAATGTCCATTTCACTGATCTTATACGTCTGCTCATAGGGACCGGCTTCAATTTTGACGATATATTTGCCATTCCAGGCGTAAAGGCCTATGCGGAACTGAGGGTGGGGAATATCCTGAACGAAACGCATTTTTATTGAATAATTGTTAATGTATAATGAATAACGACTTGTTAACAGCGTATCAAAACTGTGTGGAGACAAAGGTAGGCAACGCAGTTTGTCATCTACTTCTCAAATCGTTATTCATTCTTCATTGTTCATTATACATTCTCTCCTGTGGAAACGAAACCGACGAAGCGGCTCAGTTTTTTCTGAAGGGGAATGTGCAGCTCCAGAAACGCGAGTATAAGGAAGCCATTCGGTATTATTCGGAAGCGATCGGTAAAAAGCCCGATTTTGCCGATGCGTATAACAATCGGGGATTAGCGAAATTCCGAAACGATGACCGGGAAGGCGCTCTGGCTGATTACACCCGAGCTATCGATGCAGACCCTGATTTCGGGACGGCCTATTTTAACCGGGCGGAAGTTCGACTGGAAACCGGCGACGCGGCAGGCAGCCTGGCGGATCTCGAACGAATTGAGAAGCAATACCAGGATTCTACCTTTTACCAGACCCGATTAGCGGATACCTACGTTCGACTCAACAAGGTGTCGCAGGCGCAAACGGCCTATGATCGGGCCCTGCAACTCAAGCCCGACAATGTTGAAGCCCTCACCAATCGGGGGGCGTTGTATTTTAGTCAGAAAGCCTACAAAGAAGCTGACGCCGACATCCGGCAGGCATTGAAACTGAAACCAAATCAGGATGCCGCGCTCAATAACCTGAGTTTATTACTGGCGCATGCCGGAAACTATGCCGAAGCACTTACGTATGTTGATCGCGCGTTAAGTCATCAACCCCGGCAGCCTTATTACCTGAATAATAAGGCCTATCTGCTGCTGAAATTGAACCGCCCGGGCGAGGCCCTGCCACTGGTACAGGAATCGCTTCAACGTGATAACCAGAATGCCTGGGCGCATCATACGCTGGGTTTATACTGGCTGAGCCAGCAGCAACCCGATAAAGCCCTCTCCGAGTTTCGATTGGCCGAAAAACTGGATGCCTCCGTTGAGCAGCTTTATTATTATATAGGCACGGCGGAGCTGGCAGTCGGCAATAAAACCGGCGCCTGTGAAGCCTGGCAACGGGGCGAATCAGCAGGCGATGACCAGTCCCGACGCGAACGGGCGGATCGTTGCCGGTAGAGCGTTTCACTCCATTAACTTTCCGAGTTGATAGACGGCTCATAAAAAGGGACAACTCAACGAACAATCGTGATTTGTCCCTGCCCGCAGTCAGGTCATCGGCCACATTCACCGTGATAGTAGGCTATACTGCCTGAATTGGCCGTTGTGCGGGTAATGCTGAAGCCTAAACTCGACTCGCCCCCGCCACTGATAAAGGCCCCCGAATTCATCGTCAACGTCAACTGCCGATTCGCCAGGGAGGGCTTACCGTCCACTGCCCGTTATCGACGGCTACCGGGTTGTGCTCTCCACCTGCAACATTGATGCTGGTCAGACTACCAGTAAACGACAGCGTGTAGCCACGTGTCAATTCCGGTCAATGGCGAGCATCGTTTGCAGTAATACATTAGCTCCATTCCCAATATCGACTCCTTTCGAGAATTCTTTGGGTGAATGACTGATACCACCCACACTGGGGATGAAAATCATGCCCACCGGCGCAATTTGTGCTATTTCCTGCGAATCATGCCCGGCCCCGCTTTGCATATACCGGTACGAGAATCCCAGCGCTTTGGCCGAACTTATGATTTTATCCTGAATCGGTTTGGCCGTGAGGGCAGGTGTTACGCCTACAGACGACTTCTTGAAGATGATGGTTGTTTCGGAAGCTTTGGCAATTTCCCTGGCTTTTGCTTCGACCTCATGAAACAGGCTCCAGATTTTATCGTACGACAAATCCCGGATTTCCACGCCCAGTACTACCTTGCCCGGAATGACATTGTAGGCACCAGGCTCAACCGCCAGTTTTCCAATGGTACCAACCTGCTTGCCTTCGTGGCTGGTAATTACCTCATTCAGCGCAATAATGAGTTTGGCCGCTGCCAACAGCGCATCGCGACGCATTGCCATCGGGGTGGTGCCCGCATGGTTGGGTACCCCTTCAACCGTTGCATCCCAGTGTTCGATCCCGACTATTCCTTCAACCACGCCGATCTGCTGATTTTCGGTCATTAAGATGCCGCCCTGTTCAATGTGCAGTTCGATAAAGGCAGTCAAATCTCCTTTTTTTCGGACCACTTTGTTCAGGCTATCCGGGTTACCGCCAATGGCCCGGATGCCATCGGCTATTGTCAGTCCACTTTGGGTGACCGACTTCAGGGCGTCAGGCGTGATTTTACCAATCATTGCACCACTACCAACCGTACCGCCTTCTTCATTGGCAAAAATGATCAGCTCCAGGGGGTGTTCCGTGACGTAATTGTTTTCGTTGAGGGTTTCAATGAGTTCCAGCCCACTAATGGAACCAACGGGACCATCGTAATTGCCTCCATTGGGGACGCTGTCGATATGGGAGCCAAAGGCGATGGGTTTCAGGGCCGGATTTTTTCCTTTTCGTTGGCCAATGATATTGCCTGCATAGTCGATTTTTACATCGAGTCCGGCTTTTTTCATTAGCCCAATGAAGTAGGCTCTGCCTTCCTGATCGGCTTTGCTATACGCCACCCGCCCTATTCCGCCATTGGGCAGCTCGCCAAATTTTGATAACTCCAGCAGTCGGGTTTGAATTCGCTGCTGGTTGATTTTCAGATTGATTGGCTGTGCCTGGGCAATCGCTGTACATGAAACAAGGACAAGGCAAATGAGTAATGTGTTTTTCATGAATGGATATAGTTAGTCAAGCTGTGCCATGCCCTTTTTCTTTCGATAAGGCGTTTTGAAAAAATCTCCGACAATCTGATTGAATAGATCTTTGTACGTAATCAGCGTTGAATGCCCGGAGTTGGGCAAAATCCACAAGTACGATTGCGGAATGGACTGGGCAATGACCAGTGTGTGTTTGGGTAAAATTACATCGTTATCGCCACCAATTACCAGCGTAGGGCATTTTACTTTTTGTAAATCGGTGGTTGAAATATGGGGATGGCGGATCATCAGCGTAAGCAGCTTCTCCTGGGTTTTAACCGCCGGGATTTGCTGCACCTTGGCCAGACTATCGTTGGTGGAAACGATCCATTGAAAAAGGTCAGGTTCAACGGCGGTTGTGTCGGGCCATAGATTTGCGCCGGTAATAGCCAGTTTCTTTACCTTTTCGGGGTGCCGCATGGCTAGTAACAACCCGTCGATTCCACCGTCACTCCAACCAATAACGTAGCATGAATCTACATGCAGCTGATTCAGCAGAGCGTTTAGATCGTCGGCCATCATTTCATACGTGAGGGAGTCGCTGGTGTCCGTCGATTTTCCCTGGGCCCGGCTATCCGCTACAATGACTTTGTAGTTTTTGGCGAAATAGGGAATCTGGTTCTTGAAGTTATTGATGGAGCCGCCGTTGCCATGAATCAACAGGAGTGGTTTCCCGGCGCCATAGACTTCATAATACATATTGAACCCCCGGATAGTGGCATAGTTTCCCACATTGGCGTTGTTGCCAAATTGTTTGTTGCCGGATGACGCAACCGGTAATGTCGATTGCGCAAACGAGGGTACCGTAAACAGAGTGGTTAGTAGCGAGAGGAGTAGTTTTTGGGAGTTGCTCATTGGGCTGGTCATTGTTTTTAGGAAGACAATATACCGAACTTAATGAACCTTATACGCTTCCAGCTCAATCTGGGTTGGAAGTCTAAGCGGTGACTGTTAACCGGGCCTGGTAACTACCAACGTGACAACTCGCTGGTAGATACCAGGCAGTTGGTTATACTTTACTTTCTGGATACACCTTTTTGTGCTGGGCCACGAGTATCGTGTACTGTTCCGGGGTTAAGATTGCTTTATAAGCGCGCACCTTATCGTCTTCAACACCTATGGCCAGCGTTCGTAATTTTTTTTGATTCATGCCGGATGCTTTCAGCTTCTTTACCCCATCGTTGTAATTCACAACCGCATTGGTAATAATTTCTTTCGCCTTCGGAAGTTGCTGATCGGTGAGCTTCAGCCGTTGTTTATCCGCTTTTATAACGGCTTTAACAATCATGCCGATGGTCGTGCCATTGTTGAGGAAGACAAATTTCTCATTTTCAACGGAGGAGGGTTTGGTCTGGGCTACCATACCCGTTGATGAGCCAAGCAGTAGCGCGAAGGCGACAATGTAATTTTTCATGCGAGCCAATTGATTACGACCAGTGATTTGCTGGCTTATACAAAAGTACAGTTTCGGGATAAATACCGTTTCTGGCATGTCGTTTATCTATCCTGTTGTACCGGTCGTCAAACTAATTTCCCGCCGATCGGTCAAGTCACTACATTCAGGGTGCAGGGTCCAGACGATCCGGAGCGGACACTACCCAACTATAGTTTCGATGGAAAACAGGAAACGAACACCCTCCCGCAGGGATTTTATTCGGTCGGCTGGCTTGTCTGGTCTAGCTTTAACAATTGGGGTTACGGTCCCCGTTTTCGGTGCTGAGTCCATAGCGATTGTGACCATACCAACGGCTGCTCCCGACGGTATCGAACTGGTTTCCTGGATCTCGATCAGTCAGGCTGGGCGGGTAACCATCATGAATCATCGCTCCGAGATGGGGCAGGGGACCTTCCAGGCAATTCCACAGCTAATTGCCGAAGAGCTGGAGGTAAGCCTGGATCAGGTAACGATCCAGTTTGCGCCCGCCAATCCGAAAAAGTACGGACCTCAGCCACAGGAAGGGAGTTTCTCGATTCGGGGATGGTACAAACAGTTGTTACAGATCGGTGCGTCTGCCCGTGAGATGCTCATTGAGGCTGCCGCGAACCAATGGACTGTTCCTGCGTCGGAATGCTACGCCGAAAAGGGACAGGTAATTCATCGCCCAACCAACAAGAAACTCGGTTATGGAGCCCTGGTCGAGGACGCATCCAAATTAACTCCCCCACAGAACGTTCCCTTAAAAAGCCGGAGCGCGTATACCCTTATCGGAAAATCAGTACCCCGGCAGGATATTCCTCTAAAAGTCAATGGCCGTGCTCAATTTGGACTTGATAAGAAACTACCGGGTATGCTGTATGCCGTGGTAGAACGCAATCCCCGCTTCCGGGGAAAAGTTAAGCGAATTGACGATAGCGCAACGAAGGCAGTACCCGGAGTGAAGCGGGTTCTTACCGTTCAACGGGCTGTTTTCTCGAGTTTATTTGAAGGCGTTGCGGTTGTAGCGGATACACTCTGGGCGGCCATGAAGGGACGCAAGCTGTTGAAGATCGAGTGGGACGATACGGGGTTTGATCACCTGGATAGCGAACAGTTAGTTGCCCAGATGCGGGACGACCTTAAAAAGCCAGCGCCCGCTGCGAAATTCGAAAACGCCTTTCAACAGGCTGCCACTAAACTGGAGGCCGTTTATGAAACACCCTACCAATCGCATAGCGCGATGGAGCCCCTCAATTGTACGGCGCATGTCCAGGAAAACAGAATTGAGATCTGGGGACCCATCCAGGAAGCGAACTGGATTCAGGCGGATTTAAGTGCGCGAATGGGCGTTCCTATTGAGCATGTGTCCGTCAATATGACCTTTCTCGGTGGCGGGTTCGGACGCAAAGCGTTTACCGATTACCCCCACGAAGCAGCCCTGATCTCCAAAGCCATGAAAGCCCCCGTTCAGGTGGTCTGGACCCGGGAGGATGACATGAGCCAGGGTCCCTTTCGGCCCGGTGCTCTGTATGCCTGCAAAGGAGGGCTTTCCAGGGATGGCAACATCCTGGCTTTTCAAGCGATAACCGCCGGGCAGTGGATCGGGCAGGAGTGGAGTACGAAACCCAATTCAGCTCCTGAACCAATGACCGATAATACGGGCACGATGGAAGGTATGCTAACTCCCTACTTTACGTCTATTCCTCACTACAGCCTGGGCGGTGTGGGTACCCGGTCGCCCATTCCCGTGATGTGGTGGCGTTCGGTATCTGCATCCACGAGTGGCTTTGCCTGCGAAAGCTTTATCGATGAACTGGCCCATGCGGCCGGAAAAGACCCCCTGGACTTCCGGCGAGCTCACCTTCAGGATACTCGCTATGAGGCATTTATTAATCAACTTGAGCACGTTAGCGGCTGGAAATCAAGGCGTAAGCAGGCCGGTTGGGGCGTTGCCATAACGGAATGTTTTGGCAGTATCTGC
This sequence comes from Spirosoma sp. KCTC 42546, assembly GCF_006965485.1. Lineage (NCBI taxonomy): Bacteria > Pseudomonadati > Bacteroidota > Cytophagia > Cytophagales > Cytophagaceae > Spirosoma > Spirosoma sp. KCTC 42546. Next base: position 3,987,159 of record NZ_CP041360.1, read on the forward strand.
GGTCATGTCGTAACGGTATCGCGTAAATTGGATGGGCATGTAACGATCGATAACGTGATTGCCCTGATGGATTGCGGCTGGTACGTAAACCCGGATAGTATTCGTGCGCAGGTGGAGGGAAGTATCCTGATGGGCCTGGGTGCTGCCAGTAAACACGCCACTACCTTTACAGACGGGAAAGCCGTGGAGCAAAACTTCAATACCTATACCATGCCCCGCATCGCCGATAGCCCCCGCATCGAGGTGCATATCATGGAAAACGATGAAAAAGCCGGGGGCGTAGGCGAACCCGGTTTGCCGCCCTTCGCGCCCGCGTTGTGCAATGCAATTTTTGACCTGACCGGGAAGCGTATCCGTACCTTGCCGTTTAAGTTAGAGGACGTGTAGGATTTTTAATTAAACACAGAGGCACAGATAACACAGAGAATAAATTAAAAACTCAATGTTATCTGTGCCGCTATGTTCATTTCCTAGTTGGCAGCCGGTACCCGTTTTAGATCCAGGTCCTGAAAATCGAAACTAAAATCGGTGAGGGGCGAAATGGGTTTCATTTTGATGGAGGCAGGTTTCTGATTCTCGTCATACTGGAATGTCAGGTAAGCATCGGCATCGAAACTACGGTTGGTCCACTTGACAATGAAGGTATTATTCTTGTAGAAGAACAGCTCTCCCGTGAGTTTGGGGGAGCGCAGCGACTGGAACCACCATCGCCCCGGCGACCCGGTTCCAGTCTTCTGGCTAATGACCACATCTCCGAACCAGGTATCGTGATAGGTTCCGGCGTACGCAGCAAAATCAACTGGCGTCGTAGTGTTTTTCTGTTCCCGGGCTATAGACTCCCAGATTCCCTTTGTGATCTTATCCGCTTCTTCCTGCCCCTTTTTAACCCGGTCGTTGTAAACCTGTATCCAGTCGGTGGGAGGGAGGCCCAGGTAACTGTCTTTGATGGTGTTGGTAATGGCGCTGAACGCTGCACCGGACTGCTGATTGGTGAAGACGATAATACCCAACTGGAGCTCGGGGAGTAAGGTTACCTGCGTAACCATACCGGCGAGTCCACCCGTGTGCGTTACCTGTTTATAGCCTTTCACATCGCTCAGGCCCCAGCCCAGTCCATAGGCAGCAAAATGGGTATTATAGGGGGGCGTCGGTGTTGGACTTACCGGAAGAATAGTTTGGGCACCCCACATATCAGCCTGTCGTTTTTCGCTGAATAACTGCTTGCTCCCATTTTCACCATATTTCCCTTTACTCAACTGGCAGATCACCCATTTACTCATATCCGCTACGCTGGAGTTGATCCCACCGGCCGAATACCCAAACCGGAACATATCCCGGCTAATGACCTGTACTTTCCCGTCCACAGGCGCATGGGCATCAATCACATTGACTTTATCGGCCAGGCGGCTGTAGCTGCCCGCGCTGCGGTTCATGCCTAATGGATTCATGATCCGTTCTTCCACAAATGCTTCCCAGCTTTTCCCACTCACCCGTTCTACTACTTCACCGGCTACCATATACAGCAGGTTGTCATAATCGTACTTAGTCCGAAAACCCGAAACCGGTTTCAGGTAACGGAGATTATGAATGATGTCTTTCATGGTAAAGTTGCTGGAATCAGGCCAGAACATCAGATCCCCCGCTCCCAGGCCCAGTCCACTCCGGTGGGTCAGCAAATCCCGGATGGTAAAGGCCTCCGTCACATAGGGATCATACATCCGAAACTCGGGGATATAGTCGATCACTTTATCATCCCAGGCTAGTTTTCCTTCATCCATCAGTATACCCAGGGCGGCAGCGGTAAAGGCTTTGCTGTTAGAGGCTATCCCAAACAGCGTGTTTTCGTCTACCTTTTGGTTCGTTTTCAACGAGCGAACCCCATAGCCTTTGCTGTGAATGACCTTGCCATCCTTGATAACGGCTACGGCAATCCCCGGCACATCGAACGTGGTAAGGGTGCGCTGCACCAGAGCGTCGATCTGAGACGAGGGGATACCCTGAGCCGATGCAGACTGAAAGGGGATGAAGCCATTAAAGAGTATAATGGCAGTAGCGAACAGGAGAACATGTGTTTTCATAGATGATGGCCGAATGGTCCCGAAAGAACGCGAATTTAAGGCTACAGGAAAAGCTAATGAACACGAGGTAACCAAAAGAAGTACGTCTGTGCGATTAAGATTGGAACTGGTCCAGTGTGGATTGATACCCGTATCTTTAAAAACCGCCCGGAATCCAACCTTATTGGCTTTATTGGGGTCGTATTGTACGCGTGACCAAACCCGTTGAAGGATGAAAAATAGTATATTGAGCTTGTTGCTACTAGTGGCTTTGGGAATCATAAGTTGTAAAAAAACAGCCGAGGTTGATCCCACAGCCTATCCCTTAAAAGAATACACGCTGGATTTGAACCAAGCCAAGGCGTGGTTACCTGGTAAGTGGAAGTTGATAAAGGTATCAGCCCAGATTCTTAACCCTACTATACCGAATGTAGAACTGGTGATCGATGAGAACCAGATCAATCTTATACAGGACGGTATTCAGACCGACAAGGTTGATTATACGACAGTTAAGACAGATTATGGTCTGCTGATCAAAACCAATGCCCAACCCAGAGGAGACAACTGGTATATCCGTGATCCCAGCTTATATATCAATAAGGATCGAATGTATTTAGATTTGGGTAGGGCTCAGGACTTGCCTGCTTATGAATTCAGCAAAGTGAATTAGCTCCGCTCGATTGATGATACTTAAGAGTACTCCAGTGTATAGGCTTATGTAAACTTATTTCTCAGCCATGAAAACAATTCATTTTTCCATCGACCTACGGTCTTTCTTTCTGGGCGCACTTACCGTCACGGGCATCCTGCTACTCACAAATTTTACGCCTTCGGGACAACCCGAACCCGGCTTTATTGAAAACCGCCGGTTTCAGGCGGTTTCCGGCGAGCGGGAAACCATTATTCTGGACACCAAAACGGGGCAATTTGTAGTTATGCCGAGTTACATTGGCCAGCCCCGTAGACTTAAGTATGATTTTAATGAAATTGAGCCTAAAAGCAACTAGTTGATTGAGCCTTAACGAGTTTATAAGCCCTGGCCATCCGGGGCTTTTTTAGTAGCCTGTTCCAGGCGGCAGGGCATCCTTCCAGCCCGAATGGACTGGTTGTTTTCCAGTCAGTGCTATATCGTTTTCAAAAGCCAGACTGCAAACGGGAAAAACGGCGATTAATGTGTTTGAGGGCTTTCCGGGCTTTCTAAGGGGCATTTTTACCAATAAAGCCCTCAAGTTTTGCCGGTTAATAAATTGACATGAACGGTTATTAATTTTTTGATTTTGAGTCAATATCTTAAGCGCTAACAACCTGAAGTTGCGGTGACTAGATTGGGCATTACGGCTAGTAGTGCCCTACTCATCGCATTTCTAAACCCATATGAAAACGGAAAACGTAGTACGGATAGGCCAGTTAGCCGAAACACTTAAAACCCTGGGTGACACCCAGAGAGCAAAAACACACCAGCCAGATCAGGAAAACAACCAGTTCCTGCCTGATCTGGTGACGGAACTACGGGCCATTTTTGTAGCTGAAACGGGCGAAAACCCCTGGGCCAAACCCATTGAAGATATCTCGGAGCAGCATCTGCATCAGTTGAGCGATACCTATATCGGCGAAGAGGAATACTTTATTGAATTCAACACCTTTTGGCTTGCGTTTCTTATGACTAAACCCGAGCCTGATCAGATGGTTAAGCTGCTGAAGCAATTGAAAGACTGGGGGTACGTGCTCGACGATGAGTCCGGATTAGGTTGATTCGTCCGGTTACGATTCTACACTCCGCCTTCACGCCACCAAAGCCACAAAAGTTGCCAATAGAGTAGGCAGATTAATTTGGGGCGGGGCCGTTTCCTTACAACCCGTCTCCAGTTGCTTTCAATACCAGTCGACAATCAGTTTTTTTTGCTGGAAATGCATACATACAGGGTATGTCCAGCCACAAGTAAGATCACACAGTGGACCCAGAACAGTACGATCCGGAACTAGATTCAAATGGGGAGTTACCCGTCAGACCCAAAGTAACACTATACGCCCTTCTGGTGGTGGTTTTCCTGTTTCTGTTGCTATTGAAACGAGCTAAAGTACTCGCCTGGTCCTGGTGGTGGATCAGCCTGCCGCTCTGGATCTTACCCACGGGGTATGGTCTGAGAAGTATCATTACCTGGGTTAGCAAATTCGTACCCCAAAATCGTATTCGGAAACGGTAATCTTTATTGTGCGAAAACAAATGCCTGGTTACTGTGTACCACCGATCCAGCTCGTGTTCGACCGTTTATGCAGCTTTTCAATCCTGATGGAGTACTTTTTAGTAGCTTGACACCCATAAACAAAACCCATATATACCTATGCACACGTATCAACTTGACGGGAACGACCAGCTTTACGAGCTGGACTATCCAAGTCCCAGGGAGCAACAGACCCAATCAAATGTGGCCTTCCTATCCATTCTGGCTGTCATCTTTTTTTGTCTAACACTTTTAAAACAGTCGCAGGCAATTGATTGGTCCTGGTGGTGGATCAGCCTGCCACTGTGGATCATACCGGCCGGGGCGCTGCTACTGGTCATAGTTACCCTGGTGGTGACCCTCTGGCATGAGGCTGTGTATGCCATCCGCTTTAAGCTATAAAAACAAGACAAGCGGCCCGGAGTTTTCCGGGCCGCTTGTCTTGTTTACTAATGACGAAATTATAGGCGATTGGTCACCTAACTTGTAGTAAATTTTTATCAGAATAGGCAAAGTTGTAGTAATTGATTACCCTTAAAGGGTTCATGTTAACGTGATGCAGCACATGCTTTTTAGATTAAGCAACCCGCACGTGCGCGGGCACCAGGGTGTTCCACTCCGGGTTGAGCAGGTGCGTACTTTGGTAGGATTTATTCGGTAAGTCAATCCCTAACTGCTCAATAACATCGACAATACGCCTTCGACCGATGGTTAATCGAGCCCCGTTTCGCATAATCAGATGGGCATCCGTAGAGGAGCTCAGGACACAGCTATAAATATGGTCGGGATTCACCAGGTGGGCTTTATGAATCCGGACAAAGTTGGGCCAGCGTTCAAAATACCATTTTAGGGTCCGGCTGGACAGAATTGCCTTGCCATCAAGCAGGTAAAGCGTGCAATAATTAATGTCCCCTGTTAAATAAAGTACCTTCTGCGGGGCAAACTTATGCTGTAGCTGGGCAGCGTTTACATTTTTCATACTCAGGATGGTTAATGGAGGGATAGTCAAAACTATCGCATAAAACCCTGAATTACAAGCGGTAAACGTCAATATTTATTACTTTCTCCTTTTGGTAACAAAAGAACTTGCATTATTCCTATAGCCTGTTCAGGTTATTTTGGCTGGTAGTGACCCAAAACACCCGCAACATTAACTCACCTTTAAAGCATCGAGGCTTAAAGGCCAAAGCCCGGAGGCAATTTTGTTAATTGTAATGCTCGTTAAGTTGGACAAAGTAACGGTCGTACAGATTGACAAAAAAGCTACGACTTAGGAACCGTAGCTTTTTTGTTATTCGGTTCTTCTTCACTGGCTTTTAGACAATTAACCTACAAGGATCGGTAATCTACATACCTATCTAATGCGCTCACCTACTTTGTCGCCTGGGATCGAACGCCCCCCATTACCTTTATTGCAAGCTGGCCAGCCCTACCCAATATAAGCCACGTTCAACCAATAAACACCTATCAATCATGAAATTACATTACACCCTTTCCTGGCCTAAATTAGTGCGCCTGGTCTTCGTTCTGCTTCTGCTGACGGGCTGCAACCCGGCTTCTGATAATGTCAGCCCAGACTCCAGTCTAGATCAGGCCCGTCTTCGTACACGGTCCCCCTCAAATTGCGTCGCACTCCAGCTCCCGCTCACTCTTCAAACTAGTTGCGGCAATATAAACGCCCCCGTGTGCGGCTGCAATAAGGTAACCTACCAGAATGCCTGTTTAGCTCAGGCTGCTGGCATTAGAGTAGAGTACTCAGGGAATTGCAAAGAGGACTGCGTTGAAAAGCCGCTCCCTATTATAACGAATTGTCCCTACAATTTCGCCCCCGTGTGCGGCTGCAATAAGGTAACCTACCGGAATTCCTGTTTAGCTCAGGCTGCTGGCATTAAAGTAGAGTACTCGGGAAATTGCAAAGAGGACTGCGTCGAAAATCCGCTTCTTCCTCTAACGAATTGCTCCTTTAATAGCGCCCCCGTGTGCGGCTGCAATAATGTAACCTACCTGAATGCCTGCTTTGCTCAGGCGGTAGGTATTAGAGTGGTCTATTCTGGGAGTTGTAGACAGTAGAAATAGTTGTACCACCTAAAACGCCCGGTCATTAGTTGACCGGGCGTTTTAGGTTAAATCATCGTCTTTTTGCCGCTTTTTTTTCATCTCCTCACTCTTCTGGAGTTCCCCGGCTACCCGGTGCTCGTCCGGACGGCCATAGACCTCCAGTCCTTTATCGAACTTTCTGTCTGGCACCACTTTGACCGAGTCGGTACTTAGCAAGAAGGTATTGAAACACAGTTAGTAAAGGTTTTTCGACCAGCCTTCGAACGTAAATTCTCTAGAAGGTTCAGCTCTGTTGCCATCAGCTTTAACCAATAATTGAATTTAGCCAGGGAGAGAACTAATAATTTCTCCCAACCATCGTATTTAGGTTCGCTACGGCAACGGCAACCGAGAGAATTACGCGGTAGGCTTCAAGCCGGATAAGGATAGTTACGCCCTACGCTCTGAGGGCTTTTTTGACTTTCTCTCTGCCCTTACCTACAAAAAGCAACTACGGCCCGAATGCACGACCATTATCCTGAACTCAACAACCAATCTGGTGCAAGCCTTACCGGGCTTAGAAGGGGCTAACCGAATCCATACCTACTTCGATAACGATAAAGCAGGACGTGCGACCTACGGGCAATTACGAAGCGCAAATTTTCCCGTCTATGACCGCTCCTGTCTATACGCAGACTACAATGATTTCAATGATATGATACGGCAACGTCCTGTACAAAATCCTCTATAGGCTAAAATGTGGCTTTTTGAAGGCTTTCGGCGGGCTTTTGCCGGACTATTGAAGGCTTACCGGAGGTCTATCGGAGAGCTTTTAAAGAACTATCAGAGGACTATCGAGTCCAATTCAACACTTAACTTTTGACAAATGGAAGAGCAACACAAAACCAAACCAGTACGGAATTTTAAATATCAGAGAGCCGAACGCTACGGAGCGCGTGTATACTATCATAAGCTTTGTTTACACTGCAACTGCCAATACGAGAGTATACGGATGGATTCGGCTTTCTGCTGTTATCGGTGTGCTAAAGCAGCTCGGAGGAGAAGAGGTGTGAAAATTTGAAATTTGTTAGAATTGTTGATTGAAATAAAAAAGCTTCAATGGAACCATTGAAGCTTTTTTATTTCAATTTTATTGCTAGTTAACTTTAATTCCTTAATATCTGAAGATGGAATAATGATAGATGTTTTACTTTTTTTGTTATATAAGAAATGATAATTTATGCTTGACCCAAGATATAAGTTTAATGAGTCAATTTTATAGATAGTGCTATTTGTTATAATTGTTGAGCCTTTTCTATAGTTTCCTTCTGTTAAGTTATATTTTATCAACAACTCTAGGATTAAATAAAAAATTAAAATTGATAATATATTAGAATAAGCATAAATAGTGATTGACAAATTTTTAGGAAATATTTCCTGTAATTGAAATAAATAACTAAAAAGAGGTGTAGTTGAAGCAATTATGATTAGTATAAATACCATCAAAATTGGTAATTGTATAGTTTTGTTTGCCTCAATACTATCAATAAATAAAAATAACGGTATGATTGCCCCTAAAATCGCCAATAAGTAGAGTGAATAATATCCTACTACTAACCACAGGGCTTTGTTTCTAAATATATAATTGAATATAGAGTTACTAATTTTTTTTGTTACAATTCTTTGCAGAATTGTAACAAAAAATAATATAATAACTAATAAAAAAGGGAGATCATCAAGAAAAGATAAGAGTATTTCGGAAGGTTCAAAGTAGCCAGTTACTTCAATATTATAAATCGAATAAAATAATTTAATTTTTATTGCACTAATAATTGAAATTAGAATAGGTAAAATAGGTAAGTATTTTACAAAATACTCCCAACGATTTTCTGTTTCGGTTGAATGCATATTATACTTTGGTAACAGGGTATACGTTTCTACAATTTGCTAGACTTTATCTGTAGATTGTTACGCATTTAGACTGTATCCTAGCAGAAAATACTAAGTAGGATACTAACTCGGATACAAATCACATAAAAAAAGGCACTCAAATCATTGATTATGAGTGCCTTAGCTTTTCTTTTGCAGAGAGAGAGGGATTCGAACCCCCGGACCTGTTACAGTCAGTGGTTTTCAAGACCACCGCAATCGACCACTCTGCCATCTCTCTTTCTGGGTGCAAATATACGAGTCTTTCGATATTTGTCAACCCACTGCGGGCCATTTTCGGCCAAAAACCGTAGTTTTGCCAATATTCAATGAGCGAATGAATGCATTCGTACCGGCGTAAAATACGGCACTCGCCTATACCAACCAGTATTAACTCATTCATTCACAATTCGCTAACATGGACGCTACTGAATCGCTACCCTCGCTTGAAACGGCCCGGAAATTGGGCGTGCTGCCCGAAGAATTTGACCGGATTGCCGAAATTTTAGGTCGTCGGCCCAATTTTACCGAACTGAGTATCTTCTCGGTGATGTGGTCGGAACACTGTTCCTATAAGAACTCCATCCTCTGGCTGAAAACACTCCCCCGCGATGGCGATCGGATGCTGGCCAAAGCCGGTGAAGAAAATGCGGGTCTGGTCGACATTGGCGATGGGCTGGCCTGTTCGTTCAAGATCGAGTCGCACAACCACCCGTCGGCACTGGAGCCCTATCAGGGGGCGGCAACGGGCGTTGGGGGTATCAACCGCGATATATTTACCATGGGTGCCCGGCCCATAGCCCAGTTGAACTCGCTCCGGTTTGGCGATCTGACTCTGGCCAAAACCAAACGGCTGCTGCGGGGTGTCGTAAAAGGCATCGGCGATTATGGCAATGCCTTCGGTATCCCAACCGTGGGTGGTGAGCTGTTCTTCGACGAGTGCTACAACACCAATCCGCTCGTGAATGCCTTCTCGGCGGGTATCGTAGAAGTGGGTAAATCCGCTAAAGCAACGTCCTACGGGGTGGGTAATCCCGTGTTCATTGTGGGATCGGCCACCGGGAAAGACGGAATTCACGGCGCTACCTTCGCGTCGGAAGATATTTCGGCCGCTTCGACCGACAAGCTGCCAGCGGTACAGGTCGGCGATCCGTTCATGGAAAAACTACTGCTCGAAGCCACCCTCGAAATCATTGCTACCGGCTACGTGATCGGGATTCAGGATATGGGTGCGGCTGGTATCATCTGCTCCACCTCTGAAATGAGCGCGAAGGGCGAGCACGGAATGATCATCGACCTCGATAAAGTACCCACGCGTCAACCCAACATGGCCCCGTTCGAGATCCTGTTGTCGGAGTCGCAGGAGCGGATGCTGGTGGTTATTGAGAAAGGGAAAGAGCATATTATTCAGGGTATTTTCGATAAGTGGGATCTGAACTGCGCGCAGATCGGGGAAGTAACGGCCAAAGGAGAAAATGACCTTGGTCGGCTGCATTTCTACCGCTACGGTCAGCTCGTGGCCGATGTTCCCGCCTACGACCTGGTGTTAGGCGGTGGCGCACCCCAGTACGAGCGGGCGTACAAAGAGCCCGCCTATATTAAGGAGTATGCCAAATTCGATGTGGAGGAGGTTGACGATATCGAAACCGACGACATCAAAAAAATAGCCCAGCACCTGCTGACCCACCCGAACATCTGCTCGCGCAAGTGGGTGTACGAACAATACGATTCAATGGTGGGGACGGCCAACCGCAGTACCAACGCCCCCTCCGATGCGGCCGTTGTGCGGGTGAAAGGCCCCGGCTTACCCGCTACCGATAAATCCATCGTCATTACCGTGGATTGCAACAGCCGCTATGTGAACGCCAATCCGCGTCAGGGGGCAATGATCGCCGTGGCCGAAGCCTGCCGCAACATCGTTTGCTCGGGTGGCGAGCCACTGGCCGTAACCAACAACCTGAACTTCGGGAATCCGTATGTGCCGGAAGTGTACTGGCATTTTGTGGAAGCCGTGCAGGGTATGGGCGAAGCCTGCCGTCGGTTCAGTACCCCGGTTACGGGCGGTAACGTCAGTTTCTACAACCAAAGCTCCGACGATGGCCCCGTTTTCCCGACGCCAACCATCGGCATGCTGGGCCTGATGGAAAACCCCGACGATCTGATGACGCTGAACTTCAAGAACGAAGGCGATCTGATTTACCTGGTGGGCCCATCAACCAACGATATTGCGTCCTCGGAATACCTGTATTCGTACCTGGGCATTAAGGCATCGCCCGCGCCAACCTTTGATTTTGAAACCGAATGGCGCGTTCAGGAAGGTATCAAAACCATGATTCGGCACGGCTGGCTTCAGTCGGCGCACGATGTATCGGATGGTGGCCTGTTCGTAACGCTGGCGGAGTCGGCCATGGCAGGTAACACGGGGTTTGCAATTGCGACCGATACCCGTCACCGCACGGATTCCTTCCTGTTTGGCGAAAGCCAGAGCCGGGTTGTTATTTCGATTTCGCCCGAGCAGCACCAGCATGTGGTTGGTTATCTGGAAGATAGCGTATTGCCGTTCGTGCTGTTAGGAACCGTAACGGCCCAGGACTTTGTGATCGACGAGAACCTAATCCTGAGCGTATCTGAAGCGAAAGGGCTGTACGATACTGCATTAGGGAAAATAATGGCGTAAACATCTAAAAAGGAGTAACCACAGAGGCACAGAGATCACAAAGAACCCAACGACTAAAATCTGGAAAACTCTGTGTTCTTTGTGCCTCTGTGGTTAAACCTCTTTTTCTATTAGGGAGAATTCGCAATAATATGGCAGTTGATTTAGTCGAGATCACCAAAGAAATCTGTACCATCGCCACCGAAGCCGGGGCGTTTCTGCTTCAGGAACGGAGCAAGTTTCAACGCGAATCCATCGAATACAAGGGACTGAATAACCTGGTTTCCTACGTCGATAAAGAAACCGAAAAGCAGTTAGTTGAGAAACTGAGCAAGTTACTGCCCGAAGCGGGGTTTATTACCGAAGAGGGAACCACCGGGCAGGAAGCCGACAAAGAGGCCCTCAACTGGGTGATCGACCCACTGGATGGCACGGCCAATTTCATTCATGATTTACCCGTGTTTTCGGTTAGTATCGGACTCGCCCAGGGCAAAACACCCATTGCCGGCGTCATCTACGACCCCAATCGCAACGAGTGTTTCTCGGCCTGGCAGGGGGGAGGTGCCTATTGCAATGGCAATCGAATTTCGGTTTCGCCCGCTACCCAACTGGGTGAGAGCCTGATTGCGACTGGATTTCCCTACTATCACTTCGAACAGATGCCACAATACCTGCGCATTCTGGAATCACTCATGAAGCAAACGCACGGCCTGCGTCGGTTGGGGTCGGCCGCCATCGATCTGGCCTATGTAGCCTGTGGACGGTTTGAAGCCTTTTATGAATACAACCTCAATTCCTGGGATATGGCAGCGGGTGTGTTGCTCGTTCAGGAGGCCGGTGGCGTGGTAACTGATTTCGAAGGGGGCAATGAGTTTCTATTCCGGGGCGATGTAATAGCCGGTTGCGGAGTTCACCCGGAGTTGATAAAGGCAATTCAGGAATATTGGGGATGATAATGTCTGGGCCAGGCTCAGGCCTGGCCCAGACTGCAAAACCGGACTAGCCAAATTCTGAAAATCGGACGATTTTACCAGACCGACGCCCTACGTTATTTGTGTCCACCATCTTTTGAAAAGCTATGCAGGCTATTGATACCCTCCGTTACCCGATTGGTGATTTTGTGTATGGTCAATCGTTCTCAGTTGACGATACGAACCGGCATATTGCAATCATTGCTGCCCTCCCCCATAAACTAGCTGAACTGGTTAGTGAGTGGGAAGATGATCGGCTCGATACACCCTATCGTCCCGGCGGCTGGACTGTTCGTCAGTTGGTTCATCACATGGCCGATAGCCATATCAACGCCTACGTCCGAACGAAACTGGCGTTAACTGAACCGCATCCAACCATCAGCCCGTATGAAGAAGGCGAATGGGCTAAACTCCCGGATGCCAAACTCGCTATTGCCCCATCGCTGGCTATTCTCAAAAACCTGCATTTACGTTGGGTAACCGTCCTTGAGGCACTTTCGGAGGCCGAATTACAGCGAACGTATTACCACCCCGGTAGCCAGCGCACCTTTTTACTGGCCGAAGTAATTGCCCTGTACGCCTGGCACAGCGAACACCACTATCAACACGCCTATCGGCTAGCGGAAAGGAACGGTTGGGTGTGAAATAATGTATAGCAGGTAGTGTAGAGTGAAAAGTGAAGAATGAATAATAACGCTTTCGTAGGCTATTCTTCACTTTTCACTCTACATTCTTAACTTCTTTAGCTATGCAGGAACTCATCATACTTCTCGTTTTTGCGGCTGCGCTGGCCTATTTAGGTCGACGGGTGTACCGAAGTTTTTCGAAAAAACAGGCGGGTTGCGGAAAAGGATGCGGTTGTGCTACGGATGCGAAACCGACCCTGCACACGACCGAAAAATGAATATGATTATTGGGAGATAACATTTTAGTATTCCGATGGTTCTTGTAGCAATGAATGCTCAACGAATCATCGGTTTTTTAGTTTTACTGACCATAGGTATCGGGTTCATGGGATGTAAGCGTGTTAAACCCACTGCACCCACTGCCGAAGCCTTCGATCCTCCCGTAACAGATCCCGTGTCGTATATGGCCGGGAACCTCACCTTCAACATCCGCGACCTGGAACGAAAGGTCAATAAGGGTCTGTCGACCACACTGGTTACCGAAGAAACATTCGAAGGAAAAAAAGGGGAAGCCTGGCGACTTCGGGTTGAGCGAACCGGCCCCGTGCAGATTCGCTACGAAAATCGACGGGTGTTTTTTTCGGCTCCCCTGCAGGTCTACTACACCAATCCAATTGGTCTTCGTAAAAGCAAGGATCGAAAAAGCCGACCACTGTGTGCGCTGGCGGTAAATTTTACCAGTCCGGTGGGGATAGGACCAAACTGGCGGTTGCAAACAAAAGTCAAATTTGAAGAATATCACTGGACTCTGGAACCCAAGGTTCGGTTGCTGGGGATAAACATCAGCGTGAAAAACATTGCCGAAACGATCCTCGATAAGCGTCGGGCCGATATCGAGCAGGCCATTGATAATGCCGTTCATCGGGGGCTACGCCTGGATAAGGAGGTAAGTAAGATCTGGCGGGATATGCAGAAACCGCTGCGTGTTGCCAAAGTCCCCGAAAATATATGGCTGATTCCAAGGCCGTTTAGCATTGCAGCCGCCCCCGTTTATGGCAATACAAAACAGATTACGGTACCCATTCAAATTGCCTTTCGGGTTGATACGCGCTTAGGCCCCAAACCCGTAGTGGATTCCCTGGAACGCCTTCCCCAACTCTTACGCCGGAATGCATTGCCCGAAGCCTCGCGCCTGGAGGTGTTGGCCTTTATTCCCTATACCGATGTGAACCAGGTGCTGGCCAAGACGCTGGACAAACAGAAGCTGAAGCTAATAGGCGGCAACATAATGATAAAAAATACGACCATGTACGGGAGTGGGAAAAAGCTGATCCTGAAAGCCGATGTGGGCGGAAAGGTGCATGGAACGCTCTATTTTCATGGTACACCGGCCTATGATACACTGACCAACACCTTGCGTATTCAGAACGTAGATTTTGACGTGGATACGGAGGAGCGTCTATTATCTACGGCCGACTGGCTCCTGCATGACCACCTGCGCGATACGATTCAGGCGGCCATGGTTATTCCACTTCGGCAGCCGATTTCATCCATTCCCGAAAAAATAGAAACCGCTTTTTCTAAGGCTAAAGTTGGCCAGAAAACGGCACTCGATATTGATACGTTCAAATTAGTGCCCCAGCGAATCGTTGTCCAGCCCAAAGGGGTTCAGATCCTGATTAAAGTCCAGTCCAAAGTAGCCGTGCAGGTGAAGCGGTTTTAATGTACCGGTTTCCACCGCCATAAATAACGACTCGCTGTGGTGCGGTGCGGTCGCCAGGCATCGGCTATTTCGTGTAAAATTTTGTATAGCGCTTTGCCCGTCAGGCCACTGGTTTGTTCGGGATACGCCAGCAGCATCCGTTGCCGGATAACCAGATCATCAATAGGGAAAACGTCTGGGCGGTCGAGTACGAACATGAGCAACATCTCCACGGTCCATCGGCCCACACCTTTGATCGGAAGTAAATATTGCACCACTTCCTCGTCTGACATAGGATCCAGATGCGCCCGGTTGACTGGATGCTGGAGCGAGAACTCCGCAACACTTTGCAGGTACTTAATTTTCTGGAAGGACAGCCCCGCGCTCCGTAGCTCGTCGGTCGTTTTTAAAAGTAGTAACGAAGCGTCAGGATAGTTTTCGGGGAACAACGCCCGGAAACGGGTAAAAATGGCATCGGCGGCTTTAACGGAGATCTGTTGCGACACGATACTTTCGAGTAGCGCCAGATACACATCATCGGCGTAGTCGTTAAAGACTTTAGGATTGGCCGTCTCGGCAATCAGACGGGCCATAATCGGGTCCTTCGCGAGGTGGGCGAGGGCTGGAGAATTGGTGAGTTGCATGGACGGTTGTTCTTGCCTTACTGAGCAGGCGCTACCTGAACAACAAAGATAACCAGGCAGGTTGAGAGACCCTATTCATGCACTCTGGTCTGTTTTTTCGACAGTTCAGAAACCATTCACTTTCGGTTGAGTGCGGGTTATTGCATCTTTACCGACGATGGAAAAACTGAACGACCGATGGTTGCGACTGGTGGGTGTACCCCTGATTTCAATCGTCTCGAATTTTATATTCTTTCAACCCGATAACGATGCCCGACATATCAGCCGCTGGGTGGCGCTTGGGATAAGCCTGGCCGAATGCGTCCTGATCTGGGAGGTCGCCCGGCTGGGTATTATCCAGGCGCGCCGTCGGTATCCCCGACTGAACCAGACAACAGCGCGTGTGTGCAGGCAACTGGCCTGGTTTGTAATCATAACTGTTGTGCAGCGGGTTGCCCTGGTTTACCTCTATGATGTGACTCAATTTTGGGGCTACCCGATGTCCACCCGATCCTATTGGGTCAATACCCTGATTCCCTTCTTATTTGTTGTTCCACTGGCCGTAATCTACGAGGCCCATTACCTGTATCGACAGTGGTGGGCAACGTATTACGAAGCGGAGCAGCTTAAAAAGGAGGCCCTTCAAAGTCAGCTCGATTCGCTGAAAGCACAGATCAATCCCCATTTTTTATTCAATAGCCTGAGTACACTCTCGTCGCTGGTGACTGAAAACCCGAAACAGGCCGAAACGTTTATCGAGGAACTGGCGTCGGTCTATCGGTATGTGCTTCAAACCAACGAGCAACTGTTAACGTCTTTGGCGAGTGAACTGACGTTTATTCAGGCGTATTTTCATTTGCTGCAAATGCGTTTCGGGCGAAGTGTTGAACTGGACGTTACCGTCGATGAGTCGTATCTCGCCTTTTTTATTCCTCCGCTGACCTTGCAGTTGCTGGTTGAAAATGCGGTTAAACACAACACGGCACTCCCAGCCAAACCGCTGGTCATTCGAATTTATACCGATGCCGACAAGCATCTGGTTGTCAGTAATACACGCCGTCCGAAACAAAACAGAGTCCCGTCGAACCGAACCGGGCTAGCCCATATTACCGCCAAATACCGGTTGCTGGGACAGCCCGATGTGGTGATCAACCAATCAGACGATTGTTTTCAGGTATTGGTGCCCCTCATTCAGGAAACCCGCTATGACTATTCTCATCATTGAAGACGAAGAACCCACCGCCCGAAAGCTACAGCGGTTACTGGGTGACATTGAGCCTGCCATTCGGGTGGTGGGCATGACAGTTAGTGTCGACGAATCGGTGGAGTGGTTGCGGGCGAATCCTCAGCCGGATCTGATCTTTATGGACATTGAACTCGCCGACGGGCAGAGTTTCGATATTTTTAACCAGGTACCTGTAACGAGTCCGGTTATTTTCACAACGGCCTATGATGAATACGCCATTAAGGCATTTAAAGTCAATAGTATCGACTACCTCCTTAAACCTGTAAAAGAAGCGGAGTTACGGCAGGCATTGGCTAAACTACAGTCGATGAAGCAGATTTTGTTGGGTTTGCAGGGGGCAGGGGGCGCGGAGCAGGGTGAAAAAAGCCTGCAGGCATCACTGGTAACCTTGCTTCAACACCTGCAACTATCGTCTCCGTCAGACTCAGTGCCCCCTACTCCGCGCCCCCAGCCCCCCGCAGTTTTCAAAGACCGGTTCCTGATTAAACAGGGGCAGCGTTTGTTTTCGGTGCCAGTAGAGGAGGTTGCCTATTTTTTCAGTCGGAATAAACTGACATTCATCAAAACCCACGACAATCACGACTGGCTCCTTGATCACACCCTCGATGAACTGGCACAACTGCTCGATCCCCGTCATTTTTTTCGGCTTAACCGGCAGGTGATTGCCGACCTGAAGGCGGTTCATAAAGTTTACCTGTATTTCAATGGCAAGCTCAAGATCAATTTACAGCCGGGCTTTGAGGAAGAAGTGGTGGTTAGCCGGGAAAAAGCCAGTGAGTTGAAGCGTTGGTTGGGCGAGTAAAATCGACGTTTCAGTCAGAAAAACCCCCTTTTCGGTCGTTGCTTCGTTTCGGTCGAGTTTTGTTTGGGCCAATTTTGCTTCGTACAAAAAGCAACAGCTAATGAAACGACTCCTGATTATTTCCTTCCTTTTTCTAGCGCAACACCGGGTGCTAATTGGGCAAACTCTGACACCGGAGCAACTCCAAACGGATTTTACCCGCTTCCGAACAGCCCTTAACGAAGTGCACCCGGAGATGTACCGGTACACACCGAAGCCCGTATTCGACTCGCTGTTTTCGGTAACGGCCGCTCAGCTGAACCGCCCCATGGCCCAACAGGAATTTTACGTGACCATGAATCCACTGCTGGTGGCTTTGCGCGATGGGCATATTAAGTGGATTGTTTCGGGAAAAGATGAGCATTACCCCTTTTACGCCGATAAACTGTTTCCGGTAAAGCTTTATGTTCTGGGAGAGAAAGCCTGGGTGACAGGTAACTACGGCTCCGTTACCGTACCGGATGGGGCAGAGGTAACCGCAATAAACGGTAAGCCGATGGCGGATATTATTCGGACGTTACTGCCCAGGATGACCTTTGCCGATGGGAATCGAATAGGTGGAAAACTGGAAGATCTGAATCGGTATTTTTCGGGATACTACGCTACGTTCATTGAGGCTCCAACTACGTTTAACCTGGCCTACCAAATCGGCGGGGAAGCGAAAACCATAACACTCCAACCCGTAACGGAACAGACGATTAAAGCCTATGCCGAGACGCACAAAGCCAGTCCGCAAAAGCCCTTTCGCCTGACGTTTACTGATCCGCAAACGGCCCTGATGACCATCGAACGGTTTATGGGCGATAAAAAAGAGCAGGATTATACTCAGTTTCTGGCCGATTCGTTCCGGGAAATCAAACAGAAAAATGTACAGAACCTGGTACTCGATCTGCGGGATAACGAAGGCGGGGAAGAATCGTGGGGTGTTCAGTTATACCGTTATTTTGCCGGGCAACCCTTCCGTTATTATGATCATATCCGTGTTCGGCAGAAAAAGAGTTACTCGTTCCCCGCCTGGACATCAAAGCTGTACCGAATGGCGAAAGGACTGGCCGTTAAGAAACGCGGAACCGACTATGTGTTTACCTGGCATCGGGGATTGCGTAAAACAAAACCTAAAGCAGATGCCTACCACGGTAACCTCTACGTACTGCTGAATGGTACTAGTTTTTCGGTCACGACGGAGTTTGCGGCCCGCCTTCACGCCGACCGACAACGGCGGCCGGGTGAGACCGTTTTTATCGGGCAGGAGAGTGGGGGTGGGTACAAAGTCAACAGTAGCGGTATTTTCACGATTACCCAATTGCCCAATTCTAAAATTGACCTCGGTATCGGTATGTTTGGTTTCAATATGGCCAACGTAGCAGCCTATCCATACACCGATCGCGGCATCATTCCCGACCATAGGGTTGAACCCACCGTTGATGATGTTCTGAACCACAACGACCGGGTCATGTCATATACATTGACGCTCATTCAATCGAAGAAAGGGGCATTGACCAAGAGCCAATAAATTTATAAAAGGCTTGTCAGGGGTCAGTTGTCAGATACGCCATATCTGCGAGATATGGCGTATCTGACAACTGACCCCTTTTTGCGAACAATTAATCATTTTTATACTTCGACAGGAGTCGCCGGACTACATCGCCGGCCAGTTCATCCCGCATGCTGTCCAGAAGTTGCCAGCGAGAAGGGGGGAACGGAGTGGCCGTTTTCAGCGACTGGCCGTTCAGGGCACGGTCGTCGCCACTGAAAGACTGCCACTCACTTTGCCAGGAACGGCTTTCCCAAACGGGTTCTTCCCACAGTATATTACCCGTTTGCGTGTCCAGGGCCCGCATCCGCAGATCCAGTCCAGCCTGAATTTCGTGCCGGTAGGTTGTCAGAGTGCCCGATACTTTTTCTTTGACATCGACTTTGGTGGAGTCGTTTATTTTCTTCTCACCGACTTTGTACTCCTGATGGCTATACACCGTTGTGGACGAAGAGGAATTGCTTTCGCGGAAGGGCGAGTAGTTGGTTACAACTAGCTGGATAGCCTGGTGAATCGGATAGCCGTCTCCCAACGTGGATTCTCCAGGCGAGTCCACGCCGGGGTGGTAAAGCCGTACAAATTGAGAGGGGGTTGTGTTTCGCCCCAACTGTTGTAAAATCAAACGTTCTAATTCCCGGTTGTCATCAGCGCTCAGTTCAGGGGTTGGGCTTAGGGGTTCAACTACCACACGAAGGATGGCAAAGGGGAGGGATTCAGCCGCTTTTGCATTCGCCTGTTGGTAATTGGGTATCCAGTCAGCCGCTTTTCTAAAGTTCAGGTAGGCATCTTTAGCGGCCAGTCTATTTTCCTGTCGGTAAGCAAATGCCTGTTCAGCAACCTGATAGCGATCAGCCGCGGCCAGCTCACGGGTGGCTTGCTGGCGATCCTGATAAGAGCTTGGGTAGGCCGATAGCCATTCGGCGCAGGTCTCGCACTGCTGGTCGAATCCACGACGGTCGAATCCACGACGGGCATTATCCGTGAGGGCCTGGAGCTGCTCGTATTCCTGATAAACACGTTCCCAGCGAAAAGCCTCGGTGCTGGAAGGGGCCGATAATCGACGAATGGCGGTCTGGTGCTGTTCGTAGGCCTGAACAAACGCCTGCTCCAGAACCTGCGAAGCCATCGTATGCCCACGCTTGCTCAACCCAGGCCGCTGCTGAAGTCGCTTCGATGCTTTTTGAACCGCTAAGTCGAAGTGGTTCCGATTCAGTGCACTTTTGCCGCTGCTACACGATGTAAGGATAGCGGTTGTAAAAAGGAGGAGTAGGATGCAGCGGAACATGGTGTTAAGATACGTTTTTTTGAACTTTTGACAACGCGCCGAGTAGTTGGTTTATCTTTGATGCCAAAAATCAGTGTAGCGTTGCTTCTGGAACAACAAACTACCTATGTCGAAACATAAACGGTACCGTTCTGCCGAGAAAACGCTGGGTACTTCGCCCGGTACGCTAACCTACGTAGGGGCGGAAATTGAGCATGCCACAAAAATTAAACGCATTGAATTCAATGCCTCAGACTATCGCATCGACGATAGTAGTAAACTAAGTGCCTGTCGGCTACCGGGCTTCGAAACACCTTATATCAACTGGATTGATGTGGATGGGATTCATGAGCCGAAAGTGGTTGCGGCTCTGGGGCAGCAGTTTCATTTGCACCCATTATTGCTCGAAGACGTTCTTAATACGGAGCAGAAACCCAAAATAGATATCTATGATGAACCAACACCCGGCAATGGCAATGGGGTTGCTCATCCGGCTGGTACAATTGTGTATGTAACGCTCAAAATGCTGCACCACAGCCGTCAGCGGCAGGAACTGGATGTGGAGCATGTGAGCTTAGTGTTGGGTAAAAATTACCTGATCTCGTTTCAGGAGGAGCGAACCAGGGATATTTTCGAACCCGTCATCGAGCGGATTAAAGCCTCTGCCGGAAAAACCCGGCGGAATGGGGCCGATTATCTGCTCTATGCCCTGATGGACGTCATTGTCGATCACTATTTTCTGATAACGGAACGTATTGGCGAGAAAATGGATGAGCTGGAAGACCAGATCGTACAGGAGCGGGCCAATCAGCAGACCCTGGCGATCCTGTACACCCTGAAGCGTGAACTGGCCTTTATTCGACGAACGGTCTATCCCGTACGCGACATCATCAATACGTTGCTTCGCGAGGAATCCGATGTCATTCAGCACAACACCCTGCCCTACCTGCGCGACCTGGCCGACCATGTTACGCAGGTTATTGAAACGCTGGAATCATATCGGGAATTAACGGCTGGGTTGATGGATGTCTATTACTCGATTGTGAGTAACCGGATGAACTCGGTCATGAAAACACTCACTATTTTTTCGGCGATTTTTATGCCACTGACGTTCATTGTGGGTGTGTATGGGATGAATTTCGATAACATGCCTGAGCTGCATACCCGCAACGGTTATTTCGTGGTGTGGGGGGGTATGTTTTTGGTAACCATAGGTATGGTTGTGTATTTCAGACGGAGACGCTGGATGTAATTTAAAACCTGGGTAACCGGTGGGTGGTCCAGACCGTAGTATGAAAACGAAGAATTTGCAGTTAATAAATCGTCAGTGGTTTACCGATTCCCGGCAAGTGACAGGGAATGCTACGGACGCTGTTTTTTTTGCCATACAGGGCGAACACCATGATGGGCACAACTTTATTGGGGAGCTTTACCAGAAAGGTGTAAGACAGTTTGTGGTGGAACGGTCGGCGCTGACACCCGAGCGCCGAACGGAATTCATTGCGTATGCCGATGCAACGTTCATTGAGGTCGATAGTAGTCTGCAAACAATGCAAACACTGGCCGCTGAACATCGGAAACGGGTTCAAATTCCGATTATTGGCATTACAGGGAGCAACGGCAAAACCATAGTTAAGGAATGGCTGGCTCAATTACTCGATGGAGGGCAGTCGCCGGACGAGTATGTGGTCGTTAAAAGTCCCAAGAGCTATAACTCGCAACTGGGAGTACCGCTGTCGGTTCACCAACTTACCGATAAGCATACCCTGGGAATTTTTGAGGCCGGGATTTCCAAGGTCCATGAGATGCAATCGCTGGAGGCTATTATCCGACCAACAATTGGCATTTTTACCAACATAGGCACGGCCCATGATGAGGGGTTCCGGACCCGGAAACAGAAAATAGCCGAAAAGCTCCGGCTATTTATTCACGCCAATACCCTCATTTACTGTTCCGATTACACCGATATTGACGAAGAAGTACATCTGCTGCTCAAAGCGGTCAATCCAACTATGAACGTCATTACCTGGTCGCTGAATGGGAAACCGGCTACGTATCAGGGTAAGTTGCAGCATGACCAATTGACCTTGACAAGCAAAGAGGGTACGGCTATTCAGCTAAAATTACCCTTTACAGACCCTGCTTCGGTGGAGAATCTGATGCATTGTCTGGTAACGCTCCTGACGCTGCATCCCTGGACTACCGAGGCCCTGCAAGCCCGGTTGAATCGCCTTAGACCGGTTTCAATGCGGCTGGAACAGAAAGAGGGTATCAATAACTGTGTACTGATTGACGATTCGTATAATAATGACGTTGCTGGCTTGCAACTGGCGCTCAGTTTTCTCAATCAACAGAGTACCCGGCCTCGTCGGGTGGTCATTCTGTCGGATGTACTACAGTCGGGTCAGGCCGAACACGATCTGTATGAACAGGTTGGGACACTGATCCGCACCAATGCAATTGACCAATTTATTGGGATTGGCCCGGTCCTGAGTCGGAATGCTCATTTTTTTGCTGATTCCAGTTTATTCTTCGCGACCACGGATGCCTTTTTAACTCAGTTCCCATTCCACGAACTGCGCGACAGTTCTGTATTAGTAAAAGGGGCAAGGCCGTTCTCCTTCGAGCGGATTGTGGCCCGCCTGGAGCGGAAAGTCCACGGGACTGTTCTTGACATAAATCTGGATGCGCTGACGCATAACCTGAACTATTATCGGGACAAAGTAGGGTCCGACACGAAGCTGATGGTCATGGTGAAGGCTTTTGCCTATGGCAGTGGCAGTACGGAAGTGGCACAACTCCTGCAATTTCACCGGGTCGATTACCTGGCGGTTGCCTACGCCGACGAAGGGATAGCGCTTCGGCAAAATGGGATCGAGCTACCCATCATGGTGATGAATCCTGCCCCTGAAACCTTCGATGCGCTGCTGGCGTACAACCTGGAGCCTGAACTGTACAGCATGCGGATTTTGCGGGAGTGGGGTAGGTTTGTGCAGGGAGCGGGGAGCATGGAGCGGGGAGCAGGGGGCAAGGAGCAGGGAGATGGGAGCGACCTAAACCCTGCTCCGCGCTCCATGCCCTCTGCCAAAACCTCCCTGCACCTGAAAATTGACACCGGTATGCATCGGCTGGGGTTTCTGGAAACGGAGCTGGCAGAGGTAGCGAACTACTTGAAAGGCCACGATAATCTGCATGTGGCAACGGTGTTCAGCCATTTGGTTGGTTCCGATGATGCCCGGTTCAATAGTTTCTCAACGCAGCAATATGAAACCTTTCTGCGAAGTACAGCTATACTCGAAGCGGCTTTAGGCTACCGTCCAACGCGCCATCTGCTTAACTCGGCCGGTATTGTACGCTTTCCGGACTATAAACTCGATATGGTTCGCCTGGGTATTGGTCTATACGGAGTTGAAGCCAGTGGGATCAATCAGGCGGCTTTACAGACGGTTGGCACCCTTCGAACGGTGATCAGTCAGATCAAAACCGTTCGGGCAGGGGAGTCGATCGGGTATAGCCGGCGGGGAGTGCTTGATCATGAAGCCCGCATCGCCACCCTGGCCATCGGTTATGCCGACGGTTTCGATCGTCGACTGGGCAATGGCGTTGGTCAGGTTTGGGTAAATGGAACGCGCTGTCCAACCGTTGGCAATGTGTGCATGGATATGACCATGATCGACGTCACGTCGGCAGTGGCTTCGGAAGGGGATGACGTCATAATTTTTGGTCCTGATCTACCCATTACGGAATTGGCAAAACAGATGGACACAATTCCGTATGAGATCCTGACGGGTGTTAGTGAACGGGTAAAACGGGTGTTTTTCAAGGAGGGAAACTAACTATACTGAACATCCTTTGACATACATCGATGCCCGCCAGCGTTTGCCAGGTGTACCATCAGCTAAGCAGGTAGTAAATGCCAAAACCACCTTGATACGAAGTGGCCTGAGTACAAACTTATCAGTAGGGTGGTCGTAGCGAATTGTGTCGTACGATTCGGGATATCCTAAATAGTAACCTTGTCTACACCCGACTCAGCGATACGCTGTACGCTCTCCGGCACATTCGACAATAAATTATACCCCGTCTGTTTCTCCACCTCATCGACGCTGACACGGTAGCTTCCCCAAGCCCCTTCGCCAGTGGTATTAGTATTCGGCATCCAGACTGCAATAACTCGCGTTTGTGCGTTTATCCGATTCACATCATCCGATCCTATCGGCAATACGACAATCACCTTCCAGAGCGCAGCAGGAACGGTTAGCTTGCCACTGGCAATAGTTATAGCCTTGCCGTTATCACCCTCACCACCTTTGCCCGCTGTTCCAGCAATAATATATAGCTCATTACCCTGAGCCACTAGATTACGGCAGTAGTCCTCCAGCCGCAGCCAGGATTGCCGATTCAGTTGAGGTGCCTGGGGCACGATGTTGGTCAGGATGAATGTGGTTTTGTTTTCCTCTGCCGTACTATCCCGATCATCCGAAGGGCATAGGTGTCCCCGGTCGAAGCCTGTATTTGTGTAGTCTGCATGCCTAGCCTGGTACCAACTAGCAGGCAATGACTGATCAGGAATAAAGTTGCCTGCATAACGAGAAGCAGAACCCTTCCAGGCTGAACTTAAATGCCAGCTACACCAGTTGGCAATCCCCGTCGATTGGTTGTAGGAAAGCGAATAAGTGGATCGGGTAATCAGATAAGTGTTCGGACTGAATGCTGACGGCTCAGCTCCATCAGGGTTACCCATTGCCATATTATCGTCACGGGTGGGTGTTGTACTGACTGCACTCCGTACGGACGGTTGCTTACACTGGCCGAGTGAAAAAACTAGAAGTAAACAGATAATGAGTTGTGAAAACGTTTTCATCTATCAAAGATAGATAGCTACGTTTAAGACAACTAGATATTATTTTCTTATCACTATTAACATAATTTGGATATTATTTGTATCCTGAATATGTGTAACGCAGTATAATATATTGACTAATAGTTAGTTAAAGTGATTAATTGCTTTCAAGGAGGAAACAAAGTATACTGAACGAATTTCGGGTTCATAATAAAGCATCCCCATCACCCCTAACAATACATAGTTCGTACGAAGCCATTTAATGAGCCTGCCTGATACAAAACCAGCCCCATCAATGATGATGGGGCTGGTTTTGTATTAATCGTACTGAATATTCCTTTTTCTGACTTGTGATTAGCTGTTGTTTTTCATGCTTTTATGCATTTTTTTCATCGCCTTTCCCGAATCAGCTTTCATCTCATTGCCTTCCTTTTTGCCCTCTTTTTTCATCGCTTTTGCGTCTTTCTTCAGTTGCTTTTGCTCCATTTTAGCTTCCTTCTTGGTTTCATCCTGAGCGAAAGCTGTACCAGACATCAGCAGTATAGCGACAGCAAAAATCATTGCATTTTTCATTGTTTATTCGGAGTAAAGTGACTATACATTACTCATAACTTGTTATAAACTAAATAGTTATTAAACATTCATTAAAGTTGATTTATCAAGCATTTTCCGAACCTTTTTAAAGGACAGGAATCTAACTGGCTTGTAAAATTTCGCATACCTCAGCAGCTTTGTGCTTAATCTGAATCAGTATCTGTTCCTTTTCTTCGTAATTGACCGATTCACTAAACTGTTTATACTCCTCATTAATAGCAGCCTGCATGAGGTTAAATGCGTTCGAATAAATCGCGCTCTCTTCAGCTACTTCGCTCTGCAAGTCTGTCACCAGCGTTTGAATGTGTCTGAACTTGTACTTGATCACTTCTTCATTATCAACCTTTAACGGCATCAGGGCCGTTGTCTCAGCTACGATTTTCTGTTTAATCTGTTCGTTATCCATACTCGTGAAAGGCCGTCAATTTGAGAAGAATAGAGCCTTAGTGGATTAACCCGAAGTACTCCTTAAGGTTTAGCAGGACCAGCCGTAAGTAAGGTAGGAGCTGGTATTCTACTCGTCTCAGTGTACATGACTGGGCAGGAAGGATCACCGACTCCAGGAAGATGGACGGTGCAACGTGTTTCATAAGGAGGTGGCTTCGTTTTACTGACCCTGAACGCAGTTGGTAATGAAATAAGGGCAATAGGTGAAAACTTACTTCACCTATTGCCCTTATTTCACTCACTGACCTACCCTAATTACTCTTCTTCGCCTTCACGGCTTCAACGTTCTTTTTGCGACTTTCCAGTTCAGTGAGCGCTGTAGCCTGATCAGTTTTATTCGTCTCAATATCTTTGTTAAGCTGCTCCAGTTCTTTTGCGTTATCGTCAATGCGCTTCAGAAGCTTCTCTTTTTCTTTGGCATTTTGCTCAATGGCACGTTGGAGCTGTTCGCCTTTTCGCACCATCTTCTGGTGATTTTTCTGAGCATCGTCAAAACTGACTTCCGCTGTTTTGACTTCCTGTCCATACAGGGTGCCGTCGGCAAATCCTTTTAGCAGGGCTTCGGCAGCGGAGTAACCAGTGCCTCCTGTAGTTACGAAGTTACCACTACCGAGGTCGAAGGCAGCAAAAATTGTAGCCGATGTTCTGGACGATTTTACCGTACTCACTAAGTTGATCGGCTCCGACGAAATAGCTGGAATATCAGCATTAGGAACCCGATAGGTACCGCGGGATGACGAGAGCTTGCCGTATTTCTGGAGCTGGGCTTCCCAATCCTTTTCAATCTGCTTTCCATCGCCTTGCAGGGTTAAATACAGGCCGGATACTTTCGCTTTATCAATTGTGCTTTCACCTGCGTAAACAGTTTGAGCATAGGTTGAAGTTGCTAGGGCTAGTAGCCCTATAATCAGGATGTAACGTACTGAAATGTTCATTGTAATAGTTGGTTTGTCCGGTTTATAAGCCGGGATAAAGTGAATTGTTACGATAGGGTTTGGTCAATTTTTCGGGTAATCAACAGGCGTTTTTCGCCATTGAGTAAGGTTGTGGCCAGAATATACACAGAACCACCTTCCCGTAAAGATAATTTTTTCCGCAACTCCGCTACGGTTTGCGGGAAGTTGCGCACGGTAAGGTTTGCTTTTAGGTCTGGAACGGCCATTTTGAGTGCTTTCTGATCGGGTTTGCAAATTTCCTGTAATAAGAATATCCGACCCGGGAAATCGGGCTTTAACTCATTGCTAGTGTATAAATGGCTATTGGGTGCCAGCTTGGTCAGGCCAAACCGGGAGGCTACTAACCGGAATGCACCCGCCTTTAATACGGCTGCGTTCGGCTCATATAGGTAACGTTGGGGATCTCCCAATTGAACGTTCGCTGTAAGTTCGTCCTGCCATTGAAATTGTAACAGAATATCCTTGTCATTTAATAGGTTAACAGTGTTAAATTTTATGTTGTCTTTTGTAATTAACTGATTACTAAGTGTAAACAGAATTTCTTTTACTTCTCCTTGTAGAGCTACAATATGCACAGATTCGACAAAACCGGACAACTGTCTGACGGCTAGATTGATGTCAAGTAACGGGGATGTCTTTATTAAAATTTTTCTGGCCAGCTTTAAGAGGGCGGAAACGGTGCCGGGTTGGGTTATGTCGGGCTCACAGTTTTCCAGACTGACCACCCGCCCGCCCTGTTCGTCGCGCCGATGTGGGTCCAGATAGATCCAGTCAGCCTGTTTTGTTGATGAGCTTACCTGGCTTGTATTCGGCGTGGGATTTTCCAGGAGAGCCAGGCCGTTTCCTGTCTGAACCGTTACATTCTCCAGCCCTAGCAGTGGCAGGTTGTGAGCCGCCAGAGCTGCCAATTCAGGTTGATGCTCTATGTACACTACTTGGTTGACCTGTTGAGCAAATGCCCAGGTATCTACGCCCATACCCCCCGTAAGGTCAACTAACAATTCTCCCTGAACGAGTGAGGCTTTATACCGGGCCGTTCGTTCGGAAGAAGCCTGTTCTACGGATAGGGCAGGTGGAAAAATCAGCTGATCGTTGGCGTACCAGCTAGGCAGTTTTTCTTTTGCTTTTTGCCGGGCTACAATTTGTGATGCGAGCTTTTTTAGGTCTAGTGCAGTCGGGTTCGGGCGTAGCAGTAAAGTCCGTACATCGTCGGTAATATGGGCTTTAATGAACTGACGTTCTGCGGGAGAAAGGAGAGTAGACAACCGTGTATTAATTTCTTTTTAACCTGTTTTTAATTTCTTTTTAATTTAGTGCAACGTTGCTGACTGCCTGAACGTTGCAGACGCATAACGTCGCTGACAAAACTACCGTTTATGAAACAAGTTAGTCCCATTCAAACCCTTACACAGTATAAACTAGCTTTCCTCCGTCGGGATCTGCCCGCCAGTTTATCCGTTTTTTTAGTGGCCTTACCGCTCTGTCTGGGTATTGCCCTGGCCTCGGGAGCCCCCTTGTTCTCGGGCCTGGTTGCGGGTATGATTGGTGGTATTGTGGTTGGCTTGTTGTCTGGTTCCGAAGTCAGTGTGAGTGGCCCGGCGGCTGGGTTAGCGGTCATCGTTGCCGACTCAATTGCAAAAATAGGTTCTTACGAGGCATTTCTGGTGGCCGTTGTGCTGGCTGGCCTGATGCAGTTGGTGCTCGGACTCATTAAAGCCGGTCGTTTCAGCAGCTTTTTCCCGGACAGTGTCATTAAAGGGATGCTCGTTGCCATTGGTATCGTCATTATTCTTAAGCAGATTCCCCATGCATTGGGCCGCGATAATGACTACGAAGGTGAATTTGAATTTCAACAACTGGCCGATGGCGAAAATACAATTTCGGAAATCTACCGCGCTATCGAAACGGCTAGCCCTGGTGCCGTAGTGATCAGCCTTGTTTCTCTGGCCTTTTTAATAAGCTGGGATGCGCTGGCCGGGCGAAGTACCCGAACCGTCTTCAAAAGTTTTCCGGCTGCGCTGGTCGTCGTATGCGGTGGTGTAGCCCTGAATGAGTTTTTTCGGGTGGCCATTCCGGAGTGGTATCTGGGGGATACGGCTCACCAGCACATGGTGCAGATTCCGACCATTGCACCCGGTAAAAGCCTGTTTTCCATTTTCTATTTTCCCGACTTTAGTGTCTTATCTAACCCAAGGGTTTATGGAATTGCAGCTACCATCGCGCTGGTTGCCAGCCTGGAAACGCTCCTAAATCTCGAAGCGTCCGATCGACTCGATTCTGCGAAACGCATCTCATCGACCAATCAGGAGTTAATGGCGCAGGGCGTCGGTAATCTGTTGTCGGGGATGATTGGCGGACTGCCTGTAACATCTGTGGTTGTCCGAACGTCGGCCAATGTCTATGGGGGGGCACGAACCCGGGTGTCGACAATCCTGCATGGGGTATTCCTGCTGCTGGCGGTGTTTTTAGGCGGTGCATTGCTCAATCTGATTCCGTTGTCTTGCCTGGCAACGGTGTTGATTATGGTTGGCTATAAACTAGCCAAACCCGCAATCTTCAAAAAAACGTACCGGGATGGCTGGAGCCAGTTTGTCCCGTTTATCGTCACGGTCGTGGGGATTGTATTTACCGATCTGCTGATTGGTATTGCAATGGGGTCGGTTGTGGGGATTATTTATGTACTCTATACCAACTTTCAATCTACGTTCCAACTGGTCCGTACTGGAAATAAAGTGACGATTGCGTTTGAAAAAGACCTGTATTTCTTAAGCAAGCCACAGTTGAAAGAAGCACTGAATTCGCTCCAGCCTGGCGATGAGGTACTCATTGACGGGACCAAAGCCCCGTTCATTGATCACGACATTTTCAACATGCTTCATGATTACCGGGAAACGGCTACAGTTCAGGGGATTAACTATGAATTGAAGAATGTGCAGTTGAATCGACGGAAGCGAAAACGACAGGCAGTCCATTGATAAATTCAGCACCCAGGGAATTTCAACAGTAGGTTTTGGCAAAATGCGATTTACAGACGGTAGGAGGTTGCCCTAAAACGTGAGCCTCCACATACGTATGTATACCTATTCAATACGGTTCTGGTCGATCAGTTTTTTACTCAGCCTGTTTGTCTCTATTTCAGCTACTAGTTATGGTCAGGTAGCTTCAACGAAACCCCGGTCAGGATCGCCTGAGTCTGGCAAGTCTAATGTAGGGGGTGTCGAGTTTTGGCTGACGGATCCGGTTCGCCCGGTGCTGTTTGTGCGGCAACCTTCGCTTTCCTTTACAGAAGGAAACGCAAAGACACCAACGATTCACATCGATGCCGCACAGACTTACCAAACCATTGATGGATTCGGCTACACCTTAACGGGGGGCAGCGCTATGCTCATCAGCCGAATGGAAAAGACTGCCAAGGCTAAACTACTAACCGAACTGTTTTCAACGGAAGGGAAAAGCATAGGGGTTAGTTATTTACGGCTAAGCATTGGTGCATCGGACCTTGATGAGCAGGTGTTTTCGTATGATGACCTGCCCGCGGGTCAAACAGATCCCACACTGGCTAAATTCAGTCTGGCTCCCGATCAACAGTACCTGATTCCGCTTCTTAACGAGATTCTGGCCATCAATCCGGCCATTAAGATTCTGGGATCGCCCTGGTCGCCACCCACCTGGATGAAGTCGAATGGCAACTCAAAAGGAGGGAGCCTGAAGCTGGAGTTCTATGATACCTATGCCCGCTATTTTGTCAAGTACATTCAGGGCATGGCGAAAGCGGGCATTCGGATTGATGCCGTCACTATACAAAACGAACCGCTGCATCCGGGTAATAACCCCAGCTTGCTGATGCTACCTTCCGAACAGGCATTGTTCATCAAAAAAAGCCTGGGCCCCGCGTTTAAAGCGGCTAAAATCAAAACAAAAGTAATTCTCTACGATCATAACGCCGACCGGCCGGATTACCCCATAACGGTTCTGAATGACCCAGAAGCCCGCCAATACATTGATGGTTCGGCTTTTCACCTGTATGGTGGTCCAATCAGCGCACTTTCGGAAGTACATAAGGCTTACCCTGACAAAAACCTGTATTTTACGGAGCAGTGGATTGGCGCACCCGGAAATCTGAAGGGTGACTTAGCCTGGCATGTTCGCGAACTCATCATTGGAGCCACCCGCAACTGGAGCCGGACGGTGTTACAATGGAACCTGGCCGCCGATCCGAAACAGAATCCACACACGCCCGGCGGCTGCGACCAGTGCCTGGGAGCATTAACGATTGATGGGAATACAGTTAAACGAAATCCGGCCTATTACAATGTGGCTGTAGCGTCTAAATTTGTGCGTCCGGGTTCGGTACGTATCGCATCCGACGAAATCAAAAATTTACCGAATGTCGCCTTCAAAACACCTGATGGACATATCGTGCTGATTGTTTTAAACGATAGCCCATCCGCCCAGAAATTCAGTATAGCTTATCAGGGCAAACAGGCCAGTGCAACCCTGCCGACCGGAGCCGTGGGAACGTATGTGTGGTGATGAAATTTTTAAAAGAATATGACTCGAATTACCTTTTTTCTATCCTGTCTGGTATCCTGCGGATGGGTGTTGTTGGATACTGTGCCAGCTATACCAACCGCTTCATCTGACTTTCCAGCGGAGATTACCCATTTTAAGCCTTATGCGGCCAATCCGGTTTTTAGTGGAACTGGTGCCGATACCTGGGATCAGAAAATTCGGGAGAGGGGCTATATTCTTAAGGAAGGGGATCAATATCATCTCTGGTATACAGGCTACCGGGATGGAAAGGATCAGACCCGGTCGCTGGGGTACGCTACATCTGCGGATGGTCTGACCTGGACACGCTACAAAGGAAATCCAATTCTACCATCAGTCTGGGTAGAAGATATGACGGTTCTCAAATCAGATGGGACGTATTACATGTTTGCCGAGGGAAAAAACGATATAGCGCACCTGTTAACCTCAACAGACCGGGTGAACTGGCAGGAGCGAGGCCCGCTCGATATCCGATATACCAACCACCAGCCCCTCAGCCAGGGACCCTATGGAACACCCGCGATCTGGAAGGAAAACGATACCTGGTATCTGTTTTACGAGCGAAAGGATCAGGCAGTCTGGCTGGCAACCTCCAAAGACCTGAAGGTCTGGACCAATGTACAGGACGAACCCGTTCTGGCGAAAGGCCCAGCCGATTATGACCTCTATGCCGTGGCTATGAACCAGATAATCCGTTACAAAGGCGCTTATTACGCCTATTACCATGCATCAGCCTTTTCGGATTGGCACGAGTGGTCAACTAACGTGGCCGTCTCGAATGATCTGATTCACTGGACCAAGTACTCGGGTAATCCAATTGTAAAGGGAAACAAATCAAGCGGTATTCTGGTGGACGACGGTAACCAGTTTCGGCTGTATACCATGCACCCAGCCGTCAATGTATTTCTACCAGCAAAGTAAAGACGCATCCTTTCGTCTTTACAAGAGCCCATCGGGCCCAACGGCCTCAATTTCAGGCGGTCCATCGGGGTAGTACCGGAAGCTGGTCTTTGCAATGAGGGATGGATAGGGCTTGAACGTAATCCATCGAAGCGGCCATTTACGTAGCCATAGCGCCCCTTCGGTCAGATTAATGAACCAGTCAGCTGGGCGTTGATAGCCAAAAGCCAGCCTGAGTTTGTCAGAAATAAGTGCAGCAAAAGTGGGTTGCACCAGTGGATGCAGAAATTGGGGAAACCAGCCCTGGACGATCTTCACGGTTGCATCGGCAATTTTGCGGTTGCTTTCCGTATAGCGAAAATGCTTGTCTTCATACGCATCCGTAAAGGCACGTAAGTCGGCCAGGGTTTCGGGGAGGTCGCTCAGGTTCATTCGCTTGCCAACCTCCCGAAAGAAATAAAACAAGGCCCGCTCCTCGGCCGCCGTTAGTTTCCGCCAGCCGAATCGATTTAGCCAGTCGATGGGGTAGAAGACAAACGTGGCCAGTACGAACAGGAAATCGGTATTGTCGATGCGATAATGGCCGTGAATCGTATTCATGTGCGCAATGGCCCGCTGGCCTTTGTCGCTGTCGTAACCCGATTCCATAAACTCCGAGATCAGTCGGCTGGTGTCGTCATAGCGTTTCTGTCCGTGGTGCTCAAATTCGCCCGTGCGGGCCAGCAAACCGGATACGCGAGGGCTGGCATAGGTATGAAACAGGGCTAGTTCCAGCGCACGGGTCATATCGAACGGAAATTCGTAGGCCGTTAACAAATGAACCATACGCTGGTGATCGCGAACGGGGTCGAGTGTTTGTAGTTCGGCACGAACCGCCGGGTTCCGGAATAATCCAAACCGTTTGCTGTAGGTATTCTTCATTGTTATTTACTCCGGTGCAATGGTCCCTTCGAAGTCGAGATCGAAAATATAGCGGAGTACTTAAATTTCATTCATTTTTAGAAGACAATGTAAGCGAGAGACCAGACTTGTGCAAACGGGGATTGAGTTGCCGGTAGTTTACCTGAACTTATCCCTTTTAACGTGGATGTTATGGATTGGTGATTAATACCAATTAGGATGCAAATTTCAATTGATTCTTGTATGATGCAAACTGCCTGGGCCAACCGATTTTTCTCGTTTCTCTCGATTTTTCTCTTGCTGATCAGGATCAGTAAAGCGCAAAGTCCCAAAGAAATGTTGCCACCCTGGAAAGCCGGGCATCTGGATATTCATCATATTAATACAGGCCGGGGGAATGCCACGTTTTTTATTTTGCCCGATGGGACAACGATGCTGATCGACGCCGGAGCTCTTGACCCCACGTCAGAACGAACCCTAAGCCCCCGGAATACACCCGCTGTACCCAGTGCCGAAAAGCAACCCGGCGAATGGATTGCCCGGTATATTACAAGGTTCATGACGATGAGCCAGCTTCAGCCGAAGCTGGATTATGCACAGATCACGCACTTTCATAATGACCACATGGGTAGCCCCTCCCGGATTTCGCCGAAATCGGAGAACGGTAACTTCGTGCTGACGGGCATTACGGAGGTGGCCGCGTATTTGCCCATCGACAAGATTATTGATCGGGGCTGGCCGGATTATGCCTATCCGTACCCACTGACCAACCAGATGGTGACGAATTATCGGGCATTTGCCGACTGGCAAACCAAACATAAGGGCACTGTCTTTGAGCGCAGCAAGCCTGGGCGTACGGATCAGATTGTCCTGACGAAAAATCCGAATCAATTCGCTAAAACGGTTGAAATCAGAAACATCATTGCCAACGGAGAGTTGTGGACGGGTTCAGGAACAGAAACACGGCAGCTTTTCCCAGCCCTAACCGGACTATCTCAACAGCAGCTCCCGTCTGAAAATATGTGCAGCATTGGCGTCCGGCTTCGCTACGGCCAGTTTGATTATTTCTCGGGGGGCGATATGCCTGGTGTCCTGCGGTTTGGTGCGCCCACGTGGCATGATGTAGAGACGCCGGTCTCTAAAGTGGTTGGCCCTGTAGATGCCCATATTCTTGATCATCACGGCAATCGGGATTCGCAAAACGACAATCTGTTGGCCGCGCTTCGTCCCAGGGTTGTTATCATTCCGGTCTGGTCGTCGGACCATCCCGGCCACGATGTACTCGACCGTATTTACTCGCAGGAGATATACCCAGGGGAACGGGATGTTTTCGCAACCGGCATGCTGGACGCGAACAAGCTGGTAATCGGGGAGTTACTGAACCGGCTCAAAAGCGATAAAGGTCATATTGTAATTCGTGTTGCACCAGGAGGGGAGCGCTATCAGGTTATAACGCTAGACGACAGTACCGAAAATTTCACAGTTAAAGCTGTCTTCGGGCCTTATCAGGCACGCTAAAAATAAACTCAGTTTAAGGTAAATGGAACCAGAAATTAGTCCTCCTGACCGGGTTTGGCCATTTTTGTCGATCAGTAGGGGGTATAATGATTAATGGCAATTTTGCTAACCTTTCCCTGCGTAAAATGCACCTGGACTTCGTCCTGCTGATCGGGTCCGGTTTTGTACATAAAATACCATTGGGGTGACTGGCTCATGCCCTGGTCATACATAGTTGACAGGTTTTTGGTCTGTAAGGAAATACGCTCAAATTTGTTCGAGTAGGTAGTCATTCCCTTGATAACAGCCAGCTTATCATATAACGTGCCAATCGGATCTCCAACACGAACTGCGGCATTTGCCATCAATAGGACAGGCCATTGAGTGAGCTTCACTCCGCTATTCAAATAGATACTTTTAACCGCTTTATTTTCAATTGTGATTTGTACGCCAGAATCGGTTCCCTGCTGTTGATCCAGGATAATGTATTGGTACAGGGGTATGCGATCCTTTAGCTTCGCGAGATCTGAAAAAATATTGCTGACTACGTTTAAGTACGTCACTCCTTTGGTTTGCTGGAGCGATTGAATAGTCGTATAAACGGGTTCAGCTCCTTCACCGATCGGTATACCCAGATAGGTTCCTGTTAAGACGCTGTCTCGGGTCATGCGAAATGGCACCGGCTCAGGACCCGTTGTTGTGGTAGGTGAAATGGATGGTTCTGTTTGACAACTGGTTATCAGGGCTATGAGTAGCAATACGCCAACTAGATTAGTTTTCATTGAGTAAAAGGGGGCTATTTTAACTGGACAGACCCTTTCTGGGCGGGTTAGGTTGGAAAGGATTGCTTAAACTAAGGGGAATTCTGATGTCGTACCGTCCGGGACGATGGTATGACCAGTAAAAAACCCTACTAGTCTGGAACGGTTAATGAGTTTCCCGATCAAAACAAACGTTGGGGGTTTGGCCACAAACTTGACACGATTTCCCACATTCATTTGCAGGCTAACCTAGCCTAAGGTTCTTTTGAATCAATAAACCCAACGTCTAGTTTATGAAACTCTTTATCTTACTCGCCCTTTTAGGAGCCTTCCCAGCCTGGAGTCAGGTAACGGATTCGACCAGCCAGACTCCCTTTCCGGCAAAAAGCAATTTTAGATCTGGGTTCCTGATGGAGCCTGGATATGCCTACGTGGCTACCCTGATTCCGACGATGAGATCATTCTTTCGCGACAATCATGTTAAGACTGAAAGTAATCTGGACAAGATTATTGTGGCTGGGTTCGGTTATCGCCTATACCGATTCAAAGGGATGATACACTCGTTTGTGGGGCTAGATCAGCGCTTATTACCGCCACCTGAGCCCGCCGGATCAAATCTGGTAGCTCGCCGACAGAACTTGAGCGGGTTAGACGTACACTTGGGCTACGACGTAGCCAATACCCGCAACAAACGTGTGTTTATCAATGCTGGCGTAGGTAGTATACGGTATGAATACAGTCTGTTTCGAACAACCAGTCAGATTGTTCCTTTTCAAACGATCTTCCAATATGCTCCTCCGGCAAGTGTACCATCGCTCTATTTAACCAGCGGGTACTGGGACGTTCATGTGGAAGTGTCTCAACGTGAAAAACGGAAGGATACCTTTCTATGGGTAAGCCGTATTGGCTACCGACGGGGTTTCCAACCCATTGCCTGGCAGTCTGAGGCCTATCAATTGACGGATGCTCCTCGGGACCGGATCAGCCAGTTTTACCTTCAGCTGGGTATTTACTTTTCCCGAAACCGTCTGGATCGTCGGAACCAATGATGCCGGTCCTAGTTGCGCTGCTTGTGTCGCTATTTACAGGAAACGAACAGCGCCCTGCCAACCAACCCGAATCAGCTCAATTGATTCTGTACCGCGAAAAGGAATTTATTTCGGGCCTTGGGAAAGCGTATACCTTCAAAATCAATGAACAGAAGCAGGGCAAACTTTCGCCCAACCGGTTTGTTCAAGTAACCATACCTGTGGGTCGAATTAAAGTGGAGTTTGATAATGATTATTTTACGCATAGTCGGCCACTTTGGTTATCGGTGCAGGCTGGTCAAACCTACTACGTGAAGGCGGCAGTCGAAGTCGATTTCCTGAGCAGTATGATGGTGATGGCACCCGTTGATCCGCAACAGGCCCGCCAGGAGCTTCGTCGTATGAAACCTGAGCAACCCGATTAAGCGAACCTGTTCATGAACCGACGACCTCCACGTTCATCGTTATACGCCAGACTCCTGTTTACAGGCGCTTTGCTAGCCCTGCTCGCCTATTGGGGGTGGCTCCTGTACCGCCTTGTTGGTCCGCACCTAAAGCAACTGATGCCTGATTTAGGTAGCCTGGTTCGCTATTTAACAGGTTTGCTTTTTTTGATCGCCTGCATTGGTTTACTGGGCTATCTGAATTATCGGCTGGCCTTTCGGCGATGGATGCATCAGGATCAAACGCGGCTCTATTACTGGAGCTGGCTATGTTTACTCGCGTATTTGTTGTTTGAGGGGCTGCAATTTCGCACCGACCAGGAACCTGACTTCGTCGACGAAAATATTCTGGTAACCCTGTTGCTGATCGGCATCGTTATCCTGTATGGGTTTATTGCGGATTCTCTGCAAACCCGGCGGCAACAACAGCTGTTGATTCAACAAAAAACGGAAGCTGAATTAACGGCATTAAAGGCGCAGATCAATCCTCACTTTTTGTTCAATTCGCTCAATACGATCTATAATGAAGCGCAGCAATCCGAAAATCAACCCGTTGCCGACCTCATTGAACAATTAGCCAGCATCTTACGATTCACCTTACAGGAATCGACCCGTCCGCTTATTTCCATTGAGCAGGAATTTCAGTTTCTGGAAAAATACCTGGCCCTGCAACGCGCCCGGCTACCTAAACTGGACTCCCTGCAAGTACGATCCCAACTGGACTGGGATGGGCACCCAGCGCAAGTAGCTCCTCTGTTATTAATCCCCTTCGTGGAAAACATGTTTCAGTATGGCGTCAGTCTGAACCATCCGACTACCCTGGAGTTGAATGTGTTGGTCGAAAATCAACGGCTTGTTATGCGGGCAGTCAATACAGTAGGGACCATTACGGGTGCTAAGGGTGGCTCCGGAACCGGGATCAGGAACGCCCGCCAGCGCCTGGCACTATTGTACCCAAACCGGCACGAGTTGCACATTGAACAAACCAGCCAGTTGTTTAGTATAACGTTACGAATAGACCTCTAAAACCCTATGCTTCGTGCCATTGCCATTGATGATGAACCCGCTGCGCTGGATGTGCTGAGCCGCTTTGCCGACAAGGTCCCATTTGTGGAACTGTCGCAAACCTTCATGAATACGACCGAAGCACTCACCTATTTGCACACCCAGCGCGTTGATCTGATTTTCCTGGATATCCGGATGCCGGATCTGTCAGGGACGGATTTTGCTCAGTTGGTGGCTCCACTCAAGAAGTCGATTGTTTTTACGACTGCGTATAGTGATTATGCGTTAGAAGGGTTTGCGCTGAACGCCCTCGACTATCTGCTAAAACCCATTGATTTTGGGCGGTTTCTGCACAGTTGCAATCGGGCGTATACCCAGTTCCTGCTTCAGCAGGGAGAGCCCTCGAGTATTTTTGTGAAAGATGGGTATGACTGGGTTCGGGTCAATCTGGGAGATGTACTCTATATTCATTCGGACACGAACCTGCTCTTTATTCATGAACAGCACCGGCAGGTCAGCACGCGAATGACCTTAGCCGAGATGGTTTCTATGCTGCCGGGCGACCAGTTTATTCGGGTTCACAAATCCTATTTAGTTGCGGTAAAGGCCATTCGAAAACTGGAGCGTCATCAGGTAACGGTTGGGAGCGGGGGGGCAGTCATTCCATTGGCAGCTAGTTACCGCCAACCGCTGGAGCAGCGTCTGTTGGGTAAGTAATTAGTTGGACAACCGTATTTCTACGGATTACGAACTACCTATAAAATTTCGACTTCCCGGTAACGGACCTCCGGTTTTAACCCCAAAATCAGGGCATTCCACCCCCGCAACCAGCCATTCAGCGTACTTAATTTTGAACTAAGATGTTGATTTTTGAAGTTCGAAACTAAATCTAAAAATGCGCATACAGGATGGTATATAGTCGGGAAGTACGTTTTGAAGGGACGCCACCTTCTATCCCTATAATCATCGAACGGGTTCGTCAGCTCACGGGTATTCAGGCAAACTACTTAGCCAACCAATGGCTTCTGGCCAACCCGGTTGATACAAATGACGTATTTAGCCTCTATCAGGAGGGCGAAAACTCGCTCCTGTTATTGGACGAGGGGAAGGAAACCGTTTTACTGCGAGCCACTTTATATACACTATTAGAACTGGGCGGCTATTACGATGATTGGCCTGAAGAAACCCCGAATCCAAATCTAACCAGCAACTAGCGGATGCTACTGTAAGGTTTGTGGTCCAGTAGAAGCGTCTTTCTGCAGATCATATCGTTCACTGAGTAAATTTCCTGGCCGCGTGTTGATTATCGGTTACGTATACTTGAGGAGGTTAGCAATTATTTTTTGTCCAATACAGGCACCACAGTTGACAATTCCCATAAATCCTCGCAATTTCACCTCAGAACATGAATAAGCTGAACCTTTACATGAAAGTGATTCGACTAATAGGGGTGATTTTGCTGCTGGTTGCCATGGGTTGGTTGATGCAAACACTAGAGCATCGCCGATTGGAACGAGTACGGCTGTCAGCCCGGCAGGATTCGATTGACTGGATGAGTACGCACCGAGTGCTGGCAAAATCAAACAGGAAACGTTAACCGCTACCAGGGTTATCTGGCAATCGCTATACTTGGGAGCTTAAACTGTTCAACCTTAGCTGGTAAATCGACATTCGTTCGTTTTAGAGAAGTCAGGAATGACTCTGTATCCGCTCCGTAACTTCGCTGGCTAACTCCGAATAAAAGGATCCCCTTTTTGCCCGATGGGTCGGTAAACGGTTTATATCGGTACACATTTCGTTCAACTATGCTCTGCGATTTCCCATCCGGCGTAGCCTGACTAAGCAAAAAATCGAGCAGGAACTCACCGGTCCCGGGCAGTTCTCTAAGCTGGTAGCTCACCAGCGGATTTTTTCTTTTAGTTTCTTTAATTCCGCCACTTTCGTTCCTACCGCTTCTTGTACAGTAAGAGTGCCTCTCAGCAGGTCAAAGAAAATCATGGATGTAAACCGGGATGGGTCAACACCAACGGCCAAATATTCCTGCTTGTAAAAGGCAGGTGTCGGGTGCGATGTCCAGGCTAAGTGATAGGCCGTTCGCTCGAAGAGAATGGGGCCGGGCACCTGTAAATAATCAATAGGTGATCTGGCGGTCTGCGCTGGTGAAACCAGTGGGAATAGGCAGGCCATCAGGAATAGAAAAAGGAACCGTTTCATGTGTGCTCGTGACGAAAAAATTGTATCCATGGGCTTTGGCCCGTATTTAATTTCAACCCTTCACGGGTAAAACCCATGGGCACAACCTGATCAGGCTTTCACTTTAGGATCGTTGCCGTATTCATTGGCACCCTGAGTGCCTTCTGTGCAGGCCAGAATCAAGTTGTAGATGGGGATCAGCGCATACCAGCCACTCTTGCCTACATCGTGCATACGCCGAACGGCAACCGAAACGGATGGCACCAGAATGGCTAGATTAACCAGCATCAGTAGCCAGCCAATCACCGTTGAGCCACCAAAGAGAAAAATGTTGGTGTAGTTTAAGACCTGGGTAACCACAACGTTAACCAGAAAAAAATACCAGTATTCAGTTCGGCGGGCGCGCCCCTGAAAGTCGCTGTACTTTTTTAGTACCGCAACATAATTGTCAACAATGGAAACACTGGTAGCGGAATTGATTGAGGTGTTCATGAGTAGTAATGAGTTGTTTTAGGATGATGGGTCAAAAATAGAACGTCCGTTGGGGGGTGAACAACTGCCAACTGGTAACAGGTAGGGAAATTCGGGTGGCAGGTAGTCACTTGCCGTTAATTGGCTGACAGGATCTGCTTCTATGGATTCTGCTAATCAGACGCCTAGAATCCCTTAGAATCAAAAGAATCTAGTCTGGGGAAACACTAGCTTTGTAAATTATCATTTTTATGGCAGCAAGCTTCGTATGTTTGTCATGCCTGTTTATAGCTAACTCTATATTCACGTTAACCAAGCAAAATACTGAACTAAAATGAGGAACAGTTTTCTAATGATGCTGGCAAGTACTTCGCTGGCATTAACAGCCTGTGGCCAGGCTACATCCGATAACTCAAAAACCCTTCCATCGGTAGAAACCAAAGAGCCCAATTCTGCTTATAAACCCGCTTTTGCGGGTCAAACCAGAATCGCTGCTGTGAAGTCGGCTACCAACTACGAAGGCAAGGTGCTGACCGAAGCCCTGAAGAGCCCCTGGGGTATTACCAGCCTGCCGGATGGGCGACTGCTGATCACGGAGAAGGAAGGAACGATGCGCATTGTCACCTCTGCCGGTAAGGTAAGTGAGCCGATCACGGGTATTCCGAAGGTAAATCCATCGGGCCAGGGCGGATTGTTAGGGCTTCGGGTTGACCCCGCTTTTCAGACGAACCGGATGGTGTATTGGGTGTTCTCTGAAGCGCTTCCCGAAGGAAATCTGACCGCCGTTGCCAAGGGTAAATTGTCGGCCGATGAAAAAAAGATCGAGGGCGCAACGGTCATTTACCGCGCCACACCGGCTTATAAAGGCAATCTGCATTACGGGGGGCGAATTCTTGTCGATAAAAGCGGTAACCTGCTGATCAGTACCGGAGAACGCTCTGATCTGGCAACCCGGCCACAGGCTCAGTCGCTCAATTCTGGCCTGGGGAAAGTAATCCGGATTACAAAAGACGGTAAACCGGCCCCCGGCAATCCATTTGAAGGTCAGGCCGGTGCCCGCCCCGAACTCTATTCCTATGGGCATCGGAACGTACAGGGACTTGCTATCGATCCGGTAACGGGCGATCTGTGGGAGAATGAATTTGGCCCACGGGGAGGTGATGAAGTCAATCATATTAAGCCCGGCAAGAACTATGGCTGGCCTACGATCACCTATGGCATTGAATACAGTGGCAAACAGGTAGGCGACGCTATCCAGCAAAAGGATGGACTGGAGCAACCGGCTTATTATTGGGATCCTGTTGTATCGCCCAGTGGGTCAACCTTCTACAGCAGTGATCATATTCCTGAATGGAAAAACAACCTCTTTATTGGCGCGCTGAGTGGCATGCACATCGTACGCCTTGTTATTAAGGATGGTAAGATCGTGGGCGAAGAGCGGTTGTTGCCTAATGAGTACCAGCGTTTTCGTGACGTTACAGAAGGAAAAGATGGGGCCTTGTATGCCATTACAGATCAGGGAAGATTGTACCGCATCGATAAAAAGTAAGGTTCGCTTTTATTGATAGCTTATACACAAGGTGCCCCTTTTCCCTGCTAAAACTAGCCAGGGAAAAGGGGCACCTTGTGTATAAACAACCGGGCTAGGCTAGTCTCAGCCAACTCTATCCAGCGCCGATACTACGCTGTTTTATCCCTACGGGTTAACTGGTTTTAAGGCTTGAGGCAATCAATTTTGGTAAGGTCAGAGCTATCAGACTAAAACCTGGGTTCCCAGACCAGATTCGTGTAGTACAGGCCACCAACCGCCGGTCCGCCAATGAAGGTATAATAGTATTTGTTGGTCAGATTAGTGCCACCCACTTTCACCAAAAGATGTATGGGCTGGATGCGGTAACTCACCTGAGCATCCACCGTATTGATGGCCGATACGGTACCTGTAGCCAGTTCCGATTGCCACAAAAACGCATCCTGATGTTTGTAGTTCACCGAGAAGCCCAGTCCACGCCACAGGTTTCCGTTCGAGACGCTCAGGTTCGTGATCCAACGGGGCGTATTGAATGAACTCTCCAATCCATCCCCATTATCGGCCCGGTCAAGTTTGGCAAAGGAGGCATTGCCACCTGCCGACCAGTTTTGGGTCAGGCTGTACCGAAGGCCTAAGCTGGCCCCGTAATTATACACCCGCGTTTGTGAATTGGTCCACAATCGGTACCGATCCTGGGTTGTTGCCGACGAAAAGTAATAAGCCAGCGAATCTGGATTTGATCCTTTTGCAAGGTTGGCATTCACCTGCGCAATGAAGTTCTGATAAGCCGTGTAGTACACATCGGCATCTACATAAAGCCGATTTTTGATTAACAATCCTTTATAACCCAGTTCATAACTATTGACCTGTTCGGGTTTCAGATAGGTATACGGACTCTGTTTCAGAAGCCCTTTGTTTTTCTGGATAGCCTGTTCTGTAGTGAGTTTGTTCGTATTGACATCCGTAGTGATGGCCGCCTGAAAGGCATTGATCGAGGTGACCAGATAGGCGTTTTCATAAATCCCATGCGACATGATCGGTAAGCCTCCAACGCGTTTTACACCGCCCGAGTTGATGTTTGTAAAGCCCTCGAACAAGGATGGAAACCGGTAGCCATT
Source organism: Spirosoma sp. KCTC 42546 (assembly GCF_006965485.1). Classification (NCBI taxonomy): domain Bacteria; kingdom Pseudomonadati; phylum Bacteroidota; class Cytophagia; order Cytophagales; family Cytophagaceae; genus Spirosoma; species Spirosoma sp. KCTC 42546. The sequence continues at coordinate 4,030,102 of NZ_CP041360.1, forward strand.
CTGGTACGACAGGCGAATGTTGTGCGTTTCCGAAGGGGAGTAGACCACTGATAATCGGGGATTCAGGCGGGCGTCGAAGTAGGTGTTTTTGTCGACTCGTACTGATCCGGCCACTTTCAGCTTATCATTAAAAAACGTGCGGCTAAGCTGGACAAATCCCCCTGTTTTGCCATAAACAAGGTTTTTTCCCTGCTCGGTGGGGTTGATAAAGTAATTGCCATCCGGGAAAACAACGTATCGTCGGAAATCAAAGCCAGCCTGAATCGTTAGGCCGGTCTGCTGCCGGAACCGCTGCCAGAGGACTTTTGTCGGTTCAACTTGTCCTTCGGCATGGTACATCCACGATTGTACCCGGAGGGCCGCGCCAATGTCCCAGTTGTTAATGTCCCGGAGTTTGGTAATCAGGTCGTTAAAGGTTTGCGTACCCGGAATCGGGCGGCCCTGATCCGCCACGGAGCGAGCATCCCGTAACGCGTCCGTCACCGCTAAACCGGTCTGCGTATCCAGATTAAACCGGTTGGTAAAATCGGTAAACCACTGGTTATCGGTTTTAAACGACTTGTCGATGTTTTCGGCCATTGACCGGATGTTGTAGGAATCGCCCGTGTTTTCACTGCTTCGGTAGGCCCGAATTTGTATTGAAGGTGTGGTAAACGTGATGCTGTGCTGATCGAGCCGGTAGTTATCGAGTCGAAAACGGTTGGTTCGCTGATAAACATTGTCCAGCGTGGCTCCCTGGTACGTATACGCCAGCTCGACGGTGGGCGAGAACCGATAATGCAGGGATAGATCACCCCGCAGATTTTGCAATCCGTAGTCCGTAGACTCCCGTTCATAATAGCCCGTTCGACCAATGCTATAGCGTTTCCCACCCAGTGTTAGCGTTCGGCGGTTGGCTGCTTCATTGCCATATCCGTTGACCGGATCATAGGCCGGATTATCAGCACCGAACAAACCAAGGGATGCATTGCCGTTGGGGTTGAGATCGTCGTGATTGTCGGCCACCCAGTCGTATCCTTTTTGGTAAACCATATTCACCTTGAAGGCGAAGTGGTTACCAAGTTGATGGGCATACCGGATACTGGTTTCATAATACACCTTAGCCGACACACCGGCATCGCCAACGTGATTGAGACCTGTTTTCTGTCCGATACTGAGTCCCTGGGAATCGAATGGGTTTCTCGTTAATATGTTAACTAACCCGTTAAGGGCATTCATTCCGTAAAGCGCCGAAGCCACGCCCGGTACTACTTCAACCTGTTGAATGTCCAGATCCGATGGTGCCAGCGCGCTCGCAATAGGCGCCCCAATGTGCGGAGCCTGGTTATCACGGCCATCTACGAGTTGCACAAAGCGGACGTTGGTGGTGGCGGCAAAGCCCCGGGTATTATAGACTTTAAAACCCAGGCTCGAGGTAAGCAATTGGACGCCTTTAAGATTTTCGATCGCATCAAAATAGGAGGGCTGGGCGGATAAACGGATGCGCCGGGCATCGATCACCTCAATACTAACCGGTGATTTCAGGATACTCTCCGATACGCGGGAAGCAGAGATAACGACCTCATTGAGTTGGATTTTTCGCAGCGAATCAATGGACGTACCCGTGGTGTCCGATTGGCTGATGGCCTGTACGGTTGTAGTAAGAAAGATTAGTAAAAAGAAGAGGTATTTCATGATGAGTCGTTGTATTCAAACAAATATAACGGTTCGCTATGTTTGTTTGAATACAACGACTAAATTTAAACCAGACATGAGATAAACTAACGTGAATTCGGCGTTAAAACAGGAAACCGGCGGCAATCAGTAGATAGGTAAAAACACACTGAAGATTGAGCCCTGGCCGGGTTGACTTCTGGCTATGATTGCGCCCCCATGATTGGCCACTACCTTGTCGCAGATGGCTAGCCCAATGCCGGTTCCGTCAAACTCGCTTTTGCTATGTAGTCGCTGAAAGACTGTGAATATGCGGTCCAGGTATTTCTCCTCGAAACCAATCCCGTCGTCGATGACATCAATGCGATGATAGGCGATGCCTTTTCGATCTGACTTAACAGCCTTTGGAACACTACTGGACGCTACCCATTCGTAGAGGATATGAACCTGAGGAGTAACTCCCGGTTTGTGAAATTTCAGGGCATTGCTCAACAAATTTTGGAACAATTGCTCTAATTGCGAAGGGTCGCCCTCTACCATGGGTAAGTCGCTCACGTGCACAACTGCATTCGTTTCGTCGATGACCCAGTCCAGATTTTTCTCCGCTGACCGAACGATTTCGGTCAGTGATACCATCCTGCTGGTATCCCGTTGGGTGGAAATTCGGGAGAAGCTCAGTAAGTCGCGAATCAGCGTAGACATCCGGTTGGCTGCGGATTGCATGCGTTCAATATAGGTTATCCCTTCGCCCAGCTCAGAGCCGAATTGGGTCTTAAGTAAATCCCCAAATTGCTGCACTTTGCGAAGAGGCTCCTGCAAATCGTGGGAAGCGATATAGGCAAATTGCTGAAGGTTAACATTGGATCGCTTCAAATCCTGAACTGAGTCTTCCAGTTGCTGGGTCCGTTCCTGAACCTGCTGATCGAGGTCCGCCGACAGTTGTCGATAGCGTTCTTCACTGTGTTGGAGCGCCTGGCGATCGGCCACCTGCTGGGTAATTTCGATACCTGTTGCGATGATCCCGTACACGACTCCCTGATGATTTCGGATAGGTTTGAAGGAAAAGTCAAAACAAACCGTCTTTGTGATCCCATCAACGACCATAGTTGCTGGGGTGTTATTGGATGCGAAGGGGATACCCGTCGTAAAAACGTCATCTAATATGCCCAGAAAGGGTTGCCCTTCCATTTCTGGAATGGCCCTGGCTAATGGCAGGCCGATTACTTTATCGCCTTTCCCCCATACTGCCAACTGAGGCTCGTTGGCCACTGTTATGATCAATTCCCGGCCAACCAGTAGGGCAATGGGAATAGGGGATTCCATAACAATGGAACGAAAAATAGCCTCGTCGTTTACTTCTGTCATGAAGGAATAGGTGTAATTTGTTAACTAGCTAACCAGATTTTTCAACTTGGGTTTCATAATAGAAGTGAATTGTGTTCCTATGGGCACTGTGAGGGCGAACGCGTAGCCAGATTCGACGTGTACAGAATCCTAATAAAAAACGGCTGACCTTAGCAAGGCCAGCCGTTTTAGCGATAATTGATAACGAAATTTATTTTTTTGCAGCCGCAATCAGGTCATTGGCCATTTTTACGTAATCTGCATTTTTAGCTTCGGTGGCCAGAGTTACCGTTTTCTCGGCGCTGGCAATAGCAGCCGCTTTTTGGTTTAATTTCTGTTCGATCCGGGCTTTCAGCAACATCACCCAGAAGGCTTTTGGATTTTGTTCGGTGGCCTTGGTCACCCAACCCAGTGCCTGTTTCAAATCCCGGTTAGTGTCGTAATAATAACTGGCTGCTTCAAAATAAGCTGGTTTGTCAGACGCTAACGAGGCCTCAATGTTCTTCACGATCGTTTGATCGATATCGGCAGTAATGGCAACGGGAACGCGGGTTTTATCCCACATGATTTCCAGCACAGCCGAGTTGGGTAGAATATCGGCTAGATTGATGGTAAAGGTTTCTACTTTGTTGGCCAGCGTAGTTGGTTTTACCTGAACCCGTACCACTTCGTTTTCTTTTTTATAATCGCCCACGTTTGCGCCCAGATTAAGGTCTTTGGACAGCATAACTTCCCAACTGGATTTACCCGGAATAGTGAACAGGCCGTAAGTGCCCGCTTTCACATCTTTCCCTTCCAGTTTTACGTCTGTTGAGAACGTAATTTTAGAGGTGGCATTGGCACCAGTCCGCCATACTTTATCATAGGGAACCAGATCGCCGAAGATGGTACGTCCTTTCACGGCGGGTCGGGAGTACTCAAGGGTAATGTCCCCTAAGCCAAAGCTTTGTTTGGTGGTTTGGGCAGGGCTGGCGGCTGGTACTTTAAGCTGCGCCTGCGCAATAGAAAATGAACAAATGGCAAGCAGCATGGCCAGGGCTATTGGCTGGAACTTTAGGCTCTTCATGATGAAGGAATGATGGAGTTAATTGTTGTGCGTTTAGTTAGCGAAACTCAAAGGTACAATTAGCAGACCAGATAGTCTTCTTCTTGTAAGCAAATAAGGACTGCCTATCAAAAGCAAGCAATAGCCCAGCACCATCATGCCTGAACGGCAATTGAAAAAATTAGTCCGTACCTTATTGATAAAATTTCAGGAACGAAAAGTCTGGATGGCGCATCTCCAGTTCGTTCCTGCCTGTTTCAAGCTGAGCTTCTGTAGCATAAACGAACATGTTCTGTTCATAGTCGCTGATCGCGGCTGCCAGGGTGTCAAATTTTCCACTAGTCAGGTTATTGGCTAGAATCATGGCGTCCATCAGTCCAATATTTACCCCCTGACCAGCAAAGGGCGGCATGATGTGCGCGGCATCACCAATAAGGGTTATCGGCAATGGTCGATTCGTTGTCCAGGGTTTATCCAGCGGTATTTTTCTCGTTGGCCAATTCACAAAAGAAGCCGTAGCGCGCACCAATTCTTTGTAGCTCGCATCCCAATCAGAGAGTCTATTTAAGAGGAATGTACGAATGCTGTCCGTATCCTGAAGGTTTACTCCATGTTCTGGACCCCATGCCGAAGGCTGTTTAAACATTACATTGTAGCTCAACAGGTTTCCATTCCTGGGGTTTGCCACGACTAAATTGCCATTGCTGGCGGTCATTAATATGGTATCGTTGCACAGTTGGTAGAACGCCGGGCAAGTCTTTTCCGGTTGAACTACTTCGCCCTGTATAATCAGGGTGCCGGTGTAGTCAATTTCGGCATCTGTAACATATTGTCTTGCCTTCGACATTCCTCCATTAGCACCAATGACAACATCGGTGGTTTCAATCCCATTCTTCTCGAAATGCAAAAGCCATTTTCCGTTCTGGTGGTCAAGTCCGGTAAATTTCCTGTCCCAGACAACCGTATTGGCGGTTAAGCTGTCGAGTAGTAGTTGCCTTAAATCGTTTCGGTTTATCTCCGGATTGTTATATTGCTCGTCGGGTGTCGGTTTTCTAGAGAACAATACGTTTCCCTGTTTGTCGGCCACGGTTCTTCCCATGGGGATGGCCAGTGCATAATAGCGTTCCAATAATCCTGCTTCGTTCAGGGCATCCTGTCCCGACCCTTTGTGCAGGTCAAGTGTACCACCCGAAATTCGGGTGCGGGCGTCTTTATCCCGTTCGTAAACGGTTACGTCTACGCCTTTTTGCTGTAGTAATCTGGCCATTGTTAGCCCAACGGGCCCTGCGCCAAGGATGGCTACTTTTTTATTCGTCAGTAACATGATATTGCCTGGTTGATGTACGATGCAAAATTCCGGAATGCTACTTCCCCAGGCTTGTACAAACGCGACAAAATCAGTGGGTCGGGATCAACAAATCCTCACCGGACCTGCTGCATTTGTTCAATGGCTGTCCATCCTTCCGGCGTTACACCCATGATCTCGGTGGCAACGCCCAGCGTTTGGTAAGTGTCGAAGAAAGCCATTCGTGCAATGGGGTGATCCACTTCGCTGATGAGTGCATACCCTTGTTCGTGCAGATCGCTGGTGATCCGGTCGAATTCGTTAACCGGCAAACGGAACGCAAGGTGCTGGGTGCCGCCTGCGGGATATTGGGCGAGGTAATCGTGGAACATGCTTTGGCCGGAAACAGGCTGGATGAGTTCGAGAAAGCTACCCCCGTTATAGGTCTGCGTGGTCAGCCATTCACCAGCCACAACCTGCCCATGATAGGTCATTCCCAGATCCTGTGCCCGAACATGTTCCGGTTGGGGAAAGCCAGTGATGCCCAGGGCGCTCGAAAGGAATGTTACAGCGACGTGAATGTCTGGGACCACCCAGCCGATTTGTGCGAATTCGAGTCCGGCGATGGTATTGTTGGTCGTGCTCATGGTTGTTTGCTGTCCAGTTATTGGTTGAGTAAAGTTAAGATAGGTGGGCTCCCCACAGCAGGTGCATTTGCGCCAAAAGGAAGGTGGTTTGCGACTAGTTACGCCTTCGGAAAATCGGGCGATTGAAACAAAGGCTCTAGTACAGCACGGTGTGATTCCCCCCAACGCGCAGCAATTTCGATTACCGGTATTAACGTTTCGCCCAGGGGTGTCAGCTCATACATCACTTTGGCTGGTCGCTGATCAAAAATTGTTTTGATCAGGATGCCTTGATCCGTCAGCTGTTTCAGTTGCGTATCAAGCAGCCGCCTGGAAGCTTTAGGTATATGGCGTTGCAACTCACCTGGTCTTTTGATACCACTGTGTATGCACCAGATCAAGTTGATCTTCCATTTCCCATTCATTACTTCCATGAACAGGTGCAGTCCGCAATCCAGTTCTATTGGCAATTTTCGTTCGTACATCCTGCAAATCTCCTCTATTCTGTCATTTTTTTGATACGGCTAAATTTAGCCGTACTTGATTCAACAAGTCTGGCAATCGAATTTTGGATCATGAACTATAAACTAGTTGGAACACACACCGGCTTACCGGCCAGCGAACTTGTATTGGGTGCCGCGAGTCTGGGTAGCCGTAAGGGGTATGGCGCTACGCCCGACGATAGTCAGAAAATTTTGGTAGCTTATGCCGAGGCAGGCGGCAATTTTATAGACGTGGCCGATCAATACCAACTTGGCGAAGCGGAAGAGATCATTGGGCGGTTTATAGCCTCAGAGCGCCACAATTTCATTATCTGTACCAAATACACCCGCAGCAGTGAAACTGAGCCGTTGCCCAGCAATGAGGGTAATCATCGCAAAGCGATGCGTCAATCTGTTGAAGCCAGTTTGAAACGTCTGAAGACAGATTATATTGACCTCTACATGCCGCACTATGATGATGGCCGAACGCCTGTTGAAGAAATTGCACGTGGGCTCGAAGACCTGGTTAAATCCGGTAAAGTGCTGTACACCGGCCTGGCAAATTTTCCGGCGTGGAAAGCTGCTGCCATTGCCAGTACAACTCCATTGAGCGCCTTGCAACTCGAGTATAACCTGGTGCAACGAACAGCCGATCGGGAATTGATGCCTATGGCCAGCTACTTTGGCCTGGGTACGATGCTTTATTCTCCCCTGGCAGGTGGGTTGCTTACCGGCAAATACCGCCAGGGGGCAACAGGGCGCCTGACACGTTCTGCCCCGGAAGGTTATCAGGAGAATATGGGCACCAAAGCCATACTGGACGAATTGGAATTGATTGCTGCCGAAGTTGACGCAACGCCCGGTCAGGTAGCCTTAGGGTGGACGCTGACCAAAAACTGTTTTCCAATCATCGGTGCAAGGGTCCTTGCACATATCACGGAAAGCATAAACGCGCTATCGATCCAACTAAGCCCTGATCAAATTACGCGTTTAGATGCTATCAGCGCTGTAAAAATGGGCTATCCGCATGAGTTGCTTAAAACAGTCCAAAAAGTCTACTAATACTTCATTGTATGACGGCTGGGCCGCAGCCGTCATACAAAATTTCTCTATTCTACTTCTGCTTAATTGGTTACATATTAAAAACCAGCTAGTTGTGTGTTTCGTTTCTGAATAGCTTCTTCGGTTCTTGGCACAAGCAGTTCTAAGCCAACATGAACGGCTTCGGCCTGAACTGCCTCAATAAACGGACGGAAATCGGTATTGTAAGCCTGAAAGGCGGCTTCATAATCTCCATGCTGTTTTTGAAAGGCATCCGCCAGCGCAGCCGCTCCATCTATGGCCAGCGATCCGCCCCGGCCCGCAGCCGGTGAAGCACAATAGCCGGAATCGCCCACCAGCGCCATTCGGCCTTTTGTCCACGATGGCATCTTTACCTGACAGAGTTTATCGAAGTAAAACGTTTTCGAACGCATTACTTCGTCCAGTAGCTCTGTTGTTCGCCAGCCTTCTCCGGCAAACTGTTCCAGAATGATTTTCCGTTGTTGCTCCTCATCCCGATAATCATACGGGATTTCGTTTTCGGAACGGAAACACAGCACAATGTCGGTCTTATTGTTGTACGCGTTCAGCATAATAGCTTTATCGGGCACATTATACATCTGAGCCGTGTCATCGTCGATCAGCAACTTGTTGACAATGGTGATCGAAAAATATTGCTCCAGAAAATGTACGTAGTCGGCTTCATGCCCGAACCAGATTCGTCGTACCGCCGAATGGATTCCGTCGCAGCCAAAAACCAGATCGAAGGCGCGTTGCGGACTATGTTTAAAGGTAGCCTGTACCGTATCCTCTGTTTCGTGTAAGGCTGTGATGCTATCGCTGAAAATAAATTCAACATCCTGTTTGACGAGATCGAATAAAATAGCCAATAACACATCTCGTTCGATTTCGTATTCGTCAGCACGAGTGGGATCGCTGTTTTCTTCCTGGAAGAAGCCCACGGTCAGATCGTCCGCATTTTTAAACTCCATCCGTTTCGGGGCCAATCTGTTTCGCTCAATTTGCGCAAAGATGCCCATGCGCTTAACGACATCTATGGTTTTGCCGCGTATGTCGACAGGCGTACCACCCTTTTTAAGTTCGTTTGAGATTTCAACAACCGTTACCTGATACCCCAATTTGTTCAGCCAATACGCCGTTGACAGGCCGGCAAAACTTGCCCCCGACACGAGGGCGGTTCGTTGGGCGACAGTGTTCCGCCCGATATGATTATCGTTTACTGATTCCATTTTTTATGTGCTTTTACTAGACGATGCAAAGCAACAGCGTCTGGCAGGGATAAAAAACGGCAATACAGCGTAAGTATTGGACTAATCGCGGTTTTTGGTTCGGAACGCCAAAGCCGTCATACCGGTAACTTTAGTAAACAGCCGTGAAAAATAGGGGTAATCGTCATACCCCAGTTCAGCGGAAATTTCTTTCACCGATTTATCGGAATAATACAGTAACCGTTTGGCTTCTAACACAACACGCTGCTGTATGTGATGGGAAACGGAATGGCCTGTTGTGTTTTTAACGCATTCGTTCAGGTAAGACGTAGAGATGTTTAGTCTTTGGGCATACTCAGCCGGGCGTTTGACCCTGGTATAGCTACGCTCCAATAATTCCCTGAAGGCTTTGGTAATCGTATCGAATCGGGAAAGCTTGTCTGTTGATGTTGCTTCGGCTGTATACAGAGAAATAACTAAGGCAATCAGGGCATTGGTACTGTCTTTGAGTAAGGAATGATAGAGTTTATCGGCTTTCCGTTCCGAAAATTTCAAGGCTAACGATACCGCTTCCGAAATAAGGGAAAACGTTTCGTTCGTTAACACCAAGGGTTTGGCAGGGGTGAGGCTTTCCAATAAGTTCAGGTAGTCGGGATTCAGGTTTTCGTTGTTGATGGCCCAACTGCTGACGGTGGCATGGTCAACGATCCGGGTGCGATGGACCTGATCGGGGTGCAGGTAAATAACCGACGAAGCCTCTAGTTTATACGTTTGAAAATCAATGTCGATGTGAACGGTTCCACGTTCGAGCAGAAAGAACGAATGACGGTCGTGCCGATGGGATTGTTCGGCTTCCTGAATCAGGTGTAGATCGTCGATGGTTGTTTTTTCAATGGCAATATCACCACCGAACTCATCAGTCATCGTATTAACAGGAATGGACGTCGTCTTTTTAGGCATTGAGGCTGGTTAAATCGAAGCTGTTTAAACGTTCATTTTCTAGCTATAATTTGCGTGTTTTTGTCATCCCGACGCCAGGAGGGATCTCAAGCTTCATAATAAACGGGCTTGAGATCCCTCCTGGCGTCGGGATGACAAAAACGATTCAGTTTTAACGAAATTTAGAACGTTTAAACAGCTCATTGATAACCTGATTAACACACGAAATTCCGGACTACCCTTGCATCAATCTTTTGTAAACGCGACGAAATCGTAGTTCACCGCCTGTTTCCTGGCCTTTCGGGCGAATGCCGCTGGCGTGGTGCCGCTATAGCGCTTAAACTCCCGGCTGAGGTGCGATTGATCCGTATAGCCCAGCTCATGCGCTAAGCCAGCGAGATTGGCATCTGGATGAAGCCATAAGTGGTTGCGTACCTGTTCAAAGCGAATCAGGCCCGACACGTCTTTCACCGTATAACCAGACGATTGCCTGAACTTTCGTTCCAGCGTACGAACCGTTGCGTGGGCGGCTGCCGCTACGTCGCTGACCGGTAGGGTGCCATTTGCCTCCCGCATGGCAACGCCCGCTTTGAACAGCGTACTATCGACCGCAACCTGCGACCGGGCATCCAGGAAATACTGATTTAGGTGGTTTACTGCTTCGGCTATGTTACCCGTATGGATGCACTCATCCAGCGTAGATTGAAGCCGGGCGATCGGATGCTCAACGATGCGCACGCCGTCTTGCCCGGACGGTAGCCCAAGCAGATCGAATATGGTCCAGGGAAAGCACCGGATACCAATGATTTCTAAGCTGTTTTTTGTGTAAAAAACAGCAGGCTGATTGAGTAACCCCATCATAAATGGGGAGGGCAACGGCTGCAAGCGTCCGTGGTGCGCAAGACTACAGCCGCTTCCGAAATAGAAAATCAATTCTGCGTAACCATCCGGCTGTACCTCGAAACTCGATTCGTGTTCTCCGACCTCTATTCGGTCGTACCAAAAGCACTTGATGGAATCCCGTAGTACTTCAGGAGGGTCAAATTCTACGTGTGCATCCATCCTTGCAATCAACTGCTTCAAAATCATTCATAGAGACACCCAAATCAACGCAGTTAAGCAACGACCTGATTGTTAATTTTGCTCGCGAAGCGCATTGGTAAATCATTTTTATATGGTTGGCAAACCCAACTCTTTTAAAAATTCATTGTGCTTTTCGGTATTCGCCAGAATGCTTTCATTGAGTAGAGCCAGTTTTGCATGTACGGCTTTTAAGTCAATCTGTACCTCGTCAATCGATGTGCTCACATATCTCGAAATGTTTAGGTTGTAGCCGTTCTTTTCAATTTCTTCCAGTGAAACCCGGCGGGCATAGCGCTCAATGTGTTCGGGCCGGTATTTGTACGTATCGACAATTCGACTTATGTGATTTTCGCTTAGACTGTTCTGCCGTTTTCCTTTGTCAAAATTTCCTTCTGAAGTTGCGTTGATAAATAACACATCATCCTGCTTTTTGCATTTTTTCAGGACTAAAATACAAACAGGAATACCCGTTGAATAGAACAAGTTAGACGGCAATCCAATGACTGTGTCAATGTGATTGTCTTTTAACAGTTTAGTACGAATTCGTTCTTCGGCACCGCCACGGAATAAAACGCCGTGTGGCAGGATGATGGCCATTGTTCCTTCTGTTCCCAGAAAGTGAAAGCCGTGTAGCAAGAAAGCAAAATCTGCGGCTGATTTGGGGGCTAAGCCGTAACTCTTGAACCGAAAATCTTCGGCCAAGGTGTCGTTTGGTTCCCAACGCAGGCTGAATGGCGGATTGGCGACAACGGCATCGAACTCGATCTTTTTCGACGGATTTGGCTCGTTGAGTAAATCCCACTGGTTTTCTAAGGTGTCTCCGTGAAATATCTCAAACTCGGTGTCTTTCATACCGTGCAAGAGCATATTCATTCGTGCCAGGTTGTAGGTGGTAATGTTCTTTTCCTGCCCGTAGAGTTTGCCGATATTACCGCCATTGTCCTTGATGCGCTTCCGGACGTTCAGTAGCAAAGAGCCTGAACCACAGGTAAAATCAAGTATCTTATCGAATTTCTTCTTTTTGCCCGAGCTAGGGTCTTGGCTGTCTAAGACGACAATTTCAGACAGGATGGTTGAAATTTGCTGGGGGGTATAAAACTCACCAGCTTTTTTGCCTGAACCGGCGGCAAACTCGCCGATCAAATATTCATAGGCATCGCCGAGGGTGTCTGAATCAGCCGAGAAATCGGCTATGCCTTCGGCAATTTTCTGAATGATGGTGCAGAGCTTTTTATTCCGTTCGGGTGACGTTTTGCCCAGTTTTTCAGAATTCAGGTTGATTTCTGAAAATAGCCCCTGGAAGGCCCGTTCAAACGATTCATTCTCGATGTAGCGAAAACCGGCTTCCAGCGTTACCAATAGCTCCGTGTTTTGCGTTCTGGCTAACTCGGTAATGTTGCTCCACAGGTGTTGGGGTTGTATCACATAATGCACCTTTCTACGCATTTGCTTTTCAAACTCCTGCACATCTGTTTCATTAGCTGCATACCAGACAGATAATGGTGTTCGCTTGTCGGTTCCATCCAATGTAGGATAGTCTGACCCTAATTCTTTTTTTGCCGATTCTTCATAGTTATACGACAGATACCGAAGGAAAAGAAACGAAAGCATATAATCACGGAAATCATCCGCGTTCATAGCCCCACGCAGTTGGTCTGCTATATCCCAAAGAGTTTTGCCCAGTTTTTGTTGTTCTTTAGTTGACATGGTTTGTTTTGTTAATCGGATTATATACGGAATGGGCGTTACCCATTCCTATGGTATTACGCCCTTTCAGGGCTATTATGTATAGCCCTGAAAGGGCCACATCTCTTAACACAGGGTGACAGCCCTGTGCCACGGCAGCTACGGCAAGCAAAACCTATAGCCCTGAAAGGGCGGTATCTCACAGCACAGGGCTGTCACCCTGTGCTGTGATCAATCCCAAACATATCGTTCATCATACTCTACAGCATACTTCTTTAAAAAAGCTCGATATTCATCTTGAAAGGTCTTTTTACTATGATGCTCATGCTGATTGGCGATATAAGCGATTACCGTATCCACTTGAGATGGATTGACCGAAAAAGCACCATATCCATCCTGCCAATAAAAATTACGGTAATCTTCTCCTTTAGTTTTTATCCATTTGGACGAATGTGACTTTACTTCTTCTACCAGTTTCATCAATGCTATTTTTTTGGAGAGTTTACAAAGGATGTGTATATGGTCGATGTAGCCACCCACTTTTATAGGTTGGCATTCCAGCTTATTGCAGATGCCTCCCAGGTAGCTATGTAATTCCTGTTCCACTGGTGGCTGGATGAATGGCAGCCTGTGTTTGGTGCTGAATACTACGTGGATATAATTTTGTACTAATGATTGTCCCATAATTTAGATAGTGTGCTCTATGTTATTACGCCCTTTTAGGGCTTTATGGATGCTGTTCGTTGTTATCGCAGATGGAATGGGTGTTACCCATTCCTATGGTATTATGCCCTTTCAGGGCTTGATGGGTGTTCGTTATTATCGGATGGAATGGGTGTTACCCATTCCTATGGTATTATGCCCTTTCAGGGCTTGATGGGTGAATAGCCCTAAAGGGGCGTAATCTGTTAGCGATGGGCATCGTCCATCGCTGATAAAACAATCCCACACGCGGTCAAGCCCTGAAAGGGCGTAATTATTAGGTAGTTGAATATCCATATTATGATTTTAGAAAATAGCCCTGCATTTTATGCAGGGCTATTTTCTAAAATTGTGCTGGTGGTTGGGATTATGGTCATTTATTTGACATTACGTTAAGCAAATATTTCAGGTAATTGAAAGTTGTGTGTATCCAAAAATGCGTTCAGTATTCTTTTAAATAGGTCTTTATTATCTTCATTCATTTCAGTAGGTTGATAAATGGAGTATTTTCCATGACTTAGCAAATTTAAAGCACGAGAGAACAGTACTTCATCATCCACACCATATATACATTTGGAAAAATCATCGTAACCAAAAAAGGTTGACGTCTTTTCTAAAACACTACGTAACATATTAAAATGATAGGTATTTATTTTTGCTGAATCTGATACCTTTTTTAGTTCGGTCAACAAAGCAACGTGATGAAAAAACGGGGTGTCGTCTGTAGCTCTCAATACATAACCATCTGCTCCATTTTTATGTAAAAAGTGACTTTTGTGTCCAGTACTCCTGAGTTCGTTATACATCACATTGAAAAATAACGAGTGGTGTGTAGAAATAACAACTCTGACTTTTTCTTTTCCTCTTTTTAGTAATTGAGCTAAATCACTGGCCACAGCAATAGCGTTGTTGTCATCAAGTGAAGAAATTGGGTCATCAATATAAATATGTCGAACCCAACTATACGACTCATCACCATCAATGGCTAACTCACATATAGCTAGAAAAATGCACCAAATGAAAATATTTTCTTCTCCTCTTGATACCTTGATATTATCCAGGATTATATATTCTGGCTCTTCTGCTTCTGGTCTAAACTTCGGATTTTTAATTTGCTTTCTAAAAACAATAGTCCAATCATCATAATTTATCGTAAAATTAAAATCGGTGTATCGTTCAAGAAAATTAAAAATCTTTTCTTCAAGTGCCAGTTCCCTGAATCCTTCAAAAAATCTAGAACTTTTGTTGATGATTAGATGCCTTTCGGAGTCATTTTCAAGATCATTGTTCCAATGAAAAAGGTCTTCTGTGTATGCATTGTAGTAGAGGGTATCTGTAACTGGGTTTTTCTTACGTTTCTTACTTATGTCTTTGAATTCCATGGAAAGGCGGGTTTTCCCCGTTCCATTGTAGGCATATAGCAAAACAAAATGATGATTATTTAAATCGTCTCGTAACCTGGTGGCTACTTTGGTTAAATCTTTGTATTTGTATAGTTTTTTTTGATCACTCATTCTCTAATCATTAATTTTTGGAAATAATCCTTGCATCAATCCCTTTTTATGCAACTTTAACTGCTCTATTTTCTCCTCTTGTGCCGTGATTAAAATATCTAACGAAGAAAGGCATTCAGCTATTTTTTGCTGTTCTTTTAGGTTTTCAGGATAAGCAAGAGAAAAACTTCCCATCTGTTCTAAATTCAGATTTGGTTGTGCTCCTACAGAAATACTTTTCTGAATATACCTTTGCATTATTTCAGATTTCAAAATATGTAAGATAAAGTTTTTATTTTCTTTTTCTTTCAATCTTACAATTGCTAGAGCTTGATTTGTATTGGCAGGTAAAATATCTTTTTTGACAATATTTACTTTTCCTATAGTTGCTCCTGCAATAGCGAATAGAATATCACCTTCCTTTAAAATAGAACGTTTTAATTCCTTAGTATGCGTATCTTCATCCACGAACATGCATTTGTCAAGAATAATATGGTTATTTTGAAATGCTTCTATTTTTATGAAGCGAATCCCTGCCTTTGAAAACTTTTGAGGTGTCGTGCCTTTTGTAATTACTTCGCAAATACTTCCCAACTTCTTCTCCTCCCAATCTCCATCCTTCTCAAACTCAGGAAAACGCCATTTAGGAACCGTTTCGCCTTCTTGCGGAAACAAGTTTTGCATCAAGCCTTTTTTGTGCTCTTTTAAGGCGTATAATTTTTGACTGTGAGCGGCAATTACTTCATCTAAGGAAGAAAGGCAATCAGCGATTTTTTGTTGTTCTTCGAGATTTCTAGGGGTTTTAAATTTAAGTTTATTTAAAGCAACCATTGTCAAAGCTTTTTGTGATGAACCAATTGCTGACGCTAAAATCTTTTCTTTTTCTACATCAAGCAAAACTTCTAAAAAGCCTGAATCTATTGTAATATTTTTCATCCAAATCAAATTCCCATCCTTAAAATAGAATTTGTCGTTGTTCTTAACACAATAAACATTAGCCAATGTTCCTACGGCAGTAATCAAAATATCTCCTATTACTGGAACACCATATTTCTCTCTAATTGTATCATATTGCTCTTCTGAGATATACAAAATATCTTCTGGAATATTATTATTTTTTAATTGAGATATTTCCTTTCCTCTGAAAAAGGGAATACCATTTGAAACGTAATCAGCTAAATGAACTCTTTTACTTGATGTTAATTCTGCAATTTCCCCCAATTTTTTCTCCTCCCACTCCCCATCCTTCAAAAACTCAGGAAAACGCAATTCGGGTATTAATTTATTCGTTTGGTTCTCCATTGTTTTGTTGAGTGGCGTTTAATTCGTTCAGTATCAACGTTTGTAAGGCTGCCTGGGGCAGCAGTAGTTGGTACTCCGCAACGCCGATGGGTTTATTGATGTCTTGCAGGGCAATTTCTACGTCGAGGTGGTCTTTATCGGCGCAGAGAATGATGCCGATGGATGGGTTTTCGGTTTCGCTTTTTTCCAGCCGGTCGAGCAGGGAGAGATACAGATTCATTTTCCCTACATATTCGGCTTTGAAGCTACCAATTTTCAATTCAATGGCCACCAGCGAACGAAGGCCCCGGTGAAAGAAAAGCATGTCGACAAAATAGTCCTTGCCATTGTATTCCAGTCGGTATTGGTTGCCAATGAAGCTAAACCCTTTGCCCAATTCTAGAATAAAGGCTCTGATTTTGGCGATGAGTCTGTTTTCTAATTCCAGCTCTTTAACGGGTTCGGTAATGCCCAAAAATCCCAGATTATAGCTGCTTTTGAATACTTCATTGGCATAATCGGCATGGGCCGCCGGCAGCGTCTGATCAAAATTGTGGGTTTTGATTTGTTGCTGCGCCTGCCCAAAACTGTCCAGTTTGATGGCATTGAGCAATAAATCTCTGGACCAGCCTTTCGTCAGGGTTTCGTTGGCGTAGAATTCGACAGCGTCAAGGGATTGTAGCTTATTAAGCAATAGTAAGTTATGACCCCAGGGCAAAACTGCGACAGCTTGTCGCAGTTTTGTATCGGCCTGATGATACCGCTCATAAAAGCGTTTCATGTCCCACAGGTTTCGCGGAGACAAACCCATATTCGGAAACTCGTTTTTCAGGTCTGTGGATAATTGGTTAATTACACCGCTGCCATAGCCCTCTTCCAGTTGTTTTTCAGAAAGCAGCTTTCCCAGATTCCAGTAAACCGATTGCGTACTGCTGTTTACCTGTCGGGCAATCAGGATACGGGCCGTGTGGATTTGGCTAATCGCTTGCTCTACTAGGTCGGCATACGCGGCTTCGGTCAAGGGCGGTGGGGTTAGTTTACTCATTTGTCAGAATTATGATTTTTTGGATTGAACGATTTTAGGATTTTGGGTCATTATTGAAGTTACTCCCGTTATCCCTTAATCATAAAGCTGACTTTTTACTATAGTACTTATTGTCAGGATGATTTACATTATACACTCTTTTAAATTCAAGGCTTTTTGCTCCAAAATTTATTAATAGTCCGATAGCTAAATTATAAGCCTGGCAATAATTCATTGCCTGTGCTAAATGCACATCTTCCAAACGTATTAAAGCTTTTAACTCAACCATTATAGTTTCTTCAACAAAAAAATCAACCCGTCGAGTACCAATATCAAACCCATCGTAGAATATGGTCATCTCCATTTCTCGTTGGTATATCAGTCCTTGTTTTTGCATTTCAATAGCCAGAGCACGTTAATAAATCACTTCCTGAAAGCCATTGCCTAACGTACTATGAACCTTCATCGCACAGCCAATAATTTTATGTGTTAATTCATCAAGTTTCATAGCAATCTTTTCATCCTGTAATCATAAAATCTTAATTCAGACATCATACGCGGCTAACCCGGCTATCTCACGCCCTTCGGCTATTTTCTTTAATTGGGGCACCAGGTCCTCCATTAGGGCCAGTTCTTTGAGTCGGCGTTGTTTCCAGCCAAGTTCCAGCGGCTCCAACAGATCGGTGAGTTTTTCGCCGTCGAAGATCATCCGGCTCATAATGCCATCGACAAAGGCTTTCAGGTCAGCCGTTTGCAAACCGTGTTTGTTGGCAATGACCGCCAGTTCCTTTTCGTTTTTCTCAACTTTAAACGTATCGTAGCCTTTGGTTAACGTAGTCGTATCCTGTCCGCTGTTCCAGTCCAGGCTGTTGATGTAATCCGTTAAGTCTTCCTGCTCGTCCATCAGGTTGGCATTGGCACTCAGCAAACTAATCACCTGCTCTTTGGTCATTTTTTGCCGGGCGGGTTTCTTCTGCGTACTGTCGGCAATCAGGCTCATAATGTAGTCGTAGTCGATCACGGCCGACGCAAACAGCACAAATTCAAAATCCAACTGCTGAATGTCGGGCGGTGCGAAGTCGCCTTCTTTTTGCTGTATTTCCTTAAGCTGTTTAGCGGTTTCCAGATACGAGCTTCTAAACTCCTGCAAGGTTTCTTTAGGCAAAATGGCTTCTATTTTAGCCTGCTGTACCTCGTCTAAATCGGTGTATTGGTCTAGCTGGGTTTTCAGCCGTTGGACTTCCTTAAAGTTTTTCACAAAGGCAATTCGGGCAGCATCTCCTTTCAGGTTGTACACTTCCTGCGGTTCGTTTACCAGATTATGCTGTTGCATGAAGCTGCCTAAGGCTTCAATGGCTTTCTGATATTTTTCAATCACCACAGGCGCAGGGTCAACGAGCCAAATCTCTTTGGCTTGCCCGTTGTCTTCACCAGAAAAGAGGGCAATAGCCTGGTTTACGGCGTCTTGTTGAGAGCGAAAATCTAAAATGTTGCCGTACGGTTTGGTATCGTTCAGCACCCGGTTGGTTCGGGAAAACGCCTGTATCAACCCGTGGTATTTCAGGTTCTTGTCCACATACAAGGTATTCAGGTATTTGGAATCAAACCCGGTTAGCAACATATCCACCACGATGGTAATGTCGATTTTGTTTTTGTGGGGATAGTCTTTGTTGCTGTATTTCTGGTCTTTTATCCGGCTTTGCACATCCTGATAATACAAATCGAACTCGTTGATCGAATGACTGGTACCATATTGCTTGTTGAAATCAGCAATAATTTCGATCAGTGCTTTTTTCTTCTCTTCAGGGTTATGTTTGTTATCTTCTTTCTCCTGCGTTAAATCTTCCTGTAATTGTTTTATATCCGCAGCATTCTTTTGGCTTTGCTGGTCGCCGTCTTTTGCAATGAGCTGCGCCGGTGGAGAGAACACACAGGCAATGTTTAACGGAACATACAGGTCGTCGGCTTCTTTCTTTTTCTTCTGACTATTTTTGAACAGCTGATAATACTCGATGGCGTTATTGATCGAAGCGGTTGCCAATACGGCATTGAAACGCCTTGAATTGGTAGCCGCATTGTGTTTGTTCAAAATAGCTTCTACGACAGCCTGTTGCGCAATCGGTTCACCAGGTTTGGCGTTTTGCGTGCCTTTGCCTTTGAAATAGTCGATATGAAAACGCAATACATTTTTGTCCTCAATGGCGTGGGTAATGGTGTACGCGTGTAATTGCTTCTTAAAAATATCCTGAGTGGTTATATTGGTCTTCTCTTCGCCATCAATTTGCTTGTAAGCCGCATTTTCATCAAAAATAGGTGTACCGGTAAAGCCAAAAAGCTGAGCATTTGGAAAAAACTCCTTGATGGCTTGGTGGTTATCGCCAAACTGCGAACGATGGCATTCGTCAAAGATGAACACCATCCGCTTGTTGCTCAACGGCTCCAGACGCTCTTTGTAATTTTTCTTGTACGTGCCGTCTAACGCTAACCCTAGCTTTTGAATGGTTGTAACTATTACCTTGTCGGCATAATCAGTAGATAATAAACGTCTTACCAATGTTTCTGTATTGGTGTTTTCTTCTACGCTGCCTTCCTGAAATTTATTGAACTCTTCGCGGGTTTGCCGGTCAAGGTCTTTGCGGTCAACAACAAACAAACATTTTTCAATATCGGGATTATCTTTCAGTAGGGTAGAGGCTTTGAACGAAGTCAATGTTTTACCACTGCCGGTCGTGTGCCAGATATAGCCGTTGCCCCGATTTTGATGAATGCAATCGACAATGGCCTTTACCGCGTAAATCTGATAGGGCCGCATCACGAGCAATTTTTGCTCGCTTTCTACCAGCACCATGTACTTGCTAATCATTTCGCCAAGAGTACACTTGGTTAGAAATTTTTCGGTAAATGAGTCAAGCTGCGTTATTTTCTTGTTTTTCTCATCGGCCAATTGATAGATGGGCAAAAACTGTTCATCGGAATTGAAAGCAAAATGCTGATTTTTATTGTTGGCAAAGTAGTAGGTATTGGTTCTGTTGCTCACGATAAACAACTGCATATAGCAAAGCAGCGAGTTTCCATACCCATTACCGGGTTCGTTTTTGTAGTCCACGATTTGCTCCATAGCCTTACGAGCCGTGATGCCTACGTTTTTAAGTTCGATTTGCACGATAGGCAAACCGTTGATTAGCAGAATAATGTCGTACCGTTGATGGCTGTTTTCTGTATTGATGCGTAACTGGCTAATTACTTCAAAATCATTTTTGCACCAGTCTTTATTATTTACCAGTGTGTAATGAAGTGGCGTTCCGTCCTCACGTTGAAAGTAGTTCCGTTCACGCAGAAGTTTTGACGCAGCAAACACATCAGGATTGATGATTTCTTCCCGTAAGCGTAAAAACTCAT
Organism: Spirosoma sp. KCTC 42546; assembly: GCF_006965485.1. NCBI lineage: Bacteria > Pseudomonadati > Bacteroidota > Cytophagia > Cytophagales > Cytophagaceae > Spirosoma > Spirosoma sp. KCTC 42546. Next base: position 4,050,414 of record NZ_CP041360.1, read on the forward strand.
TCTCTGAAAGCCGGACACGATTAAGTGCTTCAAATTTAGTTTTGAAGTTTTGCTCAAGCGTTTTCCGATCAACAATCTCGGGTCGATAGATGTATTTAAGCTCTGTAAGTTGCTTAATCAGGCCTTCTTCTAGTTGGTTTTCTCTACTCATTCAAACTATAGTCACAAAGTCGCTCAAAGTTACTTTTTACATCTGTTAATCTGTCGGTACGCTGGCTAAAAGTTGCTCCATTTGTTTGAATGAGCGTCGGCTTCGTGTGTTGGGCCAGATATGCCACTTGTGAGGCTTGCTAAGAAGGTCACGAAGCAACTGATAAGCTGCTTGGCTATCTCCCGAAGCCCAAGAAGAAATGTTAGTGGATGTTCGGGAATCGAGAAAGGACGAGAGTCATGGTAATTTTTGGTCACCCAACTACGGAGTCATAACCAACTAGTAGAAACCACTGATACGAATTTATCTTGTTTATAAGTGTTTTTTGTCCTAGGATTATCATGTAATATGTAGATTCTCACTATGGAAATAACCAATTTGAGTACAGTTTACATACAGTAAAACGCAAAAAAGGCCCAAATTCAGCGAATTTGGGCCTTTTAGACAACGTGTCCCGGTAGGAAGTAGCGGGCTCGAACCGCTGACCTCTGCTCTGTCAAAGCAGCGCTCTGAACCAACTGAGCTAACCTCCTTTATTAATGGAAAATGGATAATGTAAAACGTATAATGACAGATCAAGCTCAAGTACATTACCCATTGTTCATTGTACATTATTCATTCCCGAAAGGGAGTGCAAACTTACAAAACTTCCTCTGTTTCCAAATGGGTATGGTAAACTTTTTGTGAGGGAATGCGCCATAACAGCACAAAACCGATCACGAAAAGCACCAGCAGGGCCAGAATACTGTTGCGCATGCTCCCCGTAATCTGTTCAATCAGGCCATACACTAGTGTACCTAATACGATGGAGGTTTTTTCGGTCACGTCGTAGAAGCTGAAATACGACGCGGTGTCGGTAGTTGCGGGAATGAGCTTGGAATAGGTGGAGCGGGAAAGGGATTGAATACCGCCCATGACCAGCCCAACCACGCCCGCCAGTACGAAAAACTGCGATTCAGTTTGTACGTAGTAGGCGGCTGCGCAAATGCCAATCCAGATCAGTACCGCCGTCATCAGTGCGTACGTATTACCAATGATTCCCGATAATCTGGAGAAGCCATACGCACCCGGAATGGCCACTAATTGAATGAGCAAAATGGTGATAATCAGGCTCTGTCCGGGGAGCCGTAACTCGTCGCTGCCAAAAATGGTCGCTACGTACATCACGGTTTGAACCGCCATGTTATAGACGAAGAACGATACCAGAAATCGCTTGGCTAAGGGGCGCTCCTGTAAGTCGTTCCAGACATGCCGCAATTCCTTAAACCCATTTAACAGGTAATTGCCCGACTGAGCCGCCTTTTTCGTGCCATCGGGCAGCCGGCTGAAGGGTATCTGAGCGAAACCAACCCACCACAAACCAACGGTCAGAAAGGCAATTCGAGACGCCATAGCTTCGGAGATATTGCCGAACCACTCGCGTTTCAGAATCACCAGCAGGTTAACCACCATGAGCAGAACGCTCCCCAAATACCCCATCGAAAAACCCCGCGCACTCACCCGGTCGTACTGGTCTTCGGTGGCAATGTCGGGCAGGTACGAATTATAGAACACGATACTGCCACTCCAGCCAATCAGGCTGATCCAGAAGCAGATAACAGCAAAGGTGGTGGTTTCCTTCGTGAAGAAATACAGCAGACTGCAACTGATAGCGCCCGTGTAGCAAAACACTTTCATAAATGTTTTCTTCTTCCCACTATAATCGGCAATGGCTGTACATAGGGGCGACAGCAGGGCCGTAAACAGAAAAGCTGCCGAAATGGTGTAGGAAAACAGGACCGAGTTTTTGATGGAGAGTCCCAGGAAATTTATAACGGGTCCGCCTTCACTATTGAGTGCAGTGGCCGAAAAGTAAACCGGGAAAATACTGGAGACAATAACCAGGGAGTGAACCGAATTCGCCCAGTCGTAAAATGTCCAGGCAGTCAGGGTACGGGGGTTGTTTTTCATTTACCAAGGTGTATTGGGTGGAGTGAGTTAAGTTGGTGGAGTAAGTTAACTAGGTGAAGTGAGTTATTCGTTAGCGTACAACAAACATACTACACATACAACACTATTTACCTACTCCACTAACTCCACTTAAAAACTCAATAACGGCTCGTGTAAACGCATGATTTGAATCTCCGGCTACCATATGGCCAGCGTCGGCTACGCTTACACTTTGCACATGCGGAACGGCATCTAAAAATTCTGCCATTACTTTTTCGCTCACCACATCGCTGATGCCTCCCCGAACAATGAGCGTTGGCACCGTGAGGGCATTGGCCGCCCGGTATAATCGCTCTTCATTTTGTATCTGTTTGTCAGGACTGGTTGTGTGTCGCCAGACGGAGAGCATGGTTGGGTCCCAGTGCCAGTAGTAGCGCAATTCGCCGGTTGGGCTTTGACGTAGTCGCAGGTTTTTCTCCAGACGACTGTGATCCGAGGGGCGTGGCCGGTGGGGGAGATAGGCCGCCACGGCTTCGGCCGCTTCGGTTAAACTGGCAAAGCCATCCTGATTATTGCTCATAAACGCAAATATCCGTTCAATGCCTTTCTGCTCCGTGCGGGGGGCAATATCGACCAGCACAATAGCGGTGCAGATCGATTCCGTTCCGGCTGGACGTTCGCCTTCCGCTATCAGGGCCGTCATACCGCCCATCGATGCCCCAACAAGGGCCGGTTTCTGATCGAGCTGGGCCACAACAGCCCGGAGGTCTTTAGCCAGGTAATCAATTGTATACTGCCCATCCGCCGACCAGTCGCTGTCGCCATGTCCGCGGGCATCGAGGGCTATGGCATACCAACCCGCATCGGCCAGCCAACGGGCGGTGTCGCCCCAGGAATGGCGCGTTTGGCCACCGCCGTGAAGGAGTAGCACAGGCGGATTTGAGGGATCACCCCAGGCATCGGCGGTTAGAAAAAAATTGGGTTCAGTTTCAAAACGAAGTGATTTCATATAGGGGATTCTCGTGTTCTCGCTTGGCTTAGCCGAGTGAGGACTATTGGTTCAAGGGCCTCTGGCCCGTTTTGGACATTTTTCTTTATTGCACCGGCCGGAAGCCGTTAAAAATATAGCCCTCACTCGGCTAAGCCAAGCGAGAACGATAGGCTATATTTTTGTCGTGGTGTCAGTTTCTTAAAACCGACACCACCAAACTACCCTACGAGCTTAACCTGACTAGTATGATGAGGACATAGACTGAGGATTCGAATCCAACTTGGTCAAACGTTACTTACGTGTTGGTTAACTCCGTAATAAGTTCCTGATTACGGAGAGGTTGCTGTTGCAGTAAGTGATAGTCAGAGGCCGTAAACAACTTGCCATAGGATTCCAGATCGGTGGGCCGGTGAAGATCTGATCCAATAAAATCGACCCATTTATTGGTTAAAAAACGATGTGCCTGCGCCTGTACCCGACGGCCATAACGTCCGGTCATTGATCCCCAGTTGAGTTGAAACAGACAGCCTGCATTCCGTAAATCAGCGAGTAGTTTCAGGTCACTGTGGTAATAGGTATAGCGTTCAGGGTGCGCCAGTAAAGGCTGGTAGCCCTGCCCCAGTAAATGAAAGACAATTTCATGCAGAAAATTTGGCGCGGCTGCCCAGCCTGTTTCAAAAAGCACGTACTTCTGTTTCCCGAAACTCGACAACTGGTCGGCACGGAGCAGGTCCAGGAATAAATCGTCGAGCAGATATTCCGCAGCTACCTGGATCGTTATCGGAATCTGATGTTCCTTTACCAGGTTCTGTAGCATACGCTGACCTTTTAAAAGATCCTCCTGCCTGTTTGGGTACCAGTCCTGACTAACGTGTGGGGTTGTAATAACCCGTTGAATACCCCAGGCCGAAAGCTGTTGCAGACAAACAAGGGCTTCTTCCGGGCTGGATACACCATCATCGACTCCCGGAAGCAAGTGAGAATGAATGTCGGCCTGCCAGTAACAGCCCGGTTGATCCGGTGGTTGATTGGACTGATTTCTGAACGGGGCAAGTAATCGGTTGAGTAACTTATTCACGCTAGTCATTGACGAAAACGATAACTACACCGTCAAGGGTTGTATTTATCGGTGTGTAAAGGTACGGGTAAACGGCTTTGAGATGGTTCGTTCGTACATGTTACTTTTTACCAATTCGGCGTCTACCAACTGACTGTTTACCGAACGGTTTTTGTTATGATTCTCTCCGGTGCCCCCGATTCACGATCACCTCAGTCTGTCCGAAAGAATGTTGTTAGCCTGGAGATAAGCCTCAGTTCATACCAACAGTTTATACAGGACATACTGCAAGCCGCTTGTCTGCGTAAGTCGGGTTACGCCTGTTTTGCCAATGCCCATATGATCGTTGAAGCGGTTCGCGATCCGGCGTTTGCAGAGATGGTTAACAGGGCTACCTGGACAACTGCCGATGGGGTGCCGGTAGCCTGGGCAATACGCCTGTTATACGGACGTCGACAGGAGCGTATTACAGGACTCGATGTATTACCTGCACTACTTCAGGAGGCACCCCGGCACGATGTTTCGGTTTATGTCTACGGGTCTACACCGGCAGTGCTCGAACGTTGTGCCGATTACTGTGCGCAACATCACCCGGAACTGTCCATTTCGGGTCTATATGCTCCTCCGTTTCGGGCATTGACAGCCGGGGAAGAAGAGGAGGTTGTTGAACGTATCCGGACGTCGGGTGCCGGGCTTGTTTTTGTCGCACTGGGTTGCCCCAAACAGGAGAAATGGATGGCTGCCCTGTCGCATCGGATTCCAGCTGTTTTGCTGGGCGTCGGAGGGGCGCTGCCCGTTACAGTTGGCGTACAAAAACGGGCACCCAACTGGATGCAATTTGCTGGTTTAGAGTGGTTGTATCGATTCTTTCAGGAGCCTCGCCGACTGTTCTCCCGCTATTTTAGTACGAACTCCCTGTTTGTATTTTACCTCACCCGGCAATGGATTCGTCAGTGGCTCCAGGCGGATAACTAATACATCATACACCTTACCTCATATATCTGGCATATGCCTGCTCCCATTGTTTTATTTGCCTATAAACGTGCCAGCGAACTTCAACGAACAGTAACCGCGCTTCAGGCCAACTACCTGGCGGACCAAAGCGAGTTGTATGTTTTTGTCGATGGGCCCCGGCCCGGACGTGCCGATGAGTTGGCTAAAGTAGACGCTGTACGGGCCGTTCTGGATAATCTTACTGGATTTCGACGCATCCACCGGCTATATCGGGAGCAGAATATGGGCTGCGCCAACTCGATTATTGCGGGGGTAACGGCTGTACTGCAAACCCATCCGTCTGTTATTGTGCTGGAAGATGACATAGTAACCAGTCGCAATTTTCTGGATTATATGAATCAGTGCCTAGAGCGATACGCCGATACGCCGACGGTTTTTTCGATTGGGGGCTACACGTTTCCGTTTCCACGACCTCAAGGCTATGAATCGGATGTGTATTTTTTCGGGCGGACCTGCGCCTGGGGGTGGGGCATCTGGGCCGATCGCTGGGAACAGGTCGATTGGGCGTTGAGGGATTTTGATACGTTTATTACCGATGAATCGGCCTGTAAAGCGTTCAATGCCAATGGCCAGGATCGGGTTCGCATGTTGAAACGAGCCTATACAAAAGAAATTGATGCCTGGGATATTCGCCTGTGTTACAGCGAGTTTAAATGGGGTGGCGTAACGGTCTATCCTACCATTTCCAAGACAATCAATATCGGCATCGACTCGGTCGATTCAACTACGGAGGTTGTATACAATCGGTATAAAACGGTGCTGGATAATAGCCTACCCCGGCGGCTTCAACTACCGGCCGATGTGTCGGTTAACCCAGCGTATGCACGGCGGTTTCGCCGGAAGTTTAGTGTTCCGGTGCGGATGTGGAACAAACTAAAAACCTTCCTGCTGGCAAGTCGTCTGGCTATCGGAAAGCGCGCAGGCGTTGGTAAACCGGTGGAACAATAGCCATGCGCGTATTACTGATTCATAATTTTTACCAGCAGGCGGGAGGAGAAGATACTGTGTTTCAACAGGAAGCAGCTATGCTTCGGGAAAACGGGGTAGACGTAGAAATGTTGACGTTTACTAACGAAAATTTCGAGGGAACATTACTCAACAAGTTTGGAGCAGCTACCCGGTCGATGTATAGTACGGATTCAGGCGACCGGGCCGGGCAGGTGATCGACCGGTTTCGACCCGATGTCGTTCATATTCACAACCTGTTTTATACCGCAACGGCCGCTGTCATTCGGGTGGCAAAGCAACGGGGCGTGCCTGTGGTGATGACCTTACATAACTACCGGTTAGTTTGTGTTAGCGGCCTGTTGATGCGCGAGGGGAAGATTCCCTGCGAAACCTGCCTCACCCAACTGGTACCGTTGGCGGGTATACGTCATGCCTGTTTCCGACAATCGCACCTGCAATCGGCGCAGTTAAGCCTGATTACTATGCTTCATAAACTATCTGGAATCTGGCGACGTGTAGACCGGTTTGTAGTACTGACGGAATTTGCACGCCAGAAAATTTTGTCGTCATCCCTGGATCTTTCACCCACTCAAGTAGTGGTCAAACCCAATTTTGTGCCCGATGCAGGCTACGCTGAGCCTGGGCAACGACAGGATCAATTTCTGTTCATCGGTCGACTTTCGCCTGAAAAGGGGATCCGAGTCATACTGGAAGCGGCCCGAAAAAAGCCGTTTAACCTACGAATTATTGGCGATGGTCCCCTGGCAGATGAAGTGAAAGAGGCCGTTGCTTCGTTACCGCATGTGGAGTTTACGGGCTGGCAGAATCGGTCCACTGTTCTGGCCGCTCTGAAAACCTGCCGGGCCGTACTGGTACCGTCCGTCTGGTATGAGGGATTACCAACGGTTATTCTGGAAGCTTTCTCGACAGGTACCCCCATCATTTGCTCCGATCAGGAAAATCTGAACCAGATTGTTAAGGATGAGCAGACCGGACTCCTGTTTAAAACCGGCAACAGCGACGACCTGAACCGGGTCATTGAGCGAATGAATCAGCAGCCGGAATTAGTCAGTCGATTGGCACAGGCCAGTAGAGGAGAATTCCCTCATTATTCAAAAGAAACGGCGTACAAGGCTACGATGAAGCTTTATGATGAATTGGTTAAGCAAAATTTATTGTCCACAGAGGCACAGAGAATACAGAGGTAAAAAAAGTTAAAAATTACCAATTTATAATCTCTGTGTTCGCTGTGTCTCCGTGGACAATAAATTTTGTGCGATTAACCATCGTACAGGCGCTCCTGTGCCCAGTTTATATTGTCTTTCAGTAGTTTAGCTGGGTTTCCTCCGATGATGATTCCCTCCTGATCGAACGATTTGGTTAGGACGGAGCGCGTAGCGACAATGGAATTTTTTCGGATGCGGACGCCTTTTAGAATGCTGCAATGGGCGGCTATCCAGACGTGATCATCAATAACAACATCTTTAGCATAGTTGATTCGTTGCCCGGTTGTGGCATCCAGAATCGAATGCGAATCGCCGGTACGCACATCTATATCGTAGGCCAACAAACAATCCTCGCCGATCCGTATGCTGGAACCAGGCTCCGTAACTGCCACATGAACATCTTCGATCATCGTGCGCGTGCCAATACTAATTTCGCCCCGTTCATCTTCGATCCACAGACTACCCCCTCGTTTAAACCGAACCTGTTTGGCAATATGAATCCGATTCGAATTGCCCCGGATGTATACCGTGAGTCCATGCAGACGGGCACCCTCTTCAATAAGAATCGTGTTATCATTACCATCAATATCGATCGTACAGTTTACACAAAATGCCGACCGGCTAATGGAGAGCTTATTCCGCTTACCTTGGATCGTTTTCGTAACGGTGGATTTGAAAAACGAACCTGACTTAATCACTAATGCCAGTTTCAGAAGCATCGGATGCTGCTTGATAAATTCGTAGACTCGTTGCTTCATGCCCTTAGTGTCATTGGATACTTGATTGGGGTAGACCTGTTGTTGAGATACGGATTAGTCGTTCATCAGTTTCCTGCGTACGTACCCGCCGAAGATCCGGGCCAAGTCAAAGGTCAGGTAGATTAGAAAAGCGGGTGCGTGAATACGGGCAAAGTGATACCTGGTCTTTAGGTTAATGGGTGATCGTGTCGTGAACAAAGCCCTTAAAAACTGTCGTATTGAGGTGGACTTGTTAAGGGCTAACCCAGTGGCCTCGGCATGTTCATAGACCACACAATTTGTGGCCACAAATAATGAAAAACCTGCTTTTCGGGCACGGATCGAAAAGTCGAGGTCGGCCATATGGTGCTGAAAATGAAGTTCATCGAGCAAACCGATTTTGCTAAATACTGAGATCGGTATCAGCATACCCCTGCCTGGCAGGCAATCGGAGGGAATATAGTGTGGGCCGGTTGCTAACAGAGCCTGTTGCTGTTTGAAACGGGTTTTGGCCAAATCCCGAATTTTCGCAAACGACATGTCAATATGGGTTCCTGCATACAGAAGTCGGCCAGGCTCCCGGATATCGACAGATACTGAGCCGATTATACAGGGTTGCTTAGCAGAATAGGCATTGAGCAGATTGGCCAGATAATTGGGGGCAATTTCCGTATCATCGTTTAAGGTCAACAGGAAGTCATTGGGTTGGCTTTTCAGGTGATCCAGTACATATTGAATACCCAGATTGGTGCCGCCCGCCCACCAGAGCGAGCCTGTACCCATGCGAACAAGTACGTTGGGAAATTCGGCCTGTATCATATCCGCCGTTCCGTCCGTTGATCCATCATCAACCACAACAACCTGATGAGCCTGCTCCGTTTGATCCCTCAAACAGGCCAGGCATTTTCGGGTATACTGCTTTCGATTATGGACCGGAATAACAACGTAAATCATACCCTCAGATTTCAGATTAGCGGATAGGAGCGTTGAGGTGTGATAGCCCATCCTGAGAAACATTGTTAACGGAGTCTATCGAAACGGTCAGACGAATCGTTGGTCTGGCCAGCCGTATTACGATGTGCAGATAGAACAAAACGGTTAACGAGCCTGCCGTAACGGAACTTTGCCCAAATACGGTGAGCATGAGCAGCGAAAAGATAATGATCAGCAGAATCATATTGGATTTCATTTTGGCATGGAGCATGGCATACGAGACATAGCTGACTACATAGCCGAAGGCAAGCATGACAATAAGCCCGTAAAAGTCGTACGCGAAGTACAGTTCCGAAATCAGCCCGGTTCGAATACCCATTGTGTTATCGGGATCGAACAGGGTCATAAACGTGAGCGCACTATCTTTTGTAATGAGGTCGGCTTTATTGATTCCTGCAATACTTAGGATGCCCGAATTGATAAAGTTGGCCAGGGTGCTCGCTGTCAGATCATAACCCGGTATTTCTCCCGGTTTAAACTCGTTCACGGCTCGGATATATTCCCGGAATTCGACCCCCATGGGTAATCCTTCCCGGGCAAACTGTGAGGATGAACTGCTGCCAAGCCGTAGATTTTGCAGGCTAACATAGAGGATGGCGGCTACCACGATCATGACGATGGATCGTGTATTGATGGTGAACTTCCCGGCCATTATTTTTTCGTAGAAGAAAATAGACCCGATCGAAATGAGCAGAAACAGGCGTTTACTGTCAATGGAGGTAATGAGAATTGCCAGAATCGTCAGGGACAGCCAGACTACTTTTTCGGGTGTTCGCTGACTTCTCAGGAAACGATCATACAGCAATACGGCCGACACACAGTTAAAGAAGCCAAAATTATAGACGTATCCATAGTCGATATGGTACATTTTCTCGGTTACGTCGCTGCCGGAAAAGATAGGAATATAGCCCACATTACGGATGAAATCGACAAACCAGATGAGTGGGAAAAGTAGTAATGGATATTCAAGCCAGGTTAAATCGGTATACAGGGGACGGCCTTTTTCCTGATGCTCTGGTGTGATGGATGGAACGGTACAGTTAATGTCGTAAATAAACATGCCAATGCTCATGGCAATGAGAAAACTATTGTAAATGATACAACCTTCATCCATGGAGATGAAGTATGGATTAATGGCGTAGTAGTTCAGTATTTTAAGTTCTCCAATGTAAAGCCACAGAATCCAGAACGTGAGAAAGGCTTTGGTGAAACGGTTCTTCAGGTGGAATAAGATGAAGATTGGAATAATCAAGAGCGTATGGCTCAGGAGGGAGGGATAAATAAAGTACTCCGTATAGCCAAATACAGCCTGATAGACCAGGGGCGTAACCTGCGCGGCTATACAACACATGATTAGCAGGAAGTACTTTTTCATCGTGTTGAGTCGGTCAATAGATCGTTTATGTACCTGGCAGGGTTACCAGCCCATATCTGGTTGGCCGGAACGCTTTTCGTGACAACCGAGCCCGCTCCAATTACGGCATGATGGCCAATGGTAACACCCTTCAAAATAGTCACGTGTGCACCGATGAAGGCACCGTCCTGAATAACCACGGGTGCAGTAGCCGCCAGTGCATTGTCTGCATAGCCTGCCCGCTGGCGTACATCCAGACTATGAAAGTCCGTGTCATAAATAACGGTGTTTCCGCCAATGGTAACGTGATTGCCTATCGTAATGGACTCGTGGCAAACCAGGGCGGTGGCACTCATACCTACGTGATTGCCGATGTGTATTTGTCCGCCCAGATTCGCAATGAAAAAGCAGGGCTGTTGTCGCCCGATTCGATTACTGTAATTCATGCCGTTGATGAAAACAAAGGATTCCCCAATCACCAGTTGGCTACCATCCGTAATATCAACAACCGGAATCCCATAACTCCTCATGCCTTTACCGTAGACTACACCATTGAGGTAAAAATAGAGCCGGGTCAGCAGGGTTTGACCAACGTACCAGATCCGTCGTTTTATGAACCGGATGGTGCGATATAGTAGCCTGCTAATCCTGAAGAGCATAGTTCGCGGGTTCATGGCTCAATGTGTTCATAATCTGACGGTATTGCCGCATACATATCACCAGCAGAAAGCAATTCCACAGCGTACCGGCAATGACAACACTGGCGGGGCCTGCATTGGTAAACTGAAAAAGAACATAGTTTAGGGGGAAGTATAACACAATGCCCACCAGTGATGCTTGTACCAGTGTTTTAATCTGGCCGACGCCGTTGATAAAGTAGTTGTAGTTACTCAGGAAGATAAAACTGATGACGTAGGCCGTCAACCAGATGGAAAGACTGGTTGGAACCTGGATTTTGTGACCTATCCATAATGAAAAAACTAGTTGAGCTACCGCAAGCATCAGGAGGGCCAGGATGGCCATACCCGCACAGATCAGATTGAGTCGCCGGATAGTAGCCCGTATCCAACGAGTGTCTCGTTTGATGTACGCATCGGTAAAGGCCGACCAATACGGGGTGATGAAAATGCCGTACAGGAATGGCAATACACTGAAGTATTTATTGGCAATACTATACGGAGCCACGCTGTTGGACCCCAGATAATATGAAATGAAAAGCCCTCCGGAAGTGAACACAATAATGCTCACCAGTTGAAGAAAAAAAAACTGCCCGCTTATCGTCACTAACTTTTTGATCAACGAAACGTCGATGTAGGAAATACCGGGGGCGAGTCGGGCGTAAGTCGTGCGAAAAAAATAAACGGAAACTCCACCAAAGACTAGTACGGGAACCAGGTTATAGATATGGGCAATAACCACCAGAGAGGCATGGAGAAAAACCGAAGCGGCATAGATCAGCAAGATGACGGCCACATTGACGATCAATAAAATCCACGCCACAGCTGCGGCCCGCTGGTCGGCCAGTAAAATGGAGTTGATCGGCTTCAGCAGAAGTTGAATGCTGAAACTTATCAATGTATAGGTAATTATTGTGTTAATGAGTGCGGGCTGGTCGCTGTCAATATTAAGCAGGCTAGTCCAGTCCAGGAAAAAGTGTAGGGTGCCAAAAATCACACAGAACATAAGGGCAAATGCGCCCGAAAGAAAATACAGGGTACTAACGTAGTTTTTGGCGGCCGCATCATTCCCGGTATCAAAAAAGAGGACCAAACTATTTCGGAGACCGTTGCCAAAACTTACATCTACTAAGCTGAACCAACTGGTCAGAAAGGTAATGGTCATCCAGATGCCAAAGTCCTTGACACTGATGAACTGAACGGTTAATGTTACGGTCAGAAACCCAATTACCACACCAGCCCCTTTCAGAAAGATCGACTCGATCACGTTTCGATAGACGATCAGGCTTCGAGCATCAATACGGTGATGTTTACTCAATTTAACCACAAGCGGAGTTTTAAAAGTTATGCATACCTATCAACTTAGGTATACCCTGGATCGTTAAGTGGTGGATATTAGGTTATCTGTTATTTACTAATAATTTGATAGTCAACTAAATAGCTGCTAATGTTTGCTCAATTAATTAAAATGCATCTGTGTTACCCGTAAACATGGCTGCCAGCGTTTGGAAGCATATGTAGATATCGAATAAAAAAGACGCTTTCTGAATGTAGAACAGGTCGTAGCGAACCCGGTGTTTCATCATCAATGGATAGGTCATTCCTCCCCGACATCCACTAACCTGCGCCAGCCCCGTAATACCCGGACGAATGCCGTTTCGTAATGAATAGGTAGGTAGGACGTGCCAATATTCAGCATCTAACCCAAGTGGATGGGGGCGGGGCCCTACCAGACTCATGTCGCCCAGGAGTACGTTCAGGAACTGGGGCATCTCGTCCAGATTTGTCCGGCGCAATAGACGGCCAAGGGGAGTTACACGCGGGTCATTTTTCGCGGCTTGACGAAAAACGCTTGTACCGGATGGTGGGGTGTACATTGTCCGGAATTTTAAACACCTGAACTGCTGCCCGTTTCGGCCTGACCGAAGCTGCACGAAAATAGCTGGCCCCGGCGAAGTAAGCCGGATAGCCAAGCAAATAAGTGGAATCATCCAACTTAACAAGAGTAGAGTGACCAACGCACTCATAACCAGATCGACGATTCGTTTGGCTGGATAGCCACTGGTTTGGGTTGCAATGAAAGGGATGACTCGTTTCTCAAGCCTTTGGGAGTTAATTGCTTCGGAGACCATACGATTCCAGAATTAATTAGGATTGAACCGACTGAGAAAAGACTTTTTTTTCTGCACTCCTTTGGTCTGGTACAAATCGCTTTTGTAGCCGCCATAACTATAGTAGCTGGATGCGTCGTTCTGTACAGCGTTGAGTATAACATTGAGTTTATTGAATCGCTTCTCCCGATATAACGAGTCCAGCATTTTCAGGCAGTTCTTCGGCGTAACATCGTGCCGAACAATGTAGAGAGTTGCATCAGCATGCTGGGCAATCAACTGGGCATCGGTCACTAATCCCACTGGGGGCGCATCGATCAGAATATAATCGAAGTGACGCCGAAGATCCATAATGAGCTGCTGTAGTCGGGGGCTGCTCAATACTTCCGACGGATTGGGGGGAAGTGGGCCACTTGTAATGATGAAATAATTTGGTTTATCGGGCAGAGGAGTGACAATTTGGGGTAAGCTTGTTTCGCCCGAGAGGTAATTGCTTAGCCCAGGACCATCGGGCAAATTAAGCGACTGGCGAAGCCGGGGTTTACGAAGATCCATCTCCAGAATTACGGTCCGCATACCCACTAACGCCAGACTTGCACCGAGGTTCAATGAGATAAATGACTTCCCTTCTCCCTCAATGCTGGACGTAAAGAGCAATACCTGACTACTATCCTGGCTACTTCGGAGGTAATTTAAATTAGTTCGCAGCATCCGAATCTGCTCGGCAATAACGGTATTGCTCCGGTTGGCAACGACAAGTGCTTCGGACTGCTTTTTCTTGACGATCTCACCCAGAATTGGAACCTGTGTGCCTTCTTCAACATCTGATCGGTGCATGACCCGGTTATTGACCAGATCGTACACGGCCAGAAAAGCCGCTGGCAAGACTAAGCCCGCTAGCCCAAACAGTAGAAATAGTAAGGATTTATTGGGCTTTATAGGCTTCTCATCCGTCAGGGCGGCATCAATAACACGGGAGTCTGATATAGCCGATGCGTAGGAAACCGCCGTTTCTTCCCGTTTTCTTAGTAAATAGGTATATAAATCATTTTTAATAGCCTGTTGCCGGGTGATATTCAATAGGATACGCTCCTTGGCAGGAATTGTGCGGATAACGCTTTCTATTTTATGATTTTTGGCTAAGAACTGCTGTTGGGCTCCGGCTAGGATTTTCTGCATCGTCCCAATGTTTTCTGAAATATTGGACCTGACCGTTTGAAGCTGGCTGTTGACCGTTTGTAACAATGGATTCTTCTCCGAGGTTGTCCGCATTAATTGATCACGCTGGGCTTCCAGTTTTGTGAACGTTTCGAAAAGACCGAGCAAGGTGGGGTCATTCAAGCCGAGTGTGGCTGGTGTGCCACTGCGGTACGCCGGTTGGCTATTCACATACTTTTGAACGTCGTTCAGCGCCTGTAACTGAATGGTTACCTGACTCAGTTCGGTGTCGTTTTGCTGGGCACTTTCAAGGAAACCCTTCGCTTGAAGGCCCAGGTCTGTGATTCCTTCCGATGATTTATAGGTCTCTACCCCTTTTTCAACCGTTTGCAATTCGCCTGACACCAACTGAAGTCGATCATCAATAAAATTCAGTGTATTGGAAGCCACCCGGTTCTTATCTAATACGGAGGCCTTGGTATACAGGTCGATTAATCGATTTAAAATTGCTTCTCCTTTATCGGGAACGCCCGTTTCTATTGAAAGCATGATGACTGTGGACGCCTTACTGGTTGGCTCGGCTTTCAGTACCCTGAGGTAGTTTTTGGCAGTTTTATGGCGGGGAGCTACCTGAATCAGCAGGGGCTCAGTACTGGCCGATATTGCCTGTCGGGGAAAGAAGCGCAACCTGCCCATTGAAGTCTGAATACTCGTATTCAGTGGATACAGTTTATTCTCTACTTTAATGGAGTTGTTGTCGATAAACTGGATCGTAAATGGCTTCTCCTGATACAGGGCGCTGGTCGGTTGCTCGATAATCAGTCGAATGGGGGACTGCTGAAATAACTCCCGTGGGCCATAAGGTGTATCATGGAAATACGTTACATCCAGACCGAGTTCCTGAACGACCTGATTCATGAGGGTGTACGATTTGAACACCTCAATCTCGTTTTCGACAATTTTTTTAGGCGCAAAAATTTCAAGGTCTTTTAAAATATTGTCGGAGTCCAGCCCTTTCTTTTCATCCTTGATCAACAAACTGCTTTGACTCAGATAGATTGGTTGCTTAAACTGCAAATAAACGTAAGCGGCCAACAGCATTAGGCCGAGGGTTATCAGGAACCAATACCAGTGACGAACATAACGGAGCAGGGTGGTCCGGAAGGCGCTGTCTGTATCCATCACCTGGTAGGGTACGTAGGAATAGTTGGATGAATTAGACATAGCAGACTCGGATTGATTTAATTACGGGTGAGTAGGATTGCAATGAATGATAACGCACTTAGTACGGTGGGAACAATCAGGTAAAACCGATCTGCATTTGCCACACGTGCTTTGCCTGGTTCCACATATACAATGTCGTTTGGATGTAGGTAGTAATAGGGCGACCGAAACAAATTGCGCTGGGTTAAGTCAACGCGCGAAAATGTTTTTTTGCCGCTTTCTTCCCGGATAACCAGCACATTATCGCGCCGACCATAAATGGTTGCATCGCCCGCTAAACTTAGGGCTTCTATTAAGGTAACCTGATCGTTGGGAATTGTGAAGAGGGCTGGACGCGTTACTTCGCCCAAAACTGAAATTCGGAAATTCTGATTACGCACATTCACCGTCGGCTCTTTTAAAAAAGGGCTCAATTTTTGCTTGATGAGCGCACTACATTCGCTAACGGTCAGATCACCAACGGAGAGCCGACCTACTAAGGGTAATTCAATTTCGCCCGATGCAGCTACCAGATAACCTGCCATTTCGGGAAGGCCGCTGGTGTTGGCTTGTTGCTGCGTACGCCCAGTTGAGAGTGTGGTGAGAGCGTGCGGGTTAAAAAAAGCGGATGCATCGGCATTGAGGCTACTCACCTGAATCGATAGTACATCACCCTGTTTAATACGGGGGACATAGGATTCGGCGATTGGGACACTGCCTTTTGCACCGGAATTGTCCTGAAAATAAACGACTTGCCTAGACGAAACACAGCTCAATTCCCCGAAGCAAACTCCGCAAAAACATGCTATAACAACGAACATATGGCTTGTAGGGATGCTTAAAGCCCAACGGTTACTCGTATTCAGAGGGTTGTTACAGAGGTGAATCATAAACGGGTAAAAATTTTCCAGACTCAGCATTCCCAAAATAAATTCTTGGCTAAAAAGCTAAATCAGGGTAGACGTGCTTCAGCAGCAGGAATGAGAGTAGAGCATTGAATGCTTGTCTACGGCTAGTAATTTAACCATGAAGTAGCCTTAATCAAGCAAAATTTATACCAATGAATAATCATTTTTTGTTTCTACTGTAATTAAGTGTATACATGTTTTAGTAGGATGGGATAAATAGCTTTTAGACGCTATTTAGGCATATGGTAACTGATCAATTTGGCCACTACTGTGCTAGTATGCCTGTTGGTAGATAATATATACTTGACGGGTTGCCTTCTATAATCAATTTTATACAGATCATTCTGGCTACTAAGGGGTAGAATAAAGGCCCACTTCAATCAACAAAAATTGACTTCTATACACGCTTAAGATCGACGACAAGGCTTTAATCTGGATGCTGTATCGATTGAAGGGTATAGATTCGCCACCCATGCAATCAGATACTGGCAAGTTCTGGGGAACCGCTTCGAAACTGAATACCAGACGAAAAGTAAAAGCCATTAATCCGTGTCACAAGCAGAACCTGTGACACGGATTAATGGCTAAGGGGATTTGACTTATTTAGATTCGCGAGCTAATACGAATACTCGCGTCTTGACTGGAGAGTTGAGGACCTTATTATAAGGTAGGGTCAAATTCAAGATTGATATCAGCATCTTTCCCATCTACGGGTGCACGCTGCCGAAGGATGAGTTTACTCTTGGTCAACTGAATAATCGGGAAGTTGCCTTTGAAACCAGATACATCTACATCGATCGATTTGTTGTCGGTAGCAAGTGTCCAGGTGCCGCCATTGATAACGGAATTGGATTGTTTTGGGTCAAGAGCGCGGACGGTACCATCATTTCTAAACTGCATGTTGAGGTCATACAAAACCTGGGTCGCTAAATTCAGGCGGCTTTTGTTGACGGCCTGTCCATCGGGTGTCGATACCTGAACGGTTCGCCAGTTATTGGCTACCAGCAATTCGGTTTGTGATGCCTCGGTAGGCGTTGGGTTGTTGCCATCGTCCTTTTTACAATGGGTAAGCGTTAGTAGCAGCGTGGTACACACCAGCAGAAGTCGGATTGGATTCATAACGAGATAAAGCCGTTTTGTACGTACTTGTTTACATGAATAACGAGAAGCGTTTGCCAATTCGTTTAGTAACCGGGTCGCTTTACGCCCCTAAAATTCCGTAGTTTTGGCGAAACTTCAAGCAATGCAGGGTTCATTTGGCAGTTTGTTTGTCTGGGTCGTTGGCTTTTGGCTGAATTATTATCCAGTAGCCAGCGCTCAGGAGTGTGCTGATCGGCTTAATTTTACGCCCGTTAGCCAGCCTAATCAGATTGAGTGGAGTAAATTTCCGGATTTTACACTCCCATTTCCTATTATCTATGGTGGTCCCCGGTTTGCCGATGTACAGGCGAGCCCATTACGGCATGGATTTAGTCATCTGGTTGATGTAAAAGATAGTGAATACGGCTCACTGGTACAGGCAAAGCAACGTGCATTGGTGTATTACGGGTTTGCAACAGGGCTGAATCAGCCGTGGGAAACCCTCGAAAGCCCCTGGGCAAATGACCTGGCAGCCTACCGTGCCAAGTGGGATCGCTTTTTGTCGGATTTGGCCGGGGGACAGAAAAACTCGGCTGGCTTATATGTTCTCCCGGTAAACCGGCTCTCCTTAGATATTGAACGATTTCTGGAAACGGATAGCCGGATTCTGAAAATCAAAACCGATACCCGTGTTCCCGAAATCTACCGGGCCCTTTCTGACGCCGACTTTGTGGCCGCCTATAAAAAAGCAATGCGCAACCTCTACGCGGAAGGGTTACGCTATGTTCGCCAGCATGCCGATCTGACCGGTATCAGCGTGAGTAGTTACGCCGATACTCCCGTATTAAATACCTACCTGAACGTACCAACTTTCACCTGGACTGATTGGACGACCAACCTCAGCCGGACAAATTACATGGTCCAGGATTCACTTGGGCGCGGTATAGGTGGCCCGTACTATGATCAATTAGACGCTTTGTCGCCCTCAGCCTATTATTATTACGACTATCCGAACCCACTGGCGAAAGACTATCTGGCGTATCTGCTGTTTCAGATCGAAGTGAATCGGGCCTGGAGTACGAAACCAGTGGTCCCCTGGGTCTGGCTGCGGTACCATGATAGTTCGAGTAGTTTCCCAAACTTCATCCAGCCCTTTATGGCGGAGGCTACGGCTATATTCCCTTTTTTTTCGGGGGCATCCGGCTTGTGGCTTTGGGAAAATCCTACCCTGACAGGTACCCGAACCGATACCTATGCCGCCTATGAATACTTTACGCATGGACTGTATCGGCTATCACACTTTGCCGATATGTTTCAGGGGAACTATGAACTCGTGATTGAGACCACCGCCCGGGATTTAATGGATAAGCAACTGCCAGTTTGGCGGGGGGTTGCCAAAGAAAACAAAATCCTGATAGCCGCCCAAAACCCTTACGCGGCCGATGGCGTGAAAACCAGCCTGACGGTACGGTATAAGACCTGGCAACAGACCATTGAGCTTACCGGCCGTGAGGTGTATCTATGCCGTTTTGATATAGGCACGGTGACTGCTAACGAACCCGCTTTAGCTGATGTTAGCGTGTTTCCCAATCCAGCTCAAACAATCCTAATGGTGTCGTTCGGGCAATTACCCACATCAGCAACAAGCCTTGTTTTATTAAACACAAACGGCCAATCCGTCGTTAGGAGAGTGGTTAACAGTGTTAAGGAGTACATAAACGTGACGCATTTACCCGCCGGGCTCTATGTGCTCCGAATCCAAAATGAAACCGGAAGCCAAACGAAAAAAATAGTCATTACGAGTCATTAGGTGGTCATTCCTAATGACCACAACCTATCATGCCCAATCAACTCCAATACGAAACCAGCCCATACTTGCTTCAGCACGCCGAAAATCCTGTTGACTGGTACCCTTGGGGCGATGAAGCCCTGACTAAAGCCGTTGCAGAAGATAAACCAATTCTGGTTAGTATTGGCTATTCGGCCTGCCACTGGTGCCATGTTATGGAACGGGAGTCATTTGAAAAGGAAGACGTAGCCTTGTTGATGAACCAGCATTTCGTGTGTATTAAAGTTGACCGTGAGGAGCGCCCGGATGTTGACGCCATTTACATGGATGCCGTTCAGGCAATGGGTGTGCAGGGGGGCTGGCCGCTCAACGTGTTTTTGATGCCTGATGCCAAGCCATTTTATGGACTCACATACCTACCTAAAAAGAACTGGATGAATTTGCTGGATAGCGTTCGATCTGCTTTCGACGAACACCGACAGGATCTTGTCCAGTCGGCGGATGGGTTCGCGCGGGAGTTGAACCTATCCGATGCCGAACGCTATGGACTGACGCAGAATGACCCACTTTTTGCGCCTGAAACGGTAGATGTACTGTACCGAAAAGTAGCAGTTAAGGCCGATGATGAAAAGGGGGGCATGCGTCGTGCCCCAAAGTTTCCAATGCCGAGCATCTGGCGATTTTTACTTCGTTACTACGATGCCACTGGCAACGAAGCAGCCCTACATCAAGTCAAACTGACGCTTGATCGGATGGCGCTGGGTGGAATTTACGATCAGCTTGGCGGGGGATTTGCCCGCTATTCAACGGATGCTGATTGGTTCGCACCCCATTTTGAGAAGATGTTGTATGATAATGGTCAACTTCTTACGCTTTACGCTGAAGCGTACAGTCTGACCAAAAGTCCGCTCTACAAACATGTTGTTTATCAAACCATTGGTTTTGCTCAGCGTGAATTATTGAGTCCCGAAGGCGGATTCTATTCCGCTCTCGATGCGGATAGTGAAGGTGTAGAAGGTAAATTTTACACCTTCACTACACCCGAGCTACAGGAGATTCTGGGGGGCGAGTACGACTGGTTTGCCGAACTCAATAATCTGACAGAAGCGGGTAACTGGGAACACGGACTGAACATTCTGCACCGCACGGAGTCCGATGAATCATTTGCCGAACGTATGGGCTGGTCACTTGCCGAGCTGAATGTACGTCTGGATGCTACGCACACCCGACTATTAAGGGTACGCACGGAACGTATTCGGCCGGGATTAGACGATAAGATTCTGTGCTCCTGGAATGGTCTGATGCTAAAAGGGCTGGCTACGGCTTATCGGGTTTTTGGCGAGCCAGAGTTTTTAACCCTCGCTTTACGGCTGGCGTTCTTTTTGCTGAAAAAGATGCGGGACAGTCGAAATGGCCGACTTTGGCATACCTATAAACTGGGCAGGGCCCGCCAGGCCGGATTCCTGGACGATTATGCCGCGGTTATTGATGGACTTGTGGCACTCTATCAGGCCACCTTCACCGAAAGCTGGTTGACAGAAGCAGACCAGCTCATGCAGTATGTATTGGCTAATTTTAGCGATGATACAGTCGATGAGTTGACCGGCCCGGAACCGCTCTTTTTCTTTACCGACAAAAATGGAGAGGAGCTTATTGCCAGGCGCAAAGAGCTGTTCGATAATGTGATTCCTGCATCGAACTCAATGATGGCCGAAAACCTGTACACGCTGAGTTTGTTACTGGAACGACCCAATTATGCTGACCGTGCCGACCAGATGCTGGGGCGGGTACAACCACTGGTTCAGCAAAACGCCGATTACCTGACCAACTGGGCCGCTCAATTTGCCCTTCGGGCACGTCCTACTGCCGAAATCGCTATTGTCGGCCCCCAAGCAGATCAGTTCAGAGCCGAACTAGATGCTGAGTATTACCCTAATAAAGTGCTCTGCGGTACTGCCGGTACGAGTGAATTACCCCTATTACACCAACGAAACATGCTTGATGGACAAACGGCTATATACGTCTGTTACAATAGGGCTTGTCAGTTACCGGTTACCAGTGTGGCAGAGGTATGGCAGATGCTACATTAATTTTCCATTAAAATATGACCGTTTTATAAATTCATACAATTATTCCAAGTTTTTATTGTGATGAAAATAGGAAATTAATAGAATGGAAAATACCTTCATGGCGGTTTAGCATAGTACGGGTTAACTAAAGGGAGATAATGTATAGTATTGATTATTAGTCTTTTAGTTGCCAAGTTGCTGATTGTTAGATTCATCAATAGTACCTTATCACTATAACGCTATGAACACCACACGTTTACTCCATTGCTTTGCTTATTTATTTCTGCTAATTGGTTTTTGGGGATGTACAGACCATCGAATTCCGGTTGCGCCAGGAGCCAGTCGTTTACGGGTTAAAACAATAATTCAGGAAGGGCCAAACGGCACATCGAAGATCAGTGCGTTCAACTACGATTCACAGGGTCGGCTGAGTTTGATTATCGGCTATCAGGCACCTGATAGCAGTACCACACCCGTAGAGAATACGGTTTTTCAATACGATGGCCAAAATCGACTGACCCAGGCACGGCGTGAGGTTGTCCGACGAGCAAGCAGTTCACCAAATCCGTTTGAACTCTACCGATATGGCTATAATGGAGCTGGTCTGGTAGATGGGGTTGGATTCTCTTCAAGCAGCATGGGCGCTGTCACTCGCTGGAATGCAACTCTTCAATATAATGGTGCCAACAAAGCGGTGGGCAGTTCTGAATTCTTTGATATCCCTGGGGTTACAATTACGAGTAATAGTTCGTACGTCTACACCGGCAACAATATAACGTCCGTCACTACGACATCAACGCTTTTTCGAAACACACCCTTCACCACCACCAGCACAACAACCTATGCATTTGACACGAATGTAAATCCGTTCTATGGGGTATTTGTCATTCCTAAGCTTGCGCAGTTTGCGTTTCCACCAAGCGCAAGTCTTAATGACAACACCTACTTCGGGGGACTTCGTTTTCTGTCAACGTTAAGCCAGAATAACATACTTTCTGCCATAGATGGTGGGGGAGGAGTCACCTTATATTCGTATACCTACAACGCGGCTAATCTGCCAACCAAACGCGTTACGGCCGCTGGTAATAGTGTTTTGGAAACTTTATACTTCGAGTATGAAAACTACTAAGAGACAGGCCCAAGTTCAAACATAATAGCTTATTACCACAACCCTATGAATACTACACGTTTACGTCAAGGCTTGAGCATTTTACTGCTTATTATTGGTTTTTGGGGATGCACAGATCACCGAATTCCTGTTGTTACGCCAGGAGCCAGTCGTTTACGGGTTAAAACAATAACCCAGGAAGGGCCAAACGGCACATCGAAGATCAGTGCGTTCAACTACGATTCACAGGGTCGGCTGAGTTTGATTATCGGCTATCAGGCACCTGATAGCAGCACCACACCCGTTGAGAACACAGTTTTTCAATACGATGGCCAAAATCGACTGACCCAGGCTCTGCACTCGGAAGTTCGACGTGGATCAAGATCTGAAACATACACGCTTGCTTATAATGCAGCAGGCCAGTTGTCGGGAATTGGTAACTCGCCCTCCACATTTGGTGTAGGTCTCCAATACAACACCCCTAATCAGATCACATATAATAAAGGAATAAATGTGGGTGGTCTTCAATCCAGCGGAGGTGGTTCGTTCACCTTTACGGGAAATAACCTGACTTCGTCTACTGATGTATTTTCTATAATCCGCTTAGGAGGGCCTAACATACCGGTTTACAATAGGTCGATCAGTACTACCTATGCATTCGATGAGAAAATAAATCCATTTTATGGCGCATTTGTCATTCCCGCGCCGGGTGTATTTCTTCCTCCTGCCGGTGTGGGATCATTTGGGCCTTTCTACACCTATTACGGAGGCATTGATAATCAGTTTAACTTTAGTCAGAACAATGTGGCCTCGGCTATAACCGGGGGGGGCGTTACTCTTTACTCATATCTTTACAATGCCGCTAATCTGCCAACCAAGCGTGTTACGGCCACTGGCAACAGCGTGGTGGAGACGTTGTATTTTGAGTATGAAAACTATTGAACGCTAGACTAACGATATGTACATGCCCAAGGCACCCTTGACAAGGAACCTTGGGCATGTACATGTTAAGATGTCAACAAAAAGAAATGAATTTTGTGAAATCATTCATCATTCATCATTCATCATTCATCAAATCTCCCCAGGCCGTCAAAACCAGCGTCCGGCTACCGCCATCATTTCGGTGCTCGCCGAGGTAAATTCCCTGCCACGTCCCTAAATTCAGCCGTCCATTCGTGATTGGAATCGTCACTGAATGGCCCAACATGGCCGTTTTCAGGTGGGCTGGCATATCGTCGGAGCCTTCATAGTCGTGCTGGTAATAGGGTGCATTTTCTGGTACGGTCTTATTGAAAAATCGCTCGAAATCCCCTCTTACCGTTGGGTCAGCATTTTCGTTGATGGTCAGGCTGGCCGATGTATGCTGGATGAAGACCTGTAATATCCCTGTTCGAATCTGCTGTAAGGCCGTAAATTCCCGTTCAATACTACGAGTTATCAAGTGGAAACCGCGTGGGTAGGGTGGTAAATGAATCGTATGTTGAATGATCGTCATGGGAAAGGGGAGTAGTTCATTTGTGGAAGAATAACTATCTTAGGGAGCAATCAGTTTGTCATTCCAGAAGGCTTCTATTTCTGAAAAAATGAGGATTATGCCCTTTGGGAAGTGCTTGATGACCATCATACACTTCCTGCTGTTTTGTTTATTCCATCCATACGTTCACGCACAGGCGGATACTACAATACGTAGCAAACTTGCCTATACGGTGCGTCATGAGTTTGCCGATTATGACGAAGAGATTTTGTACTACGGTAAACATGATCAGTATTTTACCGTTCGGATTTATCGAAAAAATGGCGTATTGTTCCGAACCGATTCCTACATCGTATTACCCAAAACGCTCTCAAATGGGTTCCAATTAGATAGTATCAGCCGGATTGCTCATCATGGGCCAACTAAAATCATGTACCCGTCGGGTCAGGTATATGTGAGCTGCGAATATAAAGAGAATATACTGCACGGGCCTTTTATGGCCTTTTATGAGGACGGTACTATTAAGCGCAAGGATTTCTACCGACATGGGCGCCTTAGTCGGAGTCAGTGCTATTCGCTGGAGGGGAATATACAAAAATGCGAACCCTTTTATCAGGCCGCTAAATTTCTGGGTAAAACACAGGATCTACAGGCGTATTTAAATCAGAAATTAAGCTCAGTTCTGGATGGGGAGCGTGTCCGGCGAGTCAATGCATCATTAACAATTAACGAGATTGGGCAGGTCATTCGGGTGAGTGTGTCCGTTTATACGGCGCCATATGCTGAAAGTCAGGTCCCGATAGTTGGGAATTATGTACAGCAGATTATTCGTAATATGCCTGAATGGATGCCCGATCAGTTTAACTGGAAACCCGCTGTCAATGACGGCAAAACGATTACATCGACTTGCATCATGACGATATTCAGAACAAATGGGGGGATTCAGTATAATCTGTTCTATCGAATGTAACAGAGGCTGTTTAAAGAGGAACTTCCAGTATCATAAGTACCGCATCGTTGGATAGAGCTTCGAACTCCACTTCTCCATTGTGTATAGTTGTCAACGCCAGACCATCCCGTGCGTGTAAAAGCCTGTTCTGAACCTCAAAAGCACCACTCAGAATAAATACAAAAACTCCATTTGTGGTATCGGTTATGGAATAAACATCGTCTTTCCTGCCATCATACGTACCAATAAAGCTATGCCATTGAGCGTACCCATGCTGACCTGCTTCGTGTATTGAGAAAAGGGGGAGGAGTTTATTTTTATTGGTGAGGTCAAACTGAGTTTGGTGCCCTTCAGGGGTGAACTTGCTTGACTGATTGGTGAGCCAAATCTCTAAAAAATTGATAAGCTCAGTCTCGTAAGGATTACTGATTTCGTATTTCATGGCGGCCGACAGCGATAAAGTCTGAGCCTGTCCCGCTTCCAGAAAACCAGTTCCAATAGGGCTATTGTATTCCAGACCACCAACTAGCGGAAGAAGGATAACATCGGTATTTAGCTCAACCTGCATGCCGATACGACAGCCAGCTTTAAGGGTGTTATCATTCAGTAGCTGTAATGCGCCGAAAGGCGTTCTGCTTTCCTCAAGATAGGTGCCAAAATTAAAGCCGTGAAAACTTCGAAAATAATCAGCTTGTGAGCAGCCTCGCTGATCGGACAAATACAGTTGAGCCTGAGTTTGTGTATCCATAAGACCTTACTTTGAAAAATTCGGTAACTGCAAAGACGAAATGCTCAGATAAGGCTGTAGCGCAATCAGGTCGGTTTCCACTTCGTTGCCAGCCTGTAAGGCATCAAGCTGGTCGCCATAAGCAATCAGGAACCGATCGGAAAAGGTATCGATCCAGGTAAGCGGTTCGCTGTAAAAGATGATGGCAATTTTGTGGGCATTTTTATTCTGCACGTGCGACTGTATAATCTCGAATTTGAATTGCGTAAAAGGAAGGCACAGTTTACCGGAGCTATTGACAATATCAGGAATGAGTTTGTTTAACTGACGAATGTAGCCAATAGCAGCCCCACTGGTCAGGTGATGGAGTCGGTCGGCATTGGGGACGTTATCCAGTAATTCCTGAAACGTACTGTATTTGTTTTCCTGATTATAGAATTGAGCCTGCATATAAAACTCCAGGTAGGTATCCTCAAAAACGAACTTGTCCCACGGTTTCTGGGAGGTTACGTCAATGATTTTCCGATAACTCAGGCGAATAAGTCCTTTTATCATAGTAGAGACACCATCTGGTATGTCTAAACACTGAGCCACAGAGAACAATGAAAAAAATAGTCTAAAAACTCTGTATTCTCTGTGACTCAGTGTTTAACGTAATTACGCGCTGACAACAATTGTATGGGTGAGTGTGTAGCCGCCAGAGATACTCCCCGAAACGGTCGCTAACTCCGTGGTGAAACCATCCGAGAATACATTATCAGATTCGTTCTTCGTATCCTGTACCCCTTTCGTATAGCCATACGACTGGGCTGTTGTA
Source organism: Spirosoma sp. KCTC 42546 (assembly GCF_006965485.1). Lineage (NCBI taxonomy): Bacteria > Pseudomonadati > Bacteroidota > Cytophagia > Cytophagales > Cytophagaceae > Spirosoma > Spirosoma sp. KCTC 42546. The sequence continues at coordinate 4,076,884 of NZ_CP041360.1, forward strand.
TACACCGTGGTCGTTATATCATACGGGAACGCTATTTGTGTAACCAACAGCGACTTCCCGGCGGAATTATAAATATGAACGTGAATGTGCGGGGCTCTGCCCGAATACCAGCCCGGAAAAATTGAGGTAAATGAAGCTAAGCCATTGGCATCGGTCGTCTGCCGACCCCGTAGAAAATCGACCGTCGTGAAATTCACACTCTGCATACCCGTTCCACCGTATTCTGAATAATAGCCGTCTTTATCGCAATGCCAGACATCGACCAGTGCACCCGATAAAGCCGCACAACTGCTATTCGCATTTTTGATGGTGATGTTCATGGTAAACGCGACTCCTGTCCGACCATCCGTAATGTCTTTCCGTACGAAATTGGCAGGCACTTTTGTTGGGAAAGGCCCTTCGGTTTCACTGGGGGTAACGGAACAATTACTGGACGAACTGCCATTGGTTGAACCGGTTGATGTTGACGTGCCAGTTGTTGTGGTTGAAACCGGATCAACTGTCGACGATGAGCAACCACCAACGAGTGGTGTAACGGCTGCGATGCCGAGTAAACTACCGAAACCACGTTTCAAAAATTCGTTGCGTTCCATACTAAAAGAGAAAACAGGGATTTGATGTATAGTAGTTTGTACGCAACGGTCCGGGCGAATGTTGCTTTTCCAGAGGGGTTTGCGGTAAACGCACGGATTGTGTCGGTAAATAAAACGTTTATTGGCCTAACCGATTGAGCAGGTCGGCCTCGTAACTAGAACCAATCGGGATCTCATGCCCGGCTACTAGAATAGTTTTGTTCCGTATGGCCTCAATACGTGTCAAGGGCACAATATAGGAACGATGTACCCGACAAAACTCATGGTTGGGAAGCCGTTCCATCATCACTTTCAGGGTCATGCGGGCTACAAGTGGGCGGGGCACACTAGCCTGGTTCCGGCCGTCTTTATCGGTCCGGAGATGAATTTTAACATAATCATCTAAGCCCTCAATGAACAGAATATCGGCTAAGGCAATCTTGTGAAGGCTATAGTCAGCCCGAACGTACAAATAGGCTTCGCTGGCTTTGTCAGAACGTTGCTGCCACCGGTATAAATCAGCCGCTTTATTGGCAGCTTGTAAAAAACGATCAAACGTAAACGGTTTCAATAAGTAGTCGACCGCGTTCAGTGTAAACCCTTCTACGGCAAATTCAGCGTACGCCGTCGTAAAAATAACCATCAGCGGCTGCGACTCATTTGCCGATGTAGACCCAATTACTTTATAAAAATCAATCCCAGACATGGAAGGCATATTGATGTCCAGAAATAACAGGTCGACCGGGAATTGCTCCAGGTACTTCAGGGCCTCATCGGTGCGCGTAAAGGTTTTTTGTAAGTCAATAAAGTCCACTTGCTGGCAGAAGTGGGCCAGGACCCGTAAGGCCGGGGGTTCATCATCTAGAGCAATGGCGCGAATCATGACAAGGTAATGGATAAATCGATGGTAAAGGTATCGGGTTTGTCGCTGATAACCAGTTGATGCCGCTCAGGATAGAGGAGTTGCAAACGAGCTTTGGTATTGGTTAACCCAATGCCACTGGCCACCGCCGTTGGCTGGAATACCCGAACCTTATTATTAGCTACGTGGCAGTGCAGTTCATCACCAGTAATCGAGATGTGGATTTGAATGGTGGAGGGCTCTTCGGGACTTACGCCGTATTTAAATGCGTTTTCGATAAAGGAAATCAGAAGGAGTGGGACAATTTGCCTTCCATTGGCCTGTCCCTCGACCGTAAAATCAATTTGTGCGGTATCACCCAAGCGCAGTTGTTGCAAAGCAATATACTGACCAATGTAGTCTAGTTCGTTTATGAGCGAAACCTGATTTTCCTGCGATTCCTGAATGACGTATCGCAGAAATGAGGATAGTTTGATCAGGGCATCGGCCGTTTGGGGCGATTCGATGATAGCCAGCGAATAAATGCTATTGAGCGTATTAAACAGAAAATGAGGATTAATCTGTGCCTTTAAATAAGAGAGCTGTGTCTGAATTTTTTCCCGTTCGGTTTCGCGCCAACGGTTATTTACACGCAGGGCAAGCGCCAGGAGAAAGCCGACCAGCGTCAAAAAAAACGTTTGACTGAGTTCTGATGGTAGCCCCGGTTGTTCGGGCCTTGCCCCCTGATAATTGCCATCCGGAATGGGCGGTTGTGGTCCATCTGGAAACGAAGGTGGTGGCCTATGCTCCAGTTGATAAGGTGGCGGACCTGGTTGCTGGGTTGGAGGTACTAACCCATTTCGATTGATAACGACCAGCGCGCTCTCAATGAGTAGAAAGCAACCCAACGAGCCGAGGGCATAGAGGCTGTACTTCCGGTGAAAATATAGCTTTGGAATCAGGATATAATAATTGGCGTAAAAAAAGGCAATCGTCAGCAGGTACGAGACCAGATTGCGCTGCTCGTGCGGATTGTGGGGGAGCTCGGTTAGTTTTGCAACCCCATTTGATGCAAAGATATAAGGGAGTGCCAGAAAGGTTAGACAACCCAGTAGGTGAATGGTAAGGCGCGAAATCCGGGTATTCATGGAGGGAAATTACTCCTGAATCAGCTAAATCAATTACATAGTAATCGGAATTGGGGCAAGAGGGCAGAATGTGCCGGTAAATAGAACAATCAATTACATCACCCGCCCTGAATTCTCACTGACAAAGGCACCCCAGGCCCCTTTTTTGGTCTTTTTGCCAGGGGCAACCGGTAGGGCATTTTCGTGAAAGTGATGGCAAATGGCAATGGCTAGTGCATCCGTAGCATCGAAAAACTGAGGGTCTAAGCTTTCTTTCAGTAAGTGACCAACCATTTGAGAAACCTGATCTTTGGTGGCATTTCCATTTCCCGTCACGGATTGTTTAATTCGTCTCGGGGCATACTCCACAATGGGAATATTTCGGGATAATGCAGCGGCCATTACTACGCCCTGCGCCCGACCCAGCTTGAGCATGGCCTGTACATTTTTGCCGAAAAACGGGTCTTCAATTGCCATCTCATCCGGGTGGTATTCCTCAATCAACCGGATGATGGTTTCGTAGAGTTTCTGAAGCTTCAGTTGATAGGTGCTATATTTGGACAACTGAACCACACCATACTGAATCATGGTCATGACGCCTGCTTTCACCGAAATGATGCCATAACCAGCAACTTGGGTTCCAGGATCGACACCAAGAATAATTTTTTCTTTGGTGAGGGTAGATGAAATAGGCGTGATAATCATGAATTGGGCGTTAGGCTCTTGTACAAAGTAACGTGTTCTCCTACGTTTTGTCGCTTAAACCAGATAAAAAAATCATCTTTTGGGCCAAAATCGTCGTTTTTGCCGGGCTCGTAGCCTATATCGGTTATGTAGTACGGCAACAACCCTTCAATTGGGAGACGGTTCAAACGCAACTTCGCTCGGTTGAGAACCCTGAACGCTGGGTAGCTGGTTTACTGCTATTAACCCCAATTAATTGGGGATTTGAGGCTATAAAATGGCAGATTCTACTCCAACGGGTTGAAAAAATATCATTCTGGGAGGCTTACCAGGGCGTTTTAACCGGGCTGACATTAGGATTTGCCTTGCCCGCCCAATTAGGCGATACGGCCGGACGGATTCTGTCGCTTCGTTCCAATCGAGCCGAAGCAATTGGTGCTTCTTTGGTGTCGGGTGGTATGCAGTTCTATGTCGCCCTGGTATTTGGCGCTGTCGCCTGGGCGCACCATCTGACGGTTGCACCGGAGCGAAATACGCCAACCGGGCAGTGGCTGCTTATTATTTTGAGTGTACTGTCGTTAGGAGGAGTCTGGTTTGGGTTGGTTCGTCGCAGACTGGTTGAATGGGTTTCCACCCGACCAGCATTGGCGCGCTTTGCAACCTATTGGCAGGTAGCCGGCTTGTATTCAGACTCAGAAATTGGGTTTGCCCTGAGCGCAGCAACGGTTCGGTACCTGGTTTTTTCGGCGCAGTTCTACTTCGCCCTACGACTGGTAGGTATCCTGTTGCCGCTAGATAGCTCAGCTTCGGGCATTGGACTGGTTTTTCTGGTAAAAACCGTAACCCCTGCCTTCAACCTGTTGAGTGATCTGGGCGTTCGGGAAGCGGCATCCTTGTGGGTATTCGCGCCATTTGACCAGGGCGATGGATTGGTTGCGGCTCCTGTACTGCTTACCGCAACGCTGACCCTTTGGTTTGCCAATATTCTGACTCCTGTACTGGTTGGATTAATCTGGGTATGGAAAATTAAGGTTAAGCATTTATAGCCATTTTTTATCATTCGCATGGCGTCATTCTTGGCGTAAACCCCGATAGACTAACACAAAATGACAATCAATGACTATTAATGACAATCAATGACTATTATTTTATTAACGGTTAGTTTCCTGTATGCACTCTTTACGTTCATCCTTTGGCTGACCTGGCTGAGGATTCCCTTGGTTCAGAGCGAAGACCTGTTAACTAATAAGCCATTTATTACCGTTGTTATTCCAGTGCGTAATGAGGCTGGAAAGATCGAGAAATTGATGGATGACCTGAGTCAACAGGTCTACCGCCAGTTTGAGGTAATTGTTGCTGATGATGCCTCGACCGATGATACCTGGAAAATTATTCAGTCATACGCTCAACATGCTCCCTTTGCCCTCCACCCTTTGCCCTTAGCCAATGAACAAACGGCTTCCCCCAAAAAGCGGGCAATTACCCAAAGTATAGCGATGGCAATGGGTAATCTTATTGTCACAACCGATGGCGATTGCCGGGTTGGTCCCAATTGGCTGTTTGCAATTGCTGCTTTTTACCAGCAAACGGGTGCCCGGCTGATTTCTGGGCCGGTAACCTTTACAACCGAACAGACGATTTTTGACTCCTTACAAACAGTTGAATTTTCCAGCCTGATTGGCACGGGTGCCTGTACTATGTCGCTTGGTTTTCCAACCATGTGCAACGGTGCTAACCTTTGCTACGTAAAGGAGGTATTTAGCGAAGTGGGCGGTTTTACGGGTGTCGATCATCTGGCTTCGGGCGACGATGAATTTCTGATGCACAAGATTGCTAGTCGGTACCCAGATGGGGTTCGGTTTTTAAAAAGTACGGATGCTATTGTTCGAACACAGTCCCATCGGTCGTTGCGTGTATTTTATAATCAGCGCAAACGATGGGCTAGTAAGTGGCGGGCCTACGAGAGCTATTTGCCCTCGTTATTGGCCATCTTCGTTTTTTTGAGCAATGCCGCCCCGGTAGTGGCTGTAGTAGCCTGGTGGGCAGGATTTTTAAACGGAAATGTTACTCTTGTAGTTATAGGATTAAAAGCAATACCTGAGTTTTTGTTTTTACGACAGATTCTTGTTTTTTTACAAAAAAAATCGTCGGTAAGGGTAATTCCATTGACACAGTTAATCTATCCATTCTATGTACTTTTCTTCGGCTTGGCCGCTCAGGGGAAAGGGTACATCTGGAAAGATCGCAAGTTGAGCTGAACAGGTTTGGTTTTCAGTTTACGGGTTATCAAAAAGCCATTAACTGTAAACCGTAAACTATAAACCGTAAACTATTTTGTCATTTTTTCTTCACAAGTCTAACTTTCTGCTCCGAACGGTCTACCCTGAGTGCTGGTGGAAGATCGAAGAGGAGAGCGAACCGACGATCTATCTGACGTTCGATGACGGGCCTATTCCCGAAGTGACAGAGTTTGTGCTGGGCCAATTGGATAAATTTTCAGCGCAGGCAACGTTTTTTTGTATTGGTGACAATGTTCGTAAGCATCGGGATATGCTTTATAAAGTACTCGAAGCGGGACATATGGTCGGCAATCATACGTTTAATCACCTCAATGGCTGGAAAACGGATGATTCAGTTTATCTGGAAAATATCCAAAAATGCCAGGAGCAGTTAGGTGTTGAAACATCGCTGTTTCGTCCGCCTTATGGCCGGATTAAAAAGACACAGGTAGCCCAGGTCATGGAAAATTATTCAATCGTGATGTGGGATGTCTTAACGGGCGATTTTGACCGTAAGCTACCCGCTGATGTGTGCCTGAAGAAAACCCTTCAATACACCAAGCCTGGCTCAATTGTGGTCTTTCATGATAGCCTGAAAGCCTGGCCGACCATGCGGTATGTATTGCCCCGAATGTTAACTCATTTTGCGGAACGGGGTTACTCATTCCGGGCTGTTCCTCAACCTGTTTATGCTGGATACTGACCAGCCAGGCCCGCACCAGCCGTTGATTAGTATTCTGATTGCCGCCCGCAACGAAGAAGTTACTATGCTGGATTGCCTGCAGGCTATTGACCAACTCAAGTACCTTCCCGGCACCGTTGAGGTTCTGATTGGAAATGACCAGTCTACTGACCAGACTGGTCTTATTGTCTCTGCTTTTAGTCAGAACCACCCTGATGTTAGGTTACTAACCATCACGGAACCTGTTGCTGGATTACGGGGTAAAGCCAATGTACTGGCCCAATTAGCGCAACAGGCCCGAGGACAGACCCTCTTCTTTACGGATGCCGATACACAAGTGCCACCCGACTGGCTTGTCGAAATCGGGCGGAGTTTTACGGGCAATACAGGCATCGTTACGGGGGTTACGCTTCCTGAAGGCCCATCGCTTTTCCATAAACTCCAGAAAATTGACTGGCTATATAATCTGACATTGACGCATTTGGTCAGTAGCGTTGGTATTCCCGTCACAGCTATGGGTAACAACATGGCGGTGAGCCGAACCGCTTATGAGGCTGTTGGCGGCTATGAGTCGATACCATTCTCAATTACCGAAGACTATGCACTGTTTCGGGCTATTGTTAAGCAGGGGTTCGGGTTTAGGAATCTACTGGACCAGAGGGTGTTGGCCCACACAAAACCTGTTGAGACCAGTAACGCATTCCTTCAACAGCGCAAGCGCTGGATGCGTGGCGCAACTAATTTGCCGCTCTGGATGGTGATTATGCTCTATATACAGTATCTGGCTGGCCCACTCTTGCTCGCATTGGGATGGTTTGCGCCTGTACTCGCCCTGGCACTCTATCTGAGTAAACTATTGATTCAAACGTTGGTACTTTCAATTGGATTAGCCCGATTAAATCAAACCAAGTTAGGGGCGTATGCGTTGCTGTTTGAAATTTACCAGCTCATTATTGGCCCATTAGCTGTCCTGTATTACCTGTTTCCAACGACGATTGAGTGGAAAGGAAGAAAGTACGTGACGTAAGTGGAGTGGGTGAAATGAGTAAATTAAGTGCAGTAGGCCGTCCGTTGATAAACTACCGATTACACGACCTACTCCACTTAGCTCACGTACTTCACCTACTGCACTTATCTCACCTAGACCACTCATTCCACTTAATTACCGCACGATGACACTTGTCGATACCCACGCCCATATTTACGACGCGCAGTTTGCCGATGATCAGACAGACATGCTTCAGCGGGCCGAAGCACAACAAATTAGTCAGATTTGGATGCCAAACTGCGCCAATGAAACAATATCAGGTATGATGGCCCTTGCCGACCAATACCCGGATCGATGCCTGCCCATGATGGGCTTGCACCCAGCCTATGTTACCGATACGGTTGAGGAAGAACTGGCTGTGGTTCAGGACCAGCTTAATCGACGTGCCTTCATGGCCGTGGGTGAAATTGGACTTGACTTCTACTGGGACATGACCTTCGTAGATCAGCAGTTTATGGCTTTTGAAACACAGCTACGCTGGGCGGCTGAACAAAAATTACCTGTGTCCATGCACACCCGCTCCGGTCATGATCGGAATGCATTTGCTGAAGCCGCTGACCTGATTGAGAAGCTAGCGTTGCCTGAATTAACCGGCATTTTTCACTGCTTCGTTGGAACGCTCGATGAAGCCCATCGGGCAATTTCGATGGGCTTCAAGTTAGGTATTGGGGGCGTATCAACATTTAAAAATGGTGGTATCGATAAAGTGCTGCCTCATATTGGTTTAGAACACCTCGTTCTCGAAACTGATGCTCCATATCTGGCACCCGTACCATACCGGGGCAAACGCAACGAACCTGCTTACCTGCGACTCATTGCACAGCGCATCGCTGATATCAAAGAGGTGGGTATTGACGATGTAGCACGTCATACGACTGCCAACGCCCTATCGCTACTACCTGCCTTGTACGCGAACTTGCTGCCAGGATGAAAAAGAATAATGTACAATGAATACTGTAAAATGTACGATCAGTGATGTGAAATAGAATAGGTGAAGGCATTCATTATCCATTTTACAGTATTCATTATCCAGTTAAAGTCAATGCCTTACAGAACCATTCGTATAAATCCGATTTCGGTCAAAAGCTCTCGCGCATCCGTACTAGTTATTTATACCGGAGGAACATTCGGGATGGTCTATGACCCACAGGCCAGTCAGCTTGTCCCGTTCGATTTCGAGCGGGTACTCGACCGGCTCCCAGAACTCAATCGACTTGATTTCGAGATAACCTTATTGACCTTACCTGAGATCATTGATTCGTCGAATATGACACCCGCTATCTGGGTTGAGTTAGCGCGAATTATCCAGAAAAATTACGACCAGTACAGCAGTTTTGTAATTCTTCATGGTACGGATACGATGGCCTACACGGCCTCGGCACTGAGTTTTATGCTGGTTGGCTTAAACAAACCAGTCATTCTAACGGGAGCGCAACTTCCAATTGGGGTAGCACGTAGTGATGCCCGTGAGAATTTTATCACAGCCCTTGAAATAGCGGCCGCCGTGGATTCGGCCGCCGAATCCACGGCGGCCGTAGACTCAACTACTGCGACTGCGTCAGGTGAGGAAGGTAATCGCCCAATGGTGCCCGAAGTATGCGTCTATTTCAATTCATTGCTGTTGCGGGGAAACCGATCTACGAAGCGGGAAAGCGTTCAGTTCAATGCATTTTCGTCGGAGAATTACCCTCATTTAGCAACGGCTGGCGTTCGTATCGACTACAACCGCCCTTTTATCCGTCCCTATCAGCCGAATCAACCACTGCGTATCCGGACGGTCTTAAACCCGAATGTGACGATATTAAAACTATTCCCGGGTATTACCCAACCCGTTGTGGAATCTATCGTGAACATTCCCAACCTTCGGGGTATCGTACTCGAAACATTTGGAGCCGGAAATGCCCCAACGGATAGCTGGTTTCTGGATACGCTTAAGGAGGCTATTGATCGGGGTGTGTTGATCTTCAACGTGTCGCAGTGCGAAGGGGGGCGGGTTACGCAGGGGCAGTACCAAACCAGTAAGCAACTACTGCAAATTGGTGTTATCAGTGGAGCCGATATCACCACAGAAGCCGCTATTACCAAACTGATGGTGTTGCTAGGCAGCGAAAATGACCGTGGACCTGAAGCCATAAATCGCTTGCGGACACTTCTAGCTCAGTCACTTAGTGGCGAACTGAGCGACTAGCTAGTTGGGTAAATCAGCGTTTTTTAGGCTAGTTGTTGCTTTTTTATCAGCAATCCTACATCTTTGCACTCCGATTCGCGTCGGACGACCAAATACCAAAGAGAGCTGCCAGAGTGGTCGAATGGGTCTGATTCGAAATCAGAAGTACTCGCAAGGGTACCGGGGGTTCGAATCCCTCGCTCTCTGCCGGAAGTCAGCAAACCTACTTGCTGACTTCGTTTTTAGAGAGGTGTCCGAGTGGTTGAAGGAGCACGCCTGGAAAGTGTGTATGCGGGTAACCGTATCGAGAGTTCGAATCTCTTCCTCTCTGCATAGTACGTTTGAAAGTGACCAGGTGCCCGGAACGAACCCGTTTCGGGCTTTTTTTTTGTTCTTTTTTTGCGGTATGGACTATTTTCTACAGTCTAGTATCAAATCTGGTGACGCACCACAACAACTGGTGACGCACCCATGAAATTTTATCACCTTTTTAAATTATATAATTATACCGTTTGCTAATGTAAATATATTGATTTGTACCTTTAAGTAAGGTGGCTACCGGCCACTCAGGTTAAGGTCACAACTGGTTACAAAAATTGTCCACACCCGCGCTGTACTAAACACACAGCGCTATGAAAATTAAACGAATGGAGATTAGCTTTTGGCGACGTAAGAGTCGCTAGGCGGGGAAAATTCAAATCTATTGTCGCATATCCGTAGGAGGGGAGCGGGTCGACCTGGGCAGCACCGGCATTATGACCTATCATGACTACTGGGACGAAGATCAAAAACAAATTACCAGTCAGGACCCCGAAGCCTTTTTTAAAAACGAACAGCTGGACATTATGCGCAACCAGCTCCGGGCAACGTTCAATGATTTATTCCGAAAGAAGGAAAAAATAACGGCCGCTAAAGTTCGCCGGGCCTTTTTGGGAGAAAACACCCAATATACCCCACTGGATGCCTTTCAAATGTACCTTAAAGACAGTGCAGCTGATACCGATCGGGATCTGGAGAAAACCACCCTGGGCGTTTATGACAACGTGCGCAAGAAGCTCACTGACTTTCTGATCAGTGAGAAAGCCACGGATTTACTCATCGAAGACTTTGACCTTGTGTGGGTTAAAAAGTTTCGTCGCTGTATGAAGCAGGTGCCGCTGGGTGTGGGCCAGATCGGCCACGCCGATTCCTACATAATTAAGCAAACTCAGACGATTAAGAACGTGCTGATCTGGGCCAAGCTGCACAAGTTAGCCGACTCGAATCCACGGGAGGGAAGGCGGATTAAAGGTCCCGAGTGGGACGATCTCGTCTTTCTATCCCTGGAGCAGTTTGAGCAGCTGCGGGCCCACACATTTGAGAACCAAAGCATGCAGCAGGTGGCCGACGTGTTTATCATTCTGTGCCGATGCGGGTTCCACTATGGCGATCTTGAGGATTTTAGACTTGCAACAAACCACTGGACAAGTTTTTAAGCAACATTTTGCAGTTGCCCATTATAATAGTCAAAAGGGGAAAGATAGCCTAACGCCGAATGCCTCCGTTGACGGTTATACCGCACGGGCGGCCCCGCAGACTTCAATATATTCAAAAACAGCCTGTTTAGCCATGGCTTGCGTTTGAAAATCCTGCTGATAAACCAACTCCGACTTGAGGCTCTTGAATCGGATCGCCGAAGCGAAAGCTTTCGGCCACCGCATTGTCTCAACAGTTACCTTTCCCGCTCATGCTTTGTACAACCAGTGGGTGTTTTTTCAACAGTTTTGTAAAGGCATGACAAGCATACTGCACTCCTCGATCAGACCGGGGCGCCGGAGCGATGAAAGATTAAGTCCCGCTCAATAGGCCGGTTTTTAAGGGCCATCTGCCAAGCTGGAATGGTCGTTTCTGACGCCTTCATTGACTTACTCAAAGCCCAGCCAATCACTTTCCGATCATACAAATCCATAATCATAGTCAGGTAGAGCCAGCCTTCACCCGTACGAATATAACGGGGCCGCCCGTGCGGTCAGATCAGAAACCCAGGCCTGGCCCGGTTTTACCGGATTGAATTGGCGGTTCAAATGGTTTTCGGCTACGGGGTAAGTGTGCTTTGAATCCGTAGTGGTGATCACATACTTCTTCTGAATGACACTTTTCAGATTAGCCTGCTTCATGAGTCTGGCCACCCGGGGACGGGATACGTTTACGCCCTGAGCCTTCAGATCTCGCGTGATTTTTGGACTACCATACCGCCCTTTACTGGCTTGTGAATAAGCTGCTGATTAATTGAGTGATAGCTTCATTTTCACTTGCCCGTTTGGTGGGTCGTTGGGCTAGCCAATAATAATAGCTACTACGGCTCACCAGTAGGACTTTACATATCCGCACCGGCGGACCGGTCTCAACGGGAAACTCACGTTGGTGAGCTTTTATAAATCTGAATATTTCCCGTCGCTCCTGGAGAAGATGCCGACCGCCTTTTTTAAGATATCGCGTCGCTTCGGCGATCCGATCTAACTCGGCCTGTTTAAGCTCCTTTTTCAGGCGTATTATTTCTTGTTGCTCTTGGCTTACCTGGGCCCGGCTAACGGCTGGAGTACCTGGAGTCACCACTCGTTCTCTGCGCCATCGGGTTAGAATTTGTGGGGTAATGCCTAACTCTTCAGCGGTTGCTTTTAAAGAACCTTTTGCCTCTGAAAGCTCCACGGCCATCTTCTTGAATTCTTCCGGGGCCGCCCGTGCGGTCGTACTGTCTCCTTGATTTCATGGTCTACTAAGTTAGATCGTCCTTAACTTAATGTCCAGTCAAATGTAGCAGCTCCAAATTGTAAACCAAACGTTTTATTGGACGTAGACAATGCCTCATAGACCCTTCCTGTTTGGCTAGATAAAGCGAAAAATTGGCTTATGGATATTTGCCAGTATTACCAAATCTCACCTGCGGAAGCCGCCCTGTTTTTTATCAATGAATACGAACAGTAAATGAAAATCGGCTACGCCAGAGCCGCGACGCTCGATCATCATCTATACATTTAACTCATATACTCCAGGCCCCTGACTGCGAGAAAGTCTATCAAGAGAAATTCAGTGGAGCCTGTAAAGAGCGGCCCCAACCGGAGGAACCGTTGAAATCATTACGACCAGGTGACGAAGTAGTTGTCTGGAAACTGAACCGTCTAGGCCTGGGTTAAACCATTATCTTCAATGGCTGGGACGATTCACCAAGCCGCCCCTGTTCCATTCCTCTACAATCCACTGATGACACGGGCGTAAACATTGTTGATCAGGTTGCTATCATAACCCACCGTCAAATCATCCGCCACATTCACAGTAATATTCCCAACACTGCCCGAGTTCGCAACCGTCCGGGTGATGCTGAAACCTAAACTCGATGCGCCACCACCACTGATAAAAGCGCCTGAGTTCATCGTCAAGCTCAACTGCCGATTGGCCACAGATTGACTCACCATCCACTGTGCATTATTGACGGTAACCGGATTGTGTTCTCCGCCCGACACATTTATACTGGTCAGACCCATATCAAAAGCGAGAGTGTAGCCAACCGGTGCAGTGATGGTAATCCTGATATTGCCCGAAGAGGTGGGCAGCCCAGCCAATTCGAAGATATTGACCACGAAATTTTCAATACTACCTGAACTGGCGAAGTTAGCCTGGGGTAAGTCCAAATTAATGGTTAAATCGGAGCCGATGACGGGCACGCTGGCACTGGCCTTACAGCCGCTGGCATTAGTGAGAGTGACCGAGTAAGTGCCACTGGCAGTGGCCGAGATGACCTGCGTAGTTGCCCCGTTGGACCAAAGATAAGTACCGCTTCCCACCGCAGTCAGGCTGACCGGAGGGCTGGCATTAGTCAGTGTAGTAGAGCTGGGGGTAATGCTCACAGACGGAGCAGGGTTGACCGTAACAGTAGTCGAAGCAGTCGCAAAACAACCCTCTACGGCTACTACCTGTCCCCCAGAAACACCAGTTTGACCTACTGGGCCAGTCGTTCCAGAGACGCTCACCGAATAGGTTCCTGTGGAGGTCACACTGATTATCGCTGTGGTTTGTCCACTGTTCCACTGATAAACACTGCCACCCGAAGCGGTCAACGAAACGATTGCACCTTCACAAACCGTGAGGGCGGCCGGACTGATGCTGGCTATGGGAGCTGCATTCACCGTTACACTCACTAGGGTGGTAATGCTGGGTGAAGCGTCCGAAGGTGCTACTGTAACGGTAAAGGTTTGCACTCCACTCAAGCCCATCCCAATACTAGCCGAGACCACGCTGGTGGAGGTAGCTGACAAGGTGATGCCCGCTGGGGCCGCCCAAGTATAGGAGTAGGATGCCGTGCCGACCGAAGCTGTCACCGATAAGGCTGTCGTAGTCCCCGCACAAACCGGATTGGTGCTAGCCGACGTTCTCAGTTGTAGGGGGCTTAATTTGCTTACAAAGATATTACCTCCGTCCTCTGAAGTTAGGTTGGTAACCTGCTGACCGGGATCAAAATCAGCCGTACCATTAAATAAGCCCGTTGTGTAAACATTGCCCAACCCATCCACCGCCACTGAGGTGCCGGCATCAACATCACTGCCACCCATACGTTTAGCCCAGACGAAGTTGCCGTTCGCATCGAGCTTGCTCACAAAGATGTCACTCTCCCCCGCCGAAGTCAGGTTAACTACCCCTGGGCCGGGATCAAAATCAGCCGTACCATTAAACGAACCCGTTGTGTAGACATTGCCCGACCCATCCACCGCCACCGAGGTACCGGCATCACCACTGGTGCCACCCATTCCTTTAGCCCAGACGAAGTTACCCACCTCATCGAGTTTGCACAAAAACATGTTACTCCCCCCGGCCGAGATCAGATTGGTTACCTGCTCGCCGGGATCAAAATCAGCCGTATCTACAAAATAACCGGTGGTATAGACATTGCCCAACCCATCCACAGCTACCGAAGCGCTGGCATCAGCATTAGTGCCGCCCATACCTTTAGCCCAGACGAAGTTACCGTCTGCGTCGAGCTTGCTCACAAAAACGTTACTCTCCCCCGTCGAAGTCAGGTTAACTACCCCTGGGCCGGGATCAAAATCGGCCGTACCATTAAACGAGCCCGTTGTGTAGACATTGTCCGACCCATCCACCGCCACCGAGGTACCGGCATCAACATCACTGCCACCCATACGTTTAGCCCAGACGAAGTTACCGTCTGTATCGAGCTTGCTTACAAAGATGTCACTTCCCCCCGCCGAAGTCAGGTTAACTACCCCTGGGCCGGGATCAAAATCAGCCGTACCATTAAACGAACCCGTTGTGTAGACATTGCCCGACCCATCCACCGCCACCGAGGTACCGGCATCACCACTGGTGCCACCCATTCCTTTAGCCCAGACGAAGTTACCCACCTCATCGAGTTTGCACAAAAACATGTTACTCCCCCCGGCCGAGATCAGATTGGTAACCTGCTGACCGGGATCAAAATCAGCCGTACCATTAAATAAGCCCGTTGTGTAAACATTGCCCAACCCATCCACCGCCACTGAGGTGCCGGCATCAACATCACTGCCACCCATACGTTTAGCCCAGACGAAGTTGCCGTTCGCATCGAGCTTGCTTACAAAGATGTCACTCTCCCCCGCCGAAGTCAGGTTAACTACCCCTGGGCCGGGATCAAAATC
The DNA here is from genome assembly GCF_006965485.1 of Spirosoma sp. KCTC 42546. Taxonomy (NCBI): domain Bacteria; kingdom Pseudomonadati; phylum Bacteroidota; class Cytophagia; order Cytophagales; family Cytophagaceae; genus Spirosoma; species Spirosoma sp. KCTC 42546. Next base: position 4,091,950 of record NZ_CP041360.1, read on the forward strand.
AGCCGTACCATTAAACGAACCCGTTGTGTAGACATTGCCCAACCCATCCACCGCCACCGAGGAGCCTTCATCATTACTGGTGCCACCCATTCCTTTAGCCCAGACAAAGTTCTGGGCTTGGGTAGATTGGGGCAACCCTAGCAGCAACCAGAAGAGTCCCATCAGGCAGGGGCTATACCAGGTGGATGGGCGGGCGAAATGGTTGACCCTGCCATCTGCTTTCGGTCGCCGAAATCCTGCCCCCAGCCTATGAACCGGAGCGGACATTAAAAAGGAAGCGTAATTAACAGTCATAGTGAATTGGCTTGAGGAATAAAAAGTCAGTTAAAGTTAATCGACATAAAGCTAGGTAACTAGGTGTATAATTCAGGCAGATATATATTAATTTAAGTTGTGAGATAGTCATTCCTCCAAACATCCATTGATGGTGAAGGCCAAGAGGAACAAAAATAATTTCAGTAAAAAGCCTTCGGCAGTGACGGCATGAATCTTACGCGGAAATAGATTGGTGATCTGGCTAAAAACGTTCTCTATCGGCTTGCCAAAGTGCTTCTTGAGAAACACATCCCAAGCTTCATCAGGCCGTAAGCTGTTCTTTTTTCGGTGAATCTTGAGGTAGATTTGGTCACACTCGGCATAAAAATCCTCTTGCTCGTAGTCAGTGTAGCCACTATCGCCATAGAGTTCACTACCGGCGGGTAAATCGACTTGCATTGCCTGTAAGGCTGTACTGTCATGAAAGCTGCCAGCAGTGATAAAGTAATCGACTGGCTGCTTGTCAACTGTGGTAATGACCTGGACTTTAAAGCCATAGAACGGGGCCGCCCTTTAGGTTTGGCCTTTGGTAAGATTCCAAGATTGGAATAGCTTGCCGATAAGTAAACAGGGCGGGTTTCCCTAAGGGGCCGCAGAGTACCATCTCTATGCGCGGATTCAGGCCCCGCCCTGTCTTTACTTGCCAAAAGCTCAACCGGGTGGCCGGAGCCATGGAAATTCGGGGGAAAGCCCCATTAGCAAGGGTTTGAGCAGTTGGGCAAGCCACTTATTGCACTTCTAAACTCGCAATAGGCATGGACATTTCCTATTTCATTGGCATTGATATTTCCAAAGCAACACTCGATTGGGCTGTCTTTGATGGAAAGCACATTGTTTTACAGACGCAGTCAGAAAACACGGAAACGGGGATCAAAGCAGCTATCAAATTCATCAAAACCCTACCCAATTTTAAGGTTACGCAAACGGTGTGCTGTATGGAGCAGACAGGGATTTACACCGCTCATCTGTTAGCCTGTCTTCATAAACTTTCTTTTCCCATTTGGTTAGAGTCTTCTTTGCAAATCAAAAAAGCAGGCGGTCTGCAGCGGGGCAAGAACGACACAATAGACGCCCAGCGCATCGCTGAATATGCCTTTCGCTTTCGCGATCAGACTCGTCTTTGGCAACCTGCCCGCCCAGTGATGCAGAAGATAGCTGCTTTAAGTGCTATGCGTCAACGGCTTATAGGCGTTCGCCAGCAACTTCAACAGCCTCTGACCGAACAAGCTGGTTTTGTCGAGTCATCCCTTCAAAAGCAACTCACTAAAAACTGTCAGGCTTCCCTCAAAGCAATTAACGCTGATCTGGAAGCGGTTGATAAACAGATTGATGAACTCATTCAAGGTGATGATCGGCTCAAAGAACTCTTTGGTTTGATTACTTCTATCCCTGGTGTTGGCAGTGCCAGTGCAACCGAAGTATTAGTAGCAACCGACGAGTTCAAGGCAATCAACAATGCCAAGAAATTAGCTTGCCATGCTGGTGTCGCCCCTTTTGAATACCGATCTGGTAGCAGCGTCCGAGGCAAAACTCGCGTGAGTCAACATGCTCGATTACGCTTGAAATCAGTTTTTCATCTGGGAGCTATGTCTGCCATCCGCATGGAGGGCGAGCTACGAGATTACTGTCAGCGCAAGGTTAGGGAGGGCAAGAATAAAATGCTTGTCTTGAACGCGGTACGCAATAAGCTCATCCATCGGGTCTGCTCGGTGGTGGCGCGGGGTCAAAAATATGACAAAAATTATAAGCCAGTGCTTGCATAAACCATGGAAATCCGCGCGGTACTCTTTTTTAGCCTCATTATAGCCGTGATAAGCCTTGCCTTTCAAGAGTTTACAGACGGGTATACGACAGTTTCGACAGACAGCAACCGGAAATGATTCGATCATATAACGAACACTGGTGTTGAGTTCTTTAAGACTGGCACCCAGTGCGCGGAAGATGGCGAAGAGCGTGGCCTGGAGCCTATGTAGTCGCCGATTGAAGCCAGACTTGTCGAGTATTCTCATGCCATAGTGCTTTTGCATGTACCCGCAGGCAGCGGCTTGATTGCCATAAAAGGAAATGGCTGCCATAATGGCGATAGTGGCCACTTCAGCATCATTGAGTTTACAATGTGGGTCATTTTTTGGTCCCATTACTTTGAAGAGGTCATCGAAGAATCGGAGCGCCGAAGCGACAGTAAATTGCAATGGTTTTGTCAGTCATCTTGTAAGTGGTTTAGAGCGTGAGATACTCTAAAATTACCCAAGTGGCTTGCAAAGCCTATATCTCGCAACTTGAATTAATTATAGGATTTTTTTTTTGTAGTTGTACTTCTACTTCTAATGGAGCCTTGAGATAGTAAGAGTTACCATAATGTTTAAGGAGAGCAGTTGTAAACTGGTAGAGTTCATTCATCTGTTGGTGTACCCGAATTTTACAAGCACTGCCATTCCATTCTGATTCCTGGAAATTAACTACTATAGTCCCATCTTTTTGCAATGCCGCATTAAAAAAAATAATATCGCTGCTAAGTTTCTCGCCCAAAATGAAAATATTGGGTGAATAAGGTCCACCCAGGAACTTATCAACCAGGACAACAACGGTCCCTCCTTGTTGCAGTACCGATTTGGATTTCTGCAAGACAAAAGGCCCTGTACGAATGGCCGGTATCTTTTCGATACTCCCCCAAACAGCAATAGAATCGATTACACCTGGATTACCGGCTATGGCGACGGTTGGTGTGAAGCCTTGCTCTATTAAGTAACGTAAAGCTACTTTCGAAAGAGGGATATGGGTTGAACAAAGAATCAACCCATTAGGTCTTTGTTTAAGAAACAACTCTAATCCTTGAGCGAGAACAGGAATCGGAAAAGGTTTGCCCTTACGAGTCATTATGGCTAATAAGCCATTTAACTTGCCTGCACGACTCATGGCGAGTGTGTTTTTATACTTATATTTTTCGTGTGGACGCAAAAACGCAAGTATACCGGACGCTAAGTATGCCGCTTCATACCATTTTTTAGGGGGAAATACAACTGTGATTATATTGGCAATATGTGCTTTGACACTAGTAAAAGAGATCATGATTACTAACCAGACAGTGAATTGAAGATCGCTTTTAGTAGGTTAGTTGAGCTTACAAATGCATCATTTAAGCTATCAAACGTTCAATTTCCGTAGGGCTTAAAATTAATAAAAAATTATACTGTTATGGTATTTAGATTACAAAAAGAATTTTCTTAGGATGAATATTAAATATGAGGTAACATAAGTTATATTTATAGCTAATTTTGGTATATAATCTAGGTGAGTCCTTATTTGGTTCGCCCTTATGACTTCAAATGGTCTTGACAGCTTTTCTAAATTTAAACCTTTAGGCTGATTGAGCTGAGTAACAAGACCATCAGCCAGGTTCGCTTAACCAGCCTTTCACTGCGGTTTCACTCCAGCCTTGTTCCCTGGCAAGTGAATCCAGGGTTGTCAGTGAATTGAATAAGGCGCGTTTGTCTTTAACATCCCCTGTATTGAAGACCTGAAAGCTTCGCCAGTTCACAAAAGCCACATTCGTATCCTGATCCAGAACACCTGCCTGCTGAATTGTATCCAGCTTGGGTAAATAAATGACTGTGAGCGTTATGGATTGCTCTCCTTTAGGGTAAAATGTCCAGGTGAGTTTCATTCGACAAATTTACCGAAATACTTCACCAAATAGGCCTTCGCCTGGATGGGTTGGTCCTGGTAGCCAATTCTGTTACTTTATTGTGACTTTTTATTACTGATTGGCAAGCTTTTGGGCGATACGTGGAGTAGAGAACTCCTTGCCAGCATGCTCAATAAACCAGTCAGTCAAACTCTTCTCAAGGAGTATATAAAGACGCTTACAGCTACAGAGGTAGTATACCATGGTCTGCTTCCCCGCCATTGGAGAACCCTGCTTTATTGGATCAATATCAATCCTTGTTGAATTGAAACAAACAAAGCTTTTAGGCTTAAGTGGTTAGGACGGCTCAACATTTTAATGCAATGTGCTTTCCAGCTACAAATTGTACTCAATTGCTGCCGTATGCGGGTTTATGTAACTACTAATTCTCCTGATTTCGGTTGGTAATGGTTCAGGAAGAGGTAGATTTGAGAACGTTAAGAGCTTCTCAATAGAACTGAATTCAACATAGATCAACATGGTAGACCCAGAAGAGATGATAAGTCAGTTTAACAGGTATGCCAGCGACAAGCTTATTGAACGAATAAAGGAAGTACTATCGGAGAAGGACCCAACCCTCGATTGGACAACAATCAGGGTCATTGCCAACTTTAATGAGAACCGATTCTATTTCGAATCGAAAGATCCGCAGATCGAGGAGCGGCTTCGAATCGTGTATGAAAAGTTAAGCGAAGCATTGCCAGATAAACCAGCCATTACCCGTTAAAAAAGGAGTTTTCAGGAGCTGGCATAAGAACTAAATCAACAACAGTGTCTAATTTAAACAGTAACCGCGACGTACACTGCAACGCTTGTTCAGCAGTAAGCGTATCTGAATTTGGTGGAGTGCAATCCAGCAAATGGTTTGTGCAATGATTAGAATTTGAGAACAGGAAACGCTGACTCTACTAGAGTCGGCGTTTTTTTTGAACAACGGAAGGGTTGGTAAGGCAATTGATTAATTAGTAGGTCATTGGTGATAAAAACAGCCGCCATCGAAGCAGACGACGGCTGTACGCCCCCACCGTAATTACTTGTACTCATCAATCAACTTGCCGTAATGAGATCTGGTTAGTTGAGCGATTAGATGATGAGGAAATGGAACCGTATAATCAATAAGTTACCAATTGATAATATCTAAATCTAATTTGTTACCATGCCGATGAGAACGGCTGGAAAAAGGGGTATCTAAACGCTGGCACTGGTAGGGTCAGCGTTTTTTGTTTCATTACTTGTTACTCACAAGTTCGTTTGCCTTTTAAAATAGCTGGTCAGGCTGTCAGAAGGTAGGGGTTAGGAGCGCTTAAGGTTCATCTTGATGGAATAGGTTTAAGAGGACGAGAAGCCAATCTTTTTTTCAAAACAGTCAGCGGGCAAAGCGGTTCTTACAGGAGCATAAACTACTAACTTTATACCCTATGTGGCAGGAACAGGATAATCAACTCACTCGTGATTTTCAGTTCGCTGATTTTAGCGAAGCCTTTGCGTTTATGACCCGCGTGGCACTTCTTGCTGAAAAAATGAACCATCATCCCTGGTGGTCAAATGTGTATAATCAAATCACAATCAAGCTCTCCACGCATGATGCGGGGAATATCGTGACCGATAAAGATCGCAAACTGGCAGCAGCGATTGATAAACTATAGTTTCAGTTTACGGTTTGAGGTTTATGGTTGGCTGACGCATAAGGTTGGTGATGCGTCGGCCAACCATAAACCTCAAACCGTAAACTGAAAACTGTAAACTATCTTGCGGCATGAAATTGTACCTCGTGCCGACTCCTATCGGTAATCTTGACGACATCACGCTACGAGCCATTAAAATTTTGCAAAGCGTTGATGCCATTCTGGCTGAAGATACCCGTACATCGGGTGTGTTATTACGCCACCTGAACATCAGTAAGCCACTTCATAGCTACCATATTTTTAACGAACACCAAACCGTACAACGATTGGTGAGCCAGTTGAAAGAGGGGAAAACACTCGCACTCGTGTCGGATGCGGGCACACCGGGCATCTCGGATCCTGGTTTTTTGCTTGTCCGGGAGTGCATTAAAAACGATATTCCCGTTGAATGTTTGCCAGGCCCTACGGCATTCGTGCCGGCGCTGGTTAATTCAGGATTACCCAATGACCGTTTTACCTTCGAGGGATTTTTACCCCATAAAAAAGGCCGTCAAACGCGGCTGGCCGAACTGGCAGGGGAGGAGCGTACGATGGTTTTCTACGAATCGCCCCATCGTCTGCTGAAAACCCTTCAGCAATTTGCTGATCTGTTCGGTGCTGACCGACCAGCCAGCGTCTCCCGCGAACTCACCAAATTATTCGAGGAAAATCAGCGCGGGCCATTGTCCGAACTTATTGCGTATTTTGCCCAAAAAACGATTAAAGGCGAACTAGTCATCTGTGTTCAGGGAAAAGAACCGGTTCGAGCCAAGGCCAAACGAGTGTATGACAATAATGTTGATGAAGAGGATGACGACGAATAGAGAGCAGGTAGCGCGGGGCTCGGGGCTCGGGGCTCGGGGCAGGGAGCAGGGGAGCAAAAAATGGTTCATTTGCTTACTCCTTGTTTTTTATTCATCAGTCATCAGCCATCATTCATCATTCAGTCAAACGCTCTCCCCGGCCGCACGGGTTAGTTTGATCACGTATGGATCGGGGGATGATGATATATCGTCGGCGTTTGGGCATACGGAGATCCGACTTGTTGATCCGATGCTGGGTATGGATCGGGATTATAGTTACGGTGGCTTTGATTATCGGGCCGACTATTTTATCCTTAAATTTTTGCGAGGTACGCTGCCCTATTTTCTGACGGTTCATAATCTATATCAGGTCATTTATTATTATCAGCAGACCAACCGCAGTGTCCGGGAGCAGCAGTTGAACCTGTCGCCTATACAGCGGCAACGACTGTTCGTGGCTCTGGAAAAGAACTATTTGCCCCAGAACCGGGAGTATAGGTATAAATTCTACTACGATAATTGCTCCACTCGCCCTCGCGACATGATTGCCGATGTTTGTGGGGATAGCTTAACAATTCCATCCCGTTCGCTGATGACCGGTAAATCGTACCGCGATCTGATGAACGATTATCTGAATGAAAAGCCCTGGTATCAATTAGGAATGAATCTTGCCATTGGCTGGCCAGCTAATGAACAGACCGACGGTTGGCTAGCCATGTACCTGCCCGACCAGGTGCACGACCAGTTTGCCCACGCTACAGTTCGCCAGGCAAATGGACAGTCGATTCCGTTGGTGCAAAGCGAACAGACTATATTTGCGGCTCAAAAAACCTTTCGGCAGCAAGTGCCCCTGTATTTAGATCCCGACGTGGTGTTTACCGTATTGGGCCTTCTGGTTGCCCTATTTACCATCCGGCGATACGTTGTAGCCGGCAAAGTTGATCGCTGGTTTGATCGGCTCCTGTTTGGGGTTTCTGGGTTTCTGGGTTGGTTTTTGTTCGTACTATGGATGATACGGGATGACGGTGTTACGGGTTGGAATCCAACCCTGTTGTACCTGATGCCCTTACACTTACCCTTGATTTACTGGGCTACCCGTTCAACAGCTACTGCCCAGCGCCGGACACGTTATTTTGGTGCTACAGCTGTTCTGCTCCTGCTTGGCATGGCGTTATCGAAGATACCAGGCGGTTTCGATGTGATTTTTCCATTAACGCTGTTGATCCGGTGCGTTGTCAATATGCAGCCCGTCTGGCGAAACGAACAAACGCCCATGCGGGTTGCCTGATTATGTTTTTGATAGAATCGGGCTGGTTATAATTCCCGTAGAAGTTGCTTTATGTGAATGATCGAAAATCCTTCGCGCTACATTCCATGAAAAAACTATTTCTTCCCGGTTTACTGGTCATTTGGTTTACAAACGCGCTGGCTCAACCTGTTGAGCGGCTCGTAAAAGTGATTGTCACTCCCGACCATGCCGACTGGCTCTATAAAATTGGTGAACCCGTCAAATTTACGATTTCGGTTTACAAGAGTAATGTGCTGTTACGTGGGGCAAAACTGCGCTACGAAGTCGGCCCGGAGAAAATGGAGCCAACTAAAAAAGAAACCGTCACACTGAAAGATGGGACGCTGGCACTAGAGGGCGGTTCGATGAAAACTGGGGGCTTCCTGCGGTGCATTGCTACCGTTGAACTGGATGGAAAGGAGTACCGGGGGCTCACAACGGCTGGTTTTGAACCACAAACAATCCAGCCTACCGTAGCAAACCCCACCGATTTTAAGGCCTTTTGGGACAATGCAAAGGCCGATTTAGCCAAGGTGCCCATAGATGCCCGCCTGACGCTCTTACCCGAACGATGCACCGAACTTACCAACGTGTACCACCTGAATCTACAGAACATTAACAACTCCCGCTTCTACGGAATTTTGTGTGTACCGAAGAAAGAGGGGAAATACCCAGCTATTTTACGGGTACCAGGGGCGGGAGTAAGGCCCTATAACGGCATGATTGCCGAAGCGGAGAAGGGGTTTATAACCCTCGAAGTAGGTATTCACGGAGTGCCTGTTACTATGGACCCAATTGTGTATGAAAACCTGGCGCGTGGCCCACTTAACGGCTACCAATCGGCTAATCTTGATGACCGCGACCGGTATTATTATAAGCGGGTGTATCTGGGCTGCGTGAGAGCCGTGGATTTTCTGACGAGTATGCCGCAATATGATGGGCAGAATCTGGCCGTTACGGGCGGAAGTCAGGGTGGTGCCTTGTCAATTGTAACCGCTGGCCTGGACTCGCGTATCAAGTGGTTGGGGGCGTTCTATCCGGCTCTGGCCGACGTGACCGGCTACCTTAACGGGCGGGCAGGCGGCTGGCCGCATCTCTTCACCGGAAATGAGCTGGCATTCAATAACAAGCCTGATCGCATTAAAACAACGGGTTATTATGATGTAGTTAATTTTGCCCGGCTGGTCAACGTGCCGGGTCGATATGCCTGGGGCTTTAACGACGAAACCTGTCCGCCCACCTCGATGTACGCTGCTTACAATGTGATCCCTGGCCAGAAAACGCTGGATATATCGTTTATCGACACTGGACACTGGACATACCCTGAAGAAACCGAGAAAATGACCAATTGGCTGCTGGCGAAGTTAAAAGGCTGGAAGTAAGAATTTATTTAAACACAAAGAGCGCAAAGGACATCGCCAAGGTCGCAAGGCTATAAATTCTTTGCGTTCTTTGCGATGTCCTTTGCGCTCATTGCGTTTAAACATTATGCAACTCTTTGTCAATTCCAACCTCAACGATACGCTTAAAGCGGAACTTCAACAGCAACTTTCTTCCGACCAATTTGCTGGAGCGGAACCAATAACCATTGTATATCGGGATGAGCTCCCTAAAGCCGAACAGGAAGCGGCCTTGCAGTCGGCAAACCTCATCATGGGTAATCCACCGGCGGCCTGGTTTGCCAAGGCCTTACCCAATCTAAAATTCTGGCAGTTGGACTCCGCAGGGTTCGATGGGTATAAATCGGTTCAGCTTACGGCCACCATCGCCAACATGGGTAACTATTTTGCACTCCCCTGTGCCGAAACAATGGTGGCCGGCATTCTGGCGGTCTATCGGTGTATACCTGAATTGACACTACTGCAAGCTCGCTCTGAATGGGTGGGTGCTCCCATTCGGGCCCGCACCAATTTGTTGTGGAAGAAGCGAGTGGTTATTCTGGGAACCGGAACCATTGGTCAGTCCGTGCGCCAGATGCTAACCGGTTTTCAGTGCGAGCTGTACATGCTGGCCCGTACCGATCCGCAAGCCGATTTACACACGGCCGATGAACTCAAAGCGCTCCTGCCAAAGATTGATATTGTTGTCAATTGCCTGCCCGGTACTGCAACCGGTTTTTTCTCTGCCGATCTGATCACCGCAATGAAGCCCGGTAGTCTATACGCAAATGTGGGCAGAGGCAGTACTACCGACGAGCCAGCCCTGATAAGCGCGCTACAGTCGGGCCATCTGGGGGGGGCTGTACTTGATGTCACGGCAACCGAACCCCTTCCTGCTGATAACCCGCTCTGGACACTGCCGAATGTGGTTCTCACTCAGCATACGGGCGGTGGGCAGCCCAATGAAGATGCTGGAAAGGTCGATCAGTTCCTCCGAAATCTAGCGCTTTTTCTGGCTGGTAAGCCCGTTGAAACTGCCGTGGAACTGGGACGGGGTTATTGAGATGGACACTAAACTTATTTTGCGGGATTAGCCTTTTAATGGCTACTATGCCCGTTTTTTCAAGTTTTTTTTGTATATTTAAGGAGCCGAACGAGTAGTGAATCGTTCGGTTAATTTGCGTACTTATCCACTGGAACAGTTCCTGAAGCAAGTCAATGACAAACGAAGAAAATGAACAGCCGATTGAGGACGATAGCCAGCAACCAGAAGGATTTCCATCTGCCGATGGAACCGAGCTGACCGACGGTCCTCTGCCGGAACAACCACTCACTGAACCTACCAATGAAGTCCTGCATGATCAGACCGTTGTGTCAGGATTGTACGAAAACTACTTTCTCGATTACGCATCTTACGTTATTCTTGAGCGGGCCGTTCCTGCCGTTGAAGATGGGTTGAAACCCGTTCAGCGCCGGATTCTGCATGCCCTGAAAGAAATGGACGATGGGCGGTTTAATAAAGTGGCCAATGTAATTGGTCAGACGATGCAGTTCCACCCCCATGGCGATGCGTCCATTGGCGAAGCCCTCGTCAACATTGGTCAGAAGGAACTCCTCTTTGATACCCAGGGGAGCTGGGGAGATGTGCGCACTGGCGACGGAGCAGCAGCCCCACGATATATTGAAGTGCGACTGTCGAAGTTTGCGCAGGATGCCATTTACAATGATAAAACGACCGAGTGGCAACTATCTTACGATGGACGTAAACGCGAACCGGTTACACTACCCGTAAAGTTTCCCTTGTTGCTGGCTCAGGGCGTTGAGGGCATTGCGGTTGGTCTGTCGACCAAAATCCTGCCTCACAACTTCAATGAACTGATTGATGCTTCCATTCAGATTCTGAAAGACAAACCCGTATCGCTCTTTCCCGATTTTCAGACGGGAGGGCATATTGATGTTAGCAATTACAATGACGGACACCGAGGGGGTAAGGTGCGGGTGCGGGCTAAAATTGAAGAAATCGATAAAAAAATCCTGGCTATCCGAGATGTGCCCTATGGGATCACAACCTCGCAGTTGATCGACTCGATTGTTAAGGCAGCTGAGCTGGGTAAAATTCGGATTAAAGCCCCGAGCCGAAACGTGGCAGCTGTAGTTGATAACACAGCGAAGGATGTTGAGATTCTGGTTCACCTACAGCCGGGTGTTTCGCCTGATGTGTCCATTGATGCACTCTACGCCTTTACAGATTGTGAGGTGTCTATTTCACCCAATGCCTGCGTGATCATTGGCGACAAACCCCATTTTGTTAGCGTAACGGACATTCTCCGGGTCAATACCCACCAAACCGTTCAGTTGCTGCAACGCGAGCTGGAAATACGGCGTAGTGAGTTAATGGAACGGTTGCTGTACAGCTCGCTCGAAAAGATTTTTATAGAGAACCGCATTTACCGAAAAATTGAGGAGTGCGAGACCTTTGAAGCGGTGCTGGAAACCATCGACAAAGCACTCAAACCGTTTAAAAAGCAATTTTACAGGGCTATTACGCAGGATGATCTGATCCGTTTGACCGAGATCAAAATTAAGCGGATTTCAAAATACGATGGATTCAAAGCGGAGGAGTTAATGCGTCGACTGGAGCAGGAATTAGCCGAAACGGAAGATAACCTGGCTAACATCACCCGCTACGCCATTAACTATTACAAGGATCTGCAGAAGAAGTACGGCAAAGGCCGGGAGCGAAAAACGGAAATTCGGGCCTTTAACACGATTGCCGCCAGCGTGGTAGCAGCCGCCAATCAGAAACTATACGTTGACCGGGAAGGTGGATTTATTGGGTACGGATTGAAGAAAGAAGAATACGTTTGTGATTGCTCCGACATCGACGATATCATCGTATTTCGGCGTGATGGCAAATGCATGGTCACGAAAATTCAGGATAAGGTATTTGTCGGCAAGGATATTGTACATGTGTCGGTATTCAAGAAAAACGACGAACGCAAGATTTATAACCTGATTTACCTGGATGGGAAATCGGGCATTTCGATGGCCAAGCGATTCCCCGTGACTGGCGTTACCCGCGACCGCGAGTATGACTTGACGATGGGAAATCCCAAATCGAAAGTAACGTATTTTAGTGCGAACGATAATGGGGAAGCCGAAGTGATAACCATTAACCTGACAGCACAAAGTTCGGCGAAGATCAAGCAGTTCGATTATGACTTTGCTTCGGTCGGGATTAAGAATCGCTCGGCTCAGGGTAATATTCTGACCAAGTATCCGGTTCGGAAAATCACCCAGAAAACGGGCGGTGTTTCTACCCTCGGCGGAGTTGATATCTGGTACGATGAGCACCTGGGTCGACTCAACCGCGACGAACGGGGTAAGTTGCTGGGGAATTTCGATGCAAAAGACAGTATTCTGGTCGTCTACAAAGATGGCCAGTACGAACTGACCAGTTTTGACCTTACGAACCGTTACGAACCGAATGATATAAGTATTCTCATAAAGTTTGACCCTGAAACGGTACTGTCGGCGGTGTATTACGAAGCGAATCAGAAAGCCTGGTACGTAAAACGATTTAAGGTTGAAACGAGCACGCTGGATAAGAAATTCAGTTTTATTGGTGATACCAAAGGGTCGAAGTCACTGACCATTACTGCTGATCGACACCCACGCATTGAGGTCATTCATCAGGTAAAAGACCGGGGACCGCTGGAAAAGATGATTCTGGAGCCAGAAGGGTTTATTGATGTTCGGGGCTGGAAGGCGTTGGGTAATAAATTGCCGTTCGCCAAAGTTAAAGAGGTTAAACTCCTGGCACCTAAGATCGTCAAAGAGGCCGTGAAAGTCGCGCCACTCCTTGAGTCGATTGACGCTGGAACCGCTGAGACCGATGAGAAAGAACCAGTGCAGTTGGGCTTGTTTTCATAAGGTATTCGGTTTTTGGTTTACGGTAGGCTGACGCATGAACTAAACTATTCTTGCGTCAGCCTACCGTAAACCAAAAACCGTAAACCGAATACCACCTAATAGATTACGTTTAGCAATGGCAGATACGAAATTTTTAGGATTACGGACGGTAATTTATGCTGCTCCCAATCTTAGCGAAACCAAAGAGTGGTACACGAAGGCGTTTGGTATTGCCCCGTATTTCGATCAGCCCTTCTATGTTGGTTTTAATATTGGCGGCTATGAACTGGGTCTTGATCCCAATGCACAGCTTGTTGAGGGAAGTACACTAACGTATTGGGGTGTTTCCAACATTGAGGATAGCATGCAGCACTTACTGGCTTTGGGTGCTACACCCCATGCTGATATACAGGATGTGGGGGATGAGATCAAAGTTGCTTCCATCCGTGATCCCTTTGGGAATCTGATTGGCGTCATTGAGAATCCGCATTTTAGTTTGTAATAGATGAACACGACCTTGGCTACTGACTACAGCGACGATATACACCGCGAAGCGGCTGGTGTTCGTGTAGCCAAGCGTGTGATCAAAGTGCTGATTGGTTTCCTGTTTACTGGGGCAATGGCTGTGTTGCTAAGTAACTGGTGGGTTGTTTATAATACGAAAGACCAGATTTATTTTGATATCAATGAGTTGCCTGCCAATGATTTCGGATTGGTGTTAGGTACGAGTAAGTTTGTGCGTACGGGTAAAGAAAACCTGTTCTTTCGATATCGGATGGAGGCTACCGCCCGACTTTGGAAAGAGGGAAAAGTGAAGTACCTCATTTTAAGCGGTAACAACGACTCTGAATATTACAATGAACCGGTAGATATGCAACGGGCCCTGGTCAAACTCGGCGTGCCTGCGTCAGTTATGCAACTGGATTATGCAGGTTTCCGGACCTTCGATTCGGTGGTCCGATGCAAGGACGAGTTCAACCAGGAAAAGATTACGATTATCTCTCAAAATTTCCACAATGCCCGTGCCCTCTACATCGGAAACCATGAGGGTATGGAAGCCATTGCATTTGCTGCTCAGGACGTACCAGACGGTTATTCCCTTCGCACACTTGTTCGGGAGTATCTGGCCCGCCCTTATGCACTCCTCGATGTGCATATATTCCGTCCGCAACCGGAGAAGGGAAACTGGCAGCGAAAACGCAAATAGCCATTGCTGGTCGATCAGCGAAATTCTTATTCTGGGTCAACCGGTTTCCGGCGTTTACTCTGGCCTTCCTTCCGAATCCCGATAAAAAAGCCCATACTATTGTCGTAGAGGTCACCAATATCGGTGGCAACAGACGCATTGGCCGTTACCCCATTGAGGATAGCGAGTGGAGCCGAAACCGAAAGTACAGACGAAAATTGACGAACCGGTTTATCAAATGGTATCTCATAGGTGCCCAGATTTTCACTGTAGGAGGCTTTCAGTTGAAACCGAAAGAAATCGAGTACCTGTCCAGAAAGACCCAGGTGCATTACGGATACCCGGTTGTTATTGGTGAACGCATACCTGGGTAAATTACTTCGACTGTCAACCGTTGGGCTGATAAACGGGGTTCCCATGGTCAGGCCATAGCGTGACCACCCATCCTGATACTGCGAATGATTGAAATAATTGTCGCGCCCCCGCTGGGCATCCGTTTCTAAAAACAAATCTCCTCCCTGACTTTCCGTGTAGAGGTACTCCAGCAGAATGTTCTGAACCTGCAGGCCATTGGGATTAGGGGGCCTGCGATTACGGATGCGGAGCCCATTTAAACCGTCCTGAAGGTTTGTGAAGTGGAAGAGCGATCCATCTTCGTAGATATTTTGCCGATAGGCAAAGATTGAAAATGAACGGCCTGTGTACTCAAAGGCTAGATCGACCGTTCCCAGATGATTTCCAATACGATTCTTCCGGTCGAACTCACTAACCCGATTTGTATCGATATCAGTGCGGTTCCCCAGCGTAGTAGCAGTTACCACATTGACATAATCACTAAACTGATTCGGTAATTGATTATTTTTTATAACTGAACCAGGTAATCGTTCTGTGTTACCTCCCCACATTACTTCATGGTTAATGCCAGCAAAAAGCTTCAACCGCCAATGAGGCCGCCCAAATCGGCCATAAAGCGCTTTCTGGTGAAGCATTACATTATTGATAAAGCGTTCCTCCTCAAACCAGCCATGTGCGTAAAACCCTTTGAAGCCGAATAATCCGTTCCGGGGTAGATAGTCAGTAACGGCAAGCTGGATTTTCGCCATCGGCAGGGTATTCCCGGACCAGGCATAAGAGCCCGATGTGAGGGTAGAGTCGACCAGGCCGATGAGTTCCCGACGGCGACCCGCCCAGACTTCCAGACTTTTGCCAAACTTCACTTTTACATAGGCTTCCGGAATCAGTAACTTGTACGCATAGCCTGCATTCAGTACGGCTTCGGCACCCCATCCCCAGTCAATTCGTCGATTGGCAGCCCGAAGGCTATCGAGTTTCGTTTTGGGGCTATCATGATAATCAACCCGTAATCCCTGCCTAAGGGTCAGAAATGCCTGATCTTTCGGAACAATGCCGTATTGATTGGCCCGGAGCCAGAATGGGGTTTGACCGGATGTGGCGAAATAAGTACCCACTTCCGTGCGATACCGTAGTGGTTTATCTACCTGACCATAACAGAAAGATACCCATAGTAGGCAAGGGAAAAGCAGACGTGTTGTACTAAATGGAATCATAAATCTAATTCTTCATCCCTTGAGTCTTTACTTTTTGCATGGAGTCACTTTGTATCGACAAAAATTCTTAATTAGTTGCGTACATAAAACATGCCACTCTAGTCGCGGTTCTTATTTATTGATCTTCATACATGAATTAGGCAATGTTGATCGTGTGTTTGATTGGTTTTTTTCGGAAGGCCATCAATATTGGCTACCTTTGCTGATGCAATCAGATAGAGGCAGGCTGCTTGTGAACACCGTACTCAACCTGAGTTACAAATTAACGTGAACGCGAGGAAGCCAGCAGAACGTAATCTGAGCAAGCCAACTAACAAAATTTAACCAATAAACAGATTCCATGGGTAGAGGCTCTATTTGTGACGATAAGTAGCCTACGTACGGCTCTATCTTTTGCATTTAATCACTCAACCATTCATTGAACTATGGTACCAAACGACGAACTGATCCGCATCATTGACCTTCTGAATACGACATATGAAGGCGAGGAAGCCTGGCATGGCCCATCGGTAGTTGATGTGTTGCGGGGCGTTACGCCCGATATGGCCGGACAGCGGATTGCACCGAATACGCACAGTATTGCCGAACTCGTCTTTCACATGACCAGCTGGCGAATATTCTGTGTTAAAAAGATGCAGGGCGATGAGACGTTTGATATTACGACTCCTGACAAAAATTTTGGTGCCCTTCCCGATAAAATTGATGATTTCGAGTGGGAAGCCCTCGAAATGGAACTGAGCCTGAGCCAGGAAGAACTTATTAACGAACTCGACAAACGAGACGATGATGAGTTCCTGGAAGATATTGTTCCGGGTCGGGATTATACATATTATGACATGCTGCATGGCATTATCAACCACGATATGTACCACACTGGCCAGATTATGATTCTCCGGAAAGCGTTGTCGTTTAAAAGCGCTGGCTCGCGTTTTGCGGATGATGATATTGATGAATATGGCTCCCCCTTCGGCAACAGCCACGAACACGACGATTATTATTGATCGGTAGTGAAGTAGGTGGAGTAAGTGTAATGAGTGGAATAGGTATATCCTACACGTACTGTACTCACTCCACCTATTTCACTTTCTGCACGAAATTACCATGAATTACTGGCTTGTAAAGTCCGAACCCGATGTATACGGGTGGCATCATTTTATTGAACAGGGGCGTGCTGTCTGGGATGGCGTTCGTAACTACCAGGCCCGGAATAACCTGAAAGCCATGCAACTGGGCGATCAGGTGCTGTTTTACCATAGTGTCAAGAACATTGGTGTTGTTGGACTGGCAAAGGTGGTTAAAGAGGCCTATCCTGATCCAACTTCACCTGATGATGTACGCTGGGTTGTCATTGAATTAGAGCCTGTAATGGCGTTAGAAATTCCGGTCTCACTGACTCAGATAAAAGCCGAGCCATTATTGGCAAATCTCAGCCTTATCAGACAATCCCGTTTATCGGTCATGCCCGTTCGATCCGATGAATTTGAGTTAATTCTAAAAATGGGACAGTCAATGAGTGCATAGTAAATCGTGAAGTGAGTGAAGTAAGTTTAGTCAGATTAACTACTGCACCTAATCCACTCATTACACGCTTTACTGAAAATAACATATGGCAGCTATTCAAGTAATTACGCCCGCACCCTGGCCGGAATATGAACTGATCGACTCTGGAAATTTTCAGAAGCTGGAACGGTTCGGCGATTTTATTCTGGCCCGACCCGAACCGCAGGCTATTTGGGATAAATCACTATCTGATCAGGAATGGGAACGTCAGGCTCATGCCAGCTTTCGCCGTGACCGCCAATCGCCGGAACGGGGTGACTGGCAAACCAAACCCGAGATGCGAGATCCCTGGTTCGTGTCTTTCCGCCAGGAGGGATTAAGTCTGAAATTTAAACTTGCGCTGACAACCTTCAAGCACGTTGGACTGTTTCCCGAACAGGCCGATAACTGGGCTTATATCCATAAGAAAGTAACGGCACTAAAGGCTAACGTTGCTCGACCCAAAGTGCTGAACCTGTTTGCGTATACAGGTGGGGCATCGCTGGCCGCTCGTCAGGCCGGGGCCGACGTAACCCACGTTGATGCCGTAAAACCCGTCATTAGCTGGGCACGTGAAAATATGGACTACAGCGAGCTGGATAACATCCGCTGGGTAGTAGAGGATGCGGTGAAGTTTGTTCGGCGGGAGGTTCGTAGGGGAAATCACTACAATGGTATTATCCTTGATCCGCCAGCTTATGGCCGCGGACCCGATGGCGAAAAATGGGTGCTTGAAGAACAGATCAATGATCTGCTTAAATCCTGTGCCGATCTGCTCGACCGTTCCGATTTTTTCTTTATCATCAATCTCTATTCTCTGGGGTTCTCATCGCTCATTCTGGACAATCTGATGCAGCCCTTGTTTGGCACTATTGAGGGTACAGAATGGGGCGAATTAGTCGTTGACGACCAGGCCCAAAAACGGCTACCTTTGGGGGTATTTTATCGGTTCGCGTCAACACTATGAAAGAGCGAAAGAGCAAAAGAGTAAAAGAACGTAAGAATGAAAGAGTGAAAAACTGGCGTCAGCTTTTTTCGCTCTTTTATTCTTACGTTCTTTTACTCTTATTGTTCGCCTGTAGTGACGATAATCGGCAAACGGCACATATTCCTGATTTCCCCAAGTCGGATGACAGCAGCCGGACGGAAGGAGCATTGCGTGCCTTGACCCGGGCAATTAATCAGTCCTCCTCGTCGTCGGCCTATGCCAAACGAGCTGTTATTCTACTGGCTATGGGGCGTGTAAGCGATGCATTGGCTGATATTGATGAAGCGATCAATCGCAATGACAATATCGGGTCGTTCTACCTAACCCGTGCCCAAATTTTACGGGCGTTGCAGCAACCGGACAAAGCACTTCAAAATGCTCAGCGTGCTGAAATTCTAGGTGTCGATACCCCGGAGTTGTATACGCTGGAAGGTGATTTACTCCAACAGCAAAACCAGTTCGATAAAGCAAAACTGTATGTTGCCAAGGCCCTGCAAATGGCTCCTTACGACGGAGAAGCTTATTTTTTCAACGGACTTATGGCCGCTCGCCAGGGCGATACCGCGCAGGCACTCGTACTGTATGAGCAGTCATTACGACTAAAGCCGCGCTATCTGGAGACCTATAATCAACTGGCATCCGTTTACCGAACGTTGGGTGATCTGAATTCAGCTCTGGTTTACAATGAACAGGCCTTGCGTTACTTCCCTAACAATCCCAAGCTCTATTATGGACGGGGAATGATCTACCATACAGAAGGGAAGCTCGATAGCGCCATGGTCTATTATCTGCAGACGATAAAACTGCAACCAACTTATTATCAGGTGTACTTTCAGATGGGGCTGATCAATCAGAAATACCGGAATTATTATTCGGCACTCGCTAATTATCAGCGCGTTCTGGAGCTACGGCCCCAATTTCCTCGAATTGATACCTACATCGGCTATTGCCACGAACAGTTGGGGCAGTACGAACAGGCCATTGCCGCCTATACTAAAGCGACCACGCAAAATGCAACGGATCAACAGGCGGTTGCGGGTTTATGGCGATCGCAGCGAAGACAATACGCACAAAATTCATATAACTCCTTATTTTTGCCGGATACCACTGCCAAACCACTGACTCCAACCCGAAGTCGGGCCGTGCTCGATACGACACGCGTTCATATTTCGACGATTCAGCCGAGGGCACGCGTAACCACCAATGCCAGCGATTCGCTCAAACGAACCGTGAAACCGATTGGACAGAATTAGTGTATTGAGTGAAGTAGGTGAAATAAGTGGAGTAAGTAAGTGGTTTATTAGTTGCCCCACTCCACTTATTTCACCTACTTCACTCAATACAAATAAGTAGCTTACAGTTGTAGGTAAGCTGCGGGTGCCCACAAATAAATTAGTGTAAAGTATGATTGCGCAGGACGAACAAATCCGCGTGACGCTGCCAGATGGCAGCGTTCGACAGTATCCCAAAGGGAGCACCGGGCTGGATATTGCCACTCAAATTAGTGAAGGACTGGCCCGTAATGTGCTGGCTGCCAAAGTGAACGGCGTTGTTCAGGATGCTACGCGCCCTATTGAGGAGGATGCTACGATCCAACTCCTGACGTGGAATGATGCTGATGGTAAAGCTACCTTCTGGCACTCATCGGCTCACTTGCTGGCCGAAGCGCTGGAGAGCCTGTACCCAGGTACAAAGTTCGGTATTGGACCCGCCATCGAAACGGGATTTTACTATGACGTTGACCTGGGTGGACAGCCGTTTTCGCAGGAAGACTTTAAAAAGGTAGAAGATAAAATGCTGGAACTGGCTCGTCAGAAACAGCAGTACATCCGAAAACCAATGAGCAAAGCTGAGGCTGTTGCTTACTTTGAGGAGAAAGGTGACCCCTATAAACTCGATTTGCTCGAAGGGCTGGAGGATGGTAGCATCACCTTTTATACGCAGGGTGATTTTACGGATCTGTGCCGGGGACCCCATATACCTAACACGGGTTTTATAAAAGCGGTTAAATTGATGAACGTGGCTGGGGCCTACTGGCGCGGCAACGAAAAAAATAAGCAGTTAACGCGTATTTACGCCGTTACTTACCCGAAACAGAAAGAACTCGACGATTACCTGTATTTGCTCGAGGAAGCTAAAAAACGCGACCATCGTAAACTGGGTAAAGAACTGGAGTTGTTCGCGTTCTCGGAGAAAGTAGGAGCGGGGTTACCCTTGTGGTTACCAAAAGGTACTATGTTGCGCGAACGACTGGAAAATTTTCTTCGGAAAGCGCAGTCGAGGGCGGGTTATTTACAAGTTGTAACGCCCCATATTGGCAGCAAGCAATTGTACGTTACATCGGGTCACTGGGAGAAATACGGTGAAGATTCATTCCAGCCGATCAAGACGCCTGATCCGAATGAAGAGTTCCTGCTGAAACCCATGAACTGCCCGCACCACTGCGAGATTTACAAAACGAAACCACGTTCCTACCGCGACCTGCCCTTGCGGCTGGCCGAATTTGGTACCGTGTATCGCTATGAGCAATCGGGCGAGTTACACGGGCTCACGCGTGTTCGGGGATTCACCCAGGATGATGCCCATATCTTCTGCCGCCCCGATCAGGTGAAAGAAGAGTTCATGAAAGTGATCGATCTGGTACTGTACGTTTTCAAATCACTCGGGTTTTCTGATTATAGTGCCCAGATATCCCTGCGTGATCCGGAGAACAATACCAAGTACATCGGTTCCGACGATTTGTGGGAAAAAGCTGAATCCGCCATTATTGAAGCTGCGGCTGAAAAAGGACTGCCAACCGTCACGGAATTAGGGGAAGCGGCCTTTTACGGCCCCAAGCTTGATTTCATGGTACGCGATGCATTGGGCCGGAAATGGCAACTGGGAACAATTCAGGTCGATTATAACCTGCCAAATCGCTTTGAACTGGAATATATTGGTGCAGACAACCAGAAACACCGTCCGGTTATGATTCACCGGGCACCGTTTGGCTCGATGGAACGATTTATTGCGATCCTGATTGAGAACTCAGGTGGTAATTTCCCACTCTGGCTTTCGCCCGATCAAATCGCGATTTTGCCGATTTCTGAAAAGTACGAAGACTACGCCAACGATCTGTATTTCAGCTTGCAGGAGCAGGATATTCGCGGTTTTGTCGACTTGCGTGACGAGAAGATTGGCCGTAAAATTCGGGATGCCGAAGTGAATAAAGTACCTTATATGCTCATTGTTGGCGAGAAAGAAGCGGCTGATGGCAAAGTGTCTGTCCGCCGGAAAGGCCAGGGCGACCTGGGTAGTATGAGCGTAGACGAATTCGTAAAAACGTTTCAGGCGGAAGTGAAGATGTGAGTTTGACGTTTGTAGTTTGATGGTCGAGGTTGGTTAACGCGTCAGGAATTTAATCCTTTACCAACTCCGAACGTCAAACTACAAACGTCAAACTTGTTTACCATTTGTATTTTCGATAGTTTCCCGAACTTTTTAGAACCCATTACGTTATCCAAGCGACTTTTGACCAAACGCTATAAAAGTCATTTTCAAACAAATTTGTTACCCTAAACACAATCTATGGCATTACCCCAGCGCAGACCACCCCGTCGCGTGGTTGAAGAACCCTACAAAGTCAATGAACGCATCCTCGTCCGCGAAGTTCGGGTGGTTGGTGAAAATGTAGAGCAGGGAATCTACGACATAAATAAAGCCCAGGCGATGGCCAAGGCGCAAAACCTCGACCTGGTTGAGGTCTCGCCCAATGCTGTGCCGCCTGTTTGCCGTATCGTGGACTACTCCAAGTTCAAATACGAGCAGAAGAAAAAGCAGAAAGAAATCAAGGCGAATGCGACGAAAGTCGTTATCAAAGAGATTCGATTCGGCCCCAATACCGATGATCACGACTTTGAGTTCAAGCTTAAACACGCCATTAACTTCCTGAAAGAAGGTGCCAAAGTAAAAGCCTACGTACAGTTTGTAGGCCGGGCTATTGTCTTTAAAGACCGCGGATTTCAATTGCTGGAACGTTTTTCCAAAGGATTGGAAGACTATGGTAAGATTGAATCTGAACCCAAACTTGAAGGCAAACGGATGAGTATGTTCCTATCACCGAAAGTGGTAGTTCCTAAAAAATAAAGTTTAGGAGAAAAGGGAGTAGCGGAACGAAATGGAAGAAGGAAATTCTAAAATCCTTTCCCCATTTCGTTCCGCTACTCCCTTTTCTCCTATTTTTTTTGTATCTTTGCGGCCTGTTTACTTAAATTTCCGTACAAAGCGGTTTACTGCAATGCCAAAAGTAAAAACCAATTCGGCGGCCAAGAAGCGTTTCAAGCTGACCGGCACCGGAAAAATCAAGCGGAAGCATGCCTTCCACAGTCATATCCTGACAAAAAAATCAACCAAGCAGAAGCGCAATTTAGTGCATGATACGACGGTTGCTGCTCCTGACGAACGTCGCATCAAAGCGCTGCTGAACGTTTAAAGGACAAAAAAGGATGCGGTCGCATCCTGGTTTCACGTTTCACCCGATGCCGGGCTTTACAAGAGGAATGAATAATGAATAATGCAAAATGAATAATGAAGCTGGCTACGTCCATTTTACTTTATTCATTATACATTATACATTCATCTTCCCGCCTGTCGTCAAAAAACAACTAACATACAATGCCACGTTCCGTCAATCACGTTGCCTCACGGGCGCGTAGGAAAAAAGTAATGAAGCTGGCCAAAGGTTATTTTGGTCGGCGTAAAAATGTTTGGACAGTTGCGAAAAACGCTGTCGAAAAAGGTTTAGGCTACTCGTACCGTGACCGTCGCGCTAAAAAACGCGATTTCCGTGGTCTCTGGATTCAGCGGATCAACGCTGGTGCCCGGATTAACGGGTTATCATACTCGGCCCTGATGGGTGCTCTGAACAAATCAGGTATCGAACTCAACCGTAAAGTATTGGCCGATCTGGCCATGAACCATCCGGAAGCTTTTGCTGCTGTTGTGGCACAGGTAAAGTAAACAGAAAAAGAAGTAATAGGAGCGAGGAGTGAGTACTAGGAGCGGCTACAGCCAAATTATCTCCTAGTACTCACTCCTCGCTCCTGTTACTCTCCTGCCTACGTCTGCACCATCTTCGTTTTTAAGCCTGCCCGTTCGCCGTCGCTCTGACGGCCAAGTAGGTAGACATCCATTTCTGACTCGCCCACCCGAAACACCTGCCGAACGGTTAATGTGTCCTGTACTAGCTTGTGTAGTTTCTGAAAGCTGGCTGTGCGTGTTTTCTCGTCGTCGCCATACCAATCCTGTTCCGTAATGACGGGTTCCCAAAAGTCGGCCTCAGGTATTTCTTCGACATACACCGATGGGGGTAACATCTGCCAATCTTTAATCTGACTTACTGTTAGTGGTTCATCCTGCTTCAAGTAGCAGGTTACCATATCAATAGGTTCGTCGGATTCGCTGGGATAGAGTAAATCCGTAAGTAATGGTTTGGCTTGTTCTGTAAACACTATATTTTCTGATTCAGGAGCGCTACTTTTCGGGTCTTGGTTCGTCATAAGCGTGAAAATAGATTCGGGACAAATTAACCGATTCAGGTTGACGTATCCATTGGAATCTATCTAATTTTAATGCGGGGTATCAACTAAACCTATTCCGTTTAACAGTTTAAAACAAACGAGTCATGTTAGAAACATTGATGAATCTGGTTCAGCAACAGGCAGGCCAGGCGGTTATTAACAACCCAGCCATCCCAAATAGTCAAAACGATAGTGTTATGCAGACGGTGGCCAGCAGCATTATGAGCGGTCTGGGTCAACAGGCGCAGGGTGGTGGCCTGGGTAATTTGCTGGGTATGGTTGTTAATGGAGGTGGTAATGTTCAGCAAAGCCCGGTTACCCAAGGCGTTCAGAGCCATGTTGAGGAAAGCTTAATGCAGAAATTAGGTATTTCACCTCAGGTAGCGATGTCAGTAGCAAGTACATTGGTCCCCATTGTACTGAGCAAACTGATGAACAAAGCAGCTGACCCGAATGATTCGAGTGTTGATGGCAATAGTATCTTAGGAGCTGCTACTGGCCAACAGGGTGTTGACTGGATGGGTATGGCTGGCTCAGCCATGGCCGATGGTAAACTCGATATGAATGATCTGCTCCGTGTAGCTACGCAGGGGGGAGCAGGTGGTGGACTCGGTGGTATGCTGGGTGGTCTGTTCGGGAAATAACTTGTAGGAACGCGCGTCTATAATCCTTTAGATACAAAAGCCTCGTATTGCAAATCCGATCAAAGTGGATTTTCGATACGAGGCTTTGTATAGATAAGTAGGTGTCTGCGTCGGGGCAACAACGTAATGGAGAAGTCTGCCACATCGTAAGGGTGTGACTACACCCAACGCGACATACTGACCCAATTGCTCACCTAATTCTGCCAATCTGACAGCAATTCAAACATTTTTCCGCGCTGGCATTTGTATTGATAGATAGGTTCTGTCTGTCAGAATACACACAGCATATTAAAAAGAAACTAAACCAGTCATGGGAAAAATTATTGGTATTGACTTAGGCACCACGAACTCGTGCGTGGCCGTAATGGAAGGCAACGAGCCGGTTGTGATCCCCAACTCCGAAGGAGCCCGCACAACCCCATCGGTTGTTGCGTTTATGGATAACGGCAACGGCGAACGCAAAGTAGGCGCTCCCGCCAAACGTCAGGCCATCACCAACCCGAAACATACGATTTCCTCCATTAAGCGTTTCATGGGTAAACGCTTTGGTGAGGTTACCAACGAAATTAAAAACGTTGCTTACGACGTTGAGAACGGCCCGAACGGAACGCCCCGCGTTCGTATCGGCGATCGTCAATATACACCACAGGAACTTTCGGCCCTGATTCTGCAAAAGATGAAGCAGACGGCCGAAGATTATCTTGGCCAAACCGTAACAGAAGCCGTTATTACGGTACCTGCTTACTTCAATGATGCCGAGCGTCAGGCCACGAAAGAAGCGGGCGCTATTGCCGGTCTCGATGTAAAACGGATTATCAACGAGCCAACCGCAGCCGCGCTGGCGTACGGTCTGGACAAAACAAATCACGATCAGAAAATCGCTGTATTTGACCTGGGTGGTGGTACGTTCGATATTTCGATCCTGGAACTTGGTGATGGCGTGTTTGAAGTAAAATCGACCGATGGGGATACTCATTTGGGTGGTGACGACTTCGATCAGGTAATCATCAACTGGCTTGCCGACGAATTCAAGAAAGACGAAGGTATTGACCTGCGTCAGGACCCAATGGCCCTGCAACGCCTGAAAGAAGCGGCCGAAAAAGCAAAAGTTGAACTGTCCAGCTCGAACTCGACGGAAATCAACCTGCCGTATATCATGCCGGTAAATGGGATTCCAAAACACCTGGTGCGGACACTGAGCCGGGCGAAATTCGAACAACTATCTGATTCGCTGATTCAGCGGAGTTTGGAACCTTGCCGTCGTGCCCTGAAAAACTCAGGTTTGTCGGCTAGCCAGATTGACGAAGTCATTCTGGTGGGTGGTTCTACCCGGATTCCGAAAGTGCAGGAAGAGGTTGAAAAACTATTCGGTCGGAAGCCTTCGAAAGCCGTTAACCCCGATGAAGCCGTAGCCATTGGTGCTGCTATTCAGGGTGGTGTATTAACGGGTGAAGTAAAAGACGTTCTGTTGCTCGACGTTATCCCACTCTCGCTGGGTATTGAAACGATGGGTGGCGTATTTACCAAAATGGTAGATGCCAACACGACGATCCCGAGCAAGAAAGTGGAAACCTACTCGACGGCATCGGACAACCAGCCGAGCGTTGAAATCAATATCCTGCAGGGTGAGCGCCCAATGGCAGCTCAAAACCGTCAATTAGGCCGGTTCATCCTGTCCGATATTCCACCTGCGCCCCGTGGTGTTCCTCAAATTGAAGTGACATTCGACGTAGATGCCAACGGTATTCTGCACGTAACGGCCAAAGATAAAGGCACGGGTAAAGAACAGAAGATCCGGATTGAAGCCTCAAGCGGTCTGACCGAAGCGGAGATTAACCGGATGCGTGAAGAAGCCAAAGCCAACGAAGCTGCCGATAAAGCGGAACGCGAGAAAATTGAGAAAGTCAATGCGGCTGACTCGATGATCTTCCAGACCGAGAAGCAACTGAAAGAATATGGCGACAAACTGTCGGAAGGCAACAAGTCGGCCATTGAAGCGGCTCTGACGACACTCCGCAGTGCTCATGCTTCTCGTGATGCAGCCGCCATCGACACCGCACTCGAAGGCCTGAATGCTGCCTGGGCAACGGCTTCGCAGGAAATGTATAACGCCACCAATGGGGCAGGTGCTAACCCAACCGATGGCGCCGGTTTCGGCGGAAACGGCGATGGTGCCGGACAAGGCCAACCCGCCGGCGATAATGTCTCGGATGTGCCGTATGAAGAAGTGAAGTAGAACCGGGATTTTTTTAATTATCCTGATTGATTTGATTTTGTAAAAGGGAAAGCCCCTGCCGGTGACGGTGGGGGCTTTCCCTTTTACAAAATCTTCATTACTATTGGGCTTACTAAGTAGGGTAGTTCTGCGGAAAGGGAGATAACTCGTCGTTTACCTAAAGTGCAAACAGCTATCGCACGTATAGAGCATTTCGTGAGACTTGTGTGCCAGTGCTTTTACAAACGTATGATGTTGGTAGTACGTTTGTAAAAGCTTTATACCCTTTCGTGATTTACCTCCCACAGTACGAAACCAAGCGCTTTTTGCTTCTTATCGAAGCTTCGGAACTTATAGAACTGTCAGGTTGGCTCGATGCTGTTTTCGTAAAACCCTCGATGAGATACCCCTATAACAGTCTATTTATTTCTTTTTGTTGAAGCATCTGTAACTTGGCTATAAACAGGACATAACCATCAATGATCGATTGATACTTCCGAAGGAGAGTTGTTCGCCTGTATCCACAGACGATATGCAGTTCAGCTCGCTGGATTAATTGCTTCATTCGATCAATATTTGCCAGTGCCGAATCGATTTGGCCCTGTTGAAGAGCGATCAACCGTTTTTTATAGGCCGTTTGAGTATTGTTCCTGGCGACTCTTCGATCCTGACTCAGCCGAAGAGCTTTTCGATTTGTTTTTTTAAAAGCCAGGTCAGTCCCTATTAATGGGCAGTCTGGGTCTTCAACTGGAGACAAAGCGGTTTCCACGGGTAGTTGCTCATTCGTTGGCAAAGGGTTTGCATTAATACTGGCAAACAACTTGATGAGTTGATCTTGCTCAGACGTTTCGAGCTGATCGATAACCTGAGTTGCCATGGCAAACACATACTGTTCGAGTAACTGATTAAAATTTGTCAAGGGATTATGGTTTGGATAGCGGCTGATCGCCAATAGGTTAGCGTGTGGTCAGATAGTAATGGACGACTATACGTTCAACTTGATACGCTCTGATTTAATACACTAGCAATACGCTCATTGAGATTGTTAATAATGTTGACATGGTTTTTTAGCCTTAAATACTTGTTATATAGGTCTGAATCTGGAGGATTTACTTCATTCTCCAGGGTTAGGAGCGTCTGATGCATGGTTTCCAACAAGCAATGTAGTTCATCATTTGTCGGCTTAAGATCATCCATAAGTTGAGTGGACAGCTGTGAAATTATTTGATTGGCTTCAATTAGACTGGATATATTTTTATAGTTAGCATCATACTTTTGAATGGCCAGAATCCATTCCATGAGCAGTATTCTCATTTCATTGTTCATATAAATCTATCTATACACTATTTTGTAAAAATAATTGGGTAAGTAAAATCACTATTGGCTGATAGAGCCGATCAATCACTAAGTGGGCTGACCTAAACTGGTATAATTCTGTTTAGGTGGCGTTGCCGAATCGTTTGAAGAAAATAAATTAACAGGTATGTGTAGGCGATACCGCCAAAGACCAAAAGGGGAGTAGTCATTAAGTGGAGGGAGTTACGGAGTAAGTATAAGTAGCTCAACTATATACAGGAAGTACTTTCAAACTAGAAAGTACCATATGGCTAGCATATGAAAAAACAGAAAGTGTCAAATTGGTAATATATTAATTAAATGGTATGAGTATTTGTTCATATTGGGAAATGCCGTTATTTTGCCCTTTTGTACTTTTCTTCTTAAAGTGCGAAAATTGGTACTTGATTGACCTTTTAAACCCCCTTGAAGCTTACCCTTTAGGCGTTTTGTAATGGATTTATTTTCGTATTTTTTAGAATAGTACGAAAGGTAGGCTGTGTCGCATTAAACGCCCCAATTATGAAGCAGTTAAATGAATGCTCCTTCGTCTCATTTGGGAGCGTTTTAGAAGACGATTATTTTTTTACTTTCTCTCAAACTAAGCTAGTTGCATACGGGGTTAACTGGCTTATAGAGTAGCGGACACCGCTAGCGTTCTTCTCGTCATTGATACTCTACCTTATGCACTTTATCGCCCTTATGATGATTGATCTCAAAACCGTGTTCTTGGCTGATTTAGACTGGAGTTTAGCTCTACAAATTGTTCTGCGAACCTTATTCATGTTTTCAGTCATTCTAATTTTCTTACGGCTCTCAGGCAAAAAAGGGGTTAGCCAGTTGTCAATCTTTGAGGTCGCTATTATCATTGGGCTGGGTTCGGCTGCAGGCGATCCGATGGCCAATCCAGATAATGCCATTGTACCCGCCCTGATAGTCTTTGCCACTATTCTACTATTTTATCGGTGCATCACCTGGATGGCCTCCCGAAACGAACAGTTTGAAACCTTGTTGGAAGGCGATCCGGTCTATGTGATCGAGGAGGGTGTCTTTGTCTTGGATTCGGGGGAGAATACATTTGCCAAGGACGAGTTTTTTGCTGAGATGCGACAACAGAACATTGAGCACCTGGGGCAGGTACAAACCGCTATTCTAGAAACGAACGGGAATCTTAGTTTTTTTTACTACGCCGACGAAGACGTCCAGCCGGGTTTACCAGTGCTGCCCAAACTGTACCACAAAAAAAGCAGCTCATTAAGTCAAGGGGGACAATATGCCTGTACAACTTGCGGCCAGATCGAGCAGATAACAGCTAGTCATCATACGTGTCCGCGCTGTCAGCAAACGGAATGGGTCCAAGCTGTTCAGACCCAGCGCAGAACTTAGGTTTCTGGCGTTACGAAAGAATTCATTTCCTGAAAAGGGTTAGGCCACTAGCAGGAAGGTCATGGTTTGTAAGTGAGTTAGAATGGTGGTTTGTTCAACTCACATACAACTGTCACTACCTTCTCTCCTTATGCTAGGAATAGCATGGGATTAACATGATCGTCCAATAAACGCTCGTTTCCATCAGTATTCACCGTTTACGAAAAATAAAGTCGTT
Source organism: Spirosoma sp. KCTC 42546 (assembly GCF_006965485.1). Classification (NCBI taxonomy): domain Bacteria; kingdom Pseudomonadati; phylum Bacteroidota; class Cytophagia; order Cytophagales; family Cytophagaceae; genus Spirosoma; species Spirosoma sp. KCTC 42546. The sequence goes on from NZ_CP041360.1 coordinate 4,121,632, forward strand.
GATCGACAATCGTATGGTACGGATTGGGTTGGACAGCTAGAAAAATCAGGGTTTATTGGGACAACGGGTTTTATTAATAACTGTCAACTATTATCCGTAGCATACGCCATGCCCTTCACTCATCTGATAGGCAGCAAAGTGTTCATCAATCTTCACCGGTTGGTCATTAGCCAAAAGAAAAGCCACGGTTTTAGGCGTGGCTTAATAATATAGCAACGTGCTGCTATTCAATGATAATCTGCCGTTCGAACAGCCTGTCTCCCATCCGCACGTGTAAATAATAGGTATCAGTGGATAAATCCCGCACATCAAAGGTGACACTTTGTGTTTCTTTAAAATAAGTAGCAGCCCTAGAAGCCTCAAACTGTTTAACCACTTTTCCTTTTTGATTGTATAACGCAACTTCCTTTACTAGCTCCTGGGCCATTAAAGCATCGTCAAAGTCAACGGTCAATGTGCTTTTGGTTGGGTTTGGATAAGCCGCCCGAAAACCCGAATACCCTTCTTTCCAAATGTAAAAAGTTGCGTCATCCCCTGTACCTGATGAGTTCGTTGGGGCTCCTACGACCCGTAAGAAATTAGATGGATAGGCATTACAGCTTGTTCCACTTGTGCTGATGCTTCCCGATCCATTGGTAATACTCCAGTTAGCTCCTGTCGCCGTACCGTTGGTTAAGAGCGCTAACGTTGCGACCCAGGACACGGTGGCTGACGAGCCTGGTGAACCGTTTACAGTCGTAGATACAATATAAGGGGTACCGGTGGTATACGTAATGGATGGTGAAGTTGCGCAGGCATTCGAAGCCGTTACAGTCAGGACACCCCCATGCCCCGTTGTACTAAGGGTTTGGCTATCATAATCGGTTGAGTTATAATTGCTGCTATAGGAGGTACTGCTATTAATGCGTAAACCATAGGAGGTTGAATAGTTTACCGACGTCCAAGGACTATAAGGGTTGTAGGACGGATTCATATATACTTGAACTGTTCCCGATTGATTATTCCCCAGTGTCGGCAGCGAAGAAAATGAAATTAGGGGACTGACGCGAAAATAAACGTGCATAGTCTTTGAAAACGTAGCCGGGGAAGCACTGGCAATTTGAATGATAAACCATCCATCCTGTGGAGTGCTTCTACTGTACTGCAAGTCGTAAATATTAAACGGATTAGAGAAGGTCCAATCCGATGGGGAGCTTTGAATGGCCGTGTATTGAACGGTGGCCGGGTTACCTAGCACGCTATTATATTCGTAAGAAGCACTTATAGAGCCCCCTAAATTGTTGCACCGAAAATACAACGTATCGTTGTCATGTTTAGCAACACCATCAATAATCAGTTGATAATTGGACTGGGCAAATGCAGCATTTAAGGCAAGTGGTAGTAGCAAAACACTACAAAGTATCAATTTTTTCATGGCTTTAATGGTTGAAAATGGATGCAATAGATTAAAGTCATAATACAATTCATGTTTATATTTGCTGGAAAAGTCACATTAAATATCTATTAAAAACTATAATCCTCGAATCCTTTATTGAATTCAACGGTTTGATAGTAAATTACCAATAGGTTTCTAAAATATACCCTAAGGTTATTGAAAGCCCTTAACTAGGTCTATCCATCCTCAGCTAACTTAGTTTCTTTATGAAACAAGTATTACTCTCCCTCTTGCTTATAGGATTTGGTGGTATATTGATTTGCTGCCAGGAGATAACGCCCCTAACTCCAACCAATCCTGCGGTGGGGAACTGGATAATAGCCAGGCATGATATTTATCATTTACCCAGTTGGTTTGTCACCAAAACAGGGTCTGAATATAAAACCACCTCTACAGATACTGTATTTAGCAACGCGACCCTTGCTACCCTTTTTAATGTTAACTCGCTTACATTTACTCAGGATCAACGCTTTTCAGAACTTTACCCCGTTCTAGACCTTACAACAGGACAAGCAAGGGGACAAACTGATACAGGTACATGGGTCTTAGCCGATTCAGTAGTGAGTCTGAATGTCGTTAATAGTTTTCCTCACAAGCTAACCTATCGAGCCGCTACAAATCAGTTGGTAACCGACCGGTTTCCCCAAACAGTGACGGGGCGATTTTCAGATGGGTCACTCTATACAATCTCATATACCATACAGATGTTTTATCGACGAGGAGACCCTTAAACGTATCACTTATCAGGCTTATTAGTACATTTCCTGCCTCTGTCGAGCTGCCTATTAGTCGCTTGCCAAGAATTAACTCCTCTTACCCAATCGATTATCGCACCAGACTTTTTGCGTGTGGACAGTCGGTTCACTTCCCATCTTGACTTTTGACCACGTTCCACTTCTCTGAAAAGTTAGTAGTCTCTTTATCTGTTTGCTATCAGCTATAATAACTCACATTCTGCCACTCGTAGAATCATTCGTCATGTAAGATTTCTACATGATACGCATGATTCAAAGCACTTCTACTGGGAAAGCCAAAGAGTATTTCAATGACTCTTTGCATCAGTCTGATTATTACGTAGACGATCAGGAGTACCAAGGACGCTTTGAGGGCAAGATTACAACTCGTCTTGGTGTAGCCGGATTAGCGACAAAAAATGCTTTTCATGCCCTTTGCGAGCACATTAATCCGGTTACGGGTAAGTCGTCGCATACTGCGCGCAAAAAAGTCAATCGTACAGTTGGCTACGACATCAATTTCCATTGACCTAAATCCGTCTCTATCCTTCATGCTCTGACTGACGACAAATATTGACAAGGAGAAGTCATTTCCTTGAGGGAAAAATACCCTTTTTTAGAGGGATAACTATTGTCACACAAGCGGGATTAAATCATGTAGCTACATCGAATATTGCCGTTTGGCAAAGGGAGAAGTTAATCTTTCATTTTAGTATTGTGGGTAGGCCTTAATCGATTATCTCTTGAAATGAGCATTTTCTGAGATTACGCGTTGTCAGGCCGAGGGCTGCTCACCGTTTAGACATTCCGTTTAGTTCTTTACCCGGTTCCATTCAGTAGTGAAGAATGGAACCATCTTCGTGTAGTAGGCCTCCATCAGTACACCAGGGCTATGGCCCAGGCAGATCTATTAACTGGGCTTAAGTCGCTCACTACCCTTTCAGGTACCTAGTTTAGACAATTCGTTTAACTGGAGTCTATTAATAACCAGTTTAGTAAAAAACAACTTACATTTGATTCCATCGGGTTAACCTGGCTTTATCTGAACTAGCTCCCCCTAGTCAATGTGTTTTTCTGTTCCAATTGGACCCATGGTTTCCAGACCTAATTGGAACAGGAACCCATAAAAAAGCTTGCCCTCTTAACCCCTTTGAATGGGTAAGGGGCTGGGGTTAGGTAAAGCAACGACAAAAAGCTAACTAGTAGCCACTTAGCACCGGTTTACGTGTATGGGAATGCCAATAATCCAACCCTACCCCATAACGGGGTTTGCTGAACTTACCCCCAGCCCACGTACCCTGCTATTTTTTACCCCCCGGCTTAATGAACAAGGCCAGTTAGTGGACTTACAGTTATACCCCAGAGAGACACTTGCTGCTCAGCCAGATAGGCCTCAACTGCAAAGGGTTTATCTGTCTGACTGGATGGATCCCCAGGTCAGGCCGTCTCTGAACGCCTTCTGGCTGTCGTTGGAAAAGGGCATCCCTTGTCGTCTTACCTACCAGCCGACACCCGCCACGTTGGGACAAGCAACGGTTACCCCCATGAACGGGGGGTATTTAGTCGAGTTTTTACCCCCTGACCCGGCCCCCGATCCCCGTTGGGAATCAAGGAGTACCCACCTCCCGGGGGATGAGCGCCCCCCATGGAGTCCCTCCTTTTTGCAATCGCTATACCAACGCCTTCCCGGCCAGCAAGCCATTATTTATGCCTATGAGCCACCAGAGCAGACGCTTCAACCGCTAAACCAAAAGGACGGGGACAAACGGCCAACCCCCATTCCCCTGGCTGGCACCCAGATGCTCCGGGAGCAACAGGTGATTCATTGTCAGCAACTCGAAGCTCACACCCCGGGCATAGCGTCCCTGCTGGGTTTGTTTGAAGGCGGCTATCGGTGCTTTATGATGCTGCCCCTGCGAAAGGGCGAGCAGTTACTGGGTGCCTTGGTAGTAGCCCATGAGCAGGCCCATTTTTTTACCAGTCGCCATCGGAAACGTATCCAGCAGCTGGGCATGGAATTGACCCCTAGCCTTTCGCTCCGGTTAAACTCAGCCGCAAGCCTCCCCCCGCCACCGAAGGCAACCCCTCAAGTACTGGAAGCCATTCTATCCCATACGCCGGTGGGACTAGCCCTTTTCCAACCCCTTAAAGAAGGGGAACGAATCGTTGATTTCGTCTGTGCGATGAGCAACCCGGCTCATGCCGCCCTAATGGGGCACCGCCTGGCGGACATAGTGGGCAAACCGCTTACCACCTTGTTTCCCGGCACGCTACAAATCGGCCTGTTTGAACGGCTGGTACAGGTTGCTCAACGTGGGATACCCCAACACTACCAGCAACAGGCCGAGTTGGCGGGCATGTCGATGTGGGGGCGCTTTTCCTTAGTCCGGGTGGGCCAGAACGTGCTGGTCACGGTCACGGATATAACGGAGCTCAAACTAACTCAGGCCCGGCTGGACCATAAAAATGTTCAGTTAGAGCAACGAGTCGTGGCGCGTTCCAAACAGATTCATAATCTGACGGTGCTGCAAAATGCCATCCTCAAACACGGGGGGCAAGCCATTATCTCCACCAGCATCGATGCGGTCATCCAAACGGCCAATCAGGCTTGTGAAAAATTACTGGGCTACTCCCCCCACGAACTACTCGGGCAGTTCGTTCAGGTGCAGCCGGGCACTGACGACAGTCCGTTTCCCGTCATTTCCTTTCAATCCAGCCGACCAGCCACTGGAAATCCAGCGGCTATCTTGCAGCAGACCCTCAATGGGGAGACCTATCGCTACCTGGAAGGGGGGGCGATCACCAAAATGGGGTCTACCGTTCCCATTCTGTTAGCCGCGATTGCTTTGCAGGATGAACAGGGAACCACCATCGGTTACCTGGGAATTGCCTCCAATATCTCGGCCTTAAAGACGGCCCAGGCCCGGCTTCTCCAGAAGGACCGGGAACTGAGTACCTTCTTTGAGAATGCCCTGGACATGCACTGCATTTCCGACAGTGGGGGCGTCATCTCGACGGTCAACAAGGCCTTTCAGGCCACCCTGGGCTACTCGGCGGCTGAGCTCAAGGCGATTCCTTTTTTACACCTGATTCATCCCGACGAACAAAAATGGGTGTACCAGCATCGACTGCAATCGATCCTCCAGCAACCCGTTCGCAACCAGATTAATCGGATGCGTTGCAAGGACGGTACCTACCGAATCATTGAGTGGAATGCCATTGCGATTGATGAGGTGGTGTACGGATCGGCTCATGACATCACCGAACGCCAGGAGTCGGAAACCCAGCTACAGCTCCTCAATCAGCGGCTCCAGCTGGCGACCCAGGCCGCTGGCCAGGGCATCTGGGAAAGTAACCTGGAAACGGATAGCTTGATTTGGGACGATCGGATGTGGGCCTTGCATGGCCTGGAGCCGGGCCGACCGGATTGGAGCTTTAAGTCGTATCTAAACCTGATCTATCCCGATGATCTGGCCCCTTTTTTGGCGCAGTCTCACCTGGGTCAATCGGGGGAAAAGATCTGGAACCTGACCCGGATTGTACGTCCCGATGGGGCCATCCGCTATATTGAAACCAATGGTCTGCTGATAATGGGCCCGCAAGGGCAACCGGTTCAAGCCATCGGGGTGGCCTGGGATGTAACCGAGCGGAAGCTGGCCGAAGAAGCCCTGCGAGAGAGCGAACAGCGGTTCCGGGAGATTGCCGAGAATGTCGACGAGGTATTCTGGATCCACTCGGCGGATCCGTTTCGTTTGCTCTACGTCAACCCGGCCTATGAGCGGATCTGGAACCGCTCGCTTCAGAGTGTCTACGCGGATACCACCAGCTTTATGGAGTGCATCGTAGCGGCTGATCAACCGGCGATGCAGACGCTGTTTAGGGACTATAGGGCGGGCCAGGAAGGCCAGCTGGACTTCCGGATCGAGCAAGCCGACGGCTCCAGGCGGTGGCTGTCGGTGCGTACCTTTTTCGTCCGCGACGGGGCGGGGCGGGTGGCCCGGCACCTGGGCATTGTCAATGACATTACCAGTCAGAAAGAAAAAGAACGGGTCTTGGAGCAGTCGCTCCAGCGGGAACAGGAGCTCAACCAGCTCAAATCCCAGTTTGTCTCCACGGCCTCCCACGAGTTCCGCACCCCCCTGACCACCATTCAAACCAGTACGGAACTGATCGAACTGTACCTGGATGTACCCACCGGTCAGGCCTCGATCCGGCAACATATCGGCGTGATTTACAAGGAGATCGAGCATGTGACTGAACTGCTTTCGGATATGCTGACCATCGGCAAAATTGAAGCGGGTCGGGTCAGCGTCAGTCCTCGCTGGCTGGATCCGGTGGCGCTGTGTACCCAACTGATGGCTACTCATTACAGTGGCCGCAGTGACCACCGGCGGGTGCAGCTTGAGCTGGTGGGAAAACCCTACCAGGCCTATCTGGACGAGAAACTGATGAGTCATGTGCTGAGTAACCTCCTGTCCAATGCCTTTAAATTCTCGGCTCAGGACCCTAAGTTGACCATTCACTTTGGGGCCAACGAATTGCGCCTGGAGGTGGCCGATTCGGGTATTGGCATACCGGCTGGGGATAGGGCTAATTTATTTCAGGCATTTTTTCGGGCCAGTAACACGATCGGAATCCCGGGCACGGGGTTAGGGCTGGTCATTGCCCGCCAGTACGTGGAGCTCCATAAGGGGCGGCTTACGGTCCAGAGTAAACATAAAAAAGGAAGCACCTTTACCATTTGGTTACCACACCTACCGGAAGACGTTTAGCTACGGGTAGTCGACTATACGTTTTTGAATCCACTATGCATAAACTGCTTAGCTATGCCGACTCACATCCTACTGATTGAAGATGAAGAGCAAATTCGAAAAAACCTGCTGGAAATTCTACAGCTGAAGGGCTATCAGGTTACGGCGGGGGCCGACGGCCTGGCGGGTATCCAGTTAGCCAGCCAACAACCGCCGGATTTAATCCTTTGTGATATAATGATGCCCCAGTTGAGTGGGTATCAGGTATTAGCCCATATTCGTACGCAGGAATCGTTAAGCAGTGTTCCCTTTATCTTCTTAACGGCCAAATCGGACATGGTGGATTTTCGGCAGGGGATGGAGTTGGGGGCCGATGATTACCTGACCAAACCCTTTAGTACCAAGGATCTGCTGGCGGCCATCGAGAGTCGTCTCAAACGGCATCAACTAAGGCCCACCCCTCAAGCCTCACCCGTTTGGCTACAGACAATCCAGGGGCACGCCGAGGGCGGGCGTATGATCCTACGCGTAGCCGATTGTCTTTACTTTTATGTGCACACCAGCGCCTATTACGTATGTCACCCGCTGGGGACCTTTCAGATCGACTTAACCATGGCTGAATTAGCGGCTCAACTCGATGCGACCCAATTTTTCCGGGCGAATCGCCAGGTGATTCTTCACCGCAAAAGCATCCAGAAATACGCCTATTGGCAACAGGGGAAGTATTGTCTATTCCTAGTCAATGGCGCAAAAGCTAAAGAAATTATTATCCCCAAGGCTCGATTCAGACACTTAAAAAAATGGTTAGCTGGCTAGTAGCGCCCAACTCACTGACTACCCTATTGGTTTGGAGCCCCATTTGTACCTCTACCCGTTTACATAGACCAAATCTGTGCGTTTGAGGAGCTAGAATGGTGGGGGATAAGAACGATTTTTTTGCCGCAGTATTCCCCTCCCCAACAAGTGGGAAGCTCGTATGAGCCGTAAAGGGTAAACAACCCAAGAGGACCGCAAAGGGGAGTACCTTGCAAACTCAAACAAGCCTTTTTGTAAGACCGTTTAATAGGCAACATTTTTGTTCAGTGTATCTAACTGTTTATTGGTCAAGATTCATTAAGCCCCTAAAAGTGAGTATTGGCTTAGCTTGATTTTCTGTATAGTAACCATCTGTAAAGAAAGGTGAACATGACGGCAATTTGAAGGGATGCCCAAAACCAACTCCCATCCAGACTGTAACCAATAAATGTCAGTAAAAACAAGGTAGCACCCAGTAACAGAGACCAATCCTTCCGTCCTTTCCGCAGCGCGTAGTACATGCCTACAACAACGAGAATACGAGCAACAAATAATAACACTATCATATTACTAGTTTTATCTGCTTAGTCGGGGTCGAACAAATAATTGCCAACGCTTGCCAGCGACTCAAGCTGTGAGTTCAACACACGATTAAATACGTACGTACGGGTTAGATAGTTACAGATAGTAAAATCAGCGTTATTTGAGAATCTATATAAATGAAATTACAAACCAGGAACGGCCTCTATAGTGTTATTATGTTTTGTTCACAAGCAAACGCTCGTATGCTTGTGAACAAAACTAGTATATGGCGTCGTTTTGCCGTTTCGTACAAAATCCGTCACTTGGGTTATATTTTTGTAGAATCAAGGCTTTAGGTAAACATATTGCCACTTATACAACAGAAAAACTTGCATGAAAATGATTGCTACAATAGGAGTAATGCTAGTAACTGTCGTGGTTCTGTTTTTCTCGATTTTGGCAATACTTGAAACACCATTACCCAGACCAGGTCTAATATTTGAAGCATATAGAGAAGCCTCACTAGGAGAGGAATTTGGTTAGGGCTATATAGTGACAAACGCTTTGAAATAGGTAATTCACGAGGGGATGCTAATTGTGAGGGGTATTACACATTCAAATCGGATACACTTACTCTTATAGTAGATACAGGCGTTATCAATAAAAAGAATCCAAGAACCGTATCTTTTCTCTTACAAGATGAATTTTTGGTTGAGTCCCCTAAAGTATCAGGCATTAGTTTTTTAGAAGTAAGGGAAAACCACTTGACAAAATAAAGTTAAATGACACTTATATAACAGTAGAATTGATTTTTAATGAAGAATATACTATACTTAGTTTGTTTATTTTCTCTTGGCTGTGTACGCAACCATTTTTCTATCACTCAGACGGATTCTAAACTATTTAAATATATAGACTTTTGTGATTTGCCAAATTATAAAAATGATTTAGTATGTATCAAAGGTGAGTACTCAGGTTATGACGAATACTGGTCTTTTAGCCCTATAAGCAGAAAAAGATGCTCTAATAGTTTGGATTTAGAATTAGGGCTTAATGAAGTAAAATATAAAAATCCAGAATTTGACGATAAAATTCGCCAAGCGATTAATAATAGTGTAAATAGTTATCTTATTATTGAAGCCATTGGCATTTACACTAATGAGCTAAAACAGTATGGTCATCTTGGACGTAAAAATTCAATATTTGTCGTGCAAGAAATAGTTAATGTGGCTGTAAAAAAAAGAAGTCTATTTAGATCTGCTAAATGATGACACAATTGCTAGTATTTGTACTTATATAAGAATAGTCACATTTATTTACCAACAAAGATCAAGGATAATCCTCATAACATAATTCTTAGTTATGAGGATTATTTTAGAAACTAAAGTGCTTCATCGACTTACCTTCTCTAACAATAATTATATCAGATGGGCAAATCCATAATATTGATTTTACTGATGTTGTTTAGTACTTGTTGGGCATTTGGGCAAAGTACAAACCTATGTTTATTTCATAACGCAGCGAAAGCCCAATTAGATATTACTAATAGTAAACCAAAGTTATTTCTACAAGGTGGGATAGGTCCCACTAGATATACAAACGATTCCACAGTAGAAAAACAGTTCAGGTTTCTATATGAAGATTTCGGTGACCTTAGGTCTGAAAGTGATAGCTGCTTGATAGCATACAGCACTATAATTTTTTCTTATTTAGATAAAAAGTATGGCCGCGAATGGAGACGAAAGTGTAGAAAAGATGTTCTGTTTTTGAAGTCAATTCGCTTCCAATCGAAATAAAACTACTTGTTGTATAAGTGGCATTATGATAACCTAGTATATATAAACAACTTTATTTAATAAAAAACCATTGGCTTTTTGTATTGATTCAATTGAATACCATTCTGAGCGTAATTGATGAGCAGGTAACGGCCCTTTCTGCTATTAAAAGGTATTGAGCTAGTGTACTGTCCCACCCTGACAACAAGAATAGCCGATTCATTATCTAACTGTGCATTAATACTCCTTTCCCCTTTCTGACTATTAACTTTCAGTACCCCTTTTTCTCCTACAATACTCAAGGAAGGAACAATCCCCGTCACAAAATCAGAGTCTGCAACTGAATTGATGATTAAGGGTATTCCATTGTAAGCTACCGATAAGGTGTCTTTGTGAAAGCCAGAGCCGATTGTTATCGAAAAGGAATGCTTCTTTGCCTTTATTGTAGTACAGCTCGAAATACCAATGCCTAGATACAGTAAAAGAAGCACCTTCATTGTTATATAATTTGCTTTATGTTGGGTAATGTTTTTCGATAGGGAATTTAAGAGACATAAAGTACTTCTCTCGAAATGATTTATCACTCACTATTTTCAGGATTCTATCCTGAATCCTACGACGGTGTAGAGTCTGGCTATCACGATACTCAATTAGACCTGTTTGACTCTGATCAGCATTCCAAAAAAATATGAATTGTAATGGGTTAGGAGACAAAATATCACTCCATACCTTAAAGTGCCAGATCGACCCATCCTTACTAGTATAAGCTTTGTCAAAAGCTTCAAAAGACCACCACATAGCAAGTCAAAAGCTGTTGTATTATCTGCTTTATGTTAGCCAAAGTACGAAACGTCAGGCTAACTACTTACAAATTAGCCGTTTCGCGAAACGCCCATTTTAAGTGATAGGTGCAGTAGTGGTCCTGGTAAAGTCATTCTATATGAGCTTGAGTCTCAAATTGTCATCTCACCAATCAGTCTCAAAATCTCAAATTTTAGCTGAGTTTGTGAGACTGATCTTTTATCCCAAATGACGACAGCTAATTGTTTATAAAGTCCATGAATGGTGTCTGGGGTGGTCCTGGGACATTATAATACCCTTCAAGTTAAACAACCGCACAGGCGGCCCTGTCGTCGCGAGCATCCTGTAGGCTCACAAAACAGCCATCTTCCAGTAGCTCCGCTTTTAATCGACTCAAGAACAAGCTTGCTCGCGGGAAAGCATAGGTCTCAAATTTGGTAACAAATGTTATCGTTTAACGGCAGGGCTGCCATCTACTTTTGCCATGTCAATCAGCAAAACAGACAGACAGGATGAAAGCAGCCGTTATGAATCCACAAGAGGGAATTCCACGCTATGTTGAATGCCCAAACCCCGTTGTTTCCAGCGAAGATGAAATTTTGATAACCGTCAGAGCAGCAGCCATCAAACATGTTGATCGAAGTAAAGCCAGTGGCACCCACTATTCCAGTGAGGCCTACACCCTTGCTGAGGCAAGGGTGATTGGAGGGGATGGCGTAGGCGTATTAGCCGATGGCACTCGGGTCTATGCCGTAGGCGTCACTGGCATGGTGGCCGAGCAAGCCGTGATCGAAAAAGATCGGATGGTCATTGTCCCCAATCATCTGGACGATGCGACGGCTGCGGCTCTACCCAATGCTGTGATCGGCGCAGCGATGGCGCTACGGTTCCGTGCGGATATGCAACCCGGCGACACGGTGCTGATTAATGGAGCTACTGGCTTTACGGGTCGGGTGGCCGTTCAGATCGCCAGACGATACGGTGCCAAAAAATCATTGCTACAGGTCGTGATCCTGAATCACTGCAGGCCCTTCTGGCGTTAGGAGCCGATGAAGTTATCTCGGTTCAGCAGACCGATGATGCGTTTATCGCACAGATTCAGGCCCTTCACAGGAGTATGTCTATTGATGTTATCCTCGATTATTTATGGGGACATACTGCCGAATTAGTGCTATTGGCCTTAAAAGGCAATGGCGCATTCACACCCCGGACCCGTTTTGTGTCGGTTGGTAGTATGACGGGTGATAGCCTCCACTTGTCGGCAGCGAACTTACGCAGTGTCAATCTACAGATAGCGGGCTCAGGCATGGTGATTATCCTGGTGATCATTGCGTTGAGTGCGAAAATTCCCTATCATATATTTCGAAAAACACACAAGATTTTTTCGGCTGTCTTTCTGTTGGGGGCTTACCATGGTGCCACGGCCCAACTGAAAGAACGCTGGTTAGCAACGCCGGGTGGTTATCTGTTGCTAGTACTGGTGATCGTTGGTGTCGTAGCGGCCTTCATTGGCTTGTTTCAGCGCATTGGTGTCTCCCGAAAAGTGGCGGCTCGTATTAGTCAGCTAGACAATCGCCCGCAGGGTATTCTTGACATACGACTGATAACCAGCCAGAAGCCGTTCGTTCACCGGGCTGGCCAGTACGCTTTTCTACGCTTCGAACATGATCGTGAACCACATCCATTTACGATTGCCTCTTCAGTCGATGACCAGCATAGCGTACGGTTTGTCATAAAATCATTGGGGGATTTCACAGGCGAGTTGAGCAATCACCTAAGGGTGGGGCAATCGGTAGAGGTGGAGGGCCCCTAGTGAATTTGTCTTTGATACCCCCGCTACGACTCCGTCCGGGCGGCAAATCTGGATTGCCGGAGGTATCGGCGTTACGCCGTTTATGGGCCGTTTAGAGCAGCTTGCCAATCAGGGGGGAGCCCACACACCCATCGATTTCTGGTATTCCACGCGAGGGGATAAGGATAGCCTGTTTCCTGATTCATTAGCGCGTTTATGCCAACAAAGTGGGGTTACCTTTTATCATTTAAACTCGATCCAAAACGAATACCTTACGGCGAAGAGGCTTTATGGAGCCGTTGGTAGTTTTCAGGGTGTAAGCATCTGGTTTTTTGGACCTCCTGCTTTTGCTCAGTGTCTGCTCAACGGACTTTCGACCTATGACTTCGATAAGGGCTCCTTTCATTACGATGATTTTAGTATGCGCTAAACAGGGGCTACGTATTCGCTCCTGGGTATAATAGCTCAGCGGACTACCAGTTGAGTTGCCAACGGCCTTTGCGCGGTATCGGTTAAACCGTATACTGCACAAAGGCCGTTGGAACTTGTTGGTAGTCCGAACTGAATACTACCTGATTACTTCATCTTCTTATCTATTGCATTGATCGCATCCATATGCTTTTGCAGGGTGGGCAGCGTTTTCATCGCAAAATCTTTGACCGCTGGATTGGTTTTCTCTTCATCAACAGCCTTCTTAAATTCGTCGATGTCTTCTTTATGGTCATCGACCATCATACTCACGTACTTTTTGTCGAATTCAGTCCCCGATAGTTTAGCCATGTCATTAACATGTTTCTGTGCATCCTCACCCAGTGTTGATGGCAGGGTTATGTTTTGCGTAGCCGCTATCGATTTCAATTCTTCATTGGCTTTAGAATGGTCTTTTACCATCATAGCGCCAAAGTCTTTCACATCCTTACTGGCCGCTTTTTCCTGAGCCAGTCGGCCTAGTTCAACCTCCAGCATGCCCCCATTGGCGGCTTTTACGGCAAACTCGTTGGTATCTTCCGTCTGGCCGGTACCCGCATCTTCTTTGGAATCATTGGATTTCTCGGCGTTTTCAACGCTGTCCGTATTCTCTGTCTTTTTGCTACTGCAAGCCTGGAAACTTAGGGTGCTGACGGCCAGCAATAAAGCTAAACTTATCTTTTTCATAACGTTATTAATTAATTGGTTACTATATACTTAAACTATTAATGAGCGCTTAGGTTTTTCGAACTAGAAGATTTTTTGAATTGTTGGACAAAATTCTGTGTTTACCAGACAAAATTCCTATGTTTGTGACATGCTAGTTTCTGATCGCACAGCACTTGTTTTCTCGGCCCTAAAAGGAGTGCCCGCTACTCGCTTCTTTGAGATAGTCGACCTGACCGGTTATAAACGCGAACAACTCGCGGAGGTTTTCGATACATCCCTAAAAACGTTTCAACGGTACGAGCGGGAGCATAAGAAACTAAACCCACAGGATAGTGAGAAAGTCCTTAAAATAATGTCTCTGTTCCAGACCGGCGAATCGGTTTTTGGCTCGGCTAATGCGTTTCGGCGGTGGATGGACAAACCGGCTTATGGGTTGGGGAATCAGGTTCCTTTTGACTTATTGCATACCTCAGGCGGCATTGATTTAGTGATGGACGAAGTAATCCGTATCGAATACGGCGATCTGGCCTAACCGAATGCTGGTTTACCGAATTACAAAAACTATCTATGCGGATCGACTGGTAGCCTCGGGGGGAGCGGCCCGCTGGAATAGTCGCGGACAGTTTGTGATTTACACGGCAGCAACCCGTGCCTTAGCCTGTCTGGAAAACGTTGTTCACCGAAGCGGAGAAGGACTTTTAGCCGATTTTCGGGTGATGGTTATCGACGTACCTGATACGCTTCCTATGGAAATAATTTCACTAGAAAATCTGCCATCTGACTGGTTTGAGTTCCGGCAGTATGATGCCTGTCAGCGGATAGGAGGGGAGTGGCTTCGGCATGGCCGATCCGCCGTCCTGAAGGTGCCTTCTGCCATTATTCCCAATGAATGGAATTTTCTGCTTAATCCGGCTCATCCCGATTTTACCCGTATTACCTTACTACAGACTGAGCCGTTTGCGTTCGATCCCAGGATTAAGGAATAGATTCAGTTTGTCGTTTACAGTAAGATGACTCGCCTGTCATCGAAACTGATAAACCGGCTTCTGTGAACGGCAAATGGACTAAGTTTTAGTTGAAATACAATTGTATTTCAAATGGATGATGGGGTGTTCAATACAGTTGGCGAATAGCGTTTAGGTGGCTTGTTTTTATACCCTCTCTGGCGTATTTAGGCTTGTTTTTGCGGGTTTATTTCTCTTTTCTCCTGAAAATTTTGTATATTTGTGTATAGCGTGGTTTGCACAGACTGTGTAAGCCGGAATAGTAATTTTCTGCGAAACCCCTTTAGCAAATGGCGGAAGAAAATCCCGACCTCGAAGCCCCCAGTAACATCATTCCCATTAACATTGAGGACGAAATGCGTGGTGCCTACATTGACTATTCAATGTCGGTTATCATCTCGCGTGCGTTGCCCGACGTTCGTGATGGCCTGAAGCCAGTGCACCGTCGGGTGTTGTTTGGAATGGCTGAGCTGGGCGTTAGTTACAACAAACCCCACAAGAAATCAGCTCGTATCGTTGGGGAAGTACTTGGTAAATATCACCCCCACGGCGACTCATCTGTATACGACACTATGGTGCGTATGGCCCAGGATTGGTCACTGCGGTATCCACTGGTCGACGGCCAGGGAAACTTTGGTTCCATTGATGGTGATTCACCAGCGGCTATGCGTTATACCGAAGCGCGCCTGAAGCGAATTGCGGAGGAAGTCCTGAACGACATCTATAAAGAAACGGTTGATTTCCAGCCTAACTTCGACGACTCCCTCGAAGAACCAACCGTTATGCCTGGTAAGTTGCCGAACCTGTTGCTTAACGGCTCGTCGGGTATTGCGGTGGGTATGGCTACAAACATGGCACCTCATAACCTGACGGAAGTCGTAGACGGCATTATTGCCTATCTGGATAATAATGACATTACGGTTGAGGAACTGATGCAGTTTGTGAAAGCGCCTGACTTTCCAACGGGTGCCACAATTTACGGAATGGAAGGGGTTAAGTCCGCTTTCAAAACCGGTCGTGGACGCGTAGTGATGCGGGCGCATGCCACCATCGAAGAAAACAAAGGCAAAACCCAGATCATTGTAACGGACGTGCCTTACATGGTCAATAAAGCGGTGATGCTGGAAAAAACCGCTGAGTTAATCAACGACAAAAAGATCGAGGGAATCACCGCCTTCCGGGATGAATCGGATCGAGATGGTCTGCGGGTTGTTTATGACCTGCGGAAAGATGCCATTCCGAACGTTGTCCTGAATAACCTGTATAAGCATACATCTCTGCAGTCGTCATTCAGTATCAATAACGTTGCGCTCGTAAAAGGGCGTCCGATGTTGTTGAATCTGAAAGATATGATGAAGTACTACGTTGAGCACCGGTTCGAGGTAGTAACGCGCCGGACGCAGTACGAACTTCGTGAAGCAGAGAAGCGGGCACATATCCTGGAAGGGTTGTTAATTGCGCTGGATAATATCGATGCTGTGATTAGCCTCATTCGTTCGTCGCGGGATACAGAGGTGGCCCGGATAGGTCTGATGACGCAGTTTTCGCTGAGTGATGTCCAGGCGAAAGCGATCCTGGAGATGCGCTTACAACGTTTAACGGGACTGGAGCGGGATAAGCTACAGGCCGAATACGATGAGTTAATGCGTGAAATCATGGGCCTGCGCGAAATCCTGGCCAGTGAAGAACGCAAACGCGAAGTGATTAAAGAGGAATTGGTTGATATCCGCGCCCGTTATGGAGATCAACGTCGTACCGAGATCAATCCGCTCGGGGATGGAAACATCAGTGACCTGTCGTTGATTGCCGACGAGGATATGGTGATTACCATTTCTCATGAAGGGTATATCAAGCGGACACCAACCACCGAGTATCGTTCGCAGGGACGGGGTGGCGTAGGCGCAAAAGCTGCGGCTACGAAAGAAGAGGACTTCACGGAGCATCTGTTCACGGCGACTATGCACAATACCCTGCTGGCGTTTACGCAGAAGGGTCGATTATACTGGTTACCCGTCTATGAACTACCTGAAGGCTCCCGTATTTCGAAAGGTCGGCCGTTGGCTAATTTTATCAACATCGAATCGGATGATAAAGTCCGGGCGGTCATTAACGTGACTGATCTGAAGAACGAGGATTACATCAACAATAATTACATTGTGATGTGTACCCGTCAGGGCACCATTAAGAAAACGATGTTGGAAGCGTATTCTCGTCCCCGTCAGAACGGGATTATTGCCATCACGATTGATGAGGATGATCAACTGATTGGGGTTTGTATGACCAATGGTGATAATGAGATTGTTATTGCGTCGAGCGTAGGGAAAGCCGTTCGTTTTCACGAAAGTCGCGTTCGTCCGATGGGGCGTACCGCTGCCGGGGTTCGGGGTATCTCGCTCGATGAGGACGATCCAACCGATCATGTTGTTGGTATGGTGTGCCTGTCGTCGTCGGAAGCCCAATTGTTGGTAATTTCCCGGAATGGATACGGTAAACGTTCGGATATTGATGAATACCGAATCACCAACCGGGGGGCCAAAGGTGTTGGTACGTTGAAAGTAACCGAAAAAGTTGGTCGATTAGTTGGCGTACTGGACGTTGCCGATACAGACGACCTGATGATCATTAACAAATCAGGAATTGCGATTCGGACTCCGGTGAGTGAAATCAGCGTGATTGGTCGGAATACCCAGGGTGTCCGGCTCATTAGCCTGCGTGATGGCGATGAGATCTCATCAGTTACAAAAATTAAGCAGGAAGAAGGGGAGGAGGTAGCCCCCACTGAACCAGAAGCTGTTGCTGAATAAAGAAACCAATAGGCTGTAATGCTGAGCCGTCTGGATTGATTGATAATCAGCCAGGCGGCTCAAACAATTTAGAGTAGGTCATGCTTATACAGACAGATTCCGTAATTTCGTTTCTGAAATAATAACACAACCCCGATTTACACATGAAACAAGTTTTTGTAATTCTCGTTGCGTGTTGCCTGGCAGTAGGTGCACGTGCACAGCAAGGCGCATCTGTGGTAGATGCCGCTGCAATGGATGCCGTTAAGAAAGATAAGGAGAAAAGCGATAAGGATATTACCGATGCGAAAGCGAGTGCTAAGGCCAGTACCTGGATGGATCGGGCTAAAACGTATCAAAATATTGCCAGTAGCGGGTACGTAAAGGTTGACTCTGCAGCGGCATCTACCGCTTATGATGCTTATAAGAAAGTAATCGAACTGGATAAGGACAAGAAAGGTGGCCCTGGTAAATTGGCTAAGGAAGCAGAGGAAGCCTTGAAGAGCCCAGGTCTTTACAGTGCATTCATGCAGCAGGGGGTAGCTAAGTTCCAGGCTAAAAACTATGCGGATGCGATCAAGTCCTTAACTATGGCCGGCGATATTAATCCCAAAGATACGCTGGCACCGCTTTATTCAGCCATTGCAGCGCAGCAGGTAAAGGACAATGCAACGGCTAAGACACAACTGGAAAAATACATTGTTGGTGGCGGTAAAGATGTAGCCATCTACGGTTCGCTGGCAATGCTCTATCGGGCCGATAACGAAGTGGATAAGGCACTGGCCACACTGGATAAGGGAATCGCTCTGGCTCCATCCAATAAAGATCTGGCGAATGAGAAGATCAACATTATGTTGTCAACGAACCGGATGGAAGAAGCCATTACGGGCATGAAGCAAATGGTTGAAAAAGACCCGAACAACGTTCAGAATCTGGTGAATCTGTCTATCGTGTATAATAACATTGGTCATAAGGCAGATGAGGAGATTAAAAAGCTGGAAGGTGATTCAAAGAAAGGCGGTAATGTAACCAAGCAACTGGCCGATTCGAAAAGCATTATCGATGCCTACAATAGTGAAATTGCCCGCTTGAGTGCCTCAATCAAGAAGCAACCCAAGAATGCGGAGTTAAAGCGTCAATTGGCAGATGTTCAGAAAAGACTCACTGAACAGAAAGGGGAAATGGCTACCCTGGAAGCGGCTGCTAAAGAAGCTGCCGCCAATGCATCCGTAGCTGCTGCGAATGAGAAGAAAGTAGCTGATCTCAAGCAGACTCAAATGGACAACTATAATTTAGAGAAGCAGTATCTGGAAAAGGCATTAGCTGTTGATCCGAATAACTTCGATGCTAACTTCAATATGGCTGTCTGGATCTTTAACCGAGCGGTAGAAATGAAGCGTGGCGTAGATAAGATGGATATGGCTGAGTACAACAAAAGTGGTAAAGAGCTGGACGGTAAAGTTTGCGGCAAGTTCAAGCAGTCATTACCCTATTTCCAGAAAGCCAAGTCAATTAAAGACGAAGCTGAGGTAACCGAAAATTTGACGAATACCGAAAATATTCTGAAGCAGTACGAAGAGAAGAAGATCGTTTGCATTGAGAGTAAATAAGAAGAATAGGGCCGGTATCTAGGATGCTGGCCCTATTTAATAAAAACTTTACTTAACATAATATAAATTATACAACAAAAGAATTGATGTAATCCACAGCCTTATCAACAAGTTATCCACGTGGAACACTAAAGTATTGCTTTACAGAGAGTTAGGTAGTTTATGGGTGTAAAATAGGCTTTTAATGCCTATAAAGGCGGTTTTATAAGCAATGACGCGCTACGTTTGACTAAAAAAGAGTGATTCAAGTTGACCAAAATTCTACTAGTAAAGACAAACTACTTAATTGAGAAGTAACGTGAAATATACCCACAACTAAATGGTAGTATCACTTAGAATAACGCTTCATACGTTCTTGTAGATTGTGAGGGTTTTGTGTAATCAGACCCTTCGGATAAGCATTCTTAGCGGATAATACAGGTTTTGACAGCTCGACTTAGCATGGAATCAGCCAGGCGATAAAAGTCGCTTGATCTCCATACTATTGACGAGTAGGCCATACAAACTTAGAAACAAGCTTACTGAGCACTAGTTGATTGGTTTGGTCATTCGCTACCATTTTATGGGTAAATAGCTGCTGTTTGAAAGCCGACTTAGATCCATTGACTAGACTGTCTCAATAACGTTGATCACTTTTATAGAGCTGGTTAAGTAATTGTTTACGCTGAACCAATGTATACTGGTGACCTGCAAAGAGCTAGCTATATCTGCTATTCTGCTGGTCATTTCGAGGATCTTCATTTGACTACCACCCGGCAAGTCAACCTGAGCCATCAAAAGAGAATTAGCCAATAAAAGCTGCACTATAAATACGCTTATATTCTTCAGGACTTGCATACTTTTCTGACAGCGGTAGTTCCTTACTTTACTCGCCTAGGTTGATCTAGGGACATTTTATTCTAAACTCAGAACCCCTTTCCATACTATAAGCTGGTTGTATAGAAAATGAGAAAATAATTTGGGGGAAGGTAAAATTACAAGTCGATTCATAGTTCCGGCAACTACTTAACTTGTCCTACTTGATCTGTTCATGCCCAAAAGTATAAACGTGATTGTAGAACTAAATCGTCGGTGTGTATTCCCGGAAAGAACCGTCTGTATAAAAGATTAGTATGCGCTCCACTTTCTTTTCAGTGGCTAAACTGGGAGTTTGCTCGGGAAGTGCTGGGGTTTCAATTGGGAGTTGAACAGGCGTACTGGCTGGCGGAATTTCGTTGCGTTGACTACGTATACCCGGTTGTTGGGATGTATACGTTGGGATTGATGCGGACGGGCCAGAAGGAAATCGGTCGGTGCGTTCTACCGCTGGACGACCAACAGGCCGATTTATATAGCCTGAAGAAGCGGGTTGCCCTGTAGATGGACTGTCTTCTTCCATAATCCATTCGTAGCCCAATTCTGGAAAACGTCGGATTATTTTCTGAATGATATCGAAACTAGGCCGGTTTCTGCCTGATAGAATATGCGAAATACTAGACCGCTGTACGCCTATTTCATCAGCGAAATAAGAAGGCGTTAGATTCTTATCAATGAGAATCTGTTTAATCTTGTCGTTTATGGTCATGGGTTGTCCGTAGGAATTCATAGACGATTAGTTACTATGTTAAATAGATTCGGGATGATATTACAAATATACACACAAAGGTAATGGCAATTTTGTAGTTTAACAATGTAATTAACAAAAAAAAGACTACACTAAGTCGGTGTAGTCTTGTAATATTTACAATATTAATTATTAGCGTAAATCGTAAATTATTTAACTTTTTAATTTGAGTTTACATCGTACAATAACAGCAGTGCCTATTTTTTAGACAGATACATTGTTTTCACGAAGCGCATCATTCAGTGATGTCTTCAAATCTGTAGATGGTTTACGCTGACCAATAATAATTGCACAGGGTACGTGAAATTCTCCCGCCGGAAATTGTTTAGCATAACTTCCAGGAATCACCACCGAGTTAGCAGGAACATAGCCCTTATACTCGACGGGTTTAGCACCCGTAACATCAATAATCTTTGACGAGCCAGTAATGGTGACCCCCGCTCCTAGCACAGCTCGTTTGCCAATGTGCGCCCCTTCAACAACAATACAGCGTGATCCAATAAAAGCGCCATCTTCAATGATAACGGGTGCTGCCTGGGGTGGCTCTAAAACACCACCAATTCCGACACCCCCACTCAAGTGAACGTCTTTACCAATCTGAGCACAGCTTCCAACGGTTGCCCAGGTATCTACCATCGTACGCTCATCGACATAAGCACCGATGTTGACATAGGATGGCATTAGTATGACACCGGGTGCCTGGTAGGATCCATAGCGTGCAACAGCAGGTGGTACGGCCCGTACCTTGGCTGCCGCGAAATTGGTTTTGAGTGGGATCTTGTCATTAAATGTGAAGATGCCAACTTCTTCTGTCTTCATTTGCTGGGTGACGAAATAAAGCAGGATGGCTTTTTTTACCCACTCATTAACGGTCCATTCCCCATCTTCAGTAACTGGCGGGGTAGCTACCCGGAGCTCGCCCTTATCTAATTGATTTATTACTTCTTTTATAATCTGGATAGATTCATGTTTTGCCAATAACTCACGGTTGGCCCAAATTTCCTCGATTTTGTTAGTCATGAAAGTAAAGTAAAGATTTATATATAATAGTATAACTATCTGAATATCAGTCTACTTTAATTTAGTGCCAAATTTTATATTGTTGTACATCAATATTATAGTAATTACTTTTTCTGATTTTTCAAAGGTACTAATAAGACATGTATACTTGTAATATAACCACTTAAATTATTTGCCGTGGTGGTCTGGTATCCAAGCCTCAAGTAGACTATAGCCTTAGTGTATGTGGTACGTGTAATGACTTTGTTGTTTGTTAAAGAGCAAAAATGATGCCCGTTCATTTCCTCCTGTTTGGATTGAGGAATTGACTTTACACAAGCTATCAGTAGGAGATTTAATAGACTTAATGGCTTGAAGGAATAAACCGCTGAAATAAAGATTTTAGGCTTAAACTGCTTTTGGAGAGGAAAAATAGAGTTGAGAGTATATCGGTGCTTATTTGATACAAATCAATAAGCACCGATATACTCCATGTTAAAATGTCCTTGTTTGAGTAGAGTTTCTAAACAGCTGGTTCAGTAAGACTGGGTAGACTTATCCACACGACCGCTACTAAAAACATACAAGAATGGCTGGCTTGGCTGAAATAATCGATGTCCCAGACTGAGGTAATGTATTCCCAAGGTGACGAAAGCTAAGAATGGGTGAGGACGAGGATTAATAGCGTTTTGTGTTAGTATAGTTAGTGGGAGGATTCAAGTGTATTTATGGATAAGTATAGGAGAATAGTTGATCTTAGATTGTAAAGCCCTGAAATATAAAGGTTATAGTGACTAATTGCTAAATCGCATAGACCTTATAATGCTAAAAGAATAGCTTTTATATTAAGTAGATAAACATGAAAGAAAGTAAAATAGGAAGTAATAGAATAGGCAACTGTAAAAGGAGTCTAGTACGTTGAACTAATATGCTAATTTACTAGAACTGATATAGGATTAAGATAGGTGGCTGTTAGTGACTAAAGCTTAGGGAAAATAGTAAGAGAATTAATCTTACTATTCCCCTCTCCTATTTTCTAAGAAAAAATATAAATTAGTAATACGGATAGTTGTTAGTATTTTATAGCGAAATATTAGTAAAAAAGTTAGCAAATACTAACAAAATTAGTAAATATTGCTAAAAATGCTATTTATAATTAGCAAAATAGTGGCAATATGCTAATAGAATACTAAAATATTCTAGTTTACTAAAATATCCGTTTTTAAATACTAAAAATTATAGCTAACTCCCTCCTATACCAATCCGCTTAATTAATCAGTATATTTGACCCCGAAAACAAACCAATTTTCACTGTACATGGAAAAAATACGCGTTGCTATTAATGGCTTCGGTCGTATCGGACGGTTATCGTTCAGACGGCTTCTGGAAAAAGAAAACATCGAAATAGTCGCAATTAATGACCTTACGGACAATGCGACACTTGCCCACTTGCTAAAATACGATTCTGTTCATGGAAAATTTCCAGGAACCGTTACTTCTGATAGCGAAAGTCTGACCGTTAACGGTACGAAGATCAATGCTTACGCTGAACGTGATCCAAAAAATCTTCCGTGGAAAGATCTGAATGTCGATGTTGTCTTAGAATCAACAGGACGTTTCGTCGATGAAGCTGGCGCAGGCATGCACTTACAGGCTGGTGCTAAAAAAGTAATTATCTCTGCTCCTGCTAAGGGAAATATTCCAACGGTTGTTTTAGGTGTCAATGACGATACACTAACCGGTAACGAAACGATCATCTCGAACGCTTCCTGCACAACCAACTGCCTGGCACCAATGGCCAAAGTACTTGACGATGTATTTGGCATCGAGAAAGGCTACATGACAACCATCCACGCCTATACAGCCGATCAGAACCTTCAGGACGCTCCTCACTCCGATCTACGCCGGGCTCGTGCAGCTGCCTTATCAATTGTTCCAACATCAACCGGAGCCGCTAAAGCAGTTGGCCTGGTTCTTCCCCAGCTAAAAGGGAAATTGGATGGCAATGCCTTGCGCGTACCAACGCCAGATGGTTCATTAACGGATCTAACAGTTGTTCTGAAACGGGAAGCCTCTATCCAGGAGATTAACGATGCGATGAAAAAGGCGTCTGAAGAAGGCTTAAAGGGCTATTTGGAATATAATACGGACGAAATCGTTTCGATCGACATCGTAGGGAACCCCCATTCGTGCATTTTTGATTCGAAATTAACCGCCGTAAACGGAACCCTGGCAAAGGTTGTTGGCTGGTACGATAACGAATACGGGTATTCGAGCCGTGTGGCAGACTTAATTGCCAAGTTATTTTAAGTTTGTAAACATTACCCTAAAAGTTAAATAATATACAACAGTAACTTACAGGGAAATTGTAAATTAATTAGCATTGTAAATGGGTGTGATTATATTAAATCACACCCATTTTGCATTGTAAATAGTTAATTGTAAATCCCTTGTCAAAGAATAGCTGCTCGTATTTTGTCTTTATACCGATGTGAATTCCATTCAAGGGTGAATTATATAAGTCAGTTGTTGATTGTAAATCGACACATCCCATCTCCTGCACCTGCTCCAAACTGTACGCAAATAATTCTGGATTATCAGTCTTTAAATGAAGGGTGCCGCCGGGTACAAACAGATCTTTGTAAATAGATAAAAAGCGTGGATGAGTCAGTCGGTGCTTTTCCTGTCGGGGGCGCGGCTGTGGATCGGGGAAAGTAATCCAGATTTCATTTACCTCCTGCCCCGAAAAAAACTCGTGAAGAAAGTTAATATCCGTACGCAGAAACGCCACATTAGCTAACCCAAGCGTTTGAGCGGCCTGGGAACCTCGCGCAATTCGATCCCCTTTAATATCAACACCAATAAAATTTTTGTCCGGAAAAGCCTGCGCCAGACCTACCGTATACTCCCCTTTACCACAGGCTAATTCTAGTACAATCGGATTTTCATTCCCAAAATAATCGCTCCGCCAGTGGCCTCGTATTGTTTTGTAAAGCGGTTTACCAACTTCAATAACATTCTGACTTTCTGCATTTTGCAGAAAGCGGTGGGTTTTTCGTCTTGTCACGTTTATAAATTTGTTAATTCGGCAATCGTATAATTACTACCCGTTATCAGGATTAAATCAGCGAATGAAGCATCGGTAAGGGCAGCAGCCAGGGCATCGTTCACATCAGTAAACACCTCGCCTACCCGCCACAACAGAGCGGCTTCTTCCTGTAGGTCAACAGCCGGAAATGAACGGGGAGTCTGGGCCTGGCAGAAATAATAAACCGCAGTCTGAGGCAGTGAAGTGAGCACTTTCGAGCGGTCTTTATCAGCAACTAACCCCAGTACAATCCGTAGGGTTGTAAACGGTATAGTTTGAATTGTCTCCAGTAAAGCGAGTAAGCCCGGCTGATTATGGGCTGTATCGGCAATCACTCTCGGCTGGTGCTGTAGGGTTTGAAAGCGTCCTTTTAAACCGGTTAACATCGAAACCTCAGATAGTCCTTTCTCCAGAGCTTCGGATTCTACTGGCCACACGGATTGTAGTACCTCAACTGTTGCCAACACACCTGCCAGATTATGCAGTTGGTAGGAACCGAGTAAATCCAGTGACAGGAAATGAGGCTTCCTCCCTTCCTGATAGACTGCTACGTTCCGCTTTTCATCGACGACACCAGCATCCTGAATCGTGTAGTGTTGATCGGCGAATAAAAGGGAAGCCTGGAGTTGGGCTGCCGTTTTGCTAAAGACCAGCGCAGTTTCAGGATGGGTTTCACCTATCACGACTGGTACTCCCGCTTTAATAATACCCGCTTTTTCACCGGCAATTTCAGGAAGGGTTTCCCCCAGGATGTCCGTATGATCGTACCCGATATTCGTAATCAGGGAAGCCTCAGGGGTAATAACATTCGTTGAATCAAGTCGGCCCCCCAAGCCAACTTCGATAATAGCCAGATCAACCTTGTGCCGGGCAAAGAAATCGAACGCCATAGCCACCGTTACTTCAAAAAAGGATGGTTCAATGGATTCGATCAGGGATTGGTGCTGCTCAACAAACTGGGCGACTTCCTCCTCTGCTACAGGCTGACCATTCAGCCGGATTCGCTCCGTAAAGGATTTCAAATGGGGTGAGGTATACAACCCCACTCGGTAACCCGCCGACTGGTAGATAGCGGACAGCATATGCGAGCTGCTTCCTTTTCCATTCGTACCGCCGACATGAATACTACGAAACTGATGCTGTGGATTGCCAAGGCCTTCGCACAAGGCGAGGGTATTGCCTAATCCGGGTTTAATCGCTTTAGCGCCAATCCGGTGAAAAACGGGGAGCCGACTGTAGAGATAGTCGATCGCTTCCGGGTACTCCATTAATCCTTCGACTTTATAATAAATGTAATGGTACCTGTAGCCGTAGGAGGAGTTGCCCCTCCTTTTGGTTTTAATCGGAGTCGCTGAACAGCCTTCCGATACACTTCACTTACCGATGGACTCACCGTACTTTGTAACTGACGTACGTTAATAATATCGCCACTTTCATCCACTTTAATCTGAAAGACTATTTTACCCGTTTCATCCGAATCATCGCTTATACTCGGCCGACTGGCCAGCGACCAACCTGAAACATCGAAAGCAACACCCGTTGGAGCCCCTCCCGGTGTCCCGTAAAATTCTTTCGCGTTGATTTTACCATTCGGGTTTCCTTTATCCCCAACACCACTGGCATCGTCGCCATTATTATTTCCACCCGTACCGGCTGCTTTCCCGACCGTACCATTGGAACCACCCCCTCCCGATGACTTTTTAAAGAGGGCATCATTATTAACCGTTTCTACTTTCTTGGGCGGTGCCACAGGAACAGGGCGTTCGGCCGGGGCCGTGGCCTTAGGCGATTCTACCCGCTTCGGCTCCGGGCGCTCGGGGGTAGTAACCGGGCTTTCAGCTTTGCTAACAATCAATGGCTTTTCAGTAGCGGTTTTTGCGGGTTTCGCATCCTCCACTTTTGGAGAAGGTGTAGCCCGGGTCTTTTCGATCCGAGGGGTTGTATTGATTTTGGGATTGGGGCGCTTTTCGGCCGGTTTAACCTCCTCTGGATTCGGCGAATCCGACGCCTTATTCCGCGTTTGAATATGACCACTACCCCGAGACTCAGTACCAAAGTTCACTTCCACAAACTGAATCGGGGGTGGATTTGGAACCGTCTGGGATAGCTTTACCAGTAATAACAAGGCAATCAGGAGGACGTTAATAATAACGGTTCCGGCTAATGACTTAACCCGGATTTCGTCTTCGTTCTCGTAGGTTATGCGATTCATGTCAGTATAGTCAGGAGATTATCAAAAGTTGTCAGGTATTGGATTTTGTTTAGTAGGTTAGTTCAATAACGTGTAAAACAGGGCCATCGTTTATAGTTGCAGAACGATTACTGGGTACGTATAAGCAAAGTAACAGAAAATCTATGATAGAAAGTCCGACAGCTCGTCTGGTTTCGGCTTATGTTTGTATTGAGAGCAACCGATTGGCCGTATACTTATCGTGTGCAGCCTCTAACCACTCGTTCGCTAGTTCACGCGTTCACCCACTAAAACATGCCAGTTCTACAGCCGATTGTCAACATTGCTGAATTACTCTATCAAAAAGGAATTACCGATGTGATCGTGTCGCCGGGTTCCCGCTCAGCTCCCCTAACGCTGGCAGTAGCCCGCCACCCTCACCTACGGGTGCGTGTACTGGCCGACGAACGATCGGCAGGGTTTGTAGCCCTAGGGATTGCTCAACAAACACAAAATCCAGTCGTATTGATCTGTACGTCGGGTAGTGCAGTTTATAACCTGGCTCCGGCGGTTGCTGAAGCCTATTTTCAACAGGTTCCGCTCCTACTCCTGACAGCCGACCGTCCCCATGAATGGTTACACCAACAGGATGGACAAACAATGGATCAGGTGAATGTATTTGGCAACCAGGTAAAACGTAGTTACGACCTCCCCGCCGATTATACCCACCCCGATACACGCTGGTTCATCGAACGATCGGTGAACGAAGCCGTTTCCTTAAGCCGCCTGTACCCGGTAGGACCAGTACATATTAACGTTCCACTGCGCGAACCATTTTACCCCACTCCCCAGGAATCGTTCCAGACAGACAGGGTACGGGTTATTCATACCCTACCTGCCAATCCGACCCTCTCGGCCGAAACCTGGCATACCTTGATGGCCGACTGGGAAAACAGTGAGCGCAAACTCATTGCGGTTGGACAGATCCCCCGAAATAGATCACTCCTGGACATCCTCTCTAAAATCAGTGATGAACTGGGAATTCCCATTATTGGCGAAATTGTCAGTAATCTTCCCAGCAATGAACGATTCATTACCCATACCGATACGTTCCTATCGGGTATCCCAGAAGAACAGGCTGATGCACTCCGGCCCGATTTGCTGATCACCTTAGGAAATTCGTTCCTGACCCGGAACCTGAAAACATTCTTTCGTCAGTCACTGGGTGGACTGACACACCCTCATCGTCACTGGCACATTCAGCCCGCAGTGGATCGCATCCAGGATTCGTTCCAGAGCTTAACAACGCTCATTCCCTCCGACCCACTGATATTCCTGGAAAAACTATTCGCAGATATCGACTATCAGCAATTTTTACAGGGAGATGATGACGATGACTCCCACGAGTTCTTAAATCGCTGGCTGCAAGCAGACCGAAAGGCAGCTCGTCTGATCAATCAAACACTGGCAAAGGCAGAGAGTGCACTTACCGACTGGTCGGCGGTTCAACTCGTTTTAGAACAAATTCCCGAGCAGTCGATCCTCCACCTGGCTAACAGTATGCCAGTACGCTATGCTAACCTCTGCGGACTATCCGAACAACAGGCCGTCAGCGTGTCGGCTAATCGGGGGGTTAGCGGGATCGATGGCTGTTTAAGTACAGCGGTTGGTGCTGCGCTTGCTACCGATCAGATCGTAACGGTTATCATTGGAGATGTTGCTTTTTTTTACGACCGCAATGCTCTCTGGTCAGCACCGGTACCACCTAACCTTCGCATTATTTTACTTAATAATGATGGGGGACACATCTTCCGGATGATTGACGGACCCAGTCGGCAACCTGAACTGGAAACCTATTTCGAAACACCCCATGGCTATACCGCCCGGAATACTGCCGAGGATGCCAAGATTCAGTATCAACTCTGTGCAACTCCGGTAACCCTCCAGTCCCTCCTCCCCGACTTTTTCCGGCCGGGCAAGCAAGCGAAACTACTCGAGATTTCGACGGATAAACACGTAAATCAGCAACAGTTCCTGGCCTATAAAAAAAGGCTTAGTACACTATGGGATCGCAACTAAACCTGTAGTTATAGTTGCGATCCAACCAATTTTGGGTGATGGGTTAATACGCTCCGTTCCCTGTGGCAGATAGCAGGGTTCAACCCTGATAGTACGCTTAGTGTAACCGATAATTTATCCCGACGCTACATTGCCAGCGATTGAAATCAGCAGGTGGTAAAAATCCAGATGAAGAAACCAATGAATTACTCAACCAACTCCGACCACCCATCACTTCGATAGCCCACCGCTTGCCTACTCGATACTGTATGCCTAATCCCGCATCGGTTTGCCAGGTGCTAGAGATCGTGCCGGGAGAAAAGGGGGCATCAGGGGTAAGATGAAAGGCACTTTGGCCATATTCGGTTCCTATATGAGCGAAAACAGCCACCCGTTTTCCCCGCACAAAGTAATAGCGGGTCGAAAGCCCCCCCGCCAGTAATCGATAATCAGGCTTATTGCCAGATTGATGATAGATCGTACTGGTGAGGAAGCGTCCTTCAGCCGCAATTGACCAGCCATTGGCGATAAAATACTGGATACGAGGTGAGACAAAATTTGTTGTTGGATAAGTGCCCCGGTAGCCCTGCCCCACACTTACCCCTAGGCTAATGTGCCCCTTTCCGAGTAAATCCTGCTGCTTGTCGTTGCTCAAGGTTTGGGCTTTCCCCACCAGAGGCATTGTTAGAAAAAATAGTACTAAACACCGTCTCATTGTCTACACAGTTTGTTTGCTGTAGAGACGCGTTTAAAGCTTGTGTGGTTGTAAGCTAATAAAATCCTTAAGCTTTCTTAACAGCTACCAGCTAAGATAAAGCTCCTGTACAGGGGATTTATGGTAGGTGGTGATGAGCTAATCGAGACGTTACTCCCACAATTGATTCGCAGCGGTCAGAATGATCGGTTGCTGATCGGTAACGATGATCGTCTGTTCATGCTGCACGGCAAAACTGTCCTTCGCAATTAAGGTCCAACCATCCCCCTTTTCATGCGCATAGGTGGCTTTGGTGGATAAAAACGTTTCGATTGCTACAACCGAATGCTTTCGAAACCGGGTTTTATTAGACCGATCATAATAACATAGAATCTCAAGTGGCTCTTCATGCAGGCTCCGGCCTATGCCGTGCCCAGCCAGATTCCTGATGACCCGATACCCACTTCGCCTGGCTTCCGTTTCAATTAAGCGCCCAATCTCAGCAAGTAGTACCCCTCCTCGGATGCGGCTAATGGCTTTGGCCAGGATTCGCTTGGAGGCTTCTACTAACGCACCATGCTGATGAATATCCTGCCCCAACACGAACGATCCACCATTATCAGACCAATAGCCATTCAGTTCGGCAGATACATCAATATTGACTAAGTCCCCTTCCTGGAGAAGCCGGTTCGCAGCGGGAATGCCGTGACAGACCTCCTCGTTTAAACTGATACAGGTCCAGCCGGGAAAGCCATAGGTGAGCTTAGGGGCCGATCGGGCACCCTGTCCTTCCAGCAGTTGTCGCCCATATTGATCCAACTCAAGCGTCGACATCCCTGGTCGGGCATATTGTTGCATATGTTTCAGGGTTGAGCCAACTAGTTGGCTAATCTGCTGCATACCCCTCAGGTCCTCTTCAGATTTCAATGACATTACTTTGTGGTTCTGGTTGTGTAGACTAACTAAATAGAAAACTGCATTTCCAGGGGAAAGTAAACTCTGCTGATTCAACTCTATTCCTGCAATGAGTGATCTGGCTTGTTTAGGTTGGTAAAGTACCATCATTTTTGATGTAACCTGTCAATTTTACTGAATTCTTCGCCGGTAATTACTTATAGCCTGAGTAAAATAGGGTAGTATCGCAAAAAACTAGTTGACTTAATCTCCTGTAAAAAGCCTATCTAATGGAGTGAAGGCACTTTAAGCCCAACCAACGGCGACAATAGTCTAGCAAGCCTATACTTGGGATTTTACAATACTTTTGGTTACTGAATTTTTATTTTTGTTTAAATTTTTTTAACCATTTTAAAATATATATAAACTAAATTACTACCTTTCTGTTATTAACTTATATTTCATAATCTATACCATTATGTCCAAAACAGTACTTCTTAGTCTAATATGTATTGCAGTATTAGCTTTTCAGCGAATTAGTTTTGCTCAAGCGCCCAATATGGGAACATCTGCCAGTTACGCGTTATTTACCGTAGCCGGAGCATTTACCAATACAGGCGCGTCAATCGTGCGGGGAGATATCGGGACCAACGTCGGGGCTTTAACTGGGTTTCCACCAGGAACAGTTACGGGTCAGACCAACGTAGCCAATGCTACGTCAGCCCAGGTAGCTACTGATGTTTCCAGCGCTTATACGGCCCTGACCAATGTAGCCTGCGCGTCGGCCGTTAGCCCTAGCCTGGGCGGGCTGACCCTTACGCCCGGCGTGTATTGCCAGAGTGGACCTGCCGGCGCGTCAACCCTGGCGGGAAATCTGACCCTGGATGCGCAGGGCAATGCCAACGCAGTGTTTATCATTAAGTTAACTGGAGCGTTAAGCACCGCAACGGGCTCAGGAATCCTGCTCACCAATGGAGCCTCATTTGCCAATGTGTATTTTCAAGTCGATGGAGCAGTCAATCTTGGCCTTAATTCGTTGTTTAGAGGGACGATCCTGGCAAATGGAGCCATTAGCTTACTGGCCGGGGCTGCCCTGGAAGGTAGAGGACTTTCCATTGCCGGAGCCATTAATCTAAATACGAACCGCGTGTCTAATTCACCGGCCTTTGCCCTGCCTGTTGCTCTGGTCTCTTTCACGGCAACTACTCAGGCGAATCATACGGTTGATCTAAGCTGGATAACATCGCTTGAAACCAACAACAGGGGGTTTCAACTGGAGCGCAGTAAGGATCTGACACTGTTCGAGACAATTGGCGAAATCAGCGTTGAATCCGCCAATAGCAACTCCCTGAAGACCTACCATTTCCTGGATCAGGCTCCCTACCAGGGAACGAGCTATTACCGGTTACGGCAAACCGATTTGAGCGGTAAAGTCACGCTCTACCCCGCCATTTCGGTGATCCTTCGCGAGGAGGCCTATGGGGCATTTCCCAATCCAATTGTGAGTGATGGCCGCTTTACGCTTCGATTGGATGAGCCCGAAACCGCCCTGGTTAGCTTCTATGGGCTGGATGGTCGTTTGCAGCCCGTTTTAAAAACGGGCACTCAGGGAGGAAATCTGTTACTGAAGGCGTCGGATAAGCTCTCCAGTGGCGTGTACATTCTGAAAGTCGAAGAACGGGGCCAGACCCGCCAGCATCGGATCGTTGTCCAATAAATTCGTTTGGATGCTGAATCAGGCATCAAATTCACCGTTAATTTTCCTGACAGATGAAATTAAAATCTAAAACTATATCGACTGGTCCGGCTAAAAAGGCCTACCAAACACCCAAACTTACGGGACTGGGTAACGTAAAAAAACTCACCCTGAAAACGGGCTCAAACGTGGATGGATTTGGCGGCACGTTCGTTTAAGAAACTTCCTTTCGTTTGCAATTGGTTGTGTATCAAAACACCAGGCCCTTTGGTCTGGTGTTTTTTCGGTATGTAAGGCTATGGCGTGCCGTTAGATTCCAATCACATCGTTCTCGTTACAATCAATAGTCTATTATCAACGGGAGATATGCCCAGGCGGAATCTCTTCCATGGCTTTTGTCCAGCTTGAGGTAATTTTACTATCTAATGTACGACTATACATACTGGCGGCATAAGTCGCTGTAAGTCTCGTTCGAACCGGACGGTTTACGACATACTCAACCCAGCCCCCATTGTATCTGAGCACTAAAAAGAGCTCTTTCTGGTAGGATCGCCAGATGGCCCCCTGCCCATCCACAAGGCCCCAGACTGATTTTTTAGCAATCAATTTCCGCTTTATCTGCGCATACTGAACTACTAAATACTTACTCAACACACCCCTCGATTCAATGGAAGTAATTTGATTCGTGGTATGGGATGTATCCTGTTGCTTATTGATATCCTGGCTATGGTAGAGGAGTCTCCATTGGGCACTCACTGGCTTACCAGACAAGCAAGCCAGTACTAAAAATAAGTACACTCGTGCATTCATGGTATAACTGATTAACACCAGAAAAATAGCGCAATTACAGAAAGGCCAAGAAGTTGCTTAAATTATAATTCCATTAACTTTATTTGACTTACATCACAGATTAATCACTTCTAGTTTCATATACTTGCATCGATAAAGGCGCAAACTGACATAGGCTATCATTGGTATAGCTCAACAGTGACCTATGACTCCGTTACATCAACTGATTTCCCTAGTTATACGTATCGAAATGCCACGTTAAAGCTTGGTTTTAACATTTTCGTTGGCAACTAAGTAAGCTGACACACAACCTGGAAAATTTCTACAGACGCACTTTAACATCCGTTACATCGAACGGAAGTGGGCTCAGGTTCATATACTCCATACCAGGAAATGTGAGAAGGTATCCACTTACTGTAACGTTCAACCTGTCTTTTGCAAAGGCCACTGGCAAATTACAACTACTAAGCGGTGCTGACGTCCCCGCTCGACTAATCTGGAAGCTAATGACAGGTGTGTTTGGTGACGTAACGGCAATTATCGTGGCCGGAACATGGTTGATAAATTGAGTGGTGCGTGTCAGTGTTCTACCAGCATATGTACAGGACGACACCGAAGGATCAACTTTATTTCTGTCGCAACTGATACTAACACTTAGTACTAGAAGCAGACTCAGGCTGTATTTCATAACTGGTTCATCTTTGAGGTAGACCCTGTCCATTGATGTCCAGTCACTAACGGTCGGGGAAGGGAACCGTGATGGTGTCCGTTTCGATTTCATTACTGCTGGTTAAGGCCCGATCCCGAAGTTGAATTCGGTACTTTATCAGGTAGTTTCTGTAGCTGTTGGTGTATTGATAGGTTTGCCTAAAGTCAATAGTCCCCTCAATGGGTTCCTTCTTTCCTTCGCGGCCCAGCTGAGGAAAAAATAAGGCATTATCCTCTCTACTGGGGAGCTCTTTAAACTGATTATCTTCGAGTCTAAATGTCTTAATCCTGTAACTCCCCCAGCCCCCTGCTTGCAGGTAACGAGCCGTATCAGCAGCACTAATTGGAAGGTTGTCGCCCAGGTCTCCGTCCCCATCCTTGAAGCCTATCGTGATCACCAGAGAGTCTCGCTTCTGTTGCCCTACACCTGCCCCTGTCCCAAGCGAGTACCGACTAATCCCTTTAAATTCAATTTGTGGCGTGGTTGAATAGCTGGGCTCATTGACACAATTTGAAGCACCCAGACTTACGAATAGAATAACCCCGTAGCAGATTACAATCAAGCTTGGTATGCGTACATTTTTCATCTGGTAAACGTTAGTTTTCAGTTAAAAATGATCAACTCTGCATAAGGACTCAATCTAGTTAAAAAGGTTGTAAAATGTACCCTTAGCAACTAAAAAACCTAGTGTTCGTATAGATATAGTTAACGAAAAACTGGAACTTGTCTAAACGTACCCTCTCCATCTCTCATCCTAATGGCTTCTTCAGTTACTACCCAGCAACGATCTAAAAAATTATTGGAGTACCATAAGATATTATGTTACCAATTAAAGAAAATTAAAAACAATTAAAAAATTATTATTATACTTAAGCCTAAATTAGAATACTTTTAGTTTTCCACCCCTATCAATCATACCTACAATGAAACAATTAAACGCAGCCCAGGTACAACACAAGTTTGATCCTCAACAGATTATGTATTTAGTCGGGGATGTGAATTACTGTACGATCTACCTCCTGAATGGAAAGGCGATCTTATCGAGCAGAACCTTAAAATGGTATAGTGATCGCTGGCCCCAGTTTATTCGGAATCACAAGGCCCATTTAATTAATCCACAGCATGTTCATAGCTGTATTGTGCTTTCCTCCATCGATGCCCACTTAATTATGCGAAATGGCGCTCGCCTTCAAATTAGCCGACGGCGGATATACGGAGTTACCAAGCAGCTAGGTCTTGAGCTACCCAAGAAATGCTGTACGAGTACACACCTGCTTAAACCAGAATGGAATTCCTTTGTACCAGCGCATATCAAGGTTGCCTAACCTGATATCCAGAAGAATAGACGATGTGAATTCGGGTTTGTACATAGCTAGTGTAGCCTTTACAACCCGAATTCACATTGATTAACTTGTTGAGTGCCCCATAGCGCTCAGTTAAAAACGTAATCGGTTACGCTGCTTTTGACGCTGTCAGGCAAATTGGTTTATTCAACGTTACACACCGTATAGCCGATGCAAATAGGCAGTTTTTACGGGCCTGAATGAGTAGAGTCTTGTAAATCCTACGTAGTTTTGACCATAATCTGGCTGAATAAACCATGCAAATTCCTCCCCCTCCCCCAGAGGAAACCAACCGAATAGATGCCCTTCGAAGTTACGAGATTCTTGATTCATTACCCGAACCGGATTATGACGAACTAACTACGCTTGCTTCCGAAATTTGCCAAACGCCCATTTCATTAATCAGCCTGATTGATGACGATCGGCAGTGGTTTAAATCCAATCTTGGCCTTACGGTACGCGAAACACCACGAGAATTTGCGTTTTGTGCGCATGGAATTCTCAATCCAACGGAACTGTTAATTGTTCCTGATTCTCGGAAAGATGCGCGTTTTATGGGCAATCCTTTAGTAACGGGCGATCCCCATGTGATTTTTTATGCGGGCGTTCCTCTGATAAACGAGGATGGTTATGCGCTGGGCTCTTTGTGTGTGATTGATCATACGCCTAAGCAGTTAACGGAAAACCAGTTAAGCTCGTTAAAAATTCTGGCCAAACAGGTTGTCAACTTACTGGAGCTCAGAAGAACCAATAAAGCTTTGACAACTCTTAAAAGATTGTTAGAACAACGAAATACTGAGTTAGAGCAGATAGCGGCTATTGCCAGGGATGAGGTCAGACCGCAGGTTCTTCAACTCCATGAAACGATTCTTCACCTGATAACGGAGTCGATCAACCCAAACCCCGACACAATCAGGCCACTACTCAAGGATACCATCAAAACGGTGCGTGCCATAGAGGACGGTTTAAATCGAATGCAGCAACTGGATTAAATGGATACAAAATGGGTGGGACTAGTAGTACTCTGGCCAACTAGATTCTGTTGACGCCCCCCGTTATGCATGCGTAAAAGAGTAGCTATATTGCTTACCAAGCTCCCCGTACCAATGCCATACCGCTATTCAATCCTTCTTGTGGACGACGATCCGCATCTGATTGAGTTGTTAAATCATGCCGCACAGCAGGTTTTTCCCGAAGCCTCGTTTTTTCAGGTAACCAGCGCTGCTGAAGCCATCGCCTATATTGAAACCCTGGAAGGGTACGGACCACGATTGGTTTTACTAGACCTTAACTTAAGTTCCGCAGATAACGGCCTACACTTTTTATCATTTTTACGAGCGAATGAAAACACACGTTTTCTGCCCGTTGTTATCCTCACCGTCAGCAACTTATATGGTGACATTGAAAACTCATATGCATTAGGCGTTTCTGCCTTTACCATCAAACCTACGCGCCTGGATGAATGGGTCGACTATGTAAGAAATTTGCGAAATTATTGGTTTGATACGGTTACTCTACCCGCAATTGTCTTTAACAAAAATCGGCGTTAAGAACAGGCCTGTTATAAACTACTGATGAGATACCACTATCCATCCATACAGTCATTATCAGACAAATTTATTAATATTTGATTAATTCATTACCTCAAAAGCTAACCGATTTGGCTTGATTCGAGTTATATGGTAACTCACGTTTAATCAAGACTCAAAATGGCTCAAATCTCCCCCTTTTATACCCTTCAGCAATTAGTTTATCACACCAATGACAACTGCCCTCAGGGGCTACGCATTCCTGCTATCGACCAGCGGCTTGGTAGGGGCGGAAAAGTAGACTGTTTGTGCTGTCGGTATTTGAATAAAATGCAGACCAAAAAAACCGCCGGCTCGCGTATGCTGAGACGGCTTGTTTCTGCCGCTGCGCCTATGGCCTAATGTTGTGCAGCAACCACTTCCAAACAAGCCAAACGCCTGACTAACTTCTTAGTCAGGCGTTTGGCTTTACTATGCGTCCGTTTATAATAAACCCGCTGTAACACTTACCCGGAATGCTATAATACAGGCGTCCCACCGAAAAGCTCCGGTTCTCTTTGCTACGATCAATATCCTGATTTCCCTTTCGCTGCGCCAGATTGCTGTCAGGGAATACGACCTGGATGACCCTGATCAGAGAGTTGTACAACCAATTTACCAGCTGTTTCATTTTATTAGCCTATTTCTCGTTATGCTGAAATTAGTTGATTGAATCGCTAAATTTGGTGTATAAAATTAAATTATTTCTGGAAATTCTACTAACTTAATTCTTGCCTGCTAGTTATGTCGTAATATGATCCTCTTTACTAATTGTTGTGACAAACAAGATGACCATTACTCCATTTGAAACCAATCTCTATCAGCACCTTGCTCCGTTTTTCGCCGAGCACGGATTTACCTTGCTGCCAGAAAAAAAACAGTTTCGGCGCATCAATACCAGCGGGTTTCAGAATATTATTCTATCCTCTGTTTTTTGTGTGGATGATACTATGCTGGATGTTAATTTTGGGGCCAGGAACGACCAGATTGAACAAATTGCCCAGCAATTTCTGAACAATCAACCTGACTTCCGGCTCGACGCCAATACGTTTCTCCTGTCGGTTGCCCGATTTAGCGGCTTTCAGTCTTCCCGGTATAAGATTCATTCGGGAGAAGCTCTTTCGGACGTTTGTGAGAAAATCGAATTATTTTTCAACAAACAGGGATTCGATTTTCTCGATTCAGCCTCTATCCTATCCACCCTCGATCTACTGCTGAACGAAAGCCCTAATCAGCCGTGTCAATTCGTTTATAACCAAACCCATCGCTGTTACAAAGGCCTGATTGCCGCCCGGCTAAATCACAATCCCCACTTCGAAGGGTTAGTAGATAGTTACCGCCATTTGCTGATTCGTCTGACCCAAAACCCGTACGAGCAGTTGCATTTCGAGCGGCTGATTGCGTATCTGCAACACTACTCTGCTAATTAGGTATTGGTCATTGCGTCAGTAGTCGATTAAACCATCAGATTAAGAACCAGTAACTAATAACCTGTCTACTAGTTGTTCACAAATTGGGCAATTGTCTCAACCAGCCCAGGCGTAAGTGGCAATTCAGGATTATTGTAGGTTTTAATATTTTCAGCCCGATCCAGGGGCGCATTTTTGAAAATGTGATTCATCCGATTAATCAGCGCCAGTGTCGCATCTGGCCGGGCTGCTTTCAATAGTTCAGCTTCGCTGGTAGCTACCTGAATATCATTCTTCCCATTAATCAGCAGAACTGGCCCATTGAATTTTTTGATTTCAACGCTGGGGTCATATTTCATCCAGGAAATCAGGCCCGGTTGCATTTTTGCGTTGAACATGGTTTGCAGGAACGGATTCACCCGTTGAACGCGATACCCTTCCTTAAGCGAGTCGAGAATTACGGATGCTAACGAACGAAGTGTGTCTGGCAGAGCCGTTTGAAACTGCACCTTCATAACATCGGCAATATTCCGGCCAGCCCCTGCAATTGAAATATACTTAGCCACTTTCGTCTGCTTTGCCGCCAGCATACCCACCAATGAGCCCTCTGAATGGCCTGCTACGATCACTTTAGAAAATCGCTTATCGGCCTGTAATTGCTGAATAAACCCAACAGCATCGCTTACATAATAGTCAAATCGGTGTTTATCTGTGCTGATTGCAGCAACGGCTGACTTCAGATTAGTGCCCGAATAGCGCTTGTCGTAGCGGGCAACGGCTATTCCCTGTCGAACCAGACTATCGGCCAGCATTTTAAAGGCATTTGTCTTAAATCCGTACGTACTGTTACAATCGCGATCGGTCGGGCCTGAACCGGCAATGAGTAGCACCACTGGCACCGCTTTTTTCACCTTATCGGGCACCGTAAGCGTACCATCGAGTGTAAGATCGGCCCCAGCTGGCTCAATGACTTTGTAATGAATAGGCTCCTCGGTCTGGCCAAATGTGGTCAAATTAGCAGACAGGAATAGAAAGACGATAGGGAGGAAATGATTCATAGCTGGTTGATAATTAACAAATTAGTATGATTTGATACTATTGATTCTTTTTCGTAGCTAAAGCATCTAACGAAACGTTAAAGACACACCGCAGGAGCAATCAATTAAGTTGATGTCTTTTTTCCTGCTGGGAATAAATGTAGGAATACACAACGGGTATGAGTACGGTAAGCATTGTGACGCCTAGTACACAACCTACTTTATACGACATTGGAACAACCAGAGCCAGCACCGCACTTAATAATCCACCTGCTACCATTAGTCGTCCACCCAGACGGTGCGTTTTACGCCAGACAGTTTCATTTCCTAATGTCCAGGGAGTGCGGATACCTACAAACCAATTGGGCTTTATCGAGGTAAGGTAATTTCCCATTCCTGCTAACATTAATCCAACCAGTGCAAGTATTACGCTAGTAGAAAATTTAGTATCTACCGGATGACCAGCCATATAGAATAACCAGATCATCATGGCCGCAAACAGAAGCGTAACAGCAAAACGTAGTTTTTGATAGTTTGACGACATTTGTAGCTGTCCTCTAAGATCAAGAGCTAGCAGGAATCGGAGAACCAGATAAAGAAATACAGATAAGCCTCCAATTAATAAAGCAGCCGTTTCTTTCCGTTGCCAGTCGTTTGGATTCCCCTGCAGGTCAAAGTGTGTGGCAATTTCAGCAGGAAGCTGATTCCAGACAATTGCCAGATACACTAGCGGAGATAGCATAATGACTACCATTAGTAGCTCGGCAGATGTAGAATTCCTTTTCATTTGAGTAGGTGTTTACAGGTTTTGATTCGGTGTTTTCTCAGAAATTGGCGCATCCGTTTTCTGAAAGCTGATCAACCAGGCCAGCAGATCGTCGAGAACGGTGGTGTTGAGGGTATAATTGATAAACTGCCCCTGTTTAGTGGCTTCTACCAGACCGGCCTGCCGGAGTAGATCAAGGTGGTGCGAAATACTGGGCTTGGTCATATCGAACCGCTCGGCAATCTCACCGGCGTTTAGGTCGCCCCCGCGCAACAGGTCCAGTATCTGCCGACGGGTCGGGTCATTTAGGGCTTTAAAGAGGTTGTTCATTTGCCTATCATTAAATAGTTAGACAAATATCTAATTAATCATTTAGACAACTATCTAATTAATAATAAATGGAGATTTAAAAGGATAAACGGCCTTATTTCATGATGAATGGTAAAAGAGCTGAGTTTATTTTTTAATGATACTAATATTACCACTACCTTC
Source organism: Spirosoma sp. KCTC 42546 (assembly GCF_006965485.1). Taxonomy (NCBI): domain Bacteria; kingdom Pseudomonadati; phylum Bacteroidota; class Cytophagia; order Cytophagales; family Cytophagaceae; genus Spirosoma; species Spirosoma sp. KCTC 42546. The sequence continues at coordinate 4,162,086 of NZ_CP041360.1, forward strand.
TATATAGCAGGCTCTCACCTGTACCAGGTCATCCACGCCCTGCTCCCGAAGCATGCCCGTTAATTCTGAGGCTGTAATTAATTCTTTTTTCATATTCTGACGTTGCATAACGCCGTTTTTAATCAGCAAAACAGGATCTGGCTCCCCTATTTTGCTGAAGAAAACCGATCGATAGCCAAGCCAGTTAATGGCATAATCCCAGAAGACCAGTACGCCCACCAGAACAAACCCCTCCGTAATTGAGGTATACTCCCCCGCCATCGAGTTTTGTGATGCATCTGAAATAAGGGTGATGAGCAATAAATCGCTAATACCAAGCTGGCCAGCCCCACGTCTGAAAAATCGGATATAGGCAAAACAGAACCAATAAGTGAGTGTACCCCGAATTAAGATTTCCCAGAGTGACATACTAGGCGTAACCATTTTTCCCCAATCAATATCGACAAGCAGTAAGGCAGTCATAATGTGTTTCCAGATAGATAGTACTGACCGTATGAACTCAATACCAGGGTAGTAGTTTACGCAACGATCATCTTTATTAACGGGATGTGCATTGGGCTTGGCTGTATCTGTTTATGGAGTTACCTTTGTCAAACGTATATCGCCTTCGCTCGCATCCAGTATCAGTTGAACCGTTATTCTACTGAAGGCAGTCGTACATAAGTCAATACATCAATCGCTGATTTTACCATGAAGCCGCTTCAAATTCGTTTACTCACGCTGACCACCCTTGTTCTAGCTACTGCTTTGTTCCGTTTAGTCCCACACTGGCCTAATTTTACGCCCATAGCGGCTCTGGCATTATTCGGCGCGGCTACCTTTGAACGGAAATGGTTAGGGCTGGCGGCTCCGCTGGCGGCTATGTTACTGAGTGATTCTCTCATCGGTTTTCATGGGAGCATGGGGGCCGTGTACATCAGCTTCGCTCTAACCTGGTTGCTCGGTCTGTGGGCGGTCCGTCGCCCGAATCTGCAACAGCCTGCAGCCGGACGCATCGCCATTGCTTCGATTACGTCTTCGGTATTGTTTTTTCTGATCACCAATTTTGCCGTTTGGTATGGTAGCTCGTTCTATCCGCAAACAGCAGCGGGACTGATGACTTGCTATGCGGCAGGTCTGGCTTTCTATAATGGAACGTCGTTTTTCCTGAATGGCGTCTTTGGCGACCTGTTTTTCAGCGGTTTGTTATTCGGTAGTTATTACCTGCTTCAACAACGGTTCCTGGTGCTTCGTCCAGCACGTCGGTAATTGACGTACGTACCGCCTGGTTTATAGGGTACAAAAGGAGCGCGGTTTTTATGTATATCGCGCTCCTTTTGTACCCTATAAACCAGGCGGCCTACTGATCACGTTACGTTGGTTTCTTCTAACCGACGCCATCATTCCGTTTTATACTTCCGGCTAATTAACTCCGCAACTAAGCCCGTCCAGCCCGTTTGATGACTGGCACCTACGCCCCGGCCATTATCGCCATCAAAATATTCATAAAACAGGATGTAATCTCTAAACTCAGGGTCCTGGTATTTGGGGTGTTGTCCAAATGAAGGTCGCTGGCCGTTAGCATCAACAGTAAAAAGACTGATCAGTCGGTTAGTCAGTTCCTGCGCTACCGTTTTAAGGGTTACCTGCTGACCTGATCCAATCGGGTATTCAACCGTAAAGGCATCCCCAAAATAGTCGTAAAACCGCGTTAGGCTTTCCACTAATAAATAGTTGGTAGGCATCCAGACAGGCCCACGCCAGTTACTATTGCCCCCAAACATATCGCTATCACTTTCGGCGGGTGTATAGGTAAGCCGAAATGTGGTATTCTCTAAGGTAAATTCGTAGGGATGATCCCGATAGACTTTTGATACGGCCCGAATGCCGTGTGGACTAAGGAATTCATTCTCATCCAGCATCTTACACAAGAGTGATTTAAGTCTGAAACCCCGCAACAGACTAAGCAGTCGCTTTTCCTCCTGGCCCGTTTCGGTATAACGGGATACCTGATGATACAGATCTGGCCGGTGGCTCTGGAACCAGATCATCCGTTTCAGGAAAGCAGGGTTTGCCCGCATCAATTCATCATCCAGTACCTCAACCGCAAACATCGGAATAAGCCCTACCAACGTTCGTACCCGCATCCGCTGAACACTGCCATCATTTAATCGAAGCTGGTCATAAAAAAAGGCATCTTCATCGTCCCACAAGCCCACGTTGGTTTGGCCCATATTGGTAATGGCACCGGCGATGTACAGAAAATGATCGAAGAACTTGGTAGCCATTTCGTCGTAAACCGAGTCGTGTCGGGCCAATTCGAGTGCGATCCGCATCATATTCAGTGCATACATCGCCATCCAGCTGGTGCCATCGGCCTGCTCCAGATGGCTTCCGTCCGGAAACTGGGTGTTCCGGTCAAAAACACCGATATTATCTAATCCCAGAAACCCGCCTTCAAAAATATTATTCCCTACCTCATCTTTACGGTTTACCCACCAAGTAAAGTTGAGCATGAGTTTGTGAAAAATACCCCGCAAAAACGTCAGATCTTCTTCACCGGGTGGCTTGCGCTCCAGTTCCATGTGATAGATCCGCCAGGCGGCCCAGGCCTGTACGGGAGGGTTCACATCGGAAAAATTCCATTCGTAGGCAGGCAATTGACCATTAGGATGCATAAACCACTCGTTAGTCAGCATCATTAATTGCTGCTTGGCAAAGCCGGGATCAACCAGCGATAGCGTAACGCAATGAAATGCCCAGTCCCAGGCGGCATACCAGGGATACTCCCATGTATCGGGCATTGAAATAACCCCAGCATTGATAAGCTGTAGCCAGGTGTGGTTTCGTCCCTGTGCCCGTTCGGGCGGGGGTGGCGGATGGTTTTTATCGCCAGCTAACCACCGCGATACATCGTAATAATAATACTGCTTGCTCCAGAGCATCCCGGCAAATGCCTGCCGCTGTACCCGTTTCTCATCCAGGGTAGCCTCGGCGGGCTGGACGTGCGCATAAAACTTGTCAGCTTCCGCCTTCCGCTGGCTTATGATCTGATCAAAATCCACAAAAGGAGCAACAGAATCAATCTCACTGATGCTGGGGGCTTCAAGTCGAAGCCGGATCGTTGTAGAGTCGCCCGGTTCAATGGCCAATTGGTAGTGCGCAGCTGCTTTAGTGCCTACCTGAGCAGGATTGACCGTTGAAGCACCCTGCACGACATGGTCATTGATGCCATCTTTTGGATAGGGCGATCCGGAATGGATGTTGTACAGCCGAACCATATTTGTTTCGTTCTCACAAAACAACCAGTCTGGTTTTCCTTCGGCATGGAGCACATACCGACCTAAATCTGAGTCCTCAACAGACACGGTTCCATTAGGTTGCAGGACCAATGAAGGTCGGTAATTGGGAACTCCGTCGGAGTCGTCGCCAAACGCCCATGTATTTCGGAACCAGAGTGTGGGCAGGAGGTGGATTGTAGCCGCTTCTGGACCGCGATTATACACGGTCACGGTCATCAATATATCTTTCGGTCCGGCTTTGGCGTACTCCACAAATACGTCGAAATACCGGTCTTCGTCGAAAAGGCCGGTATCGAGCAGTTCAAATTCGGGGTCCAGGCGGGTTCTACGGCCGTTTTCGTTGATGAGCCATTGATAGGGATAGGCAGCCTGTGGGTATTTATAGAGCATCCGCTGATACGAATGCGTTGGCGTGTTGTCCAGGTAATAATAGAGTTCCTTAACATCTTCGCCATGATTTCCCTCGCTGTTCGTCAGGCCAAAATAGCGTTCCTTCAGAATCGGGTCCTTTCCATTCCAGAGGGCCAGCGCAAGGCACAGTTGCTGCCTGTCGTCCGAAATACCCGCAATCCCTTCTTCGCCCCAGCGATAGGTGTAGCTACGGGCTATATCGTGTGTTGTGTAATTCCAGGCATCGCCATTGGAACTATAATCTTCACGTACGGTACCCCACTGACGATCGGAGACATAAGGTCCCCACTGCCGCCAGGCAGGATCTTCTAAGCGGTGTTGTTCGATTGTCATAGAGTTTAATGGATAATGGATAATATAGAACTACCGACTGCAATCAATTCTTCATTATCCATTATTCATTTTAATTCACCCCCCCGTTGCAAATCCTTCAAATACGGTCATGCCGCCATCGATGAAGATGCTGGCACCAGTAATGTAGTCTGATTGGTCGGAAGAGAGAAACACGGCGAGATTCCCAATATCCTGGGGCTGGCCAATTCGGTTATAAGGAATTAAGGTCATCAGGCCGTTTAGTGCCTGAGGGGTTTCCCAGGCCGCCCGGTTGATGGGTGTTTGAATGGCACCGGGGCAAATGCTGTTGACCCGAATCTTCCGATCACCATATTCCTGCGCCAGCGACTGCATCAACATTTTTACCCCACCTTTTGAGGTCGCGTAATTAACATGTCCGGCCCAGGGAATTAGTTCATGCACGGAGCTCATACAGATGATTTTTCCGGTGGCTGCTGATACAGCCGGGCGTGGTCCACGGCGCAAAAACTCCCGTATAGCCTCGCGAGCGCACAGGAACTGGCCTGTCAGGTTAACCCCAATCACGGTATTCCACTGATCGAGGGTCATTTCATCAAACTTCGCATCGCGCTGAAGCCCCGCATTATTGATTAATATATCGACTGTGCCGTACTGAGCTACCACGTCGGCAAATAAGTTGATTACCTGGTCTTCCTTGCTAACATCACACTGGGCCACCATGCCTGCACCGCCTGCATCGGTAATTTCTTTCAATACAGCATCAGCTGCCGGCTTTGTGGCCTCAACAGGATAATTTACCACAACAGTAGCTCCGGCAGCCGCCAGCGACTTGGCGACCCCCGCTCCGATTCCACTGCTGGCGCCGGTGATAATTGCAATTTGTCCCTTTAATACCTGATCCATACCTTTTAAAGAAGTGTTTGTTTATGGTAAGTCAGGGCAGATACAATTGTTTTAAAGGTCTACTTGATCGAGTAACCATTAATTGGTTTCTGTCAGACTTGCCAGCGGCAAACTACAAACGATTTATGGATTATTGCCATATTGGACCTTCCTGACAGTATCATATTAAATGAATTTAATAGGCCAGGCTCAGTGCTGCTGAGTTTTAAACGGGGCGGAGACAGTCCGGGTTAAGTTCAGCCAGGCTCTTGTAGCCGCTAAGTCCCAGCGTCAATTCCAGGTCGGCCAGCAGATTACGAATTACGGTCTCTACCCCTTCTTGTCCACCCAAGGCAAGACCATACACGTAAGGACGACCCAGGCAAACGGCTTTCGCGCCTAGTGCCAGCGCCTTAATCACATCGGCACCACCTCGTATTCCACTGTCCAGGAGTATTGGCAGTTGCCCATTAACAGCAGCAACTACGCCTGGAAGGGCTTCGATAGCACTGATTGATCCATCTACCTGTCGCCCACCATGAGTAGAAACGATGACGCCATTCATACCGTAGTCGACCGCTTTACGTGCATCATCGGGGTGTAAAATACCTTTGAGCAAAATGGGCAAGCTGGTTTGTTCACGAAGAAACGCCAGGTCAACCCAGGTTAGGGCGGGATTACTATAAATACCTGAAAACAGCGAAATGGCACCCATTGCGCGTCCAGAACGCAGGTTTTTCAGAAAAGAGCCTGTTGGATACCGGCGAACAGCGCCTATCAGATGCCGGAGTGTAGTTGCTGTTACCGACGGGCGAGCCGTTGGTGGCTGTTGTAGAAAGTCGTCCAGTAATTGTTGAAAAACTGGATCAGAGGTATACTGAGCTAGCCCCTTCCCATGCAGAAATGGTAAATGGCCTAGCGCAAGATCCTGCGTCCGCCAGCCAAGCATAGTCGTATCCAGTGTCAGCACGATTGCCCGGCAGCCACAGGCTTCGGCCCGATTGACAAAACTCGTCACTAAATCACGGGAGCGACTCCAGTAGAGCTGAAACAAGCGCATTTGTTCACCCATCACTGCCGAACATGCTTCCATTGATACCGATGCCTGATTTGAAAAAATGTAAGGCACCCCGGTGGTTACCGCTGCGCGCGCCACTGCCAGATCGGCTAGCGGGTGCGCCATTTCCAGTACCCCTATGGGAGCCAGTAAAAGTGGTGAGGGTAGCTGTTGGCCCAATAGTTCAATACGTAGATCAGGGTTCTCGACGTTTCGGAGCATACGTGGCACAATCTGCCAATGCTCAAAACCCTGTCTGTTGTCAACCACGGTTTGTTCGTTCCCGGCTCCACCCAAGATATAGGCGGTTGCCTCAGGTGTCATTTTTCGAACAGCAGCTTGTTCCAGTTGAATTGAGTTAGCTGGGATCGCAGGGATTTTTCCCGCAAATCCATCCAGGTAAATTTTCCGTTGCCAGTGTAAAGCCCGCATTGGTAGTAAAAGATAAAGAAGCTACGTTTAACAATCAGGGCCAACTTCACAAATAGTACTATTCTCATTAAAACCCTATAGTTTTCAGAGGAACACTATTTTCCGGGTAATGGTATTTTACAATAAAAAAACTATCTCTTCCAAAGAGATTTTGTTCAGAACCTTCTATTCGTTGTGTACAAAAAGAGGTATTTACCTTCTTTTCTACTTGGTTTTATGGCGCATTGGTTGTTCTTCTACTTAACTGATTTTAGACAAATTGAATAATTGGACTAAAAAATAGTCTTACAAATGCAACAAGTCCTATATTTTACAATTATTAGAAAAATACAATTCATACGCCATTTATAGGGACTTGTTGTACTTTTCCAATAAACGACCTACTATACTAATAGCAAATTGTATTTTAAGATGAATATTCAGCCATAACGAGCTTTAGAGAGCCTACCCTATTGCATTAAATCGTGTTTACCCCACACCTTTGTGACGGTTAAAACAAAATTTCAAACCAATGAAAAAAATCCGTTTATCAATCGCTGTACTTTTGTCAGTATGGAGTCTGGCTGGCACAGGAGTTGCCAATGCCGACAATGGTTCAGGAATGGGTGGTGTGAAAGTTGAGAAGTCCGAGCAAAAGAAAGTACGTGTTTATACAAAGCCGGGGACGCCCGTTGACTTAGCACTCATTGATGCTGAAGGCAACGTACTCTACCGGGGAGTTATCTCCAAAAATAACCAGAAGGCAACTTCGTTCAACCTGAACAACCTGCCCGATGGCCAGTATTTTCTGACGGCTGGTAGTAACGCCTGGTGGATGTCGCAAGGGATTACAATCAAAGCCAACTCGGTAGCTATCGACGAACGCAACCTGCAACAAGTGGCTGAGCCCACGCTTACAGCTTACGAAAAGAATAAAATCGAAGTTGTGCTGCCCTCTAAAAACGTCGAAGAATCGACAGTAGCGATCTATGATACCCAGAACGTACTGGTGCAAGTAGATACATTCAAAGGTTCGACCCGTCGTTTCGATTTATCTGGCTTACCTTCTGGCGCTTACACGTTTGTGGTTGGCCCAAATCAGAAGCAATTTGCTACCCGTATCGACATTCAGCACTAAGCTGTTTGTTTAGTTCAGTAACTAGCCGCTAGGCCTGTTCATTACACTTCTCATTTTAGTGGTCAGTCTTTTCGGACAAGCCTGACCGCACCCCTGATTCCGCCCGCTGCCTTTGTACAAAGGCAGCGGGCTTTTTTATGGTAATGAGTGATTAACTAAGTGCACGTCTCTCTTGCTCTATAAATGGGTAGCGTAACTATGTTGAACCAATACTCGTTTAATGTATGAAAATGAAGTTCCCATTCGGTTAGACTTGCAGGCTTGACCAGTAAAGAATGAGCGCCCGCTAAGTAGACTTTTTCAACAAGACCTGCCTCTTGCTGACTACTCAAAACTACGACGGGAAGAAGCGGATAACGGGAACGTATTTCCGTTAACAAGGCAAGTCCGTTTGAGAGTTGGGGAAGTAAAAGGGCTTGAAGTACTAACCACGGAAAAGCTCGGGGTTCGGCTGCAGAATACCCTAAAAAGGAAAGAGCGTCCTCCGGGTTGTCAGCAAAAATGGGTTCGGCCTGAGGAATCTTTGCACGTAGGCAATAGCCGATTAACAGTTGGTGATCTTTATTACTCTCGACCACTAAGATCGGGAAAACATTCTTCTGATGAAGTCGCTGGTCGGGGTCCATTAATAAGCTGAACTAATTGATTACGTAGTTGATTCGGGCATAAACTAGAGTGAATAACAGGTAGCTGATGGTAAAAACTATCAAGATTAAATAAGAATTCTGAAGGAAATCTGAAGAAGATTTTCTTCAGATAACACTATCCTACTGGCCAATAGGAAAAAATTTCAGATTCCCGATTAAGGATGAATAAGGTTCTGTAGAGGACGATTATAATCAACAGTTAAGCCCATTAGCCTAACATAACCAACTAATCATCTAATATACATCTGAACTGGATGAATCGGTAGTAGCAGGTTCCGCGTTTTAGTATTTTGACCGTTCGGTCAAAAGTTCAGCCTTAGTCACAAAGTAGTGACTTATTTTACAAGTAAAGTCCTACAACCATCCAGTTAACTTGGACTCATGCCGAATTCAATCCACGTATGGAAGATTTTACTCCTGATCAACGTATTAGCATTACAAAAGGCTACTGCAGCATGGCTCAGGCCCTGAACGAGTATCAGGTTTTACATTGGTCAGAACTCTCACATGAGCAGCATTTAGACCTTAATGCTTACCAGAATAGTTTGCTTAATCGGGCTCAGGACCTTCAGTTGCAGGTTAGCCGTCCCGCCTTTGCAAATGTAGCCGATATGGCTACTAGTGTGCTGCATGCAACAACGGACGCTCAGGCTGGTCTAAAACATATCAATAATCTGACTGTTGCGCTGAATATAGGGGCTATCACGGTTGCCCTTGCTGCGTACGTTGCCCGTGCTAATCTACGAGGTATCCAAACCGCCCTGCGCGAATTGAGTGATTTACTAACGCTGGAAAATAAAGTGGAGTAGGTGGAGTGTGTGCAGTAGGTGAACGGACTCCGTCAACTCACTGCATACACTCCACCTACTCCACGAGTAACTTACTCCACGACTTACAAAATCAATCCAGAAGGCGACTTTACACCCACAAGTTCAACTTCGAATGTAAGTTGCTGGCCCGCCAGCGGATGATTTGCATCCAACGTAACATTCGTATCCGTAAGATCGCGAACAATAACCGGGATGGGACGGGGGTTACCGTCTTCGTGCATATTGAGGGTCATTCCTACTTCAAGTGGAATATCATCCGGTATATCTGTCCGATTTAGGGTGAAAATCATTTCTTCATTGGCAGGGCCATATGCATCCTCTACAGGAATGTTGATGGTTTTCTTTTCACCCTGATTCATTCCCGCCACACCTTCATCGAATCCTTTAATCACCTGGCCGCTCCCTACTGTAAATTCCAGGGGTGTACGACCTTCTGATGAATCAAATATAGTTCCATCGGTTAGAGTTCCTGTATAATGCACCTGAACGGTGTCACCAGATTTTGCTTGTGCCATAAAACAAGTGGTTTGTTGTAAACGCTGATACAAAAATACCGGAACTTCCGACAAGAGTTTGCTTTTGCGTTAATTTTTACCAACTCGATCCTGACCTTAAAAGTTTACACCAATTTGTGTTAATAGTTAACGATTTGAAGTTACCTGAAGCGTACACAATAGGCATTTCAAGTAACTTCAAATCGCAAACCTACAGACTATTGACTCATGGCTTCCATAAACTTGATCCCCGCCAGGGTCATAAGCGGTTGAATCGACTTCGCTTTATCGTTTTTAAAAACGAAATAAACGTCATGAATCCCTTCAGTATCTTTAAGAGCCATCTTCACAGAGGGCGCTGGTCTCCTGAACCGATTAGGCGTTGGTGCTGCCGGAGCTGCGCCTGGTGTTGCGGTCGTACTGGCGGGTGGCGTAGCGGATTCCATCTGCGCCATAAGTTTTGCCATATCAACCTCGGGCGCTAATTCAACAGTTGCTTCGCCAATGAGTGGGCCAGTAGGCGAATTTAAATGGGCTTCAATCGTACCACCAGCGCTGCCTTCGCGTCGTTGAGCGGAGGCACCAAAGTCTAACTGCTTAATGCCCGTCAGATCTAACCGATGAAAACCAATATAACTATTCGCGTAGGGAATTACGTTCATGCCTTTCCCCATACCCCGTGCTTTCAATTCAGCTCCGTGTACAACTGCGGCATCCGACGCATTCATTTGCGGACTATGCAATACAATCATTCGTTCGGAGGTTTGTGTTGGAACAGTTTTGGCACCCCGGTCTGTATAGGCAGCCCGCACCAGTACGGAGCCCTGCCCATTGTCTCCTTCAGGCAATCTCACGCTATAACTCCCTTGCATGGGCAACGAGCTAAAGGTCTTCTCATTCACATTCAGAATGTATTTCACAATTACCTCAGCATCGGCCTCTGACATAGCCGGGTGCCCAGGCATGGCCACATCGCCCCATACACCCACGCCCCCATTGCGAATTTTCTTGACTAACTGATTCGTTGCACTAGCATTGCCTTTGTATTTGGTTGCAATTGCGGTAAACATCGGCCCAACCGATTTAGTATTGACCTGATGGCAAACTTTGCAATCGCTCTGACTAATAAGGGTTTGAGCCACAGCATATTGCGTGGATGCATCAACGCTCCGCTGGCTTTGCATGACTTCGGCATAATCGAAACCTTCTGAGGTGTAGTCAATACTTACTGCCACTTTTTCGGGTGTAATTTTACCGCTGCTCAGAGTTCCGTCCTCCTTATCATCCACATTCACTGCGTACCGAATTGGTTGGTTAGGAAAGAAAAACGTTTTATTGCTGGTCAGATTCATCGCTACTTCGGGCGGCTCATTCCCGGCAATGATCTTCACCGATTTACTATTGGATGCTCCCTTCGCATCCGTCACCGTCAACGTAGCGGTATACACGCCTGCCTTATCAAAACTAACGGCCGGATCGGCAATATTAAACACCTTTGGTGCAACTCCGGGAGCCGTTACTTTCCACTGATAGGTAAGTTTATCACCATCAAAATCCTTAGTTCCGTTGGCTAACAGTGTTAGCTTAAGTGGTATGGTTCCCCCTTTTTTACTAGTCGAAGCTTCGACAATTGGTTTTCGGTTACCGCCGTTATATTCAATCCGAACCAGCTTGGCGTTGTCGCTTTTACGAAACCAGTTGCTGCCGTACTCCAGTGTATAGAGATCACCGTCGGGGCCAAACTTCATATCAATTGGCTCAACGGGATGGTAGTTTGGCAATACGCGCTCCATGGATTTATAGTTACCCTCTGCATCCATTGTAACGGCCATAATCCAGCCCCGCGAGAAGTCAGTAATGATCCATTTGTTCTCGTAATACGCAGGCCAGGGTCGTTTAGCTCCTTTGAAATCGGACTGGTGATAAACCGGCCCACCCGTGGCAGAACGCGATCCGGTTCCCACCAAAGGAAACTCCTCCGACACGCCATATGGGTAATAAATAAACGAAGGAGCAACCGGTGGTAATTCTTTCAGACCCGTATTGTTGGGTGAATTATTAATCGGCTTGTTCGGATCTTTTTTCTCCAGCGGCTTCTTCTCCCCATAATCATACACCGGAAATGCCTGCATGTTGCCTACAAACCAGGGCCAGCCAAAATTACCCGGCTTGCGGGCCTGGTTCAACTCGTCATAACCGCGGGGGCCAATCTCCGAATCGGAGGTGGCATCCGGACCAACTTCGCCCCAGTAGACGTAGCCAGTCTTGCTGTCGATTGAAATTCGCCAGGCATTCCGATGTCCCATCGAGTAAATCTCTGGGCGAGTCTTAGTGGTTCCCTTTGGAAACAGGTTCCCCTCGGGAACGGTATACGTACCATTCGCTTCGGGGTGAATACGAAGAATTTTACCGCGTAGATCATCTGTGTTTCCAGCATGTCCCTGATCGTCCCAGCTACTACGACCGGGGCGCTCGTCGGTTTGTGCGGCCTGCTGGTTACCGGTATTGTTCCCTACGGTCAGGTACAGATTACCCGCCCGGTCCCAGGTCATACCCCCACCTGTATGGCAGCAAACTTCGCGCTGGGTTGGCACTTCGATTAACACTTTCTCCGATTTCTCGACCAGCTTGTCGTTAATCAGATCCCAACGGGTCAGAATATGTTTTTTCTCGGTTGGGTGTGCATAGTACAAATACACCCAATGGTTTTTCTCGAAGTTCGGATCGAGGCTCAACCCCATTAAGCCTTCCTCTGCTTCAGACACTCTACCTTCTGCCGATGTGTATTTCGTATTGACCGGAATCGTAGCGATCAGCTCAACCGTTTTAGTAACTGGATCATATTTTTTGAAGCCTCCTTTCCGCTCAATGATGTAGGCAGTACCGTCTTTCAGTACGTCGAATGTCATGGGTTCATCGAGATCATCAGCCACGATTACGGGCGTAAATCGGCTATCATCAGGCTTTTGCGACGGGGAGTCATCCTGCACCACGAAGGATGCCAATCCAAGCACCAGTACCGTATGCAATGCTATTGACAAGGGCAGATGCCGCAGGAAAGCCCTTTTTTTAGGAATACGTTTTGGTAGTATCATATCGACTGAGTTAGGCCGGTAATTTTTTCAGATACGTGTAACTAGTCGTGATGCTCTCAATAGGTTGAGCCGCCATGTCCTGCTCCACAAAGAAGTATTTTAGGCCAGCTAGCTTAGCAGCAGCAAACGCACTTTTGAAATCAACAACTCCGTTTCCTACTTCCGTAATCGTTTTCAGGTCGGATTTGATGTCTTTAGTATGCCAGAGGGGGAAACGGCCCGGATGCTCTTTAAACAATTTCACGGGATCTTTACCCGCTTTCACGGCCCAAGCCAGATCTAACTCCATCTTAACCAGATCTTTGTCTGTTTGCGAGAGGATTAAATCATAAGGTGTCTTGCCCCCTTCAACGGCATCGAATTCGGTGGCGTGGTTATGATAGGCAAATCCAATACCGGCTTTTTTACAGGCTTCACCCGTTTTCTGGAACACCTCAATCGACTTCTGAATCTCATCGAGTGTAGCCACAGGCGTACTGGCACAAACTAAATACGTCAATCCGCCTTCACCCGCTTCATCAACCAATTGCTGATAGTTGTCCCGCAGATTGAGCATGGGTGGCATCTTTGAAAAATCCATAGCTGGACGTGGGTTGGCTCCGGCAGGTGCCTGCCCTCCACCGGCGGTTCCAGTCGTGCTGGCGGGCGGTGTTGGTCGTGGCTTAAAGGGCGCGCCCCCTGCATGGTGAGCCCTCCAGGTCATGCCCAGATCTTCAACTACTTTTTTAAATTCTTTTGCCGTATAGCCGTAATAGCCTCCCTTCAAACTAAATGCCGATTCAACTTCTTTGTAGCCTACGGCAGCCACTTTTTCAAGGGTTCCTTTTGGATCATCGCTCATGGGCCGAAACAGCGTAAACAACTGTAGCCCGATTGGGCGGGGAGCCAGGGCGGGAAATAAGGCGTCGGCCTGAACAAGTTGGGGTAAAACAAGACCACCGAGGGTCAACGCTCCGGCGTCGCAAAGAAACGAACGTCTGGTATTCATAGGTATACGTTTGGGGTTTAAACAAACAACACAGACGAGGGGAACGCCAACACAGGTATTACCTCTACCTCCAAAATTGTTGTTTGATTACTCAAAACAACAGTAGTTCATTCACTCCCAAAAACGCAATAGACCGAAGCCCAGAAAATATCGGCAGATAGCCCATTTCAGCCGATGAATGGATTGTAGAATTTACAGGTTCATTTGTATTAATTAAAAATAGTCAGGTATAGTCTGGAATGAGCAAGGTTGAGTTTATGAACTACCAACCCTTGACTTTATCAGACTATACCTGACCACTGTTTACCTGCTACTATCAATAAGCCCGCGCAAACACCACACGCCCTTTCGAGGGTTTACCTGAATAGACGCACGTTCCTTCTTCGGCTTCCTGATCGAAGGGAATGCAGCGAATAGTGGCTTTAGTTGCTTCTTTGATGGCTTCTTCGGTTTCGGAAGTGCCATCCCAGTGGGCCATCAAAAATCCTCCTTTCTCGATTTGCTCCTGAAACTGCTCAAACGTATCGACCTTAAACGTATTATCCTGACGGAACGCTTTGGCCTTTGCATAAATCGTAGCCTGAATATCATCCAGCAACGCTTTAATACGCTCAGTCAATCCATCGAAGGGGACCGTTTCCTTACTTTTCAGATCACGACGGGCAATTTCAACCGTTCCGTTTTCCAGATCACGTCCGCCCATAGCCAGCCGAACGGGAACACCCCGTAACTCGTACTCAGCGAATTTCCAGCCTGGTTTATTCGCATCTGAATCATCGAACTTTACCGAAATTCCTGCCTTTTTCAACTCCTGAACCAACGGTTTAATTTTGGCAGACAACTGCTCCAATTGCTCTTCCGTGCGATAAATTGGCACGATCACCACCTGAATAGGCGCCAGTTTGGGAGGTAGAACAAGCCCATCATCGTCGGAGTGGGCCATAATTAAGGCACCCATCAATCGGGTTGAAACACCCCAGGATGTGCCCCATACATAATCCAGTTGATTCTGTTTATTCAGAAATTGCACATCGAACGCTTTGGCAAAGTTCTGGCCCAGAAAATGTGAGGTTCCGGCCTGAAGGGCTTTCCCATCCTGCATCATGGCTTCAATACAGAGCGTATCTTCGGCCCCGGCAAACCGTTCGTTGGCTGTTTTAGCGCCTTTAACAACCGGTAAGGCCATCCACTCTTCGGCAAACTGCGCGTACACATCAAGCATCTGCTGGGTTTCAGCTTTTGCTTCGTCAGACGTAGCATGGGCTGTATGCCCCTCCTGCCAGAGGAATTCGGTCGTGCGCAAAAAAATCCGTGTCCGCATCTCCCAGCGAACGACATTGGCCCACTGATTAATAAGTAAAGGCAGGTCCCGGTAGGACTGAATCCAGTTTTTGTACGTACTCCAGATTACCGTTTCCGACGTTGGCCGAACGATCAATTCCTCTTCCAGTTTTGCCTCAGGGTCAACGATTACACCAGAACCATCTTCTGCATTTTTAAGCCGGTAATGCGTAACAACAGCACACTCTTTGGCAAAGCCCTCTACGTGAGAGGCTTCTTTACTTAAGAATGATTTGGGGATGAACAGGGGAAAGTATGCATTCGAATGGCCCGTTTCCTTGAACATATCATCCAGAGCTCGCTGCATTTTTTCCCAGATCGAAAACCCGTAGGGTTTAATGACCATACAGCCCCGAACGGCTGAATTTTCGGCTAGATCAGCTCGCTTAATTAACTCGTTATACCACTCGGAATAATTCTCACTACGGGACGGAATCGCTTTTGCCATGTTTTGATAGGCCATTGATTGTCCCTGAATCATTTATGGTCATTTTTCGTGATAGAACTAAATGACCATGAATGATTCAGGGACAATCAATGACTTTTTTTAAAGACGGATTAAACCTTATTGATTAAAATGGAATCTAATAGAAGATAACTTGCAAAGATAGGTTTTTACTCTATTTTTGTAATCAAACTAGCCATTCCTGTGTTATAGATTGAAATGGCAGTTTACATGAGCCTTTATTACTTTAATTCCCTTGCCAAATGAAAACGCAACGACTATATTCTTACCTGACGTTGGCCGCCCTACTTAGCATCTGGAGTTGTACGTCCAGCCGTCAGACTGCGCAGAACACCGGTGAAGTGGATGATCTGTACGGAGTTTCCGGTAATTCGGAAGTATATGCCAGTAATCGCCAGTCGGATGGGTACAGTGGTCAGCAATCGAGCCGATCGCTGCAACGGCAGCAACAACGCTCACTCCGGAATGCCAATCCCGATTATGCCGATGATCAGCAGTATGGTATCAATGGTAGTAGCAACACAGATGAGTACTACTCCGAGTTAAGTACTCGTAAGCTAAATCGGGGCCTTTCTGCCGATCCAGGCTGGAATGATACCGGAACGAATGCCTATAACTCAGGCTTTGTGAATGGGTACAACTCAGCTACAGCCTCGGCTTACAGCTGGAACCGCTGGGGTTTCAACAACACTGGCTTCTACAGTGGCCTTGGCCTAGGTTTAGGCCTGGGTGGTTATGGCTACAATAGCTTCGGGTTTGGCTTTGGTAGTCCATTCTACTCGCCTTTCTATGGTAGTTCCTACGCCTATAGCCCCTTCTATTCGCCCTTTGGATACGGTTCTTATTATGATCCGTTCTATAGCTCCTATGCGTATGGTGGGTTTGGTGGCTATTACAGCCCCTTCTATTCACCCTATTACAGCGGTGGCTATTATGGCGGTTCGTATATCAACAATGGTTACGTAACCGGAGCTGATCCTTACCGTACCCGCACGTATGCACGTACAACTGATCGGTCGGCAGGTCGATACTCGACTCCGTTTGATAACTCGGCCCGTACATACAATCCGAATGGAGGTCGTGCCAGCGCTAACAATTCCGGTTCAACCGCAACAACGCGCGGGAATGATGGCTATTATGCACGTCCAAGCGGTGGCAGTAACCGGGGAAGTTATTACTACGATAACAGTTCGAGCAGCAATGGCCGAACCAGTACCAATACAACGGCTCCCTCGTACAACAGCAATTCGGGCAGCGGCACCAGCGAATACTACGCTCGCCCCCGCGAGAGCAACCGAGGTAGTTATACACCCTCTACCAGTGGCTCTAGCTACAGTAACGGTGGCAGTAGCCGGAGTAGTTATCAACCAAGTTACCAACAGCCAACTCAGTCGTACCAACAGAGTAGCCGGGGTAGCTATCAGCAATCGCAACCAAGTTATAGCCAACCTAGCTACAGTGCACCAAGCCGCAGCTATAGTGCGCCAAGCTACAGTGCTCCCAGTTCGGGTGGTGGTGGGGGCGGTGCCAGCCATTCAAGTGGTGGGGGCGGACGTGGCCCACGTTAGTTTTTTATAACTTATCAATAAAAAATCCCCGCTGGTTAGGACAATTAGCGGGGATTTTCGTTTTGTAAGTGTTGTGCTATTAACGTATTTATAAGATAGCGATTAAACGTTTATTCGTTAATCTGTTCTAATACGTATAATTATATCGCACTCCACCAATCGCCTTATAAACATGATTAAGCAGTCATTTTTTACAGTAGCCCTTATGGTAGCAACTCGTCTGGCTTTTAGTCAGGGAGCTGCCTTCGATTATGCAGACGATGCCTTTCGTTATTCTGATTTTAGCCAGAATGGCACCGCCCGTTTCAGAGGTATTGGCGGAAACCACACTGCCCTGGGTGGCGATGCCAGTAATCTATCCGGTAATCCGGCTGGCTTGGCCTTCTACAATCGGTCTGAGTTAAGTCTGAGCCCCATGTATACGTCGGCCAATAACCAGAGTACGTTTTTAGGTCAACAAACAACCGGCAGTAGTGGTAAAGTTAGCGTTGGCCAATTTGGCCTTATTCTACCTGGTAAAAACAATAATGGTAGCAGCCGCTGGCGCCGGACTACGTTTGGCATTGGCTATTCTCAGTCCGCAAACTTTTTCGATTATATCGACGCACGTGGGCTAAACAATAACCCGAATTCCTCTATCGCCCAGACGTATATTAATTCGGCAAATGCAGCGCAGTACAGCGAGACCGAATTAATTAATGGATTTTATCCGAATGATCGTCAGGCAGATTTTAAAGAAGCTGCTGCCTATGGTCTGTTCTTAATTAATCCAACCACGACAACAACGCCAAGTTATTCTGGTCCGCCTTATACGCGCTATGATGCCACAACCCAGAAAGACCAGCGTTCAACCATTAGCCGCTCGGGTGCCCATTCACAGTGGACACTGGCCTATGCGGGTAACCTGGATGACAAATTATACATTGGTGGTTCGTTGGCACTGACTCATCTGAAATACTCCTCAGAAGTTGCATTTCTGGAAACGCCGGTCAATGGTCGCACCTTTGCGAATTATGGACAGACAAACCGGTTGGATATAACCGGCACGGGCATCAATGCTTCACTGGGTTTAATTTATAAACTAATTCCCCAGTTACAGATTGGTGCTACATTGATTACGCCGACGTTCAGCAGTGCGAATGAAGTCTTTGGTCAAACCCTATCGGCAGTAGCCAAAGACCCAAATCTTCAGCTGAAAACGAATTATGTGGATGTGGTTGACCCTTCTAATGAGTTTACTTACTCATTACAAACACCTTTACGGGCGTCGGGCGGAGCCACATACTTTATCGGAAATGGCAAAATCGGCTTCCTGACAGCAACGGCCGAGTACGTGAATTATCAGGGTATGCGGGTACGTACGTCCGCCTTCACAAATCAACAGGACAACACCGACTTTAAAAATGATGTAAGACGGTTTGTTCAGGATACATACCAGAACGTAATTAATGTGCGAGCCGGGGCTGAAATCCGGGCGGGGCTGCTTCGTCTGCGGGCTGGGGTAGCTTACCTACCCAGTGCTTACAAACTTGATCTGGATCGGGTTGCAAAAGCAGATCGTTCTAAATTGCTGCTATCTGCCGGATTGGGCGTACGAAATGACCGCTTCTTTGCTGATCTATCCGGTTCTTATCTAACTTATAAATCAGGTTATTCTCCTTTCGAATTGCCTAATAGTGTTGATACGCCGACGGTTGCCACAAACAATCGTAGTGCCAACCTGATGCTTTCGCTGGGTGTGTTTTTCTGATCATAATAAGCGCGGGGCGTATGTACTAGAAGTGAACCATTTCTAGTACATACGCCCCGCGCTTATTACGTTTATCATAGCCATTTTCCTAATCTCCGCAGCAACTCATCCTCAGTTGTCTCTCCCGAAATAATGATATTAGCCTGTGAGTAAATAGGCAATCGGAGTTCATACCGTTTTTGCAATACGGTGAGCAGTTCGGGATCGTTTGCATTATTCAGCGGGCGATCCTCATGAGCATGCGCCTGTATCCGCCTGGCCAGCACATCTACAGGCACATCTAAAAATACAGACACGCCTGTTGCCTTGATGTACTCCATATTATTATGATAGCAAGGCATGCCGCCCCCCGTCGACACCACCATATTCGCGCCCGGTTTGAGATTCCGAAGAACCCGCCGTTCGACCTCCCGAAAATATTCCTCGCCTGATTCGGCAAAAATCTCGGGAATGGAGCGTCCTTCTTCCCGAACAATGATCTTATCGGTATCGATAAACCGGTAATGCAAGACATCAGCGATACGTTTACCAAGCGTACTCTTGCCTGACGATGGCATACCGATAAGGAAAATATTTTTCATGATTTGTGTAGTGATGAAAGCAAATGCAGTTAGTCACAGAATTGCTCAATGCACTGACTTCACCTAGTTCACTTACTTCACTAAACCCTGAACTTCACCCGCATCCGGAGTTGAATTGTAATGCCATTTACCACGCACCACGCCGTTACTCATCAGCCAGGTACCTGGGTTTGATCGCATGATGGTTTTCAGAACCGTAGCATCCGCTTTGTAATAGGGCACAGTTTCTAATTGAAACTCCTTCCGGAACGCCTTGATTTCATCATCACTAGTTGAAGTAAGTATATAGGAAGACACATTGCTTCCTTTTAACCCTTCAACCAAAGCTCGTATAGCAGGCAGGCTTCCGGCATCAATATCTTTCGTATTCTTAACAATGATAAAGAGCTTATTTCCTTCAAACGTTTGCTGAGTGAAATCTCCCTCGTCGTTCCAGATCCGGTAATCCGTAATTTTGGGCTTGGCACTCTGATTCACCAATACCATTTCTTTAAACTTATAGCTCTGATCGGTCGGATAGGTTTCAAACTCCGTTGTTTTTCCATCTTTCTCCATCACGTACTTGTAGCGAAGCGGCTCCGAAGGTTTCATCCCAGCAGGAATACTTTTCCCAACTGCGTAGGGCAGCATATCGATTGGCGGTAGAAACTGAACGGCGTACACACCAAGTGCAAGCGTCAGAGCAACCGTAATGCCCACCAGCCACCCAGTGTTGCGGGACCGAAGGCGGTTGCGGTGGCCTATAATAAACAGGATCAGTACGGTCAGCACAACATCCTTCAGGAACGATGTCCAGGGCTTGAGCTTAATAGCATCCCCAAAACAACCGCAGTCGGTTACCCGGTCGAAATAAGCCGAATAAAAGGTTAAGAACGTAAAGAAAGTGATCAGGAAAAACAGGAGCCAGACTGTCACTTTAGGTTTGTACGAAGCGAGTAAAGCCACACCAAGAATCACTTCTGCTGCGCAGAAAAGCACAGACATAATCAGTGTAAATGGGACTAGCGCCATGAAGAAATCATGAAGAAACGGCACATCCTGCGCAAAGACTTCAAAGTACTCCTCAAACTTAATCTGGGTCCCAACCGGATCGTTGAGTTTAATAAGACCTGAGAATATAAAAACAATACCGACAAGAATGCGGGCAATCCGAGCGGCAATCAGCATGGGTGGCGTGCCGGTTTTAACTTTAGGTTGCGATGTAGTTGGGTTCATAGGTTAAGAATGAAGAATGTATAATTCATAATGTAAAATGACTACTAAATGGCGTAAGATTAATTCTTCATTTTACATTATGAATTATACATTCTTCATTAATTAGTCAGTTTTATTAAGCAAAAAACGGCGTAGTTAATCATATCCATATAATTAGCTTCAACACCCTCAGATACGAGCGTGTTGCCCTGATTATCCTCAATTTGCTTTGTACGCAGCAGCTTCATTAAAATAATATCGGTCATTGAGCTAACGCGCATATCGCGCCAGGCTTCACCGTAATCATGGTTTTTAGCAAATAACAACTCAATAACCTGGCCAATTTGGCCATCATAGAGATGTTCGAGTTCATCGGTTGGAATATCGGTCCGTTTGTCCTGCACTAACTGCATCTGAATCAGGGCCATAACGCAGTAATTAATGATACCCACAAACTCAGGCTCAATGCCCTCGCCTACGCGGCTCACGCCCGTTTCCTGCAAGGTGCGGATGCGCTGAGCCTTTATAAAAATCTGATCGGTGATGCTGGGAAGCCGTAAAATACGCCAGGCGGTACCATAGTCTTTATTCTTTTTCAGGAAGAGGTCTTTGCAGCGTTGGATAACCTGCCGATATTCGGATTCTGTAGTGGACATAGTCATTCAATAATCATTGATCGTCATTAACCAGTCATTGATTGTACTTGCGAAGAATGACAATCCAATGTCAGTGGATGACAATTTAATGACCTTTTATGCCGAAAGTTACGAAAAAAAGCCTAAACTGCCGGGGACGGCTGGTCGATTTGACTGAACCCGTGGTGATGGGGATTCTAAATGCCACCCCCGATTCATTCTTTGCGGGCAGTCGCGTCAGCCTCGGTAAATCAGCTACGGAACAGACTGTTGAGCTTGCCGGCCAAATGCTAGCTGACGGTGCCACATTCCTGGATATTGGCGGTTATTCGACCCGCCCCGGCGCAGCAGCCGTTAGTACAGCCGAAGAAGTTGAGCGTGTACTGCCTGTTATAGAAGCGATTCTGGCAAACTTCCCCAGTGCACTGATTTCAATTGATACCTTCCGGGCTTCGGTAGCCCGGAAGGCCATTTCAGCCGGAGCGGTACTCATTAACGACGTGTCGGGGGGAACCCTCGATACCGATATGTTCAGGACGGCTGCCGACTTGAGTCAATCCATGTCGGTTCCGTATATATTGATGCATATGCGAGGTACTCCGCAAACTATGCAGTCATTGGCAACCTATCAGAATCTTGTTCCTGAAGTCGTGGACGAATTGGCACAACGTCTGGCTGAATTACGAACATTGGGGGCTAAAGATATCATTCTCGACCCTGGGTTTGGGTTCGCAAAGACAATTTCGCAAAATTTTGAACTACTAAACAAACTGGACGCTTTTCAGCTATTCAACGAGCCCTTACTGGTCGGTTTTTCCAGAAAGACAACGATCTGGAAAACACTGGCTATCAGCGCCGATCAAGCCCTGAATGGCACTACCGTCTTAAACACAGTAGCCCTCCTAAAAGGGGCATTGATTCTACGTGTTCATGATGTCCGTGAAGCGGTCGAAGCCATAAAGCTCACCCAACAATTAAAAAAAAAATAGGGGTAGCCCTTGCGCTTATAAAAACAAAACCCTACTTTTGCATTCCCAAACGACGAACGATACGTTTGCTGAAAGGGAAATGATCTGGTAGCTCAGCTGGTAGAGCAATACACTTTTAATGTATGGGTCCTGGGTTCGAATCCCAGCCGGATCACAAAAACCGCAAAGCCGCTCAATTGAGCGGCTTTTTTTATGTACCTCCAGGTAAGCTCACTACCCGTTTTTTATCTATTTTTGAGAAAATAGCTTTTCCTCATTGTTAATTTTTGGACAGGATCAACAGGATGTGACTTCTGTCACCCATCCTGTTAATCCTACAATCCTGTCGAAAATAGCCATATTCAACAATCCTTTATGTCCGTAACTATATCTGTGACCAACCTGCTTATCCGATTTAAATCCTATTGGTTAAGCTGCCTCCTAGCGGGCTTAGTATGCATTGAAACCCTCGCGCAACCAACGGCTATTATCTGTAAACGATTCATTGACGGAACAGGCAAGGTGATACAAAACGCGGCCATAATTTTATCTCGTATGAACAGCCAATTAGTTCCGAAGGTCTGGTCGCTAATGGCCCGGAGAAAATCCGAAAAGCCGTTCGGGAGGAGATCAAACAGGGTACCTATTCTGTACGTTCATTGCCCTATTGAGTCTATCAAATTGGCATTTTTCAAGAAGAACTATAATCAAATTCACAATTAAAGCCGTTTACTAGTATATTCCGACAAAGGCTGTTTTTGCCAAATTTTTTTAGTAGTATATTGCGTGACTTTGTCACAAACGCCCGTCAGCCCGGCTAACATCTTCTGATTTGTTTATACGCCAGGCTACCTGTTAATTTAGATTTTCCTAACAATCGACGTTATTTTTTGCGATTCTGTCAATCAGAATACATTTATAGCGTCCTTATCCAACACTGTTACGACCATGTCTGATCAGGTTGACCAATTGGCGGGCCTCTACCGCCCCGAGTTTGAACACGACAATTGCGGTATCGGCTTTGTAGCCCATATTAAAGGTCGAAAGTCTCACCAGATTGTATCGGATGCGCTCCAGATGCTTCGGCGTATGGAACACCGGGGCGCCGTTGGGTCTGAACCCAATTCCGGCGATGGCGCGGGACTACTCATCCAGATTCCGCACGAGTTTTTTGTTGATGAAACTCGCAAGCTAGGTGTTCACCTTCCTCCTGCGCTCGAATATGGCGTTGGAATGGTTTATTTTCCGAAAGATGTATGGCTTCGGGAAGAATGCCGGGCGGTATTGAATCGGAAGATGAAACGGCTGGGACTTGAACTCCTCTGTTATCGGGTTGTACCAGTCAATAACAGCGATCTGGGGAATGGCTCACGTTCAGCAGAACCTCAAATGGAGCAGGTGTTTATTAAACGCCCTGCCGACGTTACCAATGCGGAAGATTTTGAGCGGAAACTATACATTCTTCGTAACTATAGTACGCGCATCATTAATGAAACCATTGCGGGTGTCGACCATTTTTATTTTTCGTCGCTCTCTTGCCGTACAATTACCTATAAAGGGCAACTGACAACGCTTCAGTTGGAGCCGTATTTCCCGGACCTTCAGAATGAAGAGGTTGTTTCGGCACTTGGGGTTGTGCATTCGCGCTTTTCAACGAATACCTTCCCGTCCTGGAAGCTAGCTCAACCCTTCCGGTATATTGCCCACAATGGTGAGATCAACACAGTTAAGGGGAATGTGAACTGGATGAAAGCAGCCGAAGGGCTTCTTGAATCGGCTAAGTTTACAAAGGACGAGATGGACATGTTATTGCCCATCTGCGATCCGAAACAGTCTGACTCGGCTAACCTCGATAATGCTATTGAATTGTTGGTCATGAGCGGTCGCTCGTTGCCGCATGTGATGATGATGCTGGTTCCCGAAGCCTGGGACGGCAACGACCACATGGACCCCGTTCGGAAAGCATTTTACGAATACCACGCAGCCCTGATTGAGCCCTGGGACGGCCCAGCCTCGATATCCTTTACCGATGGCCGGATCGTTGGTGCTACCCTCGACCGGAACGGACTACGCCCATCCCGTTTCTGGGTCACCAGCGACGATGTTGTAATCATGGCCTCGGAAGTAGGTGTTCTTGATATTGATCCAGCAATTGTTGTGTCAAAAGGGCGCCTTCAGCCTGGCAAGATGTTCCTGGTCGACATGGAGCAGGGACGTATTGTATCGGACGAAGAGATCAAAGCGGAAATTTGTACCCGCAAGCCCTATAGCAAATGGCTGGCCGATAATAAAATAAAGATTCAGGATCTTGAAGCACCGATCCGGTCGTATAACCCGTATGATCCCGCCAAATTGCTACGCATGCAACAGGCGTTCGGCTTCACATCCGAAGATCTCCGGATGATTCTGGCCCCAATGGTGGAAACCGGTAAAGAGGCCCTCGGTTCGATGGGTATCGATATCCCGCTTGCCATACTGTCGGAGCAGAGTCAACACCTGAGCCATTATTTCAAGCAGTTGTTTGCGCAGGTAACCAACCCGCCAATTGACTCCATTCGGGAGCGATCGATCATGTCGCTGATATCATTTGTAGGGGCAACGTATAATCTACTCAGTGAATCGCCGGAACATTGCCGTCAGGTAGAATTAGATCAGCCTGTACTGACAACAAAGGAGTTTGATAAATTACGCTTTATTGACAAGCCCAATTTCCAGGCTAAAACGATCAACTGTTTGTTTACGGCCGATGGCCAGGGTCGCTCACTCGAACGGGCGCTCGATCGAATCTGTCGGTATGCGGAAGATGCCATTCAGGATGGATACTCGATTCTGGTTCTTTCCGACCGTGCTATCGACTCCAGCCATGCACCTATTCCATCCCTGCTGTCTACAGCGGCCATTCACCACTACCTGATTCGTCAGGGTTTGCGAGGCAAAGTTGGGATTGTAGTAGAAGCCGGGGATGTGTGGGAAACGCACCACGTTGCCACATTGATTGGGTACGGTGCATCGGGCGTCAACCCGTATATGGCGTTCGAGACGATTGCCAATATGAAAGAAAAGGGTTTGCTGGCGGTTGATTACGACCTCGACAAACTCTTCAAAAACTACGTTAAGGCTGTCAATGGCGAGTTGCTCAAAATCTTCTCGAAGATGGGGATCTCTACCCTGCAATCGTATCAGGGTGCCATGATTTTCGAATGCCTGGGCTTGAATCAGGACGTCGTGAGTCGGTATTTCACCGGTACGGTATCCCGCATTGGCGGTATGGGTCTGGACGAGATTGCCAACGAAATTCTGGTTCGCCATTGCGTTTCTTTCCCCGATATGCCCGTATCGGTCCCTCGTCTGGAAGTGGGAGGTATTTACCAGTGGAAGCAACGGGGAGAAAAGCACATTTTCAATCCCGACACGATTCACTTATTACAGCAGTCTACGAAGAAGAACGATTATTCGATCTTCAAGAAATATTCGAAACTTATTGACGATCAGACGCAGAAAGCCATCACCCTGCGCGGTCTGTTAAAGTTCAAGAAAGGAGCATCTGTGCCTATCGACGAAGTTGAACCCATTGAAAGTATCTTCAAGCGGTTCGCAACGGGGGCTATGTCGTTTGGGTCGATTTCCTGGGAAGCGCATACCACGCTGGCCATTGCCATGAACCGTATCGGCGGCAAGAGCAATTCCGGTGAAGGTGGGGAAGATGAACTCCGCTATACTCCGCTCGAAAACGGCGACAGTATGAACTCGGCCATCAAGCAGGTTGCGTCGGGCCGGTTTGGGGTAACGAGCTACTACCTGACCAATGCGCAGGAGCTACAGATCAAGATGGCGCAGGGTGCCAAGCCTGGCGAAGGTGGTCAGTTACCTGGCTTTAAGGTAGATGACTGGATTGGTCGGACACGCCACTCAACACCGGGTGTTGGCCTGATTTCGCCCCCTCCTCACCACGATATTTATTCGATCGAGGATTTGGCTCAGCTCATCTCCGACCTTAAAAACGCCAACCGGGCCGCCCGGATCAGCGTTAAATTAGTATCGGAAGCCGGGGTCGGTACCATTGCTGCCGGGGTTGCCAAAGCCCATGCCGATCACATCCTGATTTCGGGACACGATGGCGGAACGGGAGCCTCTCCCCTGTCGTCGATTCGTCACGCAGGTCTGCCCTGGGAATTAGGTTTGGCTGAAGCGCATCAAACACTGGTTAAAAACAAATTACGCGGCCGGGTAACGGTTCAGGCCGATGGCCAGATGCGTACCGGTCGTGACCTGGCTATTGCCGCGTTACTGGGTGCCGAAGAATTTGGCGTAGCCACGGCCGCACTGGTTGCCACGGGCTGTATCATGATGCGCAAATGCCATCTGAATACCTGCCCAGTGGGTGTAGCAACGCAGAATAAAGAACTTCGTGCGCTATTTACAGGCAAGCCTGAGCACGTGGTGAATATGTTCACCTTCCTGGCCATGGAACTGCGTGAGATCATGGCGGAGTTAGGCTTCCGCACCATTAACGAAATGGTTGGTCAGTCCCAAATGCTCGAATTGCGTGAGAATCTGGCACACTGGAAATACAAAAAGGTGAACCTCGATGCCCTGATTTACAAAGAGCCAACCAATCTGGATGTGGCACTGTACAAACAGGAAGAACAGAATCACTATTTAGATGACGTACTCGACCGGAAACTGATTGAACTGGCAAAGCCTGCGCTGGCATCTGCCGAGTCGGTTTATGGCGAATTCACGGTGCAGAACATTGACCGGAGCATCGGCACGATGTTGTCCAACGAAATCTCGAAGGTATACGGTGGCCCCGGACTGCCCGATAGTACGATCCACGTTAAACTTCGGGGTACGGCTGGGCAGAGCTTCGGCGCATTCAGCACAAGCGGTATCAAACTCGAACTTGAAGGCGATGCCAATGATTACTTCGGCAAAGGTCTCTGTGGAGCGCAACTGATTGTGTATCCTGACCGGACAGCGCAGTTTCAACCAGAGGAAAACAGCATTGTTGGTAACGTATCGTTTTATGGAGCCACCTCGGGCGAAGCATTTATTCGGGGGATGGCGGGCGAGCGATTCTGCGTTCGTAACTCCGGGGCTAAAGTCGTCGTTGAAGGCGTGGGCGACCACGGACTTGAATACATGACGGGTGGCCTTGCCATCATTCTGGGGCAAACGGGCCGCAACTTCGCAGCGGGTATGTCGGGAGGTGTGGCGTATGTGTACGATCAGGACGGATCATTTGCCTCGAAAGTAAATGGTGAAATGGTGAGCCTGGAAAGCCTGACAGACGAAGATCAGGGCATCATCCGTGAATACGTTGATAAGCATTTTCAATACACCACCAGCAACGTAGCACTGGCCCTGATTCAGGACTGGGACAATCAAATTGGTCGTTTCGTGAAAGTAATGCCCGGTGATTTCCGGCAGGCACTTGCTGGTCGGGGCATTTCGCTGGCGGATCAGATTCGCGACAAGAGCATTGTTTATCAGGACATAACCGTAGATGTGACGCAGGGGTAAGTAAAAAATACTATGGGAAAACCTACCGGATTTTTAGAATTTACGCGCGAGCTACCCAAAAAGCGCGACCCGCAGCAGCGGATTCACGATTACAAGGAAATTGAGATGCCGCACTCGGAGAAAGACTCCCAGCGGCAGGCTGCCCGGTGTATGGACTGCGGCACACCGTTCTGCCACAGCGGCTGTCCACTGGGAAACATCATTCCTGAGTTCAACGACGCGGTTTACGAACAGAACTGGGCCTATGCCTACGAGATTCTGAGCTCGACGAATAACTTCCCGGAATTTACGGGTCGTATTTGCCCGGCTCCCTGCGAAGCCTCGTGTGTATTGGGCATCAATAAACCGCCCGTCGCTATTGAGTTCATAGAAAAGTCGATTGCCGAAGCCGCTTTTGAGCATGGCTACATAACCCCAAAGCCGCCTAAAGAACGGACGGGTAAGCAGGTAGCTGTGGTAGGGTCTGGCCCGGCGGGTCTGGCCGCTGCGGCTCAGCTTAACAAAGCAGGCCACACCGTTACGCTATTTGAGCGGGCCGATCAGATTGGGGGTTTGTTACGTTACGGCATCCCTGACTTCAAACTTGAGAAGTGGACCATCGACCGCCGGTTAGCGGTGATGGAAGCTGAAGGCATAACCTTCAAAACAGGTGTTAATGTTGGCGTAGATGTAAAGGCGAACGATTTACTGAATGACTTTGATTTAGTAATGCTGACCGGTGGTTCCACCGTGCCGCGCGATCTGCCAATTCCGGGTCGTAACCTCAAGGGAATTTATCCAGCAATGGAATTCCTGAGCCAACAGAACAAGCGTAATGCTAAGCTTCCGGTTGTCGTTGATCATCAGGGTGAGAAGTACAGCGATGGCGAATTACTGGCAACGGGTAAAAACGTAGTTGTTATTGGTGGTGGCGATACAGGTTCCGACTGTGTCGGAACGTCAAACCGACATGGTGCTACCAGTATAACCCAAATTGAGTTAATGCCAATGCCACCGAAAGACCGGGCCGAGAATACGCCCTGGCCTAATTGGCCCATGATGCTTCGCACCAGTTCCTCGCATGAGGAAGGTTGTGACCGGCACTGGTCTATCAACACCAAGGAATTCATTGGCGACGAAAACGGCAGTCTGAAAGCACTCCGTATTGTTGACCTGACCTGGAAACACGAGAACGGCCGCATGCAAATGGTGGAGCTACCCGGTTCGGAACGCGACATCCCCTGCGAACTGGCCCTACTGGCCGCTGGCTTCCTGCATCCGCAGCACAACGGCCTGCTAGACGACCTCGGTCTTGAGTACGACGAGCGCGGCAACGTAAAAGCGACGAACTACCAGACAACGACCAATCCGAAAGTATTTGCCGCTGGCGATATGCGTCGGGGTCAATCGCTGGTTGTCTGGGCTATCTCAGAAGGTCGTGAAGCTGCCCGCGCTGCTGACCTGTACCTGATGGGTGAGACCATGCTCGAAGCGAAAGCGGTTTCGATGATAGCGGTGGACTAATACGTATTGCCGATTAATAGAAGCCGCCCGGCTGCTGGTGCCAACCAGTAGCCGGGCGGCTTTTTATTTGTAATTATTTTTTGTTCTTTTGTATCATTACAAGTTAATTTATTTACCGACCACAATACTAAAGGGATTTTTCTTAGTAGAATACGTACGATTACATAAACGATGCTAGTGATGACTAACTCAAATTTACCTGGTACCGAGCATTTGCCAACCGCTATAAGGTATGAATTGAGTATGCACGCTGGCCAGCACGTAATCTTTATTTACTTCGAGTTTAACAATGAATTAAACAAACAGGTCCGTCAGCTATCGGGAGCCAGATGGAGTCGTTCACACAAAGCCTGGTACGTTACTGATATTCCTCATTATCGGCGGCTATTTGGGCTTGCGCCACAGTTGGCCGGCAAAGAGGTAATCATTCAAATTGATCCGGTAAATCAACCAGCCTTTAAAGCACTTATAGAAACACTCCAATTGAAAGCTTACAGCGAAAGTACCATTCGGACATACCGTAATGAGTTTGCTCAGTTGCTATACCTTCTCAAAAGCATATCCGTTGATTCGTTGGAGCCAGACCGACTAAGAAGCTATTTTTTATATTGCATAAATACGTTTAAACTCTCCGAAAACACACTTCATAGCCGTATCAATGCGATCAAGTTTTACTACGAACAGGTAGCAGGAAGGGCAAAAATGTTCATTGAAATTCCAAGGCCCAAGAAGCGGATTAGTTTACCTAATGTATTAGCGATTAGCCAGGTTGAAAAGTTATTCTCAAATCTGGCTAATCTTAAACATAAAACGATGCTTTTTCTGGCTTACTCAGCAGGTCTGCGTGTAAGCGAAGTAGTAAATCTAAAACTGAAGAGTATTCATTCTGAACGTATGGTTATTAACATCAAGGGGGCAAAAGGAAAAAAAGATAGAACAGTATCCCTGTCACCCGGCATATTAGATTTATTACGGAAATATTATAGTGTGTACAAGCCCAGGGAATGGCTTTTTGAAGGCCAATATGA
The DNA here is from genome assembly GCF_006965485.1 of Spirosoma sp. KCTC 42546. Lineage (NCBI taxonomy): Bacteria > Pseudomonadati > Bacteroidota > Cytophagia > Cytophagales > Cytophagaceae > Spirosoma > Spirosoma sp. KCTC 42546. Next base: position 4,192,192 of record NZ_CP041360.1, read on the forward strand.
AAATAGCCAATACACGACCCGAAGTTTACAGCAAGTATTTCACCGGGCCAAAAATAGTGCCAAAATCATACAGCCTGTCACGTTTCATAGTCTGCGTCATAGCTATGCCACCCATCTACACGAGCGTGGCCCAGACATTAAATTGATACAAGAATTGCTCGGCCATACTGATCTGAAAACAACGCTGAGATACACCCATGTCAGTAACCGCACTCTGGAAAATATCATAAGCCCATTTGACCAGTTAAACTTAAAATAAGAGTCATTTTTTTAGATGACATTACAACATCTCTTCGTTGGTCACTCTTAAATTAATCGGAAACAATACAAAAAGTACGACAGATAAAGCACAATAAAGTATTCAAATTACACAAAACAATACAAAAAGTACGACAAAACTTTCGTCTATTACAGAGTTAGCGGTCATTGTAGGCGACACCTGGATATCGAACATACATTAAAAATGAAGCGAATAAAAATGACGACTTTAATATTTGTACTTCTGCTTTTCGGCTGCAATCATACCAATACCTTCAGCCAAGGACAAAATCAAACAACCGTAGCAAAAGATACAATCAAGTCCCAAACCAAAAACTCAATCACTTCCTATGGTCCTAAATCAATTGTTCGCTCAGTCATACAGGATAGAAAGGGCAATATCTGGATGGCTTCATGGGATGGCATTTTCCGATATGATGGAAAGTCTTTTACTAATATTACAAGTAAAGAGAGTTCGGGACGCTTTTTTTCGATTTTAGAAGATAGCAAAGGAAATTTTTGGTTCGGGACGATTGGAGAAGGTGCTTATTATTTTGATGGGACATCTTTTAAAAATTTCACAACAATAAACGGGCTACTTAATAATGAAGTTACAAGTATTTATGAAGATAAAAAAGGTAACATTTGGTTCGGTGTTTCCGGAGGAGCAAGCTGTTACGATGGGAAAATATTTCGGAATTATATCATAGATGAAAATGTCATTTATGAAGCTTGGAAAGGAAAAACTTTTACGGACAGACAACCTAATAGCCTTGGTGTTATGATGGAAGACAAAACAGGGAAATTATGGATTAGTACAAAGGGTGAGGCTTATATTTATGATGGAAAAACATTTGCAGTTCTTCGAGATAAAGACGGTAAAGCCTTTTACGGTTTTGGGGGTATAACCAAGGATAGAAAAGGCAATATTTGGTTTAGTGCAAATGATGGTATTTGGCGTTATGACGATAGCACATTTACTAAGTTTTCGGAGAAAGGTGCTTCATCAATACTTGAAGATAAAAAAGGAAACATCTGGACTTCTTCAACAACTGCTATGTATAATAAGCCATGGACACTTTCTCGTTATGACGAGAAGTCTTTATATAATGAAAAGCCAACAGTAACAGAAATAACAAATAAACAATTGATATTTGGAATTCTAGAAGATTATGATGGAAATATTTGGTTTGGCTCTGGTCATGGGGTTTATCGTTATGATGGAAAAACAATCACGGACTTTAAGGAGATACAAGGAGATAATTAGCTAGTAGTTTAAAGTTGAGTTGGAGAAGGAATTAAAAACGGCATCATAGGCGAGAAAAAACAACGAACCGCTAACATTGGTATTGCCAATAGTGTGGCTGGACAATGAATCAATCAACAGCGGTAATACATTTGTACTTCAGTTCGGGCTTGACGAATAGAGCCAAGCATTAGTTCTAATTATTTAACTTTAGTAAAAAGCCAAGCGGCAGTTCCGAGCTGGACGGAATACTAATTCCACACCATCGGCAATACCTGGCCGTTAGTGGCAACCGCAAGGAAAACTCAAAAGACATTTTCTGTTCAACAGAACAATTTTTCACATTTTAATCAATTATAAATAATTAAATGAAACTATCTGTATCATCAATCTTACTCTTACTTATCGTCAATACTTCTTGCTCAAACCGAATTGTCTATTGTGGACAAAATAAAACAGATCCTGTCGTAATTCGTAAAAATCCTGAAAAAGCATATTTTGAATATGTAAAACAACATACAAATGATATAAAGTTGAGTTTGAAATATTTGAATATTTTAGATATTGGTGGCGTTTCGGCAAATACCAAAAGTGAAATAACGACTTTAAGAGAAAAGTTGAATCAACAAAATATTTTTGTGCAGGAAGTTTTAAAAAGTAGTTTTTTTGCATTTTCGCAGAACCCATGTAATAAGGAAGTTGTTACAAATCATCTCAATATTTTGCAAAAATTTTCTGAAAGCAATAAAACTGTAAAGGATGTAACTACAACATTAGAGAAACTAACAAATAGTGTCAATTTCTCTAATGATATTGAAAGTACATTAAATAATTTAAATAAAAAATTGAAATGAGCAGAAAAAAACGAACAGCTTTACTGATTATTATCTTTTTATTAACATTTATTAATAATTCCTATTGTCAAAAATGGGGGCTTAGTCCAGATTCTAGTTATATTGCTTTTCAAATTTTCGCTAAAAAGATTTATCCTATTGAAGATTGGGAAAAAATAAAAACCGTATCTCATAAAACTAATGAAGAAAATTCAATAAGTATTGGTAGCTACAAAGAAAAGAAAAAATATTTTATAGAAACATCTAATGGATTTAATTCTTTAATTAACGACTATACTTTTCTTACTCATTACTCTGAAAACTCAATTAGTAGTTTATTCGGTACACTACTAAACATACCAACAAATACTTCAATAAACGAGATATATTTCAAATACTTTTACAATATCAATAAAGGATTAGATTTAAATAAATTTTTTTTAAACAACAATCTTAAGTCAATTATCGAAGTAAATACTTTGGATTTAAAAGAAAATAGTTCTGGTTTTTTAGGTTTTAAAACTTTGATGCTATACTATTTTATTTTTAGTCATGAAATGGCACATATAATTAATGGTGATGTTGAGCAGAAATCAAAGTTGCTTAAAAAAATTAAAAAAACTAACAAAGCCTCTAAACTTGATAAAATTAGGCAAAAATTAGATTTATTTGAATACAAAGCAGATTTATTTGCATACAATCAATTCAAAACGTTAGTAGATACTTTGAACTCGAAACTCAGTAAAGAGAGCAAAATTAAAGATTTTTGGTTTCCTAAATGTTCCTCATCTTGTATCGAACCATTGATTTTATTAGAAGAGATTGAAAATGATTACTATAAGAACATTGCTTTTGCACCACCATCAAAGCGAATTTTAAATTTAATAAAACACATCAACAAAGACAGTGATTGCGGACTAAATATTGAAGATAATTACATATTTGGTAAAGAGTTTTTATCCTTAGTTTTTAGTAACCCTGACAATCTCAATCTTTTAGATTCTAGTAAAATAGCAAAAAACATTACCCCTTATAATGCTACTTTTTTAAAGAAAGACGCTAAATTATTTTATGAAGCCTTATCAAATGATGATTTTATCCATAGTATCAATTCGCATAATAAAAAACTTTCAAGTAATATAATTTATGAATTATACGCTAAACACCATAAAATTTCTATTCTTGATAAAGCCAATTACTTTTTAAAAGGAAACAACAATTACAAAACAAATCTTGATAGTGCATTTCATTACTTCAAGTTATCCGCTGACTCATTGAATAAACTTGACAATTTTTCGGTAATCAAAAGTACCCCTGAGAAGTTTGAGTATGACTTTTTATTTGTTAAAAACAGGAATCAGAAGTTAAAGCATAATGAGGCATCTTCTGTTTTTAATTCCTTGCCTCAATTCACTCAAAAAGAAAAATTAAATTTTATTGTTGCCTTATTTTATTTCCATCTATTCAAAGATATTGAAAATACAAAAAAATATTTAAAAAATGAAAATGGTGTTTCGTTAACAAATTTAGTTTTATTATATGAGGAGCAGATGAAAAATAAGTGAAATACTATGAATGTGGACGCAGTATCGGGCAGACGAAAGCGGCAGCCACTAACATAGTATTTATGAAAAAGGGGGCGGACGGAAGTAATTGAACATCAGTAAATTAATCAACATTTGTACCGTCGGACGGAATACTATGAAACAGTTGGAATTAACTCAACTTTGGAACAAAACCCAGCACCAGTTACGGGCGGACGAGTTCCAAATTCCCCCTTCTTCATAAATACTTGTACGTTGGCGGCAACCCTAAATGACACAGCACTAAAAAAGTTACAGAAGACAGTACAAGAGAAAAATTTACCAGCGTCAAAACTGATCCCTATTACGGTAGTAAGACTTTTTTTGACGCTACCTTTTTAACTTTAGAGCTAATTCAATTGGGAAGTACTCCCCTTACAACGTTACCGTCTCCTCCTTCTCATCATAAAACAGATAATTCAGTAAATCACAGTAGGGTTTGATGATGCGGCTGCCGCGTACGATTTCGTCGGCGAAGTTGGGTTTGAGAACTTCCTTGTCGGTATAACGGTGCAGGAAGAATAACTCTTTGCGCCGAAGCAACTCGATTTCGGGGTGGTCGGCGGGATAGCCTTTGGGTGTTGTTTTCATCACCTCACCCGCTGCTTCAGGAAAGTAGGTCTTGAACTCATCGGCCTCAATGATGTCCTTCAGTTGCTGAGCGTTATAGTCCACTTCCTGCCGAAATTTAGCGAGGTTAGCGGGTGTCGGCTGCCACATGCCCGCACCCAGAAACGATTGGTTACCCGGTTGGATATGTACGTAATAATCAACCCGGCCCGAATGACGTCCGCCGGGGCCGACTGCAAAGGCCAGATTTGATTTGTAGGGCGCTTTATCTTTAGAAAATCGGATGTCGCGGTTGATGCGAAAAATACAGTCTTTTACCGCGGTATTGGCTAACGGTTCAAACGGGCTAAGCCCTGCCAATACCCGCTCCACTACCGCGCAAAGCTCGGCTTTGGCAGCATCGTACCGAGGCCGGTTGGCATGAAACCACTCCCGATTGTTGTTTTGAACGAGTTCGCGCATGAACTCCAGCGTAGGCGCCGTAAAGGCCGCTTTTGAGGCAGTTTTTGTTGTCATAACTACCCCAAAGATAAGTAAATTGATGTATGATATAGGATGTATAATGTATCGTTTTCTGGACATACACCATATATCGTACATCATACATCCTATATCAATTTAGCCCTAAGAGTTGCCGCTTGAACTGGCGGGGGCAGATGTTTTCGACCGAACGAAAGGCGCTACTAAAATGGGTGATACTGTTAAAGCCTGATTCATAACAGGCATCCGTAATGGTCTTGGCTGGGTTGCTCAAAATTGCCTTTGCCCGACGGATACGTTCGGTCAGGATAAACTGGGCCGGAGAAACGCCGAGCTCACTTTTAAAGAGTCGGAAAAAATGGGATTTAGACAGGCAGGCTTTATCACAAAGTTCCTCAACCGACAAACTACGGGTTATATTCTCACGAATATAGGTCACCACATACGCCAGCCGGTTCGTATTTATATGCTGGCTCGTTTGCAAAAGTAAACCCGTGCGCACCTGCGTTTGTGAAAGTCGGACAATCAGCTCACGCAGGGTGTTTTTGATAAAGAAGGGCCGAAACGAGTTGTTTTCACGAAACAACCGCATCAGTTTATCCGTCAGTGAACTGATTTCAGGGTCATTCTGTACCAGATAATTATCTGTATCCAATTGCCACTGATCTATGGTTTCGACACGCGGAATCTCTTCATTCAGCTGATCAATCGTTTCACGGATAAACTCATCTGAAATGGTGAGTGCCAGGCAGCGCGTAGGAGAATCGGTGGTGGCGTCGGGAAAATCAATCTGCATCAGCCGATCCGAGGGTAACAATAATGATTCGCCCGGTTGATAGTCGAAAGGGTCCATTTCACGCAGGTGCATCACCTTGCGGCCACTTAGCATACTGGTCATTACGGGTGCGTTGAAACGCAACTGAATCAGGTTCGCCTGCTGAAATGTCTCATACAGATGTAGTTCGGCTTCATCGTGGCTGAGTGTCAGCTTATTCTCCACCAACGTGTCCAAGCGGGCTCCCCAGGCACTTACCGCTTCCTTAGGAACCACTTTCCTTAATTTTTCCATACGACCACAGAATGGGAGGATTTCGTAAGTATTTGAGACGATACCGCAAAAATACTTGTACAATTTCGGCAAAATTTGTGAAGAAGCTAATTAAATCACATAAAACCTTTTTTAAACATGCAAACTGCAGAAGCACCGAGCAAGACTATGCCCCGGCCAATGTTTAAGACTCAATATGAAAACTACATCGGCGGCAAATGGGTACCACCCGTTGGAGGAGAGTACTTCGACAATGAGTCGCCGGTTGATGGGAGCCTGATTGCCAAAATGCCCCGCTCGAAAGCTGCCGATGTCGATTTAGCCGTTGCCGCAGCCCAAAAAGCGTTTGAAACCTGGGGTAAAACATCGGCTACCGAACGGAGCAAAGTGTTGCTTCAGATTGCCGACGTAATTGAACAGAATCTGGAGTTTCTGGCTCGTGTTGAAACTGTAGAGAATGGCAAAGCCCTCCGCGAAACGATGGCGGCCGATCTACCCCTTTGCGTAGATCACTTCCGTTATTTTGCGGGCGTTATCAGGGCTGAAGAAGGTACTGCCACCGAACTGAATGCCGATACGTTGTCGCTCATTATTAAGGAGCCAGTGGGTGTTGTCGGACAAATTATCCCCTGGAACTTCCCCCTGCTGATGGCAACCTGGAAACTGGCACCGGCCCTGGCTGCTGGCTGCTGCGTGGTGATTAAACCAGCCGAACAAACCCCTACCTCACTGGCCATTATGTTCGAATTGCTGGAAGGCATCGTACCTGCCGGTGTGGTCAACATTATTCAGGGATTTGGCCCGGAAGCGGGCAAACCGTTAGCCCAGCACAAAGGCATCAACAAAGTTGCCTTTACGGGCGAAACCACCACAGGACGGCTTATCATGCAGTATGCATCGGAAAACCTCATTCCGGTTACCATGGAGCTAGGCGGTAAATCGCCGAACATTTTCATGAAATCCATTGCCGATCATGACGATGAGTTCTTCGATAAGTGCGTGGAAGGAGCGGTAATGTTTGCGCTCAACCAGGGTGAAATCTGTACCTGTCCATCGCGTTTGCTGGTTCACGAAGATATTTACGACAAGTTTATGGAACGGGTAATTGCCCGTACCAAAGCGATCAAACTTGGCCACCCGCTCGATCCTGAAACCATGATGGGTGCGCAGGCCAGCAACGACCAGTACGAGAAAATTCTGTCGTACATCAACATCGGCAAACAGGAAGGAGCCGAAGTGCTGACCGGAGGTGGTCCCGCCGACACCATTGAAGGTGGTTTCTATATTCAGCCGACGATTTTCAAGGGAAACAACAAGATGCGGATTTTCCAGGAAGAAATTTTCGGGCCCGTTCTGTCGGTAACAACCTTTAAAGATGCCGACGAAGCCGTTGCGATTGCCAATGATACGCTTTATGGGCTGGGTGCCGGTTTCTGGTCTCGCGATGCGCATGAGCTGTACACCATTCCCCGGCAGATTCAGGCGGGTCGCGTGTGGGTAAACTGCTACCACGATTACCCGGCCCACGCACCGTTTGGCGGCTACAAGAAGTCGGGTTTTGGCCGTGAAAACCACCTGATGATGTTAAACCACTATCGCCAGGTTAAAAACCTGCTGATCTCGTACAGCAAAAACAAATTAGGGTTCTTTTGACAAAGGGGAGAAAAGGGAGGAAGGAGAGAGGGACGTAAGGGAGAACGTAAATCTATCTCTTGTTTGGTCCCTTCCCCCTCCTCCCTTTCGTCCCTCTCCTCCTTCCTCCCTTTTCTCCCTCTTCGTTATGGAAAGAATAGACCTCACTCCGGCGGCAGCCGAGATTATTGATAAACTCCGCGCTGATCACGGACCACTTATGTTTCACCAGAGTGGGGGTTGTTGCGATGGCTCCTCGCCTATGTGCTATGCTGTCGGTGATTTTATCATTGGCTCATCGGATGTGCTGCTGGGCCAGATTTACGGCTGTGATTTCTGGATGTCGAGCGATCAATTTGAATACTGGAAACACACGCACTTAACCGTTGACGTAACCCGTGGGCGTGGGGCCAGTTTCTCGCTTGAAATCCCGCTGGGTGTTCGATTTCTGATTCGGTCCCGGCTCTTTGACGATGATGAATTTGCTCAATTAGCCCCCGTTCATGTTGGGCCACTGGAGGAAGTATAACGGTTTAAGGTAGTCAGTATTCGGTTTACCGTGGTTACTGCAAAATCCGATCACTCTGCCTAAATTAGGCACCTAAAAATTGCAAAGTGAATCCTGTAAATCGTTAACAATCAGCTTGCTTTGTAATGTTCATACCTGTATATTCGATTAGTATTCTCTAAACACTTACAGGTATGAACGTTTTAAACCGAATTGAAAACTGGGGGGATACGCATCACCCCGCCTGGACCGACGCCCTACGTATTGTACTCGGAATTATCCTGGTGCTGAAGGGGGTTAGCTTTATCAGTGATACAGCCTACCTCACACGCTTAGTGGGTGGTCTGCATTTCAGCCTTTGGCCCGTCATGCTGGTACATTACGTTGCTTTTGCTCATCTGATGGGCGGCTTTCTAATTGCGCTTGGCTGCCTGACCCGGTTGATGGTCGTTCTGCAACTGCCTATTCTTGTTGGTGCGCTGTTCTTCGTAAATATCCGTCAGGGCTTTTCGCCCCTGAATTCTGAACTCTGGTTATCGGTTATCGTCCTGTTATTGCTCCTATGGTTCCTCGTCATCGGATCCGGAAAATTCTCGATGGATGAGTATGTGAAGCAGCATAGTCATTGATTTTTTAACCGTGCGGGCGGAACGCCCGCACGGTTAAAAAATATACCGAATCTCACACCAGGGAATCTCCTCCTTCACCAACTGCTCGAATACATCAATCATCTTACGCTTCAACTGGTGCTGATACCGAATGTTCCAGCCACCAAACTGGCTTACTTTACTCTCCTGTAATTCGGGTACCCACAATAGTTCTTCTGCCTTTGGATTGATGGCTAAGTTAGCCTGATGCTGCCATTGGTTGTGGGTCAGAAAAATTACTTCACATTTGAGTTGAGCCCGGACTTCGGGGCGCAACGCTGCATCGAGTTGACGAAACAACTCACGATAGTCATTTCGCCACGCTTTTCTGTCTCCATCAGGGCCGCTGTAGACAATGACGGGTGAGAAATTTACGTGCACCTCATAGCCCGCATCGTAAAAGTCATTGATAGCAGCAATTCGCTTTTCAATACTATCGGTACGCACATCGACTAGCTTACTGACATGACTGGGCATCAGACTGAAACGAATCCGTATTTTACGTTTTGGATCGAAGTTGAGCAGTGCTGGATTAACAAACTTGGTCGCAAAAGTGGCTTTTGCACGCGTATGATCCCGGTAAAAGGCGAACACCTGCTGCATCCCCTCCGTTAGATCATAGTCGATTGAAATATCTGAGTTGCAACCAATATCATACGTCCAGTAAGTGGGGTCAGTCTGGTTTGCTGGCTTGGGCCAGGCCAGCAACTGAACGTGTTTATCAACGCTCGTCAGGTTTTCGTCGATGTTGGTAAACAAGGTAATCGGGTTTACGTTTTTATGCCGATCGACGTAGCAATAGGTGCATGCCCCGAAACAGCCATTTGCCAGACTCGGCGCAATGTAATCGGCACTACGTCCACTCCATTTGATAGCCTGAGATTTCAGTTTTCCAAGTACCAACACGTCGGACTTGACCTTGAAATGATTCATTCCCAACTCTGGCAACCGGTTGTGCTGTTTCAGTTCAAGCGTCTCTGCCTGTGGGAACTGAGCCAGTACAGCTTCACCCTGTTCGTTCAGGGAATCGGCGGTATATAAAATAATTGATGGATTGAAATCGGGCATGAAGAAACGCTGAGGTTGGTAAAAAGAAAACGTTCACAACCCAGTAATGGTTCAGAAATCCCCCAAAGCAAGTACCTGTAAAACAGACGATTAATACTAGAAAAAACAATTTACTTCAACGATGAGTCGATCCGTATCGAATCACCTACCCGCCAGTTTGCCCAGACCGGATTTGACGAGTAAACTTGCGTGGTAGTTGTCTCGATAACCCATTGTTGGCGGGCTTCATCATAGTCTATACGTGTGATAAGTTCCCGTATTGAGCTATCTGAACCACGGTCGACAATACGCTCATCGGATTGAATGCGTCCCTGCACCAACCGAACAACCCGATCCGCTAACGCCTGTACATCAACCTCGTGGTGACTCACCAAAATCGTAGTTGTGCCCCAGTTCTGATGAAGTTGTCGCAACATCTGTCTGAGCATCTGACTAGCTACTTCATCAAGAGCGGCAAACGGTTCATCCAGTAACAACAGTTGTGGCCGACGAACCAGCGCACGAGCCAGGGCTACCCGCTGACGCTGGCCGCCCGACAAACGAACAGGCTTCTGATTCACGAATGGTTCCAGGCCCGTGGCCTCAATCAGTTCATCTACTAAAGCTTCCCGACCAGCGGGAGCCGCATATTGAATATTTTCCCGAACCGTCATATTCGGAAACAGGCCTGTGTCCTGAAATACATAGCCAATGGACCGTTGCTGGGGAGTGCGGTTAATACCCTGGCTTTTATCCAGCCATATCGTTTCATTAACCTCAATATGGCCCGTGCCAGGAGTTTCCAGCCCAGCCAGTAACCGAAGAAGGGTTGTTTTTCCAGAGCCAGAAGGCCCAACCAGTGCGGTTAAACTACCCGTTTCCAAGTCTAGTTGCACTTGAAGTTCACTGGCTCCTTCGGCAAACAGACGCGGCATGGTTATGTCCAGTTTGATCATACCGTTACGCGTTTATTGATGCCATAAACCAGTAAGAGAATAGCAAATGAAAGGCCCAGCAACAGAGCCGCATAGGTATGAGCCGTATCGAAATGAAGTAGCTCGACTTCATCGTAAATAGCGATAGACGCCACCCGTGTTTGGCCTGGCAGGTTACCTCCAATCATTAATACCAGACCAAATTCGCCGATGGTGTGCGCAAATGTCAACACGATTCCGGTGAGCAAGGCGGGTTTACAGTTGGGCAATAATACCCGCCACAGGGTTCTGCTTCGCGATTGTCCCAATGTATAGGATGCCTCACGCCAGGAAATGGGCAGGTTTTCTAATCCAGCCTGAATGGGATGAACCATAAACGGTAAACTATACAGCAGTGAAGCTACGACTAAGCCTTCGAACGAGAAGACGAGTTGTAGATTAATCGTTTTCAACAACCAGCCCCCTAACCCACTGGTTGGGCTAAAGGCTAACAGCAGGTAAAAACCAACCACTGAAGGGGGTAGAACCAACGGCAGGCTGATTAGTGCTTCAATGACGGGTTTAAGTCGGAATCGGCTAAGGGCTAGCCAACCCGCCAGTGGTACGCCAATCAGGAGCAGAATAAACGTAGTGATACCGGCTAAGCGTAAGGTTAGCCAGATGGGTTCCCAGTCGATGGGCATAGAAAAAAAGGATAAAGGGAGAAAAGGGAGGAAGGAAGAGAGGGACGAGAGGGTAAACCGAGAATTTACATCCTCCCTTTCTTCCCTCTCCTCCTTCCTCCCTTCAATGATACCCAAACTGCTGCAAAATACGGCGGGCTGCCGGACTACGCAAAAATGCCATGAATTGCCGGGCTTCTTTAGGTAAGCTGGTTCGTTTCAAAACAACTACGCCCTGCGCAATAGGAGAATAACCCGTTGTTGGCAAATCGAGCCAATGTCCGCGCTTTGTCAGGCTGGGATCGAGCACGACCGATTTAGCCGTAAACCCTACCTCTGCTGCGCCCGTCAGTATGTATTGATTGACCTGGGCAATGCTTTCGCCGTACACAATTTTAGGCTGTACCACTTCCAGCAACTTTTTGGATTTCAGGAACGAAACTGCTGCTTCGCCATACGGAGCCGTTGCCGGGTTAGCAATGGCTATATGGCGAACAGCCGGGTCTGACAATATCGTTAAATCAGCCGTTAAGGGTAGATCGCTTCGTGTCCAGAGAACCAGTGAGCCATAGGCATACACTAGCGGTGCATCCACCGTAAGTCCAGCTTTGTGCAAGGTTTGCGGATAGTCGACATCGGCTGATAGAAATACATCATAGGGGGCCCCCTGTTGAATTTGCGTCGTTAGCTTTCCCGAAGAGTTCACAATTGACTCAACTTCAATACCCGTCTTTTTCTGGAATGCGACCTTCAATTGCTCCATCACAAATTGCGCGTTAGCCGCCACCGCTACGCGCAGAGGCTGACAATGAGCAAACCCTGTTATGGAGTATACGAGAAGAAATATGAGTAGTTTTTTCATATCAGTTAGCAAATCGCACCTCAATTGATTTCACTTCCCGAATCCAGCGGGCAGGCTTTTTCTCTCCAGGAACTACCACCCGGTATGGCCCTACACCCTGAGCCAGTGATACTCCGTCTACAGAGTCGGCCAGTAAGATTACCCGTGTTGTAAAGTCCGGGTCAATCTCAGCGAGTGCGAATATGACTTCATAATTATCTATCGCTTTCACCACGACATACTTTGTCAGGTTTTCGCCCCGTAGTGCACTGCCTAAGGTTGCTCCTGCCTGTTTGAGTAGTTCCGAGAGTGGTACGCCCGAGTACTTGTGTTCCTTTCCATCCCGATCATTACCGATTACCTCGGTATGAGTCATGGCTTTCAAATCAGCCGCTTGTAAGGTGAGTGGTTTAGTTACCTCTCCCGAAATAGTCAGCACTATCTGGGCCTCTGCCCTATTCGTCCCAAGGAAACCCGTTAGTATGAACAACAGGCCTAGGACCGCGTGCTTACCGGTTCGTGTTCTCGCACTCTTTCGGCTCATATGGTTTACCAGTCTTAGCATCAGTTATCGTTATATACACACAAACATAACGATAGTTTTGTTTCAAACTCACCAGAACAAACCAGTAATTGATAAAAGTGGTACAGATTTTGGGGCACAAGTTGTGCCAGCAGCTAGCACCAACCGACCATAACCAGACAATTTGAACCATGCGTAGGTCTTCAGCTACTTTCCAGCTTAGGTCGCTGTTTTCAACAGATGGTAAGCGCTTCTGGACAATGCAGCTTATCTATCTGATTGTAAGCTGCTTATTTTTACTACTCTTTCTCAATTTACCCAACAACCGCGATTGGTTAATCACAACTATTCAACGATTTTATGATCAGCGACGGGATTTGGGGATACGGACTGACATCCAAACCCGCAAACAGGAAGGTTATGGTGCAGCTTTCACGTACACGAACCTTATTCGGAAATACTGTAAACCATCCGATTATTTCCTGATTCCACCGCAACGCTACCTCATTCGGAAGGCTTATCGGCAGGGGGCAGCCACCGGATACGCCTGGGTGTATCCAAGTGTATTGTATTACCATCTTGGCAAGTCAGTTCATTTAGTTGACATGGTCAGTCCTGATTCAATGATAGGCCGCGCTACATTTACGTTTTGGGTACAGAAAAATCAAGTAGCCTTACTGAGACTTACCGACAACAATCGCGCTCAGATTCTTGCCGAATTCAGGAAGTATGACCCGCACTTTTTTGCTTATACGCCACAGCAAGCCAAGGCCTACGTTAAGACGACCAAGCCATGACGATATCCCTTATTTTGGTCATCAGCGCCCAATTTCTGCTAGGTTTCGGCCTGATTACCCGGCTTCGAACGGTATCGACTGGATTTAGTTTGCTGGGACTCTCTATGTTGACCGGGCTTGGTCTGAGTACAGTAATCCCCATAGGCATACAGCTTAGCCATCTGCCAATTTCGCCAACGCCGATGTTTATTGGGCTAGGTATACTGGCTGGTTCATCGCTACTCCTGTTACGCGGGCAAGGGAACTACCTGCGCCTGTTGTTTAGCTGGAAACGAATATCATTCCGTCTGTTTGAACTTCCCTTTCTGGCCTTCTGGGCGTATTTACTAGTTATCAGTGCCTGGAAATGCGCCTGGTTTCCGAACCTCCCATTCGATACGATCGTGGGTCCTGATCTGGTAGCAACGTTTGCCGTTCGAGAGCAAACGCTGGTTTCGTCGGTGTTTACAGAGCATCTGCCTACTGCATCGGTTTTCAGTAACCAACCGTTCTATGCACCTTTTAGTACAATGCAGCAGGTTATCTATCTGCTAGCGGCCGATGATTCAGGACCTTTTCCGTTTGGGAAAGTGTGGCTAACAGTAGTGGTCATCGCCTTTGGTGTATTTTTATATGCCGAGTTACGCGAACGCATCCATCCACTTCTGGCCGGACTTCTCGTCACGATCCTCGCCTGCTCACCCGAACTGTTTGCCTATACGTTCCTGGTGCAGACCGACTGGGCCAATGCGGCCTTCTTTGCAACGGGGGTGATACTGGTACAACGCTATCTGGCATCAGGTCAGCCAATAACCCTGGTCGCGAGTGCACTCATGCTGGCCTTTGCCTGCTGGACACGTACCGAAACCATTTTCTTCGTGCCAATTGGCTCGTTACTGGTCTGGCTACATTCTCCAGGTATTCCGAAAAAAAGTGGTTTTCTACGGGCCACCGCTGTATCGATAGCCTGCCTGGTACCAGTTGTCTTCTGGAATTATGGTTTCTTACGAGGGTATATCCCCCTCCCACCAAATGCCAGTCTGGGGAAAGTTCATGGTTTTACAGACAGCTACGTTGGTCAACTCGCGAGTGTATACGCCACTATGAATGAGCAAGTGGTGTTCGATGAGATTTACTGGGGCTATGCTGTACCGATCTTCTTAGTACTAACGGCTATTAACGTTTTTGTTTTTCGAGACAAACGAGGTCTTTCCATTCTCCTCTGGATAGCAGGCATATACATCATCTTTGGGCTTCTCATTCAGCATATTGACGGCGCCAATATTCCGTTTACCTTCCGGCGGGGCTTTTTCAAACTGCTTTTCCTGATGTATTACTACCTGGGCATCACAAGCCTGTTCCGCTGGCTGTCGGATTGGCTATATCGGTGGGAAGGGAAGCACCCAGCCAGCAATAACTTACTGAAGTTACGCAGTGATTGTGCCTTTGTCACAATCTGAGCAGAATATACCATTTTTGCCACTATGAAAGGGCTGACGCTGGAACAAGATTTATACTCGGACTATCTGGTGGTCAATCAGGGACAGGCCACTGCCACCCGATTAGCCGCTCTTTTAGAACAGCAGCTCAGCCATGACCGGTTAACTCGTAGCCTAAGCGGGGCTGATTATGGGTCGGCTCAACTCTGGCAAGTTGTTAAGCCCTTTGTACAACAAATGGCCCACCCGGATGGACTCTTACTACTGGATGATACCGTCGAAGAAAAACCCTACAGCCAAACCAATCAGTTGATCAGCTACCACTTTGACCATACTCAAGGCCGTTCGGTCAAAGGCATTAATCAACTCACGGCGCTCTATCACAGTCAGGATACAAGCTTGCCTGTTGGCTTTCATTTAGTGAGAAAGACTAAAACCATTCAAGCCAAGAAAGGGCCTAAACGGGTCAGTGAGCAGACCAAGCAACAACTTTTTCGGGACTTAATTCGGCAGGCAATCGCCAATCAATTCCCGTTTAAGTACGTCTTGGCCGACAGTTGGTATGGTTCCGTGGAAAACATCAACTATCTGATTGACAAACAAAAGCAGTTTATTTTTGCGCTAAAAACCAATCGACAAGTAGCCCTTTGTGAAGCCGATAATCAGCAGGGGCGGCATCGGTCGATGAGTGAGTTAGGCTGGGAGGAGACAACACAACACCGTGTCTGGCTGGCAGGCGTAGAAACCGCCTTGTTGCTGACCAGACTCGTTTTTGATAACAAAGACGGCTCACGGGGGACACTCTATCTGCTGACCAATGACCTCACGACCGATGCTGCTCAGATACAAAGCACGTATGGACTGCGGTGGCGGATCGAACCGGGCCGCCGGAGCGGAGTTCTACAAGTCGATTAAGTCAAACACGGGCTATGCCAACTCCCCGGCTCATCGGGTACGCACTCAGAGCAATCACCTGTTCCTATCAATGGTCGCTTTTGTCAAGTTGGAAGCACTCAAAGTCTTGAGTCGGCTGAATCATTTTGCCTTGAAAGCAAAGTTGACTCAGAATGCCTTAAAACAGTCATGGCAGCAGTGGCAGGACTACAAACAAGCCTCTACACTACTTGCTCTATATGCGTAACATCAGTAACTTATTTTCGACAGGATTCACAGGATAAGGCAGTATCTGTGTTTGATCGTGTGATTAGGTTAATCATTGAACTTACTTTCCCCTAAATCCCCTGAAAGGGCAGGGCCGTTAAGTTCTGAATTTTCTTTACTTAACCAGCCTCTTTTGTTAGCTCATTTTTACCCCCAACCCCCTGAAGGGGGAGAAAATCCACTTCGGAGTACTCCCCCTTCAGGGGGCTGGGGGGTAAAAACGCTAGAACTTAACGGCCCTGCCCTAAAGGGGGACTTTGCTCGCACTTGAATAAAGTCCCCTTTAGGGGATTTAGGGGTAAAACAAGTTGGGAAAGGATAACCCTAAACAGGTCCTTCTTCATAATCCTGACCTATCCTGTAAATCCTGCCGAAAAAGATTTACCCTTGTTACCTTATAACCAGAGCGGCCTGGCTTCCAAAACGTTAGCATATACGCTACAATCGGCGGAATGGGCGCCGGGCAGAAATCCAATACTCATCAAAAACTCATTCACGATCTCTCCGCCTGTGAAGCGAAACGTTTTCTTGAACAGCTTCACCCACTCTAGTTTTGTTTTTGGATGATGAAGTTCCAGCCATGCGTCAAACGAGCCATGTTCCGCCTGGAGTTGTAGGATGGTTTTCGCATTTTCGATGGCTGCATTAATTTTTAGCCGATTGCGAATGATACCGGGATCGGCCATCAGCCTCTCGCGATCTGTATCCGTATAGGCCGCCACTGTTTTTAAGTCGAAATTGTCATACGCCTTTCGGAAAGTAGCTTCTTTTCTCAGAATGGTTTCCCAGCTCAGGCCAGCCTGATTTATTTCCAAGACTAATCGGCAAAACAACTCATTATCATCGTGGATGGGAAAGCCATACAGATAATCGTGATAGGCTTTGTGTAAGGCTTTCCGTTCTTCGGGCATGGAATCGATGGCGCGGCAGTAGGACATTGAGGTTGTGTTTAAACCCCAAAAATACGGCATTAGTCGCATCTTATCTCACAACAGGGAGATATAACCATACGTACAAGCGCTAACCCACTATCACTTCTTTGTGCTGGATTTAGCGATCTTGCCCAGAACAACTCTGGCGTTTTCGCCCATAATTTTATCTACCTCCTGGCTGGTAAGTCCTTTTGCTTTCAAGGCTTCCGCTACCTGCGGATATTGAGTATAGTTCGTTAACACCGGTTGAAAGTTAGCGCTCATATCGGTGCCAATCCCGACGTGATCAATGCCCACCACATCGATCAGTCGTTTAATGTTATCGACATATTCATCGAAGCTTTTATTGAATCCCGAAGGCCATGCTCCAATAACGCCACCCGTGTCAGCGACAAATTTTGCATGCTCTTTTGAAATAGCCCGGAGGGCAATTGGGCGATCGGCCTCCATTTGCAGGATGCTGTGCGATAAGATGATCGGGGATTTCGTCAGGTTGGCCACATCTTTAGCCGTTTGAAACGACGCGTGGGCCACATCGATCACCATACCCAGTTCATTCATCTTTTTGACGACATCTTTACCAAACGATGACAATCCATTGAACGTCGTTTCGGCCGTTTGAAGATCCCCAAGGCCATTTTGTGCGTAGTGTACCAATTGAATGGAGCGAACCCCGTCCTGATAGGCTTCTTCGATCCGGCTTAGCTGATCATCTAAAAAATCACCCCCTTCCACAGCCAAGTACCCAATGGGGCCGCGGCTTTTGGTACTCAGGTCATTCAGATCGGTTGAAAACGGCATGCCCACTTGCGCAAACACCTCTTTTATCCGCTGAAGCTGGCGTTTATACTCTGTCCAGCCATCGCCGGGCGAGAATTTACGAGTAATGATGATTCCTTTTGGGCCTGGTTTTATCAGGGGCGCATCGGCTACCAGCGCAAGAAACCCACTGGTTAGATGGCCTTCCTTCATGTCGCTGATCGTTTGCACGGTCTCCCCGTTATTGGCAAAGTTACGCTCGGTCATCGACCAGCCGGGATGGCAATGAAAATCAAAATAGATGGACTTTTTGGGGGCGGGCCTCGCGTAGGCTGCCAGCTCATCTACCGGCAGCAAAGATGCGCCCGCGGCTATTGTGCATATATTTTTCAAAAACTGCTTTCGTGTTTGCATAGGAAGGTTTTCTATAAAGAGGTTGTATTCGCAATTGTAAGATAGGATTTCTTTGGTTAACCCGTAACCGTTAATTTGCAGGTATGAATTATCCTAACTATTTGCTTGCGCTGGTGGCCTGCTGCGGTTTAGCGATGCCGACGAGCGTACAGGCACAGGACCGCAATCTAACGTACCGAGAGAGTCAGGACGATTTTTTAAATCCAGAACGAGGTTTTTACATTCCGATTTCTACGTCGTCGGCCCGGTTTGTACCGCTTGATGCCGCTGCGCTAACGACCTACCGAACCCAGCCGCAACGTGTCTCCAAGGCTACTTATTCAATCTACTGCTCGCTGGTGTATCGGAGTTACCGGCTGGAAACGTTTAAAGACAGTCCGCTCAGTGCGGATTTTCTGGAAAACGTGCGGGCCGATTTTGCCATTGCCCGTACTTCCGGCGTCAAACTCATTCTTCGATTCGCCTATACCGATAAAGCCACCAACGGCGATTGTCCCGATCAATACAAAATATGTCCGCCCTATGGCGATGCCCCCAAAGCTATTGTGTTGAACCACATTCGGCAGCTAAGCCCTTTACTCCATGAAAATGCCGATGTGATTGCTGTTTTCCAGATGGGTTTCATTGGCATTTGGGGCGAAAATTACTTTACCGATTATTTCGGCGATGCATCTACCAATGGGCTGAGCGTTGTGCCTGATAGTAGCTGGCAGGATCGCAACCAGGTACTGGCGGCTCTCCTACAGGCACTTCCCACCGACCGCATGGTGCAGGTGCGTACCCCCCAGATTAAGCAACGATTTGTTTATGGCCCCAAAGCACCCATTACGTCGGCAGCTATGCCTGCTACTGCTGGCTTTGGCGCTTCTCCCACCGCCCGGATTGGCTTTCACAACGATTGCTTTCTGGCCAGCCCCGACGATTATGGGACATTTTATGACGTGGGCAATTCGTCGACCAAGCGCGGGCCCGCTACGGAGGTGCTCCGCCGGTATATGGCCCAGGATAGCCACTATACCGCCGTTGGGGGCGAAACCTGCGATGATGCCTTCAGCCCCCAAAACGACTGCGCGCCCCTCGGCCGTGCTGAGCAGGAAATGGCCCTGATGCACTATAGTTACCTGAACGCCAGCTATAATAACGACGTGAACAACGACTGGCAGGCCAATGGCTGCATGGACAACATTCGTCGCCGACTGGGCTACCGGTTTGTGCTTCGGAAGGCCACACTCGCTGAATCCGGAAAGGCGGGGCAGTCTATAACCGTTGCGTTCACTGTTGATAATGTGGGGTATGCTTCTCCCTACAACCCAAGGCCGCTTCAACTCATTCTGCGACATACGAAAACGGGGGTAGTCCATACGCTTCCCTTAAAAACGGATGTTCGACGGTTGCTGCCCGGCTCGCATCAGCTCCGTCAGTCGGTCAAACTTCCTGAAGATCTAAAAGCGGGGCAATATGAGTTGCTTTTAAATTTGCCCGATAGCTATGCCTCTCTGGCGACTAACCCGGCTTACAGCATTCGCTTGGCCAATGACGGGCTCTGGGAAGCCCAAACGGGATTTAACAAACTGAACCATGTGCTTACGGTCCGCTGATTGTAGGGCTTGTTGAGCAATGGGCTTTTTGAAAAGCCAACGTACAGGGCTTTCTTATTAATTCAATTTTCAATTCATGGTCAAAAGCATCACGTCGTTATGTTTCTGCTTTGCCGATATGCCTATCGATCATTGTGTTAAGCGACACGGTTTTCAATTGATTGACTTTATCTTTCATTGCATGACATGGTAGGCCTAATATCACAAAAAAACCGCTACACCTACCTCGAAGGTAAGCATAGCGGCAATCTACTCTTTGGGTTCCGCTCTTCTCTGGGGCTAAACCAAACGAGCCATCTCTGTCTCTTGATGATCCTTTCGCTTTTCCATTAACTCCTCATACACACAGTCCCAGAGGTCAATGCGTTTTTGCAAAGCCTGACGAACAGACTGTTCGGCTTCCAGCCAGTATTGTTCATTCTCTCCGCATAGATTGGCCGTCATTTGTAGCGCTAGTTGGCTATGGTGATCACCGTCGACTTCAATGTGGCGTTCGAGGTAGTATTTGAAGATGGACAGGCTATCCGGGAATTTCCTGTGCAGGTCGTTGATGATCGAAATAAACATGCCGGGAATCAGGTCTTCGCGCCCGAACGTAAACACCGCCGATTGCTGGTGCTCCCGATTACCCGAAATAATAGCAAAGGTAAAATTTACAAAATCGTTGGCGGCCTGCGGGGTTGCTGAGGCTGTAAACGCCTGATCGAAATCACCCGTTTCTTTCAGGATCGCGACAAATGTTTCTATTGGTACTGTATCAGCACCGCACTGTTGCATAGCATCCAGATACAGTTCAAAGTGGCTTTTACGGGTGCCGTCCATATCGACATCCGATTCTTCGCCGGCAACGATTTCATTGATTAAATAGCGAGTTTCCGCCGAGCCCTTCGGAAACCAGGGAACCGATGTACAAGTGAGATTAAGTTGCAGGGCCTTGAGTAGCGACATAAAATCCCAGACGGCAAATACGTGATACTGCATGAACACTCGGACATCGTCCACACTTTGAATGGCGTCATACACCTTGTGGTTTATAATCTCCTGCCGCAACGGCTCAATTGATTGTTGAATTTGTTCAATTCGTGCATTCATCATTGGAAATAATTCACTGTTTTGGGTTGTATATACGACTGAAACCTGATAAAAGATGGCATACGATGGCGCAAGGCCGGGCCACGCTGGCTCCAGCCTTGTGTCTATTATTTTCCGGCCTCTGGCCGGATTATCAAACGTATCTTTGTTACCGGCCAGAGGCCGGGGAATAGTAGACACAAGGCTGGAGCCAACGTGGCCCGGCCTTGCGCCATCACGAAAACCCAATTAAAAATTCGGTCCAGCCGTCTTCGTTGGTTTTAAGGGAGAACGAAAACTGGTGATTCAGGAGAATTTCGCGGGTGAGTGTCAGGCCGATACCCTGGCCTTCGGGCTTGGTGCTGTAGAATGGATTGAACAGATTGGCTTCAATATCATTGAGGATAGGCTCCCCATTATCACGAATAACCAGCTGGCGTGCCGTGCTGATCACCTCGACACGGTGGCCCGTTTCGCAGGCTTCGAGGGCATTTTTTACAATATTGACCAGCACCTGCTCCAGTTGCTCCACATCAACCACCTGAACGTTAGCTTCTTTTCCGATGAATTGAAGACTAACACCCCGCAACTCGGCCTGTGGCTGCATTAACCGGACAACGCTTCGGGCAATTTCACCGATATCCATAGCCCGCTTCTGGGGTTGCGGTAAACGCACGACATCAGCAAACCGGCGCATGAAGCGGTTCAGTCGGTCGTTGCGTTCGATGGCTACCCGAACGGCGTGTTGCACATCGGGATCAGCTACGTAGGACTGCGTCACATCGAGAATTGAATTAACAGCTCCGATGGAATTGTTCACTTCGTGCGCCATCATCCGGATTACTTTGCTGTAGGCTTTCTTCTCACTCGCCAGAATCTCGGAGGTGAGTTCCTCAATGATCAGAAACGAGCGTCGGAAACCGCGATCCATGAAATTCGACCGCAGGACTTTGTAGGTTTCAAGCCCATTGGGTTTCATAATCCGCGATTCACCATCGGCCAGATCAGCAATTTGGGCCAATAGCGAAAACCCAAGTTCCGCTAGTTGTTTCCCAACTACGTCGTCGGGGCGCACCGATAGCAGTTGACTGGCTCGTGGATTAACGGACGCGACATTCCCGTCGAAATCAAAAATCAGAATCGCAATGGGGGCGGCTTCGATGAGTTTTTCCAGAAAAAACTGCTGTTCTACCTGCCGGGTCCGCTCCTGCCGAAGTTGGTCGATCATCAGATTATAGACGGTGATCAATTCATCGACCTCCTGATTACCCGTCGGCACGAACTTGACCGTAAAGTCCTTATCCCGAATGGCTTCAATCCCCGAGGCAATGAATTCTGACGGCTGCTGGAACCGCCTGTAAATACTGATAGCCGCATACACAGACAGCAAAAGTCCGATTTCACTGGCAATGAACAGCAGCTTATTTTCCTGTAACACCAAAAACAGCAGCCCCGTCATTGCCAGATGAATAGCAATAATGTACAGCAAATAGCGGGTGCGAAAACTAACGTGCATATAACTTAAACGCAAAGGGCGCAAAGGTAAGCGCAAAGAACGCGATGTAAATCTTAGCGCTCTTTGCGCTTACCTTTGCGCCCTTTGCGTTAAAAAAAACTACTCCTCAGTATACGGGATGCCAAATTTCTCTAATCGGCGGTAGAGTGCAAAACGGGTGATGCCTAACGCTCGCGCTACTTTCGCTACCCGATTATGATGGAACGCCATAGCACGCTGAATCATTTGGTATTCCATCTCCTCCAGGGTCATGGTGCCTACATCTGGCAGGGAGCTCGGGGCATGGAGCGGGGTGGTTACGTTTGATGTGAGGTTTCGCTCGAAGTCTTCGGTTTGCAATTCATCGTTCGAGGACAGGAGAACGGTTCGCTCAACCACGTTTTTCAACTGTCGGATATTGCCCGGCAACGCGAGGTTTTTCAGCCACTTCTGCGCCACCGGGCCTACGCGCAAGTCCGGGCGATTATAAATGGTTTTCAGGTTGGTTACGAAGTAGTTGACCAGCAATGGAATATCTCCAGGGCGCTCCCGCAAGGCAGGCAATCGAACGGTAATGAGGTTGATCCGGTAAAATAAATCTTCCCGAAACTGCCCTCTGCTGACCATCTCTTCGAGATTACGGTTAGTCGCACAAATTACCCGCACATCAACCGTTTTAGATTTGCTACTGCCTAACGGTTCGAACGTCCGATCCTGCAACACGCGTAGTAATTTAACCTGACTGGCGGGATCAAGATCCCCAATTTCGTCCAGGAAAATAGACCCTTTATTGGCCAGTTCGAAACGACCTACGCGATCGGTTTTGGCATCGGTAAAGGCACCCCGCACATGCCCGAACAGTTCACTTTCGAAGAGTGTCGATGAAATACCACCCAGATTCACTTTCACAAACGGCTGGCGTTTCCGGCGACTGTTCTGGTGAATGGCTTCGGCAATGAGTTCCTTGCCCGTACCACTTTCGCCCGTTATCAATACGGGCGCATCGGTTGGCGATACGCGCCCGATGGTTGTCAGGATATCCAGCAAATTGGGGTCTTCGCCCACAATGTTATCGAACCGAAACTGCTGATCGAGTTTCCGACGATTGGGCGATGTCGATGCGGGTTGCGCCAGATTCAGCGCTGTTTGAACCGCCTGAACGAGGTGATCATTTTGCCAGGGTTTCGTAATAAAATCCTTTGCTCCGGCTTTCATGCCTTCCACCGCCAGATCGATACTCCCCCATCCGGTAATCAGAATGACTGGTATGTTAGGCAGTCGTTCCCGAATTCGACGTAATAAACGCAGCCCATCATCGCCGGAAGTATCGACCGAGAAATTCATATCGAGCAAAATCAACTCAGGCACTTCCTCGTCCAGAACCTCAAAAGCCTCAAACGGCCCATCGGCAACGCGCACAGTAAATCCTTCTTTCCTGAACAACAGGGAAAGTGACGTTTGAATAGCAATATCGTCGTCGATGATGAGGAGCATGTTTTTTTAATGAATAATGGATAATGAACAATGAATATTGGCGGGCTACAGTCTATTATTCATTTTCGTCATTCATTTTACATTATCCATTTTACATTATTCATTATCCATTAATCTTATTCCTCATGCAACGCCACGGCGGGTTGAATCATGGCGGCTTGTCGGCTGGGGAAAAGGGCGCAGAGCGTGACAATGCCGTAAATGATAGCGACCGCAATCAGAATGGCGATTACATAAATGCTTGCCTGTAAGTCAAATACGTTCAGCAAGGGAAATTGGGCGGCAAACAGCAAGCCAATTAGCATGGCAAAGGTAGCCAGTACCCAGATTTCGCCGATGAATTGGGTCGAAATTCCGTTTCCCGTGGCACCCAATGCCCGACGAAGGCCAATTTCACCCCGGCGTTTGGCAATACTTAGGTTCAGGACGCCAAATAAACCAAGGGCTACATTGATCAATAAAAATCCGCTTACAATGAGCGCGATGATAATAGGTACCAAAACCAGATTATGCTGATTTTTACGCGAATCGGTCAGGTAATCCACTTCGACACTCCAGCCAGTCACCATCGACGCGATGTCTTTCACAACTTTGGCTTCAAACGTGGCATCCGTTCCGGGTTTCACTTTGATCAGCATCGTATCGATCCAGGTTGCATTGGCCTTTGCTAGCTCAAACACAGCCGGTTTATTCGTCATAAATTCGCCCTTGGCTTTGAAATTATCGATCACACCAACAACCCGGAATCGCTCACCAATAATTTTACCCAGCGGGTTTTCATCCCCAAATAAGCCTTCTCTGGCCTTCTGATTGATGATTACGGGCGTGTATTTACCTACACTGTCGGCATTTCGGTACCAATGTCCTTCTGAAACGGGAATATCAAGCGTTTTTGCAAAGTTCTCATCGGTTGTGTAAAAGTCCGCGAGCACTTTTCGCTTTTTGTACTCAATACCATTGTTCGTTTGATTCGCCGAAAATGGAAAGTTGCTACCCATCCGGGAAACAGATTCGACTTCCGGATACGCCTTCAATCGTTGCTGTACCCGCTGTAATTTGTCCGCGATTTCGGTCGTATCCTGGTTAGCCTTCAGGCCAATGGCCCAGACGTTTTCGTAGCGGAAGCCCAACGGCTCTGTGTAATTTCCAACGTTCACAACAACCAGTGTTGCCAGTCCAAAAAGCACCATAAACGACGCCCAGATCTCGACGATCAGGAGAGCGTGTGCTTTCTTCTTATTCCAGATTAATTTAAACAGATGAGGGATCATGATTAAAGAGCGAAAGAGTGAATGAGCGAAAGAGTGCCTAAGTGATCCAGCCTTTTCGCTCATTCACTCATTCACTCTTTCGCTCTTTAAGATTTGAGCGCTTCGGCAATGGTTAGTTTCGACATACGCAGGGCGGGCAACACGCCTGATAGGAGTCCGAAAATCAGGCACACGATCAGGCTGATTAAGAATACATTCAGATTGATGGTCAGATCGGCGTAGGCAATCATGCCGCTGGTATTGATCAAGTGAATGACAATCATTGTTAGGCCCAGTGCAATGGTACCACCGATAAGAGTAATGAAAATATTCTCAACAATGAACTGCCAGACCAGCGTTTTTACGGGTGCACCAAAGGCTTTCCGAATACCAATTTCAGAGGCTCGTTCCATAATTCGGCTGACATTTATATTGACTAAGTTGATTGCCGGTAAGCCCATCAACATGAATAGAACAAACGTGATCACTCCGAAAAAAATAGTCTTGATTCCAGAGTTCCCCTCCAGGATAGGCCCTATAAAATTATCCAGATAGGACTCGCCCTTCACCTCCAGTACCGAATAGTTAAATCCATCCTGGATACCGGGCAATGGGATACGGTCGATATGACTCTTGAACTCCTCCTGAATAGCCGGTAGGTCGGTTTTATCTTTCGCCAATATCATCGCCACATACCCGCCCCGCATTCCGGTGGCCTGGTAATTACTTTTGGGAGTCGTGTACGGGAAGTAAACATCAGCATAGGTAAACGGTCGGGTAGCCGGACTGGCCTTCACTACGCCAATTACCTTATAATGAATGTTTTCGATTTCAACATCCTTACCAACAACGGGTTCGTCAGCATTGTCAAAATAGTGCTTCTTGAAATCATCGGTAATGACCGCCACGTTTTCGCCATTGGCCATATTCTGTTCATTGTACGGCTTGCCTTCCAGAAAGTCAAAGTCGGTTACCTGCCAGAAATCGGCATCGGTGAATTTGGTATTGAGTTTAATTTTCTGTGACCCCACATAGGCATTGGAGCTATTGATAAAGGTGGTGATCGTTACTCGTTCAGGCGTTTTCAGCGACTTGGCGTAGTCTGTCAAAAACTTAAAACTCATGGGCCCCGAGCTATTCGACGTCCGACTCGAATCCTGCAGCCGCATTTGCATGATATAAAGCATCCGATCCCGCTTATTTTCAGGGTAATGGCTCCCAATCAGGTGATCGAGAAAGGAGGTCAGCACCATCATCACGGTCAGTGTCAGGCTGATGCCGAAAAGGGTAATGAAGGTGTAAAAGGGATGCCGCAGCAACACCTTCCAGGCGATTTTTATGTAGTTCAGTAGCATAATTTGTAGTCATTAGTTGTCATTTGATGGCCATTAATAGTCATTTGATGGTCAGTTGAAAGTCATTATTTGCTGGTAGAACATGACAACGAATGACAACTAAATGACTACAATGACCATAAATGACAATTTATAAAACCTGCGTTCCGTCGAACAGTCGAATGAGTCTATGCGTGCGTTTGGCCATTTGCTCGTCGTGGGTAACCATCACGATGGTGGCGCCGTCGTCGTTGAGTTGCTGGAGAATGTTCATGATTTCGTTGCCCATCGCACTGTCGAGGTTGCCAGTTGGTTCATCGGCAAGTATGATATGGGGGTTCCCAACGATGGCACGGGCAATGGCAACCCGCTGTTTCTGTCCACCCGATAACTGCTTCGGAAAGTGCTTCATGCGGTTACTCAAGCCTACTTTAGAAAGGGCCTCTTTGGCGTACTCCTGACGTGGCTTACCGTTGGTCGAACGATACAGCAACGGAATCTCGACATTATCGAGCACTGACAGGTCGTTGATGAGGTGGAAGCTCTGAAAAATGAAGCCGATCTTCTGGTTACGCAGTCGGGCCAGTTCCTTGTCGGTGTACTTCGTGACCGGCTGCCCATCCAGTTGAACCGTGCCCTTCGAGGGTTCATCGAGCAGGCCCATGACGTTGAGCAGGGTACTCTTGCCGCAACCCGACGGCCCCATAATCGAGACGAACTCGCCTTTCCTGATGTCCAGGTTGATGTTGTTCAGCGCCAGCGTTTCGATGGTGCTGGTCCGGTAGACTTTTTCGATGTTTTGGAGAGAGATCATAGTTTTAAAGGAGGAAGGAGAAAAGGGAAGAGAGGGAGGAAGGGTTAAGCGGATAAGTGAATGAATAATTTTTTTATTCCTTCTCCCTTTCCACCCCCTCCTCCCTTTTCTCCTTCATTTTAGTTTCTGGTTTGTGTCAAAATCGTATAAGGTTAATAAGCGAAGGGTGTAGTAGGCTTGCCAGTAATCGCGCAGGGCCAGGATGGCATCGCGACGGGCGCGGTCTTTTTCCTGCGTGGCAATGCCTAAGTCGGTCACACTGAGGTCGCTTAATTTAAAGCGATCCTGCGCAATCTGGTAGCGGCTCTGGCCAATCTGGTCGGCTTTGGCAGTGAGCGTCACTTGCTGGCGAAGCATTTGTAATAGCGTCACCTGCGTAAAAATCTCCTGTTCGAAAGTGAGTTTATCCTGCTCGACGGTTTGCTGCGCCAGTTCCCGGTTTGCCTTTGCCGTTTCGACAATGGCCTGCGCGCGGCCCCAGGTCATAATGGGTAGCGTAAATTGAAGCGAGACATATTCCCGGTTCTGCGGACGAACGTACACGTCAATGAGACTGGGGCCTTGATTCGACAAACCGTATCCTGCCGTTAATGTCGCGTTCAGACCATTGTTTTTGCGCGCTTTTTCCAGATCCCGTTCAGCCTCCAGCAGCCGACGTTTGAACGCAATGGCTGCCGCCCGATTGGCCGTGGCCTCGTTGATCGCCCGATTCACATCGACCGTCAGATCAGGAATCTGGTTGGGAATGGCCAATTCAAGCGGGCGCGTTTGGCTAATCACCGAACGATCGTTTGCTTCCGTTCGATAGCCAATAAACGTCTTCAGTTTGAGCGACGCCACAGCTGCCGTTTGCCGCGCCGATGCCAGGTCTTTCTCGGCATTGAGTACGCTCAGTTGCAATTGTAACAAATCGTTCTGCGAAATTTTGCCAAGGTCTAGTTTGTGGAGCGCAATGTGATAAAGGGTATCATTATTGACACGGTTGGTTTCGGCAATTTGCAGATTCACTTGCGACACCAGCAGATCAAAATACAGGTTGGTGGCCGTTAGTGAAACCTGTTCGAGCGATTCGATCAGTTGCTGATTTCCCTCGGCAAATAACAGTGGCTGGATTTTCTTATCCCAGCGCATCTGGTTGAACTGGAACAGCGGCTGCGACAGGCCAATGCCAAACGGAATGCCATTATAAAGCGTGCTATTCTGAATGAAATTATCGAACCGCTGGAGCTGTTTCTGAACAAAAATCGTCCCGCCCGTTGGGGCAATCGTTTGACTCAGCGACAAATTCAGGATCGAGTTATTATACGATACGGGCTCAAACCGAATGTTCCCATCGGGCTGCGTCACCTGCACATACGAGCGGGTGAAATTAGGCAAGGACCCATCCAAACTGAGCTGCGGTTTAAACTGAGCCAGAAACGAGCGATAAGCCCAGATGTTCGTACGCTGTTGCGTGTTAGCCCGTTTCGCCGACACCGACTGTGCCTGCGCCAGTTGCAAAACCTCGTTCAGGGTCGTGACTTGTGCCGATGTTTGCCCAACGATCCCAAGTAAACCCAGTATGACTAAGTAAAAGCGGTTCATAGCGGTCTGGGTTAGTGTTTCGGCTCAATGGTGATTTCTTCCAGATGCTCGTACTGGCTCAGATCGGTCAGGATGATTTGTTCTCCCGGCTGAATCCCCGACTTTATTTCTACGAAATCAAAGTTGGATAGACCTAACGCGATCTCCCTACGGTGCGCTACCTGACTCCCTTTCGGTAACACATATACGTACTGGGTTCGCTTGCCTTTGAAGGCGGGACCGTTAGCTACCCGTACGGCCTTTGCCACTCGATCAGTGATGACGAACACTTCCACTTTCATATTCGGACGAAGGGACGCGTGGTGGCTGTTATCCAGTTGAATCACAAACTGCACAATCCCATTTTTCACGGCGGGTTTCACCTGCGTAATGAGCCCCCGCAGATTGGTTTCATTTACTTTAACCGTAACCATTAGCCCTACTTTAACCTGATCGGCATACACATCAGAACACGACCCTTCAACCCGAAAACTCGCCAGATCGGCCAGTTTGGCCAGCATTTCGCCTTCGTTGACGGCTGAGCCGATGTTCTCATTTACCCAGGTCAGCACACCCGGCCGGTCGGCAATAATATTGGCCTGTTTTAGTTTGTGAGTCAGTTCTTTCAGGTTCTTTTCTTCAATCTGCGCCTGTAAGGTCGTTTCGCGCAGGCTGGCGCTCATCGACTGTCGATTGTAAGTGAGGTCGTTCTCTAACTGCTTTTTTTCCAGTTCGGCCACACGAAGGGCATTTTCGGCGCGGGTCACATCTTCGCCTGTGCTCCCGCCTACTTTCTGCAATCGTTTGGTCCCTTCCAGATCAGCCCGTAGCCGATTGATGTTGAGCAGCTTTATCTGATCATTCACTTCGGCATCGTACAGGCTTTTATTCAACTTCATGCGCAACTGATCGATGCCGTTCCGTTTCAGCGCCAGCTGGTCATTGAGTTTTTCCAATTCAATTTCGGTGAGCGACTTATCGAGATCCATAATAGGCTGACCCGCTTTTACCGACGTACCCGGTGTCAGTAATATCCGACGGATACTGGCCCGAATGGGACTGGTATAGATCTGCTCGTAAGCGGGAATGACTTCACCCGTGGCATTCAGGGAGTTTTCGACCGGCCCAATTTCGGCAGTGGCCAGACGAATTCGATCGGCCTCGACAGACGTTTTGAGCGCATTCCGTGTCCAGAGAATGACCAGTGCCAACACAACAACAGCCGTCACCCCAATAAGCAGGTTCCGATTGCGGCCACGGTTGGCGATCTCTGGGGCAAGTTCTTTATCCATTTTCTGTGTTGTATGACACAGATAGAGAGCCAAACAACGTGCCAGGAGGCAATCTACTAGAAGTCAATTAGTTGGCAGAGATTAGCTTAAATAAAATGTGCGATTTCGCACATTTTATTGCGATTTCGCACGCGTGTTTTTGTCATCCCGAAGAATGAGGGATCTCAAGTTTCCTGACGCTTGAGATCCCTCATTCCCGACGTTCTCGCTTGGCTTCGCCGAGTGAGGATTATTTTTTGACGGCCTCTGGCCGGTGAATTATGTCAAAAACGGGCCAGAGGCCCTTGAAACGATAGTCCTCACTCGGCGAAGCCAAGCGAGAACGGTGTGTCAGGTGTAAGCACCTGGCATCACAATCACCATAAATCTTCTCCCCTACAAAAGGCAGTTCCAAAAGCTTTTCGTACCTTTTTACCCCATTACCATAGCCAATGGATTTCCCGTCAAAAAATGATGAAAATTACTTTTACAATCCTCTTCCAATTCCTCGTTTTCCTCTCTTACGCTCAACAGAATCTGGTTCCCTACGTACAACCGCTGATTGGCACCGAAAAAATGGGACATACCTTTCCTGGCGCTACGGTGCCGTTTGGGTCGGTTCAGTTAAGCCCAGATTCGGACACGTTATCGTACGAATTTAATGGCAAATACAATGGCGATGTTTATCGATACTGTGCGGGTTATAAATACGAAGACAAAACGATTGTCGGGTTTAGTCATACCCATTTCAGCGGTACGGGGCACTCGGACCTTGGTGACTTTCTGATTATGCCCACGCAGGGGGCTTTACAACTCAATCCGGGCGTGGCGTCGAATCCCAAGGGTGGCTATCGGTCGGCGTTTTCGCACGCGAATGAGGTGGCCGAAGCGGGGTATTATAAAGTCAAACTTGACGATGATGCCATTACCGCCGAGCTGACTGCTTCCAGTCGGGTTGGTTTTCATCAGTACACATTTCCAAAGTCGGATCAGTCGCACATTATTCTGGATTTGACGCACGGTATTTACAATTACGAGGATAAAGTGGTCTGGACGTACGTGCGGGTGGTCAACGACACACTGATAACGGGTTATCGGCAAACCAACGGCTGGGCACGCACCCGAACGGTGTATTTTGCCCTATCGTTTTCGAAACCCTTTAAATCATACGGACAGCAAAACCTGGATAAACCGCAGGTGTATAAGGGCTTCTGGCGGAAGTTCGATCAGACCAAAAACTTCCCGGAACTAGCGGGCAAGAAGATTCGGATGTATTTCGACTTCGATACGAACGAGGGCGAGAAAGTTAAACTAAAAATGGCCTTATCGCCGGTTAGTCAGGAAAATGCGCTGGCCAACATGCAAACCGAAATCCCGCACTGGAACTTCGAGCAGACAAAAGCACGAGCCCAGGCCGACTGGAATAAGGAGTTGAACAAAATCCAGATCGACGCATCGGAAACCGACAAAGTAAACTTCTATACATCGCTCTATCACTCGTTTATCAACCCAACCACCTATATGGATGCGAATGGGCAATATAAAGGGTTGGATCAGGGTGTGCATCAGGCGGGTGGGTTTACGAATTATACGACGTTTTCACTGTGGGATACCTATCGGGCGCTGCATCCATTCTTGAATCTTACACAACCCGCTCGCTCTAACGATATGGTGCAGTCTATGATGGCCCATTACGACCAAAGCGCACTCAAAATGCTGCCCATCTGGTCGCAT
This sequence comes from Spirosoma sp. KCTC 42546, assembly GCF_006965485.1. Lineage (NCBI taxonomy): Bacteria > Pseudomonadati > Bacteroidota > Cytophagia > Cytophagales > Cytophagaceae > Spirosoma > Spirosoma sp. KCTC 42546. Next base: position 4,224,110 of record NZ_CP041360.1, read on the forward strand.
TACGCCAATGACAACTGGTGTATGAGTGGGTATCACAGCGTATCGGTGCTGGCCGATGCTATTATCAAGGGTGTCTATAAAGGCGATGCCCAGAAAGCGCTGGATGCCTGCATAGCCACCTCCAACCACCGTGATTACGAAGGCATTGGGGAGTACATAGACAAAGGGTTTATTCCTGAGAATACAAATAGAACCTCCGTCTCGAACACGCTTGAGTATGCGTATGACGATTGGTGCATTGCCCAGTTGGCGAAGAAACTGAATCGGCCCGATGTGTATGCCACCTATCTCAAACGCTCCGAAAACTGGAAGAACGTCTACGATACGTCCATTGGGTTTATGCGTCCCCGCCTGGCCGATGGCTCGTTCAAAAAAGAGTTTGATGTATTGAAAACGGATGGGCAAGGCTTTATTGAGGGCAATTCCTGGAACTTCAGTTTTTTTGTACCACAAAATCCAGCAGCCCTGATGCAAGTAATGGGTGGGCCCAAAAAGTTTGCCACCCGGCTCGACTCGCTCTTTTCGATGCATTTGCCGGATGAGTTTTTTGCCGAAACGGAAGATATTACCCGCGAAGGAATCATTGGTGGGTACATTCACGGCAACGAACCAGCGCACCACATTGCCTACCTGTACAACTGGGCGGGGCAGTCCTGGAAAACGCAGGAACGCGTCCGGATGATCCTCAACATGCAATACAAATCCACTCCCGACGGCTTGGGCGGCAATGATGATTGTGGCCAGATGAGCGCCTGGTACATGTTCTCTTCGATGGGTTTTTACCCGGTAGCACCCGGTTCCGAAGAATACTCGCTGGGAAGTCCTTCGGTCAAAAACGCCCGCTTGAACCTGGAAAATGGCCAGACGTTTACCATCGAAGCCATCAATCAGGGCGATAAAAATGTGTATGTGCAGAAGGTGCTGTTGAATGGCAGGGAATTGACGCGGCCCATAATTACGCATTCGGATATTTTGAAAGGCGGGAAACTAACGTTTTACATGAGCGCGAAACCAACGAAAAAATAGATGGTCATTGATGGTCATTAGGTTGTCATTAATAGTCATTCATTGTGGATAATCTATCAATGACAACGAATGACCATCAATGACAACCTAATGACCATCAATGACAATGAATGATAACTTACAAACCAGGAACCTGTTTGATGATCCCTTTCGGTCGATAGCGGATTCGCTTACCGAACACCAGTCGAAGATAACTCGTGTTCGTGTTGATCAAACCATTCGAAAAGGTCCGGTTCATCAGCGTGGTTGATCCATATAATCCGCCATAAAAGATACTCGAACTATAACCAATCGTTGCCGATGCAATTCCCTCCCAGCCCGGCTGTATGTGCGTTTCGGAACCCGATGTTTCGCCACTGCTTTGTTGTAGCATAATCGTTAGTCCCGGCCGTACGGTGAAACTGACAAAATAGTGTTTGCGATAAACAAACGTCTGGCTGTACCCCAGATCGATGCCCACGGCCACCGATTTAAGATTTAGCAGATTCGACTCGGGCCGAAAATCAGCCTGCAACGCAGTGGGTACCAGGGACGAATCGGCCCGTATGAGCTGATAGGTTATCGAAGCCCCAACATTCCAGGAACTTGCGCCTTTGCGTTGTTCTTCCCGCTGAAGCAATGTGGCTGGTGTCGAGAGCTGGAGCGGATTGAACTGGTACAGCAACCGGCTCGACACCGTCTGGCTCCGAAGATCATTGCGATACGGATACGCCGAATTATGGTCAAACCAATTCGCCTGAAGGATGTCGGGATTGCTCAAATAAAAACCGCGATAAAACTGGTATTGCGTTGATAACCAGAACCGGCGGTTGTTTAAATTGATAGTCACTCCAAACGGTTTGGTCTTTCCCCGGAGGTCGTTATTGTAGCCAAAGAATGGCAGTTTAACCGTTATTTCCGTTCCGAACCATTTGTAGTTGACCCCCAGACCCAGCGACCAGGCCAGATTGGGCCTGTAAACCAACGTATTCGGCGAACCAACCACCCGCAGGGTATAATCCTGACGGTCGCTGACGGCATATAAATGTAACTGTCGATAATAAGTCGTTATGTAGGCTTTGTCGACCCGTGGTATCTTGGTTTTCAGCAACGTATCCAGCGGAATACCCAACAAACTAAGGCCCTGTCCAAAACTGCCAATGTGGCTACCCATCAGCAGGATAAGCAGTAACCATCGCCCCAAAATAACCTTACCCATGCGTAAACAGGACATCTAATCTCCTCTATAGAACGCAGATTCTTATGATTATTAAGATTAGTTATGATTTTTCCGGATAAATGGCCAAATGAATATTCCGTTATTCAGGGATTAAATCATAAATAAATCATAAGGATCATAAAGATCTGCGTTCTATTGAACAGGTGAAGGCAGAGAATGTTTCTACAACACCACAACCGCTTTACCAATGACTTTACGTTCCATCATATCGGTAAGCGCTTGTGGCGCTTCGGCCAACGTATAGTGTTTAGATATATGCGGTGAAATTTTACCTTCCATGGCCCAACCCGCAATTTCCTGCATGTTTTTCATGCTCAGGGCCGCTTCTTTTTGAGTGAACATGCCCCAGAAAACGCCCACCAGCGAACTACCTTTTAACAACGCGAGATTCAGCGGAATCTTCGGAATTTCGCCCCCCGCAAACCCGACAACCAGATACCGACCTTTCCAGGCCAGCGACCGGATGGCTGGCTCCGCCCATTTGTCGCCCACCGGATCATAAATAACATCGACGCCTTTCCCCTGCGTGATGTCTTTGATCCGTTCGCGCAGGTCTTCGGTGGTGTAATTGATCATGTAGGACGCTCCTTTCTCATTGCAGACCGCTAGTTTTTCATCGGACGATGCGGCTGCGATGACCGTGGCCCCCATCAGATCACCTAATTCTACGGCCGCTAAACCGACACCGCCAGCCGCTCCCAACACCAGCAATGTTTCGCCGGGTTGCAGTTGCGCGCGATCTTTCAGGGCATGATAGGAGGTGCCATACGCATACATGGTCGACGCACCTGTTACAAAATCCATCCCAGCGGGCAGGGGAATCGTGGTTCGGGCATCCGAAATACGTTCTTCGGCCAGTCCGCCATGCGAACCGAACGTAAATACGTGATCGCCCGGTTTGACGTGCTTTACACCCTCGCCCACCGATTTAACGATACCCGACGATTCACTCCCCGGCGAAAACGGCAGCGGGGGTTTAAACTGATACATATTCCGGATCGTGAGCGTATCCGGAAAATTCAGGCTACAGGCTTTCGTCTGGATCAACACCTCACCGGGGCCGGGCGTTGGTGCAGGAACATCTTCAAGCGTAAGCGTGTCGGGTAGCCCGTAGGCGCGGCAAAGGATGGCTTTCATGTAGTTTATAGATGGCGCGAACGTCTACGTTCGTGCTGATTATTCCCCGGCCTCTGGCCGGAAGTTAAGTAATAGCCAACCGGCCAGAGGCCGGGGAATAGTCGGCACGAACGTAGACGTTCGCGCCATCTCATCGCGCTATTAATGCGCATCAAAATTATCCTCAAACGCAATCGTTCCATCTGGCCGTTTAAAGCGAACGAAATCGACTGAACCGGTGCCTTCAAATTCGTAGCTGACACCCACAATATCCGTAAATGCATTGGGCGCGATGGCTTCATACGCTTTTTTACCAGCCACAAAGAGTAGCACCCGCTTGTTCCGAACCTCACAACGAACGTCTACCCACTTTGACAAATCAGCCCCGAAATTGGATAAATCTTTCGTCTTTGCTTCTGCTTGGTGGCCAGCCAGGTACAAATCCAGATTGCCAATACAGCCTTTTGCCGACAGTGGAATGGAGAAGTATTGGTTCTTACAGAGAACCATTATTCGAATATACTGGCAAGCCGAGGAGCCTTTTTCAAAGTCATTTCTCACCCGCGTCTCGAATATAAAATTTTTGGCATTAAGCCGGTCAAACTCCCGCACATACCGATAAAGTACCGTTGGAGGCTGAGGTTGTACTGGAATATTACGTTTCTTAATATCCTCAACCGACAACCCCAGGACTCCTTTTCGAGTTATGTCATCGGATTTGAAATAGATCGGAACAGGTGTCCACAAAACGGCCACGTGCCAGCCATCCGATGGAATCAGCAGGTTATGTTGCTTCACAATCTGCTTACCAATCACCAGCTTAGCCCGATAGTAGCCGGGCGAATAATAAATTGACGTGTATTCGTGGCCGTTTTTAGGTACCAGGTCGCGTCGACGGGGGTCCCAGGATTGCTGAATAAACACCGAATCGGTAGGCGAAGCGGTGGCATCGTACGAAAAGACGACCGAGTTGGGAAGGCCCTTTGCAACAGGTTGGCTACTGAATGAGAAATCAGTTGGGGAGAGTGGTTTAGGCGTAGCATTGCTCAGAAAAAACGCGAGAACGCCAACGACGCTGGCTAGCAATCCAAGTCCTACCCATAAGCGATTTCTACCAGCGATAAGACGCTCTTGAACTGGTTTTAAGGTAGTCGCTGGCAGCTCTCCAACAGGTTCAGGTACGGCTATAGAATCAGGTTCGCTCTGTTTTTTTGGTGAGAAATCCTGCTCCGTAACCGCTTTAAAATGCGACCAGTTTTCATAACCCGCAAACTGTACCAGCGCATTGAGCGTGGTGGCTGTGGGTGCCGATTCGTAACGCACCCGCCCCCACACCCGCTTAAGCGTTGTTACGCTCAACGAAATGCCCGTCTGTCCGGCAATCTGTTCACTAAGCCGTTCGAAATCCTGGGTAGACCACCCGTCGCTTCTGCCCCACCCCATTTTCTCCTCGATCAACCGACGGCAGCGGGCGAGTTCTCTGTCTTCCTGTTGAGTAATCATAAACCTAGCTGTCAGTCAGTTAGCTACTTGTCTAAACTTGAATAGAAGTTGAACAGGGTTGAATAGGCCTTGTACGCTGGGGTTCGCAAGTTTGTTTTCGTTCGCGATTGATCAACCAAATGTACTGAAACAAACGATGAAAAACCGGCCGACAGCCTTTGCATTTCTACTGCTTCTACTTGCCCATCTGGTCAATGCCCAGACCACTATTCCCTACGGCAACAATCCGCAGGCTGGCCACTACTACAACGTGGGTGATGCCAAAATCTACTATGAACTTTATGGAAAAGGCAAACCTATTGTGCTCCTGCACGGGGGGTTGTTCGGGTATATCGACGAGTACGAATTTCTGATTCCTAAACTGGCTCAAACCCATCAGGTTATTGCCATTGGCACCCGAGGGCATGGCAAATCGGAGATTGGCACCAAACCATTTACGTACCAGCAACTCGCCAATGATGCCTATGCCGTTATCAGAAGCGTAACGAAAGATAGCGTGCTGGTCATCGGCTTTAGTGATGGTGGCATCACCGGCTATAACCTTACCGCCACACACCCCGAACTGGTTCGAAAACTCGTGGCAATCGGTTCCCCCCGGCGACCAGCGGATCGGGTTTTGAGCAACGAAGAAGAAGGCAAAATGACCGCCGAACGGTTGGATAAACTAGCGCCCGATTTCGTAAAATCCAGAAAGGCGATCATGCCCGAACCGAATCGATGGAATGAATTGCTGGATAAACTCGACCCGCTCTGGAATCAGCCAACCTTCATTTCCGACGAAGCCCTGCACCAGGTCAACTGCCCCGTTCTGGTCATGGCCGGGGACAAAGATCCGTATTTCAAGACTGAAAAAGTCGTAGAAACAGCCCGTTTGTTTCAGCACGGCACCCTGGCTATTATTCCCGGTTGCGGCCATGTGGTACTCTATTGCAACTTCCATGCGGTTTGGGAAGCTATCGTTCCTTTTATCAAGTAAACCCTATTTTATTCATGAAAACCCTCCTATTGACCTCGCTTGTTGGGTTAATTGCCCTGAAGGCAACAGCCCAGAATCAACCCGAGAATTACGGCGATTTCTCAACCAAACAATGGACGTTCAGCAGCAAGTACACCAGGGCTACTTACTTAGGCAAGCCCGCACTCAAACTTATCCGCGAGAAAGAAACGGCTACGGGAGCCAGCATTGCTTACCTCAACGACTATTCCTTTTCGGATGGGAGCATTGAACTAGATATTGCGACCCCCTTTCCCAAATCGACGATCTCGTTTCTGGGTGTGCTTTTCCACTTTAACAAGGTCGGCAGTGAACCGCGTTACGAGTGCTTTTACTTCCGTCCGTTCATGTCGGGAAAATCGGGGGCGATGCAATACATGCCAATCAACAACGGCCTCGTCAACTGGCCCGACTACCAGGCCGCTGTTTATCAGGGGTCTCCGGTTTGTAAGACGCAGCAATGGTTCCACGTCAAAGTCGATGTAAAAGGGCCAATGGCAACCGTTTTCGTAGATGGCAAACAAGTGTACCAGATCAAAAATCTGGCCCGTGGCAGTTCAAAAGGATCGGTGGGACTTTGGCTGGGCAACACGCCCGAAGGCTATTTTGCCAATTTCAGGGTGACCCGAGCTTTACCAAAATAGATTCTAGTGCTCCTATTGATTCTGATTGATCCTATTGCTGCTAGTAGGATAATAACCAGACAAGGATTTACCAGAATCAAAATTGGACGAGTTCTAGTCCAGCGATGGCAGGGAGTACATCAATGAACTACTAAACGCCAACCCAACCAGCATCAATTAATATTTATCATGAAAGCCTTGTTATTTTTTTTGCTGATAGTTACTAATAGTCAACTAGTTGCTCAAACCATCGTCCCATTCGATTCGTCAGCCTGGACGTATGCCGGTAAGGTTACGAAAGAGACATTTCAGGGCAAAGACGGCATTTTGCTAACCAACGGGCGGATTACATTGAAAGACAATACCTTTAAAAATGGCATCATCGAATTTGACATGACTCTGTCACCGGATCGCGACTTTCCTGGATTTGGGTTTCGCCTTCAGGACAACGACAATTTTGAGCACATTTATCTGCGGCCCCATCGGGTAGGCAATCCTGATGCCATTCAATATATGCCCGTTTACAATGGGCAGGATTCCTGGCAGTTCTACTATGGCGATGGTTATTCGACAACCGTGAATTACCCCATGAATGAGTGGGTGCACATTAAACTGGTTGTTCGGGATACGCAAGCCGAAGTGTATATCGGCAATTCCATTGAACCCGCTCTGTTGATCCATCAGCTAAAACGCGAACCCAAACCTGGCCGAATCAGCCTGGAAAACGGGGCACCAATAACCACGCGTTTCGCTAATTTTCAGTATACCAAAACGGACAATCCACCCATGGCGGGTAAGTTCAAGCCCGAAGCAGCTCCTCAACCAGGTACGCTATTGACCTGGCAAGTTTCCAGCACCTTCGACGAAAAGCTACTGCAAACCGATTATACGATCCCACAGTCAGTAGCTAACCAATTAACATGGAGCAGCTTAACGGCCGAAAACTCGGGCCAACTCAATGTTTCCAAAATTCGCAAACGCAGTGACGACGCCAATACGGTCTTTACAAAATTGACGATCATGTCCGATAAACCGCAGATCAAGAAGCTAGATCTCGGCTTCAGCGACCGCGCCAAAGTCTATCTTAATGGCCGTTTGCTGTATTCCGGTCACGATGAATTTCTATCGCGGGATTATCGCTTTCTGGGCACCGTTGGCTATTACGATGCGATTTATCTTGATCTAAAAAAAGGCAAAAACGCACTCTGGATTGCAGTTTCTGAAAACTTTGGCGGGTGGGGAATCCAGAGCAGGATTGTTGATCAACGGGGTCTTATTGTCAAGTGACAACTTGTGAACAGTATAATTAATTCAATTTAAATATGCCACATTGCATATTTAGGATATTTAAATTGAAACATTATGCCTATAATCATATATATTTACACCAGGTAACTTTGTTTCCCTACTCTACTTATGGTGTAGATAAATTTTAAAGCGGATTGGCAATGCCAATCCGCTTTTTCAGTTAAGGCCCAACTTGGCTGATAAAGCTATTTACGTTCACGATTACTTGTGAACATCCACTGAATTGCTCGAACATGATTAGCCAATCCGGACGTATTGCTAATTGCTCAATTTCCATTAATAGGTAAAAGCACTAACTCTATTCTAGTAATCACTATCGGTAGCAAGTATACTACCCTATGGTATTGTCTATAATAAGACACCTCCTTTATTCCCCAATGGTTTGCCCTCTCACCCGTAGCGGTCGAATCAGCTCTTAATGTGTATTTTTTTTCAAAACACACAAAGCCAATCTACTGGCATTATAATTGTACACGTAAATAAAGAATGTGTTTATTTTAAAATAAACCAAATGTTAATCAAATGAAACAAATTTGTACGTTTATAGTCTTTATTGCCATTTTCGTGTGTATTAATGTAACACATGCACAAATAAAGGGGGCAGTTTTTCGAGACTTTGATCTTAATGGTGTTCGTTCAGATACATTACCCGTTGAAGTAGGAATGGCTGGAGTACCTGTATGGGCCTTTGTTGGCATGAATAAAACTCCTGTTCAGACGATCACTGATGCTAAAGGGAATTATTCATTTACGAGTACCGATGTGCCTGCTGGTCAGTCGGTGCGAATCGAATTTGACCAGTTCCCCCCTGGCTATTATAGTAGCCCTTACAGTTCCAGGAGTGGCACCAGCGTGCAATTTGTTAAAAGCCCCGCAGAACAGGTAAACTTGGGCATTAACTACCCTGCCGATTACTGCCAGCCAAGCGGAGTTCGGCTGGTAATACCTTGCTATGTCAATGGGAATACCCAGCTGACAACCGATGCAACTGGTAATCCGGTACCTGATGAAAAGCAGACTGCTGAGAGTGATGCCCTGGTCAGTATTGCTTACGAAGCTACTGGTCAGCCAGACAACTTTCCGCCCAATCATCTGGCAACGGCAGGCCAGGTAGGTGCTATCTGGGCAATTGCTTATCAACGACGAACCAAAAAAGTATTCAGTGCAGCTGTAATCAAGCGTCATATGAGTTTTGGGCCGCTAGGCTCTGGAGGTATCTATATGACTGATATGCCAAGCCAAACAACAACTAATTTTCTTGATGTCAAAACACTCGGAATTGATACCGGGGACGACCCCCACAGCGGATTGTTTGGCGATAAAACCCAGGCAAGTACCGATCCGGGTTCAATGACAGCTATGGGGCGGGTTAGTATTGGCGGTATGGATATATCGGAAGATGATAAGACCTTGTATTTCGTCAATCTGAACGATCGAAAAATTTACAGTTTGTTCATTGATACACCCGCGGTAGCACCCACCTCCTTAACCTCTGTCCATTCGTGGTCAATTCCTGATCCAGGTTGTTCCAATGGTGATTTTCGTCCCTGGGCACTTAAAGTCTATCATGGCAAGATTTATGTTGGGGTGGTTTGTTCAGCCGAAACCTCACAACAGCAAAGCGATTTAAAAGCAACCATATACCGCTTCGATCCAACAACTACTACGCCCGTATTTGACGAAGTTCTCTCCTTCCCACTCAATTTTAAGCGAGGCCCTGTTGATATAACAACGGATGATACTCATCCAGAAACTAGTTGCGCCAAGTATGACCACTGGTTACCCTGGAGCGATAGCTGGCCAACTCCTTGTGGGCAAGGCAATAACCCCACCTTTGTGATGTACCCCCAGCCCATTGTTTCAGACCTTGAATTTGACGATGATGGATCGATGCTGATCGGCTTCCTTGATCGTTTCGGCCATTTATCGGGTGTAGCTAATCATTCTCCACAGGGTAACGGAGCGTTCGATGGCTTTACTGGTGGCGATCTATTGCGTGCCGCCAACAATAATGGTGTTTTTGAGCTGGAGAAAAACGGGAAATCGGGTAATTTAACCGGTAGTGGTGTAGGAAATGGCGAAGGCCCGATTGATGCGACGAACACCGGGGGTGAGTTTTTTGGAAAGGATAACTGGTTTTTTATTAATCATTATGCTCATTCAGAAGTAACCAACGGCGCATTGTCCCTGATCCCAGGTTATAATGAGGTCGTTACATCGGCTTTTGACCCAGTTACTGATATCTACCAGTCAGGTGGGGTAAAAGTGTTTAACACAAAAAATGGGTCTTCAAATCGAAATTATGTCTTGTATACACTGACACCTGGTTCATTCGGAAAAGCGTCCGGTTTGGGAGATGTCAAAGCTTTATGTGACCCGGCTGGCATTGAAATTGGAAACCGGCTTTGGTTTGACGATAACCGCAACGGGATTCAGGACGCTTATGAAACTGGTATTGACGGTATTGTACTAACGCTTCATGATATGGAAGATGGAGGTGCAGTGGTTGCCACTCAGACTACCCATGATGGAGGGCAATATTATTTTAATAATACTACCGTTCCGAGTGGTTTGAAATATGGACATAAGTACGAGATTCGAATGGCGACAACCCAATTATCAACGCTGGATATTTCCCTGACTGGAACTAAACCGTTAACCCCATCCGGAGGCCGGAAAGCGGCTAATGCAGCCGGAGCCAGAAAGGGCGCAACTGATCGTCAACCTTACTATGCTCTTTCACCGAATAATCAGACAGGTTTTACCAATCCAGACCAGCGCGACTCAGATGCTCAGCTAGTTAACGGATACGCTGTAATTAGCCTAACGACCAAGGATGCTGGACAAAACGATTTCTCGAACGACCTGTCTATTTATTCCTGCCCATCCATAAGCAGTGAAAAAGATACTATTTCGCTTTGCCGAACAGTGGCGCCAGACTCAATCGCAGCATTTGGTACTCATTTCAGCCAGATCGATTCAGTTAGGTTTGTGCAGTTTAGTAGTCCTCAGTCAGGTACAGCCATGTACGGCAGTGGTGGGATTGTGTTAGGCACTGTAAAGCCTGATAGCACTACAAATCGGGCGGTACTCTATCATCCAGTACTTACAACTGGTGCGACTTCGTCTGGCGTTTCCTATCAATATATTTATGCAACTATCTATCCCATGCCAGAGAATCCCGATTGCCGTCAGTCGGCGGTAACAACCCTTAAAATTGCGCCAACTGATTGCTTTCCTATAAGCATTAAACAACTAAAGTAGATCAACTAAACTTCTTATTCATCAAAAGTTCCCCGAGCATAGCCATAGCTCTGGGGACTTTTTCAAGTAATACAATCGTCGTAACCCTACGTAAATTAGCCCCCTCTACATCTTCGTGTTTATAATTCTTGACTTCCCCGTTTAGTTGTTTTTGCCTAAACCCTATTTGTCAATCAATCGAGCTCGTATGGTAATCAACGCATCTTCGTACGAAGCACCAATCGGTATCGGTTGGCCCGCCACCGTTAGTTCCTGACGGGCCATTTTCTCAATTTTATCGAGCGCAATACAGAATGAACGGTGTATCCGAATAAACTGATCGGAGGGTAAGAGTTGCGTCAAATCGGCCATTGTCTGACGACTCAGTAATTTTCGGTTTTTGAGTACATAGATCAGGTAATTCCCTTCCGCTTCGATATACAGAATATCATCCAGCAATACTTTTTCCGTTTCGTAGCCCGTCTTGACAAAGAGATAGGCCTGTTCCTTATCCGAACGCAGCGTATGCATGTCGAGCGCTTTCGTACAGGCTTTCAGAAAACGGACTAACGAAAATGGTTTCAGCAAATAATCGACCGCATCCAGCTCAAATCCCTGTACGGCAAAATCCGAATAGGCAGTGGTAAAAACAACCATCGGAACTTTAGGCAGACATTTCACAACCTCCATACCAGAAATATCGGGCATTTTGATATCCAGAAAGAGTAAATCCACCCGATTGGTTTGCAGCCAGGCAATGGCCTCAAAGGCGTCGGTAAAACACGCTTTAAGGTCCAGAAACGCGACTTTTGCCGCATGAAGTTTTATTACTTCCAACGCCTGGGGTTCATCATCAATGGCAACAGCGGTAAGAGTCATGGCTGCAGAGAGTGGCGTTAATTTTTAGAATAAACTCAGGAATTATTTGTCGGCTTATTGCAATTGGCACTAGCCAAAGTAGCAGAAGAGGTAGGATAAAATATCTCATATAGAACGATTTTTTATATAAATCAGGGTATTCACCAATACACCAGCGTTAATGCGACAAAGTAATCCTGATCCGATTGCTGAATAGCCAGTTGATGTCGGTTGGGGTAAATCAGGTCCAAACGCTTGCGCACATTATCCAACCCTACACCTGATTGAGCTTCTTCAGGATCAGCCCCGGTTTTAGGATGCCGGGAGTTGTGTACTTTAAAATACAAATGCGTGTCATCTAAAGTTAGCGTGATGTAAATCCAGGATGGGTGCCGGAGGCTGATTCCATGCTTGAACGCATTCTCGACAAAGGGCGTCAGCATCATAGGAGCGAGATAAATAGCACGGTCAGGCTCCTGAATGTTTACCCGGATTTCAATCGGATGCGTCTCGTCAATACGCATGCGCTGAATCTGGATGTAGTTATAAAGATATTCGACTTCCTTGTCGAGCGGAATACGATCGCGGTTGTTTTCCTGCAACATAAACCGCATCATATCGCCCAGTTTCTGGATACCATCGGCTGTTTTTTCACTGTTTTCCCGTAGAGCAGTGGCATACAGACTATTCAACGCATTGAACAGAAAGTGGGGGTTGATCTGTGCCCGTAAGCTCGACAACTCTGCCGATTTGGCCGAAACCTGCGTTTGAAGTACGGTATTCTCTTTTTGTAGTCCCTGCCGAAGAAATGCAATAGAAACTGCCCCGATCAAAACGAGGAACATCAGAAGAAGTGGATCGCGGTTGTCGTAATGAAATCCCGTACTAGCTCCCCATATACCAAGAGTGGACACAATAATCAGTAACAAAAAGGTAGCAATTCGGCTTGCCAAGACCACTTCCGACGTTGGGGAACTTCTTAGAAAAGGCATGATCACAAGCATGTAGGTGGCAATGCGCCCAGCCCGTAGCACCTCGTATGTTGAAGAAGTCTTTAAAAGAGGCAAGATATAAGCATAAAAATACGCTTGCAGGAACAGAATCTGAATGGCCAGGCCGGAGAAGATCAATGTAGTTCGGGTATTCCTTTGCCATAAAAACATTAACACATCTCCTCTGAATGCCATCCCAAGCGCCAGTACACTCAAGCCGGCTAACAACAGGTAACTGACAATCTGGAAATGCGTTTCAGACTCTTGCCAAATCTTCCGTTTTAGATAGTAATAATACTGAAACCCGATCTCATACACCCCCAATACAATACCAAACCCAATAACATCGGCCAGTACAGTCCGCTTGCGGTAAAGCGAATACACTTTAAGGCCAATAATGCGATGTGCGTCATTATACTGATAACGAACCTGTAATTTGAGATAATGATACAGAAAGGTACCCGCAAGCAGTAGAAACACAGTAATTGCTCCATATACGGCGACTTTCTGGTCGTTAGTGCGGTCGTTTAGGAGCGGATAGGTCAGATAATGAAACACATACCAGCCTCCTAGTAGTAGACAGACGCCTATAATCAGAGGAACATTATTATTGAGGGTATGGTCGTAAGAAGCTAGATTTCGCCAGACAACAGACGAGGGCACCCGATTATGCAAGGTCATCTCTACCATGGCATCGATTCGGTCCACTTCTCTGATCAATCGCCTGATGATGTAAATAACCGCTGTGCTTAGTACGAATACCAGTTCATAGCGCCGAATAAGTTGTACGTCCCGCATTGGTCTACTTGATTTTTGACCAAAACTAGGCGGGACGAACAAGCTTGTGGGTAAAAAGGGTTGAACAAGCTGAAAAATGGGATGAAGGTCGGGGAGCTCGGTGCAGGGTGCAGGGTTTTCCACGCTCCGAGCCCCCCGCTCCCTGCCACACGCTACTCCGACCGCAGGGAGCGCACCGGATTCATTAACGCAGCTTTGATGCTCTGTAAGCTCACCGTTAGTAAAGTAATAAGCAATGCTCCGGTACCCGATACGGCAAAAATCCACCACGTAATTTCTGTACGATATTGGTACTTCTGAAGCCAGTTATGCAGAAAATAGTAAGCAATGGGCGTTGCGATGCCAAACCCAACAATGACCAGCACCACAAAATCTTTCGAGAGCAAACGCCATAGATTAAATACCGACGCACCCAGTACTTTGCGAACACCAATCTCTTTGGTGCGTTGCTCGGCCATATACGACGCCAGGCCGAACAAGCCCAGGCAGCTAATGAAAATGGCCAGAATGGCAAAGAATGATGCTAGTTTCCCAATCCGCTCTTCCGTGCGAAACTTAGCGGCATATTCATCATCGGCAAATTTGTATTCGAAGGGGGCCGATGGAATGAGTTTTTTGAAAACCGCTTCGATTTTTGGTAATGCATCGCTGGTACTGATGGCAGGGTTGAGTCGGATATTGATCCAGTTAGGATTCCCAAACAGACAAAAGATAGTGGGCTTGATTGGCTGGAATGGCGACTCCATGACCATGTCTTTCACAACGCCAAGCACTATAAAACTTTTTTCGACATTATCGGTCATCCACTGGCTTTTCCAGCGAATCGTTTCGCCAATGGCCGATCCAGCAGACCGATTCTGGAAGCCCATCTGTTTAGCGGCTGTTTCATTAATAATAAAGCCACTGGAATCAGAAGCAAATTCCTTCGAAAAGTTGCGTCCCGCTATAAATTGCCAGCCAACCGTTTGGGCATATTCGGGAGTGACCGATAAGGTAGCAAACTGCTCGGTCGACGCTATGGATAGGCCTTTCCACCGGAAACCATCATTTGTCGACCAAACCCCTGTAATTGGGCTTTGTGATTCTGCCACGTCGGTGACGGCACCGGTATTTTTTAGTTCGGTACGTAATAAACCGGTTTTCCCATAGAAATCGTCAGATTGCATTTGCACCATTAACAAGCCATCCCGGGAATAACCGACCGGGCGATTTTTAGCAAATTGAACCTGACGGTAAATAACAAGCGTACAGATGATCAGTGTAATCGAAACCGTAAACTGCATAACGACCAGCACCTGACGAGGCATGGACGAAAAACGCCCCATTTGTGCTTTTGCTAAACCGCCCCCTTTCAACACCTTGACCGGTTGGAAAGAGGTTAAATACAAAGCCGGATAGCTACCTGCCAGCAAACCAGTCAGCAGCACGAATCCAAAGTTAAACAGCCAGAAGTAGCCATTTTTCCAGGGGATACTCATCTGCTTGGCCGCCATATCGTTGAACCAGGGCAAGGCTGTCGTCACCATCAAAATGGCCAGCACAAAAGCCAGAAATACAACCAGAAAGGACTCACTAAAAAACTGGCCAATCAATTGAATTCGAAGCGAACCGATCGCTTTTCGAATTCCTACTTCTCTGGCGCGTTCTTCGGAACGAGCGGTTGACAAATTCATGAAATTGATACAGGCCAGCAACAACACAAAGAAGCCAATCAAGCCCACTAGCCATACGTATTGAATCGGTCCATTGCTGACCGTTCCATTTGTAAAATCGGAATACAAATGCCAGTTTCGCATGGGATTTAACCACATCTGCGGGGTAGTTGCAGCCTCCTCCTTCATGCTCTCAAGGTGCTTGATCACATTCAACTCAGAATCTTTTATACTGGCCGTAACCTTATCGAAGTCAGTATTCGGTTGAATCTCTACATAAATCCAGAGCGCATGGTTATCCCATTTTTTCTGCCTCATATAGGCATTAGTGGCCACGAAGTAATCCCAGGAAGCCAGAAACTGAGCGTTATGAAGTTCCGTATTCTGGGGTAAATCTTCGTAAACACCGGTTACACGCACATCCTTATCCGTATTGATTTTCAACAATTTACCCATCGGTTCGGCATCGCCAAACAATGCACTGGCTGTGGAAGCCGACAGTAAGATTGATTGTTGGTCCTGCAAGCCTGCCCAGGTTCCTTTGAGCATATGCAGCGTGAACATTTCGGGAGCTTCGGCCCCAATATATTGTCCTTTTTTTGTGAGCTTCTTATCGGTTGTCGACAGGATATAATCACCTGTGTGCGTAGACGTTACGATATGTTTAAAATGGCGTTTGTAGTTCGTCTTTAATTCATGAATGAATGGATAGGGTAATGTTTGCGACGTCTTGATCACGCCATGCTCAGTCTGATTTTGCATGATCTGAGCAATACGGTTGTAATTTTTATGATACGTATCAAAAGACAGTTCGTCGTATACCCACAGGCCAATGAGCATGGCTACGGCCATACCTACAGCCAGCCCTCCAATGTTGATAAACGAGTAACCCTTGTTTTTAACAAGAGTCCGAAAGGCGATTGTCAAATAATTGCGTAGCATATCAGTAGTTGTTGGGTTGGGAAATTCTCCGGAGCGCCGGGTCGTTGGCTGTCGTTTCATGATCGAGGGTCGAACATAGACTAGCACCTCCCGCCAGTATCGGCGTCGGGCTTTAGCTTCCCCTAAATTCTGCACCCATAATGCATAGCGTTCGTGCAGGTCGCCGATCACTTCCTCACGCAGGTGAGGAGCGCAGAACCAGTTCAGCAGGCGGTCAGCGAAGCGGGGCAGTTTTATAATGGATAATGAGTGTCAGTAGCTGTATTATTGGCACCAATGGCGTTATTCATTTTGCATTGTCCATTACTCATTCCGACCGTAGGGAGGTAACCGGGTTCATCAATGAGGCTTTGATCGCCTGGAAACTAACGGTTAGCAGCACAATCAACACAGCGGAAAACAAGGTTAGTATAAATACACCAACCCCAATGGCTATGCGGTAATTATAATCCTGCAACCATTTCTCCATGGCATACCAGCCTACGGGAGCGCCAATGACAAAAGCAACCAGCATAAGCTGGATAAACTCTTTGGTTAACAAGCTCACAATACTGGTTACGCTTGCTCCCAGCACTTTCCGTACGCCAATTTCTTTCGTTCGCTGTTGGGCTGTGTAGGCCGCTAATCCAAATAATCCCAGACAGGAAATAAGAATGGTCAGCCCCGCAAACAGGCCCGTTAATGAACCCGTTCGCTGTTCGTCGGCAAATTTGGCTTTGTACGACTCGTCGGCAAATGTGTACTCGAACGGGTACCCAGGGTTATATTTCTTTGCGATCATTTCGGCGAGTTCGAGATTCTTAGCCACTGTATTCGCCGGATTTAGGCGAATGCTCATCCAGTTGAGGGGAATTGATCCACCTGGCCCATGAATGATAACCGGATTGACCGGCTCATAGGGAGAGGCAAAGATGAAATCCCTGATAACGCCAATTACATGCCATTCCCGATTGTCGAACGTCAGGCGCGTACCCACTGGCTTTTTCAACTGCATTGTTTTTACGGCAGTTTCATTTAACAAAACAGCCGTTGAATCCGTTGGATACTCCCGAACATTGATCTCCCGCCCTACCAATAATTTTGTGCCCGTCGTTTTCAGAAAATCCTGATCGGCCCCAAACCGGTCAAACTCAACATCCTTATCTGCTTTTGTACTACCGGGCCACGATAACCCCCATTGGCGTGAATTTATAGTAGTAATGGGGCCCAGTGATTTGCTGGCCGAAACAGCCGCTCCACCCCGTATCAAATCCTGTTGAAATGAGCCATAAAATGTTGGCAGTTCTCCCGACATATAGGTAAACAGGAGGTTATTCTGGTCGTAGCCGCTTTCCCGATTCTGCGCATAGTTTATTTGCTGGTGAATCACTAAGGTGGCTATGATCAGCACGATAGCAAAGGTGAATTGGGCGACCACTAACCCTTTTCTGGGCGAGAATACGCTATGAATAGGTCTGAACGCGCCTTTCATCACCTTAACTGGCTGAAAATTAGCGAGAAAGAAAGCAGGGTAGCTACCGGCCAACAAACCCGTGAACAGGACAAATGCAAGGGCACAAAGCCAGAAATCAACCGTTCCTAGTGCCAGGGTTAACTGCTTATCCGTTAAGTTGTTGAAGGCAGGAATACAAAGGGCAACCACTACCAGTGCCAGCAATCCAGCGAAAAAGGTAAGCAGTACCGATTCGCTGATGAATTGCAGGACAAGCGCCGATTTTTGAGCACCCGCCACTTTACGTATGCCTACCTCTTTCGCTCGTTTTTCACTACGGGCCGTTGTGAGATTTATAAAGTTAACAGCCGCAATGAGCAGAATTAAGGCCGCTATAAGCCCAAACAATCGCACCGTAACAATCTTTCCGTCAACCAGTTGCCCATTCTCCTGCTTTGAATACAAGTGCCATTTACTGGCCGGATGAAGAAAAATCTGCCGGTTCGATACATCATTAATAACCCCCTTGAGCTGTTCCGCGGTCACACGCTTAATCTTTTCATTGACAGCCACTGGATTAACCTTGTCTCTGAGCAGGACAAACGTATAGTTGTTGTTCGAAGCCCAGCCATCGGAGTCCCAAACGGGTGTCACAAAATACGACCAGGGCAATAGGTACGATACGTTATTAAATTGGGTATTATTTGGCAAATCATCCAGAACGCCAGTCACGGAGAAACTATCCTTATGGTCAATCTGAACAATTTTACCCAACGCATCGATAGTCCCAAACAATTTTTCAGCCAGCGCCTTTGTGATAACAATGCCATTGCTTCCAGAAAGAGCCTTATCCGGATTACCCGCCATGAATGCGAAATCAAATAAATTCAGGAAAGACGGATCGACAAAGGCGCCCTCTGTGTTTATTTTTTTATCTGCCGCCGTCAATAGTAAGGTGGTAGGCCGGAATCGGGAAGCGTCCTCAATCTCTGGATAATTCTGTTTTAAGGTAGGTGCCAGTGGTTTAGGCGTTGTTCCCCAAACCTGCCGATTTCCACTAAACATATCCTGGTTATACACCTGAAAAAGCCGATCTGTTTTACTATAAAATCGGTCGTAGGTAAGCTCACTTTGAATCCACAGGAAAATAAGGGTTGAAGCCGCCATGCCAATGGCCAATCCGGCCATATTGATAAAGGCATAGCCTTTTTCCCGAACCAGATTCCTCCAGGCGATTTTCAAATAATTGCGTATCATAATAGGGCTCAAATAAGAATAAGATGGGTATTCCTTTGGTTTTCGTTTGATCATCGATGGTCGCAGGTAGGCCAGCACTTCCCGCCAGTAACGGCGTCGGGCATTGCTTTCACCCCATTGCTGAACCTGTAAGGCGTACCGTTCATGCAGGTCACCCAGGACCTCCTCCCGCCAATGGGACGCCACCAGCCAGGTTACAAGCTTATCGGGCCAACGGGGTGGGATTTTAGGCTTATTGGATTCCATATGGGTACAAGACTAGCTGGCTATTCGCTTCGCAAACTCTTAACGGGATTCACCAGGGCGGCTTTAATTGCCTGATAACTAATGGTTGCCAGGGCAATGGTGACGGATAAAACTCCTGCAACAACAAACACCCACCAGTCAACCTGAATGTGATACGCAAATTCATTGAGCCATTGATGTGTAGCCCACCAGGCCAGTGGAAAGGCTATGCCATTAGCGATCAGGACTAGTTTCAGAAAATCTTTTGACAACAGGGCCGAAAGACTCAGCACACTGGCACCCAGCACTTTGCGCACCCCAATTTCTTTGATCCGTTGTTCAGCGGCATACGTAGCCAGCCCAAAAAGCCCCAGGCAGGCAATAAAAATAGTAGCCAGCGCAACCCAGATAAGCATGGTTTCCCGGCGTTGATCGTCCAGGTAAAATCGGGCTAGCTGTTCGTCCAGAAAGTGATATTCGAGCAAATGGGTGGGGTCAATTTTGGTCAGAATGGTATTCATCTGGGCTAGCGTAGCCGGCATATCTTTTCCGTCGATTCGGGCTGTAAAGTAGTCGATGTTATGCACCGGGTTACGCTGAAAACCCAGCACCATCGGTGCAATTTTTTCACGCAACGATTGAAAATGAAAATCCTTTACAATCCCAATAACCCGCGCGTTAAAGGGTTGGTTAGCCTCATTGAGGGGCCTATAGCTCCCCTCCATAGCTCGGGCGGGGATTTCGACCCGTTGCGAAGCAGCTTCGCGGATACCGAGTTGCTTAGCGGCTGTTTCATTCAGGAGGACAGCCGTAGAATCACTCATTCCCTGAAAATTCCGCCCGTTTATAAGCTTTATAGCAAAGGTCCTGATAAAGTTTTCGTCGGCCCCAATCCAGTACGCGGTCTTGTGTTCACTGGTGTTTCCTTCGGGCCTGATTTTAACCGTTGGAATTATCTTCCACTCGCCCGGTACTCTGGACGTAACCGATACACTTTTTACTGTTGGGATCCGGCTGAATTCCGTTTTGATCGTTTCTGCCCCACTTCGTATTTTCCCGCTGTTAATATCCACCACCAGCAGTAATTCTTTAGTGAACCCCAAATCCTTGTTATTCGCAAACTGAACCTGTTGAAACAGTACAATGGTAGCGATCATCATGACCACCGAAATTGTAAATTGAAAAACAACCAGCCCTTGTCGAAACGACAGGTCCCCTTTGCTTTGCCGTTTCATCTTTGTCAGCAGCAAAAGTGGGCTAAACCGCGACAACAAAAACGCAGGATAACTGCCTGATAGTAATCCGGTAACAACAAGAGCGATCAGAGCATAAAGCCAGATTCGATAATCGCTGTGAATACCCAGTGAGAGTTCTTTGCCGGTAAACTCATTGAAGAAAGGGAGCAGTACATTAATCAGCACCACCGCCAGCAGAAACGAAAGAGATGTTACAACCAGCGATTCGGTTAGAAACTGATAGATGAGATGACTCTGAAACGCTCCATTGGCTTTCCGAACGCCAATCTCTTTCGACCGATTGGAAGCCCGGGCGGTGGCGAGGTTCATGTAATTGATGCAGGCAATGAGCAGGACAAACAGAGCCACAATGGCAAAGATTTTCACGTAGAGGAATACTCCCTGGCTCATTGCCTCGACGTTGGAGTTTCTGGCGCGGTCTATAATATGCTCAGAAAAGAGGTGCATAGCTGCCAGTGGCTGTAAGGTAAAGTTGGCCGATGTTCCGGCATCCCATTTCACGTTGGCGTTGAGTAAGTCTGTTAGTTTCGACGCTGCTACCTCAGGATCGGCCTTTTCCTTCAACAGAAAGAACGTCATGAAATTTTGTGATGCCCAGTCAGACATACTGTCCCCGAAATCCGGATCACGGCTGATGGTTGCTTCCGAAATGACCGCGTTGAAACTAAAACTCGAATTGCGGGGGTGATTTTTCAGGACAGCCGTTATCTTCAGCGGTTTACCCAACTCAAAATCCACAGTTTTACCAACAACCTGCGTGCTGTTAAACAGTCGTTGAGCTAGTTCTTCGACGATAATAATTGAGTTCGGCTCAGTCAAGCCCGACTTACCATTACCATCAATTACTTCAAAATCAAATAGTTCCAGCAAGCTTGCCGTACCAAAGGTGATTGTTTCCTGAAACGTATGCTTGTTTTCCGGGTTTGATAAATTAGCCCTTCCCGTTCGGAAAATCCGGGCTGAGTTTTCAATTTCACCAACATGTGTTTTTGCCTCTTCAGCAACCTTATAGCTAGTAGCCGCAATCAGAAGATCTTCGGAAGCTGTTTTTTTATGCTGAATAGCGCGGTAAAGCCGATTCGTTTTGCTGTGCTGCTGATCAAATGTCAGCTCATCGAAGAGATATAAGCCGATCAGCAAAAAACACGTAATCCCGAACGTCAGACCAGCTACGTTGAGAACGGTATACAGCTTGTGTCGGCTAAGCGTTCGAAAAGCAATTTTTACATAATTCCGTAGCATATCAGTATTTGTTGGAGTTGGGTATTTTTCAGCTTGTCGTTTGATCATCGATGGTCGCAGATAGGCCAGCACTTCCCGCCAGTAACGGCGTCGGGCTTGAGCCTCACCGAGTCGATGAGCCCGCAGATAATAGCGTTCATGTAAATCGCCCAGCACTTCCTCCCGCAGATGAGGAGCACAAAACCAGGTTAGTAGTCGATCGGCTAATTTTGGTGGGTTCATGATGGATAGTGTAAAATGAAAAATGGACAATGAGGTGCATCAGCTATCAATCATTATCAATAGCGTTGCTCATTATGCATTCTACATTATTCATTCCGACCGAAGGGAGCTAACCGGATTCATTAAAGCGGCTTTGATACTCTGGAAACTTACCGTTAGTAAGGCAATACCGATAGCCAACAGGCCCGCCAGGGTGAACATCCACCACTCGATGTCGATCCGGTAGGCAAATCCCTGTAGCCAACGGTTCATCGCATACCAGGCTAAGGGAGTGGCAATAACGATTGAAATCAGAACCAGTTTTACGAAATCCTGAATGAGCAATTGGACAATACCGGGTACGGAAGCGCCCATAACCTTACGGATGCCAATTTCTTTTTTACGCTGCTCGATGACAAAAGCAGACAGCGCAAATAAACCCAGACTGGCTATAACAACCGCTAATAGGGCAAACACGGAAAACAGTGTCTGGACACGTTGCTCACTCGCGTAGAAAGTGGCAAATTTGTCATCAAGAAAACTGTATTCCAGTGGACCATTTGGATTAAATGAATCCCATTGTTTTTTCAAATCACCAAGAAATCCATTCACATCGGTCGTCTTGATTTTCAATACGATACCACCGAAATTCCTTCCCAGCACCATCATAAGTGGGGCAACTTTTTGCTTTACAGACACATAATTAAAGTCCTTAGTAACCCCTATTACCTTAAATTCCTGCTGACCTGACTTAACAACGGATCGACCAATAGGATTTAAGCCAGTCCATCCTAATTCGCGAACGGCGGATTCATTAATTAATACACCCGAAATTGAATCGCTCGGAAAGTCTTTCGAAAAATTTCTCCCCTGTATAATCGGTATCCCTAATGTCCGTAGATAATCGTAGTCTATATGAAAAATATTTGCATGAATTTCTACGCCATTCGATGTTTCATTTTTAGGATGAATTTGGGTTCCATCCATCATTTCACCGCCCGGAAAATACCTCGAATTACTGGCAGCAATCACGCGACTATCCTGTAAAAGCTGCTCTTTAAAGGCTAATTGATTGGTGCCCAATAATCGGGTATCAGGCAGTGCTATTACCTGATCTTTGTCATACCCCAACTTTTTATTCTGCATATAATATAGCTGTTTGTAAACAACTATTGTGGCAATAAGTAGAACGGTAGAAATCGAAAACTGAAATACAATTAAACTACTGTGCAATGGTTTGTTTTGTGGGCTTTTCGTAAATAGTGAACCCTTTAGCGTTTTAATAATACTGAAGGATGACAGGAAGAAAGCAGGGTAAATACCGGCCAAAATCCCGGATAAAAAACTCACCAGAAACACCGTAAGAATAGCCTGATAGTTCAGGAAAAACGAGAAGCCGATTTGCCTGTTTGCCAGTTGATTGAAGAATGGTAATAGAAGAAATACCAGTAAATAAGCGCATATCATAGCAAAACTGGTCAGCAACACCGATTCGGTCAGAAACTGGATAATCAGCTGTTTTTTTACTGACCCCATTACTTTACGAACCCCAACTTCCCGGGAACGCTTTGCGGCCTGGGCAGTAGAAAGGTTTGTAAAATTAACGCAGGCTAACAGTAGAATAAACAAGGCTAGAATTAGAAAAATTACAACATACTGTATATCGCCATTGGGCTCCAATTCATATTTAGTATCAGAATACAAATGAATAGCGGTAAGTGGTTGTAACAAAAACCGAAACGTATCTACTGATTTCTGGGCTTCTGCCAGACTTATTCCCATATCGCGTTGCACCTCCGGAACCACATATTTAGCAACGAGTTGTGGGAATTTTGCCTCCAGCTTTTTGGGGTCAGCTTTATCAGTTAATTTTATATACGTGTAAAAACCAACATTACTCCATGTCGGATTTATACTATGGTGGGTGGAAAGACTGAGAAAGGCATCGAAATGAAAATGAGAGTTATCAGGTACCTTCTCAAACAAACCTGTCACTTTATAAGCCGTTTTGTTGGTACCAATAGCTATGGATTTTCCGAGTGGATCTTCATTGCCAAAATATTTGATGGCAAACGCTTTCGATAATACAATACTATTAGGTGCTACAAGCGCATCTCTGTCATATCCTTCAATCAAAGGAATTGAAAACAACTGTAGAAAATTTGAATCCGCAAATGCCAGATGAGCTTCTTTAAACTGGTTATTTTTATATTGCACATAATCACTGGCCGGTAGTAGGCGAGTCGATTCCTTTGCTTCAGGAAATGCGTTCAGGATTCCATTACCAACAGCCGCGTCTACATTTGGATAAATGGCCACATCACCGTTGCCAATAACGGATATGTTTACACGGTATATATGGTTAGCATCCGAGGGGTATTTGTCATAACTCAATTCATTATAAACAAACACAGCTATTAGCATAAAACTGGCAAGACCAATGGCTAATCCCAGAATGTTAATAATAGAAAAGGCTTTATTGGCGAGCAGATTTCGCCAGGCGATTTTAACATAGTTTTGTAGCATTTCCATAGTTGCTGGAGTTGGGTATTTTTCAGCTTGTCGTTTACTAATAGATGGCCGCATATAGGCCAGCACTTCCCGCCAGTAGCGTCGTCGGGCTTTCAACTCGCCCCATTGCTCCACCCAGAGTATGTAGCGTTCGAGTAAATCACCCAGCACTTCCTCCCGTAAGTGAGGTGCACACGCCCACTCAATGAAGCGGGTCATCCACCTGGGTGGGCCTTGAGCCGATTTTTTAGCCTTCATGCCGAGTAAGTTGTTATTACTGCCAATCCAGTAGCAAATGCGAGTCGATGCGCTCCCAAAGTCGATTACGAACAGCCCGCACCTCCTGCAGGATTTTACCACCCAAAGCAGAAACGGTAAATAGTCGTTTTCGGCGACCTCCCCGCTCGGCGGTAGCCTCTCCCAAAAAGGAACTTACATACCCTTTTTGCTCCAACCGCTGGAGGGCTGCATGTACCGCTCCTGTACTAACCGTGTTTCCCGTTTCCCGCTCCAGTTCTTCGGCAATAACCACCGAATAGGCTTTGGGGGACAGCGCAGCTACAGCCAGCAAAACCACCTCTTCAAACTCGCCTAAATCACTACGTCGCATGGGCCGAAAGTTGGGCTATTGAACACTAGAATCTGATTTCCTCTATTTCCGTATATCAAATGGTCTGCCAAAAGAGAAATAGCCGCCAATCAAGCTAGAATCGAGCTTTTTATACGGAAGGTCAATACGTCCATTGTCCGTTTCTGGACAATCCGTGTACGCATCTGGACACTGATTTGAGGTAAGGCCGTTATACTTAAACGCAAAAAGGTCGCGTGAGAACGCGACCTTCCTGTTTTACCAACTGTATTCAACTGACCTGCTTAATTGCCCACCATAAACACAGCGTTGCTAAATAGTAGCTTACCATTGTACCAGAATCCCCGGAAGAGTGGGTCATCGGCCAGATACACGATGCTACCACGGCCATAGGTTTGGACGCCCATCAGCAGGGTGTTTTTCAATTTCTCTTTGGCGTTTTTACCCGAAAAACCAGCTACGTAGTTGTCGGTTTTCAAATACCCTACATTCCACCCATCTTTCAGGAATTCAAAGTTAAAGGCATTTTGCACGAGCGAATAATACCCTCCTGTAAGCCCATAGCCCAGTGGGTGGCTTGTATCTACGTTCACCCGATAAATACTCCCTGGAATATCGTCAGAAATGGCTGCCCGCTCCCGGTTGATATAGAGTTTAAGCGAATCAACAGCACTGCTTTTTTTAGCTTTGTCCTTGTCGGCTGACTTATCTTCTTTCTCTTTCAGTTCGAAACCCTCTTTACCAGCCAGAAAAGCAGCGGCCCGCTCCATAGCAATGAGTTTCCCCCCTGCCCGTACCCACTCTTTGATCGCCGATAGGTTCTTCTCGTTCAGGAAACGCCCGTAATTGTAGTTCGTTGGCAGGATTAACACGTCTAGTTTACTCCATTCTATTGTTCCCAGCGAATTGCCATCGAGCAACGAGATCGGGTAATTCAGCTCCTGATCGAAAAAATGCCAGACTTCACCCGCCGACGGTGGTGGCGTACCATCGCCGAGCACAACACCCACGCGCGGTGCTTTCAACCCCGTTACATAATCCGAACCGAAGTCGGAACCAGTCGTTACAAAGCCCGTTTGTACGGCCACGATCTCGGCACCCGCCTGAGTGGCCGCCTGCGATACCAGCGCGCCCAGTCGATCACCAATGCGTTCGTTCCCTGTTCGGGTGATGATCAACGTGCCAGAGGGATAGGTTTTACCCTCTACTTCAAATTGTTTTTCTGCCGCTCTAACTCTGATTTTCTGCTTTAGTAAAGCTGCCAGTGTTTGTACGGCTGGCAACGACTGCCAGCGAACGAGGTAAGCATAGGCAGAGGCTGGCACAACTGCAGGAGTAGGCGCTGTTGGTGCTGTCGTGGCGGGGGTCAGGCGGGCGGGGATACCAAAGGTTTGCAATCCAAAGGCGTACGGTAGTGACCAGGCCGTAATGTCGTAGGTAGCTGAGTCTTCCAGAGCCGAATTCTGTTCAAACAGAATTTTCAGCAAGGTTGATTTGGGCTGGTATGCACTAATCACGATATCATCGGCACCCACCGAAACGGTCTTATCCGTCTTCTGCGTGGTATAATTGAACCCAGCCGCAACCGTCTGCGCTTTACCAGCGTAGCCAAAACTAATTTTATTCCGTTCCAGCAGTTGCTGCAAGGCCTTCAACCTGCCGGCATCTCCGTTCGATTTGATCACATAACTCTTGTAGGGCCCAATGGGTGTGTTGCGGGCTTTATCGAAAAACTGACCGAACTCTTTTACCACTTCAGCGGGTCGGTCGGCTACAGACTCCAAGGTGGCAATACTGGCAGTATAGTGGTGATCGATCCGCTGGCGAAGGGTTAGGGTATCGCCATCGGCTTTTTCTATAGCCAAACCGGCGCGGCCACTCCCACCCTGCTCATACGTCATACCAATAGCACCGTTGTAGGTCGGATAGGTATCGCCATAACTGGGATAAAATAAGTCAAAACGTTCCCGGGTGTAGTAGAGCCATCCATTTTTATCGAAATACCGACTGCAATACTCCCCAATCGTTTGCTGGAATTTCCGTTGGTAGGGTGTGATATCTTCGTGATAGGGCTTGGCCGACGGTGCAAAATAATAAGGGCTCTCTACACTCATTTCGTGAAAATCGCCGTGCAGTTGAGGCATCCACTGCTGATACAGCGCCATCCGTTGCTGGGTGATTTCCTGCGTTTGCCAGGCCCAGTCGCGGTTCGGATCGAAGAGGTAATGCGTGTAGCGCCCACCTGGCCAGGGTTCACTGTGCTCCCGGGCAAAAGGCGTTGGGTTCGCGTTACGCCCCAACATTTGATTGTACCAGTTCACGTAGCGATCGTGGCCATCGGGATTCAAACCGGGATCGAGAATCACGACTGTTGAGTTCATAATTTTCTGCGATACGGCATCGGAGGTATTCAGAAGCCGGTACAGTACATCCATAAATGCTTCTGAGCTTACGGCTTCGTTGCCGTGAACGTTGTAGCTGAGCCAGGCAATAGGTGGTTGGGTAGCCGACGTCGGATTCCCCTCCATTAAGCCAATCCGTTTTAGATTATTGGTCCGAATTTCTTCCAGACGTGCCATATTGGCTTCAGAACCCAGGGCCACTACCATAAGCTGTCGGCCTTCGTAGGTTGTTCCATATGGAATCAGTTTAATCCGGTTGGGCAGTTGTTTGGCTACCTGTTCGGCGTAGGCCAGTACACGATGGTGGGGGGTAAATCGGTCGCCAATCTTATAGCCAAGAAACTGAGCCGGTGATACTAAGGTAGTTGACGAAGCGGTAGGTGTTTGAGCCTGAGCAGACTCAGAGGAAACTGTCAGCGACGCGACCGTCAGAGCTGCCAGCAATAAAACGTGTTTCATGTAGGTGATGAAAAAAAATGGAAAGCTAACCTCCTCAAAAATAGCAGTAAATCGGCCACAAACCCTTTTTTTAGAAAAATTTTAGTGGAGTGTGTTGCATTTAAAAAACATTGCCTTACCTTTGCACCACGATTCGCCACCAGGGCAGCCAGAAAGCTAAACTGATGGGTCTTTTAAACAAGACGGCCGATTCGTCTAGCGGTTAGGACATCGCCCTTTCACGGCGGTAACACGGGTTCGATTCCCGTATCGGTCACTAACATTTGCAACGCGGTTGCGCAAAAAGCCTCAAAATCTCCGTATTTTGAGGCTTTTTTGTTTAGCTCTCCCGTCCTTAAAAAGGGATCAAATCGGATCAATTCGGATCAAGGTCAAAAGTTGTGGAGGGCGTTGTATTTTTCTAGGTTTGTGGTTTCACCCAAGTCTAGCTCGTTTTGGAAAGTTTCTTGCCCCTGGTCGAATACCTTTTACCTGATTTCATCCTAACCTATTACCACTTAACTCGCGTCGAATCCGCTTCCGAAGTACTTCATCTGTATCTGGAAGAGAAAACCTATGACGAGTCGGCTAAGCCAAAAGCCGAGCTGCTATCCAAGGGCTTTCTACCAGAAATCACTATTCAGGACTTCCCCATTCGAGACAAGCGCGTGTTTCTGCACATTAAACGCCGTCGGTGGCTCAATACCCAGACTCAAAAAGTGGAAACCAGGGACTGGAATCAAGTGGCAAAAGGCACGCGAATGATGACAGACTTCGCGCTTTTTTTAAACCAGATTGACGGATTCCTCCCCCCACAGTACCAATAGCCTTGGCCGTCTTTATGGGGTGGATGGCCATCAGCTGACACGGCAATACCGAATCGAGTTAAGTGAGTTTTCAACTTGGGATCAACGAACTCATGCCAAGCAGTGGCTTTTGTATCCTCAGAATCTGGGGCCGCACCTGTCGCTGGATGAAACGAGTCTATCCCAGGGCGAGCTCTATACGATTCTGACCAATAAGGCCGCCAAAGGGGGCAAGGGAAGCATCGTGGCTATTGTAGCAGGAACGAAGGCCGAAACGGTGATTGAGATCTTGCGTAAGTTGCCTGAAAACCAGCGTAAAAAGGTACAGGAGATTACCTTAGACATGGCAGGGAACATGGGGCTGATCGCTAAAAAATGTTTCCCTAAGGCTACCCAGGTAACCGACCGTTTCCATGTGCAGCAACTCGCTCTGGAGGCTGTTCAGGACATGCGCATCCACTACCGCTGGCAAGCCCTGGATGCGGAGAATGAGGCCCTTGAGCAGGCCAAGCTCAACCAGATCGACTATCAACCAGAGTTACTTTCCAATGGTGACACGGTGAAACAACTACTGGCACGTAGCCGCTATATACTTTATAAAAAGTCGATTGATTGGACTCAAAGCCAGCAGGAGCGGGCCAATCTGCTGTTTGATCGCTACCCAGATTTGAAGAGGGCTTATGAGTTGAGTCAATCCCTGAGCCACATCTTTGAGAATACCACCGACAAGCTCTACGGCTTAGCTCGGTTGGCTAAATGGCATGAAAAAGTCCGACAGGCTGGTTTCAAAGCTTTTAATACGGTAGCCCGTTCCATCCAGAACCACTACACCACTATCCTCAATTATTTTGACAACCGCAGCACGAATGCTTCGGCGGAGTCCTTTAATGCCAAGATCAAAGCCTTTCGGGCGCAGTTTAGAGGGGTGCGTAATGTGGAATTCTTCCTATATCGGCTCACTCAGTTATATGCTTAATCTAAGACGCTCCACAAATATTGTCCTTGATCCATCAATTCCAAAAGTTGTGGAGGGCGTTGTATTTATCCAGGTTTGTGCGTTTAATCAAATCTGACTGTTCTGGCAAATTGATTACCTGTCATTCAGCTTCTCTTACCCGAGTTTATTCCTAAGAGGTTCAACTTGATCTCTATCGATCGACAATCGGCAGGATGGTGGAGTTCGAAATTTTTCCATCTGAGACCATACAGTTTTTCTTTCAATTTAATACTCTCCCCTTATAATACAAACAAAATATATCAATTCACGAAATTGTGACTAACAATAGGCCTCTCTATATCATTTAAGGACTAAACTCTGGAAACAATTAGAGCTACATACAGTTTATAATACAAATAAAACATAAACTCAACACTATGAAAATCGAAGTAGAGAAAGGTCAGGACAAAACACTATTGACAGATGGCCAGCAGCAAGTAACTGTTACGGACATTGAGGAAGGCACCAGTGAATACAAAGGCATTCCATTTTTTGCCGTTCGCTTCGAAAATGATGAGGGGTATATATCCCAGCGTTTTTACCAGTCTCAGGCAGGAATGCCCGCTATTATAGGTTTGTTTGAAATGGCTGGAGTTCCCGTTGAAGCAGGAAAAGAACTGGACACAAAACAACTAATGGGTAAGGAAATGATAATTGAAGTAGGCGAACGGTCCTATACCGATCCTGAAAGCCATAATGAACGGACGTTGAAGCAAGCCGTGAATTTTTTAGTAAGCTAACTGGGATTTCGTCAGTGGTTGCTTAACAGGCATCCAAAAAATCAGCGACAAACCTTTAGTAAATAGGTTTATATTACAAACAGGCAGCTCGTCAATTGACGAGCTGCCTGTTTGTAATATAATTATTGATAGCTGGATTTCCTATCGATTATCAATCGATAGTTTATGAAAACGTGCGTCCAATCTAAATTCCAGATATATACCTGTTAAGATTCTTGACTCTGCTCCTGAGGTTCTTCAACTAGCTGTTCCTCAACAGGTTGCTCAACAATAGGTCGTATGCTAACCGTGTTGGTTCCGCTTATTTTTACCCGATATTCCCAGTCTCTTTGGGCTTTGTTGCCAAAGTATTCTTTAAGCGAAGGATGAGAAAAACTGGCTCCATGCTTCGACGTTTTCTTCCGTTCAATTGGGCAATGAATTCGCTGATCATTCGGAAGGGTTACTACGACAATTTTACCGTGTTCCCCAAAATATGAATCAACACCGGCTGGCACATTTACAATACCTTGTTTGTGACTGGCTAACTGTGCGGTGATCGTAAATGCGGGTTGACTCGGTAGATTACTCGGTGGATTGCCTGTAGACATGAGACTTGCTTATTGTGAAGCACAAAGGTATATAATAATAAAATCAGTAATTTACTATGTTGCCTAGAATTTAGAGTATAGCTTAGCTTAATTTAAGCTGAGTGTACGCTAAATTCTATTTATTTGTTCATAAGTTGACTTTATTGCCTCCTCAGGCTCATTTCTGCCACGCATCCAATAACCGACGGATCATAATAATTTCCCCCACATGATACGCCGTATGATCAGCGGTGAGCATAGCCTCGCGAAGTAAGTTTTGCCCATCCCCATGGGCAAATGGTGTGTACAGGTCGGACTGAGGGTCATTCAATAGGCCAACGAAGGCGTCGCGATCCTCCCGAACCTGATCGATTGCCTGTTGCCAGACGGCCTCATTTTCAGGAGCCTCTGCTTTCGTCCAGTACCCTGTTGGCCAGGGAGGGGATTGATGATCCGCATTCCGGGAAAATTCGAGAATATCCCATTGCACCGTTCGGATGTGGTCTACTAGCTGCCAAATACTATACGGAAGCTTGTCTGGCTTTATTCCCCGTAGCTCACCCGGTAACTCGTTTACGGCATTGTCGAATGACTGATGGGCATTACTACCGGTTAATAAGCTAATTAGTTGCTGGCGGACGGCTACGTCCTGATCGGCACTAACTTGATTGGGTTGGGCCATGATGATTGACGTCGGTTCTGTTAAAGACTACCTGTAATGATCGCTGATTGTTATGTTTTTTTATGATTTTACGAACCGTAACATAAACGATACGTCTTTGTTAATGATCCCAACGAGCAATTATGAAAGCAATCATTATAACCCAACCCGGTGGCAGTACTGTACTCCAATTTCAGGAACGGCCTGTTCCACAACCCGAACATGGTCAAGTCCTGATTCGGGTACGGGCGGCTGGCGTCAATAGAAGTGATATTCTTCTGAGACAAGGTGGCTATGGCATGAATCCGGCAGGGCAGATTCCAGGTCTTGAAGTAGCGGGAACTGTTGAGGCATGCGGCCCCACTAGCAGCCGTTGGCAGATTGGCGACCAACTTTGCGCGCTCATCAGCGGGGGTGGTTATGCTGAATATGTAGCCGTTGATGAACGCCATTGCCTGCCTATTCCACCAAGTCTATCCTTTGTTGAAGCAGCTTCACTCCCTGAAACTGTTCTGACAGTCTGGTCAACGGTTTTTCAGTGGGCGCACCTGACATCGGGAGAAAATTTTCTGGTGCATGGTGGTAGCAGTGGCATTGGTGTTACCGCCATTCAGTTAGCAAAAGCGTTCGGTGCCCATGCCTATGCAACCGCAGGCAGCGATGAAAAATGTACGGCCTGCGAGCAGCTTGGTGCAGTAAAATGTATCAACTATAAACTAGAAGATTTTGAGCAGGCGCTGCAGGAAGTACAATTAAACGTCGTTCTGGATATGGTTGGCGGTGATTACACGCCTAAAAACCTCCGCCTACTGGCTACCGACGGACGACTGATGTTTATCAATGCCATGCAGGGCGCCGATAGTCAGATCCACATTCCAACGCTGATGCAGAAGCGTATAACGATCAGCGGCAGTATGCTCAAACCACGAGATGCCAATTTCAAAGCAGCGCTAACGACCGAAGTTGAACAGCAGGTTTGGCCATTGGTAGCAGATGGGCGATTAAAACCGATTGTCTACCGTACCTTTCCCCTTTCAGAAGCCGCACAGGCTCAAGAACTCATGACTGGCAGTGACCATATCGGCAAAATCATCCTTGAAATTCAATAAACAGCTCCCCCATTATGGCCACTACGTTTCTGACTGCTGAATGGCGAAACTTAATCTTTGCGAATTACGCCCTCGACCGTCAGGTGCTTGAACCTCTCCTTCCCTATGGAACCGAACTGGACGAGTTCAATGGCGTTTACTACGGAAGCCTCGTAGGCTTTTATTTTCAACATGTGAAACTGTTCGGGCGGGTTTCTGTGCCTTTTCATCGGCAATTTGAAGAATTCAATCTCCGATTTTATGTCCGACGAAAATCCCCAACGGGCTGGAAGCGAGGGGTCGTCTTTGTTAAAGAACTCGTTCCCAAACTTGCCATTACGCTAGTGGCGAACACACTGTATGGCGAACCCTACGAAACGCATCCTATGCGCCACCGCTGGGACATTCAGGAGAAAACCCAGCAGATCGACTATGAGTGGAAAGTCGGTTCTGCGTGGAATCATATCCGGGTAAGCGCCGACCGTACCGGCCACCCCCTAACCCCTGAAAGCGAAGAAGCGTTCATCACCGAACACTACTGGGGCTATACGAGACGTGGAGACGGTCGACGTCATGGACCCGGACGTACCTCGGAATACGAAGTTGTTCACCCACCCTGGAACATTTATCCCGTAACGGATTTTAGTGTTCTGTGCGATGTAGAAAAACTTTACGGCGCTAGGTTCGCGCCTTTTTTTGAGCACCCTCCAGCATCCGTTTTTCTGGCCGACGGATCGGCGGTGAGTATACAATCAGGCTCGGAAATTCGGTGAAAAATGGAGAAAAATACTTGTTTAAACGCAGAAAAATGACTATCTTTCGTATAGATAATCAGACAGTTAATCAACATGACTACTCAACAAACACCTGCTGTAAACCCCTCATTTCCAAGCCCGGAGAATTTCCTGAATGACATTGAAAATTGCCTCAGCCTATACACTCTCAATGTGCTAAAAGACCGGTTGGTTAGTCAATATCGGATCAATCCAACGATCGACACAGAGGCCTATGATTCTATCTGGAAAGCCATGCACCGGAAGTCATGGAAACTTAAAGGCAAGTGGAATAAATCCAGCCATCGCTTCCTGTCTGTAGCCTAGCCACTCGGCTAACACATGCGCTCAGGTTCTCGCTTGGCTACGCCGACCAGGCTGGCGTACCAGTGAATTCTATTTCTTCAAGGGCCTCTGGCCCGTTTTTGACGTAATCTGCTTTTCTCCGGCCAGAGGCCATTAAAACAATAGCCCTTACTCGGCATAGCCAAGCGAGAACATGTGAATGGCCAACTTTCCCTACTTGACAAGCCAGACCTGTTGCGTGAAGGCACCATTGATCGCAGCATCCCACACCTCAACCCGCATCCAGGTTCTATTTTTGAGATTAGTGGTCAACGTGAGTGTCTGCTTGCCAAACGGAAGCGTGTTCATCAGGTCAATACGTTCGCGATAGACCTGGTTGCCATCTCCCGATATGATTTCGGCAAACGTTAACGGGAATGTCCAGTTTACGGTTAACGAAATGGTCGCTTTTCCATCCGCAGAGAGCTTTAGCGTTTCTCCTGCCCCTTTTCCATTGACCGAGAACGTGGGGAGCATGACCTCACCCGTTGTTACGAAGAATTTACCCTGTTTCATCACATCCAGAATTGGCTGCCAGCCCTGACTGTAGTCTGGCAATTTATCCAACTGGAGATAGTTGACATTCAGGTGGGCGTAGGTTTCATTCTCCGGCTCCATCGAAAAAATGTCGGATTCCGCAATCACGTGCTTTTTTAATCCCCAGTTAGCCATATCGTCCATCAGATCCAGTACGCGCCGACTTAACCGCGGCTCCGACAGATCCGCAGGAATATTTTTCCAGGCAGCTCCAAAAAAGTGGTCGGATTTATAAAAATCTTCGTCTTTGTATTGATCCGGAAATCCAGTCGAACCCTTCGTGCGGGCATGCGCTGTCCAGGCCAAACCATTCTCGGCCTCAAGAAGCTTCAACATGTCGTTTTTATCAGCAATGCGATACACTTTTCCGTAGGTCGGATCGTCCGTAACGAACGGCATCTCGGGTTTACGGGACATGATCCAGTACACTGGCTTCGGGAAAAAGTCCAGCCAGTGCCCCCCGAAAAAGTTATTCGGCTCTTCGCCCGGAAGTAATAGAAAGTTGTTGTCTGATAGTCGTTTACATTCACTGAACAAAGTTTTTAGTTCCAGCAGGCGTTGATCATCGGGCCCTTTGGGATGGCCGGGGCCATGAAACTCTGCCAGGTGCACAATATTGACGCCCGCGTTCTTGAACACGTTCACGAAGTTTGGCACCTTCGGTACGGGCTTTCCGGCCAGCACCGTGTTCATAACGTGTTCATTATGAAAGTGGCTCGACATAGTTTTGTAGCCAGGCAGCACGGGGTATTTATCGTTATGGGTGAAGCGTTTTACCTCGTCTAGCACTTGGGCTGGTTTATTGGTGCTGAGCAGGCAAAAGAAGTTTAACCGCTGCTGGGTTTTAGGGGGTGCATTCACCCAGGGAACCCAGCGCCTGTCGCCCATCAGGTCCTGCCGAATACCGATGCCAAACGCAGGTACCAAACTCCGGTAGTTAGTACCATACCAGGTAAAATCCAGATTATAGGCTTCATCCAGCGGGTAAAAATATTGATGGGGGGCAGGAAATACCGCCAGACTACCCTGGTTATTGGCCCCGATAATTGTCCGGTATTTCACCGCCTGAGCTTTGTTGGGTTGGTTCAGGTCGGCCGTTACGCTTTGCATCTGGTTATCAGTATCCGACCAGGCAATGTTCGTCCAAACCGGCTGTTTAGTCACCAGACCGGCATCATAGAGAATGGCCGTAGAATCCACCTCTGTGGCCATCACCGCGGCCACATTAAACAGGGGACTTCCATTATAAACCGTAATTTCAAGCGCACCTTTGAAGGTAGCGGCTTCCACCTCCGAGAGTCTGACTACGGTTCGGGAGCCAATGGTTTTGACACTGGCAGTCCGTTTGGACAATTCAACGGCGTACGATTTGTGGGGTAGTTTGTTCGTTTTATCGAAGAAGATATTCCAGCCATTTTGGGAAATTAAATCCCGTTTACCAATCGTCAGCACGAAAGCGGGGTCGAGCGCGCTGGCTATCTCACTAAATTTTCCCTGTTGAGATAGCTGAATGCTATTGAACAGGGGCTTTTGGGCATCAAGATTAAGGATCAATTTAGCCGTCTCTTTTCCATTGGCGAGCCAGCTAACAAGCAGGTTATTTCCCTGAGTGGTTACATTGGTGCCGTTTTTTTTCTGATAACCCGATAAATCCACGGGTACCTGCGCGTAAACGCCTGAGCAAATCAGCACCAGTAAGGCTACTAATTGATTCTTCATAAACCCTCTTCGTTATGAACCTCATAAGTGGGTTGCTCGGAGAATCTAATGCCGTGGAGCTGTAGAAATGGGGTATTAGGAGGTTAGTAGGTTAGTAGGCAACCTATTTATTCAATATGGCCACCTGCTTAGAGGCAAAATCTACCACAGTCAGTAAAATCAGACGGCACAGGCCGCCCTGCGCCAAAGCGGCAACTTTTACGTTTCGTTAACATTCTTTTACTAGCCCGCCAACACATCTCAGCACAAAGACTGGTAGGTTTACGGTCTGTCGTTGCGGCCGTCCGCGGCTGCGGTTGACATTCGTTGGTATCAAAAAAGGAAAAAGGATGAACTACTCCCCCGTATATGTTTTGTTCTGGATGGTTGTTTTTTGCACTTCCTGTGGACAAAACCAAACAAACTCACCAATAAATACTATCAAGTCCGAAATTAAAGACATCGGGCCTAACATAATGGTTCGCAATATAAAAAAAGGCAGAAATGGCACCATTTTGATTGCTGGCCCGAACAACTCATCATTTGGTGATGTTTTTCGATACGACCCTTCCAGGGCCGGGGAAAAATCGTTTACTAATCTGACAAGTAGACTAGGCCAGCATATATTCTGGGATGTGCTGGAAGATCGACGAGGGAATCTTTGGTTCGCTTCTACTGATTCAGGCGTTTATTATGACAACGGGAAATCCATTCAACATTTCACTACCACGGAAGGACTTGCCAATAATCGAGTTACGTCTGTTTATGAAGATAAAGCCGGCATTATTTGGTTCGGCACTGGAGGTGGAGTAAGCCGTTACGATGGGAAATCGTTTCGAAATTTCACTTCTCCGAACACTCCGCTTTTTTTTAAAGAAGGGCATTGGAATGATGATATTCATACAATCCTTGAAGATAAAACAGGGAAATTGTGGGTTGGCACAAGGGGCGACGCCTTTGTTTATGACGGGAAAAAATTTACCACGTTAACCCATAAAGGTGAACCCTTTCTCGACGTTTGGGCTATACTGGAAGATAGCAAAGGGGCTATTTGGCTCAGCGGTTACAATGGCTTTAAAGGAGGCCATCGACCCGGTGGGCTCTATCGCTATGACGGCAGTACCTTTACTAAGGTATCGGAGAGAGGTGCTTATGCTATAATCCAGGATAAAAAAGGAAACATCTGGACTACGGGTCCTGTAAATCCAGCTAATTGGACTGTCCAGGCACTTTCCCGTTATGATGCAACGTCCTTATATAGTACTAAGCCCACGGTAACCGAAATAATTTCAGGAAAGGCTTTTCTGGGACTTTTGGAAGCTAATGATGGAAGTATTTGGTTTGGCGATGCGACCGGAGTGTATCGTTATGATGGAAAGACCATCACGGACTTTTATAATAAAGAGGGTCAGAAAAAATATATCATCGATACGAAGCAAAGTGCTATAATCTGGAAAGGTTCCAGGTTACTTGGTGGATGGGAAGGTCCTACGTTAGTTAGTGATGGTTCCAGTACAGGAGACGTCGATATAGTAAAAGGAGAATTGTTGATCGAAAACCGTCAGCTGCAGGGTGGTGCAGTTGAAGTCGACATGAATACCATTGAACAAAAGTTTGATGATCAACGTCCACACAATAAATTACCTGCATTTTTTGATGTCAAAAAATTCCCTGTTTCAACCTTTGTCATTACGAAGGTTGAAACAGGGAATGATGGACATACAAAAGTTCCAACTGATGGAAGTATAAGAGTTAATGAAGGAAATATAAAAGTTACAGGGAACCTGACCCTTGAAGGTATCACGAAGGCAGTTACGTTTCCAGCCAAAATGCAATTTAAGGACGGAATGGACGGAACTGTCGAGGTGAATGGTACGCTGATCCTTGATCGAACAGATTGGGGTACCGATTATGGATCAGAAAAGTACTTTTATCAGTCTGGTGATGCAATTTTGGACGACGTTAAACTCTATATGAAAATCGTAGCCAAAAAATAACATCTGAATCCATTAGACTTCAACATGATCAGATCATGTCATTCCGTTGCAAGAGCTTTTAGATTTTCGAAATTTTGTAAAAAATTAAGCAGAAAAAGGGGTTCTGCGTGCAGCCACGCAAAAGAGCATACAGACGGTTCCGAAAAGAAAGTAATACCCGGCTGATTTCATTTGACTTAAATTTCAGGATCCTGTGGGTAAATGGTCCATACCTGATTGGCACCAGCTGTTTTCTTCGCCAGAACTACTTTCGCATTCACGGTTCCGGCGTCGGATGGGGTTAAATACAGATCGCTCCCTTTGAGCTTGATTCGATAGGTATCTTTCCCCGTACGAAGAAATTCGTATTCCTGATTTGCCTGCAACGAAACCAACGGTTGTTGTTCTAAACTGATGCCCTCCGTTGGAGTGGCTGCGATGGGTTGCAGCGTTTTGTTCGTGAATAAATTGCGTAGCTGATACGTTTCGCCTTCTACGTGATTAAAATCCCAGGTTACGCATTTCCAGTTAACAGGCGAATAGGAAACAATGGGCGTTCCGTTTGCTTTTCTAGCATCCTGCACCCGAAGCACCAGGCCCGTCTGCGTGTTTTTGATCGCATAGGTTCCTCTAATCACCTGAGCAAAACTCGCTTTAGTCAACACGGTTAAGCCAATGACTATCAACCCAATCAATTTTGTTTTCATCGTTGCATGAGGGAATTAGTTGAACAAAAAACAAAGTAAGCAAGAAGGACGAAACGCTACGGTATCCAGCCCTCAAAAGTCCAGTTCACGGTATGAGAATGCCCAGTATTTTAAGGATACTTTCATGAATGTAGCGCGCCCATCAACCTATCTGTTTGTTCAGAAAGTAGTATTCTGTCGAGAAAGATTCCAACAGTCAGTAGCCCACTGTACACCAATCCGATTACGAAAAAAGGAATTATCAGACTAGGAATTTTTAATAGCCGGGGACGGAAGGGGAAATTCCTTGAACTGGCTACTTGTTGAGCATGCCGTTACTGATTAACTCAAAATCATGTTTGTCGATCTCAAAAAAGCCGATACGAAAGGGGTAGCCCCATGATTTTTTGTTCGAGATAAAGTCAAGTTCATCAATGAGTGGCAAGATCGACACATCACTGGAGGCATGAAACGTTACGTTTCGCCGGAAGGGAGAAAAATTCTCCGAAACGGTAACCTGATAAATGGTGTCGTCGATTAGTTGCCCAATGGCTGTAAACGCCTGACATTTCTGGTCACCTTCCAGGACTTGTTTCGGCGAATAGAAGATCACCCAGTCACCGGGTTTCATTCGTTTCAATGGCGCTTGTTTTCCGTGATTGGCCTGCATAAATCCGCCGGAAACCCCTCGAAGTACGTGGTCTTTTGAGGCTACAACGATCCAGTATTGCGGTGATTGGCTCATAATACGACACGGATTGCGTTTAGTCCAGGGATACGTTGCCTTCGGTGAATTTCAGGTTGTATTTTAATTGGTTCAACCGCCAGCCGTTCGTTGTGCGCTCGGCCTTCAAGTCATAGCTGCCGGTAAACGTCCGTGTCTTACCTTTCGTAACAGCCTCCCGGAAGTGGGTAGCTACTGCATAGCCGTATAGGTCCGCCTGGGTGCCTCTTAGAGTTATCAGATAATGTCCACCCTGGTGGTGTACCTGATCAAGGTGTTGAAACCCTAAACACCTCATTTACTAACCCTTCCCAATTCCGGGAATCGGTGTACATGAACAGACGATTTGCCAGCTCGGCAAGTTGCTGCCTGTCCTGTAGCTCGGTAAAAGCAGTTCCGCGTTCGTTATTCATGAAAAATGACGGTCTGTGTTACTACTATTTACGGAAAACAACCTCTCTAATTTCGAATTTGTTTGCTAAATGGCTATGCCATCACACATAGTGAGCATTCCTCTACAGAATCACTCGTTTCTTCATATTCCTTCTTTTGCCAGCAAGTCGGCGGCTTCCCTGTCCTTATATTCCAGAATTAGTTTCTTCAGTTTCATTTTAACTGGGCAATGACCACTTGATTCTGAGGAAAATAGTTTTACTATTTTTACACTGGAGTATAACATTAGTAAAACTTTACTCTTTTTGCTCTAGCAATTGCTGTAATGCCTTTTTACCCTCTTCATTACCAGGCCAGAGCACAATGGATTTCCGGTACATAGCAATGGCTTCCTGTTATTTTCCATCTTTAGCCAGGGCAATGGCATAGCTATCCTAGGTGCATGCTGTCGTCTTTTAATTTATTGAATCGGCGAATCGCACAATCGGGTCCTTTGCTGACCATCCTCTCTCCATATACCCTTGCATCATCACCTGTAGCGGATTTGTATCGATATTGCCATAAAAAATGTTGGTTTGCTTTTTGGTCAGGTTTCGGTGCAGAAAGGTAGTTAGGCCAACAATATGCCCGTCAAGAAACATGAACCGGTTGACGGAATAAACGAAAATCGGGCAGAAAACACCTACTAAGGTCTCCTGCCCGATTTAAATATAGTTTGCTTCTTATGCTTCTTATAATGCCTTGATATCAATTTTCGACATCTTCATCATGGCTTCCATGGCCCGTTTTGCTTTCTTCGGGTCTTTATCACCCAGCAGTCTGCCCAATGCAGAGGGCACAATTTGCCACGACACCCCAAATTTATCTTTCAGCCAGCCACATGGCCCTGGTTCCCCACCTTCAGTAAGCTTCTCCCAAAAGTAGTCTACCTCTTCCTGCGTTTCGCAGTTTACGAAGAGCGAAATACCCTGGGCAAAGGTAAAATGCGGGCCACCATTCAAGGCAAAAAACTCCTGCCCGTCGAGTTGAAACGTAACAGACATAACTGTACCTGCGGGTAGCGGAGCCCCCTCCCCATACCGGCTCACACGCCCAATAGTTGAATTTTTAAAGATGGAAGTGTACAGGTTTGCTGCTTCTTCGGCCTGGTTGTTGAAAGTCAGGAATGTCGTGATCTTTTGCATGTTGTTTACCGTTTTGATTACTACCGAAGCAAAGGTACAATAGCTCAAAACAACATCAGGTGGGTAAAAACGACATTATCAGGGTCGATTCCGACAAGGGATTTTTGTACTTATTGTTTCTGTGGATTCTGTAGAATCACTATCGAATCTTGAACAGAACCTCAACGAACGGGTCATTCGTCACGGCACGATCTTTCCGCGTTATATCGCGATCAAAGGGGCGGTTGAGGTTATTACCAGCCAGATCTTCCTGTCGCCCTTCAATTCGAAGTCGATACGTTCCAGCCTGCCAGGCCTCATTGGGTTTGAAGGAACTTTGTTTTTCTTCATTGCCCGGTTGCCATTTACCCGAAACCGGTTTGCCGGATTCGGTCAGGACGTGCAGTGTTTCGGTCAGCAGGTTATAATCGAGGGGCTCCCCGAATGCCACTTCCAGTGGGCTTACGCTTCCCGATTGCGGCTGGGATAATGTCCATTTTGCCGGAACGGGAGATAAACTATCGCGCGGCACTGTCACAAATGGTTTTATAGTTTTCTTCATGAGCCTGGCACCCTGCTGATCAGGCCAGGCAGCCGAAACAACCAGTTCATAGTGAACACCTGCCAGTAAAGGTGCGCCTAAACGTTTGTTCGGTTGTAAATCACGTTTGATGCGGCCGGGGTCGAGCCAAAGGGTTAGCATCGTCCGATCGGCATTCCAAAGTTCAGGCTGTAGGTTGAGAAAAACACCGGGTAGCGTATCGGTATAATTTCTAACTAAGGAGACGTAGTTCTGTGATTGCCCTTCCCGCATGGGGCGGGAAAAATGCAGGTAAATTTTCAGCAAATTATCCGGCAATGAATCCTGGGTCGGATAGATGGCCAGTAAGGTTGGGGTATCGCCGGGGGCCAGGTCAGGAATGGTCATTTCGCCCAGTTGATTGTCTTTCAACCAGACACCATAGGTGAGCCCACGGGTAAACGGAATCAGCGGTTCAAAAACAATGGATTTACCAATTGATTGATAGTTACCTGCAATGGCAGTCTCTTTACCCGCTAATCGTACCGCCAGAAATTGACCCAGCGAATCGGAAGATACGGACTGGAGTAACTGTTTTGGGATGGAAATACCCGTTGCCCGTTTATCAGTCCACCGGATCGAGATCTCGGCCTTTTTTGAGGGATGACAAGCCCAAACGAGTCCGAACGTAAAAAAAATCAGGCTGTACACGGCGTACAACCTGATTTCGGCATGCCTATTTCTTTTATAGATAACGATCATTAGCGGTCCAAAGATCAAGATTACCGTTTGACCGGCGCTGGAGCAAAATCATCTGATTATCGCCCAGTTTGTCTAATTGAATCACATTGGTTAATGGCAACGATACAAAATTTACGCCAGCCGTAGCAAAGTTTTCCTCAACGGGTGTGGTCAGTGAGCCTTGATACTCCTCAATGTTTTTGTAGCGTACTTTAAAAACCGGGCGGCTTGAGTTAGCCATGATCAGGAAGGATTCGTTTCCTTTTTTCAGCGTGATGATATCCAGCGGTTGGTTACCACTACCCATCTCAGCAACCGTCCGGCCTTTTACATGCTTCCCGGCTTTCAACTCATCCATTGGAAA
Organism: Spirosoma sp. KCTC 42546; assembly: GCF_006965485.1. Lineage (NCBI taxonomy): Bacteria > Pseudomonadati > Bacteroidota > Cytophagia > Cytophagales > Cytophagaceae > Spirosoma > Spirosoma sp. KCTC 42546. Next base: position 4,266,718 of record NZ_CP041360.1, read on the forward strand.
AAGCACCAGCGGGGTGCAGGTATAGCTGGCCAGCAGGTATTTTTTGCCCTTGATCTCCGTTGTCGTAAAGGTTTTGATAGGCGCCATTGTTTCGTACTTACCATGGGCGGCATGGTAGATTTCGAGCGAAGCCTGATCCTGCACGTTTGTAAACGGAAACGGAATGCTACGGAATGTAGACCCAAACTCCTGGTTCGATAAGCCGCTCACCAGTACCTTGCCATCGGCAAAATCCATATCCGAAATTGCCGCAATACGCAGCGATTCGCCCCGTTGGCCTTTAGCATCTTCAGCCGGAACATTCGCTAGTGCCTGCATGGAGAAGGGAACGTTGCTTAGTGAAACCGGGGTTAATTTGTCGCCTTCTACTTTGAGTAATACCGGTGTCCCATCGCTGTGTTGTACAGCACAATACACGCTTTTTGATGTTGGGTTGACAGCAATATCCTGAATCGTGATGTTTTTGGCGTCCGTTCCTAATAAAGCAGCAATCTTCTGATCAATGTTTTTGACATCAACCGGGCTGGGCTTTTCAACAAGGCTGGCATCTTTCGTGTCGATGGCGAATACCGTTGCGCTTTTTCCATCCCCAATAAACAATACCCCATTCGGGCCAAACGAGAGCGCATTGATTGATTTGATAGCGGGTGTTCCCGTCACAAACCCATACTGATTTTTAATCGGGCGAGTGGTTGTTGCCAGCAGCACAAGTCCGGCACAGCCAATGGCCAGTAAGGAATACATTTTCTTCATGCTTGTAAAGGTTAATTTATTGTGAATAAACGGATTAGCGAACGAATATAAACATTATCAACCAGGTTTAAAGGTATTCCTATTGAGTGGTTTTAACGACAAACACCCTGACTTGTTTTCGCTAAGTCAGGGTGTTTGCCCTCAAATCAGGGAAGTAATTATTTCTTTTCGGCCATGGCAGGATCCTGCTTGACGAATTCACCCATTGCCTTGATTTCAACTTCTTCGCTCACAACAGCAGTCGATGAGGAGCCCACGCCAAAATCCGAACGCTTCAGCGTACCGCTAATTTTCAGACCTGCTTTTTCCTGCTTACCCCGAGGGTTTTCCATAGTAACAGGGCCAGTCAGAACCGCAACGAACGTAACAGGTTTGGTTACACCGTGCATGGTCAGGTCACCCGTTACATTGTACTTCTTACCATCGGCTTTCTTGAACGATGTGCTTTTGAACGTCAGGGTTGGAAATTTTGCAGCATCAAAAAAGTCGGGGCTTTTCAAGTGTGTGTCGCGACGATCGTTCTCGGTATTGATGCTGTTAACATCAGCAGTTAACTCAATGACAGCATCCGAAAGATCAGGCTTAGACGATGTAATTTTAGCGTCAAACGTTTTGAAGTTACCGTCTACTTCCGATAACATTAAGTGGGTTACAGAAAACCCTACTTTGGAGTGGGCTTTATCAACTGCCCAGGTTTGCGCAAAGGCGGTCGAAAGGGATAGTAGCGCGGCAACGGTGAATGCGATTGATTTCATGCGTGATTGGAATTGGATTGGTGAAAAATTGAATTTAAGCAAATTTAAATTAAATGTAGCAACACAGAAAATAAACATACGTACTTCATTTGGGTACCCTCTGTATTTACGTTACTAATCTGATTATCTGGGACGTCCGCCTGCTGGCGCTGCCTGTTGTGGCTGAGCATCGCCACCGCCGTCACCTTTTACATCGTCATTACTGACCGACTTCGACTTCCGACGTTGTTCTTCAAACGTCATTTTACCGATACGGTAGGTAAACGTCACTTTCAGGTTTGAATTGTAGAGGTGAGTCACATTCACCTGCGACAGCAGTGGAGAATTCAGCGTGGTTCGCATGGTTACTCCGTTTCCAACGAAGTTCTCAGCCGCCAATCCGATGCTTCCACGCTTGTTGGCAACATCTTTTCTAATCCCCAGTGAGTACATGTAAAAACTACCCTGCGTGCCCTGCAACTGTGGACTTGGCCCCCGGAAGAAGCTAAATACCTGCGCGCTCCAGCCTTTGTTCAATTGCAACTGGCTCATTAATCGACCGCCAAGGCTTATGCCAGAATTATCGATTGTTACTGACTTCCCATCGGCCCCGGCGGTTGTGCCCTGCATATACATGTAGTACGTATCCAGTCCGCCGTTCAGGCTCCATTTTGAGGTCAGGCTCGTATTGAAGAAAACGTTAGCCCCGATGGTACGCTGCACGCCAATGTTCTGAAACGTTGTGATAATAGCCCCTGGCAGATAGCCCAACGACGTATCGGCAGGAATACGAACCTGTGATATAGCATTGTTGGTTAATCGGCCAAATACCGCGGCATTCAGATATGTTTTCTTAATGGTTGAACTCAGGCTTAATTCAACGTTATCGGTCAGTTCTGGACTCAGGGTTGGGTTACCCTTCATGATCATCTGCGGGTTAGCTGCATTTACGTTCGGGTTCAACTGTTGCAGGCCCGGCCGTTGAATCCGTCGGTTATAGGCGGCTTTCAGGGTGCTCCCTTTCAAACTTTTCGATACGTTGATACTCGGCACCAGGTTGCTGTAATTGGGAATATTCAGCGGTACATTTTCATTGGCCGTAGCCGATATGCCCGTGTGCTCATAGCGTGTTCCAACTTTAAACGTGTATTTGCTGGGCGTTACGTAGGTATACGAGATATAACCCGCTCCAATATTCTGACTGTATTTCAGTGAGCCGGATGGGTTCGTTGGATCGATGTTCAACTCGCCCGTGCTACCTCCTACCAGATACTGAAAACGACTGTCCACCTGACGCATGATGGCCTTACCCCCGAACTCCAGCAACTGGTTTTTCCGAATCGGCGTCTGGTAATCTGTCTGGAAGGTTAATTCCTGATTAGTATTGTTGTTCAGGTTTTGCTGACGACCCGTCAACATACCTGTATTATTATTCAGCAAATCAGCGAAAAAGTTATTGGTCAATCCGGTACGGCTGTATTGGGTAGAAATACTCCACTCCTGCTGAGGTTTAAACGTGCGGATGTAATCCAGATTCATATCGACCGAGTTGGACAGATCTTTCCGGTTTACATCGCGGTTGGTCATGCTCTGGAGCACGTCATTCGCAAAGGTGCTGGTGAGCTGACTCTGCTGCTGAATAAAATTACGGGTACCAAACCGGACGTTAGCCGACAAGGACTGGTTTTTTGCCAGATCGTAATCGAAACCAAGCGTATACTGACCGAATACGGGTTTATCGAAAGCCGTACCATTCTGAAGCGTGTGCAGCGATTGCGTACCTACTTTCGTTGTCTGGTCTAATGTAGAGGAAGCCCGGTTATACATAGCCCGGCCAAAACCACCCAGCGTAATACCCAGTTTACCCTGCCGATACGATCCATTCAAACCCAGGTTCGACGCCCGCAAGCCTGCTCCGGCATCTACGTTCAAGGTTAATCCATGCAGGGTATTCTTTTTCGTAACGATGTTAATAATCCCGGCGGCACCTTCGGCATCGTACTTGGCCGATGGGCTCGTAATCACTTCTACCGATTTAATCATGTCGGCAGGGAGTTGTTTCAGCGCATCGGCTACGTTAGCGGCAACAATGGTGGAAGGCTTGTTATTGATCAGAACGCGAATATTCTGGCTACCCCGTAAGCTCACGTTGCCATCCAGATCCACCGACAGCATCGGAACCCGTTTTAACACATCAGAGGCATCGCCCCCTTTAGCCGTGATATCTTTATCGGCGTTGAAAACCAACCGGTCAACTTTTTCTTCGATCAGCGCAGCCTGCCCAGTCACAACTACTTCGCCCAGCATACGTACGTCGGCAGGGAGTTTTATCGAACCCAGATTCATGTCGGTGCCTTTGGCAATGGTAAACGACTGAGAGTCGCGGGTTTTATAGCCAATGAAGGAGTACTGAAGCCGATATTCACCAGGAGCCAATTTACTTAGAGAGAAAAGCCCTTTTGCATCGGACGTTGTCCCATCAATAGGCTTATTCGTTTTAACATTCATCAGGGCGATGGTTGCAAATTCAACGGGTTTCCCGGACGTCGAATCGACAAGGATACCTGCTATTTTGCCATTGCCTTTTGGCGTATCTTCGGCAACGCCCGTAAATTCGGCTTTTTTACGTCCGTTATCCTGGCCAAATCCGCCTGGGCCACCGGGTCCACCACCTGGAGGGCCGCCACCAAATTGAGCGTATGTTATTTGGATACCTGACAGACCAGTCCAGAATCCAAGGGTAAGTAGTAGAAGTAAGAATTGCTTACGCATTTGTACCTATAATTTCAGATTGATGGGTCAAAACAACAACCGTTCGATCAATCCAGAAAACGCAATAGACTGAAGGGTTGAAAACATCGGCAGATCACCCTTTTTAGCCGATGAATGACTATGGGATTTCGTGCTTTCAATAATCGGGCCATTCGTCGGTTAAACTAAGCCAGCTATCGGCAAAGTCGGGGGAACCAGCGATTGACTGACGCAGAATCAGGTATTTACTGTAAACTTGTAGCTTTCCTACTGATCATGGCTGTCACCCTGTTTTCACGGCGTTACGTTCCACTGCTGATTCATGTACTGGGTTGGATCTTGCTGGGCTACCTACTTTTTTTCAATCAGTCGCTTAATTCGGAGCTAAAATTTCCGCCCTTATTCTGGATCAGGCAGGTCATCTTTTTTGCTCTGATGGTGGGCGTATTTTACGTAAACTCCCAGCGGCTGGTTCCCAGGTTGCTTTTGCAGGGTCAAACCAGCCAATACATATTGACCTTGTTAGGCCTGATTTTATTCGTCCTTATCGTACTAGGAGGTATTGAGTTTGGATTTGATCTACCCACAAAAGTCCATCGGGTATTTCATCCGGATGGCTTTGGAAAACCGAAGTATTACGGTTGGATTCAGCCTACGCTGTTTACCATTTTTCTTGTGTTAGCCATCAGTACCAGCATTGCCATGCTGCTGAAATGGCAGGATGATGCGAATCTCCGAACCGCCCTTGAGCAGGCCAAGACAACCTCCGAGCTCTCGTTTTTAAAGGCTCAGATCAATCCGCACTTTTTCTTCAATACCCTCAATAACATTTACGCACTCACCCTCATCGACGTTGAAACCGCCCGTGAAGCCCTGCACCGACTCTCCCGGATGATGCGTTATGTGCTCTATGATACTCAGTCTGGTACTACACTGCTAAGTAAGGAACTCTCGTTCGTCAGCGATTACATGCAACTCATGCAGCTCCGGTTAACGGATAAAGTAACCGTAACCCTCGATACACCAAGCCCACTGCATGACCAACCAATTGCCCCCATGCTTCTGCTCCCGTTTGTTGAAAATGCCTTTAAACATGGTGTCAGTGCTCTGCACCCAAGCCGAATTCAAATCGCCATCCAGCAACAGCAGAATACATTAGTACTGGATGTGCATAACACGGTGTTTGTTGAAAAAGCGCCCTCGCTCGAAGCGGGGAATGGCATTGGCCTGACCAACACCCGACGCCGACTCGATCTGCTGTATCCAGGCCAGTACGACCTTCGGATCAATGAGCACACCATGGCTGGCGAATACCACGTGCACTTATCCCTCTCTCTGGCATGACACTCTCCTGCATTGCGGTTGATGATGAACCACTGGCGCTGGGCCTGGTCTGTGCCTTTATCGAGAAAACCCCCTTCCTGAAACTGGCAGGACGGTATAGTAGTGCTGTTGAAGCCTTACAGGGCCTGATGTCAACGCCGGTCGATGTTCTATTTCTCGATATTCAGATGCCTGATCTGACAGGGTTGGAGCTGGCACGTGTACTCGAACGGAGCAACCGGGGTACTAACACGACCCGAATCATCTTTACAACGGCCTTCGATCAATTTGCCCTCGACGGGTTCCGGGTCGATGCGCTGGATTATCTACTAAAACCCTTTAACTACGAGGAGTTTCTGCGGGCGGCCAGTAAAGCCCGGAATTATTTTGAGCTCGTGCATCGCCCCATTGAACAAACCACAGTAGCAATTACCACGTCAACTCCGACTGAGGTTGTCGATGATTACCTGTTCCTGAAGGTTGAGTATCAGCTCGTCCGTATTGCCTACAATGACATTCTGTATATCGAAGGACTTAAAGACTACGTAAAAGTCTACCGGCTCAGTGATCCAACAAAACCGCTACTTTCTTTAACGAGCTTAAAAACGCTGGAAGAGAAACTCCCCATCCGGCAGTTCATGCGGGTCCACCGGTCGTTTATTGTCGCCCTTGATCGTATTAACGCCGTTACCCGCAACTCTGTCCAGATCGGATCGGCAGTGATTCCAGTGAGTGACCAGTATAAAGAGGTATTTGGGCAATTCATCAGCCGCTGGCTGTAAGTAGTACCGCTCCGGCGGCCGTCCCGTCCCGGTCGGGTTTGTGTGACGTCAGCTACTTATAGCTGACGCAATAGGTTTCTCAAAACCTATTTTTCGCACCGTCAGGTTTTGAGAAACCTACGGTGTCGGTTACTTACAACCGACACCACTCAGAACATCGTAAGTCGTATATCGTAACTCGGAATTCCAATAAGTAGGAAGCAATTTGGCCCTTCTTTCAGGTACTTAAAGCTAGTAATATGCGAGTTGAAGCGGCCATTGCTACCGGTTCCGGAAGTTTTCAAATTGATTTTATCGAAGTTGGTGACCCCCAGGGCGACGAAGTCCTGGTTGAGATTAAAGCTGCGGGTATCTGTCATACCGACTACGATTCTCTCTCCTGGGGAAAACCCATCGTCATGGGGCACGAAGGCGCGGGTGTCGTGCTACGTGTTGGCCCCCTTGTCCGAAAAGTACAGCCGGGCGATTCAGTCATTCTTAACTGGGCCATTCCCTGCGGCTACTGCTTCCAGTGCCTGGAAGGAAATCAGCATATCTGTGAGGTAAACTCGCCGGTCACGTCGGGAAATAAAGCCAGCGGAGGACATGCCGCACTAGAACGGACAACGTACAACGGTCAACCGATTGAGCGGTCGTTTAGTCTGGGCACCATGTCGGGAGCTACGGTGGTTCGGGAGGCTGCCGTTGTAAAAACGAACGTACCTATTCCGTTTCCATCAGCCGCTATTGTAGGGTGTGGGGTTATGACAGGCGTTGGTTCCGTTGTCAATGCCGCTCAGGTAAAACCAGGTCGATCCGTAGTGGTAGTCGGTACCGGAGGTGTCGGGTTGAATGTAATTCAGGGAGCCCGAATTTCCGGAGCCGGGATGATCATCGCGGTGGATGTCAACCCTAATCGACTGGAGATGGCCGTCCGCTACGGAGCCACGCATTCCATTCTGGCGGATCGGGCAGATAAAGGACTTAGCCAGGCGGTTAGTCAGGTGAAACAGTTAACCGGGGGACGGGGAGCCGATTATGCTTTTGAATGTACAGCCATTCCTGAGCTGGGTGCCGTACCACTGGCCATGGTCCGAAACGCGGGTGTCGCCTGTCAGGTAAGCGGCATTGAACAGGAAATCAGTATCGACATGAACCTGTTCGAATGGGACAAAATCTATATGAACCCCTTGTATGGAAAATGTCGCCCGGAAATTGACATTCCTATTTTGCTAAATCTATACCAGAAAGGCGACTTAATTCTGGACGATCTGGTTACCCGAACCTATTCCCTTCATCAGCTCAACACCGCTTTCGACGATATGCTTAAGGGACGCAATGCCAAAGGCGTACTGGTTTTCTAATGGCCACTCCTTTCCGAACCATCGAAATTTCCGATCCGGCTTACGAGCGGGATGGACTTCGGTTGATCACCGTCAAGACACCAAATCTGGCAGGTCGTGGCGATATAACGGTCTGGATACCCGGCCCTGATTTGATTGGCGACGAACCCCTTCCGCTGGTGATTCTGCTGCATGGCGTGTATGGCAGTCACTGGGCCTGGTCACTAAAAGGCGGTGCCCATCGAACAGCCGAACGCTTACTCCGGGACGGTCGGATTCGTCCGATGATCCTGGCTATGCCGTCCGATGGACTCTGGGGGGATGGTAGTGGCTATCTGCCCCACAATGAACTAAATTTTGATCGGTGGATTGTCGAGGATGTGTCTGAAGCCGTACGAGCGGCTTTACCGGTTCACCAATCCACGCTACTTCCTAACCGCACGTTCATTGCGGGCCTGTCGATGGGCGGTTTCGGAGCTTTACGATTAGCCGCAAAGTATCCTGAACGATTCCAGGGAGCATACGGGCTTTCATCGATTACACACCTCAATCAGCTCCCCCTGTTTGTAGAAGAACCCCTCAGCCACTATAAACAGGCTGACCCTGTCGATGAATCGGTTCTGGACTTGCTAGTCCGAAATCGGGCGAAGCTGCCACCTATTCAATTTGATTGCGGCACAGATGATCTATTGATCGAGTACAACCGCTCCTTACATCATTCATTGACCGAACAGGACATACCGCACCAATATAGAGAACATCCCGGCGGGCACGAATGGCCGTACTGGCAGGAACACCTGGTCGATGCGTTGGTATTTTTCACCTCGTTAGGTTAGCCACAGACCGATCCACCGATGCGGCACGGTGAACACAGAGTTTTTAGGAAATATTTTTCTTTGTGTTCGCTGTGCCGCATCCCCGGACCGGTCTGTGGCTAAACAAATTTTCTACTGACGAGAAACCATTTTATCCAGCACAATTTCGTACTCTTTGGTATTCATATTGTAACGGATGATGTACTCGCCTGGATAGTAGCCAGTTGGTGCTATTTTCTGTGGCTGCTTGATCGCTAGATGTTGCATGGTCGTTTTCTTGAGGTAATCCACCGTGATCATCGGTTCGTAGAAGATGATCTCACCCTTGTTGCTCCCATACAGGAAGGTGGTCGTAAAGCCTTTACCGGCTAATTCCGGGCTGGTGGCATCAACCCAGTGATTCCCCATCATGGGCACAGGCCCCGCCGTGACGTAATCGGTAGGCAGGTAACCTGCATCCGGTACTTTACTCATTTCGGCCTCCTTACCGGGCGTCATGGTCAATCGTTCCGCATTGGTAATTTTGTAAAAATGAAAATCAAAATGCGGTACCGTATACACTCCATCGGGCTCATGTCCATGCGGCATGTAGGTTACATACGCATGTTTAAAGGGTGTTTTAGCCCCTTCGGTCGGCAACTCCATCACCAGTTCCACCATATCGGCAGGTAAGCTGTTCAGAGCCGCTTCTGATACCGCGATTCCAACTTCATCGGGGTTACCGCTGGCATCCAATTTCACAAACGTACGGGCGGTTCCGTTTCCCAGCGTTACCGATTGCCCATAATGAGGATCAGTTGGGTTAGGCGTGTCGTTGTTGTCTTTTTTGCAACTGCTGAGTTGCAGCGTAGCGGCCAGTAAAGGCAACGCTAATAGATAAGATGGTTTCATAAAAAAGAGGATTATAATTGATTATTGGCCCAAAACTAGAGCCAGAGCCAACCGGGCCCAGATGCCGATCAAGCGAAGTGAGAAATCCGTTCATTGAAGCGTCTAAAAGGCGCTATGGAACGCAGATGGCGCGGATCGGGCATGTTTTCTCGGATAAAAACGGTTTAAATCTGCTAACCCGCCTGTGAGGCAATCTGCCGTTCATTCCTTTGAGTAGTACGGATTGACGGTTTATGAGCGTATACGGATAGCTCATATTCTCGATACTACAGTTCATCAGCCCAAATTTCCGGTTCACTCACTTGCCAACTGGCGATTGGCCAGACACCACCCAACTTTGAGCCAGCAAACAACAAATACGAGGCTAAACACGCCAATCGTCATGAAAACAGTTACCACTTTTTTCCTCTTTTTCTGCATCAATACCTTGCTGCGGGCTCAGAGCGTCTCGTTTCAGGGAACCGTTCTTGACGGGCAAACTCAGGAACCCATACCGGGCGCTACGGTTCGACTCCTCGGCACTACGATCGGGTCCATCACCGATGCACAGGGACGGTTTTCAGTAGCGGGTCAGCAGGCAACCGACAGCCTGATCATTAGCAGTATCGGTTATCAGGAACGTCGGGTTGCCTCCTCCGGCAAACTGAGTATTAAGTTAATGCCCCGAATTGAGGACCTTCAACCGGTAGTGGTAACGGCCAGTCGGGAAGCTCAGGCTCGTTCGGAAGCGCCCATGGCTATTAGTCGTCTGTCATCGGGACTTTTGCAGGAAACTAAGCCCGTTAATCTCTACGAAGTCATTAACAAAACGCCCGGTGTGGTTATGCCAAACCTCGGCAACGAGCAACACATGATGGGTATCCGCCAGCCCTTCAGCACCAACGCCTATTATTTGTACCTGGAAGATGGGGTGGCAGTACGCCCAATGGGGATTTTCAATCATAACGCCCTGATCGAATTGAACTCCTTTTCGATCAGTTCTGTCGAGGTGGTGAAAGGACCGGTTTCCTCGCTGTATGGTCCCGAGGCCGTTGGGGGTGCCATTAATTTCCTGACGCATCGACCAACTGCCGTACCTGTAGTGCGGGTAGGCGTCATGGGCGATGGCTGGGGATACAGACGCGTTCAGGCGGGGGCGGGTGGCATGCTCACCAACCGACTTGGCCTGTTTGGGGGCGTATCTGTAGCCCGGCAGCGGAATAGCTGGCAAACCCAAAGCGACTTCGATAAAGTGTCGCTCAATGCTCGTGCCGAATACGCGTTCTCCAACCAGACACGCCTGACGGGGACAGTTTCCTACAACCAGTATTATTCGCAAACGGGCGGCAGTGTAGATAGCCTGGCGTATTACAGCCGTCAATACGTGAGCACAACTGATTTCACGTATCGAGATGTCCGGTCGCTCCGGTCGCGGTTGACACTGGAACACCGCTGGGCCGCCCACAGTGAAACATCGGCAACCGCCTTTTATCGGGACAACAGCCTGAAACAGAATCCAAATTACAGTATCCGCTGGAAATCGGAGGCCACCACAGCCACGGGTGAAATCAATGAAAATGCGTTTCATAGCATAGGCCTGATGGCCCAACACAGCCAGCGGTTTGCCTGGATCGACAGCCGATTACTCGTGGGTATAGTATATGATAACTCACCGACGACCTACTACGCGTACCAGACAGAGTTGCAAGCCACCTTACGGCCCGACAAACGGTCGGTGGAACGGTATGTTCAGGTACGCGAGTTGCCCGATCAGTTCCTGAGCCGGTATGCCGCCACGATTCATAATCTGGCCGCCTATGCGCAGTACGACTTTGCACCGATGCCGAATCTGCGTCTGTCGGCAGGACTCCGCTACGACCGAATGGCATTCGATTACGAGAATTTCCTGGATAAAACGACTGGCACAAAAAACTACAATCAACTAACGCCTAAACTGGGGCTAACCTACGATCTTGGCCACGGTGCAGGCTTGTATGCAAATGTTAGTCGAGGATTTTCACCACCGGGGTTAACAGCCGTGTTTCGTAAAAACCCGAATACCGCTGCCGGACAGCCCCCCTTCTATTATAACCTTCAGTCGGCCCAGTTTAGCAATCTGGAAGTAGGTGGCTGGGCGTCCTTTCTGAACAAAAAAGTCAACATCGACTGGGCTTTGTATCAGATGAATGGTATCAACGAACTGCTCAGCATTCGTCAGCCAGACAACTCAACCGACTATCAGAGTGCGGGCCGAACCCTCCACCGGGGTCTGGAATACAGCCTGACGTATAAACCCTCCGGTCAGTGGTTTTTCCGCTTCGGTGGCACCAATTCCATCCACCGCTTCGAGGACTTTGCCCTAAGCAACCTGCCATCCGATGTGGTAAAAAATCTGGCTCATTATGATATGCCACAGGCTCCCCGTTGGGTGGCCAATACAGAACTGACCTATAAGCCCCGCTGGGCGAAAGGCATACGGATGGCGATGGAGTGGCAGCGGATCGGTCCCTGGTATCAGAACCAGACCAATACGGTTCAGTACAACGATCGGGGAGCGTTTGGTGCGCGGGGTGTCAGCGTACTGAACCTGCGAACGGGCTACGTGTATAAGGCGATGGAAGTCTATGTAAACGTACTGAACCTGACAAATGAACTGTATGCCAACAACGCAACGCGGGGTAATGCCATTACCGACCGCACAACATTCACCCCAGCCGCACCCCGCACGTTTGTGATCGGTCTCCAATACAATTTCACTGGAAACTAATGCCCATCATTCATGAAAACACTACTCTTTTTTAGCGCCCTGTTAATCAATACACTAACTACACTTGCGAATCCGGGCGATTCGCTCCTGAAAATTCCCAACGCATCGTTTCCACGCCTGCAAACGGACCATCGGGGCAATCCGGTACTGACCTGGATCGAGCGGACGAAAACAGGTATCTCGCTCATGCACTGCGTATCCACCAATGGAGGGAAAACATTTGGTGCACCAACGCGTATCAGCCTGCCCGCCACGACCGCAGCCCACGGCGAAGATGTACCAAAACTTATATTTAAGGGCGATGGCACACAACTGGTGGTGTTCAGCCTGCCGAAGCCCACACCCGATGCACTCCGTGCCGGAAACCTGCTGTACAAAGTGTCAACAGATCAGGGAAAAACCTGGAGCTTAGAACAACCTATACACCGAGATACAACAGCGGGTAAAAGCCACTCCTACGCCGAACTAACCCGCCTGCCAACGGGCGAAATTGGACTGATCTGGCTGGATGAGAAACTACCCGGTCACGAAGGTCGCTCAGTTCGGTTTACCCAGACCCTGGCCACCGGGGGATTCGGACCGGAAATTGTAGTTGATTCCAACGCCTGTCAATGCTGCCGCCCCGGTATTGTTTCCGATACTCAGGGACGCATTTACCTGACCTACCGCGACTGGTTACCCACTGAAAACGGCCCGGGTGCACGAGATATTAGCTATGTCGTATCGACGGACAATGGTCTGTCTTTTAGTCCGCCCAACGTGCTGGTACATGACGACTGGCAGATCAATGCCTGTCCACATTCGGGGCCACAGTTGTTTGTTCGCGACGAAGTGGTGTATGCCACCTGGTATTCTGGTGCCAGTGAACATGAAGGTATCCGGCTGGCCAGAGTCGATAAGCCACAAGCTACCGAGTTCATTGCCGGAGCCCAACGGACACACCCGCAGGTAACGGGCTGGGCCGACGGGCGATTAGCGATGGTCTTTGAGGAGTTGGTGGGCGAAGCTCCCGATGCGTACCGTCAAACAATGGTGCGGACGTACATGGCCAATGGCGAATCCCGGACAATGGCTCTAACGGCACCCGGTGAGTTAACCTCCTTGCCCGTGCTGCTCCCAACACCTGATGGCCTGCTGGTTGCCTACCAGAGCTGGCAGGGGCAGAGTACCAGTGTTATAGTAAAGAGAGTTCCTTTTTTTCAACCATAAACAATCAAATCCAATGAATCTGTTTGCACTGGCTATTGTAGCCGCCACGACCCTGATGGGGTCCAATGACACGCCTGCAGGCGAAAAGAAACCAGCCATTATTCAGTATGGCGAATCGGTAAAAGCCGGAAACGGCACCCTCCGTTCGTTTGTGCGGCTCGACGCCAAGGGCAACCCCGCACAACTGGGCGTGGCTATCTCCGAAGCTACGCTAAAAAGCCTGCCCGCTGAAGATGCGTATTGGGTGCTAACGATGCCCAAAGGAAGCGACAAGGCGCAAATTCAGCATGTATCGTTCAACTGGATGCCCCACGGTCACGAGCCAGATGGTGTGTACAATGTACCGCATTTCGACTGCCATTTTTACTATACATCCAACGAAGATCGGCTTGGCATTGTTGAAAATGATCCTCGGTTTGGCAAAGACCCTGAAGGCGCTTATCTGCCGAAGGGATACGTAAAAGGCCCTGCGCTACCCCAAATGGGTGCCCACTGGATCGACCCGACCAGCCCTGAATTGAACGGCAAACCCTTTACAACAACCTTTATCTATGGCGCACTCGATGGCAAGGTTACCTTCCTGGAACCGATGTTTACGCTTGATTTTCTGAAGAACGTAAAGGACGAACAGCTACTTGTAAAACAAGCCGAAAAGGTGGAAAAAGCAGGCTTCTACCCCGCTGCTTACCGATTTGTATACAATGCTGCGGAGAAACAATATGAGGTAATTCTGGAGGATCTTCAGAACCGCAAGTAAGTTAAAATTGCCTATTACATACAGAGACACGGAGAGCACAGAACCGTAAACTACTGATTTTTAGTATTTAATCCGCACTGGCGGCCCGTTCTGTTTTCTCTGTGGCTCCGCTTCCGCAGTCCGATGTGTTTAATAAATTTACTTTATTAAACACATCGGATTAATTTTTGCGCCAGTACGCTTCAGTCCCCAGATGTGACGCTTCACTGGGGGCTTTTTCCGTTTTACAAACCTTCTGGTTGGGGTAAACGCCTAAATTTGCCGACTTTTAGGGCATTTTTCTTAACCAATCGAAAGTTATTTTCATGACGTTTGCGACCTGGAATCTGTTGTTTACAGGCATGGTTAGCTCCATTTTGCTACTGAACGTAGTGCAATGGGGCATCTACCGGGAGCGCATTTATGGTCTGTACACCCTATACATGCTGGCCTGGCTGGTTTATTTCAGTCTACGAGTAGACGAAATCAACAAGTATGTATCAGCCAATCTTTGGTATTTTGTTCGGGCTAGTGCCCCCATGCTGGCGTATTTTGTCTATTTCGACTTTGCCGACGCGCTGATTCAGCTCCAGGCCCGGCTACCGGGTCTGTTTCGGCTGTTCCGCCTGGCCAAAGCAGTAATTGTGAGTTACTTGGTGCTCATGGGCGTGTTATGCTTTGGTATAACAGACTGGTATGGAGCGCTCTACGACACAGCCCACACGATCATGCGGTTACTCATGGTTGGGCTGGCAACCTACGGAATTGTACAAATCAGACAGCTAAGAGGGGTAGTGCCACGGTACATCGCGTTGGGGTCAAGTTATTTACTGGCCGGGGGTGTTGTGTCAATGATCATGACAATGGTGCATCGTTCATTAGGGGAACCCTTGTTAGTTATGTTTGCGCCTTTAACGTACCTGGAGTTTGGGATCCTGGCCGAGTTGATCTGCTTTACCCTGGTGCTGGGGTATCGGCAGCGTCGGGGGGCCATTAAGAGTGCTATTGTGGAACAACGGCTTGCCCGGGAACGCGAACGGCACCAACGTGAACAGGTGGAAGCCGAACTGGTTACCGAGAAACTTCAACAACAGATGTCGGCGATGCAGATGATGGCACTTCAGACGCAGTTGAATCCGCACTTTTTATTCAATAGTCTTAATTCGCTTTCCTCACTGATTGCCGATGAGCCGGTGAAAGCGATCCGATTCGTCGACGAAATGTCGAGTGTTTACCGCTACCTGTTGCGCACTAATAATCTGGCGCTAACGACATTACAAACCGAATTAACGTTTATCGACTCCTATTATCACCTACTTAAAACCCGCTACGGAGCGGGAATTGAGTTGATTAAAACGGTTGACGAGTCATCTCTAACGTGCAAGCTCCCTCCCCTTACACTACAATTATTGCTTGAAAACGCGGTAAAGCACAACATCGTCTCCGCCGAGAACCCCCTGGTGATTCGATTCGATACCAGCCCCGACGGCTGGCTGACGGTGAGCAACACACTCCAGCGAAAGACGGTTAACCGGGCAAATTCCACGCAGAAGGGGCTTCTTAATATCCTCTCCAAATACCAGCTTTTGGGCCAGCCCACACCTAAAGTAGAGGAAACAGCCGATGCGTTTATCGTATCCTTACCACTGATCGAAGATTAGATTAAACGTATTTTTTAACCACAGAGGCACAGAGAACACAGAGAAAAATATGTCATAAAAACTCTGTGTTCTCTGTGCCTCTGTGGTTAATCTAATTTTGTCTAGTAGAGATCGTGTACACCGGCGTTTCCTGAAAGCGGGAGGCTACAATCAGTTCCGTACTTCCCAAATGCGGCTTAAATAAATCGCTGGCTACCTGCGGGCAATTGTTGTCTTTAGATAAGTGCGACAACAACACATGGCTCATAAAATCAGGCTTGTGCGTTCTGAAAATTTCCAACGCCTGTTGGTTAGATAAGTGTCCCTTACCACCCCGGATTCGCTGTTTAAGAAAATAGGGGTAGCGGCCATTGGCCAGCAGGTCATCATCGTAATTGGCTTCCAGAAAAGCCGCATGGCATTGGCTAAAGTGATGGATGAGGTGTTCGCAGGGAGCGCCAATATCAGTAAAGACGCCCACTCGCGTGTTCTGATACGAAATCAGGAAACTATGCGGATCGCTGGCATCATGATGTTTCGGAAAAGCGGTAACACAGAGTTCGCCAATCCAGACGGGTTCATACCCACGCAACGCCCGGAGTGGAAACGTCTTTACAGGAAAGCCACAGTGTTGAAGCGTACCGGGCGTAATGAACACCGGTAATTGATATTTTTTGGCAAGTTGAGGAACACCCCGGATATGGTCTGAATGTTCGTGGGAAATAAAAATAGCCCGTACTTTATCCAGCGATAACCCGAGCCGCTCCATACGCCGTTCCGTTTCCCGGCAGGAGATGCCAGCATCGACTAATACCGCATCCTGATCGTTCCCAACGTAATAACAATTCCCGTTACTGCCCGAATTTAACGAGGTAATAAATAAGTTCATGATGATCTGACAAGCTACGCAATCGCCATACGAAGGTACGGCTTTGTCAGAGATTGACAGGTAGGGTTATTTTTTTTCTTTGACAGGATTAAAATGTAGTGCCGACCGTCCCGGTCGGGCGGGGAACACTTAGCTACACACCCGACCGGGACGGTCGGCACTACAACTATACCGCTTAGGCCTCTTTGGGTTCATCCTTCTTGGCGTTCTCTTTCAACGCTGCCAGACCTTTCTTTCCGTAAGCGAGTCGGGTAATACCGACATATAAAACAGGGACGACGAAAATGGCCAGCGAGGTAGCCGCTATCATTCCACCCAACACCGTACGACCAATTGTAGCGCGGGCAACCCCGCCTGCCCCACTCGCCAGCGCCAGGGGAAATACCCCCAGAATGAAGGCTAGGGAAGTCATCAGAATCGGGCGTAGTCGCAGCCGAACCGCTTCAATGGTCGACTCCAGCAAATCCTCGCCTTTATCGACGCGCTCTTTCGCAAACTCCACAATCAGAATAGCGTTTTTGGCCGCCAACCCAATCAGGGTGATCAACCCGATCTGAGCGTACACGTTATTCGTAAGATACGGAAACAGGATAAGCGCAACGATAGCACCCAGCGCACCGATGGGCACCGACAGCAGTACGGAAAATGGTACGGACCAGCTTTCGTATAAAGCAGCCAGGAACAAAAACACGAACCCAACCGACAGCATGAAAATGTAAATTGAGCTATTACCGGCGTTGATTTCTTCGCGGCTCAGTCCACCGAAATCGTAGGCGTAACCGGCAGGGAGTACCTTGGCGGCTACCTCTCGTAGCGCGTCATTGGCCTGACTACTACTATAACCCGGCTTGGCTCCACCATTCAATTCGACGGAACGGAACAGGTTGAAGTGCGAAATCAGCGGAGCGTTTTCAATGACCGTAGTTTTAATAACCGCACTAATCGGCACCAACTGGCCACCCTGGTTACGAACGTAATACTGACCCAGATTTGTTACATCCGTTCGGTACATCGTATCTGCCTGCGCTACCACCCGAAACTTACGCCCGTAAATAATGAAGTCGTTGACGTACTGGCTACCGAGGTACGTTTGCATCGTCCGGTACACATTGCTCACCGAAATACCCAGTTTCTTGCATTTGTCGCGATCCACATCGACCCGGTACGCGGGGGCTTTGGCGGTGAAGTACGAAAACGCCCGACCAATTTCAGGCCGTTTGTTCGCTTCGGCCAGGAAGTTCTGTACCACACCGTCAAAGGCCTTCACGTCATCGTTGGTTTCACGCTGCTGAATCTCAAACGTAAATCCTGAACTCTGTCCTAAACCCGGGATAGCCGGTGGCTGAATAACCTGAGGCCGAGCGTCGTTCAGTGTTGACAGAGCCCGTTGTAGTTTAACCACGAGCGAGTCGGCCTGCATACCCCGCTCGGTGCGTTCCTCCCAGGGTTTTAGCTGAATAAAGACCGTACCGCTGTTCGATTTTGAGGCAAAGGTGATGGCATTCAAACCGCCAAGGGCTGAAAAGTGCGCTACGTAAGGCTGCTTTTTCAGAATATCCATCACCTTGTTGAGCACAACCAAACTCCTTGATGTCGAAGCCGCTTCCGGGATTTCATAGGTCACTATCAGACGTCCTTCGTCTTCCGTCGGGATAAAGCCGGTAGGTTTGGCGCGGAACAGCAGCGCCGTTCCAATATACACCACCACCAGCCCGACAATCACCAAAGGGGTCAGCTTAATCAGCCGCTTCACACCGTTGGAGTAGACATTCGTAACCCGCTCGAACCATTGATTGAACTTGTAGAAGAACTTATTCAGTCCGGTCGCTTTTTCGTCGATGTGCATTGGCTGCAACAGCAATGTACAAAGCGCAGGTGTAAGCGACAGCGCAACAAAGGCCGAAATCAACACCGAAACGGCAATCGTAATGGCAAACTGCTGGTAGAGTCGCCCGACAATGCCCGGAATAAAGCCTACGGGTACAAACACAGCCGCCAGAATCAGGGCAATGGCAATTACCGGAGCGGATATCTCCCGCATGGCTTCCCGAGTCGCGTCTTTGGGCGTCATACCCTTATCGAGGTTCACCTGCACGGCTTCGACCACCACAATCGCATCATCCACCACAATCCCGATGGCTAGTACAAAGGCAAAGAGTGTCAGCGTGTTAATGGTAAACCCAAGCGGTACGAACAGGGCAAATGTACCCACAATCGAAACCGGGATGGCCAGCAAGGTAATGAGCGTTGCCCGCCAGCTTTGCAGGAACAAAAACACGACCAGTACCACCAGCACGAGGGCTTCGCCTAAGGTTTTCACCACCTCGCCAATCGATACCTGAATTACCGACACTGATTCGAAAGGCACCACATAATTGATATCTTTCGGGAACGTCTTTTTCAGGTTGTCCATGGCCTCATACACACCCTTGGCCGTTGCCAGCGCATTACTGCCCGGCAACTGATACACCAGCAAATAAGCCGCCCGATTGCCATCAACGAAGGAGTTACTGGCATAGGAGAACTTACCCAATTGCACCCGCGCTACATCTTTCAAATAGACCAATGAACCCTTAGCCGGATCGCTCCGTACAATGATATTCCGGAAGTCCTCTTCCTTACTGAGTCGGCTGTTGGTAAATACGCTATACTCAAATGCCTGAGTAGAAGGTTGTGGGGACGCTCCTACCGAGCCACCCGCCACCTGTAGGTTTTGCTCCTGTAAGGCTGCCACTACATCGTCGGAGGTTAGGCCGAGTTGCGCAAGGCGGTCGGGTTTGAGCCAGATCCGCATACTAAAATCATCCGCCCGGCTGAAAATATCCCCTACGCCCGGCACCCGTAACAGGGCATCCCTAATATAAATATTGGCGTAGTTATCCAGGAATGAGACATTATGGGTCTTGTTGGGCGAGTAAATCGCAACCAGCATAAACAGGGATGGGTTTCGTTTCCGAACCACAACACCCAGGCGGGTAACCTCTTCCGGCAGCTGCGGCTGGGCAATACCCACCCGGTTCTGTACATCCAGAGCGGCAATATTCACATCGGTACCTACCTTGAACGTCACGTTCATGGTCATCCGACCATCGTTGGTGGCGTTGGTTTGCACGTAGTCCATGCCCGGCGTACCGTTCACCTGCGTTTCAATGGGCGTGGCTACTGTCTGCTCAACCGTCTGTGCATCGGCACCGGTGTAGGTGCCTGTCACCTGCACAACGGGCGGGGTGATATCAGGATACTGACTGACAGGGAGACTTAACAAAGCCAGTACCCCGAGTGCCACAATCACAACCGAGGCAACAATGGCAGTAACCGGCCGATTAATGAATATTTCTGCGAACATATTTTTTTAGGAGAAAGGAGGAGAGGGAGAAGAGGGAGGAAAGGAAAGTACCGTTTTTTCGTTGTCCCTTTCCTCCCTCTCCTCCTTTCTCCCCTACTTTTACTTGGTTACCTGCACTTTTGCCCCTTCCCGGATTTTCTGCGTGCCTTCGGTTACGATGGTTTCTCCTTCTTTGAGACCATCTTTCACGATTACTTTATCATTAATACGGGCACCGAGCGTTACTTTCTTCTGGCTGACCTTGCTACTATCGCCCACTACAAACACAAAGTATTCACTCATTTGCTCCGTTACAGCCTGATAGGGAATTAATAGTTGTGGCTCACCCGTATTGTTTTTCACCCGGATGTTGGCATTCAAGCCAACTTTGAGTTGTTTGTTGGGATTTGGAAAGGCAACCCGAACCCGAAGGGTACCCGTTTGCGGATCAACGGCCCGGTCAACGATGCGTACCGAGCCAGGGTATTTGTATGTACTCCCATCTGGCAGTAACAGGATCAGTGTTGAATCACGGACTACATTCGGCTGGCCCTGTAATTTTAAAAATCGGGGAATCTGTGATTCATCGATCTGTACATCAGCGGCAATCGGGTTATCCGATGAAATCGTGTTGAGTGGTGTTGAACCCGGAGCTACAGCCGCGCCAAGTCGTACCTGCGAAATGCCGATTGTACCATCGAGCGGGGCGTAAATGGTTGTGTATTTCAAATTCGTAGCCACCTGCCGAATCGTTGCTTCGGAGGCCTCTACCTGCATTTTAGCCGCTTCCAGCGAAGCATTGGCGTTATCGACCAATTGCTTGGCAACGGCATCCTGTTCGGCCAGGGTATTGTACCGGTTAGCGTCCTTTTGAGCCCGGTTCAGGTTGGCTTTCTGAACGTTCAGATTGGCAACTGCCTGATCGTAACTCGCCCGATACTGCTGGGGATCAATCGTATAGAGTTTTTGTCCTTTACTGACATGCTGACCATCCTGAAAAAAGATACCCGTAATATTGCCGGCCACCTGCGGTTGAATCTCCACCTCCAAAAGGGCAGTTACCGTTGCCGGAAACTGATCGTAATAGGTAGCACTTCCTTTGGTAACTTTCACCGCACTAACAGCCGTGGGCGGTGGAGGAGCCTGTTGTTGCTGGGCATCTTTTTTACCGCCACAAGCGGCAAGTAACAGGGTCAGGATCAATCCCGATATAGCCAGATTTATAGGCTGCTTCATAATTCTAATAGACACGTTTGTCATGCTGACAACACTTAAAACTGAATAACACCCAATGCCCGCTGAACATCTAACTTACTGATCAACACCTGATAAAGTGCATTGAATACATTAAGTCGTGCGGTTCGGAGATCGGCTTCGGCGATGGTTACGTCTAGATAGGTTTTGATGCCGGAGCGATACTGTAGGTTGATAATCCGGTACACATCTTCGGCCAGTTGCTGATTCTCGACCAGCGCCAGATAGTTCGCCAGATTCCCCTTGTAGTTTGCTAAGGCCGTGGCATACTCGGCATCGACCGCACTGGTCAGCGCAGCCAGATCCCAGTTCAGCCGCTGAACCTGCAACTCGGCAATTTTTGTCTGATGAATACGTCGCCCTCCCTGAAAAATAGGTAGCGCAAGCGTTAAGCCAATTACCGAGTTGGGAAATGACGCGCTATAGAGTTGCCCGAAGGCATTGTTCTGATACAATAAATTGTAGTTACCAAAGGCCGATACCGATGGCAGATATGCCCAGCGATTGTAGCGAACATTGGCATCCAGTAAACGCCCCTGTGTTTGCAAAAGCTGATATTCAATCCGATTTTGCGGATTTACTAACGAGAGTGTGTCCAGGGTAACTTCCCTGGCCAATTGTAAGGTATCATAGGTTACCGCCAGTTGACTTGTTGGCGGGTACCCCATAACCTGTTTTAGCACCTGGTATTTTGACCCAACCAGATCCCTATATTGTTTCTGCTGAGCGCGGGAATTATTAAGCGCAATCTTCGCACGCTGCGGATCGGTTTTATCAACAATTCCGCTCTGATACTGATTGGTAGCGTCCTGTAAACTACGTGTCAGGCGAGCGATATCCTGGGTCAGAATATCGACCTGACGTTGCGTCAGGATTAGATCATAGAACGCTTTGCTGACATTTACGACAACATCGATTTTATTTCGGACCGTGTTCTGAGTAGCCTGTTCCCGGTAGGCGTCGGCAGTTCGGCTGGCCAGTAACACATCCCGGTTAAAAATACTTTGCGTTACCGAAAGTGAGGCCGTCGATGTGTTTTGGGCACCGAGCGAAACGGGACGTTTCTCACCCGTGGTCGCATCAGGAATGAGGGTAACGGGCAGTTTGAGGTAATGGAGCAGGTTATAGGAGGCACTTAGTTGGGGGTACCAGGCGGCCAGTGCGCTTTGCACAGTACGTTCGGCAATATCCTGGTCAATAATCGACTGACGGACTACAGGCTGATGACCCAACGCATACTGAATGCAATCGGAAAGATAAGCTTGTTTCGATAGCGAATCTGTTGTTTTCTGACTTACTGCATCAATCGACAAAAACCACCCAAGCGCGAAAAGAAAGCCAATAAACGTTCTATTCATAAACAGTTAAACCTTGAAAACCGTAGTTGGGAGATTGGCAACGGTCTGTATCTATAACAACTCGCCAGAGTGTCCATTTTGTTCGTTCGTTCCAAAGAAATTAGTGACTGCGCTACCGCTACTTAAGTAATTTCTCGAAACCATGCCCCGTAAAACAACCTGACTTACCTACCTGATAATGAGTCCTTTTCACCACTAGCTAATTACTTTTTACTACTAATGCCACCTGTGTATTAAATTAATCTTAACGCCCCCAGCAGGCAAATTTGACAGGATCACCAATTGGTAAACCGGGCATGGATTGGTGCAGTTTTTAAAAAACCTGCAGGCCACTTAGAACGCCCAGACACCCTACTTTAAATTCCTCGTTTTTGCTTTACCCCTGTTTTGGTTTGTCAAAGCGGGGCAAAGGCCGTAATTTTCGGACTATTTATCAGTACGCAACCACATGACTGAAGCAACCAAAGACTCCGACGAAGGCGTTACCAACGAAAATAGCACCGCTGGTGGCAGCAGTGCTGGTAGCTCCCTCAACTTCATTGAACAAATTGTAGAAGAAGACCTGGCCGTTGGTAAGAACGGTGGACGTATTCACACGCGTTTTCCACCCGAACCTAATGGCTACCTGCATATTGGCCACGCTAAATCCATTTGCCTGAACTTCGGACTGGCCGATAAGTACGGCGGGCAGACAAACCTTCGGTTTGACGATACAAATCCCGTAACGGAAGATACCGAATACGTTGATTCGATCAAGAACGATGTCCGTTGGCTGGGTTTCGACTGGGAAAACGAGTTTTATGCATCTGACTACTTCGACCAGATTTACCTCTTTGCTGAGAAACTGATTCAGAAGGGGTTAGCCTATGTAGACGATTCAACTTCGGAGGAAATTGCCGCTCAGAAAGGTACGCCGACTGAACCGGGACGCATGAGTCAGTACCGCGATCGGAGTGTGGATGAAAACCTCGATCTGTTCCGTCGTATGAAAGCTGGCGACTACCCCGACGGTGCCAAAGTGCTACGCGCAAAAGTCGATATGGCCTCGCCGAACATGCAGTTGCGTGACCCAATCATTTACCGGATCAAACACGCGCATCACCACCGTACGGGCGATACCTGGTGTATTTATCCGATGTATGATTTCGCACATGGTCAGTCCGATGCGATTGAACACATTACCCACTCGCTCTGTACGCTGGAGTTTGAGGTACACCGGCCCTTATACGAGTGGTTTATTGATAAGCTTGATATTTTCCCCTCCCGCCAGATCGAGTTCGCGCGGCTCAACCTGACGTATACGGTCATGAGCAAACGTAAGCTCAAACAACTGGTGGAAGAAGGCCACGTGAGCGGCTGGGATGATCCCCGGATGCCAACCATCGCGGGTATTCGTCGGCGTGGTTATACCCCCGCCAGCATCCGTGAGTTTGCCGACCGTATCGGAATTGCCAAACGCGATAACCTTATCGACGTGGGCTTGCTGGAATTCTGTCTGCGCGAAGAGTTGAATAAGACTACACACCGGGTCATGGCCGTTCTCGATGAAAAGCCCCTGAAACTCGTTTTAACGAATTACGAGGTTGGCCGTGAGGAGATCATGCCTATCGAAAACAACCCCGAAGACGCTACCGCGGGCGAACGCGATGTGCCCTTCAGCCGGGAAGTGTACATCGAGCGGGATGACTTCATGGAAGTTCCGCCGAAGAAATTCTTCCGCCTATTTCCGGGCGGTATGGTACGGCTGAAAGGTGCGTATATCATCAAGTGCGATGAGGTTGTAAAAGACAATGCAGGGGAAATTATCGAACTGCGCTGCTCCTACATTCCCGAAAGTCGGAGCGGTTCTGATACATCGGGCATCAATGTGAAAGGCACGATTCACTGGGTATCGGTTCCACACGCCGTGGAAGCCGATGTTCGTCTGTACGACCGCCTGTTTTCCGTGGAGAACCCAGCGGCCGACGAACGGGATTTTAAAGAGTTACTGAATCCAAACTCGCTGGCAACCGTCCATGCGTTTGTTGAACCTGCCCTGGTAGAAGCTGCCCGATCGGGAGCCCAATCCAACTTCCAGTTCATGCGCAAAGGCTACTTCATCCTCGACCAGGACTCCACCGCCGACCGTCCCGTATTCAACCGGACCGTTACACTGAAAGACGGCTGGGCGAAGGAGATGAAGAAGGGGTGACACTCGGAAGGGATAATGCTCGGAAGGGTTGATTGGGGTAATATATGAGTAAACGAAATAACTATGTTACCCTTTGCCGAACGTGCTCAAGCAGATGACTCAAAATTTTTGGGTTACTGATTGAATACGGAACATCCGTATGGGAAGCATAAAGCTCGCGTATTCCGTTCGGCATTAGGGATAACCAGTATTGAATGGGAAATTCTGCGCGATGCTGTTTTGTCGGCGGTACTGTTAAATTCAGCGACTCATGAGGGTAGAAATAGCTATGGTGAAATTTACGTAGTTGACTTTGAGATGACTCATCAAGCCAAGACCGCCACTGTGCGAACCAGTTGGATTATTGATGACGGTAAAAACTTTCCACGACTAACGAGTTGTTACGTATTAAAAATATAATATCATGGATGAGCTTCATTTGCATGATTTGGTGGCACTGACGACACCTTTGCCACAGTATAATTTGCGCCGGGGCGAAATAGGTGTAATCGTCGACATTGGCCCAGACATGAATTATTTGCTCGAATTTGTTGGCAAAAATGGAATACCCTACGCCATGCCAACTGTTTCGGCAGCCCAACTGATGAAAGTCTATTTGCAGGCTGATATGGTTGAGTAAGTTTACTTTATTTTAACCGGACGGTGAAGCTGAAAGACGGCGGGGCTAAGGAGATGAAGAAGGGTTGATCTATTTGCTGAGTACAGAATACAATAAATGGTCTTTGTTTAGCAACTAATGGCTTAAGGCATAGGTTGCCAAACGAAGACCATTTATTTATCCATACTATAAACAACTTAAAAATATCTCAATGGCCAGAACTAGAAAACATCAAAGGTTACCCAAATTCACTGATTTGTTTGTACCTGTTGTTCAAGCCCTTATTGACCTTGGCGGCTCTGGAAATATTGAAGAAATAAATGAACGTGTCTATGAAATAACCAACTTATCTGAAGATGTATTAAACATTCCTCATGGAAAAGATGGTAGAACTGAGATAGAATATCAGTTGGCGTGGACAAGAACTTATTTAAAAAAGTATGGGCTATTAGAGAACTCAGCTAGAGAACTCAGCTAGAGAACTCAGCAAGAAGTGTCTGGACACTCACGAATCAAAATATAAATCCAAATGAGATTAATCCAGATGAGATTGAAAGAAAGGTCAGAGACTCTTCAAAGAAAGCCTCTCAATCACAAACTGAAGAGCCTGATAATATAGAACAAGAAATTGAAGTAGCTGATTGGAAGGAGCAACTGCTGGAAAAGTTGTATATTATTTCACCTAGCAGTTTTGAACGCTTAACACAACGCTTATTGCGTGAAAGCGGATTTGTTCAAGTAGAGGTTACGGGAAAAACGGGCGATGGCGGTATTGATGGAAAAGGTATTGTTAGGATAAGTGGATTTTTAAGCTTCCATGTAATTTTTCAATGCAAACGATATAAAGGCACTATTACCCCTAGTCAAATCAGAGATTTTAGAGGAGCAATGCAAGGAAGAGCAGATAAGGGTCTATTCGTCACTACGGGCACTTTTACTAGAGAAGCGGTAAAAGAAGCAACTAGAGATGGCGCTCCTCCAATTGATTTGATTGATGGCGAACTTCTATGCGATAAACTTAAAGAGTTAAAACTAGGTGTTGAAACCGAGTTTATTGAAGTTGTTAAAGTTAAACAAGCTTGGTTTGATCAATTTTGATTAGCAAGTACTTTTGGATCTAAATCTTCACCCCATGTCTATCATCCGCAAATCAAGCAATATCAACGATATTCCGGCTTACGATAAAGAATACTGGTGGGCTAAAACGCCACAGGAACGCCTGGCGGCTGCGCTAAAACTGATTCGGCGGGCAAAAGCCATCTATTACGCAAACCCCAAAAACCCACCCCTAGGCAATGGAGGACAAGTATTTAAATCTGATAAGCCTATTGACCACCGAAAATTGCCGATTATTCAACCGCACGACTTAGGCGATTTAGAAGTTTCGCTGTAAACCCTGGTTTACTTCCTCTTGCATATAATCCGTGTTGTTTGGTAATGTCTTTAGAAAGGACTTCATATTGCCAACTGCTTCCTTTCTTGCATGAGCAGACTCCTGGCCAGGACTACTAGGCGATAGCTTAACTACCTTGAGAACTATCCGTCGGGTGGCCATTTACATCGCTTTCCGATAGCCAAGCTAAACGCAAAAAGTATCTTTCTACCGACGCAATGGCTTCATTGGTCTAATTTCAGTAACACTTCTCATTCACCGGCACATTCGCAGTTTACGTCGGCACATTATGTTAAAATAGCTTAAACACGGCAAAAAGGCCTTTTAGCCTGCAACACCTCGAAAAAAAAACTCGTATCCGGAAGTAGACGATCCACTCAACACGTCAACTTAACCAGATCCGGATGAGAAATCGCGTTTCAACGTTCGACCGACTACTGGGTAGTCAACCAAAGTTCACCAGATGGCTAATGCTTATTGGCCTACTCGTGTCTTTGTCGGCCTGCACGACTGATGCAGACGAGGATATACCCCAACAGCTTGGTTCAACTACCGAGAAACAGGCGCTTACCCGATGGATTTCGAATTACTTACAGGAGGCCTCCACCGAAAACAGTACTAATCTGCCCATTCCCGACAGACGCCCAGATTCACAGGCCGCGCTCAAGCAAACTACGTATGACCCCGCCAGTACAGATAGCCTGGCTCTGGGTTACGTTTCCTGGATTGGGGAACGTGAGGATTCCATCAAGGTCGTTACCCAACTAATCTACGCGCTGCCGGATTCAATGGTGCAACAGCTTGACAGCACACAGATTATCGCCGAGATACTCATTGATTTAAGCGTCACCAGCGCTAGTGATACAACTACCATGTCGTTAGGCGATTCCACCCATGTGCCGCGAAAGGCAGCTCTCGGTCCAGTTCCACCTAGTTTATCAATCGCTCCGTTTGCCAGTAAGCCCAAAAAGACTCGCCCAATTTTTCATCACTAGCATTCTGACTTTCCCTATCACTCTTTTTTACACCTAATCAAGCTACTCAACCTCTTTAGTCCTATGAATTTTCGTATAGCTTACCTCCGCCAGCCATCAACAGTTTTACCAACTCAGAAGGCAATTAACACGGTTCTATTCCTTATCTGCCTCAGCTGGACAGCCTTATTGGTGGGATGCTCGACTTCGGACGTTACCACACTAGGCGACTGGCGAACCCGCTCTGACCTTGATGGGGTAAGTCGTAGTGCATCCGTTGGTTTTGTCATTGGAAACGTAGCCTACATTGGCACGGGCACCACTTCTTCGAACGATCTCTTGAAAGACTTCTGGGCGTATGATCAATCCACTAATGCCTGGAGCCAGGTGTCCAATTTCGGGGGGGCTGCCCGTATTTCGGCTGTTGGGTTCGCTCTGGGCAACAAGGGGTACGTTGGCACCGGCGTAGACGCCAACAACAATCGGTTAAAGGACTTTTGGGAATTTGATCAGGCCGCTAATACATGGAATCAAATTGCCGATTTTGGCGGAACAGCCCGACGAAACGCGGTGGCCTTCGCGGTTAACAATAAAGGGTATGTCGGCACTGGCTACGATGGAAATTACTTAAAAGATTTCTGGACGTACGACCCCGAAAGTGGTAGCTGGGAGAAGACTACCAGCTTTGGCGGAGGAAAGCGATTAGGAGCCATTAGCTTCATTATCAACAACATTGCCTATGTTGGCACCGGTACAAATGGCGCGGCTCTCACCGACTGGTGGGCCTACGACCCGGCGCAGGACCTATGGATCGAAAAGGGTGATTTCGAGGATGAAGAAACCGTAGCTCGTAGTTACGGAGTTGGTTTTGCAATCGGCTCACGGGGTTATGTGACGGCTGGAGACGGCAGCGCTACGGTTTGGCAATACAATCCTGATGATGATAGCTGGGCTGAATTTGGCGTCTTTGAAGGTGGTACCCGATTGTACGCACTGGGGTTCGCTATGAATGGGAAAGGGTACATCACAACGGGGCTTAGCGGAACGACTACCTTTGATGACCTATGGGAATTTGACCCCACCATCGCACAGGATACAGACACATACTAACGCTTGACCAAATTTGACGCTCAAGGCCCATTGAATCACTTTTCGTTGATTTTCAATAAAATACAACTAACAGAATCTAGTAGTGTCTAGTTGGATTAAGTACTACAATCAACAAAAGCGTTCTTACTTATCAGTATAACTATCTACACAAGTAAAGTTATGGTCGTCAGTCGAGAGGTGAATTTTACGGGGACATGCCCATCCATTACCGAAATAGTCTATCATGTACGTCAGCGAACAGGTGTTCCGGTTACGTATGTAGCTGATAAGTGGCTATTGGCAAACCCGCTCAATAAAGTTGACATTTTTAGTCTTTATCAGGATGGAGACCACACTATTGTCCTGACCAATGACGAACCCACAACTGATTTAGTAGGAGCCACACTCTATGCCTTATTGGAAATGGGCGGTTCGTATAGTGATCAAGGCTATGCCCTATAGCAACCGGCATACATACTATGAATTCGAGCGTAGAAATGGCAAGTTAGGATCATGTCTACGCTCGAATTCATAGTATATTTACTGGAAAACGAATCCGGACGAACATGAACCGAATCAATAAAGAAGACATCAAACAAGAGGTATTTGACCTGTATGATGATTATGCGCATAACCGGCTCGATCGGCGCGACTTTGTGCAAAAATTATCGACCTATGCCGTTGGCGGCCTTACCGTAGCCTCTTTGATGAGCTTTCTCATGCCTGATTACCAGGGCGCTATCCAGATCAAAGCCGACGATCCACGGTTAAAATCAGACTACGTCAATTATCCTTCTCCAAAAGGGGGCGGCACCATCAAAGCCCTGGTGTCGATGCCAGTGGATGCGAAAAAGAAACTTGGCGGTATTGTTGTGGTTCATGAAAATCGTGGATTGAATCCGCACATCGCAGATGTGGCCCGGCGAGCAGCTCTGGCCGGATTTATTACGATTGCGCCGGATGCGTTGACCCCATTGGGTGGCTATCCGGGCAATGACGATGAAGGTCGTGCGCTCCAAAGTAAGCGAGACCGAAATGAAATGTTAGAAGATTTTATTGCGGGCTATGAGTATCTAAAAGGCAACAAAGACTGCAACGGCAAAGTTGGTGTTGTTGGTTTTTGCTTTGGTGGGTGGATTGCCAATATGATGGCTGTGCGGTTACCCGATTTATCGGCAGCCGTTCCGTTCTATGGCGGGCAGCCAGCCGCTGAAGATGTTCCAAAAATAAAGGCTCCGCTCCTCTTGCAGTATGGCGAACTGGACAAAGGAGTTAATGCAGGTTGGCCAGCTTATGAAGCCGCGTTAAAGCAGAACAATAAAGAATACACCGCTTATGTGTATCCCAATGCAAACCACGGCTTTCATAATGATACGACCCCTCGTTATGACAAAGCAGCCGCCGAATTAGCCTGGAAACGTACTATTGACTTTTTCACTGCAAAATTGACCTAGTTTAATCTGGCTCACTTTCCACAAGCGGCACTTCCCGTGCAGGTTAAACTCACAAACAGTTCGGAGCGGATTTTCCAGCCCGCGCCTGTTTTACGCCACATGGCCAGGTAAACACCCGTGATTGTTTGAACGCCATCCGGGCGCTGGAAACGACCAGTCCAATGCCCTTGCTCGGCTGCTAATGGAGCAGTCGAGCTTATTTTTATGCTCTCAGTATCACGAACATACCCCCTAAAATTTGGGTCATTGAACTGAACCGCTACCGAAGCCAGCACCGAATCCCGGCTTGTTACGTGGGAGCCGCTTCCCCGGGTCACCTCAATATCTGGCAGCATCGTTTGCCCAAAGCCCGTCAGATCACGGGCCTGAATTGCCTGGTTCGATTGTGCCCGGAGCGAACGTATAGCGGCTACGTCGGGCGATTCGGTAGTCTTCGTCTGAGCCAATAAGTGAAGCGAAAACAACAGGAACCCGATTGGCAATAGCAAAAAACGGTTTCGAAAAGGATTCATAGAAATAAGTGAAAATTTTCTAACAGGGAAGCTGTTCAAACTTTTATTGTTTCCATGAAACAAGTGCGATTTGGCGTGTAATGCCGACCGTCCCGGTCGGGAGAGAAACAAGTTAATCCACACCCGACCGGGACGGTCGGCACTACACGCGTCTTTCCTTACCATTTTGGAAAGTTTAAACAGCTTTAGGATTGACAAATCCGTTTGCTTACTGCAACCGGTAAACTGGATACCGGTTGTGCGTTTTTTCGTAATAGGGTGTCTGTCGATAGATGAAGTCTAACTGAGCGTCGGCGTTTTCGGCGAAAGCTTTATCAGATGCTCGTTTATCGTCCAGTTTTTTGCGGAGTGCGGGGTCTTTTTTCAGAAGTTCAGCGGCTGTATCTTCGAAAATATAATCGGAAAAATATTCTTTCTGGTCAAGTGAACTATCGAAGAAGTTCCAGGCGAAAAACGAATCGACACCCTGTGGTTCAAGCGTTTCAACGATATATCGATTGGTGGGTTGATTGGTCAGAACCAGGTAGTCGCCTTTGTAAAACTGAATTGTTTGTGACTCCGACCGCAGCTTAATACCCGAGTGAATATAATGGCCCTCATAAGGTCGTTGCGGGCTTTTGTAATCAGTGACGTAGTAGGCCGATACGGCCATTGAGGTATCTTTAGGCAGTATCTGTAGTATCACTCCATTGCGTTTGAGCAGACCAATCACCTCAAACCAGGCCTGAGGAATAACGTATGTTCGTGGCTTATCGACCTGTACATCAACGACAAAGTTATTCCAGTAGGGAATTCGCTTCGTGAACGGTTTCGAGCGATCGTAATACAGTCGTTTCAGGCCCGACACCTCACTAGGTTTGTAGGCCGCTTCGTATCCCAGAAAGGTGATCGAATCGGTTTTACTACGATCCAACTTATAGCTTAACGGGAAGTTCGTCTGTTTACGAACTTCCTCATTGGCTTTCCGGTAATTCGCCAGAATCGTTTGGGCATCCCGTTCACATAATCGCAGAACCGATTCGTCGAAGGCGTAGGAGGCTTTTACCCGAGCCGGGTAGTCTTTCCACATATGCGTCTCCAGGGTGAATCCGAAACAGTTGAATAAGGCGGCATAGCCGGTTGAGTAACGGGGCGAATCGTTATAACCCAGTAAACCACTCTCGGGGGTTTCCGAAAAACTGTTTATATACGGAGCCGGTGGAAAGCCCTGCCCGGTCAGCCGTTTATCGAGTTCAGGCTGGAAGGTTTGCGTCATGTAGCCAGACACGGTTGGGTGGAGTTTGTCTTTCTGCGTGGCGAAATAGGTCAATACATGCTGGTAGTCAGCGCCATCACTGGTGTGATTGTCAATAAACACCTGTGGCTTCAACGATTGATACATCGTCTGAAACGCCTTCGTGTTTTCGGCTTCTGCCTTTATAAAATCGCGGTTCAGATTCAGGTTTCGGGCGTTTCCCCGAAAGCCATAGGATTCGGGTCCATTCTGGTTCACCCGCGATACTCCTCGATTCAAGGCGCCATCGATATTATAGACAGGCACGATGGCCAGTAGCACATTTTTGGGCAATTTATTCGCTTTTAATAAATCCCGCACCATCATCATACAGGCATCAATCCCTTCGGGTTCGCCGGGGTGAATACCGTTGTTAATCAGCAGGGTTACGCGATCAGGCCGAGCCGTGAATTGTTTATCAGCCGCTAACAAAAACACATGAAGTGGTTTTCCGATATCCGTTTTTCCCACCTCAATGAGCTTGGCCTGATCATATTGCCGGTCTACTTGCTGATACCAGCTTATAATCTGGGCGTAGGTAGCCGTCTGATTCGTGTTGCGCTCGTAAGGGGTGAGATCTCCAACTTTAGCCTGGGCATACATAGCTGTTGGTAAGGCAATTAGAAAAAACAAAGCGTATATTTTGATCATAAATAGTTCGATTTTTATTTTTAACCGCAAAGGACGCAAAGCTCGCGAAGAATACACTTTGCGCTCTTTGCGATTCATCTTTGCGTCCTTTGCGGTTAAAAATAAAACAATTAGACATTACTCTTTTTTTTCTTCCTGGGTAAAACGGGTGTACTTGCTGGCGGTATTCGGTGAAGGGTTGCCTGTTCGTAGGCATAGCATAACTTCACCAGTGTTGGCTCACTAAACGGTCGGCCAAAGAATTGTAAACCAGCCGGTAAGTCAGTATATGTAAAACCCATTGGTACGGTAAAGGCCGGGAAGCCCGTTGGGGGTGAGAGTGCGTTGTTGTTCGTTCCCGACGGCGTGTTCAGATCGCCAATGAGCCGGGGTGGGTAACTAAACGTTGGATACACCAGTACATCGACCCCCGTTGAATCCATCGCCCGAAGTAATAGCTGACGAAGCCGGGCACGCAATCCCAGATTTTTGGCCCAGCCTTTATGCGCTTCGGGTGCCAACGTATCAGCATCCGAGTCGAGTAACGTCTTTTCGATACTGGGGTGAAACTGCTTCGATTTGATAATGGACTTCAGGCTTTTATGGGGCGCATTGGGGCCTAAGTTGGCCAGGTATATATTGAAATCCCGCCGTAGTTGTGGAATCGTATCGAATGATTTATTGATGGTATCCAACTCAGGCACCCGAACTGAATCGACAACAATGGCTCCGGCCGCCCGGAGTTCATCCAGCGCCTTGTTGAACAGGGCATACACTTGTGGATCAGCATTCTTTGTCGTGCATAATTGCCGAAATACACCAATCCGGGCTCCTTTCAATCCGTTTTTATCCAGAAACTGCCGGTAAGTCTGCGGGATTTTCCCTTCACTGCGTCGGGTCACCGAATCAGCTTTATCATAGCCCACAATCACATCGAGCACCCGTACAGCGTCTTCCACCGTCCGACAAATTGGCCCACCTGTATCATTTGTCATAGCTAGTGGGGCAATTCCATCGCGACTAACGAGCCCCAACGTTGGCCGAAAACCAACCAGACTTTGATGCGCAGAAGGCCCGCGAATAGAGCTGCCCGTATCGGTCCCCAGGCCAATGGTTCCAAAGTCAGCAGCTACAGCAGCAGCCGTTCCCCCACTCGAACCAGCCGTTGTTCGTTTCGTATCGTAGGGATTACGCGAATAGCCTGGCAAAATAGAACTCACCGAAAAGTTGCCCGACGTAGCAAACTCCGCCAGATTCGATTTGACAATAATGATTGCACCAGCCTCCCGAATTCGCTGTATAACAAAGGCATCTTTGGGCGGGATTGACTTTTTCATGGCCAGGGTTCCATTCGTGGTGGGCATGTCGAAGGTGTTGTAGTTATCTTTTACAATCACTGGAATACCATGCAGTGGGCCCACAAATTTTCCCGTTGCCTTATACAGGGAATCCAACCGATGAGCTTCGGTCAGTGCTTTGGGATTCACCATGATAATGGCATTCAGGAAAGGCCCCTGTTTGTCATACGCTTCGATCCGGTCGAGGTAAAGCTGTACGAGTTGCGCCGAGGTCAGTTTACCGGCTTGCATGGCCGTGTGCAGTTGATCGATGGTGGCTTCACGCAGTTGTTTCGGCTTGAACGACTGTCCCTTGACAGATACAATCAGGCACAGAAAATTGAGTAAAAGAGGAAGTACAAGTTTCTTCATTGTATACGGTCCGTAAACTATATCAATTACGTATTGAGTAGAAATGGCAGAATAAAGTATTGATTAGAAAGAAGCTTGCCAATTTTTGAGATAAAAATAAGCTTACAAACAGAACAATCGCTATAGACCCAAAAAAGTCCAACTTTTCATCCGTTCCGTTTAAGGAAGTCAAAGTAAGCCTGCTGTTTGACCTTACCCAAACAAATCCCGTACTTGCATAGACTATTTTCTCCTACAAACTCTTACCAACAACAATGAACCTCAATCGCAGAGATTTCCTCCGGCAGCTCGGCTTCGGAGCCGCTGGCCTGGCCATTGCCTCTACCCTGCCCGACACGAGTTGGGCTTTACCAGCCAAAACGGGAAAATTACCCCGTAGTTTACCTGAGGCACAAGGTGTTGCACCGGGCGGCCTACTTGATTTCGTGAATACGGTGGAGGCTAAAAAGCTTAATATTCACAGCATGATGGTGCTTCGTCATGGCCAGGTCGTGGCGGAGGGCTGGTGGGCACCCTACGA
This sequence comes from Spirosoma sp. KCTC 42546, assembly GCF_006965485.1. Classification (NCBI taxonomy): domain Bacteria; kingdom Pseudomonadati; phylum Bacteroidota; class Cytophagia; order Cytophagales; family Cytophagaceae; genus Spirosoma; species Spirosoma sp. KCTC 42546. The sequence goes on from NZ_CP041360.1 coordinate 4,301,589, forward strand.
ACCCCAATACATTCACACGCTCTATTCGCTAAGCAAAAGTTTTACGTCATCGGCAGTTGGGATGGCTGTTGCCGAGAAGCGATTAACGGTTGAGGATAAAGTTGTTTCGTTCTTCCCGAAAGAAGTGCCTGCCAACGTTAGTACGAATCTGGCAGCCATGCGGGTGAAAGATTTATTGACTATGTCGACGGGCCATGATAAGGATACGACCCCTGCCTTGCGGGGAGGTACAGACAACAACTGGATTAAATCATTCCTGGCACAACCTGTCGATCATGAGCCGGGAACATTTTATATGTACAACAGCGGTGCCACCTATATGCTGTCGGCCATTGTGCAGAAGCTAACGGGTCAAACCTTGCTTGAGTATTTAAAACCGCGTTTATTCGGGCCACTGGGTATTGAGGGTATGGATTGGGAAGTTGACCCAAATGGCATCAATACCGGTGGCTGGGGCTTACGGATTCGCACGGAAGATATTGCCAAATTCGGCCAGCTTTACTTACAGAAGGGTATGTGGAACGGGAAACGCCTACTGTCAGAAGCGTGGATTCATGACGCGACCATCAAGGAAGTTGAGTCGAAGGGCGGCAAAGGTGATGCCAGCGTCAACGACTGGATTCAGGGATATGGGTACCAGTTCTGGCGATGCCGTAACGACGCTTATCGGGCCGATGGTGCGTTCGGACAGTTTTGCGTTGTGCTACCCAAAGAAGATGCCCTGATTGCCATCACTGCCGAATCAGCGAATACACAGGGAATTCTTGATGCTATATGGGATCATATTCTGCCAGCTCTTCGGGGAACGGGCCTACCCGCCGATAAAATAAAACAGGCTGCCTTAACGCAAAAACTGGCAACGCTCACGCTACCACCCAGTGTTTCGCAATTGGCCTCCTCTATACAACCTAAAATAAGCGGGAAGACATATGCCGTTGCGGATAATTCATTGCATGTAAAAGATGTAACTCTGACATTCGGAAAGGATGGCTGCATCTTTAAGCTTCAGGACGACCAGGGCGATCATCAGGTATTGTGCGGCATTGGTCGCTGGCGGGATAGTACAACCACCTTATCCGTAGCCCCACTGTCGCTGACACCCACACCTGTACCCAATGGCCCTAACCGAAAAGTGGCAGGCAGTGGTGGCTGGCAGGACGACACTACCTTTGTCATGACCTGGCGCTTTATCGAAACTGCCCACTACGAAACCGTAACCTGTCGATTTGGTGCCGACGGTGTTCAGGTGGAATTTCAAAATAGCATAAGCATTATTACGAAAGGGAAAGACAAACGCCCTGTACTGGAAGGGAAGGCGGTAGCGTAGTTTATTGTCATGGATAATCAGGAATGGTCATTTAGTTGCCGTTTGTTAGCAATAAATGACCATTCCTGACTATCCATGACAATAAATTACAATAATTTATCCAGTGTAATTGGCAAATCCCGGACACGCTTACCGGTTGCATGGAAAACGGCGTTGGCAATAGCTGCGGGGACGCCCACCAGGCCAATTTCCCCCAAGCCTTTCACACCCAATGGATTCACAATGTCATCATGTTCTTCTACAAAAATGACATCGAGTTCGTGAATATCGGCGTTAACGGCCACGTGGTATTCAGCCAGCGAGTGGTTCATTATTCGACCCAGGTGGTGGTCCATAATGGTTTCTTCTTCCAGCGCTTTACTGATTCCCCAAACCATGCCGCCCAGAATCTGACTTCGGGCGGTTTTAGGGTTGAGAATACGCCCCCCGGCAATGGCACTCACCAGCCTCGTAACCCGAACTACGCCTAAGTCCTCATCAACTTCCACTTCTGCAAACACCGCCGAATGCGCACTGCGGGCATATTTTCGCTGTTGTAGCATTTTGGGTAACCCCGCCGATGTTTCCCGAACAGCCGCTCCTCCGTTGGAATCAACTACAGCCTGTAGGGGAACCGCTACCGATGGATCATTTTTTAGTTGAATCGAGTTGTCGGCAAACACAACATCCTTACCATCAACTTTAGCAAAGGGCGAACCGGGCATCTTTTTGGCCAGTTTGAACAGCTTTTTCGCTAACTCTTCGCAAACCGTTTTCACGGCTGTTCCAACGGTTGCGGCTGTCCAGGAACCACCCTCAATTGGGGCAGCAGGCATATCACTATCCCCTAACTTAAACAGTACGTCTTCAATTGGTATTCCAAGCGTATCCGCGGCAATTTGCGTCATGATGGTGTAGGTACCTGTACCAATATCAGCCGTGGCGCTACTAACCCGAAGCTTACCATTAACCATCAAAACCGCTTCGGCACGGGCAGGCATCTGATTAGCCTCCCAGATACCAGTCGCCATACCCCATCCTACCAGGTTGTGGCCATTGCGCATCGACCGGGGTTCAGGCTTTCGTTTCATCCAGCCAAACCGTTCTGCCCCCTGCCGAAAACACTCCCGAAGCTCTTTACTCGAATACGGTAAATCAGCGTTCATGTCGCGTTCCGTATAGTTTCTCAGGCGAAACTCAACGGGGTCCATTCCCAGTTTATAGGCCAGTTCATCTACAGCACATTCGAGCGCCGACATACCGGTTACGCCACCCGGCGCCCGCATATCGAGAGGTGTGGCCACATCCAGAGGTACCAGTTTGTACTTAAATGTAACATTCTCCGGTGGATACAGCAGTCCCCCCCAACTGGATACAATCTCGGTGTAATCTTCAAACTGCGAGGTTTCCCCAACGGTATCATGATAAAGGGCCGTCATGGTTCCATCGGCCGATGCGCCTAAGGCAACCGTCTGCACCGTGGCTGGTCGATACCCAAACGTAAACATCTGCTGTCGGGTGAGAGTAACCCGCACAGAGCGCTTTAATTCACGAGCAGCCATTACAGCCAGAAATAGCTGGTATTGGGGCCGAAGACCTGAGCCAAAGCCCCCCCCTACATAGGGAGAAAGTACGCGTAGGTTCTTAAATGGGATATCGAACACCTGCGATACATATAAAACACTGTTCGTTACCCCCTGGGTTTTGTCATAAATAGTATACCGCGCCCCCGCCTTATTTCGGCCTTTTTCATACACGACCGTACTGGCAAACATCTCCATCGGGTTATGGTGCTCCATACTATGAACATATTCACCCATCATTTGCACGGGTGCGGCACTAAAGGCTTCCTCAAAATTACCCCGAGGTTTTGGTGGGGGTGGTTTTAGCAGTGAAGCCATACCCAGCGATGGTTTACGTGCCTTATGCCGATTGGCCTGCAAATCAGTTTCGTGTGTGTCTTCCTGATAGTCAACCTCAACCAGCGAGGCCGCATAGCGAGCGAGCTCGAAGGTTTCGGCTACGACTAACGCAATCGGTTGCGCATTATAGCTGATTTTAGCATCTCGTAAGGGTCGAAAGGGAGAGCCGGGTGGGGCATCCTGGTCTTTGTAGTTCATATCGAACCAGGCTAGCTTGGGTCGGTTCTCGTGCGTAAAGACCTGTAGAACGCCATCCAGACTCAGGGCCTTGGTGGCATCAATTCGCTTTATTTTCCCCTTCGCAATGGCGCTGTTCACCACATAGCCGTAGAGTAGATCCGAAGTCTCAAACTCGGCGGCATACTTAGCCTTACCTGTCACCTTATCCAGCCCGTCAACGCGGCTCAGAGGCTTTCCTATGTATTGAGTCATGATGCTGGTTTCAGTTTAGCTGCCTGTGATAAGGCCCGTACAATGGCCCGTTTTGCCAGTTCGATTTTGAATGTATTGTGACCAAATCCCTGAGCGCCTTCCAGTAGTGCATCCGCAACCGACTGAAATTCAGCCTTCGATGGTATTTTTCCGGCCAGGGTAGCTTCAACTTCGGGTCGTCGCCACGGTTTATGCGATACGCCACCGAGTGCAATTCGGGCGTCCTTGATACGACCGTCTTCCAGTTCCAAAGCCGCAGCTACCGATACCAGGGCAAACGCATAAGAGGTTCGATCACGAAGTTTCAGGTAGCTATAATTTTTCGAAAATCCGTTGGCAGGCAAGTCGATAGCGGTAATGAGTTCATCGTCCTGAAGCGTATTGTCGATATGGGGCGTATTACCGGGTAGGCGGTGAAATTCGGCAAAGGGAATTGTTCGTTCCCCATACGATCCTGTTACGCGCACCACCGCTTCCAGGGCTGCCAGCGCTACGCACATATCCGATGGATGTGTAGCTATGCAGTGTATCGACCGGTCCGGCGCTTCGGTACCCAGAATCGCGTGAATTCGGTTAAATCCAACGAGTGCCGAACAGCCCGAACCAGGTTCACGCTTATTACAGGGTGTAGCCACATCGTAGAAGTAATAGCAGCGGGTACGTTGCATCAGATTGCCGCCATCGGTTGCCATATTACGCAACTGCGCCGATGCGCCCGCCAGAATGGCCTGCGATAGTAATGGGTATCGCTTAGAGACCTGTTTGTCATATGCCGTATCGGCATTGGTCATCAACGCGCCCAATCGTAATCCACCTCCTTCGGTTTCGGCAATGGTAGCTAAGGGTAATCGGTTAATGTCGATTAGGCGGGTGGGGCGCTCCACATTCTCCTTCATCAGGTCAATCAGGTTGGTACCACCCGCAATGAATTTGGCGGTATGCTCTGATGCCCGCTCGCTCACCGCGTTGGTCACGCCATCGGCCCGGGTATAGTCAAAATTGGTCATAGTGAATCGGGTTGAGGGTGCATAACCGACTGAATCGCATCAACAATATTGGTATAGGCACCACATCGGCAGATGTTGCCACTCATTAACTCCCGAATATCGTCGGTCGTTTTTGCATGCCCTTCGTTCATGAGTCCAACTGCTGAACAGATCTGCCCTGGGGTACAATAGCCGCATTGAAAAGCATCATGATCAATAAACGCTTTCTGAAGAGGATGAAGCCCCTCCGGTCCAGCCTGTTGAGCTAATCCTTCTATCGTTGTGATCTGATTACCCTCTTGCAAGACCGCCAGGGTTAGGCAGGAGTTGATACGTTTGCCATTTACCAGCACCGTACAAGCCCCGCATTGGCCATGATCACAGCCTTTTTTGGTTCCTGTCAAATGCATGTATTCGCGCAACGCATCCAGTAAGCTCGTCCAGGGTGCTAACTGTGCGGAAATGTCGGAACCATTGACGGTAAGCGTAACGGTCCGGGTAGCTGGCAGCGATGGCGTCTGTTTAGCCATCGGGGGTGATTCAGCAGTAAGCGTCATATCGTTTTCGGTTGAGTCTCTTGAATCTCTATAGTCTCCGAACTCCCGTAGTGGCGGGTTGTTCGTGAAACTTAACCAGCGGGAAATAAACTAAGGAAATGGTCATACGCCTGATCGTTCTTATCCATCAATTCACCGCAGTCTTTTTCCGGTTGACTGAATCCAATCTGGGCGTTATGGCACTGACGAACCAACTTTGCATCATCAATCAGCCCGTTACGTATTGATGACGGGTAGCCTAATAAAACCTTATCAACACAAATACTCCAATCATGAAAACGTTAGTTATTGGCGGAACGGGAACCGTTGGCAGCCAGGTAGTTGAGGAATTGGTACGCCATCAGGTGTCAGTACGAGTGCTGGTGACCTCCGCCGAGAAAGCCGCCCAGTTGCCGGAAGGGGTGGAAGCCGTTATTGGTAATCTGGATCAACCCGGCACCTTACCCAAGGCCTTTACCGGTATCGATGTCGTTTTTCTCTTGAATCGGCAGGGGCACACCGAAGCAGCTCAGGGCCAGTATGCCATTGCGGCAGCCAAACGGGCTGGGGTTCGAAAAGTTGTGTATCAGAGTATTCATAACGTTCGGCAGGGCGCGCACATCCCGCACTTTCAACCCAAGATTACGATTGAAAATGTGCTGATGCAGTCGGGCCTTTCGTATGTATTCATCTGCCCGAATAACTTCTACCAGAATGATTTCTGGTTCACTAATGCCATTTCAACCTATGGTGTGTATCCACAACCCATTGGCGATGTTGGCCTGAATCGGGTTGATGTTCGGGATATTGCTGAAGCAGCGGTCATAGCTATGTTAACCGATGATTATAACGGGCAACACATCCCATTGGTAGGACCAGAGACATTAACTGGCGAGGTAACGGCTTCTATTCTAAGCGAACAACTCGATGCTGCTATCTACTATCGGGGGAATGATCTGGATGTTTGGGCTACTGATGCCAGGCGCTCCCTACCTGATTGGATTATTTCTGACTGGACCAAAATGTACCAGTTCTTTCAAGCGCAGGGGCTTGTGGCTTCTGATCAGGATATAGCCTTCTGTACGAAGGTACTAGGTCACGCACCTCGCAGCTATGCGGATTTTATTGCCGACCATCTTCTGGCTTTTCACCTTCATGTAGAAGTAGCTTAAGTGGCCCTTCTCCAGGCTACGAGTCACTTGATAACCCTTACCCGGCAGTTCATTAAAGCAAAATTCCGGTTGGTCGGACACAGCCTGGCGCAGTTGATGACGATGCCCCAACTTTGGCTCACCAATCTGGGAACAGAAGAATTAATAACTAACATTCTCTTTTTCAACCAGTAAACAACTAAACACAATGAACAGATTTCCTACTTTTATGCTAGCCGTTATGGCTACACTTGTACTGGCTACCTCATCCTGTAAGAAAGGTGATGATGGAGTTCAACCCGCAGACAATACGGCAACACCTGCTTTTGTTGGCAAAAATCTGGTCATGACCTCCTTTCAGGTCAATCCGGCGATTGACCTTGATGGTGATGGCAAACTGGACACCGATCTGATGGTTTTCCTGCGGGCCTGTGATAAAGACAACACCCTGGTTTTCGAGAAAAACGGTACGCTGTCGGGTAGTAACGGACAACTCTCCTGCTCCGACAACGAGGCCGATCCATCGGCCGTAAAACCAAGCCACTGGACGTATAACGAGCAGACAAAAACCATTCGCATTGTGAAAGACAGCGATGCAACGGATGTTTCAGAATGGAAAGTACTGGAGGCTTCGGCTACGGGACTGAAAGCGGAAGTATCTATCGCCGATCCCAGCCAGACGTCCAAGACACTCATGACCTGGAAAGCATTGTAATTTTCATCTCGCACCTTCCTCCTTTTCAAACCCATGAAATCGGCTAAACAACGTTTCCTGCTCACACTAGTCGTCATCAGTTGCGGGCTAATTGCCGCCCATACAGGCGATGTAATGTCTGAACTAACGATTCAATCCGGCAAGCTCCGGCAAGACGTTCTGTTAAATTTAAAAGAGCCTAACTGGTTCTTTTTCAACGCAACAGCCTCCATGCGACAAGTGGCACGTCGGTTGCCCGAGTCATCAAGGGGCGCAACCGTTCGGGCTTTAGGCAAGGTTGTTCGGGCTTATATTGAGTCAACAACGTTTAAGAATGAATGGCGTCAGGATGTACGCTCGGTTTATCCATATGACGAGTCGTACACGGATGAAGGTTTAGCTCAAAAGAAACAAGCTAACGATACAGAAAAAGCTGCACTAAAAACGCAGATGGCCACGTTGGATCAGGCTTTCGCGCAAATGGACCCCGCCATGTTGCAAATGGGTATCCGAACACAATTGGTGCAGGAAGAGCAGCAACTGGCTTCACTATCCGGTAGCGAGCGCACACGCCAGGCACAACATATAGCGGAGTTAAAAAAGATGCTGAACTTACCACCAGCCGAATGTAAGAAACAGTATCTGGCCTCTTTAATCGAACAGTCCCAGAAACAAGTGAGCAAATCCGGTACTGATATTGATCAGGAAGAACTGGCACTGCAACGAAAAAAGAAAGCTGAGTTCGACGCCCATGCTGATTTTCATCCCCTTCTGAAAAAACGGCTACAGGATTTTATTGACTTAACGGAAACGGTTGATTTCGAGGCTCGTTTAGTACCCATGGGTTACAAACAGGAGTTTGCGAATCCGATCTACCAACGTAAGCCCGCTGAGTGGAAATTCCTATATCGCTTAGGCAAAGAGCCCGTAACCGAAGCACGGATGTTTGCAAAGCAGTGGCTAGCAGAATTACATTAAATTCCGTTTTACCAGCTAACTAGATACGCCAGATCCTGGAGGTCTGGCGTATCTAGTTAGCTGGTAAAACGGAAAGTCACTCCTACTCCATATGAAAAACTCGTTCCAGTGGCACAGCCACCGGCGAATTATCGGGATTTGTATCCATCAAGTCGGCCATGTAAGCCCACCAGCGCTTCATAATGGGCAATCCTGGCAAATTGGCAGTGGTATGAGTATCAAGCCGTTTCTGAACGGCAAATAGTGTTCCGGTTGCCCGATCGAGGAAAATAGAATAGTCGCGAACACCCGCATCAATTAAAGCCGCTGATAATTCCGGCCAGATTTCGTCGTGACGGCGTTGATACTCAGCCTCAACACCCGGCTTTAGTTTCATTGTAAAGGCAATTTCTTCCATAGTTTTTCTGGTTTGGAGTTTGAAGTCTGAGGTTTGAAGTTGGCCTCACCTAACTTCAAACCTCAGACTTCAAACTCCAAACTATTTCAGTTTGCACAATTCCGTCCCTGCCAGCAGGAAACAACCGAGGCCATAATCGTCAAAATCAGGCTTGCTGTCGTACGTAACAGGCTGACCATCTTTTGGCTCTTTACCGGTTCCCTGCACATAACCTAAGAAGCCGTTCGGGTGTACAGAATCGGTAGCCATTGCATTCCAGGCTTTAGCCATAATTGGTCGATAGGTTTTTCCATCCAGTAAGCCATGAGTGACGCCCCAGGCCATGCCATAAATAAACAGGGCTGTTCCGGTCAGTTCTTTCCCCCCGTAATTAGTGGGGTCATGTAAGCTTACATTCCAGTAGCCATCCGGGCGTTGTAGGGGTGACAACGCCTTCATCATCTCCAGATAGGTTTTTTCGTACTCTTCCCGATGCGGGGCATCTTTCGGAATAATGTCAAGTACCCGAACCAGCGCGGCAACAGCCCAGCCATTCCCCCGCGACCAATAGCAATCCTGCCCATTGGGCTCTTTGTAAGGTGGCACAAAATCCTTATCACGCCACCATAAATGGTCTTCTGGATTATAGAGTCCGTTACCCCCATGTTTGGTTTTTGAGTAGTTGTAAATCTGGTACATCTTCTCAAAATAGGTATTTGCTACAGTACGATCTTTCTCCAGAACGCCTAGTTGTGCAAACACCGGCATGGCCATTTGTAAGGCATCGACCCAGTTCCAATCGTCGATTTTATCACTTTTTACCATTGCATCGATTGATGCTTTGATATCGTGAAGGCGCTCTGGTTTCTTATCAATCAGGAATAAGTCAATATAGGTTTGTCCGCAGCACTGGTCATCGGCGTTCCGGGTATTGATACCGCTTCGAAGGCCCCATTGGTGCTTTTCGCCCCACTCAACGGCGTAATCATAATAGGCTTTCTTTTTATCTATGCCATACAACGCCATCAACCCTTCGTAGTACACCGCTCTTGTCCAGATGTTGCTGGGCCGCGTTTTGTTCGTTACAATCTCCTTTCCAGGATCTGGCCAGGCCTTCATAAAATAGGCATTCGCCAGCGTCATTTTGGCGATGATATCTTTCCTCTCAGGAAGTTTCTGAGCCTGTACGCTACATGCACCAATGAGGACCAGTACTACAATCCGACTGGTTATTTGTCTGAATGCCATGGTTACTGTTTTATGTAGAGACCAGAGAAGCGTTCACTACATTAATGGACAACTGCATGGGCGGTGTATTTTTTGAGTTCGACACAGTCGCCGGGTAGTGGATGCGGATTCCAATGTTGGTGTACGGCTAAAGCAGCTCCCAGTGCCGATGCCTGCGCAACGGATGCTGCGTAGACTTCGATAGTTGGAAAAGCAGTGGCCAGTAAATTCATATAGATCGGATTTTTGCCAAATCCACCATCCACAAAAATACGTTTGACAGGAGAACCCGCCAGTACCAGATTAGTCGAGATTAGCTGTTGCGAAACAATATCAAGCATCAGCTGGTGATACGCTTCCTCATAAGTGGCGAAATCAGTTAGCTGCCGTTGCCCAAACAAAGATCCCTGCATGGAGAGCATCTGATTTCCTTTTGCATCACGCTCGGTTGTTACCTGACTGGCCTGATGGCGCAATTTCTCGATTATTTCAGGGTCATAAGCCACTTTCGTGAACTGATCTATCGGCGTCTGAAACTGCTCTGCCAGCCGTTTAACCTGTTGCTCGTGCTCATACCCTGCAAACAACCGAGCCGCTTTTACCGGCTGGCCTTTGTAATGCATAAAGTTGAGACAGTCGTACTGGAGTTCTTCCGGTGTCAGCGGCAGGCTATTGAACGGGTTCATACTCACGCACCAGGTCCCAGTCGAAATGAGCACAAAGGGTTCCTGAAACGAAGCCAGGTAGGGAATCAGCGCCGATGAGCTATCATGTAACCCCACGCCAACCTGAACCGTAGTATCACCAAAAACCGTCAACCGGGCTGAATCAGACGGAACAATGGGCGCCAGATGAATATCAAGTTTTTCATCAGTAACCCATCTGTGATACTGTTGCCGGTCAAAATCCCAGAGCATGGTGTGGCAACCGATGCTGGTCAGTTCAGAAACAGGCCAGTTACTAATCAGATAGCTTACGTATTGAGGCAGATGGAGCGCAAAGGCCAGTTTCGAAAACAAATCCGGCTGCTCGTATTTGAGTCGGTATAGCTGAAGACCTGAATTCAAACTTCGCAACGGTGGCGATGCAGTTTGCCGGGTCAAGTCGGCTTCTCCCCCGTAGGTATCGTAAAAATTCTGTAGTAAAGTATCCGGGTAGGCTTTCAGATAACTATATAATTGCCCAAGCGGTTGCCCGGTCTGGTCGATGTAGACCAAACTGGCGCCATAAGTCGAAAAATTCACGGCCTTTACTGAGAACTCCGGCAAGGCCAATACCTCCGTTAGTGACGCAGTAACCCACCTGGTGAGCTTAGTCAGGTCTTCGCATAACTCACCATCCTCGTCGGGTATCTCCACAAACTGCTCCGATTTCTCCCAAACGATTCGATACTGTTCATCGAAGAGAAACAATTTTTTATTCGTCTTACCGATATCGAAGATGGCAATGACATTCATAAATGATGAATTATGAATGATGAGTGATGAATGATGAACAACAAATGGTCTATGCGAACTCATTCATCATTCATCACTCATAATTCATCATTGATTTACAGTCCCGTTGCTACTGTTTTGGCTCCCCGCTCGCCAATGAGTTGCTGGCGAACGTTCAGTTGCCGATAAAGGCCCAGTGGATTCAAGGCGGCACCAGCCCGCCGACGAGCTTCGGCAACTAAGGGCCGAACATCCGTCCGGAAGGCATCTTGCAGAATTTCCTGAGCACGAACCGGATCGTTGGCTTCACGAGCTTCTTCTAAGGCAGCACGATCAACTAACAACGCCTGCGCATAAGCGAGTTGAATGGCTTCTACCGACTGGAGCAGGTCTTCGAGTGGGTCTTTCACATTGTGGCTGGCATCAATCATCCAGCCAAGGTCTTTGGCATGATTCATAGCCCGAGCGTCCAGCCCATCCACCAGTTCAGTGAAAATCAGGAATAACTGGTAAGGCTTGATGCTACCCGCCGTCAGGTCGTCGTCGCCGTATTTGGAGTCATTAAAATGGAAACCACCCAGTTTGCCCTGGTGTAACAGAATAGCCACAATCTGTTCGATGTTGGCATTGGGTAAATGGTGCCCCAAATCCACTAGCGTAAAGGCCTTTGGCCCGAGTTTGCTGGCGTACAGAAAACTGCTACCCCAATCGCCTACGGTCATCGAATAGAAATTCGGTTCAAATGCTTTGTACTCTACAAATAGCTTCCAGTCGTCGGGCAGGGCCGCGTAAATCTCCTCCAGGCTGGAAAGTGTCCGATCAAAGGCCTTACGGAAATTAAGTTGACCCGGGAAACAGGAACCGTCTGATAACCAGACCGTCAGCGCATCAGATCCCAGGGCTACGCCATGCCGGATTACCTCAATATTATGGTCGATAGCCTGTTGCCGAATAGCCGGATCGGTATGTTGTAAGGAGCCAAATTTATAGCTCAGGTTTTGGTCGGGCTGATCCTGGAATGTGTTGGAGTTCACGGCATCGAAGCGCAGCCCGTGCTTAGCAGCAAGTTGTTTGATCGCTTCTGGATCTGTTGGGATGTCCCAGGGGATGTGCAGTGAAATAGCCCCGCTGGCCCGGTTTAGGGCGTGCAGCAAGCCAACATCCGCAATTTTTTCTTCCAGCGAACGAGGCTCTCCCCCACCCGGGAAACGGCCAAAACGGGTTCCGCCCGTGCCCAGCGCCCAGCTCGGTATGGCAATCTGGAAATCAATCAGTTTCTGAATAATTGGTTCCGCCGTAGCGACCTCCTGCGTCCAGTACGACAATTTCCGTTGGTGACCTTCCAACTGCGACTGGTTATAATCAGCAATATGTTCGGGTTCGAGTTGCATAAGGGATTGGGTTTATGGTTTGAGGTTTACGATTTTCAGTTTACGGTTGGCTAACGCGGGAAATGCTGGCGCGTCAGCCAACCGTAAACTGAAAACCATAAACCATATACCTACTTCACCGGACAAACGCCATCGCTACACCACCATCTACATTCAGGACGTTGCCGGTGGATTTAGACAACAGGCCATTGGTGAAGGCCAGACAGGCATTGGCGATATCGTCTGGGAGGATGATTTCGTTCAATAGCGTCCGCTTGGCATAGTATGCGGGTAGCTCTGGTACAGTGATACCGTATGCTTTAGCACGGCCTTCGGCCCAGGCACCTGCCCAGATTTTCGAATCAGAAATAACCGCATCGGGATTCACCACATTCACCCGGATATGGTCTTTGCCTAACTCAGCCGCATTCAGGCGACTCAGGTGTAGCTGCGCTGCTTTGGCCGAACCGTAGCCTGCATTATTGGGACCGGATACCAGCGCATTCTTGCTGACAATATTAAGTACATCGCCACCTAATTTCTGCTTCCGCATCACCTCAACCGCTTTCTGAGTCACTAAAAACTGGCCTTTTACCAATACGTCGTACAGTAGATCCCAATCTTTTTCGGTATGCTCCTCAATGGGTTTGGAGATACTCAAACCCGCACAGTTGACTACAATATCAACGCCACCAAAAGCCAGCGCAGCTGTATCAAACGTAGCGGCAATTGTTTCGCCTTTTGTTACATCTAACTGATCAGCTGCGTAAGCATCTTTACCATATTGCTTCAGGAATTCCTCCTTCGCACCTGCCAGCCGGTCGGCATCGTTGTCGTTGATGACCACAACCGCGCCTTCAGCCAGGAATTTCTTGGCGATAGCCTTTCCGATCCCACCTGCACTACCCGTAATCAGGGCAATTTTACCCGAAAGTGGTTTTGGTTTCGGCATCCTCTGGAGTTTAGCTTCTTCCAACAGCCAGTATTCAATATCGAACGCTTCCTGTTCGGGCAGACCAACGTAATCGGATACGGCTTCGGCGCCCTTCATTACGTTAATGGCGTTGGTATAAAATTCTGCGGCTACACGCGCCGTTTGCTTGTCTTTTGCAAAGGTGAACATCCCCACCGCTGGCCACAGTAAAACGACTGGATTTGGATCACGGATGGCCGGACTATTGTCATGTTTGCAACGCTCGTAGTAAGCGGTGTAATCGGCACGGTAATCGGCGAACGCCTTTTCCAGATAGGCAATGCTATCCTCACCAGCCAATTGAGCCGGGTCCAGTACCAGCGGACGAATTTTAGTACGCAGGAAGTGATCAGGGCAGCTGGTACCCAAACGAGCCAGGCGTGGCAGGTCACCTGAGTTAACGAATTCCAGCACGCGTGCATCGTCCGTAAAATGACCGATCATCTGGCGATGGCCCGAAGCCAGCCCACGCAATACTGGCATTAAAGCAGCGGCCTGTTTTTTACGAGTATCGGCATCCGTGTTTTCAACCACTTGTCCACCAAATACCGGGCGTTTCTTGCCATAATTCTGGTTTAGGTACTCAGACGCCTGCTCAATGACTTCCAGGGTATTTATATACGATTCGTAGGAGGTATCTCCCCAGGTAAACAAACCGTGTCCACCCAGAATAATGCCCCGCAGATTCGGGTTCTTTTGAATCGCTTCTTCCAGTTTCAACCCAAGGTCGAAACCAGGACGCTGCCAGGGAATCCAGGCCATCTTATCGCCCCATATTTCGTGCATAATTGCTTCCCCATCGCGGCTGGCGGCAATGGCAATCAGTGCATCCGGGTGCAGGTGGTCAATATGTTTAAATGGCAGTAGGCCATGTAAGGGTGTATCAATGGATGGAGCAGCACATTTTGGGTCGAACAGACAGTGATCGAAAAGACCAACCATTTCGTCCTCAAAAGCCAACCCCCTGTAACGGCTTTTCAACGCATGTAAACGTTCTACGTACAGATTTGCGCAGCCTTTTTTAGTGAGTGTACCAATATCGCCCCCAGACCCTTTTACCCACATTACTTCAACAGGATCGCCAGTAAGCGGGTTAGTTTCCATCAACTTAACCGATGTATTTCCTCCGGCATAGTTAGTCAGGCGCAGATCGGCACCAAGCAAATTGGAGCGGTAAATAAACAAAGCCACTTCGTCACCGGCCAGCTCGGCTGCCTTATTCTCATCCCAGAGGTAGCTAACGTAGTTGAACGCTTGCGTTGTATTCATAAATAGTTAAATAAGTAGTATCCGACAGTAATCTTGTTTTGTACAAAGTACGTTAGGCTAATTTTCTCCTGCTTCATGTACTCTCCTGTTATAATCACATTATAATGGCAAAAAACATGAACTGCTTTTTCTAGTCCAGTTGGGCGAATATACAGGAGAGAACAGGTAGGTTTTAGCAACGAACAAGGATAAATTTGAAAATTATGACGGGACTGTCTATAGGGCTCCGCTTGTCCCGCACGAATACATTACTTATACATAATTCATCATTTATAATCAGACAATAGTGGCTGTAATCTGGGGTGTTATATTTCATGCGCTGGGGGGATTTGCCTCTGGCAGTTTTTATTTACCGTACAAGAAAGTAAAAGGCTGGGCCTGGGAAAGCTATTGGCTCATAGGCGGTTTGTTCTCTTGGGTAGCGGCTCCCCTTCTCCTTGGCTCAATCACTGTTCCCAATCTATTTGGTGTGCTGGCTCAATCATCCAGTGAAACCATTTTCTGGACCTATTTCTGGGGTGTTCTTTGGGGCTTTGGGGGATTAACCTTTGGGCTAGCAATGCGCTATCTGGGTCTATCGCTTGGTATGGCCGTTACGCTGGGGCTTTGTGCCGTTTTTGGAACCCTGGTACCTCCTATCTGGCAAGGTCAGTTTGGGGAGCTTATCGGCACCCTCTCTGGTCAGGTCATTGTGCTGGGCCTGGGGGTTTGTGTATTAGGCATTTCTGTTTGTGGCATTGCCGGAATGATGAAAGAACGAAGCTTAACCGATGCCCAGAAGAAAGCGTCAATTGCGGAGTTCGATATTCGCAAGGGGCTAATGGTTGCTATATTTTCGGGGGTCATGAGTGCGTGTTTCTCGTTTGGCCTGACAGCCGGGCAACCTATTGCTGAACTGGCTGTCAGGAACGGGACCGATCCACTCTATATGAATAATGCAGCACTGGTCATTATTCTGTTAGGCGGCCTGACGACCAATCTTATCTGGACAATCTACCTGAATATCAAGAACCGCACGTATACCGATTATCGAAATGTTTCGACCCCCATTCTCATGAATGTTTTATTCTGCGCGATGGCTGGGTTTACCTGGTACTTCCAGTTCTTTTTCTATGGCATGGGCGACAGTAAAATGGGAGAATATCGCTTTTCAGGCTGGACTCTCCATATGGCATTTATCATTGCCTTCAGTAGCTTCTGGGGCCTGTATCTGCACGAGTGGAAAGGCGCTAACCCGAAAACCATGCGCACCATTACCTTAGGAATCCTACTGGTTGTGTTCTCAACAGTGGTTGTGGGGGTTGGCAATTATCTGGCTGCATAAGATCACATTAAGTAACGCACAGAAGCCGGTCAAAGCAATAATAAATTTGCTTTGACCGGCTTCTGTGCGTTGGCTTATATGGCTAAATTGCAACTTAACAACCTGCAGATACCGATAGTAGATTAAAAAGTCATTAAATTGCCAACGTTTATCGGTCGAGAAACCCGGTGATCAGTTTTACCAAAATGCACCCATAGTCTATGCATTTATGAAAACCACTTTTTTCGCTTTCGAATCGATTAAAAATTAACACTAAGCCAACAAAATGGATATTGCACGAATCTTTAAAAACAATCAAAATTGGGTTCAAAAGAAGCTAGACATAGAACCAACTTACTTTAGTGATCTCTCTAAAGGACAAACTCCAGATATCCTCTATATTGGTTGTTCAGATAGCCGTGTATCAGCCGAGGAGCTTATGGGCGTTTCGCCCGGTGAAGTGTTTGTGCTTAGAAACATTGCGAATATGGTTCCCAATACGGATCTGGGAGTAATGTCAGTTATTAACTACGCCGTGGTAAACCTTAAAGTAAATCACATCGTGGTGTGCGGTCATTACTATTGTGGTGGCGTCCAGGCAGCTATGAAATCAGCAGACCTGGGCATATTGAATCCATGGCTGAGAAACATCCGTGACGTATATCGTATGCATAGGGATGAATTAAATGCTATTACAGACGAAGAACTACGTTATAAACGATTAGTAGAATTGAATGTCGAAGAACAATGTATAAATGTTCTCAAAACGGCAGAGGTGCAAAAAGCCCAGCTGGATCGAAATCTTACCGTTCATGGATGGGTTTTTGATGTACACTCAGGCAAGTTGATCGACCTGCAAATTGACTTTATAAAACTTTTAGAAAACATCAAGGAAATTTATCGTCTCGATTGAAACAACCCTCAAACTGATTGGGGTCATTAGCAAAAAGCCATCAAATAGTCGTTCTGACTATCCGATGGCTTTTTGCTAGAATATCTCCCTTGCAATTTTAATCACATTATCAGCTTTTCCCATCGTATAGAAGTGCAACACTGGCGCACCGGCAGCTACAAGTTCACGGCATTGCTGAATGCACCACTCTACGCCTACTTGCCGGGCCTGCTGATCATTCTCGCAGGCTTCAACCATCTTAACCAGGTCTTCGGGTAATTCCAGATGGAAAAGCTTCGGTAAAATCTGGATTTGTTTGCGCGTACTAAGGGGTTTCAGTCCCGGAATAATTGGCACGGTAATGCCTTCCTGACGACATCGGTCCACAAAATCCAGATACTTCTTATTGTCGAAAAACATCTGCGTCACGATGTAATCGGCGCCTTTGTCGATTTTCTGTTTGAGGTAATGAAAATCACTGTCGTGGTTAACGGCTTCAAAATGTTTTTCGGGATAAGCCGCTACGCCGATACAGAAGTTACTGGGAGCCAAGGGGGTATCTTCTTCATGCAAATACATTCCCCGGTTCATGTTGGCCACCTGTTCCACTAATTCGCTGGCGTATGTATAGCCATTCTCTTTGGCTTTAAAAGTCGTGAACGGTTTCGCCGGATCACCCCTGAGCACCAAGGCGTTATCGATGCCCAAATAATGCAGGTCGATCAGAAAATCTTCAGTTTCTTCGCGGGAGAAACCACCACAAAGGACATGGGGTACTGGATCAACGCCGAAACGGTGCATAATAGCCGAACAGATCCCTACCGTACCCGGCCGTTTACGCGTTACAATTTTCTGGATAGTGCCGTCGGGCAACGGCCGTTCGATGTATTCTTCACGATGGTAGGTTACGTCAATGAAAGGTGGCTTGAACTCCATCAGCGGCTCGATGTTGTCGAGCAGGTTCTTCAGATTATCCCCTTTGATCGGTGGAATTACTTCAATCGAAAAAATCGGTTTGCCGTTAGCAGCCTTAATGTGGTCGGTAATTTTTGTCATTTGTCAAATACAAGGGAACCGCATCGGCGGACCGGCAGATTTATATGATTTTGTTAATCAGTTATGATTGTTTATATCGTTGCCCCCAGATTTTTTACACTTTACTCTCACCAATCATCCTGAAATTATATTCATCATAAAAATCTGCCGGGGCCGCCCGTGCGGTTCTATCAACTATTGGAGCAACGTTAACGCGAAAACACGGCCAACCGCATGTAAATTCCATTGGAAAAACCCGTACTCCAGGGCTGAATATCCAGTCTACGCCCGAGTTCGCTCTTGTTTTTCACTTCATGCAGTTTTGGAATACCCCAGCCTACTAATGAGCCGAAGGCGGCACCAGCTAGTAGATCAGACGGATAGTGCAGCCCACCCTCATAACGCAACACAGCCGTGGCCGTAGCCAATCCCAGTGAACCTACCCAAACAACAGGCTTTAATTTAGAATGAGGAAAATAATGGCGAAACACTTCGCTCGTGAAAACGGCGGTAGCAAATGCATTGGTCGCATGACCCGAAAAAAACGACTGTCGGGCATCTCGGGTAAGTTTTTCATCCATAGGGGCCGACGGATTATACACAAAGGGTCGGGTACGTTGCGTTATGCCTTTCACGGTTCGTTCAATGCCGTTTGCAATCAGCATTGTTTCAATGAACATCACTCCCACTGTTTTAATATCCTGTCGCATTGACTTTGTTCCAACAGTAAGCAGGCCAGCGAGAGCAAAATTACCGGCCAGCGTAACGTCACTTAGACGGTCGGCCGAGCTAGACCAGCGATAAACTGCCTTCCGATCCAGTGCATTGATATCATCGGGGCTAAGGGCACTAATCTCAGCTTGTGTCAGTGGCTCAATGCTATGACTTAGGGCAACCGAAGCTCCCAAAGACACCGCCCCTACGCCCATCCACGTAACTTCCCGACTCGTTTTGAGCTGGTAAGGGGACTGGGCAAAGGTTGGTTGAATGAATAGTGAACAATGTAGAATGAATAATGATGAGATAATATGTTTTTTAAATCGGGCTACATCCAGGCTATTCGTGCGTTTTTTCATCATTCTACATTAACCATTATACATTTTTCATTATTAAACCACTCGCACTACTTCGGGTTCATCGGCAAGATACACTAACCTGCCCTCAACTTCAGGATAACCCATTTCCCGGTACAAATTGGTAAAGTACCGTAGCGTACTGACCGGATTCGTAGGTAGTGAATTTTCCTTACCGGGCAAAGACTCATATTGCACCAGAACAATGTGGCCATCGGGGTAATGTACTACCCGATGTGGGGCTCCGTGCATTCGTTTGCTACTCAAAATACTCCGATCGGTATCAATCCGAAGGGTGGAGTCAAAAAGAGATGTTAAAGCTGGGTGTAAGACAATTGCCAGTAAAGCCTGCTTCAATAGTTCGCATTCTATCTTACGAATTAGCCCTTCACTTACGAGTTGCCGAAGTACTGCGTCAATCATTTCAGGGCCTTTGATCAGGCTCAGGGCTGCACATAGTTTACGATCCCGTTCTCGGGTACGTTCAAACGTTGCTACGTCAAACATTCGGTCGGCTAGCCGACGCAGTTGCATATCCTGCCCTCGATTCCCACTGACAACATCGTCCAGGAAAATCTCGTCAAGCGTTTCATCCAGTTGGTGGTGCGGAAACGAATCGGCGCACAGACTGATTTCGTAGCTGGTTCGGCCTTTCTCCCAGGCACAGCCGCAATTACGGGCCACTTCGCTATCACGCAGAAATGCATGCAGCCAGTAGCTTACGTCTTTCTGGTTGCCGATTTTATCGAAATCAGCTGCCTTGGCAATGATATACAGTCGGTCCGTGGGGCGGGTGAAAGCCACATAAAGCAGGTTCATATTTTCGATGAACGTGCGCGTTAGTTCCTCTTCGTATTGGGCCGCTACCGACGCTGGTGCACTGCGCAGTTTGCTAGTCGTGTTCGAGGGGGCAGACAGTAGACGGGTAAGCGGTCCGGTATCGGTTGAATGCGCCAGCGTATCGGTTCGAACGCCGGCCAGGTCGAGCCAGATCGTACTCTCGTTAATCGGCTCCACACGCCAGTTCGCGAATGGGATAATCACAACAGGGAATTCCAGCCCCTTCGATTTGTGAATTGTTTGAATACTTACCGCATTCCGGGCATTCCCTTCCACCGAAATCTTTTGTCGAACACTATCCCAGTACACCAAAAAATCGCTCAGGTGTCCACTCCGTTTTTGATTGAAGGTTAATACTTCATCCAGGAATCGAAACAGAAACGGATTATGTTCAGCCTGATTAAAAAGTCCGAACTGGGCCGTTAATCGCTCTGCCAGTTCGTAGGGATTCAACTGCCCTAAGGCGTAGGGATCAAGTGGGTAACCTTCTGCAGCTAGGTATTCATATACATCCGAAATATCATTTTCAGCTACAGTTCGTAGTTTCCCCGTCAGCACATCGTCCGGGAAAATGCCCTGCACCACCCGATGGAACAGATACAACAATTCGTACCGAAGCATGCGTAGATCAGGACGCTGAAGTACACGCATGAGCGTAATGAGCCATTTGACCGGATCCGAAAACTCCAGCGACAACGAGTCTGCCGACACCAGGGGAATCTGGCGGGCGTTCAATTCATTAGCTAAGGCTTTGGCGTGCGATTTTTTGCGACACAGAATGGCAATATCACCGTATTGGTACCCCTCGGCCAACGACTTTTCCAGATGCGCGATGGTTGTTTCGAGCATTTGGGTGGTTAGGTCTTTACCAAGTTCGTCGTCTTTATCAACAAAGTCTAGTTGTACATGTCCGGCCTTGTTTGCTTTCGGTTGCGCTTTCTGATGAAACTGGCGTTCGGCATCGAATACATCAGCCAATTTTGGGTGCTGATACTCAAATTGGCGAGCGACGAACTCAAAAAAGTCATTATTGAATCGCACAATTGGCTCCGCGCTCCGCCAGTTCGTGTCCAGAATTTCGGGCTCCAGATGTCCGTCGAGCATACCAATTCGCTCGGCCGTCCAGGAACTGGGGTTATGTGCTACTTTCAGACTTTCCAGATCCTGCCGATGTAAGGCCACAATCTGGTCCATATCGCCCCCCCGGAACCGGTATATTGCCTGTTTGCCATCGCCAACCGCGAGGTTAAAATGAGCCGCACCCAGTGAGTTTTCAATAAGCGGTAACAGGTTGGCAAACTGTAGCCGGGAGGTATCCTGAAATTCATCGATCAGGATGTGGTTGTACTTCGTGCCCAGTCGCTCGTACAAAAAAGGTACCGGCTCCGACGCAACAATGCTCAAAATTTTCTTATTGAACTCCGAAATATGCACCCGCCCATCTTTTCGAAGCAGGTCATCGAACTCCACCCGCATTTGCTTCAGTAACGCCAATTTCTGCAAATGCGGTAATAAGCAATCGAACAACGTCACCTGCCGACTGCTTTCTGAGCGAATCGTTTCGATCTGATCAAAGCAATTACATAACTCATCTGTAATGCTATCAATGGCTGCTGCTGTTGGTAGTGGCGTTTTAGGCAAATACCAGTCACCCTCAATCTGTTTCCGGTGGGTAGCCGTTGGCTCTTTCTCGAAGTTGGTAAGGGCAATAGTCTTAAAATAAGCCGCAATACTGTTCTTCTTACCTTTAAAATCTTCTTCGTCAAGCCCCTTGCTGGTAATCAGCGACCAGGCCCGTTTCCCCTGGTCAATAATGGACGTTTCTACCTGTCGATTATGCTCGAGCAATTGTAGGCGAATAGCCCGCAACGCACCCGGCGATAATTCCTGGGCAGCATTCACTGCATCATAAAACTGATCGGAGGTGAGGTTTCGGCCAAATTCTTTGAGTAACTCGGGGAGTTGATTCCAGCTTTTTCCTTCTGTGGCCGCGTGGGTATAATACTCGCTCAGAATGGTCGTAATTTCCTCCATTTCCTCCGTACCTGCCTTTTCAATCAGGTTATCGATGGCGAGTTCGAGTACTTCATCGGTTTCCATTTCCACCTCAAACGAGTAGGGAAGGCCAAGCTCGTCGGTAAATGCCATTACCACCCGCTGCGTAAAGGAGTCAATGGTGGTAACGCTGAAATCGGCGTACCGGTGCAGAATGGTTTTGAAAACAGCTGAGGCTTTCTGGCGCAATTTGGCCTTATCTAGCTCAAAGGCATCGCTGTGTAGGGGTGTGCCATAGAGGTCAACGACTAACTCATCCAGCAGAGGCAATTCTTTCGTCCCGGCAATGTCGGAGAGCCGTTCTAGAATCCGGTTCTTCATTTCGTTGGCAGCTGCGTTGGTAAACGTCACCGCCAGAATATGCCGAAAATAGTCGTCCTTCGCATCTGGCCGTAGCGCCAGTTTCAGGTACTCCTTTGTAAGCGTGTACGTCTTACCCGACCCTGCCGAAGAACTGTAGATTTTAAACATGGGAGGAAAGGGAGAAAGGAGGAAAGGGAGGAAGGAGGAAAAATTCCGTTCCTCCCTTTCTCCCTTTCCTCCCTCTTTTAAAAATTATACCGCAACCCCAATCCTGTATTCAAATTCAGGAAGAATGGCGCCTGAAGAAGTTCGACATAAACGCCGGTTTCCAGAAAAAACGAGTAGGGTTTACCAACCGGAAAAAACTCCAGACCGGCAATACCCGAACCTCCTAATGAGAGTGCATTTTCGTATTCACCATTTAAACGAGGTGGGTAATATCGGCGATTATTTATTTGGCCACCAAATCCATAATACGCCCGAATGCTTTCGCTTTTCGTGAGAGCGGTGTGCCACAAATAATGCCCCTGAATGCTTAGCCCGACGCTTTGATAATCGCCAGAGCGGTAGCTTCGTTTGGTGCCGTAAATTCCACCGTAGGTGCCAATATTCAAATCGAAGGCGTGGTTCGTGCCAAAATACTTCCGAACATTCACGCCTGAAGGTTCACCAATACGAAAGCCCACGGCCCAGTTATTGTATTGAGCCAGTGCATCATGGGGCGTCAGTATCCAGCCAGCTAAAACCAGTACTGCTAATAGAAACGATTTTTTCATAGAGTTAGTGATTAGTCTTCTTAGACTACACGGTTCGGTTCTCGTAACAGGTGTATGGCTACTCATACCCAATAATCAGGCATTTGAAACAGGCTCCGGTTTCATAGCTTCCTCACCAGTACCCAGCGGCAAATCATCGACTACCGATGAGCTGTCCATAGCTTGAAGCACCGATAATAGTCGCTCATTTTCAGCCCGTGTGCCCACCGAAATACGCAGACAACCGCCACATAGTTTTACCTTTGAGCGGTCCCGAACAATTACCTGCTGCTCAATCAGGTGTTCAAAAATACCCTTTGCATCATTGAATTGAACCAGCAAAAAGTTCGCATCGGATGGATAAATTACCTGTACCGATGGCAAAGAACGCAGTTTCTCGGCCAAAAACTGACGTTCCGTCAAAATTTGACGAACCATCTCATCCTTTGCAGCTTCGTGGGTAAGGGCATCCAGAGCGAGCGACTGGGTTGGAGCCGAGATATTATATGGCGGTTTGATCTTATTGAGCACCTGGATTAACTCCTCAGAGGCAAAGCACATTCCCAGGCGTAATGCCGCCAAGCCCCAGGCTTTGGAGAAGGTTTGCAAGACAACCAGGTTCGGGTAGCGGTCCAGTTCAGTGGTCCAGGATGGCGTGTCGGCAAAATCGATATAGGCTTCATCCACAATCACTAACGACTGTCGAGCCGCTTCGAGAATCGTGCGAATAGCATCGGCCTGCAGTAGATTCCCCGACGGGTTATTGGGCGAACACAACCAGATCAGTTTTGTATTTGAGTTGATTGCCTTTAAAACGGCCTCCGTATCCACCTGAAAATCGGGCGTCAGTGGCACTTTGACCAGCTCCACATCATTCACCGCTGCCGAAACTTCATACATGCCATAGGTTGGCGGCATGATTAATAGATTATCTTGGCTCGGCGTACAGGTGGCACGAACGAGTAAATCAATCGGTTCATCGGACCCATTGCCCAGGAAAATCTGCTCAGGTCGAACCCCTTTGATGGGTGCCAGCCGCTGCTTGATAGCCCACTGATGCGGGTCGGGATAGCGATTATAATCGCCCGTGTTTGTTGTTGAACCAATTGGATTTTCGTTCGCATCCAGGAATACACCGACTTTACCCGTATACTCATCGCGAGCGGATGAATAGGGTGTCAGGCTAAGAATATGGGGGCGAAGGAGGTTATTAAGATTAAATGATTGCATTAGCTTAATTTCTGAAAAAATCGCGAGTCAAATTCAATGGACTCCACGGCAATTAGTTTTACGTCTGTGAACAATTCCTGAGCGGGATTGAGCAGATAATTGTACTCTGCCCGAACGATAACCGAAGGCACACGCAACAGAAGTGACTCATTTGAAGCCAGCCATTGACTACCAAGCTGTTGAGTATAGGCTTCGTCAACTTTCCAATTTTCGGGCAATTGCTGGCTGTTGATAAACGGAATATGATCAGGAACATATAACACCATGACCCGATAATCGGTTGGGGGTTGTGGTTGTCGCAGGTGAACCAGTGTCTCTAAAATGGCTAATGACCGACTACTGGCAGCATAGATCACCGGCCTCCCTGCTTCGTTCCACCTCCCTCCATACACAGCCGCACCATTCCCCGACAGATCGCTGGCGTACTTCTGGCGCGTAACCCGAAATAACTCCATCAGGCAAAAATTCCATGTTCAATCCGACCAATCTCCCGGTCAACGATACCAATGCCTTTATGCGTTTTGAGGAAATCAACAGGCCGCCGATTGCCCAACGCCAAAATCGACCCATGGAGCCAGTCTCGAAAATAGTCTTTCCCCAATGCATCTTCGCCATGTTCAAACAACTCGGCCAGAGCCACAATATGGTCTGAGACACTATCGGAAAGTAGATCCTTATCCTGATATCGTTGCAGGTTACGGGGGGTAACGGGCAGATATTGTACAAGTTCTTTGGGCTCAATGCCCAGCGAATCAGCTAAATAGCGAATTGTGGCTTTAGGGATACCCTGTTCAATCAGATGCATCAAGTCAGCTTCACTACGAATACTTCGTCCAAGTATTTCATGGCCGCCCAGTCGATTGGCGATGGCTATGATTGTCATAATGAGGAATTATTTCCTTAAAAATACAGACATTTTTCCGTTAACCCAAACTGACCCGCTTAGCATACAGCATTAATGAGTCAGGCAGTTGGTGTTGGTCGCCACCGAAACGACTGATCGTCAATGGCACGCATAGTACACAGAACCCCGTTGAGGTGATCGTATTCATGCTGAATTAATTCCGATAAGCCCCAATCGGCAACCTCCCAGGTGTGGTGTTGCCAGTGTTCATCCCGATACGTGAGTGTCAACTGGCAATGTCGCCGGACACGTACCAATAGATTGGGGAAACTCATGCAATCGTCCCAAAGTTCGCTGGTTTCGTCACTGACCACTACCAGTTCAGGATTGATGATAACCTGCGGTTTGGCTACATTAAGGTAAATCAGTCTTTTCATAATACCAAGTTGCGGAGCGGCAATACCCCGTCCAAACTGGTACTTCGCTCTGATTTCCTCCATCACCGTATGCAAATCAGCCACCCAGCCTGCCGCCAACGGAAGCTCTGATTCCAGAACAGGCTCGCAGGTTTCGTACAGGCGGGGATCGCCTAAGAGCAGGAGGTCGGCGAGGTGTTTCATTCGTGAGCGTTTTATAGCGTCTGTTTTCGATTTCGTGACCGTAAATAGATTAGCCAACCAGCGCCAATCAACGCAATCAGTGCGTAAACTATGTAGCGTAAATTGAGTTTTGATGATACCTCAACTAATCTGGTAGAACGGGGAGGCTCAAATGTCAACGCTTCATTAGCAATTGGTTTATTGAGGACGGGCTGGTACGTCAAGCTCATTTTTACCAACTGCTTAGTTTTACTGATTGAATTATTTTCATCGATCCGGCGCAACAGGAAGGTATTCTGATCAACCCAGAGAACAGCCTCCTTATTTTTCCAATAAGCCCCAGGAACGTGCCCTGTAAGTCGGTAGCAGGAACTCTTATCCAGTGTATCTGTGCCGATCAATTTCACATCTTTTAACGAGTCGATACCCCAGCCAGCGTCAGTACGTTCAGCGATAAGTAAGAAAGGAACTTTGCGGGATGCGGTACCAGAAACGCCTGTAGCAATACCTAAAGCTGAGCCCAATGAGGCTTCGTGGCTCGTCGAATCCCATAAAGACCACCATACGTGTACATCCCCCTCCTGACTCCAGATAACCATCTTTTCTGGCTTATCATCTGATGATTTAGGCTGGGTTTCATACTGAAAACGGAATCGCCCGCCTTTCCGATCATACGCCATCGTAAAGTCCTGAATCGTCGTGAATTTTGGTTTTGTCTGACCAATTTCGTAAAAATCAGTTTGTACACGCCCCTGATCCTGATACGTGGTTGCTTCAGCGTAAACACGTAGCATCCGGTCAAAAATCTGCTTTCCTGACATATCCTGGCTTTGTCCCGGCACTATCTTCAGAAGAAGAATACAACCGGCCATAAACCATTTTGCCAGGGAGAGCTTGAATTGGCCAGTAACTATTGTAAGTCGCACTGATTTCATTTGAAGCTATTTTTCAGGGTGTCAACCAACGTATTGATCTCATCTTCGGTATTAAAATAGTGGGGCGAAATACGTAGCGCGGTCGTTTTCATGCCCTTTTGATCAAAATCCAGAATTGCCGCTCCATGTGGACTGAGTGAGGTATTAATATGCTCGGCTTTCAACGCCAGTTTAAGATCGGCAGCCGATTTACGGTCGCTAAACAACGTTATGATGCTGGCCAACCGCTGGCCTTCATCCAATAAACGAACGCCCGGCACCTTGCTTAGTTGACTACGTAACATGCCGCATAGTTCCTCATTTCGTTTTGCAATAGTTTCAATGCCTACGTTCAGGGCATATCGATTGGCTTCGGCAGCTCCTAGAACCAGAGCGTAGGGGAATTCCCAGTTTTCAAACCGGAGGGCGGTTTTTATCGGTTGAAACGTATCCGCCGATTCCCAGCTAGCCCCATGCAGGTCGATAAACAGGGGGGCCAGATTCATGGATAGAGCCTTATCGGAAACGTATAGAAACCCCGTCCCACGCGGTCCCCGCAGGAATTTTCGGCAGGTCGCCGTCAGAAAATCACAGCGAATCTGAGTCACATCTACAGGCAATTGCCCCACCGACTGGCAGGCATCAACCAGATACAATACGTCATTCTCCCGGCAAAGCTGACCAATCGCTTCGACCGGCTGAACCAACCCTGAGTTAGTTGGCACATGGGTCACGGCAACCAGTTTCGGGCGTAATGACTTAATCTTCTTCGCCATGTCCTCGACCGAAACGCCATTTCCCGGTTCATCCGCAGCTCGAACAACTTCAACGCCAAACCGCTTTTTCAGGGAAAGGAACGCGATCTGATTGGAGACATAATCGTTGATTGTCGTCAGGATAACATTACCCCGCTCAAACGGAATTGCGGACAAGGCCTGCGCGTAAGCATCTGTTGCACTGGACATTGCCGCAATATTGTCGGCGGTTGTATTCAGCAGTTCAGCGGTAGACGTATAAAAACCTCGAATGGCGTCTTTGCGAGCGTCGGCGGCTTCGTATCCACCAATTTCGGCTTCCAGTGCGATGTGATCCGTAATCGCGTCGATAACCGGCTTCGGCATCAGCGATGCTCCGGCATTATTAAAATGAACGACGTGCTGAGCACCGGGGGTATCGGCGCGGAGGGAAAGGAGATCAAGCATAAAAATTATAGACTATAAAACCGACGCCAGCGAAATAACCGTCAAGCCATCAACATCGGTAAAATCGGCCACATTATTTGTCAGGACTGGTTGATTATAGATCAGTCCTGTAGCCGCAATAATTGAATCGCCAATCGAGCGTTTGCGTTGCTGACGTAGTCGAATGGCTTCAGTGATAATATTATCTGTGATAGGCAATACAAACGCAGTAGTCAAAAAACGCTCTAATTCAATCTTATGTTTGGCTTGAAGACGATAAAAACCTAATACTTCCAGCTTGGTAATTAATGAAATAAAAGGCAACTCTTCCTGCTGAGCCAGGTATATGCGCAATGAGTCATATCCAGGTTCAAGGGAATAAATAAGTATATTACTGTCTAGAATCATTCTTCTCGACCATCAAGTACTCGATCCCAACTACGTATTTCTCGTTGCCATTCGGACGGGTCACCAAATGACGCACCAACTCCCCCTCCAGAGGCTATTTCTTCCATTAATTTTAGGAAGTCATTCTTTTTTTTATCAATATCCTGTCGATCAACAACTCGTGCGTTTAATCTCGGAAGCAGAGCAAGCAGTAATTCTTTGTCCTGTGGTGTATCAACTTCTATTAATAGCTGTTCCATAACTTTCTTGTTTATCCAGCAAGATAACAAAATCAAGCCGGATTTACTTCGGTAAGACTGGCTAGTCGTAGGCTTACCGCTCGCTTATGCGCATCCAATGATTCGGCCTCGGCCATTGCTTCCACCACGGGACCCACGTTCTGTAAACCTTCGGGCGTAATGTACTGGACCGTAATTTTCTTCACAAAACTATCCAGGGATACACCACTGTATGCCCGTGCGAAACCATTAGTAGGAAGCGTGTGGTTGGTACCCGATGCATAATCGCCAGCGGATTCGGGCGTGTAGTTTCCGAGAAAAATAGAACCTGCGTTGATAATTTGGTCGGCTACTTCTTCCGCGTTTTCAATGCTCAGGATCAAGTGTTCGGCGGCATAGTCGTTTAACAAGTCGATGGCATCAGCTTGGTTATCTAGCAAAATCATCTTACTGTTTTCCAACGCTTTAGTGGCCATTGCTTGCCGGGGAAGTCGACTTAGTTGCGTACTTAACGTCAGGTTAACACTGTTAAGTAGCTTTTTACTAGTTGAAACCAACAACACCTGACTATCAGCCCCATGCTCTGCCTGTGATAATAAATCGGCAGCGACAAAGGCGGGTATGGCAGAATCATCAGCATACACCGCTACCTCACTCGGTCCAGCGGGCATATCAATGGCCATGCCTTCTTTTGCGACTAACATCTTGGCGGCTGTCACGTATTGATTGCCCGGACCGAAGATTTTATACACCTTCGGCACCGACTCTGTTCCGTAGGCCATAGCGGCAATGGCTTGTGCTCCACCAATGCGGAATACCTTTGTCACACCAACTAGTTTCGCGGCAAAGTATATAGCGGGGTGATTACTCGGTGTACAAAGCACTACTTCCCGGCAACCCGCCAGTTGCGCTGGAATACCCAACATTAAAACCGTACTAAATAATGGAGCGGTACCGCCTGGAATATAAAGCCCTACCTTTTCGATACCTACGCTTTTTCGCCAGCACAGTACCCCCGGCATCGTTTCGATTTTCTCGACGGGCTGCTTTTGTCCTTCATGAAACAAGCGAATATTCTGATACGCCTGCCGAATAGCCGCTTTTAGCCCATCGCTCAGTTGCGCTTCGGCTTCGTCAAGTTCATCAGGGCTAACTTGCAGTTGACTCTTGCTCAACTCAATCTTATCGAATTTCTCCGCCAGCTCAAGTAGCGCACCATCTCCGCCAGCACGAACCTGCGCTAATATAGGTGCCACCGCAGCCTCGATCTGCTGTGTCGACTGAACAGGACGAGCCAGCAAAGCAGGCCATTCAGCACGGGAAGGAAACGGGATGATATTCATTTTTGTAGGAGCGAGGAGCGAGTAGTGAGGAGTGAGAATGGCTGGCGCGTCCATTTGCTTGCGTCAGCCATTCTCTTTCCTCACTACTCGCTCCTATATACTTTTAATAAATCATTTTCTCAATCGGGATAACCAGAATACCTTCGGCACCGGCGGCACGGATGGCTTCAATGTTTTCCCAGAACTCATTTTCATTCAGTACCGAATGAACCGAACTCCAGCCTTCGGTAGCCAACGGGGTTACGGTCGGGCTTTTCATACCCGGTAGTAAGGCTGTTATTTGGTCGAGAGCATGATTCGGCGCGTTTAACACAATGTATTTGTTGTTTTTGGCCGCCTGTACCGATTTGATCCGGAACAGGAGTTTATCAACCAACGACTGCTTATCCGCATCCAGTTCAGGGCGTGCAATGAGAATGGCTTCAGAACGAAATATTGTTTCAACTTCCTTCAACCCATTACTCAGTAACGTACTTCCCGAACTGACAATATCGCAAACGGCTTCAGCGAGCCCGATGCTGGGTGCAATTTCAACCGATCCACTAATCTCATGAATCTCGGCCCGAACGCCCTGCTCGGCAAGATATTTCCCTAATAAATTCGGATAAGACGTAGCAATATTTTTACCGTCCAGGTGCTGAATGCCCGTCCACTCCACACCACGCGGAACAGCGATGGATAGACGGCACTTAGAAAAGCCCAGTTTGTGAATCGTTGTTACTGGCCGACCAGTTTCAACGGCAACATTTTCGCCAACGATACCTAAATCGGCTACGCCATCTTCAACGTAACCAGGAATATCGTCGTCGCGCAGGAATAGGAATTCAGCGGGGAAGTTCGACGAAACGGACTTGAGCTTACCGGTGCCGTAGTCGAAGCGGATACCACATTCTTTGAAAAGCTGGTATGAATCTTCGCTTAACCGACCGTTTTTTTGCAGAGCAATTCGTAATACAGAAGACACAGTGAATGTACGATGTACGAGTTACGATGTACGAGTTTAGCGACACACCTTGTAATTCGTTGATTTTCAATTAAAACCAGAAACAGCGATTGACCGATGTGTGGTTTATTAAATTAGGGGGCAAAAATACGCGAAAATGGACAGGTTTCGACGTTTGAACAGGACAACACCTGGTTGCACGGGCTTAGCAGCCGCGATGATGGCGACGATGTCGGAAAGGAGAATGAGTGGCCCGTTGGGAAATCATAGGGCAAAGGTAAGGAAGAAAATGAGAATGAACCAATTCAACAAAAAGTCCTTATCAGCCTGCTCGTTCGTATCTTTGTCTATGCTTTTGGACCACAATCAACAAACATCAATAAAATCGGCAATGTCTATCCTGCCCGTTATGGAAGCGTTTTACACACTTCAGGGCGAAGGGGCACATTCAGGTAGAGCAGCTTACTTTATCCGGCTCGGCGGCTGCGACGTAGGCTGCTTCTGGTGCGATGTCAAAGAATCGTGGGATGCTGATGCACATCCTAAACTAACAATTAATTCCATCGTTGACGGGGCATTACAGTATCCCGGACGGATGGCCGTCATTACAGGTGGAGAACCACTCATGCACGACCTTTCTGAGCTAACATCGGCTCTGCAATCAGCAGGTTTTCAGACCAATATAGAAACATCGGGTGTGTGCCAGGCAGTTACGGGTTCGTGGGATTGGATTTGCTTTTCACCAAAGAAATTTAAAGCGCCCAACCCCGACATTTACAATAAAGCGAACGAGCTTAAAGTTATTATCTACAACCAATCTGACTTTGCATTTGCCGAGTCGTTTGTGCCTCATTTACGACCCGATTGCAGGCTCTTTTTGCAAACCGAATGGGGTCGTTCCAATGAAATGCTACCTCGTATCGTTGAGTATGTAAAAGATCACCCGCAATGGCAAATATCGTTGCAGACACACAAATACATGGACATTCCATAAAGGGAGAAAGGGAGGAGAGGAGGAAAGGGACAAAGGAACTTTGTTCTATAGTTCGTCTTTTTCTCCCCCTCCTCCCTTTCCTCCTCTCCTCCCTTTCCTCCTTTTCACAGGATACGAAGGCTAAGGAACTTTACGCCCAATCCATCAAGCTATTTGGCGAACGGAAAGCAGATGAGGCTATTCCATATATGGAGCAGGCCATAAAACAGGATCCAAATTTTACGGATGCCTACCTCAAGCTCGGACAACTCTACGAATTCACGAAACGATACGATCCCGCTCTGGCCGTCTATCGGAATGCCATAAAACTCCAGCCCGACAGCCCCGCATCGGGAGCAGCCTATCAGTCGCTGAGCACTACCCTGCTTCGGCTAGGCCGGTACGGCGAAGCCCTCCCCTATCTCGAAAAATACCAGACGATGTTTGCCCCTCAATCGGCACAGGCAAAACGAATTGCCCGACAGATTGAAACGGCACGCTTTGCCCAGGAAGCCATACAACATCCCCAGGCCGTTGACCCCAAACCGCTTTCGTCCATATTGCAAACGACGCCTTCGCAATACTTTCCCGTACTAACTGCCGATGAGCAAACGCTGGTCTTTACAGCGCTGAAACCCGAAGGGGACGAAGATCTGATGACGGCCACCTTCAATGGTGAAACCTGGTCCCCTCCTACCTCACTTGCCAGCAACATCAACACACCCGAAAACGAAGGGACAGCCAGCCTCTCGGCCGATGGACGTACGATTGTATTTACGGCATGCCAGGGTCGTAAAGGATTCGGTAGCTGTGATTTGTATGCAAGTCATAAAACAGGTAGCGATTGGTCGACTCCAGAAAATCTAGGACCAGCGATCAATACACGTTATTATGAATCACAACCCGCCCTATCGGCAGATGGGCGCCAACTTTATTTTGTTTCTGACCGACCAGGCGGAAAAGGTCGGCGCGATATCTGGCGGAGTGATCTTACTACCACTGGGGATTGGAATGAACCTGTCAATCTGGGCGAACCGATTAATACCCCGTTTAACGAAGCATCACCCTTTATTCACCCCAATGGGCAAAGTTTGTTTTTTGCATCAGAGGGCCATATTGGTATGGGTGGTTACGATCTGTTTGTGGCCGACAATTGCGCATCCGGCTGGTCGTCACCAACAAATCTAGGTTATCCGATCAATACGTCGGAAGACCAGGCTTCGTTATTTGTATCAGCAAATGGAACACGAGCCTATTATTCCTACGAAGAACAGAAAGACGGTGTTTCGCAGAAATCACGGCTATACACCTTCGATTTGCCAGAATCGCTACGTGAACGAATTAAACCGGTGAGCTATCTGAAGGGAATTGTAACCGATGCCAAAACGAAAAAGCCGCTAGCAGCAAACCTTGAATTAATTGATCTAAAAACGAATCAGGTCGTTTCAAGGGTCCAGACCGATAGCCAAACGGGTCAATATACTGCCGTGCTGCCAAGTGGGGGTGAGTATGCCCTCTATGTGAGTCAACCTGGGTATCTGTTTAAAAGTCTATCCTTCGATTTTACCCAGAAAACTAAAGGTGATGCCATGTCCCTGACGGTTCCACTGGAACCAGCGTTGGCAGGCACATCGGCCAATGAAACTTTGAACAATCTGTTCTTTGAAACCGGTCGGTACGATCTGGCAGACAAGTCAAAGACCGAACTTGACCATCTATCTACTTTTTTACAGGCCAACCCAACGTTTAAAGTGGAGATTTCAGGGCATACTGACGACAAAGGTGATGCTGCTATTAATCTGGCGCTCTCACAAAAAAGGGCTCAGGCAGTTGTTGCCTATCTGGCCAAAGCAGGAGTTGAAGCCAGTCGTATCAAAGCGGTTGGTTATGGTAAAACCCGTCCCCTTGTTCCAAATACAACAGACGAAAACCGACGGCTCAACCGTCGTATCGACTGGAAATTACTTTGATTTACAGGGCAGGAATTACAAAATACGTGTAGGCTCACAGTAGCCGAGTTCATATTAAATACATTGTACATCGCAATTCATAGTGCGTAAATCATTGCTGTTTGCGGGATTTTTTTCAATTTTGTGTACGTTGTCTCAATACCCTCACTTTTTAGGGAGCGGTATTTTTAGTTACCAGGCAACTCATTCCCACTGCAATGACTTCCGAACACGTTAAGTGCTTAATTATAGGTTCCGGCCCGGCCGGTTATACGGCTGCCATTTATGCCTCACGGGCGAATATGAAACCCGTACTCTATCAGGGAGAACAACCTGGTGGACAACTTACCATCACTACCGAAGTAGATAATTTCCCAGGATATCCCAACGGAGTTCAGGGTCCGCAAATGATGCAGGATCTGGAAGCCCAGGCCCGTCGATTTGGTACTGACATCCGCTATGGGATGATCACAAAAGTTGTGTTCGCTGAGCAGCCCGGTCCGAATAATCCCCACCGGGCTCTTGTTGACGACAAATACGAAATCACCGCCGATTCGGTCATTATTTCGACTGGTGCCTCCGCCAAATGGCTTGGCCTACCTTCCGAAATGCGACTCAATGGTCGGGGGGTATCTGCCTGTGCAGTCTGTGATGGCTTCTTTTTCAGAGGCCAGGATGTGGCCATCGTAGGCGCTGGTGATACAGCTGCCGAAGAAGCCAGCTATCTGGCCAACCTCTGCCGCAAAGTGTATATGCTGGTCCGGCGCGATGAAATGCGGGCGTCGCAGTTTATGCAACAGCGCGTCAAAACAGCCCATAACATCGAAATTTTGTATAACTCAGCAACCGAAGAAGTGTTGGGCGACGAAGATGTGACGGGTGTTCTGGTAAAGAATACCGTAACCGGTGAAGAACGCGTTTTAGACGTGACAGGATTTTTTGTGGCTATTGGTCACAAACCCAATACCGATATTTTCCGGGAATTCCTCGATCTGGATGACAATGGTTATATACTGACCGAGAAAGGAAGCACCCGAACCAATATACCCGGCGTATTTGCCTGCGGTGACGCACAGGATAACATCTACCGTCAGGCGGTTACAGCAGCTGGCACAGGCTGTATGGCAGCCCTCGACGCAGAACGTTATTTAGTCACGCTGGAAATGCAGGGCGAAGAAATTGTTCATTAACAAAAAGTAGTTTACGGTTTACGGTTTACGGTTTATGGTTGGCTGACGCATCCTCTTGCTCGCGTCAGCCAACCATAAACCGTAAACCGTAAACCGTAAACTCATCAACTTATCGATGAGAAGAACCGCTACACAGTGGCTACTGGCCATTGGGTGCTTGTGCATTACCGTAACAGCACAGGCCCAGGAGCGCGGGAGATTTAAAAATAACCTGCGTATCGCGCCCAAAAACGGATCAAGTCCGAATGCCCCGGTCGTTGAACAGCCGCAAAAAGCGGACGACCAGTTTGAACAGGAAACAACTCAACTGCGCTTTAATAATCAGTTTGAGCCGAAAAAAGAATTAAACCCGGTTGTTAGCGAAGACACCAGCCAGCTCGATCAGGGTGAAACTAGTGTAGTTGAAGTCATAGACTCTGTGCTCGTTGGTAACGAATGGGTAAAGATTGCCGATTACTATGCCGTATGGGATTCCCGCACTATTGACCCCTATAATATCAACCCACTCGAATTTGACGAAACGATTGATATCAAGTTATATGATCCCCCTGCTAACCGTTTTTGGTCATCTCCACTGGAAATCGGCAAAATGACCTCTAATTTCGGGTATCGCTGGGGGCGCTGGCATACGGGTACCGACCTTGATCTTGAAACTGGTACGCCAATCTATTCGGCCTTCGATGGTGTTGTTCGAGTAGTGGGTTGGGATGGTAATGGGTACGGACGCTTCGTGCTGGTCCGCCACTATAATGGTCTCGAAACACTCTATGGACACATGTCCAAACAGACCGTGGAGCAGGGGCAACTGGTTAAAGCTGGTGACCAGCTTGGCCTGGGCGGTAGTACCGGCCGCAGTACAGGACCACACTTACACTTTGAGACGCGGTATGAGGGCAACCCATTCAGTCCATTGAATATCTTCTCATTTCCAGAAAACACGATTAACTCCGATCATTTTCTGCTAACAGGTTCTGTATGGGATTACCTGCGGGGTGGTCGTTCATCCTCCTCAGAATCAAGTTCAAGACCGCGATTAAAACGAACCGTATTACACAAGGTGCGGTCTGGTGAAACGCTCAGTTCTATTGCCGATCGGTACGGCCTATCGTTATCTGCGTTGAAGCGCAAAAACCATATTTCCGGTTCACGACTTCGTCCTGGGCAAAAAATACGTGTACACTAAAGGAGGTATTGGATTTTAGCAAAAATTCACTACATTTGCACCCTCATTTCCAATTTCATACACAACACATGTACGCAATCGTAGAGATCGCAGGGCAGCAATTCAAGATCCAAAAGGGTCGCCATATCTATACCCACCGGTTAGAAGGCGATGTGGACGCTGCACTTGCCTCCGACAAGGTGAAGGTTCTCCTTGTTGATAACGAAGGGAGCATTAGCATCGGTGCTCCAACTGTCGCAGGAGCGACGGTATCTGCTAAAATCGTCGAACACCTTAAAGGCGAAAAAGTTATCGTCTTCAAGAAGAAGCGTCGGAAAGGATACAAAAAGAAAAACGGCCACCGTCAGTATTTGACGAAGGTCATGATCGAAGACATAACTCTTTAACATAGTAGTTAGGAGCAAGGAGTGAGAATGGCTTACGCGTCAGCAACTCCCCGCTCCTAACTCCTGACTCCTTAAAAAAATGGCACACAAGAAAGGTGTAGGTAGTTCCAAAAACGGCCGCGATTCGCACAGCAAGCGGCTGGGTGTTAAGTTATTCGGCGGTCAATCGGCCATTGCCGGCAATATCATCGTCCGCCAGCGCGGTACAAAACACCATCCTGGCAAAAACGTTGGACTGGGCAAAGATTATACACTATTTGCTCTGGTAGCAGGTACCGTGAAATTCCGTCCAGGTCGCGATAGCCGCTCGTATGTAGATATCATTCCAGCTGGCCCGTCGGCAGTTGAAACTGCTCCTGTAGCTGAAGTAGCTGTAGCCTAGTCAGGCACTTTTAAGCTTATAAGGTTTTAAAATCGCCCAGGCTTAACGAAAAAACCCGTTTAACATTAGTTGAACGGGTTTTTTCGTATAGAAAAACTAAAAAAACGGCTCGACTGTTACGTCTGTACAACTACTGGTCGATGTGCTGGTAAACTGAAAACGTTCCTGACAATGAATCCAACGCTAAACCGTCCCGTATCTATTTTTACGGAAGGCAGCCCTAACCCGAACTCCATGAAGTTCGTGGTTAATTTTGAACTTGTACCTACTGGGCTTACATTCGATTATGCTACACCGGGTGATGCCCTTCTTGAAGGGAAAGCATCACCTTTAGCCGTGGCGCTCTTCGGCTTTGAGTTTGTACGTCGTGTCTTTATTTCGGGAAATTTTGTAACCGTCACGAAAGATGATGAGACCGATTGGGACGAGGTTCTGTTTGAGGTCAAACTCTTCCTTAAAGAATATTTCGGTGAGCAGAAGCCTGTTTTCTCGCAGCGGACGATGGATACCAACACCACGAAACTGGATATGGATTCTGAAACCGTACAGAAAATAAAAGCGGTGCTGGATCAGTATATCAAACCCGCCGTTGAATCCGATGGAGGAGCTATTAGTTTCTATTCCTTCGATGAGCCCAGCGGCACCGTAAAAGTTCTTTTACAAGGATCTTGCAGCGGTTGTCCATCATCTACCCTTACCCTCAAAGCAGGCATTGAAAACCTTCTGACTCGTTTGGTGCCTGAAGTTAAATTAGTAGAGGCCGAAGGGGTATAAGCCTATAGAATCACAAGCTGTCAATAGAAAAACGCTATCAGCCTGGGCTGATAGCGTTTTTCTATTGACAGTGTTAGCGTCCAATGGGGGGACATTTAATGCCGCTCCCCGGAAGTACATAATGAATTGTGATCTGCGTAAGCAGATAGGAGTCATTGCCAGCCAGTCCTCGTCTCACCTCTGTAGGGACTGCATACAGCGTATTCAAGGCTGTAGTCCGATCGCTTCCTGTACGGGCAGCAATGACTTCGTTACGTCGGTCAGCAAACGTAGCCGACAGGGCCTTGGGCAAGTCAGCTGGGTTTGGATAAAGGCCGCCTACATCGTCTAAGTAATCAGTAAACGTATACCGAAAGCTAATTTCTGCGGCCAGGTTCAGGCTTTCGGTGAGTTGCCATCGGATACCGGCTCCGGCGGGTATCGCTACTGTAAGGAGTGAGTACGGTTTGGCATAACCGGGTTGGCCCTGTCCTTCTGTACCCAACGGCTGTAAGGCTACCCAATCGCCAAGTGACCCATCCGCATTAACGGGCATACGCGCTTTTGGATTATGCGCTACCAAGGCTACACCCAGCGTTAGGTAAGGCGTAACCGCAGGGCGCTGATTGGGCTTACGTCCTTCCGACTGGAATTGGTATATCCCACTAAATGCCAGTTCTTTCAGGTCATTACGAAAATGCAGATTCCGTTGAAACTGTATCGGATGCAGGTTTGGTTCATCCTTGTTGAACGAGTAATCATCTCCAGCCAATCGTACTACAGTAAAGGATGCCCGAGCGGAAAAATGGGGGCTAAGATGACGAATAAAACTCCCCCCGAGATTCCAGCGGGGCAGGAGCGAAAAACTTTGAAACGTTTGGCTGGGAGGAGACAGATCACCTAAATAAATAGAAGCTCCTCCGCCTAATCCAACTTCAGAATACGGGATAAATTGTGAGTTCCCGCGACGCTGTGCCTGGACATTCGATAGACAAAACAGCACTAGAAAAAGGAGAGTCAATAAAAATTTCATGTACGTACAATTCGGTAGGTATCCAAATAACGTAAAATAGCGCCTTATACAGATAAAGTCCGGGAAACTTTGTTGTGAATTAGTCCAACATCAAGTGGAAGAAATGGGGTGCCTCGTTCTCGGTATAGGAACGTAGCCTTCTAGTATGGGCTGGGAATTGGTACAATTGGTGGTTTACTGATATTGTTGGTAGCCGTTTGCGAGTATTTACCATTATTTCCCCTACGAAACGTACAAGTATCAGCACCACTTACTTAGGGAAACTTATCACCCCAATCTTTACCGATCAATCAAAATAAATCCGTCTCGATCTAACCCTGGCGTCGGAATTGCGTTTCATTTGTAGAACGCTTTTTCATTCATTTATTCACTACATGAAGTATTTGCTCAGTTTAGGGCTGTTTTTGCTCCTAGCAACATCAGGTTTTACCCAAAATCTTCTTGGTATTTCAACCAGCCGGTATGGCGGAACAAACCGATTGTACATAAACCCCGCTTTAGCCGCTGATTCACCGTCCAAACTTTACGTAAACGTATTTACAGGCAATGGACACGTTGATAACAACTACGTACGCTACCAGGCACCGTTTTCATTACTTAGCCTGATAGCTGGGACTGTGCCCGCTCAGTATAAAAATGCAAGTGGCACTATTAAATTTGAAAAAGAGTACACCCAGGAAACATTGAACGGCAGAACTAAGAACGGGACAATTTGGGGTGAAATCCGTGGGCCTTCACTTTTGATACGAGCGGGTTCAGGTGGCGCATTTGCCATAACAACCCGCTTTAGGGGCGTTGCTCAGGTAGTTGGCGCATCGGAGAACCTACTCTCGGCCGTTCGGGCTAGTTTAAACGATGGGGCCTTATACAGCATTCCTAGTAACGATAATAAATTCAATGCCAATACCAATACGTATGCCGAGTTGGGTCTTACCTATGCGGGAACTGTTATGGAGGGCGATGGGCGAAGACTCCTGCTTGGGGCCACTGCCAAATTTTTGTTGGGATATAATGCCCAACAGTTAATTAATCGGGGTTTGAACTACAGAATTATAGAGGATCCGGCCAATGCAAATAGTGCCCTACTGGAAGTCAATAAACTAGACGCGACCTTTGCTTATACAACCTTCCTTCAGAACCGTAGTTTGACCCCCTCAACCCTGTTTAGCACATCAGTACCCGGCCGTGGCTTGGGCTTCGATTTGGGTCTGACGTATATAGACCAGTATGATGCGGAAAGTCCGAAATTACAATTGGGTTTGGCTGTTACCGATATTGGCGGATTAACGTATCAAGGCCAGACATATACGTATACCAATATCGGCGCGAATCCAGTCAACTTCAGAAGTAGCGATTTTAATAACCTCAATGGAACCGGTTCGATCATTGAGGTTATTCAAAACAAATTAAACACTGGTCGAACTCCCGACAGTAATACATTCAGGGCGGGCCTCCCAACCTCCCTTAATCTTACCGCCGATTATCAATTGCCCGGCGGTTTTGGAATAAACCTGACCTACCTGCAGGACGTTCGGGCGGTGCAGGCAGCCTCTATCCATCAACCTTCCCTGCTGGCAGTCACCCCCCGCTATGATGTGCGATGGCTCAGTTTAGCCTTACCCGTTGCCTACCTAAATGGCGGGTTAACTGCTGGGGCGTCAATACGTGTAGGGCCGGGCTGGTTGGGTACAGATAATTTCCTGGGCTTAGTGGGGACCAAGTCCAACGGTATCCAACCCCGCGGGCTGGATATCTATGCTGGCCTCGCCTTTGGAATCGGACGTTTGGATGAAGAGTAATTTAGTGGAGTAAGTGAAGTAGGTGGAGTGAGTGCAGTATGTGAAGTGAGTAAAACGAATTGGCCTTACTCGACTCATTCCACTTACTGCACTCACTCCACCTACTTCACTTACCCCACCCACTCCACATCATTTCCAATAGAAATCCGTATTTTTGGTCAAATCCTGCCAATAAACTGGGGTTTACCGGGTCTGTTATGACCGAACGAGCTACTTTTTTCGACACACCGCTAGTATACCTGAAAGGGTTAGGACCGCAGCGTACGGAACTGCTCAATAAAGAGTTGAACCTGTTTACCTACGGTGACTTAATTCAATACTACCCCTTTCGCTACGATGACCGATCCCGATTTTATACCGTCAGCGAACTGATGGATTCGATGCCTTCTGCTCAGATACGCGGGCGTCTGCGCGACTGGTATCTGGAAGGTGAAGGTTCAAAAAAGCGCTTAGTTGCCACGTTTACGGACGGAACCGGCTCGCTGAGTCTCGTCTGGTTTCAGGGCATCACGTACATTGAGAAAATTCTCCGGCGTGACGGCGAATACGTTGCCTACGGCAAACCACAGTCATTTAACGGGCAGTTTAGTATTATCCATCCTGAACTGGAAAATGCGAATACCGCTTCGGAAACCGAGCCCGGCTTTTTCCCGGTATATAACCTGACTGAAAAACTCCGCAAACGACATCTCGACAGCAAAGTCCTTGGCAAGGTGATGCGGATACTGCTGGAACTATCCTGGCAACACATTCACGAAACCCTGCCCGATTCGCTTGTTCAGCAATACCGGCTCATCGGGAAACGGGAGGCTATGTGGAATATTCACCTGCCCCAAAATCAGGCCTGGTTGAAGCAGGCCCAACGGCGACTGAAATTTGAGGAATTGTTCTACAACCAGCTCCGACTGATCAAGAATAAACTCATTCAGAAAGAGGAGTTTCCGGGTCAGGTATTCCGGGATACATCGCTGATGAAGCACTTTTATAACGAGCTGCTACCCTTTGAATTGACGGGGGCACAACAGCGCGTTATTAAGGAAATCTATGCTGATTTTCTAACCGGTAAGCAGATGAACCGGCTGTTGCAGGGGGATGTGGGAAGCGGCAAAACCATTGTGGCTTTCATTGCCTGTCTGCTGGCTATTGGCAATGGAGCGCAGGCTTGCCTGATGGCCCCTACCGAAATTCTGGCCGATCAGCATTTTAACGGACTAAAGCCGTTCGCCGATGCCATGGGGCTTAATCTCGGCATTTTAACTGGCTCCACGAACAAGAAACGCCGGGTAGTCCTGCATGAAGAACTACAATCAGGCAAGATGCACATTCTGGTGGGCACGCACGCCTTGCTCGAAGATGCCGTACAGTACAAAAACCTTGGGCTTTGTATCATTGATGAGCAGCACCGTTTTGGCGTTGCACAACGGGCCAAACTCTGGCGGAAGAATGAAGTTGTTCCCCCGCATATTCTGGTCATGACCGCTACGCCAATTCCGCGGACGCTGGCCATGACGCTTTATGGCAACCTCGACGTATCCGTTATTGACGAACTGCCGAAAGGTCGAAAACCCATCAAAACTGTCCATAAATACGATAAACACCGCTCAGAGGTATTTGGATTCATGCGCCAGCAGATTGAATTGGGAAGGCAGGTGTACGTAGTGTATCCCCTCATTGAAGAGTCGGAGAAGCTCGATTACAAAGACCTGATGGATGGCTTTGAGAGTATGCAGCGGGCATTTCCTCGTCCAACGTATGAAGTCGGAATGCTCCATGGCAAAATGCTTCCTTACGAAAAAGATGACGAGATGAAGCGGTTTCTAAAAATGGAAACCCAGATTTTGGTAGCTACCACTGTCATTGAAGTAGGCGTAAATGTACCTAATGCCAGCGTAATGGTCATTGAAAGTGCCGAACGCTTTGGTCTGTCTCAACTGCACCAGCTTCGTGGTCGAGTTGGTCGCGGAGCCGAACAGTCGTATTGCGTGATGATGACCGGCTACAAACTCAGCAGCGATACCCGTACTCGACTGGAAACGATGGTGCGAACCAACAACGGCTTTGAGATTGCGGATGTGGACCTCCAACTGCGCGGCCCCGGCGACCTGACTGGCACACAGCAAAGTGGCGTAATGGATTTGATGATAGCCGATTTAGCCAAAGACGGTGCTATTCTGGCAGCGGCCCGCGAGTCTGCCCAGGCAATTCTGACTGAAGACCCTGAGCTTTTGCTGCCCCAGCATGCACCTATCCGAAACCACGTAGATAACCTGAAACAGAGTGAAAATAACTGGGGAAGGATTTCATAAAATATATTATTAACCTCCAAACTTCCTCTAAAATAATATGAATATACCATGTTTTATTTAAAATATTGTTAAAAAACAGTCGATATTGAGTAATATTTGATAAGTAAAAACCCCTGAGTAGTAAGCTTTCCCTGTTGTTACAAACCCCTATACAGGTTAAGCTTATGCAAAAAGAATGTACACACCAGAAGGTCTTCTTTCTACGAGATGACACCTTCCTAACCAATGCGATCCGACCCAGGCGAATCGCGTTCTGTTCTCTCCTCCTGTTCAGTTTATTTTGCTCGATAGGCGCTTTTGCTCAGTCGAAGCTAACGGGCAAAGTGATTGATGCGCAGGGCTTAGCTCTGCCAGGTGTTAGTATTGTGGTGAAAGGAACCACTACCGGTACGGTTACCTCCGCTGATGGTGGTTACACACTGAATCTGGCACGAGGCACCGAAACGCTTGTGTTTTCCTACATCGGCTATGTAAGCCAGGAAATCGCTGTGGCTGGCCGAAGCTCACTTGACGTCACGATGGCTTCCGACGACAAAATGTTGAATGAAGTTGTTGTCGTGGGTTATGGTGAGCAGAAAAAAGAAACCGTAACGGGAGCCGTAGCCACGGTAAAAGGAACCGATCTGATCAAGTCACCAGCCGTAAACCTGAGTAATTCCATTGCGGGCCGGATGCCAGGCGTTATTGCCACAAATTCCAGTGGTCAACCAGGGAATGACGGTGCTGCCATTCGGATTCGTGGGTCAAACACCCTGGGAAATAACGATGCTCTGATCGTTATTGATGGTGTACCCGCCCGGGCCGGGGGTATTGATCGCCTGAATCCGGCTGATATCGAAAGCATGTCGGTTCTGAAAGATGCCTCGGCAGCTATCTATGGTTCGCGGGCGGCCAACGGGGTAATTCTGGTAACGACCAAACGGGGTAAAAGCGGTAAACCGGAGTTGTCATACAGCTTCAATCAGGGCTTTGCTCAACCAACTGTTATTCCCAAGATGGCATCAGCGGCCGAATATGCTCAGTTGAATAACGAGATTAATCTGTATAACAACCTGCCTTCGCAGTATTGGAAAGATGCTAATGCAGCATTCAATACTACGGGAAGTTACACCCGGCCCGACAATGGAGCTATTGTTAAAGCCGCTTACTCTCCCGATGATATCAAGAAGTTTCAGGATGGTTCAGACCCCTGGGGACACCCAAATACTGACTGGTTCGGCGCAGCTCTAAAAACCTGGTCGCCCCAAGTGAGGCACACATTGCAATTGGTGGGTGGTTCGGAAAATATCAAATATCTGACCTCCGTCAATTACCAAAACCAGGATGGCTACTACAATAAATCGGCTACAGGTTATAAGCAATACGACTTCCGCCTGAATCTGGATGCCAAAATCAGTAAGTATATTAATCTGGTTACGGGTGTGGTGGGCCGTCAGGAGAATAGGTTCAATCCAACGGTAGACCCAGGGGCTATTTTCCGGATGCTCATGCGGGGCTATCCAAACAAACCCGCTTTCTGGCCAAATGGGCTACCTGCTCCTGATATCGAGAATGGACAACAGCCCGTACTAGTCACGACCGATGCAACAGGTTATAACAGAGACACACGCTATTATGTGCAAAGTAACGCCAGTATTAATATTACGAACCCCTGGATTCCAGGGTTAAAGTTAACTGGTAGCGTAGCGTTAGATAAGTACATCCAGCAGGGTAAAACCTGGCAAACTCCGTGGTTCGTTTATAGCTGGGATTATACCTCCTACGACCCAACCACAAAGGAACCGCTTCTTCAGCGCGTACAGAAAGGACCAGCTCAGGCAACGCTTAACCAGTACACAAACGATCAGTTCAACTCGTTGCTTTCCGGTATCTTGTCTTATGACCGCACTTTTGGGGCAAATCATGCCGTTACGCTGTTGGCCGGTATTACCAAAGAGCAATCTAATTCAAACGGTTTCCGAGGTTTCCGCCAGTACTTTAACTCGACGGCTATTGATCAGTTATTTGCCGGGGGGA
This sequence comes from Spirosoma sp. KCTC 42546, assembly GCF_006965485.1. Classification (NCBI taxonomy): domain Bacteria; kingdom Pseudomonadati; phylum Bacteroidota; class Cytophagia; order Cytophagales; family Cytophagaceae; genus Spirosoma; species Spirosoma sp. KCTC 42546. The sequence continues at coordinate 4,346,151 of NZ_CP041360.1, forward strand.
GTTCCCAACAGGTTGCCACCAATGATCCAACTCAAACACCAATCTGGCAACGGGCTCGCATGAGTTACTTCGGTCGGGCCGCCTACAATTACAAAGAGAAATATCTGGCCGAATTCCTGTGGCGGTACGATGGGTCGTACATGTTCCCCGCTTCAAGCCGATGGGGTTTCTTCCCCGGTGTAACAGCGGGCTGGCGTATCTCAGAAGAAGATTTCTTCAAGAAAGCCCTACCAGTAGTTAGCTCCCTGAAACTGCGGGCATCCTGGGGCCAGTTGGGTAACGATCAGGTATATTTCAATAATACCCTGCGCGAATATGATTACTTGCCAACGTATGCCTACGGCGACCGCGTCAACTCGAACTGGGGCTATGTCATAAATAACCAGGTTTCGCAAACGCTCTACGAAAATGGTGTTCCCAACACGTCTCTAACCTGGGAAGTAGCCAACAATTCGGACATTGGTCTGGAAGGCTCTCTGCTCAACGGGAAGGTGTTCTTCGAATTCGACGTGTTTCAGAATAAACGGTCGAATATCCTGTGGCGCAAGAGTGCGTCTATCCCGCAAACAACGGGTGCCACCTTACCCGCTACCAACATCGGTAAGGTTACCAACAAGGGTTATGAATTCCGGGTTGGCTATAATGGACAGGCTGGCGACTTGAAATACAGCGTCAGCGTGAATGGTGGCTACGCCAAGAATGAAATTACGTTCTGGGATGAAACGCCAGGTGCCCCAGAGTGGCAGCGTTCAACGGGTAAACCCATTCCATCTGATGTAAATAACCCCAACAATGCCAATGGTACGCTCCTCTATCAGTACGATGGCATTTTTAGTACACAGGCCGAAATTGATGCCAATAAACTGGATTACAGCGGTGTAGGTGCGAGTCTGTTACGCCCTGGTGATATGAAGCTGAAGGATATCAACGGTGATGGTAAGATCAATGGTGACGATCGTGTACGGGCCGACCGCAACAACCAGCCTCGTTTTCAGGGTGGTTTGAATGCCAGTGTTCGGTACAAAAACTTCGACCTCAGCATCCTCTTACAAGGCTCAACAGGCGCTCAGATCTTCCTCCAAACTGAGTCGGGCACGATTGGTAACTTCCTGAAGTACAGCTACGATCACCGCTGGACCGTAGATAATCCAAGTACCGTTGACCCACGCATTGTAGATCGGAGCAACCAGTATTTCTCCAATGGTACCAGCTACTGGCTGAGAAGCACAGACTATCTGCGCCTGAAAAACCTGGAATTAGGCTACACGTTGCCGAATACGATTTCAAATAAGGTTGGCCTGAGTAACCTGCGTGTATATGTAAACGGCCTTAACCTGGCAACTTATTCACCTGATATGAAAGGTATATTCGATCCAGAATCGACTAACAGTGGTGGCCAGTATTACCCACAGGCGCGGGTTATCAACACGGGTTTAACAGTTAGTTTCTAAACGATTAATCAGACAAGTATGAACTATATAGCAAAGTGTCTATCGTTTAGCCTGTTATTAGGCACAACGATGATCGCCTGTAACACCGATTTCCTGAATACGAAACCGCTTGATAAGGTGTCGGGCGACGCTGTCTGGTCCGACCGTTCCCTTTCCGAAGCGTTCGTAACGGATGTGTATAACGGAATTCGGGATGGTCTACTGGATCAAATGAGTTTTGACTGCCAGACTGATAATGCCCTGTATAGCTTTGGCAAACAGGACGTTAACGAAGCAAACGTTAGCCCATCTAACACGGGTACGGTTAAAAGTACGATGGAATGGCAGGAAATGTACGCCCGGATTCGGTCCGCTAACATTGCCCTGTCAAAATTAGCCAAGCCCACATTTGATAATAGTGGTGATCTGGCCGGACGGATGCGCGGTGAAATGTATTTTATGCGCGCCTACTTCTACAATCAGTTGCTGCGTTATTATGGGGCGGTGCCCATCATCAAAACGCCTTATACGCTGGACGAACCAGATTTTACGATTGCCCGGAATACGTATGAAGAGTGCGTCAACGCCATTGTTACGGACCTGGATTCAGCTTCTACGCTGTTAAAAGGCAGGAGCATGGCCGCTGGCCGGGCTACGATGGGCGCTTCCATGGCCCTCAAGGCACGGGTACTATTGTATGCCGCCAGTGATCTCCACGACATCCCAACGGCCAAAGCCAAGTCGAGTGTAATTGCCGGCTTCGCTAAGCCTGAACTGCTGGGTTATGTGAGTGGCGACCGGACAACTCGCTGGAAAAAAGCTCAGGATGCAGCGAAAGCCGTAATGGATCTGAATCTGTACGGTTACAAATTGAACCTGACCGCTCCTGTTACAGCTGCCGAAGGGCAACAGAACTATATTAACTTGTCTCTGTCGCAAAACGGTGGTGAAACGGATGGTATTTTCCTGAAATACTACATCCGGGCATCCAATGACGACTGGGGTTCCTGGTTCCCGCGCAATAACCAGCCTAACGGATACCATGGCTGGACTTCCAGCGAACCAACCCAGCAAATGGTCGATAACTACGAAATGATGGACGGCACGAAGTTCGATTGGAAAAACCCGACCCATGCTGCAGCTCCTTACGAAAACCGCGACCCCCGCTTCTATGCCTCGATCCTGTACGATGGTGCACAGTGGAAACCCCGCACGCCCGATGGCGCCGGTATTGATCCTGCTGGGCAAATTCAAATGGGCGAATACGAAGTAGGTACCTCAGCCGCCCCTACTAAGTTTTCGGGCTTAGATACACGTAACAGCACAATCGAAAACTGGAACGGTACCTGGACAGGCTACGCTATTCGTAAGTTTTTCAATACCGACGTTTCTATTGTGGATCAGAACATCCGTCAGGAAATTCCGTCTATCCAGATTCGCTACACGGAAGTGGTGCTTAACTACGCTGAAACCTGTTTGATGCTGGGTCAGGAAGCGGAAGCCAAGAAATGGATCAACGCCGTTCGCTTCCGGGTGGGTATGCCCGCCATCACCGAAACAGGTGCTGCCCTAATAGCGCGCTACCAGAATGAGCGAAACGTTGAAATGTTTTTGGAAGATCAGCGTTTCTACGACGTTCGTCGGTGGATGATTGCGCCAACCGTACTCGGCCAGCAAGCCCGAATTATTTCGATCACGGGTAAACTCAAACCGGGCAAATCGGTCACGACCTATAAGTATAGTAAAGAAAACTACAACTATACCTATAGCGTACAGGATCTGGGCACAGGTAAAGAAAACCGAAAGTGGGACGATAAAATCTATTTCCTACCCATCAGTCGGGATGAAATCAACCGGAATAACAAACTAGTTCAAAACCCCGGTTACCAATAACCAATAGGTTGGTTGTAATGCAGAACTGGTGTCGGCGCAGCAATGTGCTGGCACCAGTTTTTTGCTGATAATTCGTTTTACTGCTATGAAACCTCTCTTAATTGCCTTAATAGTCGGGATAGTGATCCACCATACGTCTCAGGCTCAGTCAACTCGTGTGATTCGGGTGAAAGGCGGTATCAGTGAGGTTAGAACGATTCCCATACCAGACCGATACCGATTTGATCAGTTTCGCGATGGTTCAATTTTATTCCAGAATGGAACATCAGGGACAGCCCGGTTCAATTACAATGTTTTATTGGGCGAAATGCAATTCATTGATTCACGAGGTGATACACTAGCCGTGGCTGATCAACCCACAGTCCAACTAGTTGGGATTGGGAATACTGTCTTCTGGTATGATCAGCGATCAGGTTATCTGGAAATTATTGGCGACTATACTTCGGTGAAGCTAGCGGTAAAACAAGGGCTGAAAACGGCAAAAAATGAAAAGTTGGCCGCTTATGGACAATCGTCGGGAAGCTCGTCCATAACTAATTATCAGTTTTATTTATCGGATAATACGTCAGTAAATAAGCTTGACCCAAAAGGTGATCTTCTATTGATAGTTGATAAAACTTACTTTATTATTGATCAGAATAAGCGCTCTAACCCCATTAATAAAGCTAATCTTCTAAAGGTATTTGGCAAACACCGTGAACAAGTACTGACCTACCTAACAGGCAAATCCATCGACTTCAAGCAGGAGACTGACGTAAAAGAACTACTTACTTATTGTAGCAGCTTGCTATAAACGCCACTTTTCGTTTTTATCTATGAAACTAATTCTACGTTCAATATACAGTGGCTTACTACTGATAGCCTGTCTATGGACGAACAGCTGCCAGGATTCTTCCTCCGACGAACATTCCAACGCTACAGATACTCCTGTCCTTTTCACCTCGCTATCGCCCGAACAAACCGGCGTTACTTTTTCCAATAACCTGACCGAAGGACTGAATACCAACGTCCTGATGTATGAATACTTCTACAATGGCGGTGGTGTTGCCATCGGGGATTTGAACGGTGATGGACTGGAAGATATTTTTTTCAGTGGTAACATGGTTCCTAATCAGTTGTATATCAATAAAGGAGGGCTACAATTTACCGATGTAACGGCAACAGCAGGTGTGGCCGGACGGGAAGGTCCCTGGCGGACAGGCGTGTCAATGGTCGATGTCAACGGCGATGGTCGACTTGACTTATTCGTCTGCTATTCAGGAAGTTTGCCGCCCCAAAAACGAATCCCCCAACTCTTCATCAACGATGGCCCCGATGCACAGGGCATTCCGCATTTTTCTGACCAGACGGCCCAATACGGCTTAGACAGACCCGGTCAGAGTACACAAGCAACGTTTTTTGATTACGACCGAGATGGTGACCTCGACCTGTTTTTGCTCAACCATAACCCTCGCCTGTTGCCCATACTCGATCCGCAGGCCACGGCGGCCATCATGAAACAACCGAATCCAGAAATCGGGGTTCGACTCTTGAAGAATACCGGCAATCATTTTGACGATGTTACGGAACAGTCTGGACTGAGCAGTTCGGTGCTAAGTTATGGCTTGGGGGTTGGCGTGGCCGACCTGAATGCGGACGGCTGGCCTGATCTTTATATCTCCAATGATTATGGTGTGCCCGATTACCTATACATCAATAACCAGGGTGGCCGGGCGGGGGGGCCTACCTTCACCAATCAGTTAAAAAACAGCATTGGGCATATATCCCATTTTTCGATGGGAAACGACGTGGCCGATGTAAACAACGACAGCCGCCCGGACATCCTAACACTCGATATGCTGCCCGAAGATAATCGGCGGCAGAAGCTGCTGATGGCTCCCGACAACTACGACAAATTTGACCTCAGTGTCCAATCAGGCTTTCATTACCAGCACATGCGCAATATGCTTCAGATTAATGAAGGGTTGATGCAGGGAACTGCCATACGCCGTGCTCGGGGCGCCACGCCTTTATTCTCCGAAATGGGTCAGTTGGCTGGTGTATCGAATACCGATTGGAGTTGGTCTCCCCTATTGGCCGACTATGATAATGATGGCTGGAAAGATTTGTACGTGACCAATGGGTACGTTCGGGATTATACCAATCAGGATTTCCTGAAGTACATGACCGACTATATGCAGAACCGCCCGGCCAATTTCAGGCGCGAAGATGTTCTGGAACTGGTGCATAAAATACCTTCCTCTAATGTCGTGAATTATATGTTCCGGAATCGTGGGGGCGAACAGGCCGATGCCGTTACCTTCGCGAATGTTGGCACAGCCTGGGGACTAACGCAGCATTCCAACAGCACAGGGGCGGCCTACGCCGACCTCGACAACGATGGCGATCTGGATTTGGTGGTTAATAATACGAATCAACCCGCCTTTATTTTTCAAAATGAGGCCAACAAAGAACTTCATCATCATTACCTAACTGTACAACTGACAGGTAACGGGGCCAATACTCAGGGCGTTGGCACCAAAGTGACGCTTTATCGAAAGGGTAAGCTACAGTACGTTGAGCAAATGCCAACCCGTGGCTATCAGTCCAGCATGTCGCCCCGGCTTCATTTTGGCTTGGGAACTGACCCAGTCATCGATTCTCTTCGTGTTGTATGGCCAACGGGTAAAGAGCAGCTACTCACCAATGTGAAAGCGGATCAGATGCTCACGGTACAGGAAAAAAATGCGCAGTCTCCTGGTAAAACGGTACCAATTGCCCCTTCCCTATTCCGGCCCGTACAATCACCGATTGCCTTCACCGATCCTATTAACAAAGTCAACGACTTCAAACGACAGACCCTCCTGGTCAATGCCCAGTCATTTAATGGACCTTGCTTAGCGAAAGCCGACGTAAACGGCGACGGTCGTGAGGACGTGTATGTAGGTGGGAGCATCGAACAGGCTGGCGCGTTGTTTATCCAACAGGCTGGTAGCTCGTTCAGTCGCAAGGCTGAGTCCGCCTTTGAGGCTGACAAATTGAGCAATGATGCCGATGCTGTTTTCTTCGATGCCAACGCTGACGGTTTCCCCGATCTTTATGTTTGTAGTGGTGGCTACGGTAACCTACTACCTGGTGATCCTCTTCTACAGGATCGGCTTTATCTGAATGACGGGAAAGGGAATTTCAGCAAAAGCCCCAGTGCCTTACCTGCAATGAACACCAGCGCAGCCTGTGTTCGGGTAGCCGATGTAAATGGCGATGGACGCCCGGATTTGTTCGTGGGTGGTCGGGTGGTGCCGGGACGTTACCCCGAAACACCAAAGAGCTTTTTGCTAATAAACAATAGTAAAGGAACAGGCGGTCAACCAACCTTTAGTGATCAGACAGCCAAGTTAGCACCCATGCTGTCTACGCTGGGCATGGTAACCGATGCCGCCTGGGTTGACCTGAACGCCGACAAGAAGCCAGAACTAATTGTTGTCGGCGAGTGGATGCCTGTCATTGTCTTGGGGGTCGGTAACGGAGGACAACTAACCGAACAGACGAAAACCTACTTCAACAAAGAGTACCGCGGCTGGTGGAATAAACTACTGGTAGACGATTTCAATGGCGACGGCCGACCTGACCTTGTCGTCGGGAATCAGGGGTTGAATACTCAGTGCCGCGCCAGTGACAAAGAACCTGCCGAACTGATTTACAAAGATTTCGACAACAATGGCAAGATAGATCCAATCCTGTGCCTGTATGTTCAGGGCAAAAGCTACCCCCACGCCACCCGCGATGAACTACTGGATCAACTGGGCATGCTGCGCCACCGCTTCACGAATTACGACAGTTATTCGAATGCAACGCTGGATGACGTCTTTACTAAAGAGCAATTAGAAGGCTCGAGCAAATTGATAGCAAATGAGCTAAAAACAACGCTTTTCATGAATTCGCCAGGTGGTAAGCTGACCGAGAAAGCCCTTCCTTTAACGGTTCAGGAATCCCCAATTTTCACCATTACTTCCCTGGATTATGATCAGGACGGGCGAAAAGATCTGCTTCTGTGCGGTAATACGGCACAAGCTCGCTTACGGTTTGGTCGGGCGGATGCCAACTATGGGTTGTTATTGCGGGGCGATGGGAAGGGGAATTTTTCGGCGGTGCCGCAGCAACAGGCGGGATTTCAACTGACGGGCGATGTGCGCTCTGTGCTAACAGTTGGAAGCAATTTGCTCTTCGGCATTAATCAACAGTCTTTGCGGACTTACCAACTCGCTCATCCATAAAAAAAGGATTAACCATAGAGGCACGGAGAATACAGAGTTTAGGACTGTCTAACTCTGTATTCTCCGTGCCTCTGTGGTTAATCTCTTTTATCTATTACTTGCCTTCGTATTTGTCTTTATACGTCTTGTAAAGGCGCTTATGGCGATCATCCAGATTTACCTTCCGACCCTGAATAAACACCTGTTCAATTACATTAGTCCGCATATCTAACGCATCGCCCGCCGAAACAAACAACGTAGCCTGTTTGCCCTTTTCAAGTGTACCCACGAGGTTATCGATACCCAGAATTTTAGCTGTGTTCGAGGTTACCATTTTCAGGGCCTCTTCTCGATCTGTCACGCCAAAACCAGCGGCTGTACCGGCCAGAAACGGCAGATTACGTGTCCGCCACCAGCCATCGGCATAACTCAGTCCAACCAGAATACCAGCCTTTTGCAGAATACCCGGCATTCGATAGGGCATGTCAACGTCTTCGTCTTCGCGGTTAGGCAAGCGGTGTAATTCACTCAAGATAACCGGAATATTGTTTTCCTTCAGGAACGCAGTGACACGGTAAGCTTCTTCACCCCCAACGATCACTACTTTCTGCACACCCAATGACTTGGCGAACGTAACGGCTTCCATAATGTCCTTACCATAATCGGCCCGGATGTATAGATTCTGTTTCCCCGTGAATATGCCCTTCATCGCTTCCAGCTTGAGGTTCATTGGGGTTGGATTCGTGAGCGCTGCATAAGCCTTAGCATCGGCAAACGTGGCTCGCAACGCTTCAATGGCAGGGCCGCGTCGTTCGTTTTTGCGAACAATTGTTGAGAAGTCTTCCAGGTTAAAGTCTCTTGCTAAATAGGCAGGCCAGTTGAGCCAGAGACCATCGTCTTTTTTAAGCGCAGCATCTTCCCAGTTCCAGCCGTCGGACATCATGACACTCGAACTTCCCGAAATGGTACCGCCTTGTGGGGTGGCCTGCGAAAACAGCACACCATTATTTCGAATGGTCGGAATGATTTCAGAATCCGTATTGTAGGCAATCAAGGCCCGAATATTGGGATTCAGAATACCAATTTCCTGCTTATCGACTGTAGCGCGAACGGCCCCGGTTTCCTGTAAACCCACCGTTGATACCGGAGAGATAATGCCCGGATACACATGCTTGCCCGACACGTCGATCACCTCCACATCAGTCAGATTGAGCTTAACCGTCGTTCCATCTACGACATTTGTAATGACGCCATTGCTAAACAGGACAACACCGTTGGGAATTACCTGTCCGGTACCCACGTGTACAGTACCACCTGTAAGCGCAATAGCCTTCGTCTGCGGCTTAGCCGGAGCGGGGTTCTGGCCGTAGCTCGTAAGCGCGACCAGGGTTAATATGGGAATTAAGATTTTTTTCATGATAGTTTTTTAAACACAGAGGAACAGAGGATTCACAGTGGCCACAGACAAGCGAAATCTGTTTTAATCCATAAATCAGCTAAATCCCGCGGGGCCGCCCGTGCGGTTCTATTTTTCCTCCTCTTCAGCCATAACACCTTCTACATCTTCGCAATGGAACATACGAGCCCGACGGAAGTTAGGTCGAACGGTGGATGCACCACCGGCTTTAGCCGTTAGCATCTTCTGAATAATCCGGGCACGTTCGGCTTGCAGAGCGTCCCGCTTGGCGTCTTCATCTTTAAGGCTGAAGTAGGTGGCTCCTTCAATCATCGTGATTTCAGGGCGGGCATAAATAGACAATGGATGGGCATTCCAAAGCACCAGGTCGGCATCTTTACCGGCTTTGATACTACCTAGCTTGCTATCCAAGTGCAGCAATTTAGCTGGGTTAAGCGTTACCATTTTCCAGGCATCCTCTTCAGGTATGCCACCGTATTCGACCGTTTTAGCTGCTTCCTGATTCAACCGACGGGCCATTTCGGCATCATCGGAGTTGATAGAAACCGTTACACCCTGGCGGTGCATAAGGGCCGCGTTGTACGGAATGGCATCGTGCACTTCCATTTTGTACGCCCACCAGTCGGCAAAGGACGAACCACCAACCCCATGCTTCGCCATTTTGTCGGCCAGCTTATACCCTTCCAGAATGTGGGTAAACGTATTTACTTTGAATCCCAGTGAATCGGCCACTTTCAGCAACATATTGATTTCAGACTGCACGTAGGAGTGACAGGTAATGAACCGTTTGTGAGCCAGAATTTCAGCTAATGCATCGAGTTCAATATCCCGATGGGGAGCAATAGCCGTGGCTTTTTCTTTAGCCGTCAGCTTATTGTAATCAGCCCATCCTTTCGCATACTCCTTTGCACGGGTAAAGTGGTCCATATACACCTGCTCTACGCCCATACGCGACTGTGGGAAACGGGTTAGCACGTTCGGGTTTGGGTAGTTGGCTTGTTTGACGTTTTCGCCAAGGGCAAACTTGATAAACCCATCGGCACCTTTGATGAGCATCCCATCTGCCGACTCACCCCACTTCAGCTTCACAATAGCCGACTGCCCACCGATGGCGTTAGCCGAGCCGTGCAACAGTTGCGACGTAGTAACCCCACCGGCTAGTTGGCGGTAAATATTGATATCGTCCGGGTTGATTACATCGGCCATGCGTACCTCCGCCGAACTGGATTGCCCCCCTTCGTTAATGGACAGCAACGCAATGTGTGAGTGTTCGTCGATAATACCATTGGTCAGGTGCTTACCGGTTCCATCCACCACTTTCACGTTTGCTGGAACGGTGAGACTTTTACCGATTTTAGAAATCTTACCACCCTCTACCAGCACATCTGTACTGGTCAGGATACCGTCTTTCTCATTCGTCCAAACCGTCGCATTCTTAATCAGTACGGTTTCAGCTTGTGGCTTTTTCAGATTACCCATACCCACAAATGGATACAGTAGCGTGGCCGCAGTGATGCTACCCGGTGCAGTAGCCGTTGTGGAGGCTATTGCCGAAGTCGAACTCGTTGCGGATGTAGACGTGGCTGTTGTGGAGGCTGGGGCATCACCGGTACGAACTGCCGACCAGGTAATTGCCTTTCCATCCGGCGATTCGCCATCCCCTTTGATTGTCGTGTCTGTACGGTAGCCTGTCAGGCGTGTCGTACCTGGTCTCCGCCGATCCAGTTGAACCTGAATCGAAATAATATCCCCGGCTACCGTTACTTTAGGCGTTAGTTTAACCGTATCGACTACAATCTGGTAGTCAGGCTTATCCAGGGTCTTGCCGGTGATATTCAGCTTAAGGTTGCTTCGGTCACCAACGGTCAGATTCCAGGTTCCCCGTAAATCGGCTGCGTTTTTATTGGCAACAATGTACTGCTTACCCTGCATCCAGTTCTCATAAATCACATTGTCGGCACTGAATAGGTTACCGGATGTGATGATGAAATTCGCGACGCGACCTTTCTGCAAGGTACCCAGCATATCGTCCGCGTGGATTAACTTAGCGGGTACAGTTGTCAGAGCTTCCAGAGCCTTTTGTTCCGACAAACCACTTTCAATCGCTTTGCGAAGATTAGCCCAGAAATCAGCCTTATTGCGTAGTCCGGCGGTTGTCAGTGCAAAGGGAATATTCGCCATGGCTACCCGCCCGGCGTTCAGTGGGGCCATCTCCCAGTGTTTAAGTTCGGACAGAGAAACGTTATCAGCATCCCAGGAATCTTCAACATCATAAGGCTGTGGGAAATTCAGCGGAACAATCAGCGATGCGCCCGTAGCCTTCACCTCATCCAGACGCTGGTATTCATCACCCGTACTTCGGATAATATACTGAATACCAAACTCATCACCAATTTTGTCGGCCCGTAAAATCCCTAACTTATCGTTTGCCTCAAAAATGGTGGGTAACGATCGGGTACGGTTCAGTGCCGCAAGCGACATATTTTCCTGCTCTTTACTACCGGCCTGTTTATACCAGTCGGCGTCGTACATCGCCTGCCGGAGCAGCGCCACCGTACCCATCATGGAGTTTGGGTACTGCTGTCCTGATGTACCCTTGCTGAAGGAATAGTGTGCGGTTATATTGGGTTTCAGCACCAGCGTGTTTTCACGATCATCGGCAAGCGTCACTAACGATCCAGTTCCACGGGCAATACCATCATGGGCATGCGTTAACACAGCCCCAAAGCCTAGTTTACGAAGTTCGTCGGCTTTGGCTGTATTCGCTTTAAAGAGTATACTGGCGTCGTTTTCCGGTTGGATTGCCTGGTTCCAGTAATATGCTCCTTTTTTGTTCGATTCATACTGAGGAGCTCCCCCACCCCCTCGGCCACCACCACCGGGGGCACGCGTGATTTCAGGCATTCCATAATCGGAATCAATGTCAATCAGAGCGGGGTAAATTCGCTTGCCTTTCAAATCGGTTACGACGGTTCCGGCAGGTACGCTGACTGCCGTACCAACGGCTTCAACTCGCCCATTGCGAATCAGAAGCGTTGCGTTCTGTAAAGTAGTTTGCGGATCAACAATAATGGTTGCGTTGGTGAAGGCATATAGCCCCGGTCGTTCGTCGTAAACGCCATTTCGCGGAAAGGTCGTCTGAGCCAAAGAGGAGCAGGTCAGACCGACTGCGAACAGCCCTGTCAGGAGAGGTTTTAACATGAAATTGATGAGTTGATGATTGGGATAACTGCCAAAAATACAGAAATAAATGGGGCATCTGCCAGTATATCCAAATAAGATTTCGTTAAAGAGGATAAAGAAATTTAGTTTATTTTAGCAGAGAAAACTGATTCTTTATTCCGTAATAACCATTCTTTTTTTTCTACCATGCGTGCTCTCATTTCTCTTCTTTGTTTTTTATTTATCTCGTTCTCAGCGTTCCCGCAAGCCCAAACGGAATACATGACGCAAACCACGCGCGACCGGATAAACTTCACCAATTTAAGCGTCACTAATAATGCAACGTTGTTTACGATCAAAGGCCCAGCGGGTAAGTTGATCGGCGATCCTTATCTGGATACAACCTGGCAGGCTGGTAATGTGAAGTTTCATATAAAACCAGGCGTTTCATTAACGACCGATTCGCTGGCGGGTGTGCCCGTACGACTGGATTTATCGACCAATGAAGTAGAGATTAAGGCTGGCGCTAAAGACATCAAGGCTGTCAAGTCAACATCCATTCGCTACGTCGACATAAATAACACCTTCGGGTCAGTGAGTCGATTTGTGAGTGTGCATGATTATCAGGATGAAGCGGAAAAGCTGAACGGTTTTTTCGAACAGGTAGTCCTGGGTAAACTTGATCTGCTTCAGCATCCTTCTGTTTATATCCGACAGGCTAATTTCAATGTAGCCATGAACACCGGCACGAAAGACGATGAATACATGAAAAAGATGGACTGGTATGTAGCCCGCGACAAGAAAGCCACTAAGTTTTCGCCGGGCAAAAAAGCGTTACTGGAACTCATGATGGACAAAAAAGGCCAGATAGAGGCTTTTCTGAAAACCGAAAAACCCGACCTTAAATCCAGAGCAGGACTACAGGCCGTGTTCCTGTATTACAACAAACGTTGAGAATGAACGGGTGTAGAACAAGTTTTTCACCCAGGCATTTTCACTTGCAACATTCAGGCGTTTTTTTGCGTTTGGGTATGCGTGGAATACGATCAACCCGGTGCTAATTTCACATTAACACACTGTTTTTCAATCTATGCCTTCTATTAAACCCCACTCATGAAATTTTGTACTCAATTGTTGGTGGGGTTATTGATTTTCGTGGGTACTCCTCGTTGCCTGGCTCAGATGCCATTGGCTGATACACTAGCCTCAAAAAACACTCGCCCCGTTAGTCAGCCTGCCTATCACTTACAGGATGTAGCTGATCTGGTAAAACGCTGGTATCCCCGATTGCATATTACCCCCCACGACTCATCTACACTACAGGAAGGTAAACGATTTGTATTAGTCATCCCTCAGGTGGGCTATACCCTGCAAACCAGAGCACTGGTGGCCGTTCTGGTCAATACCCCGTTCAGAATGCCCGGGGCCAATATGTCGTCGATGAGCGGCCAGCTCTCGTATACCCAGAACAACCAGATTATTCTTACAACCAATTCGATGATCTGGAGCCGGGATAATCGATTTCTATGGACCAGCGACTGGCGACTCATGCACTATCCACAAGCCACTTACGGACTGGGCATGTATACCTCTACCGACACGCGGGTTGTCGACATGGACTATTCCTACTTTCGATTTTATCAGAGTTTTTTAAAACGGCTTGCTGTTAATTTTTACGGAGGTATTGGGTATTACCTGGATCTCCACTGGAACATCGACAGCTATAATAACGTCCGGGAGTTTACCCGCATTTCCCGATATTCGGCTGGCGTACAGGGACGCTCGGTATCATCGGGACCAGCCATCCATTTGCTCTATGATAACCGCCAGAACGCCATCAATCCTACCGGTGGCCTATACATTAACGCGGTGTTTCGGGCCAATATGAGTGTTCTGGGCAGCGATGACACCTATCAGTCACTCTTACTGGAAGCCCGAAAATACCTTCACCTCTCTCCTACCACAGATAATGTGCTGGCCTTATGGTCGTATAATGCGTTTACCCTAGATGGCGACCCACCGTTTCTGGATTTACCAAGCACCGGCTGGGATAACACCGGGAATGTTGGCCGGGGGTTTATTCAGGGAAGATTCCGGGGTAAGAATTTCCTGTATGGTGAAGCCGAATACCGTTTCCATATTACCAACGACCGGCTGCTGGGCGGGGTCGTTTTTGCCAACGCCCAGACTGTTACTGAATTAGGGAGCGGAAAGTTTGAAAAAGTTTTACCCGCCCTAGGAGGTGGACTCCGCATCAAAATGAATAAAATTTCCCGCACCAACCTCTCCGTCGACTACGGTTTCGGGATGGATGGCTCCCATGGGTTATTCTTCAATCTAGGGGAAGTTTTCTGAGAACCGTTTTTTAGAGTTCAGCAGGTTTTATTCGAGCTTAGGCGCTTGCTACCTAATTTCTCCCCCCTTCATAACCAGTTTGGTTTTGCTCCCAGTTACTGCCACGAGACTTGCGGTAGGGTTATGCGATAGGTCCTTAAAACCCACAAAAATTAGTTAGGCACATTTCAGATTTGCCATTATCTTTGTAACTAAGATATTTAGTAGATAAGATACTATGCAGGAAGACCTAATCAAAAAAATAAGGAAACTGAGTCAGCAGTATGCATACACTTCTATTCAGATGCACGAAGCCGTTGCCCGTAAGGCCGGACTTTCCGGGACCGACCATAAATACTTAGGATTTCTATTAGAGAAAGGGCAGATGACAGCGGGTGAGTTGTCATCGTTAACCGGCCTGACAACCGGTGCTGTAACTGGTTTGATAGACCGATTTGAAAAGAAAAACCTGGTGAAACGGCAATTCGCTCAGGACGACAGACGGAAGGTGATCATTGAACCAAACACCGAAATTATAATGGCGCTTTTGGTTCCGCTTTATAAAGACTACCGAACTAAGTCAGAACAACTGACTGCTTCATTTTCGAACGAGGAGATCAAAATCATAGAGACCTACTTGTTAAAAGCAATTGATATAATGAACGAAACCACCAATACACTCAACGAAAACTAATCGTCCAATGAAAAGCACCAGCCCATACATACTTAATTTTCAAGACATTAACAAGTCAAAACTTAGTCTTGTTGGGGGTAAAGGCGCAAACCTGGGCGAGCTTACCCGGGTGGAGGGAATCCACGTGCCAGATGGGTTTTGTATCTCTACGGAAGCGTTTAAACGAATCATTGAGAAATCGCCATCAATGAACGAACTGCTTGATCAGTTATCACTGCTGACGGTGGAGGACCGGGATAAAATCGCTGAGATTAGCGCTGAGATTCGCCACGTCATTGAAGAAACAGCCATTCCTCAGGACATCGTTGATGAGATAACCCAATTCCTCTTCAGACTTGGGGAAACTAACGCCTACGCAGTACGATCCAGCGCAACCGCAGAGGATTTGCCAACGGCCTCCTTTGCAGGCCAACAGGATACGTTTTTAAATGTTATCGGTAAAGAGGAAATCCTGTCTCATACCAGTAAATGCTGGGCATCGCTATTTACCGAGCGGGCCGTTATTTACCGCCTTCAAAAAGCATTCGATCACCGTAAAGTCCAACTGGCGGTAGTCGTTCAGAAGATGGTCTTCCCGCAGTCAGCAGGCATATTATTTACCGCAGATCCCGTCAGTGGTAACCGAAAGGTGGTATCCATTGATGCCAGCTTTGGGCTTGGTGAGGCCTTGGTTTCCGGCCTGGTGAATGCGGATAACATTAAGGTTCGCAACGGTGAGATTATCGATAAGAAGATATCCACCAAAAAACTGGCTATTTATGCGGCAAAAGATGGTGGCACGAAAGAACAGGATATTGAGCCTGAGCAACAGAACAGCCAAACGTTGACGGATGAGCAGATTTTACAGTTGGAACGCATCGGCAGAACCATCGAAACCCATTTTGGTAGCCCCCAGGACATTGAATGGTGTTTTGTTGGTGATACGGTTTACGTTGTCCAGAGCCGTCCAATCACCACGTTATACCCCATTCCTGAAGCGAACGATCCAAAAAATGCCGAGCTGGGGCAACGGCCCGATGGTCCGACCAAGCGCGGCCTGCACATCTACTTATCTGTTGGTCATCAACAAATGATGACCGATGCGATGAAACCACTGGGGTTGTCTTGTTGGCTCTTGATGACTCCCCCCTCTACGCGAATTGCCGGTGGAAGGTTGTTTGTTGATGTTACACCGATGCTGGCTTCGACTACCGGCAGGAAAACGATAATCGATATGCTGGGGAAATTTGATCCACTCGTCAGAGACGCACTGACTACCATCGTAGAGCGGGAAGATTTTATAAAATCGTTACCGGATAATCCCGATAGCTATCAGAAAGAATCCGACACCGGAAAAAGCAATCAAGCCAGACCACTCCCGAATTATCAGGCATTAAATGAATACGATCCAACCATCGTTTCTGAGTTGATCAGTCGTAATCAAACAGCGGTAGAGTCATTAACGAAAAACATCCAGACAAAATCAGGGTCAGATCTATTTGATTTTATCCTGGAAGATATTGAGCAGTCCAAGACAACAACTATTCATCCACAGAGTTTTGGGGTGATTATGACCGGCATGAATGCAGCAGCATGGATCAATGCCAACATGAACGAATGGCTGGGTGAGAAAAATGCCGCAGACACGATTTCTCAATCCGTACCTAACAATGTTACTTCAGAAATGGGACTGGCCTTATTGGATGTCGCTGATGTAATCCGTCCTTATCCGGAAGTCATAAACTATTTCTCCCAAATTCAGCCTGGAACAAAACAGGATGACTTTTTGGATGAACTGAACAAGCTTGATGGCGGTAAGGAGAGCCGGGATGCTGTCTATGCTTTTCTCAACAAATACGGCATGCGCTGTGCCGGAGAAATTGATATTACGAAAACTCGTTGGAGCGAAAAGCCAACTATACTTGTCCCTACGATTCTTAGTAATATCAAAAACTTTGAGTCTGGTGAAAGCAAGCGAAAATTTGAGCATGGCTTGCAGGCCGCGTTGAAAAAAGAACAGGAGTTACTGGAGCGATTAAGGCAATTACCGGAGGGTGAACAAAAAGCCGAAGAGACAAAACGAATGATCGAACTGGTCCGCAATTATGCCGGCTATCGTGAATATCCCAAATACGGCATAATTAGCCGCTTCTTTGTTTATAAGCAGGCGTTATTGAAAGAGGCCGAAAAGCTCGTGCTAGCTGGCGTTCTTCATGAAAAAGAAGATAGCTACTATCTCACGTTTGACGAGCTTCGTGAAGTCATTTCGACAAACAAACTGGATTACCAGATTATCGACCAGCGAAAAGACGAGTTCAAAATCTATGAAAAACTAACTCCGCCACGGGTGATTACGTCCGACGGTGAAATCATTACCGGTAACTACAATCGAAAAAATCTCCCGGCTGAGGCTATTGCCGGTCTGGCAGTTTCTTCCGGCGTTATTGAGGGGCGGGCGCGTGTTATCTTACACATGGAAGAGGCTGCTATTGAGGAGGGAGATATATTAGTCACTTCCTTTACTGACCCCAGTTGGACACCTTTATTTGTAGCTATAAAAGGTCTGGTCACCGAAGTGGGTGGACTGATGACCCACGGAGCGGTTATCGCCCGTGAATATGGTTTACCGGCCGTTGTGGGCGTTGAAAATGCCACCAAACTGATAAAAGATGGCCAACGCATTCGCGTGAATGGAACGGAAGGGTATATAGAAATCCTATAAACTGGGGATGGCAATAAAACAATATCGTTTGACAAACTATTGGTCAGGAAACCACAATTTGCTACGATAAAACATGCCAACTCATTTACTAATTGGTGCCTCGTCAGGAATTGGTCAGAAACTAGCAGAACAACTCGCTCATTCAGGCCAACAGGTATATGCAACCTATTACAAGAACAAAGTCGATTCAGATACTGATTCCATTGACTATCAGTATCTAAATGTTCTGGATGAAACCATTGCGCTGGACTTTTTACCCGACACTTTGGATGGTCTTGTCTACTGCCCCGGCAGCATTAACCTGAAGCCTTTCGAGCGAATTAAACCCGCCGATTTTGCGCAGGATTTTAACTTGCAGGTACTAGGTGCTGTAAAAATAATTCAGGCCGTGTTGCCCAAATTGCGAAAGTCAGCGAACCCGTCCATTGTCTTATTTTCTACAGTTGCTGTTCAAACAGGTTTTAGTTATCATACACAAGTGGCTACCTCAAAGGGGGCTATCGAAGGGTTAACCAAGGCCCTGGCGGCCGAATTTGCGCCAAAGATTCGTGTCAATTGCATCGCGCTATCCTTAACCGATACGCCCCTTGCCGCACCACTAATCAATACCGATCAAAAACGGGAAGCGAATGCAATGCGTCATCCTTTGAAGAAAATAGGTATGCCTTCCGATATTGCCCATATGGCTGAATTCTTACTTTCAGAAAAGGCGGGTTGGATTACCGGGCAAATTTTCCATGTCGACGGTGGTATGTCCACCCTGAAAGTTTAGGTAGGTGGTCATTAATGACCATCAATGACAACAAATGACCATTAATAACAATGAACGAATGGATATCAACCGAATTATTGAAATGGCCTGGGAAGACAGGACGCCATTTGAAGCCATCAATAGTCAATTTGGGCTTAGTGAAGCGGCCATCATTGTGCTCATGCGCAGGGAGCTTAAACGAAGTAGTTTCAACCTTTGGCGTAAACGGGTGAATAGTGGCGTTAGCCAGAAACACCTTAAAAAACGAAACCCTGAAATTGAGCGATTTCACAGCACCAGCCAAAGGGCTATTACGTTGAATAAAATCAGTAAGCGGTAGGTTATTCCGTGTAGTACCGACCGTCCCGGTCGGTACTACAAAAAAACTTCATTTTCCCTCTCCCCAATCGAGTTGGATCTTTCGTCCCGTTTCGGCGGCTTGTAAAATGGCTCCGATCAGTTTCATATCTTTCCAGCCCTCCTCCCCCGATGCTTCGGGTTTGGTTTTCGTTCGAATGGCCTGAACGAATGCATCCATCTGGGCAATTTGCTGATAATGCGGAGAGGGTAGCTCCATGATTCCCCGGCTCGTAACACCCTGAGCGCCCGTCGCGTTGTAGGAAGGCTCCAGTTTAAACCAGCCTCGCTCGCAGGTAGCGTAGAGCCGATCTACATAGGAAGAATAGGTCGTACTGCAATGCGCTACGGTGCCGCCCGGAAATTCGAACTGCCAGAAGACCGTTTCGTGAATGTCTTTAAAATGTTCTTTATCAAACGTAAATGCCTGGGCTGTCACGCTGATCGGGTCCAGATTCAGCGTTCGACGGGCACCCTGAATGGCATAAATCCCTAAATCCATGATGGCACCTCCCCCACCAATTTTCTTGTCCAGGCGCCAGGAGTTTGGTCCCGGAACGGTGAATCCTAACCCCGATTCAACGACTTTTACATGCCCAAACGTGTTCTCGGCGGCTAACCGGCGCATCTCCAGATGATGCGGCTCAAAATACAGTCGATAGCCTACAGATAGCTGTACACCCGCTTTTTCGCAAGCCGTGATCATCTGCCGGGCTTCGGTTGCGTTCATGGCCATCGGTTTTTCACAAATCACATGTTTTCCCGCCTGAGCTGCCCGGATGGTGTATTCGGCATGCATGAAATTGGGAAGCACAACATAGATAATATCAATGTCGGGGTTATTCCGAATCTGGTCGAACGTTTGGTAATTGTAGATGTTCTTGGCTGGGATCGAATACTTCTCTGCCCAGGTTTTAGCTTTATCCGGCGATCCTGTTACAATGCCTGCCAGATAACAATTCTGGGTTTCGAGCAGTGCCGGAGCCAGTTGATTGGTGGCGTAATTCCCCAGGCCCACCAGCGCAATACCTACCTTTTTTGGTGCATCTTGCTGATTGGCAAACAAATCAAGAGGCCTTGCTAGCAATCCGCCAGCGGCCAGCGACAGAGTTTGAAGAGACGTTCGGCGTGAGATCTGTTGGGACATGAGATTCCGTTTTCAACTAATAGATACTAAAAATGACAGCCCGTTGCAACGATCAGGCTGTCTAATAAAGATTTAGTAACGTCTACTCCTCAACGGGTACCGGAACGGATGATTGATTGGAATCAGTAGGCCGGCCCTCTCCTTTTGGGCCTTTCCGACGTTTTTTCCGGCGTTTGGCTTTTACCGCTCCATCGGCATTCACCGGACGAGACTGCACAACACCGTCAGCTGTCCCAGACACTGGCCCTTCAGCCACGGGTGCTGTTATTTCCGGGCGGGGCTTCCGTTCCGCATCAGCCGATTGATCACGACGACCTTCACGTCGCTCGCCCGAAGCTGGTTTATTTCCTTCGCTCCGCTGGCGACCATCGCTTCGGCGTCCATCCCGACCGCCACGACCCGAACTACTAGTTCCCCGAGGGCCACCTTTGCCGCGCAACCCACTAAACCGTTTCGGATCAAAAACGGGCGATTTGCCCATCTCTAATGCTTCAGTAATCGACTGTTTATCAACCTCACGCTCAATTAGTCGCTCGATATTTACGATACGGTTCTGATCCTGATCGCTGATAAACGTAATAGCGGTTCCGGTGGTAGCAGCCCGCGCCGTACGACCAATTCGGTGAACATAATCCTCGGCATCGCGCGGAATGTCGTAGTTAACTACGTGGGTCAGATTGTCAATATCGATACCGCGCGACAGCACGTCGGTAGCCACCAGAATCGGAAATGCTTTGTTTTTGAAATCGCGGAGGACCACTTCTCGGTCGTCCTGTTCCAGATCAGAACTGATGCCACGTGCATCATACCCCAGTTTACTCAACGCCCGTACAATACCATTTACTTCTGATTTTCGAGACGTAAACAATACCATACTCAGTACTGGCTTGGTGCTGGTTTTAATTAGATGGGCCAGTAAAGGCAGTTTCTGATTGTCGAAGGCTAGATAAAACTGCTGGTCGATACCAGCAGCTGGCTTGGACACAGCCAGTCGGATTTCTTCGGGATCAGTCAGTATCTTTTTCGAAAACTCCCGGATTTTATTCGGCATTGTTGCCGAGAACAGCAACGTCTGCCGCTTCAACGGAATTTTCTCAACGATGTTCATGATATCGTCCGAGAAGCCCATATCGAGCATTTTATCGGCTTCATCGAGCACCAGATAGTCAATCTTATCGAACTTAACATAGCCAAGCTGAATGTGTGCAATGAGTCGGCCAGGGGTGGCAATGATGATATCAGCCCCGGTTTCGAGCGCCTTCCGCTGCTTGTCCCAATCATCGCCTTTGCCACCACCATAAATAGCGATGCTGTTGGCATTCACAAAATAACCGAAGCCCTCAACCTGCTCGTCGATCTGCTTGGCGAGTTCACGCGTAGGCACCAGAATGAGTGTACTGGTATGGTCGTGATTAGCATGGGAGATTTTATCGAGAAGCGGGATAAGGTAAGCCGCCGTTTTTCCGGTTCCGGTCTGGGCGCTGGCAATGAGATCACGTCCTTCGAGAATTTTGGGAATAGCCAGCTCCTGAATGGGCGTGGCCTTTAAGTAGTTCATGGCGTCCACGCCGGCCAGCAGGTCGTCGTGGAGATTGAATTCCTGAAATGTCAAGGTAACAGCTGAATGATGGTGAAACACAGCTGACCTTAACTTCCCGGTCAGCAAACCGCTTGATTTGAAACAAATATAACGAAAAATCAAGATTTAGCCAGTAAGCGCGTTCTGAAGCGTCCTTTCCCAATTACCTCCTCGACTCAACCGTATGCACCGCCGACAGTTTCTCCAAAACACCCTGGCAGGCAGTAGCCTGCTCACTAATACCAATCGCTTAGCGGAAACCCTGACATCTATTACTGATTTACCCAACTGGAAACTTCCCGATTTGCGTAAGGCGATTCCCGACTCCGTGCTTATTCGGTCAGTAGAGTTGTTAAAGACGCAACAACAATTGATGCTGGTGGTAACAGCCCAAAATGGAACCCGGGGCATCACGCAGTGTAACGATCGGATGCAAAATCTATCCTCATTACTAAAAGGTCTTGTTATCGAGCATTTTGTGGGGAAAGATGCCCGCGACCTACCGGAGTTGGTCGACAATGCGTATCGACTCAATTCGAATTACAAATATGCCGGTATGCCGCTCTGGAACAGTATCGGCTCGGTCGAAATAGCCGTCTGGGATTTGTTGGGTCGAATAGCCAGAAAACCCGTGTATGAATTACTCGGAAAACCCATCCGAACGCAATACGGTGTCTATATTTCCGATTTCGACCGCGGCACTGATTCAGCGGAGGTAGTTGTGGATCGATTAGCTCAGAAACTGGCTGCTACGGGTGCCAAAGGGGTAAAAATTAAGGTTGGTGGACGCATGCGTAACACACCCGAGGACGAGCACCGAACGCGGGCATTTGTCCCCTTAGTCCGAAAGAAATTAGGCGACAGCATCACCATATACGCCGATGCCAACGGATCATACACACCCGAAGAAGGTATTCAGATTGGGCGCATGCTGGAAGATAATGGAGTCGCAATTTTTGAGGAACCCTGCAACTTTGAAGACGAAGACGGTATCCGTCGGGTTAATAAAGCCCTAACAAAACTGGTGATGGCTGGCGGTGAGCAGGATACGAGTTTGTACCGATTCGAGCGATTGGCCCGAACGGATGTGTATGATTTGCTGCAAGCCGATGTCTATTATAATGGTGGCATCCTTCGCGGGTTGCAGGTGGCAGAAATAGCCCGAAGCTTTGGCAAACACATAGCTCCTCACACCCCCAAAGCGGATCCACTCATTGCTCCATTCTGGCATTTAGCGGCAGTTTGCCCAAATTTATATGGCCTACAGGAGACTGTTTATGAACTAAACAGCAAAGCCCCTACCTGGTACGAACCAGCGATTCATGTCCAGAATGGCACCATGCATATACCCAATACGCCAGGGCTGGGGATCGACTACGACGACAAAATCTGGAAATCAGCGGAGCGGATTGGTTGACAAGTTTCCAGAATCAGGCGGGTTCCAATTCGGATTGACTGGTGGAGGAACGGACAACGTAGCTTTTCAGAAGCTATAACCTACCAGTATTCCTGCTGAAAGCATTGACGATTTATTATCTACATATTCCTGAACAGCATTACTTTTTGCCCAAGGGCCTGATAAACTTTGTTCTATTTTTACTTCAGCAACTATTTTATGCTTATGTGCAAGCATTCGTTGCACGCCGGCAGAGCCAGAGAGACTTACCGTTATTAACCTGGGAATAAAGGCTGCTGTTGAATAAGTTCCGGTAGATGCATTTTCTACCTGCAACATATAGTCAGCCTGATTTTTACTGTATATATTTATGTTTGCATTTAACCCAGCAGTTCCATAATAGCCTGTAGTTTTTGAGTCTGGTGCCTGAACACGAAATAGTACTGGAATTTTAAAATGCCAATACCGAATATTTACCTCGCTTTTATACGTGTAATAGTATTGAACACGCGGAAATACTGGAAAATATTTTATAACTTCTGACGTAGGGATATAGGATATAAAACTATATCTATCAGGATAATCTCCAGAATTCAACCGATTGCTGGTGTACTTACCATTAAAGTTTTGGTATTCCATAAAAAGGCCGGTTTGAAAACCAATTTTTTTATTGAGCCTTGGGTACCTTACAAAAAACTGCACACCTATAGTTGGAGATATTGAGAAGTTGTAATTCTGCTTTACTAAATAATCATAACGTTCTTCCAAATTTGAAAATTTAATAAAATTTGTACTCCCACCAATATATAAATAACGCTCAATCTGCAACCAGGGCAGGTGTTTTTGCGGTATGTATGACGTTGATCCTACACAACGGTTATAAGACTCAAACAACTTTATTAATATATCCTGCCGCAAAGAATTACCAAGAAGTAGGCTATCAATATTGCCACAATCAGCCATTAAATAATATTTCAGATCATTGTAGTATTTTTTATCAGTAATAGAATAATGTTGTCCGTCTTTATAGCTCTCTTGTTGTACAATTAGTAAAGGAATAATAGCCGAAGTATCTTTTTGAGCAAAAAATATATTGCTATATTTATACAATGTAGCCTTCCCTGAAATCAGCAATTCAGCAAATACTTTTTTCTTGCCCTCTGATAGAGGCATATCTATTACATAATACGTTTTATCATTATTGATTGTAAAGGATTTTACATCGTCTGGATAGATAACTTTTGGTTCACTACTTATCTGTTTTTTGAAAAAGCACTGCTGCTGAGTCTTCGTGAATTTATAGTCGATAAGGCCATACAGTGTATCACTTTGGTTGTTAACTATGTATCCTTCCCGATATGGATTCGCTTTGCATGGGACAATTAAAATCGAAAAAATAAGTTGGAAAGCAATGAAAATTAAACTTAAAATTGATTTCATATATTAGTGTTATGTCACTCCAAATATATACACTTTAAGGAGATTCTATGATTAATAGATTCAAATTCACAGAAATGAATGAGATACTGGGTATTATATTTGCCATGGTTGTCTCAATTACAATTGCGAGATCACAACAATTACCCAAGCTGGAAACGGTGGCTGCGTTTGGCAAGTACCAGCCCATTGGTTTAGGCGTTTCCCAGACCAATCGCATTTTCGTTACGTTTCCAAAAAATCCGGACAACTACGATTACGGCCTGGCAGAAATCGTCAAGGGTGAACGACGCCCATATCCGAATGCCGAATGGAATCAGTGGGATTCGCTGAAAGCCCAAAGTCGATTTATCAATGTGCAGGCACTTTTCGTTGACCAGACCAATACGCTTTGGGTACTCGACCCCGCTAGTCCAGCTGGGCAGAAAGCGATTCCAGAAGGCATTAAACTTGTGAAAATCAATCTCGCTACCAACAAGGTCAAGAAAATTTATCGCTTTGAAGATTTACCCCGCGAGCGAACCGGCCTGAACGATGTGCAGGTTGATTCAAAACAACAGATTGCGTATTTGTCGGACCCTGGACGAGCAGCCATTGTGGTATTGGACCTGAAAACAGGGAAAAGCAGATCTGTACTAGAAAACGATAAATCGACAAAAGCTGACCCGAATTTTGTACTTACCATCGATGGAAAAGAGGTGCGCGACACAAAAGGAAATCCTTTCCGAAGCAACGTCAACGGCATTGCCCTGACACACGACTACAAATACCTCTATTTCAGACCAATTACCCAGACAAAGCTGTTTCGGATAGCCACTACTTATCTATCAAATCCAACATTATCTTCTACTGAGTTAGCCTCTCACGTTGAAATAATGGGTGAAACCGGCGTTTCTCATGGTATGCTGGCAGATAAAGTCGGAAACATCTACCTGACAGATTCGCCTGATAAAGCCATACGTTATTTTACGCCTGATCGCCAGTTAAACGTCCTCATTCAGGATAACCGACTGCTCTGGCCCGACAGTTTTGGCATTGGTACCGATGGTTATTTATACGTGACAGCCGCGCAACTACACCGCGGGAAACGATATAATAATGGGGAAGACAAAGTCGACTATCCATTTCGGTTGTATCGGGTAAAGTTGCCGTGATTTAAAAGGCCCCCTAATTTTGACTTAAAAAATCTAAAAAGGTCTGTGAATTTGTCATTCCGACCTTGGGAGGAATCTCAAGATTCGTATCAGTCAAGCTTGAGATTCCTCCCAAGGTCGGAATGACAAATTCTCTGCATTCATTCGCTGCTTACGTTGTACTTTTACGCTACAAATCCCGTAGCAATATGCTCAAACGTTTCCTTCCATTAACTTTAGTTACTGGCCTTCTTTTCCCATCAATTCTACTTGCACAAACCCCAACGCCATCAGCGTTAGATGACACGCTTCAACTCAATGAAGTTGTTGTTCGGGGCTATGCAACTAACCGGCGATTGCTGGAAACGCCTGCATCAGTAGGGCTCCTCACGCGCCGGGATTTGAACCAGCGTTTTGGTATACCTACACTTGTGCCTGCACTCAACACGATACCGGGTGTACGGGCCGATGAACGCTCGCCGGGGAGTTACCGGCTGGCGATTCGAGGAAGTGCCATCCGGTCGCCGTTTGGGGTTCGAAATATCAAAACATACTGGAATGAACTGCCACTAACTGACGCAGGAGGCAACACGCCCTTAAATGCGTTAGACGTTCGGGCACTGGGGCGAATTGAGGTTATTAAAGGCCCGTCGGGTAGTTTATACGGAGCCGGAACGGGCGGCACTATTCTGTTTAGCGGGCTGGCCGTTCCAGCGGGAAAGAGCAGCGTTGAAGTATCTGCGTTAGGTGGTTCCTATGGACTGTATGGCAATGGCATAGCGCTGCAAACCGGCAAAAATAATTCGGCCATATCACTCAACTATAATCACTTACAATCGGATGGATATCGCGATCAAAGTGCCATTGTACGCGACAATCTCAGCTTAATCGGGTCGTTCAATGTTAGTCCGAAACGAACAGTTTCAGTACTGGCTTTATATTCCGATTTACACTACCAAACGCCCGGTGGCCTGACCGAAGCGCAGTTTCTGGCCAATCCGCGCGCTTCCCGTCCGGCCACGGCAACGCTCCCTAGTAGTGCAGCTCAAAACGCTGGCATTTATCAGAAAGTAGGCTATTTCGGTTTGTCGCACGAATATAAATGGAGCGACCGCATTCAGAACACAACGGTCATCTTTGGCTCTACCACCGACTTTGCCAATCCGTTTATCACAAACTACGAGAAACGAACGGATCAGGGCATTGGCGGTCGAACAGTTACGCAGATTCGTTTCCCCAATAGTCCGTTACCAACGGTCGTTACGGTGGGCGGAGAGTTCCTGCGCAACTTTACCGTCGATCGAAATTTTGGCAATCGGGCCGGGGTGTCCGATACGATCCAGACGGACGAAGAGCTAATTTCGCGGCAAACCACCATTTTCGCTCAGGCCGAAACCGAATTACCAGGCCACTTTCGTCTGACAGCGGGCCTGAGCCGTAATGACGTTCAGTACGATTTTACCCGGTTCAAGGTTCGGGCCAATGGATTACCGACCGCGCTGATCACGCGCAATTTTGACCCCGTCTGGTTACCTCGAATAGCCCTACTGCGTACGTTTGGGCCAACTATTTCGGCTTTTGTAAGTATCAGTACCGGTTATTCGGCCCCATCGAGTCAGGAGGTACATCCATCGGCGGGTGGTTTCAGTACAACACTCAATGCGGAACGGGGTACCAGTTATGAAGTGGGCGTGCGGGGGTCGGCCTTCAATAGCCGATTGCGTTTCGATGTCGCGCTGTATAAATTGCAACTGCGCGAAACCATTGTTCGTCGGTCGGATGCTGCCGGAGCCGATTATTTTGTCAACGCTGGCCGGACTGATCAGCCGGGTTTAGAAGCGCAACTCGCCTACGATTTCGTTCTTCCTTCGGCATTCTCCAGCCCATCCGCATTTTCCCTTCTGCGTTTATGGAATAGTATGACACTCACGAATTACCGGTATCGTGATTATCAACAAGGCACCGTCGATTTATCAAACAATCGAATTCCGGGCGTGGCTCCCACCACAAACATAACCGGTATCGATGCCGAGACTAAATCGGGTTTTTACGCCCACTTAACCTATCAGTTTCTGCTGGAATTTGCGCTCAACGACGCCAATACGGCCTTGTCGAACCCAACCCAATTATTACAGGCGACCCTGGGTTTTCGGCGAAATCTGGGCCAGCACTGGATGATTGATGTATATGCGAGTGGAGACAATTTACTCGACCGAAGCTACTCATTAGGCTATGACCTGAACGCCGTTGGTAATCGATATTACAATGCAGCTCCCGGCCGGAATGGCATGGGCGGTGTGCGGTTAAGTGTGAAATGGTGAAGAAAAATAATGTAGAATGAAAAATGCACAATGAAAAATGATGGGTGGTAATTATAGGATTGTCCCTACCACTTAACTTGCCATTCCACATTATCTATTATCCATTATCCATTATCCATTATCCATTCTACATTAATCAAAAAGTTGCTCACCGTCTCCAACCTCACCAAAGCCTATAATGGGCATATTGCCCTGACTGTGCCGGAACTCCAGTTGCCCACTGGCTTTCATTATTTTCGGGGTGGCAATGGGTCTGGCAAAACCACCCTTTTCCGTACCGTAGCGGGCCTACTTCCGTTCTCAGGCGAGATTGTATTGGATGGAAAGTACGAAATCAGTCGCGATCCGGTGGCGTACCGAATGCGGGTCAACTATGCCGAAGCCGAGCCTCTGTTTCCGTCTTTCCTGACCGCCCGCGATCTGGTCGGCTTTGTCAGTACCGCCAAGCAATCGCCTGGGGGGCAAGTCGATACACTCGCTGGCTTACTGGGGGTCGATGCGTTCTGGACGAAACCAACTGGCCAGTTTTCGAGCGGCATGCTCAAGAAGCTATCCCTTCTTCTGGCACTACTTGGAGCTCCCCAACTAGTGTTACTGGACGAACCACTTACGACCTTAGACGTAGCTACAGCCGAGAAATTATTCGAGTATATCCGTCAACTCCATACGAACGAGGGAGTGTCGTTTCTGCTAACTTCCCACCAGGATGTCAGTCTGACTGGCTTGCCCATCACCAGTATTTGGCAGGTAAGCGCCGGGATTATTACACCCACAACTTAATCCTGCCATGCTGACCGTTCTCAATCGGGTTTTCATTGGCCCCTTCTACGCCAAAAACGCGGGCACATTCCTGGTAATCATTCTGTTAGCGTTTGGTTTTCTGAGTGCTGTCGAACACAAGGCCTTGATCACAGCCGCCCTTGGCTCACCATTCTTTCTGGCCATTGTGTTCGTTTTGTGGTTCCTGTACCTCCTGAAAACGATTTCATTTATCTGGCAGGAGTTAACGGCTCCAGAACACCTGTTTATGCAAACATTCTGGCTCATACCAACACCCAGGCGTTGGGCGTTGTGGCTGACGATTCAAACGGGTTTATTGTTTCCCATTATTGCCTATGCGGGCTGGATGGTGCAGTTAGGTGTTCATTACCAACGCTGGGATTCATTAAGTGCAATTGTTCTCATTATCCTGATCCTGATTGGTACTGGTGCCGCTCTGGCCGACTATCGACTCCGTCACCCCAGCCCCGATTCACTCCGGTTACCGCATCTCAACTTTCAACTCCCGTACGAACTCTTCTTTCCAACTTACTGGCTGCGGCACGAACCACTCTCGCTCGTGCTAACAAAAGCCTTTTCGGGGCTTTTACTGGCTGGCGTTTGCCGACTCTACCCAACCGACGATTACGACCAACGATTGCTCCTCATCGGTTTGTTATTGGCCGTATTAGGCCATTCGCAAGTGGGCGGACAGGTCAGCGCGTTCGAGCAGAAGTATTTGCTTTTTCTGCAAAACCTGCCTCTGTCCTGGCTACAGCGATTCGGTCGGTACGTACTCACCTATGGCCTGATCTGGCTCCCCGAACTCCTGATTTTAGTTCGCAACTGCCCAACCGAAATCCGGCTCGATTACGTCATCTGGCTCTGGCTGACGGGCTGGGGTGCGTTGTTACTCCTGCACAGTCTTGCTTACGGCCGCACGATTGAACCCGACCGCTGGCTGTCGGGCATTTTAGCCACGTTTATTGGTGGCTTGCTGGCGATCATGTTTGGCGTACCCGTTGGCGTGTGGCTGGTATTAGGCTGGCTAGGCGCCGTTGGGGCTTGGTATCGGTCGGTTAGATAGCGCGAACGTCTGCATCGGCGGCCCGGTTCGTTCGCGCTATCTTCCTACTCGCTCTTCAACACCTTGGCGGGATTATTCCGGGCTGCTTTTAACGTTTGGGAGCCAATCATCAAGAAAGCAAGAAGCATTACCAGCCCAATACCGATTACCAATTCACTCAGGCCGATGGGCTGGTGGTAGGCGAAATTGGTTAGAACAACTTTGTCGAAGAAGAAGTAAGTAGCCGGAAGGGCAACTAAGCTAGCGACCAGAAGTAGCCCTAAAAACCCTCTACTCAGCAAAAAAACCAGTCCCCCTTCGGTGGCTCCCAATACTTTACGAATACTAATTTCCTTTAAACGAGTTTCGGTAGTGAATACCACCATCCCAAATAGACCCAGAGAAGCAATGCAGATGGCCAGGAACGCAATGAAGCCGATCACCTTCACCATGACCGAGAACTGGCTATAAGCCTCTTCAATCTGATCATCATAAAATTTGGCCTCCAGCGGGTGAACTTTATCAAGCTTCCGCCATGCCTTGTCGATACTCGCCATGGTAGCAGGCAAATCGGTCGATGCGATCTTGACGTTTAGGTATCCCCAGGGCTCGTCGGCCGAATACCGGAACATGACAGGTTCAATCTTCTTATCCATTGTTCCATAATGAAAATCCTTTAGTACGCCCACGATGGTGAGCTTCTTCCCATCGACAGTCACCACGTTGCCCAGCGCTTTTTCAGGATCTCGTTTGGCAATGTTGAACCGTTTCAGCACTTGTTCATTCACGATGGCTTCGCTTTCTTCTCCTTTCTTTGGGCGTAACGTAAAGTTTTTACCAGCGACCAGCTTATGATTATGTACGGGCAAATAATGCTCATCAACCTGGTTGAGCCATACCATTGCCGAGTCGCGAGGGTCGGTATATTTCATGTTTGTTCCATGAATACTGCCCAGACTGGTAATCATCATGGATTGAGAAATTTCACGAACAGCCGGAATTTCCGATAGCTCTTTGGCCAATACATCCCCTTTATTCCCCTGCAACCGAATATTTAAAATATTTTCAGTTGTAAAACCTAAGTCGAACAGAACCAGGCCCCGGTATTGATTGTAGCCGATCAGGGTTGTGGCAATAAAAATCAACGAGAGTGTATATTGAATAACAATCAGTGCTTTACGCATACTGATCCGCTGGAACACCTTTACAGTTGACGCATCTTTTATGACTTGGAGTGCGTTGATCCGGGAGAAAAACAGGGCCGGTAAAAACCCGGCAGCAAGACCGACCACCATCGCGAAAACGAGAAAATACAGAATGATTCGGGGTGACAGATCAAGTGTAACCAGATCACCGATGTGGGGATCGAGGGCCAGGAATTGCGTTCGTAAGAACAAAAACAGGCCAAAAGAAAATACCAGGGCCATTAGGGCAATGATCACCGATTCGGCCATGAACTGCCCGAGTACATGGCTTTTCATCGCACCGATAATTTTACGGATGCCTACTTCCCTAGAGCGTCGGAGTGAGCGGGCGATGGAGAGATTGGTGTAATTAAAACAGGCAGATAGGATAATAATGAAAGCAAGCCCCCCTAAAATCCAGATAGCAATTGGCCGCATGGTGGGCCCAATCGAATTATCGAGTCGCTTGCTTAATACAACTTCGTTTAACGGCTGAAGCGCCACAGTAAACTTTCTATTTTTTAGCGCAGCATTCTCTTTCGCATTCAGTTTATCGAGCGTCGGTTGTAACGATGCAGGATCGCTGGTTGAGGGCAGAACCAGGTAGACATAGTTCTGCCAGACGTTTTCCCAGCCATGAAAATTAGGATCTTTTTTGGCTAGCAACGCATCAGCCGTAGCAAACGAAACAAGGGCATCAAACCGTAAGTGCGACAGTTTGGGAACATCTTTCGCAATGCCCGTAACCGTATAATTCAGCGAATCAAATCGGACGAACTTGCCTAGCGGGTCAACATCACCGAACAGCTTTTTTGCCGTTTTTTCGGTTAACACCAATGAATAAGGCTCTTTGAGAGCCGTAGCCGGATCTCCTTTTAGTAATGGGAATGAAAATACCTTGAAGAATGAATTATCTGCCCAATAGGCCTCGAATGGTACAACCGTTTCACCTACATGGGCATCGCCCGAAAAACCATTGCGAAGAATCGTTAGCTCATCTATTCCGGCTACCGTTTTCCGAATTTCCTGCCCAACTTTTACCGAAGTAGACGCTAATTCCACAGCGGGCTCATCCAGGTTCTGATACGACGTAATGACCCGGTATGTTCGGTCTTTTTTTAGTTGAAAGTCATCGTACGAGAGGAAATCGGAGATCAGGGAAATAACGAGCAAGCCCACCGACATGCTAACGGCCAGTCCGAAGATGTTGATGAACGAAAATAATTTGTTGCGCACCAGACTGCGCCGGGAGGTTTTGAGGTAGCTGCCAATCATGATCCAGTGAATAAAAAGGTTGAGGAAATCAGGTTTCCGAATGGTGTATAGTCTGAAAAACTTCAGGGCATCGAGGCAATAAATCCACCGGGCACGTCCAGGCCCTTTGGTTTTCAGGTTGCGCTCAAAATATTCATTCAGATCGCCCTGTAAATCTTCAAGTAAGTCGGGCCGACAATACCACCGAATCAGGTGTTGCGCCCAACGGGGCGGTTGAGCTACCTGCGATTTGTCGCCTGACCGATTGTTCTGGTTATCGAATCGGTTCATATGGAGCCCTCCAGATTAAATCCGGGAATTATACGCCAGAGGGACTCCCGTACATCTTTAGCGTTGGTTAACGCCACTTTACCCGCGTGTGTCACTTCGTAATAGCGTTTGCGCTTACCCCCTCGGGTACTGGTCGCTTCCCCCATCCGGCTTTTCACCAACCCCTTCTCTTCCAGTCGATTCAGAACGGCATGCACAACGCCCAGTTTCGCAGCCCGCCCGGTGTGTTTCTCCAGTTCATCGCAAACGGCCACACTATAGGCGTCGTTCACAAGTGCAGCTATCGTTAGCAACACTAATTCTTCAAATTCCCCCAGGTTACTCCCCTTCATGGGATTATGCTTTTGATTTAATTAATTCTCCAAATGTATGTAAAATGGAATTATTAATTCAGCATTTGTATGTAAAATATCTTTGTGACTGTGATTATCCCTAGCAAATGGTGTTAGTCACCTTTTTGCCCAACAACGAGCACTATACAACTTTTCCAATGAAAAATTTGTATCTTCGATGGTATAAATCAAGAAGACGATGGAAACGCAACAGCCAACAACCACTAATCGGGAAGCGTACGAACGGTTCTTAAAGGGTGTCAAGCGCATGGTCGCTGAAAAAGAAGAAGAGCGGAAGACGGCAGTCGAACGGTATCAGAACGACCCTCATTTACAGCAAACTATAGCTGAACTCAGACAATTGAATGGAACCAAAGAATCCACTGCTAACTAATTATCCTTTTCGCTTTGAAGGAGGTAATGACAATAGCTACGCGTTTATAACATCAACTGGCATAGCCTATTTAGTCCGCTTTAAACCCACTCCATACATTATTAATGAGTAGTGGGTTTTTCATACCGATGTTTACGAATTAGTAATCGATCTGATCGATAATCCTACCGGAAAGCCTCCTTCACTTGATCTTGTGGTTCCGGCAACACTTGCCGCCATAATCCGAGATTTTTATACCCGTACGAGCCTAGCCATCACCATTTACATCTGCGACTCATCGGATGGGCGACAAAAGTCGCGGGAGCGTAAGTTTGCCAGCTGGTTCCAGGCCTATAATCCGGGCAATATGGTTCGCTTAGATTATATGATCCAAGATAAGAATGACGGGCATGCCTACTACATAACCTTAATAACCAGCCTCTGGAATCCACATATTCACGATATCATTACCGAATTCCAGCGGGTTGCCAATGGGTATAACGACCCAAAGTAATCAACTGTTAGTGCGCCGTAATCTGATCAAGAATAGCATTGGCGTGCGCTCCGGTTTCTCCCGTGCTTGGGCATTTTCCTTCGCCCCGAAGTTCGTTCACAATCGACTCAATGAGAGGTTGTTGTATGTTTTCTGGGGCTGGAATGGTGTATTCGACGGTTCCGGCTTCCGTTTCTACCCTAATGAGTTTCATCTCAAAAAAGGAAAAGGAGATTTTCCCTTTAGAACCAATAAGCTGCGTT
Organism: Spirosoma sp. KCTC 42546; assembly: GCF_006965485.1. Classification (NCBI taxonomy): domain Bacteria; kingdom Pseudomonadati; phylum Bacteroidota; class Cytophagia; order Cytophagales; family Cytophagaceae; genus Spirosoma; species Spirosoma sp. KCTC 42546. Next base: position 4,380,150 of record NZ_CP041360.1, read on the forward strand.
TCTTCGATGCGCTGTTCTTTATTCACCGTGTAGCACCAGGTGCCAGTTCCCAGAACGCCCGATTCGAATTCAAAATTGGCCACAACAATGTCGTCGGCCTGATATAAGCCAGCCTGATTTCGGGCGATTCCGCTGGCGGTTTTGATGGGGCCAAGCACATATTCCAGGTAATCGAACTGGTGCGACGCCAGGTCGTGAAAATGCCCGCCCCCCGAAATTTCGGGATCTACGCGCCATCTTGGTTTTGGATTTTCACCCACTTCTTCGTCATAGGGTTGCCAATTCAACTGAACCCGAACGTACCGAATGTCGCCAATAACTTTCTCATCGATCAGCTCTTTTATCTTCAGAAAATACGGCAGCGCCCGACGGTAATACGCGACTAACAATGGCATACCGGTTTCCCGGCTCACCTGATTCATGGCTTCGCATTCGGCCGCATTTCGGGCCATCGGTTTTTCTACGTAGACCGGTTTACCAGCGCGCATCGCCCGAATAGCATACTCGGCATGGGTGTCGGGAGGGGTGGCAATATAAACCGCATTGACATTGGGATCATTGATCAGAGCATCGGCATCATCGTACCAGGTAGGCACATTGTGGCGTTTGGCATAATCGGCGGCTTTCTCGGTATCTCTCCGCATAACAGCCACTAAACTCGAATTTGGCACTTTAGTAAAAGCCGGGCCGCTTTTCACTTCGGTCACATTTCCGCAACCAATAATCCCCCATTTCAATTGATCCATAGTCTAACAAGGAGCGCTACTGGCTTGATTGGTTTCTCGCATACGCTCAAAAATAAAAGCAGATTTACGCAGAATCTATTCATCCGCTGCGTAAATCTGTCAAATACACTAAACGTTAAATTAGCTCTTCTTCTGCTTACCGGCCAATGCCTGCTTCTCCGACATCTGGGTGATAGCCGTTACCAGTCGGTCGAGGTCTTTTGGAGAATGATACACGTGGGGGGTTACCCGTACGCCATGAATATTTTCCCAGTCAATGCCGGTTGTGTGGATTTTGTACTTATTCAACAGCTGCCCATCCACCTCGCTGGTTTTCATCCCGTCGATGGAAAACAGGCCAACGGCACCCGCAAATTCAGGTTTGAGCGAGGTGTGGATTTTAACACCGGGTAAGTCCTTAACCCGCTCCATCCAGTAATTTTTAAGGTAATGTGCGCGGGCAAACTTACGGGCAGAACCAATGCTATTGTGAAAATCAACGGCTGTACCAATGGCCATTTCAGACGCAAACGAGCGTGTACCTAAACTCTCAAACTTCCGAATGTCGGGACCGTCGGGTTCGTTGTTCGACAATAACGCCCACACGTTGCGAATCTTGTTTTGCTTGATGTACAGCATGCCGCTGCCGAAGGGCGCACATAGCCATTTGTGCAGGCTGGTAGCATAGTAATCGGCACCCAGGTCGGGTATTTTGAAATCGAAAAGGGCAAATGAATGGGCACCATCGGCAATTACTTCAATGCCGCGCTTGTGGGCTTCATCGGCTATTTTCCGGACGGGCATTACCTGCCCGATCCAGTTGATCATGTGGGTAATATGCACCACTTTCGTTCGGGGTGTAAATGCCTTGACATATTGTTCTGTCAGGTATTTATCGTCCTCGCTGGGCAGTTCTAAATCCAGAAACACGAGCTTGATGCCATCCCGTTTTTCGCGCTGTTTCCAGGCGTTAAGCATGTTGGGATAATCCTGTTTGGTCAACACTACCTCATCACCCGCTTTCAGATTTAGTCCGAAAATAACCGTATTTAGTCCTTCAGTAGCGTTTCGATTAATGGCGATCTCTTCCGGTGAGCAACCGCCTAAGTCAGCCAGTTTTTCGCGCAGGGATTCGCGACCCTGATCCAGAATCCGCCACATGTAGTACGATGGCGCTTCGTTACAATACTGGTAAAACCGGATATGCGCATCCTGCACCACTTTGGGCTGCGGACAAACGCCCCCGTTGTTAAGGTTAAGTAACGTCGGCGATACCGTATATTCCGATTTTACCCACGACCAGAAGTCTTCATCCTGCGCCCATTGGGCCGCTGATTTTAGCCCGGAATCGGCGGTAGAAATAGGGCTGGCAAAGGTTTCAGGCAAAAACTGTGGCAGTGTGAGGGCACCGGTTGCTACGGCTGCCGTTTGGCGGAAGAAGGTCCTGCGAGTAGACATGACGAGGTATATATCTGGAGATGAACGAGGCACAGTAAACCTACACATTTTTACCCAAAATAGCCCCAGAAAGCGCTTATTTGGCATAAAATTCTCCAATAAGCTATAATAGCCAATGATTATATAGATGTTGGGGGAGATTTCAACTAAGAATAACAACCAGGCCAGAATTTTTACGCTTCATTCTCTTCAGCTCGCTTCCGCTATTTTTTCGTGAGCTTCTTCCAGATCCTCTTCATCGGGCTTGGGAATCTCGACTTCTGCTTCCACAGATTTAGCTACGTATGCTAATGAAATAAACATTGGAAAATGATCCGACCCACAATTGGGCAACCGTCGGATCGCCCGTAGTTGAAAGTGCCCCGAAACAAATACGTGATCCAGGGGCCAGCGAAGAAAGAAATAGCCTGCATGAAAAGTATTGAACAGGCCTCGCCCAACACGAGGATCTAATAATCCACTAATTCGTTGAAACAGACGGGTGGTGTGCGACCAGGCTACATCATTTAAATCGCCGGCTACAATGACGGGCCCAGACTTTGTTCGCGCTTCTTTACCAACCAGCAAGAGTTCGGCATCCCGTTCGGTAGATCGGTAGTGCTCTGTGGGGCTGGGAGGCATCGGATGAACCCCATAAAAGTGGATTAACTGGCCTGAGGGTAATTCAAGCTGAGCATAAACAGACGGAATATCGTCCTGAATTAAAAAACGGAGTTCATGGTGCCGAATTGGAAAACGAGAGTATAGTAGAAGCCCATAGGTATTCTCTAAAGGATACAGTATTTGGTACGGATGGGTCTCCTGTAAAGGAGCTAGTTCATCCTGCCATTTCTGGTTGGCTTCCAGCACAAAAAGTACATCAGGTTTGTATTTGTTGGCTAATGCCAATACTTCCGGCATCTTGGTATTTTCCATAAACACGTTTGCCGTTAGCAGCCGTATAGTACTGTTTTCCAATTCCTCATGGTTCTTTCGACTGGATAAAGAGAGAACCTGCTTTGGATGGAGAGGGGTAAACGGATAAATTAACCAGCCCTGATAAAAGAGCGTCGCCAGAAGCCCTATGGGCACAATGATCAGATAACCATCCCGATGATGACCCACTAAAAGCCACGCAAGAAGGCCAAGTGCAGCCAGTACAGTAAGTTGTAAATGCGGAAAATCCCACATTCGAATCCACCAGTAATCGAGCCTGATTAAGTTTATAAATGAAGCCGTTAGTATAAAAAGAGAGTAACCAAGCAGAAGAGAATCAAGGGTGAGCATAGTGATCGCACTAAGAGTAGTTGGGAACCTAACTTAAAAGTGCATGGCGAAGTTTAATCAACTGTACTCTCCTTACTGCTCACTTCCAATAATTCCATACAGCTTGCGCAACCTTAGCAATTACACCTTCTCGCGTAGTCTGATCCGCTTTAGAGTCCGAAACAAACACAGCAATCGCGGTATGATGCCCATTGGGTAAGGTTATCAACCCCACGTCGTTGGTGGCGGCCGTTAGTCCATCTATGGTCCAGGATGTACCGGTTTTGTGCGCGACTATGGTTCCTGCTGGCAACAACCCTTTCAGCCGGTGAAGGCCCGTTTCTGTTTCCGTCAATAAGCGCAGTAATAGCGTACGACTGGAAGCAGAAAGCCCCTTACCTTCCTGCACAGCACGCAGCAAGATAACAGCTTCGTTGGGTTTGGCCCAGTTACGGTATTGAACCGCGTTATCGCTACCAATTTCCTTTTCGGTATTGGCAACGATGATTCCATTGATACCCAATGTATGTAAGTAGTTCATAACCACTTTCGGTCCACCAAGTACACGCAACAACACATCACTAGCCGACCCATCGCTCTCTGATACAGCATAACGTAATAACTCGGCAACGCTGACATCCGCACCAGTTGGATATTTGTCCCGGAGTGGGCTATGTTGCCGTTCTGATACATATTCGCTCGGCGTCACATGGACAACTTGCTCCAACGTCAATTTCGTCTGATCGACCTGCTGTAATACAGCCATACCAATCGGCATTTTGTAGACGCTTTGCATCGGGAATTGCTGGTCGCCATTCAGGGTTACCGTTTCGCTTGTTTCGAGAACGGTGGCGGTCACCCCTACCCGCCCCTGAGCTGTTCGGGCAATCTGCTCAAGTTGATTACGAAGGCTGTTGATCGACCTCCGCTTCGGTAACGGGTTAGACGTTGACTGGCCCGATAAGTTTATAGTAACGAAAAGAGCAAGTGCAAGCAACGTGAATTTTGTCATGAAACTGGTTGATTGCCCGTGAAATTAGTACAAGCAACTGTAGTTAGTCAGGTGGCTACATTGGTTTTTCTGGCGAGGGTAATAATTCTCGCCAGAAAAACCAAAAGCAACTTTCAGAGTCGCTTTTGGTTCATAATCTAAAAAAATCCGGGTACTTAACCTCCCATTACGGAAACTTCGGAAACTTACTGAAGTCTGGCTTTCGTTTTTCCAGAAAGGCATCTTTTCCTTCTTTCGCTTCTTCGGACAGGTAATAGAGCAGTGTGGCATCACCCGCCAACTGCTGAATACCCGCCTGACCATCTAATTCAGCATTGAACGAGGCTTTGAGCATCCGAAGTGCAATCGGGCTTTTTTCCAGAATTTTATGGCACCAGGCAATTGTTGTTTCTTCCAGTTGATCGAGAGGAACAACCTTGTTGACCAAGCCCATGTCCAGCGCTTCCTGTGCATCATACTGATCGCACAGGAACCAGATTTCGCGGGCTTTTTTCTGACCCACCACCCGTGCCAGATACGAAGCGCCAAAACCGCCATCGAACGAACCCACTTTAGGCCCAGTTTGCCCGAACCGGGCGTTATCGGCGGCAATGCTCAGGTCACAAACGACATGCAGAACGTGCCCCCCACCAATGGCATAACCCGCCACCATAGCGATAACAGGCTTCGGAATACGCCGGATTTGCATTTGTAGATCCAGCACATTCAGGCGTGGTACTTTGTCTTCGCCTATGTAGCCACCATGCCCACGGATGGACTGATCGCCACCGGAGCAGAACGCTTCACCACCTTCGCCGGTAAGGATAACGACACCAACCCGTTCGTCCTGGCGAGCTAACTCCATCGCTTCCGACATTTCCTTAACCGTCAGCGGAGTAAAGGCGTTTCGTTTGTGAGGACGATTGATACTGATCTTAGCAATTCCGTCGTAATAGCTAAACAGAATTTCCTCATATTCTTTAATGGTTTCCCAGGGGTAATTGCTTTGCATATGACTTATAGATAATGGATAATTAGTAATGAATAATGGATAATGAATGCTTAGATAGACTCATTGTACATTATGCATTACTCATTATCCATTTTTTCATAATTGGTTTCGTGATACTGTACATCCCAGGTATGATCGGCCATCATGCGGACGGTGGCGAGGCAGCGTTCAAACGGGAACTTACGGCCCCATTCGTTTGGGCCGATCATTGAGAGCAGATCGGTGCCGTTTTTTCGCTGATAAAAATGATAGGTATGGCCAACCACAGGCTCAAAATTCATTTGAGCCGAGTAAATCCGCTCCGAGATTTCGACCCGGTTCCGAATGGCCGTAGCCTGTTCGGCCAGCAACTGCATTTGCTTGTACAGCTGACTAAGCTGCATGTCCGTTTGTTCGCGCATGGCCGCCACCGCCCGTCCTGTAATCTTACCCTTGTCTTCGGGGCGAATAACAGCACTACCGGCTGTGTGTGCATAGGCCAGCAGGCCCGGTGCTTCGGCAACTTTATCCGGCGAAATCGGATTGATGATAACTTTCGCTTCTTCCATAGTTGTTAATTGGGTAACCGCCCTGCAAACGTGTTTGTTCGCTGTCGTTGAATGACAAAAAATAACGCATCTTTACACCGTAAAACGGCACAATGCCACAAAAGTACGCGAAAACCGTTATGGAAACTACCCTTCCTACAATGGATCAGTCAACAATGCATCGGCAGGAGTTTCTGCGGCTAGTCGGCACCAGCATTGGCGCCATTCTGCTAACGCGCTGTATGGCCGGTTGTTCTGGACAAGGCAATGCGGACCCCACTCCTGATCCAAGCCAGAAAGTCGATTTTACCCTTCGATTGGATGATAAAGCAAACGAAAACCTGCTGGTAAAAGGCGGATACGTGATCGCGAATGGGGTTATTGTGGCTCAGACGAAAGATGGCCAGTTTGTAGCCGTCTCAGCCGACTGTACCCACGAGGGAACCCAACTCGTCTATAAATCAGCGGATAACATGTTTTACTGTCCGCTTCATCTCTCCCGTTTCGACACGTCTGGCAAAGTAGTTGTTGGTCCCGCCACGCTCCCCCTAACTAAGTATACGACCGAGCCAAATCTTACAGCGGGTACCGTGCGGGTGCATAATTGAATTTTATAATGGATAATGTAAAATGAACAATGGATAAGGTTGAGGACTATCACTCATTATCCATTGTTCATTTTACATTATCCATTTCCCATTTCATCATGTTCCTCCCCCCCACCCATTCTGACTCGTGGCCTTTACCGCAAACACCGTATGAAGCGGAGGCTCTGGAATTTTGTCGAGCCTGGTTGAGTGGTCAGACCGAATTTACGCTTCATACCTCTGGCTCGACCGGAACGCCTAAACCAATTCGGCTCACGCGGGTGCAAATGCAGGCGAGTGCGTATCTGACCGGGCAAACACTTGGTTTACAAGCGGGTGATGCCGCCCTTGTCTGCCTGAACATTCATTATGTAGCGGGTGTCATGATGCTTGTTCGTGGGCTGGAATTGGGCTTACCCATGACCATTATTGAACCAACCAGCAATCCACTGCTTGATTTTTCTACAGAACGGTTTGCGTTTACAGCCTTCGTACCCCTGCAACTTCAGGCTATTTTAGCATCTAGCAGTTCGCCAGATTGGTTAACCAAACTAGCTATACTGAACGGCATGAAGGCCATTTTGGTGGGGGGAGCAGCCACGAGCCCATCTCTGGAAAAAGCGCTACACCTAATAACCGCTCCTGTGTATGCCACCTATGGCATGACCGAAACCGTCTCCCACATCGCTCTCCGACGACTCAATGGCCCCAATGCCAGTGACTTGTTTACGGCCCTCAAAGGAGTCGAACTCGGCACTGATGAGCGCGGGTGTCTGCACATCACCTCAGCAGCTACGAACGGGGAGCGGATTCAGACAAACGATGTTGTTGATTTAATTGATCCCACACATTTTCGACTAGTAGGTCGGGCCGACCGGGTTATTAATAGTGGCGGAGTAAAAATACAGCCCGAACAGGTAGAACACGTGATCATGAATCAGCTAGCTAAATTAGACTTAGGTAGCGAAAGCACGAATAGACGCCTTTTTGTAACGGGTTTGCCAGACGAACGGCTGGGGCAACGGGTGGCGGTCGTTTATGAGCGGGGAGCAGGGGGCAGGGAGCAGGGTAATTATAACCTGGATAGCGATACCTGGGTGCTTCTGCAGGAAGCCGTTCGGAAAAAATTAGGCCCCTATGCTGTACCAAAAGAACTCATTGCAGTGGCTCACTTTTCAGAAACACCCACCGGTAAGGTTGATCAAAAAGCGACAGTTGCACAAATACGCTAACTTTGCGACCTGTTAACCGACGTTTTATGTCTTTCAAAAGTCTTCAGATTCGCTTTCAGACCGCCCGGTCCTTACCTGCACCTTATGCGTATTTTTATACCCTGAACCTTGATAAAGTTGCTGGTAACGCTATTCAGGTCAATATCGACATCACCTATCCCGATCGTGATGATATCGACGACGATGAATTAATTGCGGAAGGGTTCACGCGTGATGACGATTATGTATGGTCAGGTCAGCTACCCAAAACCTGGTGGGAGGCCATCGCTAATCTGGTCCGTAAAACGCGTCTGCAACCAATTAACGAAGACGAACTGGACGAAGACGATGATTTCTGGGACATAACGCTTGAGACGGATAACGGAACCAAATCTCAGGGAAAGCCAGCCAAAGCCGATGATTGGCAGTATTTAATGCAGGAACTCATCCAGGCGACTTATGAAGCCGTTGGGCGGGAACGGCCATTTGACTTAGTATATCTGAGTATCGGAGGTCAGCCGGGTGAGCAGGAAATTAGGCTAACCGCTTCCTTTGCCGACCGAACCGTTAAAATAACGACGGTAGAAAACCGACGCGAACAGACCAAAATGCTTCCGTGGTCAACGTTGCAACACGTTATGGGGCAGGTTTATAACAACGACTACGACCCTGATGATGCCCTGCTCAAACGCCCGAAACAGGAAGGCCAATGGCTCAATCTGGGTACGGAAGAATGGTACGACATAAGTGGCCTTAAGAACCTGGTGAAGATGTTCCGGGGACTTTGATGAACTATCTGCTTACTCTCCTACTTTTTGCGGCTACAACTGTACTGGCGCAGACTGCCAGTAAACCCAGAGCCCGTGATTTAGGCATTCCATTCAATGGGACGCCGGGAAAATTTAATGCCATTACGGATGTACCAGGTGTGCTGGTTGGATACAAAACCAGAATTGAAGGGTCAGGCAAATGGGTTCTGGGAAGCGGTCCCATCCGAACCGGCGTAACGGTGGTGATGCCCGTTGGTAAAACTGATAAAAGCTACCCGGCGGGTTATTTCATTTTCAATGGCGACGGTGAAATGACCGGCATTCCGTACATCCATGATTACGGAACGGGTTACGGCCCAATTGGTATCACGAATACCAACAGTGTTGGTGTTGTCAGAGATGCCATTGGTGCCTGGTGCCACCAGAAATTCTCGACCAAAAATCCGCTTGATTTTTCCTTTGGACTACCCATTGTCGGCGAAACCTGGGATGGTGTGTTAAACGATATAAATGGCCTCCACATACAGAAGGAGCACGTATTTTCGGCTTTAGAAAGTGCTGGTTCCGGCGCGATTCAGGAAGGAAATGTGGGTGGAGGTACGGGTATGGTTTGCTATGCATTCAAAGGTGGAACCGGTACAGCTTCACGAACCTTTACAATTGGTAATCGAACCTATACCATTGGTGTTTTAGTGCAGGCCAATTTCGGCCGCCGACCCGATTTGTTGGTTGCAGGCATGCCTGTTGGAAAGGAAATTTCGGATCTGATGCCCGTTATCAACGAGAAAGATGGCTCGATCATCGCTATCGTAGGAACGGATGTGCCGCTTGTGTCTTCCCAATTGAACTTAGTCGCAAAACGCGTTACCATGGGGATTGCCCGCACGGGTACGTATGGTACCAACAGCTCGGGCGACATTTTTATGGCCTTTTCGACCAGGCAAGCCGAACAGGACTCCACAACCAAATTAACAACCTACCAATCCGTTGATAAGTCAAGTCTGGACCCGGTGTTTAAGGCAACCGTAGAAGCCACAGAAGAAGCCATCATCAATGCCCTCGTTGCAGCAGAAACAATGGAGGGCATCAATAATCATAAAGTGTATGCTCTCCCCCACGACCGAATGCAGAGCGTTTTGAAGAAATACAATCGACTGCAAAAGGTCGATTAAATGTTGTGGCTTTGGGCACCGGCTACCCAGCCCAACACCACGACATTTAGTCGACCTGCCCCCAAACCTCCGCCGAAACCATCCCGCCTACTTCGGTCTGTCGCTTTTCACAGCGTAAGCCTGCTTCCGAAAGAAGTTTTTGCCAATCGGCCAGGTGCTGAGCCTGGATACCTGCTGTGAGCCGAAAAAAGCGAATCATCACCCATAACAAGGCTTTCTGCCAGTTGGATGGAGGCTTTACAAAATCAGTGGCGAGCCATAACCCACCGGATTTCAAGACGGTACGAAGTTGAGGAATAATAGTAGTCTGTAATGTTTGCGCAGAAAACAGATCCAGCACAAAGGGCGTCAGGATGACATCAAAACGTTCGTCTGGCTTGAGGCTTGACTCATCCCCTACCCGAAACTCAACTGACCCAACCAGCGCTTTCTGAACCATGCGCCGACTGGCACGAGCAACCATCTGTGTCGATGTTTCGAGGTAAACGATTCGTTTAGATTGGCAGCGACGTAATACCTGTTCCAACAACCAGCCCGTTCCTCCACCAACGATCAATACCGAAGCACCCGTCGGGATACGATTCAGGAATACGGCCTGCGCCTGTTGTAGTTTATGACCGAAGACAATGAAAGCAAGGGCATCGTATACCGGAGCAATCCAATTAAAATTTCCTCCTGCGCCAGTGCCCATAGTTAAAAAAGGTTGAGAGACAGAGCTGTATGCAGTTCCGTGTTAACTTCTATTGATCAGCCCGCTCCCCAAATGACAGGAAATCTTTGTACATCGCACACTCCCGAATCATTTCTTTGTGAAAGGCTGTACGCCTGTGGTTTTTAAAGAAGTTAGTATACGCGCTGGCAAATTTAGCCTTACGCAATGCCAGCATAGTCTTCACAAACGTAGAATCCTCTTCGTACACATACCCATTGCGCATCTGCTCGATGGAACGTTGTAAGGAAAATGAATGTGCTTCGCAACGGGCAGCCATGTAGGCAGATCGGTCGGTAATGGCGGGGGTTTTACCTGCTTTCACAGACTGCTCAAAATACCCTTTGGCGTGTGCTGTTGTATAGTAATCCGTATTCATAAGCTGATCGATGCGTTTTTGTTTCGCAACTGGATTGGATGGAAGGTCGTAAACCGGGGGTTCGCCTGCACTCCAGTACGATTTTACCAGCAACCACGCATTACCATACCAGCTCAGGTTCCAGGCTCCACAGCCTAACTGGTAATACAAGTCAGCGGCTTTATCGCCCGAAGCCGCTTTGGCTTGCTGTTCCAGTTCAGCCATACGCTTAGCAAACTGAACAGGTGTATACGGGTTTTCTTTTGCTTCAGCCGGAAAGTTCACACTCCCATCGGCCGTTTTTACCTGAGGCATTTTAATGGCAAATGGATTCTGCTGAAAGTACATCGAGAAGGCCTCATTCGCCCAGGTTTTCGGGTCCACGTTTGCAAATGCATCGGCCGCTTTTGCATACTGGTGCTCCATCATCAACCGACGCCCTAACAACAGGCTCAGGTAATCCCTGGTCAGGCCTGATAAGTTCAGCAATCGTTTGTCAAAATCAGTTTTAGGCTGGCTGGCAAAGGCAATTGTCTGTTCTACAGTAGCAGCCGAAACCGTATCTTCAATCGTATTTGGATCTGTTGTGCTGGCGAAATAGCTATCACTTCCTGCCTGTGTGGTAAGCATTGTCAGCAAATAGGCTTTGGCCTCACTTGGCCCATCAACCGGCTCTGTTTTGGAGCGACTACATCCAGTTAACCAGCCGCTTTTCGGCTCGGTCTTGTTCCGGTAGGTAGTTGCAAACTGCTTACAAACAGACACAAAGGCATTATTCAATCGGAAGTTGCCCGTCGTATCAAATTCTTCCAGATACCCAATCAGTTGATTTTCAGTCTCCGGTGTAATCGTTTCCGTTTGTGCAGCCAGCAGTAACATTCGCTGCACGGTGATCTGTTTTTTTAGATTGGCATTGGTCGATGGCACTAGTACAGCTTCATCCAGGTGCGATTGCGCGGCTTTATAGTCTTTCCCGATGTAATCCAGATACGCGGCCGCGGTGTACCAAAATGAAGCATTACCAAGCGCTTGATTCTCCGCCGACTCTAGTGCAAACGACCGCAGTTTATCAAAGTAGGAAGCCGACTCATTCTTTCGATTGATGAACCGCACCGAATCCGGATTCTCGCTCAGACTGTTTCTTACGTACTGCTCATCGGTTATAAAAAAGTAATACTCATTCCGGTTGATCTCCCGGGCCATGACCAGCTCAATTAGTGGACTTTTCGGAGTTAGTCGCACCATTTCCTTCAGAAACTCCAGCGCATCCTGGCCCGGTTGAATGGCACAGAGGGCGTAAACGGCCGCCCGTTCGTTATCCGTTTTTGCGAATTGCTGTGCCTCCTCCCGAAAGCGGATGCCATACTTACGCAAGCTGGTTTCAGCCGCTTTCCGGCGCGATGGGCACCGGTCGAATACCTGCGCAAATTCATAGATGGCTTGTGCGGTATCGCCCAGTGCCAGCGTAGCCCCCGCCCGACGGCATAAGGCCCAATCACTCATAAACGTATGTTTAGATAGCGGTTTAACCAACTGATCATACAGTTGCTGCGCCTGCTTATACGCTTCGATTTCGCAGGCTAGTTTGACGGCTTGAAAGGCGTATCGCTCCTTCAAAAAAGCATCTGTCGTTGTCCGATAACCCGTTCTGGCATCCTCAAGCAGTTCAGGCAGTTTCGTGCTATCAGCCTGAGTTGGATTTGGCTCCCAGGGATTTCCCTGACCATCATCAGCAGCCCAGGCGAAATCCAGGTACGCTACCGCAGGGGAATTGGTACGTTCCAACTTCGCCTTTAGTGCACTGACGGCCTCAGGCTCTTCGCGGTACAATGCCTTATAGATTTGCGTTTCAGACAGGCTATTTCTCACGTAACTTGCCCATGCCGTTATGTTTTCATCCACTATAATGCTATCGCTATACTGCTCCGCGATTTCGGGATCATTGTAGAACTGCGGGGTAAAAAAATAGCGACTATCCTCTGGTTGACTTGTTGCCGATTCAGGCATAAAAAAGCTCATAAACTCGTTCAGATCGAACGAGGGGCCACAGGCAAAGCCAAGTAAGATAGCCACTAAAAGGGCTGGTCTACGGAAGTTTCGGAGACTGAAGGAGGGTTTGAAGCGTTTCACGCGGATACGAAGATAGAATGGTAGAGTCTAGGTGGTATAAAGCAAATGTAAGCCGTTGGTTGGAAATCTGATTGAGTAAACGGGCTTTTTCCTGAAGTAGCCGATCGGACGGAACCGCTTCGGACCGGAACAAATCACCCCGACGAATAGCAATACCAAATGCCGATGTATCGCGGGTGGCAACAAATCGGGTACTATCCGACTGGGGAGCCAGAAAGTGACTTTTTGCCAGCGTTTGCCGATCAAGGTTAGTTAAAAAGATCAGGAAACGATTGTTGCGATACACGATCGTCCAGCGAAAAAGTGGCATCACCAAATCGAGCGGCAAAGGGTATGTTGATACAAACGACAGGTATTGGTTTGCTACGTCTGGATCGTAAATAGAGTTACGCGTGTCGGCCCGTTTCCAGTCATCCACATTATAGAGCATCAGCATACCACGTGTAACGGGTGGAATACCGGTCTGGTCGGTGTATTTAATCTGGTGCAGCCGAATCGTTGCCGATAGTGGGCAGTTGAGCCGGTTTTTAAGTAGCGTCAATAACCGAAAGTATCGGTCGCGGGTGCTTGTACTCCAGTCACAGTCAACCTGTACTTCACTGAAAGCCAATCCACTTTTCTGGCTGATCCTTTTTATGGCCTGGGTAATATGGGTTGCCAGTTCAGGAAGTCCGTTTGGCGACACATTCATCAGGGTTCGGTTCGTAATAAACACGACCGGCACGATGGTGCCAACGGGCTTTTGCTGAAATTGAACAAAGGCTTTAGGTACAGGCTGGCGAGTGCGGGCATCCCAGTCTACATCGAAGAAGTGAACATACAGCTTATTGACAGTCAACCGTTTAAGTTCTCTTACTTCTGAACGGGTTGGATTATAAGCGACTTTCCAATGGTAGAAGGCAGAGGTGATTTGTTTCTCCAAGTCATCCGTATGGCTGCTCGATGATTTACAGGCGATGTTATTCAGGCATAGCAGTATAAAGACAACTACATACAAACGCACGTCATTTAGTTTTCCCATCCGACACAATTTACGCGGGCAAAATAGCCGTTTACCCCTTATACCGGTACAGTTCCGACGGGTTTTCAAGGCTATTTATCCATGTTTCTACTTCTGGTATCGTACCAGTAAAACTACCAGCCTCCCCACTAACCTGGCCCTGATTTAGTGCTACATCCAATGTTAGATCACAGGCTAGTAAACCAGGATATAGCCGCAGGTACATGGTAACCGTTGAGTCATTCACCCATTGAATTCCCGACCCAGACCAGAGATGCTCCAGTTCAAATAAAGTCTTGTTATCGCTAACCCGAACAAGATAGGGCTGATCAATCCAATGGCTCATGCGAATTTCCGTACTGCAAATGCTAACCATGTATTGATGATCAGGAGAATAAAACTCGCCCATGATGAATCCAGCTTATTTTGATGGAGCAAAAGTAACCCGATGGGTATCCATCAACCAGAACTAGTTAGTAACTGGCGGATGCGCGTAAATAATTGGCCCCAACCGACGAACAAAGGCCACTATAAAAAAAGCCCGAATGATTCACCATCATTCGGGGCATAAGCTCTTGTATACTGGTACCTCATCGACCCAGATTCAATCCATACGCGAAATTGAAGGAGAAGGCTCCACTACCTTCGCCAAAACTGGTAACGAAACTGGTTCCTATATCAACGTAGTTCTGATTTGGCAAGCGAATAGCATAACCAAAAGCTGGTTCGAACCGGAAGGCGGTAGCCGCAATCCGGCTTACGCCAATATCGACCCCCAGGTTCAAACCAGCATGCAGGCCATCGATGATATAAAAACGGGGACCAACCGTTATAGGAATCGAGATACCAGAGGCCGATCCATAATAGTAGCGAAAATCGTCTCTGTAGCGTCCCTTTACCAGAAAGAACTCCATACCCGTTTTGCCCGTGATAGTGAAGTTGGCGCCTAACGGTTGCTGGTAGCGAATGTCGAGACCTGTTGTAAAGCCAGTTGCATTATAACGGCCTACACCAACAGCCATCGGTGTTCCTATAAATAAAATCTGGTTGCGTCCCTGCGCCTGAACCTTGATTTGCGTGCTACTAAAAACCAGCAGCAGACTAACGAAAATGCGTGTGTATGTTTTCATGGCTGGCTTATTTAGTAGCGTTAAACTTCAGTTCCAGCGATTCGCCCGTTTGGGCATCGGTTTCCGATACATTGAAGATGATGTTATTGCCATCCGCATCGGCCACGAGTTCCCCATCCAGGTATAGGCCGTAGGCTTCACTGGTTTTCCGGACCTCGATATTATCAATATCTATAGTTGAGTTTTGCTGGCCCGTAATCTTTAGCGTGAGTGTTAGCGAGACAGTCTCCTCCGAAGTTGAGGTTAGTTGTACCGTACCCGAAATGGTTTGTCCGCTTTGCGTATACGGCATTTTGGGAAGGTTAATGGCATCAGAGCCAGATGCATAGCGGAACGATGTCAATGTATAGGTGCCCGCCACCGCATCGGCTGGTTTTTTCGGCGCAATGTCGTTTTCACCTTTTTTACAGGCGCTGAACGCCAAAAGGATACAGAGGAAAAGAATGAGCTTTTTCATGGCATTTGATTGTTTTACTTCAGCGATTACCGTCAATCACCGAGGCAAAACTATCGGCTCATCTAAGGGCCTACAATACCACATTTGTATGATTTTCTGAGTTTTAAAGAGAGAAAGAATGAATGAGTGAAAGAGCGGAAAGCTGAAATAAACTATTTTTCGCTCTTTCACTCATTCATTCTTTCTTTAAATCGCTATTTATTTTCTCCCCAGATACTTATTGACAGCCTCAACTTTGGAGTGGACCTGGAGTTTCTCGTAGATATTAAAGATGTGTTTACGAACCGTAGTAGGGCTCACAAACAGTTCATTTGCTACTTCTTTGTGGCTATGACCTTTTGCTAATCGGTCCAGGATTTCCCGCTCACGGGGAGTCAGTACATCGAGCTCGCTGGGCGTGGAGGTGTTGACATGAAACGAACCGGCTATTTTACGGGCTATGGTGCTGCTCATAGGTGCTCCCCCTTCGTGGAGTTCTGTGATGGCTTCGAGGAGCTTATGGGGTGGGCTACGCTTCAGAATATAGGAATTGGCACCTGCTTTAAGGGCTTCAAACACAGTTTCGTCTTCGTCGTACATGGTACACATCATGAATTGTGTATCAGGGCAACGGGTCTTTAAATGCCGTACACAATCGATACCGTTCATGCCGGGCAAGTCGATGTCCATTAGCACCACATCCACGCAATGGCCTGGCAAATACTCAAGGGCCGCTTCAGCCGTTTCGAAGGTGGCCTGGCACGAGAAACCATCCGCCCCATCGACCAGAATGGCCAGCGACTGTCGGATGGGCTCTTTATCTTCAACGATGGCAACCGTAATGGAGGTTTTCATCCGGCAATATTGAGCGATTTTTTAGTTCTATGCTATACTACGTTTGTAGTATTTTCTCTGCTGGGACAATTGGGTACGGGTAACAGATTTTCACGCAGGTGCCCGTTTCTGAAGGCACAATTTCGCAACGCCCACCCGATTCAGCCATTCGATTCTGCATATTACTTAACCCATTCCGCAAATTCGATTTCGCGTTGGGGGTAAAACCCCGTCCGTTGTCACATACTTCGATCAACAGCTGTTTATCGTCTGGTTGCATTCGGAGGATAACCCGGCTCGCCTGTGCGTGTTTGACTACATTATTCAGGGCTTCCTTTACGGTCAGAAATACATTTCGACGGTCGATACCCCGCATCGTAATTTCACTGGGCGACTCTTCCACCTCAGTTTGTAACATGAGATCGGTATTTTCGATAAATTCACTAGCGTAGGCACGGGTGTACGCGATCAGCCCATTCAGGCTATCATTTTTGGTATTAAGCGACCAGATGATCTCGTTCATCGTTGTGACCATATCAGCCGAAATACTCGAGATCTTTTCCACTTCGGGCGTTGTATTAGGCCCCATGCGGGTTTTCACCACCTCACTTAGCAATCCAATAGCTGTGAGTGATGCCCCCAGATCGTCGTGCATTTCTTTTGAGATACGGAGTCGTTCTTTCTGCTGGCCCTGTAATTCAGATTGTACCAATGCCAACTCGCGTTCACGCTCAGCAGCCAGTAAGGCATTTTCGGCGGATCGTTGACGCTGCTGGTAGTAGAGATATCCAAAAATACCCCCACCAACAATACTAATAATCAGCAAACCTGCCAGCAACAGCCAGAAGTTCTGTTGCTGACGGGCCAACTCCAGCTGATCAATCTGGCGTTGTTTTTCAGCCAGTTTCTGTCGACCCTCGGCTTGTTTGAGTTGTAGTTCATAGTTTTGAAGGAGTTCTTTCGTTTCCTGATTATTCAGGGAATCGTTGGTTCCAATGTATTTATCGAGCCACTCGGCCGTTGCTTTATACTGGTGAAGCCCCTCGTTCGCAACCGCATACTCCCGGTAAATATTTCTAAATTCGGCTAAACCAACTTCGTTTTTTGTAGCAATCTGATTCGATTTATCCAGCAGCGTTTTAGCCTGAGCAAACTGCTTCATTCGGTTGTGCGTTTGTGCCAGCGACATCAGCATATGCAATTCGTGGCGCGGGTTACCTAACTGCCGACTCATTCGGAGTGCTTCGCCCTGATAATACAAGGCCGAGTCATAGCGTGCCTCCGCACTGTATTGATAGCCTATATTATTGTACAGATTGATCATAAAATCAAGGTCATTCGTCTGCTCGATCCACTGCTTTGCCTTCAGATAATATGCCTGCGATTCCTTTAGTTTATTCTGTTTGCTCAGTAGGTTTGCCATGCTGAAATAGTCGATGGCAATAGACCGTCGATCTTTTTTATCGTTAATATCGAACGACAGCGCCCGTTTATACTGGTCTAACGCCTGGGAATACATTTTTTGCTGTTCATAGATGTAGCCCAGATTTTGATTGATAACCGCTACGTTTTTCAGCTTGCCTATTAGCCGCATATAGTGAGCGGCCTGCTGATAATTGGGGATAGCTTCGCTCAGCTGACCCGAAAACAAAGCGGTATTGGCCAATGCAAAATAGCTTAGTCCCAGGTTCCGTTTCGAGGTATCCTGCTTTGCCTTCTGTAACGCATCCTGCGCAATTTTCCGGGCTTCGTCGTGCCGACCGAGGTTGTTCAGCAAATAAGCCATTAGTCGAACACTTTCGAAATAGCCCTTTGTGTAGTTTATTTTCTTTGAGAATTCGTAGGCTTTCTGATAATTAGTGAGTGCCACTTTACTCTGATTCGTCTCAATAACTTCCCCTTTTTTCAGCAACTCCATCACGTAGCTGGTATCCGTGGGGCTGGGCACCAACTGGCTAAACGTCGGGAGAGTGCACACCGACAGCACGACGATAAAAACCAGCAGCGATTTAATCATCAGTCAAGTTTGGCTTTTCTAACCAAACTATGAATCAGTTCGTATGTTATTGGCAATTTATGAAGGATATAATGCAGTATCTAAAAGACGGCGTTACCATCAAATAAATGGCTTACTTCTTAAAGTCTACGGAAGCGATAAAGGTAATCCAGGCTTCTGCCCGGTCACGGTAATGATTAATATCTTTAGGAAGTTGAGTAAACGCAGTTGGGTTTTCAAGTTGAAGTAACTGGATTGGGGCAATTAAAACCGGATTTGGGTCATTCGCGCTCGTGCCATAATTCAAAGCGAGTTTAAACATCACTCGGTTCGGGCGAATGGTGGCGGGAGGTAAATTTGGCGATACCTTAATAAGTTTATCAATCTCCGTTGTCTCGCCCGGCGAAATAGGATCCGTGATGCTTGCTTTACTTAATGTGTAGGTAGATGTTATAAAGGAAGGTTTGTGTATCCGGCGAAAATCGACCGATACATTATAAAACAGTGTTCCTCCTGACGTATTTACTGAACTGCTTAACGCCTTGCTTTGCGGTAATTTAATGGACTTTTCTGTTTGTGTAATCTTCCCCAGCACCTCCCCATTTTTGCCTATAAACCAAAGCGTCAGGAGGTCAAACTCGCAGGGGTAGGGTTTGGGTTTACCTGTAATCGTTTTACACCCGTTGGTAAGTGGAGCTACGGCCGTTTCAGAAGCAGGAGCCGCTTTCATCGCAAACAAAGCAGGAATCAGGAATAACAACAAGCTGGATTTCATACGGGAAGATGGCTAAAACTAGGATGGAGATGATTCGCTAAAACTAGTACACTTTCTTCCATAAAAATAGTCTCGCCGGTTTAGCAACGAGACTAGTTAGGTATCGGTAATTAAACTACCCGTTAAAACAAAAACTCATTAAGCGAATGACCAACTGCCTGACAAAAGGATGATTCTTCGCCAGAATCGGGACCATCCAGTTCATACCGATGCCAGATATTCAGTTTATAATCATAGACAAATCCTTCAGGTACATCATAGGTTGTCATCAACTCTTTTAGCTTCTGCGTATCCTTCTTAACACCCTGAGTATGGGTCACCTCAATCAATACCTCGGTCAATTCAGTTTCAGGATTGGCTAACAATAGATCTGGAACAGGGCTTGTTTGGCTCTGATCTATCATTGCTTCAGGGTAGGCAAAAAGCTGTGTCTGCCGATTACGATACAGATTCATTAATCCTGTAACGAGTTGGGCAATTATGGCCTGGTGAATTCGGGGTGCGTTAACGCCCATGTAAACAATATTATCGTTCATGTCCTTTCCCGTTTATGACGTTAAGGTACAAAAATTGGCTATACTTTCAGATTACTGACTTTTATCTCCACCGTTTTCTTCCCCTCTCCTGCCACAGTTACCTCTTTACCATTCAACTTGATGGTGATGGGTTGTGCTGAAGAATTTTGAACCGTTACATTCTGCTGAGTGGTTGTCACCTGCAATAAGGCCCCCCGGAACCGAATCTTGAACGAAAGCGACTGCCAGTTATCAGGACAGTAAGGATCCAAAACAACCTTTTCATGTTCAATACGTAGCCCCCCAAATCCTTTCACAACTGCCAACCAGGTACCAGCCATCGACGTAATGTGGCAGCCATCTTCGGTGTCGTTGTTGTAATCGTCGAGGTCAAGCCGGGCGGTGCGGAGGTACATTTCGTAAGCCTTTTCTTTCATCCCCAGCTTCGACGCCTGAATGGAATGAACGCAGGGCGACAACGATGACTCATGCACTGTCATGGGTTCGTAGAATTCAAAATTTCGCCGGAGTGTATCGGTATCGAACTCATCTTCAAAGAAATAGAGTCCCTGCAATACATCGGCCTGTTTGATAAAACATGACCGCAAAATCCGATCCCATGACCAGTTCTGGTTAATAGGCCGCTGACCTTTCGGGATGTCCGAAACAGGCATCAGGTCTTTATCCAGAAACCCTTCCTGCTGAAGGAAAACCCCCAACTTCTCATCCTGAGGCAGGTACATTCTTTCAATAATCTGCTTAGCGGTAGCCAATTCCCTCTCTTCGCGAAAGTGAATCCGATCGATCAGTTCAGCATATTTATCCCAGTCAAGAGCTTTTACTTTGCCAACAGCCTCTACCGTGTAGCGAAGGGTCCAGGCGGCCAGGTAATTGGTGTACCAGTTGTTGTTAACGTTGTTTTCGTACTCGTTGGGGCCAGTTACGCCCAGCATAACATACTGCTCTTTTGCTTTCGACCAGTTGACACGCTGACTCCAGAAACGGCTGATGGCAATGAGTACTTCCAGACCGTATTCAACCAGATACTGCTCATCACCCGTGTAACGAACGTAATCGTAAATGGCGTAGGCTATGGCCCCATTTCGGTGAATTTCCTCGAAGGTAATTTCCCATTCGTTATGGCACTCTTCGCCGTTCATCGTCACCATCGGGTAAAGCGCAGCACCCGCTCGGAAGCCTAGTTTTTGTGCATTTTCGATGGCTTTACCGAGTTGTTTGTACCGATAAACCAGCAGGTTTTTGGCCACTTTCTGGTCGGCAGTTGACAGGTAGAAGGGCAGGCAGTAGGCTTCTGTATCCCAGTAGGTCGAGCCACCATATTTCTCGCCCGTAAAGCCTTTGGGACCAATGTTCAATCGCTCGTCTTCGCCGGTATAGGTTTGATTCAACTGGAAGATATTGAACCGGATACCCTGTTGGGCCGCCACATCCCCGTCGATGATAATGTCGTTGGTTTTCCACTTATCCGCCCAGGCCTGCTTTTGCTCAAACAGCATTTTCTCGAATCCCTTCCGCGTAATCCGCTGGATATATTGATGGGCATCTTTGATGATGGTATCCGAATCGTAATTAAGCGACGATAGGTTGACCGCGTATTTGTAAATAACTGTTTCCTGCCCCTTTCGACAATCGAGGGTCATGCGGTTGGCGACGTACTTTTCGTACTTGATCGGCTGCGACTGAAAATCTACCTTCACGCCATCCTGCTCAATTTCCACACACATACCGGTAGCCACGTGGAAGCCCGTTTTACGGGTACGAAGTTCAATATAGGCTTCGCCATAAGCTGTTTCCTTACGCACTTCATCCCAGAACGTTTCGTCGTAGTTGGCGTCCCGGTTACGAATATCGCCATCAATGTAGGGCGTAATAGTGATTTTAGCGTCGAAATTCAGCGGTTTGATGGCATAACGGATTGCCCCCGACTCATCATCAACAATGGAGCAGAACCGTTTGGCATTGATCTGAAGTTCTTTACCGCTTTTGAGAACAGCTACAAAGGATCGTTCAAGATACCCCTCCTGCATGTTCAGCACACGCCGAAAATCACGGACTTCGCATTGATTCAGATCCAGAGATTCGTACTCGATATCAATGTCGATACCAATCCAGTTAGCAGCATTCAACACTTTAGCGAAGTATTCGGGGTAGCCGTTTTTCCACCAGCCCACGCGGGTTTTGTCGGGATAATAAACGCCGGCCACATAATTCCCCTGTAGGGTTTTGCCGGTAAATTTCTCCTCGAAATTTCCCCGCTGCCCTAATCGGCCATTGCCAATAGACATGAGGCTTTCGGTAATCTCATTAAAGTCACGGTAAAACCCTTCTTCAACAATGTTCCAGGGATCTTGAGTAATGTAGTGTTTCATCACAGGTTATTAGTCGTAGTCGCAAAAGTAGCCATTTCCGCTTTTACGCGCATGGCCTGCTTCATGTGTCGTTCGGTATGGGCCACCAGCATCAGAAAGGCATCACCCAGTCGGATTTTGAGCCAGTTACCAAACAGGGTCATTACCTTATCCTGATTCCAGTCCAGGTAAACAGCTTTATCCAGTAGAGTTCGAAGTAAGGTTTGTAGCTCAACAAACTGGCTCATAACCTCCGTAGGCACCAGGTCGGCGGCTGGCCGTGGACGAACCATTCCCGGCGCAGGAATTTTCATTTTCACCTGAGGATCAACAGCATACAGCATTGCTTTACCAATCCAATCGCTGTTAAGTACCTGATCGGCTGGATTAGCCTGTAGTAAACCGAGCTTATCCACCTTATGCTGAATGTTTCGGATATAGAATCGTTCAGCCAGGTTCAGGTGCTGCAGGCATTCCAGAATACTCCAGCTGTCAGGTGCGGGTTTCCAGCGCAATTGAGCATCCGTGAGCGGTGAAAACTCGGTTTCGACCGTTGCTAAAACAGCCGAAAGGCGCGTTTGGAGTTCCTGGGCAGTGGTGAGTTTTTGCATGGTTTAGGATTTAACCGCAAAGAACGCAAAGGTTATCGCAAAGAGCGCAAAGCACTAATTTGTCTTAAACTTCGCGCCCTTTGCGGTTAAGAAAATTGTGCTTGTTGAAACAAATCAACGTCGCGCTTTGAGTCGAGGTCGATGGCTCCGGCTTCGAATGGCACTTCGGAGCAGTCGTTGCGATGCTTCCCGATGACCCATTTTACACCTTTATCCCCCTGGAGCTGAAGCAGTTCATTTATGTAATTGCGATCGAACAGGGCAGGTACGCTGAGTTGCGTATCATAACGGCAGGCAACAATCTTTTTCCCTTCCTCCTTCCGAACATCGAACATATGCAGGAGTAGTCCAAGAGAAACAAGTGGTTGATCGGTATGCAATACCAATACGGCTTCAATATCTTTATGGGTCAAATAAAGTCCTGCCAGCCCTGTCTTCAGCGATGAGGCCTGCCCCGTTGGCCAGCTTGGATTATCGACCAGTGTAATTGGCAAACCAGCCAGCTCAGGCACAATCCGGGCACGATTGGCACCCAATACCACCACCACTGGCCCTCGTTGCAAGGCCAGCGCATTTTCGGTTACCCGTCGAATCAGCGACTGGCCTTTATAGGTTAATAACTGTTTTGGTTCACCGCCCATACGAGAGGAGTCCCCAGCGGCTAATATGATCGTTCCAATTTTCAAGTGCACTCATTTTTGTTTGTGACAAGATAGCGAAAAATGAGTGAAGAGTGTAGAACGAAAAGTGAAGAATAAAAAAGGTAGACCGTACTATTCTTCATTTTTCATTCTACACTCTTCACTCATTTTTTCGCTTTTTAAACACCTCTTCAGGATACCCTACTTCCATCAACGACAGCCCTTCGGCAGGAGCTGCCCGACCGGCACGACGGCGATCCCGGGCCAGAATTATCTGTTCAAATTCGGAACTACTTATCCGCCCCTGCCCTACTGCCAGCAACGTACCGACAATGGCACGAACCATGCCGTGTAAAAACCGATTGGCTTTAATATGAAAAACTAAATCGCCGGTGGGTTTTTCCTCCCAATAAGCCAGTTCAATCTGACAATTGAAGGTCTTCACATCCGTCTTCACCTTGCTGAAACTCTCAAAATCGGCATGATTCAGCAACGTTGCAGCCGCTTCATTCATGGCCTTTACGTCCAGCGGCAAGGTGAACACATAGACTAATCCATCCCGAAATGGGTCTTTTCGTCGGCTAATCTGGTATTGGTAATAACGAGAGGTAGCCGTGAAACGGGCGTGATCGTCTGCTCTCACCGGAAAGCACTCATAAACGGCGATATCGGGTGGAAGCAAACTATTCAGCGACCGAATCAAGTATCCGGTTAAGGGTGCATCGAACTCAAAGTGAGCAAATTGCTGGCCAGCATGAACACCCGCATCGGTTCGACCACTCCCAACGATAGAAATGGGTTGCCGGAGCACGGTTGCTAAAGCTGATTCAAGAACCTCCTGCACACTGATGCCATTCGGCTGTCGCTGCCAGCCGTGATACTTTGTGCCCCGGTAAGCCAGTTGTAGAAAATAACGCATATTGCCAACAAAAGTACGGGTTGTCGGCTTTGCCAGAAACAGTGGAGGCTTTGGTTTCAGGAAAATGATTCCCAAACGCCAAAGCCTCGATTAAAGAGGAAGGAACGAAAAACGATACGGAATCAGCAGGAAAATTAGTCCTGTTTTGATTACCGAATGTCCACGCCGAGTACTGGTATACTTACTTTCAATACAGGTTTTACGCAAACTACCCCCTGCTGCTACGTAGCAGAAGAGTTATGACAAACATACAAAAAACATGCCCAATAACCACTAAAATGGCCTTTAATTGACGTTTAAAGACGTTCAACTTCGAATCTCAGTTCATCAACAAGCTGCCGTAGGCGATCCGTATTTGGTGCTGGAGGTGGTAATTGCTGGCTCACGAAAGCGCAGATTTCCCACACTTCCAACACATCTTTTAACGCTATTTCACGGTTTGGCAAGTCGGCACGGTCGGCAGTGAGTAGTAAAGTGCCTTTAACTTTCACCTGGTTATAGACCCGGCGGCAGCAAATACCAGAACCAGTGGGCGGCTGATGTATAAGCAGGACATATAATTTCCCATCGGCAATATCGAACCAGTTCCGGATAAACTTCCCAACAAGCAACGCCCCAGGAAAGCTAAAGTCGTCGCCAGCCTCAAACGCGCGATAATGGCCTTCAGGCAAGGTTGGTAAGTGCATAGCCGGAAGCCGATGCAGAAAATCGGCCTGCTGATACCGCTGCCCATATTCGGCAAACTGCCGTTGGACTACTACAGGAATGGTAGGCGCAACGGTTTGGGCAGGCGCATTCGAATAGGCAGAAGCTGCCGATCCCTCATATACGTTGTTAAACGTCAGCGATTCCGTTTGCCGGGTAGAGGGTGTTGGACTACTCGGACGAACAGGTTCAGGCCGTGGTTCTGGTTGTGAAGCAAATAGCCGATCAACAGCCTGTTGACCGGACCGATCAGATTGCCTGACATCAGGCTGGGGTTGAAAGGACGATGGCTGGGGACGATCGTTTCCTACGCCGGGACGCACGGGTGACGTGATTACGGGAGGAACCGGTGGATCTTGTGACCGACGTGGCTCTTCCTGCGTTTTGTAGTATTTATTCAACACCGACGATAGCGGCTGTGGTTCGGGTGTCGGGGGCGAAGGCTGCGAAAATATATCGGGGAAGTCGGGGTGCTGAAACGGATCATCATCGTCGGCTAATTTACCATCCGATCGAATGGCGGAACCTGTTTCATTCGTGCGCCGATCATCCCGATGCGCATACACATCCGTTGTTTTTTGCCCTAGTGGAATACTGAGGTTCGGTGTTTCGCGAAGTTTACGCAAATCCTGTCGCGTTAGTAGTTCAACCGTTGTATTGAAAGCTTTGGCAATTAACTGTATATTTTGCTGATTCGGGTTGGCACGACCCTCCTCATAAGCCCCTAACAACGAGCGCTTTATATTTATTTTTCGAGAGAATTGCTCCTGCGTTAAGCCGTTTAGTTTACGTAGGTAGCGGATGTTGTCACTGACGAGCGTCATCCAGTTTGGGGTGGCTAAAGTTTCAGCTAAGATAAACGATTCATGTTTTAAATCCATATCCTCCGCTTTTTTGTATTTTTAGCATAAAAAGTAGGCAGTAACCTTTCGATTTAGGGTGGACCTACGCCAACGTCTCTTGGGCACCAGCCCACCGTAAACCGAACACAGAAAACTCAATGCCATGACCACTGTACCCAGCGAAACCGATTTACACGAAAACATTCAGATCGCCTTTGATCGGCAACGTCGGCATGCACCCCAGATGGCGCTGACAACTGCCGAACAACGGATTGAACGAATCAGGCGGATTCAAACCTGGGTAAACGCTCATGAGACCGATATTCAGCAGGTTATGTACAATGACTTTCGGAAGCCTTCGGCGGAGGTCATGCTGGGTGAGTTAATGGCGCTTCATGCCGAGATAACGCATACGCTACGGCAGTTGAACCGATGGATGAAACCACAGTCGTTGCCTACGCCGATGGCCCTAATTGGCACAAAAAGCCATATCCGTCATGAGCCCAAAGGAAACGTCCTCATTATTTCGCCCTGGAATTACCCGTTTGTCCTTTGTATCAGACCGTTGGTATCCGCTATTGGTGCAGGCAATGTAGTGATGCTGAAACCCTCAGAACTGACGCCACATACCTCCAGCCTGATCAGAAAGATGATTTCTGAACTGTTTCCGCCCGAGGAAGTGACTGTTTGGGAAGGTGATGCTCATGTATCACAAGCCTTGCTGGAACTGCCCTTTAACCATATTTTCTTTACTGGAAGTCCTACTGTCGGGAAGGTTGTAATGACCGCTGCGGCAAAGCATTTGGCGTCTGTTACGCTGGAACTAGGCGGAAAATCGCCAGCCATTGTTGATAAGTCGGCCGATGTAAAACAGGCGGCTGGCCAGTTGGCCTGGGGTAAATGCCTCAACAATGGCCAAACCTGTATTGCGCCCGACTACCTGCTTGTCCATGAGTCTATTAAACAACCCTTCATGCAGGCGTTTCGCGACTCGATAACGGCCATGTATAGCCCCGACGGCAAACTCGTAGAAGCCTCCGAGAGCTACGCCCGCATTGTTAACAAACGGCATTTTGATCGTATTCGCACCCTGGTTGACGATGCGGTTGCCAAAGGGGCTACCGTTACGCTGGGAGGCAAGATGAATCCTGACCAAAATTTCATTGAGCCAACGGTTCTGGAAAACGTAACCAACGATATGGACGTGATGAAAGAGGAGATATTCGGCCCGGTGCTACCTCTACTTACGTATACCAATCTGGACGATGCGCTCCGTATGGTAAACCAGCGGGAAAAACCGCTCGCTCTGTACATTCACAGCCGAAATCGAAAAACGACGCAGTATATTCTGGACAGAACGTCGGCGGGCGACACGGTTGTAAACGATACATTGATCCAATTCGGCAATGTGGAATTACCTTTTGGCGGGGTGAATAACAGTGGATTGGGTAAATCGAACGGTTTCTTTAGCTTCCAGGAATTTTCTAATCAGCGAGGGGTTATGCAACGCGATTTTGGAACGATGAAATTCATTTATCCGCCCTACACCGAGAAGGTGAAAAAGTTGATCAATTTTATTGTAAAGTACCTGTAGGATTCAACACCATCAGCACACAGATCATTTTTTCGTTAAAAATCCGTATCATTGATACTGATGTTTCAACGACGATTCCTGACGGCCCTGCTTCTGTTTAGTACACTTACAGTCTCGGCCCAAACCCTACCGATTCTCGATCAAAACCCTACCAGCCTGCGCTGGTATAGGATTAACACGCCCCATTTTCGCGTTTTATACCCCAGGGGTCTCGATTCCACCGCTCAGCGAACAGCCAGTCGACTGGAAAGCCTGTACGAACCAACCAGTGCTTCGCTCGACAAACAACCCCGACCAATTTCAGTTTTGCTGCAGAATCAGAACACAGTAAGCAACGGCTTTGTAACGCTGTTTCCACGTCGGTCGGAGTTCATTGCCGTAGCCCCACAAGATCCTGCGCTGATGGGTACGTACAATTGGCTCGATTTGTTGGCGGTCCATGAATATCGACATGTTGTACAGTATGAAAAATCACTACAGGGCTATGGACGTGTACTCCATACCTTGTTGGGCAGTACAGGTCAGTTTCTTCCCACCTTAACGGTCCCCGACTGGTTTGCCGAAGGGGATGCCGTTAGTAACGAAACCCTGCTAAGTAACAGCGGTCGTGGCCGGATTCCCAACTTCGATCTGGGTATGCGCGCCAACCTGCTCGCCGGAAAGCCTTTCGATTACCCCAAAGCGGTGGCTGGTTCGTACCGCGATAATGTACCAAACCATTACGTACTGGGTTATTTTCTGACAACCTATCTCAAACGCACCTACGGCCCGGATGTCTGGAGTCGGGTGCTTGACCGCAACTACCGTCGGTTTCCGTGGCCCTTTGCCTTCTCGGCCAGTATTAAAGAAGAAACCAAGTTGCGAACGGAAGATATGTACCGCAAAACGATGGACGATCTAACCGAAATCTGGCAAAAACAGCAGGAAGGGTTAACGATCACCCCCTCAACAGGTTTCCTCGTTAGCGCCGAAAAACCAAACTCGACAAGGCCGAATCCACGGCGGCCGATCTTTACTAACTATCAGCATCCGCAGTTCCTGAACGACTCGACTGTTGTATGCGTAAAAAGCGGCCTTGGTGATACGCCCCGACTGGTAATTTTATCAAAGAACAAGCCTGAAAAAACGATTCATGTGCAGGGTTTCCCGAATGACCCCGATCTGCTTTCGGCCACGCCCACTAAAGTATGCTGGATTGAATTAGGATTCGACCCACGCTGGGGTCAGCGTGTTTACTCCAACATTCGTCTGCTCGATCTCAGGACCGGAAAGCTTACCCGCCTGACGCACCGCACCCGTTATACCACGGTTGCTCTTTCACCCGACAATACGAAACTGATTGCTGTTGACAATACAGATCGGTACAAAATCAACTTGCTGGTGCTTGATGCAAAGTCCGGCAAGGTCATAAAGCAATTACCCAACCCCGACAATGAGTTTTACCAGCATCCGCGCTGGCAGGATGACAATCGTACCGTTATAACGGTTGTCCTGAAAGATGGGCAGAAAACTATTCAGGCTATTGACACTGATGGCAATACAAAAACTGATCTACTGCCCCGCATAAATGAGAATATCAGCCACCCACAGCCCTGGGGTAAGTATGTACTATACAACTCACCCCGATCAGGAATCGACAATGTGTTTGCCGTAGATATCAACTCGAAGCAAGTATTCCAGGTCACCTCTCGCCCATTGGCGGCTTATCATGCAACCATATCGCCATCAGGTAAGCGGCTCGCGTTCGAAGATTTTGCCGCAACGGGCTATCGGATTGCTGACATGCCCCTTGCTCCTGCCAACTGGAAACCTATAAGCGCGCCAGCACAGGAGCAACCCATTCGCTACTTTGGTTCATTGCCCCAACAGGAACCGGGTGCCGCCCTGGGGCGTCGTATTTTGGCAGATTCGGCAACAACAGCAACCCGTTACCAGCCGACGCGCTTTCGGCGGCTGGCCCATGCCCTTAATGTGTACAGTTGGGGGCCAACTATAGCCAGCACCGGGCAAGCCTTGACGGTTGGGCTGAGTTCGCAGGATTTGCTGAGCACGACGCAGATTGGCGTGGGTTATACCTATAACCAGACCGAACAGGCTGGCAACCTCTATGCCCTGCTCAGTTATCAGGGACTTTTCCCGATCATTGATGTAAGCTTTCAACGCGGCACACGCAGTACTTCTCTCTTCATCGACCGGATAGAACCCGCCGACAGCCTGCGTTCGGATCGCTGGCAGTACAATCAGTTGACAGCCGGGTTTCGGTTGCCTCTTCAATTCACCAATTCGAAGTACATTCAGGGAATAAATCTGTCAGCTTACTTCAACTACCTTCAGGTAACGGGCTACGACCTCCCTTATCGCTATCCAACGGAGGTCGGCTCTTCAGGGTCGATCAGCGCCTTAACGTATGGATTTAGCTACTCTCACCTGTTACGGCAAAGCAAACGGGATGTTGCTCCCCGTTGGGGTCAATCGCTGTCGGTCAACTACCGCACAACCCCCTTCGGCGGGAAACTCACTGCCGAACAATTAGGGGTTCAAGGCAATTTATTTTTCCCAGGCTTAGCCAAGCACCATTCGCTACGCTTACGGGCAGGCTATCAGCTACAGGCACAGGGAACGTACCAGTTTGGCGCACTCGTATTTTATCCGAGAGGACAATCCTATATTGGCTTCGACCAGATCAAAGCAGGCAGCGTTGAATACCGATTCCCGCTGGCTGATACCCACTGGTCGCTGGGGCGATGGCTGTATGTGCAACGGATTAAAGCAGGCGGCTTTTATGATCTTGCCAAAGGGCAGAGTAATGTGGAAGTGCGCGATGTGTTTGGTCGCCTTCGTGGTTACGAAACGCAGTACCGTGATTTTCAGACAACCGGGCTCGACGTCTCCTTTGTCTTCAACACCCTTCGTTTACGCAACTCCTTCGAAGCCGGTTTCCGAACCATTTACAACGTAACCACCCGCCAATGGCTGATTCAACCGTTAGTGATTGATATTGGGTTTTAAAAGAGGAGAAAAGGGAGGAAAGGGAAGAGAAGTATTGCTTTCGCATCAATTCCTTCGTCCTTTCCTCCCCTCCTCCCTTTTCTCCTCTTTTACCCTTTGTAAAACACCCATTTCGCCAATTCGCGGAAGGAGGTTTTCTTACCGTACATGAGAATACCCACGCGATAGATTCGGGCGGCTATCCAGGTCGTGCCGATGAACCCAATGACCAGCAGCAGCATAGACAGGATAAGCTCCCAGGCCGGTACGCCAAACGGAATCCGAACCATCATGACTACGGGCGAGGTGAACGGAATGATGGATGTCCAGAAGGCCAGCGGTCCATCGGGGTCCCGCACGGCAATCTGCGCAAAGGCAATGGCCGCAATAATGGGCATCATGATTGGGAACATGAACTGTTGCGTCTCCGTCTCGCTATCGACGGCAGCTCCAACCGCGCCAAACAAGGCGCTGTACAAGAGGTATCCACCTAAGAAATAGAACAGAAAACAAGCTATAATCATCGGGAGATTCAGGGTTTCAATAGCCGCCATAACGTCGGCAACCGGGTTTTTTGCCGTCGACATTTTGTGTTGAACATCCTGTCCGCCGGGCATACCGTTCATGCGAGTCGACATAGCCGATTTGGCGGTTTCTTTCTGTCCCATAACACTAGAACCCAAGGTGATCAACCCAACGGTCAGAATAATCCAGAGCATAAACTGGGTTAAACCCACCAGGGCAACACCAATAATTTTACCCAGCATCAACTGGAAAGGTTTCACCGACGAGATGATAACTTCTACGATCCGGCTGGTTTTTTCTTCCATCACCCCCCGCATGACCTGCGTTCCGTAGATGAGGACAGAAATGTAGATAAGTAAGGCGCAAAAGCCACTGATAATAGTAGTGGCAATCCCGTTGCTATTCTTTTCTCCCGCGTCGCTCAGGCTAATGGTTTGCGCATCTACGTTCACCTTGGCATCCTCGATGATTTTCTGAGTAATGCCCGCCTGTTCCAGTTTTATGGTTTCAATTTCCTTGCCAATGGCCCGCTCGATACCACTTTGCATTGAGAGACTAACGCTTTTTTCAGCAAAAATCTGTACTGTTTTAGGTTGCTCAATAACATCTTTCGGGATAAAGACCAATGCATCGTACCCATCCTTGACGAATGATTTTTTAGCCGCCGTCAGCGATAGCTTTGGGTAGGAAAAATTCGTTTCATCATCGTTTTTAAACTTATTGACAAAGCGACCACTCTCATCGACCACCGCAATTTTTTTCTGGTTGATAGAGCTAACAGCCGCCCAGCCAATGATGGCATAAAAGCCAAAAATCAGTACCGGCCCCAAAATCGTCATAATAATGAATGACTTTTTGCGCACCCGTACCATGTATTCGCGCTTGATAATCAGGAAAATTGTGTTCATATTAGTAATGAGTGAAAGAGCGAATGAAGTGAAAAATGAAGAGTGTAGAGTGATGAATAGTTTGATTGCATCAGTTTTTATTCATCACTCTTCATTCTTCACTTCATTTAATCATTGGTTTCGCCAACAGTCTGGATGAAAATATCATTTATACTGGGTATGTTCTCGCCAAAAGACCGTACGGTGACGCGATCGAGCAAGTGCCGAATCAGTTCATTAACAGCGGCATCGGGAGGAATTTTAATATCGGTCCTCAGAAATCCGTCATCCGTTTGGCGGGTAGTCAACACGTCAAATGCCGTTGGGAGATTCTCCAGTACGCCCTGGTATTCCACATGATAGGTATGGGTTTTAAATTGCTCCTTGATAGCTCGCTTGGGGCCGTCGAGCACTTTATGCGACCGGTTGATGAGTGCAATATAATCGCAGAGTTCTTCCACTGATTCCATGCGGTGAGTCGAGAAAATTATTGTTTTCCCTTTATCACGCAGTTCCAGAATCTCATCTTTAATCAGGTTGGCGTTGATAGGGTCGAAACCGGAAAAAGGTTCATCCAGAATAATCAGGTCAGGCTCGTGCATAACAGTGGCCACAAACTGTACTTTCTGCTGCATCCCTTTCGATAAGTCCTGCACCTGTTTATCCCACCAGGTTTTGATATCGAACTTGATAAACCAGGTTTTTAACTTGTCCATTGCCTGCTTTTCGGTCAGCCCTTTAAGCTGAGCCAGGTATAGCAGTTGCTCACCAACCTTCATCTTTTTATAGAGCCCCCTCTCCTCGGGCAGATACCCGATCCGTTTAATGTGGCTTGGATTCAGGCGTTCGCCATCCAGAATGACCTCACCTGAATCGGGAGCTGTAATCTGGTTAATGATTCGAATCAGCGAGGTTTTACCCGCACCATTAGGTCCGAGAAGGCCAAAAATGCTGCCTTTAGGCACAGCTAAACTGACGTCATCCAACGCCCGATGCTCGGCATACTGTTTTACAATGTGGTGGGTTTCGAGAATATTCATTTAGTTTAGGGAAGAACCGTTGGTTGCAATTCGTGGGCTCAAGCTACGAACTTTGCTTGATCAACAGCAATCAAATTACGGATGAACTGCCAATCAGCTATACAGACGGTCATAAAAAAGGCCACAACCGTGTGGGTTGTGGCCTTGTCAAGTACTATCAGATGAAATTAGACCTTTACAACAATAGTTTTAGCCCATTTATCGCCAAACCGTTTCCCTTCATCGCTGAATACCATTAGCGCATCTACGAACCCGAAAAAAGGGATCATCAGCGATACCTGCCGGGTAATAGCAGTTCCATAATCACCAACTAGACTAGCACCCGTATCTTCTTTGATGGCTTTGATACCCATCAGTTTTTTACCAATACTCTGCCCACCCAGAAAGCCTCCTGTTTCAGGCAGTGCATCCTTGGTAAGCATATAGGCAATCGCAATGGCATACCCCACCATTCCGAGACTATAGGATACCATAATCAAGATCCAACAGGGTATGTAAGCAATAATACCGTCAATGAATGCGGCAACGAAACGCTGTACCGGTGTAGCTTTAACGTGGGTACTAACAGGAGTGTAAGAGGGTTGCACGAGCTTAGGGGTTTAGGTAAAACAACTAAAAAGTAATTACATCCCCAACCTACGAAATCAGCCGGGAATACCCATGCATTACTTCCTAAACTTTTTCCGATTTATCAAGCGGTAACTTCATCAGTTTCAATGGGCTGCGTCCTGAACTCCCCTTCCCACTTGGAAATTACACAGGTGGCTACAGCATTACCCGCAACACTGGTAGCCGAGCGTCCCATATCAAGCACCTGGTCGATTCCCAGCAACAGCGCCAGCCCTTCGATCGGCAAATTGAATAACGACATGGTTCCGGCAATAACGACCAGAGAAGCTCTGGGGACTCCCGCAATTCCTTTGGAGGTTATCATTAACGTAAGCATCATAGTAATTTGCTGCTCAAGGCTTAAGGGCACATGATACGCCTGGGCAATGAAGGCCGTAGCAAACGTCATATACAACATCGACCCATCGAGATTAAACGAATAGCCCAGTGGTAGTACGAACGAAATAATCCGCTCGGAACAGCCAAATCGACGTAAAGCCTCAATCGTTTGTGGAAATGATGCCTCTGAACTGGCGGTACTAAAGGATAGAATAACGGCGGAACGAATTTCTTTCAGCAAAGCGAAATACGGGATTCCTACCACCAAACATATAACCGCCAACACCACGAAAATGAAGAACAGAAGACCCCCAAAAAAGCATAAAATCAGGTACACATAGCCTCCCAGAATACCCAGACCCTGTTGGGCTACAATAGCTGCAATAGCCCCAAGTACACCAAAAGGAGCAAAAGCCATCACATAGCTGGTAATTTTGAACATAATGTGGGAGAGTGCATCCAGCGCTTTTATCATGATTTTGCCCTGTGCCCCTACAGCGCCTACAGCAATACCGAAAAAGATACTGAACACCACAATCTGAAGAATTTCATTCGTTGCCAGTGCCTCAATAAAGCTGGTTGGAACAATGTGCTCAATAAATGTATTGAACGACATTTTCTGTACTGCCACACCAACATCAGTCCCTTTAGCAGGCAATTGGGGAATATTCATTACTTCGCCAGGTCTCATGATGTTGACCACCAGCAAGCCAACAACCAATGAAAGAATAGTAGCAAAATAAAAATACGCAAGGGTTTTGAGCCCAATCCGTCCAACGGTACCAAAGTCGCCAAGTTTAGCAATTCCCACAACCAGTGTAGCGAATACAAGGGGCCCAATAATCATCTTGATAAGCCTCAGGAAAATCTTGGACAGGATATTCAGGTCACTACCCGAAAAACCAGAGCCTGTATCCGGGAAAAAATAACCAATAGCAATACCGAGCACCATGCCCAGAAAAATTCGTGTAGTTAAGTTGGGAAGTTTCATGCAGTGAGATTAAAAGACACTAGTATACAAAGTTAACGTAGTCCATGCAGTTCCGAAAATACGGCTGCAATGGTTACAAAGCCAGAGTTATACCTTTTTTTCAAATCGATTAATAAACAGTTAAGCCAAAAACGCCTTTTTTTTGCATGTTTAGCTTCCATGACGTATTATGCGACTAAATCAGTGGACTAAATCAACAAAACCATTGAATCAGAATCAGTTGAAGACCCGCCGGTAAATTGGCTTTCGGCATGCAAATTGTAACCAAAGAATCGGATAAAATAGATAATTGGTCAGTAAAAATGGGGTTTTGAATGTGATATCGTCGATTACTATCGTCTGTTCACTACCCGTCTGGAGGTCAACGAAACGGCGGAGACCATGCCGATGTTTCCAATGGGAAAGGAAAAAGGGAAGTTGGGTGCCCTGATCAATAAAATAAATTTCCTCTTGATCTGCTTGTTGATCAACAATGAGACTGATCCAGTCCTGCCGGAAGAACAGAAAATTTAGCTGTAGATGAACTACATCACCCCGTAGGCACCCATCAAAGCGAACAACTTTCACCGGTGGAAACGCTGGCGTGAGCTGTTCGAACAGGGCACGCGTAAAGCCAGCCCAAACAGCAAGCAAGGGTTGGTTAACCCTGGTTTTAAGAACAATATGCATAACAGGTGCAGGAATTGTGGAGCGGAAAGCAAAAGAATACAGTTACCTTTCACGAAATAAGACTCTTTTCGAGTTGCCGAAAGCGACTAAAGGTAGATATTTGTTCGTTCATATTTCGCTTTATCCAAGCCCATCTGGGCAAACTCATGATCAGTTTATGCACCGACTTACTCGCCGGTTAGTTTGTTGGCTGATTATTGGACTGCTCGGTTTAGTAAGGCAGGTGAGTGCCGCTGCCCCTGAACCAGAATACTTAACCGTACGAAATGGCTTACCGCAGGGATTCGTTAACTCGATTATTCAGGATCGGGGCGGATTTATCTGGCTGGCAACGCGCGATGGGCTCTGCCGATACGATGGCATTCGGTTTCGCATTTATACCCACGATCCTCAGCAGGCCCAATCATTATCCTTCAGCAGTATTTACGAGATTCAGGAAGATCGTAGGGGCAAACTCTGGATTCGAACCGAAAATAACCAAATTGACTGCTTTGACCCGGTTACAGAGCGATCAACTCGAATTTCTAACTCGCCTGCCTTTAAACAGGCATTAGGTCGCGACCAACTCGTTGGCATAAAGCCCGATCAGGCGGGTAACGTTTGGGTGGCTACCTATACGAATGGCTTTTTCCGACTCAATGCCAATGGAACGGTCTCGCACCGGCACTGGGTTGCGCAGGGGGATACGAATTATCACCTGATCCACTCACTCGTAGTTGACCGAACAAACCGCCCCTGGTTGGCAACCCAGGATGGGCTAGTTCGATATAATCCTGCGTCAGCACAACTCGATCTCTTTCAGGAAGCACAGGGCTTACCCCAAAATGAGGTTTACAGAGTACATGAACGAAAAAACGGCGAATTACTTCTGGGCTTTCCGGGCCAGTTTGCCCGCTTCGATCCCGTAAGTGGCCGTGTTCGACAACTGATTACACTTCCTGATGAACCCGGCTTACCGTTGTTCGCAACGGACCAGAAAGGAATCGACTACATTAATCAAAACCGCTATACTGATCAGAATGGCCTGGTTCCGTTATGGCCCGATCGGACGTTGGAGTCGCCTAAGCTAGCCCGCTTCTCGGCATTGTCACTATTAATAGACCGCTCAAATGTGCTCTGGATGGGTCTTAACGGTGACGGAGTGATAAAATATGATCTGAATAAACGTCCGTTCCAAACCTGGCCATATACCAGCAATTTCCAGACCGACTGGTTAAGTCAGCAGTGGGATGTTCCAAGAGATGCGATTCCTGCCGACATTCGCCAGCAATCGCCTGCGGGTATTCGATACCAGTTCGACCGGCGTAAAACGCTCTGGATTAGCAGTCAGCAAACCATTCCCTATCGTTTTGATGCCTCCAGTAGGGCATTTGTTCCGGTGCTACCAACTGGCATTGAAACCCGCTGGCTCCCGAACGGCGAGTTCCGTCTAACCACGCTGGCAGCCGGGGCACAAGGTGAACTCTGGGGCTTACTTGGCCCTACGAATCAGGTGATCGTACGTCATAATCCCGATCTGGCCACCTTTACCGCCTTTCCGCTACCCCTCCCCCCTAACCATCCTTACGAGATTACAGCGATGGTAGTCGATGGGGGGCGGATTTACCTGGCTACCGAAAATCACGGGCTACTCCGGGCCGACCTATCGCAAAAACGACTTATTCACTGGGACAATATAATGGGCGATCCGAAATCCTTACCCGGAAATGCCCTACTATGCCTGGCCCAGGATCCGCTTCAGTATAAGTATCTCTGGATAGGAACCTTTGGCGAAGGACTCTGCCGACTCAATAAAATGACTGGCCAGATTCAGCGGTTTACGGTTGGGCAAGGCTTATCGAATAACGTCATTTACGCGATCAGGCCCGATGGTGATGGGCACCTATGGCTAAGTACCAATCGAGGACTTTGCCGCTTTGATGCCCGCTCCAACGAGGTGCGAAACTATATGACCGACGATGGGCTCCCAAGCGAAGAATTTAAGCAGTACTATGATGTAACCCTACCAGATGGCAGGCTCATTTTTGGTGGTATTGGCGGTTACACGGCCTTCGACCCGCGCCAAATCAGCGAGGATCCGATGAAGCCCACTGTGGCGCTCACGGCACTACGTATCAATAACCTGCTGGTAAGCGCAACTACACCAGATTCCCCTATTCAGAAGGACATCAACGAGACAACGGAGATCGTTTTAACAAACCGTCAAAACTTCCTATCCATTGATTTTGCCGCTCTTGAATTTAATCAAACCCATAAAAATCAGTACCGGTATAAATTAATTGGGCTCGATAAAGACTGGGTCTATAGTGGTAATCAGGCCACGGCAACTTACACAAACCTCCCCCCAAACACTTACACATTTGTTGTTAATGCCTCGAATACGTCTGGCGTATGGAGCCCCAACATACATTCATTGCGATTGATTATAGAGCCGCCGATTTGGGCAACGTGGTGGGCCTACACGCTCTATGGACTGCTGCTGATTGGCGCGTTAGTTCTCTATCTCCGAGTCCGAATCCGTCGTATTCAGCAGAAAAGTCAGATGGAGCTTCGCGAGCAGGAGTCGATTCAGTTAAAACACCTGGATGCCGTTAAAACACGGTTCTTTGCCAATATCACCCACGAGTTCCGAACTCCCCTTACCTTAATTCTAACACCGTTAGAACAGGTATTAAATGATACGACTAACTCACCTTATCACAGTCGGCTTACGCTTATTTACCGGAATGCCAACCGGCTCCTGCGACTGATCAATGAGCTGCTCGATCTGGCAAAACTCGATGCAGGAAACCTGACTATTACCCCAACTCCTGCCGATTTGCCCGAGTTTATCCGACGAATTGTGACGGTCTTTACAGAAGAAGCGCAACGGAAACACATTCAATTGCAGTTAACTGACCAATTCAAACAGCCCTACTATTGGTTCGACCCGGATAAAATCGAAAAAATTCTAAGTAATCTTTTATCGAATGCGTTAAAATTCACGGAGGAAAACGGCTCCGTGAATGTGTTGATTCACGTTGAACCTATTGATCCAACCGTAGCCAGTTCCGCGAAAACGGATTTAGTTCGCTTAACGGTTCATAATACTGGATCGAAGATTCCTGACCAGAAATTACCCCGTATTTTCGACCGATTTTATCAGGCAGATCCTCTCGAAGGAGCTATGGGTGGATCAGGTATTGGCCTGGCTTTAGTAAAAGAGTTAGTTGAGATGATGCAGGGTACGGTTAAGGTAACGAGTCTGCCGGATAAGGGCACTAGCTTCACAGTTGAGCTACCCTGCCGTCAGGCACGTGCTGAACTTGTTGTACAAACTCCTCCCAATGAGTCCGCATCAACAACGGCCCCTGGGCAAGCTCCGGTTAGTCCAGACTCTACAGATGATAAACTACATCGGATCTTATTGGTAGAAGATAACGACGAACTAGCCGAATATATAGCGTCTACGCTGAATACCGAATGGCGGGTTAAACGGGTCAGTAATGGCCAGTTAGGGGTTACAACCGCCATTGCTGAAGGTCCTGATTTAATCATAAGCGATGTGCTGATGCCCGAAATGGATGGCTATGAACTCTGCCGACAACTGAAGGCCAATCCGGTTACAAGCCATATCCCTATCATTTTACTCACGGCTAAAGTATCTGTAGAAAGCCGATTGGAAGGATTAACCGCCGGTGCAGATGATTATTTAGCAAAACCTTTTCAGGTTGATGAGTTACGCGGGCGGGTTAGAAACCGGCTGGATCAGCAATCGCGCACCCGTCAGCATTTCCGGTCTCAGTTGTTACGGGAAGGCAACCTGCCTACAACTAGCCTGGACCCTCAGGATGAGTTCATGAATCGGGTCTATAGCATCCTGGAAGAACGTCTGGATGACTCCACATTCGGTGTTGAACCACTGGCTACAGCCATTGGCATGAGCCGTATGCATCTGAACCGGAAAGTTAAAGCAATGACTGGCCTATCGCCGAATGAACTAATCCGAATTGTACGACTGAAACGGGCAGCGGAGTTGTTACTAACGGGCGTATCTGTATCAGAAGTGGCCGACCGGGTAGGCTTCGATACACCTGCTTATTTCTCCAAAGTTTTTAAAGATCAGTACCACCTGACCCCCTCTGAATACGTCGATCAAAACCGGCACGAAATTGCCTGACGTCACGCTCATTCTAGAGATACGTTGCGTTTTTCGCACTTTAGACACCTCCTGGCCTTCTTTGAGTAGCATTTGTTCCCTTATTAACAAGTGATCATACCTGATGTTACAAATTTTATAGTCCTTGTTACGAAAGAGCAAGACAAGGGAAGTCATTGGGTTTAGTATTGCGTAAGTATTCTTTCATCATTACTCTGAAAAGTAATACACGCCTATGTCAATGTCTGTCTTTTCTTTATCCAATCGATCCATGCCAACGGATTGGCCTCCGCTAAAACTCTACCTTCGTGAAACGGGTCGCCAGTTTTTTTCTGTATCGGACTTAGTGTATCTACAGGCAGTTGCTAACTATAGCTGGTTAAACTGGGCAGATGGTCGCCGAATGTTAATGCCCCGAACGCTGAAATATTATTCGCCCCAGCTTCCTACCGAATTGTTCATCCGGCTTCATCGAAACTGTGTTGTTAACCGTCAGTTTGTGGAGCGCCTGGAGCGTACAGAAACCGGCGGATTAGTTCACTTAAGTACGGGCGATGTACTCCCTGTGTCACGTCGGCGCTGGAGTCTGGTTCGGCGTCAACTGGCAAGCCATCGGTCTTACCTAAGTTAATTAGTTGTTACCTCTTATAAAGAGACCTTTCTCTTGAATTTTCTGGCTCACAGTAGCTGGTACAATTCAGGAGAAAGGTCTTTTTTGTTTGCCTTTTCTGGCGCGGGTCGATTTAGTGTTCCAGTTGCTATAAACAGTTGACCCTATCAGGGTCAAGTCCATTGAGTGAAGCTACTTCGTACATAGCTTGTCAAAGATAATTGTCCACAGAGGCACAGAGAACACAGAGAAATAAACGTCTGATTAACTCTGTGTTCTCTGTGCCTCCGTGTTCAATAAAAATAATTTGAATCAATCTGTAATGTTTCCCCAGTCCAGTCGTCTATGTGATTGATATGGATTTACAACTGTTCAAACAACGCATACTTCCGGTTCAGGGTCGCCTATTTCGGCTGGCTCAGTTGTTTCTTCGTAACCGCGAAGAAGCAGAGGATGCCTTACAGGATGTGTTGCTCCGGCTTTGGACAAATCGGCAACAGTTAGATGCCTATCATAGTGTAGAGGCTCTGGCGGTTCAGATGACAAAAAACCTGTGTCTGGATCGACTAAAGTCACACGCTAAACAAAAGACGACCGATGACACAGCTTTGCTGGGACTGGCAGGAGAAGAAATCTCGCCTTACCGACAAGTAGAATTAGCCGATAGTGCCGAGTTGATCCGGCTGTTAATAGATGATCTGCCCGATCAGCAAAAGCTCGTCTTGCATCTGCGGGATGTAGAAGAATATTCCTTTGAGGAAATCGAACAGGTTACCGGCCTGAGTGTCAATAATATTCGAGTGATTTTGTCACGGGCCCGTCAGCGCCTGCGCGAAAATTACCTAAAAGCCAACGACTATGAATCAGGACATTGAAAAGCTACTGGAGAAATATTACGAGGGGGAGACTAGCCTGCAGGAAGAAAAACAGCTGCGGCAGTTT
Organism: Spirosoma sp. KCTC 42546; assembly: GCF_006965485.1. Classification (NCBI taxonomy): domain Bacteria; kingdom Pseudomonadati; phylum Bacteroidota; class Cytophagia; order Cytophagales; family Cytophagaceae; genus Spirosoma; species Spirosoma sp. KCTC 42546. The sequence continues at coordinate 4,421,150 of NZ_CP041360.1, forward strand.
TTTCAGCAGGAAGCTGTACCGGCTCATTTGCAAAGTCATGCTGCTCAGTTTAGCTATTTCGCAAACGCCCGAAATTCGCACCCTTCGCTTGCCTTTACAACTCAGCTAGCCACGAAATTAAGTGCGCCGGAGCCGGGTCGGGTTATAAGTCTGACAAGCTGGAGCCTTCGATTAGCCGCCAGTGTGGCCTTGCTTATCCTTGGATTCAGCGCTGGCTTGTTTTATGCGCAACGCCGGTTCAGCTCAACGGATTTGGCCGCATCTGCAACCGATGCACCCTCAGCTTTGGCAATGAAAAAGGTGCTTAGGTTTGAGCAAATAACAAAGACATCGGCTAGTGAACGTATTCAGGCGGTCAATCAAAGTTACGACCTCAAGCAGGCCGATCAGGAGATTACGCAACTACTCATCAATACGCTGAACTTCGATGCGAATGTGAACGTACGGCTGGCGGCTTGTCAGGCACTGATTCGCTTCGAAAACGAGCCCGATGTGCGAGAAGCACTGATTCAGTCACTCAAAATCCAGACAGATCCCAATATTCAGATTACCCTGATCGACGCGCTGGTAGCCATTAAAGAGAAACGGGCCGTCAACGAAATTCAGCGATTAGTTCAGGATCAGAAAGTGCTGGATGTGGTGCGCCAGAAAGCCGAAGAAGGCATTAACCAGTTAACCCACGAAGCAACTACACCCTCCTAAAAACTTGATAACAAAATGATTCTATTAATTCCAGGCTTCCATAGAATCAATAGAATTTAAAGCCCTCCAATCAGTAAACAAACACAAGTCAATTACCTTAAACAACCGCCCTGGCGGACTAGTATGAAAAAGCTCCTAATGTTGAGTGCAGGATTCCTATGCCTTTTAATGAACGCGCAGGCTCAGGAATACAAAACCAAATTGACGAATTCCAAAGACCACAAAGTGACACTTGAGATCGACGCGGGCGACATCAAGATTGAAGGACACAACAGCGATGACGTCATTATTGTAGCATCGTCAGGCTACGAAGCACCGCCCGAACGCGCAAAAGGGCTGAAACCTCTCTACTACCAGGCGGTTGATAACTCAGGCATTGGCTTGGCGGTAACCCCTGAAAATGGCGGGTTGAAAATTGAAAAAGCCACTCGGAAAGCAATTAAATACACTATTAAGCTGCCCCGTAAAGTGGCCATTCTGTATCAGCAAACCAACTGGCAGAGTGCTGGCGTTGCCATCAGCAACATGGATGGCGATCTGGAAGTACGCACCAACAATGGGTCGATCGACCTTATAAATGTAACGGGTCCTATCGTAGCCAACACCACAAACGGCGAAGTAAAAGTTGTGTATTCAAGTCTGAGCCAGGAAAAGCCGACGGCCATCTCAACCATTAACGGCCCTATCGACATTACCATGCCTGCCAATTCTAAAGCCAATCTCAAACTCCGGTCGATTCAGGGCGAAATGTACACCGATTTCGACCTTGGTATGAAAGCCTCCAAAGAAGGTATGCCGAGAGTTGGAGGAGGTAATAACATCGACGGTAGCACCAACGGTGGCGGGGTTGAGGTCCAGCTCAAGACTATCAACAGCAATATCTACGTACGCAAGCAAAAGTAAGCCACCTTTATTTCCTCTACTCGTATGAAAAATCCCTTAATCCTGTTTTTACTTGGGCTGCTGAGTTTGCTCGTTCAGCCAATTTTCGGGCAAAAAATCATTGAAAAAACCTTGCCCGTAACCGCTGACCAAACGGTAAACCTCAATCTGAAATTTGCCGATAGCATCAAAGTCCGCTACTGGGACAAGCCAACGGTAACCGTTCGCATTGAGGTAACCATTAACGGAGGCAGGCTTAACGATGCGCTGCTGGTAACTACCGGATCTACTTCTCAGGAGGTCAGTATTAAAACGGATTTCGACAAGGAGATGATCAAGCAGGGTAAGGCAGAAGACTGCCCCGACCAGCGTCACTCCTGGAGTTCTGATCAGGATGGTAAACGGTATTACGTATGTAGTACGCTCAACTATGAGGTATTTGTACCGCGCCAAGCCCAGTTGAAGCTAGAAACCATCAATGGCAATATCGATATTCAGGGCGCAACGGGACCCGTATTTGCCAAAACCATCAGTGGGTTCGTAGATATGAGCTGGCCCAAATCCAAAGGAGCAAACGTGGCCATGAAAACCATTACCGGAGAAGTCTATTCGGATATGGACATCAGCTTCAAAAACAAGAAGGAAAAAAATCCAATTGTGGGCTACCAGTTAGAGGGAAGCGTTAACGGTGGCGGGCCAAAAGTGCAGCTGGAGTCGATCAGCAACAATATTTATCTACGTAGAAAAGATTGAGTTCGTCATTATTAGTGAGATTATGATAGTATAAGGCTACTGCCGTTCACCAACTGGTGGAAACATTCTCGAGCAGGCTGGGTTCAAACAGGTACACATTCGTAGCCGTTTAACCCAGCCTGTTTTGTATGCAGCCCAGTTCCAGTTTAGCCCATAAAACACAAGACGCCCATGAGCGACTGAATGAGGTATATGACATGCAGGAAATACATGGGTATTCAGATCCGATGCATGAGCTAATTGGCACTATTTTGTCGCACCGCACGACGCATGCGAATGAAGTATTGGCTTATCGCACAATGCGGGAACGATTTCCAAGCTGGGAACAGGTTCGGGATGCCCCCCTCCCCGACCTGATTAACGCCATACAGTCAGCGAATTACCCCGAAATCAAAGCGCCTTATATACAAAATCTGCTGACACATCTTTTCCGGGAAACGGGCGCGGCCAACGTTGATTTTCTGGGTGATTTGTCAACAGAAGAGGCCATGACCTGGCTAACGAGTCTTCCTGGAATTGGATTAAAGACCGCAACGATTCTGCTTCTCTTCAAATTCCACAAACCTGTACTGCCCGTTGATACGCATGTTCATCGGGTTACACAACGGCTAGGGTTAATTGGCCCCAAGGTGAGTGCCGATAAAGCGCATGCAATTTTACTGGCCTACCTGCCACAGGATCCACTGGTATTGTTTAATTTTCACAAGCATTTTTACTGGCATGGCCAGCGGGTATGCACCTGGTATTATCCAAAATGCAGCGACTGTGTTTTACAGTCGATATGCGATTTTTATCAATCAGGGGGAACTGCGTTACTGAGTAGCACGCCCATTCGGAAGCAAAAGTCAGCCAATCCATGACCAACTCGTTATCTACCACAAGGGCCTGTCCATACGCATGGACAGGCCCTTGTGGAACTGGTTAACTCAGGAACCTTAGCTCTTACTGCCGTATTTTCGGTCGTAAAACTCTTTCGATTGTTCGACCCAGTTGTCGCGTTCTATACGACCGGGGAAGAATTCGATGATTTCATTGACCTTGTCAATATCCTCTTTCGTAAAATTAGCGACCTGCCGAAATGTGTAGATGCCTAGGCTATGGAGTTTACGTTCCAGAAATGGGCCTATGCCTACAATATCCTTTAGGTCATCAGCTTCGGATGCCACGGCCCGCCCAATTCGATCAAAGTTAATTTCGCTCGCCCTCGATGCAATCCGATTCAATACAGCAGCCTCTGAATTACCAGTTGTTACCCTAGCCTCAATAGGCATTGGCGAACCAACAGGGGATAACTCCGGTGCCGGTGCAACAACAGGCGGCACGACAACCACCGGCACATCAACCGGGGCACTAACAACTAGTGGCGCTTCCACTACATCAATTGGATCGGGCGTATCATCGAAACTAATGGCGGGTAGTAATGGATCAGCGTGGACAAAGGCAGGTGGTGTTTCTACAACGGGTACCGAACGAACTGGCGGTACCACAGTCGCTTTGCCAGCTACTTTTGACCGTCGGCATTCTTCCAGTTCACTCTCTTTATCCGCTATCGATGCCCGTAGCGAACTGATACGGCCTGAGGGTATCAATCGACCCAACAACCAGCCAATAAACGCGGCAAGTGTTAGTAAAAGTAGTATTTCGGTGATGGCCACCGGACGACTAAAGGGATCTAATCCAAACATGACGGGATTGAAGTTTAAAGGGGGTTATAGGTTTGAGGTTTACAGTATTCGGTTTACGGCCCAATGAAACTAGAAATGCGGTAGCCACCGTAAACTGAAAACCGTAAACTGATCATTCATTACTTTTTTGCCAGTTCAGTTGCCTGACCAACCCAGTTGTCTCGCTCGATACGCCCCGGAAAAAACTCGATAATGTCATTTACTTTCTCGATGTCTTCCTGATTGAAATTGGCAATCTGCCTGAATGTATAAATACCGATGGCATGTAGTTTCTTTTCCAGAAATGGCCCAACGCCAACAATGATTTTCAAATCGTCGGCGTTGGCAGCCGAGGCCAGACCAATCCGGGCAAAGTTGATTTCATTGGCCCGGGCGCGAATCCGATTCAGCACGATCGTTTCGCCATCTGCCACTGGACCGGCAGCAACTGGAGCCCGCAGGCAGTCGTCAACAGCGCGCTCGGTGCTGGCCAGTTCACCTTCCAGTTCCCGGATGGTTCGCTGCCGGGAAATATAACCAATTATAAACCCCAGCACGGCCGACACGATCAACATAATCCCCAATTGTATCTGGGCATCGGGCAGGTTTAATGGATTTAAAGTAAACATAATTCTTGCCTGTTTATGGTTATTCGTTTCTGATTTGATGATTCAATTGCCAAGTTTTAACAGACCTACTCGGCGGAACATGTACCATCAAACCGGAACCAAGTTTTGTTTTATTGAACAACTACTGTTACACGCCGATTGGCCTTACGACCCGATATTGTACTGTTATCAGCCTTAGGCTCCGTTTCGCCTTTAGCCTTCACATTAATCTGATCCGAGTCGATACCGGCTTTTCGTAATTTCGACTTCACATCATTGGCCCGATCGAGGGATAAGCGCCTATTCACTTCATCAGGACCGGAGTTATCAGTATGGCCGGTTAGCAGGAGCTTTTTGTCTTTGTGAGCAGCCAGGTACTTAGTGGCCTCCTCGAAGAATTTTTTTGTTTCTCCCGTTTTAATGTAGTTAGCCTCACCCAGTGGGAAGTAGAGATCGATAGGCTTAAATACAGACGTAAATTTTTCGGCTTCAGCTAACGCTTTCTCTGTCGTTGGCTCCGTAATCTTGATTGGTTCGGCTGGTTTTTCAGCAGGCTTTTCCGTCACGGCGGGTTCATCAGCAGGTTTTACTTCGTTAGCCTCTCCCCCAAAACCAAAATAAAGTCCACCCCTAAGTGAGTCACCTTTGGCTGTAAATGGCAGATTGCGTTCCTCCCCTTTGGTTGTAATTGACCCAGCAGGAATACCCTGTTGTACTAAATACTGTTTGATTCCTTCAGCCCGAGCCAGACCCAGATTTGGGAAACTGGTTGTGTTGGTTTCGCCCGGTGCGTAGTAACCTGTCAGTTCGAGCGTTCGGCCGGGATTCTCTTTCAGGTAGGTAATAAGCGTTTCCAGCGACCCTCCCAGGCTATTCATATTAGCATTGGCTCCCGATTTAGCAAAGTCAAAATTGCCGGGAAGATCCAGCCGAAAGCGTGTACCATCGGCAATCGTAAAGGCATCGGCGCCAGGGGGCGTCGTCTCTATGGTTGTTTCGGTTGAGGCTGCCGAGGGATTGATATCGTCACCGCATAGCTGCTTAATTTTGCAGACATGCCACCAGGTCGAGCCGATCATCCACAGAACGAGAAGGACGATCCAGGGAGCTTTGTTTGTTAGCATAATAAAGGTAGGGGGTTTACAGACACCGAATTTTCGGATTCCTGATTGAGACGGAATTGAACGAAAAGGTTGCTCAAAAATACATGCAAGTGCTATAAATGCAAGACTATCAACGTTTTTGACAGTATTTACAGCAAACTTCAGTTCTAAACAGATTTAAGCTGTCCACTCAGGGTTTCAAGTTGGCGCTTAATTTATCAACTTTAGGGCTTTAAACTGCATCAACCTGATTCTTGAATTCTTAAAATGCTAATTGATCTTCGTAGCGATACGGTTACACAACCTACGCCCGCCATGCGCGAGGCTATGTTTACAGCGCCCCTTGGGGATGATGTGCTTGGCGATGACCCAACGGTAAATGCCCTGGAAGCCAAAGCAGCTTCGCTCTTTGGTATGGAAGCCGCTCTCTTCTGTGCATCGGGCACCATGACCAACCAACTCGCCATTCGTACCCACACACGGCCCGGTGATGATGTTATCTGCGATTACCTGTCGCACGTGTATCAGTACGAAGGTGGAGGCATTTCAGTGAATTCTTTAGCCTCCACCAGTCTGGCGCATGGCGAACGGGGCAAGCTCACTCCTGAGCTTATCCGTGAGCATATTTATAGCCCTACTGATTCACACAAACCACTTTCCCGTCTGGTTGTCCTGGAAAACACGGTCAATAAAGGGGGCGGCTGTTATTATACCATCCCCGAAATTGCCGCGATCAAACAGCTCTGTACCGAACAAGGTTTGATTCTGCATTTAGATGGTGCCCGTCTTTTCAATGCCCTTGTCGAAACCGGTGAACCTACCACAGCCTACGGACAGTTATTTGACTCCATCAGTATTTGCCTGTCGAAAGGATTGGGCTGTCCGGTGGGGTCGCTCCTACTCGGAAAAGCAGATGTCATTAAGCAGGCTCGCCGTTTCCGTAAACTAATGGGCGGAGGCTGGCGGCAGGCAGGTTTTCTGGCCGCAGCGGGCATCTACGCACTCGATCACCACATTGACCGGCTGAAACTGGATCACTCCCGCGCCCGTAAAATTGGGGCCATTCTCGAACAACTCCCCGAAGTACTGGAAATCCTGCCCATTGATACCAATATCGTCATTTTCAGACTTCCCGAAACCATCTTAGCCGCCGATTACGTTCAACAATTAGAGACAAAAGGTATCCGTGGTATCCCCTTCGGTAAACATTTGGTGCGCTTTGTAACGCATCTGGATTTCACCGATAAACATCTTGAGCATTTAGCGACGGTATTAACGCCTTCAACAATTGGGAACACCATCTAATCCAATAAAAAAGCCCCTGCCTATCTTACCGTGGGGTTAGTTTTTTTATTCCTGGTGTCTCCATGAAAAGTAGGGTCGCGTTTACGGGTGTCGGAGCGGCTTTCCTCTATCTTTATTACAGACAGTCCAAGAAAGTAAAAGAGCAGTAATGCATATACAAACCAGAACATTACAGAAATCGGACTACCACGACCTCAAAGAAACAATGATTGAGGTATATAGTGGTATTGGCGGGGATTATTGGCCTAAAAGCTCAATTAACAAACTACTCACTATTTTTCCAGAGGGTCAGTTTTGTGTAGAAGTAGATGGCAAGGCAGTAGCCATTGCGCTGGCGATCCGGGTAAAATATGGCGATTTCGGAGATAACCACACCTACTTCCAGATTACGGGTGGCTATACCTTCAAAACTCATAATGATGAAGGCGATTACCTGTACGGTATCGAGGTTTTCGTGCATCCTGACTACCGGGATTTGCGCCTGGGTCGGCGGTTATACGATGCCCGTAAGGAGCTCTGCGAGCAGTTGAATCTCAAAGGGATTCTGGCCGGAGGGCGCATTCCCAACTATAATAAATTTTCGGACGAGCTGACCCCCCGCGAGTACATTGCCAAAGTGAAACAGAAGGAGATCTATGATCCTACCCTAACATTTCAGCTTTCTAATGATTTCCACGTGAGAAAGGTGTTGCGGGGGTATCTGCCCGGCGATTCGGAGTCGAAAGAGTATGCAACCTTGTTAGAGTGGATCAACATTTACTATGTGATCGAAAAAGACAAACGGCCGCATACCGATTCCATTATTCGGCTGGGTGTGATTCAGTGGCAAATGCGTTTGTTCAAAAACCTGAACGCTTTTCTGGAACAGGTTGAATTTTTCGTCAATGCCGTCAGCGATTACCGGGCCGATTTTATGGTGTTGCCCGAGTTTTTCAATACTCCGCTCATGGCCGATTTCAACGACCTTCCCGAGCCGGTAGCCATTCGAAAACTAGCCGACTTTACGGTGCCCGTTCGCGAAAAACTTTGCGAGCTGGCCATTTCGTACAATGTCAACATTGTGGGAGGCAGTATGCCACTGGTTGACGACGATGGTAAGCTGTACAACGTAGCCTACCTCTGCCGGCGGGATGGATCATTTGAAGAATACCGGAAGATTCACATCACGCCCAACGAGGTGAAGCACTATGGTATGGTGGGTGGCTACGAGATTCGGGCGTTCGACACCGACTGTGGAAAAATCGGGATGCTGATCTGCTATGATGTGGAATTCCCTGAGCTGGGCCGCATATTAGCTCAGCAGGGCATGCAAATCCTGTTCATCCCATTTCTAACCGATACCCAGAATGGCTATTCACGGGTACGGCATTGTGCACAGGCGAGGGCTATCGAAAACGAATGTTACGTAGCAATTTCGGGCTGTGTGGGAAACCTGCCGCGTGTACAGAATATGGACATCAACTACGCCCAGTCGGCGGTGTTTACCCCCTCCGATTTCCAGTTTCCGACCAACGCCGTGAAAGCCGAAGCGACTGCCAACACCGAAATGGTACTCATTGCCGACGTTGACCTGAGCTTGTTGAAAGAGTTACACGAACATGGTTCCGTGCAGGTGTTGAAAGACCGCCGGACGGACTTATACGAAGTCACATTGAAGAAAGCAGCTAAAAAAGCACTAATCAAACAAAAGAAAGCATCGGCCGACAACGACCCGGAACAGGTTGCTCCGGTGATCGTTGTGGCCGATTAGCCTTTCGCCTTCACCAGTTAAAATGCCGTAGTGTTGAGACTACGGCATTTTTTATTTAGTAGAGCAGGCGGAAGCCCGCGCTACTAATTCCAACCCTTTTTCCATCTATGGTGTCTAGTCATGCACACACACGCCCGGCTATGTTTATCAACCGTTTTGTCGTTATACTTTTCCTGATCGGGGTTTGCAGTTGCCAGCACCAATCAACCCAACCGGCTCCTATTGTACTCAAGGATGCCCCGTGCGATTGTCCGTTTATAAGCGATCAACCAAGCTATACCGTTAACCAGACGCCCGATTCACTAACTCAGTATTACCTGGCCGTCTGGAAACGTAAGTTTATTCAGCGTAATGGTCTCGACGACGCCCGTTTTAATGCGGCCATTAAGTACGTCAGCGGGACACTCTTCAATTGGCAGTTAGGGGTTTCCTTTCGGGTTGATTTTATGTATCAACTGGATTGGTTAAGCATCCGTCATCATGAACAGTTTATGGTCTACTATGATCCGGGAACTACCAAAGACTTTGCCATTAGTTTACCCCGTGGCGTCTACCTAACCGAAGCGCAAATTCCTTCGCGTGGACTCTGGGATGATTACCAGCCTATTCAGATTGGTGCCAAGCTGGCGTTTGGTTCCTGTGCAGCAGCCTGCCAGGCCTTGAAAACTAAAACTGGCTTCCCGGTACTTAAACCGAATGGCGTTTCATTTTACCCCTCATTTCAGCTTCCCGCCCTCCCCACTGGCGAACCCTATTTATTTAGTGCGGGAACGATTGATTCAACGATGAACAGATGTGTTTCTGGTCGAATTAATCTGGTAACCGGGTCAGCACAGGCAGAAGAAGGCCCCTGCCGGATTGAATAGCCCTATTAGTTTACCGAAGTAGCTCTGCCACAAGTATACCAAGGTAAGTACCAATGGCATTACCAAGCGTTCCCACCAATACCGCCGGAAGCTGTAAATCAGGCCGATTGAGGCTACGCGCCAATGCCAGCGCGGATGTAGCCCCGCCAATGTTTGCCTGGGAAGCAATACCCAATATATCCCAATCCAGCCGAAAGAACGCGCCGATACCAAATACAATACTAGCGTGAATGAGTACAAGCAACAGAATCATCCCGAACAATACAATGGCCAGTTTTCCATCGTGGAGCAGAGCAGCAATATCACAATACGCGCCAATCACGGCCAGAAAAATATAAATCCCAAAAAGGCCGATTAGCCGACTTCCACGCAGTTTATTGACGACTCGAAACTGAGCTAACACCAGAGCAAACGTAGTCAGGACCAGCACGAACGGAATGACAGGTACTACATCAGCAATTTGTTTAGAAAGAAAAATAGAACCAAACCCCAATGCCAGTAAGATAGCCAGATCATTCGGCGTCATTGTTTCTGAATCCGAGAATGGATCATCATCCACCAATGTTTCCGAATGGGAAGCTTTGCTTGTATCTAGTTGATGGGCCAACTGCTGACGCGGGTAACGTCGTTGAAAAAAACGCGGAAGAGCCAGTGTTGCAATCATCCAGAGTGCCGTCATGATATTATCGGCAGCGGTAGCGGCTACGAACAAATTCCCGGCTTTCGATACGCCGTAATGAAGGGCTACGGCATGGAAATTAATGCCTCCTCCAATGTACGTTCCGGTAAACATTCCCGCCAGTGCAAAGAATAGTTTCCCAACGGTTTGTGGTGCCGCAAAGGCCCAAACACTCACAAAAACGCCGATAATTGTGCCCGCTGAACCGACTAGAAACATCGTTAGCATCGGCAATCCAGCCTGACGAAGGTCTTTCAGGTTTACACTCAACAGTAACAGGAATAATGAAAACGGGGCTATGTAGCTAAAAATGCTTTCGTAAACTGGCGTTTCGGTCGTTGGTATGAGACCCAGATTGGCCTCGATAGCCGTCAGAATAATCACCAGCAAAGCCGTTCCAATATGACGGAAACCGGGCTTTTTATTCAGCCATTCGCAGATGATAATAGTTAAACAAAGAACGAAGAGAATGAAAATAGAGTCAGTCACAGGATGAAGTGATTAAGACTGTAAACTAATCAATCTTCAGCTAAATCTGTGGCATATTCCTACTTTTACCCCTATTTAATTCTTTCTTCCTACAAAACAGCCAAACGGCACTAAACGAATATGTTTGTTCAGTGCCGTTTGGCTGTTGATAAACTATTACCTGGTCTATAGCAGGCGATCAGGGCACAACAACACCATGTGCATTCACGGGCTTACTCAGCGTCCAGTTGTCATTTTCTAGTTGAGTTAAGAAACAGCGGGTTCGGTACACTGTGCCGCGAAGGATAATTTTCTTATTCGTGGCCAGCCATTCGTCTCTTGTTTTTACGTACGCTGTTACCCAGGCCTTTTCGTTTCCTCCTCGGGAAGGAGGTCGCTCCGGGAAGCGCTCTCGTAAAAAAGTAGGCACACCCCCAGAGTGAATAAAACTATCGTAGATAACTAATAGGCTAAGCGGCAAGGTAAAGTCAAAGCCCGTAAAAAAGTTCAGCGCTGGCATGTAATAAAGGATGTCGAAAAATTCATCCTGCGTTGACCGCATAATGGCATCCTCTCTGGCCGATTTTCGTAACAGGTCTTTAAATGTAGCATCATCGACCAGGGGCACAGTCCCTATTTTAGTACGATAAGGAACAAAATCATCCGCAAACTTGCCATCACGGTTTATATATAGTTCGATCAATGTTTTCAGATTGCCCTGCTCCGTTGTCTGGCTACGTCCGTACGTAATTTGGCGGGTATTATCTTTCCCATCTTTAAAGATTACCAGCGCATCGTATTTACCTTCGGCGGTGCCCGTTTCAAATACGTTGACGATCTGCTCAATTTTAGATTTTATGGCTACTGTAATCATGATGTTAGAAACTAAATGATGTGGTTAAAATCTATTTTTTTCGTTTGCTTAGTTACTCAGTATGGATCACACCAGGCTTTCAATAGAGAATACATCGAGCTTCGATTTCCGGAAATTACGCACTCGTTTTAGTACAGCATTTCCATTATTAGACCCGCCCTCGTTGGTATTCCCCTCAATGGTTTCAAAAATATCATCATCTACTGCCGAAATAATGCCGGCATGTATCCAGTCATGAGGTGCCTGTTGCAGAAGGAAAATATCGCCTGGTTTCACTACAGAAGGGTCATTTCGAATCTGTGTGTACCGAGAAAGAATTCCCTTTTGCAAACCCGTCATACCAACCGTATCACAGCTATAGGTCAGCGGCATAAGCTTCTTGAAATTTTTTCCCTGTACAGAAGCCGCCTGATCAAGGATAGCCTGTACAAACCCCATACACCAGAACCATTCCGAGCCTTCGTTCCCATCCATATACGCCCGTACCCATGGACCCGAATTTGGCTGCTGATCAATAATCAACTCAAAGGGGCGGTTAACAAGATGGTTTTCGGCAATAGTTAGAATCAGCTCCCGCAATCCAGCACCCTGACCAGCGCCTAAAAAAGCTGCCCGCATTGGAGCCGATAATAAGTCGAATGTGGCCTGGTCCACCAGACCGGTTTCGGCAACACCCTTTGCTTTCTGGAAATTCTTGACAGCCTGTTCTGTGGCTTTCCCAAAATCGCCATCAATCCCTGTAGCCGTAGCCGAACCTGGGTGTGACATGGAGAAAAGCGTTAGCCAGGACTGAATTTTCCGGACTTCTTTTCTGGAGTTGCTGGCTCCATTCCGTTGTTGGGTACTACTAATCGTTAATTCGTTTTGAAAGGAGGTCTTTTGCATGGTCGTGGTTTCAATAAGCAGGCAAGAGTAAGTAAATCAATTGCTTGATTAATCTTACAAAAGCGATCCGTATCAACCGTAAATTTTTGAGTAAACGGTATAGGAAAATAGGATTAGGAGAAATGCACATTAATTTACTATCGCGTTCACTATCAGCCAATAACACGAACAGCTCCCAATTGGGAGCTGTTCAAAAATCCTGTCTGTAAAGGAAATTTTAACTGTATAGGCCATTAAGTCCATCTAACTAGCTATTGCGCTGATCAACGCTGATAACGACCTGGAATTAGGAACGTTTCAGCAACAAAACCGATCATGACACCCAGGCTATAGCAGAGCAGATCGCTCCAAACGAATGTAAAACCCAGCACCAGTCCGCCCAGTCGTGTAGCCCGCAGGCTATCAATCCAGGGGGCGTGATACAACTGGCTACTCTCAATGCTGAATGAGAAGATGAGTGTTGCCAGAGCAATGGCTTTGGTGGGCCATCGGGTAAACAGGAAGGCGAAGCCAAAGAACACCATTAATGCCCACAGCACATCACCTATATAAGTTTTTACAAATGGGATATCCCCCAGAAAACGCCTGGAGGCCAAACCCATGAGCAGAATGATCAGGGTCAGTAATCCGTAAATGGTTCGGTTTCGATGGATAGAAGGCATTTTATCGGTTTCTCATTTGTACAATGTCTTCGCTATTTCCAGCGGTCTGTCGGTCGACATAATATCGGCTCCGTTGTCGGCGAATGTTTTATAGACCTGATCACCTTTGGCCGCGGCCTGTTTATCGAGGTTACCAAGGGTGCCCAGAATACAGGCAATGCCTTTCTGATGTAGAAATTTATACAAGTCGGCATCGGGTTCTTTGACGCCCACGAAAGCCACCATCCGGTTATCGGGGACACCTAATTCACGCAGTCGGTCATATTCAGCCTGATTGCGGATCGTTACCGAAATCATCAGATTTGGGTCGAGTTTAGTTAGTTTGGCCGCATCCTGCGCGTTATAGGTAATCACGGCAGCATAGTCGCCCATGCCCGTTTTGTGAATCATGTCCACCACTTTTGCGAAGGATACATTCCGTTTGACATCGAGGGTAAACGTAACTTTGTTCTTCCCCCAACGCAGTACATCTTCGAGCGTCGGAATTTTATAGGGTGTTACGTTGCCCATATTATCCTCCAACCGATACGGGCTTAGTTCCGCGTATGTTTTGTCAATTAGTTTCCCTGTACCGGTGGTTGTGCGGTCGAGGGTGGCGTCGTGCATCATCACCATGACGCTGTCTTTGGTCAGGTCGATATCGCATTCAATAATGACTGGACGATTTGGCTTCCCTATGGTTTTTGCCATGTAGGCAAACGATTCGATACAGTTTTCAGGATAACCCTTCAGATCACCCCCACCCCGGTGCACCGAAATCTTTACCTCCTGATTGGGTTTGTAACTAAAGAATTCGTAGCCCTTACCAGATGAGATGTTGGTATAAGTCTTTGGGGAACAGGCAATCAGGCCGAAACTAAGGCCAAGGACGATAAATTGTTTTGTGGTCATTCTTGTTGCTGATGATATGATCAGGGCGTGTTCTGGAACCGTTCTGATAAAGTGGATTGTTGAAAGATAGACCGCAGATTGTTATGATTTTTATGATTGATTATGATTTTTCCTTAAATCAGAATGATCATAAAAATCATAACAATCTGTGTTCGATAATATGCCGTAAAAATAAGGCAACCAGTTAGAACAACGTCGTATGATTCCCTTTTCAGTTCTGGATTTATCGCCCATTGTGGAAGGCAATACAGCCTCCCAGGCGCTACAAAATACACTCAGTCTGGCTCAACATGCTGAGCAACTGGGTTATAACCGTTATTGGCTGGCCGAGCACCACAACATGCCGGGTATCGCCAGTGCTGCTACCTCTGTTGTAATTGGCTATGTAGCTGGTGGCACAAAAACTATTCGGGTGGGTTCGGGTGGTATCATGCTGCCGAATCACTCGCCCTTAGTCATTGCCGAACAATTTGGCACGTTAGAATCGCTCTACCCAGGCCGGATTGATTTAGGACTGGGTCGGGCTCCCGGTTCCGATCAGCCAACAGCGCGGGCACTCCGACGCGATGCCACTGGGCCAGACACATTCCCACAGGATGTACTTGAGTTACAGCGTTATTTTCAGCCCGATGATTCCAACCAATTTGTTCAGGCAGTGCCTGGGAATGGTCTGGATGTACCCATATGGATACTGGGCTCTAGCTTGTTTGGCGCACAATTAGCGGCTATTCTTGGGCTTCCTTACGCCTTCGCGTCGCACTTTGCGCCCAATGACTTGATGCGGGCTCTGCATGTGTACAGAACGCAGTTTAAACCGTCGTCCCATTTAAAGGAACCGTATGCCATGGTAGCCGCAAATGTAATTGCGGCCGACACCGACCAGGAAGCCGAGCGTTTATTCACCTCTGTGCAACAGCAGTTTCTGTATATCCGCCGGGGAAAAGCCAGAAAAATGCAGCCACCGGTCGACGATCTTTCGGCGACCTGGCCCGATTACGAACTGGCGGGAATTGATTCCTTTTTTCGTTGCTCAGCCATAGGTTCACCAAGAACCATTCAGCGGCAGTTAGCGAATATTATTGAGCAAACACAGGCCAATGAACTGATATTCACGGCTCCTATTTTCGATCATGAAGCCCGAAAGCACTCACTTACGCTCACGGCGCAGGTGCGCGATGCGCTGGCAGTCGAGAAAGGAGAAGCGGTTGGGGTGTAAGCATACGTAGATGTGACGTCGGGTTCTTCAACCATTATTGTCCGAAATGTTTTTTCAAGGCATCGTCCAGTAAGGTTGGCTCCCCGTGGCATGCTACAATAAGTGTTTTGACCAGATCAGCTTCGAGTTCATAGACAAACAGCAATTTGTTGATCTTGAACCCAGGCCGATCATTAAACCGACCATATAACCCAATCAACATAGCGCCAATGAGCATCACATACGCCATGATTTTGATCCCGTTAAAGGATCGGGACAGAAAATGAGAAAAATTCATCTGCTGCTTGATGAACCGAAAGAATTTCTCGATCTGCCAACGCTGTCGATAAATCTGACTCACCTCCAATGCGCTGAGCGAATCGGGCAGGCTGGTCAAAAACAGCAAAGATTGCTCAGGTTTGTCTTGTAGGTGAGCACTAATCAGGCGAAATGAGTCCGTAAGGAGTCGATTCGAACTCGTATAGAGCTTGATCAACGACTCCTTCTCTAAGACAAGTGTGTCGGTCGAGCTATCTATACGCTGCTCAGCCAGAAGCTGGTAACGACTGTTGGCTTTGATGCGGGTAACAAAAAAACGTTTCTCCTCAGGGGCTTATTGAACTGCTCAAAGGTGAGTCGATTTTGCAGCCCAGCGTCAAAAACGGCTACATCTTTGGCCGAGAAAGCCAGCGATTCAATGGTTTCTTTGAGGGGTGTTTCATCGCTGGCATGGGTTTGTTGATCATAAAATCGAATCGTTTCGGGCTTTAAGCCATCATAGCCGATACTAAATTTGATATGCTTATAACGATGGGTTTCATCGTTGGCTTTACGGCCCAGTTGAATACCCAGGCCCAAGAGTTTGGCTGAACAAGCCACTAGGGTTGAATCAACCAGATGGAGTTGATAGCCCTGGACGGTGGGTGTGGGCCAGTGCTGGTTGACCAACTTGAGAACTTGCTTAAAAATAGCCTTCAGGTAGCCACAATCGAGTTGAGCCAGCCGGTCGGCTAAGGAGTTTCGTTTGGTGGTAAAGTGAGCATCCACGCCGATTAAGTGGCGAATGCCCACTTTTTCCAGCAGGGCCATAAGTACATTCAGACTCAACTCATTGGTGGTCAGAACGCCATAGAGCAATAACTTAAAAACCAGGGCTCCGCGGAGTTTTTTGACGTGTTTATCGACTTGATAGTCTAGGGCTAATGTTTCCAGCACCTCATCCGGCAAATAGCCTAACAGCGTTTTTACGGGTAATTTGGCGGTGTTCATTGGTTT
Source organism: Spirosoma sp. KCTC 42546 (assembly GCF_006965485.1). Taxonomy (NCBI): domain Bacteria; kingdom Pseudomonadati; phylum Bacteroidota; class Cytophagia; order Cytophagales; family Cytophagaceae; genus Spirosoma; species Spirosoma sp. KCTC 42546. The sequence goes on from NZ_CP041360.1 coordinate 4,437,712, forward strand.
TTAGACTTAAAACAAATCGACAAGAAAAAACATTTCGGACAATACTGGTTTAAGAACCCGACGTAGCGAGGTTTCTCAAAACCTACTGTGCCCTATTCGGTTTTGAGAAACCTCAACAGTCAGGTTGAAGAACCTGACTTCACCTGCATAGAGCTAAGCTAAAAATGGGTCGGTTTCTCAAAACCGACCCATTTTACTTAAATCACTACGTTCACAATTCGTTTCGGCACCACCACCACTTTTTTGGGTGATTTGCCTTCCAGCCACTTCTGCACGATTTCGTCGGCCAGCACTTCGCGCTCGATTTCGGCTGGAGCCCGGTCGATGGCGAAACTGATGGTTGTGCGCACTTTGCCATTGATCTGAATCGGGTACTCGAAGGCGTCCTCAACCAGATAAGCTGGATTGAATACGGGAAACTCCGCCTGCGAGATTGTGCCGGGCTCATTGCCTAACGCTGCCCAGAGCTCCTCCGTAATGTGGGGCGCGTAAGGCGACAAGATCAGTACCAAATCCTGCAAAATTGCCCGTTTGTGGCAATTCAACGTAGCCAGTTCATTTACGCAGATCATGAACTGACTCACCGATGTATTGAACGAGAACGCTTCAATATCATTTCCGGCCTTCTGAATCGTTTTGTGTAAAACCTTCAGTTCAGCCGGTGTTGCTGGTTCGTCTGTTACAATCCAGTTGCTACTTCCGTCTGCATTGTCCTTATAAAACAACCGCCAGAATTTACGGATGAAGCGATACACACCGTCGATACCATTGGTACTCCAGGGCTTAGCCTGTTCCAGCGGCCCGAGGAACATTTCGTAAAGCCGCAACACATCAGCGCCGTATTTCTCGACAATCGTATCGGGATTCACAACGTTGAACTTCGATTTCGACATTTTTTCAACCTCATTCCCAACGATGTATCGTCCATCAGGCTCAGTGATGAACTCAGCATTTTCGGCAAAATCAGGGCGAGCCTTTTTAAACGCGTCGATATCCAATACGTCATTTTCAACAATATTGACATCAACGTGAAGGGGAGTTACCTCCTGGCCGCTAATCTGGTTCAGCGATAAAAACACGGCTGGCGCACCTTCCCGTCCTGTACCTGCTATCCGATACACAAAATTGCTCCGCCCCTGAATCATGCCCTGGTTGATGAGCTTTTTGAACGGCTCTTCCTGCGGCACGTAGCCCCGGTCTTTCATGAACTTGTTCCAGAAACGACTGTACAGCAAGTGGCCCGTGGCGTGTTCGGTACCACCGATGTACAGATCCACATTCTGCCAGTAGTTAATGGCTTCTTTGCTGGCAAATTCGTTGTCGTTGTTCGGGTCCATGTAGCGGTACCAGTACCACGACGAACCTGCCCAACCCGGCATGGTACTTAATTCGTAATCGTAACTATTCAAGTCCCCTTTAGGGGATTTAGGGGTATACTTCCATCCCTCAGCGCGTCCTAGTGGGGGCTCACCGGTTTCGGTAGGCAGGTATTTATCAACGGCGGGCAATTCCAACGGCAGGTCGCTTTCGTCAATCAAATACGGTAAGCCGTCTTTGAAATACACCGGCACCGGTTCACCCCAGTAGCGTTGGCGGCTGAAAACCGCATCGCGCATCCGGTAGTTGATTTTGCCTTTACCCAAACCTCGTTCTTCAAGCCACGCAATCAGGGTTGCCGTAGCTTCCTTGTAGGTCATGCCATTGATGATACCCGAGTTAATATAATGGCCTTCTTTGGTGTTGTCAGCCTGTTGGTCAACGTCTTTCTGGGCATCCAGAATCGGGATGATGGGTAGGTTGAAGTGGGTTGCAAAGTTCCAGTCGCGCTGATCGCCCGAAGGAACGGCCATAACCGCACCCGTACCGTAACCCGCCAAGACGTAGTCGGCCAGAAAGATGGGGACTTGCTCGCCATTGAACGGATTGGTGCAGTAACTACCCGTAAATACGCCCGAAACAACTTTCGTTTCGGCCATCCGGTCGCGCTCCGACCGTAGTTTGGCCGCGTTTACATACGCATCAACGGCTTCCTGCTGCTCAGGCGTTGTCAACTCAGCCGCCAACTCATGCTCAGGCGCCAGTACCATAAACGTAACACCGTAAATGGTATCAACACGGGTAGTGAAGACTTCAATATAGGAGGAAGGGGAAGAAAGGGACGAGAGGGAGGAATGGGAGATTTCCACTCGTCCCTTTCCTCCTTCCTCCCTTTTCTCCCCAAGAGGAAATTTCACACTGGCACCAACCGACTTTCCAATCCAGTTCCGCTGCTGTTCTTTGAGCGATTCGGTCCAGTCAATCGTATCTAAGCCGGTCAACAAACGGTCGGCGTAAGCGGTGATGCGCATCATCCACTGACGCATCAGTTTCTGTTCGACAGGATAGCCACCCCGCTCCGAAACGCCGTCTTTTACTTCGTCGTTGGCCAGAACGGTACCCAGCGCCGGACACCAGTTTACTACCGCATCGGCCAGATACGTCAGGCGATATTTCAGGGTTATTTCATAGGACTCCCGCGTAGACATGGCGTTCCACTCGGCAGCGGTGAATGTGGGCGTGTCATCGGCACATACGGCGTTGACATCTGTCGTACCGTTCATCGCGAACTTATTCGTCAGTGTTTCAATGGGTTCTGCCCGGTCGGTATCTTTGTTATACCACGAACGGAATAGCTCCATGAAAATCCACTGTGTCCATTTGTAATAGGATGGATCGGACGTGCGGACTTCGCGGCTCCAATCGTAGCTGAACCCAATATTTTTCAGTTGCTCAATGTATCGTTCCCGGTTTTGCTCCGTTGTGATGGCCGGGTGTTGGCCCGTTTGAATCGCGTACTGTTCGGCCGGAAGACCGAAGGAATCGAAGCCCATTGGGTGCAACACATTAAACCCTTTCAGCCGCTTGTAACGCGACACGATATCGGAGGCAATGTAACCCAGTGGGTGGCCAACGTGCAGCCCCGCTCCCGATGGATACGGAAACATGTCAAGAACGTAGTACTTTGGCTTAGTCGTCTGTTCTGCGGGTTTGTAGGTGTGGTGATCGTCCCAAAACTGCTGCCATTTCTGTTCAGTTTCGCGGTGGTTGTAGTCAGCCATGAGTAATGAAAAATTGATAATGGAAAATGTATAATGGAAACGAAAGTAGAGTCATTATCCCGGTCATTTTTAGGAGATCCATCGGCTAATTGCCCGGAGAACAGTATTCATTTTACATTATACAGTAGTCATTGAGTGGTTCAGGTTGCAAAAATAGCCGATTACAAAGACTTTTGCCTATCGGCCAGTCGATGAATGTATAAACACCTAATGAATCAAGCCCAATCCACTGCTCCTTTGCCCCATACAGATCAGCAGCCTATCGTCGCGGGCTCATCATACTGGTTGTGGTCCGTTGGATTAGGGCTTTTGGCTATGTTGCTCGGCATCTGGATCGTTGGCGATTTTCATCATCCTCTTTCCGATGGCAACGACACCGACCAGTTCGAATATGTGGGCTATTTTTTCCAGAAGAATCTTACGTTCTGGCCGTTTCCGCACCTTAATCTGATCAATACGCAAACCTTTTATCCGTATGGCACGAATCAGGTATTTCTGGACTGGGGTTTCGAGCGCGACTACTGGTATACGGTCTGTTATCGGATTTTGGGCGGCCCCGGCCCGTATCTCCAATATTATTATGTGTACAGTCTGGTCGTTGCAGCCGCTGGAACGTTCATGTTGGTAAGCCCTCGCTTTGGCATCGGCAAATCGGTTATTCTTGGTCTGGTTGTCTCGATTTTTAATTTTTATGCGATCTACAAGTTCCCTGTCCACATGAACGTTTGTGTAGGGCACTGGACAACCCTTTGCGTAGTAGCCACATATCGACTTTTATATGATTTGGTGACAGCCAGATCGATCTCGCTCATCTATATACTGGCCTGGATATGGCTTCATGTTCAGGTATTGAGTCAGGAACTGGCCTACGTGGCGGGCTTTGCATTAACATTTACCACACTGGCCTTCCCAGTTATAATCGTTATTCTGTACCAGCGATTCCGTATGAAATCCTGGTTTATGCTGATTCTTAGTTACCTACAGGAACAATGGAGTCAGTATAAAGTGGGCGTTGTAGGCTGCTTACTAATCATAGGATTTAGCTTATTTCTGTATCTGCCCCTAACCCTTCAAATTGCCTTTACAGCCTGGCAATTCGACTTTAGCACCGTCCCTGAATTACGCGCCTGGTCGCACCCGCTGCGCATATTGATCCCCCATCTGCCTGGCTTTCACACTTATGATGTTGATTATGGCCGTCTCTTCCATGACACGTTTGAGAGTTACGGGCAAGGGAGTCCTGGGCTGTATTTGACGGTAATGGCGGTTATCGGTTGGTGGCAATTCCGGCGATGGATAGCTGTTTGGTTACCTATTGTATTGATGGTAGGCCTATGCCTGCTCTACCACCCCGTTTTGTTACCAACGCTGAAGTTGTTTCCCTGGTTTAGTTTCAACCGACATGGCGGACGGGCCAGCCTGATCTATCCGGTACTTTTAGGCCTACTAGCCCTGCCAATTCAATGGCCCCGCCGACTATCCGCGCAACTTATCGGGATTCTATTACTTGGCCTGATGGGTATGGAGTGGTACACGGGCTATGTTCAACGTATAGTCTATCCGGCCAACGTAGCCTCCGATAGTCTTTTACGCTATTGCGCCCTGGTGAGGCAACAACCGGGTACAGCTGTCCTCGACTGGCCATTCTGCACGGTTGGGGGTGATGGAGTGGGCATGAACGAAGGACTTTGTCCTTATTATGTTCAGCAAAACGCGGTCTTTACCTTCCGGCGATTCTATGATAAAAGCGGAGTCGGGCAATATTTCGGGCGACTACATCCCGGCCAGATACAACCGTTTCTGCGCGATGGGTGGCCCCGCCTGCTAACACCGGGGCGGCTATTTACAGCACAGGACTGGCAGTTTCTGGATGCATTTCTACGCCAGAACAACTTCGCGGGTATCAACCTATATCCTGATTTACTGACACCCGAACAGGTCGCCCAGTTTTACCAGCATTATGGCCAGCCCATTGCCGAAACAACGTTTCCGGCTGCAGGTCGAGTGGCTTTTATCGCACTAAAAAGGTAGACTATTTGTTCGTATTGACGAGCGTGCAACGCCCCTGCGGCTTTTGGCGTATACTTTCTTGAACCAACTCCTGTACCGACGCATGGCATGACTTTTTACGATTGATATTTATCCAACTATCCAATTCGTACGTACCCATGCGACGTTCTTTATCGTTCGCGACGCTGACCCACGTCGCCCTACTTGGCTTTAGCCTTTTTGGTTGCCAAACCGATAGTAGTGTAGAGCCTACAAGTGTTGACTGTCTGGTTAAGGCCTCGTCTACCAACGGGACGGCCATTGCCGGTTCTTACATTGTTACCTATCGACCCGCGCTATCAACTTCCTCGTCTTCCAACGCCCGCCTTGCCAGCACCGACGCCCAGGTGGAGCAGTTTCTTACCGATGCCCAGGTCACTAATGCACAGGCGGAAGTGCTAGCAACCGGGGATCAAACCAGTTTTCTGGCTCAGCTAACCGAACGTGAGTCAGAAAAGCTAAAGCAGGACCCATCGGTTTTGCTCATAGAGCCTGATCAGATTATGTCGATGTGTAATTGTGTCGACGTTACAACGACAACCACGTTGCCCTGGAATATTAGTCAAACTGGCTACGGTCGGGGCGATTTACAAACGACAAAAACAGCCTGGATCATCGATACAGGTATAGACCTCGATCACCCCGATCTGAATGTAGATGTCACCCGAAGTAAATCATTCGTTAGTGGTACGACCTCGGCCGACGACGAAAATGGACACGGCACGCACGTAGCGGGTATTATTGGGGCCAAAAACAACAGCATCGGCGTAACCGGCATTGCCTCGGGGGCAACGCTGGTTTCGTTAAGGGTTCTGGATGATGAAGGTGAAGGTCGGCTGTCTGGAATTATTCAGGCCATCAATTACGTCCGACAGAATGGAAAAGCGGGCGATGTGGTCAATCTGAGTCTGGGTGGCGAAAGTACGTCAACGACACTCGATCAGGCAATCACCCAAGCGGCCAACGCGGGCATTTTATTCGCCATTGCGGCAGGCAACGACAGCAAAAACGCCGATAATTATTCGCCCTCACACGTCAATCATGCCAATGTGTTTACGGTTTCAGCGATGGACAGCAAAAACCAGTTCGCATCATTTTCCAACTTTGGCAGCAGTGTCGACGTTTGTGCCTATGGTGTTCGTATTACATCGACTTACATGGGTGGAAAGTATGCCACCTTGAGCGGTACCTCTATGGCAGCTCCGCATGTAGCCGGTTTATTGTTTATCCGTGGAAACACCTTCCCCAAACACGGTACGGTTACCGGCGATACCGACGGAACGCCTGATCCGATGGCAGGTGAGTAAAAGGTTCAGACCAGTAGATTCTTCTGATTCCTTGCATCTTTCCTGATCCCTAACGTATCTTTGTGGCACGTTCAGGCCAGTCTATACGTTGCTGACCTGAATCCGATTGAAAACATGCGGCACGCTGACGTGCCGTTTTTCATAAATAAAATACTCCATTAACTCGATAGGCATTATACTGTATGAGTCAACAGATAGCCTCTACCGCCAATTCGGCAGACACTTCACTAAGTCTGGCAGAGCCAGGAATCGACCTTAATGGACTGACGATCAGCCTTCAGGGAGACAACGCTGCGAAACAGGCCGATGCGATACGGGCCGCATTCCCAACGGCTACTGTGCAAACGGGCTTATCCCGGCCACTTCTCCGACGCAGGAATCGCACAGAAATTGCCATTTATGTTTTTTCTGCCCTCGCGCTGATGGTTGTCGGGCATCTGTTATTCAGCTATTTCACGCTGGATCGGCTGACGGTTATGGCTAGTTCCATTGACCTAACGCCCCAGATTTTCTACTTCATTCTGGCCGGATTTGTTGCCCAAATGATCGATGGAGCATTGGGCATGGCCTATGGCGTAACGGCTACTACATTCCTGACAAGCGTGGGCATCAGTCCCTTATTCGCTACTGCCAGCGTACACAGTTCCGAAATTTTCACCTCGGGGGTATCGGGTTACATGCACCTGAAGTTTGGCAATGTTAACAGCCGGTTGTTTAAGATTGTCCTGATTCCTGGCGTTATAGGCGCTGCGTTAGGTGCCTTTCTGATTACAAAATTGGCCGACATGGAAGTGGTTGCCAATTACTTATCACCGGCTATCTCTGTTTACACGGCCATTCTGGGTATTTTGATTCTGAAAAAAGCGCTGGCGAAACAAACGAAGAAAAAACCCGTTCGCCAGATTGGTCTGCTGGCCTGGTTCGGAGGTTTTGTCGATGCCATTGGCGGAGGTGGCTGGGGCCCCATTGTGAATTCTACGCTTATTGCGTCGGGCCGTCATCCACGCTACACAATTGGGTCGGTTAATCTGGCCGAATTTTTCGTTTCGTTTGCCAGCTCTGTTGTGTTCGCCCTCTATGCCGGATTGGATAATTATGGCATGGTGATCCTGGGTCTGATTCTGGGTGGCATGATTGCTGCCCCTATTGCTGCCCGGTTGGCACAAAAACTACCTGTCAAGACCATGATGATTTTGGTCGGAATTGTCGTTATTCTCGTAAGTTTGCGGAAGATTATCAAGTTCTTTTAGTGTCTGGGCCAAGTTCCTGCTTGGCCCGTGAAAATTGACAGGCCAGGCAGGAGCTTGGCCCAGACAGCATGCAAAAACAAACCAAAGCCATCCGTACCCAGGCGCAGCAATCGCAAAACCGCGAACACTCTGTTCCCCTGTATCTGACATCCAGTTTTACCTTCGAAAACGCTGAGCAGGGAAAAGCCTTGTTTGAAGAAACGGAAGAGGGTAACATTTATTCACGCTTCTCGAACCCCAACGTAACAGAGTTCGTCGAGAAGGTCTGCATGTTGGAAAATGCCGAAGACGGCATCGCAACAGGAACGGGCATGGCTGCCGTATTTGCCAGCATGGCTGCGTTGCTAAAATCGGGCGATCACCTGGTTGCCTGCCGGGCATTATTTGGCTCAGCACACCAGATTATTACGCAGATTCTGAGCAAGTGGGGTATTACGCATACCTATGTCGATGCAACCGCCACCGAAGCCGAATGGGAAGCCGCTATGCAGCCCAACACGCGCATGGTCTACCTGGAAACACCTTCCAACCCTGGTTTGGAACTGGTTGATCTGAAAATGCTGGCTCGTCTGAAAGCGAAATATGGATTCATCCTGAACGTAGACAATTGTTTCGCTACACCGATCTTACAAACTCCAATCGACTTTGGAGCTGATTTATCGGTGCATTCGGCCACGAAGTATATGGATGGACAGGGTCGGGTATTGGGCGGTATCGTAGTCGGTCGTGCCGATTTGATCCAGCCAATCCGGTTCTTTGCCCGGCATACCGGCCCATCGTTGTCGCCGTTCAATGCCTGGATCTTATCGAAAAGCCTGGAAACTCTGGACCTCCGCATGGAGCGCCATTGTCGCAATGCCTTGCAATTGGCCGAAGCGCTGGATGGGCACGCAGACGTTGAGCGTGTATTGTATCCGTTCCTTCCCTCTCATCCACAATATGATCTGGCTAAACGGCAGATGAGTGCGGGCGGTGCCATCGTCACCATTGAACTGGAAGGCGGTTTCGAACGCGTAAAAGCCTTCTTCGATGCACTGACAATTCCTACCCTTTCCTCAAATCTGGGCGATTCCCGTACTATCGTGACCAACCCAAACACAACGACCCATGCCAAATTGAAACCTGATGAGAAAGCCGCATTAGGTATTACGCCAGGCCTGATTCGGATTTCGGTTGGACTGGAAGCCATCGAGGATTTGATTGAGGATTTCACGCAGGCCGTCGAGAAATCAGCAGAAGCCATTAAAGAAAAGGTAGCCTAAGTAACAGCGTTTCACCCAGGCTCATCAATCAGGTAATTGACGAGTCAAACGAGGTCGTTTTCGGTGGGTCTACGAGTTCGCCGATTTGTCGGGGCAACACTTTTTACTTTCAGAAGTTTCTGTCCAGCCTTGATGCAATGAACTGATTCGGTCCGAGAAGTTTTTAGTACAATAAAGCCCTGAAGATGCCATGAAAACACTGACGCTCAATGTTCCCGACACATTAGACCCAACCGAAGCTCGTTGGGAAATGGCCCGTGCGCTCTATGAAAAAGGCAGTTTAACCCTGGAACAGGCTGCTTCTCTGGCTGAACTGGCCCCGACGTATTTTAAAATGCGATTGGCAGGTATACTGACAGGAGTAAATCTATCAACAAGCAACTTACCTACTCAACCTTTCGATCCCGAACGAATTAGGAAAATTGCAGAAAAAATGGACATACAGGAATCTTGGGAAGAACTGGTGGCAATGATTGGCAAATGATTTATTTCTTTGATACAAATATTGTTTTGGCTTATGTGCGACAAACGAAGATCGTAGATGCCATCGCGGATATTTTAAATTTGACCGATAATAATCATGTCCAAATTTCAGTAGTCACTGCTGGCGAGCTTTGGTCAATTGCACAGCAAAATAATTGGGATAGATCCAAACGAGCCATACTACAGGACTTGCTGAATAGTTATATTCGGATAAATATAGCTGATAATGAGCTGATTCAGCGGTACGCTGACATTGATGCGTTTAGTCAGAATAAATTAGCGGATCGATCATTGGGTACATCGGCCCGAAATATGGGCAAAAATGACTTATGGATTGCAGCATCAGCATCATTGGCCGGAGCTACCCTCATAACAACAGATAAAGACTTCGATCATCTGCACGGTCAGTATTTAGAAGTCGTCTGGCTTGATCCTAGTACGTATAAATAATACCCCAATGTTCCTACGCCCCGCCTTTTACAGTATCTTACTCTTACTGGCTCACTTGGCCAGTGCGCAGAGCCCTAAAAAACCACTTCGGGTGGGTATAGCGGGGATGGCTCATGATCATGTACATGGCATTCTGAATAAAGCGTTCCGGCAAGCGGGGCAAACAGACATCGAAATTGTAGGCATCGCCGAACCGAATCGTGCCCTGGCCGAACGACTCGCCAAGCAGCATGGGTTTAGTATGAGCTTAGTCTATCCAACTGTTGCTGAAATGCTCGACAAAACCAAACCCGAAGCCGTAACAGACTTTGGTCCGATTGTCGATCATAAGAAAACGGTAGCTATTTGTGCGCCCCGCAGTATTCATGTCATGGTCGAAAAACCACTGGCTACGACCTTTGCCGATGCAAAACAGATGGCTGCGCTGGCAAAAAAACACAATATTCAACTCCTGACGAACTACGAGACCACCTGGTACGGCAGCAATCATAAAGCCTATGCGATTACCAATACCGACAAGTCAATTGGCGATGTACGGAAGATTGTTGTGCATGACGGGCACGAAGGGCCCAAAGAAATTGGCGTAAGCAATGAATTCCTGAGTTGGCTCACCGATCCGGTTACCAATGGAGCCGGGGCCTTATTCGATTTTGGCTGCTATGGAGCCAATCTCTCAACCTGGCTTATGCATAATGAGCGGCCGATTTCGGTAATGGCCGTAACCCAGCAAATCAAGCCTGACATTTATCCAAAAGTGGACGACGAAGGAACAATCATTCTAACGTATCCGAAAACGCAGACCATCATTCAGGGATCGTGGAACTGGCCATTTGGTCGTAAGGATATGGAAGTGTACGGTCAAACGGGGTATGTATTTACGGTAGATGGTTCGCGTATGCGCATACGCCTTAAGGGTGATAAAAGTGAAAAAGCGGCTGAAGCTCCGCAAACCGAGGCTCCTGCTACTGACCCATTTGCCTACTTTGCCAGACTGCTACACGGCGAAACTAAACCCGATGAATTAACGTCATTAGAAAATAATATCATCGTCATGGAGATTCTGGACGCTGCCCGGCAGTCGGCCAAAACCGGCAAGGCGGTAAACTTAAAATAGTCATTTGCTATGCGTCATCCAATGGTCATTCGCTATACGTCATTTGACAATTAATGACTAATGATGACAACTTAATGACAATAAATGACCACCACAATATGATTGCCGAACCAACTTACACTCTCGAAAGCCTGACCGAACAACTGAACGGTCTGAGTAATGTCGAAGCGCTTCGGACGCTGGCTGAATTATTTCCCGGTGAGGTCGTTTTTTCGACCAGCCTGGGCTACGAAGATCAGGTTATCACCGACTTAATCCTGGCGAATAATATACCAATCAAGATTTTTACACTCGATACGGGTCGGATGTTTTCCGAAACCTATTCGGTCTGGAAAAAAACCAACGATCGGTACGGTGCCAAAATTGAAGCGTATTTTCCTGATGCGCAGGCCATTGAAAAACTGATGACCACCAAAGGTCCATACAGTTTCTATGATTCCGTTGAAAACCGGAAAGAATGTTGCGGCATTCGAAAGGTTGAGCCGCTCAATCGGGCACTGAAGGGTCAGAAAATCTGGATCACGGGCATCCGCGCTGAGCAGTCGGCCAATCGCCAGAGCATGCCCCAACTTGAGCGGGATGACGCTCACGATCTCTTTAAATTTCACCCCTTAATGGACTGGACATTCGAAGAGGTAAAACAGTATATAAAAGACCATCACGTACCCTACAATCCGCTCCACGATCGCGGCTTTGTAAGCATTGGTTGCCAGCCCTGCACGCGTGCCATTCAGGAAGGCGAAGATTTCCGGGCCGGGCGCTGGTGGTGGGAAGACAACTCCAAGAAGGAGTGCGGTTTGCATAGCCGCGAGGAAGCCTTTAAAGCGTAAATTAGTCGTCATTTACTTCGTGTCATTATTGGTCATTCAGTAATCATTTTTTGTTTTAAAGCTCTATAATAAAATGACTATTGAATGCCAATGAATGGCTGCCAAATGACGATAATAATATGGGACTAAACGATTTGCAGATTTACCAGTTGGCGATGACCCTAGGAGAGCAAGTTTGGTTCGTGGTAAATAAGTGGGATTACTTTGCAAAAGATACTGTTGGAAAACAGGTAGTCCGATCGGTCGACTCCGTAGCTGCCAATATCAGCGAAGGCTTTGGGCGCTATCACTATAAAGAAAATATTAACTTTTGTTACATCGCTCGTGGTTCATTACTTGAAACTCGAACCTGGTTAGATAAAGCAAGAAGGCGGTCGTTAGTTGGTGACGATCAATATAATCAGTTTGACAAAGACATTAATACGTTAGGTGTCAAGCTAAACAATTACCTAAAAACACTAGGTAAAAAAGCTAGCGATTCGGGTTATAAAGCTGAAGAACCCGGCATTTTTTACGAAAATAGTCAGATGAGTATTGATTGGGACAAAGTTTTCCAAACACATAACGACGAAAAATGACCGTCAATGACCATCTAATGACCACTAAATGACTATGAATTATTTAGATCAGCTCGAATCCGAAGCCATCCACATCATGCGGGAGGTTGCCGGTCAATTTGAGCGGCCTGCGCTCCTTTTTTCGGGCGGCAAAGATTCCATTACGCTCGTGCATCTGGCGCTGAAAGCGTTTCGTCCGGGTAAATTTCCGTTTCCCCTCGTGCATATCGACACGGGCCACAACTTTCAGGAAGCGCTCGACTACCGCGATAATCTGGCTGAGCGGATTGGCGAAAAACTCATTGTTCGCTATGTTGAAGATACAATTCGCGAGAAGAAACTGAAGGAGCCAACGGGCCGGAATGCGACCCGGAATGGCCTGCAAACATTCACGTTGCTGGATACGATCGAAGAGTTTGAATTCGATGCCTGTATTGGGGGTGCCCGTCGGGATGAAGAAAAAGCGCGGGCCAAAGAACGGGTATTTTCGGTGCGGGATGAATTCGGTTCCTGGGACCCAAAACGCCAGCGCCCTGAACTTTGGAATCTCTATAACGGCCGGATTCACAAAGGCGAAAACGTTCGCGTATTTCCCATCTCGAACTGGACCGAACTCGACGTTTGGAATTATATCCGTCGTGAGAAAATAGCACTGCCCAGCATCTATTTTGCCCACGACCGTGAACTACTCATTCGTGACGGCAAGCTGATGGCCACTGCTGGGGGCGTTATCAAACCCGAAGCCGACGATCAGTTGGTAACACGCCGGGTACGGTTCCGTACCGTTGGTGACATTTCCTGCACAGCTGCCTCAGAATCGACCGCCGAAACCCTCGACGCCGTCATTGACGAAATTCAGGCGACACGCATCTCTGAACGGGGCGAGACCCGCATGGACGACCAGCTTAGCGAAGCTGCTATGGAAGACCGCAAGAAGGGCGGGTATTTTTGAATAATGTAAAATGAACAATGAATAATGATTGGATATAACACTATCCATTTTACCGCACGGGCGGCCCCAATTATTCATCATACATTCACTAAATGGATCTCCTTAGATTTATAACAGCCGGTTCGGTTGACGACGGCAAAAGCACGCTTATCGGGCGGCTTCTTTACGATTCCAAATCCATCCTGGCCGATCAGCTTGAAGCCATTGAACGCGCCAGTAAAAGCCGTGACGATGGTGAAATTGACCTCGCGTTACTTACAGATGGCTTACGTTCAGAACGTGAACAGGGCATTACGATCGACGTAGCCTATCGCTATTTCCAGACGCCAGCTCGTAAGTTCATCATTGTGGATGCGCCCGGCCATATTCAATATACCCGCAACATGGTAACGGGTGCGTCGAATTGCCAGTTAGCCATTGTACTAGTCGATGCGCGGCATGGTGTGGCCGAACAAACCCGTCGGCATTCGTTGATTGCGTCGCTTTTGGGAATCCCTCACATTGTGGTGGCTGTTAACAAAATGGACTTGGTTGGCTATTCGCAGGATGTGTTCACGGATATCTGCATTAACTACGCGGACTTAGCCAAAAACCTGAATGTCAAGCACGTAACCTATATTCCGATGAGCGCGCTCAATGGCGATAACGTTGTTGATCGGTCGGAGTCAATGCCATGGTATGATGGACAGACATTGCTGGAGCATCTGGAAACAGTCTTGATCGACGATGATGTGAATCTAACCCAGGCTCGCTTTCCTGTGCAGTATGTCATTCGGCCGCAAACCGCAGAGTTACACGACTACCGGGGCTACGCTGGTAAAATTACCAGTGGCCAGTTCCGGAAGGGCGATGCTATAACGGTATTCCCGTCGGGCGAAACCTCAACTATCGACGCCATTGAAATCGCCGAAACGCATCTGGAGGAAGCCACAACACCCATGTCGGTTGTACTGCACCTGGCAACAGATGTAGACATTAGTCGGGGAGATCTGATTGTTCGCTCGGACAGCCAGCCGCTTAGCAGTCAAACAGTTGAAGCGATGCTTTGCTGGATGGATTCCAAGGAGTTCAAAGTGGGTAGTAAGTACGTATTACAGGTTGGCACCTTCCGAACCCGTTGCTCAGTTCGTGAGATATCGTATCAACTGAACGTAAATACCTACGAACAGATTGAGGGAGTTGAACAATTGCGGCTAAATGATCTGGCCAAAGTCGTTCTACGGACTGCACAGCCAATCAGTTTCGATCCTTATACAACCAATCGTGCGTCGGGTGGTGCGATCCTTATCGACGAAACATCCAACGTAACGGTAGGTGCGTTGATGCTGGTTGGCGAAGCGTAAAGCGATAATTCTTCATATACAGAAACGCCCCAGAGAGCAATCGCTGGGGCGTTTTGTTTGTTGTAAAAGTAGCGTTTACATTTTCTCTAAAACCCGTTCCATCGAAACCTCTTGCCCAATTTTGGCTTTCAGTTCACTGATCGGAATGCGAATTTGCTCGGTTGTGTCGCGGTAACGAATTGTCACGGTATCGTCTTCCAGCGTTTGGTAATCGACCGCAATACAGAAGGGTGTACCAATTAAATCCTGCCGGGTGTAGCGCTTACCAATAGCATCCCGCTCTTCATACACCACCCGGAACTCCGAACGGAGGCTCTTCACGATTTCCTCTGCTTTTTCGGGCAAACCATCTTTACGAACCAGTGGGAACACAGCGGCTTTCACAGGAGCCAGGGCGGGGTGCAGTTTCAAGTATGTGCGCTCTTTCTGTTGATCGCCCTCTCCCACTGTTTCTTTCGTAAAGGCATTGCAGAATACGGCCAAAAACAAACGGTCGGCCCCTACAGATGTTTCAACTACATAAGGAATGTAGTTACCGTACGGCTTACCCGTTGCTTCGTCGATGTCGTTGTCGAAGTACTGCTGTTTTTTACGGCTCAGTTCCTGATGGGCTTTCAGATCGAAATCGGTGCGGGAGTGAATACCTTCCATTTCGCGAAAGCCAAACGGAAATTGATACTCGATATCCACAGCGGCATTGGCGTAGTGAGCCAGTTTCTCGTGGATGTGGAATTTGAGTTTTTCAGCGGGCAAACCAACCGCCTGGTGGAACTTCATCCGGGCATCGCGCCAGGTTTCGTACCACTTCATTTCGGTGCCAGGACGTACGAAAAACTGCATTTCCATTTGCTCGAACTCACGCATCCGGAATGTAAACTGACGGGCAACGATCTCGTTCCGGAATGCTTTCCCGATCTGAGCAATCCCAAACGGAATCTTCATCCGGCCCGTTTTCTGCACGTTCAGAAAGTTAACGAAAATACCCTGTGCCGTTTCTGGACGCAGGTAAATCAGGCTGGCGTCTTCAGCTAACGAACCAACCTGAGTCGAGAACATGAGGTTAAACTGACGGACTTCGGTCCAGTTATCCGTACCGGAAACAGGATCTTTAATGCCTTCGGCAATGATTAAATTCCGTACCCCTTCGAGATCGTTTTCGCCGAGCAAACGACCCATTTCCTGCAACAAGGCAGTACTTTTAGCTTCGTCGCCCGCGTTGGCATAGGCTTCGGCTTTCAATTCCAGGAGTTGGTCGGCACGGTAGCGCTTCTTGGAATCCTTGTTGTCGATCATCGGATCGTTGAACGAATCCACGTGACCCGACGCTTTCCACGTCAGTGGGTGCATGAAGATCGACGCATCAATGCCCACAACATTGTCGTGGAGTTGCGTCATGGCCTTCCACCACAGCGTTTTGAGGTTATTTTTGAGTTCAACGCCATTCTGTCCATAGTCATACACAGCCTGTAGACCATCGTAGATTTCGGAGGATGGGAATACGAAGCCATATTCTTTGGCGTGGGCGATAATGTCTTGTAAAGTAGTAGCCGGGGAAATTTTCTGCTCTGTCATAATCAGTTACTGATACCGCAAAGATAGCGTTTACGCCGAAAATCCCTTCGCGATCGTACTTTACCAATTACACGATAAACGTGAATTCGGGATTAACTTGATTAGGAGTTCTGCATAGTATCTCAAAGAAACTCTACTCTCAATCGCAAACCTGCCCATTTTTTCCGTACCTTTGCGGGAAATTTGTCTGGCACACAATGGCATCGTTTAATCCAGTTAAGATTTTTTCAGGAAGTCAGTCTACTTACTTAGCTGAAAAAATTGCACATTATTACGGAAAAGACTTAGGTGGGTATACTTGCCGACGGTTTAGCGATGGTGAAATGTCGCCTAGTTTTGAGGAGTCCGTACGGGGTTGTGATGTATTTTTGATTCAGTCCACTCCCCCACCCGCCGATAATCTACTGGAACTGTTACTGATGGTCGATGCCGCCCGTCGAGCATCTGCCCACTATGTTACGGTTGTCATTCCTTATTTCGGGTACGCCCGGCAGGACCGGAAAGACAAACCCCGCGTGTCGATTGCCGCTAAGCTAGTTGCAAACATGCTGGCCGCTTCGAAAGCTGATCGTCTGATGACGCTTGACTTGCACGCCGGACAAATTCAGGGCTTTTTCGACTTTCCAGTCGACCACCTGGAAGGTACGTCGGTTTTCGTACCCTATATCAAAAGCCTGAATTTAGATAATCTGGTAATTGCCTCACCGGATGTAGGGGGTGCCAACCGAGCCCGCGTGTTCGCGAAACACTTCAATGCCGATATCGTGCTGTGTGATAAGCACCGTAAACGAGCCAATGAAATTGCCTCTATGCAAGTCATTGGCGATGTTGAAGGCGCCAACGTCGTGCTGGTCGATGATTTGATTGACACGGGGGGCACCATGGCGAAAGCGGCCCAAATTATTATGGACAAAGGCGCTCAATCCGTACGCGCCGTTTGTACGCACCCGATCATGTCGGGCAAAGCGCACGAAAACATTGCGAATTCTGTGTTGGATGAGTTGGTAGTATCTGACACCCTGCCTTTAAAGCAGACCAACGAAAAAATCAGAGTATTGTCTGTGGCGGAGTTATTTGCCAAAGCCATTGGCCGTATTCGAGACCATGAATCTATTAGTTCACTGTTTATAAAATACTAAAGAGCGGACTTAAAGAGTGAAAGAATGAAAGAGCGAAAGAGTGGAAAAGCGAAAGCAATAATCACTCATTCACCCTTTCGCTCTTTCGCTCTTTATCCTGCTCTTTCACTCTTTTAATTTTTAAGTCATGAAAAAAATCGAGATTGTAGGGTATCAACGAGCGAATCTCGGCCGCACGGAATCACAAGCGATTCGGGCCGAGGGCAATGTTCCGTGTGTGTTATACGGTGGTAATGAGCAGGTGCATTTTTATGCGCCAGCGATTCTATTCCGCGACTTAGTTTACACGCCCAATATTTTTGAAGTAGCGCTTAATATTGAAGGCACTGAGTACCGGGCTATTCTTCAGGAAACCCAATTCCATCCAGTTAGTGACGTGCTTATGCACGCCGACTTCCTGCTGGTGACGGACAAAAAGCCTGTTAAAATTGCTGTTCCTGTTCGGTTGATTGGTACAGCTCCAGGCGTACAAAAAGGTGGTAAACTGGTAACGCGCGTTCGGAAACTGCGCGTGAAAGGTAATGTCGAAAACATTCCTGATTTCATTGATGTAGATGTATCGGGCCTTGAACTGGGCAAATCTGTTCGGGTTGGTCAGATCTCGGTAAAAAACGTTGAAGTGCTTGAGCAGGCGTCAAACCCAGTAGCTAGCATCGAAATTCCACGTGCACTTCGTGGAACGGTTTCTGCCAAATAAATCCGGCATATTGCCAACTATTTACACTAATAGATGCACAAAAAATGCCCTACCAGAATCTGGTAGGGCATTTTCGTTAATAAGCTTATTTATGGTCTCGAAACATAGGGGTGTATTAGGAAATTATATTTAGTTCAGTAATAAGATGCGTTATAAGATGATCTGATGTCGACTAAAAGTAACCAGTCCAAGTGAAAAGCGAATTCTGGTAATAGTTGAGGTTTCGATGGAAACCATTTTACCCAAGTAGTAGTGCTTTTACTACACCGCGTTTGACTAGTAGCACCAAGCTCTGCGTTGATTTAGGAAGAGCAATCGAACTGACCAATTCCCTAAATAAGTAGTGTATTAGAAACCACTTTGATTGTTTAGGGTGTAATCGCCAGATACATTCAGATAAAGCTCGTCAACAGCTCTTTGTATAACGGGAGAAACCCCAACCTGAACTTAAAAGCGGTCAAATAGCGATCACCACTTAGCCTTAAAAACCAAGCATTCAGCCACTTAGGAAAAAGCTTGCAATGTATCTTGAACAAATAATTAGTTGAAAAGTGGCTTAAGATCAGCACATACCCTCCCCATTGAAAAGAGAAATAGGCTTTGGCACAAATTAATTCTCGATTCTGTAACTGGAAAGTACCCTCATTTCACATTGATAATCGCTAAACAGATATCACTGCTAGCACTGCCAGTGCTTCTGTTGATCCCCAAACAGGCTCTTAAATGCGGTTAATCACCTATACGTTGTACGCTTGTCTGGGCTATAACTACCGTTAACTCATTTCGCTAAATTAATATAGGAAATCATTTTATACATATGTTACTTTACACTATTCATTAAATAATATACAAAAAAATGACTTACTTCACCTTGAACATTAAATTGTTTTAGTTTAATGACGTTGCATTTTTATAGTCATTATAAAAAAAAGGTGTATTTATAGTGCCGATTTAGAGTGGATTTAACCTAAAACTTAACTTAATAATTCTAAACTATGGCAGAAACAATGTACTTTACTATAGCTGGTGAAATGCCAAAAATAGCACAACCCTCAGACAGTACATGCTGGGCAGCAGTTGGAACGATGATGGTTTCTTGGCGAGATCAAGTATCATATTCGATTGAAACTGCAATAGATAACCTTGGTTCTGATTTTCGATATTTATTTGACAATAATTTATCATTAATGCCAGATAGAAATGAGGATTTTGCAACCGCTACCGGCATGAAATTTAATTGGCCCAGGTGTGAAACACCAGAGAGCATCTTACAATTATTGCAGAATTATGGGCCATTACTAGTCATTGATGATGAAACCCCTGATTCAATAAATTTTCTCAGACATGCGCGTATAATTATAGGTATAGATGGCGAAAGTACGCCATCAAAAATCTATCTATCTATTATTAACCCAGACGGTGGCTTTACGCAAGATGAATTATTTGAAACATTTACAGCCAAATATGAATCGTTGGCTGATGATAGTCGGTATAAAGTGCAAATGATGCACTATTGATATCTAAATTTTATAAACCCCTAACTAATTACAATTATGGCACTTTTTGATACAGAAAACCTAATGAAAGGAACATTAGGTAAATTAAATGAAATAATTACAGGTGGAGATGAAAACACGCAAGCAAATATCAATAATTTCATTTCATGGTGTACGCCAGGAATTCCATTCACAAGCGAAGATTTTAATTTTCTAACAAAAGGTTTGTCAGGATCAACTGGTGAAGAAACAAGAAGTTTAATTAAAAATGCTGCCCTTTTTTCGATGTTCATAGACTTAGTACCAGATCCAACTGCTATTTATAAAACAGATCAAGGTCAGACTCTTGACAGAAATAGTCAAGAAAGGTTATCCAAAATATATGAAAACATACTACAATTCGCCAAAATATCAAACCTTGAACCGACTGAATCAGAAAGAATAAAGATAGAAAAATTCAGAAACCTTCTGTCTAAAACGATAGAGGTTCCTGATTTAGTAGATGATACAAAAAAAAGCTATCGTATTGAGTATGGGCCGGTTAAACAACTCTATAATCAATACGAAAAAGCCTATAACGACGCATTATATCTGTACAATAATGCTAGAATATCGGCATTGACTGCTGCAAATTCAGAAGCAGTCTTAAATTTCATGTTAAATGGTCCAATTCTATTAGCTAATGTAAATAGTGCAAACGATGAGTGGGAGGCTAATGGATATAAATCAACAGTAAATGATATGGAAACATATATTTCCCAAGTTACTAATCGAAGTATGTCTATTTGGTTTTCTCATTTAAAAGATATCTTTAATATAGCTTCAAATAATTTAGATCCAACAACAGGTCAGAAGTTTTGCCCTAGTTTTTTATACCCTTCTAGTTTTGTTAATAACCCAGATTGGCCCGCTTTTAATTTCCACGAATCTGAATGTGAAACGCATTCGAGCAAAAGCTCAAATGCCTGGGGTGGTAGCGCTAGTCTTAATTTAGGATTGTGGAGATTTGGGGCAAATGCGGGTGTTCAAAACGAGAAAGAAAACCAATCTTTTCAATCATCAACCTATAAAATGTCTTTTAAAATTGCCATGGTTAAAATCCTTAGGCCCTGGCTTGGCTCAGAATTATTTTCATGCGGAGGATGGAACTTAGAGCCTGGAACTTGGCAGTTTGGTAGTTGTCAATTGTCAGATGGAGGTAATCCTCCAATTGGCAACTTTATCGCCTATTCGACGCACGCTATTTTCGTAAAAGATTTGGTTGTAGAATTTGACAAGTCTTCGTGGGAAAGTAGTTCATTAAAAAAATCTATTAATGCTGGTGGTAATGTAGGATGGGGGCCTTTTAACTTAGGGGGTTCTTACAAGAAAAATGAAGAGACTCATGATTTTAAAGCCCAAGACACAGGCTCAGGATTTAGCTGTGAAGGCATGCAATTAATTGGGTTTATAAATAGAAAAGTTGGAAAAACCCCTAACCCCTCTCCTAATGCTAAGTTTGATAACTAGTACAATAAACACTACTAAAATTCAGCTCAAATGGAAGAAATTGACAGAACCTTAATCGCTTGTATTTTAGAAACCATTTACCAATCAGATGACACTTTTTTAAGTCATCTGATTGGGCCAACTCCATTTGAAGTATATGACAAAAAGCACATTGCCGATTTAATAAACCCCGCAGCAACTATTGGTACTTTGAATAGAACCTCTGATTTTTCAAGATTAATCCACCAAATACCAACGCGCAAAATATTTGAGATTCATGATAGTTTGATGTGGGAAAATTATAGCTTACTATTCAATAAAGCAATATTAGCTAAAGACAAAGAAGGTGGAAAAAAGGTAGGGGAATGTATGCCTGATAATCTAAAAAAGAAGTATGAGGAATTTTATAAACCTATACGAAATGAACTATATGACCAATTGACAGCCTACAATAAAGCATATAGCGAGAACAAAGATGACAAAATTTGGAAACAAGAGTTCATGCCAAAACTGATTTCAGCTATAGAAGAAACTCAAAGAAAATGGATTAATGAAGGGTTTAAGATCGAAATAGAAGAATTTATTGACACACAAATAGCTGACAATGTATTATCATACAGCTCTTTGTGGTCTAAATGGAAAGGCAAATTTAGTGAATTCTTATCGTTAAATGCCGATTTAAAAAGTGCAGGTTCTTGCTTTGCTACTTTCTATGTTGATTTTGATGAGCTCAATCAGGAGGAGAAGTGGCAAAAAAAATCATTTACACATGATTCAATCACTTCAGTCCTATTAAAGAACCCTTTTGATGAGATGACGGAAGACCTAACAAATTATGCCAAGGACGTTGAACTCTTTGAGATCAGTTATATTAGGCTTAATATTGAACGAATATGGCTTATTCCGCAAGTTTTTGAATCTAGATTCTGGAAAATGAGCCCTAACTTTAGCGACGAAATTGTATCTGGCGAAAAGTTTACGGGCACAATCCCCACTTACATAAAAGATGTAATTTTCATCAAAAGACTTTCGAAACAGATTAGAAAATCCTTTATTGAAGATGCTTTAGAAGGTCTTGGGAAACCCTTGGAGTGGGTTTTCAACAAATTCTCAAAAAAACAATCAACTAACAAGGTAGATGAAAACTTTTATTTAGCAGCTATGAATTGTAAGTTAATAACTAAATGTCCTAATCCTGATCCTAATTTAAACTGGACTTGATTAAACCCAAAATTAGAATTTATTAATGTAACTAATTCATGCATCCATTTAATTGAATACACTTACATGTCAAGACAAGCACGTTTGGGGGTTTTAATGTTAGGAATAATAATAGCCATTATGAGCACTTTGGTATATTTTTACCTTATACCTAAACCAAAATTAATTATTAAAGCACCAACGGCTGATACCTGTTTCACTGATCAACCAATCATAATTTCCTGGGATTATAGAGGGTATAAAGGGAAAGTTGATTTATTTTTTATTGATGACTCAACTAATGAAGTTTTAAAAAAAATGGGCAGTAAAGAGAATAACTCTCAGGGTGATACACAATTTGAGTGGAAAGCTTCAGACTTTAAAAGTCTTGAAAACAAAACAGGAAAAATAAAGATAATTGGTGGTGTCACTGAAATATCAGAAAATAAATTCTTAATATTTACAAAAAAAATTCAAAAACCAATTACAAAAGAAGCATTATACCTCTTATCTACCTTTGAGAATGATGGCAAAAAATTCAAAATTACAGCATTTGATGAATCTGCTATTCAACCTATTTCGGGTGGCATTGTGTATTTAAATGAAACACCTATTGGTGTTGTTGGGGAATCCATTAATACAACTAGTATTAATGTAAGGGCTACGTCAAAAAATCAGAAGACTTGCGATGGAAAAAAAGAAGATGGCAATGACTGCCAGAGAATTGAGTCTTTTACAACATTTATTGGAAATGAGATTAATGTAAGAGTTAAAGGCTATAAAATATCTAAAACAATACCTATTGAGACTTTCTTAAACTCTCCTTTAAATGACGATTGTAAATGTTCAACTGTTGAAAATAAATATAATTTAAAAATTACCCTAAAGAATATCACAAATTACCATTTAGAAGTGCTTAACAGTGTTCCAGTCCCAGAAATAGTTCAAGAAAAAATAGACAGGAAAGTTCCTGAAAAAGTTTTAAGGATGAATAATAATTTTGAAGTAAATAAGTTTAATAGAGAAATAATTAAGTCAGGTAGGGTTATGCCTCATATTGTCGAATAACTGCCCTGGCAGGCTATGCCTATAACCTGGCTACACTAGTTGCGTTCTAAATGGTGGCTTCAAGTGGGCTATCTAAACAATTACTTTTTTCGTTACAAGGTTAGTCTAAAATCAGAGTTTCATACCCCGCAGCCGCAGGCTATTACTTACAACTGATACCGAACTCAATGCCATAGCGGCTCCGGCTATCATCGGATTTAATAAGAATCCAAACGAAGGATACAGTAGGCCAGCAGCAATAGGAATACCGATAATATTGTAGATAAAAGCCCAGAACAAATTCTGCCGAATAACCCGGACGGTTTGTTTCGACAATTGCAGGGCTTGGGGTATACTGTTCAAATCGGATGTAATCAGCGTCATACGGGCTACGTCCATCGCAATGTCTGAACCTTTACCCATGGCAATACTTACATCGGCCTGAGCCATTGCCTGCGAGTCGTTAATACCATCACCAACCATGGCGACTATCTTTCCTGTAGTTTGTAACTCGTTCACAAAATTGGCTTTATCAGCAGGCATCATGTTGGCATTATAGTAGTCCACTCCTACCTGCTTCGCTACAGAAGCGGCCGTTTGGGCATTATCGCCCGTCAACATATATACGTCAATACCCCGACTTTGTAAGGTATCAATCGCCTTCTTCGAACTAGGCTTAATAGGATCGGCTATTGCAATTGTGGCTAACACTTCTGCTTGCTTCTCATCAACCCTACGCTTTGCAAAAAACACAACCGTTTTGGCCTGGCTCTGTAGTTTAGAAGCTTGTTGAATTTGTGTTTCAGACAATTCAATTTGGTTCTCTTCCAGCAGACTCTGATTACCAACAAAATACGTTTCACTTTGGTAGTGGGCCTTCACACCTCGCCCCGTTACACTTTCAAAAGAATCTACTAGTACTGATTTCGTATCGGTCAGCTTCAGTGTGACAGCCTCCGCCAGTGGATGCTCCGACAGTGATTCCAACGTATATAATACGCGCTGAAGCATAGGAAGTTCATCTTCAGAAGCTGTCCAATATAAATCGGTTACGACGGGTTTACCCTCAGTAATGGTACCCGTTTTATCTAAGATAAGGGCATTTACCCGATGGGCGACTTCGAGGCTCTCGGCATCTTTAATTAGGATATTATGTTCAGCTCCCTTGCCAATACCCACCATAATAGCGGTTGGTGTTGCCAATCCCAATGCACAGGGACAGGCGATGACCAGTACCGTTACAGAGGTCAGCAGGGCCGTTGTAAACGGATCGGCTTCAGGAGCCAGGTACTGTCCAAATACCATCCAGACCACAAATGTCAAGAGCGCAATGCCAAGAACTACCGGAACGAAGATGCCTGCAATCCGATCAACCAGCTGTTGCACGGGGGCCTTGCTCCCTTGGGCATCCTGCACCATGCGAATGATTTGCGCCAGGAGCGTGTCGGCACCTACTTTTTCGGCCCGAAACCGGAAACTCCCTTTCTGGTTAATCGTTCCGGCAAAAACGGTTGTACCTGCCAGTTTTTCAACCGGCAGAGGCTCTCCGCTTATCATACTTTCATCGACATACGACTGCCCCAACTCAACCCGACCATCAACCGGAATTTTCTCGCCAGGGCGAACGACCAGTAGCTGACCGACCTGCACTGACGAAATTGGCACCTCCCGTTCGGTATCACCCTCAACTAGACGAACCGTTTTGGGTTGCAAACCCATCAGTTTTTTGATGGCTGAAGAAGTCGTTGATTTAGCCCGTTCCTCAAGTACTTTTCCCAACAAAATAAAGGCAACCACTACCGAGGCCGCTTCAAAATACACATGCGGGTGCTGGCCACGGTGATGCCAGAATTCAGGATAAACCGTATTGAATGCACTGAACAAAAACGCAATACCCGTGCTGAGCGCTACTAACGTGTCCATGTTTGCGCGTGCATGAAGAGCCTGCTTCCAAGCATTGACAAAAAATGAACGTCCTAAGCCAAACACTACGGCTGCCGACAGGAACATCATCAGGTAATTGGCGTAAGAAGTCCACTTCACACCGTTGGGCTGATCCATGAAAAACATACCGATCACAACAATTGGCAGCGACAGAACCAAAGCCCAGATTGTCCGTTGCTTTAGCTGTTTATAGTGTCGTTGCTGAGCTTCTGCCTGCACCTGCTGTGGATCGGCCTGGGTCGGGTCTTCCGACTCGATAACGATATCATATCCAATAGCACGTACCGCGTTTTGCAGGTCAACCACGGTAACGGCCTTTGGATCGAACTGTACCCAGGCAGATTGATTGGCGTAGTTTACCCCCGCATCGCTAACCCCTGGCGTACTTTTCAGAATTGATTCGACGCTGACCGCACAGGCGGCACAGCTCATTTCCAGTACCGGAAAGGTTTTCCGAATTTCAGCGTTCCTGACTATGTCGTTTCCTGGGCTTGTCTTAATTGGGTTGGTTGTCATGGCTATAGCTGGCTGTTAGTTCAGCGGCTCTGCTTTATAGCCCGCTTTTTCAATTGCCTGCTTAACAACTGCGGCATTGCTGGCCTCGGCAGTCAGTATTTTATCAGGAGCTTGCGTATCAACCTGCCAGTGTCCTTCGCCAACCGCTTCGTTTAAAAAGGGAGTAACCGCAGCGATGCAGCCGCCACATTTAATATTGGTTTTGAATTTTAAGGTTTCCATTCGTTTAATTGTTCTGAGTTCGTTTTTAGGATAACAGAATTTACCCAACAAAGGTCACATATATGCCCGTTGGAATGATTATACAATTGCGGGTGGGTCGTATAAAATTAATCCTATTCATGGCCCCATGTTTTAACCCACTTTTAACAACAGATTAAGCCTAATTTAAGTCGCAAAAAGGACTTTTGCCGCTGTACCATTATCTGCGCAGTTCCGCCACCGGCATGAATAAGTTCATAAAGAGTATCTTGTCTTTCTCGCTTAAGAACAAGTTTTTCATTTTTTTCCTGACAGCACTATCTGTTGTAGCGGGTGTCATAAGTTATCAGAATACACCCATAGAAGCCTTTCCTGATGTTACCAATACACAAATTACGCTCATCACCCAATGGCCAGGTCGATCGGCGGAGGAAGTTGAAAAATTTGTCACTATTCCCATTGAGATTGGCCTGAACTCCGTTCAAAAACGAACCGATATTCGCTCGACGTCCCTGTTTGGCCTGTCAGTTATAAAAGTTCTGTTTGATGATGGGGTAGATGATGCTTTTGCCCGCCAGCAGGTTAATAACCTGCTTAGTGGAGTCGAACTACCCGAAGGCATACGACCCGATGTACAGCCTCCTTATGGGCCGACTGGTGAGATTTTCCGATATACGCTTCAATCTCCAACCCGTACAGCCCGCGAACTGAAAACCATTCAGGATTGGGTGATTGACCGCCAGTTGAAAAGTGTACCGGGCGTAGCTGATGTTGTTAGTTTCGGGGGCGAAGTCAAAACCTATGAGATTTCTGTAGATCCTCGCCGATTGATGGACTATAATATCACTCCACTTCAGTTGTACCAGGCGGTAGCCAACTCCAATGTGAACGTAGGGGGTGATGTTATTGAGAAAAACTCTGAGGCTTATGTAGTTCGCGGCATTGGCTTACTACGAAATCAACAGGATATTCAGAATATTACGATCAGGAACATTAAGGGCACTCCCATTATGGTGCGCAACGTAGCGCAGGTTTCCGAATCGGCCTTACCCCGACTTGGACAAGCTGGTCGGGATCGAAAAGATGATGTTGTCGAGTGTATCGTCGTGATGCGTAAGGGAGAAAATCCCAGCGAAGTAATTGAACGGGTAAAAGACAAAATCAACGATCTGAACAACAACATCTTACCGTCTGATGTTCAGATCAACACGTTCTACAACCGCGAAACGCTCATTAATTTCGCAACGCATACGGTCACGCACAACCTGATCGAAGGCATTATTTTCGTAACGGTCATTGTCTTTATTTTTATGGCCGACTGGCGTACCACGGTCACCGTATCTATTGTTATCCCGCTAGCCTTACTGTTTGCCTTTATCTGTCTGCGACTTAAGGGCATGTCGGCTAACCTGCTATCAATGGGTGCTATTGACTTCGGTATCATTGTCGATGGCGCGGTGGTGATGGTGGAGGGAATTTTCGTGACACTCGATGAGATGGCTCATAAAGAAGGGATGGCGAAATTCAATAAGCTGGCCAAATTGGGAATTCTTCGAAAAACGGGAACGGAAATGGGCAAGGCTATTTTCTTCTCCAAACTAATTATCATCACTTGTTTGGTCCCTATATTCTCGTTCCAGAAAGTAGAAGGTAAAATGTTTTCACCCTTAGCCTGGACATTGGGGTTTGCGCTGCTTGGCGCGTTAATTTTCACATTGACACTTGTACCCGTGTTGGCCAGTATTCTGCTCAAGAAGAATGTCCGCGAGAAACACAATCCGTTCGTTAACGTCGTGACCAAATACGCTACCCAGGCATTTGGCTTTACGTTCGCTCACAAAAAAATGAGCTTGCTCGTTACGGCAATTATTGTGGCTGTTGGATTGTCAGGATTTAGCTTATTGGGCACGGAGTTTTTACCCGAATTGAACGAAGGGTCGATCTATGTACGGGCCACGATGCCCATGAGTATTTCGTTACCTGAATCGGTAAAGCAAACCGTACAAATGCGTCATATTTTCGATCAGTTTCCCGAAGTGAAAGGGGTTATTTCTCAGACAGGGCGACCAAATGATGGCACTGACCCGACTGGCTTCTACAACATCGAATTCCTGGTGGACATTTACCCACAGGACGATTGGAAAAGTAAACTCACCAAGGAGGAGTTAATTGATAAGATGCAGGAAAAGCTAGCCGTTTTTCCTGGCGTGAACTTCAACTTTTCACAACCCATTATGGACAACGTTGAAGAAGCTGTTTCAGGGGTAAAAGGCTCTATTGCCGTTAAAATATACGGCCCTGATCAAACGGTTCTGGAGACTAAAGCGGGGGAGATTCAGAAGCAATTAGCCACCGTACAGGGTATTGAAGACTTGGGGGTTATTCGTACTACGGGCCAACCCGAAATGCGGATCGAATTAGATGAACGAAAACTAGCTTTATACGGCGTCAATAAAGCAGATGCAGAAGCCGTAATTGAAATGGCCATTGGTGGTAAAGCCGCCACGCAGATTTATGAAGGCGAACGGAAGTTCGATCTACGAATTCGTTACGACCAACCCTTTCGATCTAATGAACAACAAATCAGCCAGTTAATGGTTCCAACAGAAACTGGAAGCATGATTCCGATTAAGGAAATAGCGAATGTGTACACCCAAATGGGCCCAGTACTGATTTTCCGTGAAGCCAGCCAGCGCTATGGAGCCGTAAAGTTCTCCGTTCGGGGCCGTGATATGGGGAGTGCCGTTGCCGAAGCCCAACAGAAGGTACTCGAACACGTAAAACTGCCATCCGGCTATACGGTTAAGTGGGCAGGTGATTTTGAGAACCAGCAGCGGGCTACGGCTCGTTTAGCCCAGGTAGTACCCATTAGTTTACTGGCTATTTTCTTTATTCTGTTTGTCTTGTTTGGCAACGTTAAAGATGCGGGCCTTGTGCTGTTCAACGTACCATTCGCTATTATTGGTGGCATTGCGGCCTTGTTGATTACCCATGTTAACTTCAGCATCTCGGCAGGTATCGGATTCATCGCCCTGTTTGGAATTTGTATTCAAAATGGTGTAATTTTGATCTCGGTTTTTAAGAAGAACCTGCGTAACAGTTTACTGCTCAACGACGCTATCCGGGAAGGGGTTATCTCGCGTATTCGACCTGTAGTGATGACAGCCATGATGGCAGGCATTGGTCTAATTCCAGCAGCCGTTTCGCACGGTATAGGCTCCGAAACGGCCAAGCCATTAGCCATCGTTGTTATTGGTGGATTAATCACGGCGACCTTGCTAACCTTGTTCATTTTCCCGCTAATTTTCTATGCCTTTTACCGGCAAAAATTAGATGATAATTAAGATTTAGCCGTTTTTATATACGTTAGGTAATTTTAGCCGATGATTTTCGTTTTTAATGAAATAAATTTTAACATTTGCAGTATACTCCAGCCCAAATAAAAATTGCTTTTTTGTGCTGTGTGAAAGAAATTGCGTAGTTTCGCATAACAATCCTTTACAAAGGGAAGGTTGAACATCAAGATCCGGCGGCCGCCCGGTCGTCGATCTTGAAATGGTGTGGATAGAAGCGGAAAGCCGCCCCGATTTTCGGAGCGGCTTTTTTGTTTTATTTTTTTGGCCCTCACCAAGTTAGCAACTTGCTTTAACGCTCTTTTAATGCTGTTTTCAATCCCTTTTAATGCCATCGGTCGACCTTGAGCCATCAAGTAGTTGAGCCCATTTGGTACAACGTCCAGAAGGCTTAACTGAGATTAAAAACTTTTAATTTATTCTGCCGTTTTTAAATCAGACAAGAGCTATGTATGTTGCCGATATGAAAATTCTGGTGGTGGAGGACGAGCCCAAATTAGCCTCGTTTGTACGGAAAGGGCTGGAAGAACAATCCTGCGAAGTAGATGTGGCTTTCGACGGTCAAGTTGGGCGAACAATGGCTCTTAATAATCTCTATGATGTGATTATTATGGACATAAACCTGCCTAAGATGAACGGTTTCGATGTGGTACAGGCTATTCGACAGGAAAAGAACCGAACCCCTGTACTTATGCTGACGGCCATGGGCTCCGTTGATGATAAGCTAACTGGTTTTGAAGCGGGTGCCGATGATTATCTAGTTAAACCGTTCGAATTTCGGGAGCTGATGGCTCGGCTACGCGCCCTTACCAAACGAAGTAGCGAAGCCGGTATGCAGGCTAACGTATTAAAAGTAGCCGACCTTGAACTGGATCTTAATGAAAAAATAGCTCGTCGAAGCGATAAACGAATCGAGCTGACAGCCAAAGAATTTGGTTTACTTGAATACCTTATGCGCAACCGGGGCCGCGTTGTGTCACGCGTCGACATTGCGGAGAAGGTTTGGGATATTCACTTCGATACGGGAACCAACGTAATTGATGTATACGTAAATTTCCTTCGAAAAAAAATTGACAAAGATTTCCCCAAAAAACTCATTCACACCGTGATTGGGATGGGGTATATGTTAAAAGAGGAGTAAAGGGAGAATGGAGGAAAGGGAAAAGGGGATATGCAGTTGATCTTCTCTTTTCCCTTTCCTCCATTCTCCCTCTCCTCCCTTTACTCCTTTTTCTATGAATATCCGTACTCGCTTAACACTGCTGTTTGTGTTGCTGGTCGCTTCGATCATGCTGCTCTTTACGGTTTCCGTTTATTACCTGTATGACCAGTTCAGGCAGCAGGAGTTTGAACAGCGACTCGAAGAAAAAGCATTTACAACGGTACGGCTTCGAGAAGATGTAGGCGAAGTCCCCCAGGCCGACCTGCCCATTCTAGTTAATGAACAGGTTACGGTTTATAATGCCAAGGGTATCGTTTTATACAATCAGGGTAATCAACGGCCTCATTTCCCGGTTACACCAAACTTTCTCAGTAAAATCACCCTTCATCAGCCCCAATACAGTCGCCTGGGCGATTTGGAAGCTGTTGGCGTTCGACACCTCAACTCGCGGGGAGAATCGCTGATAATTGTGGCCTCTGGTAATGACCGGTATGGGTTAAGTAAACTCGATAGGCTCCGAGAGATTCTGTTTTCTGGCTGGCTATTGAGCCTCGTCATCGTTGGCATTGCAGGGTATTTGTTTGCCACAGATGCGCTTAGGCCCGTAGCCGAATTGATTGGCCAGGTAAATGCCATATCCGCCAAGAACATCCACGAGCGGTTACGTGTGGGACGGCAACGGGACGAGCTGGCCGATTTAGCGCGCACATTCAATGATCTTCTAAGTCGGCTGGAAGAAGCATTTGTATTGCAAAAGAGCTTCGTTTCCCACGCTTCCCATGAGTTACGTACTCCGTTGACCGTTATGATGGGCCAGATTGAAGTAACCCGCTTGCTGGCCCGCTCAACGGATGAGTATGAATCAGCTTTCGACGCTCTTCTGGACGAAGTAAAAAGTATGATCCGGCTCGTCAACGGTCTTCTTGAGCTGGCTCGAGCCAGTTCCGACGCTGTTATGCTCAACCATCAACCCCTACGAATTGATGAGTTATTATGGCAGGCTCAGAGCCAGATTACGCACACCAAGCCAGAGTATCAGATTGACATTGATTTTGATAATTTGCCTAATCAGGAAGAAGAGCTGGTGATCAATGGTGAGGAATCACTCCTTCAGACGGCGTTTCAGAATCTGATGGAGAATGGTTGTAAATATTCACCAGACGAGAGTGTATCAGTCAGAATTTCGTTTGAGAGTGGGTACGTGCAACTCACCTTTACAGATCAGGGTTATGGGATTCCGGAATCTGATTTACCACATATTTTCGAACCCTTCTACCGTTCCGAAACAACCATGACGGTTAAGGGCCACGGTATTGGCCTGGCCCTCACCAAGCGTATCATCGAACTGCACAAGGGCAATATTAAAGTTGAATCCGTTGTAGGAAAAGGGACTAAGTTCTGGATAACCTTACCTATCCCCTACCGTTCGGAGAAGGTAGCCGAAACCGCGTACCCTCCTGACGAACAGGTTAAAATTGAATCAGCTAATTGATAGTTCTTCCAGGCTTCTGTAAACGGGATCAAGTCCCTGATTCCGTTTGAGCCAATTTCAAACTGATCCATTTTGTTGGTAGGTAACTGCTTACTGCCCGTTGATTTCAATAAGACCGATAGGCCATTTCGTACATCGACTTCTGGTAAGGGCCAAGAAAAATCCGGGCGTAAATTCGCATGATAGCCAGACCATCAATAATGAAACTTAGCGAGGTAAAGAAAGCCAGAACTGCCTGGTTCTCATGGATATGGGTAAACATCAAATCCTCCCCAACAAACGTAGGCATAATTGGAAAACCCGATACCCTAAGACACGACAGTAAAAAAGCAAAGGCTAATACAGGATGCTTTCGCGAATACCCCATGAAACTGCTTCAATTTGAGACTTTTCTCAATCGATTTGAGTCGGCTTAGGCAAACAAAGCCTACAGCGCCCGCAATAAAAACACCACTCAGATAGAGTAACCCCTGAGAAGAGTAATCAAAAGATTCATTGAACGAGATAGCCAGTACGACAAAGAAATGATTCATGATCGTCAGCAACCACGCCACGCGGGCTCTCTTCCGCTTTGTAAAAGATTTGAGCACCATAACGACAGCCGTCAGCGAGAAGAGGATGGACAAACAAGTCAATATTGATGCTGGAATGAGGTCTCTGTTATATAAGCAAACTAGACCAATGAGGTAAAAGGGCACAAACACTATCAACAGCTAGTTCAGGGTCATAAAATTCAGGCGATTGCCTACCCACTTTACTGGATTCCATAAGTATCGATACATAAGCGAATCCAGATTCCATTCTTTAATGCCTAACAGGTTGAACGCATTTAAATAAGGGAGAGTAGCTTAATCAGATAATTGTCATCCCAGCCTGCCAGTTTGCGTCGGCTCTTGAGGCTCTCTTTGTCATCTATTCGATGCAACAGCTGAAGGGCCATCTTGCGAATCGTGGCGAAATTTTCCGCCCCATTGCCCACCCGGATTCGCTGTTGATCTTCATGGAAGACCATGTCCAGACACCAGTGTAACCGCTCCGGCGGCCCGGTGATTCTCGATGCCCCAATGATGGCGAACGGCCGAGTTGAAATGGGCAGCAGGTAGGACCAAATCACTTAGATAATAACGAGTCTGATGATTGATAAGGCCGTTGATTTCCCGGCTAACTTCGATCATAATCACACTTTGACATGATGGCCAATCCTGTAGATCATCATACAAGCTCAGGTTACTCTCCACAGAGCAACGACGTGTTTCGATGCGGCCACTACCAAAATCAATATCCTCATCAACAGGAAGTTGCAATTTATTTTGTTGCATTCTCTGGGTTACTTGCTCATAAAGTAGCCCCTGATTTTTTTTCAACGCCAGCAGATAATGTCCTTTCTTTTCCACGATTAATTCCGCATTGCTTTGTTCACAAGCGATGGCATCAATGCTCACGAAGGTGTTACGCAAGTCGAGTGTCTTGAGTAAGTCAGGAATGGCCGTCTGGAGCTGCTTTTGGAAGCAACTTTCTCCTGGCCCAGTACCAGGCGGTGTTCACCTGCCCAGGCACTGACCATACACAAGCCTGATTTTTTCTTACCCGCTTTAGCGGTGGCCCGCAGGACTTTACTATCCACAGTAAGTTGGTTCATCATCGGCTCAAGGGTAGTCATAATCTGTTTTGACCAGCGGTATAAACACGCTGACAAGGCCTTCTTATCCAAAAATTTGAGTACTCGATTGAACGTATCATGCTATGGAATGCCATTGGGTAGACTCAGGAATGTGCGCAGGAAGGTTTCTTTTTGGCGGCCATAGAGGGCGATTTCTTCACAATAATCGGCTCCGCAGATAACAGCTAACAAGCTGATTACTAATATATCAAGCAACAAATGACGTTTACGGCGGTTCAATCGGAAGTCCGGTACGTCGGCAAAGAAAGTAGGCCATTCCATACCACAAAGATCGGTATGACAGCGAAAACCTCTATTTTAATGCGTTTAACCTGATAATTTAAGAGTATGCGTGCGGCTTCCCAATTTTTCATCGCATTTTAATAAGATCACCTAATTTCCAGAAAATAGTCAGTTTACTAGTTAGAAGAGACAATCATTTATTAAGAACCTGTCATATTAGAGAAATAAGGCAGAAAACAAAAAGAGAGCGTACGACCATTGGCATGAATAGCCCTGACCGTACGCTTCGAACGAATACCTAAATACGTTAATCTCCTACGTTAATTTCGCTTACTCGAAAAAGGTATCTACTCTATTTCAGCCACTTCATAGCTTGTCCGCGCAGATATATTTCAGCTTGTGGCGACAGCTCCTTATTAAATGCATTGATCTGCGTATTATTGAGCTGCACACCACTCGAATCGTGCGCAATAGTATGTAAGGATTGATAATGATCAGGCCCAAGCTCAGCAAAACTATTGTTACGCACAGTTAAGTCAAACAAATTTAAAACGTCCAGTTTATTCGTTCGCAAACGACTGTTCTGGATTGATATAGCTAGTTTCTCCGATTTGAACTTCCGCACGGTAAGTCGCCCGTTGGTAATGTATAAACTTTGCAGATCGGGTAGCCGAAGCACCATACCCGGAGGTAGTTCAGA
The DNA here is from genome assembly GCF_006965485.1 of Spirosoma sp. KCTC 42546. NCBI lineage: Bacteria > Pseudomonadati > Bacteroidota > Cytophagia > Cytophagales > Cytophagaceae > Spirosoma > Spirosoma sp. KCTC 42546. The sequence continues at coordinate 4,472,317 of NZ_CP041360.1, forward strand.
TCCAATATCATTGTGGGGGTTACGGACATTTCCATCATAATTCATTAAAAATGAGATAAACAGCGTATCATTATGAAGCCGGGCACGGTATGAGTTGGCCATCGATGGGAGTAGTGATACCTGAGTTGTATCGGTACTAGGCTCAACTATGATTTCGGCTACAGGAGCAGCCTCAATACGAATATGCTTTGCTGTTGGTAATGCCCGATGCTCAAATTCCTGATACGGATTTGTCCAGTCAATTTTGTCATATTGCTGCTTAAGCAATACATCAGTAGCGACCATTCCTGTCAGTGCCATAACAGCAACAATAGCCAGAAGAATATAGCTTGTTTTCATTATACGTTCGTTGTCGTGTTTATATATTCCTCGTATCGTGTTTCGATTTCGCGCAGGTCAATACCTAGTAAGGTCAAATTTTTAAAAAACAGGGGCAGGTCATTCTGCAAAAACTGCTCGCGCCGAAACGTGAGAATTTTGTCAGTAGCATCCTCGGATGAGAAATAGCCCATGCCTCGCTTGCTGGTAATAATACCCTGTTGGCTTAGAAACTCGTACGTTCGCATAACCGTGTTGGGGTTCACTTCCAGTTCGGCTGCCAGTTCACGTACCGATGGAATCTTCTCTCCTACTGGCCAGCGGCTCAGTAAAATCTGCTCACTGACGTAGTCTGCGATTTGCAGATAGATGGCTTGTTTATCTCGAAAATCCATCGCTATACCTCCCGCTCTTTAAGTCGAACATAGGCGGTTATGTACAATAAAACGATAACCAGACTTCCCAATACATACCGTAACTGATTACTCATCGGCTGCGGGAGTTTGACCTTGCGATATGCGTATTGGTTTAGGGGAGACTCAACAATAGCTTCTGCAAAAGGGGTAGCACTTCGTATAGTTCCAGAACCAGTCAGATTATGCAGTAGACTATTATTCCCCATCCAGCCAATAATAATCAGCGTAAAGGCTACTACCACAACCAGAGGGACTGTGTATCGTCGGAGAAGTAATGAAAAAGCCATTGAAAACGGATGCAACAAGGCAGTATAGACCCATAATTCTGTTGGTACATCACGCAGGTTTTTTCCGTCAAAAAAAGGATTAATTTTTAATAAGCCTCCCTGCCGGTTGATCATGGCAAGTTGTTCTGGCGTCCAATGACGATTGTTTACAAACGAAACACCTATTTTATCCAATACGCAAAACAGCGATACATAAATGACAACAAATCCTACTCCTGAAACTAACCAGACAAGCGTTACCTTCTCAAGTTGTGAAGCAGGCAGCATCAGATAGTTTATGGCCTTTTCTCTCTGATTAAGAACCGTTGTTTGCTGCACGGTAAAAATGTACCAGCACGGCCAGCCTAAAACAAAAAATAGTATCGAACGAATATTATTCACCTCTACAGGAGAGCTCTGGTAAATAATTACACCTAGCACAAATAAAGCACCTATCAATAATCCAAGGTTTGCCAATAGTTGCCCCCGGCTATCAATTAGGTATTTGCGCAACAACCGCCCAAAGCGAGTAATCGAAACTATCTGGTTCATAGTGTTGCGTAGGTCGAGGTGGATGAAAACAATTGCTTAATTCGCGAAGGTTCTGCCTGTACAGTGTTAAAAAGCCGTTCTAAATCAAGGCGACTCGATTCGCCCATTGGGTTTTCGGCTACAACTGCATACCCACCTACGGCTCGTTCTGAATAAAGAGTTGCTTTGTTGGTATCCAGTTCAGGGACCATGCCAAACCACAGCTTCGACGTAATTTCCTCAACACTAGCCTGCAAGGCCACTGTCATATGGGAGCGTGACCGCTCAGCCAGAATAACGATTGGATCTATTAGCGCTTCCAGATCCCGCACCTGATGCGTTGAAATCACTACTGTCCGTCGATCATCAATCGCTCCGGCCACTAACCGCCTGAACTGGCCCTTTGAGGGAATATCGAGGCCATTGGTTGGTTCGTCCATGAGCAATACAGCCGTATTGGTAGCCAGCCCAAAGCCAATTAAAACTTTCTTTTTCTGCCCGTATGATAGTTCATGTATTTTTTGGCTATCGGCTAACCCAAATTCCCGAAGATAGCCAGCCATTTGCGCCGGGTCGAACCGCGGGTAAAATGGGGCATTTGACTCAATAAACTGTTTAATGCGTACTGGCGGCATATAAAATTCCTCTGGCACCAGAAACAGGTCTTCCAGAAATGCTGTCTGGCGGTCGCCAGGCGTATAATCACCTACCCGAATACTGCCCCTTTTCGGATATAGTAAACCCGCTATCAATCGAAACAGAGTGGACTTCCCGGCCCCGTTTGGACCCAATAACCCATAAATTGAACCTGCGGATAAGGTCAAGTCCAACCCTTCATACAGCGGCTTCCCACGTTGGTAGCCAAAGGACACATTGCATAGCTCAATCATACTCGCCAGACGATTAGTGTATTAGTTAAATAGTACACTGCAATAGTAAGCACGATTGGTGTTACATGTCAAGTAGTTAAGAATTTTTAATTTTTAATGTAGAAAAAAGGGTTCCTTTGAAAAGAGGAGACCTTTTTTCTACATTAAAAATTATCTATCTGTTTATCAGTTTTTTAGCATCTTTTTTTCATCATTTTAGCATCATGTTTCAAGTCTTTTGCAGCATCCGCTTCCATGTGATCTCCTTCTATTTTAGCTTCCTTCTTTGGCTTATCCTCAGCAAACGAAGCACTAGATATTGAAAGCTGACTCACTGGTACTCGTCCAATTTAGATTCTATTTTGGCAAAGCACTAGTGAGTTGAGAGGTTAGTATACAGTCAGTTGCAAAAGCATACGTTCAGAACAAACGTTTCGGTTTGCAGTTGAACTAATTGACATATACGTCTTAAAGTCGACACGCTATGAAAATGAAGCTCGTATTAAAACTACTCACAGTCTCTTTACTAATTGGTGGTCTACTTGCCTGCAATTCGACCGACAAATCGACCAGTCAGTCACCAACCGATACGTCGGCCAGCGTGACCAAATCAGATACGGTAATAAATACTGAGTCTGTTATGGAACACCCTAATCCACCAAAACCGGCTAAGTAGTCAGAAAGGCTTACGTTGGTACCGACAAGCAGATACTAGTATGCCACTTATCTGACCAAAACGCAGAAAGCCGGAATTGATCTACTCAGCTCCGGCTTTCTGCGTTCTAGTTAACTATCCTTAAATCCGCTTGTCCAGCTCAGGCTTAAAGGGCTGATTGTAAAAACGCTTCCCCTTGTTTTTGTACAGCGCATTGGCCACTGCGCCAAACACCGGTGGGAAAGGCGGTTCGCCTAAGCCAGTAGGATCGAGGTCATTTTCCACGAAGTGAACCTCAATCTTTTGTGGGGCCTCGTTATGCCGGATGAGCCGGTAATTATGAAAATTACTTTGATCGGCAGCCCCATTTTTGTGCGTCAGGGCACCGTAGAACGCATTCCCGATTCCGTCGACTACCGCGCCCTGCACCATGTTCCGGGCCGCATCGGGATTTACCACAATACCGCAGTCCATCGCACTGAATACGCGTTCTACATACGGTTCCCCATCCCGAGTAACCATGTCGACCACGTGGGCTGCGTAGGAGTTATGGCAGAAATAAGCCGCGACGCCACGATTGTATTTCTCGTTACCCGGCTTATTCCAGCCCGACTTGTCGCGTACGAGCGTGAGTACACTCGCATATCGGTCGGCATCATACTCATTGTTTTTGCCAACGGGAGCCGTCTTTGCCTTTTTTAACAGGTCGAGTCTAAACTCGATGGGGTCTTTGCCCATAGCCTCGGCCACTTCGTCCAGGAAGGATTGCTCGGCAGCTGCGTTGAAGTTGGAGCGCGGAGCCCGGAAGGCCCCAATGGTGATATTAGATGGAATCTCCCAGCCTTCAGCCAGGTAGTTATCCACGGCTCCGGCCGGGAAACGATTGGCATGAATGGCATGTTCCGGTATGCCGCCCCCTTTCACGTGGAAGGCAATCAGATTCTTGTTGGCATCCAGAGCCGCTCGATACGTAGCCGTGTACATGGGCCGATAGATGCCATAGGTCATGTCATCTTCGCGGGTGTAGATCAGTTTGATGGGAGCTTTGGCATGTTTGGAGATCAGAGCCGCTTCATACATATATTGACTATACGCCCGACGACCGAAGCCCCCGCCCATCCGCGTCATCTGAATCTCAATCTTGTCGGCAGGCAGGTTTAACAGTTTCGACAGCGTGGGTTCGGCCCAACCTGGCGCCTGTAAAGGTCCGGCTACTACCGCTTTTTCATCCGTCACATGGGCGAAGAAATTCATCGGCTCCATGGTGTTGTGGGCTAAAAAGGGCGCATTGTAGGTGCGTTCGATGACCTGAGCCGCATTCTTGAAGGCCGTTTCAGGGTCGCCGTCTTTCCGTAATTGTTGCGCGGGCTTTTTGGCCCATTCCGCCATTTTTTCAAGCTGGGCAGCGGTACTTTCCAACTCACCGGGAACCGCCACTTCCCGTTTGCCGCCCCGGCCCATCATGGTATCCTTAGTGTCGCCGATGGGTTCCCATTGCACTTTCAGCTTCTTGCGGGCATTCATGACTTCCCAGGTGGATTTTCCCACCACAACCAGCAACTCATTGAAGGTACGGGTGTCGAAACCGCCCTGTTCGAAACCATCCGGGTACAGTTTTAGGGTGAACACATCCTTTATACCCGGCATTTTAATGGTTTGCGAGGCATCGAACGATTTAAGTTTCATCCCGAAGCCAGGCGGATGCTGAATCATAGCGATCAACATCCCATCTGCCCGATAGTCCAATCCGAAAAGGGGCTTGCCGGTAACTATTTTTTTCCCTTCAACATTCTTCTTGGAATTACGGACAATGGTAAAGTCTTTGGGGGCTTTCAGCTTCATGCCTTTGGGAACAGCCAACGTAGCAGCTTTACCGGCCATTTCGCCATACTTGGCCGACTTCCCGCTCGCGTGATGCAATACGCCCGCTTTTGTCGTCACTTCGCCAACGGGCACGCTCCATGTCTGAGCGGCTGCTTCGCACAACATCTGGCGAGCGGCTGCCCCGGCTTCCCGGAGTGGTTTCCAGTACATGCGAACCGAGTTACTGCCTCCCGTAAACTGGGGACCTAATTTGGCGTTGTCGTGCGGTCCCATTTCAACCACCACGTTTTTCCAGTCGGCATCCAGTTCTTCGGCCACCATCATCGGCAGCGACGTCATCACGTTCTGCCCAAACTCCGGGTTAGGGCATATGAGTTTGATAATGTTATCGGGGGTAATCTGTATATAACCGTTCAGTTGCGCCCATTGCTCGGGTACATTCAGCGCCTGTAGTTTATCGGCCGCTTTCGCGTTGGATAGCCAGCTCACACTGAGTAGCATGCCACCACCTGACAGCAGCGAAGCCTTTAAGAAAGAACGCCTGGTAACGGATGTTTTATTTGTAGTCATGTCATTAAGGGATATGAATAATGGATCGCACGGGCGGCCGCGGATGCATAATGTAAAATGGATAATGGCTGATAATCATTGTGCATTATCCATCATGCATTAGGCATTATTTTTTAGATGCTGATTTGATAGCCTCTTTGATGCGTAAATACGTTCCACACCGGCAGATGTTGCCACTCATGGCCGCATCGATGTCGGCATCGGTGGGCTTTGGGTTAGTCTTCAATAACGAAGCCGCGCTCATCATTTGCCCCGACTGGCAATAGCCACATTGAGCCACATCGTGTTCCAGCCACGCTTTTTGCACCGGATGGTCGCCATTCGCCGACAGCCCTTCGATGGTGGTAATGGCTTCTTTCCCTACAGCCGAAACGGGTAGTTGGCAAGAACGTACTGCTGTTCCGTTTAAATGAACCGTGCAGGCTCCGCACTGGGCAATGCCGCAGCCGTATTTGGTGCCGGGCATATCCAGGTGATCGCGTAGCACCCAAAGCATGGGCGTGGCTGGATCGACGTCCAGCTGCCTGATTTTACCGTTGATTTTTAAGCTATATTTTGCCACAGTGGTAAGAGATAAAGGGTTTAAATTGAACTAGTATTGGTCGATTCGTACAATCGCGATTAGGCTAAAAACTGTTCCTCTTCAAGCGATATCCGCTCATGAATCGGTCCGGGTCGGTCAGTTAAAAATCCGCCGTTCCGCTGGCTGAAAAAGGCTTTGATCTCACTTAAAATGGACAGTGCAATCTCATCGGGGGTTTCGGCTCCCAGGTCTAAGCCAATGGGTGAATGCACTCGCTTCAGCACTGATGGGGCAAAAGACGGGCCCGTTTTATCCCACTGGTTCTTCATTTTATCATAGCGTTTCCGCGGACCAAGTACGCCAATGTAGGGAACTTGGGTTGATAGCAAGTTGGTCAGCACCGCCAGGTCGTACTTGTAGTTGTGCGACATTAGGATCGCAGCTGTCCGATCCGTAAAGGCAAGTTTGTCGGTCACTGCATCGGCATCGGCGTAGAGCAGGCAGGTCGCTTCCGGAAAGCGTTTGGGTGCCAGGTGGGCAATGCAATCTTCGGTCACCGTAACCCGCCAGCCGATTTCGGTAGCTAGCCGGGTGAGCGGAATCGCATCGTAACCCGCCCCGAAAATCACCAGCTCAATACCCGGATCCAGGCGCTCGATAAACACGTCGACGAAACCACCAACAACCGGTATAATTGACGTCAACGGCTTGCCGACCTCCATGACCAGTTCCATATCCTGCCGAAGCCAGCCTGGAATCTGATCCGTTGGTTGCCCCGTGAGCACGAAGCGGCTCCCCTCCCATATGCCTGTACCACTTGTGCTACGGCAAACGCTGGCAATAACGCGCCGGTCACGAAGCAAACTAAATTCGCGCAACAAGGCAATCGGGTTGGTTGAATCGGCGGGATCGATAGGCTCAATAAATACGTCGATGATGCCATTGCAACCCAGGCCAACCCCCAGGCTATTGGCGTCATCATCCATGGTATCGTAGCGCACGACCATGGGCTTGCCATCGAGCATGACCTGGCGGGCTTTGCGCAGGGCATCCCCTTCCAGACAGCCACCACTGATGGCTCCTTCCCAGCGGCCATCGTCACTCACCAGCATCCGGGCACCGGGCCGTCGGTAGGCCGACCCTTCTACATAAACGACCGTTGCCAATGCCACTTTACGCTGAGCATGGTCAATCTGATCATAAATGGCCAGTATACGGTTAATTTCTTTCATGCCCTTATGCTCCGTTGAGATGGTGCCAGCAACGCTCGAAAACAAGATCTGAGCGGGCCGCCATCCGCTAATTGAACTCGATAGTATCCGAACAAATGTCTCGTTTATACGCCTACCGATTGGTATACAGATTACGGATATTACTACCAATATTACTGATTTAACCGAGACAAATCACCCTGAATTTCTGTTAAACCTACCTTAGACGGTAGTAGACATTAGTTGAGAAAAACCCAGGAAAAGTTCCACTTAAGCAAGATAATACACTATTTCCAGATGCAGGAGAACTTTTAGACAAACGACCGACAAACACCGCCAAACAACCAAAAAGAGCAACCAGTGCAGTTGGTCGTAAAAATCGGTCGTTGATCTGATTGGCGAACTGGTTGCCCTATATACCGCTAAACCAGCCTGGCTAAAATCCAGGCTAAACGAGACAAGGAATTCAACTTACGATCAGCCTAAATTGTCGTGCGAAAACCTTTTACGACGTTCATTGTATAGGTCAAGCGCCTGATCACCAACGATTTTAGTGAGTTTCAAATCATATTTCAATGCATCCTCTCTGTTTCCGTCGAAGGTTATCGCCATAACTTCAAAAAAGAGTTCATTTTCAACCCAGGCTGACGTTTTATCTAAGTCAATAGCCTGACTAAGCACAGCCATGAAAATTTCTCTGGTACGATCCCTGTCCCGAGTTATGAGTAAGAGTTCAGCAATCAGTTCAATGCAGTTACCGTAGGATATACGCTTACCGGGTAGCCTGGCTCTGGCCCATTCATAGGCTAATTCCAGAATTAGCTCTTTATAGTCCTCTGAATTCATATCAGCTGATCTGGCTTCAAGTGCTGAAATTAATTTAGCTCGTTCGACCTATTAGGATCATTGGCTAGGCACAACTGCCCGGTTTTAGCTGGGCTCGTTTTGCCCCTACCGTCGCGTTTTTTTAGACCGGGAAACAGATCATCACGAGTAAGAAAGACTGATAATCAGACTAGTACGTATAGACCAATTTATTGTATTGTCAATTATAAAATACTGATAGTCAGACAAGAGTTTGCTTTATAACGCAAGGCTATTTTTTCCAGCTTTGAGTACATGTGTCTTCCCTTTCCAGACAAAACTACCGGTAGTTTTTGGCGGAAGTGAAATGTCAGCCCGTAGTGCCCCTTGCTGAACCCTGTAATTAACAGCAACTTTCCCATTGGGATGGGGTATTTCCCCACTAATCGAACGAATGGAACCCAGGTGTGGCGTAATCCTGACGCTGGTAAAGCCGGGAGCACCGCTTTCTATACCAAGAATGGTGCGGAAGAACTCAATGTTAGGGCTGGCTCCCCAGGCATGGCAATCGGAACGGGATGTGTTCACGTCTGACGTTTCGGCCCAGGTGGTTAGCCCCATCGCCATGTTCTCTTTCCATTTGCCCAACCAGTTTAGGTAATCATTACCCAGGCCCGCCTGAACGAGCGCCTGGTGGAGATAATATTTAAAATAGATCGAAGCGGGTGCCAGCGTCGTATCCGTCAGCATTTTTCCGGCAATCAGCTTAACCTGGCCTACGGGCGGTACGCCTGCTAAGATGGCTAACGAATTAGCATGCTGGGAATAGGTGTCCTTAGCTTCCGTATCAGCGTACAATTGCTTACCCGGATGCCAGTATTTTCGCTGAATGGTTTGTTTTAATTGCTCAGCCCGGCGCAGATAGAGCGTGGCTAACTCGGTTACGCCCAACTGCTTTTCGAGATCAGCGGCTAACTGGTAGGTCCACATGAGCTGCATATCCAGCACCGCCGATTCGCCCTGCTGACCGATTGGAGCCATCCCGAAATTCCACCCTTTTCCCTGTGTCCAGTCTGTAAATACCCAGTAGGGAACGTTCTTCAGCGAGCCATCGGCCTGCTGGTAGCGTTCAAAAAATGACAACACTTGTCGGGCACCGGGTAACTTGTCTTTAATAAACTGGCTGTCGGGCCGGTACATATAATAGTCGTGAAGCATAGCCACCCACCACAGCGAAAACGTGGGAATTTGCTGATGCAGATCAGTAGGGTACCGGCTCAGCGTGATGCCTTCGGGAATACGGGAATGGTCCATCAATGTCAGCCCATAACGCGCTAACCGGTCGTCGCCCGCGTAGAAAAGCGAAACCATTGCCTGTATCCGCGCATCGCCAATGTACTGCAACTGCTCATAGTAGGGGCAATCCATGTAGGTTTCAAAGGCGCACAACCGGGCTGTTCGCCAGCCGATGTCGAGCATCTTGCCAAGTTCCGCATTCTCCGTCTGAAGTTTGGCTTTTGCCTCGAACGGATAGCCGGTAAACGTGCCATACAAGTCATCAATGACCAATGGTTCTGTTTTCGTGTTGATCACCAGGCGTATATAGCGATACGTTCGCCACCATAGCGGACTATACACCTGATTGGCTGATCCATCGGATAACACACTATCCGCTTTACCGATGAAGGTCTTCCCGTCCACGTCGTTGCGGTTCCCTTTGGCGGGTGGAGCCGGGCGGCCTGAGCCTGTACTGGGTGCTCTCGGCAAATAAAGGGCTTCCGCATAGCCCATCGAAAGCGTGGCCTCCTTCCCACCGCTAAAAGCGAGTGTTGGATAGGCGTTAGTGAGCATTCCCTGATCGAGCAGAATTGTCGCCTTTGTGTTGGCCGGGATGATTACTTTCGTGGGCGTAGCGGGGAAACTCGCCGGTACGTCGACGCCTTCGGCTTTGCGGGTGGCCACCAGCCGCTGTTGAGTCATTTCCATGGGTGGCAGGGGCGACGGCACCAGCATCCAGCCCGTCGAGTTGACGGCCGTAGCTTTGGTTATACCTGGTCCAATCGTACGCGCTTTAGTCCAGTTGCTGTCAGTAAAATCCACCCGCTCCCACCCTTTCAGGTGCTTGCTCATGTCGACCAGTTCTGAAGGACCGGCCACGTAATATCCCGGCACACGCACCGGCAAGGGTTGGTAACTGTCGTCTTTAGCAGCCTTCCAGCTATCGTCCGTATTGAGGATTTCTTCGGCGGCCGTATTACCCTGCACGATAAACCCGGTCAGATACGAAATTTGGGCTTCCGGCTTTTGACGACCATCGTTCCAGACCACAGCCGCTACCAGATTATTCCCCGCCTGTAGGTAGGGGGCAATGTTAACCGTCTCAAAATTCCAGAAGTACAGATCGCCACGGGCGGGCCCCTGCCCCACCTGCCTGCCATTGACAAACAGCTTGTAGCGATTATCCCCCGACACGTGAATGACGAATGACGTGGGTTTGGCGGTCAACGTGATCGTTTTTCTGAATTTGACAACGCCATACTCTTTCAGGGTGAGATCAGAGGCTGCCGTGAACCGATTGATGGGTCTACCGGGTCCGGTGATCCATTGCGCTTTCCAGGGCTTTGTTAGTATGTCAGGATTTATTGGCTGGGCGGGCAATTGGAGGGCCAGCAGGAAGGACGTTGCCCAAAAGCACGCTCCGAGAATTTTAGTCAATTTCATAGTCGGAGTTAATTACAATTTCCCAATGGACCGCCATAGTGCCAGTTCCTGGCTGAACCGATTGTCAATCACTTCACAGGTGGCATCGATCCGCATCGTGGGTCGGGTTTTGAGGTTATAGGCTGGCCACTGGGGCACATCGTTGGCAGCTGGTTTACCTGTCCGGGCGAAGGTGGTCCAGAGTTCGGCAAAGTGATGCGAAGCCACGAAGCGTTCGGGTCGATTGCCCCCGAAGAAGCTTTCCTTAGGCGCAGAGCCGTCGCGGGGCGGAATTTCATTGTTGAACTTGAAGGAAATATCCATGGCGTGGGGCGTACCCATCGGATAATCCGTACCGGGAATCGGTTTCTCGGACTTGTAGCCGAAATTATACAGGTAAACCGGCGCTCCCCCCTGTTTGACCTTTTTTTCCGCAATGTCTACCGAGCCCAGGCCCATCATCGCAATAGAAGAAATGGCAATATAGAGTTGCGGGGCCGTCGCGTTGGGTGTGGCTTTGCGATAGGCTTCGATCAGTTTAGGCGTATCCTCACCGTACTGGGGCTCCAGCCGTTTCTGTAATCCCTCGAAATCCAGCTTGGCAAACTCCGTGTCTTTGCGCTCCCAGGCAAAAAAAGTGAACTCATCCTCATTCCAGCCAACTAACAACGGTTTATTTCGAGATAGGTCAGGGGCAGTCGGGTCAAAGGGATGATGGGGTAGCGCATGGCCATCGACAACAGGACCAAATCCTCCAGCCCGACGGGGCGCGGCTCCCTTCGTGTTACTTTTCCCGAGAAACGGGGCAACGGAAGGCAGTTTGCCCTGCATGACCAGCAAGTCAGCCGCTGGTATATCCAATAATTTACGCCAGTCTTTAGGCGCAATGTTTAGTTCTTTCAGCAGTAGAGCAGTTGTTTCAGCAGCCGTCTCCTTCGGCGTCATCCGAACTCCCGGCCCACTTTCAATGGAGGCTTTGTTAAAATAAGGAGCTGCTGAAGGCATGGCATATAAGCAGGACGTTTTGGCTCCCCCACCCGATTCACCCCAGATCATCACATTATTCGGATCGCCCCCAAACTGCGCAATGTTGTCATGGACCCATTTTAGCCCATCCACAATATCGAGCATGCCCATGTTGCCCGACCCGACATAGTCGGACCCGGCTAGCTCGTCCAGATACAGAAAGCCCAGCAAGCCTAAGCGATGATTTGTTTCAACGACCACGACGTCGAAGTTACGAGCCAGATTCGATCCATCCTGACCGCCCGAAGCCCCCGAGCCAATCACAAACCCACCGCCGTGGCTGTAGAACATCACCGGGCGTTTGCGATTGTCGCTGGCGGGCGTCCACACATTCAGGAACAGGCAATCTTCGGCTGGAGCGGGTTCGTTCCGACGCGGTGCCTGGATGGCGGGTGCACCAAATTGCAACGCATCCCGAACGCCCGTCCAGGGTTCGAGGGGAGCCGGTCGCCGAAAGCGCCGATCACCGGAGATACGCCCTGCGTACGGTATGCCTTTGAAGACACTTACCCCCTCATTTCGCATACCTTTAATACGGCCATGCGTGGTGTTCACCTCAACAAACTCGTCGGCTTTCGCAATCGACGAAAACCCGTATCGGGGTGCGACCACAGCGGCCGTAACCAGCGACAGATTCCCTAAAAATGTTCGGCGATCAATTCGGTTCATAAGCTTTATTGGTCAGGGTTTAGACTAAATGGGGTTCGAAACTATCGGCAAAGCCCGGCGATAGACTAGGAAGGAATTCAATCCGTTCGCGTATTGCCAGAAACTACACTTTACACGTATTAAATAGGAAGTTTCCACGATCGCCAAAGATAGTCTTTACAGACCTGCTGGCGTGGTTTGCCCCAATTAAATCAGTAATAATGGTAGTAACATCCGTAATCTGTATACCAGTTACTCCATACATATAGGTGACCTTTGTGGGGTAGCCTAATCTGCTGCAACCTATAATCACCTAAACGCGAGTACTGTGAAGCAACTAATTCTGGGGTTTTCCTTTTTGATTACTTATGCCTTACAGGCACAACAAACTGGGCCTACGGTTCAGACGGCATCGGGCGTCGTGCGTGGTGTGACCGAGGGAGATGTTTCCAGCTTCAAAGGCATTCCGTATGCAGCCGCCCCGATTGGGGCTAATCGCTGGCGCCCACCCCAACCAGCTCCTACCTGGCAGGGAGAGCGTGATGCCAGTCAGTTTGGAGCCGATCCCCCGCAGCGGGGCTTTGGGCCGGGTGCTGCCGCCATGTCGACAACATCCTCCGAAGATTGCCTGTTTCTCAATTTGTGGAAACCAGCCAATGCAACGGCCAAAACAAAGCTTCCGGTTATGGTGTGGATTTACGGAGGAGCCTTCGTATTTGGCAGCGGCTCTCAGCCAGATTACAATGGGACTCAGTTTGCGAAACAGGGCGTCATGCTGGTCACGTTCAACTACCGGCTGGGTCGGCTTGGCTTCTTCGCGTTCCCCGCGCTGAGTAAAGAACATCCGGAAGAGCCCAAGGGCAACTATGCATATATGGACCAGATTGCTGCGCTCAAGTGGGTACAACAGAACATTGCCGCGTTTGGCGGAGATCCCAAAAACGTGACCATTTTCGGAGAGTCGGCCGGTGGTGTCTCGGTGCTTTCATTGCTGTCGATACCGTCTGCAAAAGGTCTTTTCCAGAAAGCAATCAGCGAATCAGGTGGTGCCCGCGACGGTGTGCTGACCGGGCGACCGATCAACAAAGAAAACGCGGATGTCAATTACCCAATTTCAGCAGAAACTATGGGCGTAAACTTCGCCAAGCGATATAGCATTGAGGGTACAGATGCCGCTGCGCTGGCCAAACTCCGGGCGCTCTCTGCGGCCGAGATTGTTGATGGAGGGCAGGAAACGGCTGGTCAGGGTGGACCGCCAACCTACTCAGGCCCGATTCTCGATGGTAAGCTCGTGGTAGAAACGGCTGAGAGTGCGTTTAAAGCGGGCAGGCAGGCGAAGGTTCCGCTGCTCATCGGGTCGAACAGTGCCGAAGTGCCCGCTGGCTTTGTCAATGCCCGATCGAAGGAAGAGTTGCTGGCTTTGTTCAATCCTTTGAAGGACGAGATAAATGCGGCCTACGATCCAGATGGAACCACTGATTTTGCCAGGATGCTGTCCCTGGTCAACACGGATAAAGTGTGGGCAGAACCAGCCCGCTTCTCCGCGAGGTCCTTTGTCGCAAAGGGCGCACCGGCTTATCTCTATCTTTTTTCGTATGTCCCTACCGCCTTGCAGGCCAGGATGCGCTTTGGCGCAGCACACGCATCCGAAATTGGGTATGTGTTCGACAATCTGAGAGACCGGAATGGCGTTACTGTGACACCGAAAGACAAAGAAGTGGCCAGCCTGATGAACACCTACTGGGCCAACTTCGCCAGGACGGGTAATCCCAATAGCAAGGGACTGCCCCAATGGCCGGTCTACGATCCAAAAAAGAACGAGGTCTTCGAATTCAAATCCGATGGAACAGCCGCCAGTACGCCCGATCAACGGAAAGCCAGACTGGATGTGATCGAGAAGGCTGCTAATTCGGCGAAGGCAAATTAGCGAAAACACAGACTAGAGAAGGCCGAATCAGTTAATCCGGCTTTCTCTACTTATTGACGTTACCACTCAACGCAACAACTATGAAAACTCAACTGCTCATTATTGCCGCCGGTACCCTACTAGCGGTGGCCTCTTGCAAAACGGATAGCGATACGCCAGCTACCCCTACAGGAACAACTCCGCCGACTTCCGGAACAACGACAACAAGTACATCACCGGTTGAAACGAACCCGCCCAACTCAACCTACAGTCCCGCATTTTCGGGACAAACCCGAGTGGCAGGTGTTCGTACCACCACCCCCTTCACAAGCACCGTTTTAACGTCAACCCTTGCGAGTCCATGGGGCATTGCCAGCCTGCCGGACGGCCGATTCCTCATCACCGAAAAAGCAGGCACGATGCGACTGGTCACGGCTTCCGGGCAAGTGAGTGCTCCGCTTAGCGGCATACCGGCGGTCAATAGCAGTGGTCAGGGTGGCTTGCTAGGCTTGTGCGTCGATCCCGCCTTTACGACCAATCGCATGGTTTACTGGAGCTTTTCGGAGCGGGGCGCTACGGGTAGTCTACTGGCCGTTGCCAAGGGTAGACTTTCCACCAATGAAACCGCACTTGAAGGCGTAACGGTTATCTACCGGGCTACGCCAGCGTATACAGGCGTTAATCAGTACGGCAGCCGGGTTATTTTTGACCGGACCGGAAACCTGATCGTCAGTAGTGGCGACCGTTCCGATCCGGGCATTCGGGTACAGGCCCAAGCCCTGAACTCAGCAGTGGGTAAGATTGTCCGGATCACAACCGATGGCGTGGCTGCTCCCGGTAATCCATTTGCCGGGCAGGCAGACGCCCGCCCCGAATTGTATTCCATTGGCCACCGAAATCAGCACGGACTAGCGATCCATCCGGTAACGGGTGATTTATGGGAAGGCGAACTAGGTCCTCGGGGAGGAGATGAAATCAACCGCATCCAGCCTGGGGCGAATTATGGCTGGCCCATCATTACATACGGGATCGACTATAGTGGACAACGCCTGGGAGATGGCATCCAGCAGCGAGCAGGCATGGAACAGCCCGTTTACTATTGGGACCCGGTGGTATCGCCCAGTGGCATGACCTTCTACACCAGTAATCGTATTCCAGAGTGGCAAAACAATCTATTTATTGGGGCGCTGAGTGGGATGCACATTGTTCGGCTGGTGATCGAAGCTAATCGGGTAGTTGGTGAAGAACGATTGCTGGCGAGTGAAGGGCAGCGGTTTCGGGATATAACCCAGGGACCGGACGGAGCCTTATATGCCATTACGGACGCCGGAAGGCTGTATCGAATCGATAGGCGATAAGTGGATACGTCTCCCAAACAAGTTGCCCTAAAAACAAAAAGCCACAGATAACTGGTGTATCTGTGGCTTTTTGCTTAAGGGCGAGGTAATTGGTATTACTGATTTAAAAACCATACATACCACCCGAAACCGAAAGTTGCTCGCCCGTGATCCACGCAGCATCATCGGAAGCCAGAAAAACGGCAGCTTTCGCAATATCTTCGGGCTGGCCCCTGCGACCCAGCGGGGTATTGGCAATAAATAGTTTCTCATACTCACTACCAGCCGTTACACCCGCACTAGTGGCCCCTTCAGTTTCCGTAGCGCCCGGCAAAATCGAGTTGATACGAACGTTTTTTGCCCCCAGTTCTTTCGATAATGAAATCGTTAGGGCATCTAAGGCCGCTTTCGTAGCCGAATATAACGACACGCCCGCCATCGGCGATTTGCTGGCACCCGAACTGATATTGATGATCGTGCCGCCCGTAGAACCAAACAGGTTTAAAGCTGCCTGGATGGTCAGGACAGGCCCTAACACATTGACGTTGAAATGCTGATGAAAAGCGGCTACTGAGGCCTGTTCAACCGGTAAAAATTGCTGAAAAACCGCGTTGTTGACCAAAATATCCAGGGTGCCGAACGCCTTCTTTGTTTCGTCAAACAGCCTGGCGACATCGGCTTCATTCGATACATCGGCCTGTGCCGCAATGGCGACTCCTCCCTTGTCCGTGATCTCCTTTACCACTCTATCGGCCCCTTCTTTACTGGAGGCATAATTCACAACCACTTTTGCGCCCTCTGCCGCAAGGTGTTTTGCAATGGATGCACCTATCCCTTTTGACGCACCGGTAACTACCGCTACTTTGTTTTTTAATTTACTCATTCCGTTTATTAATTTATGGTTGAGCGACAAAATCAGTTTAGTCGCTTCAATTAACCTGTGGTTTTATTTGTCTACCAGGCCGGATCACATTAACAGTTGCGATCACGACTCATCAGTCGAACTTGACCAAGTCCTTAAAGATCAGTTTACCCCAGCTTTTACCGCGCGCCTGCACAAGCAGTCCGCCTTCCGAAAGTCCGCCAAGTTGGACAGGTGCAAAACCGAGGTTTTCGGCAAGCGCACCAACCTCCGCTGCTGCGTCGTCATCGTCACTTGCCAGGAACACAACTCGCCTGCCACCATGAACGGCCGGATCTTGTTCAAGGATGGCAGCGCCCAAATGGTTGAAGCCCTTAACCAGTTTTCCACCCGTGAAGGCCTGCGCCACGACCCTGGCGGAAGGTTGTCCTCCCAACTGCTCAGGGGGCACGCCGTAAGCATTGGTCACATCGACGATGGTTTTCCCCTGCCAGGTGGGCAGCGCCTTGGCAACATCCGGGTGCGCGTCAAAACGCACCGCCAAAAAGATGATGTCTGCCTTAACAGCTTCCGTGAGTGTGGTGGGAATGATCGTGGAACCGATCGCGGCCGCATCGGCTGCAAAGCGTTCCGGGTCGCGCGTGGTGGCAACGGATACCTCGATGCCTTTGCGGGCAAACGCCTTGGCCAGGGCCTTGCCGATTTTGCCGAAGCCGATAATGGCGTAGCTTCTTGCTACGTTGTTTTCTGATGTACTCATGTTGAAAATCAGTTAATGGCACGAACTTGAACGCGTGCCCGTGTGTACTCAATTATTTAGACAAATAGGTCATACCGCCATCCACTAGGAGTTCGGCACCCAGCATAAACGAAGAATCATCGGAGGCCAGGAAAACCGCTGTTTTACCAATGTCAGCGGGTTGCCCGATTCTGCCTATTGGCATGACACCTGCATAGTGTTTTTTTACTGCTTCAATTTGTTCGGCGGGAACAAACTTGTCAAAGGCCGGTGTATCGGTTGTACCGGGTGTTATGACATTTGCCCTGATCTTTCTATCTAAAAGGTCGCTTGACAATCCTTTTGCTAAAAAGATGACAGCCGCTTTGGCAGCACCATACAGCGTAAAAGACGAATAGGCCCGATGCGCGGCATTTGATCCGATAAGAATAATAGAGCCACCATCATTCATATAAGGCAGTGCTTTTTGAACTGTGAAGTAGACACTCTTCAGGTTGAGATCCATTGCCCTGTCATAGTCGGCTTCGTCAGTATCTGCTACTGTTCCTATTGTTCCACCACCCGCATTGGCTACAATCACATCTATTTTACCAAATTTTTCAGCGGTTTCGTTAAACACCCTTTCCAGGTCGGTAAGGTTGGTTACATCGGCATTGATGGCTATAAACGTATCGCCAAGCAGAGCCGCAGCACTCGCTAACGTTTCCTGATTCCTGCCGACAATAGCGCCTACTGCCCCTTCCTGTTTAAACGCCTGGGCAATGCCCAATCCAATGCCACTATTACCACCTGTAATCACGGCAACTTTACTTGTTAGCTTACTCATTTTTTAGCTACTTTTACATTTGTTTCACAAAGGAACTATCAATAGTTTATTTCTGAAACTATAACAGTTTATTCTGGTTACTATTGGGTAACTACAAATTTTAAGCATGAGAGACGACCGCTTTTGCAATGCGAATTGCCCATTTACGAGAGCTATTGGCACCATTGGTAATAAATGGAAGCCGATCATTATCAATGTAATTGGCACCCGGACCATGCGTTTTGGTCAGTTAGATGCCATTGTACCCCACATTTCAAGGAAAGTACTGACCGAACAGTTAAAAGAGTTGGAAGAAGACGGCTTATTGGAACGATTGGCCTATAAGGAACTACCGCCAAGGGTAGACTATAAGTTGTCTGAAAAAGGCTTGGCTTTTTTACCAATTTTAGAAGCCATAAAAGAGTGGAATTTAAAATATGAAGTCTCGCCAATCCACAAAGAGGGTGATTACAAATGGAGTAAACTTCCCATTGATGGCTTGCCTAAAAAGACCGGAACTGGCCCATTATCAGTTAGCTAAAAATGGGTTTGATGGCTGGTCCTATTCCGTAATTTGGTCTTTTGCCAGTAGTCAACCAAAGCGGGGAACGCTAACAGGCCGACTCGGCTTTACTATATAGCTTGCCGTGTAGTACGACTAGCCGTAAATCTCAGGCCTGTTGGTAGCCTGACCAACTAAGATTGTAGCATGGAAATAGGAATAGATAGTTTCGCGTCTGCCATGTATGGCTCCCATACGCTTAGCAGCGTGGACGCGATGGAGCAATTACTAGATCGGATTGTTTTTGCGGACCAGGCTGGTCTGGATGTATTTGGTATTGGCGAGCATCATAAAAAGGAATTTCTGGATTCGGCAACGGCGGTGATACTGGCTGCTGCCGCCGGACGGACAAAACGGATCCGACTGACGAGCGCCGTAAGCGTGCTGAGCACCGCTGATCCCGTGCGGGTTTACCAGAATTTTGCCACCTTAGATCTGGTCTCCAAAGGACGAGCCGAACTCGTGGTGGGGCGGGGTTCATCCGTGGAAGCCTATCCGCTCTTCGGGTTTAATTTGAACGACTATGATGCGCTGTTTCAGGAAAAGCTGGATTTATTACTAAAAATACGCGATAACGAATTTGTTACCTGGTCAGGGAAGTTTCGCCCGGCCATCCAGAACCTGCCCGTCTACCCGAGGTCTGTACAACCTAAACTGCCCGTATGGCTCGGCGTAGGCGGTACCCCTGAATCATTTATTCGGGCGGGCAGCCTGGGCCTTCCGTTGATGGTGGCCATAATCGGCGGCTATACTGCCCGATTCCGGCCCCTGATCGATCTCTATCGGGAAGCCGGTCGAAAAGCCGGATTTACGCCTAACCAATTAACCGTTGGTTTGCACTCACCTGGTTATGTTGCGCGCACCAATGAGCAAGCGATTGCTGAGTATTACCCTGGTTATGCTGAATTATGGACGAAACTGGGCCTTGAACGCGGCTGGCCTCCGGTAACAAAGGCTCAGTTCGATTCCCTGATGGGGCCGGAAGGCGTATTAGTGGTTGGCGGACCTGAACAGGTTGCCGAAAAACTGATGCGGCACAGTGAAGCCCTGGGGGGTGTTGACCGGTTTACCTTTCAAATGGACAACGCGGGCCTCACCCATTCGCAGTTGATGAACGCCATCGAGCTGATTGGCAAAGAGGTTATGCCCCTGATCAAACCGAAATAGACATTTCGATAGTAACAAGAAGGGGTAGTCCTGTATCCCGTCAGCCTGATTCTTAAACTAGCTTAAGTTTATTTCTTAAGCTAGTTTATTGGTCCCCATATACGACTGATCACGTTTGACCGATCGTAAAAATTGGCAGCTTACCTCCCGTCTGAATTGGACGTTAATTGTAGTGGAGCATCCGGTACTCATTGGGTGATTGTCCCACCCGTTGCTTAAATAATCGGATAAAGTGTTGGGGATATTTGAAGCCTAATTCATAGGCGACTTGGCTCACCGATTTGCTTTGGTCAAATATGCGTTCTTTAGCCAGATCAATCACCTTCGCCTGAATGTATTCCTGCGCGGTTTTGCCCGTTTCTTTTTTGATCAGATCCCCAAAATAGTTGGCCGACAAATTCAATTCACCCGCGCAGTAGGTTACGGAAGGTAAGCCGATCGTCTGTGGTTTGTCGGTCTGAAAATACTCGTTCAACAAGGTCTCGAAGCGTTCCAGAGTACCTTTGTGGGCCGTTTCCCGGGTAATAAACTGCCGATCATAAAACCGGGTGCAATACCCCAAAAAGAGTTCAATTGTCGCGACAATCAGCTTTTTACTGTGCTTATCAATGGCATGTTCTAATTCGTACTCGATTTTAGAAAAGCAATCCATCACAATTTGCCGCTCCCGACCCGATAAATGCAACGCTTCATAGAATTGGTAGCCGAAGAAACTATATTCCTGAATATGTCGTCCCAGGGGTGTCCCATGAATTAAATCAGCATGAAAAACCAATGCGTACCCTTTGGGCTGATAGGTTTCCCCGTTACTATTTAGACCGGCCACCTGTCCCGGTGCCATAAAAACCAGCGTTCCTTCCTGGTAATCATAGGTATGACGGCCATACACCAAATCACCGCATTTGAGATCTTTTAAGAAGATACCGTAAAAGCCAAAATACATCCGGGAGCCTTGTCGGGGATCGGCCTTAGACAGATCAACGACACTCACCAGTGGGTGAAGGGTTTCATTATTATTGAAGACGTTATAATCGGCAATTGTCTCGAATCGTCGCAGGGTATCCATAGCACGGTTGGTTATCTACACCAAAATTACCGCATTCTTATCAGCCTACCAGATGGGTAAACATTAATCTGTAATAATGGTAGTAATGTCCGTAATCTATATACCATTCGGGCGAAGAAATGAAGAGACCTTTGCCCTGTAAACTAAGTAAGTACAATGCAACACGTAGTTTTGAACAACGGGATATCAATGCCCATCCTGGGATTTGGCGTTTTTCAGGTGCCTGATCCAGCCGAATGTGAACGTAGCGTGCTGGATGCTATCGCTACCGGTTATCGGTTAATTGACACAGCCGCTTCGTACGGGAATGAAGAAGCCGTGGGACAGGCCATTAAAAAAAGTGGTGTAAACAGAGAAGAACTATTTATTACCACCAAGCTCTGGATTCAATCCGATGGCTACGAAGGGACCAAAAAAGCTTTCGAAACTTCGTTGAAAAAACTACAGCTCGACTACCTGGATCTGTACTTGATACACCAGCCTTTCGGGGACGTATACGGCGAATGGCGAGCTATGGAGGAGATTTACAAAGCGGGTCAAGTGCGCGCCATTGGCGTCAGCAACTTCCAGCCCGACAGATTGATTGACCTGATCATTCACAATGAGGTTGTTCCGGCGGTCAACCAGGTGGAAACCCATCCGTTCCATCAGCAGATCGACACCCAGCAGTTTATGATCGACAACAACGTGCAGATCGAATCATGGGGGCCTTTTGCCGAAGGCAAAAACGACCTGTTCCACAATGAATTGCTGGGATCAATCGGCGCGAAGTATAACAAATCCATTGCTCAGGTTGTGCTGCGCTGGCTGACCCAGCGGGGTGTTGTGGCCATTCCCAAATCGGTTCGCAAAGAGAGAATGGAAGAGAATTTTAACAGTCTCGATTTTGAGTTAAGTGCTGAGGACATGGAAGCCATCAAAAGTCTGGATACAAACGCCAGCCTCTTCTTCGACCATCGTGATCCGGCGATGGTTAAATGGCTTGGCGAACGTAAACTGAATTAGTAAAACCCCATAACGGCTACAAGTATGCACAATCCAAAATTGGCCATGCTTGTAGCCGCAGTTGTTCTGTCGGCTCAGGGAATAGCCCAAAATTTCAAAGTCTGAATTAATGTACGCTTAGGGCGTTAAATTCACTACCCGCAGACCGACGGTATTCACTGGGCGATTGCCCAACCCGCTGCTTAAACAGGCGAACAAAATGCTGCGGGTACTTATAACCTAATTCATCAGCGACTTGAGTGATCGGTTTATTACGGTCATAAAGTCGCTCTTTCGCCACATCAATCAGCCTGGAATGGATGTACTCCTGGGCAGATCTACCCGTTTCTTTTTTCACCAGATCGCCAAAATAGTTAGCGGACAAATTCAGTTGTTCAGCACAGTAGCTGACCGATGGCAGGCCATTGTGTTGAGCCATATCGGTTGAAAAATAGTGCGTAAGCAGGGCTTCGAACCGCTCCAGAACGCCCTGATAGACATGATTCCGGGTTATAAACTGGCGGTCATAAAACCGGATGCAGTAATCCAGAAAGAGTTCGATATTACTCACAATCAGCTTTTTGCTGTGCTTGTCGATCGCATGTTGAAGTTCATAGTTGATCTTAGCCAGACAATCCAGGACAATTTGCCGCTCCCGTTCCGACAAATGCAGCGCTTCATTGGATTGATAGCCAAAAAAGGTGTACTCCTGCATATGTCGTCCCAGCGACGTACCATGGATCAGATCGGGGTGAAAGGCCAGGCCATAGCCTTTCGGTTCTAAAACGTCTTCACTACTTTCAATCGTAACCACTTGCCCAGGTGCCATGAACACCAGCGTTCCTTCCTGGTAGTCATAGGTGTTCTTTCCATACCGCAGGTCACCACATTTTACTTCTTTCAAAAAGACGGTATAGAAATCCATGGAAAACCCCACGGATTCACTGGACGCCTTCCTTGGGGCTGCTTTTGACATATCAACGACACTCACCAGCGGGTGTAATGTTTCCTGATTGCTCAGGGCATTGAATGCTCTGATTGTTTCAATGCGGTGCGGAGTATCCATAAGCATGATCGGTTTATCTATCTCAAAAATAACGCTTAATCCCTCCCCCCGTTAGTCGGCCAGTCCGAATCAGTAATAATGGTAAGTATACCCGTAATCCGTATACCTATCCGGCCAGAAAGCAGCAAGACCTTTGTCAAACAAAAGGGCATTCGCCTGGTCAACTAAAGCCAGATAGCCCAAACAGGGTGGCAAATATCAACCCTGGCTGGGGTTCCTGATGCCCTTTTTAGTACAGTCGTATTCACTTAAAATTACGTTTCATGTCACTTAATTCGTATGTAACCCTGGGTCGATCAGGCCTGCGGGTCAGCCCGCTCTGCCTGGGTACCATGACCTTCGGAGAAGGTTGGGGCATTGGCTCATCGCCCCAGGAAGCAGAAGCAATTCTCGCCCGTTATCGGGAGTTGGGCGGCAATTTTTTAGACACCTCAAACGCGTATAACAACGGCCATTCGGAGAAAATTATTGGCGATTCGATTGGTCGCGAATCCGCTAAACGCGACCGGATGGTCATCGGGACCAAATTTGCCAATAACCTGTATCCGGGCGACCCAAACGGAGGGGGTAATGGTACCAAGGCGATTATCGAACAGTGTGAGCAGTCACTGCGTCGGTTGCAAACCGATTACATAGACCTGTACTGGATTCACCATTGGGACTGGAACACGCCGGTGGAAGAAACCATGAAAGCCCTCAACAATTTAGTTACGAGTGGCAAAGTGCGTTACATCGGTGTTTCCGACACACCTGCCTGGCAGGTAGCGCAGGCCCACACCATGGCCCTGCTACGGGATTGGACGCCGTTTATTGGCCTTCAGATTGAACACTCGCTGCTGGAACGGACGGTAGAAGACGAGTTGCTGCCTATGGCCCAGGCGTTGGGAATCGGCGTGACGCCCTGGTCGCCGTTAAAGTCGGGACTCTTATCGGGCAAATTCACCCGGACCAATGCGGGCCAAGTGAGTGGCAGTCGTGGCGAAGTGATGGGAATGGTGTCATTGCTGGATGAGAAGGCCTTCACCATTCTGGACCGTCTGGCCGAACTGGCCGAGACCCATCAGACGACCTCTGCTGCCATTGCGTTGGCCTGGGTAATCAGTCGTCCGGGTGTTACCTCAACTATTATCGGTGCCCGAACACTCGACCAATTGACGGCGAATGTTGCGGCCCTGGATATTCGACTTTCGGCGGAGGAGCTAGCCTCGCTGGATCAGCTTTCGACGCCACCAGCCATGTTCACCACGATGCAGCAACGAGTCACCAGCAGCTTCCAGCACGGGGGCATATCGGTGAATGGAGTCACGCCCTACGAATACCCGATGACGCCAAAATCAGACAAGGACCGGTACTAATCATTACAATAAATAGTAAATACCTATGCAACAAGTAACATTAAACAACGGAGTAGAAATGCCCATCCTCGGGTTTGGCGTATTCCAGGTTCCCGATCCGGCTGAGTGTGAACGCAGTGTGCTGGATGCCATTGCCACCGGCTACCGATCAATTGATACGGCTGCTTCATACGGCAATGAAGAAGCTGTTGGACAGGCCATTAAGAAAAGTGGGGTACCTCGGCAAGAACTATTCATTACCACCAAACTCTGGATTCAGTCGGACGGCTACGAAGGCACGAAGAAAGCCTTCGACAAGTCGCTCAAGAAGCTTGGACTCGACTACCTGGATCTGTACTTAATACACCAGCCAATTGGCGATGTGTATGGCGAATGGCGGGCTATGGAGGAGATTTACAAATCGGGTAGGGTTCGGGCCATCGGTGTGAGCAATTTCCAGCCCGACCGATTGATTGACCTGATCATTCACAATGAGGTTGTTCCGGCGGTCAATCAGATTGAAACCCATCCGTTTCATCAGCAAATCGAAACGCAGCAATTTCTCGGCAATAATAATGTGCAGATTGAGTCATGGGGACCGTTCGCGGAGGGCAAAAACGACCTCTTCCACAATGATTTACTACGTTCGATTGGGGAAAAATACAACAAATCCATTGCTCAGGTTGTGCTGCGCTGGCTGACCCAGCGGGGCGTGGTGGCCATTCCCAAATCGGTTCGCAAAGAGCGCATGGCCGAAAACTTTAACAGCCTCGATTTCGAGTTAAGTGCCGACGATATGGAAGCCATCAAAAGTCTGGACACCAAGGCAAGCCTGTTTTTCGATAATCGTGATCCAGCCATGGTCAAATGGATGGGTGGATTTAAAATTGACTAACAACGTACTGACACACGGTAGGCAGAGGATCAGGAATAATTTATTCCAGAGCCTCTGCCTGACGCTTTCCCCTCTTTCTATTTATTGTTCAAAAGTCATCTCTCAATTCTAAAACACAAACTATTTTATGACAACCAACCCGAATACCGAACAGGAACTGATTACCCTTTCCAAAGACAAGTGGCAGTGGATGGCCGACAAGAATGTAGACAAGCTAAATGACTTATTCGATGAAAAAGCGATGTTTGTTCACATGGGTGGTAGCTTCGACAAGAGCCGTGAACTAGAGATTATTAAAACCGGATTCGTCTGGTACAAGCAAGTGGATATCCATAAAGTGTCGGTCAATATCATCGGTTCAACGGCCATCCTGTTGACTAAAATTACCTTATTGGCGGTAGTTAACGAGCATGAGATTACCACTGAATTTGAAGTGACGGAAGTCTATATTCAGCAACAGGCAGGTTGGAAATTAGGGGCACTCTCGTTTACCAAGCTACTGGTTCCCTAGCGCATTTCTCCCATCGGAGTCACTAGTCGATCCATTGATCCTGAGTTCTTTACAAACTATTCTACGACATTGGCCTGGACTGTACTTAGGATAAATCCAGGAGAATCACCATCAGTAGACGGGCGGTTTCGTGCTGATTGAAAGAACACTAAGTTAAGTTGTCCTACAGTTTGCTAAGCAGTCCACTTAAATCAGTAAAACTGGTAGTTATATCCGTAATCTATATACCATTCTGCTGGGTTAAAGGACGGAACTTTGCGGAGTGATTGGTTACAGAGTTAGCAGTCACCACAATCCGGCTAGAGTCAACTAGCCGGGGAGCGCGAACTAAACTAATAAAACACCCTAACAATGAATCGTAGACATATCAGTAAACTGATCATGCTGGTAGCCGTAGCCACACTCTCGACGCAGGCAATGGCACAAAACACCTCCATCTTTCCCAAAGGGGAGCTGGCGACCACCAAAACCCACGTGGGCGATGTCTGGCTAAGCGAGGTCAGCGGTCCAGACAGCACCTTCGCATTCAGCATTGCACAGGCCGTTTTTGCCCCCGGTGCCCGGCTCGACTGGCATTCGCATCCGGGTGGACAAATTCTTCTTTTTACCGACGGAGAAGGCTACTATCAGGAACGGGGTAAACCCCGACAAACCCTTCGTAAAGGGCAGATGGTCAAATGTCAACCGGGTGTGGAACATTGGCACGGAGCCACCCCGACTACGGGTGTTACGTACCTGGCCACCAGTCCGGCAAAAGGAAAAACAATCTGGTTGCAACGGGTGACCGACGCAGAATATACGGCCAAAAAAATAAACCCCTAAACGATAAACCTATGCAACGACCAACCGTGGTAAAATCCTTCCTGGCCCTATCCATTCTGGGGTTTTGTTTTACGCTGCTAAGCGCACAAGCTGCCCGCGCGCAGGCAACGCCGAATTCAGAACAGGAAATCATTGCGCTCTCGAAGGATAAATGGCAATGGATGTCTGACAAGAATGTGGACAAACTAACAACCTTATTTGACGACAAGTCGATGTTTGTTCACATGGGTGGCAGCTGGGGCAAGGGCCAGGAACTGGATGTAATAAAAAGCGGAAATATCTGGTACAAGAAAGCGACGGTTCATTCAACGACCTTCCATATGATTGACAATACGGCCATTCTGTTGAGCGACCTCGATCTGGTAGCCGTCGTAGGCGGCAACGAAGTGGTCAATCCCTTCATGGTGACGGAGGTCTATGTGAAAGAGAACGGCAAGTGGATGTTAGGGCAACTCTCCTTCTCCAGACTGATGCGGCCCGTCAAAAACTAGTCGCATTTCTGCCGTTCGCGCAGAACCAGAGATCATCATGCCTACAGAAATCAGGCTCTCTGCTTTTACTGTGCTCATTGTGAGCGAATTTCAATGCTTTATCAGATGAAGCAACGTCTAATGAACATCGCCAACGGATTCGTGTCGTCTTTGCTACTTGTCGCCACAGTTACGACATCAGTTAGATCGCAGACATCGCCCCAATCACTAGCTGACGGGCAGCGTCTGTACGCTGTCAATTGCGCCAACTGTCACGGCGATCGCGCTCAGGGAGCGGTCAAGGCGGGCGCCGAGATTTCCATCATCACGGAGCGGGGCGGAAAGCAGCCGCCCGACCTCACCGATCAGGCTTGGGATCACGGTTCGACCGACGCGGCTTTTTTTACCGCAGTCAAAAAAGGAATTCCGTCAAGTATGATGCCACCCTTCGAGGGACGCCTTTCGGACGTTCAGATCCGAAACGTGGTCGCGTATGTTCGTTCGCTCGTGTCAGCTCAGCCGGGGGCCACCGCAGCAGTACCGAAAGCTGAGGCACCTACCGCACCAACTACGGAGCATACGCTTGAGTTAGCTGACTACGTTGAGCTGCCGATCACCGGCGACATGTCGGCAGATCGCGTCACTGGAGTGCTGGCGCGCGGTAGCATCCTGCGTGACGAGCCGGGCGGCAAACGGTTCTTTGTCAACGACCTGAACGGTCCGCTCTATATCCTTAACAAGCAGACCAAACAACTCACGCCCTATCTAAACTTCAACGGCTCGGGCGACCACGCTGGGTTGTTCCCCAAATTCGCGGCCTCCACGGGATACGCATCGGGTCTGATGAACTTCGTGTTCGATCCGGACTATGCGCGAAACGGCATTTTCTATACGCTGCACATGGAAAATGCCACTACGCCTGACGAGAGCGCTATGCCGAAGCCCGGTGTATTACCCGGACTAAATTTGGCCGGCTACACCACCACACCGGCACTGGCCAAGCCGACAGTAGCTAGTGATGCGCGGTTTGCGCGTGAGTTGGTCATTGTCGAGTGGACGGATCGGCAACTCGGCAATATGACGTTCGAAGGGACGGCACGTGAGGTGTTTCGTCTGTATGTACCGGGGCTCTTTCATCCCCTCAATGAAATCACATTCAATCCGGCGGCTCGGCCGGGCGACCCAGACTGGCGAGTTATGTACCTGGGCATTGGGGACGCTGGTACGGGCGAGCGGCCAGGCCCTATGCGGTTGCATGCCCAACGGCTCGATACGTACCAGGGAAAGATTCTTCGCATCATTCCGACACTGAGCGATCACGTGTCGACGAGTAAAGTCAGTGAGAATGGCCGCTATCGAATTCCCAACGACAATCCCTTCGTCTCGGTTGAGGGCGTGCGAAAGGAAATCTGGGCGTATGGTCTGCGCAATCCGCACCGCCTGACCTGGTATGTCGACCCCGCACGGCCACGCGAACCTGTATTGCTTGCCTTCAACATTGGCCTCGTCAGTTGGGAGACCGTGGCGATTATCAAAAAGGGGGCGAATTACGGCTATCCATTTCGCGAGGGAACACAGAGTATGTCAGCGAGCAACGGGATGGGGGCGTTGCCGGCTGACGATGTGCTTCCTGTCCAGGTCTCAGATACTGTGACACATGGCACCGTGAAGCCTACCTATGCTGTTATTGCCTATCCTCACACGCCCGGCGGTGGCGATGCGATTGCCAACGGCTTCGTCTATCGAGGGAAGCGAATTCCAGCGTTGAAAGAGACGCTAGTGTTCGGTGATATTACGACGGGTCGTATCTGGTATGCCAACATGAAAGACGTGTTGGCCGCCGATGACAGTAATCCGCTCACTATGGCACCACTACACGAACTGGGCACACGGGTCCGAGCGCTGTCGGAGGAGACTTACAGGCGTCGCGGTGGCCGAAATCCGAGCCTACCGGGCCGGGGAGCCGTTGCAGGGGCCGGTCGTATTGACCTACGATTGGCCGAGGATAACGACGGAGAACTGTACGTGCTGACCAAAGGGGACGGTATGATTCGTGCTTTTATAAGCGTTAAATAGCCCCCCGTCAATACCGTTCGAGCTGAATCAGGCCTTATTGTCTCTACAGAAAGTAAGAATTACTACTAAACAAACAGTTAATCTTTCCATCAATCGCGTACTATGAAAGCATCAATTCTCGCTCTGGGTTTCCTGCTTACGGGCATGCAGGCCTCCTTCGCTCAAGCCCCAACGTCAACTACTGCTACTATACCCCCCACGAAAGCCCAGCAGGAAATCATTGACCTCTCAAAGCAAAAATGGCAGTGGATGGCCGATAAGAATGTGGACAAACTGGCGCAGCTCTTCGACGATAAGTCAAAATTCGTCCATATGAGCGGCACCTGGAAAAAGGACGAAGAGCTCGATATTATCAAAACCGGGAGCATCTGGTACAAGAATGCGGATGTACACGATGTGGCGGTAGAGCTATTCGATGCTAACACAGCTATCATCTGGAGTCGGATTACGCTGGTGGCCATGGTTCGGGGCACGGAGGCCAAGACGGAGTTTACTGTTACCGAAGTCTATAAAAAACAAGGCCGTTCCTGGAAAATGTTGGCCCTGACATTTAGTAGTGTTCGGGACACTCATGTGATTAAGCATTAACGAGGTATCTCAATTTTCGAATCACTGAAGATAAAATCGAAGCTGTTTAAACTTTTCTTAAGCTGGTGCAAAAACGATTATTTTTTGTCATTCCGACGAAGGAGGAATCTTAATGCCGCACGTTTGGGAAGTTTAAGATTCCTCCTTCGTCGGAATGACAAAAAAAGTCACTCGCTTTGGGCCGAAAACAGAAAGTTTAAACAGCTTCACCTTTATCATTTTAGCAACCTATTAACCATGCAATCGACAAACAACCAACAAGCCAACACCGAGTTAACTCGTCGGACCATACTAAAATCGGGCCTGGCGCTGGCAGGCGGTACCTTGTTAGGCCAGGAGGCTAAAGCTCTTTCGGCTCCCGATCCATCGAGTCAGCCAGCGTCAATGGCCCCAAACACCAAACCTGGACGTCGTAAACTGGGTACACTGGAGGTTTCAAGCATTGGGCTTGGCGTGCAGAACATGAGTCGTACCTATCAGACGACGATCCCTTCCCGTCCCGAAATGCATAAGATCATCCGGACGGCGTTCGACCGGGGAGTTACTCTATTCGATGCCGCCGAAGCCTACGGGCCTTTTGAGGTGGAACGCATTCTGGGTGAAGCGCTGGTCCCGATTCGGAACAAAGTGGTTATCGAAACCAAGTTTGGCTGGAACATCGACCAGAAAACAGGTCAGCGTTTGCCTGGTTTGAACAGTCGTCCCGAGCATATCAAGGAGGTCGTGGAAGGTATGCTGAAACGTCTTCGTACTGATCGGATTGATTTATTGTACCAACACCGGGTCGATCCGACGGTTCCGATTGAAGACGTAGCTGGAACGATCAAAGACCTGATCAAAGAAGGGAAGGTACTGCACTACGGCCTGTCTGAACCCGGACCGCAAACCGTACGGCGCGCCCATGCCGTTCATCCGGTTACAGCCATTCAGAACGAATACTCGCTTCTCTGGCGTGGACCGGAACAGGTCATTATTCCGCTCTGCCAGGAACTGGGTATCGGCTTCGTACCCTGGAGTCCGCTGGGCGTAGGTTTTCTGACCGGCGCTATCGACGCCAATACCCGGTTCGCGCCCGGCGACATTCGCGGAATGGAGTCCCGGTTTTCGCCCGAGAATATAACCCACAACCTAGCCCTGCTGGACTTCGTGAAAAGCTGGGCTGCCAAAAAGAAGTCCACACCCGCGCAGGTATCGCTGGCCTGGCTGCTGGCGCAGAAACCATGGATCGTGCCGATTCCGGGTACCACGCAGATGGAGCACATGCTCGAAAACGTTGGGGCCGCCGATGTCCGGTTTACTGCCGATGAGCTAACCCAATTTAATGCCGAATTAGCCAAAATCGAGGTTAAGGGAGAGCGTTTGCCGCAAATGGTGCTTGCGTTCTCGAATGTGGAAGCACCGGCGAAGAAGTAAACCTGATTGCGCTTCATTCACTGAGGTGAGTTATAGCCTTTGTGCTTAGCTACGCTAGTCGCCACGAAACATCCGACCGGAATGAGAATAACTGCTTTTATAATGCACATCCTGTTGTCATTACTTCTGTTGATTGGAGCTTGCTCTTCTTCCCAAACGGAGAGCGTTCAGGTTACCGATCAGCCTACTGTAAAGCCCGGCAATACCTTGCCGGGCAAGGTATTGATTGTGTATTTGTCCCGAACCAATAATACCAGGGCCTTAGCGGACATCATTCACAAGCATGTGGGTGGAACATTGGTGGCCCTTGAATTGTCAACCCCCTACCCCGCAAACTACCGGGCTACCGTAGAACAGGTAGCGAAGGAAAATGAGACTGGTTTCCTGCCCCCGTTAAAAACAAAAATTGACAGCATCCAAGCGTACGATATTGTGTTTGTCGGCTTTCCAACCTGGGGCATGCAGTTGCCCCCGCCCATGAAAAGTTTTTTGCGTCAGTATGATTTCAGCGGTAAAACCATCATTCCGTTTAATAGCAATGGGGGCTACGGTATTGGCAGTACGTTCCAGACAGTTAAGGAACTATGTCCCAACAGCAATATACTGGAAGGTTTTACGATGCGGGGTGGCTCGGAACGGGATGGTCAATTGCTGGTTATTCAAGGCGATAAGGCCAAAGAAGCCGAAACGAACATAGTGAAATGGTTGCGTACGATTAACCTATTGAAATAAATCAACTATAATGGAAACAAGATTAGTAGGAACTAGTGGCCTACGGGTGTCCGCATTGGGCTTAGGCTGCATGGGCTTAAGCTATGGCTATGGCCCGGCAACCGATAAGCAGGATGCGATTAACTTGATTCGTGCTGCGTTCGATAAGGGCATTACGTTCTTCGATACAGCGGAGGCCTATGGTCCATTTGTCAACGAAGAATTGGTAGGTGAAGCGGTGCAGCCTTTCCGGGACCAGGTGGTGATTGCCACTAAATTCGGGTTTCAGCAGGGAGATTCCACCAAAGGGCAGGATAGCCGCCCCGAACGAATCCGGCAGGTGGCCGAAGAAGCGCTGAAGCGATTACGAACCGACCGCATCGATTTGTTTTATCAGCACCGTGTTGATCCTAATGTGCCGATCGAAGAGGTGGCCGGAACGGTCAAAGAGCTGATCCAGGAAGGCAAAGTAAAGCACTTCGGGATGAGCGAAGCGGGTGTACAGTCGATTCGTAAAGCCCACGCCGTACAACCCCTGGCCGCCTTGCAAAGTGAATACTCGTTATGGTGGCGGGAGCCGGAAAAAGAAATCTTACCAACCCTGGAAGAACTGGGCATTGGTTTTGTTCCGTTCAGCCCGCTGGGTAAAGGGTTTCTGACGGGAAAAATTGACGAAAATACGCAGTTCGACAAAACCGATTTCCGCAATGTGGTTCCCCGTTTTTCGGAAGAGAACCGGAAAGCCAATCAGAAGTTAGTTGACCTATTAGGCGACATGGCCAGGCAAAAAGCGGCCACACCGGCGCAGATTGCCCTGGCCTGGTTACTGGCGCAGAAGCCCTGGATTGTCCCGATCCCCGGCACGACCAAGCTGCACCGTCTGGAAGAAAATAGTGGAGCAGTCGATGTTGAACTGAGTCCTGATGACATTAGTCAGATTGATTCTGCCTTTTCCCAGATTCCGGTACAGGGAGATCGTTACCCGGCACACCTGCAAAAACGGGTGGGTAATTAAGAGCAACGCCCTCATGACACCGCTATGTAATCCTTACTATCACCTGTCTGGATAGATATGAAACAGCCCTGGGATTTTTTTCAGGCAAAAGCACTGGTTTTGCCCTTTGGCTTCTCGGGGAAATTACTAGTCGGATTACTCTTTCTGATACAAACTATAGATGCGGAAAGAGTTATGGTCAGTAGCAACAACACACAGATCGGACGTAGACTAAACAATGGTAGAATGGCAACACAACCTAAAAAAGGTCATTTAACTACCACTAATTACGTCCGGGACATTGTCAATCATTAGGCCTTTCAGGGCTTTGGCGAGTTGCTGTTACCCTGGGATGACAATACCCGTTATTACGACACGCGCCTGCGGGATGTGGGTTCACTTATGCCCTACCACAGTCACGTGATCCCCGACGTTGTCGTAGGCGCACTGAACCGAATGATCGATGATGTTGATGCCAAAAAGAGGGTCTTTTACGATGTTTACACCGACCAGCAAAAGCAAACGGATCGAGCCAAAACTAGAACGGGTCTGTTTTTTTACCGGGGCAAGCCGGGCGCTCCGTTCGCTATCGTTTGTCCGGGGGGTGGCTTTTCGTACGTAGGTTCGTTGCACGAAGGCTTTCCGCTCGCCGAAGAGATCAGTAAAGAAGGACTGAACGCGTTTGTAATCCGGTACCGCATTGGAGAACAGGTTGCCACCGAAGATCTGGCCGCAGCTATCGCGTATATTTTTCAGAACGCCCAAACTCTTGGTGTCAGTACAAAAGGTTATTCCTTATGGGGCGGGTCGGCAGGTGCCCGAATGGTTGGTAACATTGCGCTAAACGGCGTAGCCAGTTACGGCGTAGGCAACCTGCCTCAACCGGCAACTGTTGTTATTGCCTATACCGGCCAGTCCAGTTACTCGCCCAATTTTCCACCGACATTCATAACCGTTAGTGCCAATGATGGGATCGCAAACGCAGTAACGGTGGACCGGCGTGTTCAGAATTTAAAAAACGCGGGTGTAGCCGTCGAATACCGTCGATACAACCAGGCTGGTCATGGCTTTGGGACGGGGATAGGCACCGATGCCGCAGGCTGGATGCAGTACGCCATCGAATTCTGGAAAAACCATCTCGCCAACTAGATAATCAGGCAAACCAAAAGCGAACATCGGGCAATTTCAAGCATTCCGGGATGGATGAGTTACTGACCTGTGCCCGCCAAATCAGTGATTTTGGTATGAAATACCGTAATTTATATACCATTCAACTGAAGAAACAGCAGGAACTTTGGCGATTAATCGGTTAAACATACGGCAAGCATGAGCTGTTGTTACGACTATAATGGCAACTGAATGTATTTTCTCAACAGCAACGTTATGGCAATCATTAAGTTAACGATCAACGGCAAGGAGCAATCGATGGATGTCGATCCGCAGATGCCCCTCCTGTGGGCCATCCGGGACGTAGTGGGCCTGAAAGGTACGAAGTACGGCTGTGGCGTCGCCCAGTGTGGGGCCTGCACCGTCCACCTGAACGGTGAAGCGGTGCGTTCGTGCGTCACCAAAATGAGCCGGGCCGCTGGCCAGCAGGTGGTCACCATTGAAGGGCTCTCTCAAAACAATGATCACCCCCTGCAACAGGCCTGGCAGCAAATCGACGTGCCCCAGTGTGGTTACTGTCACTCCGGACAGCTCATGTCGGCCGCGGTGCTGCTTCGGGAGAACCCCAACCCGACCGATGCGGATATCGATGCGGCTATGGCGGGCAATATTTGCCGGTGCGGCACGTACCCCCGCATTCGGAAAGCCATTCATGTAGCGGCCAGTGGAGCGGATCGAAAGCTCGGCAAAAGCGAGTAATGTTACGTCGTCAACAATAAAGCCGGTAGCCACCTCCATAAACGCATTCAGAAACGAAAGCACGTCCGTCTATGCCTTTACGAACAATCTATAACCTGGCCATTCTTCTGTCGATGACAGGGATTATGGCCTCTACGTTTACCACGCATACTGATCCGATCAGTACCAGCCCGATGAACACAGCAGCCCATGTTGCACCCATCAAAAAAGATCCGGTCCGGAGGGACAGCGTTACGTCGGTGAAAGCGTTTGCCAATGTCTACAAAGTGCTGATGAGTCCGCGCTGCATGAACTGTCATCCATCGGGTGATATACCGCTCCAGGGCGACGACAATCACCTGCACACGATGGGCCCTCGTCGGGGTACGGATGGCAAAGGCATTTATGCCATGAAATGCTCGAACTGCCATCAGCCAACCAACACGCCGGGTCTGCATACGCCACCAGGAAATCCAGAATGGCATTTACCCCCGGCAACCATGCGGATGGTTTTCCAGGGACGAACACCCCGCCAATTAGCCAAACAACTGGTCGATCCCAAGCAAAATGGGAATAAGAACGTGGAAAAACTGCTGGAACACGCAGACGATGGCCTGGTAAAGGCTGGCTGGAACCCCGGTGAAGGCCGGACGCTGCCCCCCATGAGTCATGCTGAATTTAAAAAAGCCTGGACGACCTGGATCAACACAGGCGCCTACGCCCCTCAACGGTAACAAAAGCAACATCAACATGGACACACAACCCGTATCCAGACGCCATTTCCTGAAAGCCTCGGGCCTGACCGGTCTGGCGCTTTCGCTGGGATTCTATATCCCGTCGAATGCCGAAGAAGCCGAAATGATCAAAGCGGCTGAAGCCGATAGTTTTGGTATTGAAATGAATGCCTGGGTCCATATCGAACCGTCCGGCCAGGTGACTATTTTCTCGCACCGGGCCGAAATGGGCCAGGGGGTTTATCAGTCCATTCCTCAGATGGTTGCCGAAGAACTTGAAGTCGATCTGGACAAAGTAAATATCGTTTTTGCCAAAGGGGATTCTAAAAAATACGGCAATCAGGTTACGGGGGGTAGTTCAACCGTGCGGGGTTCCTACAAGAACTTGCTGACGCTGGGCGCTACTACCCGCCAAATGCTGATTCAGGCAGCCGCAACCAAATGGAACGTGCCGATAGCGGACTGTTATGCCGAATCAGGACAGGTCATTCACCGGCCCAGCAACAAGCGATTCCACTATGGAGAACTGGTGGCAGACGCGATGAAGCTGGAAACGCCCAAGAACGTCGTCTTAAAAAAGCGATCCGACTACAAGCTCGTTGGCAAGCCGTTGCTTCGGCAGGATACCAAATTAAAAACCAATGGGACGGCCACGTTTGGGCTGGACAAAGAAATTCCGGGTATGCTCTATGCCGCCGTGGAACGTAACCCCCGTCTGCGGGGTAAAGTCAAGAGTTTTGATGATACGGCTACTCGTAAAGTACCCGGCGTCAAACACGTGTTCAAAACCAAAATGCTGGTATTTAATACGTACCGTGAGGGCGTAGCAGTCGTAGCCACCTCAACCTGGGCCGCCTTGCAGGGAAAAAAAGCCCTGAAAGTTGAATGGGACGATAGTGGATTTGAGCACCTAAACACCGACGAGATTTTCAAACGCCAACAGCAAGCCTTAAGAACACAGGAAGGACTTTCCTTTAAGCAGCAGGGCGACGCATCAGCCGTTCTGGCCCAGGCACCTAAGAAACTCGATGTTGTCTATGAAACGCCCTATCAGTATCACGCGTGCATGGAACCGTTGAACTGCATTGCCCACTATCAGGACGATAAACTCGAAATCTGGGGACCAATCCAGGCACCCGAGTGGGTACAGGATGCCATCAGCAAAGAAATGGGGCTGGACCGCGAAAAGGTAATTGTCCACATGACCTTTCTGGGGGGTGGATTTGGCCGAAAGGCATTTATGGATTACCCGCATGAAGCGGCCGTAATCTCCAAAGAAATAAAAGCGCCGGTGCAGGTGGTCTGGACTCGCGAAGATGATGCAACGAATGGCCCGTATCGACCCGGTATTACGTACCGGTGCGAGGGGGTTGTCGATAAGGGGAAAATCAGCGCCTTCAAGCTTCGCATGGCTGGTCAAAACAATGACCATTGGCGCGGAGGACCGAAAGACAAAGCCAATCGGAGTACGTCGGAAGGCTTTCTGAAACCCTATGCCGACGGCATCAAAAACCTCAGCATTGCCGATGTGCCTTTCGAAACACCCATTCCAACCATGTGGTGGCGCTCAGTGTATGCATCGACCAACGGCTTTGCTTATGAGAGTTTCATCGACGAACTGGCCCATGAAGCCAGGCAGGATCCAATGGCCTTCCGCCGGGAACACCTGCCCGATGAGCGACTGCATCGGCAACTCGACAAACTGGCCGAGGTATCGGGCTGGAAAACCCGCAAACCGGGCGAGGGCTACGGCATGGCTATCACTGAGTGTTTTTCCAGTACGGTAGGGCAGGTGGTGAAAGTATCAAAAGGCACGGACGGAAAGCTCAAAATCGACCATGTCTGGGCGGTGATGGATTGCGGGTGGTACGTTAATCCCGATACCATCAAAGCACAGGTGGAGGGGTCTATTGTGATGGCATTGGGAGCCGCTACCCAGCATCAGGTGACATTTAAGGATGGCGTGCCCGTAGACAAGAATTTCTACTCGTATCAACTGCCCCGCATCACCGATATTCCACCCATTGATGTGTATGTCATGGACAACGACGAACCAGCGGGTGGTGTTGGCGAACCGGGTTTGCCTGCCTTTGCTCCTGCCCTGACCAATGCTATATTTGATTTAACCGGCAAACGCATTCGTAAGCTACCGTTTAATCTGGCATTGGTATAAAGAATACTCATCTCATTACCTATATGCGGATCGCTCTAGTATGTATGCTTGTCAGTTGGGTTATCTCAGTTAACCAGCTCCACGCGCAAAACCAACTGAGTCAGCCAACCACCTTGTCGCCGAAACAGCAACGTATTGTCGCTATTGCTTCCCTGACCGCCAAGGGCGATCTGCAAAAACTACAGCCAGCCCTAAACACAGGTCTGGATGCAGGGCTGACTGTCAACGAAATCAAGGAAGTGCTGGTCCATTTGTATGCCTATTGTGGATTTCCACGAAGTATTCGTGGGTTACAGACCTTCATAACGGTACTGGACGAACGCAAGAAAAAGGGCATCACCGACAAGGTGGGCCGGGAAGCCTCACCGATTACCAGCAGCGAACCGAAGTACGAGCGCGGCAAAAAAGTCCTCGAACAACTGAGTGGGCAGCCCGAAACCGGGCCGAAGCGAGGGTACTCGGCGTTTAGTCCGGAGATCGACGTGTTTCTGAAAGAGCATCTGTTTGCCGATCTGTTCGAGCGGGATGTGCTCAACTATACCGACCGGGAGCTGACGACCATTTCGGTGCTGACCAGTATCGGGGGCGTTGAGCCCATGTTGCAAAGCCACCTGGGCATCTGTTTGCACCTGGGACTGACCGCCCCCCAGCTACAGCAGGCGATGGCACTGATCGAAACAACCGTCGGTAAATCGGAAGCCGACGCTGGCCGACTGGTTTTGACGCAGGCTACAGCAGCCAGACGGTAAGTGAAATTATATACAAGGAGAGCGCTTTTACAGTGAAATCAATGAAAAACAACGTGATAGGCTTACTAGCTGTAGGTTTACTGATCTCATTGATCGGTAGCGAGGTAAGGGCGCAAACCCAACCGGCAACGCAAACGGACGCGGGTGCCATTTTCCCAAAAGGCCAGCGGGCACCAGCCAGCAACTTTACCGGCACCGTCTGGGTGCAGCAGTTAATCGAGCCCGACAGCGCGATCAATATTCCCGTGGGCTACGTGACCTTCGAGCCGGGTGCCCGCTCGCACTGGCATCGCCACGCGGGCGGGCAGGTACTGCTGGCGCTGGGCGGCATTGGTTACTATCAGGAGCAGGGTAAACCCATTCAAATCCTCCGAAAAGGCGACGCGGTGAAATGTCCACCAAACATACCCCATTGGCATGGAGCTTCGCCAACGGTCGAATTTAGGCAGGTAGCCATCACACCCAACACGGCAACAGGGCGGGTAACGTGGTTGCAACCGGTAACGGATCAGGAGTACAACAACGTTAAGAAGTAAGTTTTCACCAAGTTGATCTAGCAATTCACTGAAGAATACCCCAGTAATTTTATCAGTCAAGTCTGTTTGGCACCGGGCAAGTCAACAGGCCAATTTTGGGCAATAAATGTATCCATTAGTGAACCAGTTTATGGTCAACTTTTTCCAGGACAGGATAATTCCGCGCTGACACGTTGACCGTTTAATTGGTAATGGCCTCCCGTCAGGATACTCAGCGTCGGTAAATTGGCTACAGGCTATCGGTTAGCTCATGAATCTAAAGAGCTAATTACGTAAAAATACATGCTGTTCGTATGCGAATTGATGAGTTAATCCTAGTTTAGGCAATCTAAATCTGGCCCTCCTCATTTATGCAACTTCCCGATTCCTATTCTTTCCGACTACTAAACGTGCTTTGCCTTTTGCTGGTTGCTATCGTTAGCAACGCCAGTCCTAGAGCAGACATCCTGACGAAACCAGGAGCTACCACAGGAATAACGGTTACCATCGACCCCACAAAAACAGGCCAGACCATCGATCATTTTGGGGCTTCCGATGCCTGGTCCTGCCAGTTTGTGGGTCAGTGGCCAGAGGCAAAGAAAACAGCCATCGCCGATTTGCTCTTCAGTAGGGATACCCTGCCCAATGGAAAACCTAAGGGAATCGGCTTGTCGCTCTGGCGGTTTAACATTGGCGCGGGAACTGCTGAACAGGGCATTGAGAGTGGTATTAAGGATGAATGGCGACGTGCGGAATCATTCCTCAACAACGATGGAACCTATAACTGGTCTAAGCAGGCTGGGCAAGTCTGGTTTTTAAAGGCTGCTAAAGAACGCGGTGTCGCTACCTTTTTAGCATTCCCAAACAGCCCGCCCGTCCAGTACACGATCAATGGCAAAGGGTATGCAAGTAAAGCAATCCCTAATCTGAATGCGGATAAGTTTGATCAGTACGCCGGGTTTCTGGCTACGGTGATTACAGGCATCCGCAACAAAACCGGGATTTTGTTCAATTACATCAGTCCGGTCAATGAACCCCAATGGGACTGGAGCGATGGGGGTCAGGAGGGCACTCCTTTTTACAACAACCAGATCGCCAGTATAACCCGGTCGCTCAGTAGCGCCCTATTGAACAATAAACTGGCTACCCAGATAAATGTCGCCGAAGCGGGTCAAATTGAATTTCTGTATTCAGAGCACAATCGTCAGGGAAAAGGCAAGCAGATCAGTTCATTTTTCAACAAAGCCTCAACGGACTATATTGGTAATCTACCGAACCTCACGAAGGCGGTCTCTGCTCATAGTTATTTTACGACCTCTCCGTACAACATTGCCGTGCAGAAGCGCAACCAGCTTGCGACTAGCGTATCCGATGTTCCGAATCTTGGCTACTGGATGTCGGAATACTGCATTCTGGGCGACAACAGCGGGGAAATAAACGGATCTGGACGAGAACTTGGTATTGACCCCGGCTTGTACGTCGCGAAAGTGATCCATACTGACCTCGTCAATGCATATGCCTCAGCCTGGCATTGGTGGATTGCCATATCGCCTTACAATTACAAAGATGGGTTGATCTATATCGACAAAACGAAAACGGACGGCAATTACTATTCATCGAAGATGCTCTGGGCATTCGGCAATTTCAGTCGATTTATACGTCCCGGTGCCGTGCGGGTAAATACGTCGGTTACGCAAAGCAATGAAGGGCTTCTGGTATCATCGTATAGGAACAAGAACCAGCAACTCGTTACCGTATGTATCAACGCGGGGAGTGAGGACCAATTAGTTAAGCTGATTTTGGCATCTGGCAATTTATCCAACGTAACACGCTATACAACGTCGGCAATGGCAGATCTTGACCCTGTTTCTATCAGGAACTACGATGGTAGCCTAACTATTGGAGCGAAAAGCATCGTTACAGTCGTTGGGAATTTAAACTAAATAAACGCTCAGTTTATGCGTGTTAATTGACGGACTGGAAATTACAAATGCCATTGCAGATGGGTGAACCATTGAAATTA
This sequence comes from Spirosoma sp. KCTC 42546, assembly GCF_006965485.1. Classification (NCBI taxonomy): domain Bacteria; kingdom Pseudomonadati; phylum Bacteroidota; class Cytophagia; order Cytophagales; family Cytophagaceae; genus Spirosoma; species Spirosoma sp. KCTC 42546. The sequence continues at coordinate 4,513,025 of NZ_CP041360.1, forward strand.
GCATTGATCTTTTAACGAGAATGGTCAGCTTTAGAGCTGACCATTCTCGTTAGTAATCACCTGATAACTAGACACTAATCCTCCCGTATAAGTAATCAGCTTCTTCGTTCAGTAACAAAGTTATGACCACGGGCATCGGTCTTAACTCTATTTCACAAATAATAATTCGCGGTACTTTATTAATGGCCAGTCTTCATCGTCAACCACTTCTTCGAGCTTATCCACTTCGTAACGGATCAGGTCAAAGTGATCCTTTACTTCGGTAGCGTAGAGTTTGGCGCGTTCGGCAGTATCGGTTACATTGTTCGCTTTTTTGCGGGATTCGATCATGGCTTCCACTCCCTTCTTGATCACAATGACCCGGGTTGAAATTTCACGCAGGATATCTTTAATCGGTTCAGCTTCGGCAGTCATGCCTAACTCAACCAGATTCCGGGCAGTTTCGGCTAACTTGTTCTGGTATTTCAGTGCGGTTGATACTACGTGGTTCATGGCCAGATCGCCCATCACGCGCGACTCGATCTGCACGTTTTTGATATACTTTTCGAGTTCAATTTCGTAGCGGGATTCAACCTCAGCGTGGTTCATAACCCCCGTCCGCTCAAACAGGGCCAGCGATTCGGGCTGAACAAACACGCCTAACGCTTCGGGCGATGATTTGATGTTTGACAAGCCCCGTTGAGCCGCTTCGTCAACCCACTCGTCCGAGTACCCATTGCCTTCAAACAGGATGCGTTTGCTGTTGGCATAGTATTCTTTTAAAATATCGACGATAGCCAGTTCCTTCTTCTCACCCTTTGCTAACCGTACATCCAGATCGGTTTTAAATCGGTTCAACTGATCGGCTACAATGGCGTTCAAAACGGTCATAGTCGACGCCGAGTTGGCTGAACTTCCCACTGCTCTAAACTCAAATTTATTACCCGTAAAGGCGAAAGGTGAGGTTCGGTTCCGGTCGGTATTGTCGCGCATCAGGCTGGGAATACGGTTGAGTCCCAGCTTGTAATACACGTTATCGCCCTTATTCACGGTCACTTCCGACTTGGTTTCCAGATCATTAAGAGCCAGCGTTAAAGCTTCACCCAGGAAAATCGAGACAATGGCCGGGGGAGCTTCGTTAGCACCCAGCCGGTGTTCATTACCCGCCGAGGCAATACTGGCACGTAGTAAATCGGCATTATCGTGAACCGCTTTTACTACATTCACCAGAAACGTCAGAAACCGTAGACTTTCCTTTGGTTTGGTGCTCGGAGCCAGCAGGTTAACGCCTGTATTGGTCCCCATCGACCAGTTATTGTGTTTGCCACTCCCATTAACTCCGGCAAATGGTTTTTCGTGGAAGAGCACCTTCAGGTTATGCTTCTCCGATATCTTTTCCATTAAATCCATCAGCAGCGCATTGTGGTCAACGGCCAGATTGACTTCTTCGAAAGTCGGGGCTACCTCAAACTGACCCGGTGCCACTTCATTGTGTCGCGTCCGAACCGGCATGCCAAGTTTCATGGACTCGAACTCAAAGTCCACCATAAACGCATTGACGCGGGGCGGAATAGAACCAAAATAGTGATCTTCCAATTGCTGGCCCCGTGCGGGAGCATGTCCAAATACCGTTCGGCCAGCCAGTACCAGATCAGGGCGGGCATAGAACAGCGCCCGGTCAACCACAAAATATTCCTGTTCTGGACCGAGTGTGGGGGTTACTTTCGTGATATTCCGATCAAAATACTGACAAACAGCCGTTGCCGCTTTATCCAGTGCATTCAGTGCTTTCAGCAAGGGTGTTTTGTAATCCAGCGCTTCCCCCGTATACGAAATAAAAACCGATGGAATACAGAGCGTTTTTCCGCCTGCTCCGTTATCCATCAAAAACGCAGGTGATGAGGGGTCCCATCCGGTGTAACCCCGAGCCTCGAAGGTATTCCGCAGTCCTCCATTCGGAAACGACGATGCATCCGGTTCCTGCTGTACCAATGCACTTCCTTTGAATTTCTCGACGGCTTTACCGTCGAGGGTAATATCAAAAAAGGCATCGTGTTTTTCGGCGGTTTCGCCCGTTAGCGGCTGAAACCAGTGGGTGTAGTGGGTTGCGCCTTTGGAGGTTGCCCACGATTTCATGGCACTCGCTACTTCGTCGGCAATACCCCGGTCAATCTGGCCATTGGTGCTGATGGCTTCGGTAACTTTTAGGTAGGCTTCGGGCGAGAGGAGTGCCCGCATGACTTCATTATTGAATGTATAACTGCCAAAAAAATCACCAACACGTTCAGTAGGAGCTGCTACCGGCATAGCCTGACGACTTTGGGCAATTTCGAGGGCTTTGAAACGAAAATTAGACATCGAACGGCTTTAAGGTTTTAGGTTTTTAAATATTTGTCAAACTTACACGCCTTCAGCACAGATTACAATGAATACCACAAAAAAGCCCGGCTACTCGCGCAGCCGGGCTTTGTACCAATAAGTATGTTGGCTTATGCCGCTACAACATCAGCCGATTTAACGGTTTTGATAATGATAGCTGCCACTTTGTATGGATCGGCAGCCGAGTTTGGACGACGATCTTCTAACCAGCCTTTCCAACCACGTTCTACGGTAGCAATTGGGATACGAATTGAAGCACCCCGGTCAGAAATACCGTACGAGAACTGATCGATCGACTGTGTTTCGTGCTTACCTGTCAGGCGCATTTCGTTGTCGGCACCGTATACAGCAATGTGCGCTTTGATAACGTCTGCTGGAGAGAAGGCTTCGCAAATTTTAGAATATACATCCTGGCTACCCGATGTGCGCAGCACTGAATTTGAGAAGTTAGCGTGCATACCCGAGCCGTTCCAGTCGGTAGCACCCAGAGGTTTGCAATGCCAGTTGATAGAGATACCGTATTTCTCTCCAATCCGCTCTAACAGGTAACGAGCTACCCAAATCTGATCACCAGCAGCTTTAGCCCCTTTAGCGAAAATCTGGAATTCCCACTGACCAGTTGCTACCTCAGCATTGATACCTTCTACATTTAGACCAGCATCCAGACAAACATCAAGGTGTTCTTCAATGATATAACGGCCATAGGCATTTTGAGCACCTACCGAGCAATAATAAGGACCTTGTGGACGTGTTGGGAACCCTTCAGCCGGGAAGCCAAGTGGTTTGTCAATTTTCATATCCCACAGGAAATACTCCTGCTCAAAGCCAAACCAGAAATCGTTATCGTCATCTTCAATCGTGGCACGACCGTTGGTTACGTGAGGAGTACCATCGGCATTCAACACTTCACACATGACGAGGTAACCGTTTTTGCGCTGTGGATCAGGACAGATGAAAACTGGTTTCAGCAAACAGTCTGACTTACCACCTTCAGCCTGTTCGGTTGAAGAACCATCAAACGACCACATCGAGCAGTCTTCAAGGTTGCCTGAGAAATCATCCTCAATTTTAGTTTTGGAACGCAGGCTTTGGGTGGGCTTGTAGCCGTCGAGCCAAATGTACTCTAACTTCGATTTTGCCATGATGTACAGTGGATTATTTTGAATAGGGGTTTCGTTAACAGACTTCCGGCAAATATAATACGGCTTTACAATAAAATATAAAGGCCAACATAGGCTCTAACCATATTTTTTACTGTTTCTCAGGAAATATTATAATTTTAATTCGTTTGATCCAGTAAATCACAACATTTTCGGAAAAAATTTATCACTTTATAATTGTAAGGATTATTAACCCAAAAAAGTGTATAAAAACAAATACTGGTTTCAGAAACACGGTTAGTTTGGTGAAAAGCAAGCTTTTTTCACTAAAATACCCTTTCGCCGGAGGGTACATTCCAGCAAAAGGGTATGTTGCATTCGTAGACACGCAGCCTCGTTGAAGGCTGGTTTCAGCCAATGGTTTCGATTAGAAATCGGCAATCAGATTCGTCTTGAATAGCTTGATAGCGATGGCCAGCAGTATGATCCCAAAGATTTTGCGTAACACTGCCAGCCCACCCGAGCCAAGCCGCGTTTCGAGCCAGCCCGACGATTTCAACACGGCATAAATCAGCACCAGATTCAGTACAATACCGACAATGATATTTACCGTCTGGTATTCAGCCCGGAGTGAGATGATGGTTGTTAATGTTCCTGCTCCAGCAATCAGGGGGAACGCAATTGGTACAATATGGGTAGCCCCCCCTGTGGTTTCTTCCGATTTGAAAATGGTTCGACCGAGAATCATCTCCAGCCCGATCAGGAAAATAATCAGGGCTCCAGCCACGGCAAACGATGCCACATCGACGCCAAAAAGCTTCAGGATTCGTTCCCCAACGAACAGAAAGGAGATCATCAGGGCGCCCGATGCAAACGTGGCTCGTTCTGACTCAATCTTACCGGTCTTCTTGCGCAGGTCAATAATAACCGGCAATGACCCGATAACGTCGATCACCGAAAATAGTATGAGTGTAACGGAGATAATTTCTTTAAAACTGAGCATCATAACAAATTGATCTTAAAGGCACTCGGACTTCAGCCCGCGCTACCTGTACGACCGAAGAAATTGCATCAAAGTTCCAATCTCATCATCGGTTATGGCCGGAAAGTTCGCAATTCGGAAGGTGGTGTTTTTCCAGTCGCCGTACCCATTGCCCAGCGTAATCCCTGCCTGCTGAGCGGCTGCTTTAATTTCCTTAACTGCTTTCTCTGAACCTTCTACGGCAATTACCGTATCGGAACGGATAGCGGGGTCGTGGATCAACAGCCGAAAGTCTGTGCCAAACTGGTCAAAAAAAGCATACCAGTCAGTGGCTCGTTTCGTTGTCATAGCGTGCACCGTGGTAATGGGGGGCACCTGCTGCAAAACGCGCATAAGCATGTAGATACCCAGGCCATTGGGCGTATAGGGTGTCTGAAATTTCGAGAAGTTTTCGTGAATGAATAGCAGACTATTGTAATGTGCCTTCTCGCCAATTTCCTCCGCCTGTTTAAGAGCGGCTGGCGAATAAACCATGACTGCCAAACCAGCTGGCAATCCAAAACACTTCTGTACGGAAGCAAACCAGACATCGGCCAATGACCAGTCGAAAGCAACCCCCGCCATTGAGGAAACGGCATCGACCGCAATCAGCGACGAGAAATCTCGTCTGAACTGGGCCAGTGTTTCCATGTTAACCTGGGTGCCATTGGAGGTTTCGTTCTGAACAATACACAACACATCGGCTTCGCTCAGGCTGGTTGGTGGTTTGATTCGATAGGTATACTCAGCCCACTTTTTACCAAACGCGCCACTATAGGGATGCAGGCTGGATTCTGCCGTCAGCGACTGGGCCACAATTTCCCAGCACTCTGTTGCCGATGAAACCAACGCGACGTGGTAATCAGCTGGAATGTCGAGTTTTTCGTGAAGCAACCGAACCGTTTCCTTTACGATATCCATAAAACCCGCACTCCGATGGTTCAGGCTCACTAGGCCCTGCTGGATTGCCTCAGCCGCATACTCAGCGACTTGCGGATAGACTTTTGATGGACCAGGATAGAAGGTGATCATAATAATGTAGAATGTAGAATGAACAATGGATAATGCTTGAAGTCAGAAGAAACTGTCATTATACATTTTCCATTATTCATTGTTCATTAAATACCGTACTGCCATTTCGTACCCCATCAGCCCAAGGCCAACCACAATGCCTTTGCATTTCGCGGATAGGTAACTATGGTGACGGAACGACTCGCGGGCATGAACATTGGAAATATGCACCTCTATGGCAGGAGCTGTTACGGCCGATAGTGCATCAGCAATGGCAATGGACGTATGCGTATAGGCACCGGCATTGATCACGATGCCATCGATATCAAAACCCAGTTCGTGAATTTTATCAATCAGTTCGCCTTCGTGATTCGACTGAAAATAGCGAAGTTGCACGTCGGGGAACTTCGCTTCGAGCGTTTCCAGGTAGTCAACGAAGGAGCGATTACCATAAATAGTCGGTTCACGCTTGCCCAACAAGTTGAGATTAGGGCCGTTAATGATCAATATCTGTTTCATATAATGTATAATGGTTAATGAATAATGTATAATGAACACTGAAAAACAGACCTTAGCCAACCATTATTCATTAACCATTATACATTATTCATTCGCTTGCTATGTGGCAAAGTTATATAAACGCCTTTAAGAACTACCTCAAACTCGAACGGTCACTGGCCGAAAATTCCGTTGAGGCTTATTTGCACGACGCCGACAAACTTCATGAATACATTCTCCTGACTGATCCGGCCCGCACGCCCATGCAGGTGACCGAAAAGGAATTGATGAATTTCCTGAAATACCTTGGCGAGTTGGGCTTATCGGCGCATAGTCAGGCACGGATGTTATCGGGTATAAAATCGTTTTTCAAGTACCTGCTGCTCGAAAACTTAATTGACCGCGACCCAACTCAACTGCTGGAAGCCCCTAAGTTGGGACGAAAACTGCCCGATACGCTCAGCTTTCCCGAAATTGAAGATATGCTGGCGGCTATCGACCTATCGACACCCGGTGGTACCCGCGACCGCGCTATGCTCGAAGTACTCTATAGCTCAGGATTACGCGTTACGGAACTATTGAACCTTCGCCTAACCAACTGTTTTTTTACCGAAGGTTTTGTACGGGTCCTGGGCAAAGGCGACAAGGTTCGGCTGGTACCCATTGGCGAGGATGCGATGCACTATACCCGCATCTATGTCGAGCATGTGCGTAGTCAGCTGGATGTTCAGAAGGGCGACGAAGACACTATTTTCCTGAATCTGCGGGGTAAACAGCTTTCTCGAATTACCGTCTTTACCACCATCAAAAAACTAGCAGAGGAAGTAGGCATCAAGAAGACAATCAGCCCGCACACCTTCCGCCATTCATTCGCGACCCACCTCATCGAAGGGGGTGCCGACCTCCGGGCAGTTCAGCAAATGCTTGGCCATGAATCCATTACCACTACCGAAATTTACACTCACCTCGACCGGGATTATTTACAGCAGACGCTCAGGGAGTATCATCCGCGGGCTGGTGGGGGTAAGTGGAATAAGTGAAGTAGGTGGAATGAGTGAAGTAAGTGGAGTACGTCAAGCAGAGGCACACTCATTCCACCTACTCCACTTATTACGACCACTTCACAAAAACAAAAAAGTCCCCGCTATCGAAGCCGACGGCGGGGAACCCCCAATCTAACTAACCCAAAACTATTTGAGACAAGTATGCCAGACTACACGTCGGCGGTGGTTTTCTCACCAACGAACTGTTGGTGTTGGTTTTTAAACAATAGATTGAACGATGTCAGGCTACCGTAAATCCGGGTGATATATTGTTGAATATTGATCTTCTCTTCATCGTCAAGTTGACTGGCGTTCACCCGCTGTTCGAGTACGCGCAACCGGTCTCGAACCATCACGATTTTATGAAAGAAGCCATCAATCGGCATTTCTTTCTGTGACAAATCGGCCCGGCCTGGTTTTAGGATGAGCTTCCCTCCTTTCCATTTATCTCCCAGCGGAACCAGTTCCGTTTGGTCAACCCATTTTTGGAGAATCCGCGTCAGGGATTGTTCTACATCAAACAGACTAACCAGATCACTGTCGGGCTCAAGGGCTTCAATGATGGTCAGGGGCGCGTCGAATTTGAGTATCTTCACGCCATGCTGAAGAAACGTAATGGTGTACCCATTGGATTTCAGGTTAATAATAACTCCATCACCAAACTCAGCATGATTAACACGGGAACCAATGCCCAATAGGGTATTCATACAACTAGGACTGTTTACAATTTACTTGTATCCTAAACAAACCCCGTGCCAGATTAAATTTTCATCATCCAACTAATTCGTATCGGTCTGTTTATGTCTCCTGTTGAACTACCCCTTCTCGCCTGTCAAACCAATGAGTTTAACTTGCCCGAAGGCATCCACTATCTAAATTGTGCTACCCGATCACCCTTTAGCAAAACTGTTGAACAAGCGGGCCACTCAGCACTTTCTCAACAGGCAAATCCCTTCGGATTACGCCCTGATGATTTCTTCAGCGGGGCCATTCGTGTACGGGAGTTGTTTGCTACCCTCATCAATTCTGATGATCCAGATAGGATCGCTATTGTACCCTCCGTATCATATGGGATGGCTGTGGTAGCCCGAAATCTAGCGTTAAAACCAGGCATTCAGGCTGGGCAGACAATTGTACTTATTGGCGATGAATTTCCGAGTGATGTATATGCCTGGGGGCGTGTTTGCACCGAGCTTGGATTAACTATAACCACCGTTGGCATGCCCGACGAATTCCCGAAAGGAGCCCACTGGAATGAACGGTTGCTCGATGCAATCGGACCCGAGACCGCACTAGTGGTTGTACCGCCCGTTCACTGGATGTACGGCATCCGTTTTGATCTGGAAGCGATTGGGCAACGGGCCCGCGAGGTTGGAGCCTGGGTTGTGATTGATGGAACCCAGGCCATTGGTGCCTTACCGGTTGATCTGGCAAAAATCCAGCCCGATGCCGTTGTTTGTGCAGGTTATAAATGGCTGATGGGGCCTTATTCGCTTGGATTAGCCTATTTCGGGCCCGCTTTCGATGAAGGTATTCCACTCGAAGAAGGCTGGATGAACCGACTCGACAGTAATCAATTTCACCGATTGATGGATTATCAACCCACCTATCGGCCGAAAGCATACCGCTATAACGTAGGCGAACACACCCATTTTCTGCAAATGCCTATGCTCGAAGCCGCCCTAACTCAGCTCATTGACTGGCAACCAGTCCGTATTCAGGCATACGCCAAAGCCCTGTTAGCAGACGCCTGGCCCCAATTGGAGCAGCTCGGGTGTCGCCTTGAACCTGAGAATGGGAGTTCGGGGCGCAGCCATCATTTAGTTGGGTTATGGTTACCCGATCAGGCCGACCCGATGGCCGTTCAGCAGGCACTCCTGAAAGAAAACGTATCGGTTTCAGCCCGAGCGCGCGTTCTACGCATAGCCCCACACCTGTACAATACACCCGATGATGTGGATGCGTTGGTTAGGGTATTGACAAGAGTGCTTTAAAGGCGTGGAGCAAGGTGCACGGAGTAGAGGTTTTTACTGGATACCCTGCTCCGTGCACCTTGCTCCCGGCTTCTAAGCTTCGTACAACTCCAGCGGCAACTCATCGGGGTCGGCGAAGAAGGTGAAGCGCCGACCCGTGTGCTCATCTACCCGGACTGGTTCCGTAGAAACACCTTGTCCGTTTAAATGCACGATGGCGGCATCGAGGTCAGTAACAGCAAACGCTACATGACGTAAGCCAGATGCTTCGGGTCGCGAGGGGCGTTTAGGCGGGTTGGGAAAGGAGAAGAGCTCAATCAGGTACTGCCCATTCAGGGCCAGATCCAATTTATAGGATTGTCGTTCCGCCCGATAGTATTCTCCCAGGATAGTAAAGCCTAATACCTCGGTATAAAATCGTTTGGAGACTTCATAGTCCGAGCAGATTATGGCAATATGATGTACAGCAGCGAGTTGAAGCATTGGCGTTAGGGAGCAAGCAACGTATCCGTTGCCATAGTGTCTGTAGCTGTGCCGTCTTTAGCGGGTAACGCGCGCTCAAGTTCCCGATGTTTGTTCCAGGGAGCGGTTGTACGTCGGGCCATGTCGATAGCCAGCAAGGCGACGACGGTTGTAAAGACAATGAAAACAACGATGAAAATGCGACGGTTACGGTTCATGTTGGTAAATGGGTAATGAATAATGGTCAATGTATAATTAAGTCCGGCTGTGCGGTCATATATATAATAGCTTTGACTAATCCATCAACACCCATTATTCATTTTTCATTATTAATTTACAATCTGTTTCGGTCCAATTTGGAACACCATACTGCCAGTTCGGCCAGAAACCTCCGCCCAGGTCAACTCCTTGAACGAAACAGCCACAACCTCTCCTTTACTCATGGAGCCAATACTTTGGTGGGTCAGAAATTCGGCCAGATAGGATACATCCGGATTATGTCCCACAATCATGGCAGCCTCCGTTGTATCGGGAAGTGCATTAATGGCTGCCAGATAGGCTTTGGGCCCACCTTCATATAATTTTTCATTCAACTGAACCTGTGCCACATCATAGCCAACCTGCTCAGCAACAACCTTTGCGGTACTTTTTGCCCTTGGTGCTGGGCTACTTATAATGATGTCGGGCTGAATGCCTTTCTCATGCAAATAACGACCGACTCGGGCGGCAGCCATAATACCATCGGAGGTCAGTTCCCGATCAAAATCAGACATAAAGATGGCTCGGTCCTCGGCTTTAGCATGACGGACGATATAGAGCGTAATTGACATACGGATAGGTTTCTCGTTGAGAGGGGTTTTGGTGCAAAAATAGAAGGTCAATTGGCATGTAACTAATTATCCGAGTTTTTGGGGATTAAAAAATGTCTGTGGGCGATTCGGACGACAATCCGTACTTTTGCACCCACAACCACCATCTGGTCGCCGTTCTAGTATGAGTTATTTACCTATTCAGCAATTATTAAAAACTGCCCCGGTCGGCACTACTGTGACCGTAAAAGGCTGGGTGCGCACCAAACGCGAAAGCAAAAACGCCGTTTTCATAGCCCTCAACGATGGCTCGACCATTAATAATATCCAGGCTGTAGCCGAAGCAGGTCAACTTCCCGAGGAAACATTAAAGCTTATCACAACCGGGGCCTGCGTTGCCGTTACAGGCCAATTGGTAGAATCGCAGGGTGCCGGGCAAGCCGTTGAAGTCAAAATCAGCGATGTGCTCATCTATGGCCCCGCCGACCCAGACAAGTATCCGTTACAACCCAAGCGGCACTCGCTGGAGTTTCTGCGCGAGATTGCCCACCTGCGACCTCGTACCAACACGTTCAGTGCCATTTTACGTATCCGGCATGCCCTGGCGTTTGCTGTCCATAAATACTTTAACGACAACGGATTCTTTTACCTCAATACGCCCATCATTACGGCCTCTGATGCCGAAGGAGCCGGTGAAATGTTCCGCGTCACGACACTTGATGCCACCAACCCACCTCTTACGGAAGATGGTAAGGTTGATTATAGCCAGGACTTCTTTGGCCGCGAAACCAACCTGACCGTATCGGGGCAGTTGGAAGGCGAGTTAGGTGCCATGGCCCTGGGTAAGATCTACACCTTTGGCCCTACATTCCGGGCCGAAAACTCAAACACAACACGCCACCTGGCCGAGTTCTGGATGATTGAACCTGAGGTGGCCTTCTATGAGCTGGAGGATAACATGAATCTGGCCGAGGATTTCGTCAAAACCGTTATCCGCTACGCCATTCAACACTGCGCCGACGATCTGGCCTTTTTGGATAACCGACTGAAAGAAGAAGAAAAAACCAAAAAGAAAGAGGAACAAAGTGAGCTTGGTTTGCTCGAAAAACTTCAGTTTGTCATTAGCAACGAGTTCGTTCGGTTGACTTACACCGAAGCCATCGACATTCTGGTCAACTCGAAACCCGCCAAGAAAGGTCAGTTCCAGTATGAAGTAAGCTGGGGTGTCGATTTGCAGTCGGAGCACGAGCGGTATCTGGTCGAAAAACACTTCAAGAAGCCCGTTATTCTAACCAACTATCCCCGCGAGATCAAAGCGTTCTACATGAAGCAGGACGAAGACGGTAAGACCGTTCGGGCGATGGATGTGCTTTTCCCCGGCATCGGCGAAATCATCGGTGGTTCACAACGCGAAGACAATCTGGAAAAACTCGAAGCCCGGATGAAGGAAGTAGGTATTGAACCGGAAGCCATCTGGTGGTATCTGGATACCCGTCGATTTGGGTCAGCACCGCACGCAGGCTTTGGTCTTGGTTTCGAGCGGCTGGTGCTGTTCGTAACCGGCATGGGCAATATCCGCGATGTGATCCCATTCCCACGCGCTCCGAAAACGGCAGAGTTTTAATTAACAGTGGAGAATGAAGAGTGAAAAATGAAGAATAACCTATTCATCACTCTTCATTCTTAATTCTTCACTTTTTTATGCTCGCACTCCCTATTTTCCTGGCAATGGCTTCCGGCTTCGTGGTCGTTGGCGTGTACACCGAACGTAAGATTTCGGCGTTTATGCAGGATCGGCTCGGCCCCATGGAAACGGGAAAGTGGGGATTGCTGCAACTCTTTGCCGATTTACTGAAACTGCTTCAGAAAGAAGACATTGTGCCCACAGCCGCCGACCGGCGATTGTTTCTGCTGGCTCCGGCGGTCATTTTCGCATCAGTATTCGCGGGCTTTGCCGTTCTGCCCCTAACGCCCGATTTGCAGGGGTCAGGCGCGTCGGTGGGTGTTTTTTACCTGATGGCCATTGTTTCGTTCGATGTGGTTGGCATACTCATGGCCGGTTGGGGGTCTAATAACAAGTATTCCCTGTTTGGTGCCATGCGATCGGTGGCACAGATCATTTCGTACGAGATACCACTTGGGCTGACCATTCTGTGCGTGGTGATGATCTGTCAGACACTCAACTTGCAGACCTTGAGTTTCCAGCAGGGCATCTACACCCACGAGACAAACTATCTCTTCGGCCTGAAAGCCCTGGGAGTTGACGTTACGGGCTGGGGTGGAATTTTCTCCTGGAATATTCTGCGAAACCCATTTCTATTTTTCGCCTACATTATCTTTTTCATTTGTACCCTGGCCGAAAGTAACCGTGCTCCCTTCGACCTGCCCGAAGGTGAATCTGAAATTGTAGGTGGCTTCCATACCGAATATTCAGGGATGCGGTTCGCGTTGCTTTACCTGTCCGAGTACGCCATGATGCTGCTGGTGTCGTTTCTAGGCGCTGTATTATTTCTGGGTAGCTGGAACACACCCCTCCCCAATATTGGTCCTGTCCGTCTCGCCGACTGGACAAGTGGCGCACCAGGCACTCTCTGGGGACAGCTCACGGGCGGATTCTGGCTTCTGTCAAAAGTCTTCTTTGCAGTACTGTTACAGATGTGGGTACGCTGGACACTCCCCCGCATTCGGGTCGATCAGATGATGCATTTGTGCTGGAAAGTGCTGACACCAATCGGACTGATTCTTCTGCTTATTTCGGGTGTTTGGCGGCTGTTAATGATTTAACCATTCGCTTCATTATAAATCCATGCGCTACACAATCGGCTGGCTCCTGGCGAGCAGCAACGGCTTATTGATGCAGGATTAGACTTGCAGCGATCCAACGTGCCGGTATGTGTTTATCATCACGCCTGTTGGGGTAACCTTCGTACTGACTAAAGCAAGTTCGCACGGGTCGACACTGTCCGAAAAAAAGCGTTTGCCCCGCCCCAGCAAGACGGGGTAGACAAGCAGCACAACCTCGTCGGCCAAGCCCTGGTCCAGCAGGACAGATGTCAGCGTTGAACTTCCCCAGACGATCAGGTCAGGACCGTCCGTTGACTTGAGGCCGCGAATACCCGCCAGGATGTCCGTGCCTAAGTCCTCAACCGGTCCCCAGGCGAGGCTGTCTGGCCTGTGAGTGGCGACGTATTTAGTCGCAGCATTCAGGCTGATCGCGATTGGACTATTCCCAGCCGTGGGCCAGTATTCGGTCCACAAATCATAGGTGTGACGACCAAGTAGCAGATCAAAAGGGTTTCCCTGTGCTTCAACGACAGCCTCTAACCCAGCCGGACTTCGATAGGATGTCGTCCAATTACCATACACGAAGTTTTCGTCGTTTTCATGCTGGATCACCCCGTCCAGTGAGATATGTTCTATGATTCTGATGGTTCTCATGTTGTTTGTTATTCGTTTACTGTTTGCACAAAGTTAGGCCAGACCAGGGACGCTCATGGGGGCCAATCGCGACAATATGAGGGCGTCTTTGAGACAATTTGCCCCTGCCCAAAATGAGGCCAGGCCACCGGAGCGGCAACAATGGATACATTTGTAAGTAGGTCAATCTAATAAAGACGGAAGGTAGAAATCTACTCGGCTTCGTCTTGATAGAAGTACGCGATCAATTACATTAGTCGCCTAAATTGTGCGCATTATGAACTCCCTCTGGCAACGATTCCGACACCGATTACACGAGATCGTCTTTGAAGCCGACACCTGGGCCGGGCGGGCATTCGATATATCATTGCTTTTTCTGATCGTATTGAGTGTGCTTGCTGTCGTTCTGGAGAGTGTTCCATCATTGGCCCGGCCATATGGTCATTTCTTTGACAAAATTGAATGGCTATTTACGATCCTGTTCACCATTGAGTACATCCTGCGGATTATTAGTATTCGGAAACCGCTTCGTTACATAACCAGCTTTTTCGGGCTTGTCGACTTGCTGGCTATTTTACCAAGTTACCTCGGCCTATTTCTGTTTGGTGCCCATGAACTGGCCGCTGTACGTATACTTCGCCTGCTACGCATATTCCGGATTTTGAAGCTGGGGGAATATACATCAGCAGCGGCCCTACTTGCTTATTCACTACGCGAAAGCCGAGCCAAAATCACCGTCTTTTTCGTGGCTATTTTCACACTGGTGATTACGCTTGGCGCTATGATGTACGTGGTAGAAGGGCGTTCCAACGGATTCGAGAGCATTCCGCTCAGTATTTATTGGGCCGTTATCACCATCACAACAGTTGGTTACGGAGATATTGTACCCAGTACACCCATGGGTAAGCTCATTGCCACCCTCATTATGCTACTGGGGTATGTCATTATTGCGGTGCCAACGGGTATTGTGGCTGTCAGCTTGACGGCTGCCAGTAAAAAGAAGGAAATCTCGACGCAGGCTTGCCCAAACTGTGGCCGTCAGGGCCATGATCCCGACGCGGTGCATTGTAAATATTGTGGTGCGGCTTTATGAGTAGTAACCGTTACCGTATAGTACCGAATAATCATCTACTATCCGTACCAATTGAACCAACTAATCCAGTAATGGTTAGACTGGTTTACGAGCAGCAAGGCGGATATTCCACCAAGTTCGTAAATTTGCACCCTTTTACACGTGTTTATGTGCGGTCTTACCAAGAAACAGTTTAATGTTCTCTACATAGGATTAGATCTTTTATAGTATTTCATGTCACTTCTTACACCTGATCCTACCGGCGATTTAGCTTGGCAAGCCGCCTGGAAATCACCCATATTCCGCAGAAAGTTCATCATCGGCATGATTGGTATTATCGCCTTACTGTCGACGTTTTCTTACTTTTTCCGAACCATAGAACAACATACGGGTCCTGTTCTGAACGATTGGTTAATTGCTCAGATTCCTCCATACGATGTGTCATTGATTATTTTCGGAGTGATCTGGGCAGCGGGTTTACTGATCCTCATCCGTGCCCGTCGGAGCCCCGCTGTGTTTATGATGTTCATCTACAGCTACATCATCATCACGCTAACCCGTATGATCAGTATCAATCTGGTACCGCTTAATCCGCCAGTTGGCCTGATTCCGATGATTGATCCGATCACCAATGCGTTCTATGGCAAGGTGTATATTACCAAGGACCTGTTCTACTCGGGTCATACCTCTACCATTTTTCTGATATTTCTATGCCTTCGTGGATGGTGGGATCGGCTACTTATTCTGATCGGTTCACTCCTTGTAGGCATTTTACTACTTGTGCAGCACGTTCATTACACGGTGGATGTATTGGGCGCCTTTGTATTCACCTATCCGCTCTACCGCCTGGGGAAATGGCTGGCCCTCAGTGGCTGGAATGAACTAAAGTTGTAAGGAAGTTTACGATTTTTGGTTTACGGTTGGCTGACGCATCAATCGTTTTCGCTGACTCACTGGGGCAGTCACCCAACCGTAAACCTAAAACCGTAAACTAAAACGCTTCACCCAATTGAAAATATAGTCCATTCGATAGACTCTGGCCCAGCCCCCAGCCATAGTCGATGCGGAGATTCAATCGTTCTTTCCGATTCAGCGCCAGACGTACTCCCCCACCCGCGGAGTACTTGACTTCCTGCAAGTTCAAATCGTTCAGGTGGTCTCCTACATTCCCGAGCCCAAAGAAACCAACAGCTCCCAATCGCCAGAACAGCGGAATTCGGTATTCAACCTGAGCGACAATCTGGTCTTTGCTCCGAAATCGACCATCGTAGAAACCTCGCATGCTATTCGACCCACCAAAACTGGCTAAACTCCGCAAGGGCACATCACCCGAGTTAAAGAAGCCATAAGCCTGTATGGCCAGCACCTGCTGCCTGTAGATCGGAATGAATCGCCGGAAATCAATTACATAATTTGTATAGCGAAAATCGGACCCCAGCAAGGGGTTAAAGTGGTTGAAATAGACTTGCAGGAACCCACCCCGATCAGGCGCAAAGGCATTGTTTCGCGAATCGTAGGTGAGACTAAGGCCCGCTCCCGAAATATGATAGGCATTACGGCCTGGTACCGCTAGCTGATCGAAAAGCTTACCGGGCTGATAATCGATGCTCAACAATCGCTGATATTCATAAACTAAGCCAGCAAAAACACGATCTTGAACTTTTCTCTGAAAATGTAGGTAAACATAATACTGTTTGAACGTGTATGACTCCTCATTTTCATTCGGAGCATTTTTACCAAGACCCCAGAATTTATCGGGGAAGTAACTGTAGGAAAGCTGGTGATTCAGAATAATCCGTTCACCAGGAAAATAAGTTGTTCCGTTTATGGCTGCAATAAATTGTTTCCGAAGTGAGTACAGGGCCAGTGCCTGGGTATTCGATGTCCGCGTTGTGAGCGTATCAGAATGCTTAAATCGAAATGTGAAGGAGCCCGCTACCCCCAATGACCAGTCTGTTTCGATAGATCGGGCGACTAATGGTAAAATTAGCGTATTTCGCGTTCGCAATAATTGGTTGGGTATGGGTTGACGCGGTACCGGAATACTATCCGACTGAGCCAATAGAGTACCCTGAATACCCATTAATAAGCTGATTAACAGCAAAACCAACCTTTTATCAAGTAAAACAGTCACAAGAACTTGAATAACCGTTAATTAAAGTCGTATTAATTAAATTGCGGCAAAGTAATCCTAAAATTGTAAATTTCGTAGATTTGGGCGTTTATTAAACCGATTAAGCCTGCGCCTATCCAACAAAGCGCGGTCGCCGGTTGGCATCAACTACGGAACCTCCGATTTGTAAACCACCGATATGAGCAAATTAAACTTGCCGCCCTTTAAACTGGGCGAAACAATTACCCCGGAACAACGCCAGTTTTTCAATAAACATGGTGTCATCGTTTTCCGTAACTTCATTGAACCCGAAACAGTTAAACTTTTTATCAGCGAAGTTGAACGAATCGAAAAAGAGTGGCTGGCCGAAGGGCGCGATAAAGTGAATGGCGTACCCTTGAAGTTTGGCCAGGATGAAGCCGGGAACCCCATGATTCAGCGGATGTGCTTTTTATCACAGCATAGCAAAGCACTCCACGAATTTTTGCAGGACCCACGCCTTCAGGCCGTTGTTGATCTGCTTCAGCCGTATGAAGGGCGAATTGCCGAAATTGAAAAAGATGGGCTTATTCTGAACCATTACATCCGCACTCCAAACAGTAAGTTCTCACAGATGGGCTGGCATACCGATAGCCCGCGTGATATTTTCCTGGGTCAGCGTATTATGCCGATGCTCAATGTAGGCATCCACCTCAACCCTACCCCCTACGAAAACGGAGGGCTACGTGTTATTCCGGGCACGCACAAACAGGGTATCTTCAAAATGTTGTTCCGCAAAAAATATTTTGTGGATAACGACCCCGACAAACACGAAATTGGTTTCGACATGAACGCGGGTGACCTATCGGTACACGATGGACGGCTTTGGCACCGGGCGCAGCAGTCTCCCTTTGTTGGCGAAGCAAGTCGTCGGCGTGTGATGTACGTACCAGTTGTTACGGGTAAGTACATGCCTAAGAATGAGCACAGCAAAACGCCATTCTACCACCGCTTCATTTCAAAAGTAAACATTTAAGTAATTACGAATTACGACCGCACGGGCGGCCCCGGTACGAGTTACGATTTTCGGCACTTCATAAATCGTAATTTGTACCGGGGCCGCCCGTGCGGTCGTAATTCGTACATCGTAATTCGTAAATGTCATACGCCCTCATTACGGGAGCCAGCCGGGGCATTGGCCTGGCCATTGCCAACGAACTGGCCCGTCAAAAATTCGACTTACTACTGGTAGCCCGATCAACCTCATTACTTCAGGAAGCGGCTCAGCAGTTAACCTCCGACCACGGCATTAAAACCGACTTTCTGGCAATTGACCTGGCCGAAGCTGGAGCCGCCCAACAGGTTTATGACTGGTGCGGCAAAAAAAAATATACGATTCAAATTCTGGTGAATAATGCGGGGTATGGTCTGAGTGGCCCCTTTGAGAAACATGCCCTCGCTGAACACACCAACATGATGCGGGTGAACATGACGGCTCTGGTCGAATTGAGTTACCTGTTTCTTCCTCAGCTTCGGCAACAATCCAAAGCGTATATTCTTAATATTGGCAGTTCCGCAGCGTATCAGGCGGTGCCCGGCCTGAGTTTGTATTCTGCGTCTAAATCATTTGTGCTGCAGTTTAGCCGGGGGCTCCACCAGGAACTTAAACGTAGTCCCGTTTCGGTGACCTGCGTTTGTCCTGGCTCCACGGACACCAACTTTGCCGATCGGGCACAGATTGGCGAAAAGGGACGCAAGGCCGCCGAGAAAGTAAATATGACCCCTCAGGATGTGGCAAAGCAAGCCGTTGATGCCATGTTTGCCGGGAAAGCTGAACTCGTAACAGGCCTGCTGAACAAAGCGGGGAAACTGATGGCCTGGCTGCTACCCAAAGGGTTAGTAGAAAAAACGGCCGGAAGCATTTACGAATAAGTTATTCGTTTTAGATAAACAAAGAGCTGTCATTATCCAGGGTAATGACAGCTCTTTGTTTATAAATTGTACTTCGCTAATGAAATGGCACTTTATTTGCCATACTACAGTTATACACATATAACTTTACAAAGACGTTGGATGCTGGACCATGCTTACTACCCTATTCCACTACTTGCCGACGTCCAACCAACACATGCAATTTTCTGATTTATCCTTAATAGACCCTATCCTCAAAGCGCTTGCTGAAGAAGGATACACCACACCAACTCCCATCCAGGAACAAGCCATACCAATTTTATTGAGCCGCCGGGATTTATTGGGTTGCGCCCAGACCGGCACTGGAAAAACAGCCGCTTTTGCTATTCCAATTCTGCAATTGCTGAACGAAGAACGCAGCAAAACACCCAATGGTCCACGGCGGATTAAAACGCTGGTGATGACCCCCACCCGTGAATTAGCGATCCAGATTGCCGAAAGCTTTGCCGCCTATGGCCGTCACCTGAATTTACGACATACGGTAATTTTTGGCGGTGTTTCGCAACATGCACAGGTAAATTCCCTCAAGGCGGGTGTCGATGTACTGATTGCTACACCCGGTCGTTTGCTCGATCTGATGAATCAGGGCTTCATATCGCTCCGTGATGTGCAGTTTTTTGTACTCGATGAAGCCGACCGGATGCTTGACATGGGCTTCATCCACGACGTTAAGAAAGTCATAACGAAGTTACCCGAACGTCGGCAATCGCTGTTTTTCTCAGCAACCATGCCGCCCGACGTAGCTAAACTAGCCGATACTATTTTACGGAATCCTGCCAAGGTTGAAGTAACACCTGTATCCTCTACAGCCGATACCATTGCGCAGGCCATGTATTTTGTGGGACGTGAAGACAAACGTAAACTGCTGGTACACATCCTGAACGACCAAAAAATCAAATCTGCTCTTGTCTTTGCCCGTACCAAGCACGGTGCCGATAAGGTTGTGAAAGATTTATTGAAAGCGGGTATTGGTGCCGAAGCCATTCACGGCAACAAATCGCAGAATGCACGCCAGCGGGCGCTCTCGAATTTCAAGAGCCGTGAAACACGGGTGCTTGTCGCAACAGATATTGCAGCACGGGGTATCGATGTTGATGAACTATCGCACGTAATTAATTACGAACTACCAAACATTCCTGAAACCTACGTTCACCGCATTGGTCGGACGGGACGGGCTGGTCATGATGGCATTGCCCTATCATTCTGTGATGCGGAAGAAACTGAGTTCCTGCGCGACATTCATAAATTGATTGGCAAGCGCGTTCCGGTCATTGAAGATCATCCGTATGTGCTTGACATTTCTACAGCTGCCGTTTCACCGGCTCCGGCACAACGCCAGGGCCAGAATCGGAATGGAAATCGGCAAGGTGGCGGTGGCCGCTCAACAGGATCATCCAATCAGGGATCGTATCGGCGCGAGGGTGGCAACAACAGCCGCCAGGCCGATTCATCTGCTGGCGGAGGTCAGCCCCGGACTAACCAAAGTCGGCCTGCTCCTGCTAATCAGGAGCGGAGCACACCATTCCGGCGTGATGGCGGGAACTCCAATCAAAGTCGGCCTAGTGGTACCAACGCGGAACGCCCAAGTCGGGGCACCGGCAATAGTCGGTTTAGTAATACAAGTTCCGACAAAAATTATTAGAAAGTAAGTGGTGCCGCCTGGAGTCTGCTTTGAGAAACAGACTCCAGGCGGCACCACTTACTTTTTTAATGTATTCTGCTCCAGATAACATCTGGGGCTTTTTTATTTTCCGGCCGTCAGCACTTTCTGCATTTGCTCAGCCACAAACTGATTCCCTGCTTCGTTCAGGTGAACACGGTCGGTGGTTAAAATGCCCCGGTCTTTATTTTCGGGGTTATTTTTTAGATCATACGTTAAAAACTCCTTTCTCAAGTCAACCACAGGCAGATCCTGCCGTTTGGCAATATCACGAATAAACTGGCTGTATTGGTTTAAATCGCCATCCTGTTGGTTGGTCATATCCGTTTTTTCGCCAATAGCAGCTGGTGTGCAAAGGACAACACGAATATTAGCCGCCTTCAGCTTCTTCACTACAGCCTCATAGAACTTCACGAATTTATCAGGATCTGTGCCGGTGCCGGAGGTAGCCTTATGCCAGACATCATTGACACCCACCCAAATCACGACGACATCGGGCTGTTTTGCCAGTACGTCATCATCCATACGCAGGAACAAATCATAAATTTTATTCCCACCAATTCCAGCGCCAATCAGTTCAAATTGATCGGCGGGCATTGATTTTTTCAGGCGGTCAATATAACCACCCGGATTTACTCCGGCCTGGGTAATGGAGTCACCAAAGAAGATGACGCGAGTGGGTTTAGCCGCGCTCATGGCGAGCAAACCAGCGGTTAACAGGAAAAGCAGAGATCGATAAACTGTAGTCATAGTTCTTAAAGCAGTAAGGGAATTACCATTACTCATTTATACCTTCCATCACAGGATAAGTAAACCAATGTTACCTAAATAGTTTCTTTTCGTCTGATGGTTGATTGAGTCAATAATCGCCTAAAATTAGACCCTAGCCTGAAATCAGGCAACTACGAAAAACAAAAAACGATGAGAGGCCTAAACAAAGTAACACTAATTGGCAATCTGGGTAAAGACCCCGAAATTCAGCAACTCGACGGGAATATCAGCGTCGCAAAGTTTTCATTGGCTACTACCGAATCCTACAAAGATGATAAAGGCCAGGTGCAGTCAAACACTGAATGGCACAGCATTGTGGTTTGGCGAGGCTTAGCCGACTTAGCCCACAAGTACCTGCACAAAGGCAGTGCCGTGTATCTGGAGGGCAAACTCAAAACGCGCCAGTTTGAGGATAAAGAGGGGAATAAAAAATATGTGACGGAAATTATTGGCGACAGCTTTATCATGCTCGATAAGCCTGAGCACGAAGCCTAGCTTAAACTAACTTACCTTAAGCCGTACCTTATTTACTACACACAATGCAGTAAATAAGGTACGGCTTTCAATTGATATAATTCTCTGATTATCCATCAACTATAGCCAATAAATCAGGGCTGCTAGTGCCATAGTTGATGGGATGAGCTCTGTCAAATCGTTTACGTTCCACTTATATTTGGCATACGAATGAGGCTTAAAGCAAAAATATACCTTTACAGATTTCCATTCATTTCCAGCAATTTCCTTCGGATTATAAAATGAAAATTTGTGTAGCGCAGACAAGACCAGTCAAAGGCGACATTGAACGCAATCGTATCAGGCACGAGGAATTGATAGCCCTTGCGGTATCCAATGAAGCTGATATCATAATTTTTCCTGAACTCTCACTAACAGGTTATGAGCCACAGCTGGCAAACGAATTAGCAACGGATCAGAACGATAGCCGGTTTGATAGTTTTCAGAAAATCAGCGATACCAACAACATAATCATTGGTATTGGTGTGCCAACTCAGACTCCTACAGGCATTTGTATTAGCCTCGTTATTTTTCAACCTAATCAAGTCAGGCAAACGTATTCAAAAAAATACCTGCACGCCGATGAAGTACCCTTTTTCAAAAGTGGCCAAAATCTCACAGGCTTACTTGGTAACGAAGCTGCTATTGCTTTAGCCATTTGTTATGAGCTTTCGGTTCCAGAACATGCCGAGGACGCGTTTAAGCAGGGGGCTAAAATTTACATAGCTAGTGTAGCAAAGTCTATAGAAGGTGTTGAAAAAGCCACCCAACGTTTAGCTGAGATTGCCGCCACCTACTCCATGACCGTATTCATGTCAAACTGCGTTGGACACTGCGATGATTTTGACTGTGGTGGAAAAACGTCTATCTGGAATACAGGTGGCTTACTGGTTGGGCAACTAAATGACAGCAGTGAAGGCATTTTGCTTATTGATACCGAAACACAGGAAATAACTGAGCGGATTCTTTACACAGAACGCTAACCTCTTAATTTCCAACACACCTCCGCCAGCGCTGTTTCATCACCTACATTGCCCGGAAAAACTACATACATAATGCCCGGAAATTTACTTTTCACATCCATCTGCCAGACAGGAACACCGGGAATTATAGGCCCAAGAACAAGGGCTTTTTCGGCAGAGAGTCCCTTTGAGGCCAGATCACTGGACGTAATCCCCCCTTTGGCAACAATAAATTGGGGGCGCACACTGATCCCATTCAGGATGTTGACGAGGAAATCGGAGACAAGCGCATTAATCGTCAGACTACTTTTTGTATCCTGTCCAACTTCCAGTTTACGACTGGTATGAATAACTACGTTTTCTCCAGAGACAAGCCACTGATCCGCTTGCCTGCTTATGGCTTCAGCTTTCGAAACCAGTTCCGTTGAATGCAGAACCTCACCAACGTTTACTTCAATAGATTGATATATTCCTGTTGCCAGGAGAACATTCAGTTGGCCAGTTGTTTTAGGGACATGAGACCCTACTAGTACGAGTGAACCCGTAGGAGATTCTACGTCCTCTATTTGGGGAACAAAGGGTTTGCCAGATTCCATCCCGGCCCGGATCGGTACCAGCGTTGCTGAACTCCGGTATAAAAATTTCTTCCCTGATTTTTCGGCTACCAGCAAGCCCATTACCGCTACCTCCAGGTCTCTGTAACTGGCGGCATTGATAATACAGACGGAGCCCCTGGCACAAGCGTTCAATTTATCACCAACCACTTCTGGTCCTCCCTTTCGTATATCGTCAATTGAAACAGACTTTACGTCTGATGCCTTAATCCGTCCCCTGGTTTTTTCTTCTACCCATAGTTTCAGGTTTGAATTTTTGTAGCCAAACACCACATCTTTGGCAAATGGCGTATCGGAAACAGGCACCAGCTCCTCATTCTCTACCAGATAATGAACATCATCCAGGGTGAACCGACCGCCTTCAATAAAGGCTGGCACCAACACAATAACAGCGTCCTCTATAGCCAGCGTTCGGGCAATAGCCTCTACTTCGGCGGGAAAATGGCCTCTTAAGGTGGAGTCACTTCGGCTGATCACGACGATCTCCCGTGCGCTATCGGTAGCAGCCTGCTGTACGTTAGTGCCTATTTCCTCAATAAGCTCAACTGCTTCCTGTTCGGGCAGACTACGCGAATTGGTGAGGATAAATAAAATTGACGGCTTTTTCTTCAACTCCTCCGTAATCAACTCCACCCGCCAGGATGTAAGTACAGGTACATCGTAACAGGTTTGGGTGCCGGTCGGATCGTCGTCGAGCACAATAATTGTTTTTCCGCTCTTACTAAACGCTTCGCGAATAGACACAAGCATATCTTCCGGGTAGTTGGTAGGCAGTTGCGCCATTTTCTGATGTACATTCACAACCATTGACAATTTTTAGTAACCCAATACAATACGTGTTTAACCTCATAAATTTGGCCACGCTCCCGTAACCAATAGGAGTTTTTCGGGTAAACCTACTTTATAAGGAAAACAGCCTGCTGATTTCCTTTTATGCCGACATCCTGTTAATCATAAAAATCAGCGTTCAAACAAGTTAACACGATGCAACTAATCATAACAGGAGGAGCCGGATTCCTTGGTCAACGGCTGGCTAAAGCACTCCTAAACAGTTCGGTCGTTTTTGATGCATTACTTCTGGTCGATATTGTGCTGCCTCTCAACCCAGGCAATGACACAAGAGTAACGTGCCAGCAGTTAGATTTATCGGAAGAAGGAGTCGCTAAAAATCTCATCACGAACCAAACAGGGCTTATTTTCCATCTGGCTGCTGTGGTGAGTAGTCAGGCAGAAAAAGAGTTTGATTTGGGCTGGCGGGTGAATCTTGATAGCACCCGATACCTACTGGAAGCCTGTCGCTGTCAACATCCGGGTATTCGGTTTGTGTTTGCCAGCTCCCTGGCTGTCTATGGCGGTCAGTTGCCTGCTATTGTCGATGACCTCACCGTTGTTACGCCACGGTCATCCTACGGAGCCCAAAAAGCCATGGGCGAATTTCTGGTCAATGACTATAGCCGAAAAAACTTTGTGGATGGGCGCGTGTTGCGATTACCAACCATTTGCGTTCGGCCGGGTCGACCCAACCAGGCAGCCTCTTCATTTGTCAGTAGCATTATCCGTGAACCCATTCATGGGGAGGAAGCTATCTGCCCTGTATCGCCCGAGCTGGCCCTCTGGCTCTCGAGTCCAGACACTATTATTGACAACATTATTAAAGCAGCTACGCTACCCGGCACTGTCTTTGGCGACTGGCGTACGGTAAATCTACCGGGTATTGGTGTCACTGTGCAACAGATGCTTGACTCACTTGAGCGAATTACGGATCAGGAAACACGCGCCAGAGTCCAGTTCAAACCCGATCCAGCCATTAACGCCATTGTAAGCAGTTGGCCTGGTGTTATCGATAACTCGAGGGCTCTTCAACTCGGGTTCAGGGTTGATAGTCATTTCGATCAGTTCATTACCCAATTTATTGCTCAAACTAACGTGTAACTTGTTAGTCTGGGTTTACAATGCACTCTTTGTTATCTATACAACCCGCTCAGCCAAAACCGGACTGTTTCGAATGGATGCCTGATGCAGAAAAAATAGTTTCATGTCTGCCTCCAGTAGTAAACTGGGTTCGGGAGTAATCAAAAATCCGGTCGCGGTTCGGATCGCGACGATTAATCCCTCGGCCAGGTTATCGTCAATAAGTTGTTGCAACGGAAGTCCCCGGTAATCTTTGGCCAATTTGTTAATCTCCTTCACATCCATAATGGAGCCATTTTCGACATTACCCGTCAGATAATCGAGAAACTCCATAATATCGGGCCGACTGACAATACTGGCCATATGGGCACCGCCAATCTTGTCGGGCATAACAACGTTGTTAGCACCCGCTTTCCGTAATTTGTTCTGGGCAGAGTAGTGCGATGCGCGGCTAATGATGGTTAGTTTATCATTCAGGCTGCGAGCACTGAGCACAATAAACACATTATCGGCATCCGTTGGCAGGGCGGTCAATAAGGCCTTCGCACGTGTAATTCCGGCTTTTAAAAGGGTTTCATCTTCAGTGGCACTCCCAATCACATAGAGCAGCGACGCGTCTTTAGTCTCGTACGTACGGATACGTTCTTCATTTTGCTCGATAACAATAAACGGCACTCTGTGCTGGCGCAGGGTAATAGCCGCTTCCTGACCGCTACGCCCAAGGCCACACAGAATCACATGGTTAGCGAGTGTGTCTATCTGGTTCGCCATTTTCCGTTGTTTAAAATAGTGGGAGAATTCGCCACTGGCAATGTATTGGGTAATAAGGGCCAGCGCGTAGGCAAAGGTTGTAAAACTGGAAATCAGTAAAAAAACAGTAAACAGCCGCCCGGCTGGCGATAGAGGTCTCACTTCGGTATAGCCTGCCGTTGTAATGGAAATTACGGTCATGTACAGGGCATCAACAAAATTGTATTGCTCGATAGACATGTACCCCGCAATTCCCAAAATAGAAATGCCCAGTATAACCAACAAAGGGGAAAGGAGCGAGAAGGGCTGCTTTAATTTCGATAACACGCTATTTTTTGGTATATAATTTCAAAATTATTTAAAATATAGAACAAAAAAGATGAGTTAAGTCATTAAATAAAAATAGTATCTCCAGAACCCTTCTTTTCTTCCAACGTTTATCAACTAATCAAAATAGCATCCTCTGAGCAACGTAGACGTCACATACGCACCGATTACAGTTTATCTGAGATCAATGTGTAGTCTACCTACCGCTTACACGATTTTGACCCTAAAATGGTGACTAAAAGTTAAAGCATTAGTCAATAAAGCGTACATATTTCATTAATTACGTTCCTAATGCGGTCATTTTCTTGTGTCTTGTTTTTGATAGTTAGCATCCTCATCAGTAGCTGTACCGAGACCCAAAAGTCCCATTTAGCAACATCGACAGAAACTAAACCGACATCCATTCAACATACGGGAGACTCCTACCAGCTCTTACGGTACGGCAAGCCTTATTTCATTCAGGGAGCGGGGGGCGTAAGCCATTTGGCTCAGTTAAAAGACTGTGGAGGCAACTCGATTCGCATCTGGGATGATCTGGAGGCAGGTTCTATTTTGGACCAATCCGAGAAACTTGGATTAACGGTATTCTTTGGCCTTTGGGTAGAGCGGGAACTGGAAGGGTTCGATTATGATAACCAGGAAGCTGTTGACCGGCAGTATGAACGCATTCGTAAAATCGTACTCAAATACAAAAACCATCCTGCGGTACTCATGTGGTGTGTGGGGAATGAATGGGCAATGGAAGCGAGTAACTTCCGGGTGTATGACGAAGTAAATCGACTTGCCGCTTTAGTCCATGAACTGGATCCAGACCATCCGGTTGCAACCGTTATTTCGCCTGATAGTGAACGGGCTATCTGGCTCGTTCAGGAACGTTGCCCAGCCATTGATGTGTTGGCCCTTAATTCCTATGCGTTAACGGAAAAGCTACCTCAATTTTTAAAAAAAGGAGGATGGGATAAACCTTATCTGATTTCTGAATATGGAGCCCAGGCCTATTGGGAAACACCCGTCACCCCCTGGAAAGCGCCTATCGAGCCTACCAGTCAGGAGAAGTATGATTTTGTGAAAAAATTCTATCGCCAGTACATTGGTTCACGCCCTCCAAATTGTTTAGGCGCTTATTTATTTTATTGGGGCTTTAAGCAGGAAGAAACCCATACCTGGTTTAATGTATTCGATGATCAGGGCCGGGCCACGTCATTGGTGGAATTAATGCAATTGCTTTGGTCGGGGAAACAAACGCTCAATAAAGCTCCCGTTGTTAAAGGGCTGTTGATTGATGGAAAAGCAAGTACTTACCAATCGTATATACCCTCAGTTGCCGCTCATCAGGCCCAGATTTTGACCAGTGATCCCGAAGGAGATACCCTAACCTACTATTGGGAAATCAAACGGCGTGCTCAGTTTTCGGCAGATTATGCAGGAACACCACTTCCCGCTTTAAAAGGGTTGATACAGAACCCTAACCAGTCTGCTATTTCATTTAAGTTGCCAACTAAGCCCGGCGCTTATCGTCTGTTTGCTTACGCCTACGATACACATAGACATATATCGTCAGCCAATTTTTCCTTTGAAGTAAGGCCGTCCGATTCGGCTAAAGATGAGTAAGTCCATTTTCCCACTAAAGCGTTTCCTCTTAATTGACACAGTATATGCGAACTATTACTGGCTTGGCCAAAAAGGCATTAGGTATCCATCCGCAACAGGGCGTAAATCCACTAAAGAACCTGACACATATTGGTTCCCATTTTCATGGGTATCATGTACCCAGCAATTTTCTGACAAGTGAGTCAATTTGTTACTGCATCGGAGCGGGTGAGGATATTTCGTTTGACACCGAATTAAAAGTTATTTACGACGCGCAGGTGTTCATTTTTGACCCAATGCCAGAAGGTGTCAATCATTTCCGTAAACTGAAAGAGTTTACCAAAAATCAGCAGCCCCTAACGATTGAACCAACCGTACCGTTTACGTACCGAATCTCAGAAAAACAGGTAGAGGAGATTACGTTTGTTGAAATTGGTGTTTGGGATCAGAAAACGAACCTGAAGTTTTTTGCCCCCGAGCGTGACGATTATGCCTCGCACTCGCTTTATCTATTCCAGGAGTCCAACGACTATATTGAGGCTCCCGTCGACCGGCTAAGTAATCTGATGAACATGCTGGGACACAGCAGCCTGGATGTAGTCAAACTGGAAATTGAAGGGGCTGAATATACCGTAATTGATACGATTGTTAAAGACAAGCTAGATATCAAAATAATCCTGGTGGAGTTTGACGAAGTTCATAATGCCAACGATAAATCGTTCCACTTTCGGATTAAAAAAACCTGCAAAAAATTAAAAGAAGCAGGGTACGTACTGGTCCATTCTACCCACAACTTAAAGCGGACATTTATTCGGGAAGATGTCTATAAGTCGCTAAAGAACCAGGAGAATCTGCCCGTGAATTTCACAATCAACAAAGCAGCTGACTATTCATCGGCTCCAATTACTTCACGATAAAAACGGGTCAACTCAGGGTTTATACAACCAGATTTAACAGCAAAACGCCTATCAGCCCAACAATGGATACGATGGTTTCCATCAGCGACCAGGTTCGGATGGTTTGCCCGATGGTTAGGTTGAAATATTCCTTAAAGAGCCAGAACCCGCCGTCGTTGATGTGCGAAAACATCAGGCTTCCTGAGCCAATGGCCAGCACCATCAGTTCGGGTTTGATAGGCTGCGATTGTAATAAAGGCAAAATAATTCCCACGGTAGTTAACCCGGCTACCGTGGCCGAACCTACACATACCCGGATAAAGGCGGCAATGCCCCAGCCCAGCAACAACGGCGGAATAGCGGCATCGGCCAGTAAGCTACCAATATATTTACTGGTGCCACTGTCGCCGAAAACCTGCTTTAATGCACCTGCTCCGGCAATGACCAGAAGAATCGGGGCGATAGCTTTAACGGCTTCTTCCATGTCTTTGGTGATAGCCTTCATCGACTGTCCCTGACGGAGACCCAGTGCGTACATTGCCACCAGCACCGACAACAACATACCGATATAGGGCTCGGCCAATAACGTAACAATGGTTTTCAGGAACGACTCACCAGGCATCGCATTTTTCAGCGGGCCAAATGTCGTTAACAGCAATACGGGCAGCAGGGCGACAAAAAAGCTGATTCCCGCACCTGGTAAATTCTGGGAAGGTACTTCGCGTATATTAAACAGATCCCGATTCGGCGACGCCTTGATATTGACCAGCGTTCTACCAAACAACGGCCCAGCAATAATGATAGCGGGAATAGCAACAATGATCCCATAAATAAGGGTTTGCCCTATGTTCGCGTTGAGCTGACCTGCCACTGCCGAGGGCGATGGGTGCGGGGGCAAATAACCATGTGCGACTGATAACGCCGACAGCATGGGTACCGCTACCGACATAAGGGGTAAGCGAGACGACGCTGCGATGGTAAAAATTAGGGGAACAACAATAATGAAACCCGCATTGTAGAATAGTGGGATACCAATAACAAAGCCCGCTAAGGCTAGTCCCCAGCGAATATTTTTTATACCAAACCAACCAATCAGCACATCGGTGATTCGTCGGGCAGCCCCACTTTCGGCTACCAGACGGCCCAACATTGCCCCAAAACCGATGATCAGTACCAGTTCGCCCAATGTACCACCAATACCACTCTGAATCGACTTACCAACAGCCACCACATCCATACCCGATGCCAACCCAATACCTAAGGCGACAATGACAAATGAGATGAAGGTATCTAAACGGACAAAGGCAACTAAAAAAACAAGCGTCAGAATCCCGATCAGGGTGAGAATAAGGGGCATAATAGTTACGAGGGTCTGGGGCATTTAAACACAGAGAAAATGGAGATAAACATGGAGCACATGGAAAAAGCCCTCTGTCTACTCTATGCTAATCTCTGTTTTCTCTGTGTTTAAACACGATCATTCGAACGACAAAGCGTAAGTTGCTAATTTTTCTACTTCATTCGCTAACGAATTGGTCAGGTCGAAGGGCACAACGTGCAGGCGAGTGGTAGCATCGTAGCCAAACACGGGCAACGGCTGACGAAACGATTCATTTGCCGGGTAAATCAGAAACAGGTCGTCGGCTGCGTATTTTTTCCCATAAGCGTACAATTGATACATGTCGGCCTGCTCGATGCCGTAGTTACCCGAAACAGGATTAGCACCTGCCTCCCGGCCCTTGATCTGCTTCCATTTTGTATCAAGTACCAGTGTTTGGCTCTTGTGACGGATGACAATATCGGGACGAAGCTTAAATTTTGGTGCCCCTACATGTTCATCCACCAAATGTGCTGAAGATTCCTGAACCCGAACACTGTCGGTATCGGGCCAGTAAGTCCGAATGCCATACGCGACGTAATCTTCAAAAACGCGCTCCATCGGGAACAATAGCGATAAGCTTGGCGTATGGCCCGTTTTGATACCAAATCCCCTACCCTGAAGCAATGCATCGGCCCAGCGCAGTGCCGATTCGTACCGAAGAAATAACCGACTTGACCGCCGAATCAACCGTAGATCATCCGGTAACGAGTTCGTCTCCGGCACTTCATCCAGCGCCCAAAGTACCTGTCGAATCCGGCGCTGGCTAACGGGGTTATTCGTTGCTCCGTTTACGTAAACCATTGCCGTTTTTAAAATACGATTAGCGGCAACATCAGCCGTGAGGCAATCGTAGGTCACTGCCAGTCGCTCGGCGTGCCAGGCATTCTCCCGCTGCTGTCGGACAGCCTGAAATTTACCTTTCCAGAAGCGTTCATTGCTATCGACCGATACGTACGCGTGCTGGATTCCCTGTTGCACTAATGGCTCTACGGCATCCAGAAAAGCCGAAATGAACACGTCCCACAAAGGCAATTGAATAGCCCGCGTATGGGCTGCCGGGAGCGTTCGAAATGGGCTATGACGAAGGTGCCGCAGCATGGTCAGTAGCAAAGGCCGGGTGTTGTCGATCTGCCCAATCTTTGGTAGAATTTCCAGTTGCGTATGATTGGGCAGTGGAAGCAAACCCACATAATTTCGAACTTGAATCAATTCACGACCTTTTTGTATAGAGAAGGCCAGCAAGCCCTCAGCCTGTTCGTCGTCAAACACAAATTGGCGGAGTGCCTGAAAAACAGCATCAAGCACCAGTACCCCACCTAATGGCGGTTCGGACCACTGATCAGCTGAGCCAATCTGGCTGTTTTCAAGAACCAAAATCGTCGTGATCATACGAAGGTTACACTCGTCCTTTCATAAACTCCCCAGCGGCCGACTTCAGCAAGCCAGCAAAGGAATTCAGGCAAAACAGGACACCCCGATCAATCAACGCCCTGGCCTGATCGCCGGTGGCCGCTGTGGTTCCTGCAATCAGGCCCGCTTTTCTGATTTTTTCAACGACGCCCGCAATGGTTCGTTTTACCTCATCGTGGCCGGGACCATCGTAGTATCCCATACTCATGGCCAGATCACGTGGGCCAATAACAAAGCCATCTATGCCGTTTACCTGGAGCAGATCGTCCAGGTTAGCAATAGCTTCCTTATCTTCGATCTGGGCTAATACCAGAATTTGCTCGTTGGCAAATTCGACAGACTCGCCCTGATTCATATTGCCCAGGAGGTAATCGTTAGCCCGTGCGGGTGCAAATCCCCGCAAACCCAGGGGCGGATAGTTAACGGCCTGGACCAGAGCTTCGGCTTGGGCAACGGTACTAACGCCTGGCATCATAATGCCCATAACGCCCGCATCCAGAAATTGCAAAATCAATTTGGAATCATTACTGCGAACTCGGGCTAAAGGCGTAATA
Organism: Spirosoma sp. KCTC 42546; assembly: GCF_006965485.1. NCBI lineage: Bacteria > Pseudomonadati > Bacteroidota > Cytophagia > Cytophagales > Cytophagaceae > Spirosoma > Spirosoma sp. KCTC 42546. The sequence goes on from NZ_CP041360.1 coordinate 4,545,191, forward strand.
CCACTCACCTCACAGGCCCGTACAATATCCTGCACCTGCGCCGTTGTTACGGGGCTGTGTTCGCCGTCGATCATATAAAAATCCAGTCCCGAGAAGCCGCACAATTCGGCAACGGTGGGATCGCTACTATTAGAAAGAACACCCAGAACGGGCTGGCTGCTTTTGAGCCGGGTTTTAACAATGTTTTGCTTCATCTGAAAAAGGGCGAAAAAATGCGCTTAGCTAAGGGCTCGACTAGTTTGGCAAGATACGACCGAATCAGAAAAACATATCCGATGCCAGCCGAAATGTGTTACAGTGAGCTTCAACAATATCAGTCAATCGGGGTGAGTACCCTCCGCCCATCGAAACGACAATCGGCAGATTATTCCGTTGAGCCTGTTCAAACACGAACCGATCCCGTTCTTTGCATCCTTCCCGGCTAACACTCAGTTTACCCAATCGGTCGGAGGCCAGAATATCAACACCCGATACATAAAATAAGAAATCGGGCTGCTCGCGCTGAATCAGCCCCGGCAGGGTATTGTAAAGCGTGTTTAAATAAACTTCGTCCGAGGTGCCAGTCGGGAAGTCAATATCCAGGTCCGACTGTTCTTTTTTAAGTGGATAATTATCTCGACCATGCATACTGAACGTAACTACGCGCGGCTCTTTCTGAAACATCACTGCCGTTCCGTTACCCTGATGCACGTCTAAATCGATCACCAGAATTTTCCGGGACTGACTAGTCTCAAGTAGGTAATGAGCCGCCACACCAACGTCGTTGAGCATGCAAAATCCCTCTCCCCGATCCGGAAACGCATGATGGGTTCCTCCAGCCACATTCATCGCGATGCCATCCGTTCGGGCAATATGGGTACCATCAATTGTCCCCTGCGTAATGATCCACTCGCGTTCAATAAGTTCGGGCGTTACCGGAAACCCAATCCGGCGAACCATGGCAGGCGGCACGATCAGGGTTTGTAATGCCTGCACATAACTGGCCGTATGAACGCCCAATACCCAACGGTCATCAACCGGAGCAGGCGCAAAAAAATTGGCCTCGGTGCAGGTACCTTCGTACAGAAGTTGCTCATGAATCAGTTCGTATTTAAGCATCGGAAACCGGTGTCCTTCAGGCAATTTGAGTCGGTACACGGGCGAAAAGGCAATCTGAAGCATGAAGTAAGGAAGCCGGTGAGCGGTAAAAAATCAATTGTCCCGTTCGATAAGGATACGCTTTAGTTAACCCATCTTCGCCAGGTTGTGTTACCAAACTACCTGATTTGTTCGTTTGTAGGGTTTATCCAACTTGATTAACCGGCTTGTATGAAAACAGCTATCATTACTGGGGGCGGCCAGGGTATTGGTCGCGTGGCAACGCAATATTTACTTACGCACGGCTATCGGGTGGCCATCTGGGAAACAGACACCGACGCCCTGGCCGAGCTTCGCGAAGCCTTTAAAGCCTCTTCGGCACAGATCTTGTTCGTTTCCTGCGATGTATCCAGTGAAGCCAACGTTCGTAAAGCAGCCGAACAAACCATTTCGCATTTTGGGCAAATCGACGCGCTGATTAACAATGCGGCCATTATGATTGAAAAACCACTCGACAAACTAACCCTCGACGAGTGGAATCGGGTTATCAGCACCAATCTAACCGGCACCTTTCTCTGCGCCAAGCACACAGCTGCCTATCTGGCCACCCAGAAAGGCAGCATCATCAATATCTGTTCGACCCGGGCGTTTCAATCGGAACCAGATACGTTTGCTTATTCGGCCAGTAAAGGGGGCGTACTTTCCCTCACGCATTCGCTGGCCGTAAGTCTGGGGCCCGATGTCCGCGTGAATGCCATTAGTCCCGGCTGGATTGATGTATCGGCACTGAAGAAAAAAGCGAAAGCAAAATCCGACGATCTGCGCCCTGAAGACCACACTCAGCACCCGGTTGGTCGTGTGGGGCAGGCCGACGATATTGCCCGCATGATTCTGTTTCTGATTGCACCCGAAAACAGTTTTATCACCGGTCAGAATTTTGTGGTTGATGGCGGCATGACCCGTAAAATGATCTACGTATAACTACGCTAACAAAAAGGCCAAAACATCCTCACCTTTGCCTTGTTTAGTATGTAGATTAATCAGCTTCATCCCCTATGACTATCGAACTTTCCACCGCAACCGACCAATCTCCACTGGAAGTACTTGATTTACAAGTAACCTCCCGTCGGAGTTCTGGCAAATCTGTTTTGTCCCTTCGATTTCTGTGCAACAACGACCGCTATACCAATCACATGCAGATACCCACGCTGTCGTGGTTTGATGCGAGTCAGATGCAACGTTTTTCGCAGAATTTAGCCGTTGCTCATTATCCGGAAACCTGCCAGGTTGATTTGCTGGATGCAGGCATACGGTTAACCGGGTCGGTTCGGCAATTAGCGGGTCGATGGACTACCGGACGCACAGTTCGGATTGAACCGCTACCCTCGGCAATGAAGCAGTTTGAACCGTTTACGATCCATGCATCCTCCCTCGATGTGAAAACGTACTCCGGAAAACTGTACAACCGTTTGTGGGAATTGTTCACGAAAGGCTAACCTGAAGATCGCTTTTCGGATTATGTTGTAAAAAGTACCTACTTACCATGGAAAATGTAAATCAGGATGCGATGCTCAACGAGCAATCGCAAACGTTCCGGCCTAGCAAGGGCGGAACAGACCAGACACCCGATGATAGTATTCTCCTGAATGAAGATTACAATCCGACCGATCTGGCTGGCGATGTAAACTCTCCTCCCACTACGCCGACCGATGAAGAGGAAGCAGCCACCGGCAACGATGGAACAGGTGCTTTTTCGGGCAGTCCCAATATGGAGATTGACCGGGACTCGTACGGCAATGATGATTCCATTGGCAACAACGATGGAACCGAACCCGACCCCGCCTGGACAGACGAAGAACAAGTTTAATGAATTAGTGGTATCAGATGCTTACAACTGATACCACTAATTCACCAGTCACCTTCACCCTTATTTCCGGCACCGTAAGATTTGCACCTCCATTGGGTGCAGTCCTACCCGAAGCCCACGCGCCGGTCCCTTTGTTACGCTACGGTACACTAGATCGGACTACGCCTGTGCGCTGGAATCTGCAGAAGAGTGGACGAGTTCAGCATACGGTCAGACTTTCCAACGAATTCGCAAAATTGCTTTTACGAATTCGTTGAAGAGCAAACCTCTCTACATCGAAACCAATAGCAACAACAGACTCAGAAGAAGCTAAATTGGCCAACTACACGTGTGGTACTTCGTACGCAATGGGGTAAATCTGCCTTACCTTTGCGTTTACTAGTGGTACCCTTAACGTTGTTGTTTGGTGAAATTTTTTCCTGTTTGTTTACTCTCTTGTTTGTTACTAAGCCATACAATTTTATTGGCTCAGAAAAAAAACGAAAGCTATCAGCTTCATATCAACCGGGCTACCTCGCCCATTATTGTCGATGGTAACGTTGAAGAACCGGCCTGGCAGGCAGCTGAGGTTGCCTCCGACTTTTGGATGGTTCTTCCTATGGATACCAGCCGCGCCCGCGTTCGGACCGACGTGCGCATGACGTACGATGACCACAACGTGTATTTGAGTGCCGTTTGCTACCATGGTGATGTACCTGGCCCGTATATGGTGGAGTCGCTTCGGCGCGACTGGGCGTTTGTCAAAAATGACAATTTCATCTTTTTCATGGATACCTTCGATGACCAGACGAACGGTTTTACGTTTGGCACCAATGCCGCTGGCGCACAATGGGATGGTCTATTGTACGAAGGCGGAAAAGCAAACCTGAGCTGGGATAATAAATGGACTTCTGTCGTTCGAAATCATGCGGATCGGTATGTGATCGAACTAGCCATTCCTTTTAAAACGATCCGGTATAAAAAGGGAATTACCCGCTGGGGGATCAACTTCAGCAGGCAGGATTTAAAAACAACCGAAAAATCATCCTGGACACCCATACAACGCCAATTCCCAACGGCCTCACTGGCCCTAACCGGTGTATTGATCTGGGATCAGCCTCCGCCACAACCCGGCCCCAATATCTCGATTATCCCCTATGCGCTGAGCGGCCTGACGCGCGACTACCAGAATGGCGTTCCAACAAAAGGCAAGTTTGATGCCGGGCTGGATGCCAAAGTAGCCGTTACCTCATCACTGAATCTTGACCTGACCGTTAACCCCGATTTTTCGCAGGTAGACGTTGACCAGCAGGTTACGAACCTCGACCGGTATGAGCTGTTCTTCCCCGAAAAACGGCAGTTCTTTTTAGAGAACGGGGACCAGTTTACCAATTTCGGGTACGCCACCATTCGCCCGTTTTTTAGCCGTCGAATTGGTTTGGGCGGGGTACCGATTCGGTTTGGTGCCCGACTCAGCGGCAAACTCAATAAAGACTGGCGAATTGGGGTTATGGACATGCAAACCGGACGTGTTGATGATACTGGTTTGCCCGCCCAGAATTTTGCGGTGGTGGCTTTGCAACGCCGGGTTTCGGCTCGTTCGAATATCGGGATGATCTTCGTCAATAAAGAGTCGCTGGCATATACCCCAACGCCCGATAAGCCCCTTTACTCCCGCTATAATCGAAATCTGGGCTTGGAGTACAACCTGGCATCTTCGAATAACATCTGGACTGGTAAGGCCCTGTATGTTAAGTCGTTTCGGCCTGAGCAACCGGGTAATGATGCCGTTTATGCCGCTAACGTACAGTACTTTACCCGACGATGGCTGATTAGCGGACAGGTAGAATCGATCGGCAAAAACTACACTGCCGAAGCCGGTTACGTTCCTCGGGTTGGCTATGAGCGTGGGATGGCCACGCTCGGGTATACCTTCTTACCCACGGGAAGTGGCGTACTCAACCACGGCCCGGTATTAACCTCAACCTACTTTTTCGACCCGGCCTGGCGGCAAAGTGACAATGAAAGTCTGCTGAGTTATGCCATCACCTTCCGAAACCGAAGCGTGTTCACGGCCTGGGTTGCTACCGATTACGTTCGACTACTGCAACCCTTCGACCCGACCAACACGGGCCGCGAAACGCTGGCAACTGGCACCGAACATAACTGGACGGCGTGGGGAACCGATTTTGACTCCAAGCCTCAGAGTGTCTTTACCTATGGGTTTTCGTCTCGCTATGGTGGCTATTATGCCAACGGTACCCGCCTGAATCTCACCGCCGATCTGGGGTATCGGATTCAGCCCTACGTTAGTTTAGCAGCCAGTTTCAACTACAACGACATTCGTCTGCCGCAACCCTGGGGCAATACCACCTTCTGGCTCATTGGGCCCCGCTTCGATCTAACCCTCACCAATAAGCTCTACCTGACAACCTTTGTGCAGTACAATGAGCAACAGAAAAACATGAATGTGAATGCACGTGTTCAGTGGCGCTACAAGCCGGCGTCGGATTTTTTCCTGGTGTATACCGACAACTATTTACCGAATTCCGCCCAGATTGGACAGGATGTGCCGGGCTTCTTTTCAGTCAAAAACAGGGCGTTGGTACTGAAGTGGACATACTGGTGGAATCTCTAATGTTCAGTGTTTTAAACAAACTGAATCCGTGTCTGTTTAATTGACAATCCGCCGAAAAGTGAGCGGTAAATTACTACACTAAAATTCAGTCAACGTTTATGAAAACCCTGTTGCGTTTTTTTCCGACGGCTCTTGTAGCCTTGTTTCTAACTCTATTTCTGACCAGTTGTGCGGCTATTGGTGATATTTTCAAAGCCGGAGCCTGGACGGGTGCCATCCTAGTTATTCTGGGTATAGGTCTTGTGATCTGGATCATTTCTAAACTCTTTGGCGGAGGGAGCAGCAATTCCTGAAAATCACCTGTTAATAAACCATTAAAAAAGCCGAATCCTGAGTGGGTTCGGCTTTTTTAATGGGCCTCAACAATGGATAGACTTTCCCAGACTAAATCGCCCATTGTCTCACATTTTAAAAAATTCTGACGCTTGTAATATCGGGCCAACCCCTGCCGGAGTGTCAGGACGTGGCTATGGGGGGCCAGTTCATCCTGGCGCATAACACTGATAAGATCACGAATTCGGATAGACTCGGCCCGAATTCGGCTGGCAATTAATGCCCGCTCTTCAATCTGATATTGCCGAACGCTCTCTGAAGTCATGTACCGAAAGCCCAATTCAATAATAGGCTGGTTCTGTTTATAGTATTGTGGCATATAAACCGACCGATGGCCTTCGTACGACTGCTGGTCAAAATCAATAGCCCGAATCCGGTAATAGGTTTCATCGAAGTCGGGGGTTATATCTACCACAAAATTACTGGAATGCATATCGCCCAATAAGCGAACGAAACACCGCTCATTGAACTTAACGAACTCCTTACACAATCGAATCGGATTCAGGGTAGGGTCGTGAAGCTGGTTCTCAAAAAACATATCACCGGGGATCCCGGCAATATGCTCCTCCACTAATGTTTGCCCACTGGTCAGATAATTGATCCGGTTTGGCGAGAGTATGTGCTCCAGCTCCAGGCCATAAATCCGGGACGCATCGGCTCGTTTAATGTAGAAGTAGTCGAAGTTATCATTGACCAGATTCCGAATGCGCACCCGAAATGGCTTTGTGTTGCCATACATACACATATCGACCCGGTCGATGGTCAGATGGTTTGTCACCGATAAATCCCCGTTTGCTTTTAGGTACGCGTAGATTGCCTTTAACGAAAGGCGCATCTCGTCGGCTTCTGTTGCGGCATAAAATACCGTTTCCCAGAGGGTGTCATGCCCTCGTTTATCGTATAGACTGATCGCATTGCCATACCGTAGCAGATCGTCATAGTGCGTCGGTAAGACCAGCTCCCGGTCATAGGCATGCAGGTATGACCGGAGCGGGTCCCGAATTGGATAAACAAGCTTTTTTCTGGATATAACAGGCATTGAATACAAATGTAGAGACGCCTAGCAAGTTCGTCGTTTTCCAGCAATATTTATGTCTAAATTACGTACGAAGGCCTTTCGTACAGAGCTGTGCCATCCCAACAGCGCACCGTGGTTGATTTAAGTCCTGCAAGAACCGTGGCACTACTCTGTGGGAAAAAGACCTGTTCATAAACGAACAAAGACAGTAAACTATGAGGAAAATTTTCATTCTACTCTTCCTATTGCCTTATATAAGCCAAGGTCAGGATATAATTAGTACAAGCTCAAAAAATGATAGTTTACTTACGGCTGTCGATACGAGTAAACATCAACCTGTTATACTTAAAACTTATCTCAGAAAAGATGTCTGGCGGATTGATTTTTTGGGTCCGGGCTATATCAACGAGCATCGCCTTGGGAAGAAAACAACAGTAGTTTCTCAGCTTCGGCTAGTAGGTTCTTTTCGTATTGAAGATAGACTCGATATGTATGGCTACAGCCTCACTGTCAAAAAAGTACTCGCCTTAAGCATAAATCCAGAACTAGCTTTAGCTATTCGCCATTTTTACAATTTAGCCAGGCGAAAAGAAAATGGTAAATCTATTCGCTATAACTCAGGTAGCTATTTTGCGGCAAAAGCGGGATACGTATTGCCACCCATCCTGAATAACTCAAATATTGATATTCAGGGGTTAGGCGTTAGCGGACTTTGGGGTGTTCAACAAACGTATCGTAAGTATTTCTATCTGAACCTGGAAGTAGGGGTTGGGGTTGCCCAGTATTATGAGCACACGATTTCGCCAACCGGAAATTTTTTACTAGGCTATACATTTTAAACAACAGGGTTCTCAACTAAGAAAAAGGTGGAGAACCCTGACTCAAAAATTAATTTGCGGGCCGTAGGTGATGTAGCGCTGTGATTCAACGGCTGGCATATACACTACTTCAACCCGACGCACAATGGTTTGCTGATCGTCGCTGATTTCGAACTGATATACGCCAGAGTCAGACTCACTAAACCTGAATTTGAGTCGGTAGTTGGCGGGTATCTTCTTCAGATAATCCCGAAATAGCAGGGCGCCTTTGTCATTTTTCAGCGTAACAAGAACCCGCTTCGGTTGGTGAACGGCCAGCATCAGGTTGATTGTCCAGTTCGACTCCATAAACATGCCCACCTCAAAGGAGCTCTGCTTCGATAGAGAGTCCTCGGGTTCGTTAGTGGCAGGCTGTGCATTAAGTGCTGGCGCTACCAAAAGCAGACTTAGCAGTAGCGCATTCATAATTAGTTGTGTTGTTGTTTTCATTTTTTTGATACCGTTTGTAGCGGCTTGATTGACAGGCTCAAAGGTGGGAGGTTTTGATATATTAGCAAAACGAATTATTTTTGTCGAAATCATGAATATTATTCATCATGGAAATCAGGCACCTTCAGATGGTAAAAGAAGTAGCCAGCAGCGGCAATTTGACCAAAGCTGCAGATCGGTTATTTCTGACCCAATCCGCACTGAGTCATCAGTTGAAGGAACTGGAAAGCTATTTCGACACGCAGCTGTTCATCCGCGACAAAAAGCAGATGCTACTAACGCCAGCGGGCGAAGTGGTTCTACAGGCGGCTGAGAAGATTTTGCAGGAAGTAATCGAAACGCGGGCGAAAGTCCGCTGCCTGACCGATAAGGAAGCCGGAGAGGTCCGCCTTTGTACACAATGCTATACCTCCTACCACTGGCTGGCGGGTTTTCTGCGGGAGTTTCAGGCTATATATCCAAAAGTGGATATCAAGGTAGAATTGGAAGCCGCTACCCAGGCCGCCGATCATCATCTGTTGGCCAACAAGATCGACGTCGCTATTACGGAAGGAGATGAAAATCCGAAGTTCAGTTATACTCCGCTGTTTCAGGATGAGTTTGTGGCTATCGTTGCCCCCGATCATGCCTGGGTGGGGCGTAGCTGGGTAGAAATTGATGAGTTTGCCAGCCAGAATTACATCATGTACAATGTTCCGGACGAGGAAAGCTCGAACTTCTTGATGCTTTTCAAGAACCGACGCCCCCTGAAAGTCTATAAAATTACGCTGACAGAAGCCATTCTGGAGATGGTAAAGGCGGGCTTGGGCGTTGCGGTACTGCCGAATTGGGTGGTACGCCCCTACCTGCAATCGGGCCAGCTTTCGGCCGTTCGGATAACGAAGCAACGGGTACTGCGGACGTGGTATGCAGCTACCTTAAAGACGAAACAACTCCCTCCGTATACAACTGCTTTCATCGAGCAACTGGCCTCGTATATGGCTGAATTAGACGGCTATGCCTGTACTGTTTAAGGATAAATAAATGCCAATACTCCGGTGTAATGGGTTAAAATTAGCCGAGTACATGGTTAGGATAGATTACAGTGGATTCTATTGGACCTACCTCTATTGATTATTAACAAAATAGTACCAAAAGAATCCACTAGAATCTATAGGATCAAGATTGAATACGTACGTTTTTCATCCAGTCGGACTAAAAGTGGTTGTATTCTTCGTCTGTGACGGGTTGTAACCAACTAACGGCACCTCCCTTGCTCACATTCGGATTGATCGCCAGGTGAGTAAACCGGCTATCTGGGGTGGCACCATGCCAATGCACCACATCAGGGGCAATGTTTACAGCCTCTCCTACCCGTAGGAGTTGAATGGGCTTGCCCTGTTCCTGATAATAGCCTGTCCCCTCGGTAACCACTAAAATTTGTCCGTTGGGATGCGTATGCCAGTTATTTCTGGCCCCCGGCTCAAAGGTTACATCGCTTACTGTACAATCCGTCAAATCATTAGATCCCACAAGCATTTTCACCCAGGCAATCCCAGTAAAGTAATCGGAAGGGGCTTGCACCGCTCCTTCGGGTACCGTCGGTTGTTTATTTTCGGGCTGATTCATAACTTTATTTAGGTTGCTATAGTGTTGCCATGTCAATGACAAACCGATACCTTACATCGCCTTTCAGCATACGCTCATAAGCTGGGTGGATGTTATTGATGGCAATCACCTCAATGTCGGAAACTATGTTATTTTCAGCACAGAAATCAAGCATTTCCTGCGTTTCTGCAATGCCCCCAATACTCGACCCGGCAATGCTTTTTCGGCCCGGAATCAGGCTAAAGGCCAAAAGTGAAGAAGGGGTTGGTGGAGCGCCTACGCATATGTGTACACCGTCTGTTTTTAAGAGATTTAGGTACAGATTGTAATCGTGCTCGGCGGAAACCGTATCCAGAATAAAATCAAAATATCCGGTCGCAGATTCAAGCTGAGCCGGATCGCTCGTAACAATAAAATTGTGTGCGCCCAGTTTCCTGGCATCGGCTTCTTTTTTGGGCGATGTACTCAGAACGGTCACCTCCGCGCCGAACGCCACCCCGAATTTTATACCCATGTGCCCAAGGCCACCCAGGCCCAGAACGGCCAGTTTATGTCCTTTGCCTACTTTCCAGTGCCGAAGGGGCGAGTAGGTCGTAATACCCGCACAAAGCAATGGGGCGGTGGCTGCCAGATCCAGCGTTTCAGCAATGTGCAACACAAAATCCTCATTCACCACAATGGTGTTGGAATAGCCGCCATAGGTAGGCGTTTTATGATCTTGTTCCAGACTGTTGTAGGTGAGCGTATTGCCGTTGGTACAATACTGCTCCAGGTCGTTCTGGCAATTGTCGCAAACGCGGCATGAATCGACCATACAGCCGGTACCCGCCAGATCACCAACCTTAAATTTAGTCACCTGGTTACCGACCCCGACAACCCGGCCCACGATCTCGTGACCCGGAACCATCGGAAAAATGCTGCCGCCCCATTCATCCCGTATCTGGTGAAGGTCGGAATGGCAGACGCCACAATATGCAATATCGAATTGAACATCGTGTGGGCCAACCTCGCGTCGGTCAAAATTCCAGGGTGCCAGTGGCGTCTCTTTGGTTTGAGCTGCATAGCCTTTTGCTGCAATCATATTGTTCTGTTGATTAATTATCTAGGTTGTTTTTGATTGTCAATTTACTGACGATCATTTCCCCCCGAGGTTAGGGTTGATAGCTGTTGTATTCATCGTCCGTCACCGGCTCCAGCCAGTCGGCCGCCCCCATTTGTGCATTGGGCCCGATAGCAATATGTGTAAACTCACTGGTTGGTGTGGCCCCATGCCAGTGGATCAGATTCGGCAGAATTTGCACGACATCGCCTTTACGGAGCAACTGAATAGGCTTGCCTTTTTCCTGATAATAGCCTTCCCCATCGGTACAGATCAGGATTTGACCACCTTTATGGCTGTGCCAGTTGTTTCGGCAACCCGGCTCAAAAACAACGTTACCTACGGTGGTATTGAACGTTGGATTATGGGGAACCAGCATGTTTAGCCAGGCGGTTCCCGTAAAGTAGGCGGCCGGCACGTGTTCGCCTTTTGGAAAAATGGCGTTTTTAGTTTCTGTGGTATCCATACATGTTTCTGGTTTGCAGGTATAAACAGCGTATCCATCGAATTTGATTACGCTTACCGCAACGACTTTATCAATTCGTTGAGTGTCTGACACAAAACTAGCGTAGCCTGCGCACGGACGAGTAACGATTATCAAACCAAAACGTAAGAATTTTAACTAATCACCCGAATGTACAGGCGCGTACTGGTAGCAGGAATAGCTTGATATTACTGGACTGATTAGCGACTAATTCAGCCACATAGGCCTAGCCTAAATGAGTCACAAACATGTTTCCCTTTCGTCCGTAAGCGTACATCTTATGTCCAGTAATGGACATAAAAAAAACAAGAAAAATTACACAAAATTCTCACAATCAGCACATTAAGCTCTACCAGTCAGCTATTGGTAAGGTATTTGTTCTACAAAAGTTAAATTAATAATTTCTGTTTACCGACGATGTATATGAAAACTTGGCGTCTTCTATCAGGCCACTGGCTTTTCTGGAAACTGAACATTTTTGAAAATGTACCTTTAACATTGCTAACCAGTTTGCTGACCATCTGTCAACTGCCCACAACTGCCCAATCGACCACCCAACGCTTAGATAGCCTTTTTGCTGCTCTACAAGACGAACAACGCCTAAATGGTACTGTCTTAGTAGCTGAGCAGGGAAAAGTTATTTATCAGAAATCGTTTGGATTCGCACAGGTGAATACCAAAATCCTTAATCGGGACGACACGCGTTTCCAACTGGCCTCCATTGGTAAGACGTTTACAGCTGTGGCTATTTTACAACTTTATGAACAGAAAAAACTGAAACTAGATGATGCATTGATCAACTATCTACCCGACTTCCCATTTGCCACCATCACGATTCGACAACTGCTCTCCCACACGGCTGGGCTGCCCGACCTGCAAATTTTTGAACCCTATATCCGTGATAACCCGGCTCGCATCCTAACGAACGCAGACGTCATACCCGCTTTAAAAAAGTTCGGTAAACTCCCATTCGAGCCGGGTGAGCGGTGGAGTTATTCCAATCCGGGCTATTGTTTATTGGCACTCGTTGTCGAGAAGCTTACCAAAATGCCCTTTCACACCTATCTAAATAGCCATGTCTGGCAGGCATCATCAATGCCAAACACGTACCCATGCTCTATTCCAACCGCTAAAGTTGACCCCAAACGAGCTGAAAGTTACCAACCTATTTTTTTCTCTTCCCAATTACAATTGGTTGATACCATGCAGCGATACCATCCCCTACTGGTCAATTTTGGGGGATTGCAGGGATTGGGCTTTATTGCGAGTACGGCTAACGATTTATGGTCTTTTGACCGGGCATTGTACAGTGGTCGGCTTCTAAAAGCCCAAACCCTGGCACTAGCGTTTACGCCTACTCGATTAAAAAATGGAAACCAGGCAGACGTTGAACGCAACAAGGTGACTTACGGATTAGGCTGGTTTATTGGGCAAGATACCACCATAGGTAAGCGAGTTTGGCATTCGGGGTTCATTCCGGGAGGAAGCACTCTTTTTCTGCGAAATCTGACCAGGCAACAAACCGTGGTAATTTTGACGAATGCCGAGAGTGACGGCCTACAAGAGTCGGGTGAAAATGTACTTAAACTCCTGACGAACCGGCATCTGGCACCCGAAAAAAAATCATTGGCTAAACAGTATGTTAGAGCCCTATTTGAACAGGGACCCGATTATGGGGCAGCACGCTTTATGTCAATGAGAACAGATACGGCTCATTACCGTTTTTCACCGGCTGAGATGGATTATGCCGGTCATCAATTTTTGCTGAATGGCTACACAAGTCAGGCATTGGAGACGCTCAAAATACTAACGTTTGCCGAATCTCAGGCCTGGCAGCCCTATACCAGTTATGCAGAAGTCTTACAGCTAATCGGTAAAAAAGCAGAAGCGGTGATCATGTATCAAAAGTCGCTGAGTTTAAATGCAACCAATGAGCGGGTCCGGCAAGCCCTTACCCAGTTATTGAGCGAAAAATAGACTTAAAGAATTTCGACTAATCACCCACATAGATACCGATACCCTTTGCTTGTAGAAAGCTAAGAAATAGTCCAGGCTAAGGCAGAACAACAATCTTACCGGCTCCCTGATTACTCTCCATAAACTGGTGAGCCGCCACGATCTGGTCCAGTGCAAACGTCCGGCTGACAGCGAGCTTTACTTTACCCGATTCAACCTGCCGAATAAACTCCTGAAAAACTGCCGTCGGGCTACTGATCTGGCCACTATCGTAGACCGTAAGTCGCACGGTGGCAGGAATGAACTCCATTGGGGCAAAATCGGGAATTGCCCAGCTTTCGGCCAGCATCCCGGTCATACAGCCGGTACCGCCGGGTTTAAGGCAACGCAATGAATCGTGAAGGGTAGCGGTGCCCACCAGTTCCAGAACTTTATCGACCCCTTCCGGATATAAAGCCCATACGGCCTCATTCAGCGTTCCATTATCGATCAATATATTCGCGGCCCCGTTCTCACGTAATACCGATTCTTTCTGCGGGTTACGCGTGGTGGCTAACACTGTCAAGCCTGCATTTGCAGCCAGCTGGGTTGCCAGCATTCCGACGGATGACGTCCCCCCCCGAATCAGAAGGGTTTCGCCGGGCTGAATGCCCAGCGCTGGATAGAGCGAGCCGTAAGCCGTTTGAAACATTTCGGGAATTGCCCCCAGCAGGTCCCAGGGTAGCTTGCTCTGGAACGGATGTAGTAGGTGTTTAGGCAACACAGTGTACTCAGCATAACTCCCGTCGAAATCCCGGCCCATCCCACCCATGAGCGCCATTACCTGCTGGCCTTTAGCGTATTGGCCGGAGGGGTCGAACTCTACTTCGCCGACGCACTCGATACCCAGTATGCGTGGAAACCGAACGCCGGGCGAGTACCCTTTCCGGGTCATCAGTTCTGAGCGATTCAGGCCAACGGCTTTTACGTTGACTAAAACCTGTCCATCCTGGGGCGTTGGTACAGGGCGCTCCTCCAGACGAAACTCCTCAGGCGACCCTGGACGATAAATAACAGAAGCTTTCATGGTAACTACACTTTATTGCGTTAGACATGGGGATATGCTCGCCCTTCTAACAGTTGTTTCTCGCTTTATTTTAAGAGAATGTAGCTGTCAAAATGGCCGATAAGCGGCTGTAGCGACATTCGTTTAGGGCTTGAAATTCGTCATCGTTACTGATTACAGCCCGGTCGATTTCTCCATTTGTTCGGTGTAGCGGGTGCCCACCACATCGATTTGTGCAGAGGCCGTCTCAATCTCCCGCAGTTCGTCGGCCGCTAGTTGAATCGCAGCGGCTCCGTTATTTTCTGTCAGACGGTTCAGCTTCGTGGTGCCCGGAATGGGGACAATCCAGGGTTTCTGCGCCAATACCCAAGCTAACGCAATTTGTGCGGTCGTGGCAGTATGTCGTTCGGCAAACTGATCAAGCAGATCCAATAGCGCTTTATTGGCAGCACGGGCTTCTTCGGTGTATCTCGGCAGAATGTTACGAATATCACCGTCGGCAAATTTGGTGCTTTCATCAATTTTGCCGGTAAGGAATCCTTTACCAAGCGGGCTGTAAGCTACCAGCCCAATGCCCAGTTCCTCGATTGTCGGAATGATTTCTTTTTCGTGCTGACGTGTCCAGAGCGAGTATTCACTTTGCAGAGCTGTAACGGGCTGGACGGCGTGCGCCCGGCGGATGGTTTGCGCCCCCGCTTCCGACAAACCGAAGTGTTTTACTTTACCTTCCTGAATCAAGTCTTTCACGGTTCCCGCTACGTCTTCGATGGGTACGTTCGGGTCAACGCGGTGTTGGTAGAACAAGTCAATGACATCGACACGCAGTCGTTTCATGGAGGCTTCGGCTACTGCTCTGATGTTTTCTGGACGGCTATTCAACCCAGCCTGTTTTCCATCCTGGAAATTAAAGCCGAATTTAGTGGCAATGATCACTTGCCCTTTAAAGGGCTCAAGGGCCTTGCCAACCAGTTCTTCATTACTATATGGGCCATATACTTCGGCCGTATCGAAGAACGTAATACCCTGATCGACAGCAGCGTGAATCAGTGCAATCATCTCGTTGGTGTCCTTAGGCGGGCCGTAGCCAAAGCTCATACCCATACAGCCAAGACCAAGGGCTGATACCTCAAGGCCTCTGTTTCCCAATTTGCGTTTTTGCATTGTTGTACTCATAACGATGTTGGTTAATTCTAGTACAAACCTATAATGATAGCAGTTGGTTAACCAACGAAAAGCAAACAGGAAGTTACGAAAATCAAACAGATTAAAGCTACAGGTAGGGAGCTCAATGCAGAGACCTCCTTCCCCTATTACTGAATAAGTGCCTTTGGCTTATTTCTATGTGTGTGACGATGCAATTACCCGATCTCATATTGAGGAGTATATAAAAGCAATAAGCTATTTTACAGAACGATTAGATTACGTTAAACGCCAATTTTTCTCCCGTTAACCTTGCTTTTATAGATATGGTTTTACCAGCAGCGTACGTGTCAAGGGCTAGGACAGCCACTCAGTTGATCTTTCTGGTTTGTGGCCTGGGTATGTCGAGTTGGGCACCAATGATTCCCCTGGCTAAAGATCGGTTAGCGTTGAACGATGCCAACCTTGGCTTACTACTACTGCTATTGGGTGGTGGCTCCATGCTGATGATGCCGATCTCGGGTTGGTTGGTGAATCGCTTTGGCAGCCGCCTGGTCATGGCTTGTGCGGCTCTGGTCATGGCTCTTGTCCTGCCGCTACTGCTGATTCTATCTTCCACCACAGCTATGGCGGTAACTCTATTTATATTCGGGTCAAGCATTGGTACCATTGACGTAGCCATGAACGCCCATGGCGTACAAGTGCAGAACCTCTTCGGAAGACCAATCATGTCGTCCTTACACGGCCTGTTTAGTGTGGGTGGACTGTTTGGCTCCCTGGGTTTGGGCTCTTTGATGAAGCTGGGCCTTAATCCGGTTTACGCCATTGTCAGTATTGCCGTCCTGATGATCCTGATTACCCTAACCCAGTATAAAAAATTATTTCCTTTAGAGCTAGAACAACAGGCAATTGCCAAATTCTCGGCTTCGGATGAGCGGCCAGCAACGGTCAATCGGCGATTCAACTGGATGCATAGCAGTGTCTTATACCTGGGACTACTATGTTTTGCTATTTTTCTGGCTGAAGGGGCCATTTTGGACTGGAGCGCTATCTTTCTGCGGGACATCAAAGGAGTCACAGCGGAGTTTGCGGGGGCAGGCTATGCGGCCTTTTCCATTGCGATGGCTACGATGCGGTTAGCGGGAGATAAACTAGTGGCAAGCTTAACGAGTAAAATAGTTGTAGTAGGCGGCAGTGTACTAGGTGCTGTCGGTTTAAGCCTTGCCGTGTTGAGTCCCTGGGTAGTTGGAGCCATGTTGGGCTTTGTGCTACTCGGTCTTGGAGTGGCCAATATCGTACCGGTGTTTTTCAGTGAAGCGGGCCGGCTGCCCGGCATTCCACCCACGACCAGCTTACCGGCCATTACGACAATCGGGTATACCGGTTTACTGACAGGGCCGGCTTTATTGGGGTTTATCGCTCACCATTTTTCCCTATCCATCGCATTTGGATTCATAATCTTGCTGTTAGTAGTAGTCGCCGTGAGTTATGGCATAAAAGGGGCAGCTAATTAACTCACCGAAAAGCATTGATTAGAAAGATTTCAGGTAAAACACTTATGCAAACAAAAGACACTAAACCCTATTTACGTTGTCTAGCAAGCGTTGTACAGCCGTAGACTGTAGCCACAAGTGTTTTGCGAGATGGGCAAGTCGACTGTTATTCTCTCCCGCTCTTGTGCTTTTTTCGCCCTTCCTGCGAATAATTGGGGTAACCAATAAATCGAACACCAACGCATGCAAGCAACGGATCAAGCGGAACGGTTTCTGGTGGTTCTGCAGACCCACAAAGGCATTATCTACAAGGTAGCTCATTCGTACTGCGCAGACGCAGAAGATCGGAAGGACCTGGTGCAGGACATCATAGTCCAGTTGTGGAAATCCTTCAATACGTATTCCGATCAGTATAAATATTCTACCTGGATTTACCGCATCGCCTTGAACGTCGCAATTTCAGTTTATCGGAAAGAAACCCGTCGAAAACCGTTGTCCCAGCCTCTCTCGGACAGTATTCTCACCTTGGTTGAATTACCTGTTGCCAACGAAGGCGAAGAGAATCTGGGGTTGTTGCAGCAATTCATTACGGAGCTAAAAGAACTCGACAAAGCCCTATTGCTGCTCTACCTCGACGAAAAAAGTCATCGCGAAATCGCCGAAATCATGGGCATGTCCGAAACCAACGTATCCACCAGAATTGGACGAATTAAAACCGTATTACGACACAAATTTTCAACGATCAAAGCCCAATAACCATGCAGGATATCGAACTCATCAACCTCTGGAAATCGTATAGTCAGAAACTGGACGACAGCCTGGCCCTTAATCGAAAAAATGCTGAAGACCTCACCAAAATCAAGGTTCAATCGTTGTTAGCATCCATGAAACCGCTGAAACTCTTTACCCTTCTGGTAGGTATACTCTGGGTTATTTTTGTCGACAGTTTACTCATCGTTTTATTTCCATTCGCTAGTCCGTTTTTCCTGGTTTCCGCGGCAATTCAAGTGTTGCTGACCAAACTGGCAATCGGTATTTATCTATACCAATTGATCCTGATTCAGCAAGTCGATATCAGCGAACCCATTATAAAAACGCAGGATACGCTGGCGCGTTTAACAGCATCTACACTTTGGGTTACACGTCTGCTGTTTCTACAACTTCCAGTCTGGACTACGTTTTACCTGACGACCCGTTTAGTTGAAAATGGCACTGGTGCCTTTTATCTCGTCCAATCGGCTATTACACTGGCTTTTACGATTCTGGCCATCTGGCTTTTCAGGAATATAAATTATGCCAATCGGGATAAGCAATGGTTCAGACTAGTATTCGAGGGTAAGGAATGGAGTCCGGTGATGAAGTCGATGGAATTGTTGAACCAGATTGAAGCGTATAAAACAGGTACACACTAGCTAATTTTTAGGATAAAAAATCATAGTTGATCTTACTACGTCTAAAAATCTGCGCTCTATGAATCTTACAGAATTCAACCATTTCTAAACTTCAACGGACTGAGTTGAGTATGTTTTTTAAAGAAGTTATCGAAATGAGTCACTTCCGAAAAACCCAATCCGAAGGCAATTTCCGATACGCCCCAGCTGCTTTGCTTAAGCAGGACTTTCGATTCCTGTACAATACGCTCCGCAATGAGTTGGGAGGTTGTTTTTTTTGTTGTTTCCTTAACCGCCCGGTTCAAATGGTTAACATGAACATTCAACTGGTTGGCAAAATCAGAAGCAGTGCGAAAGTTCACTTGCTGATGGGTATCATCAAGCGGAAACTGGCGCTCTAAAAGCTCCAGAAACAGCGCCGAAATTCGTTGGGCAGCATTGATCGGTTGCTTATCAAAGGTAGAGGATGACTGCATTTTCATGGCAAAATGCAGCAGTTCAAAAACAAGATTCCGCAACACATCATACTTATGAATGTACTCAGAGGTGATCTCGTCAAACATACGCTCATAAATATGGGAAACCTGATTTACCTGCTCATCGGTCAGTTCAACTATATGCGTGCCGTTGGGCTGAAAAACGGCATACTGATTCAGGTTGCCGAACTGATCGAAAAAGTGTTGATTAAAAATGCAGAAAAAACCCCTCCGGATGTCATCCAGATGTTCCCATTTATACGGTATATGTGGATTGGAAAACGATAGTGCCTGCTTTTTTACATCGATCACTTTATCGGCATAGTGTACCTGACTAGTACCAACAACCAGCATGATTTTGTAATAGTCCCGTCGTTTATAGGGTACGGGCTTAGCTTTATCTCCCACGAAAGGGTCTAACCGAAACACATTAAAATGCCCGATTTCATTTCGAATGGTATCAGGCATCCAGTGGAAGGCCGCCCCATCAAACTTCCGTTTATACAGATCTTCTAAAGTTTCAGCTTTGTTCATCAAGCAAATCTAAATATTTCAAATAGAACGCAGATTATTATGATCTTTATGATTGTACAGACATTAATCATAATCCATCATAAAGATCATAATAATCTGCGTTCTATTTTCTTCATTAAACTGCCCCCCAACTTAAACGGTAGTTTTCTTATCCGTTTACTGGTCAAGTCAAAACTGGCATTTGTCAGAGCAGATACGAAGGCAGGTTCGCTGACTCCACGGACATCGGTATCATTCTCCATAATGTGCACATCAATGATGTTACGGCTGATCGTTGCCATAGCCATATTTCTGCAGTAAGTATCTGTTGTAGAACCAGATGCAATAAAAGATGTTCTGTATTTTATACACGGGACTTACTGATTCATATGTATACCGCTAAACTATAGGTGTATATCCTCTTTGCCTTATTGTATTCAACTAATGACTTACGAAATTCAAACACTTCGCTACCCTACTATCGACATGTAGAGTGAAGTTAACTCTTTTATAAAAACCTAATAAACAGAGGGTTGGAGAAAGTCAGGCTAGTTCATTCCCCAGTTCTTCAAAAATTGATAGTCATTGGAACAATCGAGGGGCTTGTATCAGTTCGATTTGGCTCAACAGTGTCCTTTCGGCTCACACCTGTTGATGGCTGAATACTGTAGGCAAACCGGGCATCCTGCCTTTTTATTGTATAGATGAATGGTTTGTTATCAATCTGAACAATGACTTGATAGGCATCACTCGGCAGGGCCGACAGATCTAACCTGCGCCGGTACTGATTGTGGTTCGTAAACTCCTCGTATACTGTCCTATTTTTTTGATCAGCCACCCGAATTTTGTAGCGCAATTGGTCGGGATTATTGACAATCAGGTACAGCTTACCGGTCGGGTTGATGTAAGCATGCACCTGATAAGCGGTTATTGCCGACTCAAAATACGAAGCGGTGTTTGATCGGACGGTTACTTTGGGAGCTATAGGTTCCACCGGCGTTGGGGGAAGGAGTTCTGTTTTGATTTGTGAGGCTACGAGTTGATTAGCCAGTAAGTGGTCTAATATCCTGTCGAACTGCTTCTGATTTTTCCGACTGAGTTTGACCCACTTTTCGGGCATGATCTCCTCATATAGCAGTTTCCCGTTGGGTTCAAAGAACTGAATCAGCGTACTACGGCTAGCCGCCTGGGTTTTAAGTCGCCAATAGCCCCGTTTGGACTCAGTTTCCTCAACATTCTGTTGAGCCGTTTGCTCGCTCTGGGCCTGGCTCGTTTGAGTATGCAGGAGCAGCATGAGTACAGGAAGCCATAAGGGTGAAGCGAAGTGGGTTAGCCATTGGCGCGGGCTGATTCGTTGTGGTAGCATAGTCAATGAGTTTATAGTAGGAGGTTGTATTACCTGTAGCAAAGCAACTGGCTATGTCCATACGTAATAGGAATTTTAGACTAACGACCAACTCACTCATCCACATAACAGCCAGTGCTCATCCATCGCTGTTGGTCGAGAAAATTGGTTGTTGGTCGAAGGATTCCTCTGTTGAGGAGTTTACGTACGTTGTTGGGCCAATTAACCGTCTTCTAACCAGAAGTAGGTGTAATTTTATCCTTTCATTCAGAAACAACTCATTGACAATGGCTCGTTTCAGTGCGCTTAAAGCCTACCGGGAAGCCTGGCAGCAAGGGCTTTTCTGGCTGGGTTACTTTCTTTTCGAATGGCTCAATACAGGGGCTTATATGGATAACTTTCACCAGAGTTTCTATAGCATTGCCCTGAATATTCCCCTCTTGATTATAGCGGGTTACTGGCATCTGCTGGTTACTGTTAAGCGCTTTTTACTGGCCGGTCGTTTGGCAGGTTTCTGGACAAGCTTACTGGGAGGTGTACTGGTTTTTGGGTTGCTTCGGCGAGCCATTAACTATACCTGGCTGTATCCGGCCTATTACCCGGCTGGTTTACAGAAACCGTACTTGTATTGGCCTAAAATTCTGGCCGAATCCATGCAGCTACATTTAGTGGTTGCCCTCTTTGTAGCAGCGAATCTGGTCCGGCATGCCCTGAATCAGCAACGATTAAGTGAAACGTACCGACGAGAAAAACTTTCCGCCGAATACCGTTTGCTTCAATCTCAGGTTCAGCCCCATTTTTTGTTTAATACCCTCAACAACCTGATCTCGGTTTCGATACACCAGCCAGCACAAATGCCGCACTTATTGCAACGACTGGCCGGCTTACTCAGCTACCAACTGCATGAAAGCCATCGACAGACGGTGCCGATCACAAAAGAACTAGATTACTTGACGGATTATATTTCGCTGGAGCAGATCCGGTACGGGGATCGTCTGGATGTACAGACAAATTTTCGTGAGTTGACAAATTTGAACCAGCTCATGGTACCGCCCATGTTACTGTTACCCTTTGTAGAAAATGCCTTCAAGCATGGGGCCGCCCAAACAGAAACCGCCTGCTGGATTCAACTACATTTGGCCCGTAGTGGCAATCGGCTGGTTTTTTCGGTCGAAAACTCCCTACCGGATGGGATTATGTATCCGTCTACAACAGGTTTAGGCTTAACAAATTTGAAAAGACGGCTGGATATTCTGTTTCCCGGCAATTATGAATTAGTGACCCTGCCAGAGGATAGCCAGTTTCTGGCCGTTTTAAAATTCACGCTAACTTAATGGCTATTCGTTGTTTTGTACTGGATGATGAGCCGCTGGCCACCGATTTGCTGACTGATTACATCAGCCGGTTACCCGATCTGGACCTGGTAGGCGTATCCACAAGCCCAACTCAGGCCCTGCGGTTTTTACAGCAAACGCCAACGGTCGGCGCACCGGTCGATGTTATCTTTCTGGATATTCAGATGCCCCGCTTGTCTGGATTTGATTTACTACGCCCGTTAGGGTACCGGCCCAAGGTTATTTTTACAACGGCCTTCCGCGAGTATGCACTGGATAGTTACGAATTTGACGTGCTTGATTTTCTGGTTAAGCCCATCTCGTTTGAACGCTTCCTCCAGTCAGTGGGCAAAATTTATCGGTTTTCATCCGCAACATCGGCTCTGCCGGAAACACCTGAACCGATAAAAACCGGAAAAGACTACCAATATTTTAAAGTCGACAAAGAGATGGTCAAACTATTTCTGGAGGACATTTTATGGGTTGAGAGTCTGAAAGATTACGTGCGAATTCATACCGTGTCGGGCACGCTGGTTTCTTACCTTCGGATAAGTTATCTGGAAGAAAAACTGCCACCGGATCGATTTGTCCGAATTCACAAATCATTCATTGTAGCCCTGGATCATATTCAGGCCGTCAGCGCAACTTATATCCGAATCAACAACGAGGAAATTCCCATCGGTCGAATTTATAAAGCCAAACTCGAGGAAGTTATCCAGCGAAGTTAAGACGCTGATCAGGCTTTACTTCAGACTAGCTACCTGCTCCTCATATCGTTTGGTATCCAGCTTAGCTTTACGAGCCGTATCAAGCCCCTGCTGGGCCTGTTTATAGGCTTCAGCTTTTTGTCCCATTTTCTGATAGGCCACCGCTAGCTCATACTGAATATCAGCCACCTGCTGGCTCATTTTCCCATCAGCTGGCGCAACGTTCAGCCCATCGGCTGCCCAAACGGGCATTTCCGTAAGGTAGGATGTATCCGTCGCTTTTTCGTTGAAATAATGCATGAGATACGCATAGTCGGCAATCCCAATGGCTTTATTCTGCGCCCTATACTCATTGAACCGTTGCACGGCTCCTGGGGTACTCTTCGCCCGTAGGTGAGCATCCAGTTCCTTGAGTAATGTACGACCCGCGGCTTCATTGGCTGGCACACCCAGGGCAATCATATAGGTACGCATCTGCACAATTTTCTGTAGCGGATTCTGATCGCCGTTCATCCCGTATAAAGTGCGAAAAACCACGCCTTCTCCGGCTTCTTTCACATCTTTTACCGGGAATGCAGCTGTGAACTCACTCAGGTGACTGAAGAAATAAACGGCTAATGGGTTATCAATATCATCGACCAGTCGTTGCAGGCAGTAGAACCCGGCAGGGCTTTTCATTTGCCCGGGTGATTGAAGTAAGTTTCCAACTGCATCGCTAATGGCATGTAGCTGGGCATTGTCCTTCCTGACTTTACAGTACTTCCCATAATTAATTAAAAATCCCAAATCCCGGTCGCCAGCTTCAAAACGAGCGGCATAACCCGCTGTGCGCTGAGCAGGATTGAGTGCAGTACGACCCGCCGAGATAACCTCCTCAATAAACGCGGGCTTAGACGTCTGTTCGGCTGGAGTAGCCATGTGGATGAGGTTGCCCTGGGAATCAAAAAATAACAGCAGGGGAAACTCTGGATACGCAATTCCCTTTTCCTTTTGTAAAGCCACGGATTCGGGCGCGTTGGCTTCGACTTTCCAGTTCACAAAATTGGCGTTGAAGTAATCACCCACAGCTTTTTCGGCCAAAATAGGCGCCAGTGCTTCGCAATGAGGGCAACCCGTTAGGTAGACTTCAACAGCTAAGGGTTTGCGCGCCGTTTTGGCAGCTACTACGGCCGACTGGAATGTTCCCGGCAGGAAACGAATTCCGGGTTTGGGATTAACAGACGCTTGCCCATAGGTTATCAATGGACTCGTAAAGAAGGCAAGCAAACTAAACAAAATCACCCGAAATTTCATAGGGTAGAGAGGATATTGGGTTAGTAAACTTATAGAACGAACCGCACGGACATAGGTTCCCTTTAAAACAATCGTCGGCAAAGTCAGTGCCAGTTTTTGTTGAGCCGCTTCATACGCCTAAATTGGGGTCATGAAACAGATCTTTTTAGGGTTCGCTGTCGGGCTGTTTGCCCTGGGCGGAGGATATGCCCAATCAACGACCACCCCAGGAGCCAGTACGCTACCGCGTATTGCCATTGCGGGTTTAGGTATCGAGTCCAGCACCTTCTCCCCGGCGGTTACGCAGGAGGAAGCCTTTCACGCCCGCTATGGCCCCGAGGTTTTCAATGCCTATCCGTTCATGATGCCCATATCGCCCCTGCGCAAACAGGCCATATGGCTGCCTGCCATTGTTGGCAAATCGCTGCCCGGCGGAGCCGTGACCCGCGCTGCTTACGAATCGCTGGTTAACAAAACCCTGGATTCGCTCAAAAAATACGGCCCCTACGATGGCCTTTATTTTGATATTCATGGTGCCATGAGCGTGGTAGGCCTGGATGACCCGGAAGGCGACTTTCTTACCCGAATCAGAAACGAGATTGGCTATAAAACCCTCGTTTCCACTTCCATGGATTTGCATGGAAATGTATCCTGGCGGTTGGCCCAAAATTCCGATTTGATTACCTGCTATCGGATGGCCCCGCATGAAGATGCCATGCAAACCAAAGAACGAGCTGTGGTAAACCTGCTTGACCGTATCAAAACCGGCAAAGGAAAACCAGCCTATAAAGCCTGGATACCCATCCCAATCCTGCTGCCCGGCGAAAAAACAAGTACCCGCATTGAGCCGGGCAAGACTCTGTATCAAAAAGTGGAGCCCATTGCCGATCATCAGGGTGGCATTGTGGATGCGGCTATCTGGATTGGCTACGCCTGGGCCGATGAGGCTCGTAACCACGCCGTGGTTATGGTTACTGGCGATGATAAGCAAAAAGTAGCCCAGGCCGCTGAGAAACTAGCGCTGGATTTCTGGAATGTACGGAATCAGTTTGACTTTGTAGCCCCAACCGGTACGCTGGAGAAATGCCTGACAAACGCGCTGGCCAGCAAAAAACATCCCTTTTTTATTAGCGATACCGGCGATAACCCAACGGCAGGTGGCGCTGGTGATGTGACCTGGACCCTTACCCAGTTGCTCGCCCGCCCGGAATTTCAGCGGGCGGATGGCCCTTCGCTGATCTATGCATCTATCCCCGATCCAGAACTGGTCAAGAAAGCAATAGCGGCTGGTGTTGGTGGCTCTGTTGAGGGAACAGCAGGCGCTCGGGTTGACGCTCGTTTTGCACCACCCGTTAAACTGAAAGGCACGGTCGAATCAATCGTGAAAGGCGATAAAGATGCGGAAGTGGAAGTAGTTGTCAACGTGGGCAGTATACACGTTATCGTTACCCAAAAACGTAAGCCCTATCACAAAGAGATAGATTTCACCCGCCTGGGTCTTAGCCCCCGAAAATCGGATATTGTAGTTGTAAAAATTGGCTACCTGGAACCTGAACTGTATGCCATGCAAGCCGACTGGATTATGGCGCTAACCCCTGGTGGAGTCGATCAGGATTTGGCTCGTTTACCGTACAAACGCATCAAGCGGCCTATGTTTCCGTTCGATAAAGATATGAAAACGCCAAACCTTTCAGCCCAATTCGTTCCCGTTTCGGGCGAATCTCGCTAGCCAGGTAGTCAACAGGCGCCCCCATATCGAACAAATCGATAATTCCCTGTTATCGGCCTGGCGCACCAGTTATGTCGGTAAAGGCACTTCCTGTTCATTCCCCCTTCTTTGCGTCCGGGAATTAGGTTCTATTGCATCGAAATAGAATCTAATTCCCGGACGCATGCATTTATCCCTCTGTATTAGACTACTCATTTCCACTAATTCGCTCATTGGCCCAAAGGCTGGCAGTACTTAATACTACACGATCATCTAAACCCTCAACATTCACAAAATTGGCTGGCCTTCACCTCAGACTTTCATTCCGATACGTAGTTGCGTTCCTATTGTTATTGATCGTGCTACTAGAATTACATGAAACCGTTCATATTGTGACGGGACGTTTGATTTGTGGCTGTTGGGGGCCAAGAGACTTCAATGTTTGGTCATTATGTCCAACCTGTTCTCAACGCCATCCTCTTTGGTGGCTGGCTACGCTAGCCGGTCCTCTAGCTTCCTTTGCGCTAATGTGGTTAGGAATGGGCTGGCTTAAGTCAACGAACCCAGACCGGAAAGCATTGGGTTTCTCCCTCATTTTTGCTAACATACCCTTTGGCAGAATCAGCACGGTAATGATGGGTGGTGGCGATGAAATGGTTGTGACCAGGCATCTTCTTAAACAGGATTTCAGTCGTACTCAGCTGATTCTGATCTGCTCTGCATTGGTACTGCTTATTGTGATCCCTCCGGTCTATAAAGCGTGGCAAGTACTGACCAACCGCAGAGCATGGCTTTACTTGATTGGTTTTTTAACCCTGCCATTGCTGTTCTTACTCGTTTATGTACTTACCGGCTTAAACTCCCTGTTAACCATGGGTTTCTTAGCAACTCCCTGGATCATGGGAACACCCGTTTTCATTACGCTCCACACCGCAATTGCATTAGCCGGGCTGATTTTTCTTCGCAAAAATCTTTTATCCGTTGCAGCTACTGACTGAAGGTCGACCAGTACAAAATTGCCTACAGTCCAATCAAACCAGACTTATCAACCTCTTC
Organism: Spirosoma sp. KCTC 42546; assembly: GCF_006965485.1. Taxonomy (NCBI): domain Bacteria; kingdom Pseudomonadati; phylum Bacteroidota; class Cytophagia; order Cytophagales; family Cytophagaceae; genus Spirosoma; species Spirosoma sp. KCTC 42546. Next base: position 4,572,016 of record NZ_CP041360.1, read on the forward strand.
ACTAAAATCGTCATGTCTGCACTCAACATACTTACCAATATCAACTGGCTTCTAATTAGTCTTTACGGGGCTTATGTAATCTACCACCTTCTTCAGGCAAATGGCCCGACAGATGCCGCAGGACAGGGACTGGAATCGGCCGTTAAAGGGGTTTTCTTTGTAGCACTGCTTGTCTTAATTGGCTTAAACCTGCTCCCTTATATATGGATAAAGAGCATAGGCCTGCTGCTTGGCATTCTTCTCCTTTGGATGGTATACTATATCTACACCCATTAATCGCCAATCCTAATGATCCGATTTATTATGCAGGTAACCGGCTTTGGCCTTTTCTATATCCTGGTCATGGTGGTCACTTTTCCGTTCATGACGATTATGGGAACTCCCAAACCCTGGCAAAAAAAGCTTGAATTCATGCTCTTTTTCCCGATTGACAATGAAAAAATTGGCGTTATGTGGCTTCCCGGAATGATCGCGGTTATTTTTCTTAACGGATTAATCTGGGGCGTAGTCTTAGTCGGACTGTTCAGATTAGGTATATTCATAAAAAGCCTCATCTAGGAACCAACCGTTCGAAATAGGATCAAGCACAGCCTCTCTACGAGCAATTGTATACATTAATTCTACCTTTCTATTAACCTATAAACCTAAAAATGAACATTTTATACTATCAATACGTAGTATAGTACATTTCCAGATAAGTGTCTACATTGGCCTGTTTTTTGGTAATTTGCCAGTAAAATCAGTATCCGAATGCGCTTACTCTACCTGTTCATTTTATTGCCATTTTCCCTTTTTGCACAGCCAACCCATCAGACTGCCACAGGCTGGCAGGAGCTAACCATTTCTGATGGTCTGTCGCAAGGCATGATTTTCAGCATTAAACAGGATCAAAAGGGATTTATCTGGGCGGCTTCAAGAGATGGTTTGAATCGGTACGATGGTCATAATTTTACCATATTCACCCATGATCCCTACAACGAGTTTAGCCTTTCGGGCGATTACTGCACGGCCTTACTGATTGATAGTCATCAACGACTTTGGGTCGGCACCTTAAATCAGGGCCTCAATCTCTTTGATGATCGAACACAGCGTTTTTATCATGTCGACATCCGCGACCAGAAAGCGTCCAACACGGGGAGTTTTGAAATTCAGCTCCTGGCCGAAGACCCCCAGGGTAATATCTGGGTAAACACGGCCCAGGGAAAGCTTTTCAAAATAAGCGTACCAAACTCACTTAAAACCAGCTTTCCCGATCGTCCTAACTTTACGAATCAGATAAAGTCTCAGGAAATTACCTTACCCGATATGGGTGTCAATGCCATAGCTCATCATATTAGTTTTCGGGCTGATGGGCAGGCGTTGGTGGGTACGAGCTATGGGATGTATTCCCTAAACTGGCGTCAACCTCACAAAGCAGCGAAAACAACCCTTTTTTCGGGCGAATTCGGCGAATTTTTTTCTTTGTATGACGACCCGACAGCAGACTTTTGGGCGGCCAGCACCAGCAATAAGATCGTTTGTTGGCAGCATGGTGTTCAGAAAACAATTCCCTTACCTAAAAAGGACAATTTCAGCGTTCGCCTGAAAGCCATCGATGCAAACACCATCTACATTGCCGCCACTGATTTCCTGTGGGTGATGTCGCCAGCAGAACTGTTTCAGCAGGATAGCCTGACGGCCCGCAATGCATTCCTTGCAGTTCCACCCAATTTATTTGCCATTACGGATATGCTCAAAGACCGAACCGGAAATCTATGGATCGGAACGAGCGGATACGGGTTGCGGAAGTTCAATCCCAGAGTTAAACAATTTCATGCCTATCTGCCCAATACCTCCCTTACCTATTTATATCAGGACCGCCAGGGACGCCTGTATGCCCGCTACCAATTTGCCTATGGTTTGTTGGATAAACCAGCTAACCGATTGGTACCTTTTTTAAGCAATAGTCTCCCCCCCGCCGACCAGCGTCAGCGCTTTATGATGCAGGATCGTCAGGGCTTTTTTTGGGTTTCGAACGTCAACTTCGAAACCCATTACCAGCAATTATTCAAGTTTTCGCCAACCTGGCAACTCCTCAAAAAGTATCCGATCCCCCCCAATGCATCCTACGGTTTCTATGGAAACCAGACGCTGGAAGATAAAACCGGTAACCTCTGGATTGGGGCCAATAATGGCAAATTGATGCGGTTTGACCCGAAAACCGAAACGTTTCAGGTATACAGCTACCAGTTTTTGCTCCCACAAAGTGGTGCCGAAATTGAAACCTCAGCACTCTATGCGGATCAGGCAGGTACGCTCTGGATTGGTACCCAGCAAGGATTGATCCGGGCCAACCATCCGCAGACTACACCCGCTTTTTCGATTTACAAAAACTCCAAAACAAATCGACAGAGCCTTAGCAATAACTCTGTATCGAGTGTTATCAGTGACCCTTACCAGCCCGCTCAGTATCTTTGGATCAGCACCAAAGGTGGTGGACTGGAACGGCTGGATAAGCAAACGGGCCAGTTCACCCATTTTACGGAAGCCCAGGGCCTGCCCAACAAAGTCGTGTATGGCATTCTGGTCGACGAGTTCAAGAACCTCTGGATGAGCACCAACCGTGGCCTGGCTCAGTTTAACCCCAGAACGTTTCAGTTTCGCAATTATACCAAAGCAGATGGGCTACAGGACGATGAATTTAACACGGGCTCGTTCTTTAAAACCCCTACGGGTGAATTACTTTTTGGTGGAGTAAACGGGCTGACTGCCTTTCGGGCGTCGGCGTTGAAGCAGAAAGACGCCCGCCCACCACTGGTTAACATCATCGGCCTGAAAGTGAACAATGAACCCATTCGGGTGGGAGCCCCAGACGGTATTTTAAATGAAAGCATTGAACACACGCAGGTGCTCGATTTATCGCACAACCAAAACCTGGTGACACTCGAATTCGGCGTGATGGATTATACGAATTCGATCAAAAACCGGTATCGATATCGCCTGGAAGGAGTTGATGAGAAGTGGGTGGAAGCCGGTACCAACCGCTTTGCCAATTACACCCACCTGCCCGATGGCAATTTTCGGTTTGAGATGATGGGCTCCGCCGATGGCGAACTCTGGAGTAAGCCAGTCGTGTTACAGATTCGCGTTCATCCCCCCTTTTACCGAACCTGGTGGGCTTACCTGCTCTATTTATCCACTATACTCTTTATTGGCTGGCAGCTATATCGGTTCCAGACACAACGACTACTGCTTCAGCAACAGGTTGACTTTGAGCAAAAAGAAGCCTCCCGCCTAGCCGAACTTGATACCTTAAAGACGCAATTTTTCGCCAATATATCCCACGAATTCAGAACTCCGCTTACCCTTATTCTGGGTCCTATTGAACAGGCCATTCAGGAATATGCCCACGACCAGCGCTTTCCCCTCATCCAGCGAAACGCCAATCGGCTTTTGAGCCTGATCAATCAGCTCCTTGAACTGAGTAAGCTCGAAGCCGGTCAGCTCAAACCCGAACTCAGTCCAGGCGATATCGCCGGCTTCTTCCGAACCTTAGCCAGTTCGTTTAGTTCGCTGGCCGAGAGTCGACAGATTCAATTCCGTTTCACGCAGAACCAGTCGGAGCAATGGGCTGAATTCGATCGTGACAAGCTGGAAAAGATTACGACGAACTTACTGTCTAACGCCTTTAAGTTCACGGCTGCCGGCCAGTCGGTGGAGATGCGGGTCAAGTATCCTACTCCCGGAAACTCAGGGACTATGACGCTCCACATCACTGATACAGGTATTGGCATTGCCCCCACTCACCTGGCTCACATCTTTGAACGGTTCTACCAGGTTGATGGTCAGCTAAACCGGCCCTACGAGGGAACAGGTATTGGATTAGCACTCGTAAAAGAACTGGTAACTATACTCAATGGTACCATTGACGCCACCAGTACCGAAGGCGTTGGGACTACCTTTACGGTAACCCTACCCTTGGTAACGATCACCAAACCAGCACCCGCGTTTATCAATGCAGTTGAGCCCTCCCTGACTACAGAGTTTGTAGCGGCAACACTGGGATCAGTCTCTTCACCAACTAGTTTACAGCCCAACCAGCTCGATAGTAGCCATGAAAATGTGATGCTTATCATCGATGATAATGCAGATATCCGGGCCTATGTTCGGAGTGTGTTTCAGAACGATTACCAGATTATTGAAGCCATCGACGGACAGGAAGGGCTTGACAAAGCAACCGTATCACTTCCCAATATTGTCGTCTGCGACCTGATGATGCCCCGGCTCGACGGGTTTGGGTTTTGCCGTGCCCTAAAAACGCAGGAAGCCACCAGTCATATTCCGGTGGTGATGCTAACTGCTAAAGCTACCGTTGAAGACCGTATTGAGGGTTTTGAATTAGGTGCCGACGAGTACCTGACCAAACCCTTCAACCAGGCCGAGATTCAGGCCCGGGTTCATAACCTGATTCAACAGCGCGAGCGGCTCTATCAGTATATGGCGCTACGAAACATCGACCCAGCTCTAACCCTAGCTGCTCCAACGCTGTTCTCTACAGAACATAAGTTTGTCGAGCGCCTGACAGCCATAGTCAACGAGCAAATCACCAATCCCGACTTCAGTGTCGAGGCTTTGGCGGAGGCTGCCAATCTGAGTCGTGCTCAACTTCACCGCAAGCTTAAAGCACTTACCCAAACTACCGCAACGAACTTCATTCAGGATATTCGGCTTACCAAAGCGGCTCAGTTGCTTTCCCAAACGGAACAGAACGTCACCCAGGTGGCCTTTGCCGTAGGCTTCGAGAATCCCTCCTACTTTGCCAAGCTCTTTAAGGAACGCTACGGAGTTTTACCCTCCCAGTTCGGTAAGGGCTCTACCCCTACCAGAACCTAGCATTCCGGATTCAACCACGACTTATTACGGATCCTTTTCCTGCAAAAAAGCCCTAGAATAAGGGCTTTTTTGACACCATGCAACCAGAGTGGCAGGATATGCAACGAGAATGGTAGCGAAATAATGAGCGATAACGGTACTTGCCAACCTATTGATCGACTATACTTTGCGAATCAATTCTAGTATCTCCTCGCCCATGACTAAACCAATCTACCTCCACCAAAACGGTCACGTTTCGACTTACGCGGCCCTCAAGTCTGCTCAGTACGAACTCAGAATGCACCTTCCGAATACCGGAAAAATCATCCTGCCCATGGCCGACCTGATGTACTTGCAGGCCGCCAGTAATTACTGCTGGCTGCATTGGAAAGATGGCCAGCGGATATTGACCCCTCGTACCCTGAAATATTACGAACCCATGTTGCCCGAAGCCTGGTTTGTTCGCCCCCATCGCAACTGTATTGTCAATATCCACTACATTGACCGGATGGAATATCTGTATCCTGATAAGGGAGGTCTGCTTCACTTACACTCGGGAGAAATACTTCCGGTATCGCGTCGGCGCTGGGTAGACATTAAGAATACCTACAAACACATGCGTAGCCAACAAGCGCTACCACTGAACTAGAGGCTATCACGTCCACTCAGTTTTGATTGTAGCCGAGTGGCATAGTCTCTAGTTCAGTTTAGAGTGACATTACTTATTGGATGGGTTACACGTCTAAGGTATACGTGTACTAAAGTCCCGGTCCTTGTCGCTCATGAAAACGCCAATCCACTTCCCGAAACAGCGCTGGCCAATAGTCCAAAACGTTCGGGAAGTTTTACCGTTCATACTTAGCCTGCTGATTTTCAGCCCCTCATCCGCACAAACATCATCAACTGATCCTGATCCTACGTATTGGATTAATTACGCACAGGCCTACTACAAAATTCCGATTGCGGAAAACGGCCTGTATCGGATTACAACGACGGAGTTAAAAAAGGCAGGCTTACCCGTCAACCAAATTGACCCGACAACAATACAGGTAGTTCACCGGGGTGTTGAGCAGGCTATTTATGTTGAAGGTGAGGCCGATAAACAGTTCGACCCCAGTGATTTTCTGGAATTTTATGGGCGTGGCAATGATGGCACCCAGGATTCTCTCCTGTATTGTGGCGACGAACCGCGTCCGCATCAGGCTCAACCTCATACCTACTACAGTCTCTTTAGCGATACCACTGCTTACTTTCTAACCTGGCGGCTCGATGGTAAACCAGGTAAACGAATGGTGGCCTACACAGATACGGTTTATGCCGGGATGAAAGCAGAACCTTATCATTGGGGAGAAGTACGCCAACTGTTGACAGATACCTACCCGCCCGGTACGATTTATCCATTGGGGGCAGGTTTTGACAACGGGGCCATTCTGACTAATTACGATCATGGCGAAGGCTGGACAGGGCCGGTCGTTAAAGCAACCGATCAATTTAGCCAGACAAGTACCCTCACAAATTATAGATCGATTACAAGCCCAACCGGCGAAACGGTCAATCCCAAAGTCAGTTTTTTACTGGTAGGCCGGAACACAGGCAAGCATCAGGTGCGCTGTATGGCGGGAGCCTCTGCCGCAACATTACAGGAAATTCGCACGGTTGATTTTACCAATTACGAAAGTGTACAAGTCGATGCAGAACTGAGGCCTACTGATATTGATCCGTCAGGTACGGTTACGCTCAGTATCCAACCTCAGGAAGACGGCGAGGAAATTTCACTCTCTTACCTAAAAATACAATACCCCCAACCTACCGATCTTGCCGGAGCTACTCAACAGGTTTTTCGACTGCGGGCAACTAACGAAGGTCGCTCCTTTCTTGACGTAAGCAATGCCTCCGCTAACACGCATTTAGTTGACATTAGTGATCCAAGCAACGTAGAACGAGTCAATGGGGATTTGATCGGTGGGCACTGGAGAGGAGTTGTCCACAAGACACAAACAAGCCGAATTCTGCTGGCCACCACTCAACCGCGAATGGTTCCTTCGATTGTACCTGTTTCGTTTCATCGGATTGACCCAAAGCAACCTGATTTTATCATCATCACCCATCCCCTGCTTCGGCAACCTGTTGGTGGCTATGCTGACCCGGTTCAGGCATATGCAGCCTATCGGGCCTCGGAAACGGGGGGCGATTTTGATACACTGACCGTGAACATCGACCAGTTGTTCAATCAGTTTAGCTACGGCGAACGCCATCCACTAGCTATCCGGCGGTTTGCCCAATACATGCTGCAAGGCGGAGGGGCTAACCCTAAATTTCTGTTTCTGATTGGTCAATCCCGCGATCCACAGCGGGTTCGTAAAGTACCCAACGCAGCCTGGCTGGACCTCATCCCCAATGCGGGCTGGCCTGGTTCCGACATTGGGCTGGTTGAAGGCCTGAACGGCGAATCATCCAACGTACCAGCCCTGCCCATTGGCCGACTGAATGCCAGCAACTCACAAAACGTATTGGACTATCTGAACAAAGTAAAAGAGCACGAAAACACAGGCGAACCCGCACTCTGGCGCAAGAACGTTTTGCACCTGAGCGGAGGACGAAGTCGCTATGAATTGTTGGCCTTTCGGAGTTATGTAGATGACTTCAAGTCGGTTATTGAAGCTCCCTACGCAGGTGGCCGAGTGGCAACACTATCTAAACAAACCGATAATCTGGTTGAATCATTGCCGGTATCAAACCTTATCAATCAGGGAGTTGGACTAATTACACTAGTTGGGCATTCGAGTTTAGATGTGGCTGATATCGATATTGGCTTCGTGAGTAACGACATACTGGGCTATCGGAATAAAGGCCGTTACCCTTTTTTACTGGTCAATGGGTGTGCAGCGGGCAATACATTTTTCGGCAGACCTACTTTTGGTTCCGATTGGGTACTGGCACCCAACAGAGGAGCAGTTCTCTTCCTGGCACATACTTACAACGGATTTGCCGGGCCGTTAAAAAATTACTCCGATCAAATATATGCGCTGTTTGCGGATAGCCAATACGTTGCGCAACCCATTGGGCTGATTCAGCAGGAAGCCATCCGACGCTATCTAAGAACAAACACGTCTATTTTCGATCTGACGACGGCCCAGCAAATGACCTTACAGGGCGATCCGGCCATACGGGTGTTTCCCTTCCCTACGCCCGATTTCGCCTTTGCCCCTGGTAGCCTACAGCTGCGGAATAGTCAGGGCGATTCACTAACAGCCCAGTCCGATTCTGCCCGTATCTCTGGCGTAGTCGTTAATTATGGCCGGGTTACAAACAGCCCGCTAAGCCTACGCATCCGACAGTACGAAGTCAATGGCAAGCTGCTTGGTGACTATCAGGTTACGCAGCGTTCCCCGGTGTATGCCGATACGCTGAGTTGGCTGATACCCGTTGTCAAATCAGCCGCAACATCCACTTACGTTGAGTTAGTTCTTGATCCTGATGACCAATTGAAGGAAGGGAACGAGCAGAATAATACAGAAGAAATTAGTATAGCTGGCTCGCCCTATAGTCTCCCGTTTACTCCTGATCGAACGCCCCCGTTGCTCGAAGTTGCCTTCGATGGTCGACGCATCGCCGATGGCGATTTCGTATCGGCCCGACCTGTTATCGATGTACTGGTTCAGGATGAGAATCGGCGCTTGTTACGCTCCGATACAACGGCCCTGGAACTCTATCTACAGCGCCCCTGCCTGGCTGGCGGTTGCCCCTACGAACGACTACACGTTCAAGGTACAGACACCCACTGGTCGCCTGCCGATAGTACAAATGCCTTTCGGCTCCGTTATCAACCAGGTCAGCCTTTAGCCGATGGACGTTACGCATTTGTTGCCGTTGGCAGCGATCTGAGTGGCAATCGGGCAGCTCCTTATCAGATTCATTTTTCGGTCAAAAGCCAGCCAGAGCTGATTGCCGCGGGTGTTTACCCCAATCCATTTACACATCAAACCCGCTTCTTTGTCTCCCTAACCGGGCTTACACCACCGGACAACATAACCATCCACATCACTGATCTGACAGGTCGTTCGGTTAAAATCCTTCGAAGTCCCTCCCGTGTGGGATTGACTGAGTGGTTTTGGGATGGTACTTCCGATACTGGCGATTTCCTTCCCAACGGCGAGTACCTCTATCGCATTGAAGGAGCAGACTTACCGCTCGCACCGATGGTTCGTCTGACCGGAAAAATTATTCTGAACCGATGAGCCAGGCGCGCGCCTTTTGCACTGGCTATTATATTCTGGGCATCGCCATGGCCATCCTCGTAGGGCTAAACCCGAATCACTTTACCAGTATCGACTCGGGCTACTATCTGCAATCGGCAACGAATTTACTGGCAGGGCACGGCTATGTGGTTCAGGAAAATGGGCAACTAATCTGGAACGGCACCTTCCCCATTGGCTATTCGGCATTGATTGCAAGCGTGTCGGGTTTGGCCGGACTACCTGTGTTGATAGCCTCCAAACTGGTCAACTATATAGCAATTGGTTTATCCAGTTACGGTTGGGTACGTCGACTGGGCGTGTCTCGGGCTAGCTGGCTTTTGGCGATTTGGGGAATTGGTAGTTTCCTAAAAATCGCCGTTTACAGTTGGAGCGAAACCGTATTTTTGGTCTTACTGGCTGAGTGGATCTGGTGTCTGCATCAATTTCTATTGAAACCCGTAACTAGTCGATCCTTCTCCCTGTTTCTGATCGGATTGAGCTTGTTTCTAACTCGCTACGCAGGTGGTTATGTAGTTGGACTAACCAGTAGTTTAGCGCTTATCGTCTGGCTATTTCCTGAAGTTGCCCAAACTCACCTAGGCGTTATCCAGCCGCGTTCAGTAGCCTTAAAGTTGGTGGCTATTTCAACGGCAGGAGTCGTTAGTATGGTTGCCTATTTCGAAATCAATCAGCACTTATCAGGCTCTTTCTTCGGGGGAGATCGTTTCTTACCTACTGAATCTACCAGCGAACTTTTGAAAATTTTCGGATGGGCAATCCTGAACGAGGGTCTGTTCATAAGGGACTTTTCACGAGTGGGATCAAATCAACTTGCCTGGATTGGACTTGGGGTGCAGTTGGTCTTATTGAGCGCTATGTATCGGCAATTTCGTCGGAATAAGTTATCCGAAACTAAACCGCTGGCCGTCACCTCCTTGATTCGGCTCTTCCTGTTCACCGCTAGTATCTATGTATTGGTTCTATTTACATTACGAGTCTTCAGCCCATTCAGCGATCCAACTTTTCGACTGATGGCCCCATTCACCTTTTGCCTACTCTTCGCAATAAGCATTGGGATTGGTGAATTGCCACAGAAGCAACAGCGAATTTTGAGAGTTTGGGGACTTCTTCTCTGGCTATGTTCATGGGTACAACTCCTGCCAGAGGCTAATCTATTACTTAAACTTGGCCAAATCTGGACGTCACTAGCAATTCATTTAGCTCTGTTTTAAGGTTATCTTGCATACGGTTTTATCTCCTCTGAATCATGAAAATCCTCCACTTATTCTGTTTGCTTCTATGTTTTCAACTTTCCAGTCAAGCCCAAAAGCCCAGAGCGCGCGACATTGGTATTCCCTTTGACGGTACTCCCGGAACATTCAACGCCATAACCGACGTAAAGGGTGTTGAAGTTGGCTACAGCACCATCATTTCCGGCGAAGGCAAAAACGTACTCGGCAAAGGCCCTGTTCGAACGGGCGTTACGGCCATTCTACCAAGAGGCAGAACCAACAACCCGGTGTTCGCCAACTGGTATTCGTTGAATGGCAATGGCGAAATGACCGGCACAACCTGGATAACGGAGTCCGGTTTTCTGGAAACACCTATCATGATAACCAATACCAATAGTGTGGGCGTGGTTCGGGATGCCGTATTGAAATGGTTTGTGGAAAAACATTGGTACAAGGAAAATTTCTGGTACACCTATCCGGTCGTCGCCGAGACCTACGATGGTTTTTTGAATGACATTTATGGCTTTCACGTGAAAGAAAGCAATGCGTATGAAGCCCTAAATACAGCCGCAACGGGCAAGCTGAAAGAGGGCAATGTGGGGGGTGGCACCGGCATGATGTGCCTGGGTTTTAAAGGCGGTACCGGCACCTCGTCCCGGGTAGTTAAAGTCAGGGATTCGACCTATACGGTTGGCGTACTGGTACAATCGAATTTTGGAGCGAAACGGAATCTGACTATTGCCGGCGTACCCGTTGGGGTTGAGTTAAAAGACACACTGAATTCAGTATTAAAAGCGCCACCCATCCATTACCGGCAAGAAGGCGATGGGTCCATTATCGTTGTCGTGGCTACCGATGCGCCCTTACTCCCCCATCAATTAAAACGAATAGCGGCACGGGTGCCTATTGGTGTTGGTAAAGTGGGTGGACGCGGAGAAAATGGGTCCGGGGATATATTCATTGCCTTTTCTACCGCTAACCCGAACGCGTTTCAGCGAACCTCATTCACAAAGGTTACTGAGTTGCCCAACGATTTAATAAATCCCTTATTCGAAGCCACGGTGCAGGCCGTTGAAGAAGCCATTATCAATGCCATGGTAGCCGCCGAAACGACGGAGGGTATAAACGGCAACAAATCCTACGCGCTGCCCCATAAGCTGGTTATGGATGTGTTGAAGAAGTATAATCGGGTGAAGTGATTCTGTCTGGGCCAAGCCAGACTTAATCCCAGCATTCCATAATTAGCAAATCCCCTGTCTGAGCACTAACACGCACAAAGCCGTCCTGAGCGGCCTCATTGCTACTGCTGGTACGATAACCAAGCGTGAGGGTAGCATCCTGAAGGTCATATTTCAACCCCTCCGATGTATAGCCCGTCACCGTTCCAACGGGAATCAACGAGATAGGCGTTCCCGCTTCATACCACTTCTCAAAGCGCCCAACGAGGGGAAAGATTTTAGAGTGATCGTCGATCATCACAATCCGAATCTGGTCTTTGTAACGAACAATACTGGTCATGTTAACAAGACTATGATCGGCCCGGCGGCCCGTGGCCCAAACGATGTTGACCGCCGGGTAGCCTCGTTCAATCAGGTACTCAATCCCTTTGTCGAGATCGGTTTTATCCTGATCAGGTGTGTGTACAACCTCCAGCGGATACTGCTGCGCCCGAATCTGATCGATGTCTACTGCCGACCCGTCGGACCGTTCATCAAAGTCGCCGAGCAGTACATCGACTTTAATACCCAGTTCGAGTACGCGCCAGATGGCACTATCGAGGACAACCACGGTTGGACTCCATTCCAGCAGTTGGCCCAGTAATTCTTCTGAACAGGCTTCGCCGTTGGCAATGAGTAGAGCGGGTTCCTGTTTTTCCCGGACAATATGATGAGATGACATAGTAGTCCAAAGATAAATGCCCAAGTCGTATCATTCCTTATTAATTTTGTCGGAATAACGACTCGTCAACATAGTGCAACGCGTTCTCCGTTTTCTGACTTTACCCCGTTTATTGGGTTTATTTGTGTTTCTTTTCTGCCTGGTGGCCGTTCAGAACTATCTACTTGGGTTTGGCAACTACAACAATTACCTGATGTTTGCCAAGCCGTTTCATAACCTGCTTATCAATAAGAGCATCTACGGGCTTCACCCGAATCTGTACGACGACAACTACAAATACAGCCCAACATTTGCCTGGCTGATGGGGCCGTTCTACTACCTGCCTACCCTGCTGGGCATGATTCTCTGGAATTTACTCAATACATTGGTGCTGCTGGCAGGTGTCTGGTTTTATTTATCCGACGAAAAAGACCCCTCGAAACAGCGACGCGCAGCGCTGCTCATTATTATACTGGAGGCCCTTATCACCGCCCAGAACCTGCAAAGCAACAACCTGATTGTAGGGGCTATGCTACTGGGCCTGTATCACCTGCGTAACGAACGAGTCTGGCAGGCAGCGTTTTTCTTTGTGCTCTGCTTATTCATTAAATTCTATGGCGTAGCAGCTGCAGGTTTCTTTTTGTTCTACCCAAAGAAGCCTCAGTTCATTCTGGCGATGGCCGTCTGGACGATCCTGTTTGCCATGGCACCACTTACCCTAATTCCTGTTGACAACCTGCTGGCGGAATACCGCGAGTGGTTCGATGTGATCGTGGAGAGCAAATTGGGCTTACAGGTATCGGTAATGGGCATTGCCCAAGCCTTTTTTGGAATGGCCAAAACGGACGAGAACTACCGCATTATCGAAGCCATTGGGGCCACGCTCTTCCTGCTTCCCTTCCTTCGGTTTGGGCTTTGGAAAGATCGGCTGTTTCAACGGCGAATGGTTGCCTACTTCCTCCTGTTTATGATTGTCTTCAACAAGATGGCCGAATCACCTACCTATGTGATGGCCGTTACGGGAGTAGCATTGTGGTGGGTAACGCTGGATGAATCAACACAACTGGATAAGATTTTACTGGCGCTGGTCATCATCTTCACGTCACTCTCACCCACCGACATTTTCCCTCAGGTGGTGCAGAAACAGGTTTTTCAACCTTATAACATCAAAGCGTTGCCGTGTTTGCTGGTGTGGGCGCGGGTGCAGTATCAAATCTGGACGCAACCCAATACCGCAACCCCTCCCTTACAATTCGCTTCGTAGGATTTTCTCGATATCAGCGGGGCTATCGACACTAGGAGTTTGGAAGTTTGTGGATACCAGTTTTATACGGTAGCCTGCTTCCAGCCAGCGTAATTGTTCCAGTGACTCAGCTTTCTCTAGCAGAGACGGAGGCAATTGGGTGATTTTCTCAAGAACATCGGCACGGTATGCATACAGCCCAACATGCCGATGATAGGCATGATGCACATGCCACTGATCCGGCTCAATACCCCACAAATACGGAACGGCTGAACGGCTGAAGTATAAAGCCTCATTTTGGGTATTAACAACAATCTTGGCTTCTTTCGGATCGTGCAACATAGCCGCGGAATCGACCGATGCCATTTGCGTTGCCAGTTCTACGGTTCCATCCAGAATAGCCGCTAATTCGTCAATCTGCGCCGGATCGATAAACGGTTCATCACCCTGAATATTCAGAACGTAATCCGATGAATCGCCAGGAATAAGGCCGTCGGCAATAAGCCGGTCGTAGGCTTCCCAGCAGCGGTCGGTGCCACTTGGATGATCGGTACGGGTCATTACAACTTCTTCGCCCAAGCGCCGAACGGCTTCCGCAATGCGTTCGTCGTCGGTTGCCACGACTACTTTATGTAAAGACGAGGCCTGTTGGCACTGTTCCAGCACGCGCTGAATCATAGATTTTCCGCCAATATCTGCCAGAGGTTTCCCTGGAAAACGAGTCGATCCGTACCGGGCGGGAATAATACCGATTATCATGTTTGTACCTTATGTTATTTCGGCTCGGGTCCGTTTGAGCCAACCACCCAATACGTGGATTCAACCGCCTGCCGTTGCTGGTAATAATTATCATAAGCAGGAAAATAGCGCAGTCGCTCATCCATAACGGAATCGAACTGCCCAAGTAATCCCAGTAAGAGTTCGCAGCCTTCACGCACGGCAAACTGGCCGCTTTGGCTACCGGTTACATAATCGACCAGTCCGTTTTTTATCACGTATTGCATAAACAGCGGGTTTGCATTCCGGCGAATCATGATGCGAACACCCGTCACTTCGGAGACGGATAAATCCAGCGCATCGTCGAAGAAAAACGCGACTTCGTGCGGTTGTAAGTTATGCTGATCCAGCAAATGGTGGAGGACGTCAATCTTATGCTTCGCCTGCGAATAACTGGCGTGGAAATGCTCCCGACGCACCAGGGTTTCGGAGAGGGTATTGGTCACTCCTGTTATAATGGCAGCAACGGGCAATTGTCCACCGTGATGCAGCCAAAGCCCAAATCGAAGGAGGTTTGTGCCCATGGAATCTACCTCACTAAACGAACTGCTGCCCGCTTCGGTCTTGATCCCGTCGTTGAAGACGCCATCCCAGTCAAACACAATGGCCCGTACAGCCTTCAGTTTCTCGGTTAACGTATCAACAGGCGTAATAAATTGCCCGCCCAAGGCGGAGAAGGTTTTTTCGATCATTTTAATGGATAATGTGCAATGAATAATGGATAATGAACAATGAGTACTAGAGGTTGAACCGCCCCATCTCACATTGTTCATTATCCATTACACATTATTCATTCCTTTAAGCCAGTTCCGGCAACGTGTTCCGATACTTTACTTCCACTGCGTGTAGTTCGAGCAGGGGTTTTAGGAATTCTTCCAGGTAGCGGATATCCAATTGACTGGCGGCATCGCAAAGGGCTTCGGATGGGCAAGTATGAGTTTCCACAAACAGACCATCGACACCCGCAGCAACACCCGCACGGGCCAGCACAGGCAGGTATTCACGCGCGCCACCTTTGGCATCGGCCGATGGAATACCGTACTTACGAATAGCGTGCGTTACATCGAACACAACCGGGTAATTGGTACGTGCCATGTGGTAGAACGCACGTGGATCGACCACCAGGTCATTGTAGCCGAAGGTGAAACCGCGCTCGGTCAGGATAATCTGGTCGTTGCCCGAATCTTCGATCTTTTTGACCGGGTGCTTCATGTTTTCAGGAGCCAGAAACTGCCCGTGCTTCACGTTCACAACCTTACCCGTTTTGGCAGCCGCCACAACCAGCATGGTTTGCATACATAGATAAGCCGGAATTTGGAGCACATCCACAACTTCAGCAGCGGGAGCGCACTGGTCTGGATAATGAACATCCGTCAGCAGTGGGAAGCCAAATTGCTCCTTCACTTTGGCCAGGATCTTCATGCCTTTATCAAGGCCTGGGCCATTGTAATAATTCAGGCTGGACCGGTTGTCTTTCTGAAAGGATGACTTATAGATGATCTTGATGCCAACGCGCTCCTGGATTTCCCGGAGTTGCTCGGCAACCGTCATCATAATTTTTTCATCTTCAATAACACAGGGACCGCTAATGAGAAATAACTCATCCGACCCGCATTCGATGTCGCCAACGCGAACGATTTTCTGAGACATTACTTTGTCGTTTTAAACTAACTGGCTATCATCCTTCTGCGGTTTCAGAAAGGAATTAAGCAAAATAAATCCGGCACCCACCATGACCGACACGTCAGCCATATTGAAGATACCCGTTTGAACAATGCCGAAACTGATGTGTAAAAAATCCATCACGGAACCGTAAGCCATACGATCTATGAGATTCCCGATGCCGCCACCAATGATAAAACAAGCACCGATAACAAATAGTCGGGGTGTATTGAATCGAATCAGCAGATACCAGAACCCAACAATCAGCGCCAATACAGGCATGATCAGCAATAATAGATTCTTTAACAGTGGGGGCAGTGATTCACCCAGGCTTAGAAAAGCACCTGTATTTTCGACCTTTGTAACTGTCAGGTGACTATCTAAAAGCCGGATACGTTCACCGTAAGCAATCTTGTCCCGCACAATGTTTTTCGATACCTGATCGCACCCAATATTCACCGATACAGTGAGTATAATGAGGAGGATTCTAATTATGTTTCGCATTACCTACCCAATACTATTACTCGTTTGATTTAACTAGTGTAATTCGCATTGCCTTTTCCGTAAGAACAATAAAGTGCAAAGGGGTGATTGGCTCTAAAAAATTAGCAAGAAAACGATTCAGTACAGTTATTTTATTTTCTATACGTTCATCTTCGAGCCGCAATAAAACGATACCACAGTGCGATAAATGATTCTTAAAAACTAATTCACCAAAATCTTTATCATTAGAAACAACTACTCTATTTTCGCTCACAGCATGAGCTAATACCTGCCAGTCAGACCACCCTGGCGATTGTTCTCCCACAGAATAAACATCATAGCCTTGTTCACGTAATCATCTGCCTACAGACGGACCAGTACATTCATCTACCAACCACTTCATCAAGCAGCCAGTGGAATCAATGTACTGCTCTCAAGCAGTTGACTTGCATAAGCCAAACAAGCCCGAATGTCTTCCTCTATGATATAAGGATACTCCATCAATAGTTCTTGATGGGTAACACCTTTAGCCAGTAAGCCCACAATAAACTGTACTGACAATCGAGTTCCAACAATAACAGGCTTACCTGTTAATACATCAGGATTCGATATGATTCGTTGTCTGATATCCATATATTTCTTTTACTTACAATCGTCGGAACAGATCTTTCAGCACGTCAATCGTGATGACTTCCTGCCAGTTATCGCCGATGGCGTGTAGCCACATGTGCGGCAGATTGTACGACACGTGTGCCATTTGCGTAAGCGTATCGTCACTCCATTCTTTTGACAGGCCCTGTGGCAAGTCAATCTGGTGATACGCGACCATCTCCTTGAACTCGGCTACCCCCTGCGGATAGTAGTCTTCGAGGTGATTCATGATCAGGCAATTGGCATAACAATGGCGGGTTCCCAGGATTTTCGACAGACCGTAGCTGAGTGCATGACAAACGCCTACTTCAGAATAGGTCAGGCTCAGGCCACCCATCATCGACGCTACCATTAGCTTATCATCATTTTCGGGTGTTTGTCCAGAATTTTCACCCAGGTAGACCTCCCGGCAAAGTTTCATGGACTGCTCGGCAAAGGCGTGCGAATAGGCATTGTTCAACCGGCCATTTTCCGACTCGATGCAGTGAATGTAGGTATCCATGCCCGTGTAAAACCACCAGTTACGGGGTACACTGGCAATCAATTCGGGATCGAGTACAATCTGGTTAAATACCGTCCATTCGCATTTAAGGCCCAGTTTTTTCACGGGGCCTGTCAAAACGGCGGTCATGGAAACTTCGGCCCCAGTTCCGGAAATGGTGGGTACACCAACGTGATAAACGCCCGGCTTTTTGATCAGATTCAGTCCCTGATAAAGCGTCGATGATCCTTCGTTGGTCAGCATCAGTGACAAGGCTTTGGCGATATCCATGATACTGCCCCCGCCAATGCCTACAACACCCGATGGAAGACCTTTTTTTGCCAGAATCTCATCCCGAAGCTGGTCGATCTGTTCGGTTGTGGGTTCGTGTTCCTCTACGCTGATATAATACGTCAGGTCTTCAGGGTGAGCCGGAACCTGGCCTTCCAGAGGTTTGCCTTTGAAATAGTTATCGACCAGAAAGACAAAATAACCTTCGTTCTCGACTCGTTTCGGAGCCAGAATCTCATCGAGTTGCGAAAAGCTCCCCCGACCGAAAACGGTCTTCTCAACGCCTTTAAAATTTTTATGCGTGGTTTGTGTTGGTGTTGCTACCATTGTGTTGTTAAACCATATTGGCTGAAAAAATTACGCTTCTACCAGGGTTGCTTTCCGCACAGCGGCTTCGATGTTGGCGGCTAATGTGGCCACTTCTTCTGAAGTCCAGCTTGCCCGGATTCCGAAGGAGATCAACCGACCAATCGTCGCTTGTGCGTTCGGGATATAGAGGTTTTTATAGTCCTGTGGCGCACCAAATTTTTCGATGGCTAATGGGGCAGCCGTCTTCATTTCCTTGATGTGATTCCACTGGTTAATGAAGTGGTACATGTTCGTGAACCAGTAGTTGAACCCACCCACGCCAGCGGCATTCAGCTCGGCAACTGTGCGCTGTGCCGAATCCGTATCAGCCAGCAGCAAATTCAGGAACGTAGCCGAGTCCCCGTTGGCATCCGGAATCGTCGCGAACGATAAGCCCGGTACATTTGCCAATGCCGACATAAGCTGACTTTTGTGGGCGTTATTGCTCTTGATGATTTCTGGTACCCGGCGCGTTTGTACCAGACCAACAGCAGCATGAAGCTCGCTGATGCGGTAATTGAAGCCCAGAATTGGGTGCTGTTCCATGCCCCGGTTAGAGCCTACATGGTCGTGACCGTGATCAGAGTACGAATCGGCGTGTTTATAGGCCGTTTCATCGTTGGTGACCATGATACCCCCTTCGCCCGCTGTTGCGATCTTGAAAAAATCGAACGAATAAGCTCCGGTTTTCCCCCAAAGACCCGTGGAAACGCCTTTGTAACTGGCACCCATTGCCTGACCAGCATCTTCAACAAGCACCAGATTATGCTCGTTCACGATAGCCATGATGGCGTCCATATTAGCCATCTGACCACACATGTGCACCAGGCAAATGGCTTTGGTCTTTGGTGTAAGCACCTTACGAATGCCGTCTGCGCTCAAACACAGCGTTTCGTCAATATCAGCAAAAACGGGGAGAGCACCCGCCATCAGAACCGCTTCGACCGTAGCGATGTACGTAAAAGGCGGTACAATAACCTCATCACCCGCACCGATTCCGGCGGCAGCTAAGGCACACAAAACGGCGGTTGAGCCGCTCGATAGAGCGTGCGCGTACTTGGCGCCAACCACCTTGGCAACCTCAGCCTCAAACTCGCGGGCTTTGTAAATATTGTTGCGTTGCGCTTCGTGATTATACCGAAACAGGATACCGGTCTCGAGCACATCATTGATTTCCTTGCGCTCAGCCGCTCCAAAAAATTCCATTCCTGGCATGACGTAGACTGTTTAGTAAGTCGCTTCAGAAGTTAAGATATTAAGAAGCGGCTTTTTTTCTGCAAAAGTACAGGTTTTAAACCGAGAACGAATATATCGTTTCAGGAAGGTACGCTGTCAATATAGAATTCGTTTCTCCAAAGCGATCCATTCCTGAAAAACGGCATCTGCTTCGTCTCGTAAAAGCTGGTGCATGGGAATGTGCCGTTGCTCACGCGGTTTATCTAATTCTTCATAAATAAACTGATCGTCGAAACCAGCTCCAGCGGCATCGGAATGAAACGCCCCGTACACAATCCGGCTGGGGCGTGCCCAGTAAATAGCACCCAAACACATAGGACAGGGTTCGCAGGAAGCGTAAAGTGTGCAATCGGCCAATTGAAACGTACCCAGATTTCGGCAGGCATCCCGAATAGCCACAACCTCCGCATGGGCGGTCGGGTCGTTTGTGGAGGTGACCTGATTGCAGCCACGCCCAACTATTTCACCATTTCGGACAACTACAGAGCCAAAAGGCCCGCCTTGTCCGGTTGTCATACCCTCGCGCGCCAGTTGGATGGCCTCGCGAAGAAATTGTTCATCCTGATCTGTCATTTTTTATGGTCATATATTGTCATAGGTAGTCATTCGTTGTCATTTAGTGTGATTGCCTGATTGGTTAACAGCGAATGACCATACATGACAACGAATGACTACCTATGACAAGTTTTTAAAGAGCGGCAAGATACTTGGTGACTGCCAGTTGAGCGGCACTATTTTTCTGGAATGTATCGGGAGCCAGTGCATCACGGAGGGATTCATACAGATACATGACTTCCCACATGCTACTCAACAGGGTTGTTCGGTCAGGCATGGATACGGTCTTACGAAGTTGCGTAAGCTCCTGCACACCAAACGTAGTTTCTGCCCGGCGAACCCCGCGTGGTAAACTCGAATTTTTAAGGTGTAACATGGGTCCAAGTACCGCATTTCGAACAAAAGCAAGAAAATCAATGGCTTCGAAAAACTCACCCCGACCCACTTTTAGGGCAGCATAATGTGCCCAAATCCAGAACCGATCTTCGGCCCACTGAAAATCGAAAGGTGGATATTGTGCCATTGACTGCTGGATAATGTTCGTCAATGTCTGATCCCGCTCCCAAAGTATGGTTGGGTCTTCTACGCGATGATAAAATTCTTCCGGCGTCAGGAACTTGATATCGACGTGCAGTAACGAGGTCGCATACAGTACAATCAACAGGCGGGGCTCACCCACGTGATCACCCCGAAAGGAAGCTAATACAGGCCCAAAATTGGCCGCATAGGCTTGCATCTGATTCACATCGGGAGCGATTTTCCGGTTCGTCATCAGTACCAGATCGAGGTCAGAATACGCATCCAGTTCACCCGACGCCCAGGAACCACCGGCTGCTAATCCAACCGTTTCGGGGTCCTGCTGTATGAACTCAATAGCTTTTGAAATGAAGGATTGAAAAGGTTTTAAGTGATCTTGCATGGCTCGTTGCCGTTGGTAAATTATCGCAGAACGGCTCAGTTTAATGATAAGTTCAGCCGATAACTGGCTTTCTATAGCTTACGTCCGCCGTTTAGCGGATCGGAATAGCCACGCCAACACCCGCTGGCCCGGCAGAAAGAAGAACCCGTTCCTGCTTATCGCCCCGATTTTTGGCAATGAAATAGTTGACCAGATCGAAGGCGAGTAAAAACCCGCCCTGTGCCATAATTGATTTACCATATCCGCTAAGTTGATCGGCCTTGTCTGGATGCGACTCCGCGCGCTCCCGCAAATACCCGCCACCAATCACGTAGGCAACATCAAGTCCGGCATTGATCAACAACAGCTGTTTCATGTTCTCGTGTTGCCGAACCGCATCAGCCAACGTTTCACCATCTGCCTTTCGCTTGCGCGATCCTAGTAGTCCCGCTCCGGCAATACCGAGATTGACCAGATTCCAGTAGACATTCATTTTGTGAAAATATTTCGTTTCACCCGATGTCTGACTTGCGGCAACAGCTCCAACCGCAATATTGGCCAGGGCGAAGCTACCCAGCGTGAGGCCAAGTGTTTTCTGGTGCTTAATCCGCTGTTCGCTAAACTCCCGAAGTTCGGGCGGAGGGGATGCGCGTTGGGCTGTTGCGGCCTGATAGAGAAGTAATGAGCTGGCAGCAAGGAAAATATGTCGAATCGGGTTCATAGTATATGAATGAGCACAGGCCTTTATAAGATTGAACCTGAAACCCAATCTGATGTTCACAATCCCAATTTCTTCCTCGACGGTTGATCATTAATATTTGTCAATTCACGAACATCCGGTACACTCAGCAATTGAATATCATGCTGTTGTAATAATTGGCGGGGTGAGTACACACCATCCTTAACAGCCTGCTGTAACATTGGCCCAAAGGCGGGCTCATAAATACCCAGCAACGGTTCTGGCAATTTCCCATCTGAGTCGTAGAATACCGTTGCCATTTTTTCACGATTACGACCTTTCACCAAGGTATCCAGCGACTGCACGGTCAGCAGGGGCATATCGCAGGCAACCACGAACCAGGCCGCTCCAGGGTCGTAAGTAAAGGCCGAAAGAATACCGTTGAGTGGTCCGTCAATAGCGTATCGGTCAACAATCCGAAGTTGAAGTTGACCGGAAGCTTCCAGCTCGGCTTCCTGATTTACGTTTACCGACCAGAAAACAACGCTGCAATAGGGCCGCAACATTTCCATCAGGTGTTCACGCTGCGATTTGCCATGGTAAACTAACTGCGCTTTATCCTCGCCCATGCGGGTACTGCGACCGCCAGTCAGGATGAGTCCATTCAATTTACTCACGTCGAAAATCTCGTTTACCGCCCGTTTTTTCCATGAGCTTGGTGTCCCGAATAAGGATGTCGTGCGAAAAGGCTTTGCACATATCGTAGATAGTTAAAGCTGCCACCGATGCGCCCACTAACGCTTCCATTTCGACGCCGGTTTTACCTTCAGTCGATACCAGACAATCGACAATAGCATCTGTCCCTTCGGTCGTAATGGTAATCTGGCAATTGTCTAAACCCAGTGAATGACAGAGGGGAATCAACTCATCGGTTCGTTTGGCAGCCATAGTTCCGGCAATAATGGCTGTTTGAAATACAGGCCCTTTCTTCGTTGAAATATCAGTGCCTGACAAATGCTTCATAATATCGGAACCCAATGCAACTACTGATTGGGCGCGGGCTGTCCGTCGTGAAATGGCCTTACCGCCTACGTCGACCATAGCCGGGTTACCTTCTGCGTTGAGATGCGAGAACATAACAGAATGGATAATTAATAATGGTTAATGACCAATGGATGTTACAAAGGTAGATGCTCCCTACCCGTATTCTATTTTTTCATTGTACATTGTTCATTATTCATCATCCATTATTCTATGCTTTCCGTTTCTGACGCGTTCTCTATTACTCAACAACACCTGCTCACATTACCGACCGAGACCGTTTCGATTGACGATGCCAATGATCGTGTACTTCGCGAAGCCGTCCGGGCTGACCGTGACTTCCCACCCTTCGACCGGGTGGCGATGGATGGCATTGGCATTCGCTTTGCTGACTTCGCTGCCGGACAGCGGACATTTCAGGTAGTAGGTATGCAACGCGCCGGGCAACCCCAGCAAACGGTAACGGATGCCAATACTTGCCTGGAAGTGATGACGGGTGCTATGTTGCCCGTTGGTGTGGATACCGTAGTGCGCTATGAAGATACGCATATTGTGGCTGGACTTACCTCAGTCACGATTGAGGATGTAGAAGTGGGGCAGCATCTTCACCCCCAGGCAACAGACCGCCGGGCGGGTGACGAGTTACTGCCGGTTGGCACCCGCATGGGACCATCCGAACTGGCGGTTGCGGCTTCGGTTGGTCAACATGAACTGATCGTCACGGCACTTCCTCGGGTGGCCCTTATCTCAACCGGCGACGAATTGGTGGATGTTACCGAAACACCCCTGCCCTACCAGATTCGCCGGTCGAACACCTATATGCTCCGGGCGGCTCTGGCATCACTCGGCATTCAGGCAACTCTGCATCATATCGTGGACGATGAAGCCCTATTGCAGGAGAAGTTACTCCACCTTCTCAACACTAACGATGTACTAATCCTTAGTGGCGGTGTCTCGGCGGGGAAAGCTGATTTTGTACCGGATGTGCTGGCTCGTCTGGGTGTTCAGAAACATTTCCATAAAGTAGAGCAACGGCCTGGCAAACCGCTCTGGTTTGGCACGTCGGCAGCGGGCAAAGCCAATCCAGGCCGGACAGTCTTTGCGTTACCCGGCAATCCCGTCTCGACGGTGCTGTGTGCTTATCGGTACGTACTCCCTTACCTACGCGTTTCGCTGGGTTTAGCGCCTGCTTCAGTTCGCTATGCACAATTAGCTAAAGCCGTGGTATTCAAACCAGCCATCACGTATTTCCTGCCCGTGCGCCTTACCTCCGAACCCGATGGCCGCGTACTGGCTCACCCCCTGCCTGGTTCTGGCTCAGCCGATTTTGCCAATCTGTTAGCCGCCGATGGGTTTATGGAATTACCAGCTGACCAATCGGAGTTTGCCGCGGGAGAAAGTTTTCGGGTATGGGAAACGCTGCGGTAAGTAGCCTTTCTCATTTTCGCCCGGCGGCCATTTTTGCCGACTGTTCCACAACCAGCCCTTCATTGGGTTTCCATTTATCGTACTCCATATAGCGGGCGGTTTGGGTAGCTATGGCAAGGCCTTTCAGTTTAGCAACTACGTGTAGGGCACCATCAATACCTGCCGATACACCCGCCGTAGTGATGATTTGGCCATTATCGACAAAGCGCGTATTTCGGAGTATTTTGGCTTTAGGCGTCTCGTTTTGCAGATTGTCTATGTAATTGTGAAATGTAGTGGCCTGCTTGCCATCCAGCAAACCCGCTTTGGCTAGTAAACCGGCACCTGTACAAACAGACAGCATAATTTCGGCTTCCTGAGCACTGGCTTTTATCCAGTTGATCAGCGGTTTGTTTTCCAGAAATGGACCCGTTTGTCCACCAGGCAACACGACAATATCCGGTTTTGGGCAATCAGCCAGGCTGTAATTCGGTATGATTTTAATGAACCCCTGACTAACGATTGGTTCTTTCGTAAGCGCAACCGTATAGACTGTAAAGCCTTCTGTTGACGCAAATACCTCACTCGGGCCAGAGAAGTCCAGCACCTCTACGCCGTTGTGAATAAAGATAGCCACATTGCGCTTCCCGACTTTTTTCTGACCCATCCGCAGCGAGTCCATTAGAGCAACACTCCGTTTAACAAAGGGCATCCCGCAATGCTTACAAACGCCTGGTTCGTCGTGACGCTCTAAGTCGCAGGCATTGTTACAAGGTTCGCAGTAGTAGGCCATTAGCACAGCCTTTGGTTTTGATTTCTGGGCATAAGCAGCGTAGAACGATCCGGTCAGTATACAAACCAAAACCAGGTATCGGGCAAACGTGAATGGAAAACTCATTAGCGTAGTTGTTAGGAGGAAACTGAATATCTTACTGTAGTCGTGTTACCTGACTTCTGCCAGATTCGCCGGAGTTGACGGGCATCCTGAAAACCGCACTTGGCTGCAATGGCTTCCATGGTCATCCCCGGATTATGCTGTAGCGTTCTGGCCAATTCCAGCCGAAGCTGGGTTGTATAGTCATGGATGGTGGTTCCTGTCTCTTTTCGAAAGGTGCGTGTCAGGTTTCGGGTACTCATGTTAGCCATTTCGGCCAGTTCCTCCAGGGTTGCCTTTACTTCCATATTGGCAATCAGCCAGTCCTGCATCTGGTGAATAGCCACGTTCATGTGGTTTCGGTAATCCAGGTAAACGCTTTTCTGTGAATGGTCGGCCCCTCGCCGAAAGTACACAACTAACTCGCGGGCTATTTTTGTAGCAAATAGTGCACCTTGCTGCTCTTCCAGAATGGCTAACGCCAGGTCGATACCCGCTGTTATGCCCGCGCTGGTGTAGTTATTCCCATCCTTCACAAATAACCGATCGGTTTGTGCTATCAACCGTGGGTAGGTTGTTTGTAATTCATCAATTCGCTTCCAGTGCGTGGTACATTTCCGGCCATCGAGCAGACCAGCCTGAGCCAATATAAAGGCTCCCGTACATACCGAGCACAAGTGAACGCCTTTTGCCTGTTGGTTCCGTAGCCAGTCAAAAAAAACAGTTTCTCCCTTAAACCGATCCGACCGAATGTACTCCATTTCCATACCAGGCAGAAAGATAAAATCTCCTGACTGAGTCTGAACCTCTGTAAACGGCAAAACCGCACCAAAATTCAATCCTGCGGAGCTGGTAACCGGGCTCTCGAAGGAACAATACGTCAGTTGATAGTCAGCTCCGTATTCGGCGGCTTCGTAAAAAACCTGAACTGGTCCCGTTAGATCAAGAACGTGTACACGTGGCGGTACAACAAAAATCACTTGTGCCATACGAACCATCGGATAGTGAAATTAGCGTGTAAAAGTACATACCAATTTGAGTACGCAAGGGCCAACCACCGGACATTTTGGGCCATACTTCTACTGGCCTCGAACCTACATTCCCATCGAAAACGTATATCTTTGCGGCTGATTAATCGCCTATGAACGCTACGTTTGCCAACGACATCTTCCGTCAGAGCATTCAGGATTACCACCTGACCGACTACGTCGATACGCCCATCCAGAATCCTTACTCCTCCAACGGCATTGCCTTTCTGTTGTACCAGAAGAACTGGATTGATACGGTCCAGTGGCACCTCGAAGATATTATCCGCAGTCCAACCATCCAGCCCGATGAGCTAGTTGCTATCAAACGCCGGATTGACCAATCAAATCAGGACCGTACCGATATGGTGGAGCAGATAGATAGCTGGTTTTCTGAGCTTTTTATGGATGCGGTGCCTAAACCAACGGCTCGAATGAACTCCGAAACACCGGCCTGGCTCCTTGACCGAATGTCGATTTTACAGCTTAAACTGTATCACTTTCGGGAACAGGTTGACCGCCCGTCGGTTTCGGATGAACATCGTCAGAAAGCCCAACAGAAGCTGGACGTTCTGCTCGAACAGGAAAGCGATCTGGCCCGCTGCTTCGACGAGTTAATCGAAGACATCCAGAACGGTGATCGCTACATGAAGGTCTACCGGCAAATGAAGATGTACAACGATCCTACCCTGAACCCGGTCCTTTATAGTAGTCAGAAGTAGTCATTGATTGTCATTCATCGTCATTGATAGCTGAACAACTTAATGACGATGAATGACAATCAATGACAATTAATGACTCATGACGAATGAATCAGCTGCTCCTTCTTCGGTTTTCGGCCATGGGCGATGTGGCCCTGCTGGCACCTGTTGTTCAGGCGTTCACGCAACGGTATCCTGAGGCTGAGATCACGTTGGTGACGCGGGCCAAATTTGCCGTTTTTTTCGAGGGATTTCCTAACATCCGCATTGTAGGAGCCGATTTTGATGGACAACATAAGGGACTAGCTGGACTGATTCGTTTGTTCAATGAACTGCGCCAGTTAGCTTCTTTTGGGGTGGTAGTCGATGCGCACCAGAATTTACGGTCGGGGGTCCTGAAAAGCCTGTTTCGGTTAATCGGTGTTCCATCTGTAACAATTGACAAAGGCCGGGCGGAGAAAAAAGAACTAACCCGAAAAGAGAACAAAATTCGGCGACAGTTGCCCCACAGTGTTGAGCGATACGCCAGGACATTCGACAAAGCGGGTTTTACGCTTCAACCTGCTCAACCCTTTCAGTTCCCATCCTTTACATCTGCCAAAGGTGAACTCACTACGTTTCTTGACCACCATACGGTGAACTATAGCGTACCCTGGCTTGGCATTGCCCCCTTTGCCCAACATGAGCAAAAGATGTGGCCGTTTGAGCGCTTTGCTCCTTTACTGAAACAACTTTATACCGCAACTCCCATCGCCATTTTCCTGTTTGGTGGGGGCGCCAGTGATATCGCTCAACTTGAAACCCTTAGGGAGCAATTTCCCCAGGCTATCCTGGTAGCTGGACATCTTTCGCTTGCCGCCGAACTAGCCCTCATCCGACAGCTAACCGGTATGCTGTGCATGGATTCGGGCAATATGCACCTTGCGGCTTTGAGTGGCGTACCTGTGCTATCTATCTGGGGAGCTACGCATCCTGATGCAGGTTTTGGCCCCTGGGGACAAGGTGACGAAGCTATTCTTCAAATTCCGGTCGACGTACTCACCTGCCGCCCTTGTTCTGTATTCGGCAACAAGCCCTGCTGGCGGGGTGATTTAGCTTGTTTGAACGATATTTCGGTAGAGTTAGTGGCCATGAGAGTACGGCAGATGCTGGCTCGTTAAGCTTTATTCCCGCTATGATCTGGATCACCCGCGAACGCCCAAAAATTGACCGATTAGCCTGTCCATGGCTCATTCGCCGGTTTATTGACCCAACTGCTGAAATCCGTTTTGTACCAGAAGGACAGGTCGAACTACAGGCGCAGGTATTGAATGCAATCCCATTCGATATCCCGGGTGTAGAATACAGCCATTACGAAGATCGCTGCACCTTTGATTATTTCCTCCAAAAGCATAACCTCACCGATCCGGCGTTACAAACGTTAGCCCCCATCGTGCGCGGTGCCGATACGGACGATCATTCCTTAGCCGCTCAGGCTGCGGGTTTGTGGGCCATTTCGGCAGGTATGGCCTTCAATATCAAAGATGATCAGCAGCTATTGGAACAGGGGTTCATTCTCTATGATGCACTTTATAGCTGGGCCAGGCACCTCCAATCTGTAAAACATACCCAAAGTCCAACAGAGCGGCTATTGCTGGAAGTTCTGCACACCTATCTTAAACCGACTGGCAAACGGAAGACACCAACCTGGGTAAAGGAGCTAAAAGAATTGATTCAGGATCAGATTGATACCAACCTGGCACTTAGTCTGAATGACTTATCCGAAAGTCTGGATGTGAATCCGGCCTATGTATCACGGGCCTTTTCTCGCTACTTCGACGATCTTTCCTTTGGGGAATACATTCGTAAGTTGCGGATCGAAAAAGCGGTGCAACTGCTTGAAACAACTTCCTATAGTCTGTCTGAAATTGCCTACCTGACGGGCTTTTCAGATCAGAGTCATTTTTCCCGAATTTTCAAGAAATTGATGGGTCAAAATCCATCAGACTACCGAAAAAACAGACAAAAAGGTAAAGCAGGTACAAAAGGTTAAATCCGTTCTATTTTCGGCTCGTCTGCTGGCTTATTCTTGTGACAGGAAAAGCTACTATCTGTGTAATGCGGGTCTCACAATACGTTCGTTACCAATCGTTTAGTTGTCTAGTTGCGTTAGCTGGATTTATATCGCTCAACGTTAACGCCCAAACGCCACCGCCCCCTGTTTACCCTCGCATGGTGGGTTATTTAGGTGTACTTCATCCCATAGTAACATTCGATGGAAATGGCAGCGAAACGAATTTCAATCAATACTATGTCGTTGGTTTTCCGATTGGCTTGAATCTCTGGAAAACAAAACAGCTTGGTTTTTCAGTTGAAGTCGTGCCCCTCATCCGGGCCGAAAATGGAACCAGCCGGGTGGCGAATGTGCTCTTTCATCCGGGTGTACTGGTCAATTTAGGCCACGATTTCACCCTTGCCAGCCGACTAGCGTTTGAAACATCGGGCCGGTATGGGTTTACCCCTGTTCTAAACAAACTTGTAAAAAAAGGGCCAACGACGAGTTATTTCGTGGCGGTTCCGCTCCCAGTTCGGTTTGGAAACGACCGCCCTACATCCATGACAGTAGGTTTGCAGTTTGGTATTGTTTTCTAACTAGTAGACTCCCTAATTATGCCCTCTATACTTTGCCTAACGAGCCCATGAAACGACGACATTTTCTACAAACAGCAACCTTAGCTAGCACCATACCCCTCTGTGGAGGCCCCATAGCCGAACCAGTGTCGCACCTTAAAACACCAGCATTGTCGGTGGCGGAACAGGATGCCATTGCCACTGCGATAGGCAAAAAGGGTACCTACAACGAAGCGCAGGCCACCTATAACATAGCCCTACCACGTAACGATTTGAAGGTAACTGTAAAAGGGGAGTCAGTTCCGATTCCGTTTGGCTTTGGCGGCTGGGTTGCGTTTAAGAAGACATTGGATGGCACACAAACCGTGATGATGAGCGACACTGTGCTGCTGGAATCCGAAGTAAATCCCTTGATCGACGCTACTCTGGGAGCTGGACTGGAAGTTGGCGCCATTCATAATCACTTCTTTTTTGAACAACCGCGCATTTTCTATATGCACCTCCACGGCATGGGCGATGCGGTTGCATTAGCCAAAAAGTATGCGCAGGCTATTAGTCAAACCAAACTCTTTCCGGCAAATGAACCCGCACCAACAACCACTCCTACAGCTCAAACTGGAAATGAGCTTTTTGATTTGCCTGCTCTGGATGGCATTATCAACTACAAAGGTGTTGTCAATGGACCAACGTATAAGTACACTGTAGGGCGAGATGATGTACAGATTGTGGCGATGGGAGCCGAGATGACGGCTGCTATTGGCCTAAACTCATGGGCTTCTTTTGCTGGAAAACAGGATGCCGCTCACATCGCGGGCGACATAGCCATGCTGGATACTGAAGTTAATCTGGTTGTTAAAACGTTGCGAGATCATAAGTTAGAGGTGGTTGCTCTGCACCACCACATGTTGGGAGAGCAACCGCGAACGATCTTTCTTCACTACTATGGCCGCGGGCCAGCATCAGACTTAGCCAAAGGATTCCGGGCCGCGCTCAACCAGTTGGGAAAGGGGAAGTCAAGTGGAATGAAGCATTAACTCAATGGTATGGAAGCTACGATTCTACCGTATACAAAAACCGATCTGGTCCGCTATTTCCTCCGATTAGGCACTATTGGTTTTGGCGGTCCGCCAGCTTTAGTTAGTGCTATGCACCACGATCTGGTTATGGAACGCCAGTGGATAAGCGAGGAAGATTATCGGGAAGGGCTAGCGTTAGCACAATTGGCACCCGGTCCGTTGGCGGCCCAGTTAGCTATTTATCTGGGGTACGTCCATTACAGCATTCTGGGCGCAACATTGGCGGGTCTTGCCTTTGTACTTCCTTCATTTTGCATGGTCGTAGTGTTGGGGTGGGCTTACCAACATTTTGGCGGACTACCCTGGATGCAGGCAGTTTTCTATGGTATTGGGGCCGCAGTAATTGGCATTATTGCCATAGGGACGTACAAGCTAACGACCAAAACGGTGGGGAATGATCCGCTGGGGTGGATTTTGTTCAGTTTATCGGCCGTAGCTACGGCGGTAACCGAATCGGAATTACTATGGCTAGTGCTCATGTCAGGTGGTATCTATTGGTTTGCAAAAACTCCTCCCTCTTCCATCAGGCCTGGCTGGGGGAGCAGTGTAGCTCCGTTTATAGCACAGGTTTCAGCAGTTCCAACTGATTCCATTTTGTGGAAATTAGCCTTTTTCTTCGCCAAAGCGGGTGCCTTTGTATTTGGAAGTGGGCTGGCCATTGTTCCATTTCTGTACGGAGGGGTTGTTAAAGAATACGGCTGGCTAACTGAGCAACAGTTTTTAGATGCTGTCGCTGTAGCCATGATTACGCCGGGACCGGTAGTCATAACCGTGGCGTTTATTGGCTATTTGGTCACGGGTTTCACAGGGGCCTGTGTGGCGGCATTAGCTACATTTATACCCTGTTATCTGTTTACCATATTACCGGCACCTTACTTTAAGCGGTGGGGTAAGCATCCGGGGGTGAAGGCATTTGTTGATGGCGTAACGATTGCCGCCGTTGGAGCCATCGCGGGTGCAGTTATTGTATTGGCTCGTCGGCAACTGGTCGATGCAGCGGCAATTCTGATTGCAGTAGCAACCATTGCACTTCTTTATCGATTTAAGAAACTACCCGAATTAGGTATTATTGGCGGAGCTGCCGTGGTTGGTTTGCTTCTACGCTACATTGGGTAAACCAAAGAAATAGAGCGGTATTAGGGTAATTTCTCCCGTAAAATCTGCAAAATCAGTTCCTGACCGATCTTCAGCTCAGCTATATCCTGACGCATTCCGTTTATATCCTGACGCATCGCATCTTGCTTTTCGTCAATCTGAGCAAATTTATCATTTACTTCCCCAAAGCGTTGATCCATTTTGCGGTCAACTTCCCCAAAGCGTTGATCCATTTTGCGGTCAACTTCTCCAAAGCGTTGGTCCATTTTGCGGTCAACCTCCTCAAAGCGTTGGTCCATTTTGCGGTCGAGCTGGCTGACACGTTCATTTGTACTATCTATAGAATCAGCCAAACGAGTTACTTCCTGCTGAAGTTCGGCTTGCCCTTTTCTAAGACTATCCAACCCTTGCTGGGTATCAACAGTTAACTTCGCTACTGCTTTAGCAATTAATTCTGACTGCTTGCTCTGATCGACAGCCAACGTTTCTAACTGTTCAACTCGTTCTTCTAAATACATAATTCTATAGCTTTCTTTTCAGCAGGAAATTTATGGCAACGTACTATTAAAACGGTAAATAGAAAAATTCGTCACAAAAAAAATGTATTTATTTTCAATAAAATTGCTTACATATTCACTTATCACTCAAAATTCTTTTTGGTTCGCAATTCTTTCACTTCAAAATCAAAGGGGAGGTTATTCATACATTTGAAATGCTTCATGGGGCAATTGTCGGCATTGGTAGCTGAACAGGGCCGGCAACCTAAGCCGGGAGTCTCGAGCCGGACGTGAGGGGTTTTATAGGGGTAAAATCCAAATCGGGGCGTAGTGCTACCCCAGATCGAATACACTTTTTTGCGGAAGGCAGCCGCAATATGCATGAGGCCTGTATCATGACTGAATACAACCCGCGCCCGTTGCAGCAGCGAGGCCGACTGGTTGAGGTTGTAAAGGCCGCAGGCGTTGTAGATCTGGCGTTCACCAATGGCCTTCATAAGTTCGTCGCCAACTTTACGATCTGCTTTATCACCGAGCAGAATAACTGGATAGTTGATCTTAAGGCACAGCTCAATCATTCGTAACACAGGCAGTCGGCGGGTTAGACTTTGCCCACCAATTGCATAGGCTACAAACCCGTGCTGATGTGTTTCGGGAAGCCAGTCGATCTCAACTTCGTCTTTGTAGGGAATGAAATAGTCCAGTCCGAGACCATCATTCTCAACCCCTAAAGGCAGAACCGTGGCCATATAACGATCCACGATGTGCTGATCTGGCATGGCGTTCACCTTCCACCGAACGTAAAGCCACTCGCGAAATGACTGCTTTTCGATACTATAAGAACGGCTACCCAAGGCTGCTTTAATCAGACTGGTCAGGAATGTGTTCTGTAGATCAATGACATAATCGAACTGCTCAGCTCGCAACTCCCTGATGAGTTTGTACAGACTTTGATCGATAAAATGGGCCTGAGTAATGAATGGACTATACTCGACAATTGACTGATAAGGTCGCTCTGTACAAAAATGTATAACCGAATTCGGTATCTGCTGCGTCAGGCAACGGACAACCGGAGTTGTCAGCACAACATCGCCAATCGAGGCAAATTGTAGAACCAATATTTTTACCGGACGAGCCATGACGTGATCATTTATACAAAACTATCTCTTTTTATCACTTACCCCCAAACCGATTAATAAGTCCAGAATAGGTTTAGAACTGCCACCAGCGTGGTTTATTAGGTGTACGATATAAACTATTTTCACAAACGACACAGGCCGAAGGCTGCGGCACAATTGGTATAGGGTCTGCATCAGGAGTACCCTGTCCCCCACTACGATCAACATTGATATATTGTTCAGATACGCCTGTCGCTCCAAAGTACCCGTAAACGAGCGTGGCTGGGTCGTTTACACAGTGAAGATTGCCCTGCACCGACGAGGGTGCCGCATCGAATAACCCACCCGTGTTGCTAACTAACCCTTTCACACTTTTCCAAAATTGATAAGCCCCTTTGCTAATCGCCTGTTGCTGTACTTCGAGATAATACTTACTGGTCGATTTATAAGGTACACGCATGATTAACTGCCGACTGATGGCCTGACCATTGATATTGGCATCAGAACTAAGGCTGATGCAATTATAACAACGGGTGATATTCCAACAATTTGAACAGCATCCTAAACCTGTGAGCGTCCCATTTGGCAGCTCTCGTTGCGAACAGACCGCTGTAAATTCATAGTTCTGCCAGTCCCATTTGTAGTAGTTCCCGAGTACCTCAGGATCTTTGGTATCCAGGTAAACATTCCAACCCTGGTTCTTGGCAAAATTCAGCCCTCCTGTTTCTACAGTGTACTCATAATACAGTTTCAGAATTGGGGGAGCAGCCTGTAATACTTCAGCATCCGACTCGTACTGCTTTCCGGCTTTGGTCTTGATTGTCAGTTTATAACTACGCCCCGCCACTCCCTGAATCCCGTTGGCTGACGTTACATAAACCCCGCCCGGCGATTGCTCCTTCAGTACTTCCTGGTTACCAAGGTTATCAGAAATAGTCACTGTTGCCCCCGTTTCGAGCAGATTCAAACTCTTGTAAGAGTAATCTGCGGTCTTCGTTAATTTGACGGAATAGGGTCCCGGCTGATCGGTAATTTGCCCTTCTACAATCAATGATGTCGGAATGCTAACACTACCTGGCTGAAACTCCGTGACGCACGAAATAACCAGTGCCAGAACAAGTAGTAGTTGGGCATATATAAAATAACGTAGCCTCATCAGAATTTAAAATTATAGGTCAGCGAGGGGAAGGCGGTTCCGAATATAGATAGCTTGTACGCATCTGAAGCAGAGGCCGGACTCAGTTTATAAAAAATAGAATATGCATTTTTGTGCGCGTACACGTTGTAAACGGAGAACACCCAACTGCTCTGGTTGCGCTTTTTCTTGAGCGGATTTTGCTCAAAAGTCATTGAAAAGTCGAGCCGGTGGTAGTCGGGTACGCGCTGCTGATTTCGATCGATGTAGATCGGAACAAGTATACCGCCCACTCGGGCAATTGCGGCTGGCTGCGTGGTTGGTCGACCAGTGCTATACGTAAAATTCAAGGACATGCTGAACCAGGTGGAGGGACGGTACGTAGCCAGAACGTTCAATGTATGCGGCTTATCGTAATTGGCCGGATAGGGATTTCCATTGTTCACCCGTTCGTCAGTATAAGGGCTGTTCATCGTCAGGAAGGTACGGGCGAATGTATAACTCATGAAGCCCGTCCAGCGACCTTTGTTTTTCCGCAGCAATCCTTCAAGTCCGTAGGCCTGACCACTTCCCTGTACAATCTGGGTTTCCACGGCCTTCGCCAGCTGCAACTCGGCCCCATCTCGGTAATCAATAGCATTAGTCAGGGTTTTATAATACATCTCGCCCGATACTTCAATCGCGTTATCGGCCGTATTTCGAAAATATCCCAGCGACCATTGATCGGCGATGACTGGCTTTGTGTACTGATCACTCAGGTGCCAGCGTGAGGTTGGCAAGGCAGCCGTTGTATTTGTCACTTGTTGAATGTACTGGCGTAACCGGCTATAACCAGCCTTGATGGCTTTTCCCTCACCCACCGACCAGCGTATAGCCAGTCGAGGCTCCAATCCTCCGGTTGAGTGGTAAACCTTTCCAGCAGCATAGGTTTGGGTTGAGGTAACCGTTTCGTCCTGCTTGGGGCCATTTTCCTGATAGGTACGTACCGATGCCGGGCCGCGGTTCAACAACTCCGAATAACGTAAACCGGCAACCAGGGCTACGTTCGTATTTAATTTCCATTCATCCTGAATGTAAGCCGCCAGTTCATAAGCCCGTTCGCGATCGAGATCAACCGGCAGCACATTGGAGTAGGGGCCGGGTATTCGGGTATTGGGTTGTAGCAGATAGTCGATGGCGCTCACGCCAACTTGCCACTGGTGGGTTTCGTTCGGCGTAAAGGTTAAATCCGATTTGATCTGTCGGTGCCATACGCCTGATTGAAGCTGAAACGCATTCGATGAATCGGGGGAAGACAAATCAGCCTTATAACGACTCAGAATAACGGCAGTAGCCAGGTTCACCTGCTTACTCATGAAGTAATTCCAGCGCAATACCGCGTTCATTGTCTGGTAATTGAACTGGGTCGAAGACGCATTGATTTCCTGCCCCGACAATGAATCCGATGCCAGTTTGAAAATATCTTTACTGAGATAGCCTGTTAGTGTAATCGTGTTTTTCTCATTGGGTTGATACTTAAACTTAGTGGTCAGATCATAGAAGTTGGCCTTTGTCCCTCTGAGATTTGGGGGAGCTAGTTTAAACAGAAAATCATTGAACGACGCCCGTGCGGCTACCAGAAACGACAGTCTATTTTTGATAATTGGCCCTTCAACTGCTAATCGGCTCGATATTATGCCGATTCCCCCGTTCACGCTCCACTTCTCAGCATCGGGTTCTTTAATCTTTACATCCAGTACCGACGATGCTCTACCACCAAAAGCCGCTGCCACGCCCCCCCGGTTCAGGGTTACATTACTCACCACGTCAGGGTTGAATACCGAGAAGAAGCCCATTAAGTGGCTGGAATTGAAGACAGGTGCATCGTCGAACAAAATCAGATTCTGATCGGCGCTTCCCCCCCGAACATTATACCCCGGTGCCCCCTCGCCTACCGTTGTCACACCCGGCAACAGCAGTAAACTGCGCACAATATCGACCTCCCCCATTAACGGTGGAATGCGCCGGATACTCTTAATGCTTAACTGCGATACTCCGATTTCGATCTTACGTACATTCCGATCCGGTGCCTCGCTCGTTACAACAACCTCCTCCAGATCCTTTGAGTCATCTTCCATGACGATCTCGCGGAAGAGCGTTCTTTGCAGCGAAATCGTGTCTTGTTTGGTCCGATAACCAACGTGTGAAAATCGCAGGATATAGTTACCGGGTGGAAGTTGTACGGTATAAAAACCATCTTTTGCCGTCACGTAGCCTTTGGATACGTTCAGCACCACGATGTTCGCCCCCTGGATGGGCTTCCCGGTTTTAACATCCTTCACATAACCCGTTGCCGAAAACGTAACCGATGGCGTAGCAGGATTTCGTTGCTGGGCAAAAGCCCCGTTGAGCAAACACAATGAAAACAACAGTAAAAGTAAAACGCGCATAGAGTCGGGATTAGAAGCGCAGAATAGCGTATGATAATACTATCTGAAAATGACGGGGCAATACAATAAAAGGGTAGATCTGTCTAATTTACCCTTTTTCGTATTGTCATTAACCAATAATTAATATTCCTTAGCTCATTCTACCTAAGCGCCCTTACGTATTTTCTTCCGCCGTTGTTGCAGATAGTCGGTCATTTCTGCCAGCGTCAGCGCATTGAAGGTCATCGCTTTTGTTAAGCCACCTTTGCGTCCGATCGCTACGCCATAGTGCATGTCCAGCAAACCGGCCAGATCGTGGGCGTCGGGGTTGATACTCAGCATGACGCCTTGTTGCATGGCGTAGTCGATCCAACGCCAGTCGATGTCGAGACGGTAGGGACTGGCGTTGATTTCGATGACGACGTTGTGTTCGGCGCAGGCGTCGATGATGGCGCGATGATCGATGGGGTAGCCTTCACGAGCCAATAACAACCGGCCGGTTGGGTGGCCCAAAATAGTGGTGTAGGGGTTTTCAATAGCCCGCAACAAGCGCGTGGTGGCTTTTTCGAGCGACATGGTCAGAGTTTGGTGGACGGATGCGACGACATAATCGAACGTGGCCAGCGTAGCATCGTCGTAGTCTAATGAGCCATCGCCCAGAATATCGGATTCGATGCCTTTGAAGATCCGAAAATCATTGCCAAAGCCTTTGTTGAGCTGGTCGATCTCCAGTTGTTGCTGTTGCACCCGCTCAGCATCCAGGCCACCCGCGTACGAAGCGGTTTTCGAGTGATCGGCAATGCCGAAATAAGTTAACCCTAACTCGCGGCAGTACGCAGCCATACCGGCCACCGACTGTTTCCCATCCGACCAGGTGCTGTGGTTATGAAGCGTTCCGCGCAGGTCTTCCCAGGTTACTAGTTCGTCGTTCTGGTGCCGACTGGCCCAACGAAACGCAAAATCATCCTCCCGCATTTCAGGAACGATGTAAGGCAAACCGGCCCGTTCATAAATGGCGGTTTCGGACGTTTCTTCGCTAGTATACGCTGCCTGCAATAAGGTCACCCCACCAGCTCCGGCCTGTTTCAAATGCGGCTCGGCAGCCGTGTGGATGAATAACTGACGGTCGATCTGCTCGGCAGGGTAAAACAGAATCTCGACCTGCACATCGAAACCCGCCAGCCGACCGCGCCACGCAAACGGCGACGATTCCAACTCATTTTGTTCCAGATTTGGCAGTTGACCGAGGGTTAACATCGCCGAAACCGGATCGCTGGTTTGCACAAGCAATTGCACTACATCGACTTCCTGCGCTTTCAAACGCACCTGCCCGCTGATTTCGACCCGCTCGAAGCGTTTCATCAGTTCATCGTGCAGAAGGTTAGCGATCATGGCTGCTTTGTCCATGCGCACTTTTCCCTGCTGCTCCTGCAAAAACTCCAATGCCGCCAGAATTTTTTCCTGCGTGCTGGCCCCAAATCCTTTGATTTTAGCAATCTGACCGTTCTCCCCTGCCAGCTGCAGATCGCGGAGATTATCGATACCCAACTCACGCCAGAGGGTACGTACTTTCTTGACACCCAGCCCTTTGATACGAAACATGTCCAACACGCCCGAGGGTGTTTCAGCTAGTAGTTCATCGAGGTCCGTTAAGCGACCCGTATCGGCAATTTCCCGAATTTTCTGGGCAACAGATTTACCAACACCCTGTAGTTTAACGAGTTCTTCAACGGGCAAGTTGGCCAGATCGGCGGTAGATTTATCCAGGTTAAACGCTGCAGTCTGGAATGTGCGTGTCTTAAACGTATCGCGGTCGTGGAGTTCCATCAACCGGCCCGTGAGTTCGAGCAGGTCAACGATTTCAGAATTGGTCATGAGAAAACGGTCATTTACTCCGCAAGTTAGGCAATCGGTCAGATTTTCGCAGGCGTCAGCAATAGGCTGACTATACCTTTACCTCATCAGCCAGCCAATTGGCTCAATCAACCTCAAAACGCTATCAACACAATGGAATCCTCGACACCAATGCCCGAACGCGATAACTATCTCTGGAAGAAAGCGAAAGCCCGCGTCGGCTTTCAGATGCACCTCCGTACCTATTTGATCGTCAATGCAGGGCTCTGGCTTATTTGGGCCTTTACCAACTTCGCTTTCCGTTCATCTGGACACTACGGATCGGTTTTCCCTTGGCCATTCTTTGCGATGTTTGGCTGGGGTATCGGGCTGGCCTCACATTATCTTGCGGTTTACCACAACAGCGAAAAGTCCATGATTGAAAAAGAATATCAGAAATTAGTTAGTGAGCAACGATAGGTAAAATCAATGTCGATCAATACAAAAAAAGCAATTCTCATTGGTTGCGGTATTTCAGGGCCAGCAATGGCTCTATTTTTAAAACGGGTTGGAATTGACGCCACGATCTACGAAGCGCGAAACCAGCCTAAAGATGATGCTGGAGCCTTTTTAGGCATTTCACCAAACGGATTAAACGTACTTAAGAATTTCATACCTATCGGCGAAATTCTTACCGAATTTACGCCGGGGAAAATGACATTCTTCAATGCAAAAAACAAGAACATTGGTGAAATCGATACGGCAAATCAAAACGAATTATACGGCGCAGAAACTGTACAATTAAAACGAGATTTGCTCACTAAAGCCATTCGCGAAGTGGCCATTGTCAATGGAATTAAAATCGAGTTAGGCAAGAAATTAAAATCAATTTCTCAATGCGAGGATTCGGCAACTGCTTTCTTTGAAGATGGAACAAGCGCTACTGCCAATTTTATAATTGGTTGCGACGGCATTCATTCAGTAACCCGTAAGTCGCTGTTCCCGAATGGACCAGCCCTTTCGTACACTGGGCTGCTTTCGACAGGTGGTTTTACCAGACTGGCCAACGTTCAAAGT
This sequence comes from Spirosoma sp. KCTC 42546, assembly GCF_006965485.1. Taxonomy (NCBI): domain Bacteria; kingdom Pseudomonadati; phylum Bacteroidota; class Cytophagia; order Cytophagales; family Cytophagaceae; genus Spirosoma; species Spirosoma sp. KCTC 42546. Next base: position 4,611,416 of record NZ_CP041360.1, read on the forward strand.
TTATATGGGTCCATTCGGATGACCTTTGGCGAGAAATCGTTTTTTGCCTACGCCGTTTCCAACGTAGGCGACGTCTGGTGGTTCAATAACATTTCCCGAGAAAAGGAACCAAGGCGCAATGAATTGGCTGCCTTAGAACTCGACCAGCTCAAAGACACACTAGTAGCGTTACATAAAAATGATCCAGAACCCATTGCTGAGATTATCAAATCGGCTGATAGTGTGGAAATTTACCCGATTTACGACATCCCATTTCTAGAAAAATGGCACAAAGGCCGGGTTTGTCTGATTGGAGATGCCGCCCATGCGATAGCACCCCATATTGGCCAAGGAGCATCCTTAGCGCTGGAAGACACCATTGTTTTAGCCAAATGCATTCGAGATTTACCAACCCCGGAATCAGCCTTCGACAAATTCCAATCGCTACGGCAAAGCAGAGTACACAAAATTGTTAAGGAAGCTCGAAAAGTGGGCGACAATAAAACCGTCCCCAATAAATTCCAGCAGTTCTTCAGAGATTTATTATTACCTTTTTTTGTAAAGATGGAAGCAAAAAAAATGGACTGGGTGTACGCCTACAAAGTAGATTGGAATGAAAAAATCATTATCCGTTGATGATCAACTCATACTTCGTCAATAAACCGGGCAAATTTTGCAAAGAGAATTTAGCCTTCTTCATTTTATTTTCGTCCGGATTCAATTCAATGTTATAAGAACTTGAGAAATCTACCTGTGTCAAGTCATTGCCTTCAAATTTGGCGAACTCCAGATTACAGTTTTTAAACACGCTTCCAATCAGATCACATTTTATAAAGTGAGCCTCTATAATTGAACAATCTACAAATTTGACTTTCTTTAATTTCCGATTCAGAAAAGCCGTATTATCAAGTTGGCATTCCTGAAAATTAACGTGAAATCCAAACGCATTGCACTGGCCAAAATCTACATACGCTAGTTTACAGGTAAAAAAACTAACATCGTAGAGTTTCACATTTCCCAGTCCAACTCTCGTTAGATTACAGTCTTCGAAACGACAATTGATAAAGTTTGAGTTTGTAAATTCGGTTCGGGATAAATCCAGCTTTTTGAATGTACAGTGCTCAAATTCCTGATTCGTCCATTGGTCCGGTAAGTCCTCAAGTTGAGCAAAAGTCTGCTTATAATACTCCATGTAAACGTTTACCTAGACGGCCACCGGTGCCTTAATAGCCGGATATGGATTGTAATTTTCGAGCGTAAAATCGGCATAGGTGAAGTCAAAAACCGATTTCACATCCGGGTTCAGACGCATGGTTGGTAGTGGACGAGGCTCACGGGAAAGCTGCGTCTCAACCTGCTCCAAATGATTCAGGTACAGGTGCGTATCACCCCCCGTCCAGATGAATTCGTGCGCCGTAAACCCACACTCCTGTGCAATCATCATCGTAAATAACGCATAGCTGGCAATGTTGAACGGTACGCCCAGAAAGACATCGGCACTGCGCTGATAGAGCTGGCAGGAAAGCTTACCGTCTGCCACATAAAACTGCATCAGTAAATGGCAAGGGGGCAGCGCCATGTTCGGGACATCGGCCGGGTTCCAGGCCGAAATAATCATCCGGCGCGAATCGGGTGAGTTTTTCAGTTGCTTCAATACGTCCTGCAACTGGTCGATCACGCGCCCATCTGGTGCGGCCCAGCTACGCCATTGTTTGCCATACACGGGCCCCAGATCACCATTCTCGTCGGCCCACTCATCCCAGATCGATACACCGTTGTCTTTCAGGTACTTGATATTGGTATCGCCTTTAATGAACCACAGCAATTCGTGAATAATAGACTTTGTATGTACCTTTTTGGTGGTCAACAATGGGAATCCATCTTGCAGATTGAAGCGCATCTGGTAACCAAATACGCTAATGGTACCGGTGCCGGTGCGGTCGGTTTTGCGGGTGCCGTTGTCGAGAATGTGGCGAAGCAGGTCGTGATATTGTTGCATAAACAAAAGTCGTAAGTCGACGGTCGTCAGGCAAACTTTAGGGCAAAAAATAACCTCGCTATTTACATAAGTAGCGAGGTTAACAAACTATTCAACGTTTAGTCAAGCCCTTATACCTTGGCTTTTTTCATGCAACAGGCATGGCTGCCTTTCTCACAAGTGGCAGACTTGGCTTTTTTCACTTTCTTCTCTTTGCTCACTTCGCCAGCAAATGAAAGGGTAGTCAGGGTGGTCAGCAGGGCCAGACCAAGTAAGGCTTTTTTCATGGCAAATGCAGTTGTTAAGGTTCTTAACGCATTAACGCGCTTCGAGCTAATTTATGCAAAAACTACGCCATATGTATTTAACCGCAAAGGGCGCTAAGGCAAGCGCAAAGAACGCAGAGATTTTTTTTATATACTTTGCGTTCTTTGCGCCTACCCTTGCGCCCTTTGCGGTTAAGAAATTTCAAATGAATACGTTATCTCAGTAGAAGGCCGCAGTTGGGCCGTTGCCGAGCAGTATTTGTCCATCGATAGGTCGATAGCCCGTTTTACTTTCTCAGGGTTTAACTGGCCTTTCAGCAGATAGGTGATATGGATTTTTTTGAATGGAGCCGGGATGGCGTCTTTTTCGCGTAAGCCATCCACTTTCAGTCGAAAATCTTCGATTACCTGTTTCTGTTTTTTCAGAATCAGAATTACATCGATAGCTGAGCAACCCGCCAGGCCCATAAGCATCATTTCCATAGGACGTGCTCCGGCATTGTGTCCGCCAATATCCGTAGCCGCGTCGATGTGTTGCGCCACGCCCGACTTTCCTAAGGCTTCGAAATGGAAGGCATCGTCAACGCGTACGAGTTCAACCTGCATGGTCGTGTATTCCTGAATGGTATCAACTGGTTGTGAATCAATCATTGTCTTTTTTGCGTTTATCAGGTGAAGTGTTTATTTTCACCATTTCAAAGTAAATAAAATCATGTCCGAAAAATTCACCGACGACCTCTTCGACCTTAAAAACGACCGGCGGTTGAGTGTGTATCTATACCGGGCTGGCTTTGGAGCCTGGTTGCTTTACATCGTATCGGGCGCGCAGTTTATGCAGTCGATGCGCATGTACCGAACAGATTTCGGGGTGTTCTCGTTCTTTCTGATGGTCATGGGTTTATCCGCGTCCATGATCTACGATTACTATCATCATCCGGTTGAGTTTGCTCAAAAGAAAAAATGGCTGGCTTTCAGCTATTTGGTTCTAGCTGGACTGGTTTACTTCTTTATTCTGCACAACGAACCAATATCTCTTGAGCACCTTTTCGGGTCGGGTTTGTTTTAATTTGCCTAAAACGTATTGGCACTTAGTTGATAACCGTTTGCCATCCCGCATAATCGGCAAGGGCCTTTTCCTGACCAATGCCCGGATTAATCGTTTCCCTATTCGAATTAATTGAGGTCAGGTAAGCCAGGTCTTTATAAATTCCTGCCTTAAGCCCTGCCAGATACGCAGCTCCCTGTGCCGATACATCCGGCATGCCTTTGTTAACGACAGACTTACCAAGTAGATCAGCCAAAAACTGGAGAACAAAGGTATTCGCACTGATGCCTCCATTCACCATCAGTTCTTCCAGCGGAATACCCGTATCCTGTTCCATCGCGACAATAACGTCCTTGATCTGGTAGGGAATGGACTCCAGAGCCGCCCGGACAATATGATTTTTGCTCGTGCCAAACGTCAGCCCTGAGATAGATGCTTTGCGCGACATTTGCCAGTGAGGAGCGCCCAAGCCGCTGAAAGCCGGAATTATATAGACGCCACCATTATCAGCAACAGCCGTTGCCATCGCTTCCGTTTCGGGGCTTTCAGCAAATAATTCCAGCGTGTTTTTCAGCCATTCGATGGTTGCCCCACAGGTGACAATAACGCCTTCCAACGCATAATCTACCGAACGTCGCGGTTCCCCGCCGGGACCCGGCCGTTCCTCAGTGCTCCAGCAAATCGTGGTGACCATCCCATGTTTCGATCTGATGGGTTTTTCACCGATGTTCATAATGATGGAGCAACCTGTCCCTAATGTCGCTTTGGCCGTGCCGGGCGAGAAACAACCCTCGCCAAAGGCAGCTGCGTGTGAATCGCCAATCAGGCTGGTAATGGGCAAATTATGATCGAACAACCCATTGAAATTCGACTCACCGAAGAAGGCTGACGAGGGCTTTAGCTCCGGTAAATTCAGTTTCGAGAGGCCAAACGTTTGTAGCAGTTCCTGATCCCAGGCCAGCGTATTGAGGTTGAAAAACAGGGTTCGGGAGGCATTCGTATAATCGGTCAGATACTGTTGGCCGTTCGTTAATTTATAGAGTAGCCAGGTATCGACCGTTCCGAAATACGCCTTCCCCGCATCAATCGTCTGCCTGACCTTTTCGACATTCTCGTACAACCAGATGAGCTTGCTGCCCGAAAAATACGGATCAATGAACAGTCCCGTTTTTTCCTGAATCGTCTCCTCCAATCCATCCGCTTTTAGTCGCTCACACACGCCGATGGAGCGCTTGCACTGCCAGACGATGGCATTATGCAAGGGTTCTCCCGACTCGTCCCAAACGACGAATGTTTCGCGTTGATTCGAAATTCCACAGGCTTTGATCACCTTCAGATTACCCCCTTCGGCCGCAAACGCGCCCATGCATTTACCAACGGATGTGAGCACATTCCGAAAAATTTCGTCGGGCTCCTGCTCCACGTACCCATCCCCAAAATAGTTGGTTTTCAACGGCTCCGACGCGCGGGCAACAACGTTACCAGCTTCGTCAAACAGAAGCGTTTTGGTACTGCTGGTGCCTTGATCAATGGCAAGAATATAGGAACTGGTCATGTGTGTTAATGTAAAATGAACAATGAATATTGAATAATGCGGTTCCCCTGACCATCAGTCTGGCGTCTCATTTTACATTATTCATTTTTCATTATCCATTCGCTTGTCGATAATAACAGCCAGCAAAATCACAAATCCCTTCACGACCTGCTGCCAGAACGGGGATACGTTGAGAAGTACCAGCCCGTTGTTCAGGACGCCAATAATGATGGCACCCTGCACCGTCCCTAAAATGCTACCCCGTCCGCCCGACAGCGACGTACCGCCAATGACCACAGCCGCAATGGAATCCAGTTCGTAGCTGGTACCGGCGTTAGGCTGGGCCGAATCCAGCCGGGAGGTAACGAGTAAGCCGCCAACGGCCGCCAGTCCACCGGCTAGGCTGTAGACCGCGATTTTGATTTTGTTGATGTTCACTCCCGACAATCGGGCCGCGCTTTCGCTGCCGCCAATGGCATAGATATAGCGTCCAAGGCGGGTTTTATTTGTAATCAATACCGCAATGGCGACGATGATGCCTGACAGCCAAACGGGCAAAGGAATGCCTAAAAACCAGCCCGTTCCTAAAAAGGTAAACGAATCACCTAAGCCGGTAATTGGAAAACCTTCTGTCCAGAGCATGGTTAGTCCGCGGGCGATGGTCAACATGGCGAGCGTCGCTACGAAAGGCGGCAGTTTGAACCGTGTGATGGCCCAGCCGTTGAACCAGCCCAAGCCAGAACCCGTAACCAAACCCGCCAGTGTAGCCCCTAATAGCGTAAAGCCAATGTACAGGTTCTGATATGGCAACTGAATACCGTTTCGGAGTAAACCCGCCGTGATGGCTCCCGACAGGGCCAACACAGAGCCAACCGATAAGTCGATGCCCGCCGTTAGCACCACGAGCGTCATGCCCGTTGAGATACAGACGTTTACCGAAATCTGCCGCAGGACGTTCCAGAAATTGGCCACCGTCAGAAATTTATCGGACATCAGGCTGATGCCCAGACATAGAATGAACAGGGCAATCAGTGACTGAAATTTGGTTAAAACAGGCCGGTAGGAATTTAAGGTTGCTTGCATGCTGGTTATAGGTTTACGGTATTCAGTTTATGGTATTTGGTTCACTGTATTCGGCATTTAGCTTACGGTATTAGACTGCATCGCGCACCATAAACCGAATACCATAGACTGTAAACTGTATAGCATAAACTATTTAGGAATCGCGGCTTTGAGAATCGAGTCTTCCGTTGCATCCTGAATTGCCATTTCGGCGGTTAAGCTTCCTTCGCACAGGACCAGGATACGATCAGAAATCGCCAGAATTTCGGGCAGTTCGGAGGAAACGACCAGGATTCCCATACCGGCATCGGCCAATTGCAAAATGAGTTTATAGATTTCGTTCTTGGCGTTCACATCGATGCCCCGCGTGGGTTCGTCTAGCATCAACAGCTTGGGGTTCGTGGCCAGCCATTTCGACAACACGATTTTCTGCTGATTACCACCACTCAGATTTTTAGCCGTTTGCTTCTCCGAAGGCGTCTTGATCCGCAAATCAGCAATGTATTTCTTCGCCAGTGTCGATTCTTTTTTCTGGCTCAGGAAACCCGCCTGTTCAATGATCGACAGGGATGTTAGGCTAATATTAGTCTGTACATCCAGGCCTAATACCAGGCCATCTTTCTTGCGATCTTCCGGAACCAGCGCCATACCTGCCCGAATCGCATCAATGGGTGCCTTAAACTGAACCTGCTGACTGTCAAGATGAACCGTACCACTCGAACGCTTTGGGTGGAGGCCAAACAGGGTTTCTAATAATTCCGTCCGTCCTGCTCCCATAAGCCCAAAAATCCCAACAATCTCTCCCCGGCCAACCGTAAACGAAAGATTTTTTAGCTGGTTTTCCTGCACACGAACCAGGTGCTTGAGACACAGGTTTCCGACCGACAAGATCGGTTCGTAAACTTGATCATTCGCTTTTCGGCGGATGCTGGTAACATCACGACCCACCATTTTACGAATCAGCGTATCGTGATCGATGCCCTGCATACTACCTGATTCGATGGACTTCCCATCCCGCAAAACGACGTAGCGATCGGCAATCGTGAACAGCTCATCCAACTTATGCGAGATGTACACAATGGCCTTATTCTCATTTCGTAAACTGGTTATAATGCTGAACAAAACCGCCACTTCACTTTCGCTAATGGCCGACGTAGGTTCGTCCATGATAATCACCTCCGACTCAACGAGTAACGCTTTAGCAATCTCAACGACCTGCTGCTGACCCACTTTCAGTTCGACAATCAGCGTATCGGGATCAATATTCAGCTTGAGCTTTTCGAGGAGTTCGCGCGTTTTGAGTCGCATGGCTTTCCGGTCGAGGGTGCCCCAGCGGGTAGTGAGTTCGCGGCCCAGAAAGACGTTTTCGGTAATGCTCAGGTAAGGAATCAGGTTCAGTTCCTGGTGAATGATGGCAATTCCGCAAGCCTGTGCGTCCCGAATCGTATCGAACCGAACGGGTTGCCCCTTGAACACGATTTGTCCTTCATAGTCAGGATATACGCCCGACAGGATTTTCATCAGCGTCGACTTCCCGGCCCCGTTTTCGCCAATCACAGCGGTCACCTGACCCGCCAGAAATTCAAGGCAGACCTGATCGAGGGCCGTTACGCCCGTAAATCGTTTCGTGATATTTTCTGCTACTAACATGGTTTGTAGGGCTTGGCGCAGGGAGCAGGGAGCAGGGGGCGCATTTTGATGGTCAGGGACTTATCTCCCTGCCCCTTGCTCCCTGCGCCAAGCTCTACAGAAATAGGAATTACCTCTACATCATCCAGATGCAAATGTTCTCTATTCAGTTCGATGGCACCGACAAACTTCACCGTGCTTCCTGCTTTCGCACTGGCTTTAAATGGTGGCACCACCTTTTTGCGAATGATGCTGTTGAGTTCGGCGGATACGTTGTTGAGATCCATCGTGTTATCGAACTCGGTAATCTTGATCAAGCCCGATGCATCGCGGACGGCGTTGCCAAAAATGTACTCGGTAGCCAGTCTTATCGTTTCCCCAGAAGGTAACGCAAGTGTTACATCGTTATCGCCAATGGTGGTTATTTTGCCCTCCCCTTTCACCAGGAAATAGCGAATATTACCGATGCCTAATGCGTGCGAATACGTATCAATTGCTTTCTCTTTGTCCGTTTTCAGCAGCGTTAGAAGCGTACTAAAATCGGTTGCGGTTGATGTGGCTGGCAATAGTTTCGACGTCCAGAATGTCTGCGCATAGGCGACCGGATCAAATTTTGAAGTCGAGTTTGAGCCAGTCTTTACTTCATCCAGTTTTTTGAAATAAACGGAGTTATAGGCCACAACACCCAACAAAACTAGTAGCACCGCGTATTTGAGGCTATTTTTCGGCATGGTCTTTATAGCTTTTTGGGGCTGCTGTAATCCTTTATATTCTCCTGATCGACCAATTCGACAGCTACGGGTATCTTTTTAGCGAAGTCCCGCTTGCCTTTGATGTACTCGTCGGCATACTGAGCGGCCGTTTTGGCCATGGTTTGGGGCGATTGTAAACCCGTCGCCTTAATCTTGCTATCCCGGATGGAGTTCATCACATCATCGGCCCCATCGAAACCAAACACACCAACCTCTTTCGCCTTTCCGGCAGCCACCAGCGCCTGATAAGCGCCCATTGCCATGGCATCGTTTCCGCAAAAAACGGCGTTGACATCGGGGTGCGCTTGAAGTATGGACTCGAGTACCTCCATGGCCTTATTCCGATCGAAATCAGCGCTTTGCTGAGCCACCATCTTAAAGTTAGGATACTGATCAACTACACTATGAAAACCCTTCGAGCGGTTCCAGGTGTTGTTGTCGCCCACCAGCCCCAGAATTTCAACATAGTTGATGGGTGCGTCTTTGGCTTTCGCCCGCAACGTTTGGGCAAAGTATTTTCCGATAGCCACACAGCCGGAATAGTTGTCGGACAAAATCTGGCAGGTAGCGGCCTGGGGCGAATTGACTTCCCGGTCCATACAGAACACCGGTATACCCGCGTCTTTTGCCTTCATGGCATTTACGATGGAGCCATCGGAGTCTGTCGGGTTTAGCAGAATAGCACTGAATCCTGATACGATGGCGTTCTCGAAATGGTCACTTTCCAGGGCCGTGTTGTTCTGCGAATCGAAGATTTTGGTTTCGTACCCCAAGGCCTTTGCCTGAGCCGCTGCCGTTTCGGCCAGCACCACAAACCAGGGATTATTGAGCGTAGACACAATTACGGCCACTTTCTTCGGTTGGTCAGAAGTGGATTTAGTTGTACAGCTTCCGGCCAGGAGGAGGGCCAAGAGCCATAGGAAAATGAGTTTATTCATGGTAAGTTCAGGAAGGATAGACCGCAGATTGTCATGATTTTTATGATTAATTAAGATCATTTTTCAAATCATAAAAATCATGACAATCTGCGGTCTATCAGGTTATGGAAACACTGTTACAATCACCCGCTGATAACGGGTCAGGGCTGGTGTTCCCGTATCGGTCACGGCTAGAATAACATGAAGCGTTTCAGGTTTATCGACCTTTGGCGCTACGATAAAGGCGTTCATTTTCTGTTTATCCTGTACCTCAAGTATACGGTTGCTTTCAAACGAGCCCGGCTCCCGGTAATAGATCCAGTCATAGGTTAAGGCATTGCCATCGGGATCGGTCGATCCATCGGCACTCAGCATGACTTTTTCGCCACTCTTGGCTCGCAATTCGTTAGCGTGTCCAAGCTTCGCAATGGGCGGGTGATTGGCCTCTTTATACGGTTTGACAGACCAGTCGATGCGGGCGGCAAAATCGTTTTGGTAGGCTTTGCGCCAACGCCAGATCGTGGCTTTATTACTGGTATGCCAGGCGCTGTCTGCTCCCATCACCTCATCTTCCGCATCTGACCAGAACGGACGGGTTTCGGGTTCGTAAAACCACTTGCGGGTTCGGGGGGTATAAAATTCATAGCGACCACCCCAACTTCCATAATTCGGATGTTCGGGATCGCTTAATCCGTTGTTAATCAACCCTAAAAAACTAGGTGTATCGCCCTCCATCAGGAATTTTGTAAAGGGGTGTTCGGCACCCAGCGGGCCATGATTTTTACGGATATGCTCATCTAACCAGGGATTATCGACGATGCTGAAATCGCCACCCCGAAACCGGCCGTGAAAGTTATCGCCACTGATTCCGCTCCAGGTGGCATAATGATACGCACCACCCGCATGCCTGCCGGGACTGGCGATGTAAAACAGATTCGGGAAGGTTTTGCGGAGCCAGGGGCCGGAATCGTCCTGATCCGAAATGGTGTACACCCGTAGCTTGGCCACAAATTGATCAACCTCATCGGGCATGCGGGTCTGACGAACTTTCCAGAGCGCCTGCGCCAGACAGTTAGCCCCACCCCAAACCGGAATCCAGACCGGCCGATTGTCTTTCTTATCGACTACCGAAATAATCCACTCCGACCCTTCGGAATCGTTACCCGGCCCGACGGCTTCCATACCGTACTTGGGAATCGACGGCTTGATAACGCTCAGCAGATAAGCGGTTTCAGGATAGCCCTTCTCGTGAAGCAATAAGTTAGTTCTTACTTTCCCGTAAGCCGTTACAATCTGCTTTATTTTTTCCGGCGCAACCCGATTCGGCTGATGGACCGACGTCGTCGCAATCAAACCTTCTACATCCCATTGATTCGAATACGTCAGAAAACGCACCATCGACTGGGCGTCATCCGGTTCGTTTTCGATATCCGTTAATACTAGAACCCGGAGTTTTTGAGCGGGTTGCTGGGCATGGCTGGATATGAATGATAACGCTATAAGGAGAAAAGGAAGTAGGGTTTTCATGGGTTTAGGATAAAGGTTTAGAAGCTTGCCTTAACCCCTAAATCCCCTAAAGGGGACTTGGCTCACTCTTAAACAAAGTCCCCTTTAGGGGATTTAGGGGTTAATCTACTTATCTATCAACGTCAGCGCTTCTTTCGCAATACCACTCTCCGACAAACCGTAGTGGTTAAAAATCTCTACCTGCGAGCCCGTAACCGTGTATTCATCAGGAATACCCATGATCTTGAAGCGATTACGAAACCCATTCATCATCAGAAATGATGCACAAGCCTCGCCAAGTCCACCAAACACACTATGTTCCTCGACCGTCAGAATCGGGCAACCTTTAGCGGCTACGGCTGCTAACAAGTCATAATCCAACGGCTTGATCGTGTGCATGCTGATGACCGTTGCCCGGATGCCATGCAGAGCTTCTAACTGACGGGCTGCCTGAAGCGCGGGATAAACCGTTTCACCCGTTGCAACCAGTATCAACTCATCGCCTTCATTTACGATGCGCCCTTTACCAAACTCAAAATGCCGATTCTCTTCTGATAATAGCGGCATCGCTTTCTTCCCGAACCGAATGTAGATTGGATGCTCCGTTTCGGCAGCTAGGCGAATCGCCTGTTCGGTTTCGAAATTATCGGCGGGGGCTACGATGATCAAATTATGAACCGCCCGGAGAGCCGCAAAATCGTGCAGGCTGTGGTGAGTTGAGCCCAACGCTCCATAGCTTACCCCCGCACTGATACCGATGAGTTTCACCGGATTATCGGAATAAGCCACGTCGGTTTTGATTTGCTCGAACGACCGCGCTGTCAGGAAACAGGCGGGCGATACGGCGAAAACTTTCTTGCCCGTTGACGCCAGGCCAGCCGCTACGCCCACCAGATTTTGTTCGGCAATACCGATTTCAATGATCTGAGCTGGGTATTTCTGACCAAACGGCACGAGTTTACCCGATCCACGCGAATCACTGGTGACGGCCAGAATCTGTTTATCGGTAGCCGCTAATTCCTGAAGCGTAGTGGAAAAGACATCCAGGTTAGCCCGCGCCACGTCAGGCTGACTCTTTTTATCGACTACTGTACTTACTTCTCCCATGGTTGTATTGTCAAAAGATTGTCATTCATAGTCATTGGGGGTCATTTGCCGCGCGTCATTGGTTGTCATTCGTGGGCATTTTTTGTCATTGGGTGCCGAGATACAGATGACAGCTTATTGACCACCCATGACGCGCAGCAACTGACTATTACTGACCACTCATCAGTTCCAGTTTGGCAAAAAAATCACTAAACATCAGGTTCGTATCCAGGAATGTATACACTCGAATGGGTCTTCCGGCGTGGTTGTGGGCGTAGGTTCCGGCCGGATTGATGCGCGGAGCCTGCCGAATCACGTACTGACTCGACGAAGGGTCTGGCTCAAACGACGACTGGAGGGCTGTAAGCAACACCAGCGGGCTATCGCCCAGAATGTAGGTTTCGCCAATATTGATAAATCGTTGAATCCGTGCCATCAACGTCTCCAGCGTTCCACTCAGGTAAGCGCCAATCTGGCCCCGTGGCTTCACTTTTGTCAGCAGTTGGGCGTATGACAGCAGGCATTGCCGGTACACGTTTCGGGGTATTTGCCACAACGGCAGCATAGATCGGTTGAAGACCGCCCGAGCAGCCGCCTGGTCGATGTTCAGGTTGTACTCAACCTCCGAATAACCCGGTGGAGGCAGGGCTAATTCACTGTATTCAGGGCCACCAATCCAGATGAGTGTCAGTTTGCTAGCAATTTGAGGGTTGGTCAGCGCAGCCGACGCAATTTCAGTTAGCCCGGCCCCGCAAACCACGTACAGGGGTGTTTTCGTATCGGTACGTAAGGCTTCCTGAATGATGAAGTTGACCGCTTCGTTTTTTACGGGTGTACTGTCATTCACCATCGCGGTATTTGAGCCCGCAAAGACGGGAATAGTTTTGGTCACATTCATCGTTTGTAACACCTCCCGCGCCTTTTTGGCGGCATTATCGGCCTGTGTTTTCGAAGGATCAAACCCATCACGAGCATTTAAATGCGAGCCGATAATAGCCCGAATCTCTACCGAGGGCGACATCAGTAAATGAGCCAGTTGGAACAAACCGTCGGGGTCTCCACTGAAATCGTTGTCCACGATGACGCGCATTCGGGGTTCCACAGCCGCCAGGCCCTTCGGTTGGCCGAGGGAAGCCAATGAGGTTATCAGGCTCAGACTCAGGCCAAGGCTCCACAGTCGAAAATTCATTGTTTCTACTTTTTTCATTGATTTTTTATTCACCGCACCAGCGGCCTGGCTAATCGCTCATTCACTCAATTCAGCCAGTGCCTGTTCGTACTGTTCGTTGTTGGGTACGCCGTGGTGCCATTTCAGTTGGTTTTCCATGTAGCTTACGCCCTTACCTTTTACGGTATTGGCAATGATCAGACTAGGCTTTCCGGGTTCGAAGGGCAACGCATCAAAGGCGTCGGTCAAGGCCTGAAAATCGTGTCCATCCACCTGCCGAACCGACCAGCCAAAGGCTTCGAATTTCCTGTCGAGGGGATCGGTGCTGCACACGTCGGCCGTTGGTCCCGAAATCTGTAGGGTATTCTTATCGACGATGGCGCAGAGGTTATCGAGCTTATAGTGAGACGCTAACAAAGCGGCTTCCCAATTGGAACCTTCGGGCAGTTCGCCATCGCCCAGGAGCGTGAATACCCGATACGCCAGACCATCCAGCTTTGCCGATATAGCCGTACCGACGCTTAACGGCATGCCATGCCCAAGCGACCCTGTATTCTGCTCAACACCAGCTACTTTTTTGGTCGGGTGACCAATGTAGTGTGATTTGTATTTGCACAGGGTTTCCAGATCCGATTCCGGGAAAAATCCTTTGTCGGCCAGCACCACATAGAGTGCTTCGACTGTGTGGCCTTTGCTCTGAATATACCGGTCGCGGGTGGGCGATTTGGCTGTTTCGGGACTGACATTCAAAACGTTATTATACAGCACATTCAGAATGTCGATACAGGACAGGCTACCGCCCGTATGCCCGGCGTTTGCCCCAACAATGTATTTGAGAATATTCCGGCGATACTGCACCGACTTTTTGGCTAATTCATTGACCGTCATAGCTATTAATTTTAGATTCTATTGATCCTGTGGATTCTATTGATTTTGATGAGCCGCCTGCTATGCCACCCGCGGCTGTAGTTATCAAGTTTATCATCAACAGAAACTATAGAATCAACAGAATCATACTATTATTTAGGAGATACCTGGACAATGACTCGTTTATAGCGCGTCAGAGCTGGCGTTCCTTTATCTGTCACTTTCAGAATAAAATGAATGGTCTGGGGGCTATCCACCTCGGGGGCCACAACCGTGTGGAGATTGGCCAGGTTAGGCTGAAATGGGGCAAACCGAATGACACCCTTATAAGTCCCTGCCTCCGGATACTGGAACCAGTAATAACTCAGCGCGTCGCCATCCGGATCGGAGCTACCATCGGCATTCAGCCCGAAAATATCTCCCGATTTTACCTTCAGAACATCCGGGTGATTCAGCTTAGGAACCGGCGGGTGGTTAGCCCCCTTATAGTCCTTAACCATCCAGTCCATGCGAGCCGCGAAATCGTTCTGGAACTCTTCCCGCCAACGCCACAGTGTTACCTGCGTGCTGGTATACTTAGCCGTATCGGCCACCACAGGCCTCCCCCATCGGGACGATTTCATTGGCGAATAGGTATCCTCGGCATTAGTCCAGATGGGGCGGGTTTCGGTACCAGATACCGGGCCGGTTACAAGTTCTCCTCCCTGCGTACGCATGGGTCGACTCGGTTGCTGCGGTTCTGGTTTGGGAGTATATAACTCGTAACGGCCACCCCAGCCGCCGAAATTTGGATGCTCAGGATCATTTAGTCCATTGGGAATCAGGCCCAAAAAGGCTGGCGTATCACCTTCCATCCCATAGGCAACATCGGGGTATTCGGCCCCCAACGGCCCATGTCCCTGCTGAATATGCTGGGCAAGCCAGTCGTTACTGGTTACTTCATTATTGGCCCCTGGCATAAAACCAGTAATACCGATCCAGGTAGCATTTCGGTAATTTCCGCCGGGACTGACAATAAAGAAGACATCAGGAAAGTTTTTGCGAATCCAGGGACCGGAATCATCCTGATCGGAGATGGTATAGACGCGTAACTTTTTATAGAGTTGAGACGCCTGCGCTGCCGATTTCGTTTTCTGGATTTTCCACAGTGCCTGAGCCAGGCAGTTGGGACCGCCCCAAACGGGTACCCACAAGGGCCGGTTGTCCGGCTTTTCCAGTGTCTGGATAATCCATTCCGATCCTTCCGAGTCTTTCCCCTCACCAACGCCCTCCATTCCATAAACCGCCAGTCCCTTCCTGACTTTCTTCTTTAGCTCCGCAGCCGTTGGGTAGCCTTTGGCATGCTTCAATAAGTTCGGCTGAACCTTGTTGTAGGCATCCAACAGCCTATGAATGGTTTCAGGCGCTAGCCGATGTCGTTGGTGGGTTGAGGTGGTGGCAATCAGTCCCTCAATATCAAATTCGTTGGCATAGGCCAGAAAACGCACAAGTGACTGCGCATCATCCACATCAGCCTCTATGTCCGTGAGCACCAGCACACGCACTTTCGGACTGGACTGAGCCACCAAAACGGCAGGCAAACTCATCAATACCCAGATCAATACGAAACTATTCAGGAGCCATTTCATACGAATCATCTATGGTTTTGGCTTTAATAAACCCTGTTGATTGAGCCAGTCACCGAAGCGTTCAATCCAGGTATCGGTGGGTATATTCTGTTTATTCATGCCGAAGCCATGCCCACCTTTCATATACATATGCATTTCGACCGGGCGCTTGGCAGCCAGCCATTTACTGTACAGATCAACACTATGAGGAGCCAGATTTAGCTGATCGTCGGATGCGCAGACAAGAAACATCGGCGGTGCATCGGGCAGCACCTCGCTCTGGAGCGCAGCGGGCATATACGCATAAACCGGTGCGACAAAGTCAGGTCGATTGGCGGCTGCGTAGTTAAAGGCCGACGAAGCCGTTACCGTACCACCCGCCGAAAACCCGATAATACCAATCCGATCCGGGGCTACGTTAAACTCAGCAGCGTGTTTCCGAACATAAGCAATGGCCGCTTTCCCATCGGCAATAACCAATGGGATGGTGGCTTTATTCTCGGTCTCCCATTCAGCCTTACGTGGGCCGTTCAGGCTCGCCATCATATCGGCAAACGGATCGTCGGTGTTAATATGAGCCGTGCGGTATTTCAGGACAAAGGCCGTAACTCCTTTTTTAGCCAGCCATTTCGCCACGTCATTTCCCTCATTATCAATGGCTAAGAAATGAAACCCGCCACCAGGGCAAATAATCACCGAAGTTCCATTCGCAACCGATGGGTCTGCCGGAAAAACCGTGATTGTTGGGTTGACGACGTTGTAAATCGTCATCAGGTTAATGGCGTTTTTGTTGTTCTTTTTCTCATCCCAATTCCATTTTTCAGAACCGGGTGCCGGGCCATCGTAAATCCGAATTTCTTTTTGCTGTGCCTGGGCGACGCTCGACAAAAGGACTAAAAAGATGAGGGCTTTTTTCATGGATGGTTTGTTTTTGATAGTATTAAAAACTACCTAAAATTGGATTTCTGTTCGCTTGCCTCACCCCTAAATCCCCTAAAGAGCAGGGCTGTTAAGTTCTGAATTTTCTTTACTTAACCAGCCTCTTTTGTTAGCTTATTTTACCCCCCACCCCCTAAAGGGGGAGAAAATCCACTTCGGAGTACTCCCCCTTTAGGGGGTGGGGGGTAAAGACGATAGCACTTAACAGCCCTGCCCTTTAGGGGATTTAGGGGTGAATTAATGTGAATAAACCTCCCACCCCATGTAGTTCTCCATTGCTTCTTTCAGAATACCCGCGGTTTTCGAGGCATTCATCACCACATGGTGCTCGAAGCCATTCCGACACACATATTGCATCAGCCCCTGAAGATTATCGATCTGAGCAACAGCCCGGTTACCGAAGGTATTCAGGGCATCGTCGGTCAACGCGCCTTCGCCCACGTAGGCTTTTATGATGCCTTTGGGATCGTCGGTGCTGATGCGCCCGAAGGTAAGTGGAGACGCTGGCGTACGACCGGCTAATGCGCCATACGTATTCTCTTCACCCACCGAAGTTCCTAAAATCGGAGCTGTGCTGATTTCAATATCGGGTAAGAACGATTTAGCCCAGTTGCCGCAGTGGAACAGAACGCACTTGCTTTCGTCGTCGGCGTAGTTGTTGTTCCAGTCGACCAGTGCACTTGGCGAACCTGATGCCAATTGCATGGCGTACATGCTCAGGGTGCCCGTTACATCCACTTCGCAGGCGCTGGGGAGCATGTTCTCACTCATGATGCTCATGCTCGTGCAGACGTTACAGCCGTAATTTTGCTGAAGCGATGTCCAGCACTGAATGGCCGTAGCGTCCAGCGAATGCTCAGCCATAAAGTCATTCAGCACTACATCTAACTTGGCAATCTGAACGAGCTTATCATCCGGTGTCCGGCCCGTTGGCGTATACGCCTTGATGGCATCGAGCCGATCTTTTACCGATTGATCGGCTGCGGTCAGTTTATTGGCATTACCCAGAATCTGCGATAAATCGACGGTTACGACCGAAATCCCGTTACGCTGGAGGATTTTCTCACTGTAGCGAACCGTATTGAACCCGCCCGGACGAGCCCCGATTGCCCCAATCCGAACGTTCCGCAAGCCTTTCACAACACGGCAGGTGGCCATGAAGTTGAGCAGATCGGTATGGAAGCTCGGGTCTGACGGATGCACCACATGCTTGGTGGTCAGCGAGTACTTAATCCCGAACTGATAGAAGTTATTGCAAACCGAGATTTTGCCACACCACGCATCCCGCCGACGAGCCACATCCAGTCGATTCAAATCATCGGGATAGGCCTGAACAAGAACCGGTACATCCAGACGAGCCCATTTCAGCGTTTCGGCAATCCCCTTTTCATCTCCGAAGTTGGGTAGAACGACCAGAATGCCCATAATCTCATCGGCATGTTTCCGGAACAGTTCAGCGCATTTCTGGGCTTCCTGAAACGTTTCAACACCGCCGAGCTTGGTTGTCGATTCATCGAGCATAATGGGTTTAACACCCGCTTTCTGAAAGGCTTCCAGCAGATCGGCTCGGCACTCGCCAACTAATTTATCGGGAAAGAAGTCCCGGTTACCAATAATAACGCCTAAGGTAATGGGGGTACTTGGCTTTACGCTCATGGTTTAGAAGATCGCTATACGTCAATTCAATAGCTAGCTGAACAGAAGCTCATCTGGCTATCCAGACAAAGGTAAAAACAATAAATAGAAAACAAAAGAAAGAAAAAGTAAATATATAACGTTCATCCATTCCCTGTGAACGCTGAACTTTCGGAAAATTGACCAGATTGTATCGGGCAAATGTGGTACAAATCTAAGCTAAATACATTACGAATGAAGCCATTTTAGTGTTATACACAGCTCCAATTTAAAAATAACGCGAATACTTTCGTTTACTTTCTAAATGGTCGCTACTTTTGCGTTTTGGTATCATACTCCAACTCCTACACATGAAAAAAGCCTTTTCGTTCGTCTGCCTACTCTTCGTGTTTGTTTCGCCTGGCTTTGCCCAGAAACAGGCGACCTGGATCTGGTATCCGGGCGATTTTGAGATCTGGTTAGGCAACAACATGCAGAACCGACGCACGGAACGGGGTACGTTCCTCCCTCCTTTCTGGAAGCTGGACAGCCACTATAACCTGATCGATTTTCACAAGGACTTCGACCTGGCGCAAGCCGAGGAAGTTGACCTGTTTGTGGAAGGTAAGTACAATGTCAAGATCGATGGAAAGGCGTTTTCGGGTTATCCGAAGCGGATTACGGTACCGGCCGGAAAGCATAAAGTAAGCCTGAAAGTCTTCTGCCAGGATCGGGTTCCGTCTATTTATGTACGAGGCCAAAACGTGGTTTCAGACAATAGCTGGTTAGTGACATTTGAGGACAAAGAATGGATTGACGAAACCGGCAAAGCCTCCGATCAGTCGGGAACAACCTGGCTCAAAGCGGGTTCCTGGAATTTTACTGATCCGCAACTGCCTCCGTCCAAATTCAAACTGAATACCAAAGAGTTAGAAGCCGTAAAGGTGGACAAAAAAGCGGGCTCCCTCCTACTTGATTTCGGCAAAGAGACCTTTGGGTTTATCAGGCTGAAAGGCTTGTCGGGTAAGGGCAACGTCATGATTTACTACGGCGAATCGCAGGAAGAAGCGCTGGCCACGGCAACCTGCGAAACGACTGATAATCTGCAAATTGACCAGACGCAGAAGCGCGATTCGACCATGGAACTGACCAAAGCGTTTCGGTATGTGAATATCCAGTTCGATGGGAGTGTCTCGATGGATGGCGTTTCCATGCTGTACGAGTTTCTGCCCGTTGCCGATCGGGGCAGTTTCCGGTGTTCCGACGAGCAGATCAACAAAATATATGACGTTGCGGCTTATACGCTTCACCTGAATACCCGCGAGTTTTTCATCGACGGGATCAAACGCGACCGCTGGATATGGTCGGGCGATGCCGCGCAGAGTTACCTGATGAATTACTACCTGCTATTCGACTCGCCTTCGGTAACGCGGACGTTGTTGGCACTACGTGGCAAAGACCCCGTTACGAGCCATATCAATACCATTATGGACTATACTTTTTACTGGTTTATAGGCATTTACGACTACTACCAATACACGGGAGACAAAACCTTTATCCAGCAGTTTTACCCACGCATGCAAAGTCTGATGGACTACTGCCTGTCGCGTCGGAATAAAAATGGCCTGCTGGAAGGGCTCGCGGGCGACTGGGTATTTATCGACTGGGCGGATGGGCTGAGCAAGAAAGGCGAGGTCAGTTTTGAGCAGTTGCTGTTTGCCCGAAGTCTGGAAACAATGGCCCTCTGCGCCAACATTGTGAACGATACCCCCAACGCGACAAAGTACAATCAGTTAGCTACCGACGTAAAGGGGAAGCTCTTCAATGCTTATTGGAACGAGAGCAAACACGCGCTCGTACACAGCCGGATTGACGGCATGCCTACCGACAACGTAACGCGCTACGCCAACATGTTTGCTATCTTCTTCAATTACCTGGATGAATCTCAAAAACAGGCCGTTAAGCAACATGTTCTACTGAATCCCAACATTCCAAAAATAACCACCCCCTACATGCGTTTCTACGAGCTCGAAGCTCTCTGCGCCCTCGGTGAGCAAACGTATGTGACCAAAGAAATCAAGGATTACTGGGGCGGCATGCTTAATCTGGGAGCGACTTCCTTCTGGGAAGAATACAATCCCTCGAAAAAGGGCGCTGAACACTATGCGATGTACGGCCGCGACTTCGGGAAAAGCCTTTGCCACGCCTGGGGCGCCAGCCCCATTTATCTATTGGGCAAATACTACCTGGGCGTAAAACCAACCTCCCCCGCCTACGCGACCTATTTAATTGAGCCCCAGCTCGGTGGTCTACAATGGATTGACGGTAAAGTGCCGACTCCAGACGGTGACGTCAGCGTGTATTGCAGTGCTAAAGAAATCAAAGTAACGGGTGCTGCCGGCATTGGGACGCTCCGGTTTAAAAGCAAAACCAAACCCGTTTGCAAACAGGGTGACGTGCGGGCGGTGAGTGCCGGGCTGTATGAGCTGATGGTGGAGAAAGGGAAAAGTTACGTGGTGAGTTATCAGCTGTAACGCTATTACTTACTGGCAGCAAGTTTTTGTTGAATACCGTTTACAAATTCAACAGGAACACCCGCAATGTCAGCGATTTGCTCGGCACTCAACGATAGCTTTGTCAGTAAGTTTTTCACAATCCGTTCTTCTGCTTTCTCGGCTCCCCGTAAGTAGAGAACATCCCTTTCTTCGCTAATATATTTGGCAATACTGTCCATAGTGTCCTTTAATGTCAGTTCTAAGTTACGCAAAGGTCAGTAACATTATATCCAATTTTATGTCCCAGCCCAAAACAGATGAACGGAATCAAAAAACAGAGAGGACTTAGACGATATTATAAAAGTCTTGCGTCAGAAAATGATCTTGACAAAGCAAAGTGGCTTGACTTTGACAATCCTGAAACTTGGTTTGACAATTGGCATTTACACTTTGACTGGAAAGGCTATGGTAACGATAGCTTTAAAAGACGAAGACCACATTTAGATAAGCTGTTTAGGCACTTTGACTTACTCGTTGAAAAAACTAAAATACTAAAAAAGGGCTTTCAGTTATACGCTATAGTACTCGATTTTGATAGCCACAGCGACGCATTATTTTTACACACACCAAATCCCAATAACAGTCAATTCCCGTTCAAAGTCTCAGACCTTCAATTGACAACGACATTGACTAATAAACAACTGAATGACTATATAAATAATTTAGGCGGCTATGAAAAGCTATATGGGCAAGCTGGCGAAGCCTTCTGCTTATTATACAGAAAACATGCTGGACAATCTTTTTGAAGAAAAACCGGCTATATACGAATTTTATATCAGGCAGTTTGGCACGAAAATTACAAAGCCCATACCAGCCCTACCCTCCTAATACCTCCACTTACCAAAATAATTCTGTAGTAAACGACCGGCAAACGCAAAGAGTACTCCACTCAGGATTGAAGCAAGCACGACTATTCCCGGAGCGAGTTCGTCCTCAGGGGAGGTATGATCAAGGACGATTAGTTTAAACAGGAAGAGAAAGCCTGTTAGACCTACGACAAAACCAATCAGTATACCTGCTTTGCTTTTCATAGATGTTAACGTTTATGTTTTAACCTAACTTCCGGCAATTGGAGACCCGAAAATACCGACCGCCAGTTCTATCCAGATAAGGAGCAGGGCTACCAGAATAACTGCACACAGCGCGATGCGGTGCTTCGCGGTGGTTACTGTTCTCAAAACAAGCTCAATCAGGAGACCCGTGCCAAATAGCAGGACACCCGCAACGACAAAATCAGATAGTGTCCAGTTCACTTCATTCGTGAACTGCATCGCGATGAATGGAATGAGCAAAAGCGTTGCTATTGCTAACAAAATACCCGTAAGGCGTTGGTTCTTAATAGCCATGTCTGTTCTGTTTTATAGTATGCGAGCAAAATTACCAAAGAACTTTGTATTTCAAAGTGAATGAGCAAAAAAACTCAAAACTTTAGACTTCCTCTGCATTCTTTGCGCTTACCCTTGCGCCCTTTGCGGTTAAAAACAATGCTAACATCCTACAATCACCGGCGAAAATAGCATAGTTCAAAGGGGATTATTCCTATTAATTTTGATTTTTATGCTATTCACTTATCATGCCTCTTAGCCATATCCGAATTCGATACCCATTGCTGGCTTTTGCTCTTACCGCGCTTACAACAGCCTGGGGGCAAACAAACGCGCTGGTCAATACGTCGCAGAGCAAGTTTGCGAAGCTGGAAAGTACGGATCTGAACGCGGTGAAATGGACAACCGGATTCTGGGCAGATCGCTTTGCCGTTTGCCGGGATTCGATGGTGCCGCACTTGTGGAATACGTATACCGATGCCAACATCAGCCATGCGTTTCGGAATTTCGAGATAGCGGCTGGTCTGGAAACGGGCAATTTCAAAGGGCCTTCTTTTCACGATGGCGATTTCTACAAAACGCTGGAATCGGTGGCGAGTATGTACGCGCTTACCAAAGATAAAAAGCTGGACGCCCTGATGGACAAAGCCATTGCGGTCATCGGCAAAGCGCAGGCACCCGATGGCTACGTCTATACCAAAGCCATTATCCAGCAGAAGAAAACGGGCGAAACCAAGATGTTCGATGATAAGCTCAGTTTTGAGGCTTATAATTTCGGACACCTGATGACGGCCGCTTGCGTGCATTACCGGGCAACGGGCAAAACCTCCCTCCTGAACATCGCGAAAAAAGCCACCGATTTTCTGATCGGCTTTTATACCAATGCCAGTCCCGAGCAGGCCCGTAATGCCATCTGTCCGTCGCATTACATGGGCATCACCGAAATGTACCGCACCACCCGCGATCCGAAATACCTGGCCTTAGCGCAAAAGCTAATCGACATTCGGGGACTTTCAGAAGGAACCGATGACAACTCCGACCGGGTGCCGTTTCGGAAGATGAAAAAGGTAATCGGCCATGCTGTGCGGGCGAATTACCTGTTTGCCGGAGCCGCTGATGTGTTTGCCGAAACCGGCGATAGTACGCTACTTTCCACGCTGGACTTACTGTGGGACGATGTCGTCAATCATAAAATGTACGTTACCGGCGGTTGTGGTGCGCTCTACGATGGTGTCTCGCCCGAAGGAACCGCCTATAAACCCGATACGGTGCAGAAAATCCATCAGGCGTACGGCAAAGCGTATCAGTTACCGAATCATTCGGCCCACAACGAGACTTGTGCCAACATCGGCAACCTGCTCTGGAATTACCGGATGCTGCAAATCACGGGCGACGCCAAGTATGCCGACGTGATGGAATTGGCCCTGTACAATAGTATTCTGTCGGGGATCAGTCTGGATGGCAACAAGTTTTTCTACACCAATCCATTGAGTGCGTCGGATGATTATCCGTACCAGATGCGCTGGATGGGTGGCCGTCAGAATTACATTCGCTTATCAAACTGCTGCCCACCCAATACCGTCCGCACGATTTCGGAAGTGAGCAACTACGCCTACAGCATTTCAGATAAAGGACTGTGGCTGAATCTATTCGGTAGCAATCAGTTGAACACCACACTCAAAGATGGGTCGGCTATTCGACTGATCCAAACGACAAACTACCCCTGGGATGGCGCGATTAGTCTTCAACTGGAGCAAGCTCCCGCCAAGCCCTTTTCGGTCTTTGTCCGGATTCCCGGCTGGTGTCAGGGGGCAACGATCACCATAAACGGAAAGCCAGTAACGAGCCGTCTTCAGGCAGGCACCTACGCCGAACTCAACCGAACCTGGGCTGCTGGTGATAAAGTAGCGATCAATCTGCCGATGCCGGTTAAACTCATCGAAGCGAATCCATTGGTGGAAGAAAACCGTAATCAGGTAGCCGTCAAACGCGGTCCAATTGTGTATTGTGTAGAATCGGTAGACAATCAAACGACGAAACTGAACAACATCGCCTTATCAGCCAAAGTCAATCTTAAACCAACCCTCGTCAAGATCGATAACAGCGATGTGATGGCCTTGGAAGGCGACGCCAAGCTGATTAACGAAGGCAACTGGACGAATCAATTGTACCGTGAGGTATCCGACAAAGCACCCCAACCAACGCCCATTCGATTGATTCCGTACTACGCCTGGGCCAACCGCGGTCATTCCGAAATGGAAGTCTGGATTCCGCTGATTCGGTGAAATACTTGATCCGTTTGTCTTTTTTTGTCATTCCGACGCAGGAGGAATCTCAAGCCTACTAATCAGTCAAGCTTGAGATTCCTCCTGACGTCGGAATGACAAAAAAAGACAAACCCAATTGCCGGTAGTCTAAGACTACTCCCGTTCTCGCTTGGCTTTGCCGAGTGAGGACTATTTTTTAACGGCCTCTGGCCGGTGAATTACATCAAAAACGGACCAGAGGCCCTTGAAATAATAGCCCTCACTCGGCAAAGCCAAGCGAGAACGGTGAACGGCGTGACCAACTTCCCAACATGAGCCACTATAAACTCCTCTACTTCATCTTATTCATTTTCTCCGTTCAGCCATCAGCCGCGCAGGGGAAAAAGAATCCAGCCGTTACCATCGTCGTTCCGATAGCGACCCATACCCGAATTACCTTCGGAGCGGAGAAACTGAAACAGGCGTTAACAAAGGCGGGTTATCAAACAACGATAACACAGAATATAAAGGCACGAGACAAGCAGCAGATTGTGATTGGATTATGGACAGATAATACGATCAAACAGGTGGCTTCAATTTATGCGCTTACCATCCCTACCGATACGATCAAAGAAGGCTTTATGATCCGAAAAGATGGATCAAAACCGTTTCTCCTTGCCGGAACTGATCCATCTGGCGCGTTGTACGGCTGCCTGGAGCTGGCTACTCAGATCACCGAAACAGGCAAGCTTCCTGAACAAATCAGTCTGACTGATAAGCCCGAAATGGTGCTTCGGGGGACGTGTGTGGGTGTCCAGAAGCCTACGTATTTGCCCGGCCGGGATGTGTACGAGTACCCCTATACGCCCGAAACGTTTCCGTGGCTATATGACAAAGCGCTCTGGATTCGGTATCTGGATATGATGGTCGAAAATCGCTACAACTCGCTGTATTTGTGGAATGGGCATCCCTTTGCGTCGCTGGTTCGGCTGAAAGACTATCCCTATGCGGTTGAAGTGGACGATGCAACCTTCAAAAAGAACGAGGACATGTTCCGTTTTTTGACCGAAGAAGCCGACAAACGGGGCATCTGGGTCATTCAGATGTTCTACAATATCATCGTCTCGAAACCCTTTGCCGAACACCACCACATCAAAACCCAGGATCGAAACCGTCCGATCATTCCCCTCATCGCCGATTATACCCGCAAGTCAATTGCTGCCTTTGTTGAAAAATACCCCAATGTGGGGCTGCTCATTGCATTGGGCGAAGCCATGGAAGGCGTTGGGCAGGACGATGTGGACTGGTTTACGAAAACGATTATTCCGGGTGTAAAGGATGGATTGAAAGCTCTCGGCAAAACCACCGAACCGCCCATTGTACTCCGCGCCCACGACACCGATGCGCCCCGTGTCATGAAAGCCGCGTTGCCCTTATACAAGAATCTGTACACCGAAGCCAAATTCAACGGCGAAGCCCTGACCACCTATACGCCACGCGGCAAATGGGCCGAACTTCACCGGACATTGAGCAATATCGGTACGGTTCAAATTGAAAATGTGCACATCCTGGCGAATCTGGAACCGTTTCGCTACGGTTCCTCCGATTTTATTCAGAAGTCGGTGCAGGCGATGCATAGTGTGTACGGTGCCAACGGCTTGCATCTGTATCCGCAGGCGTCGTACTGGGATTGGCCGTACACGGCCGACAAAACAACCCCTCGCCTGCTCCAGCTCGACCGTGACTGGATCTGGTACAAAACCTGGGGGCGCTATGCCTGGAAATCAGGCCGAAACCGCCCGGCCGAGGTTACCTATTGGGGCAATCAACTGGCCGAGAAATACGGCTTACCGCTCGACAAAGGCAAAGACGTACTGGAAGCCTACGAACAAACGGGCGAGATTTCGCCGAAACTACTACGTCGATACGGCATCACCGATGGCAACCGCCAGACGTTGACGTTAGGCATGTTGATGACCCAGCTTATCAATCCGTTTCGCTACGGACTACTTACATTACTCTATGAATCAGAAGCTCCTGAAGGTGAGATGATTATCGACTACGCCGAGAAGGATTGGAAACACGAAAAACACATTGGCGAAACGCCCGTTCAGATAGCTGATGAGGTTATCGAGCATGGTAAAAAAGCTGTAGAAGCCATCGACAAAGCGGCTGGTGCAGTCACCAAAGACAAAGCCGAGTTTGACCGCCTGAAGAACGATGTCTATTGCCAAAACGCCATGGCGAATTTCTACGCTCAGAAAGCACGTGCGGCATTGTCCATTCTTCGATACAAGTATTCCAATGACGTTCGCGACCTCGACAAGGCACTGCCGCTATTGGAAAGCAGCGTCAATCACTACGCTGATTTAGTGAAGCTAACGAAAGACACTTATCTGTATGCCAACAGCATGCAGACGAAACAACGCAAAATTCCCATGCGGGGCGTCGATGCTACGTACATAACCTGGGAAGAAATGCTGCCGGTTTATCAGAAAGAGTTGGCCCATTTCAAACATTCCATTGATTCGCTGAAATCAACCAACAAAGCAGTCGTCAAAGCGCCCATTCTACTAAAACCAGTAACGGTTACGATACAAAGCCCTCAGGTTGAGACCTATTCCCTAGAAAAAGGCCAGCGCGTATTTACCGATACCGCTGCTACTATCAGTGGCTTTGCGCCAGAACTAAAGAACCTGAAAGGCCTTAAATTAGCCAAAGCGAAAATGCAATCGGAGCGAACCAGCCTGACCTTTACAGCCACAGAACCCGTGAAGCTTTTGGTAGGCTTTTTCAACGAAAAGAATCCCAACTACCTGCCAACGCCTGAACTCGAAACCGATGCCAGCGCCAATGATTACGGCCAATCGGAAATCAAGATCTCGAACGCGATTCTGGTCGATGGGCTCCCCCCCGTGAACGTTCACGCCTATTCCTTCAAAGCGGGTAAACACACCCTGAACCTGGGCAAAGGTGCTTGTTTACTACTGGGTTTTATGGACGGCAATCAGGAGATTCCAATTTTCGATGCGGCCGGGGTCGCGCCCGACCTTGCGGGGAATAAGAAGAACATCGATTGGCTATTTGAATAGGCCTTTTTTTGTGGCGTCGGTTATTAGTAACCGACGCCACATCAAACCGTTTCCCTGTTCAAGTAAACACCCTTTATGCGTGTTACGTTTTGGTTGTTACCTTGCGCCTTATTTGCAACAGGGTAAATCCAACGTATGACGACTGGCCCAAGCGCACATTTGCTACTGGTTGAAGATGAACCCAAGGTAGCCACGTTCATTAAAAAAGGGCTCCAAACCCAGGCCTACACTGTAGAGGTGGCCTTAACGGGAGAAGAAGGCAAACAACTCTTCGACACTACGGCGTTCGATCTGGTCATTCTGGACGTTAATCTGCCTGACATGAACGGCCTTGAACTGGCCGAATATATTCGCGGCAAGAACGCCAAGCTGCCTATTCTCATGTTGACCGCCCTGGATACAACGGCCGATAAACTGCTGGGTTTCGAAGCCGGAGCCGATGATTACTTGGCCAAACCGTTTGATTTTCTGGAATTACTGGCCCGACTGAAAGCCCTGCTCCGTCGGTCGGTTCCTGCCGAAGAAGTGGGTCGGGTTATGCGTGTTGCCGATCTGGAACTTGATCTTCACGAACGGGTAGCCCGCCGAAGAGGGCAAACCATCGAACTGACCGCCCGCGAATTTGCCCTGCTGGAATACCTGATGCGGAATGCCGGACGGGTTGTGTCTCGGGTGGATATAGCCGAGCAGGTTTGGGATATTGGTTTCGACACAGGGACGAACGTAATTGACGTTTACGTTAGTTATCTGCGCGCTAAAATCGATAAAGATTCGCCCACCAAACTGATTCACACGCTGATTGGGATGGGGTATGTGCTAAAAGAAAAATGAGCCTCCGTAACCGACTAACCCTTTTATTCACGGCTATTGTCTCGGTCTTACTGGCCCTGTTTTGTCTCCTCCTCTACGTGGTAGCCAGGCAGTATGTATCGAACGAATTTCAGACCCGGCTACAGTCAGAAGCACTAACGGCGGGTCATTTATTAGTCGGTCGCGAACCGGTTGGGCCTACGCTGTTCAAACTGATAGACAAAAACCAGTTGACGGTTTTACCCCAGGAAGAGATCATTATTTACGATGCAAAAAACAAGTTAGTTTACGAAAGCGGTACCGATTACCTAACCGTTACCCCCGGAATACTAAAGCGGGTTCGGCAAGTACGAACGCTCCACTGGCGCGATAACGAACGCGATGTAGTGGGTATTTTTTTTACTGAGAATCAAACTCCTTCGGTCATTTTTGCGTCGGCCGTCGATACGTTTGGGGGTCGTACGATCCAGAATCTAGCCTACATTCTGGCCATTGGCTGGTTTTTGATGACTGCCCTGATGGTAGTTGCCGGACGATTTTATGCGGGTCGAACACTGCAACCTATTAACCAGATCAATCGACGGATGGATGAGATTACCGCGTCGAATCTATCGCTACGATTACCCGAAGGAGCTAGCGGAGACGAACTAACCCAACTAGCCCAGCGATTCAACCGAATGCTGACCCGGCTGGAAGAAGCCTTTAGTCTACAGCGGTCGTTTGTATCGCATGCCTCGCACGAGTTACGCACCCCACTAACGGCCATTACGGGCCAGTTGGAAGTTTCGTTATTGGCAGAAGATGAGCCTGATGAACTTCGAGCTACCCTACACTCGGTACTGGACGATGTACGGGGGTTAAACCGAATGGTCAACGGATTGCTGTCGCTGGCTAAAGCGAACATGGACGAATCGTCGGTACCGATGGGGCGTGTGCAACTTGATACCCTTTTAGATCAGGTTCAGCTTGACTTCCAGCGTCTTCAGCCAAATTACATAATTCATGTACAGATTATCCCGCCCGATGCGCCTGATCACCTTTGGCAACTAACCGGCAATGAACCCTTACTACGAACGGCTTTTTTCAATCTGATTGACAACGGAGGCAAATTTTCGCCAGCTCATACAGTATCCGTAACCTTATCTTCGAACAGTAAATCTGTACAATTGAGCGTTCATAACGCCGGTTCAACCATTCCCGCCGACCAATTAACAGCCATCTTTATTCCCTTCCAGCGGGGTCGTAATGCCAGTGGGCAACCGGGTTATGGCATCGGCCTTCCGCTCGCCGAACGAATCATTCGGTTACACCAAGGCAGTATTCAGGTCGACTCATCGGCTACCTCAGGGACCACATTTACGGTCACCCTGCCTCGTTAATTTCCCCTCACCCCGGCCCCTCCCGCAACGGCGGACCGCCCAAAACCCCCGTTCTCGCTTGGCAAAGCCAAGCGAGAACGTTAAGGCTAAATACATTTCTAATGCCGTTCTAATGCGGCTCTAACACGAGCCTAACGCTGGGGTATGACCTTTGTAAAGTCAATCAGGCAGCGCTTTTCCAATGGCTTGCCTCTAGCATTGACGAATACTTAAACAACAAGAGAAATCATGAAAACATACCTGTTTATACTAGCCTTCAGTGGCCTTTCGATCCTGACAGCCTCCGCCCAGGACGATTCTAAATTACGGAAAGACGTTACCTATTCGGCCAACAATTACAAGCATCCGAATAAAGCCGCAACTGCCCGAAAATGGGAAACGAAACAGGGAATTGAAGTTAACGCGCCCGGTCTTACCACCGGTCCAATGACCAGCTATAAACAGCCAATTCCCAATGCCGTACCAGTTGGTGGCGTTGAGGTAGCTCATACACCTGATATGGACGTCGCCAAACATAATTATAAACATAACTATAAGATTCAGCGCGTTAGCATAGGCAATCCAGAAAATCAGTCTGCTTCGGAAGTTGCGAATAAGGTGCAAGCCAAATCCACAACGGAAGGCAATTAATGGGTGGTCATTCGTAGTCAATAAGGATGTTTATTTCAACTACCACGATTGGTCAAAACGCCTGGAGCAATAGCAGACCGCTTCTGGTTCATGGGTTGGTTTACGACCTCAAAACCGGTCTGCCTTATGAACTGATAACTTATGTACTCTCCCGATTTATCAATGAGCCTGGGCAGTATAGTCTATGCTTTGTCCAAATTAGATGGTCGCCTTCATAAACAGGAGCAGTGGGCAGTTCGGGAGCTCCTGGCAAAAGGGCCTTACGGTGATTTGGCTCTTTCCGCTTTCTTTTTACGCGAAAATACCGATCAACCAGGAGCCGATGCGTATGCATTTGGTATGCGTCGGCTCGTTGCGAAACGACTCGAGCTTACGGAACATATCAAGAAGCGGTTCGTTCGTATCCTATTACGCGTTGCTGGAGCACATAACGGTATCTCGCAACAGGAACGATTGTTCATCCAACAGTTTTGGCAGGAAATTCGGGTGCTTTGAAATCCTCAATCCACCCTACCCTTCTCGGCATCGGCGGCATTGTCGGTATGTCGGCGTTTACGCGCAAAGGTGTCCTTGCCAAACTGATACGTAAATGCCAGACCAATTCTACGGGTATCGGTTTCGTTGGTGTGAAACGCTTCGGCCTGTTTTAGGCTAACCGTTTGGTCGGTTGGTGTCCAGGAATGAAAAATATCTTCCAGCGTAAGCCGGAGACTCCCTTTATTCTGCAAGATTTTCTTCTGGACAGCGGCAGCCAGCCGAAAGCGCGGATTGGCAATGGTTTGCCCGGAAATGTTTTTACCTGAATAAAAACTGCTCAACTCACCAGCCCAGCCTTTCTCGAATTTGAATTGATTGAACACGTCCATTCGTACGCTGAACAAACCTGGGGTAAGCGTTTCAGAATAGGCAGTGCCATTCAGCGCCATCCGTCCCATCATTCCATTGGCGTTAATAGTCCACCATTTTGTCGGCGACACCGATACATTCGTAGCAAGCGCCAGAATATAACCACTGGCCACATTGTCGGGGCGGTAATAAAACACATCGCCAACGGCCTGGGTGAGCTGAAAAATTATATCCGAAAAACGACCATATTGGATTGAGACACCAATGTATTGTTTGTGCTGGTATTTGAGTTCGTACTGATAATTGTACTGGGGTTTCAAATACGGGTTACCAGTCGTAAAAGAATATTGATCCCGATAAAACAGAAAAGGGTTAAGTGACTGGTAATTAGGCCTGTTTATCCGCCGGGTAACGCTGGCAGTCAGGGTATTATTCCCGGCGCTATCGACTTTATAGCTCAAAAAAGCAGTTGGGAATAAGCTTGTATAAGTCCGACTGAACGACGTTTCAGAAACCTCAGGATTACCCAACTGGCGTCCGGCTATCTGGGTATGTTCGAGTCGAAAACCAGCCTGTGCCGCCAATCGCTTCCACTCTTTTCGGAGATTGGTATAGGCCGCATGAATGGTTTCGTGGTAGGTAAAGTGGTTGGATTTGCTGAAATCGGGTGTTTTGATCGCACCCAGTACGGTGTAATACTGCGAATTGTTGTCATTATTGACCACGCTCGATTTGATACCGGCTTCCAGTTTCGCCTTGTCAC
Organism: Spirosoma sp. KCTC 42546; assembly: GCF_006965485.1. Taxonomy (NCBI): domain Bacteria; kingdom Pseudomonadati; phylum Bacteroidota; class Cytophagia; order Cytophagales; family Cytophagaceae; genus Spirosoma; species Spirosoma sp. KCTC 42546. The sequence goes on from NZ_CP041360.1 coordinate 4,643,011, forward strand.
GTAGCGGGTGCACATAATCGGCTTTGGCCGAGTAAATCGTAATATCCGATGGTAAACTATACACGAACTGATTGCTGTTGACGAGCGTACCATCAGGCTGATTTACAGCCGTTTTCAGCACCTGATCGCCCGTCGAATTATAGGTGATATAATTCAGATCAGCACTTAACTCACGACCCGTATTTTTGAATTTATGCTGAACATTGGCATTGACGCTGGGATTCACCCACGGGTAATTACCGTTGGTACTGCCCGTCCCAATTGAATTGAGTTCCGAACGCAACCCATAGGTTTTGCTGACGTAATCGAGCCCATCCTGCCGGGATCGATTCTGAATGGCCAGGAGGAATCCATAGGTCGTATTCGCTGAAGCCGCATAATCCATACCCAGCCTGGCCATCACGCCGTGGCTGGAATAAGTATATTTATTCTGTAACTGCACCGACGAATTTAGGACTCCATTGGCGTCATAAAATGTCCGATCATACCCATCATTCGAATAGTTGCCGTCTTTGTTATAGCCGATACTCCCGAACAAATTGAGTTTTTTGTGATTGTAATTCAGGTTGATCACATCATTACTTCGACTTGTAACACCCTGGCTGTAAGCGCCCGAGACACTCCCCGTAAATCCCTGTACACGAGTCCGTTTCAATCGGATGTTAATGATCGAACTCCCGGCCGCGTCATATTTGGCGGGCGGGTTGGTCATTAGTTCCAGTTTATCCAGTGAGCCGCCCGGCAGGGATTTCAAATAAGCCGCCAAATCCTGTCCCGACATATAGGTAGGCCGACCATCGATCAGGACCAGTACACCCGTTTTTCCGTTCAGGCTGATTGATCCGTCGGTGTCTATCGTTACGCCGGGCGTTTTTTCCAGTACTTCCAGCGTATTGCTACCGGCGCTGCCAATCATCGCATCTACATTCACAATTGTTTTATCAATATCCTGCTCGATCATCGGACGTTTGGCCACTACAGTTACCTCTTTCAGTGTTGTTTTTGACGGACTTAGGATAAATACAGGCAAGTCGATAACCATATGCTGATCGTCAATGGTTATCGTTCCGCTTCGGTAGTCGTTATTCCCAACGCTTGTTATCTGTATCCGATAGTTGCTGTTTATGAGGTTTTTAAAGGAAAATTTCCCGCTGCTGTTGGTTAGCTCACCCAGTACCTGCGTCGAGTCAGTCAGGCTGATCAGGCGAACGGTGGCACCCGGCACGGGTTCATTCTGGAGATCTTTGACTAGCCCGTTGATGAGCTTAGTTTGTGCTTGGGCGGATAATGAAATCGCCACAATAAAGAAGAGAATAAGTAGCAAAACAGGTCGCATGGTGTAACGTTTAAGAGCCCGGCTCCATAAGATGATGAGCAAATATTGGCGGGTTGGGTGGGCTCAAAAACTAATTATGTTGAACAACAGGCTTGACCTGACAGAATAAGGATTTGGGATGTCGAACCGATTCGTAATCGTTTACCGGGATTTCGTCAGCTATTTTTACGTGTCCGTCCTGGACGTTTAGTGGTATCGATTTGTGTGCTCAGCTTTGTACCTCCCAATCCAGACAGTGATCGTGAAAAAACAACAAACCACCGGTATAAACGAGCTAACCGAATTACAGAAGCATGCGCTCATCTGGGTGCTTTCTGCTGTTCCAATCTATCTGATCATCAATTTGTATACCGAAACGGTGGTAGAGAGAGACGATGAAGAAGCGGCCCTGGCGGGCACATTTCTTTGCCTGATTGGCATTTACTTTGGTCGATACCTGGCGTACTTGTGGATACCCGCCAATAAAAAGGTTCCCAGTTGGCTATTAGTCTTTTTACCTCTACTTCTGACAGGCTTCGCGTTTGTGGTTGCGCAGTTTGCCAACAGTTTACGTAATCATTCGGACCAGTTAATGTTTGTCATCTTTCTGATCATACCGTTCTTTCTCTTTTGCGTGCTAAGCGGACTTTTCATTAAACTAATCCGAACCCGAATAAACAGTCAGTTATACGAAGCCAAAGCCCAGGCCGAACAAAGTCAGAGTGAACTCCATTTATTGCAATCGCAGTTGAGCCCTCATTTTCTGTTCAATACGTTGAATAATCTGTACGGTCTTTCGATTTCGCAACCGGATAAAACGCCAACGCTTTTATTGAAACTCGCCGACTTATTACGGTACTCTGTCTACGACGCCAAAGGTTTGTTCGTCTCTTTAACTGACGAACTGGCGTATATTAACAATTACATCGAATTTGAGAAAATACGCATTGGCAATCGGCTGGACTTAATAACGTCGATAGAAAATGGGATCGACCCGACTTTCAAGATTGCCCCAATGCTCTTGATCGTCTTTATTGAAAATGCGTTTAAGCATTCGAAGAATACGCTCGATCAGAAAATAATAGTTGATATTCAGGTAAAAGTATGGGCAAATTCAATTCTGTTTTCCGTAAAAAACTCATTTGGCCCTGCCGATACCAAACAGGATGCGCTGGAAAAAAGCAGTGGCCTTGGGCTTGCTAACGTGAAAAAGCGACTTGATCTATTATATCCCACTATGCATGACCTGACCATTCAGGAGAAGGATGGATTTTATACGGTGTTATTGCAACTTCAGGCAAAGTGATTTTTTTTGTCCACAGAGGCACAGAGAACACGGATTTATGCAAAAAAACTGATTTAACTCTGTGTTCTCTGTGCCTCTGTGGACAAAAAAATCTTTCACACTAATATGAAGACTGTCAACTGTTTAATTGTCGATGACGAGCCCATTGCGCGGGAAATTATACAAACGTATTGCAATCATCTGCCCATTCTGAACGTGGTTGCCTCCTGCGATAATGCCATAGCCGCCAAAGCTGAATTACAGAAGCAGCCCGTCGATATTCTATTTCTAGACATCAACATGCCCATTCTGAACGGCATCGCTTTTTTAAAAACGCTCAAAAATCAACCGCAGGTAATTTTCACGACTGCATACAAGGAATACGCACTAGACGCTTTCGACTTAGCCGCCTGTGATTATTTACTAAAACCCTTTTCGCTGGAGCGCTTTATTGTCGCCGTCGATAAGGCACTGGATCGTTTGCAAGCTAGTTCACCACCCAGTCCGGCAACTATTTCAGAGAAGTCCGAAGCCTACACATTTATTAAAACCGACGGCAAAATCTATAAACTAGTACATGAGGATTTACTATTTGCGGAAGCCAATGGGAATTACACAAAAATCAGTACCACGCAGACTACATTCATGCCAAGCATGACGTTTTCGAGTTTTGTCAATCTGCTTCCCAGTAGCCTGTTCCTTCGTGTACATCGCTCGTTTATCGTCAATAAATCAAAGATCACCCACATTGAAGGCAACCGAATTTTTATCGACAAAACCGAAATTCCGATTGGCAGTAATTATAGAGAGGAGTTTCTGAAGGAGCTGGGACTGTAGATGGACTCCCTTTTAACCGCAAAGGGCGCAAAGGTGAGCGCAAAGAACGCAGAGTTTTCATCTTTATACTTAGCGTTCTTTGCGTTCACCTTTGCGCCCTTTACGGTTAAAACTCTTAATTGGCGATGATCAACTCGATTTCGTTATCATGAAACACCTGCTTGTGCTTCTCCTCAATGCCCGCATCGGTGATGATGTAATCGATCAATGATAAAGCACCTAAACTGGCGAATGCGCTCTTGCCCATTTTGGTCGAATCGGCGACTAAATAAGTCGTGTCGGCGGCATCGATCATCGCTTTCTTAACAACTAAATCGCTGAGGCTTGGGTAGGTTAGACCAGCCTTGAGTGAAATCCCCGCCGTAGCCAGAAACAGCTTCTGCACGTTAATACCTTTAAAGAAATCGGCGGCTTTTTGACCGGTCAGCGATAAGGTTGGTGGTTTAAACTCACCACCGGTCACAATCAGCTCGATACCTGGCTCAGCCCCCAAAATCAGGGCAATGTTCAGCGCATTAGTAATAACCGTGAGGTTCTTGTAACCGCGGAGTTTCTTGGCTATTTCGGTTGTTGTCGAGCCCGAATCCAGAATGATACTATCACCGCTCTCAATGTATTCCAGGCACTTAGCGGCAATCAGCTCTTTTTTGTCGATATTTTCCTGGTTACCAAGGGATACCGTTCTAACCTGATCTTCAACGTTTTTCAGGTAGGCACCCCCATGTTCTTTGGTCACCAGCCCATCCTTTTCCAGTTTTTCGAGGTCCTGACGTATCGTCACTTCCGTTACCTTAAAGATTCTCGCCAAATCAACTACCTTGGCTGAGCCATCCTCCTTCAATAATTCGAGTATTTTATCCCGACGCTGATTCGGTAGCATACTATTTTTCTTTTCTGAATCAGCCAAAAGTAAGTAAAAGTATAATCTTCGTTGCTATAGATACTAAACGAAAGCAATCGATAAGAAGCAAAAATGGACTCGGTATCTGCTTAAGCCATTCAACTAAGTAGCTAATTCACTCAACATCAGCCAGCTCGAACAAGTGTAATTATATCCCAGAAAACTAATATCGCTAAGAGTGTGGGGTAAAATATCAAAACTTTGTCTTAGAATCAGCACATTTCAAAACGCACCCTATCCATCGATCAATTAGCAGCTAAACAGTTCTGAAACTACCTTGCCAATAGCGCAGTTTCGGACCAAACCAAGCTGGTAATTGTCTACTTAAGGCCCAATACGCTTACGTTAGTTCGGTTTTCATTTAGGTACAAAAAGCTTTAGCATCCGTAACAATGGTACATGAACAGGAAGAGAAAGACGAGTTTTCTTTCGAAAAAGAGCCCATAAGTATCTCAAAAGATCTGCCAGAAGCCAAAGTTTTTTCTGATGAGTATTTTATAAAGGCCTGTTTCACCAATTCACCCAAAGAAGGGTTTGAGCTACTTTTTCGAAAGTACTATACGAACCTGTGTAACCATGCTATCCGCTATGTCTATTCAAAAGAAATCGCCGAAGATATTGTCGCTGAAGTATTTACAAATTTCTGGAACAACAAAATCCATGAGAATATAACGACTTCCTTCAGATCATACTTATACATTTCAGTAAAAAACAGAGCGAATAATTATATAAAGCTGGAATTAAATCGTAACACAAATTTTGATAATTATTCGGTCGATAGTCAAACCAGCAACACGGTTCCTGTACTACAACCGGATGAAATTACCCATTTCCATGAGCTTAGTCAAAAATTGGACATAGCTATTCAACACCTTCCCCAACAAGCAAGGCGTGCTTTTCAATTAAACAGACTGGAAGGAAAAAAATATAGCGAAGTTGCAACAGAAATGGAACTCACAGTAAGCGCTGTAGAGCGGCTTATTAGTAGAGCTTTAGCAAAGATCCGAGAAGAATTAAAATCACAATATATATTAAATATTGTTTTAGTCTATTTATTTTATTAACGCACCAATCAACCTGAATTTTAAATAAGCTTATCATGAAACCAATCTTAACAAAAAAAATAATATTCGATTATTTTGATGGAAAGACAACATCCATACAGCATAAATTTATTGAAGAATGGCTTAGTGATCCAGAAAATAAAGAGTTATTTTTTCAATATTTAGATGAATGGGAACAGACGCACCCTCAGTACATTTTTAACATTGATAGCGGCTTAAAAAAAGTATATCAGAATATAGCAAATCCAGTAAACGAAACCAGAGAAGTTGATATACCTGCAAAAAGTAGGACCTTCTACGTCTATTTCCAATGGGTAGCGGCTGCAGCCATTGTCATGACGTTTATTTGGGTAGGTTGGTTACGGCTCAACAGGCCGGATTTTATTTCGTATAACCAGCTCGTAAAAAATACCAAAGCACAAACGGGTGAAATTTATGAAAAAGAAAATTTCACGGCTAAACCCATGCTGATCAACCTACCCGATAAGAGTTCAATAATTTTACAGCCAAAAAGTAAAATTTGCTACTCACCCAAACAGTATAATAAAACAAAACGAGAAGTTATTCTATCAGGCGAGGCATTTTTTGAGGTACAGAAAAATTCAAAGATTCCTTTTTTTGTATATGCTAATGAATTAATAACTAAAGTTTTAGGCACTAGCTTTTCGGTTAAAACGCAGCCTAAAACATCTGAAATCGAAGTAATTGTTAAGACGGGAAAAGTTGCCGTCTTCCTGCAATACGATCGGGATAAAGATCAAAAATTAGAAAGTAATACGCTCAATGGATTCATTCTGAATCCAAACGAAAAAGTAAAAGTAAATCGTAATAAGTATAAAATCGACAAACCAGTCATTGTCGATCAATCCCAGCTTGAACTTCCCATTCAACGGTTTACATTCAATTTCGATGATACACCAGCTATCGAAGTGTTGAAGGTGCTAGAAAAAGCCTATAGCATCGACATTGTTTATAACAAAGAAAAACTGGCTCATTGTCGGCTAACGGCGCACCTGTCGGATGAGCCTCTTTCAGAAAAATTAGAATTAATCTGCACGGCTTTAGAGGCAAGTTATCAGGAACTTGACAATCAAATAATTTTAAAATCAAATGGGTGCAGGTAAGTGCTCGAAGCCTGCATTATCCTTCCTCTTTTTTCCGCCAAAGCTTATATTTTCCTAAAGTTACTGTACTCACTCCTACTCCCACTTAAACAAAAAAGTACAAATCCATGAAAAACCCGCTACGGATTTTTAGGGCAAAAAGTAAATTTCTGCGAATCGTATTCTCGCAGCTTATGCTATCGATTATATTTTTTAGTATATCCATCGCGAGTGGTGGCTATGCCCAGGAATTACTCAATAAGCGAATTAGTTTAAAAGTAGAAAATCGATCAATTAAACAGGTATTGAATGAGATTGAAAAATCAGCTGAAATTCGGTTTATCTACAGTTCAAGCCTTATTCGGTCAGAGCGAAAAATAACCCTTTCGCTCGACAATTCAACACTCGGTGAAGTCCTGGAAAATATCCTAAAGCCGCTCCAATTAGAATATAAGGTATTAGGTAAACAGATCGTATTAAATCGGGCTGAAGTAAAGACAAGTTCAATCCAGCATCAGTCGACAGAATTAGTAGCCGAAATTCCGGCCGATATCCCCATTAAAGGTTCTGTAAAAGATGATAAAGGCGAGCCAATTATTGGTGCCAGTATTATCATTAAAGGCCTGACTAAGGGTACGACGACGGATGTTGATGGAAAATTTTCTCTTTCCGTTGGCAATCAAAACGCCGAGTTGATTTTCAGTTTTATCGGCTATGAATCTCAGAGCATCGTTATTGGCAATAGAACGGGCTTCGATATTGTGTTGAAGCCTGATTTAAAGCAACTGGACGAAATTGTTGTAGTAGGTTATGGCGAAATAAAAAAGACAGATTTAACGGGTGCGGTTGCCTCGATTCAGTCGAAAGATATCATCCGGGCAAATCCAGTTGTGGCTGCCAGGGCTATTCAGGGGCAAGTGGCAGGGGCTACGGTAACCAAATCGAGTAACAAACCAGGGGCGGGTTATAGCATTACCATCCGGGGTGAAAACACGATCAATAACTCAACCGAGCCGTTGATCGTGATTGATGGGCTGATTGGTGGAGACCTTAACAACCTGAATCCCAATGATATTCAGTCGATGGACGTATTGAAAGATGCTTCCTCAACCGCTATTTATGGAGCACGGGGCGCTAACGGTGTTGTGATTGTCACGACGAAAAAAGGACTTTCGGGCAAGCCGAGAGTGAGCTATGATAGCTACGTTGGCCTGAAAACACCGGCGCACATCCCCCGTTTAATGAATGCCCAGGAATTTTATAAGGCGACGTATACAGATAGGGTTCTGGAAGGTTCTACAGGAGCAACGTTTACGGCTGCTGAACTGGACGTCATAAATAGTGGGAAATCGACCGATTGGGTGGGCTTAATTACGCGACAGGCGCTTCAAATGAGCCATAATTTGAGCGTATCGGGCGGTAGTGATAAAACGACCTATCGATTCTCGGGTGGGTATTTAAATGAAAATGGCAATGTGCTCTCTACAGGCTTTAAGCGGTATAACTTAAATGCAGGTTTAGATAGCAAGTTGGGCAATCGCTTCAAAGTAGGCTTCACCTCTTATCTGACCTACAGCAACCAGGATGTGGGTTCTCAGGAATCACTACGGGGTGCTTACCGGGCCCGGCCAACGGGCGTGGCCTATTATAATGACCTCGCCAATCCATCCGAAAATGGAGATATCAACGTGGATGGACTTGCTTTCTGGATGGGGATAAACGACAAACAGGTGCCAAACCCATTGGCCGATGTTGATCCAAAAAACTCGAAGCTTCAAACGACCGTGATGACCGCTTTGGGCAATGCCTATGCCGAGGTTGCCTTAGTCAAAGGATTAACCTTTCGCACATCGCTTTCGGCGTCCTATAGTGCTACTAAAATTGGTGATTTTAGAGGGGCATGGACAAAATCGCAGATTGGCGCCAAGCCAAGAGCCCAATATGATAACAGAACCATGGGCAACTATACGATCGATAATATCCTGAACTATAATCTGGAATTAGGAAAGCATAAAATTACGGTAACGGGCTTGCAAAGTGCCTTTTATCAACGCAATGAAACCTATACGATAGCCGCCAAAGACTTGCCCTTTGCGTCTGATTGGTACGCGCTGTCGACAGGAACGGTTACGTCCTATGCCAGCTCGCTTACCGAAAAGTCGCTTCTGTCTTTTATGGGACGGGTTAATTATGGGTACAACGACAAATATCTGCTGACCCTAACGGGCCGTTCAGATGCGGCCTCGCAACTGGCAGAAGGCAACAAATGGGCATTTTTCCCGTCGGTTGCGCTAGCCTGGCGAATGGGCGATGAGCCATTTATCAGTAAGCTAAATGTGTTCTCCAACCTCAAAATGCGGCTTAGCTATGGCCAGGTGGGGAACTCAACCGTCAACCCATATAGTACCCAGGCAACGCTGCTGAACACAGGTTATGATTTTGATGGCACTGCTGCGTATGGATTTGCACCAGCCACGTTAGCCAACAAAGATTTGCGCTGGGAACGAAGTAAGGAATTTAACCTGGGGATCGACTTCGGCTTCTTTAAAAACCGGATTGCAGCCTCGCTCGAATTATACAATCGAAAAACGGTCGATTTGATTCTGAACCAGAAAATCCCAACCGTAACCGGCTTCAGCCAGGTGGTCGCCAATGTGGGTACTATTGAGAATAAGGGTATCGAACTTACGCTCAATACGGTTAACATTGCCAAGGACAATTTCTCCTGGAACAGTACGTTTGCCTTCACCCTAAATAGAAACAAACTACTATCCTTATACGGTGATGGTCAGACTGTTGACAAAGGAAACAAACTCTTTGTGGGCTCCCCGATCCGCTCGAACTTCGATTATCAGTTTGCGGGCATCTGGCAAACGGCCGACAAAGATTTAGCGGTTAAATACAAGCAGGAGCCCGGTTCGGTACGGGTAGTCGATCAGAACAACGATGGCCAGATTTCGTCGACCGACGCCATCGACGACCGGGTTGTGCTTGGCACCCAACTCCCCAACTGGATTTTGGGGGTTACCAACCGGTTCAAATACAAAAACCTGGACTTCTCCTTCTTTACGTACTACCGAAATGGCGTGCAATACAGCAACAATACGCTCGCGGGGACTTTCGGCGAAATGAACAGCACGCGGTATAATAAGCTAGCGTCGCTGGATTACTGGCGGAGTGATAACCCATCCAACACCTATTTTGGCGTTGTGGCGGCCAATCCCTATCGGAGCGCGATCAATTATCAGGATGCCAGCTTTCTACGAATTTCAGACATTACGCTGGGCTATACCTTGCCCAGAAAAGCGCTCGATGGCCTGAAAATTTCAAATGCACGTTTTTATACCCAGATCCTGAATCCGTTTGTGTTCACCAAATTCACCGGCTTCGACCCAGAATTCAATTCATCGATCTATCAGGATGATGTACCGTCGGCCGTGTACTCGTTGGGCGTAAACGTCAGCTTCTAACCTCGAACCCACTAACAGAACGACAATGAAATCAACACGATATATACGGTTTACTACATTCACCATTGCCCTGATAGGGATGGTTGTAGCCGGTTGTAAAGAGGATTTTCTAACTGAAAAACCACTGACTACCCTCACAACCGACGTTTATTATTCAACAGAGGCTGGCTTCGAGGATCTGGTCAGATCCTGTTATCCGTTGCTGCGAAATATTCACCAGGCTCGCACGCTTGTTTTAAATGGCACGGATATTTTCTCCCAGACTGGCTTTAGTGATCCCAAGTTTGCAACCCTATCAACCAGTGCGCTGGAACACTACGATGTTCGCCTGAATGCTACGTTACCCGATTTGCAAACCCTCTGGACGTTGCTCTATGCCGAAATTGCCCGCACGAATACCGTTGTCAGTCGCGCAGATGGGATCACAACCATGACGGCTGATGCCAAAGCGGTGCGCGTGTCTGAAGCCAAGTTTTTGCGGGCGTTAGCTTATTTCTACCTGGTTCAGCAATGGGGCGATGTGCCCATGCCGCTCACCGAAACAGTCAGCCCGAGCAAAGACGCAAAGCGGGTCGCTTCGGCCGATGTCTACAAACAGATTCTTGCCGACCTAGTCGACGCCGAAGCGAAACTGCCGGTTACGGCCAGTAACTACGGACGGGTCACCAAAGGCGCTGTTCAGTTTTTGCTATCTCGGGTCTATTTAACGCGTGGCTGGAATTTCAACAATGCGTTGGGTGGCTCGGCTGCCGATTTTGATCTGGCGCTTCAATATGCCGATAAAATTATCGATGCTTATCCGTTGGCAACCACCTACAGCGCCTTGTTTCCGACGCGTTCCGAAAATCCGTTGAAACAATACACGGGTGCTCAGAATGACAAAAACGCCGAAATCGTTTTTGCCGTCCAGTACAATTCCGATGTGTTGACCAACAAAACCGATATAGCGTTTACGCAGGATGCTGCTGGTGGGAACAATTTGCACTCTGTTTTCGGCGGAAGTGGCGATAGCTATCCGGGCACCAAAGGCCGTACGACGGATTACAACCGGTATCAACCCATTCACGTGACCAATCCGGCCATGTATCGCCTGTTCGACCCGGAAAATGATTCCCGTTACGATCTCAATTTTGTGGAAGTTGGGTATGCCTTATTGCCGGTAGCCGGTTTCAAACCGTTGCCCGTCGTGAACCCCAACCTTAAAATTGACATAAAAGCAGGCGATACGGTTGTCTATTTCCGTCCCTGGAACAAACCCGCCGTTGCACTAGCCGACCGGGGAATTGATCTGGGTGGCAAAAAGAATTACTCGGTTGTGAATGTTGAAGAGTATAGCGGTGGATACGGATTCGTCAACGGAAGCGCCGTAAACGTGAGCGGTTTCCCCGGCGACCAGCCTTTGATGTGGAAATTCTGGCAGCCCGGTATTGCCTATGGCGATGCATTCGGCACGTTCAACGAAGCGATTTTCCGATCAGCCGAAGCGTATTTAATTGCTGCCGAAGCCATTGTAAAAGGAGCCAAAGGCGGCAAACTAGGCGGTGCCGAAGTATATTATAACAAAGTGCTGGATCGGGCCTTGGTCAAAAAGGGAACTGATCCACAGTGCGCGAAGAGCCCGGAAAATGTTAAATCACTGGAAGCCGTATCGTATCGCGCCACATCGGCGAACATTACAATAGACCTGATTCTGGACGAACGTGCCCGCGAATTGATGGGAGAATACTCAAGATGGTTCGACCTGAAACGGACTGGCAAACTGGTTGAACGGGTAAAAAAATATAACCCCTGGGCTGCCAAAAGTGCTTCCATATCCGACAAACACAATCTGCGACCAATTCCACAAGGCGAGATCGACTTATCGTACCCCGCCATGCCGCAAAATCCTGGCTATTAAGATAATGGATAGCGCGAACGATAGATAGCGCGAACGTCTTCGTTCGTGCTGACTATTCCCCGGCCTCTGGCCGGTATAAACTAATAGCCAATCAGCCAGAGGCCGGAAAATAGATAGCACGAACGAAGACGTTCGCGCTATCCCACAACCCAACTTACAGAATGAAATTACTCATCTTACTTGCCTTCTTCTCTCTTACCATCAATGCCCAGGCCCAATGGAAAGACCTCTTTAATGGAACCGACTTAAAAGGCTGGGTGAAGCGCAACGGCAACGCCGACTACAAGATTGTCAATAAGGCTATTGTTGGCGTTTCGCAGATGAATACGCCCAATTCGTTCCTGTGTACCGAAGAAACCTATGGCGACTTTGTGCTGGAACTAGAGGTAAAAGTTGATCCGGGCTTAAACTCGGGCATTCAAATCAGAAGTATAAGCGACCCTGCCATTATGAATGGGCGTGTACACGGCTATCAGGTTGAAATCGATCCCGGCGACCGGGCCTGGAGTGGCGGCATTTTCGATGAATCCCGAATGGGCTGGCTGTATCCGCTATCCATCAATCCTCAGGGCCAGAAAGCGTTCCATGTTGGGCAATGGAACACGTATCATATTGAAGCCATTGGTCCCCGATTTAGAACCTGGATCAACGGAATCCCCTGCGCGAATTTACTTGACTCACAAACAGCTCGTGGGATAATTGCCCTACAGGTTCATCAAATCAAAAAGGAAGAACAAAAAGGACTTACCGTTCAGTGGCGGAACATCCGAATTGCCACCGATAACCTGAAAGATGCCGTTTGGCCAGGTGGTGATGCCATCGAAGAAGTAAACTACCTCCCCAATCAACTCTCCGACAATGAGAAGCGAAAAGGCTGGCGGTTGCTTTGGGATGGCAAAACATCCGCAGGCTGGCGAGTAGCCAACGGCGATGCCTTTCCTAAAGAAGGCTGGGCGATGCGGGATGGCGAATTGATCGTCCTGGGTTCTAAAAAAGATAGCCTGCGAAAAGGTGGAGATATTGTCACGGATCAGGCCTTCACAAACTTTGAATTAGAACTCGATTTTAAGGTATCAACGAAGGGCAACAGTGGTGTAAAATATTTCGTGGTTGAAGACCGGACCAAAAAGCCGGGCACTGGCGCAGGGCCGGAGTTCCAGATTCTGGATGACAAGGAGCACCCCGATGCCAAAGAAGGTGTAAACGGTAACCGGACAACCGGCTCGCTCTATGACCTCATCACCGCCGAAAACCTCTCGGAAGGCACGATGGCCAGACGAATGAACCCGCCGGGAAAATGGAACAAACTGCGGATTGTTGTGAAAGGTGGGCATGTTGAACATTGGCTCAATAACCTCAAAGCGGTAGAATACGACCGATATTCACAGATATTCCGCAATCTGGTATCCAAAAGCAAATACAAAACGTATCCCAATTTTGCCCAGGCACCGTCCGGCCATATCCTGTTTCAGGATCACGGCGATGAGGTAGCTTTCAGGAGTATTAAGATTCGGGAGTTTTAGTTAGGTATTGAGTATGTTTTTTTGTTTTTGTCATTCCGACGAAAGGAGGAATCTCAACGTTCACAATAGTCAAGCTTGACCAGGCCACTGAAGCAGATTCCTCGCTGTTTTCGCTTGGCGATGCCGAGTGAAGGCTATTATTTCAAGGGCGTCCCACCCGTATCGATTAGTTAAACTCTGGCCAGAGGCCTTTGAAGTAATAGTCTTCACTCGGCATAGCCAAGCGAAAACGAGAGAGGGGTAGAGATGCTTTTATATAAACTTTCCCAAAAATGAACAGACGGAATTTTGTAACACTCAGCGCAACCTCTCTTTGCTTGCTTCCAACACTGGGATTTAAAGGTTTTGCCAACATAGCCCCTTCCAAACCCGAATGGCTGCTTGAGTGGATAAAAATCAATGACCAGCAGTTGGCCAATTACAAACCCATCAAGGTCACGGACCCGGCCAACAAGTTTATGGGTGGCTACATGAACGATATGGATATGCCGAATCCGCACTCCACAAGCGGGTTCATTATGCGGGCCAGCACGCTCATTGCCTGCCCGGAATCGACTCACTATCAATCGAAAGGAGTACTAAAAGAAGTCGAAGCCGCGGCCAGGGCATTGCTGAAGATGCAGCATGAGGATGGCACGATTGACCTACTGGACACCAACTTTCATTCAACGCCCGACACGGCGTTCCTGCTGGAGAATATCGTTCCGGCCTATAAATTCATCAAGCAAGCCAATGTTAACGGTTCAGAAACAACCCTCGATTTACTAAAGTCATTTTTGAAAAAAGCGGGTGATGCTCTGAGAGTAGGGGGTATTCACACCCCAAACCATCGCTGGGTTGTATCGGCGGCACTGACAAAACTAAACGAAGTGTTTCCCGATCCCCGATACACCAAACGCATCGACCAATGGCTCGCCGAACATATTGACTTAGACCCCGATGGGCAATTCAATGAAAAGAGCACCAACACCTACTCGCCCATCGTCGATCGGTCGTTGATCATCATGGCCCGAGGGCTGAAAAAGCCGGAGCTGTTTGAGCCGGTGCGCAAAAACCTGATGATGACGCTTTACTACGTTCATCCCAACGGCGAGGTCGTCACGGAGGCATCGAACCGGCAGGACAAGGGCACCATTGGCAACATGGCCAAGTATTATTATTGCTATCGCTACATGGCCCTGCTCGACAAAAACGGCGAAATGGCTGCCATGTGTCGGTTAATCGAGAAAACGTGTCCGAAAGAGCAACTGGCGGGCTACCTCGATTATTTTCTGGAAGACCCCACACTCTGGAACGAACTCCCCGCCAGCAAACCCTTACCAACCAACTATGCCAAAGCGTTTCCGTACTCGGGTGTCGTGCGAATCCGGCGGGATAACTGGGACGCGACCCTACTATCGAACAATGCCAGTTGGCTCACATTTCACAAAGGAAATGCCGTTTTACAGGGCATGCGGGTGGCGGCTTCGTTCTTCGGGAAAGGGCAATTTCAAACCGACAAGATCGAGCAGCAGGGTATTAGCTGGGTGATGCACAAAGCGCTGGAAGGGCCTTATTATCAGCCAATCGCTAAAGATCAAATCGACCCGAATGGTGATTGGGACAAAATGCTCCGGGCCAATCGTCCACAAAGCGAGGTGCAAAAGCTCGACACGACCGTGAAGGTTACCGAGGCAACGAAGGGTCTGAAAGTAGACATCGACATTACCGGTACTGAGGGTGTGCCGGTAACGTTGGAGTTAATTTTTCGGCCCGGCGGCACGCTGGCAGGTGTCAAAAAACATCCTAAGAAAGAAAACGCCTACCTCCTATCGGGCGAATCGGGCTCGTATTCGGTTGGTGCAGACACCATCCAGTTTGGGCCAGGAAAGTCCGAACACACAGGCGTGCAACTACGGGGGGCCTTACCGGCAATGGATGCCCCAACAGTATACATTACAGGCTTTACACCTTTTAAACATAGCCTTTTGATAGGCTAATTCATGTTCGTCCAAAGCCGAGAAAAGCCGTGCCACGGTTTATTTCAGCGTCACGTAAGAACCGTGGCACGGCTTTTCTCGGCTTTGGCGAATGCCCTGATAAAAACAAAGGAGTAAACTCGAAACTCAATGAAATCCATTAACCTGAAATACAGCGTACTTGCTTTCGCTGTCGTCATTTATGCCTGCTCCGTTAAAGTAGCGACAAAAAGCCCCGTTGCCACAACGGTCGCTGCGACTTCGCCCAGTCAGACTTCCCAGCCAACGGACAGTTTGCCAACGGTTGCCCCGTTTATATTAACGCCCCTCACGCCCGAACAAAGTCAGGCAAAATTCATCATTCCTGAGGGGTATCATATGGAATTGGTGGCGAGTGAGCCGATGATTACCGAACCCGTAGCCATTGCCTGGGATGGTAATGCCAAGATGTACGTGGCGCAAATGGAAACGTATACGCAGGATGCGGATGGCACAGGCACTAAAGATAAAATCAGCCGGGTTATGCTGCTGGAAGACACCGACAATGACGGTAAAATGGACAAAAGTTCGGTGTTTATCAAAGAAATGGTGTTGCCCCGCATGCTGCTTTGCGTAAACCACGAACTGCTGGTCAACGAAACCGATACCTATGATATTTACAGTTACAAAGACACGAATGGCGACGGGGTATCGGATGTAAAAAAGGCGGTTTATACCGTAGGCAAAGTGGCTCCGGGCAATCTGGAACACCAGCGAAGTGGGTTGGTCTGGAACCTCGACAATTACATCTATCAAACCGTCGACCCGATCCGGTTTCGGTACGTAAATGGTATGCTTCGACCAGATTCGCTGCACAGTGGCTCAAATGGGCAGTGGGGTTTAACGTTCGATAACTACGGGCGCTTATTCTTTAGCCGGGGAGGTGGCGAAAATGCAGGATCGGGTTTTCAGATCAATCCAAAATATGGCCAGTTAGAGTTTGCCGATGCGTACAGCGAAGAAACCTTCAGCCCGGTTTGGTCGAGTATTCAGAACCCCGATGTACAGGGAGGTTTGCCCCGCGTACGTCCAGACAGCACCCTGAACCATTTCACCTCGGCCAATGGTCAATCCATTTTTCGGGGAGACCGTCTCCCGGCCGATCTGGTGGGTGATTATATCATCAATGAACCCGTTGCACGGATCATCCGGCGGGCCAAAGTTGTCAATCGGGACGGTAAAACGTACCTGGAGAATGTGTATAACCACAAAGAGTTTATTGCCAGTACCGATGCTTTTTTCAGACCCGTTAATACCTACTCAGGGCCCGATGGCTGCCTGTACATTATCGATATGAACCGGGGAATCATTCAGGAATCCAACTGGACCCAGAAAGGAAGTTATCTGCGAAAAAAAATTGATTATTACGGACTGGCCAAGGTGAATCAACGCGGCAGAATCTGGCGATTGGTGCATGATGGCTATAAGCGTGGCCACAAACCTGCCTTACTCGATGTTCCGGCGGCTAGTCTGCTTACGTATTTAGACCATCCAAACGGCTGGTGGCGCGATAACGCCCAAAAGCAGATCATCGTTTTAGGCGACAAATCGGTTGTGCCTGACTTGAAATTGATGGCGACGGGCAAGAAAAATGCATCTGCTCTGGGGCGATTACATGCTTTATGGACACTCGAAGGCTTGACCGAACTCAATAAAGAAGTCCTTGATGTTGCACTCAACGATACCGATCCACAAATCCGGCGGGCAGCTATCTGGATGAGCGAGCCGTATATCAAACAGAATGATAATCAATGGATTGAGAAGCTAGGCAAACTAACCGCCGATGCGAATTACGATGTAAAAACGCAACTGCTGTTATCGCTGGGATCAAGTAAGAACGAATCAGCCAAGGCGATTGCACAGGGAATTTTAGCACAGAACCCAACCAATCAAATGCTGGCGAGTGTGAAAAAGAGCATCGATAAAAATGAAGATGCCAAAATCTACGGGGCGAAACTGGCGGGCTTCACCCCTGCCGAACGGAAACTGATTACGAACGGGAGCGAAATTTATAAGTCCATGTGTTCGCCCTGTCACGGTGGCGATGGCAACGGACTTCCTACCAAGGCAGCCCCCGCACTGCGTGGAGCAAGACACGTAAACGCCGATAAAGAGATCGCGATCCGAATCCTATTGCACGGATTGAAAGGCCCCATCGACGGCAAAACGTATCCGAGCGAAATGGCTTCCATGAAAGATAACTCCGATGAATGGATCGCTTCAGTGCTGAGCTACATCCGGTATGAATTTGTGGGCACGTCGATGCGGGTCGGCAAAGGCCGTCAATCGGCAGTGGTGCAACCAGCCGATGTAAAAGCATTTCGAGATCAGTATTCAGCCGTCAATACGGCCTGGACAATCGATGCGTTTGACAGCCTGCTTCCTGCTCCCCCTAAAAATTAATGCAATCAGGTAAAGTGCAGGAGTAGTATTTTTGACCGGATTACAGGATTAACAGGATGATTATGAGGCTATTTAAACTTCCTCCAATTGCTATTAATTGGGGATCGAATTTGTCATTCCGACGATAGGAGGAATCTCCAACTTGACTAACACTGAAGTTTGAGATTCCTCCTATCGTCGGAATGACAAATTCACATTGATTTTTAATCGAAAAACAAAAGTTTAAACAGGTTCTATGATTAAAAAACCCTGTCAATCCTGTCAAAAAAAGAAAGCACAATCTGTGCTCATAATCATTTAGTTAAGTACATGAAAACCGCTTTCTTCTCATCAATCATTTTAGCCGTAATCGGGATTACTTCTCAGGTTGTTTTAGCACAGTCCGCGCTGAAACAACCCGTCGATCTGGTGAACCCACTGGTCGATGCGGCCAACTCGCGCTGGTTCTTTTTCAACTCAGCGACCCGCCCATTTGGCATGGTCAATTTAAGCCCCGATAACGCGATCGATGCAGACTGGAATGCGGGCTATCGGTACGAAAAAGACAGTATAAAGTGTTTCAGCCATGTTCACGGCTGGCAACTGTCGGGCATTCCGGTATTGCCTACAACTGGCGAGTTCAAGGGTCATTTGGGGTCAAATCAGTACGGTTCCAGATTCAGTCATGCCAAAGAAGTAATTAAAGCGGGCTACCATAAAGTTGTTTTGGATGCGTACGACATAACGGCTGAATTAACCTCGACCACCCGCGTTGGTTTTCACAAATACACCTTCCCGAAGTCGGACAAAAGCCAAATTCTGTTTGATTTTTCGACCTTTTTAGGGCCATCGGATACGGAGAAAGGCCACGTAAAAAAAGTGAGCAATCGAGAGCTGGAGGGCTACGCCATTATGGCGCCAACGGTTCGTCGGCCCAAAACCCTGACAGTCTATTTCGTGGCTGCGTTCGATAAACCATTCGAGTCATTCAACGGCTGGCGAAAAGGCAAACTGGAAGAACTCACGAATGAAATTGATGGTGCGCGTACCGGCGCTTACGTCAGTTTCAAAACCAAAGCGGGCGACGTACGAAAAATGAAAGTGGCCATTTCGTACGTTAGTGCGGAGCAGGCACGACTCAATCTCAACACCGAATTACCACACTGGGATTTTGAGCGCACCGTTCAGGAAAGCCGGACGGACTGGAACAACTGGTTGAGTCGCATTGAAGTAGAAGGCGGCAACGAAACCGAACAGAGTCGTTTCTATACCGACTTATGGCATGCCCTCCAGGGACGACGTATAGTGTCGGACGTTAACGGAAAATACTCTGATATGACAGGCCCGAAACAGCGCATCGGCCAGATACCGCTTGACGCTAATGGAAAGCCTAAATTCAATCATCACAATTCGGATTCGTTCTGGGGTGCACAGTGGACCATCAATACGCTTTGGCATCTGGTATATCCCGAAATCACCGAATCATTCGTCAATTCGATGGTGATGATGTACCAGGATGGCGGGCTTATTCCACGAGGCCCGGCGGGTGGCAATTATACCTACGTCATGACCGGCGCGGCTACAACCCCATTCATTGTCAGCGCTTACCTCAAGGGAATCAAGGGGTTCGATATTGCCAAAGCGTACGAAGGTCTGCGAAAAAATCATTTCCCCGGCGGCATGATGAGCAAGGCGGGTTATGAACACAATACATTCAAAGGGGGTGGTATCGAATACTACATAGAGCGGGGCTATGTGCCGCATCCGTTGAGCAAAACCCGCTATGGCTTCCATCAGGACGGTTCAACCCAAACGCTGGAGTATACCTATCAGGATTATACGCTGGCGCAGATGGCCAAAATGCTGGGCAAGGCCGACGATTACGCCCTGTTTATGAAGCGGGCCGAAAACTACAAAAACATCTGGAACCCGGAAATAGGCTGGATGTGGAACCGAACCCTGGACGGGAAATGGGCCGAACCCGTCGATATTTTACGGTACGACAACGGCTGGGAAGAAGGCAATGCCGCCCAGTTTACGTGGTTTGTCCCCCATGATATTCAGGGCTTGATCAACTTGATGGGCGGTCGGGAAGCGTTCACAACCAAGCTAAACGGTTCGCTTGAGAAAGCCCAGCAGCACGATTTCGTGTCAGGGAAATCGCACGACAAAGAGACACTGGAAGAATTACGACGGGTGTACATCAACTATGGTAATCAGCCGAGCATTCAGACGGCCTTTTTGTTCAACTATTCGGGAGCGCCCTGGCTCACCCAATATTGGTCGCGGCAAGTGGTTGAGAAAGTATACAGCGGCATTTCGCCCAAGTACGGCTATAGCGGAGACGAAGACCAGGGGCTTATGGGCAGCTTGTCAGTTTTAATGAAAACAGGCATTTTCTCGACCAATGGCGGCACAACAGCGAAACCATTTTATGAAATCAGCAGCCCCATTTTCAACAAGATCACCATTCACCTAAACCCTGCCTATTACAAAGGGAAGCAGTTTGTGATCGATGCCAGAAACAACTCGCCCCAGAACCTATACATCCAGTCGGCGCAATTGAATGGCAAGGCTCTCAACCAACCGTGGGTGTCGCACGAAACCGTCGTCAACGGGGGAACACTAACCCTGCAAATGGGCGACAAACCAAACAAATCGTGGGGTAGCAAGCCCGAAGATGCTCCTGAGTCGATGTCGTCGAAGTAGGGCTTGTAGCACGGCTGGGCTGACGCGCTAGTGGTAACTGGCGATTATAAAATCAGACAATCCCGTGCGCCCCCTACAGGGTCGAATGTTTATAGCAGAATTATATTTCTATAAACATTCGACCCTGTAGGGGGCGCACAAGAAATCAAATTTATAGAGTATGATTAAGTTGAGAGGGCTTCTATTTGCATTGATTTGCGGCATAGGTGCAAAGACGTACGCCCAAAAGACTACGGCGATCTGGCTGGACGATCTGACGATTAAATCGTTTTCGGAGGGTATTCCAGCGGTGCTGGGCAAGACAAATGCTGCTGGTGATTCGATGCTCATGAACCGACAGTATTTTAACCACGGCGTGGGCGTAAATGCCACCAGCATACTTGCGTTTTATCTGGATGGGAAAGCCGCCGGATTTACCGCTCTGGTAGGCGTCGATGATAAGGGAAATAAGGAGTTACCCCATACATTTTACGTAATCGGCGACCGGAAAATTCTGTTCGACAGTGGGGAAATGAAGCTGGGCGATACACCAAAAAAAGTGAGTATCGATCTGACGGGCATCAAGCGGTTAGGGCTTTTAGTAAAGGTGAATGACGAAGGCCGAACTAAAGTTTATTCCAACTGGGCCAACGCGCAGTTCGTTATGCTGGACAATCATCGGCCCACCACCATTCCTAACTCAGATGAGAAGTATATTCTGACGCCAACTTCGCCCAAAACACCAAGAATTAACTCGGCCACCATTTTTGGCGCTACGCCCAACAATCCCTTTCTATACACCATCGCAACAACGGGCGAGCGTCCGATGCAATTTTCAGCCAGCGGGCTTCCGAAAGGGCTTTCGCTGGACGAAAAAACGGGTATCATTTCGGGGAAGGTAGCGCAACGAGGTACGTATGTGGCAACGTTGAACGCTAAAAATGCACTGGGAGAAGCTACTAAAAAACTAACGATTAAGATTGGTGATACCATTGCCCTTACGCCCCCAATCGGGTGGAATGGCTGGAACTCCTGGGCTCGAAACATCGATCAGGAAAAAGTAATTGCCTCGGCCGATGCCATGGTGAAAATGGGCTTACGCGACCACGGCTGGACCTACATCAACATCGACGACGCCTGGCAGGGCAAACGGGGTGGTAAATTCAACGCCATTCAACCCAACGAAAAGTTTCCGAAGTTCGGAGACATGGTGGCTTATATTCAAGGCCTGGGTTTGAAAGTCGGGGTTTACTCAACGCCTATGATTACGAGTTACGCGGGTTATATCGGTGGCTCGTCTAATTTCGAAAACGGCCAGTTAACCGATTCCATTGTGGCCAACAAACGTGCGTTTCGCTACGTTGGGAAATACCGTTTTGAAACCAACGACGCTCGTCAACTAGCCGATTGGGGTATCGACTACCTCAAATACGATTGGCGAATCGAGGTTCCGTCAGCCGAGCGTATGTCGGTAGCGTTGAAGCAATCGGGGCGCGATATATTATACAGTATTTCCAACTCGGCCCCGTTTGCCAACGTTAAAGACTGGGCACGGCTAACCAATTCGTACCGCACCGGCCCCGACATTCGAGACAGTTGGAACAGCCTGTTCGTCTCTGCTTTTACGCTCGATAAATGGGCACCCTACGGCGGTCCCGGTCACTGGAACGATCCCGACATGATGATTGTGGGCAACGTTACTACCGGCACCCAACTTCACCCCACCCGACTAACCCCCGATGAGCAATACAGCCACGTAAGCCTGTTCAGTCTGTTAGCCGCACCCTTGCTCATTGGTTGCCCTATTGAACAACTCGACCCGTTCACCCTGAATTTGCTCACCAACGACGAAGTGATTGCTATCGATCAGGACCCGCTAGGCAAATCGGCACGGCTCGTAATGGACGAAAAGGGTATTCAAATCTGGCTTAAACCACTGGAAGACGGATCGTATGCCGTAGGGCTATTCAACGTAGGTGATTTCGGCAAAACACCGGAATCGTATTTTCGGTGGGGCGACGAAGCAACAAAATCGTTCACTTTTAACTTTACCAAAATCGGTTTGTCAGGCAAATACAGGCTTCGCGATGTGTGGCGGCAGAAAGACGTTGGTACCTTTACAGGCTCATTCAAAACGGACATACGGCATCACGGCGTTGTACTACTGCGGATGTTTCCGGGAAAACAACCTAAAATCAGTCAGAAACATGACTAAGAAAAGACCCTTTAAACTAGCATTTGCCTCATTAGTAGTGCTTTCCATCTTCATGGTAGGCTTCAGAATCATCTCCTATGAAGAACCCAAAATTTCGCTCGAAAACTATACGATAGAAGACGGATTCGACTTAAAATTGATTGCGTCTGAGTCATTGTTGAAAGCCCCCGTCAGTATGGATTTTGACGATAAAGGCCGAATGTGGGTGGTTGAAATGATTAGTTATATGCCCAATCTGGAAGGTATCGGCGAAGAAGAACCTACCGGAAAGATTTCCATTTTAGAAGATCTGAATAAAGATGGCGTGGCCGATCATGCCAAGGTATTTCTGGATAAGCTCGTTCTGCCAAGAGGGTTGGCGCATGTGTATGGTGGGTTATTGTATATCGACGGCCCCAAACTATGGTTTGTCGAAATAAAAAACGACAAGCCCGGCAAAAAAACGCTGGTCGATCCTGTCTATGCCGAAGGTGGCAATGTAGAGCATTCGTCCAACGGCCTGATGATGAACATCGACAACTGGATTTATAACGCCAATTACAATTTCAGGTACCAGCTAAAGAATGGTAAATGGATCAAAGAACCCACTACAGCGCGTGGTCAGTGGGGCATAACGAAAGACAATTTTGGTCGGCTGTATTACAATAACAACTCCACCAATTTACAGGGAGATTTTGTGCTGCCCAACAAACTGATCAGGAACAAATACTTTAAACCGACTATTGCAGAAGGCAAACGATTAGCCAGTAATCGGGTATATCCTATTCATAAAACCTCCGTCAATCGGGGCTATCAGGATGGCGTTTTGGATGAAAAAGGCTATTTAAAAGACGTTACGGCGGCTTGTGGTCCCCTCGTATACAGAGGTGGTGCGTTCTCGGAAGCCTATACTCAAAATGCGTTTGTCTGCGTACCCGAAGCCAATCTGATCAAGCGGAATGTGCTACAGTTTAATGGCCTCCAAACAACGGCGAGTCAGGCAATTGAAGGGAAAGAATTCATAGCGTCCACCGACGAAGGTTTCCGCCCGGTCAATTTGTTTACGGGTCCTGATGGCGCGATGTATATAGTCGATATGCACCGGGGCATCATCCAGCACAAGGCCTACATTTCGCAATACCTGGCCGAACAACTAGCCGCTAAAAAGCTGGATACGCTACAGAATGCAGGGCGTATTTTAAAAGTGACCAGCAAAACAATAAAGCCCAACTCCGTACCTGATTTATCGAAGGCTTCCAGCGCCCAATTGGTGGCATTGCTTAGCCATCCAAATGGCTGGTTAAGGGATCGCGCTCAACAATTGTTGATTCAGAAGAAAGACCTCTCGGTTGTTAGCCAGCTCACCAAGTTGACGAAGCTAACCAATTCATTTTCAACCGACATTCATGCACTTTATGTACTAGAGGGGTTAAACGCCCTTTCGTTTGAAAGCCTGACTGCGCTTGTCAGCCAATCAAAAAATCCAGAAACCATTGCCCATGCGTTAGGTCTGCTGGAGCGATTTGCCACAGCGCCACGCGCTGCTAAAATGAAGGCGCTCAGCACGCAATTACTGGCTCAGAATAATGAAACAATCGACCTGTATCTGTCGACGTCGCTAGCTCCCTGGCTCATCGTATCGGACGCTACATTTTTACCCTTTCTGGCAGAAATAGACAAAAAACATGTAAGCCAGGGCATCTTCCAGGAAGCAATAACGAGTAGCATTAGCGGTAAAGAAGAGGTGTACCTGGCCTCGATGAATCCAACCGATCTGCTGAAAAAGGATTTAACCGTAGCAAGTACGAACCGGCAGAAAAAAGAGATGAATTCCATTTTCGTCGCTGAAAAAAATGCCGTCGATCCCCGTACCAAAGGCTTAAAACTATTCAGAAGCATTTGCGCGACTTGCCACGGTGCCGACGGCAAAGGCATTCAGGATCTGGCTCCTCCCCTCAAAGATTCGGAATACATCAATGGCTCGATGAAACGACTGGCGGCTATCATTCTGCACGGGGTTAGTGGCCCGATTCACGTAAACGGCAAGTTGTACCAACTAAATAACGAGATGCCCGCGCTGATCAATAATAAGGAAGTTAGCGATCAGGACATTGCCGATATTATTCGGTTTACCCAGAATGCCTTCGCGAAAGATGGAAAAGGGATTACTACTGAAGACGTCAAAAAAATGAGGGATAAAAAGCCTTCTGGAAGCGGCATTTTCAACGAAAAACAATTGCTGGAAGGTGACTTTGACAAATGACAATAAACCCTGATTAGCCTCAACAAACAGGCATCTTTTCAAGAACAGTTTTTAACAATTTCGGAGCTTTTATAAAAAAGCACCACAGTTCCTTTGTGCCCTTTCAATACACTATTAGACAGCCAACCCCGACTAACCTAAAATGACTAAATTCGTTCCATTCCTGTTCTTATTCATCGCAAATGGCACTTACGCTCAAAAGGTAACGCCTGTCTGGCTGGACGATTTGCCTATTCAAACCTTTTCGGAAGGCATTCGTCCGGTTCAGGCGAAGAGTAATTACAGTCACGATACGCTCCGTATAAATGGTGTAACGTATTCAAGAGGGCTGGGTGCCCAATCGCCTTGTGTACTGGCGTTTGCCCTTACGAAGCAGGCCAAACGGTTTTCGGCGCTGATCGGTGTAGATGATCTGGGCAATAAAGACATTCCCCTTACTTTTTATGTACTGGGCGATGGCAAGGTGCTGTTTGAGAGCAAAGCCATGCGCATCGGCGATGCCCCTGTTCCCATCAATGTTGACCTGACAGGAATCAGCCAGTTGGGACTTTTGGTAACGGATAAGGTAGGCGGTATTGCGAACAAAAAAACCTACTGCAATTGGATCAATGCACAAGTAGACATGATTGGAAATGGGCTGCCTGAGCACGTGCAAAATCCAGACAAACCATACAGTTTAACACCCCCCTCCTCTCTAAAACCAAGGATCAATTCGGCGAAGGTAGTTGGGGCAACGCCCAATAATCCGTTCCTGTATACCATTGCCGCAACGGGCCAAAGGCCTATGACTTTTTCGGCAAAAGGCCTTCCCAAAGGGCTT
This sequence comes from Spirosoma sp. KCTC 42546, assembly GCF_006965485.1. NCBI lineage: Bacteria > Pseudomonadati > Bacteroidota > Cytophagia > Cytophagales > Cytophagaceae > Spirosoma > Spirosoma sp. KCTC 42546. The sequence continues at coordinate 4,668,750 of NZ_CP041360.1, forward strand.
TTGCTCGGCAAAAAAACAGGCATTCTCACAGGAAAAATTGCCGAAAGAGGTACGTATACAACTACACTCACAGCAAAAAATGCAGTTGGTGAGGCCACTAAGCAATTGACCATTAAAATTGGTGATGCCATTGCGCTTACCCCACCCATTGGCTGGAACGGCTGGAATGCCTGGGAAGCTAACATTGATCGCGAAAAGGTCATTGCTTCTGCCGATGCAATGGTAAAAACGGGCTTACGTGACCACGGCTGGACGTATATCAACATCGACGATGCCTGGCAGGGTGTACGAGGTGGGCCACTAACTGCCCTTCAACCGAATGAGAAGTTTCCGAAGTTTAAGGAAATGGTGGATTACATTCACTCACTTGGATTGAAAGCGGGCTTGTATTCCACGCCTTACATATCCAGTTACGGGGGCTATGCGGGTGCTTCGTCTGATTTTGAAAAAGGCGGTGAAAGCCACGAGTCAATCAAAGAGAATCGGCGGGCGTTTAACCGCATTGCCAGATATCGTTTTGAAACTAACGATGCCCGGCAAATGGCTGAATGGGGCATTGATTTCCTGAAATACGACTGGCGAATTGATGTCAACTCGACCGAACGGATGTCTACCGCACTCAAGCAATCGGGCCGGGATATTGTGTTCAGCTTATCCAACAATGCCCCGTTTGATAAAGTAACAGATTGGGCCCGTTTGTCAAACATGTATCGAACCGGGCCCGATATCAAAGATAGCTGGACCAGTCTGTACCTGACGTCCTTTTCACTGGATAAATGGAGTGAGTTTTCAGGGCCTGGCCATTGGGCCGACCCCGATATGATGATTGTAGGGAAAGTTTCCATTGGGCCCATCCTGCACGATACCCGCCTGACACCCGACGAGCAGTACAGCCACGTTAGTATGTTCAGTCTGTTGGCCGCTCCATTATTGATAGGTTGCCCCATTGAACAATTGGACGCTTTCACCCTGAATCTATTGGCAAATGATGAAGTCATTGAGATCAATCAGGACCCACTGGGCAAAGCGGCAAGACTTGTCAGGGATGAAGATGGTGTCCAGATCTGGCTTAAACCGTTAGAAGATGGCTCGTATGCAGTCGGCCTGTTCAACACAGCCGACTTTGGCAAAACACCTCAATCGTACTTCCATTGGGGCACAGAGGTCCCGAAATCATTCACGTTTGATTTCGCTAAAATTGGTCTGAAAGGCAACTATAAACTGCGTGATGTCTGGCGGCAAAAGGATCTGGGTACGTTTAACGGATCGTTCAAAACCGACATTCGGCATCACGGTGTGGTGATGTTGAAGCTGGTGTCAAGCAAATAATTTCAACGGGTTAATTGACAGCGTTATGGAAAAATCGTACCGCAAGTTTATTAGCCCACCGCTTTAGCTGTGGGTTTAGGGGAATTTCGGGATTGTTAGTAACCGTTTCAACGGTTTTTATGGATCACAAAACCGTTGAAACGGTTACTAGAGAAACAAATTATACTATAGATATCCCACAGCTAAAGCGGTGGGCTAATAACTTGCCCAAAACTCATGAAAAACGTACTCATTCTCATTACCATTTATTTTCTAAAGGCCGCTTTCGTTTTTGGTCAATCGAATGCATCGCGTGATGCTATTTATACCAAAACCTACACGTATCAAACCCTGTCGACGTATCAAAAGCAGTTATTCGAAGACTTTCTGTCGGATGAAATTCCAGCCGGCAAAAAAGTAGCCGACGTGTTGACCAATCACACCAGTCTGCGAAACAAAACGCGGTTGGCCGAGGCTCTTTTGTTTCGCAACAAACCGGGCGACAAGGAAAATGCGGCTGAGATTCTGACCTGGATTTTGAAAAACCAGCATCGCGACGAGAACACGAAAATCTACGGAATCTGGAAAACGACCGTGGAGGGCGACAAGTTTGACCAGAACTGGCGGGAGTTCATCGGTTGCGATTTGATTATTATCCGTCAGAAATACCGCCATCTGTTACCAGCCGATATTCTGAAAGAACTTGAAACTGGTCTGGTTCATGCCGCTCGTGGTGCCCTGAAACGAAACGTCGCTCCTGATTATACGAATATCTCTATCATGAGTTCATTTTTGATGGATTTCGTCGGCACTGAGTTCAGGATAGACGAATTAAAAACGGCCGGATTGCAGAAGGCCCGTGCCATTTTCAAGCTTTACCAATCGCACAAAACGTTCAGCGAATACAACTCACCAACGTATTACGGGGTCACGCTAATTGCGCTTGCCTTCTGGCGCGAGCTGGCGTTTTCACCAGAGATGAAGCAAATGGGGCAAACACTCGAACAGGAATTCTGGCATGAGGCCGCCACCTTCTACAATCCCAATCTCAAAAATATGCCTGGCCCCTATTTCCGGGGCTACGGCATGGACATGCAGAAATATTTTTCGATCATGGGCATCTGGATTGCCATTGCCGCTGATAATGCAAAGCAGGCACCAATACCTGCGACAACAGATGGGCCGAAATATGGCGAAATGAGTAACCTGGCTCCTATTTTCAACCTGGGGCTGGCCATTCCAAAAGCAGATTTAGCAACTCTTAAAGGCTTTTCAGATCCACGGTTTATCAGCCGAACGGTTCCCAACACCTATGCCGGTGACAGTCTGAAGCAGGTAACAGCCACGATTTATAAAGACTGGATGATGGGCGGTGTATGGGGCAATCGACGCGTGTGGAATCAAATCAAAACGGGCGCTATTCACTGGAAAACAGCCGATGGCGATGTAAGCTGGTTGCTGGTACCCGGCAATGGAAAGACGAACATAAAAGTCAGCAAAACGGCGATGAATCTTTATTTGGCAGATGTCAAAGCGACGACTGTTGAACTATATGTATGCGCCCAAAATGCGGTAACCGACTCATTCAAAGACAACCTATGGACATTACCATCAATGACGATGAACGTAAATACACCGTTGAAACGCACACAGACCGAGAAGGTCGATTCGGCACTTTTTGCGAAAGAATGGGAAGTTTCGGGCTCCTGCCCCAACGTTATCAAAGTTGTTTACGAAATTCCCGCTTCCTGGGATACCGCGACGCCGTTACTGGAAATCACGCCTAAACAATAAAACACGTCTTTAACTCTTCATCATGCAACCCCAGACACTATACAGGTTCCTGATTCGCTCGTTCCTTCTGACGCTGGGCATGCTGGCTATTTGGGTGGGCTTAGACACAATTTTCAATGGTTCGGTTTGGGACGGCATGGTTGTCAGCAAATCGGCGCTAACGGTCGAGTACTGCGAGTTCAACAATGTGGCCCGCTTTTTCCACCAGCGGATGAATACGTATTCCAATCTGGCGTATTTCTTCTTTGGGGTACTGATCCTACAAGTTGCTTACGACGATTATAAAAACGAAGGCATAAAGAACCAGAATCGATTAGAATCGTTTCCAATGCTGTCGGCATTAATGGGCATCTGCTTTATTTATCTGGGCTTTGGCAGCGCTTTTTTTCACGCATCGCTCACCTACCTTGGCCAACGCGTCGATATGAATGGTACATATGGCATCACACTGGTGCTGGTCAGTATCGGGCTGTATCACGTTCTGCATAAAGTCAGGTTCACGCAACCTGTCAAAACCATCTGGGCCGTTTCGCTGCTGATTCTGATTATCCTGTTTTTAAAAATCGCGTTACTGATTCCAAGCTCCAAATTATTGCCCGGCCTGATTCTGGCGCTACTGATCTTTATCGCTATCAATTATGTCCAGTTTAGAAAAGAGCGGTCGGGGCTATTAGCCATTGCAAGCCTCGTGCTGATGGTAGTTGCCGTCCGGTTTCGCACGTTGGATGTGCAGAAAATAGGCTGTGATCCTCACTCGCTTATCCAAGGACATTCCATCTGGCATTTGCTGACGGCACTCAGTAGCGTTTGTAGCTATTCCTTTTTTCGATTCGCAGGTCTTAAACACAGTTAAATCTTATTCCTGATTTTTTAAACACAGAGGCACAGAGAACACAGAAAAATCAATACAGACTTAATGAATTTTCTCTGTGTTCTCTGTGCCTCTGTGTTTAAATAAATAACATGATTAGAAGCTGTCTCATTTTATTACTCTTCCTTTTTGCCTACTACGCCAAAAGCCAACAACTACCTCCACCCATCAACCTGCGGTGTGATTTATTGCTGCACACGAATGCTGTCAGTAAAAATGGAGTAGCGGTAAGTAGTACACTAGAGTCAGCCAGTAAGCAACCGGATCACTATCAGTTTGTTACGATTACCAGCCAACAACCGACGTTTAGTTGGGAGGTTGATACAGCCATAAAGGGGATTTCGGCTTACCGCATTTTAGTGGCTTCATCGTCACAATCGCTGTCGAACAACAAAGCCGATTATTGGGATTCCGGCAAAGTAAAATCAACACAGAGTAAAGCTACCTACACAGGTAAACCATTAGAAACCCGCAATGTATACTATTGGCAAGTTCAGGTCTGGAATGAGAAAGGAATAAAGACGACTTTCTCAAAACCAGCTTCTTTTTATCATGGTGAACAGAATCCATCAGAGTTGTTTACCCACTATCCGCTGACTATTGATACACAAAAGCCGACAGCTATAAAACAAACAGAATCAAACGCTTACTTTTTGGATTTCGGGAAAGATGCACTTGCCCAATTGACACTCCATCTAATAAGCGATGTTACCGATACTATCTGGATTGAAGTAGGTGAAGCGATTGAAAAACCGTACACGATTCACAAAAATCCGGGACGTAATATTCGCTATCTCAGAAAGCCGTTGCTCCTTGAAAAAGGCACTCATGACTATACCATTCAGTGGCCGGTTGATGCCAAACGAAATAGCCGGAATCCGATTCTGATGCCCGATTATATTGGTGAAGTATACCCGTTTCGATACCTATCAATTACGGGTTATACAGGCAAGCTTGACAAGGAATCCGTTCAGCGACGCATGGTTTATTATCCATTCAATGAACAGGCGTCCAGCTTTACGTCGAGCGATACCATTCTGAATCAGATATGGGAGTTATGCAGGTATTCGATCAAGGCAACCAGTTTCACCGGCTATTACGTGGACGGCGACCGGGAGCGGATTCCGTACGAAGCCGATGCGCTGATTAATCAGCTTTCGCACTATGCGGTCGATACCGAATACAGTATGGCCCGTCGTACGATGACGTATTTACTCTATCACCCGACCTGGCCAACCGAATGGAGTTTGCAAAATGTACTGATTGCCTGGAACGACTATCTATACACCGGTGATGAGCGACTTCTTAAGATGTACTATTCTGAATTACAGAAGAAAATACTCATGCCTTTGGCGGATGATACTAGCCTAATCAGTACCCGAACCAACAAGCAAACCGATGCTTTTTTAGCTTCGATCCACATGAACAAACCCTTTGATGGCCGACGGGGTCTGCACGACAATGTCGATTGGCCACAAACCAGCGATTACATCGGTCCCGAAAAAGAATACAAAGGCGAAACGGATGGCTTTGTCTACCGACCCTACAACGCCGTCGTCAATGCCTATTACTACCGAAATTTGGTCTTAATGACGCAGATTGCCAATGTCTTAAACAAGCCCGAAGATGCCGCCTTATATCTCCGAAAAAGCCGTGAGGTTTACAATGCCTTTAGGTTTGTATTTCGCGACAGCAAAACGGGCTTGATTCACGATGGCGATAGCACGACGCATTCCTCGCTCCACGCCAATATGTTTGCTCTGGCATTTGGGCTGATTCCTGCTGATGATCTGGCATCCGTGAAGCAATTTATCAAGAGTCGCCGGATGGCTTGCAGTGTATATGGTGCCCAGTTTTTACTGGATGCTTTGTACGATTACGACATGGGCGATTACGCACTCGAACTCCTGACCGCTACCACACAACGGAGCTGGTATAACATGATTCGAACCGGCTCGACCATCACACTGGAAGCCTGGGACAAAGTATACAAACCCAATCTGGACTTAAACCACGCCTGGGGAGCAGCGCCCGCCAACCTGATTGTCAGAAAGTTAATGGGCATCGAGCCACTTACGCCCGGTTTCGACACGTTTCAGATAAAGCCTCAACTTGGTAGCCTAACCTACGCAAGTTTAAAAGCGCCAACGATAAAGGGCAATATATCCGTAACGTTTACAAAACAGATCACCCAGGATACAATGGACATTGTTATTCCCGGCGGCACTACAGCCTATGTGTATATGCCCAATGCATCGGGCAGGCGCAATTTATTTTTAGATGGAAAACCCATTAGGAATGAACCTAGAAATGGCTTTTCACTCCTACAAAATGTGCGTTCAGGAAAACACACTATAGTATTGAATTAACTCATCTGTCAACAACCCTTAATTCAGGTTAATAATGAACGAGGAACAATCAATTAATCGTCGGGAATTCGTTGGGAAAGCAGCCACCGCCGTGGCCGGTTTCATGATTGTCCCCCGTTTTGTGTTGGGCGGAAAACGCCCCGATGGTACAAAATATCTGGCCCCCAGCGATGTCATTTCATTGGGCTTCATCGGTAGCGGCAAGCAGGGCAAAGGCCTGATCAATTCGTTTCTGGGAACCAACGAAGCCAAAATTGTGGCCATTAGCGAGGTATACAAAGCTAAATCGCAATTGGCCCTTGATCGGATTAAAACCCATTACGAAAAGAACCCACAATCAGGCTCGTATTCCGATGTTCCGGTCTATACGGACTTCCGGGAGTTACTAGCCCGCAAAGACGTTGACGCTGTTGTGATTGCCACTCCCGATCACTGGCACGCAGCCATGGCCGTTCGGGCAGCCGAAGCCGGAAAGGATATTTATTGCGAAAAACCCCTGGCTCTGACCGTTAAAGAAGGCCGGGCGATGGTGAATGCGGCCCGAAAATACAACCGTGTATTTCAAACGGGCAGTATGCAACGATCCTGGCCAGAGTTCCGGCAAACGGCCGAGTTGATTCGGAACGGGTATATCGGTGATATTAAGAGTATTAAAGTGAATGTTGGCCCTCCACCTACCCCATACGACCTCCCCGCTGAGCCCATTCCTGATGGATTGGACTGGAGCAAATGGCTCGGCCCGAACGCGCCTGTGGCCTTCAATTCGGAGTTAGCGCCCCCCATCTCAAAAGACGTATTCCCCAACTGGCGAAATTACCGGGAGTTCGGTGGCGGTATGGTGACCGACTGGGGTGCGCACATGTTTGACATTGTGCAATGGTCCTTAGATATGGACAATAGTGGTCCCGTGGAAGTAATTGCTCCCGACGGCAAGGAACACCCATTCCTGACGTACAAATACGACAACGGGATTGTGATGACGCACGAAAAATGGGACTGGAGTAATGCCATTCTCTTCACCGGAACCGAAGGCGAACTCCGGGTTCAGCGCCGGAAACTGGAAACAACACCGGCATCACTAGCCACAAAAGTCATCGGCGAATCTGAAAAACATGTTTATCACAGCGATAACCATTACAAAGACTTTTTCGATGCCATGCGGAAACGCAGCAAGCCCATTTGTGATGTAGAAATCGGCCATCGTACAGCGTCGGTTTGCAACATTGGCAACATCGCTTATCGACTGAAACGGCCCTTGCAATGGAATCCGAAGAAAGAACAATTCAAAAATGACGACGAAGCCAACGCCCTGCTCGGTCGCCCGATGACTAATGAATGGGGGATTAAGATTTAGATTCCTAACTAATACACAGATTATCAACCCAATAATAAGTACAACAAAACATTCTATAGTCCCACGTTCTCGCTTGGCTACGCCGAGTGAAGATTATTAGTTCAAGGGCCTCTGGCCCGTGTTTGGTAATTGGCAATACTCCGGCCAGAGGCCGTAAAAAAATAGTCTTCACTCGGCGTAGCCAAGCGAGAACAGGAGGAATCCCTATTGAGATTAAAGATTACCCCCCTCTCCCAAAACGGGAGAGGGCATAAAGGACGATCTGACGTCCCTAAACGCCTTTTATAAAAATGAACAGATTTATCAAATTAGGTGCCGTCGCACTGGTCGTCGGTGGTGGGATTCTTTGCCTTAGCATGGCAAATCAAAAGCAGCAATCACCAAACATTGTGTATATTCTGGCAGATGATTTAGGCTATGGCGATGTATCGGTCTATAATCCGAACGGTCAAATTTCGACACCTAATATTGATAAGCTGGCCTCGCAGGGCATGCGTTTTACGGATGCCCATTCCCCGTCGTCCGTCTGTACCCCTACCCGATATTCACTTTTGACAGGTCGCTATCCCTGGCGAAGTCGTTTGCCCGTTGGTGTATTGCGGGGCTATAGCCGCACCCTCATTGAAGCCGACCGAGCGACGGTAGCTTCGTTTTTAAAAAGTAATGGTTATCAAACTGGTGTAATTGGCAAATGGCATTTGGGACTGGATTGGGAGGTAAAAAAGGGGAATGAAACGCTACTGACAACCACCGATTACGGAATTAATACCGAGATGGACACAGCAGTCATTGATTTTTCCAGAAAGCCAGCGCAAGGCCCGAATACGGTTGGATTTGACTATTCGTACATCTTGCCTGCCTCGCTGGATATGCCCCCCTATTGCTACCTGGAGAATCAGAAACTAACCGAATTGCCCACGGGCTATACCGACGGGAATAAGTTACAAACGGGCTATACGGGTCCATTCTGGCGGGCGGGGAAAATGTCGCCCTCCTTCGACTTCTATGGTGTATTGCCCACGTTCGTTACCAAGGCCACCGATTTCCTGAAAAAGCAGACCCGTAAGCAGCCATTCTTCCTGTACCTGCCTTTAGCGGCACCGCATACCCCCTGGGTGCCGTCTAAAAATTACACGGGCAAGTCGAAAGCGGGTGAGTATGGCGATTTTGTCCAGCAGGTAGATGCCGCCGTTGGCGAAGTACTCCGAACGCTGGAACAGTCGGGTCTGGCCGATAATACCCTTGTTATTTTTGCGAGTGATAATGGGCCTTACTGGCGGGAGAATTTTGTCAAGCAATTTAACCACAGAGCCGCCGGAGAATTCCGGGGGATGAAAGGCGATGCCTTTGAAGGTGGGCATCGTATACCGTTTATCGTTCGCTGGCCGGGTAAGGTAAAAGCTGGTTCGGTGAGTAACGCGACCACTACCTTAGCGAACCTAACGGCAACCTGTAAAGAGATTCTTGGCAACAAAACACCCAACCCCGAAGACAGCTATAGTATTCTGCCCGTACTGCTGGGCAAAGCCAAACTGGTTGCCAATCAACCAGCTGTCGTCCATAGTTCATCGATTGGTTATTTTGCCATTCGGAAAGGAGATTGGAAACTCATACAGGGCCTGGGGTCGGGTGGTTTCACGGAGCCACGAGACGTAAAACCAAAGGCTGGCGAACCCATCGGGCAGTTGTATAACCTGGCAACCGATCAGCTCGAAACTACCAATCTATACCAGAAAAATCCAGAGAAAGTCAAGGAGTTAACCGCGTTATTAGACCAAATCAGGCAAGGCAAAACGAGGTAGATTCCGGTAAAAGCCGACTTGTGTTCGATCAATCATTCACGGTAAGTACCGCTTCCGAGTGAATCGGATCGCCTTTACTGGTCACGCCCTCTACAACCACGCGATACGTGCCTGCCTGATCGGAGGTGAAAAAGAAAAGTGCTACGGGAGGTTGTGTCGATGTAAGGTTTACAAGTGGGTTCCAGTATAAGGTAGATCGAAAATCGTCTGCACCGGAATTTGTTGTTGGACGATCATAATCCGGCGATCGAAAGGGTACGTCATGATCAAACCCACGAACGTTCACCACAGACAACGGTTTCGAAATTTGTTCAGAAGTTCGTTTGGTAAATACGTTAATCAATCCATTCGAGCCGCTTGCCCCCTGATTGGCTGTAATCATGCCATTGACTTCAATATGGTCGATCATCGTTGGGCTTAGCTGCATCATTCGGTTACCAGCCGTTTCCCCTACTACCTGTACATTATTGATATACAGATTGGGTTCATGGGAAGCCAGGTCACCGTTGCCCGATGGCTCTTTGCCGTTGGGCGCTTTGGCACTTAGATCTCTACTGTTGGGAACACTACTTCTGGCCCAGATGAGGTACCAGGTCGCCTGGTCATTCACTAATCGAAAAGAAGGCAATTGGGCCGCTATGGCGTCTGCTACTGTAGCATAGCCCTCTATACTTTCTCCTTTAATAGACACGTCCGGCTGGGCGTACGAGTTTTCATACGTCACTCGTTTCTTCGCCCTTACGTTTACGGTTTGAAGGATCCTGGCCTGGAGTGTGTCTCCCGTATACACCCGATACGGAGTTCTTGTGGTTTTCAAATGCAGCTTAACATCCGGCAATTTTTCTGGTAGGTTGGGGCGGTCTTTATTGATCACAACAACGGCGCCTTCCGATGGCTGAACAACAAATTTGGTACTATCATAAATTGTCAGATTCGTTAGCAAAAATTCTCCACTCTTATGGGTAGAGGTGCGGTAAATGCCACCCAGATTTTCAGGGACCAGGGTTAATTCGGCCTTCTTCCCTTTCCCTTTTTTGTCTTTATACAGACCATCAATCGTGATTCCTTTTTCGATAGGATAGCTGAATGGGGTACGTGATTCGGTGGCAGGCTCAAAAAAGGATAGCGCTGTTTTGATCGTCATTGGCGCGGCTATCGGCAGTACGAGTGTTTCATCAATGACCGAAACCGAAAAACTCCCGTCGATACGCTCGCCTAGCCCAGTCGTATCGAGCCTAAGAAGCATTTTCACTTTGGCTCGTTTTTTATACTCGGGCTGATCAAAAGCAATGGCCAATTCCTTATCCGTAAGAGGCTTAGGAGCCACACCATCGACCCGATCAATGAGGTTCAACACCTGGACTGGCTTATAAAAAAAATGGTCGATGCCATAATTCCGCATCCACTGGGTGTAGGCCCGTACTATATACACACCCGGTTTCAACTCCGCAGGCAATGAAAAGACGCCTGCTGCTCTACCCGTATCAATGGGGAGAATCCGGGTTTGGGACACTTGCCGATCGGCGTCGATTAAGTCGACATACAAGACTTTACTAAGCGTATCCATCAGACCCGGAATCCGGTAAGTCATGTAGGCGCTGAACCAGATATTGTCGCCGGGATAGTAATAAGCTCTATCCGTATGCAGATACACCTGCTCCTGAAGCCGCTTGGCAGCAAGGTTATTTCGGGCGTGCGTGACAAGTTGGGTTCCGGGTTTATAATCGAGTGGCAACATACCCGACACGCGAGACTCGGCCATACTTCCCGAAACGGCCACATCGGTTGGATTGAGTATAGTACCTTCTTTATTGACCTGAACAAACCCACCCCTAACCTCAAGCCAGCTAACGGGATAACCGACATCTTTATAAAAACTATTCGAGATAAACTCATTGGTGTACTGTACCTCCACCTTCTCGGGAAAGGCAATTCGATAGTCATTAACCGCTGCCCCTTTCGTCACCAGCGAAGTCGTATCCCTTGGCGCGAGATTATACTCAAGTTCAGCGCTGAAATTTCGGCTACGCGGTTTTCCTTTTACTTTTTCTCTGTAGAGCAGAAAGCCCTGACCATTAAGTTGGTGATCCAGAATCGACTTCATGAGGTGCTTTGCGGACCCTCGATAGGCTCGTTCCCGATTTTTGGTCCAGGTACGTGCTACCGATGCATCGGCGGTTTCCAGTTCCTCAAATCGGATAGTCCCAACAATGGAGTAGTCCGTTGCGGAGTAGCCAACGTTTTTCAACTGAAAAAAGAGCCTATAGCCGAGCGCTTTATTTTCAATCTCTACCGGAATCAACGCTGTTGCAATCGTCCTGCCTTTCTCCTCAATCAGATCAATTACCCACGGATTCACGATCCGGCAATTGGCCGTATTTCCCAGAAACACACGCTCGAATCGTTTTACCTGTTTCTCCCACAGCTTATCCCGGCTTGCTTTTACGCTTACTTCCGATACTTGCCGGGTATCGGGCTGCAATTGAATGCTGATTGACTTCGTATCGACCTCTACGAGTAGTCTTAGCTGCTGTGGCGTATAGCCAATAAATGAAAAGACAATTTCCGAAGCACCCAACGGCAGTTGTTGGAGCATAAATTCACCGCTGTCGTTCGTTGTTGTCCCAATTGTTGTATTGTTCACATAGACATTGGCAAACGGTAACGGTTTCTGCGTGCTGGCATCGATAACACGGCCGGAAATTTTACCGGTTTGGGCCTGCAAACTACTGATTTTCAGTAGTAGCAGAACAGCGCAAAGAAAGTGCTTCATATCAGTATCAGGGCATTCAAATCACTAGCTAGATGCAGGAAGTAGTATTTAACCTCATGGTCAATTTTACACCTAATAAACCGAGTAAATTTACCTTTTTCAAAATGGTTCTTACTCCTCCGTATCAGCTTGCGTTAAGTCATTTGCGTTCTTTTCTTCCTAAGTATTAATTAAAATCCGCACACATACCGAAGCTATTACATAATCAAAGAGAAAACAAAAACTTAGATAGTCTATGATCAGCTTTTGAGGGCTTTTTTCTAATAAAATCGATTAAAAAGAAAATAAAAGAAAAAATTCGAAATAAAAAGCAGGACAGTACAGGAGAGTACATGCAGGGTAGCCACCTACCTTCACATATATTTTTTGGCAATTTTCAATGATTGAATTGACTATTTTACCGATAAATCTATGAACATGAACTCTATTCCAACACTACGAAGCGTTTGGTTAGTCAGCCTAATTTTCGTTTTTCTTTTCTTTTCTTTGGCTCCTGGATTTGGCCAAACAAAGGCTATCACCATCACAGGCAAAATCACGGACGAAACCGGCAAACCCCTCCCAGGGGCGTCAATCCTGATAAAATCGTCCAAGACCGGTACGATCTCGAATCAGGACGGTGCCTATTCGATTGCCGCCGATGAGAATGCGGTGTTAGTGGTTAGCTCCATCAGCTATGAATCGCAGGAAATTCAGATCAGCAATCGGTCGGTGATTGACGTAGCGATGCAGGCATCCAATAAGACGCTTAATGAGGTAGTTGTGGTTGGTTACGGTACGCAAAGCAAACGGGCCATCACGGGGGCTGTGGCCTCCGTTGGATTCAATGAGTTTAAAGACCGCTCGTTTAGTAATGTTACGCAATCGCTGGCGGGTAAAATTGCGGGGGTAAATATCACCCAGTCGCAGGGAGCGCCGGGCGTTGCCCCTATCATTCGGATACGGGGCATTAGTTCAATTACGGCGGGCACGAATCCACTGTTTGTGGTGGATGGGGTTCCACTCGAAAACTTCAACCTCAACCTGATCAACCCTCAGGATATTGAGTCGGTCGATGTGCTGAAAGATGCGTCGTCGGCGGCTATTTATGGATCGAGGGGAGCCAGTGGGGTTATTTTGATTACGACAAAACTGGGTAAACCGGGCAAAACTAACATTAGCGCAGGCTACGAATATGGCACGCAACAGGTGATCCGGAAGGTAAACATGATGAATGCCCAGCAGTGGATCAGCTACTATAATGATGCCCACAACAATGCCTGGGTCGATCTGAATCCGGGTGTTAATAAAGCAACAGACCCCAACAGTGCCCGCCCGGTTACCTACCGCATTCCCGATGATTTCATTACGAATCCACAGCAGTTTGGCAACGGTACCGACTGGCAGGATGTGATGTTTCGGGTGGCCCCTTCGCATAACGCGCAGCTTTCCGTATCGGGTGGTACCGAAAAAACACAGTTTCTGTTTTCGGGCGCTTATTTAGATCAACAGGCCATTCTGGATCAGAACTACTACAAACGCCTGGCCATCCGCTCGAATATCAAACACAAACTCTCCGACCGATTTACAATTGGATTGAATCTGGGAGCCACAACTATTTTCGATCGGACGGATGGAACGCAGGGGAAAAGTGATGTAGTGAGTCTGGCCTTGCAAAGTGATCCTATTTTTCCGGTATTCAACGAAAACGGGAATCTGGGTTATCGTGACCCAAACTCAGTCTGGAATAAATACCTGCCTTACAACGACTTGAATTTATGGCACCCCTACTCGTTGACGCGTTATATCGACAAACAGAACAAGTCATTCAACACGCTTGGTACGGCTTTCGGCGAGTACTACATCACGGATAACCTCAAATTCCGGTCGAGCATCAGCGGTAATCTCTTCAATACGCGCTATAATTCCTATCGATTCAAGAACCAGGGCTATGGGTATTCCAGCCTGCTGGCTGCCGAAGGAAACTCCCAAACGAGCTATTCGCTGAACTGGCTGTCAGAAAATACACTGACCTACGATAACCGCTTTGGTGATCACAACCTGAATGTGCTGGCCGGGTATAGCGTTCAGAAACAACGCGATGAGTTCGCTAGCGTTACCTCGGGCAGTTTCCCGAACGACCTGGTTGAAACCCTGAATGCCGGGGTCGTAACGAGTGGTTCAACAAGTGCTACCGAATGGTCGATCATCTCCTATCTGGCGAGGGCTCAGTACAATTTCCAGAATAAATACTTCCTGACAGGCGCTATTCGGCGGGATGGTAGCTCACGCTTCGGAACGGCCACGCGCTGGGGTTATTTCCCATCGGTTTCGGCAGGCTGGCTGATTTCTGACGAGCAATTCATGCAGAACCTGAAAGCGGTTAATCTGCTAAAATTGCGCGTAAGTTATGGCGTTGCGGGTAACAATCAGATCCCTAACTACGGATCGATCAGCTTATTAGGCACATCGAACTATGCATCGGGCACGAACCTGGCATCGGGCCTGGCCATTGGTAATATTGCCAATACCAACCTAAAATGGGAACGAACCAATCAGCTGAACATTGGTCTGGACCTTCGCCTATTCAACGACCGGATTGGCGTGTCGGCGGAGTTTTATAACTCCATTACAAAAGACATGCTGCTCAACGTCCCCATTCCCGACATTTCAGGGTTCTCAAACCAGTTGACCAACATTGGTCAGATGCAGAATCGGGGGATTGAACTGAACCTCAATACCAAGAATGTTGTCGGCAAATTTACCTGGACCACCGATTTCAACATCAGCCGAAATCGCAATAAAGTGCTGCAACTCGGCAACGGAAATGCGCCGATCATCTATACTGATTTTCTGGTAGCGGTTAAAACCGAAGTAGGTCAGCCGATTTCTAACTTTTACGGCTATCAGACCGATGGCATTTTCCAGAATCAGGCCGCTATCGACGCAGCTCCGCACTACAGCACCACCAAACCCGGCGATCCGATCATCCGGGATGTAAACGGCGACGGAAAAATCACGGCCGACGACCGCACCACGCTGGGCAATTATCAGCCTAAATTCACGGCGGGTCTGACCAATAATTTCTCCTTTAAAGGCTTCGATGTCTCGTTCATGTTCCAGGGCTCCTTCGGCGGAAAAATCGTGAACCAGAGCTATCGGTACTCTGGCTTCTGGAACAACGGCCGGAATATGTATGCCTTTGTCGACAACCGCTGGCGTTCGGAGTCTAGCCCTGGCGATGGCATCCATCCACGCGCTACGTTGAACCTGACAGGTTTACAGGATCAGTTTACGAGTCTGTGGGTTGAAGATGCTTCGTTTGTTCGGCTGAAAAACATTCGGGTTTCGTATACAATCCCAGCGTCGTTGCTGGCAAAAACGCCCCTGAAGACAACCCGCGTGTATGTGAACGCCGACAACGTTTACCTCTGGAGCAAATACTCCAACTACGACCCCGAGAACACGACCTATAACGCCACCAGTTATTCGGCGGGCAGCAATGGATTGAATGCGTCTGGCAATGCGCCCAACGGTGCCTTCATCGGCGTAGATTATGGCTCCTACCCCATTCCAAGGGTCATCACCATAGGTCTTAAAACTGATTTTTAAGGTAAGAACCCCCAACCCCTAAAGGGGGCTTTGGTCGAGTATAAGCCCCCTTTAGGGGGTTGGGGGTAGTTTTAATCAACATTCGGGAAGTTAAACCCAACTCACATGAAAACGATCAAACATATACTAACCATCGTCTGTATCTGCCTGGCGGCTACAGGCTGTAAAGAGTCGTTTCTGGAACTCAAACCGATTTCCAACCCAACGGCCGATAACTTCAAAACAACGGATGATTTTGAACTGGCCGTTAACGCGGCTTACTCCTCGCTGTACACGATTTATCACCCTGAGGGCGCTATGTCGTACGTGAACGAGCAGATGAGCGACAACGCTATTGTGTATAATATTGCGGGAATTCAGGCCGATAAATGGCAGTTTAAAGACCTGGCCCTGTCGACGACCAACACCGTCGTGTATCAATTCTGGCAGGACTATTATAAGGCGTTGTTCAACGCGAATATTGTCCTGAACAAGATTGAAGGAGCCAGCCTGGATGCTACCTATAAAGATGGTGTGAAAGCCCAGATGATGTTTTTGCGCGCGCTTTATTACTTCAACATGGTGCAAACCTGGGGCGATTTACCGATCGTGACAACTCCACTTACGGGCGAGGAAAGCTATAACGTATTACGCTCTCCCCAGTCTGCGGTTTATGATCAGATCAAAAAAGACCTCACCGCAGCTATTGATAAACTTCCGCTGGCATCAGCCGTGACGATTCCAGGCCGGGTATCGAAAGGAGCGGCCCAAACACTACTTGGCAAAGTATACCTAGCCCTCGGCGATAAAACGTCGGCGGCTACGGTCTTGAAGGAAGTGGTGAACAGCAATCAGTATTCGTTGATCCCGACCTTTGCCGGTTTATGGGGGCCAACGGTTAAAAACACGAAAGAGTCCATTTTCGAGATTCAGTACCTAGGTGGTAGCGCTTCAGCACCGTTCAGCCGGTATTACCAGACCTACTATCCCGTTACGGCTGGCTTAGGCTTCATCGGTACGGGCATGAATCAGATCACCGACGATCTATACAACGAATACGAAGCGGGCGATCCGCGTCGGGATATAACGATTGCCCTTGGCTACACGAGCGGCACGACCTTCACTCCCCAGAAATTCCCTACCAAATGGACGAATACGGGAGCTACGATTGTCAATGGCGTTTCGCTGGCCAACAACAACTTCATGGTCCTGCGCTATGCCGATGTGTTGCTGATGCTCTCAGAAGTCACCGGCGATGCCAGTTACCTGAACCAGGTACGGACACGGGCGGGTTTACCGAAGTTCGGCGATGCGACCTACCCATCAGCCAAATATGCAACGCTCGACCTGGCCATCGAACACGAACGACGTATGGAATTGGCCATTGAGTTTCAGCGCTGGTTCGATTTGAAACGGACGAATCGGGCCGTCCCTGTCCTGGGCGCAAAAGGAAAAGCCATTACCCAAACCAAGCTGCTGCTGCCCATCCCGCAAATTGTACGCTTGCAGAACGAAGCGATTGTCCAGAATCCGGGGTATTGATTGGTTGCAGGTTTACGGTTTTAGGTATATGGTTTACGGTAGGCTGGCGCGTCAATAATTTCGTGCGTCAGCCTACCGTAAACCATATACCTAAAACCATAAACTATTTATGATTGCTAAAATCATACAGAGCGCCGAAAAAATCATACACATTCTCAGCACAGAAAAATTCATTCTTTGTACATGCTAAACCTGATACGTAAACGACTACTTCTCTTCGCTTTTTTATCTAGTGCCATCATTGCTTGTAAAACGAATGAAAACGTATCAGATCCCAACAAGCTTGCGGTATCGGAGAACAGTCGATTTCTGGCCATTGGCGACAACAAACCGTTTTTCTGGCTGGGCGATACGGGTTGGTTGCTTTTCGGGAAGTTGACGCGGGAAGAAGCTGAAACCTATCTGGAGAACCGGAAGCAAAAAGGCTTTAACGTCATTCAGGTGATGGTGTTGCACACACTCGATGTCACAAATGCTTATGGTGATTCGGCCCTGATTTCTAAAAATGTAGCCACTCCCCTGCTCACAAAAGGGACCTCGTTCAGCGATTCAACTGAATACGATTTCTGGGATCACGTTGATTTTGTGGTTGACAAAGCAGCCGAAAAAGGAATCTACATGGCGCTGGTTCCGGTTTGGGGTAACAATGTAAAAAAGGGAGGAGTCAATCAGCAGCAGGGAAAAACATACGCGGAATTCCTGGCCAATCGCTACAAAAACCGGCCGAATATTATCTGGCTCGATGGCGGAGACATTAAAGGCAGTGACTCGCTGGAGGTCTGGAAAACCATTGGCAGCACGATCAATAAGATCGATTCAACGCATTTAATTACGTTTCACCCGCGCGGCCGATCATCGTCATCGGAGTGGTTTCACAACGAAAACTGGCTGGATTTCAACATGGTGCAGTCGGGCCATAAGACCTATGCTCAGGATACGGCGGCCAAAGAAACCCTGCATTATGGCGAAGATAACTGGCGGTATATCCAAGCTGATTTAGCGCTTAAGCCCACCAAGCCAACCATCGACGGCGAACCGTCATACGAGGGCATTCCGCACGGATTACACGATGTGAATCTGCCCCGCTGGACGGCCGACGATGTGCGCAGATACGGATACTGGTCGGTGCTGGCGGGTGCATTTGGGTATACCTACGGGCATAATTCAGTGATGCAGATGTACAAAAAGGGCGACAAAAAAACGTCCTTCGGCCCGATTGAAACCTGGGACAAAGCCATCGACGCCCCTGGTGCCGGACAGATGATTCACCTGAAAAATCTACTATTAGCCTATTCCTTTTTCGACCGCGTCCCCGACCAGTCGCTGATTGCGAATCAGGACAAACAGTATGATTATTTAGTAGCCAGCCGGGGAGCCGATTACGCGCTCATTTACACCTACACCGGCCGGAACATAAAGCTGAACATGGGCAAACTTCCGGGTGATAGCGTAACTGCATCCTGGTTCAACCCGCGTGATGGCAAAACGACCGCTATTGGGGATGTTGCCAATAAAGGCATTCAGGAATTCAACCCACCCGCCGAACCGAAAGCCGGTAATGACTGGGTACTAGTCCTTCAGAAAAAATGAACCGACTTATCTGCGCCTTTATCGTTTTACTCGCTTTCAGTTCCTGCTCGAAGTCGGTGTATCTATTCAGCTCGTTCCATGAACCCGCTAACGAGGGGCTTCGGCTGTTGTATAGCTACGACGGTTACAACTGGACAGACCTGAATCGCACCTTTTTGAAACCCGAAATCGGCAATCAGAAGGTGATGCGCGATCCGTCTATTGCACAAGGAAAAGATGGTACATTTCATCTGGTCTGGACAAGCAGTTGGAAGGACGACAAAGGCTTCGGCTACGCCAGTTCCAACGATCTGATTCACTGGTCGGAGGAACGGTTTTTACCGGTGATGGAACACGAACCCACAACTGTAAATGTCTGGGCTCCCGAGCTGTTTTACGACAACGAAGCTGACCAGTTTGTGATCATCTGGGCCTCCACCATTCCGGGCCGATTCGAGCGGGGAATCGAGGATGAAAAGAACAACCATCGGATGTACTACACGACCACCAAAGACTTCAAAACCTTCTCCCCCACTAAACTCTTTCTCGACCCCAAATTCAGTGTCATCGACACCGTAATTGTAAAGCGTAAATCCGCTGATTATGTGCTGGTTCTGAAAGACAACACGCGTCCGGAGCGGAATCTAAAAGTAGCCTTTGGAACTAACGCAACCGGCCCTTACACCAATGTGTCGGAACCCTTCACAACGAAATTCACCGAAGGCCCGTCGGTCGCCAAGGTAGGCAACGATTGGCTGATCTATTTCGACTCGTACCAGGACAAAAAATACGGTGCCGTAAAGACCCACGATTTCAAAACCTTCACCGATGTTTCGGCCCAAACGGCAATCCCGGAAGGCCATAAACATGGGACGATTTTTAAGGTGAAGAAGAGGGTTTTGAAGGGGTTGTTGAAATAGTACTAAGTTGTTGTCATTCCGACCGTAGGGAGGAATCTCAAGCCTGACTTAAAAATGAAATACGGTCTTTTAATAGCTCTCCTTCTTTCCCTAACTCAGCTCACGTTAGCCCAGCAAACGGAAAAACGCTACCTGTCGGGCACGGGGAACTCCACTACTGAAAACTGGCAATTCTATTGCACGGCTGGGCAGAATTCGGGGAAGTGGACAACCATTCCAGTACCGTCGAACTGGGAGTTGCAGGGGTTTGGCAAATACAATTACGGTTTCGCCAAAGATAGCTCGCGGGGGAAAGAGCAGGGATTATACAAATATGAATTTCAGGTACCAGCATCCTGGAAAGGCAAACACATCAACCTTGTGTTTGAAGGAGCCATGACCGACACCGAAGTCAAGATAAACGGCAAGTCGGCGGGGCAAATCCACCAGGGTTCATACTACGCATTCAAGTACGACATTTCGAATTTATTGACCTATGGATCAGGCAATTTACTGGAAGCTACGGTATCGAAACACTCGTCAAATCAGTCCGTAAATGAAGCCGAACGAAAAGGTGATTTCTGGATTTTTGGTGGCATTTTCCGGCCCGTTTATCTGGAAGCCCTCCCCGCCGAACACATCGCCAACGTAGCGATCGATGCTAAAGCGAACGGCACGTTTACCGCCCAACTTCAGCTCAACACAAGCGGTAAAACAACAGATATTTCGGCTCAGATCTATACAATTTCAGGCCACAAAGTAGGTACGCCGTTTCGGGTAAAAACTGGCACCGGAAGCCAATTAGCAACACTTACAAAATCCATATCAAATCCACTTCTGTGGACCTCCGAAACGCCGAATCGGTACAAAGTAACATTCAGCCTAACCCAGAACGGGAAGCTGATTCACACGCTGACGAAGTCATTTGGTTTCCGAACGGTGGAGGTAAAGCAACGGGATGGCATTTACGTGAACGGCACGAAAATCAAGCTCAAGGGTGTCAACCGGCATTCATTCTGGCCATCGTCGGGTCGGGCGTTAAGTAAGAAGCTGAGTATCCTGGATGTGAACCTGATGAAGGACATGAACATGAACGCCGTTCGGATGTCTCACTATCCCCCCGACGATCATTTTCTGGACGTTTGCGATTCACTGGGCCTGTTCGTGTTCGATGAATTAGCGGGTTGGCACGGTCACTACGATACGCCAACCGGCACCAAATTACTCAAAGAGCTTATTACGCACGATGTCAATCACCCATCGGTTATTTTCTGGATCAACGGGAATGAAGGTGGTCACAATTACGAACTCGACCCGTTGTTCGCCCAACTGGATATTCAGAAACGGCACGTGATCCATGCCTGGGAAGATTTCGGCGGCTTCGATACCCAACATTATCGGGAGTACAACTACGGCATTGGCAACTACAACCACGGCCATTCCATAACCCTACCGACTGAATTTCTGCATGGCATGTACGATGGCGGCCACGGGGCAGGCCTGGACGATTATTGGGAAGCTATGTGGCACGATCCACTGGCGGCTGGTGGTTTCCTCTGGGATTTTGCGGATCAGGGCGTGGTTCGTACCGACCGAAATGAGGGCAAAGGCCCCCTTGATACAGACGGCAATCGGGGTGCTGATGGCATTGTCGGTCCGTATCGGGAAAAAGAAGGCAGTTTTTTTACGATTAAAGAAGTATGGTCGCCCATCAAACTGGCGCACCGGGAAATCACCCCGGCCTTCGACGGTAGTTTCCCGATTGAGAATCGCCATTACTTCACGAACGTAAACCAGTGTTCGTTTAGCGGAAAGTTGGTCAAGGTCTCCGGTCCGTACGATGCATCGAAACCACTAGAAAAGGCATTTTCGATTGTGGCACCCAATCTGAAGCCCTTCGAAAAAGGGGCCCTAAAAGCCAATCTGCCTACCGATTGGGCGAACTACGATTTCCTATACATCACCGCCATCGACCCACACAAACGCGAGCTGTTTACCTGGAGTTTCCCCATTTCTCTACCGAACAAAGTAGCAGCCTCGCTCATCAGCAAGGAAGGTACCGGCACCGTCACGATGACTGAAACCGATTCACTCTATACCGTTTCGGCAAACGGCATTCAACTGACATTCAGCAGACGAACCGGGTTATTGAAACAAGTGGCCAACAGCGCTGGAAAAATCCCGTTCACCAACGGCCCCATTTTGCAGGAAGGCGTGAATAACTTCAAAAACTTCACCGAACATAGCGACGGCAAAAGCGTCATCATCGAATCGACCTTCGACCGAAAATCAAGCTACAACACCTTGCAATGGACCATTTACCCGTCGGGCTGGGTCAAAATGCGGGTGCGGTATTTCCCGGATGGCTATTTCACGATGATGGACGGGGTCAATTTTTCGTTCCCGGAATCGGAGATGAAAGCGGTGAACTGGATGGGGAAAGGCCCGTATCGCGTCTGGAAAAACCGGATGAAAGGAGGAGCGTTAGGCGTCTGGAACAAAGCGTATAACAACTCAGAAACAGGCGAAGCGCCGTTTATTTACCCCGAATTCAAAGGCTATCACGCCAATATGTACTGGTGCCGATTTGAAACATCGGGTCAACCTTTTACCGTAGCCACGGAAAACGAAGACGTCTTCTTCCGGCTATTCACCCCCGCCTGGAAAACCGACCAATGGCACAATTACGAACCAACGTTCCCATCGGGCGATATTTCGTTCATGCAGGGAATCAGCAGTATCGGCACAAAAACACAACGCAACGAAACCACAGGACCAATGGGCATGAAACACATTTTTTACGACTACGAAAAAGAACCCGCCCGCGCCAAAGAATTGACGTTGTACTTTGATTTTTCGGGTAAATGAACTTCGTTTTTGCAGTAGTGATGTCAGGTTCTAAACCTGACATTGTGCGGTTTCTCAAAACCGCGTGAACAAGCCAAAGTCGGTTTTGAGAAACCTCCCAGTATCGGGTTGAAGAACCGCTCGGGCGGCCCCGCCGACACCACGCTCCAACTTTAGAAATTAACATGAACCGACTCCTAGCCATCTTACTCCTGACCCTCCTACCCTCGCTCCTCTTCGCGCAGCAGGCCGAAATCTGGGTGGCACCAGATGGGTCGGATATGAATGCGGGGTCGAAGGAAAAACCGGTGGCTAGTTTGCAGATGGCGCTGCGTAAGGTCCGCGAACTGCGTCGGCTAGCCGATCCGAGTATAGCTACAGGCGCTCATATCTATCTAAAAAATGGGCTTTATGCGTTAAATGAGCCTGTTTTTATTCGCCCGGAAGATTCAGGAACACCAGCAGCCCCAACGGTAATCGAAGCCGCTCCGACGGAAAAACCCATTTTAAGTGGGGGTATTTCTATTTCTGGCTGGCAAAAAGTAAAAGGCACCATTCCTGGTTTACCCAAAGAAGCCGTCGGAAACGTCTGGATGGCCGATGCGCCGAACGTGGGCGGGCGGCTTCTGGAATTTCGGCAATTATGGGTGAATGGCACTAAAGCAACGCGCGCTAAAGACACGCCTTATCCGTTGATGAATCGCATTTTATCGTGGAATAAACAGGAACAAATCTGCTGGATTCCAGCGCCTAAAGTCGGTGATTTATCGAAAGCAGTTGGTTTGGAAATGCTCATCCATCAATGGTGGGCGATTGCCAATCTTCGCATTAAACGCATTGAGGTGCAAGGAGATAGCGCCAAATTGTGGTTCCATCAACCCGAAAGTCGCATTCAATCCGAGCATCCGTGGCCTTCGCCCTGGCTTTCGAAAGAAACCGGCAACTCTGCCTTCTACCTGACAAACGCCATTCAACTCCTGAACCAGCCCGGCGAATGGTTTCTGGATACCAAAGCGAAAAAAATCTACTACATCCCCCGTCCGAACGAGAATCTGGCAACGGCTCAGGTGATTGCCCCAAACCTCGAAACGCTGGTACGCATGACAGGAACGGTTGATCATCTGGTAGCAAACGTGATGTTCAAAGGCATATCATTCCAGCATTCGGGCTGGTTGCGGCCGTCGCAGCAGGGGCATGTGCCGCATCAGGCGGGCCTGTATATGCTGGATGCGTATAAGTTGAAAATTCCGGGTACGCCCGATAAAAAGTCACTGGAAAATCAGGCCTGGGTCGGTCGTCCGGCAGCGGCTGTGGACGTTTCCTTTGCCAATCATACGGGCTTCGAAAACTGCCGGTTTGAGCACCTGGCAGCAACCGGACTCGATTATCACAAAGGCGTTCACGACAATGTCATCCGGGGCAATCTGTTCACCGACATTGGTGGCACGGGCATTCAGGCAGGTGTTTTTGCCGACGAAGCCACTGAAATTCACTTACCCTACAACCCAACCGATGAACGGGAAGTCTGCAGCAACCTGACCATCAGCAACAACCTGATTACCAACGTAACCAACGAAGACTGGGGCTGCGTGGCCATTGGAGCGGGGTATGTTAGAGGCATTACCATCGAGCATAATGAGATAAACGAGGTAGGCTATAGCGGTATCAGTATGGGCTGGGGATGGACCAAAACCATCAACGCGATGCGGAACAATAAAGTGGTGGCGAACAAGATTCACCACTTCGCCAAACACATGTACGATGCAGCCGCCATCTATACCCTGTCGGCGCAACCGGGTTCAATTATTGCAGAGAATTATATCGATAGTGTCTACAAAGCACCTTATGCGCATCTGCCTGCCCACTGGTTTTATCTGTATACCGATGAAGGCTCGTCGTATTTCACGATCAAAGACAACTGGACGCCCTCCGAAAAATTCCTCCAAAACGCCAACGGCCCGAACAACGTCTGGTCGCATAACGGCCCTCAGGTAGCGGATAGCATTAAAGCAAAAGCAGGTCTCCAGACACCGTATCAATACCTGCTGAACAACAAAGTCAGACCCGACGCACGCTGGGGCATTAATAAAGAAAATCCGGTTATTGTCGAGCTGGTTGCCGATGCGAAACAACCTATTGATATACAGCGAATAAAGGAGGTAATGATTCGCTCTAAAGTCAATCCAGAAGCGCTCTATCAATGGGAAAATCATTATGTCATTTTCGATAGAGTACAGGACGTGTTCGTGCTGAGTGAGCGCTTGAAAGGAGCTTTCCCAACGGCGAAAGTCAAGACCTATTACGATTTATTCTACGAATTCAACCGGAACAACTGCGCCACCGGGCCGGTAGCTGGGGAATGGGATCACACG
Source organism: Spirosoma sp. KCTC 42546 (assembly GCF_006965485.1). Classification (NCBI taxonomy): domain Bacteria; kingdom Pseudomonadati; phylum Bacteroidota; class Cytophagia; order Cytophagales; family Cytophagaceae; genus Spirosoma; species Spirosoma sp. KCTC 42546. The sequence continues at coordinate 4,693,820 of NZ_CP041360.1, forward strand.
ATACTCACCGCCAATCTGGTGGCTGACCCGAAGTTACAAAATGAATATCTGGCCTACCATGCCACGCAGTTCGAGAAATGGCCGGAAGTGGCGAAAGGATTCTGTAATGCCAATTTCCAGCAGCTGCTTCTATTCCGAAACGGGCGGCAACTCATGCTGGTCATTAGCGTTCCCAAAGGCGAAAGCCTAGACAAACTCAATCCCAAAACCACCGAAAACAATCCCCGCGTCGATGAGTGGAATACCCGAATGAAAACGTATCAGGAAGGGATTCCGGGGACGAATCCGGGGGAAGTGTGGAGTGACTTTCAAAGAGTTAGATGATTTTTTAAACACAGAGGAACAGAAAACACAGAGATGTTAATTGGCACCTTTCTATCTTTTGTTTTTCTGTGTTCTCTGTGCCTCTGTGTTTAAAAAATGTTAATCCTCAAATTCAAGTATACCATGTTACGATTAGGCATTCTAGGATTAGGCGAAGGGCGCAGTACGATGTCAGCGGCACTGTCGAGCCCGAATTATGAGTTGGTGAAAGTTTGCGATCAGAAAATCGAACTGTGCCAACAACGAGCCAAAGAGTTTGATTTTCAACACTATACGGCCAACTACCAGGATTTGCTCGATGATCCAACCCTTGACGTCATCGCGATTTATACGCCCGATAAATTCCACGCGGAGCATACCAAACAGGCCATGCTTCACGGCAAGCATGTGGTGTGTACAAAGCCATTTATCGATGATTTATCGAAGGCAAAAGAACTCATCGACATCAGCGAACAAACTGGTAAAAAGGTATTTGTTGGGCAGAGTTCGCGCTTTTTTGAGCCGATGAAAAAGCAACGCGCCGATTTTAACGCGGGGCTAATCGGTGAACTGATCACCATTGAAGGCTATTATCACGCCGACCATCGCTGGTTCCTGGACAAAGGCTGGTCGTTGGAAAATGCGTTCAAATGGTTGTACGGTGGACTCAGTCACCCGGTCGATTTTATTCGCTGGTATCTGCCCAACATTGAGGAGGTGATGGGCTACGGCATGCTCAGCGCCAACGGTCGGAAGGGCGGCCTGAAAAACGTGGATACCATGCACTTCATTTTCAAAGCCACCGACGGACGGATCGCCCGGGTGAGTGGTGCCTACACTGGCCCCGTTCAACCCAACGTTCGCGACTCCGAAATGAGCTGTATTCTGCGCGGCACCGAAGGATGCAGCCAGGCCGATTACATGGATTTACGCTACGCCATCACGACCAGCACGGGCGAGGAAATCGTACAAACCTGGGAGCACAAACTGAAGCATTACTTCCGGTTTGAAGGCAAAAGCCATCATGCGGGCGAGTACCAGAACTACCTCGACTATTTCGCCACCTGCCTCGAATCCGGCCAAACGGCGTACCCGGATATACGAGAAGGCATCGGCACCGTGGCCCTGCTTCAGTCGATGGACAAGTCTCTGCAAACCGGCCAGCCCGTGAAGGTGCAGGATGTGCTGAGAGAGTATGGGTTGTCATAAATTAATGAATAATGGATAATGAACAATGTAAAATGGAAATGCAAGCCCCTCATTATCAATCATACATTATCCATTATCCATTATCCATTCACCTAGTATATGAACAACATCACTGATCGCTTAACCGCCTTAGACTACGGTATCGTTTTAGCTTACCTGGTCATTCTAGCCATCATCGGCTATAGGGCGAGTAAGCCGCAAAAAGGCCACACTGATGAAACCCTGTTTCTGGCAAATAAATCGCTGGGCTGGGCGAGCATTGGGTTCAATATGTGGGGGACTAACGTAGGGCCATCCATGTTGCTGGCGTTTGCGAGCATCGGGTATAGCACGGGTATTGTGGCCATCAATTTCGATTGGTACGCGTTCGTATTTCTGTTCCTGCTGGCCATTGTTTTCGCGCCCAAGTACTTAGCCGCCAACGTATCAACTATGCCCGAGTTCATGGGGCAACGTTATGGTGAATCTACCCAAACTATTCTGGCGTGGTACGCGCTGATTAAAATCCTGATTTCATGGTTATCGCTGGGGTTGTTTGCGGGTGGCTTTCTGGTTCGGCAGATTTTGGGCATTCCCATGTGGCAATCGGTTATTGTACTGGTGCTATTTGCGGGCCTGTTTGCGTACACGGGCGGATTGAAAGCCATTGCCCGCGTGAATGTGTTCCAGATGATTCTGCTGATCGGCGTCTCACTAACACTCACGATTTTAGGCATCAATAAAGTGGGTGGCCTGGAAGCCGTTTATCAGAAAGCGCCCGCTGGCTACTGGAATCTGATTCACTCCGCCAGCGATACCAAGTACCCCTGGCCCGCTATTCTGCTAGGGTATCCCGTGGCCGCTATTGCCTTTTTCTGTACGGATCAAAGTATGGTACAATCGGTGCTGGGCGCTCGAAATCTGGAACAGGGCCAATTGGGCGTCAATTTCATCGGCTGGCTCAAGATCCTGTCGCTGCCGCTCTTTATTCTGCCGGGCATTCTTTGCTTTATTCTGTTTCCGAACCTCAACGACCCCGCCGAAGCCTATATGACGATGGTTACGAACCTGTTTCCGCCGGGTATGAATGGGCTGGTGATTGTGGTACTGATTGCGGTTTTGGTGGGTACGATTGGCTCGTCGTTAAACTCGTTGAGTACGGTATTCACGATGGATGTCTACGCCCGAAAAATCAACCCAAACGCCAGCAATCAGCAACTGATTAAAGTAGGTCGAATGACAGTTGTGGTAGGCTGTTTATTCGCGATTTTGATGGCGTTGGCCATTGACAGCATCAAAGGACTCAACCTGTTCGATGTATTCCAGTCAGTGCTGGGGTTCATTGCCCCGCCGTTGTCTGTTGTTTTTCTACTGACTGTTTTCTGGAAACGTACTACCCGAACAGCCGTAAATACCGTTTTGTCAGCAGGCTCGGCATTCAGTCTGGGCGTGGGCATTCTATATTTATGGGTTCTACCTCCCGACGAATATCCTTTTTGGCCGCACTATCTGTTGTTATCATTCGCCATTTTTGCGGTATTGTTGATCAAGGCGATTCTTATTTCAGTACTCGATAAAAATCCGTCTATTTACACACCCGTTACGTCTACAACTACCGCCATTCTGAAACCTACCCAACGGGTCTGGATAGCCTGGATTGCGCTGATTGTCATAATGGTGGGATTGTATCTTGTATTTTATTAAGTAGCCTGGACGGCCACGTCCGGGTGTAATCGAACTTGATTTTACCCGGACGTGGCCGTCCAGGCTACAGTGGCTTATGAAAAACAGTATGCGCCTACACCTTTCTCTTTTAATAAGCTGTCTAACCCTGTCAACGCAAGCGCAACCTCCTGTTCCGCCGTCGCTTGTTCTGTGGTACAAACAACCTGCGAATCAGTGGGTAGAAGCGCTCCCCATTGGCAATGGCCGATTGGGCGGCATGGTATTCGGAGGTATTCTGGAGGATCATATTCAGTTCAACGAAGCAACCCTCTGGACAGGTGGGCCGCGTGAATATCAGCGGGAAGGTGCAGCCCAATTCTTGCCCCAGATTCGGCAATTATTGGCTGATGGCAAACAGGCAGAAGCCGAAAAGCTAGCTCAGGAGCAATTCATGGGCAAGCAGAGCCATGAATCAGATTATACCCAGAAAAAAGATGCCTGGTTTGCCAGCGTTCGCGATGTAATAAACAAAAAACCGAGCCCTGCATCGGCTGAATTTGATGATCAGGCCTGGAAAACAATGTCGGTTCCAACGGCTGATGGCTGGGAAAAATCTGGCCTTGAAGGCCTGGATGGGGCCGTCTGGTTTCGTACCTCGTTTGAATTACCCGCAGCCTGGGCGGGCAAGGACGTTATACTGGATATGGGTAGAATCCGCGACCAGGATTTTACGTACCTGAACGGCGAACTTATTGGTACAGCCGAAGGCATCGCCAAAAACCGACGTTATACCATTCCGGCGGCAAAACTGCGCGTCGGCAAGAATCAACTGGCCATTCAGGTCATTAACCTCTTCGATAAAGGCGGATTTATCGGCGTCAAAACCAACCCGCCAACCTTTGTCGTTTATCCGGTAGGCCAGCAACCAACGGACGGCGTTCCACTAACCAACCCATTCAAGTATTGGATTCAGGACGATGCGCCCCCTGCCGTCCCCCGCTATCAGGCTGATTATCAACCCTTCGGTGATCTCTGGCTACGATTTAAAGAACACGGGCTAGCCATGAACTATCGCTTCGAACTGGATCTAACAAAGGCACTCTCCCGCGTTTCGTACACGGCCGATGGGGTACGATTTACCCGCGAATACCTCGCCAGCTCACCCGACCAGGCGATTGCCGTTCACCTGACGGCCAGTAAGCCAGGTCAAATCAGTTTCGAGACAACCCTGACCAGCCTGCATAAAGGCAGCTCCGTTCGGCGCATTGATAATCAGACGATTGCCTTGTCGGTGCAAGTACGAAACGGCGCATTAAAAGGCGAAAGTCTGCTGCATATTCAGACGCAGAAAGGCCAGATAAGCGTGTCGGACGGGAAGCTCATTGTTTCGGGAGCGGATGAAGCGACGCTCTATCTAACCGCAGGCACCAATTTCAAAAACTACAAAGACGTTTCCGGTGATCCGGCCATGATAAGCCAGCGACCCTTGCAAGCCCTACGCACAAAACGCTTCGAAACCGTTAAAGCGGCTCATATACGGGAATACCAGGCTTATTTCAATACCTTGACAATCGATCTGGGCGGCTCGCCCAATGAGGGACTTCCTAGCGATGAACGACTGCAACAATTTGAGAAATCGTACGATCCATCGTTAGCGGCCTTATACCTCCAGTATGGTCGGTATTTATTGATCTCGAGTTCAAGGCCAGGCAATCAACCGGCCAATTTACAAGGTATCTGGAACGATCTGCTCACGCCCCCCTGGGGCAGTAAGTACACGACCAATATCAATCTGGAAATGAACTACTGGCCCGCCGAAATGCTGAATCTGTCGGCCTGCCACGAACCGTTGTTAGCCGCCATCGAAGAAATGGCCGAATCAGGCCGGAAGACGGCCAAAGCGCACTATAATACCCGAGGCTGGGTGCTGCACCACAACACCGATCTCTGGCGGGGAACGGCACCTATCAACGCATCGAATCATGGTATCTGGGTGAGTGGGGGTGCCTGGGTATCGCATCACCTCTGGGAGCATTACCGGTATACGCAGGATCGGACTTTCCTCCAAAAACGGGGGTATCCGCTGATGAAAGATGCCGCCCGCTTCTTCGTCGATTTTCTCATTAAAGACCCAAAAACCGGCTGGCTCATCAGTACGCCCTCCAATTCGCCTGAACACGGTGGTCTGGTGGCTGGTCCGACGATGGATCACCAGATTATCCGCGATCTGTTCAAAAACTGCATTGCTGCCAGTGAAATCCTGGGTACCGATGCCGCTTTCCGGGATACGCTGAAGACCATGTACACCCAGATTGCACCGAATCAGATTGGCAAACGTGGCCAGTTACAGGAATGGTTACAGGATGTTGACGATCCAAAGGATACCCACCGGCACGTATCGCACCTCTGGGGCGTTCATCCCGGCACCGACATTACCTGGGACAGCACGCCCGATCTGATGAAAGCCGCCCGCCAATCGCTGCTGGAGCGTGGCGATGAAGGAACCGGCTGGAGTCTGGCCTGGAAAATCAATTTCTGGGCGCGATTCCACGATGGTAATCATGCTTATAACATGCTCAAACTCCTCTTCCGGCCCGCTATTTCGCCGGAAGGCATTACGGGTGGCGGCTCCTACCCCAACCTCTTCGATGCGCACCCACCCTTTCAAATCGACGGCAATTTTGGTGGGGCCAGTGGTATAGCCGAAATGTTGGTACAAAGTCAGGGTAAAACCATTGACCTACTCCCCGCGCTTCCCTCCTCCTTACCAACGGGCTACATCAACGGCATCTGTGCTCAGGGTGGTTTCGTACTTAACATCCGCTGGCAAAATGGCCATTTGAGTGGCATTGACATTACCTCCAAAGCCGGTCAACCCTGCATTCTCCGCTATGGCGATAAACAAGTAAGTCTGACAACTGAATCGGGAAAAACTTATAAGCTAAATGGGGAGTTGAAAGTAATATGAACTTGACGAGAATAGACTTACGGCATCAGGCCATCTCAGCATCGCTATTCAAACCTACTTCATTAAGTCAGGCAGTTGAGCAGCTTGGATTTGTTCAGGCTGACCCGATCCGGTCACCGGCACGGGCTCAGGATCTTATCCTACGTCATCGGGTGGAAAATTATCGGGTAGGCGATCTTGAACAAAATTATTCGTCTATTCTGTTAGAAGAGGATTTTCTGTACGCCTATGGCTTTATGCCACTCTCAACCTGGCAGTTGCTCCATCCGAGGCACGAACGTGAGCTCAGTTCAGATGAACAACGCGTACTCGCTATTGTCGCTAGTCAAAAACGTATTCACCCGCGCGAACTGGAAGCGCACCTCGGTGCAGGACGTGAGCGTAATGATTGGGGCGGTTTCTCAAAAACAACGACCCGAACCCTGCAATCGCTCCACTATCACGGGGCCTTGCGGGTGGCAGAACGGGCCAATGGTATTCGGTTATATGCGTTGGCCAACCGGCAGCATGAGCCGATGGAGCCATCGGAACGCTTGCGTCAGCTCGTCTTGTTGATTGCAAACCTACTGGGTCCGCTATCGGATCGTAGTCTGCGCGCTGTTGTGCAGCATCTGTCCCGTGGCGCACCAACCCTGGAAGGAAGGCAGTCCAGTGTAAAAAAGCTGATCGAATCTGGCGAGCTTGCCTATGCTGTTGTTGATTCTATTCGGTATGTCTGGCCTGGTTGGTGGGCAATTGACAACCGACCCAATGAAACCGTTCGCTTTCTGGCTCCTTTCGATCCACTGAGTTGGGATCGCGCACGATTTGAGCATTTCTGGGACTGGTTGTACCGGTTTGAGGCTTATACCCCTCCTGCCAAACGGCAACTTGGGTATTATGCCATGCCGATGCTCTGGCGAGACGACATCATCGGGTGGGTTAACATCTCGAATCAGAACGGAAACTTTTTCGTTGAGCCTGGGTTCAAAAAAGACGTATCAAATGACCAGGACTTTGACCGGGAGTACGAAGCGGAAGTGGAGCGATTTCGCCTTTTTCTTCAAAAGCGATAGATCCTAACAGATTGATTCTAAGTGGTACAACTAGTGTAAAAGCAAGCCCCGGTGGCTTATTTGATAACCTGGCCTTCGCATTCAAAAGGGAACGTTAGCACTGTGTCTTTTTTGTGAATATAAAACACCAGCTCGTTCTTCCGTTTAACAACCGTATCCCCAATATCAATGTGATCCTCAAATAAAGGATACCAACTCCCCAGGTCAGCATATTTGACTTGACCACCCTTGTTTACATTCCTGCCCGTTATACTAAACCACTTACCGGTAAAGTCTCGTGCTTCTACTTTGATAGCACATTCTCTGGCCCGGTAGTTTTCTGCATCCAGTTCACAACGACTTCCTCCGCAGCCTGAATTCAATCCGATAAGTACAAAGGCGAAGACGATTTGCTTCATCATTCTTATTGATTAGTGGCAATCAGGAGAAAGTAGCTAGTTAATTGATGACAGATAAAGATAATAGATCTCCTCTCCGCCAAAAAGAGGTTTAATGTTTCCTAAGGTACTTCGGTATTCTCCGCTAAACTGCACCTGTTTCCCAACAACCTGATAGTCAGACGGAAGATTACAGACCAGTCCTGTCCATTGACTATCTATAGTCCCGGGAAGATGATAATTGACGGTGTACATAGCTACATCCTGCCGATACCCGACCATACCTTTGAGGCTTTTGGCCTGATGGGTAACGGGGTTAGACTCAAAACAAGCTGGGTTAGCCGATGGTGGTATAGGCAAGTTATCTTTTTGGCAAGATACCCCTACTCCTATCAGTAGTAAAATCAGAAGCACACTTCGTTCCATAATGCCCGTTGTTCATATTGATAAGTAGAGCTTTACTCGTGTTCGAAGGTTGCAATCGCTAAAAAATTAGTCTGTACTATACCTGGGAGAAAGCCGCGGGAATCAGGAACATTCGGGTGATATTGGACACAATTCGGGCATCGGTAAACTCGGGCACGGAGCTGATCTTTTTCCATTCCGGATCACTGCCAAAGGTTTTCCAGTTCTGGTCGTGCTCCTCCATGTTGTCGAAGGTTAACATATAGGTCAGATTGGGGCGCATGGGGCCAATCAGCGTTTCACCGAAAAATACAGGAGTCAGGCCTACCCGTTTGAAAATAGCGATTTCGCCCCCCTGATTAAACATCTCGATTTTCTTCTTTCCTGCCGTCTCGTTATGGCTTTCATAGCGACGTAACTCAAAAATGCGCGACTTTTTTTCGGGCACTTCCAACCTGGGCATTAAGGCAAAGGCTTTTAGTAAGGAACTTTCAATACGTTCGTAGGCAGGCGCGGTGGCTTCGGCTGTTAAATAATCGGTTCCGGCTTGCTGGTAAGCGGTATCGTTGGCCAGTTTATCGGGCATTGAAAAATAATCGTCCAGCGCGTTGAAGGGGATAACGGCAACCAGTTTCGTAAATCCCTGCGGAAGATATTCGGTGAATACACCAATGTTTTTGCTACCTAACCGATTAAGCGCCGGAATGAGGGCATTCTGAAAATAGGTTTCGACCGCTTTTCGCTGTCTGGCATTTTTCAGGCTATAAATCCGCAATTCATAAAACTCCGGGCTTGCATTTTGCTGAGCATCGGAAGCAGCTATAGCCGCGCTTACTGGAGAAATAACGGCACTTGTGAGTAAGGATGCCTTTACGAACTTACGTCTTTTCATCAGGAGTATTTTTGGCAATTGCAGTGCCGACCGTCCCGGTCGGGTGTCTTATAAGCGTTTCTTTCCCGACCGTCCCGGTCGGCACTACAATAAAAGCAGGAACACCCTCTATTCTATCTTACTTTTTTCTAACAAACCCTGAACTAGTTCTATATTTGTAAAGTTACTTAACAAGTTTACTTTATAAATATGCCCTCGCCACCCCAACATGATCAGGAGCTATCAACCGAGCTACGAACGGTTGTGACCCGGCTTATTAAAAAGCTACGCACCCAGTCGCCGACTCATGCAAAACTTTCGCTTACCGAACGGTCTGTTATTAAGCTGCTCGATAAGCAGAAAGAAATGCTGCCCAACGAAATTGCTAAAATGGAAAAGGTGACGACACAGTCGATGTCGCAGATTCTGAATCATCTGTTGGCGCTTGGCTACATTACCCGGAACCCCTCAAAAATCGATAAGCGAAAAGTTCTAATCTCACTATCGGAAACAGGTGAGGCCATTTTACATGCTGTCAGAAATGAGGTAGATGAGTGGTTGACTAAAGCCATACAGGAAACTTGCTCTACCGAAGACAAAGCAATCCTTCGTCAGGCACTGGTCCCCTTAAGCAAGCTATTGGAAGTCGACTGAATCGCGTAAGTATCTGACGTTAAAATTCTTACACACAACTTACTCATCGAATCATGAAATGGTATCAGTATGTAGCTGCATTTTTTGCCGGTGCTTTCCTGGCTAATGTAGTGCCTCATTATGTGAACGGCGTTTCTGGCGATCCGTTTCCGAGTCCGTTTGCCAATCCCCCCGGCAAGGGTCTGTCTTCGCCAATGATCAATGTTTTGTGGGCCTGTTTCAACCTGTTTATCGGCTATATACTGCTTCGGGTAAGTAAGGCTTCTCCTCAGCACAAGCTGTTGATGTTCCTGCTGTTTTTAGGCTTTACAGCTCTCTCACTAATGGCAAGTAGTTCATTCATGGACAAGATGAAGCCCTGATTTTCAGTCAATTTCAAAGAACAGTATTCAACACTCGCGTTATGACCGTAACTACATTCAATGCGTTTAAAAGTCGCAATTACAGGCTGTTCTTTGCCGGGCAATCCATTTCCCTGCTCGGCACCTGGATGCAAAAAACGGCGGTAAGCTGGGTGATCTATTCGCAGACCCATTCCAAGCTCATGCTGGGCGTTAGTGTGTTTGCCACCCTATTTCCGTCGGCTTTATTGACACCCGTTGGCGGTGTTTTTTCAGACCGATATAATCGGTATCGGGTTCTGTTGCTCACGCAGGTTTTATCCATGGTACAGGCAATCCTGCTTACCACGGTTGTGTTCTTCAAGAACTATGCGGTTTGGGAGATCATTCTACTAAGCGTCATCTTAGGCTTGATCAATGCGTTCGATGTACCCGCCCGTCAGTCGCTGGTGTATGAGCTGGTCGACGACAAAAAAGACTTACCCAATGCAGTGGCGTTGAATTCTTCGATGGTCAATTTATCCAAGTTGATTGGCCCAGCCATTGCCGGTATTGCCATCGAAAAATTAGGCGAAGTGGTCTGTTTCGGTTTGAATGCCATCAGCTTTATTGCGGTAATTAGCTCGCTCCTGCTCATGAAACTGCCAACCTACGTCCCCAGGCTACATACAAAGAATATTCTGGGGGAGTTGGCCGAGGGGTTCGCCTATGTAAAAGAAACATCATCCATACGGTTTATTATTATCATGCTGGCACTGGTTAGCTTACTGGTCTTGCCCTTCACCAGCCTGATGCCTGTTTATGCAAAGGATGTGTTTCGTGGTACAGCGTCAACCTTTGGTCTGCTCGACAGTGCCATTGGACTTGGGGCATTTATCGGAGCCATTTTTCTGGCTTCCCTAAAACCCGGGGGCAACCTGAGCAAAATACTGGCCATTAATACCTTTGTTTTTGGGGCAGGGCTCATCTTATTTTCGTACACGCCCTGGTATCCACTGGCACTGTTCTTTCTCGTGATTGGCGCGTTCGGGATGATGTCGCAGATTACGATCAGCAATACCTTGCTTCAAACCCAGGCGGCTCCTGCCATGCGGGGTCGGGTCATTAGCATGTTCGTTATGGTGTATGCCAGTGCCTTACCGATTGGTAGTCTGATTGTTGGAACCCTATCAGAACACATTGGCGTACAGGCTACTGTACTGGGAGAAGGCATTCTGGCACTTGGGATTGGTGTGCTACACCTTCGCCATCTGCACACAAACAAACCCAGGCAAACAGTATCCACTTTGCCTGAACAACTGGCTCCCGAAGTGGCTCCACCTGTCTGACACAGTGGCCAGCACTCACGAAAATAGCATCGGCATTTTAGGGCACTGAACGGTATTTTCAGGCTAACTGACCGAATCTGTTTTTAGTCTTCCAGAGAAATTCCCATTTTTGGGTACTAAATCCTCTTTCAGGGTTTACTAATTTCTAAACTGTAGGCACAACTAATGCTTTAGCTGCGTTTAAACCGTCTGGAGTTCTTTTTTCCATGGCTGGTAGTAGGTTTCAAAAACCAGTCAGTAACCATTCATCATTAATTTAGCTAACTATGAAAAATTACATCAAAGGAGTTCTGTCCGGCATTGCGGCAGGGTTACTAATTGGCTACATGACGGCCCCTAATTCCGGCAAGAAAACGCGTAAAAAAATTGTCAAAGCACTTGATAAACAGGCCAAAGAATTGACCAGCAGCCTAAGTGAGCAGTGGGATAAGACAATTGCAAAGGCCGAGGAAGTTGTTGGCAGCGTAAAAGGATAAGCCCCAACTTACAAACGCCCAGTTTATGTAGAAATCACGATAACGATGAAGCCCTGACCTGCGATCAGGGCTTCATCGTTATCGTGATTTCTACATACAACCTCCCCTACCAATTCTCAGCTAAATCCAATTTAGCAAGATTTTTTTAGTCAGGAATTGATCAGGGAATGGGTTAAGTCCAGCCGAAAATTCGGGAGAGAAGTAAGCCCGGAAAAATGTCGCAATTCACCCCAAAAATGCCGTTTACCCCCCCTATCGAAGTGGTTGATGGGCAGTAAATTTGTCAAGTAAGTCAGCCAAACAACAACTACACATGACACAACTCAAATCTAAAAATTCAACTTCTCCAGCCATGAAAAAGACAAAAATCACGTATTGGGTACTAACGGGTCTGTTCGCATTTGTTATGGCGGGTTCGGCTATTCCCAATATTATGGTCAACCCAATGTCGGTGCAAGGTTTTACTGAGATGGGGTACCCTACGTACATCATTCCATTTCTGGGCTGGGCCAAGCTATTGGGTGCAATTGCCATTCTGGTTCCGGGTTTTCCTCGCCTTAAAGAGTGGGCCTATGCCGGGCTTATATTCGATCTGCTGGGTGCTACGTATTCCGTCGCAAATAGTGGTAAAGCTGTCAGCCAGTGGGCGCCTATCTTTATTTTTGTGGCGCTGGGCTTTAGCTCGTATATTTTCTATCATAAGAAATTGAAAGCAACAGCTACAGCCTCATCAGAAACTGCTCCGATACAAGAAGTGCTCTCCTAGTTTTGTGTTAAAATATAGTAACCACAGAGGCACAGAGAACACAGAGAAATAAGTCATACTATAGTTATTTCTCTGTGTTCTCTGTGCCTCTGTGGTTACTAATACCTTTCGTCTGTAAGACAGATTATAGTTCTGCGCCAAACAATGATTTGAATTCCGTAATTTTGCCACATGAAAAAGACGGAATCTCTCGAAGAGTTTTATAAGAAGAAGTTCAACTGGCTGCCCGATAACCTGCAACGGGGTATTGGCCACTTTAATGTATTTCGACTCGAGGATTGCCTGGGTTTAGGCGTTCCCGGCGTGCAATACAGCCGTCGGGACTTTTATAAGATCAGCCTGATCCGGGGAGAAAACGTATACCACTATGCCGATAAAAGTATTCAGATCAACGGCACGACTCTCATGTTTTTCAACCCACAGGTACCCTATACCTGGGAGTCATTATCTGACGATAAAACCGGCTTCTTCTGCATTTTTACCGAAGCGTTCTTCACCGAAAAAATCAGGGGGAGCCTGAGTGAGTTGCCAATGTTCATGGCAGGGAGCAAACCAGCCTATATTCTAAATGCTACTCAGGATGAACACGTTAGCACGTTATTTCTGAAAATGATCGACGAAATTGGCTCTGATTATCAATATAAGTATGACTTGCTTCGCAATTATGTAACGGAATTGATTCATTACGCACTGAAGATGCAACCTTCGGAAACACTGCACCAGCATCTGGACGCCAAATCACGGATCACAGCCGTTTTTACCGAGTTACTGGAACGTCAGTTCCCAATCGAATCGCCTGCACAACGGTTTAAGATGCGTTCAGCCAGTGATTTTGCCAATCAGTTATCCATCCACGTCAACCACCTGAACCGATCTATTCGGGAAACGACCGGCAAAACGACCACGGATTACATTGCCGAACGACTGGCCAGCGAAGCGAAAGCGTTATTGAAACATACTGACTGGACTATAGCCGAAATCAGCTACAGTCTTGGTTTTGACGAGCCAGCTCATTTCAATCACTTTTTCAAGAAACAGATCCACCTGACACCCTCCGCTTATCGAAATGTTTGAATTTGGCAAGTATTGGTTTGGATGCCGCAATGTACTGTCCTGGTAAGCCCACTACTTTTGTTCCCGTTAAACGAGCAAAATTATGGATACCAAAAACGTATGGTTTATAACAGGAGCGTCAAAAGGATTAGGGCTTTCACTGGTCAAACAACTACTACAACAGGGTTACAACGTTGCGGCAACCTCCCGAAACATCGAAGATCTGAGTCGGGCTGTCGGTCAGGCAGACAACCACTTCCTGCCACTATCGGTTGATCTGAAAACTGAAGCAAGTGTTGAAGCAGCCATAAACGCTACTATTGCACAGTTCGGGCGTATTGATGTGGTGGTGAATAATGCGGGCTATGGCTTACTAGGCAGTATTGAAGAGTTAACCGATCAGGAAGCCCGCGAAAATTTCGATGTCAATGTATTTGGCTCCCTGAACGTGGTCCGTTCTGCGATGCCCCATCTGAGAGAACAACAGTCGGGACATATCATTAATATATCGTCCATCGGCGGCTTCACAGGTAACTTTCCGGGATTTGGGATCTACTGTGCAACCAAGTTTGCCGTAGAAGGCTTTTCGGAATCGCTGGCGGCCGAAGCCAAAGCGTTTGGCATCAATGTGACAATTGTTTCACCCGGTTATTTCCGAACGGACTTTTTGGCCGCCAGTTCCCTCGGCGTTCCCAGTCGCCAGATTGACGCATACGAAGCGGTACGGGCAAGCCAGCAGGCGCACCAAACTCAGATCAACGGCAACCAACCCGGCGATCCTGAAAAGGCAGTTGCAGCGCTGATCCGGATTGCATCAGAACAAAACCCTCCGCTGCACTTATTCCTTGGCCAGGATGCGTATGACATGGCGTACACGAAAATAAATGCCGTTAAGAATGAGCTGGAAAATTGGAAAGCTATGACCGTTTCGACTGGTTTTGACGCAGAAAGTGTCATCGCTTAAACGCTGATGGCAACTTTCAGCATGGTAATTTGTCTCACCCTGGCATGATCCTGTTTAGAGACGAATAAAGTTTAACCACAGAGGCACAGAGTACACAGAGTTTAAAAGGATAAATTATCTCTGTGTCTCTGTGGTTAAACTTTATCCAATTTCTTATTTCAATGGGTCAAAGGCACCACCCCAGGTATTGTTCTGTATTAGTTTGGGGTTGTTGTCAATTGCCGTTTGCGGAATAGCAAAGAAATAATACTCTGGTTTCCAGGCAATATCATACTTCGTATCCAATTGCTTGAAGGCAAGGGTGAAGTAGTCCGTATACGCCTTATCCAGACTAACATTGTCGCGGGTGGTGGCAAAATCGGCGGGAACACCCGTCGTTTTCAGATTGATCGTTACACCGGTTCTGCGTTTACCATTCAATGTTTTTTCGATCAGTTTCCAACGACGCAGATCCCAGAACCGTTTACCTTCAAAGGCGAATTCCAGTTGACGTTCGTACAGAATCGCATCAAATAGTTCAGCCCGGCTCATGTTGGCCTGTAGTCCGTAGAGTCCATCTGTACCAGCTTCAATACCTGCCCGTTTACGAATGGCTTTCAGTTGCGTGTAGGCTTCGTCCAGTTGGTTAATACCAACGGCACTTTCAGCCAGATTCAGCAGTACTTCGGCAAACCGAATTTCAATCCAATCGGTACCCGAATACTGGACATCCCCTGCCGAAACAGATGGATTTATCGCTTTGCGCGTATAAAAGCCCGTGTTGCTCGCTTTCGATTCAACGGTTTTTCCGCCTACGAAATACGTCCATACTTTATTGGCAGTGTTTCCATTGAGCGGCCAGGTTGCGCCATTATAAGCAATAGTTTTGTCGAAACGAGGATCACGGTTTTTATAGAACAACTGATCGGTATAGGTGTATTTGGTCGACTCACCTACTTTTTTTCCGTCCAGCATCGGGAAGGCTTTCACCATTTCCCACGATGGCTGATTTGAACCACCGGCTGTTCCGGCATACGACGGGCGGGTGCTATTGTCATAGCCGTTGTTTTTCCTCAACTGATCGCCTGTTGCCGTGTTATACCCGGTGATGAAAACCGCTTCGGGGTTATTGACTTCCTGGAACCATAGTTGATCGAACGACGCGTGCAGTCCAAATCCATTGGCCGTCAATACATCATAAGCCTGTTTATTGGCGTTATAAGATGCCTGCCATTTTGCCTGATCGTCGGATGGATTAAACTGAGGACTTGCCGCATACAACAGGACTCGTCCCTTCAACGCAGCCGCAGTCCCTTTCGTAATCCGTCCCCAATCACTGGAAGCAGCCCAACGGCCTGGTACCGATGCAATCGTTGAATCAAGATCACTGACAATCTGGGCAAAACATTCGGCGGTCGTATTTCGTGGCAGAAAGTCAAGTTGTTTGGCTTCGACACCAACAGCTGCCAGGGGCGACAAAACCAGCGGTACCCCTCCGTATAAACGTACCAGATCGAAATACCGCCAGGCCCGGAAAAACTGCGCCTGAGCCCGAAGTTTGTTCTTGGTAAACTGAGGTAAGGTTCCAGCGTTTACATCGCTCAAAAACGTGTTGATGACCCGAATCTTGCCATAGTTGTTGGTTGCATCGAGTTTAGTACCGAAATCACCAATTTCATTGATCAGCAAGGAGCCCTGTAACAACTTACTATCGGCATACGACTCATCAGACAGGCCGCTTAAACCCGTTGGTTCCGGTCCTAACGAGCCAATGGGAACTGGCAGGTTCTGATCGTAAATGTAATCGAGGTTCATCTGGGTCAGCGTCGAATCTTTAAAGATCAGCGCCCCGCTGGTTGAACTCAGATCGGTTTTATCGAGCACCTCCATGCAGCCCGTCAGGGCAAGCGATGAGCAGAAGGCGACAAGGAATTTATAGGAGAGTTTCATAGTATCTGAGGGAATTTTACAAACCAAGGTTTAAGCCCAGCGAGAATGAACGAAGTACAGGATAGGTGTTGTAATTACCCGAATAGGATTTGTAATTGTACGGATTGTACAGGTTCAGGGGGTTGGTGGCAACCAGATAAACGCGTACCGTACTTAACCCTGCTTTCCCTGCCAAACGAGCGGGCAATCCGTAGGAAATATTGAGGTTACGAACCGATGCCTGTGTCGCGCTTCTATACCAGAATTCGGAATCGACGGTGTAGGTATCTTTGTAATAAGGACTTGGGTAAGCAGCATTCGGGTTTTCGGGCGTCCAGTGATCCGACCAGAATACAGGCCGGTTTGCTGTGGGGGTGGCCTGTGAACGAGCATCCCCTTCCACCAGCGCCTGCCCGCCGAACGCACCACCAATCACAGCGGCAACTGAGAAACTTCGGTAAGACGCACTGAAATTGAACCCAAATCCGAAGTGATTGCTGGCCTTTTTGTTCAGATAATCCAGATCGTCGGTCGTAATTTTCCCATCAGGACCGGTATATTGTCCCGATGCATCTTTAGGTCCTCTTACATCCTGGTAAAACAGCATACCTGGTTTTGGGGCAGCCCCGAAGAGCGTATAGCCGGGATTTTTCTCCAGATAAGTATCTACATCCTGCTGCGTTCTGAACATACCCAGATAATGGTAACCCAGTACGCCAACGTCCGTTGATCGCCCGGTTGGGTCTAAATAGGTTCCAAGAACACCCTTGTTCACGTCCACCAGAATTTGTTTGTTATCGCTCCAGCTCAGGAACGTGTTAACTTTATAGGACCAGTCGCTACCAATTTTATCGTTCCATCCGAGGGAGATCTCTGTTCCAAATCCATCTACACTGGCAAAGTTTTCCGAAGGCAGCGTAGCACCAACCAGCAGCGGAACGGACGATGTCAGGGACGTCAGCATGTTGTACCGATGATCGTAGAACGCATCCATCGTGAACGACAGTCGGCTTTTCAGGAATTGCGCATCCAGCCCGATGTTGTACTTCGTGTTGTTGTCCCAGCGAGCCTGACGGTTAGCCATAGCATTGTTAGGTGATACGATCAATGGACGGTCTGAGTTACCACCGAACACCGCTCCTTTACCCGTCTGGATCGAATAGCTGGTCAGCCAGTTATAGGGTTTGGTAGCATCTCCTCCCATAAAGCCCAGCGAACCGCGCAGTTTCAGGTAGTCAATTCCGCGAACATTGTTTTTAAAGAATGGCTCCTCAGAAATCACCCAACCCGCCGAGAACGAGGGGAACAGACCCCAGCGATATTCAGGAGCGAAGTTGGTAGAGGCATCGTAGCGTATCGCACTCTCGAACAGATACTTACCCGCATAATTGTAATTGATACGACCTGCGTACGACAGAAAACCCGTTTCCGACTCAGTCTCAGATGTGGTCTGGGTGCCAATGGCGTAGCGCATATTATCCAGGCCACCAATAATTACCCCTTCGGCCATGGCCGCTACGTTGTCGGTATGCGTTTCGGCCTGCTCGAAGAAGGCGATGGCTGAAATCTGGTGTTTCCCGAACTGACGATCATAATTCAGGTAGCCGTTAAACTGGTACGTATCAATGTAACCTGGATTGATCCTGACCCGATCCCCATTGTTCAGGGACGTTGTTTTGATCACATCGCCACCGTAAATATGCTTGTGGTCGCCCAGCATCGAGAAGCTGTACACGTTGTATTTCGTACCGTACTGTTTCCCAAAGCTGTTATCGAAGGTGCGGCTGTACAGGACTCTGGCTTTCAGCCCTTTGATACCCGGAATAGTATACTCCACATTGGCCGTTACGTTCAGGCCCGTTGTTTTGGTCTGGGTGTAGTTATTGGAATTCTGAACCTCGAAAAAGTTAAAGGCATCAATTGTATTCGTGTTGCTGGAATTCGAGAGCAGAACCGGCAGCCCGTTCACGTAAGGCGGATTGAACTGAGAGGTGTAGAGCAGACTTTTCATGTCGTTCTCTGCATTTTCGCCCCCTTGCTTCAGGTAGTACATGCGTTTGTTGCCAATGTAGCTGCTCAAGGACAAAGCGGCTTTTAGTCCCCGGGTCACCTGCATATCGGCACTGGCGCGGAATGTCCACTTCCCAGTATTGATGTTATCGAAGTTGGCATTCTGAGCATTGTACGAAGCCCCCGCGAAATACGTAGCCTTATCGTTACCACCACTCACATTCAGGGCATGCCGTTGAACGGTTGACGGCTGCCAGGCCTGACGTAGCCAGTTGGTATTATGATCGTTAAAATAAGCCAGTTCATCGGGGGTGTAAATGAGCGGGTCAGTTGGCAGTTTACCAGCCGCATAGTTCATGTCGTTCAGGTACGTAGCCTGTTGAACACCGTTCATCATGGTCGGCAGCGTAGCATCGGAAACACCCGTCGAGCCGCTGTAGCTGAATTTAGGCGCTCCCGCTTTCCCACGTTTTGTTTGCACCACCACTACGCCCTGATTAGAGCGAGCCCCATAAATGGCAGCGGCAGCATCTTTCAAAACCGAAATAGCGTCTACTTCCGATACGTCGAGCGCATTGAAATCGTCGGCTGACCGAACCACGTTGTCAATAACATACAACGGTTGCAGGGTTCCGCCATCTTTCGATAAAATGATCGGATTACGAATGGTAATGGTTGCATTTTCGCCAGGTCGGCTGGTACCTCCCGAAACACCGACACCAGGCAATTGACCCGCCAACACCGCCGACAGGTTATTAACGGGCAGGTCCTGAACGGCTTTCATATCAACCGTGGCGACAGCGCCGGTCAGGCTTGCTTTTTTCTGGGTACCGTAGCCAACGACGACCACTTCGCCCAGGGCAGCGGCATCCTCTTCCAGTTGAACGGTGAGGGCAGTTCGTCCACCAACCGGAACTTCCTGCGTTTTAAACCCGATGTAGCTGAAGATCAAGGTCTCACCTCCGGTTGGCAGATTAAGCCGAAACATTCCTTTTATGTCCGTAACCGTTCCGGTTTTCGTTCCTTTTAATAAGACGTTTACCCCTGGTAGCGGCTCGCCTTTGGCATCCTTAACCGTGCCGGTAATATTTTCCAGCGGGGCTTTCCGGGCAGAAGCCGTTCCAGAAAAAGGAGTTCCCTTCTCTGCGTAACAGACCTCCTCCGTAACCCCGCCCAGGAGAAGCGCGCAGACCAGCTTTATAGCACTGGTGAGCAGTTTTTGTGTTCGTAAAGGCGATACCATGCGTGTGTGATTAAGGATACGTTGTTTTAAAATGATGTTTATTGCAGGTAGGATTCTGTGGGTTCTTCTTGTGATGTCAGATGAAAGTATCCGACACCACGAATGCTTCATTCCTTTGATTTTCCGGCTTCTTTCTCCCGGGCAATCCGTTCTTCCCATTCTTTGCTCGCCTTTTTCATGTCGATTCCGGCAGCCGACAGGTAGTTATTGATCCGTCCTTTATACTTGCCAAATTGGGCATGTTTTTTCTCCGATGTGCCTTCGTCCATGGCCCGCTCACGCGCTTCTGTCAGATAGGCGAGAATCTGTGCTTTTTGGGTGTCCGTTAAATCCGGCAACATAGCCTGATACCCTTTGTATGTAATGGGCAATACCCCGTACGTCATCCCATCTTTTACCATGTCTACTTGCTGAGCCGTTAAATCATGGGAAAGCACCGCTAGATACTCACGATGTAAAGCCGTCAATTTCTGGCTGGCATCCGCTTCAATAGCTTCTTTCCGGGTTTGCTCTGTGATACCTGCCAGGGCTTCTTTCCGGCTTTCATGGATGGTATTCAGGCTTCGATACTGTTGTGCAATTTCTGTTTTTACACGCTCGGCAACTTGCGGATCTGTAAGGCCAAGGGTAGCTACAATCCTGGCCGCGCGCTCGTTGATCACTCGTGTATAAGCCGCTTCTTTACTTTCTATTGTCTGATCTTGCCCTAATGCAGTAAGCGCAACTAGCAGGGTCAGGAGACTGCTTACTAAGAGATTTTTTAGCCTATAGATCATCTCTAAAATTGATTAAAAACGTTCATTTCTACGGTAAGGGGGCAGGTTTTGGCGTAACGTTCAGGGTAGGCAAAAACCGTCATTAAGTGGGCATTAAAAGCAGACAAAAGCAGGAATAAACAATACTTTTCTATAACATGATACAAAAATATAGTACATTTTAGGGCAATAACTGCATTTTTTTGTCAATTTATTATAGGAAATTATCATAGAATAAATATGACTTATCTACGATATTTCGTTTAGGTTTGTAGTGTGATTACCTGAGCACATTTCTGGCTCTAACCGGAGAAGATATACTTGACCTGAAGCAGACAATTAGTCAGTAGGCTAGCTACCAGTCATGCTTATATAGTACAAGACCTTCGGCGTACCTGCTGACTCTATTGGATACATTTGCCAATTGCCATGAAACCACTATTTCGAAAAGTAACTGCCAATCTGGAGAGTTCATATACGGTTCGACACAACGTCTTACCTCATTTTAAGAACATCTGGCATTACCATCCTGAACTTGAGTTGCACTATATTCTCAAAGGTGAAGGGGTTCGGTTTATTGGGGATAAGATCAGTAATTTCTCGCCCGGCGAAATCGTGTTGGTCGGCGAAAATTTACCGCATACCTGGCGTAGTAATGAGGAATATTTCCACAATGATCCAGACCTCAATATTGAAGTCATAGTTATTCAATTTCTGCCCGACTGTCTGGGTGAGTATCTATTGAAATTGCCCGAAGCTTATTTAATTCCAAAGCTGTATGAACGGGCAAAGAGTGGTATGGTCATAACGGGCCAAACAAACGAGAAACTAGCCGAACTCATGCATCGGGCCGTTGATGCCACAAACCTCGACAAGCTGATTATTCTATTGTCTATACTGAAGATACTCTCCGAAACGAATGAGTACGAGATGATTGTGAACGGGCGGGCGGTATTTTACCAATCCAACGAAACCGATACGCTCCGCCTGAACAACGTGTGCAGTTATACACTGGAGAATTACAAGAAGGATATTACCCTGGAAGAAATATCGGCCATCAGCAATCTGAGCGTTACCTCGTTTTGCCGGTATTTTAAATTAATGACAAATAAGACGTACTACGATTTCCTGATCGAAATCCGTATTAGTCATGCCTGCCGGGCACTCATAGAAGATAAAACACCCACCGAAATTATCTGTTTCGACTGCGGGTTCAATAACGTATCGAACTTTTACCGTCACTTCAAAAAAGTAACAGGCTTAACTCCGCTTGAGTACAAACGGCAATATTTGAAAAAGGGGAAGGTGCTGGCCTAGTTTTTTGAACACAGAGGCACAGAAAACACAGAGAAAAATAATAAATAAGCCTCTCTGTGCTCTCTGTGCCTCTGTGTTCAACCCATCAAACCACACTCAACTCCAGCTCATTCTGCAATTGGGTGTAGTCTTCATACAATCCCTCTACCTGTTTGGCAATGTCTGGCGTAAACGTACCTACACTCCGACGCGTAAAGGTGGTCATGTCGAAGCCGCGTAGCTGTAGGAAGTATTTTGAAACGATGGGATAGACGTTATGCATCACATCCATTTTGTCGATCAGGAACTGCTGTACTTTAGCCACTTCTTCCTGTAAATCGGCGTTGTCGTAATTCCGGCAAAGCCAGACGATCAACTCAGGAAAGTAATTCCCCTGAATACAGGAAAGTCCTGCCGATCCTGCTTTTAGTGACTCAACCGCGTGAGCCATGTAGGCATCATATAAGCCAAATCCTGGGCGGGAAGCCAGTCGCAGTTTCTCTTTAATCTGCTGAAGATCAAGGCAGGTATCTTTATGATAAATAACCCGGCCTGTATCGACAAATAACTTTAGCTGATCGGGTGAAATCAGACGTTTATAGGGAACAGGACATTCGTAAAACCCAACCGGAATTGTTTCGGTCTGATCCAGCAAGTGTAAAACCCGCTCGTTGAAGACCGCATCCGAATCGGCTTCATCGGCCAGCAAGCCCGTAATCAGAATGACGGCCTGGGTACCTGTGTTGTTTACCTTTTTAACAAATTCAGCCTGCTGCTCAATTGGCCCACCAAATGTGCCTGTAGCCACCACGGGAACCGCGCCATTTACCACCTTGATAACGTGCTCGATGATCTGAAGCCGTTCCTGTTCGCTCAATTCGAACATTTCGCTCGACAGACAATTGGCAAACATACCCGCGGCACCAGCCTGGAGGTAAAAC
Organism: Spirosoma sp. KCTC 42546; assembly: GCF_006965485.1. Lineage (NCBI taxonomy): Bacteria > Pseudomonadati > Bacteroidota > Cytophagia > Cytophagales > Cytophagaceae > Spirosoma > Spirosoma sp. KCTC 42546. The sequence continues at coordinate 4,716,387 of NZ_CP041360.1, forward strand.
TCGGTGAGCCGGGTCAGGGCATCAAAATCAATGGCACCCGTTGTGGTAAACGGCGTAAGCATCACCGGAATAAATCCCTTTTCTACTGTTTTCATATTGACTAAGTAATGGGTAATGTAAAATGCATAATGACTACTAATCAGATCATTACACATTTTACATTATTCATTATCCATTTTACATTATTCATTTACAATTACTTCTTTTCTGACTTGCTCCAACGAGCGGCCTTTCAATTTTGTCAGGATCAATCCCACCAGAAAAATGGTGAGCGTACCGATCACAATAATCATGTTGCTATGCAGCGGATTGCGTAGATAACTGAATTGATCGGGGAGATTACTGGAGAATGTCATCCAGACAATGACCAGCACACCAATGCAGGTGGCGGTTAGCGCTTCATGGCTGTTGGTACGTCGGCTGATCAGGCCAAGCAAAAATAATCCGAGCATACCAGCCGCAAAAATACCGGAGAGTGTCCACCAGGTATCCAGAATACTTTTCACCCCAATCATAGCCAGTCCGGTTCCTAATCCTAATAAACCAACCACTACGGTAGTCAGGTGAAGAAGGCGCAATAACTTTTTGTCCGATATATCGGCGTTGATATACCGTTTGTAGATGTCTTCCGTAAATACGGTAGCCGATGCATTCATACCCGAACTGATGGTGCTCATAGCTGCCGACAGTATGGCCGAAATGATCAATCCCATCAGCCCTGCCGGTACTTTAGTCACCATAAAATGAGGCATCACTTTATCGCCGTAATCAGCGGGTTGAAGCGTGGCCATGAGTTGGGTCACTTCGGCCGCCGAAGCCGTTGTGGGCAAACGATCCATCGCTACTTTTTGCTTGATGGCTTCAATAAACTCAGGATGGACCTGATAATACGCGAACAGGCATGAGCCGATCACAAAGAACATGAGTGAAGCAGGAACATAGAGCCAAACGCACAACCAGAGCGATTTCGAGGCCTCTTTTGCCGATGAAGTCGTATGATACCGCTGAATGTAATTCTGGTCCATCCCAAAATTATTTAGGTTGATAAAGAACCCATACAACAGCACCACCCAAAACGACGATTGCGTAAAATCGGGTGCGTAACTCCCCAGGCTAAACTTATCGTGGCTAACACCAATGTCGACAATTTTAGAAACGCCACCCGGCATCGACTGAACAATCAGGTACAGAATCAGCAGAGCCCCAAAGGTTTTGATAACAGCCTGCACCACTTCGGTCCAGATCACGGCCTCCATCCCACCCATAACGGTATAGATGATGATACAAACACCCATTACGATCATGATCATCTGCATAGAATAACCCGTAAGTGCCTGTAAACTAATGGCTATCCCCAAAAAAATTGACCCCATTCGGGCTAACTGCGTCAGTAGAAAACAAACAACGGCGTAGGTTCTGGCCCAGGGACCAAAGCGGTGTTCGAGGTGGGTATAGGCGGAGATTTCGCCGGTTTGCCGGTAGAAGGGCACAAAAAAACGCGATGCCATATAAGCCGCTAGCGGCATAGACAGGCTAAATACAAAGGAATTCCAGTTGCCGCCAAACGCTTTCCCCGGCACACCCAGAAAGGTGTTGCTGCTCAGGAAGGTAGCATAGATCGACATTCCTAACGCCCAACCCGGAATCTGGCCGGACGCTTTAGTGAACTGGTCGGTATTCTTGTTTTTTCGGGAAAAGTAAACGCCAACCAGCACCATCGCCACGAGGTAAGCAGCAATGACAGCCAGGTCGAATAAGGGTAGGTTCTTCATGTAGCAGGAATAGGGTAAAGGGTCAATCGGGGAAGTTTATAGCCGAGTTGTCAATGGGCCAAGCGTCTTCCCTTTACTTACTTGTTTTCCATCAGAAAAGACTATGAAGCCCTTGCCTTTGCCGTAATGTTTTCCGGTTTTATCGTATAAAATGGTCAGTATCTTTCCATGGTACAGCACATTATCGAGGCAAAACCACTCCCATTTGGTTTCGGGTATCAACGGATGAATTTCCAGTACGTTATCGGCACGCGGCTTCAGGCCTACTAAATCGCTGATGATTAAGTCAGCAAAGCCCGAATGGTTGTAAAATTTACTTCTTGGATTATCCCCCTTCAGCCATTCGCCCGTTTTTTCATCCTGATATTCCCCCAGGTAAATTTTGCCGTTCATGGTGTGCGACCGGGCGTATTTCAGCAACTCATCATAAAATACCGACTTCGTCATCTGCCCCTGATTCCTGTAGTTCGTGAGCAGATTCGACAGTCCTTTCAGGGTTTGTGTGGTGGCAAATGGCCAGACGGGACCATCCCATTCACACCCGTGCCCCGACCCATGAGTGCGGAAAAGCGGATGCCGACGTTCGGCGGTGGTAATGCCCCAGGGAGCCTTGAATCCGGTAGTGTCGGTAAGCTGATTCCACTGACGGGCATAGGCTGGCTTATCGTCGGGCAGGTTAAAATACCAGGGAATAAATCCGATGGCTTCGCGGGCATTTGAGAAACCGCCTTTTTCCAGCTTCACTTCAAAAAAGTTGGCGGATTCATCCCATAAGCTATCCAGCGTTAGCTTTTTTAGTTCGGCCGCCTGCTGTTGGTATCGGCGCTGGAGGGTGTCATTTTGGGCAAGTTCGGCCATGGTGGCCAGAGCTTTGGCATTGCCGTACATGTAGCTATTGATGGAAGGACGTCGGTTTTTCTCTTTTCGCGATCCACTGATCGACTCTTCCATGGCGTCTTTCACATCAAATTGCCAAAACAAGCCGCTGGGTAGCTGCTTTTCCTGCTGCCATTTCCGGTAATCAGCATCTAAAGCCTGGAGGTTCTTTTGGATAAACGGCTTATCCAGATTGACCAGGTATCGATTATACACCGCATCGTCGACCCAGCTACTGAACCCATGAAACCGCTGCGCTACATGCTTTGGGTCGATGTACAGCCAGAACGAAATATAGTCGTTAATGTACTGCGGATTATGCAGCCATCGGCCTTCGTAAATATGATGTCCCAGGGCACTGCTGATGGCATTGTACTTCCCGGCATGATTTACGTTGGTGATGAACTCGGTGAAGACGTAACCTTCCGGCGTTTCTTTTAAATGCTTCCGAAACGCCCACCAGCGGTAATAGTACACCTCCTGTACTACCGAATCTGGACAATCGAATAGCGGAATATTCTTTGCAAGCCAGTCAAACGACTGGTCATTTGGCACATAGTTTTTTACGGCTTCTTCGTCAATGGAATTAAAGTACGAAACGTAATTTTTGAGCTTATCCGTTGTCAGTACCTTACCCGACTGCCCGACACAAACCGTCGTTTGTAACAAACAGATAATCAGAAGTATGCCGGATGGTTTCTTTATACCATTCATGATTCATTATCTTTTAGTGAGGCCAGGTTCTAAAATCCGACACCACATGCAGTGCAAAAGGTGGCGTTAACGTCATAAAAAACTACCCCTATTATTTACTAACCAACTCAACTTCTGCTTCCTGCAACCCTTCTGCCCTAGCCTTTACAGTTACCTTTCCTGCTTTTTCGGTTGACTGAATAATAGCCAGACACTTTCCGTTGTAGGCTTTTCGGTAGCTAGCTTTGAACGGTTCAAGACTGGCCTGGTAACCATTATCAACACCAGCAATCGTGCCCTCTCCTACTATAGCAAACGTAATTAGATGGTTAGCATCTGGCACGAGATTCCCTTGCTCATCCACTATGTTAACCGTAATGAACGACAGGTCTTTGCCATCGGCTTTGAGTGTATTCCGATCCGCAATCACTTGGATTTTAGCAGCTTTGCCAGCCGTCGAAATCGTTCGAGTTAATACGGGTTTACCGTCTTTTCGGGAGACGGCTTTCAGGGTACCGGGTTCGTACGGAACGCGCCACATGACATGCAAGTCATCCCCGTTTTTTTTTCGAATACCTAATGAGTTGTCATTGAGAAAAAGCTCGACCTCATCGGCCTGATTATAGTAGGCCCATACATCAACCGTTTTCCCTTTTTGCCAATTCCAGTGCGGGAAAATATGCAGGACCGGCTTGTCTGTCCACTCGGTCTGGTACAGATAATAACTATCTTTAGGGAAACCAGCCAGGTCAAGAATGCCGAAATAGGAACTGCGTGCAGGCCAGGGATAGGGATGCGGCTCACCTAAATAATCGAAGCCAGTCCAGACGAAAAGTCCCGCCATGTGCGGCAGTTTTTTGATGGCTTTCCAGGTTTGTTCATGTGTGGAACCCCAGTAAGCAGCTTCGTTATCATAGGCCGAAGCAGTCCAGTCGGGGTTACCATCCGTGAATTTGGCGGGACCGCCTTTGCCCCACATGCGTATGGAGTCGGAAGGCATATCATAGTGCCCGCGTGTTTGCAGGGACGAACCTGTTTCGGAGGCAAGAACGGCCTGATTCGGGAACGTTTTGGGGAATTCGGCGTAGGCTTCGTGTTTATAATTGAACCCTAAAAGATCTAAGGCACCTGAGCGATAAATAAAGTTTTTATCGGGTATATTCTCCGTCAGCGCCGACGTAACAGGCCGGGTTGTATCCAGTTTTTTAACAATTCCGGCTAGCTCTTTCGTGATCGTAAGCCCTGTTGAATCAAACTGTTCCCGAATTTCGTTACCAATACTCCACATGAAAATAGACGGGTGATTTCGGTCGCGACGGACCATATCTTCGAGGTCGGTCTTATGCCAGGCATCCCAGTTAAGGCCATAATCCTGCTTCGATTTCTTTTTCTTCCACATATCGAAGGCTTCGTCCATAACAATGAAGCCCATCTCGTCGCACAAGTCCAGGAATTCGGGGGCGGGTGGATTATGCGCAGTGCGGATGGCATTGCAGCCCATGGCCTTCAGGAGTTCAAGCTGCCGCTGTATGGCCCGTCGGTTTACAGCAGCACCTAAGGCACCCAGATCGTGGTGAAGGCAAACGCCCAGAATTTTTGTGGGTTGCCCATTCACTGAAAAACCGGTTGCCGGATCAAATCTGAAGTAACGAATACCCAGGGGTGTTTGGTAGCTATCCACCAGTCTATTTTGCTGATAAACCCGGGTGATAACGGTGTATAAATAGGGCTTGTTGACTGACCAAAGCGTTGGATTCAGGAGATCAATCTGTTGGGCAACCGTAGTGAGTGTATCAATGAGTTGAACAGACGTTCTCGTTTGCGTAGCTACCTCTTTCCCCGAAGCATCCAGAATAACGCTGGTGATGTTAACTGATTGTGGCGTTCCACCTGAGTTCCAGCCACTGGAATGCCGGCCAACCACGTTACGGATGCTAACCTGCACTAAAACCTGCGCTTTTTGGTTTGTGACAGTGGGCGTCGAAACAAACGTACCCCACTGATCTACGGCTATGGTTGAGGTCGTTACCAGTCGCACATTCCGATAAATGCCTGAGCCTGTGTACCAGCGAGAATTGGGTTGCGCTGCGTTATCGACCCGGACAGCCAGAACGTTTTTCTCACTACCGAATTTCAAATACGTACTTAGTTCGTACCGAAACGAGCTGTAGCCATAGGGCCGAATGCCCAGTGAGTGTCCGTTTATCCAGACTTCGCTATTCCGATAAACCCCATCGAATTCAATAAAGATAACCTTGTTTTTTGATGAAGCAGGTACAGCAAACGTTTTTCGGTACCAGCCAATCCCCGTAGGCAGGGCACCTTCCTGGGTTGTACTCAGGTGATGTTCGCTGAACTGCCCTTCAATACTCCAGTCGTGCGGTAAGGTTAGATCTCGCCAGTTTGAGTCGTCAAACGCTACATCTTTCGCCTTAGCATTATCGCCCAGATAAAACTGCCAGCCCTTGTTGAAATCCAGGATAGTCCGTGGCTCGTTTTGGGCAAAAACTGGGTAGGTTAACAGGGTTAATAGTAAATATAGAAGGCTGACGTGATGTTGGTTACTTATAATCGACAGGTGAGGTTTCTTAAAACCTCGTGTCGTCAAAACCTGGTTAAACACCCCTAAATCCCCTGAAGGGGACTTTATCAAAGAGTAAGCACAGTCCCCTTCAGGGGATTTAGGGGTATTTAACCAGGTTATAAGCGATAGGTTTTGAGAAACCTCTCGCGTAAGATGTAAGCATCTGACTTCACGCCCATCCCTAAGTAGCCCTGCGTTCCTCATGGTTTCTTTGTGGCAGGTGCGGCTACAAAACGCTTCGTACTCTTCCCTAAATCGACCGATGTGGCCACGGCGATACCGCGCTGATCGGCTTTGTTAACTGCGCAATAAAAGTGATATACAACGCCTTTATGCTTCAGAACGAACGATTTATGAGCGTATAAATCGTCATACGATTCTGAGGGCTCAATCAGGTTGGCTCCCGTCCAGTCGGTCCAGTTGACTAAATCTGTTGAAGCAGCAAAGCGGTTAAAGGCCCCTTTCCGATCTTCCCAGAAGGCCCCGAAATAGAACATTACATACAGATCGTCTATTTTCTGAATCACGGCGTCGCCAGTAATACCTGCCGAGTGCATCAAAACGGGCGCTTTCCGGTACCGCTGCCAATGCAGCATATCGTCCGACACGGCCATGCCTATCCGTTCGAACCAGCGCGTTTTATTCACGCCCGTTGTATCGCCGTTGGCGTTGTAATACATCACAAAAGGATGGCCCGTCAGTAGGTTGAGGTCCTGAATGACTGAGCTTTTAAACAGTTTACGATTTTCCCACCAGCGCACGTCGGCGTCTTTGGCGGTCAGCACGGGCGTTGATGCACGCTTCCATTCGTGCACGATTGTCGGATCTTTTGCGGTATAGGCAATCCCGATTGACAAATCACCTGCTTCGTACCCTTGGGCTGCTCCACCGATATAGGACATCCAGTAGTTCCCCTTGTACTTGTTCAGGCCGTAGCGCCCATCCCACTCGTAATCCTGTAAGGCATTATAGGCCGCTTTTTGATTCCCATCCCACTGAGTAGTATCCGAGAATGACATGATCCGGCCCATCGTTTTCCAGTTGAGCAGATCGTTACTCGTAGCCAGCCAGGTCTCGTACCCCCTTCCGCCATAAATCAGGTACGTCATGTACCACTTTTTTCCCTTCCGAAAGACCGTTGGGCAGTCCATCTTCAACGAGTTATCGGCGGGTGTCATAATCAACCCATACTTAAAAGGCGTTTTGACTTCCTCATAAATTCGCTGCATCTGTGCATCCGAAATGCGGGATGATTGGGCAAACCCGGATAGTGGTAACAGGCAAACGAGTACAATTCGGGAAAAGTGGCAGGTCATTACGCAAGTCAATTTGGGCAACAGGCGACTAAGAGTACAAATCTATCCAAGATAAAGCCTATGCTTATCTATTATTTTCACTAAAGATTGTATGATGTTAGCGTGCTATCAAACTCCCAATAAGACACAAAATACCCAACAAGGCTATATATCAACTTTCACTGATGTGAAAGGACTAAAGACAAATCCATTTAGGCACTCAAAAGAGGGTTTTAGCATCTGTTTTCAGAAAATCGGGCCAGGGAATGCCTCTATTCCCAACGAGAAGGACCTTGTCTGCTCCAACTTTTCGCTGAAAAGCCTCCATACCTTTGGCGCTCTGGGTACGTCCACTTTTCACGTCAAGACCAATCAGTTTCCCTTTGCGCTCAATGACAAAATCGACCTCATCATTTCCATCCCGCCAGTAGTAAAGGTTTAGATCACCTAAGCGAGCTTAAACTGGAAGCTTTGGGGAAGATGACGATTCTAAGGATACTTCTTTCGACGTGTTTCGCCAGCCACTATACAGAAGATTCGTATCCAGTTTAGGCTTGGGGAAAAACAGGCTCGCTACGTAACCAACGCCAATAACGACCAGATGGCTATAGACGCCCAGCATCAGTTTATGATGCGTGAAGTTGTAATCCCCCATATCCAGCAATAGTTTCTTGTTGGCCCCATATCCAATCTGGGTCGAGGTTAGAAAGGCGTAGGCGGTAAACAGAATGCACACGAGAATGGCAATATTGACCCCCTGTCTGTTGGCGCGTGCACTGAAAATGCCCAGCAAAAAAATACCGACAATCCCCCCCGAAAAAATGGCGTACAGGGTAAATACAATACCTAAAACGCCCTCATTACCCGCCTGCAAATAGATGGCCCCAATCAGAATAGCGATAAGGCCCGAAATCACAACAATCGCTTTACTCACCGTCAGGTATTCTTTATCCGTACGGGCAGGGCGAGCTTTTTTATAGAAATCTTCCAGACCAACTGCTGCCAGCGAATTCAGGTCGGCACTAAGGCTACAGATAGCCGCCGAAATCATAGCTGCCAGAATAAATCCCACTACGCCCGTCGGGAATTTCGTCATGATGAAATACGGAAAAACGGCATCGGGCCGCATCCCCTGGGGCAAGGGCTGTTGCTTGTAATAGACGTATAGGGCGGTGCCGATAAACATAAACAGCGCCCAAACGGGCACCGTTAGTGAGATACCCAAAATAGAGGCTTTGATGGCTGCTTTGTCGGTTTTAGCGGTCAGGTAACGCTGGACAACCGTTTGGTCAGTGCCATATTTTTGAATGGCATAGAACATGCCGTTGATGACCATTACAACGAAAGTAAGCTTTGTAAAATCGAGGTCGTAGGGTCCAAAACCCGTCCGCCCATTCGCCGAGGCAATGGTAATAACTTCCGAAAATCCACCCCGAACGGAGTAAAGAATAACCACTACACAGAGAATACCACTGGCAAACAGCATAAATCCCTGAAAAACATCCAGCCAGATAACCGCTTCAATCCCACCCAGTAAATTCACCGCAATGATGATGAGACCGACCAGAACAATGATATAAAACGTATCGCCCCCTGTCATGTTGGTGAGCGCCACCGACAGTAGAAAAAAGACCGTACCCATGGAGGAAAACTGCCGGAGAACGAAGGCCGTAGAACTGTAATAGCGGGCAAATGAACCAAAGCGTTTTTCGAAATATTCGTAGGTACTCAGCCCGATCACTTTGCGATACAGAGGCACGATAAACCAGATGGTTCCGAGCAACACGATAGGGACCATTAGCCCCTGTACCAGTAAGATCCAGTTCGACGAATAGCCTTCGCTTGGGTAGCCCAGAAACGTGACGCTACTAATCAGCGTAGCCAGCAAAGACATACCAATTGCCCAGGCGGGTACTCGCCCCCTGGCCGCGAAATACGTTTCTGTTGTCCGTTGGTTTTTGGCGTACCGTAACCCAAAGTACAAATTGATAATCAGCACCAGGCCGATGATCAGGTAGTCGAGGATGCTTAAGGTTGGGATTGACATTAGATTACCATTAAGTAGTCATTTTATTGTCATTGGTAGTCATTTCATTGGCATTGATTGTCATTGGTGATAGCAACTATCAATGACCACTAATGACAGTCAATGACTACCTAATGACCACAATGCCGGTGGCCAGTGATAGCTTCCCGGTTTTACAGTAATATATAATTCTTCTGGGCGGCATCCCGCTGGGCGGAATTCCGCTGTTTTAATAGCTCTGGTTCGAACGACTCCAGGGGCCAGCTCCTGAACAGGCTCAAGCCGCGTGATACCGATTTCCCGAAGGACAGACGCAGCCGTTGAGCCTCCTTCAATGATCAGTTCGTGAACTGTAACCTGATTCAACACCTCCTTCACTACCATTGCCATTACGGTTCGCAAGTGAAGTGCCATACCCGTTTTACCCTCCGTGGAATCAGGATCAATAGCGAGGATCACCTGCTTTTTTCGTTGCAAATAACCTGCAATTTCGGTTGCCCAATTGGCAAGTGCAACAGACATTAAACCACCCACATTCGTTAGCTGGCTCGGCATATAACTCACGGCATGTCCAGCTTCTTTCGCACTTTTCACTAACTCAACCCGATCGCCAAAACTGCTTCCGCAGACGTAAAGGCGGCATTCATTCAGGATAACTAGCTCATCAATAGGTTTTTTTGGCAATTGTAGTGAATCCAGAATCGCGGTAAAGAACCCTGACCCGCCAATCGGTAAAGTCTGTTTATCAAGGTGATTTACCCAGTTGTGCAAATCAGCCTGTTTTTCAACTTCACCAATGATAATACCCTCATTTGGCAATGTAGACAGAGCCGCCAGTACCTGTAAACCAGTAGCCCCACTAAACCGTTTTTGTATAGCTGACTCCGTTATTGGAAACTCTGGGTCTTCGGCAAAATGAGTTGTATGAATTCGTTCGCCATGAATGTAGTAATGCCCGTCAACAAGAGTTCTGCCCAGTGCCGGATTTGCCGGAACGATCAGGGCTTTTGTCAAACCAAGAACCACCAATTGCGCGTGTACTTCCGCAATAATATGCCCACGTAGTACCGAATCGACCTTTTTGTAAATCAGGTCCGGCTGCATGGCACCTAAAGCCTCACTAACGTCGGTCATTTCCTGTACAGCTTCTGATTCAGAAACTGACCGGGCATCGGTAGCAATAACGATTAATTCGGCACGTGACTGCGAATTGACAGACATCGCAAGTTCAACGGTAAGTCCGTAGGTTAGGCCAATGCCCGCTAATTCGGCCGCTCCCGTTAAATCGTCTGCAATGACAGCTATCATAGGTTAATGAGCGAAAGAGTGAATGAGTGAATAACTCGCGTCATCTCGCTCTTTCACTCATTCACTCTTTCGCTCATTACAGAATTTTTCGCCAATCGCACCGCCGATTCAATGGCCAGTACCATTGCATCGGGACTGGCAACGCCCTTTCCAGCAATTTCAAAGGCCGTTCCATGATCGACGGACGTGCGGATAATGGGCAGGCCCATAGTGATATTTACCCCCTTGACACTATCCATCTGCTTTTTATCGGCATTCCATTTGAAACCGGTCAGCTTGAATGGAATATGGCCCTGATCGTGATACATAGCCACTACGCCCCCATAGTAGCCTGTAGCCGCCTTGGAAAACAGCGTATCGGCAGGAACGGGACCTTCCACATCATAGCCCCGACGTCTGGCTTCTTCAACGGCGGGTAAGATTTCCTCGTCGTCTTCTGTGCCAAACAGGCCCGAATCGCCAGCGTGGGGATTCAGGCCAGCTATTCCAATTTTCAGATTGGTTTCACCCAGCGAAATCAGGCCGTTGTAGAGTAGTTCGGTTACGTCAAGAATCCGATCTTTTTTTACCAGATCGCAGGCTTGCCGAAGCGATACGTGCGTGGATACGTGAATCACTTTCATCTGATCCTCCACCAGAAGCATGCCGTATTTCTTTGTATTCGTATACTGCGCATAAATTTCGGTATGCCCCGCAAAATGGTGGCCCGCTTCATTAATAGATTTTTTGTTGATCGGCCCTGTAACGGTTGCATCCACCTCATCGGCCAGAGCCAGATCAATAACGGTTTTCACCGAAGCAAAAGCAGCTTCTCCGGCCATTGCCGATATTTCGCCGAATTGCAGCGTAGCCAGGTCAACGTTGGCCAGATCGTACACGTCAATCGTACCCAACTGGAAGTTCGCATCCTGAACCGCTTTGATCGGGTGAATGACTGCGCGCAGACCCAATCGGGTTGCAATGTCCTGAAATACACCGGCATCGCCAACTAATAACGGATTACAAATCTCGTAAATGGCTGGATTCAACAGTGCCTTAACGGCTATTTCGGGGCCAATACTCGCGGGATCACCCATGGTGATTCCTACGATTGGTTTGTGTTCAGTGTTCATATTGTTACGCGGACAGTCTGCTTTACTAACTCAAAGCTGTATTTCTTCTTTTTCCACCAACTCAGCCAGGGCAATTTTCAAGTCGGTTTCTTCACTGGTCGATAGTGCCTGCAGAGGTGGCATCATGGTCGTTCCGCAGAGGTTGTATTCCTGCATCAGCACTTTAAGCGCCCAGAGGGACTCGCCCAACGTACGGCCGGCCTGATACAGATGCCCAAAGACATCCGATTGACTTTGATAACCGTAGGCTTTGTCTTCATCGCCTTCCTGAACCGCTTTCAGCATGTCGCGGTAAATAGCTGGCAGCAGATTCCCGGTACTCGGTACCAGCCCATCGCTACCCCGCAACAACGCATCGGCCGAGCGGGCTGCCCACCCCATAAAATGGCTGAAATCAGGTCGGTTGGCCCACAGGGCAAGGGCTTCGTGCAATCGTTCGGTGCTGCGCTCTGAGTCTTTAATTCCCACAATGTTAGGGTGAAAGCTCAGCTCATCGACAATCGGCAACGGAATCGACATTCGGGTGGTGGCGAAAATGTTGTAGATAATCAGCGGGCCATTCAGTTGATCGGCCAACTGCTCGAAATACTGCTTCATCTGGCTCTCCGACAGTGCATAGTACGAGGGAAGCGTTGCCGCTACGGCATCGACACCTACATCAAAGCAGTAATTGGCAAACTCAACCGACTCTTCCAGGCAGTTCGACGAAATCCCGGCGTATAATATTGTATCCGCCGATTTTAATCGGACGGCTTCCAGCACATATGCCTTTTTCAATGAAGTGGGCAAGGAAGACGATTCGCCCGTTGTTCCCAGTACAAAGGGCATAGCGTTACTGGCCTGTAAATTGGCAATCATCTTCTCGACAGCCGCTCTATCTAATTGATACCCTTCGGTGAGGGGTGTAACCAGCGGAACCACAACACCCTGGTATTTCTTTTTCATACTCATAGCTAATAAGCGGCTGTATAAATAGCGATAGCATCTTCGCGGGTTATTTCCCGCGAGTTATTTTTCAATAAACGGGTTATTTTCAGGGCATCATCAGCCATCTGAGGAATCACATCTTTGGGAATATTCACGTCTCGTAAACGGGCTGGAATACCACATTCCCGAATCAGGTATTTTAGTTTCCGGACACCCTTTGCCGCCGTTTCGGCATCATCCTTACCTCGTTCACAACCGAGTGCAATGGCTACCTGCGCATACCGACTAACAGCTGCGGGGATGTTAAACTCCATGACATACGGTAGCAGTAACGCATTAGACAGTCCATGCGCCAGATGAAACAGGCTACCCAACGGATACGAAAGTGCGTGTACGCCAGCCGTATTCACTGGACCCAGGCAAAAACCGCCCAGCAAACTCCCCATCGCAACGTGCGTTCGAGCTTCTTCGTTGGTACCATCCTGAACAGCCTGAACAATGTTGGCAGCAATGAGTCGCATACCCTCAACCGCATACATGTCGATGAAGGGTTGCGCAAATTTGTTGGTGTAGGCTTCCAGACAGTGCGTCAGCGCATCAATCCCGGTAGCTGCCGTAATCGCTGCCGGTACACTGATGGTCAGTAACGGGTCGACATACACGATGTCGGGCACCAAAAATGGACTGATAATACCTTTCTTCTGATGATCAGCCCCATCCACCAAGATGGCGTTTGGCGATACCTCGCTGCCGGTTCCAGATGTGGCTGGTACACAGATTAGTTTTCTGCGTCGGCTGGTTAGATTGCCAATGCCGAGCATGTCGCTCAGGGTTTGGTCATTTTCCAGTTGAGCGGCCACTAATTTGGCGATATCCAGTACGCTTCCTCCACCAATACCCAGCACCACATCAGGATTGAAGGGCGAAACGGTTTGCATCAGCTTGTCAAAATCCGCAAACGAGGGTTCCTGGACAATACTAGTGTCAACCTGAACGGCTATGCGGTTCGATTCCAGCGTATCCAGCAGGCTTTTAAGCTGTTCCAAAAGAGGGCTTATCGTTACGATCAGCACCTTTTGTGGGGCTATCTGTATGATTTCATTGGCCAAATTTCCAAGGGAGCCTTTGCCAAAAACCAGTTTGCCGGGAAAGTGTATTGTTAATTCCTGTGTCATTGTTTTCCGGGTTTTTGTCATTCCGACTTTAGGAGGAATTTCAAGCTTAATAAATAGAGACTTGAGATTCCCCCTAAGGTCGGAATGACAAAAAATCAATCCTTCGTAATTTCCTTTGCAACAGGTGCCGAATAACCAGCCAATGCAGGCCATACCCCATTTTCAATTGGCTTTAATTTCAATTTTTGGGGATCAATAACCGCGTGCTTGATCTTCTGCCGACGCCAGGTATAGATCACATGTATCAGTCCATCACTCGTTTGAATTATGGATGGATACGAGTACTGACTGATGGGAGAATCTTCCAGAATCATGGCTGCCGACCAGTTTTTGCCGTCTGTTGAAACGGCTAAATTCAGGGGTGTCCTTGGCCCTTTTGCCAATTCACCCGGTGGCAGTACATGGTTGTATACCAGTACCTGCCGACCGTCTTTCAGCGTTACCGCATCGGTTCCAGAGTTGTTATTGGGCAAGGTTGTTTTGGTCAATGGCGACCAAGTTTCTCCGTTGTCCGTTGACCAGGATTCCTCAATAGCGCGGTCTCTGCTGCGGGCCAGAATCTGAAGTTTGCCGTTTCCATACGTCAGCACACTGGGTTGAATGGCATTCAGCGTTCGGCCATCATTGATGGGACCGATTTTACGCCATGTTTTCCCAAAGTCGGGTGTTAGTTCAAAATGCAGTTTCCAGCCATCTCCTTCAGTACTGGAGGGGCAAATTAGATTGCCATTCGACAGCAATACTGGCTTGTTTTTTACCGGGCCAATATAACCTTCGGGTAATGCCTTCGCGGCCGACCAGCTACGCCCGCCATCCGGCGATGTTTTCAACCAGCCTTTCCACTTAGACGGGCTGGGGCCAATCTTGTAGAACAGCATCAGATCCCCTTTTGGAATCTGGTACAGAACCGGGTTCCAGCAGGCGTACCGAAGGGTATCGTTGATGATCCCATCCGCTACATTCTGCGGAGCCAGCCACTTCCCATTCTCCTGCCGACTCACCCAAATACAGACATCCGGATTCCGTTCCTTCGTGCCCCCAAACCAGGCCGATACCAGGCCTTTCGGTGTTTCTGCAATGGTGGCTGCGTGGCTTTCGGGAAAGGGCGGATTCTCAACCACAAATTCATCCACTACCAACCCGGATTGCCATTTAGCCAATTGGGCATAGGTCGTGTTGATTAGGGTCAGGCTTGCGAAAAGGGTTATGTATAAAAGCTTTATCATCGTTGGGTTAGTCGTTTCTTTTTGAATCCTACTTGCTTCGTTTTCGCTTGACTTTGCCAAGCGAAAACGGCATGATCAATTTGTTGCCTGCTTCTTATCAGCTGCTTTTTTGGCTTTGATGGCTGCGGTGTAGGCATTGTACATTTCCCGCCAGTTTCGGCCGTTGGCATTCAGATACTGCTCCGATTTGGTTTTGTATATCTCAAAAATGACCGAGATCTCTTTCATGCTTTTGTAGTCGATGGCCTGTTCACGAGCCTGTTCCAGAAAACCCAGAATGGTTTCTTCCTCCTGAGCAGTTAGGTTCGGTACAATGGCTTTATAACCCGCCATCGTGAATGCCACTTTCCCAATTGTGTATTTGTCGAGCACGGCATCGACCTGTTTCTTATCGAGGTCTTTCTGTAGCCCAGTCATCAGATCCTGGTGAACGGTTTTAGGAATGGCCGAATCAGCAATAACTTGCCGATCAAGGTCAGACAATGGTTTCCCCGTTACAGGGTTTATGCCCGCCGGAACCGTACTGGCTGGATGCTCATTGTGCCAATCACGGGTAGTTTTCAGATGGGTAGCCACAACGTCGGTCAGGCGTTTTTCTTTGGCAGGATCGTTCAGATTCAGTGATGCAATCCAGTCCGCTGCTTTCTTTTCCAGCTCGGCATCAGCTTTGGCTTTTTCGTCAACTTCGGTGGTCTGTTTAGCAGGCTGTTCCTGACAGAAAGCAGGAGATGCAAACAGGACAGCGGCCACAACTATACAGCGGTTAATGGTCTTTTTCATAGCGATTTTGAGGTTGAACTTCGTATAGCTGAGCGGCCAAACGGCGTTGATTCGCCAGCTTTGCCAGTTTCGGCGAGTTGCTTTTTTAATGGGTTATCCGTCCGGAAGGGCCGGGCGGGCAAGCCTTCCTGATTGACCAGATTCGGTTGGGCCGCTTCGTCCCAGGCAAAACGAACCGCCACCGGACGTTGTACACCAGGCGCTGATACGAGTATGTGTTTTCCATCAATGCTGGCCTGGGCCGGTACAAAAACCCTATCAGCACCGGCAATTGTAAAGTCGGTGAGTAGCTGCCCATCTTTGCTGACTAAACCCGTTCCGATTTGTGAGAAGTGCAATTCAATGGCCCGCCCTCTGACCTTCATTTTTTCGTAAACCGGCCCTTCAGAAACAACTGGTTTTTCATAATCAGCGGCCAAGGCGAGTAGTGCCAGCCGACGGCCAATTTCCCATTTGAACGGCGGGTGAATGTCAGACAAGTCGTCGGCCAGATCAGTCGTTGTAATCATGCCCGTTCGGGGGAGGCTCAAAACGGCCTCCTGAGCTTCCCGAAATGCAGGCAGTGTTTCTTTCGTCAGCGCAACTTTCCCTTTCGATTCTGAATACCGGAACGGCACTAGCTGAGTGTAATAAACCGACAGTTTCGGGTCATTCCAGGCGCTTCGCCAGCTTGTAATGAGCGTTTTGAGTTTGTGCGAATACGTTATCGTTTCGTTCAAAAAACAGTTCGACTCACCCTGATACCATAGAAAGCCTTTCAGCGCAAACGGTGCCAGCGGTCGAATCATGGGTTCATAGAATTTTCCCGGCTCACCATCAACTTTTTGATTACTATAATACGCATCCTCCCGAAAAGCTGCTTCCGAAATCCAGGGTTCAATCCGACTCCCTGGTATGGCCGATGAGATGACACCGATCGGTACATTCAAGCTTTTATAGAGTTCTTTCGCGAAAAAATAAGCTGGAGCCGAAAATGAGCGCAAGGCCGAATCCTGCGCCACGTTCCATCCCCGATGCAGCGAATCCGGCTTACTCAATTCCTTTCGGTTGACCAAAAAGATGCGTATCTGCGGATTGTTGGCATACTCCAATTCATCGACCGGACTATGATCATTAATGAATTGAGTGGCCAGCGACCGCTTCACTTTGCTGTTCTTCCGCATCGTGTATTCCATATTCGACTGGCCTGAACACAACCAGACTTCGCCCACCAGAATGTTTTGCAGTCGAATAGTATTGGTGCCCGAAATAACCAGTTCCAAGGGGATTGCTGAGGCTTTGAACGGCTTTAGAGTTACACTCCACTTGCCTGTTCCATCAGCGTATGTCGTCTGATTTTGTCCAGCAAACTGAACGCTCACTGTTTCCCCTACCGACGCTTTACCCCAGATAACCACTGGTTTACCCTGTTGCAGAACCATGTTATGCCCTAAAATTCGGGGCAACACAATCTCTGCTTTCAATTGGAGTGAAAGCAGAAGTAAGGTGATAGCGAACAGGTTATGCTTATTCATTAACTGTTATAGTTTCGCGTTTAACTACCCCAACCCGCTTCAGGGCAGGGCTGTTAAGTGCTGGTCTATTTACCCCCCAACCCCCTGAAGGGGGAGCAAATCCACTTCGAAGTACTCCCCCTTCAGGGGGTTGGGGGGTAAATAGACCAAGCGTTTAAAAAGTTAGTTTCACTAGCCTAAATTAAGAACTTAACAGCCCTGCCCTGAAGCGGGTTGGGGGTAGTTTAACTATTACTCCACTCGACTTGGTACGCTACTCGTTTTAAATGACTTGATCACAAAAACGGCTTCATCATCCTGCTCGCCCGGTTTTGGCAAATCGTAGCTCTGATCCGTAGGGGTATCGGCATCTGGAAAGCGACGGACACCACCCGTGCGGAAAACCACCCGACGGAACGATGCCACAGGCGCAAAAAAGAGTCGATTACCTTTGGATTGTCCGTTCACATAAGTAACGAACATTCGCTTGTCGCGGTCCAGCTCAATCCGAATGTCGTATTGTTTACCAGCCTCGTATTTCTGGATACCCGAATCCCGATAGCCCACTTTGGCTTTCAGCAGACTGTCGGCATCGAACAACAGTCGAACAGCCGGGCTGCCCTTTGCATCCTGAAATTCAATTTGCAAAACGCCCTTATTGGCCTGCTGTGGTACGATTGAGAACTCGACGGTTAGCTTCTTCGAATCGGGAATTACCCGCTCTGCTTTGGCAAAATCGAATTTGTCTTTGTCGCGGAGCACCAATGCTTTGGCACCGGAAATCGTTTCTAGTTGAGCCGTAGCCTGAATTGGACTGTATATATTCCAGTAGTTTAGTTCTTCACCCGCCGGGAGTTGGGCAAATACCTCGTTCGGATGTGTTTTCACCTCGTCGGTTATTGGAACCGGAATACTAGCTACCCAAATGTCTTCCTTGTTCACGCTGTAGGTGACCCACAGGTTGCCATCGGGTGGTGTACCGTTACCCTCTTCAATACCCCGGACGTATTGCGGTCCATAAGATTTGTAGGCACCCCCGTAGCGCATGGAGGTGATTTCCCCATTAACCAGTAATAGATTAGTGTAATTGAGTCCGTCTTTGCCGGTTGAAACAGCTAGCGGCCAGCGAAACTCGGAGGGATTATACACCGTAGCGTATTGCCCATCCGAGGTTTTTTGTCCCCAGATTTTAGCATTGCTATTAACAAAACCCAGTGCCCGAAGCGGATTGTACAACCAGGTTTTCCCCTCGTCTTTACTGATCGTAGTAAGGGCATGTTTCCACAAACCGACCACTCGGTTATCGGGAAGATGGTAATAGCTGAATGCTTTCACATCCTTTTTGAGTGAAATTAGCGGGTCGTTCCGGTCCGCTTCTTCCACCCATTGCTGCATCATGAGCGGATTGGCCAGCAATTCATCGCAAGCCTCTACGAAGCCTTTATCTTTCGAACTGGTGTAGAAGGGGTACGTCGACTTCGATCTATCCCAAGTTGCGTTATTCCGGATAAAGTAAATCGGCCCATACTTGCCATCTGGATAGATTTCGCGCACCACGCGCCCAATGCCGTTCCCATCGTTTGGGTCGTCTTTGGGGCCCATCACGATGCCGTAAAAAGCTAGTGTCAGGAGCCGCTTGTTCTTTGCCACGAAAAAGCCCATTCGCTGGTGCATAACCGCGTACAGGTCCTTCGCCACTTCCGGCCTACCTACTTTCTTCCAGCCATCAGGAATTTTGTAGGGGGGGAAAATGATGGTTGGCTTGGACCAAGTGCAACCATCTTTCGAAGTTGCCAGCAAGGTTTGGCCGGGTGGCACATGTTCGCCAACGGGATTACTCAGGTATTGCAGGTAGAACGTATTATTCCAGTACGCCAGCATGGGCGCGTGGTTGTACGTCCAGCTAGAACCGCCCGCCAGTTCGGGATGCTCGCGGTTTGCCCGAACGACCTGGATGTTATGCACACCCACCGCCAGACTTAACTGTCCGTGATGATAATCGACATTGGAGAGTGTCTGGCCGCTATAACGGACGGTATCCTGCGCGTAGGTTTGGGTGAAGCAGTTGAAGAGTAGTAGTATGAAAACCCCTAAATCCCCTAAAGGGGACTTTGTCCACATGCGAGCTAAGTCCCCTTTAGGGGATTTAGGGGTAAAGCCACTAATGAGAAATTGCTTTATGTCCACGCTCATAATCCTTTATTCTTTTTCACCCAGATCACTTCCGTACTTTCTGGCTGCTTGTTGAGGCTAACTACGTTTCCTCCTTTCACCACCTCGTTCGATTTTATAATCTGCCCCGTTTTCGGGTTTACGTAACTAACCGAATAGGAACCCGTTACTTTGCTTAAATCAAGTTGAACGGGTGCCGTTGATTCGCTGTAAATAATATAGCCTGTCTTTTCATCGCCCATGGCCCATTGACGGGTAGGTTTCTGAGGCAAATCCAGCGGTTGCATCTGGCCAGCATCGGCCAAAAATTGAGGGTCTCTAACCGCTGGAATACTGGGCATTGATCCACCCGCCATCAGCACTGCCCAACCCATTGAGTCGAAACTGTCGGCGGCATAGAGTACGGCTTTATCTGAATACTTTTGGCGGTATTCGCTCACCGCCCGATAGACCTGCTCAAACGATGTCTTCTTAGGTGCAACCAGCCGGGCATGTTGGCGGGGAGCCAGATTTTGTCCACCAGCAGGCGCATAGGCCGAACCATTAGCCTGATAATGCCAGAACCGAATGTCGATCAGATTAATAACCGAAGCCCGTTTGGCATCGGCCAGAATCGCATCCTGAACATCTTTGGTCGTACTTAAGCCAATAAGCACCTTTTTGCCGGTTTCCTTTTCCCATTCGCTTATGGTGTCAATCCAGAACTGGACAAAATGCAAGGGCCCGGTAAACTCCGCGCCAATGAGTTGAATGACGCCCGTGTTAGTTGTGAAATTCGTTAGGCACTTGCGGATGTAGGCCCGATGCAAGGCCCGTCGGATCGGGTGCGACACATCGTAAAACTGCTCCGCCATGAAAATCCGTTTATCACCAGCGTAGGGTACAGGCTCAGGAAAGCCTGTATTGTTGATGTTGTTGACAGGACGCCAGGGAAAATCGGCATAGTGGGCACCCGCTTCGATGATGTTGTGCTGGAAATAATTCTCGTGAATGAGGGTCAATCCTTTCTGGTCGGCGAGGTCAGCAAATTGCTTCAACCGATTCCAGTACCAGTTGTTGTATTTTGTCAGATCGTATTTGCTGAGGCCGTCCCAGGCTGTTTCTTTGCCGCTTCGGGCGAAGGGGAGTTCATAAAAGGGTGGCCATACTTCGCCATCCATCCGACGAATCCGTTCATGGTCATCCCGCCGACGCTCGTACCAGAGTCCGTAGTTATGGTCAATGGCCTGTATATTCCTGACGGTCAACGAATCGGTTAGTTCGTCCAGATTATCGGTCAGCCCTTGCCCCGTCATGCCCGGCACAAAACGGGTGATGTGCGGCTTGACATTGTTCAACCCATAGGGCCGGGCGCTGCCGTTCCACCAGGGCACTTCCTGGCGACGACCGCTCACAAGCGTACTACCCCGAACCAGCTTGCCGTGCTGAATCTGCATCGGCGCAGATTTTGGTAGGGTTAGTTCTTTCGGCAAGCCAATTGTCTCAATCGACTTTGCCGTTGTGGTTGTTGGAATGGCTTGGCGTGATGAAGCCGCCGTGATAAAATCGTATAATGTTGGCGCTGGATGAACGGATTGCCTGGTTAAGGCTGCGGCTACCTCAACTTTCGGGCTACTTGACGCTTCGGATTCAACGGGTAATAGAATAGTTCTACCTGTGATGTTGTCACCTAATCGGTCCTTTAGTTGGGCGTAATACAAGCTTCGAGGCTGAATATGCTCGTTGGACATATCCCAATACCCATCCCCGGCAAACTGTGCCCAGGTACCAAACGCCCAGTTTTGTGCGGTTGGTGGCCGATAATTTTCAACACGGGCAGCGGTACATTGCCAGAAAACACTGTTGGCAGCGCTCCAGCCAGCCCCTTGCCCATCCTGGCCGAGATTGGTAAAACGTAACGCATTCCCGTCAATATTGACGATATCAAACAATATGCCCGACGCCCAGCTATCAATGGCACCACTAAAACTAAAGGGTAGATGCGATTCGCACTGCACAAAGGCATTCGGACCGGCACTGCAATAGCCAACGGCAAAATCATGGTAGCCAAATTCAGCATACAATCGTTGACAAAGCACCTGCTGCCCCCGAACCAGGAACGTAGTACGGCGCTCCCCACCAATTTCGGAGATCGGCTCCAGTGATTGGCAATCCTCAATCGTAACACGTTTTGCCGTTTCCTGGACATTTACCGCCGAACCCGCAAAATGGGTAAAAACCACTTGTCGCACCCAGGCATCCTGAACGTTTTCGAGGACAATGGCCATCCAGCGATGATCTTCATCTTTCGGATTGGCTTTATCGTACGACGATTCCAGTTTCAGATTTTCAACCCCAGATTGAGTAATTCGCCCAGACCAGGTATACTTAGCAATGGTGCCCCCACCGTAAGTAGAATCCAGAGCGGTTGTCAACGGGGCATCCAGCGTGAGTTCGGTGCCGTTCACGGCTGTAACCTGCCGATCCCACATAATGTCGCGTTGGCCGGGTTTCCAACCCAGTGACGAGACACCTCCACCAAACTGGTCGGTTCCCAGTTTCTGAATCCATTCTTTGGTCGACGGCCTGCGTATCTGAACAAAATCACCAGCTTTTAAGTCTGTTGATTTCGCCACATGAATCTTCAGAGCATTGACAGGTATGTACCCATCGGCAATCGAACTACCAGAAGCCAGATGTCGGTCGTTTTTCCCAGAGATTGTAATCAGATTGTCGCGACTAAAACCCGTTCCGAGAAGGGTTGTTGCCTGTATTCCACTGCCCCGTAGTACAACGCCCGAAGCGTCTAGTTTCAAACTTCCCGCTACTTCATACACGCCCTTTTCGAGCAGAACGGCTCCCCGAAACCCATCATTATTGATCGGCAACGAGGCCACATAGTCAATGGCCGCCTGAATTCGACGGGTAGCATCCCCCTTCCGAGCGGGTACAACAATCTTGATGGCCACGTTCGGAATGGCTTGTTCGCCCGCTTTATAACCGCAATATGAAAAATCAGGAATACGGTTACCCAATTCGTCTGGGGTGTAGATTAAATGCCCCTCCTGACCAAGCGCTACGGGTTGCTTTTTAATCGGCTTATTCCCCTGCGCGCATACCGCACCAATACGTCCAATGGCGATCAGCAGACAAAGCAGGAGAATAAACCGGTTGGGTTTGAGCATGGTTTCAGGCAGAATTTTTGACTACTACGTTCTCGGTCTTACCTGTTGAACGGGAACAACACTGTTCAGGTACTCCTCAATATTGGTATACCCATCCTTATTTTTATCCTGACTGGCATCCGAGGCATCCTTGGGGTTGAGGCCATTTTTCGCTTCCCAGGCGTCCGGCATACCATCTTTATCGGAATCAACGTAAGGGGTGCCTTTGTAGTCAGGATAACCACCAACCTGGCTAGGATCGGTAATGATGCCATTTTTATACGAATCAATGGGTAGCCGACGATGCTTAAACTGGGTTTCAGGTAATTTCACACCTTCTTTGTAAGCAATCTTTCCGGTACGTACCTGCTCTACGACGCGTGCATCGACAGGATCACGCTTAGGCAAGGTAGCGCCTGCGTTGGCCAATACATAGTCATACGCCTGTTGCGCCGACAGTATAGTGAGTTTAGGCATTGGAAGCGGCTCTTTCCATTTAATGCTGGCCGTATATTGACCCGCATTGGGCATCTCTTCCACCTGAACACCCCCATCCCAGTTATCTTTCGTCACCTTGTCATGTCCTTCCACAATGTTGCCATTGACGTAAGCACGCCCATACTCCCGATGATCCAATTTACTACGTCCCGATTCAGGTTTTAGAATCCGGTAGCCAATTGGTGAATCTTTTGGCGTTTGAGGACCCGGCTTATAATAGTTATTGATGATGTTGTACATCGCGGTGTAGTCGCCACCATCCGTTGACCGATGCACCCAGTTGAAGATTACGTTGTTCGTGAAATTGAAGATTCCGTTCCAGCCGATTGATGGGTTCCGGCCCGCGTTATCGGCCCAGAGGTTGCGCATGAACGTACAATTT
Organism: Spirosoma sp. KCTC 42546; assembly: GCF_006965485.1. Lineage (NCBI taxonomy): Bacteria > Pseudomonadati > Bacteroidota > Cytophagia > Cytophagales > Cytophagaceae > Spirosoma > Spirosoma sp. KCTC 42546. Next base: position 4,739,849 of record NZ_CP041360.1, read on the forward strand.
TCGCCCCCTAGTGTGCTACCAAAGGCGTGATTCCAGGTATCCAGGGCTTCGGAGAAAATCGAATTCTGAATCGTGATATTGACCGTTGGGAGCTTCTCTTCCAGCGGTTTGCCCGTGCTATCGTTATACATATGGCGGTACATCGACATATTTTCGTCCAGCCCCCAGCTTGCCGACACGTGGTCGATCATAATATTACCAATCGGGTTACCCCCAATGGAATCGTCGCGACGGCCTACGTTGGTTTCGCCCCGACGGAAACGCATATAGCGAACAATCACATCGTGCGTATTGATCCAGACCGATTCACCCGCTACACAAACACCATCGCCCGGTGCTGTCTGACCGGCAATCGTAATATAAGGCGCTCGGATAATCAAGGGCGTTTTCAGGCGAATAATTCCGGCAACATTAAAAACAATGGTACGGGCTCCTCCCTGCTCACAAGCATCACGCAAGGTGCCGGGCCCGCGATCGTCCAGACTGGTTACAACAATCACCTTACCACCCCGACCACCAAATGTATAGGCACCGCCCCCCTCAGCACCGGGGAAAGCCGGGATATGAGCTTGTGGCAGATCAACGGGGCGAGCAGCCCAGGGTACATAGGGTTTTCCTTCCTGTGCTTCTTTTTTAATGATTGGTAAGGCTTTTAACCATGCAATGTCCGACTGTCGTCGGGATTCGTTCAGTAGGTCATCACTTTCCTTCTGTACATCCGCCGGAATAGTCGGGTACTGGGCAAAAACAGTCTGCTGACCTAGTACTAGGGCCGCAAAAAGTAAAATGGAACTACTAAGTTTTTTCATTGGACAGGGTTTCTGTTGAGTGAATGCTGTATCGACTCATTTAAGGCAGTTTGATCTTCCGCTGGCAGCTTCTGCTCAGATCGTATATTAACATCAAAATAAGGCTAAAAAATAGGGCAATATCTATATCATTTTTTCGGCAATGTATAGGATATTATCATCGGCTATTAAAACAAGTGCCCACAGTTGGAAAAGGACATAGAATTGACTGCTCAACGACTTAAACGAAGCCACTTATCAAAAATCAGTAACCACAAACAGGGAGAATAATGAGTCAACTACTCTGTGTACTCTGTGCCTCTGTGGTTAATAACGTAAGATTCATGATTGCCAGTTGGGGTAAAATAGGAGCTTCATGGCCTTATTGGAGTTTATAGGGCCATTATCTCCCTTATCTAAATTGGTTCACCGTATGAAACTCCTTATCATTACCTTATCTGGACTGTTTTTTTTAACTAGTATGATGCATAAATCTGATACCGACGAATCAGCCACTGAGCCCAAAGCAGGTATTGAAAAAACACACTATGGAACATTCCCCGATGGCCGCGTAGCCGATCTGTTTACGCTTCGGAATGCCAAAGGGATGGTCGTAAAAATCACGAACTACGGTGGCTATATCGTTTCCTTTACGGCTCCAGACAAGGCTGGTAAACAGGAAGATATAGTACTGAACGTGCCTACCTTCGACGATTATGTAAAAGGAACACCCAGTTTAGGCCCCATTATCGGGCGTTTTGGCAACCGGATTGCCAACGGAAAATTTACGATCGATGGGAAAGAATACACGCTGGCGCAGAATAATAATGGTAACCACATTCACGGCGGCCCAATAGGTTTCGACAAGCAACTATGGACAGCCACGCCCAAAGACGGTAATGAACCGGCAGTCGTGTTAACGTATTTATCGAAAGATGGTGACCAGGGCTTTCCCGGCAATTTAACCGTAGAGGTAACCTACACACTTCAAAAAGATAACGCGCTTCGCATCGACTACAAAGCCACAACCGATAAGCCGACCATAATCAACCTGACCAATCATACCTATTTCAATTTGAGTGGGATGAAGCAGGACGTCATGAACCATGTTTTGATGGTAAATGCCAATAAGTACCTGGCAACCGATCCCAAACAGATTCCAACCGGCGAACTAGTCTCCGTTGCTGGCACTCCATTCGATTTTACGAAACCAACGGCCATCGGTACCCACATTAACGACACTACCGATACGCAAATTCGGTATGGCAAAGGCTACGACCACTGTTGGGTATTTACCAATCCGGCGAAGACACTGAAATTAGGCGCTACAGTGTATGAACCGACCACTGGCCGTTTTATGGAAATGTACACGACCGAACCAGCTGTACAGGTTTACACGGCCAATAACCTGAATGGCAAGCTGATGAATAAGGATGGCGTGGCGCTGAGTAAGCGGTTTGGCGTTTGCCTGGAAACCCAGCACTTCCCGGATTCGCCGAACCACCCGGATTTTCCGACTACCGTACTACGCCCCAATGAGACGTATAAAAGCACAACGGTGTATAAGCTTTCAGTGAAGTAAATAGAACGCTGATTCGTATGATTAGTATGATTTACGCGGATAAAATCTCCCATAAATCCGCGTAAATCTTAACAATCATAAAAATCAGCGTTCTATTGTTCACAAATTCCGAATGTATTTCTGTCCGCCCAGGTAGCGCATTTGCCGGGCAATTTGAGTAGTTCGGCGTTGTATGTAATTCGATGGGTTTTTAATTGAAAACTGGCGTGGGTTTGGGAGTACTGCCGCTATCCGGGCAGCCTCATTCCGTGAGAGGGAAGCCGCCGAATGCCCATAATAGCGCTGTGCAGCCGCTTCGACCCCAAAGGTCATTGGGCCGGTTTCAGCAACGTTCAGGTATACTTCCAGGATGCGCTTTTTGCCCCAGATCAACTCAATCAGCATGGTGAAGTAGACTTCCAACCCCTTACGGACGTAACTGTGTCCACTCCAGAGAAAGACGTTTTTAGCTACCTGCTGCGAAATAGTGCTGGCCCCCCGTGATCGTTTACCAATCTGATTTTCTTTGATGGCATCCTGAATTTCGTCGAAATCAAACCCCCAGTGCGTTGGAAATGCCTGATCTTCTGAAGCTACAACAGCAAGGGCTGCTTCTTTGCTGATGTTATCGTAAGAGCGCCATTTTTTGTATACGTGACCGCTCTCCTCCGTCCCGATGGTATCGACCCATCGCGAGACTACTAAAGGCGTTACTAAAACGGGGACGTATTTCAGCACGATTACATATACGAGAGAACCAAAAAATAGCCAGAGGAAGGCTTTCACACAAAAGCCATAAACGCTTTCCAGCAAAGGTTGCTCACGCATAAACCGCCGAACTTTTTGAAAGCGCGACGGCTCTGGTCGGCTGGAAGTGCGGCCTCCAACCTTAGATTCCCGCTGGGTAAACGCCTGTGGTGCTTTTGGGCGTGGTTGCTGAGGGGGACTCGTACGAAATGTGTTGACTGGGCGCTGCGGATTCATAGGTGTAGGAGCATTCCGCGAAAATAATAGTAAGGTCGATGTAAACCCGCTTTTTAGCTAAAATCCCCGAAAAAAGCGGGGCCCTACGGTACAACACGCTCGTTTCCTACTCCACAAACAAGGTTGCAGCGACACGATCGGCAAACAGTTTACCTGCATTGGTCAAACGCAGACGGTCGCCTTCGCGGATGAGCCAGCCCGATGCGTACATCGCTGCGAGGTCTGAGGCCTGCTGGTTCTCAAAATCAGTTCTCAGCAACCCGTTCAGTTCGGTCAGTGAACATCCCCACTGTGTCCGTAACCCCGTCAGCAAATAGTCGTTTACCTGGTCAGCAATCGTTAATTCCTCTACTTCAGCGGGTAGTTTCCCCTGCCGAATATCTGCGATATAACGTACATTATTGGCAATATTGTATTGCCGCGAATGACCATTATACGAGTGGGCACTTGGGCCAATCCCGAGGTAGGGTTTTCGTTGCCAGTACGCGGTGTTATGACGGGCGTATTGAACTGTTTGATCCTGTCCGCTTCGGGCAAAATTCGAGATTTCGTAATGGGCATAGCCCGCTTGTGTTAACGCCTGCGTTAGCTCCTCAAACTGCTCGGCGGCTATCGCTTCATCGGCGGGCGGTAGCTTTCCTTTCTGCTGCCACCGGCCAAAAGCGGTGTCGGGTTCAATGGTCAGTGCGTAAGCGGAGAGGTGCGGTACGTCCAGCGCACGGATTTTCTGCAAATCGAGTTGCCAGCGAGATTGGTCACGGTTGGGGATCCCGTAAATCAGATCGACGCTCAAATTCTCAAAACCTGCCTCCCGTGCCAGCCTGACACAGTTTTCGGCTTCGGTTGCCGTATGCGCCCGGTTCATCCAGTGGAGCGTCGCTTCATCGAAAGTTTGGATTCCGATACTCAGGCGGTTCACGTACTGGCGCAGCATCCGCAATTTCTCGGCACTCAGATCATCCGGATTGGCTTCGAGGGTAATTTCAGCCGAAGGAGATACCGTAAAATAGGTATGAATGGTCTCAAAAATCTGCGCTAACTCAGCCTCGGTTAACAGGGAGGGTGTCCCCCCACCGAAGTAAATTGTCTCCAGATTTGGCGTAGGTAGGTATAAATGCTGCATCCGTATTTCGGTACAGAGCGCATCCACCAAAGCCGATTTCTGCCCCATGTTCGTACTAAAATGGAAGTCGCAGTAATGGCAGGCCTGCTTGCAGAATGGTATATGTATATAAAGGTGCATTTGCCCTATTGACAACAAAGTGGGGAGATAGGTTTAATGGGGAGAAGAAAAGGGAGGAAGGAGGAGAGGGAGGAAAGGGAAAAAGTAAGTGTTTCGGAAACGCGTCTATCACCTATTCCCTTTCGTCCCTCTCCTCCTTCCTCCCTTTCCTCCCTCTATAACTTTTTCTCCAGAACAATCATGAGTCCATACGTACCCTGCACAGTACCAATAATATCGAAACCAAAGCGGAGGTTGAGGATCAGCATGGAACGCCACTGGTTGTAGGTCTGTGTTCGAATAGTATGATACTTATTCTGACGACACCAGTCATGCTGTTGGCGCATCAGTTCAGATGCGATGCCCTGCCCTCTGTAGTCTGGATGAACGCCACCCAGCCAACTGTAAAAATGACCTGGCTTTCGTTCATAGCCAAGTTTACAGCCCACAACGTGTTCGTTTTCAACAGCCAGTACCAGTTGTAACTCCATACGCTCTTGTTGATAGGTAAGATCGGCAAGTAAGGAATCGCGGGATTGATTGCCGAATAGCATGACCAGTTGATCAATTAGAGCAGTAAATTTAGGTTCGGGGGGCAATCCGTCAATCATTTCATAGCGAACATCCATGCAGTAAAAATACAGGGAAAACCACTATTTTGCAGTTCAACCTTCCTATAGCATGGACCTCCCTGAACCATTTTTACCAGAAACGCCACCCACTGAGACAGCAAATGAGCCCCATCAACTTAGCGATCTCACCAGTCAAAGCTGGAATCTGGAGTTGCTTATTTCGGGCGCAGCCTTATTTGCAACGCTGAGTCTGCCCGATTTCCTGGATAGTCTGCTCGCCTATTATCGCTATAACCTCATGACGGATACAGATTTTATTCATGAAGCCTTACCGACGCAGACGATGGCATTAATAAAGGGGGGATCTTACTTTTTATTTGGTGCATTTCTGGCCCATTTTATCATGCGGGCCTTTTGGGCCGGACTCGTAGGCCTGCTGGCGGTTTATCCAGATGGTATACGATACGATCAGATCTATAACCTAAGTCAGTACGCCCGGAAACGGTTTGCCCAGGAGATGGGCTCACTACAGGATTATATCATTCGACTAGATCGTCGGTGTAATATAATTTTCGCCCTGGCATTTAGCCTGGTTCTGTTCTTGCTAGTCATAGCTACTTCTTATATTCTATTTATTCTTCTGGAAACTATTCTACAGGTTCTCCTGCCTCCCTCCCTATATAACACGGTCCGAGAACTGGTGGCCTGGATTTTGGGTATTGTACTCACTGTAATTAGCCTTACAGCTACCATATTGAATTTGCCCAAGTTTCGTGATAACCCAAGGTTTGCGCCAATAACGTTCCAGTATACAAAGGCATTTTCATTGAAGCCCATCCAGTATATTGCCTACACATTCTTTAGTCAAATTCCGAAACAGGTAATAAAACGGCGATTGATTGGGATTTTAACGATCTTTTTTCTTGCTGAATTTTCATTTATGGTAATAGATCTGGTGCAAGGCCTGGGGGCATCTGATGTACTGGACAGCCGCTCCTTTATGATCCTGCGTGCACCCACTAAAACCGCAAATGCCAATTCATTCGACAATTTACGTAACCCCGGCGAATTGGTGGATAAAGTGAGTATTCAGGCCGATGTAATCCGGGAACCCTATCTGCGGCTGTTTGTGAGCTATCCAAAATTATTGGATGCAGAATTAAGCAAGCGATTTCAGGAGCCCAACTGGCCAGTGAGTCTTTCCCGACAAGAACGACGCGAAAAACGGGCCAGTTGGTACCTGAGCGTATTTGAAACGTATTTCGGGGTATACCTGAATGACTCACTCTACAAAGCGCCGGGCTTTCTGTTTACCCAACACGTTGATACCGGCCAGCGCGGGCTGACAACCGTGTTAATAACGGCAAATCTTAAAACAGGCCGAAATATGCTTAAGCTAACCGTTCCCGATTCAACCAATAAGCCAACGCCTTACTGCCAGATACCCTTCTGGTATGTTCCCGAAAATTAATCGATCAATCAGGGCATTTCTTGCAGCGTTTACCCTTCTTATATTTTTTGCAGCACTTCTTCAACACACACTCATTGCCCAAAAACGGACTAGATTGATGAAGTGGTCTACTGTCATTAGTTGACACAAAGCCGTCTGAAACGAGAAAATCAGAATTCATTGATACCTGTTGTTTTGTATAACAAAGGTAGCTTGTTTAGATTAATTACAAATTATTGAATCAACTAATTCTCATCTATAAATTCAAAGTCTTTTCCTTAAAACCATTCTGTAATAGTTCCCGTGGCATCAGATGCTTACATCTGATGCCACGGCAGGCAGCTATTTCTGTCAAGTTAAAGTCTCACCTCCCCAATTAAATACAGTTGTACTTGGCCCGAAATATCAACGCGGGGCGGATTGGTGCCGTCGTCGTTGAGCTTGCAGCGAAGGTAGCCACCCCGTTTAGAAAGTTGCCGGGCAGTTAATTCCGTTTTGCCCAGTTTCTCAGCCCAGTAGGGAATGAGCGTTGTATGAGCCGACCCCGTAACCGGATCTTCATCAATGCCTGTTTGTGGCCCAAAAAATCGGGACACAAAGTCAACCGACTCCTGGTCCCCTGTATTATTACCCGGTGCGGTAACGATAATACCCCGTGCCGGTACAGTGCTCATTTCCCGGAAATCTGGATCTAAGGCTTCAATCTGCGCCTGCGTTTCATACACGAGCATGAAATCTGTTTTTCCTTTATAAATAGCCAGGGGTTTTTCGCCCACACTAGCCACTAAAGCAGGAGGTTGCAAATTGGATTTGTGTACTGTGTCGGCGGGAAAATCGAGGGTCAACCAACCGTTTTCGCCCCGGCAAACTTTTAATAAACCACTGCGTGAATTAAAAAAAATCTCGTCGTTAGGAATAGCCGTCTCTTCACCCTCCGGCTTATTTTCCAGATAAAACACCACATGACCAGTAGCTAAGGTCGCATGGCCACATAAGTCAACTTCAATAGTTGGCGTAAACCAGCGAATGTGATAGGTAGCATCTCCCTCGGTTTTTACATAGAAAGCTGTTTCAGCCAGGTTATTTTCTGAGGCTATCAGCTGCATCTGTTCGTCCGGTAGCCATTCTGTTAGGGGAACAACAGCAGCTGGATTTCCGGCAAACAATCGATCGGTAAACGCATCGAGTTGATAAATACGCATGAGAGTTAAGGGTGTGCCAAGGCACTGTTAGGAAGTTAGGACTCGTATTCTGTTGCTTGTAAAGTATCAATCAGGGCCGCTGAGAATTCGGAAAGAGAAGGCAGGATGCAATCGGCAATCGAAAATTTAGGATCATTGTACTCAAAAGCGCCAGGTACAGCCACCGTTCGCATACCGGCGTCATAGGCTGATCGGAGCCCGCTACCTGAATCCTCAAATGCCAGACAATTAGCAGGCAGTACGCCTAGTTTACGAGCCGTACCCAGGTACACATCCGGGGCTGGCTTATTCCGGGCTTCCAGCGTTGCCGAATGCCAGAGTGTCAGCGACTTGCGGATACCGAGTCGATCAATAACGACCTCAATTAAGCTCATGGGCGAAGCGGAGGCAATGGCCGTTGGGATACCCCGATCACCAAAAAAGGCAATAGCCTCCAGCGCGCCCGGCATTGGTTCGGCCAAATGGGCAATTCGCTCGTGAACCCCGTGCGTAATAGCATCGGCAAGTTCCTGGACAGTACGACCCGGCGACTCCGGATCGATCCAGGGAGCGCGCGCGAACCAATAACGAACTACATCCAGAATTGGCATTCCGGTGGTTTGTTTACATTCATCATCGGTCAGAAATAGGCCAACCGTTGCAAATACCTCCCGCTCCATAGCCCGCCAATGGGGTTCTGAGTCCACAAGGAGGCCATCCATATCAAATATTGCTGCGTGTATCAAGTTTGTATTCAATTGGTTTTTGAATTCCCGACTCAACGGGCATGCTCAGTCTGTTTCACGGTGGGCACGTCATTGACTTCAAGGGTGTCATCGTCGACAACAGTTGTATCGACGGTAGCTGTGGCTGTTTTCGTTTTATTAGCGTCTCCGCATGAGGAAAGTGAAACCAGAAAAATCAGTAAGCAAGCACCTGCGAGATACCTGAAGCGTACAGTAGTATCACTCATTTCTGTATGGTTCAATGTCATACACTGGCCTGGCGGAAAGGTTTCACGTCAATAGTATTCCATACGCCCTGCACAATATACGGGTCGTTTTTGAGATACTCATTTAATTGATCTTCGGTTTCCATCGTCAACAGGAGCATGGACCCAATCATTTTCCCATCCGGATCAAGCAAGGCTCCTCCCAGCACAAACTGGCCTTTGGCTTTTAACTCACTTACATAGGCAAAGTGCGCAGGCCGGGCAGCCATGCGTCGGTCAAGAGCATCAGAGTCGGTATGGTCGTATGCGTGGATGATATACTGCATGAATCTGGTCAATGATTTAATTAGTGTTTCTATTCCGAAAAGTAAGCGTTTCGGCCTTTTCTTCCTAATTTAAGGCTTTTCCTGTATACAACCACTTCTTCCTCTATGAACTACATTTCCTGCTGGCCGCTGGCTTTGCTTGCCACCTCGGCGTTTGCCCAGCCTGCTCCGAAACCCACTGGCACAACCACTCGGTCCCAACTCACCGTCGAAACTATTATGCAGGACCAAAAAGTATGGGTCGGCACATCGCCATCTAACCCGTTTTGGTCCGACGATTCTCAAACCCTTTATTTTAGCTGGAACCCCGAAAAAGCAAAGGGGGATTCACTCTATAAGGTAAGCTTTTCAGTACCGGCAAAAGGAAAAGTAGCGGCCCCTTCGAAGCCGGTAAAAGTGACACCCCTAGAGCGTAGAGCACTGCCCACGGCTCCCATTGCGGCCTACAACAAAACGTATACCAAACGGCTCTTTGATCGGCAGGGTGACTTATTCCTGATTGATGTAAAATCCGGTAAAATCCGACAACTCACGAATACAGTGGAGGTTGAGGCTGACCCTGTTTTTTCGGGCGATGAACAACAGGTTGTATTCCGGCGAAGTGGCGCTGGGGCTAATCTATTCAGTATTGATCTTCAATCGGGCGAACTTACCCAACTGACCGACTTTCGGGCGGGTGCCAAGAAACCTGATCCGAAACTGAGTGACGAAGAAAAATTTCTGAAGCAGGATCAGTTACGCTTGTCCATAATACTGAAAGAACGGAAGGATAAGAAGGATGAAGGCGAGCGTATTAGCAAAGCCGATCGACCTAAACGCCCAAAGGAGATTTATCTTGATGACAAGCAACTGCTCAATCCACAAGTCAGCCCCGATGGCCGCTTCATCACCTATCGGCTGAGTAAAAGTGCGCCCAATTCCAAAACCACGCAGGTACCAAATTATGTGACGGAGTCGGGTTATACCGAAGAGATTGCGGCTCGTACCAAAGTTGGCTCACCAGCAGCTGCACAGGAGTTTTTTGTGTACGATACCGTTAAAGACACCGTCCGGGCTGTGAGTACCAAAAGTATTCCGGGCATTTCTGATCAACCGGCCTATCTAAAATCGGTGGCCAGTGCAAAGCCGGATACATCAAAAAAAACGCGTCCGGTTGTTATCAATGGTCCCATCTGGTCTGACGATGGTAAGTTGTGCGTTGTTGTGGTGCGATCACTCGACAATAAGGATCGCTGGATTATGCGCTTTGAGCCTGAAACCCTGAAGCTTTCCTCCCTCGATCGGCAACACGATGATGCCTGGGTTGGCGGACCCGGTATTAACTGGCAGGGTATGGGTACAGCCTCGGGCAATATGAATTTTCTGGCCGATAATCAGACACTCTGGTTCCAGTCGGAAGCCGATGGCTACTCGCACATCTATACCGTTAATGTACTGACTGGCGAAAAGAAACAACTGACTTCGGGGAAATTTGAGGTACAACAGGTGCAACTGTCAAGAGATAAAACCCATTTTTTCATTCAAACGAATGAAGTCCATCCTGGCGAGCAGCATTTTTACCGGATGGCCGTTACAGGTGGAGAACGCGTTCGCCTGACGAATATGACCGGTGCTAACGATGTGACCCTAGCGCCCAACGAAACGCGAATGGCCATTCGTTACTCGTCCAGCAATCAGCCGTGGGAACTGTATGTGGCAGACATTAACCAACCATTCTTAGTTGCCAGCAAGAAGTCTTCTCCTCAGTCTGTATCCTCACAGACCGCCAGCCTGACCCCACTTAAACTCACCGATTCTCAAACCGAAAACTTCAGGAGTTACCCCTGGCGAGAGCCCACGATGGTCACGATTCCGGCCCGCGACGGTCAACTAATTTATGCCCGCCTGTACAAGCCGGAACGACCTTCGGGTAAATCCGTCGTGTTTGTACATGGTGCGGGCTATTTGCAGAATGCTCACAAATGGTGGAGTTCATATACCCGTGAGTACATGTTCAATAACCTGTTGGTCGATAAAGGGTATACGGTACTTGACATCGACTACCGCGCCAGTGCAGGGTATGGTCGAGATTGGCGTACGGGGATCTATCGCTACATGGGCGGCAAGGATTTAGAGGATCATGTGGATGCGGCTAAGTGGCTTGTGCAAACCCAGGGTGTCGATGAAAAACGGATTGGTATTTACGGTGGCTCTTACGGCGGATTCATTACGTTGATGGCATTATTCACCACGCCTGATGTCTTCAAAGCCGGCGCTGCCCTTCGCCCCGTTACCGACTGGGCTGCCTATAACCACCCCTACACGGCCAACATTCTGAACGAACCTCAACTGGACTCATTATCTTACCGTCGTTCATCGCCGATCTACTTTGCGGAAGGGTTAAAGAATTATCTGCTCATCTGCCACGGTATGGTCGATGTAAACGTTCATTTCCAGGACACCGTCCGGTTGATTCAACGCCTTATCGAACTTAAGAAAGACAATTGGGAGCTTGCCGCCTATCCAATGGAAGATCACGGTTTTGTGGAACCATCCAGTTGGACGGATGAATACAAGCGAATCTTGAAACTGTTTGAGGAACGGTTGTAAGATGTAAGATGTATTGCTGTTGCGCCAGCCACATCTTACATCCCTCATTCCACTGCCACCCGCAACACGGACTGGCGCGATTCGGCGGTTAATTTTAGCAGGTAGGTTCCTGTTGAAATGCCTTCTATTGGCCATTCTGCCTGTTTTTTACCGATGAATGCGGGTAGTTGATAGGTTCTTACGACTCGGCCCGATGCATCCAGTAAGTAAAGCTGCACAGCAGACCGTTCAGGTTGTTCGATCTCCACCCGTAATCGGTCTACGATCGGGTTCGGTACAACCCGCGCCGACAATAATGCAATAGGTTCGGAAAGGGCAGTAAGGATAAAATTTATCGCGTCCGACGGAGGAGACGGACAACCATTTATGGTTACTATCGCATAATATTGGCCGCTGGCAAACGGTACTAACGTAGCCCCCGTTGCATTCGGAACCGCCGTTGCAGAACTGGTACCTGTGCTAACATACCATTGAATTCCAGCCGTTTGATTAACCGTTAAAGTGCTATTGGCAACCTGACTAACAGTCGGTTTGGGTGGTGTAGGATTGGTAGCAGTCAGCGATACAAACACGGTAGATGTAGTGCACCGATTGCTATCCCGAACACTCACAGTGTAAGTACCTTCACTAAGAGCAGCCTGGGAAGCGACAAAGGGTTTAAGCGTATCCTTGCGTTCAGTTTGCCAGAAATAGGTGAATGGTTTGGCCCCGCCAGCTACCTGAACTGTTGCCTGACCATCCTTGCCACCTGCGCAGGAAACATTTTTGATGGCACCAACGGATAGTGTAAGTGCATTCTTATCCGTCACGATAGCTACCGTAGAGTCAGCACATCCCCCATCATCCAGTACACGCAGGCGATATGTATTGGGGGTTAATTTGGTAATCTGATTCGTTGTCTGGGCCGCTTGCCCGATAACCTGGAATTGCAGCCCTGTGCCTGTACCACCTGTAGTTGTCAAACTGACTGCTCCTGTCGGGCATGAACAGCAGGTAGCCGGAATAGCTGTTGCCTGGGCTTTTATTGGATCAACTTTCCCGATTGTTACAGAAGCAAGGCTTGTGCACCCGTTGGCATCCATTCCGATCACAGTATAATTACCAACACCTAGTCCACTAAGTAGGCTGCTACTTTGGGGTGTTGCCCCAGCCGTAATCTGATAGGTTACAGCTCCCGTGCCACCCGTAGGGGTCATGATGATAGCTCCACTGGTCGGACTAAGGCAACCAACGGGCTTTGAGGTTGCTGTTAGCGTAAGAGCAGCCGGTTGCCCAACCGTTGTGGTTTGTTTACCTGTACAGCCTAGCCCATCCTTCACTGTAATCTCGTAGGTGTTGGCAGCCAGGCCAGTAAACTGAGCTCCTGTCTGAAATGGCCCAGTCCCAAGTTGGTATTGATAAGTTCCCGTTCCACCCGTAGCGCTAACCGATACGCTTCCATCTGACGTACCGACGCACCGGGTTGGTGCGGGCGTTAATTTAATGGCAAAGGGAGCTGGTTGCCCAATATTTACCGATTGAAAAACGACACAATTATTTTTGTCTGACACCATGACGGTGTACGTGGTGTTGGCAACCAGATTAATAAATGTACCGCTGGTCTGAGGGCTTGCCAGATTAAGGATTGAGTAACGAAAATCACCTACACCACCTATAGCCGAAGCAATCAACGCACCATCGCCCCCTCCAACACATTTGGTACCAATAACCGTTGTACTAACTATGATCTCCGGCGGCTGTTTTAGCTCGACATTCGTTTGAACAGTACACCCTTTTGTATCTTTTACAGTCATTAAATAAGTCCCCGCCTTCAGATTGCCAAAAACATTAAGCGCTTTAAACGGCTCATTCCCAATCTGGTACTGCAATGCCCCCACCCCTCCAGTGCTATTCATGTATATTACGCCATCGTTTCCAGCATTACATAACGGAGATTGCGTGTCGGGTGTGACTAATATAGGACTATAAACCTGAACCGTAGCCGCGGCAGTTGTTGTCGTTATGGTTGTAACGATACCTGTAGAGCTGGTAGTCGTGGAGCTGGTAGCCGTGGAACTGACAGCAGAAGTACTGGTTACTTCGCAGATTGCGGTGTAAGTTGTGGTTTGTTTTGGTGTAACGGCAATTACATTTCCCGTCTGCGTTGTAGACCACCGAAGAGCCCCTGTAGTTGGGCAACCAGAAGCGGTAAGCGTTACACTTGTTCCTGAACAAACAGTTGCAGTAGTGGCTGCCGAACTCACCGTTAGCGTTAGATCGGCAGGTGCAGCAAGAGTACCAGGATCAGCAGCCCAGGTGGTCACTAGAAAACCCATCAACCCGACTAACGTAAAGCCAAGCTTCTTACCAGTATTTACTAAAAACCAGTACTGAAAATGTAAATAATTGTTCATACTTAGGTGGTCATAGCTAACAAACAAAGATAGTCTGATCAAGTACGAAACCTAAGCCGCTAGCCAAGTATTATAGCTTGGCAGCACACAATTTATCGTGTGGAACGTTAAATAGAAGTAGCGGGCTGAACGGGTTATTTAGCAACAAATAAGTCCAATTAAGCGGGCGGGCGTATTAGTAGAAAAGGCCCCAATCGTCCGGAGCATCGTTATCTTTATCAAAGCCATTAACCCATTCAACAAACAGTAGTCGAAATTGCTCGATCTCCTCACGAAGTACGTTCAAATAGGCCGTAGCGGCTAGCTTCTCCGCTTTACAATACGAGGTTTGAGCAAGCAGTTCACGGGCGTGCATTTTTATAATCACGGCATTTTCCATCCGCAGGGTATATAAATCTCCCCCTTCTGCCCCAACAATCTTGGGAGCTAACATCATGGCATTCGCCAGCATCTGCTCATGCATCATGAGCACATCTTCTTCCTTATTGATGGTTTCGACAATAGCCTGTGTCAGCTCCATCAATTCATTCGCTTTCCGCAGGATGGGCAAATTTTTGATGCGTCGATTTTCTGCCTCCATTTCGGCACGGGCTTCTTCGGGGTCATAGTCCTCGTCAAAGCCATCCCAATCCAGAAAGCTATCGTCGTCGTCTTCGTCGTCAAAGTTCATCGCAAAACGGGCAGAGGGAATGATCACCTTCTGCATGCCAAAGTAACACAAACCTTTCCCAAAAACAAACCTTTCGTACCCAAAAAGCCATTCATGGTATCCAAAATAGTTCTACGATTTCAAACGCGGGACTCAACCTGTTCAATGGGGTTTGCTAACGAAGTCGGCAGTAGGGATTCACCTTCATCAAGCCTCCACTAACAGCAATAACTAGGAACGATCCAGCTAAAATTAAACGACCATACGATCACGCAATACGTACAGTTGAGGCCATTATCTTACAAAAAACAAGTATAGCCACACAGCATTTTTAGAGAAAAGAGTTTGGCAAAACGAACAAAAACGGGGGTAACCTGTATATTTGTCTGGTTTAGTACCCAGAGTAGATACTCCCGGAGTGGATACTCCCAGAGTGGACACTTCGGATTTCCCACTGTATCGAATGACATATTGTTTAGGCGTTAAAGTTGCATCGGGCCTGGTTGCCATCGCCGACAGACGGTTGACTTCCGGCTCAGAAGTATCGTCGAATCGGAAAATTTCGGTTCATGAAGTCGAGAATCACTCGCTGTTTATCATGACCTCGGGCCTTCGCTCAGTTCGCGATAAAGCCATCACGTATTTCAGTGAAGTGCTTACCGAACAGGATCGATCCTTTAATAAGCTCTACAAAGCGGTCAACGCGTTTGGGGAACAGGTAAAACGGGTCGCTCAGGAAGATAAGTCGTCGATCATTGCCAATGGGTTAAATTTTAACCTGAATGCCATTGTTGGCGGTCAGTTAGAAGACGATGACGAACATAAGTTATACATGCTCTACCCGGAGGGCAATTGGGTTGAAGTAGATCAGGGATCTCCGTTCAAAATCATCGGCAACTCTGGCTACGGAAAGCCGCTGTTATTCAGAAACTTATCGTACGAATCCAGCTTACAGGATGCGCTCAAAATTGGCTTCCTTGCCTTTGATGCTACGCGCGTCAGTGCCAACGATGTCGATTATCCGTTAGATGTGGTCATCTACCCGAAAAACAGTTTTCACATGACCGAATATCGTCTTGAAAAAGAAGATATGGATGAAGTATCGCACCAGTGGAGTGCTCTATTGAGCAACTCCGTCCGAAAACTACCCTCCTACTGGATGGACCCTATTTTCGAGAAAGTCCGTTCGGCTAAGTAATTAGTGGGATAGGTGAAGTAGGTGAAATGAGTGGCCTAACCTCTGCACCTACTTCACCTATTCCACTTACCTCACTTTACCTACTACCATGCATCTCCATGTTCGGCACGCATCTGAATACACGTACGATCTGCCGGTGGCACTAGGGCCGCAAACGCTCTACCTTTACCCGCGAATGTATCCCTATCAGCGGTTGCTGACCTACGATTTGGTGATCGATCCAACACCAGCTCGGATTGTACGGAATATTGATGTGGAAGGTAATGTACAACAGCTGGTTTACTTTAGCCATCCTACGTCGTATCTGAAGGTGCAGGTAGAAATGGAGCTGGCTTCGGATGAGTTTAACTCCTTTGATTTCGTTCTGTTTCCCTTCGAAACCCAGCAGGTTCCTTTCCGGTATCCGAAAGCGGTAGAAGAATTGCTCTACCCCTATTTAGAGCGGGTGGGAATTTCAGAACGTGTTGAACGATGGGCACGCCAGTTAGCCACAGAAGCCGGTTGGCAAACTACAGCCTTTCTGATGGCCTTAAACCAAACGATTCGAAAATTTACCTACGAAATCCGTGAGCATGGCGCACCGTTCCCACCTGAACAAACGTTAACGTTACAAAAGGGATCCTGTCGGGACTATACAACTCTGTTTATGGCAGCCTGCCGGAGTTTAGGCATTGCTGCCCGTTTTGTAAGTGGTTATTTATTTGGTAATCCACAACAGGAACATCAATTGCATGCCTGGGCTGAAGTGTATTTACCCGGAGCAGGTTGGCGAGGTTTTGACCCGACAGAAGGATCAGTTGTCGTGAACCGGCATATTTTTTTGACCTCAACGGCTAAGCCTGAGTTGGCTGCACCTATCAGTGGTACGTTTACGGGTCAGGCTAATTCCAGCTTACGCTCAGAATTGGTGTTTGTGTGAACTAAGTGAATAAGTAAGTAATTGCCGTACGTGTATGGCTGACGTACCGGCTACGTATCGACTTACTCTAACTTACCCACTTACTGATTATATTTACAGCTTTAACCAAAAACATTATCCAACCCATCAAGTGGCATTAATTAAGTCTATTTCCGGGATTCGAGGAACGATTGGGGGGCGCAGCGGAGACGGGCTGACGCCTTTAGATGTAGTCAAGTTTACCGCTGCCTTTGGGCAATGGCTTCGAAAACGCAGCCCAGAACGACAAACGGTTGTTATTGGACGCGACGGACGCCTGTCAGGCGAAATGGTATCCAAACTAGTAGCCGCAACTTTACAGGGCCTTGGTTTAACCGTGGTTGATCTGGGCTTGTCGACCACACCAACCGTTGAACTGGCAGTACCGGGAGAAGGAGCCGCAGGGGGAATTATCCTGACCGCCAGTCATAACCCAATTCAATGGAATGCCCTCAAACTACTCAATGAAACGGGCGAGTTTATTTCAGCACAGGACGGAGCCGATGTACTGGCGATTGCCGAAGACGAATCGTTCGACTTTGCCGAAGTACGCAAATTAGGTCAGTACCGCACTGATTCAACCTGGTTACAGAAACATATCGACCTGATTCTGGCCTTGCCTTTGGTGGATCGGGAAGCCATTGCCGGACGAAATTTCCGGCTTGTTGTCGATGCGGTTAACTCAACCGGTGGTATAGCCGTACCTATGTTGCTTGAAGCCCTTGGTGTAGAACGCATTACGAAACTTCATTGCGAGCCAACCGGTAATTTTGCGCACAACCCCGAGCCGCTACCCGAAAACCTCCGTGACATTATTAAAGAGATGAACAAAGGCAACGCCGATCTTGGTATTGTCGTAGATCCGGATGTAGATCGGCTGGCACTGATCTGTGAAGATGGGTCTCCTTTCGGGGAAGAATATACGCTGGTAGCTGTGGCCGATTACGTTCTGAAAAATAACCCTGCCGGAAGCGCCAAAACGAATAATACGGTATCGAACATGTCGAGTACGGTTGCCTTACGGGATGTGACCCAGAAATATGGTGGTCAGCATTCCGCATCTGCCGTGGGCGAAGTTCATGTGGTTGAGATGATGAAAGCCAAAGATGCTGTTATTGGTGGCGAAGGCAACGGGGGTATTATTTATCCAGAACTGCACTACGGCCGCGATGCATTGGTTGGTATTGCCTTATTTCTGACGCACCTGGCTAAGTCGGGCAAGTCGGCCTCTATGCTGCGTCGGACCTACCCCAACTATTATATTTCGAAAAATAAGATCGAACTCACAGCGAATATCAATGTCGATGCGGTGCTGGATCGGATACAGGCCAAATACGCCCGTAATCCAATCAATACCATTGATGGGGTAAAAATCGAGTTCGACAAAGAGTGGGTACACTTACGGAAGTCAAATACGGAGCCAATTATCCGGATCTATTCGGAATCGGATACGCTGGCAACAGCCGATTACCTAGCCGGAAAAATCATCGACGATATTCGTGAAGTGATTGCCGAGAACCGATAAACGTTCTTATAGCTATAATTTCCTAATCAAGCCACTACTGATGTAGTGGCTTTTTTGTTAAACTACGCCCACCCACAGCCCCTAATTTGTAGAATAATATCCTCAGAAATTACTGATCGACTTATTTGATTAGCATTCAAACTACCAACAAATTACTGATAATCAGCATCATGATTACTTTCCTTACGATATGGCATGTTTTTTAAGCTAGTATTGGCAATCCCAGAACGAATTCAAAACAGACACGATCATGAGCTTTTTAAGAGGAGTACTAGCAGGTTTGGCCATTGGTTATTTAACAGCACCCCGTAGTGGTAAAGATACCCGTGATAAATTGACAAAGGGTGCCAATGATTTACAGAATCAGTGGGAAGAGGGGGTTAACCAGGTAAAATCGCAGATTGACCGGCTAACTGGAAAGGCTGAAGACAAGGCTGATCAATATGCTGGAAAAGCTGAGCAGATATTCGATAAATATAAGAATGACACGCAGGCTGCTGTTAGCGAGAAACAGGATCGCGCGAAAACCGCGTATAACAGTACCGTTAATAATGCAGCAGATGCGGCCAAGTCTGGCATCAACCATGCCGAAGACGCACTGAAGCTGAACTAAGCACGGATCAGTAAGCGGGGACGTACAGAAATTCCATTTCTATTCGCCCATTAATTGTGTGAGCCAGGCTTCTGGCAGGGGTTTTATACGCCATATCTCTAAGATATGGCGTATAAAACCCCTGCCAGAAGCCTGGCTCTTTTTATTGTATATACCGTTCCCTCAATGAGTTAGCTTTCCTATTAATTATTAATATACATTTCTTGCGATTATTCATCCTACCCATTTCAATTATGAACCTACACGTACCCACCTCCAGGCTAATAGGCCACCCTCGCCCATGGGCAACTCTATTTTTGGTCGTTATTACGTACGCATTGGCTGGCTGCATTACAACCCGTGTGGCAACCGAACCAGATTGTGACACCCCTGAAGGGGTAACATATTCCCAGAAAACGGTAACGGCTTACTTCTGGGGATTCAAACAGCCAACCGATCTCAAGCCCCCCTGCGATCCACGCTTTAATCACCTGAATGGGGTTACGGTAAAATCCACATTCGCACATTATTTGCTGTCGACCGTTACCCTCGGTATCGTTAATAAACAGCAGGTGCGGTGGTGTTGTGCTCCATACGTACCCCGACGTGACTCACTCTGACCATCTTCCCACCTAAACACAAATTCCCATGAATCTGCCTAATGGACTAGAGCTTTTAGCAGTCAATGAACTGACGAACAAGCATCAAAACTTTACCCAGCCGCTAACGCCTAATGCGTCGTTCAAGCTGAGGATTCCAACCGTACCCGCTGATTTGCGGGGGGCCTATCGCCAGACTACAGCTAATTTTCAGTGGTTAATCCGTCATGCGATCGACAATGGGCAACGCATGCGGGCTATTGGAAAAAACTGGTCGTTCGCAAAAGTAGGGGTTACAAACGGCGGTATGGTTGATGCCAATGCGCTGACAACAACATTCGGGCTTCGTGCAGCCTCTGTCGATCCTGCTTATCTAGCCAGTGGAAAATCGGCCAGTAATCTGTTTTTTACAGAATGCGGCCTAACAATCCATATTATTGAGCAGATGCTCGAAGAAAGTAAGAAATCTGTACGAGCCTCTGGGGCCAGTAATGGGCAAACCATTGCCGGAGCCGTTTCTACCGGTACGCATGGAGCTGCCTTTACCTTTGGAGCCGTGCAGGATACCGTTGTTGGCATTCACCTGATCTGCGGGCCTGATCGACATGTCTGGCTTGAACGAGCGTCTAATCCAATCACTAAATCTAATTTTACCGATAACCTGGGTATTTCGGAAGTTATACGCGACGATGACCTGTTCAATGCTACGCTGGTTAGTTTTGGGTCGTTCGGATTTATTCACGGCCTGCTTCTGGAAGTTGAGAATCTATTCTGGCTGAAATCCTACAGCGTCGATACAACTCCGTATAACGACGCTCTGAAAAAAGCCATGACCGATTGCGATTTCTCGGGGATTGCCAATCAGTTTACGCCCCCACTGCCAGCCAGCTCCTCAACCGCCGAGCCCTACCATTTCCAACTAATGGTTAATCCACATCAGATTGACTTAACTGGCGCGGATACGACTAAGGGAGCATTTGTCAGGATACTTGTCAAACACACGACTAAACCAGATCAGGCAGTAGCCCCTCCACCTAAACCTGAGTTTATTTACGGAGACGATACACTAGGCCTGATGCAAACTGTATTAGATGCCCTTCGACCAAGTGTGCTGGTACCCTTCCTGGTCAATAAACTTTATCCGGCAGCTAAAGAACAAACCAATGGCTGGGTAGGTACGATGATGGAGTTTTTCGCACCAACGGATATTCGGGGCAAGGCTTCCAGTGCGGCTATTGGCATGGATTCCAGAGATAGCCCACGGGTTCTCGAAAAAATAATCGAACTAAACGCCCAGTCAGCCTTTCCGGGAGTTTTAGGGCTTCGATGGGTAAAAAAGACGTCGGCAATTTTAGGGTTTACGCGCTTTCCAATAACCTGTGTGCTGGAGCTTGATGGGATTGACTCCGCATTGACAAATCAGTTTCTAGAGCGTGTCTGGAACGCGCTGGATGTAGCCGGTATTCCGTACACCATGCACTGGGGTAAAGTCAACTTTGGCCTGAACCCCAGCCGTCTCCGGCAAATGTACTCCGACGCAGCTGTTGACACCTGGCTCAAGGCTCGTCATCAACTTTTAGATGCACAGACGCGTGCTGTTTTTACAAATGAATTCATGGAAAAATGCGGGCTGGATAAGGAGGTAATTCTGGAGAGTCCGATTGTGTAGATAAGGTTTTAACACAGAGATCACGGAGTAAAAAAAGAGACACACAGAGAAAAATATAGCTCCGTGTGTCTCTTTTCTTGCTCCGTGATCTCTGTGTTAAAACCTTAAAGCGCCTACTTAATGGCAATAGGCACTTCAACGTTCTCCCATTTCAAGACAACAGCCTTGCCGGTTACATCATAGACAAGCTTCTCATTCATCGAAGACGATTTAGACGGCTTTGCAGAGACGGTCAGTACATCGTTCGCTGGGTCGCGATTGGCTTCTCCCCCCCGCTTGATACCCCACTGACCGGTTTGTGAATTAAAGATGAATTTCCACTCCTTCTGATCAGGGATGGCAAATAGGCTATACTTTCCGGCAGGTAATGCTTTGCCTTCTACTTTAATTTCTTTATCAGTCTCAAAAATAGTCGCTTCATTAGCGCCCGCCCGCCATACTTTTCCATAGGGGGCCAGCGTACCACTTGGGTCCCAAACCTGCCGTCCTTTTACCGATGGGCTACTGTAATTAATGGTAATCGTTGCCCCATTGATTTTCCCGCTGGCCATAGCTGGCGGGCTAGGTCGGCTTGCTTTGTCACCCTGTGCCATGCTCATCATCGTCATGAATACACCGGCCAGTGTCAGCGCAACGGTCCGGTTCATTTGTGTAGTTTTCATAGTAATCAAAAAAAGTTAGGCATTAGTGGCTAAAAATAGACATTTGATTTTAAAACCTTGACTATCATTTGAGTTTATTTACTCAGTGTTCTTCACCTGTTCAGGAGCGTATAAAAACAAAACGCCCGGCACAGAAATCAGCACCGGGCATTTTGCAAAAATCGTACCGCACCAGCGGCCTGAATCGTAATTCGAAAACCAACAATCTGTTTACTCCCACTCAATCGTAGCGGGTGGTTTCGAGGAGATATCATACACAACCCGGTTAACCCCCTTCACCCGATTAATAATCTCGTTAGAAACATCGGCCAGGAACTCATAGGGCAAATGCGCCCAGTCGGCAGTCATACCATCCACACTTGTTACGGCACGGAGCGCCACTACCCGCTCATAAGTACGTTCATCGCCCATGACACCAACCGACTGAACGGGCAACAGCATAGCGCCCGCCTGCCAGACTTTATCGTATAAGCCTTCGCGTTTCAGACCGTCAATAAACAAGGCGTCGACCTGTTGCAGAATATCCACTTTTTCGGGCGTGATGTCGCCCAGAATACGAATGGCCAATCCTGGTCCAGGGAACGGATGGCGACCCAAAATAGCCTCGGGCAGCCCTAAACTCCGACCGACCAGCCGGACTTCGTCTTTGAAAAGGGTATTCAGTGGCTCTACGATTTTCAACTTCATGAAATCAGGTAAGCCACCCACGTTATGGTGCGATTTGATGGTGGCAGATGGGCCTTTTACCGACACCGACTCGATAACGTCGGGATAGATAGTTCCCTGTCCGAGCCACGATACGCCCTCAATCAAGTGCGCTTCATGATCGAACACATCGATGAAGGTTTTACCGATGGCTTTTCGCTTAGCTTCAGGATCGGTCAGGCCAGCGAGCGCGGTATAGAATTGCTCCTTGGCATCAACGCCTTTCACATTCAGTCCCAGCGTTTTGTAGGACTCCAGTACGCCCGAAAACTCATCTTTCCGAAGGACACCGTTATCCACAAAAATGCAGTACAGGTTTTTGCCAATAGCGTGGTGAATGAGTACAGCCGCTACCGATGAATCGACACCACCCGATAACCCAAGTACCACTTTATCGTTGCCAATTTTCTGCTTTAGCTGTGCCACAGTCGTTTCCACGAACGACTCGGCGGTCCAGTCTTGGGCACAGCCGCAAATATCAACAACGAAATTATGGAGCACGGTTTTCCCTTGTAGCGAGTGCGTTACTTCGGGGTGAAACTGTATCCCGTACGTTTGCTCCCCTTCAATCTGAAAAGCAGCTACCCGAACGGTATCCGTCGAGGCAATAATCCTGAAATTCTCGGGAACGCTCGTAATGGTATCGGCATGCGACATCCAGACTTGCGAATGCTGATCGATATCTTTCAAGAGCGGATTTTCGCTGTTAACGGTGCCCAGTTTAGCCCGGCCATATTCGCGTATGGACGATGCTTTCACTTCGCCCCCGCTGGTATATGCCAGCAGTTGCGCCCCGTAGCATACGCCCAGAATAGGTAGTTTATGCCGAAAAGCAGCCAAATGCACATCAGGAGCATCCGCATCACGAACGGACGATGGGCTACCCGAAAGAATGATGCCTTTTATATCGGGCGTAATTGTAGGGAGGTGATTATACGGATGGATTTCGCAATAAACGTTTAGTTCGCGTACCCGGCGGGCTATGAGTTGGGTATACTGCGAACCGAAATCCAGAATCAGAATTTGTTCGGTGGCCATGTATAGGTCTCTAAAATGCAAAGTTAGGGCATTTTTCGATACGCAAAAGCTGCAACGCAGAGATACACGGAGAAGTGGCCCGTTAGTTTTATAGAAAAGTGAAGAATAGGCACTAGCACATACGACACGTAACCGTATATTTTCAGGTAATATAAACCTGGTTATTTGTGCGCAAAGCTAGACAAAACGAGTATCAGCGGGCAATGTAAAGGGCTTTTATTCACTAAAGCCATCAACACACAATCCCAACAAAACACAAATAAATAGCGGCAATGTTCAACTAAACACAAAAATACGACAAAACTTTCGTATATTTATGTGTTACCTGTAATGTAATGTGACACACTATGCCTGAATTTCAAATACCACCACCCTTAAATTCAAAAGATCTGGAAAATCTCCTCGTCGACATGTTTAATGAAATCCATTCCACCTCTTCATTCAAAAGTTTTGGCAAAAACGGACATAAACAAAAAGGCCTTGACATCATTTCTTTAGAAAAGAACATAGTAATCCAAAGCAAGCTAAAAGACTTGACAAGAAAAGCAATACTAATAAAAAGAGAACTGCTAAACGATATAGAGGAAACTGTAAACCTTATTTTGAAGGAGCAACCAAAAATAAACTTTGACGTTTTATACATTGCAACAACATATAGCGAACATCCAGACTTTGACGAATATTGTGAAACCATAAAAGAAGACACAAAACTTGATTTTGATATTATCTTTTGGGGTTGGGAAACTATACAACGAAAATTAATTGCATTGCCGAAGACATTATCCTCACATTTTTCAAATTTTATCATACATCCACAATCTTCGAAGGAAATTAAAATTCTTTCTAGATTAGACATGAAACGAAAAATTGAAAATGATTTTGGTGACTGGCTTAATTATTCGTTTGAAAACCGTAAAAGAAATTCAAAAATGATTATTCATTCAATAGACGACACAAAATATCCAGAACATGAACTTAATCAGGAAGGAAAATACCAATGGTTTGGAGCTGAAATTAGAAGTCGCAGTCATAAAGGATTAGAGTTTACTACTGCGATAGAAGAAATATATGTTGACAAGGATTATTTTTGGACTGACGAATTGCAAAAAAATTACGAAGATTTTTTAAAGATTAAAGTAGCAAGAGTAAGTGTTATAGATTATGAAGATATAGTCGATTATGATTTAAGAGGAGATGAACATTATATTAAGCCTCACTTCTTTTGCAAGTTTAAACATAATGGTACTCCCTTTATTGAACAGTATTATATGACATTGAACAATAAAGACGTTCCATATTATTTTGACATCACCACGAAGAAACGCTACAGCTAACATGGGTTTTATGCAATTTGAACTTGACAAACTAAACTTCATCAAAATATTTTCAATCAGCAGCGGCCCGGGTAGACGGAATACTAATTACCAACCTGTATAAAGCCCTGTTCGTTGTGTGCTATTTTGGGACGACCATAAGCTGACAATGATAAACAACAATTTAGACATAAAAATATTAGATATTCATTGGATAAAAGATATTGACGACCCGACAGACCTTTGTGCTCACGGGCACGTTTTTGTGAAAATTGGTAACGAAGTGGTTGCAGATAAAGATAGTCTAGATGTAACTCTAAGTTCAACCGCTTTGTATTTAATGCGGACACTTAAAGACAACTACAAAAAGGACGACTACGCAAGTCAGTTGCTGCCTTGTTGTGGGCATTTTTTTATGGCAGACGAAGAAAATGACTTTGTTGCAATATGTGGTTGTCCAAGTGGTATTGATTGGACAATTATTCACACGGACGACAATAAAATCAAACACATTTCTGACAATGGACAAGAAGCAATTGTTGACAAAGAAGCATACAAAAAAATAGTTTTGGACTTCGCAGACCAAGTTGAGAATTTTTATAAGACAAGTTTGCCAAAGACAATTCCAACAGACGATTTTGATAAAAAAGGTTACTTAAAATTCTGGAAAGAATGGCGGCAATTACGAGAAGAATGGGAATAAAAACAGCACATGACATTGCATTGGCGTTATATACCGTTTTAAACCAGCAATCTAAAGATTCATAATCGTCTTAAGCGCTCTAGCATAAGAGTAAAATCAATTTACTTATCAGCCAAAAACTAAAGAATAAACAGCTTCGTCTGTTAAATTCCATAGACATATCGAAAAGGGAGGTAGCTAATTTAATTAGATCCCGTAGAACTTGTTGAAACTTTCTAAAACTAGTTGAAACTGGCTAGATTTTTTATCATTTCAACGCAGGAGAAATCATAAGCTCGACTTAGTAGGAAATTTGAGATTTCTCCTGCGTCGAAATGATAAAAAGCAAACGATTAGGGCCTATATAACGTTTAAACAGGTTCAAAGATTTATAGCCCATCACCGTAAAAAAGACTTACTCAAAATGGAAAAATCAAAATCAATTGCGGGGATTGTTGGGCCAACATTATTGGTTATGGTCTTGTCGGAGTTGAAACTATGGAACCCAACTCTTTACGATACACAAATTGTTCCGCTAGTTTATCTTTCAGGGGTGCTGCTTTTCATAGCAGGAGTGGCCATTGTTCGTAGTCATAACAGTTGGGTGTTAGGGTGGCAAATGAGCCTAACGATTATTGGCTGGTTAGCTATAGCTCTTGGCCTTGTACGAATGTTTTTCCCTCAACAGTATAGGGCACAGTTCAAAAATGATAACTCTGCGCTTTTCGTAGAACTAGTCCTAATTCTTACCGGAATTGTATTGACCTACAAGGCCTATTTCCCAGCAAAAAAATAGGCTCTGAAAAGGAAACTCCAGTTGCAATCAGTACAACACAGTATTGAACGCACTAAAAGAAAACTACGGATATAGCAGATACTTCTTTCGCATGAGTTTATACGCATCCAGCGCGGGTTGCCAGCTTTGCCGAATCTTGGCCTCCGAAACACCCGCCAGTAATTGAAGCCGCAGTTGATCGGTACCCGCCAGCCGGTCGATGCCGTTGTTGGCCAGGAAAAACTTGCTCTTATCGGAAGCCCGATTGAAGAAATCAAAGAAGTAATCCAGCATTAACCCCTGTTTCTGGATAGGTGCCGCTGTCAGATCCAGGCCATAACAAAGCTGCCCTTCCAGGGGAGGATTCACGGCACCGGGTTTATCAACGGGCGTAAATGTATAAGGCCCGTACTTTGTATACGGCGAGCCAATGACCTGAAACTGTTTGTCGGTACCACGGCCAACACTCACGACGGTTCCTTCAAAGAAACAAAGGGATGGGTATAACAAAACGGCCTGCTGATTCGGTAAGTTGGGCGACGGTGGTATCGGCAAGGTATAGGGTGTTTGGTGTGTATAATTCTTGAGCGGCACCACCGTTAACGGGCAGGTTTTCGACCCAGCCAGCCACTTTTCGCCGTTAATCATCCGGGCTAATTCGCCAATGGTTAGTCCATAGACAACCGGAATTGGGTTCAGGCCTACAAACGATTTAAACTTTGTCTCCAGAACCGGACCATCCACGTAATGGCCGTTGGGGTTCGGTCGGTCGAGTACGATCATGGGTTTATTGGCTTCAGCACAGGCTTCCATCACATACTGCATGGTGCTGGTATAGGTATAGAATCGGGCACCCACATCCTGAATATCAAAGACGATTACATCCAGGGAGTCCATCTGTTTCGGACTTGGTTTGTAGTCTTTGCCGTACAGCGACGTGATCATAATGCCGGTGCGCGGGTCTCGTACACTGCTGATTTTTTCGCCATCAGTCGCCTGCCCCCGGAATCCATGTTCAGGAGCAAAAATGGTTTTGATGGTAATGCCCCGTGTGAGCAGGCTGTCGACCAGATGGGAGCGCCCCACCCGCGATGTATGATTGACGACCATGCCAACCCGTTTTCCCTGTAGGGCGGGCAGATAAAGATTCATCTGGTCGGCACCGGTCTGTATAGGCTGGCTAAAGGCATTAGGTAGCAGACTATAGATTGAAATCAGTACAATGACAAGGACCTGCTTGAGATGGTTCATAGTTGATACGTGAAGGTTCACTCGGATTTCTGAGAAATTGGTAGTCGAATCAGGAACGTTGCACCTTCGCCAGCTGTGCTTTCAAGGATAAATTCTCCCCCGTGCCCTTTCGTAATACTATCATAGCTGAGCGAAAGCCCAAGACCCGTGCCCTGCCCGGTTGGTTTGGTGGTAAAAAACGGCTGAAAAACCTTTCGTTGAATCGATTCAGGAATACCCATTCCGTTATCACTCACCCGTATTTCTACAAACTTCCCCATAGTTCGTGTGCTGACTGTAACAGTAGGCTGATACGACTCCCCCAGTTCTCTGCTCCTGCTCTCCCGTTCATTAACCGCATAGAATGCATTATTGAATAGATTGAGCAGCACCCGACCAATATCCTGCGCTACCAGGGTTACTTTAGTAACGGTCGGATCGAACTGGGTAATCAGGTGAGCATTGAAATTTTTATCCTTTGCTCGTACTCCATGATACGATAATCGAAGGTACTCGTCGGCCAATGCGTTCAGATCAGTAGGTTCTCGCTGGCCGGTGCTCACTCGGCTATGATCCAGCATAGACCGAACAATGGAGGATGCCCGGCCGCCGTGGTGGCTGATTTTTTGCAGATTTTGCTCCAGGTCATCTAATAGTTCAGCTTCCAGTTCCACATCCCGACTGGCCTGCGCTCGCTCCTGCTTTAGCTCCTGAACCAATTCTCCGGACACATCGGCAAAGTTATTCACGAAGTTAAGCGGGTTTTGAATTTCATGAGCAATACCAGCCGTCAATTCGCCCAAGCTGGCCATTTTTTCGCGCTGAATAAGCTGTTGCTGTGTTTCCCGAAGTTCGGTTAGTGACTGAGTTAGTTCGGCGGTTCGCTCGGTTACCTGCCGCTCAAGAGTTTGGTTCTGCTGGGTCAGGATGCTTTCTTTTTCCTGAGAAAGTTGAGCGACTTCCGTTAATCGATCTTCCAGATTACGATTCGTCTGTGCATACTCGCGGGCCAGAATAACCGCGAAACTGATGGGCAAGGTTAGAAAGAACAGTAAATTTGTTACTGCACCAACATACACACTGTAAGCAGGATACTGAGTTGCAACCAGCCAGCCAATTAGTCCACCTACGATCAAGATAAACATCAACACCAGGATGCTGGTCAGCATAAAACGGGCGTTGAGCCGTTTAGAGCGTATAGCAGCAATACTGATCCGAATACCATCGGCAAACAGGGCTACAATTGAACTGACGGAGATAATATTAATGCCTACGGATACTGTAAATACAGACCCGATTCGTGAAATGAGCAATAGGGCGACCACAATTCCAAAAAACCACGAAACAGGCTGGCCCAGATAAACATAATACGTAACCAGCAACAATATCATAAATAGAGCAATCGATAGGCCCTGGCTCAAAAACATCCATTCGAGAACCGAAGCATTCGTCATTAGGCCCAACAATTCAATCACTATGATACAACCACCGCCTAATAGCATTGTGAGCCCAAAAAACAGATTTATCCATTGCCGTCGGTACCTGTAGTACATAAAATGGATTATCCCAAGCATGAAAAAGATACCAATAATCAGGTAGTTACCAAGTGTTTGCAGGTAAATACGGCTGATTGTCAGGGAGGCTAGTTTATCAGCCGGAAAAAGTATGGCCCCGAAGACTGACCGGTTGAAATACATGAACTTAGGCATATACCAGGGCGGACGATGCTGCGACAGTCGAACAGCCAGCACATGACGACCTGCTGATCGTACAGGCAGCATAAAGGCATCCCGGGATGTTGGACTGTAGGCTTCCTGATCCCGAAAATTTGATCCAACCTTACCCAGACGCTGAAACAGCACGCCATCTACATACAGCTCCGTGGCTCCTATCTGATTGATTACAAGTGCCAATGGAGTTTGAGCCACTGTGGAGTCCAGAGTAAACGTCAGCCTTAGCCAGCCTTGTGGCTTTTTTTGTACATCAGCTAAGCGCTGTATGCTGCGTGCTGGCCGGATGGTATCCCACCGGCTGTCGTCAAAAGTAGGGCTCGCCCAGGCCGGATTATCGCCAGAATGCCAGCGCCAATCCGAGTAAATCGTCAATCCATCATGTGGCAGGCTATCTATTCGCCTAACCGATTGGGCGTAAACCGAGAGGTTAGTTAATAGCCCTAACCCCAATATCAAATAAATAAGGGATAATTTGAACCAACAAACCGATAAACCCCCTCGTTGTGTAAGCGATACAGCCATCATTGACAAATTGCGTTCTGTAAAACTCTTACTTTTACAAACCAGAACAAAACTGGTTTACGGTTTTCAGTTTATGGTTTTCGGTGGCTGACCCGAAAGCTTCCCATACGCCAGCCCGCTGGAAACTATAAACTGAAAACAGAATACTATAAACCAATACTTATTTTGAACGTCCCTGTTTTTCTGGCCCGCAAGGTCCGCCACGCGCCCGAGGGCAGCTTTTCTGCCACTGTTACCCGAATTGGCATTGCCAGTATCGCTCTCGGCTTAGCCATTCTGATCGTAGCCTTTGCGGTGCTGTTTGGATTCAAAGACACGATTCAGCAGAAGATATTTCTGTTTGGGGCGCATTTGCAGGTGAGCAAGTTCACAAACAACGTGTCGTACGAAGAACCTGCCCTTTCCCTTCGTACGAATCTATACCGCGACAGTACCCAACTTCCGGGTATCCGGCATATTCAGGCAATTGCCCTAAAAGCTGGTATTCTGAAAACCAGCGATGAGTTAACCGGCGTTGTGTTAAAAGGAGTAGGCAAAGATTATGACTGGAGTATGTTTCAGGGCTCGCTGGTGGCGGGTAAGGTGCCTGTTGTGGGAGCCGATACGGGATTTGGGTCAACCCAACTATTGCTAAGTCAGTACATGGCCAACCAGTTACAGGTCAAAGTAGGTCAAAGTGTGCCGCTGTACTTTCTGGGCAATCCGCCCAGGGCGCGTAAAATGACGGTGGTAGGCATCTATGAAACAGGACTGGAAGAAGTGGACAAAACCATTGCGCTGGGCGACATTCGGCTTATTCAACGACTCAACCATTGGGGACCCGATTCTGTAGGGAGCTACGAAATTTTCATTAAGGATTTTGCCAGGTTAGAGCCTACCGCCCGCAGCCTTACGAATGTGCTGGATCCCGATATGCGGCTCACCCGCGTAACTGATCAATATCGCCCATTATTCGACTGGATGCTACTTCTCGACCGTAATATGGTCATCCTGTTAAGTCTGATTGCGTTCGTTGCGTCCTTTAATATGGTATCGGTACTACTGGTGCTGATGATGGAACGAACACCCATGATCGGCCTATTGAAAGCCCTTGGTGGACCCAATGCCCTCATTCGGCGTATGTTTGTATTCGTTGGATTCGATATGGTGATTTGGGGACTGGTAATCGGCAATGCAATAGGGCTTGGCATTTGTTTCATTCAGGACAAGTTCAAACTGATTCCCCTCGATCCCAAAAACTACTTCATGAACTACGTTCCCATCGTCTGGGACTGGCCAACCATTCTGGCCCTGAACGGGGCTACCGTTTTACTGATCGCCCTCGTCTTGTGGATTCCAACGATTATTATTAATCGAATTCAACCCGTGAAGGCGCTGGCGTTTAAGAAGTAGCTGGTATCAATGATATCTGAACCTACTTGTGATAGGCAAATTTCAAAATAGATCCCTTCTTTCCGGCACCCTCGCTGGCAATAAACAAATCACCATTGGGGGCGAAACAAATACCCTCAGGCTGGCGAAATAGTTTAGGATCGAGAGATTCGGAATAGATGATTTTTGCCCTGCGGCTGGTGATCAGCAGACGTTTGCCAGCCGAGGTTAGTATGTACCACTCACCAGTTATTGGGTGAACGGCAATACCCGAAGGCTTGTAGGTTTTGGGGTCGATGCCGGCGGCTTTGAGTTGCTCATCATTCAGACTCATGTCTTTGAAAACGGCCCTGTTTAGCAAGTCGAACGAGTACACCGCTTTGTCACTCGATCCTTCGCCGTTTTTGACTGCAATCAAGAGTCGTTTGGTTTTGGGGTCGTAGCCAAGCCCTTCCACTTCCGTATTTTTAGGCAGGTCGGTTTTGGTTCGGCCAATTTTTGTCGATTCGGGCGCGAAGCGGAATAGATTCCCATTGCTTTCCAGTACATACACTTCATCATTGACGTATTCGATCCCCTCAAAATCACCGTAGCCGCCAAAGCCAAAGTCCTTCGTTACTTTACCTTTCTTTGTATCAAAAACATGCACAACGGCCTCCTCGTCCTGAACGCAAAGCAGTTTGTCT
This sequence comes from Spirosoma sp. KCTC 42546, assembly GCF_006965485.1. Lineage (NCBI taxonomy): Bacteria > Pseudomonadati > Bacteroidota > Cytophagia > Cytophagales > Cytophagaceae > Spirosoma > Spirosoma sp. KCTC 42546. The sequence goes on from NZ_CP041360.1 coordinate 4,771,753, forward strand.
CCTTTGTAGTATGTTAACCCCGATATTTCGGTCAGTTCTTTAGGCAGGGTATAGGTTTCGGCAGGTTTACTTAACTGATAGGGCAGTTTAAAGGGAGCATCGAGCGTTCCGGCTTCGGGTTTCTCATTCTGTTTCGACGATGGCCCACAGCCTGCAAGAGTGAGCATAACGCCCAGAAAAAAACGATTCATAAAACGAAGGGGATTTCCCCTAAAAGTAGACGTTGGTGTCGGTTTATCGTGCAAACCCGACGATATTTCTTAGTTTACTATCTCTAAAATCAGTGGGACATTAATAGGGATTAGTGTTTGAATGACCAGTTTTATTGTCCCTTCGTTGACTTTTTGATGTGTTCTTTTAATTTTTCGACCATATTGCAATACGAACGAATTCGACTACCAACGATCAATAATTTTTACCAATAATGCCCAATTTATCCTTTGCAAAACGAGTTCCGGGGCTTCTGTATGGCATTGTGGTCGGTCTGCTGCTGGGCGCGGCAGGTTTTGCGGGCACACTCGACAGCACTAACTTTCAATCGTATTACTTACTTGCCCAATTACTGGCACTGGGTATCGGCATACTCCATCTTTGGCTCAGCCCGCGCTTTGTTCCCGCCCTGTTCGCTTCGTTCGGCTGGGGGTTCCTGGGTACGCTCTTTGTGCTCCTGCTAGGCATTGTATTTACCCTGATTATTTACCAGCAAACAGGCTATTTAGCCGACCGTTGGCCTTTTGTAACCAGCCTGATACCGTTCCTAATTCCCTTTTTAGTGGTGCAGGCTTACCGCTACTATCGTGAAATACCACCCGCCAATTACCGGAAATGGTACTACCCCATCAATGGCGACATGCCCGATGTTGATCTGCTGGATTTATCAAAGATTTTAGTGATTCAGTTCGAGTTCCTGAAGACGCCGAATGACCCGAATTTTACAAATTTTAAGGCGAAAGCACCCGTTGCCATGAACCTGGGGGATCTGTTTCTGGTGTTTATCAATGACTACAACGAACGCACACCAGCCAGCCCAATTCACTACGCCGACCCATCCGGCCGCCCCTTCGGCTGGGTATTCACCAAAAAATCGGCCTGGTGGCAGCGCCCCGTTTATCTGGACCCAGCACTCGATTTCAATCAAAACAGTTTAGCCGACAACGCTACCATTGTTGCCATGCGGGCGGAGTAAAGCCAATAGAATAGTAAATCCGCACAATAACAGGAAGATGATCGCTATTTTGAATTGATCAGATCAAATCCTCAAAGATGTATTGCTCATCATACGGTACCTCAAATTTCCTCAAAAAGTTGAGATACTCTTCCCGAAACGTCTGTTTTCGGTGGTGTTTAGCCTGATTTTGGATATACCTGTACATAGTATCAATTTATATCGGTTATCCCTAACGGGATTACTAGGTATATCGGCTGCGTTATGCCCCACCACTAACGCAACTGATATACCCATCACTTCAGTGATGGGGTAACCGATGATTAATTCAACATAATCACGCCCCCTTTCACTTCCACCAAGGCATCACCTTTGAGCGAGGTTTGTGCGCCCTGGAGCGAGAGTTGACCGTTCGCCTTGACTTCGGCGGTAGCGTCGGCTTCGGCTTTGATTTGGGCACCTTTAAGTTCGACGCTGGCTGTTCCTTCAATTTTTACGCCGTTAGTGGCTTTTAGCTCGATGTTATTTTGAGCTGCGAGTTTGATATCATTCGTAGCGTTCACCTCAATATCTTTCCCCGAAATTTTAATATTACCCTGAGTTTCAATGGTAATCTGGCCATTGTCGGCGAAGGATAACAGGACGCGTGTATCGGATTTATTGACGTTGGTCAGTTCTATTTTTTGCTCGCCGTCTTTATCGTATAGGCTAATCTTGTTGCCACCTCTGGTCTGTATAGCCTTCTGAACATTGTCGCGCTGGGTATAATCGACACTGTTATTCTTAGGGTATAGGCTGGTCATAATGAAGGGGTATTCGGCCAGGTTTGACTCATAACCGATCATGACCTGTGCATCCACTTCAGGAATAAACAGCATACCCTCACCATCGCCCGTGTAGGGATGCCCCACCCGTAGCCAGTCGGATTCCTTATCGTTGCCAGGCCACATAAATTCAACTTTCACACGGCCTAGCTTTTCTGGGTCTTCATTATCAACAACTCGGGCCAGTTCAGGTTTGCCAGTAGGTAGTTTAAATGATGGGTTGGGTGGCGGGTAAGTCACCGAATCCGGCACGGCCCGGAACGTATTGGAGTAATTTCCACTGCTATCCAGCGAATGGGATACGTGGGTAACCCGGTAACTTCCGAAGTTTTCTTCTGACGTACCCCGTTCGGTAATGCGAGAGCCTTTTACGGAGATGACCGTCCCGACCGACACGTCCGGATTTTCACCAAATCCCTGAAAATCAACGAGACGACTGGCTTCCATTGCCTTTTGTGTCTTGGCAACTTCATCCAGTTCGCTCTGGCCATACACGAGCTTGGGCAAGGGCAATTGTGACTCCTGGCTGAACATTTTCTCCGATTCATCCAGCGTAAAATCGCCCCACTGGCCCAGCCCACTCACCTGCTGGTTGTCCGAGTGACTTTCATAGGTCTCATCGGCCATGTAATCGTAGCGACTATAGAGAAATTTGGCAGGCATAACCCGAAGGCTCATGGCAAAGGTTTGCATGCCATCTACTTTGAAGTCAACCTTATGGTCATCGGGTTTGCCGAATACCAGTTGCTGCCCATCGTAGAAACACCATTCGCCATATTCGGCAGCCAGCCGCGCCAGAAACTCGAAGTTCGTCTCGTCGTATTGGACTACGTATTTTAAGGATTCAGACGACTTGGCATCAACTGACCGCTTGAGTAAGTTATTGGGATAGGGATTTAGTACCTGATTGACTATATCGCCCAAACTATATTGCAGAAACGTTCGGCGTAGTTTACTGTCTTCCAGCAGGATAGTAAGTCCATACCCTTTGAGCAGGAACACATTCGACATGTCGCTGGTATTTTTCAGCGCCAGCTCAGTTACAATGCCTTTAAACTTAAAGTCGAAGGAGCCTTCTTCGAGTAGTGGATCAAACGAGAACTGAATGGTTTTGCCAACAACGTTTCGGTGTGACTCATGAAAAAACAGTTCATTGGCGTCTTCCAGATCTTCAAATGGCACCGACAGTTCAAACGTATGGTGGCCGAATAAGTCCTGTTCGATAGACAAGCCTGAAACATTTTTCAGTTCTTTGCCTCCTTCAAGCTCTACGTGTGTTACGACCTGCTTGGCCATTGATTAAGTATTTTGATGGTCAATACCATCGAGTTTGATTTTTGCTGCTGATAAGCGCAACAGGATACAGTTGCCTATTCGGGTTCGTTCAGCAAAATTCAGGATAGTTTTTGTGGCGGAAAACAACCGATCAAGATATAGATTCTTTTCCGTCAAATCGAAGGTAAATACGTCATTACTTACATCAAGAATAGCCGCTATATCCGTCAGGTTTTCAGACGACATTAACTCAAAATAAAAGAGTGCATAGGCATCTTCGAATTCAAGTTTCTGGAGAGCCGATTGCTGATCAATTCGATCAAAGACAATTTCGCCGTTTTTTTTGGCCGTTGAGCTCGTTGCCCAGCTTCCAAACAACTCTTCATCAGTACTATCTAAGATCAATGTGATTGAACCACCCCGCACCCCGGATGTTACTTTACCCCGTTCATTTTTTTGCTTCAAAACATGAGAACACTGCAATACATTGAACGATTTTCCTTCGACAGTTAAGGTAGCTTTGAATGACATCTGGTCTGGAGTTAAGCGTTATACGTTCAACGTTGCTTTATTAAAGGTAACTTCATTTCCAATTATATAAATGACCGTATTTAGGTAGTCAATATCTGAGAAAAACTCATCTTTGTAGAGTGCACAGTAGGCCTTCTTGAATTCAATCTCTTTGTACGATGCTTCTTCATCAATTCGGTTCAGTGTAACCTTACCGTCTTTTTGCATGTGCGGATCAATCATCCAATTTTTGATCGTGCTGTCTTCCATCGCATCTAAGGCGATAAGCATTCCCCATTCAGGGCGGGAGGAGGGTACTCCCCGCTTATCTTCATCCCGTATCACGCGCAATAACATCCAATTGATATCGTAGTCCGTTCCGTCTACACTAAGTTTTCCTTCGTACGCCATTGGTTAGATATTTTGGTGGTCAATACCGTCGAGTTTAATTTTTGCGGCAGAAAGTCGTAGCAGAATGCAATTGCTGACGCGTGTCCGTTCCGCAAATTTGACCAGTACCCTTCTGTTTACGATGAGTCGTCGCTCATTTTCAGCTTCGGTTGTTGCATCTAAGACAAAGTAATCTTCCATAGCGGCTAAAACGCTATCGGCATTAATATGGCTGGATGACATAAATTCGAAGTACTGCGTCATGTAGGCTTCCTGAAATTCCAGTTTTTGTAAAGAAGATTTCTGGTCGATACGATCAAAAACAATCTCTCCATCTTTTTTAACCGTAGGGCCAGTTGCCCAGTTGCCTAACAGGTCATCGTCGCTGCTTTCTATAATGACGATAATCCGGCCACCTAGCACCCCTGATGTAGCTTTACCCTTCTTATACTTTTGATCCATAAGATGGGTGCATTGCAGTACATTGAATTCTTTACCTTCAACGGTTAATGTAGCCTTAAAGGACATCTGGTTTAAGGGTTAAAAAATAAAACTATACCTGAAGTGTGGCGTTATTGATCGTGACCTCACTACCCGTAATATTAATGATTGTGTTGAGGTAGTCTGTATCAGCAAAAAATTCATCAAAATAATTGACGCAGATGGCCTGTTTAAATTCGATTTCTTTATATGAAGCGTCTTCGTCAATCCGATTCAGAATAATCTTACCATCTTTTTGCATGTGCGGATCAATCATCCAGCTTTTAATGGTGCTGTCGTCCATGGCATCTAAACTGATTACTATGCTCCATTCAGGACGAGAGGCCGGTATGCCTTTCTTGTCCTCATTACGAGCAATCTGCATCAGCATCCAATTGATATCGTAGTCCGTTCCATCTACGCTGAGTTTTCCTTCGTAAGCCATAAGAGTATGAATACAAGGTTATTCGAGTTTACCGTTCCACTTATTTTCGAACTGGGTGTCCTGTATTTTCAGTTTTTCGCACGACATGGTGATGAAGAGGCAATACGGGTTGTTGGTCCGTTCCTGGAACTTTCGTACCCGATTCCACATATTTTGCATCAGAGTATTATCCTTCCGCCCCAACCGGAATCCTTTATACTGAAAGTCGATCACATCATCACTCAAATCTTCGCCAGAACTAACTCGCTTGTAACTTACATTTGGGTTACCTACATTTTCATAATAGCTTTCGGAGACATCGGTCACAAAGCCATTCTCAAACTCATAGGTTAGCATAACTGAGTTCTGATCATCGCGGTAGGTTTTAATGGTACCGCCCTCAAAGCGGGTTTTATCAACCAGCCACTCAAAAAACAGATCCGTCCCTCCTTCCATAATCAGGTAAAAATCACCTAACATCACCCCGGAAGCAGGCTTACCCTGATCGTCACGGGCCTGCTTAAACGCTACAGAGAATTCAAGGACTGGAATATCTTCACCGGAAACACTTAAAATTGCTTTATGAGCCATAATAGTCGTTCGTTAAAATTCGGATTAAAACATCATTCTAAGTCCCACTCATGCTCCAGGGTAGCATTACCGTTGGTTACTTCTTTTCCTGTAAAGAAAAGGTTGGTTGTCTGATAGGATGCATCGCCGGCAAACATTTCCAGCATGCCAACGCAGAAGGTGCCTTTATACGTCCATTCCTTCAGTTTGGTTTCGCCCTCTCCTTCTTCGTCCGATTTATAAAAGGTGACCGTAACGTCCTTTTGCATCGTGTCGTCAAACATCCATTCGGTAAACGTAAATTGCTCCTGCACATCAATTGAGGCAAAGAACAGCCAATTAGTACCCGAAGACGGTTTTCCTTTCGAGTCTCGACTGCGCGAAGCGGTAAAAAATAGTCGGCGCAGGGGTAATACGGTACCATCCACAGCTAGTTCAGCATGATAAGAGGCCATCAGCAAAAAAGATTAAAATGTGAATAAACAGTTTATATCAGTCAAGTAGCCAATAACTTACCGTCCCCACTGATTCTTGTGGTCCACATCGCGAATCGTGATTTGCATGCAGGACATTGAAATCATCAGCACGTAGGATATACCTGTTCGTTTTTGAAACGCTCGGGTTTTTGCAATCGAATTCCCTAGTATGTGTGCACCAATATCTGACTCTCCACTATCCCGCTGGAACGCGACGGCTTTTGTCCATAGCTCAAAGTCTTCACCGGAACTTTCAATATCACTGACGGTATTGAAGGAGTTTTGCATGTCCGCATCATAGTAATAATTTTCCAGTATCGAATCGAGAAAACCCTGCACGAACGAATACTCAACAAAAGGAGAATCGGTCTGATCGGCTTTGAAGGTTTTCAACACACCACTTTCCATCCGGGTCGGGTCGCTGATCCACTCGAAGAAGGTGTCATTCCCCCCCCGTATGAGCATAAAGAAATCACCAAAAAAAACGCCTGAAGCTGGTCGCCCCTGATTAGTAGTCTGTTGATAAAGCGTCACTTTAAATTCAAGCACATTGAAGTCTCGTCCGCAGACGGATAAGATTGCTTTGTTTGCCATAGTGATAAAGGAGTTAGATTGACTAAACGTTAGGTCATCCAGTTATTGGTTATGGTGGCATTTCCATTATCAACGGTCGTTCCAGATATGATAAGCTGAGTCTCCATCACACCGGCATCAGCCACAAAATTTTCCTGAAATCCAACGCAGTACGCTTTGGCAAACTGCCATTCTTTTTTAGTGTCACCGCCTTCGTAGAATTTGATCGATACGTCTTTCTTCTTATTCTCGTCTACCATCCATTCGGTAAAAAGCGACTCGTCCGTAGTATCCATGTTGATATTTACAGTCCAGGCAGATTCCGAGATCGGGCGACCATTTTTATCTGACTTGCGAGCCACATAGAAGTTGACTCGATTCAGAATAAATTCCATATCGTCAATCTTTAGAGTAACTACGTACATAACTTTAAGAGTAAAGAGTAAACAAACACTTAATCACACACTACTGCTGGTCATAATCAGCTTTCCATTCAGCCGAATCAGGATCATCACCTTTCTGTCCATCTAGTTTGAGCAGGAACGTTTTGGCGGGGAAATACGGCACCATGTGGATGTCGAGCAGAATCCGGTCTTTCTGTTTAGGGTCTCGCTCGAAGCGCAGCAGTTTGAACTTTTCAATGAGTTTACCTGGCCCCGTTACACTATCCAGAAACTTCACAATCTGCTTCTGGATATCCATGCGCGTGTTGGTATTGAAATTCTCAAACGCCCGCCGGTTCAGGAAATCAATCAGCACCTTGGTGATATAGTCGAAAACGCGCACGACGGAATAGGTCTGTAAACCAACATTGTCGCCGTTGAAGAGCGTTTTGGCCGAAAAGGGCATCACCTTACCATACTCATTCACCATAGGGATTAGGCCCATTTTCTCCAGCGCCGAGATTTCGCTTTTTTTCAGCGGAAATCGCACGCCATCAGCTTCGTTCAACGCCCCGTGCTTTCGCCCAGCCGACACCTGCGACATAACCGTGGCATAGAGCTTTCCGGCTAAGGCACCTGCTCCGGGTACGTAGAGATCTTCTTCCTCGCCAACATCCTGATGTTTCCCCCGTCCGGCAAGCCAGTTACAGGTCATCATTACATTAGAGAGGTAGGCATCTCCGCCCGTCAGATCGGCCGATTCAAAAAGATCGATAACATCATCGGGCGCATCCAGATGTTGAAAGTCGGTTACCAGCATAACCTTGTTCTTATGCGCAATCTGCGCCCACTTATCCACGACTTTTTTCGAGCCCAGATAGCCGGGCAATACCAGCAGGGAGTAGCTGTCGCGTAAATCAAGCCGGTCAAACGTCCGGGCAAATTCTTCAGCCACTGCATCAATAAAGGTTGTATTGTCGAGGTCGGTGAGTTGCTCCGGCTCGGCATTCATGATGTTGACGTTTTTGGCTTTATCCTGATCGGTATTGGCGTAAAAACTCGCCACTGATCGATAGGACTGCTCCAGACCACGGTTGGCCTCAAACGCCCGACGCAGATTTTCATTCAACAGCGTCTGAGCCGCTTCAGCTTTACTCTGTGCCGTTTCGGCCAGTTCGGCCACGGTATCGGCGCTACTTAATAGATCAAGCATCAGATGCAGTCGCTTGGCCAAATCGGCACGCTCCTGCTTCTTGGCCTCTTCAGTCAGAAAGATTTTTTTGCGGGCTTTTTTCTCAGGGTTCAAATTTTGAACGCCATCCAGAGTAGTTTCCAGAATGGAAAAGCCTCCGTATTTAGCTAGTTTGGTACAGCTCTCATCGAGTGACAGGGTCGATACTGCTGTCTTTTCGCCTAGTTTTACTGGTTTATCCTGTGCTTCCATGTAGTTTTTTAGGGTTTCAGGTTCGAAGTTTGCCGTTCGAAGTTGGTTGACGCACGATGATACTCGTAGCAGCTAACTTCAAACTGCGAACGACAAACGTCAAACTAATTATTGGGCTTCTTCCAGTTCACGAATCATGGCCTGAATGGCCGCCATATAGGCCGCTTTGCCATCGGGATTTTCGAGCATTGCTTTCAGGATTTTGTTCGACTTGAGTTGGCGGACGTATTTCTGAAAATCCTCAAACGTCATGTTCAGTTGTTGTAAATATTCACTCTGGGCAATGATCCCTTTCTTGCCAAAATCAGCCAGTGAGTTAAATCGCAGGGTTTCGCTAATGGTGCTGCCTTCTTCGGTATCAAATTCAACTTCCTGTTCCGGCTTGAAATGGGCGAATACCTCACCTACTGTTTTTAGACCTTCTACCACTTCCGGACGGAACGAGGGGTCGGCAGTCAGTTTCTCAATCAAGAGGGTTTTGTTCTGGGGAATGTCAACGATACTCTCGCTAACGTTGAGCTTGCGCTCCTGTCCACCAATTCCGTAGTCAAACATAGTTTACGCAGTTAGGTAAAAAATTAGAAATCAATTCATCCACCAATCATAACCGTTGGGCAGCCAGCCACTATACTGCCGCCATGCGCAGTCATATCGCCCATTCGGGCGGCTGGTTTGCCGCCAATGAGAACTGTAGCCGAGCCTTTTACAATCACATCGGGTGGACCTACGCAGGTACACATATCGCCCATAACTGCGGCCGGTTGGCCACCGATGAGCACTGTTGGCATACCCGGCCCCATGATTGGCCCACCTACGTGTGGAATAGGAACTACGGCGGGTGTTTGCATAGGACAAACATGCATGTCCATTAAGCGAGCGGCTGGTTGTGGCATAGTCTGTTAGTTGTCAAGTGTTGTTAAGAGTTGTCATAGATAGTCAAGTATTGTTTGCGTACGCAGGGGATAGAGCTCCAACTAGCCTGATAATACCGGATTCATTTCTGGCACTTGTGATAAGGGTGTTTCCTCATGCGTTATGGCCCATTGTAAGTCGTCTCCCTGAAGCCCGACCTGAATGGCCGATCCTTTGGTTACCTCGCCCGCAATGATCATCCTCGAAATGGGTCGCCGAAGCTGGTTTCGAATGACACCCTTTAGTTGCCGGGCACCGTACTGAGGAGTGAAGCCCGACAAGGCCAGGTGCCTACGAGCTTCAGTCGTCAAGTCGAGCGTAATTCCCTGCTTGGTGAGCTGATCAGTCAGTCCACGCAGATGCAGACTGAAAATCCGAACCGCATTCTCTTCGGAGATTGGTGCGAAGGGTACAATCTCGGTCAGGCGGGCCAGAAACTCGGGCCGAAAATTCCGGCTCATCGACTCCATTAATTCGTTGGTCGTCGGAATCTGCCCCTCACCGAAACGCTGGATAACTAACTGACTACCAATGTTTGATGTAAACAGAACAACAGCATCGGAGAAGTCGCCTTCTTTTCCAAGACGGTCGTGTAAGCGGCCCTCATCAAGAATTTGGAGGAAGATATCGAATACCGATGGATGCGCCTTTTCGATCTCATCGAACAGCACCACCGAGTACGGTTTTTCCCGGATTTTATTCACCAGCAAACCACCTTCTTCATAGCCAACATAGCCCGGAGGAGCACCATAAAGCAGAGCCGCCGAATGCTCTTCCTTGAACTCCGACATATCGAACCGAATCAGAAACGACTCGTCGTTGAACAGGAAATCGGCCAGCGACTTTGCCAGTTCGGTTTTTCCGGTGCCGGTTGGCCCCAGCAGGAAGAACGAACCAATGGGCTGACCCGCTTTCGTCAGCCCTGAGCGAGCTTCCAGAATGGCATCGGCTACAGCTTTTACGGCATGATCCTGACCAATCACCCGCTTTTTCAGTACCTCATCCATCGCCAGCAGTTTATCACGCTCCTGGCTCTGGATTTTGCCAAGCGGAATACCCGTTTTGTGCGAAATCACAGCCGCCACGTCGTGTCGATCGACACTCGTTTTGGCCGTAGCCATCATCTCCGTCAGGCGGCTCAGGGTTTGTCGGATATGGTCGGATAAGGTTGGAGCCGTTTCAAACGGATCAGTTACAGCTTCCTCATCGGTTGCAGCATCCGCTGTCAGATTTGCCAGTAAGATCGGGCTGATTTTATTTTCCAGTTCCTGATGCAGATAGCGTAGGTCGCGCAGGGAATCTGTCCCTTCACTATTGACGATCAACGCGTCGAGCTGTTCCGTCAGTTGAGCCACTTCGGCAGGTGTTCGTTCGCTAATCATCCGCACTGCCGAGAGCGTACGGTCGAGCAGGTCAACGGCGGCATCGGGCAACCGCCGATTGCGGCTATATCGCTTGGCCAGGGTTACCGCTTCAGCCACGGCATCGGTGCCTACACTGAGCTGGTGGTGTTTTTCGTAGAAAGGAACCAAACGCTGAATCATCCGAATGGCGGTCTCCACGTTCGGTTCCTCCACACGCAGTACATCGAATCGACGACTGAAAGCCTCATCCGTTTCAATGTATTTTCGGTATTCATCGAGGGTTGTGGCACCAATAACCGTCAGATTCCCCTTGGCCAGTTCGGGTTTAAGCAGGTTCGCTACGCCCGTTCCCAGCGGACCCCGGCTATCCAGCAGTTGATGAATTTCATCGATAAACAGAATGATCTTCGTATCCTGTTTCAGTTCTTTCAGGATGCTTTTCAGCCGGTCCTCCACCTCCCCTTTGTAGGAAGCTCCTGCTACCAGCGCACCCAGATCAAGTTCGAGCAACCGGGCGTTTTGCAGGTGATTGGGTACTTGTCCTGCCACTATATTTAAGGCAAAACCATCGGCAAGAGCTGTTTTGCCAACCCCAGGTTCGCCTACCAGAATAACGTTGGGTTTTGTTCGCCGACCTAAGGTTTCCGTCATCATGCGTACTTCCCGGTCACGGCCAATAATTGGATCTAACCGGCCTTCGGCAGCCATGGCTGTTTTATCCACGCAATAGCGAAGGAGCGCTTGCCCCGGTGTTGCCGATACTGATGAACTGGATTTCTGTTGACCAGTCTCTTTGCTATCGGGCGCTACGGCAGTTTGTACATCGGCATCCGCTAAAGCCGCCTGCATCAGTTCGGCCTGAGTGATGGGCAAGCTGCGTAGCTGCTCAGCCGTAAACGCTACACCGGGTTTCAACAGAGCAGCCAGTACACAAACGGGATCTGTCTGCGCTTTACCCAGTTGCATGGCTACCAGATCGGCCAGTTCCATAGCGGTTTTCACCTGCTCATCGCCCGGTGGATTAGGGGATAATCGGCTCGATTTCGGGCTGGCTTCCAGTCGAACCTCCGCCCATTCGCGCAGGTAAGGCACATCCTGACCAATAACCGCCAGCCACGAAGCCATTCCGACCTCATTATGCAACAGACCCATGAGCAAATGCGCCGGAGCGAATAGTTCGTTCTGGTACTCTTTTGAGAGGGCCTGGGCAATCTGTATGGCCCGTTTTACGCTTTCCGTGTACGCCATCAGAATAAGGGATTTAGTGCTTTGTCATTGATGGTTATTCGGTTGTCATTGATTGTCATTAATAGTTATTCGGTAGTCAATTTTGGGTTGCATTGATTTTTACAAGGAATGACAACCAATGCCCAACAATGACAATCAATGACACTATTTTAGTCAGAGCCTAACCGGCGCAGTTTATCATTGATTGCCGTAATACGTTGCTTGGCGTCGGGACGGGTATTTTTCTCGAGTGTTTCCATCGCAAACTCATAAAGCGGTCGTCGCCAGAGGGGTGGGCGGTTGGTGGCATCAGCTTTTTTCTCGCAACGGTCTACAATGTCCATTTCAACATCTGCCCGGGAAACACCAGCCGATACCGGAGCGGGTGCCGGAATCGTAGCCCCAGCTGCTTTTAGTTGCGCCGTCAGTTCATTAATCCGATTTTGGGCGGCTACCATTTTACCCGTGCATTCCTGAAACTGTGCCAGGTAGTTGGGCCCTCCTCCACCCGACGGAGCAGGCGCAGCTGCGGCTGGTGCGGCTGTTTTAGCTGCCAGAATTTTCAGCATTTCATTTTCCTGGCGAGCCTGGGTGAGCGCTGCCGTTAGTTTATCGACCTGGCTTGCGTCGATGCCCTTTTTCTCGAGCAGGTCGCGCAGATAGGTGATGCTATTACGATAGGTCAATACGGCATCGTATGCGCCAATGATGCCATATGACAGTTGTTTGTTAAGAGGCTGCAATTGTGCCGTGTCGGCTTTAAGCCCATTCACTTGCTGCTGAAGACCACTTTCCAGACCTGAGAGTTGGTTTTTTATGCTTCCCTTTTCTATATCCGTTGCTTTAAGGTAAGCCTGATCGGTGGTTTGAATGGTTTTAAGATCCGCGCTTACCCCATCCATCCGTTTCATCAGCTTTTGGGTTTGTTCGTTCAGGGTTTCGTTAAGCCGGGCATTTTCCTGCTTTAATACGTAGTTTGGTGCGCTGAACAGCAGGTAGACTGCCAACAAAGGCACACTCAGCGAAAGACAATAAACGCCCAAAAATCGACTGAAAGCCTGCTGCCGTTCGGGTTTGTTAAGCGGTTCCATAGGTTAGTGGAGGAGATTAGTAAGTATCGATCAATGCTACCTTATTTTCCGACAGGTACGGACGACCTCTTAGTAAGCGGTGCCTAACTCTTATTCAATGGCCCTATCCTAGTGGACTCCAGCGCGAACGGGGTTTTTCGGGCGGGGTTTCCTTTACCTCATGCTCGATGATAAATACGTTTTGCCCCTTGCGCTTGCCAATGAAATCCAACTGAGCCAGTTTGTAAAAAACGTTCGTTAGTGTACGGTAAAATGTGTCTACTGCCGTGAGCAAGGTTGTTAATTCGGTATGCTCATAGGGCAGTTGAAGGGTGGCATTTAGTTGTGCTTCCAGCGCCCCCGGTGTCAGATCGGCCCACTCACTGATGTAGCCAATGAACTCTTCCCGTTCACGGCCGCTCAGCATGGTCATGACCACTCGTACCGCCTGAATGGGTCGCAGTAAGGTTTCGGCCATTTGAACCGGCGGCTCGTAGGGTATAATCCAGCTATAGCGGGTACTGATGTCGCCCAGAATGAAGGCTACCCGTTCGGCCATTAGTAAGGTGCTGGTTTGTAGTGCATTTTTGGGATCCCGCTCCTTGGTACGCTGCAAAATTTTATAGGCGTTGGTTTCCAGCGATTCAAGGTGTTTCCCAAACTGCTGATGCCATTGCTGAAGTCGGGGCAGGCTATACACCGATGTGCAGGCAGGTAGGTAATCGATATCCTGCTGCACTTCGCCATTGCCGTACCGAACCCGCCCAACAATCAGTTGGTAGTTGAGTTCGTCAGGACGTACCTGCGTCGATGGTACCACATCCAGCCGATAATCAGGTCGGGTGTGGGGATGACGTGGGGGCGTTTCCGTCAGAATAGGTTCGCCGGTTGGGATGCGATTGAACGGATTGACCGTCAGAACCACGTCGAAGGTTTGCGGTTTTCCCGTTTGCAGGCCGTATGTTTCAGCCAACGATGCAAAGGAGGTTGTACAGGTGAGTGAATCGGCGGGGCTATAGTAATCAATGCGGCCACCGTGTGGGCTTATAGCCCGACAACTCCGCAATTGCACCCGAATCTGCTGGTTAAAATCGCACTGAATCTGCATATCAAGCGCATTCTCGGCAGGCAGGATCCCATATCTAAATCGGGATAAACCCAGGGCGTTGCTGTCGCGCAACTGGTCATGCATAAAATTTTCCCATTCGGTAAAATGCCGGCGGGCGATCTTCATGCCATCGACCCAGTTGACAGGTGGGTAAGTAAGTTCAGGTACAGTCATACTAGAGAGGGTTAATTGAATGAATAATGTAGAATGTAGAATGAATAATGTTTCATACTGAAGCTATTCATTCTTTATTATTCATTCTACATTATTCATTCTATACATACGTTGTAAAATCCAATCGTCCAATCGACTCATCGCTGGCAAATAAAAACGAATCCTTTAGTTGCGATGTATCCAGTTCAATGCGCCAGTCAGTATCTAACGGCACAAGATAACCTGCCAGCCACTCAAGTAGCCGTCGACCATTCTGACCAGGCAAGTAACTGGTCACCTGGTCAGAATGGTCGATGTGTATCGTTATGCGTACTATAGGTTCTTCGCTATGTAGCCAGCCATTAAACACCGAATCGGTACCCAGCTCCCACTGACCCAATGCTGGTGTATCGGTCTGTAAAAAAACCATACCTGGCGAATCGACCTGCAGGCTTACCCGCTCCTCGACCAGTTGCTCGAAACAAGCCTTCATGGCGGTCAGGTCTCCTGCCAGTTGGGATACTATGGGCAATAGGTACAGCAGCCGTTTTGTCTGGGTGGGTGTCAGGAAATCAGGTAAATTCCAGAACCAACCCAGCGGGTTATCGATCAAAGACGCATCAGCATCGGATAAGAACGCTTGCTGTCCCTGCTCTATCCGAACACGTTGCCGAAAAAACTCCTGTTCGATGGGCAGAAAAAACCGCCGGGCCGCCTGCTCACGCTGACGCTGTATGGCCATTTCGCGCAGTACGCTTTCTTTCGTCGATGATGCGTCGTTTGCTGTTGGTTGATGAAAAACTCCCTCCGGCAACAGGTC
The DNA here is from genome assembly GCF_006965485.1 of Spirosoma sp. KCTC 42546. Taxonomy (NCBI): domain Bacteria; kingdom Pseudomonadati; phylum Bacteroidota; class Cytophagia; order Cytophagales; family Cytophagaceae; genus Spirosoma; species Spirosoma sp. KCTC 42546. The sequence goes on from NZ_CP041360.1 coordinate 4,786,921, forward strand.
ATAAAGACCAGTCCGGTTCAGGTCAATCTGTAACCACCGTTTCGACTGATGCTGGGCTTCAATCCACTCAGTCCGGCTAATGTCCCGACCAAATGCCCGTTTAAAGGCACCAACCGGATTAATGATCACGTCGTCGAGCGAAACACCGTCGTCGAGCATCTCTGCCAATACAACTTCTGCCCGCAGGTCAACCGGCAGGTGATTCAGACGTTCGGCGTAGTCGGCTGAGGGCTCCATGTTATGGCTTATTTTTATGGGTTACTGTTTTTGTAAGCTATCCAATTACCACCTGATACGGTAAGGCCGAAACCGATTGTGACTCCAGTCTATTCTGTATTAGTTTAATCTGCTGTTCCCAGTCTGCTGGTGAGTACGTACTTCTTGCCGACGGTTCCAGACTCACTTTGATACACCGCTGAAACCCGTTTGTGGGCTGTGGGTCTATCCGAAAAGCCCGCTCCACCCGCACCGACTGAAGGTGATGCCCTAGCTCGGCCTGACACACAACCCGTACATCCTCCAGCGTAACAATACGATTCCGGGTCAACAGGGCCCGTTTGTACTGCGTAATTTTTTCAGACTCCTTTAGCCGTTCGCGCCCACCAATGGTAGTTGTCATAAGAAAACCGGAATCCTTACGAACCGAACTATCCGCATAAGGACTTAGTCGGCTCCCAACCGGCACCCGATTAGCCGCTTCCCCATCGCACGTCCAGTACTCAATAAATACGGTATCACCGGGCTGTTTCGGTTTGATAATCAGGTAAGGGATGGAATCTCGTTTACGCGTTTTCTGATCTACTTTTGCTTCCAGTCGGGCCAGTGCCTGATTTAATTCCCGAATGACCGATGTTAGAAAATCTTCTCCCAGGGCGGCAAAGGAGGCACTTTCATCCCGCAATAAATCCTGCAAATTGGTCAGCGACTGGCGGGCATCCCGGTCGTCAAATCGGCTGACTCCATACTGCACAGTATAAGTATCAGCCGCTAAGTCCGACAGGTTTCCGAGTGGAATGGATGTTAACTGGCGATTCTGATTGGTGCGGACGTCCCGCATCGCCAAAAAGCATCGGTCAGTTTCCAGCGGAATGATATTGAGATTTTGCTGAAGCCGATAGGTAATCCGGTGAAGCCGTCGATTAACGACCGGGAAACAGTTCAGCCCTACAATCATTCCAGCCAGGGCCTGCACACTTACTGTATGGGGCAATCGTAGCTCGATCCACCAAAGCGGCTCACGAAGAGCCCGTAACTCCCGTTCAGGAAACCATTGCCCGATTGGTGTCGGATACGCCTGCTGTTGCATACCAGCTGATTTAAATGCAGGAGCCGTTTCAACTGTTACAAAATGACGCTCAAATGTCGATACTGCCTGTTTCTCAACCTTGAACATGCTATTGAACTCATTTTCAAAAAGAAAATCCGACGTTTTTGGCACCGTTCGGCTGGGAAATCCTTCACGGACCCGAAGTTCCTGACCGGACAACCACCACGAACCACCTCTAAGGGCAGGCTGATACGTAACCCGATCCGTTTCCGACGCCCAATCAATAAAGAACGATACCCCTTCCAGCGAGGTGATTCCCTCGGCCAGCTCTAGTCCCAGCCAAAGGGATTGGTACGGCAAAATTGCGGGTGCGCCCTGGCGTTGAGCGACGGGGGTTTTCTGCGTAGGTTCGTCTACCCGGTATACTGTTTCGGTGGTAGCCACGTATCGGATAGCCCCATCGACAATTGGATAGGCTTCGACAGGAGAGAAAAAAGCTTCCAGCGCATTGGTTGAATCCGTGCGCGATACTCCTGCCCGTTTGAAACATAATTGCGTTGTTGTTGCTACAGTGGCCCTGGGTTCAACCGATCGAACCTGCGCGATACCAAAGGCTGGCCTGGCTACATCTGGCTCCGGGTGGAGAAGCTGCGCCAGACGGTCCAGCAGCCGGGTTTGGGTATTGCCAATGGCCACCGATACCCGCTCAAACTCAACCGAACAGGCCTCGATCAACAGCGCCACCAACGGGTCGAAACTATCCAGGTCGGTCTCTGCGTAGCCCCACAATTCAGCCGCCCGGCGTAGCATCCTGGCCTTCACGCGCTCACGGGCAAAGCCTTCAGAAACAAGATCCGTCATATGGGTTTGAGGTTTACAGTTTTTGGTTTACGGTGGGCTGACCCATTCGTGAACCAAAAACTATACTTAATTATTCAGTAGAAAGTGGAGCCAGAAACAAGCTACGTTGAAACGAAAACTGTTCATTTGTACGTACCAACAATCCGTCGATCCAGACACTAAGTCGCCGTTTTACCCGTCGGTTGGTTCGATCGAGTTGAATTTCCTGATCCGTCAGATCAACACGCACCCGCACTTGCCTAAGTCGTTTTTCATGCTCAAGCACGGAGGCCTCTATCGACTGGCGTATATCTTCCTTCCATCGGCTGTTCGATAGATTGGAGAAATCTTCATCCCACAAACTACAGCCAAACGATTCATCGAACCTCGATTCGTTAAAGTGCGAGGTCAGCATCAGGTAGAGATTTTGGGCAATGGATTGTGGTAATGAGCACGTTGGGTGCGGCTTGTGCGCGACTACTTCATCCAGGCGCAGCGGCAAAGCGTAATAGGGCTGTGGCATACCATACTTTGTTAAAACCGGAATAATAAGCCCACCCCTACCCCCACACTGTTCATAGCAACATTGTAAATAGCTGACTGATAGGGGGAATTATTTGTGTAGTCGCCTTCACTCTTATACTGGGTAACGGTAGTCGTTGTGGTCACTTTCCCACTACTGGTACTAACGTTCGTATTTGTTACCTCTTTCGGCTGGAACGATTGGTTATAGGCAACTACCTCCGCAAACCCACGCAGGCTTTGACTTAGCCGGAACTGAATGCCTAAAGCAGCCTGATAGCCAATGGACAGCGAGTTTTTGGTAAAATCACTGGTGTATACATTAGCAGTGCTTACGCCCACATTAGGCTTGTTCAGGCTAGTTTGCACCGTTTTATAATCAAGCACGATACCACCAACAATGCCCAGCCTATTGTAGATATAATACGAGGGCCGTGATAAGGCTTTGAAGGTAATATTGGGCGTTATCGATAGTACTCTGAACGTTGTTGTGGTTGTGCTCGTGTATAGATAATTGCTTCCCTGGTAGATATTATCGGTAGTAAGCGTAGGCCCAAACAGCATATCGGCATCTATGCCAATGTTTATAAAATCGCTGACGATTGTGCCAATACCGATGCCTGCCCGAGGACCCGCCCCTAATCCTTTAGCGCTCGTTTTAAACGAGGTAACGGCCCCCGTCGAACTTGATGAGGTACTGGAATTCACTTGCGACCCTGGCGTCAGTAATCCATAAAATCCATAAATCTTTATGTAGAATGGTGATTCAACAGCGGCTTTCGTTCTGAGAGGAGCTTTCTTAGTCGCCCCTGGCTCAGTTGACGTAGTGATGGTATTTAAAGCAATTGCGGGCTGTGCTTGTGCAGTTGTAATACTCGCGGCCAGCAGAAAAAATAGAGTTAGGTAGCGATGAGTAGTCATTTGATTTATTAGTTATCGAGGATATAACAACATACAAGTAACGGCACCGGCAACCCGACAACTATCAGTTGCTTGAGTTCCGTAAACGACAAAGTAAAACGTTAAACAAACGGCGTCATAGCGTATAACTACGCTACTCAACGGGCATAAATCCGGGTTTTCACCACAGGCTTATGTTTAAACGGAGATAAGTTCGGCAGGTGGGCTTCCCGTTAACTAAATCAGGCGGCAGCAGTATCAAATAAAAAGACAAATTACTGATTTACAAGAGCAAAGGGACGCTTTTAACCGTATGTATCTCGTCCTCGTAAGACGCATATACATCTAATTTTACTTTCAAACTATAAACTGTAAACAAGCATGATTTTCGTAGGTCTTTGCAACCGTTTACATACTGGCTCGTCAATTGACTTTCTTATTCAATTAACTTTAGCTAATCGGTACTCTTACATTGGCTCTTATCCATGCTTAAACAATTTTTTACGTCTATTGGCCGTATTTATAATTTCCTGCTATCACTGATTGTCGCCGGTATTTTGGGTGTTGTCACCTGGTTTTGCTGGGGACTTTATCAGGACTCGCGACTCCAAAGTCAATTTGTGAGAGAAGGTAAATTAATTTCCGTAACGGTTGATGAGGCTAATCAGAAGCAACGTTCCTGGCGAGATATACTAAGCAACTCCACCTACCTTACGTTTTCCTATCAGGGTAAAACCTATACCACCCGATTTGTTATGGATGGCAAGTTTGTGGGGTCCGGCGATCGGGTTCAATTACTCTATCATCCCGGCTATGACAGGTTTCGCCAACCAGATAGTGAAGTTAAGTTTGATCAATCGAAACGAAAATCACGGTTGATTGACTGGACTAGTGTTCGTGATTTCAGCAACGAAAACAAGCTGTTACTCCTGTGCATCGTGCTCACAACCGCGGCCTTTTTTATGATCACGGGCGTTATCGTCACGCTTATTCCGGTGACCTTTCTACAGGATATAGCCCGGTTCATTCTTGTAACGGAGTTATTCGTTGCCTCCGTTTTCTTTACCTACGATACCTGGAGGTATTATCAATATTATCAGCACATCAAAACAAGCGGGCAAGAGGTTACGGTTAAGGTGCTGGAAACAGATAGGCGCGCAAAGTACCGAAATTCAAAATCTAGCAGCTGGCGTGAGTATGTCTATCAAGCAACCATCCGGCACCAGCAACAGGAGCGGGTAATTCCAATTAGTGAAGATGATTATGACCACCTTAAGCCTAATGACCCCTTAAAAGCGTATTACGATGAATCGGTCAATGACTTTATGTCGGTCAATTATTCACTGGACTACGAGCAGGTTTTGGTGCCTTTATTTTTCTGGCTCATCTCATTTATACTGATACGCCCCTTCTTCGTGCGCAAGAAGTAGGGGTTTAAACACAGAGCCACAGAGAGCACAGAGTAAAAGATTATTGCTTTGTGTTCTCTGTGGCTCTGTGTTTAAACCCCTTTGTTATGATACTAGTTTTCCTTCGTTAATATCGGCCTGAATTGGGGACTCGATTCGCTCAATTTTACCGACAAGGAAAATATACGAGCAGGCACCAATAAATTCGATTGTACCAATGAAGACCAGAGCAGGCTTAAAACTCCCGCCCTGTATCAGATAGCCAATCCCAATTGGCACAACAATAGATGCCAGGTTGCCCATAAAATTGAATACACCACTCGTTAAGCCAATCAGATGTTTAGGAGAGAGAGTCGATACAAATATCCAGGAAATGAGGGCCATGCCGATCCCGAAAAAGGCGAATGACAGGAAAAAGATAACCAATGTATTATTGTCCGTGTAGTTAGCGCCAACAATACTTAACGATAGAATAAACCCAATAATAATGGGTGCTTTTCGGGCCAGGCTCACCGATTTCCCCTGACTGATTAGCCAATCGGATAGGAAGCCGGATAGTAATAAACCTGCACAGGCCGCCAGAAATGGTATTGACCCCAGATAGCCCGATTTGATAAAGCTTAAATGTCGATATTCCACCAAATAGGTTGGAAACCAGGTAAGAAAAAACCAGAGCGTAGCGTTGACACAAAACTGCCCGATATAAACACCCCATAGTGTACGGCTCGAAAAAATCAGTTTTATATTGGACCATTGCCAGATAGTAGCCTGGCCCTTGGTTTGATCTTTAGCTCTGAACAAACCTCCTCCCTCTTCAATATAATCCAGTTCAGCCTTATTTACATTCGCGCTATCGAGCGGGTCCCGATAGAACAGGTACCAGATAATTCCCCAAACCAGGCCAAGCAGACCTGTGCCGATAAACAATCCTCTCCAACCTGCATACACCTGAACCATGGCCAAAATTGGACTCAGAAAAGCCAGGCCAATAAACTGCCCGGACACATACATGGCAATGGCCGACGCTCGCTCATTATTGGGGAACCATTGAGTGACCACCCGGTTATTGATAGGATACGAAGGAGCTTCCAGCGTGCCGGTCGCCAGCCGAAGAAAGAACAGACTGGCAATACCCCGAACAAGCACGTGCGCCAGAGTAACGATTGACCAGGTAATCAAACAGAACGCATACAAGATACGAGGCCCAAACCGATCGGCAATTAATCCGCCGGGAATCTGCAAAGCCGCATACGCCCAGCCAAAAGCGGATAGAATATAGCCCATCTCTATTTTTGACAGGTTCAGATCCTTACCCAGGGCCGACGCAGCAACCCCAATATTGGTGCGGTCCAGATAACTAATCGCTACGTTAACGAATACGAGTGCCAGCATTCCGTATCGTACCCGGGTTGCTTTAGCTTTGCCGCTTAACTGTTCCATTTTTTGGTTTAGGGGGTTTAGGTATTCGGTTTACGGTGGGCTGGTGCGTCAGCCTTTTGTTGCGCCAGCCCACCGTAAACCGAATACCGTAAATCGTAAATTATCTGGCTGTCCAGCCGCCATCAACGGTTAGCATCGAACCAACCATGTAGCTTCCGGCATCACTGGCCAGGAATATGGCGGCTCCCTGAATTTCGCGCAAATGGCCCCAGCGGCCTAAAGCCGTTGCGCCCACCACAAACTTTTTACCTTCTTCGGTGTCGGCAATGGGCAGGTTCATCTCGGTCAGGAACGGACCTGGGCAAATGGCATTGACGTTGATATTAAACGGAGCCAGTTCCAGCGCCAAGGCACGCGTCATCTGAACAACAGCCCCTTTGCTGGCGGTATAAGGTGTTCGATTGGATAGTCCCACCAACCCAAGGGTACTAGCCAGGTTGATAATACTCCCTCGTCCGGCTTTTTTCATAAGTGGCGTTACAGCCCTGCAACACAGCCAGGTACCCGTTACATTCACCTCCATCACCTTAGTAAAATCGTCTGGTGTTAGCTCATCAATGGGCCCTCGAATGTTTATCCCGGCACTGTTGATGAGAATATCGATCTGGCCAAACGTATCCATTGCCTGTTGAGCCATTGCTTCCGTTTGCTCCTGATTGGCAATGTCGGCACTAAAGGAAATGGCTGTAATACCAAAATCCTCGCTTAGTTCCTGCGCGGCTTTTGCCCCTTCCTCCGCATTACGGTTAACCAGCATCACATTGGCACCTGCCGAAGCCAGCCCGGCGGCCATCGCTAAACCTAACCCTTTTGAGCCACCGGTAATGATGGCCGATTTTCCACTCAGATTGAATTGACTAATTCCTGGAAGTATTTCTTTACTCATGTTTTGGATTGGTGTTTCCCGCAGAAATAAACTGTGCTTTAGCTATCACTGCGCGAACCTATTTAGTTGAGTCCTAATGTATCCTTACTGTATTTGATGCAGGCAATTATATTGTCGTTTTCCAGCGCCAATTTACCATCTGGGCTTAGCTGATTAACTCTGGGTAGTCCGCCGGGATATTTATGTTCCCGCACCATCCTTAGCATTCGGGCAAGATCGGAGCCGGGTACGGAGCCCATCGTTTCCCAATAGGCATTGGTCAAACAGGGTATTTCCAGTGGGTCGCGCGTGATCATTTCCAGGCTGAACGTACCAGATGGATTGCTCTTCTGGCAGATTTCAACCATCTTTTTCAGGTCCAGAATACCCTTTCCCATAGGCACTTCTGATAGCAGAAATCCATTGGGGTATTCCTCCAACGCCATGTCTTTAACATGCGTACTGAACACGTAAGGAGCTAACGTCTGCACAACCTCCATAGGATCTTCCAGTAGCGCCATGCTATTGCCAAAATCGAGAGTTACGCCAATCCATTCGCTATTGACCTGTTTCAGGAGATTTACCAGGTCAGGTGCGCGCCAGTCTTTATGGTTTTCGACGCCCAATTTGACTTTGTACTTGCGCAGAACGGGCTCGGCCAATTGCAACGAAGCCAGAGCGTTTTTTTTCAACTCGTCGAAGGCCGCGGGAGAATGGTAGGTTTCATACCGTCGGCCACTCGAACAAACGGTTCGTAGCACATGCGCTCCAGCTTCTCGTGCATTGATCACGTCCTGCTCAAATTTTGGAACGTCCTCGGTTTTTTTGGGTAAACCAATCGACCCTTCCAGATAGAGGCCTAACTTCTCACGCTTCTCGCGTACCTTTTTGGCGAAATCGGCTGACCAGCCATTGACAATCACCTGAACACCACCTGCTCCGAGCTGACTACAGTGGTCCAACAGTTCAAGGGCGTTGGTGAAAGCCGGATACTTCTGGCTTTCCACTTTTGAGTTCCACCGCATCCAGTAGGAGTGTACCACAATGCCCATCCGCTTATCGGCAAAGAATTCCGGGACTGTAGGAAAGGATAACGCCATGGCCCCAACGGAGGCTTTCTGCATAAAATCTCGTCTATCCATTTTGGTAAAGGTCAAGTATTGTCATTGATGGTCAGGCGTGGTCATTGGTTGTCAAGAATTGTCATTCGTCGTCAGCCATTGTCGTGCGTTTTTCGATAAACTCACCTGCCACGCTCAGCAATACATGACTACGAATGACAATTCTTGACAATCAATGACTTTTTTATTTCGCACTGGCGGCTTGTGTCTCCAGAATATATTTATTCAACTCTTTAGCCGTCCAGGGCACTACACGTCCCTGGGCTAAAACGCGGGTCATACCCACCGTCCGTTTGCCAATCGGGCCCGCGTTGTTTCCCCATTCGTTTCGGATATACATCAGGATAGACGTGATCGACGCGTCGTCCATGGTGGAGTGAGAGGGCATAACCGGGAGTATTTCGGGGGCATCGTAGACTCGCTTGTTTATTTCGACAGGCCCTTCCATCCCGTGAAGCAGGACTAATGCCAGTCTTTTTTCGTCGCCCAACACCCAGTCTGATCCAATTAAAGGCGGGCCAAATCGAGAGAGTCCAGCTCCATCCGTACCATGACAACCCGAACAGGTATTCAGGTAAAGCTGTCTGCCAGAGGCAAATAGTTTTTGCTCCTCGTCATTTAGCAGACTCTTTTTCACTGAGCTGCTTTTTGCCGCTACGTGCCCTGGCCATTCAAACATCGTTTCCAGGGATGCCAGTCGGGATGGATCAATTTTGGCACTGGATTTGGCTAACAAGTTGGGAGCAGCAGCAAGTTTTATCGGCTTCATTTTGCTGCTCCCCGCAATAGACATGCTGGTCAGTATGGCTTTCTCCTGCCAGCCAAACGATTCTTTATGACTGTCTAAAAGCGTTAACAGCGCCGTCAACTCGGCAGGGTTTCGCTTTCGAACAATGGAGGTCGTCAGCATCTCCAGAAAAATTTCTTTCGCAGGTTCATGCGTCTGCCATTGTGGGGATTTAACCAGACGCTGTAATAAGGCAAACTCCTGATCCTGAAGGCTACTCATGGCTGCATCCCGAATCAGAGCCGATTCGCCATATCGCCCGACAATGTTCGCCATGAGTTGCTGGGCAATGGGTTGGTCGAGCACACCAGCCGTAAAGGTCATCTGTAAGATAAGCTCAATGGGCGCGTTTTCACATCTGCTTAGTAGTTGCTCGCCCAATTTAGCCCGAACGGTTTTATCTGTTTTCGCGAACGGCTCGAGTAGCCGAAGTGCCGTTGAACTAACAAGCGCGTTCTGATCCGCAACCAAGCCAGCCAGTACATCGGGTTTACTGAGTTTTAGTCCATCCAGCGTCCATAAAGCATGGAAACGTCCCTGGGGCTGATCACCTTTCAACGCCAGATTTGTTAAAGCCGGGCCAACTTTCTTATCATTCTTATCAATTAATAAATGCTGGGCCATATCCCGATGCCAACCGTCGGGGTTCGACAATTCAGCGACAAGTTCATCCGGTGATTCATCCGACAGTTTCTTCGTCTTTGGGGCTTTCCAGTTTTGCGGAACAATGCGCCAGATACGTCCCCGATTGACTGGTTTATCTAGTTCACGGGCAAGTGTCTGCTCCTTCAGGTAGGGTGTTACATACGCCTTATGCTGGATAAGTCCACGATACATATCAGCGATATAAAGGGCTCCATCCGGCCCAGAAGCCATATGAACGGGTCGAAACCGCTCATCCGTCGACGCCAGGAATTCGGTGCCAGGGTGCGGGTCATGCGCTGTAATCAGCAGCCCTTTTTCTTCCACCACATTGCGTTTAATGAGATTACCGGCGGGTTCGCAGACGAACGCATTGCCATAATAGGCCGCAGGCAGGGCTGTTCCCCGGTAGGCAAGTGGCGAGCAAGCGGCCGTAAATTCCAGCAAGTGCCCTTCTTTATCCAGCGTTCCAGGTATATACCCCCGGTTCACCGCCGGATTAGGTCGGATCGGGTACACCCGACGGTCAATGGTCAGTCCGTAGTCGATACCAGTCGTTGGTTTGTGGTTTTTGTTTCGGGACAGGTAATTGGGTGCCACCAGATCGGCATGAAGCTGGGACCAGTTATAGTTATAAAACAACCGGCCTTTGTCATCATAGCTGATTCCCCATTGTCCACGAAATTCGGTACTGTCCTTTTGCCACTGGGTCGCGCCAGGCTTTCCGTCCATCAGCTTATACCGAAGACGTGATTTCGCGCTGTAGTACCAGTTATCCAACCCACGCCAGAGACCATTGGGTGCATGTTCGGGTAGCCCACTAGCCGCATAGGTTGGATCAACAACGGTTTTTGTATCCGCTTTCAGATCACCATTCAGGTCTTTCGTAAGCCATAAGGCTCCGTTTTCAGCAATCAGTACTCCTCCTGGCACAAAGGCCATAGCTCGGGGCATAACCAGACTATCGAGGTAAATCTTGCTGACATCCATCTGGCCATCGCCATTCGTATCTTCGAGCACCGAAACGCGCCCAACGGGTTTGTCTTCACCGTCGCCGTTGATATCGGCCATGAAACCACGCATTTCAACCACCCAGAGTCGGCCATGTTCATCGAAGGTGATGGCAACCGGGTCCTGAACCATTGGCTCAGACGCAACAAGTTGAATAGAAAGGCCCGGTTCAAGCTGAAACGTGGCCTGTTCTTGGGCTGGCGTTTTTACTGGCGAGGGGCCCTCTTTCAGCCTAGTTCGTACGTTCGTTTTAAAGCTGAGCAGACACAACAGGCCAGCACTAATCAAGCTAATGTAATAAGCGGGCTTAACCATGAGGCAGAAATTGGCATTATAGGATGATAAAGCATTATTAAGAAGATACTACTTACATTCCATATCGATATTGGACGCTTTTGCAAAACTTAATTGGTCTCTGAGACGGGTTGTTGAATGGCGTTGTTTATACGTGTTTCGGGAAACTTTACCTTCATTCAAAAGCCAGCGAAAACTATATGTGTATTTTGACCGTAGTTTTACTGATTTACTTGTTCTAAGATTCTGGTAGATCCTATTTTGAAAGAGTATTCCTATGAAATCCGGCATGCGCCTATGAGTCAACGCACTACTGTTATCCCTATTTTTCTGTTTGCGCTCCTGCAGGTGGTGACGATCAGCGTGGCTAGTGCATCAGAAACACTTTATTATATTGTCAGGAAAGCGGATTGGCTTGCCCAGTCGACAAAGAGTAGTTACCACCCTGCGATCTTTTCCAGCGACGGCTTTATTCCTCTTTTAACACCCGAACAGGTGATTCCGACAGCTCGTGCTCTTTATAAGGCTCAGAACGATTTGCTTCTAGTGAAACTCGCGGTGTCGGCTGCTGACCCTCGCTTGAAATGGGATCGTGTTCCCGGCATCAACGTCTCACTCCCGCACTACTATGGCGATCTTTCGCGAACATTGGTGAAGAAGGTATATCCCTTTCTACCCAATAAGGATGGGAACTTCAACTTGCCCAGAGAGCCTTTCCTGAAACGACTCAGCGCTAAGTTAATCCCTAACAGCCTTGTCAATAAATTTCTCAGTTACCAGGAATGGCAGAACCCTGAGCGGTTTCATAAACTTCAGATCCGGAATTTCCAGCGGCCTAAAGTCCAGCTTCAGTGGTGGTATTTCGATTTTTTCCTTCAGGATGGCAGCTCTGTCGTGATGGCGTTCATTCCTCAACACTGGTGGGAGGAACCGGGATCAGGCCAAGAGAAAAATTCAGTGTTTACGATCTCACTCAAAACCAAAGCCGGTGTTGTAAAACGGTTTACAACCACGGTTCCTCAGTCGAAACTGAAAACCTCAGCCAACCACCTGGAAATTCCATCCCATTTAGTGATTCGGGCAATTGGCGACTCTGATAATAACCAGTTCTTAATTCAGGTAAATTTCCCGGAAGTAACCGGTACGTTTACAATTACACCCACGCAACCTCCATTTGCCGCTTTCCCAACGGGTGTAATGCCTGGATTCCTGCACACTGTACTAACCGGAGCACCTGTAAATTCACCAGGCTTTAGCTATGTTTCCCAGATTCCTAACAGTACCGTTTCTGGATCACTTTCTTGGGGCGACTTTCAATCCCAACTTTCAGGGCAGGCATATCATGAACAAGGCAGGCTGGACGATACGCCTGCACGTCAGGGAGGAAGCTGGACCTGGTATCACTTTGCGGGCGATGGCTGGAATATTTTCGGGACCCCAGGTAGCTATATATACCTTCAGCAGGGCGATCAGATTATACGATCCGGCTTCCACCTGATTAGCAAGGAATACACCCTGACAAACAGAACCTATGCCAGCCCCGATCATACCAAACTGCTAACGGGTGGAGAGATTTCCTTTCATCATGACAACCTCACATTTCGGCTGATAATGAGCCCTGCTGAGGCCGAAACCCTGGTTTGCTTTCCCTCCCCTAACCCGAGCCAGGTTTGGGGAACGGTTGGGGGGACAGCCACGCTTTCGATTTCGGATGGGGCAGCAACGAACGTAATTGAAGGCCACATGTTTCTGGAGAGTTGCTCGTGGGAAACCTATACGGAAACCCTAAAGAAGTGAAATCTCTTTTTTAGAGCCCCGACGAAGTAAACAAAAGAGCAAAAATCATCTATTTTGTTTGCTTGGTCTGATTCAGTAAATTTGTCAATAGCAGTAAACGCTTACTTCGATGCAATTGCCCCTACACATACCCCAAATCGATCACTTCACCGATGAGGAATTAGTCCGGTTCTGCCTGGCCAATCCTGAACTGAACATTGAGCGTGATGAGAACGGGATTTTGTACATTAACATGTCTCCAACCCACCTTCTGACGAGTTCTAACAACAGTGAACTAAATACCGAATTCGGTATTTGGAACCGTAAAACCAAAGCTGGCAAAGTAATTGATTCAAGCGGTGGCTTCTTCCTAAAAGATAAGTCGATGAAAGCCCCTGACGTAGCCTGGATTCGGCGGGAACGATGGGGTGCGTTAAGCAAAAAAGAGAAACACTCATTTCCATACCTGGCTCCTGACTTTGTCCTGGAACTAGCCAGTGACTCTGACAATCTGCACGCTGTTAAAGCAAAAATGGAAAAATGGATTTTGAATGGAGTCCGATTGGCATGGCTTGTTTCTCCCGATGAAAAACTAACCTACATCTACCGTCCGAACCAATCTACAGAAACAAAACTCTTCACCGAAAAACTTTCCGGTGAAGAGGTACTGGTAGGTTTTGAAACGGTGCTGGCGGAGATTTTAGAAGAGTAATTTATACCTGCACAAGCTGAATATTATTTCCGCAGGTATCATCAAATACAGCCAGAGTTACCGGGCTCATCCTTGTCGGCTTCATACTGAATACCACGCCAAGTTTTATTAACCGTTCATAGTCAAGCTGGACATCGTCTACATTGAACGCAGTCAATGGAATTCCGGCGTCGAACAAGGCTTTTTGGTAGACTCTGGCGGGCTCGAAAGCCATAGGTTCAAGGAGTAACTCGACACCGTCTCTCTCCTCGCCTGATACAACGGTCAGCCATTTATGTTCACCCAGTGGAACCTCTGTTTTTTTCACAAAACCCAGTACCTCCGTATAAAACGCAAGGGCCTTTTCTTGATCATCCACCAATAGGCTCGTTACCTTAATCTTCATCCTTTTTCAATTTTTCTTGTGCGAAATCATTGCTGGCTGGCGCTCATGTAGCCTTACCAACCGAGACAGCAAAGATCAGAACGAAATTAAATAGACACTTCTCGAAAATTGCTATTTCGTTCTATCAATACGATTACGATTGGATACAGCCTTCTCGATAAATGCAGTAGGCGTTGAACCCGTCATCTTTTTAAAAAGCCCTGTAAATGAACTTGTGCTCTCAAAGCCGACTGCAAAACAGACGTCCTGAACGGGTTTATCGGCCCGTAAAAGCTGTTTCGCTTTGTCAATCCGGACGGTTGTCAGGTATTGATATGGGGTTTGACCGTACATGTTTTTAAAGAGTCGGATGAAATGGAATTTTGAGAACGACGCTTCCTGAGCAATAGCATCAAGATTTAAACTACGCTCCAATTGGCTGTCCATAAACAGCTTTGCCCGAATTATCTGGTTGCACAAATCCTCGTTTGCGTAGAGTTCATCTCTTATTTTCAGGACCTGCTGATGGTAGAAAGTCATGTTTGATAAACGCGTTATTAGCTGATTTCTTTGTCTACACTACCAATTACACAAAACCCGCCAGACCTCATGCCCAGCGGGTTTGTGTAGTTTGAGAAACAAGTTTATTGCGCTACTGGCATCAACCGAAACATACAGATGACCATCGGGATTTAACTTGACGTTGCGAAGGCAATCAATGTTCTTAAACAGCCACCAGATCTTTACGCTCTCCAATTTGTTGCCGCCACATGGCATAATAAAGGCCTTTTTGTGCTAATAACTCGCTATGACGCCCCTGCTCAACCACATGGCCCTGTTCCAGTACAAAAATCCGGTCGGCGTGTAGAATGGTGCTCAGCCGGTGCGCGATCAGGATCGTGATGTGTCGGCGCGAACCCGATAAGTCGCGAACGGTTCGACCAATTTCTTCTTCGGTCAGTGAGTCAAGTGCCGATGTTGCTTCGTCGAACACCAGTAAAGCAGGTTTCCGTAGTAGCGCACGGGCAATACTCAGTCGTTGTTTTTCGCCCCCGGACACTTTTACCCCACCTTCGCCAATAACCGTATCGAGCCCTAGCGGAGCTCGGGAAAGCAGCGAGTCGGCAGCTGCCTGATGTAAAGCTGTCAGGCATTCTTCATCGGTGGCATTTGGTGCTACGAAGCGAAGGTTTTCGCGGATGGTTCCGGCAAAAAGCTGGGTATCCTGCGTCACAAAGCCGATTTGCTCGCGTAACTCGTCCAGGTTTACCTCGGAGCCGGGAATACCGTTGTACAAAATCTGGCCACTCAGCGGTTTGTACAAACCAACCAGTAGCTTCACAAGTGTCGTTTTCCCTGAACCACTGGGGCCAACAAAGGCTACGGTCTCTCCAACCTCCGCGTCGAAGGAAATGCCATCCAGAGCGGGTTTATCAGCAGTGAGGTGTTTAAAATGAACGTCCTCAAAGGCAAGTGTTTTGAGGGTCTTAACGGGTTGAGGATGGACGGGTTGCACATCGCGGGGCGTATCCAGGATTTGCTGGAAATTAGCCAGCGAGGCTTCCGTTTCGCGATAGACATTGATAATGTTACCCAGTTCCTGCAAGGGACCGAAAATAGCGAACGAATAGATGAACAAGGAGAAAAACTCACCCACGGTAATCTTACCCTGCACCACCAGAAATAGCATAAGCAACATGATGGCATTGCGGAGCAAGTTCACAAACGTTCCCTGAATGAAGGAAAGCGACCGGATGTACCGTACTTTTTTGAGTTCAAGCTTCAGGATTTTTCCGGTCGTGGCATTGAGCCGTTCGGTTTCCTGTTGGGCCAAACCAAGACTTTTTACTAACTCAATGTTGCGCAGGCTTTCGGTCGTAGAACCCGCCAGCGCAGTAGTTTCGGCTACAATCGTTTTCTGAACGGTCTTGATTTTTTTGCTCAGCAGCGAACTCACGAAACCCAGCAGCGGGATAGTCAGGAAATAAGCGGGTGCAATAGGCCAGTACACCGTAGCAGCATACCACATCACGAAAACAATGCCCACAACCGATGTAAATAGTACATTCACAAACGATTGAATTAGCTTTTCAACATCAGTTCGAACTTTCTGTAACTTCCCTAATGTCTCGCCCGATCGCTGATCTTCAAATACCTGGTAGGGGAGGTCGAGCGAATGACGGAGGCCATCGGTATAGAGTTGTGCGCCCAGCCGTTGGGTAATCACGTTTACGTAATAATCCTGGAAGTTTTTGGCGATGCGACTCACCATTGCCACGCCCAGTGCCTGCAAAATCAGGAGCCCAGCCCCGTTTTTCAGGAAACCCCAGAACCCTAACGGCCGGAGTGTGCCGCCCGGTTTAACGACGTACTGATCAATGATTTTGCGGAAGATATACGGATCGAGCAGCGAGAAAATCTGATTGATTGCTGCTAATAAGAGCGCAAGAGCCAAGAGGCCCCAATAACGCCGTAAATAACTGTAAAGTAGTTGCATAAATGAGTTGGTGGTAGAGCAAGACGTTAATGAACCGGGCGTACATACTACCGGACTGCCTTCATGAATGAAACACAAAAAGGAGCATTTTAGGTCATCTAAATGGTGATTTAACCGCAAAGAGCGCAAAGATTTCGCAAAGGACGCGAAGCAATATTTCTTTGCAATCTTTGCGATACCTTTGCGCTCTTTGCGGTTAAGCCACCCCTTTATTTCATGAAAAACACCTTTCTACTCCTTTTTGCTCTCGGTCTATTAACGGCTTGTGGTGGAAACTCTGAAAAGAAACAGGACGCCACTGTCCAATCTACCACCACCACTACAGATTCCACGGCGGCACCAGCCCCCAAACCCAAGAACTGCCAATCGGTTATTGACGCTGATAAATTAGGCAAAGCGGATGTGTATCAGGAGTCGGGCAAATCGCTAAAAGTCACGTTGACACTCGATCAGGACACCAGTTCCACACAGGCGTCCACGGGATGCTATTTCGACAATGCCATTACCGTGCTGGCCACAAAAAAATCAGGAAGTCAACAATTTAAGCGGACGTTACTTAAAGACGATCTACTCTACTTTACCAAAAGCGACGACGCCATCAAGCAGTCCATCCTGCAAAAAGTCATCTACAAACCCACCTTCAACGGCCAGCGTTACATCACGCTGACTATGCATCTACTGAACCCAGACAGCAAAAAGACGATGGATTATACCCTGTTCATGAACTACTTCGGGGAGATTGTGAAAGTGAAGTGAGGAGGGACTGTACAAGCTTCAGCAAACGGTTTAGGAGGTAAACGCTTATTATCTCAGCACCTATTTATTCGATCAACGTCGAAACAATTCTGTCACAGTCATCTGCAACTCAGGCAAAGCAGGGGCTGCGCTTAACACATCGTTGTCGGTACAAATGGTAACCGTTTTGGGTGAGGTATAAACGTATACTGTATAATCATCCGGGAAAACAAGCCAGACATTCTGTACACCCGCTTGAAAATACCCATGTAGTTTTTTTATGTACTTCCGGGCATCGTCATTTTCTGAAACAATTTCAGCTACAAAGCTGGGCATTACAGGATCGCGTTTTTTTGATGCGGCAATTTGTTCACTTGTGTAGAAAGAGAGATCAGGTCGGCGCATTTGTTTTTCTGAAACCCAAACCTCAATTTCCGGTATCAGTTCTGCATCATTCTGATAAGCTATCGTTTGGGCAAAACGTCGTGTTATACGCTGAATTATTGCCATTTCCTCTTGTCTCATGCCAGTGGTGGGCTCAAGTACGCCGTTGCTGAATTCATAGACGTAATTATCGTCAGACTCCCAGCCTAGAAAATCCGCCTTTGTCATGATAATGCCGGCGTACTTTGGAATCCCATAGCGCTCATTGCGTACTTCGACTATAGTTGCCATGTTTGTGCGTCTTTTGATCAAAGATAAAAAAAAAACACCGGACGTCTCCGCCCGGCGTAACCGAAAACTGTAAACCGAAAACCGTATACCTTAAATCGCTCCCGCTTTAATTTCATCAACCACCGCCGGATCAAGCAACGTAGAAGTATCCCCCAGATTACTAACATCACCCTCCGCAATTTTACGCAGAATTCGGCGCATGATTTTGCCGGAGCGCGTTTTGGGTAAGCCCGTTACGAACTGGATTTTGTCGGGCTTGGCGATGGGGCCGATCACTCGGGTTACGGTCGCCAGAATGTCGCGCTTGGTTAGTTCGGCATCATGACCATCGGGTTGCTGATCCGTGATGACGTATGCATAAATGCCCTGACCTTTGATGTCGTGTGGGTAACCGACTACGGCGCTCTCCACCACGCCGGTGTGCATGTTGATCGCGTTTTCGACTTCGGCTGTGCCAATGCGGTGGCCTGAAACATTCAACACATCATCAACACGACCGGTGATTCGGTAATAGCCATCTTCGTCACGCAGGCAACCATCACCCGTAAAATACAGTCCCGGATAAGTCGCGAAGTACGTTTGGCGACAGCGTTCGTGGTCACCGTAGGTGGTACGCAGAATGCCTGGCCAGGGGAACTTCATGCAGAGATTACCACTCACGCCATTCCCTTCAATTTCCTTCCCGTTTTCATCCACCAGAATTGGCTGAACGCCCGGTAAGGGAAGTGTAGCAAAGGTTGGTTTGGTTTTGGTAATGCCCGCCAGGGGCGAAATCAGGATGCCACCGGTTTCAGTTTGCCACCAGGTATCGACAATCGGGCAGCGATTTTTGCCGATGTTATCATCATACCAATGCCAGGCTTCTTCATTGATCGGTTCACCGACCGAGCCAAGTACCTGCAAACTACTCAGGTCATGATTCTCCACTTTGTCCAGACCAAAACCCATCAACGACCGAATGGCCGTTGGTGCCGTGTAGAGAATATTGACGTTATGTTTGTCCGTGATGTCCCAGAATCGACCACAATCAGGATAGGTGGGTACCCCTTCAAAAATCACCGAAGTCGCGCCAGATGCCAGCGGGCCGTATACAATATAACTGTGTCCGGTAATCCAGCCAATGTCGGCGGTGCAGAAAAAAACCTGGCCGGGTTCATATTGAAATACATTCTGGAAGGTATAAGTAGCATAAACCATGTAACCTCCGCAGGTATGTACAACGCCTTTTGGCTTGCCCGTTGAGCCGGATGTGTACAGAATGAACAGCATATCTTCGGCGTCCATTTCTTCGGCAGGGCAATCGGCAGTCACCTGCTTCAGCTCCTGCTCCCACCAGATGTCGCGACCTTTCAGCATCGATACGGGTGTGCGGGTGCGCGTCATAACGATTACTTTCTGAACGCTTGGGCAACCAATCAGGGCATCGTCTACAGTACTTTTGAGCGGTATTTCTTTATTTCCCCGGTAAGAACCATCAGCCGTAACGACCACTTTGCATTGCGCATCATTGATCCGGTCTGCAATGCTTTGCGCCGAAAAACCACCAAATACCACCGAGTGAACAGCCCCTATACGAGCGCAGGCAAGCACAGCAATAGCCAGTTCGGGCACCATCGGCATGTAAATACACACTCGGTCACCCTTCACAACGCCATTGCGTTTCAGCACATTGGCAAACCGGCACACCTGATCGTGCAGCATCCGGTAGGTAAGTGTAACACCTGCTTCGTTTGGGTCGTTGGGTTCCCAGATAATAGCTGGCTGATCACCTCGTTCGGCCAGGTGTCGGTCGAGGCAGTTTTCAGTAATGTTAAGTTTGCCGCCAATGAACCACTTTATATTGGGTTCGTTGAAGTTCCATTGCAGGGTTTTGGTCCAGGGTTTGCGCCACTGAAAGTTCTGAGCAATTTCGGCCCAGAACTCCTCGGGGTCTTCAACACTTTTCTGATAAGCAGCCTGGTACTCGTCAAAGGTTCGGATACGCATAATCAATGAGTGATTGAGCGAATGAGTTAATGAATGAATTGTGAATGAACAATTCGCCGTAGCGGGAATTGCGCACGAATAAATTTAGGGTGGCAAATCTATTGACTCATTCACGGAATCGCTCACTATTCATCAGATTTATATTCCCCATCGAGGGCATATTTACCAAACAGGATCAATCCGCCTACTATGATAGGCACCAGAACGCATAGTACAACCCAGCCAAAAACGCGATCTTCGAGTTTGTCGCTACCGATTTTGATCAGGCTATCGGTAACTCGGTCGTAACCCACATAGATTCCGATCAGTATCCAAACGACGCCAAGATATTTTTTAAGTGACTCCATATTGTTAATGTATAATGTACATTGAAAAATGTAGAATGTGACGGGGCTAAGCTATTTTCAATTATTTATTCTTCATTATCCACTTATAAAATCAATCTTCCGGAGTGGTAGAGCGCTTATTACTCAAATACACCAACCCAATCACAAAACAAACACCGGCTACCAGAATCGGGTACCAGAGTCCTTCCAGATAAGGTTTCGCCACAGAACCCGGTACCGTTTCATTGGCTTTGGTAGCCGTCGCAACCAGGGCTGTTGCAATGAATGGGGTTAGTCCCCCAAAAATACCGTTGCCAATATGGTACGGTAAGGACATGGAGGTGTAGCGGATTCGGGTTGGAAATAACTCAACCAGAAACGCAGCCACAGGGCCATATACCATCGTGACATACACGACCTGTACAAATATCAGGAGTACCATCAGCCAGAAACTAGCTCGGGGTAATGTGACAGATTTTGTCAGTTCTGGCTTGCCCGGTTGACCTTTGGGTGTTGCCGTAACGGTTTTTTCGATGTCTTTCGCAATTAACCCATCTTCATAAAAATGAGTTGTCGTCATAGTCACCAATGTGCCTCCATTGTCCAGCTTTGCCAGCTTTCGGTCAATCGTTTGGGCATCAACGAACTCCTGTCTCTGCGTTAAGTCTGCCAGACTGTATAGCTTATCATAAATTGGACGATACGTCAGAATACCCAGTGCCATACCGGCCAGCATAATCGGCTTACGGCCAATTCGATCCGACCATCCACCGAAAACAATAAAAAAGGGCGTTGCTGCCAGTAACGCAATCGCGACGATCATATTCGACTGCACAAACTCAATGTTGCAGGCTTTCTGGATAAACGACAGCGCATAAAACTGACCGGTATACCAGATAACCCCCTGACCCGCCGTGGCTCCAAACAAGGCTAGCAACACCATTTTTAGGTTTTGTTTCTTGCCAAAACTCTCGGCCAGCGGATTTTTTGAGAGCGTACCTTCCGTTTTTAGTTTGGAAAACAAAGGCGATTCGGCCATACGTAGTCGAATGACAATGGATACGCCCACCAGCACAATCGACAATAGAAACGGCACCCGCCAGCCCCAGTCCGAAAATTTATCGACGCCCAATGATTCCCGCGTGAGCATAATCACGCCTAGCGACACAAAAAGCCCTAGCGTAGCCGTTGTCTGAATAAAGCTTGTATAATAGCCCCGCCGACCCTCTGGCGCGTACTCTGCCACATAGGTAGCCGCTCCGCCATATTCGCCCCCAAGTGCTAATCCCTGAATTAATCGAAGCAACAGAACCAGCAAGGGTGCCCAGAAACCAATAGTAGCGTAGCCAGGAATGAGCCCGATAGCGAAGGTTGATCCCCCCATCAGCACCAGCGTTACTAAAAAGGTGTATTTCCTGCCCACTAAATCCCCCAGCCGTCCAAACACCAGAGCACCGAATGGGCGGACAATAAAGCCTGCGGCAAAGGTCGCCAGTGTTGAAAGAAGAGCAGCAGTAGGATTATCTTTTGGAAAGAACTGCGATGAAAGAATGGCGGCTAAACTACCGAAGATATAAAAATCGTACCACTCAATGAGCGTTCCGACCGAAGAAGCCGAGATAACACTAAATAAGGTACGTTTATCAACGGACGGTTTTGTTTTGGCTCGTTTGGAGGCCATAAATAAAGAGGGAGAAAGGTTTTAGGACTAAAGAAGTAGCTGCAGGGTATTTACCTTGTCTTGTCTTAACACGGAAAAAAACAAAGGCTGAACAAAGAACACTACGTATTTTATTACCTCTATTTTCTCCGTAGTATCTCTATTGCCTCCGTGTCAAAAAAAATATTACGGTGCCAGCCGCTCAATTTTCCAATTGCCCCCCTCCTTTCGATAGCGAATCCGGTCGTGCAAACGGCTAGGGCGTCCCTGCCAGAATTCAATGGCATCCGGCATCACCCGAAAACCACCCCAATGAGCTGGTCGAGGAACAGGCTGATTGGCAAACTGAGCTTCAAGCGCACGCTGGCGACTCTCTAATACCTCGCGGCTGTCAATCACATTACTTTGATGCGATACCCACGCGCCAATCTGACTACCACGCGGGCGGCTACTAAAATAATTATCTGACTCTTCGGCACTTACCCGCACTACCTGCCCTTCAATACGTATCTGCCGTTCGAGTTCAGGATAAAAAAAAGTAAGTGTAGCAAACGGATGTTGCGTAAGTTCGCGACCTTTTCGGCTTTCGTAATTAGTATAGAAAACAAACCCGTCATTCGATACATCTTTCAGGAGCACAATTCGCCCATCGGGACGACCTTCCGCTGTAACGGTGCTGACATGCATAGCATTGGGTTCTGGAACTCCAGCCTGCAAGACTGCATTGAACCATTGCTGGAACTGTTCAATTGGATCAGATAGAACGTCGGCAGCGTCTAAACCGCTTAATGTGTACTCATTTCGTAAATCACTGATGGCTGATGACATTCTGTAAGCTTGTTTAAAGGCTGTACTACAAGAAAATTCGCATTTTATCGTATTTTTGCAAAAGTAATCGGTACGTTCCCAACATGGCAAACCAAGAACAGGAAATTAACCAGCAACCAGAAACCACTAATCAGGCTACTGGAACGCTGGCAGTGCATATTCCCGAAGATACCACAACACCCGCTGTGGTCACCCCTGATGCATCCATCGAGGGTAGTGAGGCTACGCCAGAATTGGCCGAAGCCGAACCAGCATTGACTGCCGAAACGCAGCCTGATGCAGTGGGTGATCCTACTATAACAACGCCCTCAACGGATACGCCTGTCGACAGTAGTGAATCTATCGTTTCTCCGGACAACAGTACCGAGGCAGCTGAGGTTGCCCCGACTGATACGGCTGTGCCCGTAGCTGAAACCCCAGAAGTTGAAGCGAGTGCTGAGCCATCTCCTGAAACACCCAGCGAGCCAACGGCAGTCAGTACGCCTGTACAGGAGCCGGTTGCCGAAACTGACGATACCTCTGTTACTGAGGAAGCGACAGTTGAGGCCCCTGCTGTAGAAGCGACTGCGCCCGAATCCCCGGTTTCACCAGAAATCAGTGAGGAAATTTCAGCACAGTATGCCGACGTGTCAGATGTTGACGATGACGCGTCGAGTCACTCTGCCGTTGATTATAGCCAGTTTACTAAGTCGGATTTTGTTAATCTGCTCGAGACACAAATGGCGGCCATTAGTACGGCCTCTGTTACCCCCGGCGATTTTAAGAAAGCGGATCTGGTGTTGAAGGAGGTTAAGCCGTTGTTCGATCAGATGAAGCGGGCGGAGCGGGAAGCAGCCCTACAGGCTTATGTGGCTGAAACAGGTGCTGAAGAAGGTTTTGAGTACAAATATGATGATGCTGTTTCCCGGTTCGATGAGCTGTATAAGCTGATCAAGAGCCAGAAAAATACATACTTCCAGAATTTAGATAAGGCTAAGGAAACCAACTTCGCATCGAAAACGGAGTTGCTGACCCGCCTGCGTGAACTGGTTGAAACCGATGAAAACAACGCCGGTGATCCTAAAGTAAGCTGGAACGAGTTCAAGAAAATTCAGGACGATTGGAAATCGGCCGGAAACATGAACTCGCCCCACAACGCTACCCTTTGGGCAACTTACCATGCGTTGGTTGATCGGTATTACAGCAATCGTAATATCTACTTTGAATTAAAAGAGCTTGACCGCAAACGCAATACCAGCCTAAAAACGGAGGTTATTGAAAAGGTCGAGGCAATGGCGAAAGCATCGGAGGAAACGCCCGTAACCCGGCAAACCATTGATGAGGCCAATGCGTTATTTGAAGAATATAAGCACATTGGTCCTGCCCCAAAAGCAGAACAGGAAGTGCTTTGGGGTCGGATGAAAGCCGCTCTGGATGTTCTGTACGATAAACGTCGTGGACAGACAAACGAGCAACGGAAAGAGTCGGCCCAATTGTATGAAGAGAAATCAGCGATCTATGAAGAACTAGTACCCATTACCTCGTTTGCGTCGAACAGTATTAATGACTGGAACGACAAAACCAAGGCGGTGATGGCCCTTCAGGATCGTTGGAATGCCATTAAAGGCCCGATGCCCCGCGAGGAAGGCAAGGAACTCAGCAAAAAATTCTGGGCTGCGTTAAAGACATTCTTCCATAATAAAGGCGAATTTTTCCGCCAGTTGGAAAGCAAGCGGGAAGAAAATCTGCGGGCTAAAGTCCAACTCTGCGAGCAGGTTGAAGGAATTCTGGCTGCCGGAGAAGAGTCGCCCGAGATTACGCAGACCGTCATTGAGCTACAGCGTCAATGGAAGAATATCGGTCAGGTTCCTGAGAAGCAGAAGAATACTATTTTCGACCGGTTCAAAGCCGCTTGTGATGCGTTCTTCAATAAAAAACGCTCGAAAAATCAGGAAACCGAACGCGAGTTTGAAGGCAACCTTACACAAAAAATTGCCCTCATCGAACGGATCGAAGCCGCGGCCAACGCCAACGCCGACTTGTCTCAGTTGAATGAGTTCAAGAAGGAATGGAACGCCATTGGCTTTGTCCCGAAAAAGGACATGCAGTCGACGCAGAAGCGTTATATCAACGCAGTAAATGCACTGGTTGGCGCAACAGGCAAGATTCCGGCCAAAGATAAGGAACGGATTATGCTTCAGAGTGAAGCCGAAGCAACCCGTCCTGGTGGTTCCCGGAACAGCGGTGGTGGCGGTGGACGCGATCGCGATCGGGATTTCAATCGGGGTGGTGGCGACACTGGCAACAAACGCGAGAGCGATATCCGTCGGCGCATTACGGCCATCGAAAACGACATTGCGACCTATCGGAATAATATTGAGTTCTTCGCCCGGTCGAAGAATGCCGATAAACTTCGTGCGGATATCGATAAGAAAATTGCTGAAGCTGAAAAGCAATTAGACGACCTTCGGCATCAGTTGCGCGTAGCTCAGGCATAAGGTAGAGATCGTTTGACAACTAAAAAGAGTGGTCTGGTTATAAATCTGGCCACTCTTTTTAGTTTTTTTCTAGAACTAGTTTGCACAAAAGTCTCTAATTCCTTACTTTTGCATCACGATTCGGAAACGAGTCGATTGATTGTTGCCAGTGTCGGATAGCGGTCGATTCCGCCTGATTTGTAATCAGGATGCGCAAGCGCGTCGGGGGTTCGAATCCCTCCACTGGCTCACTGATAATCAGCCACTTAACAGAAATGTTGAGTGGCTTTTTTTATGAGGTTGCAAAACAAGTTGCAAAACATATTTATAGATTGACTTTGGATCAGTTCCAAAAGTTGTGGAGGGCATTGTATTTTTTTAGGTTTGTGAATTAATCAAATCTAGTTGTTTTGGAGAGTTTCTTGCCCATCGTTCAGTTTCTGTTGCCTGAGTTCATCCTACAAAATTTTGAATTGACCTCCATCGACCGCCCTGAGGGAGTCTTTCATGTTCATATCGAAGAGAAAAATGCCGATGAGACGGACCCTCAACGGAAGAATCTGCTCTCCAAAGGCTTTTTCCCCACTATCACCGTCCAGGACTTTCCCATCCGGGGCCACCAGGTATTCCTGCATATCAAACGCCGTCGCTGGCTCAATACCCAAACCGGCAAAGTCGTCTATCGAGACTGGACTCAGGTAGCAGATGGAACGCGGATGACCAGTGAGTTTTCCGCTTTTTTAAAACAAATCAGTCGATACTAACCCGACTAATATCAACTCCATTGGCGGCTTTTATGGGGTTGGTGGCAAAATTCTATTACGCCAATACCGTGATTATCAGAGTGGATTTGCCAATTGGCAACAAAAGCAACATGCCAAAGACTGGTTGCTTTATCCCCAAAACCTGGGTACGCATTTGTCGCTAGATGAAACGAGTCTTTCACAAGGGGAACTCTATACGATTCTGACCAATAAAGCCGCTAGAGGAGGCAAGGGCAGTATCGTAGCCATTGTGGCGGGTACTAAAGCCGAGACGGTGATTGAGATATTGCGTAAGTTATCTGAAAACCAGCGCAAAAAGGTAAAGGAAATTACCCTGGATATGGCAGGCAATATGGCCCTAATCGCTAAAAAATGTTTCCCTAAGGCTATCCAAGTGACCGACCGTTTCCATGTGCAACAACTGGCTCTGGAGGCCGTCCAGACTATGCGAGTTGAGTACCGCTGGCAAGCCTTGGAGGCTGAAAATGAGGCTCTTGAGCAGGCTACGTTTAACCAGATCGACTATCAACCAGAGTTACTTACCAATGGGGATACAGTGAAACAATTGCTGGCTCGCAGCCGCTATGTGCTTTATAAAAAGGCGACTGATTGGACGATCAGCCAGCACGAGCGGGCCAGTCTGCTTTTTGATCGATATCCAGACCTGAAGCGAGCTTATGAGTTGAGTCAGTCCCTAAGTCACCTCTTTGAGCAGACGACCGATAAACTTTACGGCTTAGCTCGCTTGGCAAAATGGCATGAGAAGGTCCGCCAAACTGGCTTGAAGGCTTTCAACACGGAGGCTCGTTCGATTCAAAACCACTACGAAACAATTTTGAATTATTTTGACAATCGCAGTACGAATGCCTCGGCGGAGTCCTTCAATGCTAAGATCAAGGCATTTCGGGCTCAGTTCCGTGGGGTTCGCAACGTGGAATTCTTCTTATATCGGCTGACTCAATTATATGCTTAATCCAAGTTGATCCACAACTTTTGTACTTGATCCTGTTAGGCTAGGCATAGGCATCTATATGATCGCCAATATGTATAAGGCCGATAGTTGAATATCTTCTCCTAATAATCGATATCGTTATCCTTATTTCTGGGCGGTTGTCCAGATCGGGATAGTGCTGCAGAATCTCGTTTGACTGCCCGTAAGATTCTTCCGGTTTCAGGGTCTCATTTAGTAACCTTATACCAGGTATCTCCCATCAATATCTCGTCGTCTGGATTTTACCTTGATTTCTCCCGGTCTGCCAGCCAAAGTTACACGGCCTACTAGTAAAGTAATATTATCCCTAAAATGAAGAAGTCTGCTAAATACTGCCTGGTTCAGCAGAGAAAGCGGTCGCCGACCTGCCCAATTGTGTTGATAAAGAGTATATACGTCCAGAATAATCAGGGACAGATTGTCCGTCTAGATCTCCAAGAATCTTCCCATGAGGATCGTCAGTTGGTTACTTCCAGACGGTTAGTCGATGTCGGTACCAAAAGGTCGGGGTGAGGTTATAGCTTCTGCTCATAGCCAGTTAAGGTTCAATGGGAAATGGGGCTACCCGGAGCTTCAGACGGTTAGTATGCTAAAACGGGAACGATCCTTTGGACGCCTTTAGGAGTAACCATCGTTTGTAGCTCAATATACTCGACTCCTTCATTATCCTTGTATACATGTTTAACGACCTTAAAATACCCGTTGTCGATATACTGCTGATAGGGTACGTTACCCTTAGTCAAAATCCGCCCATCCCGTAGCAGTTTGAATAGATTGTTACGACCGATTCTGGGATAGTTGAGTACCTTGGCTGCTTCCTCGATCGTCAAAAGATCGGGACTGCTGGCTACTCTATCGTAAAACTCAGCCTTAGGGGCGAGTTCTATAATCTTCGCTTCCTGTTCGGCCAACTGCTTCTGCTGATCCTCGATCTGGAACTGCTGGTGAGCCGCCAGTAATAGAGCTACCCCAAGTGTTTTGGGGATATTGAAAACGGGTGTCGGGACTTCCGGTTTCAGTTCAACTTTTCCTTCCTGAAGTATTTCGGTTAGTTGTTTATCACACCAGATCTCAAAGTCGACCGATAACCATGACGCAAGTCGAAGGATTAATTTTTCATATATCCAAGTCCCACCCCCGTTCTCAGGGCTTCCCCTTTTTGCTATAACTATGTGATCATCAGATATGCGGGATTTTCCCGTATTTGCCTGTAGGGCATTTATATATCGATCGATTGCTGGTAATCGTTGCCATTCATAGACCTGCTTACCGAAGACTTTTGTCCGGACTTAATAGGTCCTGGTTATCGACTATCACACAATTAAGTTATCAGGCCATGGAATTAACGGATAGTTATAGCCGATAACTTGATCTAGTTAACACTCCGGAAAGCCCGACTTAGCCAATGACTTAAAGGACCTACCGGAGTGTTTAACTATTATTTAGCCTGTAACTGGCTGACAATCTGTCGAAAACATCCCAGAGCAGCTTCCAGGTTTTCTACGATATCAAGGGCTAGTAGGTCAGGGTCAGGGAGGTTATCCAGATCGCCTAGGGAGTCGTCTTTCAGCCAGAAGATGTCCAGACTGGTTTTATCCCGACCTATAATCTCTTCGTAGGAGAAGCTCCGGAAACGCTCAGTTTCCTGCCGGTTATGGCGGTTTCCAGGCTGGTAGGCTTCAATAAATCCCTGTAAATGGTCCAGCCGGAGGGGATTGGTCTTGAGGGTATGTTTTACGTTTGTCCGGTAGTCGTATATCCAGACGGCTTTGGTCCAGGGGTCTTTGCTGGCCGGTTTGTTATCAAAGAACAGGACGTTAGCCTTTACGCCCTGCGCATAGAAAATTCCGGTAGGCAGCCGAAGGATGGTATGAAGGTCTGTACTCTGGAGGAGTCGTTTACGAACCGTCTCCCCTGCCCCACCTTCAAACAGGACGTTATCAGGTAAGACGACGGCGGCCTTCCCATCGATCTTCAGTAAGGCCCGAATATGCTGTAGGAAGTTAAGCTGTTTGTTCGAGGTAGTGGCCCAGAAGTCCTGACGTTGGTAGGTCAAAGCCTCGCGTTCCTGATCCCCGTCTTCATTGGTAACGGTTATCGAACTCTTCTTCCCAAAGGGTGGATTGGCCAAGACGTAATCAAATCGCTGGGTAGGCAGGCTAATTAAGCTGTCGTTCCGCTCGATTGGTGGCTCACTGTTTAGGTCCCCGATGTTGTGGAGGAACAGGTTCATCAAACAGAGACGGGCGGTATTCGGAACAATCTCCCAGCCCCGAAATGTCTCGTATTTCAGGAATTTCAGTTGCTCCCGGTCCAGTTCCTGTTTAGCCAGGTAATCATAAGCGGCCAGAAAGAAACCACCCGTTCCGCAGCTTGGATCGGCAATGGTTTTCAAAGGCTCCGGCTGGACACAATCGACCATGGCCCGAATTAACGGGCGAGGGGTAAAGTACTGGCCAGCCCCGGATTTGGTATCCTCGGCATTCTTCTCCAGGAGCCCTTCGTATATATCCCCCTTGACGTCGGTATCCAGACCGATCCAGGTCTCTTCGTTAATCAACCGGACTAGTTTATAGAGTTTGGCCGGGTCCTGGATCTTGTTTTGGGCCTTAAAGAAAATCTGACCGATCATCCCCTGCTGTTTCCCCAGTTCAGTCAGGATATGGACGTAATGAACCTCTAGTTCAGCGCCATTCTTATCGGTTAAGGTATCCCAATTATATTCACTGGGAATATGGGTATCCCGAAAATAGGGCGGCTTGCTATATTCGTCGGCCATTTTCAGGAACAGAAGGTAGGTAAGCTGTTCGAGGTAATCACCATAGCCCATGCCGTCGTCGCGGAGGGTATTACAGAAGTTCCAGACTTTCTGGACCAGGGCGTTTGTACTCATTACGTAATAAGGGAAATCAGTTTATTCGTTTAATGGGCTGATTTTATCAAGGATATTGGCTGTAAACCACTCCGGAACGTCCTCTGACTGTAGTTCAAGTTCTACTCCACCAGTGACTTCGGCAAGCCAGACCCGTTCGGTTCCCGAGTTATCAAAGATATAGGCCCGGTCGGTTAGCCGAATGGCGTCGAGTAATAAGTCTAATGACCGGTAATACCGTTCGACAATCTTGTCTGGTGGTACGCTATGACCACCGGTCAGGATTCGGTAGCTCACCCGTTCGACATTAATTTGGGGATCGTCGGTGGCAATGTAGTAGAGATAGGTTCTGAAACCGGCATCCTTAGCCCGACGAAACACATCTAGCTTGTCGGAGGAAGACATAACCGTTTCGAAGGTAAACGATTGCCCAGTCTGAATTAACGCGGTTCGTAACCAGTCGGTCAGAATAGACGCTACATAGGAGTTGATGGACAATTGACTAAAATCAGCTGTATCTTCCTGGATTTGGATCGTCTTAAATTCGGTTGATAGATCAGCTCGAATGGCTAATGGATGCCCTGTAAAAAAGAATTGAAAAGTAGCTGCTTCCGGCGTTGGTAAGGAAAATCGGCTAAATTTAAAAAAGGGATGCTGACGGAGTTCGCCTTCCAGTTCATCGGGATTCAGGTAATGACCCAGTAAGTCGAGAGAAACTACTTCTTTAATCGTACTTTTTCCGGAACCGTTTGGCCCGGCAAATACCCGCATACGACTTGCTCCCTTCATGAAAGACGGAAATGACGGGACGTAACACGCCGAGTCTTTATGGCCCGAAGAATGGATTGTTCTTCAACTCCCTCAGGGGTTATCTGAACCCGAACAAGTTCATCGCCAATCACAACAGTAACCGGATGGCCAGAGGCAACAGCCCGCTCATAGGCCTGACGGGTAGCCTTTCCAGCCAGTTCAGGGATTTGCTGTTCCCGGCGGTCGATTTCCTGATCAGATAGTTTCATAGTCAAATCTACGCTTATTTTGACAAGGAGTCAACCTCGGCTGTTGGCCACGGCAGGAAAGCGTCTCTGAGTTGGGCTACTAGGTTAGATAACATTTCCTGTTTCGTCTCCCCGGTAACGGTTAGGTCTTCTGCTCGTATGTGAATCGTATTCTCCTTCATTAGTTCAGAGGAAATATGAAACGTTTTAGGCTCGGTCGGCTGCTGCCCAAACGGTAACGGGTAGAGTAGCAGAACCCGGTTGGTCGTACGGCGGAGGGCGTAACTGACCATCTGGTATAGGTCCGTCTGACTAACTCCGGCCTTTCTGTCCCCCAGCTCATACTTCCTGACCTTGTATTTGGTATCGACCACCAAATGACTCCCTAGTTTATCCGTTATCAACAGGTCGTTTCTGATCTGAAAAACCTGCTGATCGGTCAGCCAGCCGGTAGCCTGGGTACGGATAGTCTCCAATTGGCTTCCGACTTCCGTTTTGACTACGCCCGCAACAAAGTCCTCGTAAACCATATCCATCGGAACCAGAAAACAGAAATGTCGCTGTTGGGCGTTCTGCCGATTCAGGTACTGATGGTTCAGGAAGAACCGACACATATCCAGACAGGATTCGTATCCTTGGAAAAATCGATTTAGCTGAATCGTATCACAGTCCTGTACTGTACAGGGAATTTCGTCCACCTCATCCAGAACAAAGAGTATTCGTTCCAGATCCTGGCGAGTTTCAACCTGTCGACAGAGTTCGACTAACCGACGGGTCACGTATTTAATAACCTGGTTCAGCTTGTTGTTGAACAGGAAAGGTTCGTGGTCACAGACCAGCTGATGCCAATTCCCCCGGCTCAAACTGGTCGTGATATATGCCTGTGTATTTAGCCGCCCCCGAACATAAGACATGGTTTCGGTCAGCTCCTCGTACTGGTGATAGGGCTGTGATCCGATCAGTTGGTAGGTAAACTGAGCGAAATACCGAATCAGTGCTTCCGGGAAGTTAGCGACAGGTTCTGATCCCGTTAACAGATCGGCAAAGGGGAATTTCACCCGATGACCATAGTCAAGCCACCAGCCTAAATGGCGGAAGGCAGTATCGGCCTGTCCACTACTAAATAATTTAGGTAGGATCTGGATCGTTTGACCTTCGAACTGGATAAAGCCTACATAGTGACCAGCCCTCATCTTTATTTTCCCCTCGCTAAACTCGAATCGTAAAAAAGGCTGACGTGCTGGGGCAGGTTGCTCCGGGTCTTCTTCATAAAATAGTGTACGGCTTTTCCAGACCGAGTCCAGGTAGTTTTCCAGTTCCTGAATACGATTGATCAAGGAGGTTGGTACCGATCTGGTATGGTGTTCGATCAGCTCGATAGGTTCATCCCACATAGCTAGCTGACGATCAACTGGTCGGTTATTTCATCCTGTACCGCTTTAACGCCCGCTTTGTCCAGAATCCCAATGACAGTTTTGGCATTCCCGTTAAAATACTCCATCAGGAGCGGGATAACACGGTTGTTAAAAACTCCGTTTAGCTGGTCCTGGGTCTTACCGATAAAATAAGCGTGGCCAATCAGGAAATCGGCGGATTTATGTTGAGCCCGGATAGACCGGTTCAGGTTGTTCAGCATTATTTCTAAATCGGGTTCCAGCAGGTGGGCTTCGGGCTTTTTATAGATAAACTCAAACCGGCGACGGAGGGCTATATCCAGTAACGCCAGGGACTTATCGGCCGTATTCATGGTTCCGATCAGGTACAGATTAGGCGGAACTGAAAATAGCTCGCCCGATGGTAAGGTTACAGTCAGTTCATTATCCCCTCCAAGCCGTTTGTCATCTTCCAGTAGGGTAATTAGCTCCCCGAATACCCGAGACATATTGGCCCGGTTGATCTCGTCAATGATCAGAACGTAGTTTTTAAGTTCAATCGGTTCTGAAGTCGAGTCATAGGAACCCAACTCTTGTATACCTTTTATAATTGCCTCATAATATGGACCTTCCTCGTCAATAGATTTAATACCTCTATACATCTCACCAAGAGTTATAATAGAAATAAGTTGACGCGTTTTTCTTTCAGGAACTTTTATCCATAGGGCCTTATATTTATCCTGATAATCTGCTATTCGGAATTTTCCCCCATTACTACTTTTGAGGTCCATTTCATTACCAGCTCTAACAGCTTTTATATACTCATTAAATGCCTTTTCAAACGCCCTTAGGCTGATTTTCGGCCTTGTTGGTAAGCTGTCTTCGTAGTTAGCTCGGGCCAGTTTAGCCATCTTATAAAAGATACCCTCCCGCTGTTCGAACTGAAGATTCCCCGCTGTTACATCCGGCTTCAGCCCCATCACGAAATCCTCGTAGGTATAGTTCTGGTGGAAGGTAACGAACTCGATCTGGCCCTCTTTCCGAAGCTGGTCGAACCGGGCTTTAGTAGTCTTACGGTCGTCTTTCTCCTTACCATCTATAATGTCCACCGCCAGATTTATAGTTTCATAGGTTTTCCCCGTACCTGGAGGGCCATAGAGGATAATGTTTTTAGGGTATCGAGCATCCATTTTTGGACTGGGCATGATGGCTTCTGGTTGAATAATATTAAGTAGCCCGTGTTTCTCGAAAACCTGTCGGTACTGGGGATACGGTTTAACGTACTCCTGGATAATTTGGGGGCCAAATAGGATTGGAGAAAAAGTATCACTTTGAAATAGTCTCTTAATACCTGGAAACTGATTTTCGGTATATAACCACTCCTTATCTGCAAGCCAGTCTACTGCTCGAAAATGTCTGTTATGGATTGTATCGTCTCGGTATTGATAGGGGCCAGTTATAAGGCCAATACCAACAACTTTGTTCTGCCCCCAGTTGGCAATTATTACATCACCGATGGATGAATCCCTGAACATCATCATGTTCAACGTCTCATTTGGGGTATTATCTGATTTACCAGTATAATTGTCGAGATCAGCTAACGTATTGTACTGATCAAGAGGGCCGATATCGTAGTTCGATGAATAGATGGCCATGATCCTTTCCTCAACATCGTTCCACAAACCAGCTGTTTGACTTCCAGGGGAGTACTTCCAGAACCGTCGGCCCGCTATCGGAATTACTGACCGGGCCAAACGTTCAATAGTCTCAAACTGCTCCTGGGTGGCGGTAAAATTAGTCCCTTGGTTCCCGCCTTTAAAATCAGCGAAGGCTGGCAATCCCTGAATGTCTGCTTTGGTAACGGGCTGATTCCATAGGTTTAGAAGTACCTTTATTTTTACTCGTTGGGCCGATTCACCCGCAAATCCGGTTAACTGGTAAGGCTGTTCGCCAACTTCATCTAAGCCGGTGTATACTTCCGACACTACTTCGGCTAGGGCATAACACCCAGCTTCCGTGCCTGTTACCCATAAAATGACGTTATCGCCGACTTTAACTTGTTGGGAATGGGCTGTCACTCGCCATGTTCGAAGGGCATTATCTTCTAGCGACTTCACAATCCGAAATTGGGACGGACTCCCCAGAAAAACCCAGTAGTTTACATCGGCTACGGTTTCTGCGACTACTGGCTGGCTGGCAACTTTAATGGACTCCTCCAGTTCTTGTTTAGGAACATGAAATGTGTCGTACGAGCCGGACTCACGAATGATGTTTTCAATAATCACTCTATGTTCGTCCAGGAAAGTACTTATATTGACCTTCCAGTCAGGGTCTGTATAGTAGTGTTCGTATCGATAGCCTCTAATTTTTCGAAACTTATCCGGCCCAATTTGCTGAATTATCTGATCGTATATTTCCCGTTGAGCCATTAAATGTGGGTCATCGAATACAATCATCAGGCGGCAATAGTTGATTAGGTTGGTAGCCGAATCATAGCCGAGACAGAGCGTAACGCTTCGGGTCTTGTTATTATTACTAACCGGGAGGTATAAGCCGATGGAGATATAATGATCGTCTCCTGAAAACAGATAGACGTTTCTGGGTCTGCCAGCTTTGTTTTTCTGCCGGAGCAAATAGGTCAACTCAGCTTCCGGGTGTTCGCTCCGGTAGGTTTCCAGGAAATCGAAGACTGCCCGGTGGTAATCGGTAATGGCCATTAACGTGATGTGGATTTAGGACTCGATTAAAACAAACTCAGCTGATCGCCTGACGATCCGGCGTTCCGGCCCTCATAGACCGGAAATAGCTCCGGAATGGCTTCCAACTCCTCTAACTTTAGTTTATCAACAGACGTAGTAATCAGCTTACCTTCAAAGGCCTGTTTCAGGATACTCTGTCGTAGATTCTCAGCCCGAACCAGTTCCTGACGGATCGTGGCTTCCATCGCATCAGCCTCCGATAACCGAGCTTCGATTTCCGATACGATTTGGGTTTGGGTAGTGAGGCCAGGGAAAGGCATTTCCAGATTCTTAAGTTGGGAAGTATTGATCCTAGGTCGAGTTGCTCCATGAACATCAAGGGTTACGGTTTTATGGACTCGTTCGGTACTTAGTGAGTAAACCAAGAATTTACGATTCACCTGGTTTTCATCTGTCCGGATACAGAAACAATCAGCTTTGTTAATAGCCTTGTACT
Source organism: Spirosoma sp. KCTC 42546 (assembly GCF_006965485.1). NCBI lineage: Bacteria > Pseudomonadati > Bacteroidota > Cytophagia > Cytophagales > Cytophagaceae > Spirosoma > Spirosoma sp. KCTC 42546. Next base: position 4,822,227 of record NZ_CP041360.1, read on the forward strand.
TAAGTTGTGGAATAAGAGTAGCTCTGACATTCTCTCCGACGAAAGACGAAAAGACAATATCTCCATCGAAGATCTCATGTTTCTCAAGAGACGTAAATTTATCTTCCGAAATGAAAGTTTCTTTCTCACCAATGAACTCCATTCGGCCAACATTTTCTAGGCGAATAACCTGATAACCTGGTTGAGGAATATAGTCACTTGTTTTAAGGTTTGAACCAAACGGCCCGTCAAAGACTCGTTTTACTACATCTCCTAGCTTCACCCGTTCCCAATCCGGGTTATTCAGGTAATGATGGAGAACCGCCTGACGATACGTTTTCAGTCGGGCGAGGGCCGTTTTTAGCTCCTGTACTCCGGCATCCAATTCGGAAAATAACTCCTCGATCTTAGCTACAATCTGATGCTGGACGGGGAGAGGGGGGAGAAATATCTCGACTCCTTTGACATCCTGTTGATTAATACTAGCTTGGTTCACTGCCTGTTTGGCATTTTTCCGTATCTCCTTTAAGCCTGATGGACTTGTTAGAAAGTGAACTACATATTGGGTATGGGCAATCTGTGAATCTAGGGCAAACCGCATGATATTACTTTCAAATACGGTTTCTTCTGTTAAACCTTTTATGTTGGCACATTTCCCTATATGGGTCATGCTATTTACCCGGTTAACCAGTATGTCTCCTTGATTAAGTTTGTATAAGGCTAATTCCTCTGGTTCAATTTGAACTCGACGGAACGATTCTTGTGGATTTAATATGCCATCATAAAAATTATCAATCCTAACGATTCGGTTTCCTGAGCCGTAAAAAGTTTGGGATTTATATAATCCATTTTGTGGCCCTGACATTATCACTTCCCCCAACTTCTTCCTAACCCAACCTTCCGGCAACTGTGACATGATTTTTATTCGGTAATGGATAGGCAAGATACAGAATCGGTGGAGAGTTAACGAGGGACGAGGGCTTACCAAGCCATAGGAAATTCGGGTAGATTTTCGAAGGCTCTTTCTTTCTAAACTGTAAATCAGATGCTTAGCGAAAACATAGCATGATTATTGTTGTTATATTACGTATATTTGTATCCCATTTTCCTGTTACATGACGAAAAGCCAACCCTATACACAAGCCGATTTGGCCAAACTCGGTAACGTCCTTATTTACCTGGTCGATAGGTTGGGCCCGATTTCTAAAACCAAGGCCCTCAAACTGATTTACCTAGTACAGGAGGTTTCGGTAAAAACTTACGGCTTACCCTTTTTCAATATGCCTTTTCTGGTATGGCGGTTAGGTCCCGTAGCCGAAGACGTTTTCGTTGATCTGTCGGCCGAAGAACCCGTTTTACTAGCAAACTATATTCAGCGTCAGGAAGAAGACTGTAAGACGTTTATCCATGCCTCCCAACCTTTTTCGGATGACGAGTTTTCGGATAACGAAATGGAAATTCTGGCGCTGGTGGCCAAAACCTATGGTTCACTCTCCGCCGAACGGCTGGTCGAAGTAATCCACCGTCCCCATTCGCTCTGGTACCAAACGGCCCGAGAGAACGGCGTTTTAGACTACCTCGAACAGGGACGAATGACAACGACCAATTTCGAAATTGATTTCGGTCGTTTACTGGACGACATGCCCGAACGAAAACGAATGTACACCGGTCAACTGGACTATCTGGAACAAAGCCGAGCGTTAAAAGTATAAGTGAATCCCTATAGCCCCTGCTCGGGGCTACTTTTTTACTACGTATCCACCGTGTTTATCGAAGGCTCACTGCTGTATTTCGACCCGTTTTATTTTAAAAGTGGGAATACAGCCAAACCCAAGTACTTTTTAGTTCTAAAGGTAACAGCCAATCAAACTATTCTGGCATCGCTCCCATCCAGTCAGGATTACGTTCCGTCTTACCAGCCAATTGCCCACGGCTGTATTGAACTGGCAGAGGCTAATTTTAGCTGTTACGTATTTATAGCCAATCAGCCGGTTCTGACCGACGGCTGGGCATTTCCTAAAAACACCTTCTTATACGGGCAGCAAATAGACGAGTACCCGATTGAGACGCTTGCTGACATCTATCCAGTGGAAGGTGTTGACTATCAGATTATCGGACAACTGACTACTGATGAGTTTATCCGGGTCAAACGTTGCTTTACCCAGTCGGCCACGGTCAAACGGAAATACAAACGAATATTGGCTGAGGGTCTAGGCGGCTAGCTGCTCATTCAGTTCATCAATCAACGGGAACGTCCGATCTCCGAACAGGTTCCAGAGTTTACCCAGACCGCCATGTTCCACAAAGGGGGATAGATCAAAATCGTCCCGGTCGAGGTGGATGGATCGGGCAATGGTATCCTTCATCATCCGCAACCATTCTATCTGTTCTTCGGTGAATTTCAACGCTCCGGCCTGTTGGCGGAACACCCAGTTCTGGAAATTCCGGTTCACCGCCTGATCGTAGCTGGTTAGTACGGTATCAATCTCCAGCACTCTCCGGATCAGCGATACCAGGGCGATCAGCTCATGTTTAGGTTGCGACCCATTTACCTTGTCCAATACCTCGTAGGCTTTCCAGACCGTAAACGGAGACAGATCGGGCCGATCCGTTTTAAGCTTCTCCCCTACTTCCTGAATCATCCGGTAGGTAAGCTCCCGGCGTCGGTTCGGCTGGTTGTAGAAGATCTGAAGGGCAGTAATCTCGTCCCGATGTTCGTAGAGATAGACTTTAAAATCAGTGACAATCGTCCCCGCTTTTTCGGCCATCGAGGCATCCCAGCCAACAGAAATAACCGTATCCAGATTTACGCCATCAATCAACTGGTCGTGATCCCGACGAATAGATTCAATCAGGTTTCGGTAGTTGGGATCATCAAATACAGCTATAGCCTCCCGGATCAGTTCCTCTCGGGCATCGTCCAGGATAGCAGGGGTTACTGCTTCTCCAGTAACTTCCAGAAGGAGTCGTGCCCGTTCCTCCAGTTTATCGGGGTTATAGGCATCCAGTAACTCATTGACAACCCGGTTAATGGTTTTACCACCAGCGGCCGCTGTCAGTTGATTCCGTTCTGCCGGACTCAGTTGTTTTTCCAGACGAGTAAGCCGGTTCGCCAGTGAGGTCAGGGTATCTTCTGAGGTATCGCCCCCAACCGCTACATTCCAGAGCAGATTCTTCAGGGAAACCCCCGGTTTACGTTCGAGCGGCCGACTATCTGTTTTTAAGGACTTACTAACCCCTACTGCATCGACCAGGACAAAGTGGGTTTTATTCCCTACCGCCGAGGGGGTTACTTTCCGAAGATCGTCGCCCGGCATGGTACGGGTGCCCCGGCCTTTCATCTGCTCGAAGTACGACCGCGACTTTACATCCCGCATGAACAGAAGGCATTCGATAGCCTTGACATCGGTACCGGTAGCAATCATGTCCACGGTTACGGCGATCCGGGGATAATAAGCCGTTCGGAACTGCTGAAGAACTTCCGATGGTTTTTCGCCCCCATTCTTACCCACGCTATAGGTTACTTTCCGGCAGAACTCATTGCCCTCTCCGAATACCTCCCGGACAGTTTTAATAATATCGTCGGCGTGGAAATCGCTCTTGGCAAAGATCAGGGTTTTAGGGACCTCTGCCCGGTGAGGGAAAATCTCGGGTAGTTTATCGTGGAAGGTTCGAACAACGGTACGTATCTGATCCGGGTTTACCACATCCCGGTCAAGAGCCGTACCAGAATAGGTAATCTCTTCATCCAGTTGCTCCCACCGTTTTTTACGGGTTTGTCGCTCCCGTTTATCGACCCACTCGCCGGCCTTTACGACCGCTCCATGTTTAGTGATGTGGGTTTCGATTGAATACACGTCAAAGGGTACGTTAACCCCATCAGCTACCGCCCGTTCGTAGGTATACTCGCTGACTACATTCCGGTTAAAGAAGCCAAAGGTTCGGTTGTCGGGTGTGGCCGTTAAACCAATCAGGAAGGCGTCAAAGTAATCAAGCACCTGCTTCCACTCGTTATAAATGGAGCGATGGCATTCGTCGATGATCACGAAATCAAAAGCCTCAATCGGAATACGGGCGTTATAGACTACTTCACGGGAAACCGGCGTAACCACCCGTTCATTCAGCGACTCCTCCTCGGCTGTTTCATCAATCTCCTCCCCCCGCAGAGACGAGTACATCCGCTGAATGGTACTGATACAGACCTGGGCCGACGGATCGACAAAGGAGGACCGGAGCCGCTGTACGTTATAGAGTTCGTTAAATTTCCGGGGGTCATCATTGGGAGAAAATGCCTGGAATTCCTGTTCAGCCTGCTCACCCAGGTTTCGGGTATCGACCAGGAACAGTATCCGTCGGGCTTTGGCGTATTTCAACAGCCGGTACGTCGCGGTAATCGCGGTGAAGGTTTTACCGGATCCAGTGGCCATTTGAACCAGCGCCCGGGGCTGATTCTTCCCGAAGGATTTTTCCAGGTTCGTTATAGCTGTTATCTGGCAGTCCCGTAGGTGCAATGTATCCAGATCAGGAAACCCTTGTAGTCGCTGACGTAGGGAGGTGCCCTGTTTTACCCAGTCCCGAAGGGTTTCAGGTCGATGAAACGAAAAGGTTTCTCTTGACCGGGGAGCGGGGTCACTGTTATCAGTAAAATGGGTTTCTGCTCCGGTGGATTCATAAACAAATCGTAAGGGCTGATGGTCTTTCTGCCACTTTAATTTACTGACAGCATAGCGGGCCGACTGTTCCTCTACCGGAGTCAGGATAGCCCCTTCCGGTTTTGCTTCGATAACTCCTACTGGCTTCCGGTCAATAAAAAGTAGATAATCAGCCGGACCGGAATCGGTTGGATACTCCCGAACAGCGACACCCAGGCCAGCCGAAAAATTCAGGGTCTTCACATCCTGTACGAGCCAACCAGCATCGACCAACATTCGGTCAATCTGTTGACGGGCAATCTGTTCCGGGGTCATGGGTGGATACTAGTTTATGGAAGCAAATAAACTATTTTATTGGTAAGTTTCTGTTAACCAACATGATTATATTCTAAGATTTACCTATTTAATAAAGTACCGAATAGTAAAGTAGAGGTCAAATATGTTGACTTAATAAGGTTGCTTTAAACTAAATTCGGTAGAATCGTATAACCTTAGCCATCTTAACCAATTTAGAAAATATGGTTCATTATCCCCTTGAGTCTAACTCTCCTTCCGATCTAGAGAAAATATTAAAATCCTATGACGGCTTAGCTAAGTTAGCCGATACTGCTCATTCTGACACTCATAGACTGGCAGCTCATTTACACAATAAAGAGGAGCAGGATAATCTTCGGTCTGAGCTAATCCGCACGATTTCAAAGGCTCCTATTCTACCATTATATAGTGCAGTTAATAGCGTTATTAAAGACCAAAAATCTTGGGTTTAGGATCTTCCAAAATAACTTTTCTAGTAATACAAAGTGAAAACTGCCACATTAATTTTCAGGGGTTTATAAACTTCGGAAACCGTCCGGTCAGCCGGAGCTGTCAAAAGAACGTGGCCAACAAAATACAGCATAACCGCAGTTGATAACGTATACTTGTAACATATAGCAAGGGTAGCTTTAATAAATTGCTTTAATTCCGAATTTCTCTCATAAAGCTACACTATCCCCTTTACGGTAGCGCAGGGTTGCGCCATTCTCCACTAACCGGTTCCAGCAGGGGCAAAAGAAATAGAGGAGTATCATGTAATATTACGTTAAGGCTTAGAAGGGATAACAAACACCATTAGAATAGGTAGCGGTATAGAATCGCTGGTATAACTCACAGACTTGCTGCTTCAAATAGGCGGAATTAGTAGGGTGGTTCTGCTCAACATGGAAATTAGTAAACACCAGGGACTGTCTGCCCCGGTCCACTACCCAGGTCAGGATGAGTGATGAGGCCCCTATTGGTACGGGCATGTACAAGCCCAACGTTAACAAGCCCACTCCAGCTCCTTTTAGACTCTGTTGCCTGTAATTAGTTTTTGTTCGATAAAAGCCTTGTTGGTAGGAAATAATCAACTGATCAACGCCATTTACTTGCATCAGTGAATCCAGGCTCCTTGAAATGCGGCACGAATCTACGATTTGCTGTCGCCTGGGCTTCGACTTCGTACTATTCAGTTTGGTATTGATAGCAAAAATCTCCTGATATATCTTTCGATACGTAGCGGTATCAGTCGTAACTTCTTTGGCCGCAAGATGATGACTCAGGGCCTCTTGAGTCGACTCGAGTAATTTTTTCTTGGCCTTTTGGGAAGTCAGTGAGTCGAAAGTCACTTTATTAGCTTCTTTAATGACCCCGATATAGCAATTGGGCGTGAGTATACCAATGGTTAAATTTCTGCTCTTCACCCCTGGATCAGGGTATATATACCGGTAGGATTTACAACTTGACAAGCAAATAAAAATAGCGGTAAACCAATAAATGGGTGAGAAAGGTGTTTTCATGAAGAAGCGTCTATTTCTGCTTATTATTGCAGCTAAACTACTGCAAAAACAGTCCTGGCAAAATTAGTGCATAGCACCCGGCCAGTCTACCTCAGGAGGCTACTAATGTAAATAGGTCAAACACCCGAGCGGAAAAGGTCTATGTGTTGCCTACTATTTCTGGAACAAATGACTTTAAAAACAATTCCGTATCTAAACTATGAAACTGATTTGCCACAAGCTGCCCAGCTTGTTTTAGGTCAGCTTCGGGGGCAAAACATAATCGTATATCAGGCATTCAATCCACAGATTGTTGATTACGCTGTTGCTCATCAACGATTTGGAGGCCCAGCTTATTCATTTTCGCGAATGGCATGGATTAAGCCTAACTTCCTTTGGATGATGTACAGGTCAGGTTGGGCCAAGAAGGAGAATCAAGAGAAGATCGTAGCGATTGAAATCAGCCTAGAGAATTTTGAAACCTTATTGAAGCAAGCCGTCCATTCTTCTTTTCAGCCAGCTATTTACTCTACACGAGAGCATTGGAAAACTAGTTTGATCGAGTCTGAAGTTAGGTTGCAATGGGATCCAGATCACAATCCGACAGGCAGGAAATTAGAAAGACGAGCCATTCAATTAGGTCTGAAAGGCGATACGCTAAAGCTATTCGCAACGGATTGGATTGTGTCTATTGAGGATATTACCGAATTCGTCCTTGACCAAGGCCGCTTTGTTGAAAAGGGCGCAATGGAAAAATTAACCGTAATAAAAGAACAGGTAATTCCCATTTCAAACCCACATTTGACTGCCAAACTGAAGCTAACTAATTAACCCAAGTTGTGTGGTTAAAAGAAAAACAAGAGGTGGTGGGACAATATAAAGCCTACTACTTTAAGTAAAAAGCCATTAGCCGTTACCGCATGAATGCGCCGAGGCCAGCGATCCACTAACTGACTAATATCGGTTTCCACGTGCCGTCGCGCCTGCTGGCGCAGCCAGTTGGTGCAGTAATCATTGTCAGCCTGATGGGAATTACTGCGCCGAATGGGCTCAAAGGCTATCCCAGCCGCTTGGGCTAACAAGTCCTCCTGGATGTAGTGGTTATAGGCTTTATCACCGTAAACGGTGCTACAGACCGGTAAGTCAAAACCCAACAACTCGAAGGCAATTTGATCATGGTTACTGCCTGGTGTGAAGTCAAACTCTACGATCCGCCCATCAGCGGCCGTGACCAAATGCACTTTATAACCGTAGAAATATTCCCGTTTACTGGCGTTATAGCCTCGAAAAGCCGCTCCTTGCACCAGTCGGCAACGACTAATGCGAATGTTTTTACAGACCGGCAGGGGACAAGAATCAATGGCAAAGTGGGTATTCTCGGCCTTGGCCCAGCTACTTAGCAACGCAACGAGTTCAGCTAGCCGGTCTTGCAGCCTGTAGAGTCGCCGGTTAAATTGAGAGCGGCTGAGTTTGTGGGTGATGTTGCGAGCACGCTTCATCGAGCGCATGGCCTGCTGGCAGTTGCCGCCAAAGTCCAGACAAGCGATGACAAACACAAACAAGACCGCACCGGCGGCCCGGCTCGGCATCGATCAGTTTAGGTGGTTGCCCACTGGCAGAAGCGCCCGTGGAGCGACAGTGGTTGCAAGTCTTAAGATAGTCGTCTATCATTGCGTACACGAACACATCGCGTAAGTCGTCGGTGTCGAAGTGGAGCATGGTCAATAGTTTAGGTTTGGCGACTCAAAACTATTCAAACCATGCTTTTTTATTTAATGCAGCTTATTACCACACAACTTGGGTTAATTAATTAAATTTGCCGCTAAGAGCTACTCATGCGTACTATCAATCGGGCTAACGATCAGCTATAAACGCATGCAATGCAACTAATTTTCAGTTTTCGCGAGAATCATGGAGAGACCGTGCCTAGTAAAAACATCTCCCGTTCTTTATATAGGCGCTGGCCACACAGCTGATTTGTGAGCGATTCGGTAGCTTCATAGGTTGCCTCCATCATCTGTTCCTCGCAATCAAACTCCTGCCATTTCTGTTCGATTACGTTAACAAAGCCCTTCATAGTACAAAATGTCAGACAGAAATCTACCAGCTCATGAGTCGTATACATAGTACTGTCCCTTGGAAGTCATATAAGGTGGTTACTCCCCTGTCTGGGCCAGACACGATGTATACTATATAAACAATTCGGTCTTTATAAGTGGCTTGCTGAACAGACAAATTCTGGTTCTTAGTGGCTACTGTGTCTGCTACAATTGCCTTTAACCAAGACAATTCTTCTAAGGGCTTGGTTACAGTACAGGAGGGAGGAATATCATCAACCATTGAGGATGGATGACAGGCCGCTAATAGCCAGCTACAGACTAGAAAGTTTAGGTAAAAAATGAAGCTTTTTATAAACGAGTACCTTTGCACTTATTGATTCTACCCCCAGCCAATACGTTGTTCCAACGTTTTTAGACTTTAACATAAAGCTTTTTTTTACTAACGATTCCAACTTTTAAAGGTTGAAAATGGTCTAGGCTGAAAACCACTTCTTATGAGACCTGGCCTATGTATATTATTAGTTGTGTTGGCAGGATGCCATAAGGAACCGGGTTTATCTGTTGAACCTAGCCAACTTGTAGGCACATGGAATAGCCTTTCAACTTCTGTGTTACCTACTGAAAAACCTATTACTCGCTGGACGTTTACAACAGAATATCTATACATAGTAGGTGATACAGTAAACGCTTGTCAGCCGGTTGATGGTAATACGAATTATAATCATCCTTATAAATATAAGATTGAAGATAATACGCTGGTTATGCGGTATGTGGGGTTCACGACTGGCCTAGTCCCTATACCGGATATTCGTTGGCGTATTAGCTCCATCACGACAAGCGAAGTCGTGTTAGATAAACCACGCCTAGTACTTGAGACGTGCCCGTAAGATTTGTTGCAACTTCATAGGTTAATCGTTTACCCTAAATTCAGCATTTATGAAGCGTTTCTGCTTTCTGTTTTGGATGCTAGTTTCGTTTCCCGGCTGTAGCAAAAAAGTCGAACCAGATTGCATTGAAAAGCCAAGAGACTCGTCAGGGTGTTATACCAATTTTGATCCTGTTTGTGGATGTAATGGGAAGACGTATAGCAATGCGTGTGAAGCAAAAGCACATGGTATTGAATCCTACACAACGGGAGAATGCAAAAAGCAGTAAGAAGGGCTAACCATATTGCCACTTAGTCAACAGAAATTCCAACCCTTGAGATGGTCCTGAAATTCCGGACACGATACTTTTTTAACTTCGTGCCAAATGGCCAAACATTCAACCGCCAAGGCAGACCGTTCCCAAACAGAAGTTTGCTCTTCCTAAGATGCCTTTGCAGCATGTGCTATTGCTATCCTTCTTTGGGCCCCTATCATGGCTTTTTCATATCTAAAACCAGAAACAACACCAACAAAAACGATTGGAGTTATGGGTGCCCAGCGATTATGTCGAATCAGAAAAATAAATTCCATATAGCCGTCATTTAAGCCACAAAAAAACTTGCAGAGGTTAGCCGGATAAAGCAAGATACTGCTATAGACTATCTACCAATTTCTACCAACTTTATCCTATATTAAAGGCATAAAAAAAAATTGTGCCTTTATTATAGGCAACCTATCCATGCTTCAATCCCATGTACTTCGTATACGCTCGCTATTGAACCGTATCGTCAGGAAAAGCGCGCTCCTCATCTTACTTGGTGTATGTCTTCAGGTTCAGGGGCAAAAAATTGATTCATTACAAAAACAACTCGCACGAACTCGTCTGGATACGAATCGTGTACATACCTTATATGAACTGAGCTATGCTTACTGGCTTGGCGGTGATGATTCGCTAGCCATCTTCTACGGTATACAATCGGCTCAGTTGGCTAAACGTCTTGGCTTTTTACAGGGCGAGGGAAAAGCCCGGTTACGTCTTGTTCGTATTGAGGCCGACCGATTAGTTGATGTGCAGGGAGCGTTTGCCCAACTGGATACGGTCCGGCTGATTTCTATTAAACTGAAAGACAGACACATGGAGGCCGAGTCTTATATTCGAAAAGCACAGCTTCTGGAAGGCAACCTAACGAGGCAAAAAGAAACTATGCCCCTTTTAGACAAAGCCAATGCTATTTTTATTGATCTGAATGATAAACCATGGCAGGGGACAGTCTTTAATGAAAAGGCTCAGATTTTTGCCCGTAGCGGACAATTCAGCAAGTCAGTTGAACTGTATTTAAAAGCCCGGCAGCTTCAGGAGGAAGCAAATGACTTGGCAGGACTACGTTCCACTCTTCCAAATCTTGGTGTAGTTTATTCTGCGTTGGGTTTGTATACCGAAGCATTAAAAATATTTGATGAGGCCGCTATTGTAGCCAAAAAACGTAACGATAAACTACTTGAGGCATTTTTGCTAAATCAGCGGGCGGATATTTTCGAAAAAGAGGGTAAGTACAGCGCTGCCTTAACGGCATTGTCCGAGGCCGAAACGATCAACAAAGCCATTCATGCAGTCTATAGCCTACCAAAGGTATACGCACGTATGGGTAAGGTATATATTAAGCGTAAAGACTACGAAAACGCGCTAAAATTCACCCAACTGGGTGATAAACTGTATCGGGATGCTGTCGATCTGGGTGATTTTGTGGACCACATGGTTCAGCTGAACTACGGAAAAATTTATCTGGCAAAAAAACAATACAATCGGGTGCTATCATACGCAGCAAAAGGATTGGCATTTGCGGAAGAATCAGATCCGCCCTTGCTGGCCGAAGCCGCAGAATATCATTGGTTACTAGCCCAATCGTATGAGGCTACTAACCGCACCGATAAGGCATTGTTCCATTATAAAAAATTCAAAATGGCTTCGGATTCACTACTTAATAAAGAATCCCTGCAAAAAGCCACAGCCTCCGCAATGAATTATGAATTCGATAAGCAACGGCAACAGACTAAATTAAGCCTACAAACGCTCAAGAACGATAAGCTTACTCAGGCGCGTAATTTTCTGGTTGGCTTATCGGCACTGGCCATTTTACTCGCGGGAATAATTTTCTGGTCCAATCGGAAGCTAACGGCAAAAAATCATGAACTGACTGTCAAAAATCGGGAAATTGAGGAGGCTCTTTTTAAAGGCCAGTCTATAGAACGAAAACGGGTTGCCTCAGAACTGCACGATAATCTGAATACCAAACTGGCGGCATTACGCTGGCGCATGGAAGCTTGGGATGTATCAGACTATAACGAGGAAGACCGTAAATTCTACGCCGGTTTAATTCAGATGCTCGAAGATGTGTATTCGGATGTTCGACAGATTTCCCATAACCTGCTACCCACAGAATTGCAAACACAGGGATTGGCTTCTGCTTTACAAACCTTAACGGATAAACTCAATTTTAACCCACACATGCAATTCAGTCTGGACAAAAGTGGCTTAAAAAAGCGCCCGGACTCTAAAATAGAATTTGAGTTATACCATGTAGTGTTGGAATTGATTAATAATAGTATCAAACATTCTCAGGCAGACCAGGTAGTGCTAAGTCTGACTCAAAATGCAAGAAAAATCCTTTTGTCGGTGAGTGATAATGGGGTAGGATTTACAATTGACCCGCAAGCCAACGGAATAGGCATGCGGAATATCCTTGCCCGAGTCGATACACTTGAGGGTACATGCAGGATCGAAAGCTCGCCCGGACATGGAACCCGGGTTGAGATTGAAGTCCCAGCCTAAATCCAGCGAATAAGCCTACTCCATCCTCCCCAGTGTAGGTAGTTTACGACGAGTCGACATGGACAGGATAAAGGCGAAACGCTAGTTCAATACACTACGTTAACCTACAAACTTCGGTTGTCCACTATCCAATTCAGGTTTTTCACAACATTTAGCCCACCCACTTCCGGCAGCACTGTACCTTGCAGTGGAATTATCCAACCTACCTCTTTTTTAAAGGCAAAAGCCCCAACCAAATCAGGAAGGGGCTTTTTGCATAAGTTGGGTAAGTACTCTTACGCATTAAGATGGGAACACCATTTCTTAGATGAAAGAGCCTTACTAAGGTCGAAAAAAAACGCCGAGTCCATCAGAATCAGTGTTTTTATATTTCCATCCACTTAAGTTATCTACAGTATGAAGCGGTTAGCTGCTGCACAACTTCAACATAACTTTGATCCAGCTCAGGTTCTCTATTTAATTGGTGATGTCAATTACTCTATGGTTCACCTGGTTAGTGGTAAGGCTATTTTATCCAGCAGAACACTAAAGTGGTATAGTGATCGGTGGCCTCATTTTATTCGTATTCACAAAGCCCACCTTATCAATCCCGATCAGGTTCATAGCTGTGTGGTGATTTCTTCAACGATAGCGCACCTAATTATGAACGACGGCGCTCGTCTTCCAATAGGTCGACGTCGAATTAGAGAGGTTATTGATCAATTAAGCAGTGATCTTCCAAAAAATTCCATAGTTGGCTATTACGCTGAATAAGCCTGACCAATTAGACAGATTCAGAGTAATAGGCAGGCCCTTTTGGCTGATCAATTTATTTAATGGGTAGCTGAATCATTGTTGACGTACCACTCCCAAGCTGAGTAGTAGGCAGTTGGCCGTTCCACTTCTTTATCCACTCCTGTTGCACCAGCAAAGGCGTTAACGTCTTTTGTTTCAGTTCATTGGCTCTGGCTTCCGCTTCTGCTTCAATAATTTTTGCGCGGGCAATCCCACTCGCTTTTGTCACAGCGATTTCGGCACTTGCTTTTTCTGCTGCCACCTGGTTATTCAAACGCAGGGCATTTTGTACAGCCGTATTCTTGGCATCAATCATAGCCTGTAATGATTCAGGTGGGGTCAGGTTTGAGGTAATGTTCTCGAATGAGAATCCATCGTCGGTCAATGATTTACGAAGTTTAGCCTCGACCTGTTCTTCAAAACCAACCCGGTTATTGACTAATGAATCGGGAGTAAACGTATTAGCTACATCACGGTAGGAGTTATATACAATTGTCCTCAGGATATTATTTTCAATGTCGGGAAGCTCCTTTCGATACTTTCGATATACGTTAGCACCTTGACCTTTAACCAGATGATAGTTTAATGTGGGGTCAATTTTGAACAGGGTACCTCCTTTGGCGCTAACAGTAAATGGGTCAAAATCTTTGGTCTGGGTAAACGTAGGATATTGTTCGATGAATGAAGTAAGCGGATTATAAAATATCCAGCCTGTTACATTTTCAATATCAGATGCCCCCCGGTCGGAGCCTATTTTGCTGACTTTAATACCTTCGTGACTGGCATCCACAGTGGTGCAACTTTTACTTAGTAAGAGTACTGCCAACAGGGCCACAACAGAATAGATTACAATCCGTAGTTTGCTCATTTTACGTTAAAGGGATTTTTAGTGAATGCTCTTGTCTTTAGAGAGACTACGATTACCCCAACCAGGAAGAAAAGTCCGGCAATATTGAGGTACGTGTTTTTCTGGTTAAGTAATGTAAAGCCAGCATCAACAGCGAGCATGAACAGTACTGCCCAGGCCAGAATAAGGAAAACTCGTTGAATACTCATCGATTAAGGAAATTGATTTTCTGCTGGCTAAGGTAATTACGGCCGTAGTTGTCAGGTAATTATTTTGTTTAAATGGACAAAATGGGCGTTTTTACTACCTTTTGTCTGTATGGGCTAATTCGTGTGGTAGTAATGATCCTTGTTCGTACACATCTATTTATTGTCAAACAGGCTCTCAACAAGGGGATTTGACACGATATGGACAGGTCATTTCGTCAACCCATTCGATCCATCTACATCGGTGGATTTGTCTGCAATTTTTCTAACATTTTCCGGCGATACAATTTTGACCATACCACTACCGTCCAGCTTAACTTTAAGCCTACCGCTGGAGGTCCAGTGAATTACGGTGGCCATGTAAAGACCCCGAAAGAATCCTTTCACGGTCTTTTCGACACTAACGCGGTCACCTGGGGAAATGACAGAATTCATAGGTGGTGGAGTTTTTGAATAGATCGCTCAATCAGACTCCTCAGTAAACACTTTACGAATCTGGTATACGCAGGCCATAAAGAGCATGATATTGATAAACAGGCCGAAATAATGACTTTTCGGATCATCTCGATACGTGGTCACTACATAGCAAATTGCCATCATACAGCCTACCCAAAAAATCACCTGAGCCCACTTCCATAAAGTCATTGTAATGTAATGATTAGTTGTTGAACATCGGGTTCCCCTGCTTTCTACTAAAGGCAGTACACAGAACTGTTTAATTACTGGCTAGTTCAGCGGATATCGCCTATTCCAGGCACTTTTGCAGGTGTCCTGCTCATACATCAAGGCGTACAAACTATCAGCAGGGCATTTTTTCTCTAGTACTAGTAAGGCCAACAAAGTAGTATGTGCCTTCACTTTCTAAATTCTCTAAAGGAAACTATTATCATTTCCCTGTCGTGCATTGCAGGCAAAAAATAGCTGATTCATCAGAAAAAATTACACGTAGCTCTTTTAGCTATATCCTCATAATGAATACCTTACATTAATAATCTTGCAAATAAGACATAAAACTTTAATTTATCAGGGAGGTTCTGGGGTGGCTTTTGTTATGTTTGAAAAGATAATTTATTCATATCTAGTTACTCCCAGTCTATGACATTGCCATCTCTACCTAAGAGCCTCTCGGATAAGTTAGTGTATTTGGTAGACGATGACGAGGAAGATGCTTTCCTCTTTGAGATGGCTATCCACGAAGTCATACCCTATTGCCGATTACGTATTTTCTATAATGGCCTAATTATGCTGGAAGTTATGGCCGACCCAGCCGCTAAACCTAATCTCATTTTTCTGGATATACAAATGCCTTATCCTGATGGATTAGAAGTATTGATGAATCTAAAAATCAATCGACAATGGGCTGATATTCCGGTTATTATGCTAACTGGAATTGAAGATGATGATAAAATCTCATTAGCCTATCAGCTCGGAGCACAATCAGTTATTAATAAGCCCGAGACTCACAGTCAACTTCTGGATATTGTCATAAATATTCGGGAATATTGGTTTAAGACCGTGCGCCTTCCTGGTCAGGCATAAACGGAATTACATGTTGTTCTAAATGCTGAAGTGATTGTAAATAGTCCTTAAGATCTTGTTCTGTTGCGAAGAGCTTAGGTTCTTTGATCGGTAATGTCAGCTTCAACGGCATTTTAACCAAATCACTATAAATTCCTATTGGCTTTAGCTCATAAACAGTAGTGGCTACTTTCAATTCGTAAGTGTCCAGTGGTTGATCAATCACGCTCATTTCCTCCAATCGACCATCAAAGAAGATACGTTCTATTTGAGCCTGAAAGTAAGGATAGGTAGGCCCTTTTTTATTTGCAAGGCGTTGGCCATGCTCTTGATTGACAAAAACAATATCCCCTACCTTGAATGGCAATTCAATAGGTGTAAACGTAATAGTCATAGTGGTAAGTTTTAGACAATAATACTGAGGAAATCCCTTGCTTACAACGCCCTAGCCTTAGTTTAACACAAGTGCTCTTTCAGGAAGGGAATCCTGCGTTTTACGCATCAACTCTGATAGCCCTACCTATTTTAATGCCACAAAGGGGATATGGACTGCGTAGTAGATAGTAGCGATTGCGGGCTCTGAATGGAGTCTACATTTGGTGTGGATAGAGTAGAAAGGCTGGCTCTACTAGAGTCAGCCTTTTTTTGTGTTACCTTCTGTAGCTTATACGTCCTATAGACTAAGCAAACGCTCTACCGATTAACCCGGTACTTGTTTGTGTTCGTGTAGTTCATTGAACCTGCCAGACAGGCTCGTGAACCACATATATGGGTATATGGGAAACGCTGACTCTTCTGGAGTCAGCGTTTTTTTGTGGCTATGTAACTTTTGGTAAAATTCTGAGTCTCAAGGATACATTACCCGTACACCCATATATACATTTGTAGCCCCTTCGTAATTGAGGGGGCTACTTGTTTTCGGTCCTATATACATCCAGGGGAATCTTAATTAAATCAGCTCTATAAGCCTATTTGCTGACGCATTCTACAAAGAGGTGAGTTAAAACTCGGTTCCATCAGCAATACTATCTGATTGTCCACTGCCTGCAACGTTATCTGTTAGTACATTGTAAGCTGGCATGGGCAATGATCAATGACACACAGACCCATAAGTATTATACTACACAGCCCACATTTCATCAATTCGTATAAGCAACAAAGCCCGATGGTGGTCGGGCTTTGTTGCTTAATTTAACCTTTCGGCTCTTACTGCATGGCAATCGTACGGCTGGTCTGTTGAACAGGCGTCGACAGATTTACTTGTTTCCGAATGCTGCCTTCACTCGATTTTACTTCCAGCTCATACTCTCCGTCGGCCAGTTGATCAACGTTCATCTTCATAGCATACCTGGCTTCTTTCTTGCCAATAGTTTGCTGATACAGCACCTCATTGTTTTTGTCGCGAAGCAATACTACGACTGGCGTTTCGGTTGATTTTTGGACAGCCACCCGGATTTCATGGTTGATCGTCACATACGCACTGGCATCGAACGAAAGCGTTTTAGGGGTTGTAGGGTTAATCAGGGAAGAAGCACTCAATAAAATAGAGGCTGCTAGTTTGCTCATTGGTAGTAACATGGTAGTAATGCGTTAACTGTTTTAAGATGTTGTTTACTGAGTTAATTTAGTAAGTCCAAAGCTCGTGCCAATTCAGTATATATACTGACAAACAGCAGGTTACCTCCTGTACTGATTTTTAGTAGTGTCCAGAACTGGACAAGCCTTGTTCACTTGCGGACAAAATTAGGGCAAGGCATTACGAACAGAAATCCATATTTGACCAGATGTTGAAATCAGGCAATAAAGCGTATAAAAGGGGAGATAAATGGTAAAACCCGTGAAGCACCAGGCACAGGCTATTGCCGTCGGGAAACCAAACGATCAATGTGCTTATCCCCTATCAATGCCACCGAAGTGCATTGATGTTGTGGCCAATATTCGTACCTTCTGCCAGACCTACTTCATTATCATGCCGGGTATGAATACCGCCCATCAGCCGAGAATCAGCACATTCCAGCGCAGCCGCCCCAAATGAGGTGTAGTGCCGGGCTTCATAGGTTATTGAATACAATCTATAATTCGGAAAATACTGAGCATTATTCGCAGGGCTTGGATTAGCAGGCAGCTCAACTTTTACATAGATTTCACAACGATTCGCGAGGGTATTATCCGTGAATGAAAAACCAGGGCTATATAAGTCGGTTAGAACACTCGCTGTAGCAGCCGATTGAACCGCATGGCCTGAATAAAACGAATAAAGGCATCGGCTACGGCCATACCCTCACGGGCGTAGGTTTCAGCCGCTTTTACTAAATTGACATGGCTATTGCGGATGGCAATCGTAGCCAGATTATAGGAGTGCCCAGGGGGCGAACAGGTTTCCGTTGAATCATCTCCCCATCACATGACAGTGGCCTGGTCGGTTTCAGTGAGGGTGTGTTTCCGGTCGAATTCTTCTTTATACATACTAATTACTGGTTGTATCAGTCAAGTAGACCAAAGGTTTTGGCAATGGCAGTTGACTATTACGCGCTGAGAATGTTCGGTTCTTTCCCCAGGTTGGATGCATCGGAATTTTTGTGTTCGATTGCCCAATCAGAGGAGTACCCATAAGCCAGTACCTACCGGCCGTACATAATCTATGGGGAAATTCTGCTCATATCCCTGATGTCCGCCATCGTTTTTCGACCATTCAAAAATTTTCGCAGCTATAGCTTTACCAAATTGCTCAGAGCGCTCCACAACCTCGGGGCTATTTCGAGCTGCATAATAGGTATGTATTGCTCCTGCCAGAGAATCAACAGGATGCGTTTTTTCGGTATAGGCATAGAGCGCTTTAAGCATATACGCCTGTCCGGCATTAGAGCTAGTTCCCAGCAATACGTCTTCTTAAGGTCAGGTTTGGGTAACGAAAGGGTATCAGACAGCTTACAAATGACTGACCGATAGGTAGGAGAAGCAAACACAACGGTTTCGTACATGGTCAGGCCCAGATAGCCAATGGCTCGGAAACCATAGGTAGGCGTATTCTTCGGGGCTTTTGTCATAACCCGAACGGTCATATCTGCCCAGCTAGTAGCAACTGGCTCAATGACTAAAGCAGAGGTACTAAACTGAGCATATGCTGAATTGCTACAAACACAGAACAAAAATACGTTAACTATACAAATTGCAGTTAAATAGTTCACTAAACTATGAGACCGTTTTAAATACAGGAATTACTTAACAAAAAGTTTGCCTGTTACTAGTAATAATCTACTACCAACAGGTACTCTGTAAAACCAAATGAATTTATTGACATTCCAAGCAATCCCTCCTAACTTGGTAACTAGTCAAACCATTTTTCAAGATGTACCCAACTAAAGAATACGATGCCGAAGGCGATTATTACGGAGTGATTTACAGGGGTAGCCTGATTAAGCCTATTCTGGGAATTATGCTGGCTGTAGGCGTCTGGTGGTTCCTGAGGAGACGTAGATAAACAAATTTTCTTTACTCACAGCATCTCTGGAGGAAATGTTTTTTTTCTTTATTATTGATTTAGTGGTCTTTATGACAATTTTTAGCTACTAAATGCATCATGAGTTTGCTTTATAGAGTTTTAGTTGTTTATTTAACTTTTAGACCGTTTCGTACTATTTAAATCCTTATTGGTTCAAATAATCCGTTTTAGGTAAATCCAACTAAACAATATCTACGTATAGTGACTTTTATGAATATGTACTATTAGATTGGTTGGAATTCAGGTCAGTCATACAATTAATAAAACTCAACCACCATGATCACACAAACAAATGTCAGACTTCTAAAAGAGTACATTAAGACACTCGTGGCCACAGACGTAGAATTCCCTGGAATCTCTCCGCGTAGCTGGGGTAATGAGTTTAGTCGAACAGAACTGACAGCTATTTATTTCACCCTCAAATTTGTCATCAAGTCGGCAAATCCCAAAACACAGGTCCCCCTAATGCTGGCTTTCAAAAACGTACACCACCCTGGCATGAACATGCACTGGTTCTTGTGTGATTTCAGTCCGGAAATCATCCCCCTATTGACTAAACATAACGCATCCGAAATTCAGTATCCATCAACAAAAACTCCCAAAACACCTCAGGGTTTAGATCTGGCTCTGTTAACTTTGGTCAATGAAGCCGCTTAATGCATCAAACTAGTCAACTAATTAGTAGACGCACTAACAGTATTGAAAAACAAAACTACCCGAGTATTTAAATACAAGTACGACTTATAAACTAACATAAAGCAGCCCCTTCTAGTACGATGGGGCTGCTTTGGTGTTTTAGTGGCTTTCGGGAGAAAGTTCTACTGTTCCGGATAGATAGCGAAAAGCATTTTCGGAAACAATATAGATACATATATCAACAAATGAAAACATGGTAATTGCTAGACTAGTTGTTAATAAAAAAACGCTGACCCCACTGAAGTCCGCGTTTCCGATTCTATCCACACCAGCCAAACACCCGCAGGCGAATGGCCCTCAATTCGTTAATTATAGCAGTACAATTACCCAGACAGTTGTGGCAACCAAGACAATGAGTGTGCAAAGTATATAGTTTAAAATGGCTGAATGGTAATTACGGGTATTCATGATATACAAGTTACGGGGGTACGGTTTATTCATTAGATACAGATTGTCAGAATAGGCACAAAATATCTATTAAAAGGTAGTTTATTCAGATTTCTAGAGAAGCGGTTTTCGTCAGAGCGATTGGACAAAATTTCAACTTCGTTAAACCCGCTCAGGAAAAACTAACTCAAACTGCTTCTCAAGGCCACTTATTAAGAATATAGCAGTACGATAAATTAAAAAAAATCAATTTTGAACCCTTTTTTGTTACCAAATAATAAATATCGACAATAACTTAAAAATGAATCCGGTACTTTAAAATCCCGTATACTTAGCTTGTGAAATTTATGTTTTCTCCTCCTAATGAGAGTAAGCGATTAGAAGCGTTACAGCGTTACCAGATTCTGGACACCTTGCCTGATAAAGCATTTGACAGGCTAACAGAACTGGCATCGTTGATTTGTGAAGTACCCATTTCGTTGGTAACGTTGCTCGACGATCAGCGGCAATGGTTCAAGTCTAAGGTAGGAATTGATGTAGATGAAACCAGCCGTGATGTTGCCTTTTGCCGGTATGCAATTTTGGATAGCACCCACTTTGAGGTAGAAGATGCTACACAGGACACTCGCTTCAAGGAAAACCCATTCGTCACATCCGATCCTCACGTCCGATTTTATGCTGGTTATCCCCTGACTGATCCCGATGGTTATGCGTTAGGGACGCTTTGTGTACTTGATAGCTCCCCCAGAAAACTTACCGAAAGCCAGCAAAAAGCGTTACAACTACTGGCCGACATGGCCATTGCCCTCATTGTTGAACACCGACAAAAACAGGAGCTTATTTACTTTGAGAATCTTTTTACGCTCTCCAATGATTTGATCTTTGTAGCCGGTGCCGACGGTTATTTAAAAAAAATGAACCCAGCCTTTCAGCAGGTACTGGGCTGGGATGAATCCTTTTTACTAACAACTCCTTTTTTCGATCTGGTACACCCAGATGAACGGCTGGCTACTGAACAGGAAATCAGCCAATTGGTTACAGGTAACCTGACCATCAATTTCACCCATCGGTTCCGTTGCAAAAATGGAACATACCGCCATCTCCAATGGGTAGCTACGCCCGAGCCTGCCACGGGCTATCTGTTTGCCGTTGCCCGGGATGTTACCGACGAAAAACAGAGGGAGTTTCAACTGTATCAGTCTGAAAATAGATTCCGCTCTTTCTTCGAAAATTCGCAGGGACTCATGTGTATACATGACCTGGAGGGTACACTTATAACTGTGAACGCAGCTGGCGCTCAGGCACTAGGCTATCTGCCCGAAGAACTGATTGGCCGTCGTTTGAGAGATATAGTTCCCCAGGAGCAACATGCAGGGTTCGACGCTTATCTGGAAACCATTCGTAAAACCGGTAGAGCCAGCGGGATTATGCATACGCTCCATAAAAATGGCTCACTTCATATCTGGCTCTTTACCAATATTCTGGAAAATGATCTGAATGGCGATCCATTCATTATCGGAAATGCCATTGATATTACTCGGCGGCATCAATTGGAAGCCGATTTGAAATGGACTAAGCAAATGTTGGAGCAAACCAACGAGGTAGCCAGAATCGGTACATGGGAAGCAGACTTTATCAAAGAAACCATGTACTGGTCGACTGTTACGAAACTGATTCATGAAGTACCCAATGACTTTACGCCACAGCTGGATACAGGCCACACCTTCTTTAGAGGAAAAAACTATGACCTAATTGTCGAGTCTGTCAATCGGGCAATCACCGAAGGGATTCCATTTGATATTGAATTGCAGATCGTTACGGCGGCAGAGCGGGAAGTGTGGGTTCGCGTGCTCGGTACACCTGAATTAAAGGAGGGAGCTTACAAACGGTTGTATGGTACGTTCCAGGATATTGATGAGAAGAAAAAAGCAGAACAGGCCTTAGTCAACGAAAAACTACGACTGGCCGCTTTTGTCGAGCATGCCCCGGCAGCTGTAGCTATGTTCGACCGGAACGTTACCTATCTGGCAGTAAGTAATCGCTGGATGGAGGATTATCATTTAGCAGGGAGTGTTATTGGCTTATCGCATTTTGATGTATTTCCAAATCTATCCGATACCTGGAAAGCCGTCTTTGACCGTTGCATTAACGGAGCCGTAGAGAAAAACGATGAATACGTTAGGCGGCCCGAAGGGTGGGATCACGATCAATACATATGCTGGGAAATCAGACCTTGGTACCAGTTCGATGGGTCGATTGGAGGTATTATGATGTTTACTCAGGATATTACAGAATCCTGTCTGCAACGGGAAGAATTGAAAAAAGCAAAGTTACAGGCGGAACAAGCCAGTGTTGCCAAATCTGAATTTCTGGCTAATATGAGTCATGAAATCAGAACCCCGCTCAATGGGGTAATTGGCTTTACCGACCTGGTTCTTAAAACATCCCTGAATGAAACCCAGCATCAATATCTGTCCATTGTCGATCAATCGGCGAATGCACTGTTAAGCATTATCAATGATATTCTGGACTTTTCTAAAATTGAAGCGGGTAAACTGGAGCTGGCCATTGAGAAAGTAGATGTATACGAAATCAGTAGCCAGGCGGCAGGCATTATTACCTATCAAGCCCAGAATAAAGGACTTGAGATGTTGCTTAATCTACCTGCCGATCTGCCGCGCTTTATTTATATAGATTCCGTTCGCTTAAAACAGATTCTGGTTAACCTGCTTGGGAACGCGGTCAAATTCACCGAGAAAGGAGAAATCGAGCTAAAAATAAAACCACTAACCGACCCTGAACAGGACTGCGTTACCTACCGCTTTGAGGTGAGAGATACCGGGATAGGTATTAAACCGGAGATGCAGGAGCGCATTTTTGACGCTTTTTCTCAGGAAGATGCCTCAACAACGAAAAAGTATGGGGGAACCGGCCTCGGACTAACCATCTCCAACAAATTACTTGGTTTGATGGGCAGCCGTCTGGAGTTAGTCAGTAAGCCAGGAGAAGGTAGCTGTTTTTCATTCGATGTACAACTTAAAACGGAAGTAGGCGACCCCATTAACTGGCAGGATATCAGTCTGATCAAAAACGTATTGATTGTGGATGACAATGAAAACAACCGTCTGATTTTGCGGCAAATGTTTTTATTAAAACAGATTATTGTTGATGAAGCCCGCAATGGATTTGAAGCTCTCCAGTTATTAGCCCAGAATAAGCAATACGATGTGATTATAATGGATTACCACATGCCGTATATGGATGGCTTGGAAACAATTGAGAAAATCAGAGCTAACTTCTCCTCGCCTACCGATACGCAAGCCATTATTCTTCTGCATAGTTCGTCGGATGATGAACGGCTCATCAAAGCGAGTGAGTCATTGTCCATCAACCAGCGCTTGGTGAAGCCAGTTAAAATGACTGAATTGTTCCGCGCCTTATCCCGCCTGGGTCAACAGAACGACCAACCGGTACTCGTGGAGGCAGCTAGTCAGCAGGTCGACGTTGGCAACCAGCCCGTTAAATTGTTGCTGGTTGAGGATAATAAAGTGAATCAGTTGCTGGCTAGAACGTATGTAGGCAAACTAATTCCGAATGCCCAGATTATGGAAGCTTACAATGGTCAGGAAGCAATAGACATGTATAAGCAGTTGCTTCCTGACTTGATCCTGATGGATATTCAAATGCCTGTTATGAATGGGTATGAAGCCACGCAACGTATCCGGGAGCTGGAACAGGGGCGCCGTATTCCAATCATTGCCTTAACGGCAGGTACGGTGAAAGGGGAGCGAGAAAAGTGCCTGGCCGCCGGTATGGATGATTTTGTCACGAAACCCATTGTGGAAGCATCTATGGCTGCGCTGTTTCAGAAATGGCTGGGAACGCTAGCTACAGACACACCCGCTCCTCTTAAAACGCAGGAAGTTCAGGATCACTTTAACCTTGATGTGTTAAAAAATATTGCAGGACAGGATCTTGACTTTATCAGCAGTCTAATGGAAGCCGCTGAAAGTGAGTTAACAAATTCATTGTCTGTTCTGGCAAAAGAGGCAGAAGCCAGCCATCTGGCCGGCTTACAGGCTGCTGGGCACAAGCTTCGTGGAACCGCATTGAGCGCTGGTATGCCTACATTAGCCCAACTGGCCTATAAATTGGAACACCTGGACCATTTTGAGGCTGGTTTAGTGCGTGAATTACTGGATCATACTCAATCGGAAATTAAACTTGTCATTTCTCTGATGGCTGATACGTTGAAAGCGACCGCGGCCATGTAGGTAAATTAAGCAGTATACTATATGACTTCTTCAGAGTCACATGTTTATAGAAAGACCATAGTTGCTATAAACATCTGCCCTTGAAGAAGTCATACAGGTCGGCGCAGCTTCAATACGTAAACATCCGATCACTGTCAGTAGCCAACCGTACCAATATAGTAGGCATAGCAAATTCAGCTGGTTTTCCAGTAATATCGGCATCAGTCAGGCCTCGTGCTTTTGACGACATCCCCGACATATAAAATCGGCCGCCCGCTTTTGAAATGGCGTCAAAGTGGTCGCGGAGTTTACCCGTACCCAAGCCAACCACCTTGTCTAACTCACTGTCTTTAAGTAGTGTAACGGCGTCACCGGCCAAAAACAGCGCGACGGTATGTCCTTCCTCTAAGGCAGTTTTTGCTACCAGAAAACCCAAAGCAGCCTTCGTAGGATTATCTGGACCGCACGTGATATGAATTAAGAATTTCATCTTTTTAGCTGCTGTAGTTGTTGATAGTTGCGCATGGGTTGTTGCACTCATACATACGACCCATAAAAAGGTGAGCAGAAGGCGTTTCGTTAGCATTGTCTGATTGGTGAACTGATTAAGCCGCTTCATGAATCAATGGTTTAATCTGCTCCGCCATTTCTGGTGTAACCAACACCTGATGGACTTCCTGTGCATGTTGCGCAGCTAATTGAAGAACTTCGGTTTCACTTTCGGCCTGAATAATGCCTGGGCAGTCGAACCCAACGTCTTTGCAGCGTAATTCTTTCATAGTAATAGGAGTTTTAGCGAATTGGTACCTTAAAGGTATTACGGCCAAAACAGCTCGAAGAAAAGACTATGTGTACGACGAGGATTGCTTTATATGCGGTGGCTTTGGTCCTATAAGTGGCATACGCAGTGGCAGTTTATTGATGCCAAACCGCCTTCCGAAGCCCAAGGTATCCCCCAACTGTATTGGTATATAGTTGCCCAACATCAGCAGCAACAGATGCGGTAAGGGCCATTCCTCCCAGCCAGGGTAGCGGAACGCCGATCTGGACGATCGATGAAAACTGCCTGGGTGAACCCGGAAAAGAAGCTGTAAATGAACCCATATTTCGGCTGTACGACACTTTGGCTATCAAGCTCATCCGACGCGCGACCGTTGCCCGCATACCTACGTGTGCCATCTGGACGCGATTGTTGTTGACTGTCAAACCAGAAATAGGCTGGTATTCAGGCTTAACATCCTGATTTAACGTAAGGAAGGGCGTACCCAGAATATGACTTTTATACGCCCAGCCCTCCTGGTATTGTCCATTATTAAAATAATTATCATTTCCCGACAGGCCATTCCAGGGTTCAAAGATTGAGCCGCTCTGGTTCAACGTCGATAGAAATTCAAGCAACAAATCATCGATATGAAAACCAGATGAACCATGCCTCAGCGGTCGGATTCGCAGACCAGTGAGGCCATCGGGTGTATTCTTAAAAAACATACCCGACGCATCGTCATAACTATGCTGGTGATAGAGCATTAGCGTAGCCGATGGTAGTCTTACTTCAAATCCAAAATCAATACTACCAACATGATTGCCATATAGATTGGTATAATCAAAGGATGTGATGCGCGGGTTGTTAAGGCCATCTGTCCGAATGGCAAAGAATACATTTGGGAAATCCCGCAATTGTCCGGGAAGTTGCCCATCAACGGCGTAGTGATAATCCAGATAATCGGAATGGCCACCCCATTGAACATTGTGATTAATACCCGCGTAGACTCGCACGGCAGATGCTGGTTTACCAACCCGGAATATGACCGATTTCTGGTGCAGAAATGAATGCTGCATGTAATCGGTATTCGCAAACCAGCCGTGGGCAATAAATGCGTTAATAGCCAACCACTGCCTGCGCCCCAACGGAGCAAATCCTTTTGTACCGAATTGAACTTTAGGAATTGGCAACGCATTCCCCGACCAGGAATAAGAGCCGGACGTAAGGGTTGTATCGACCAGACCGATAACTTCCCTTCTTCGACCAATCACAAGCTGAATTTGTCGATGGGCTAGTTTTACATAGTATTCCGGGACAAGTAGTTGATTTTCTTTCCCCCCGTTACCCACGGCCTCGGCCGCATAACTCAGTACCCAGGCTCGGGCCGGCGTCTTTCGTGCTTTGGGGCCAGTAGTATCCGTTAGTGATACGGAGCCTGTGACGCCAACTCGTAGGCTCCCAATCGGCGAAACGTACGGAACGGTGCCAAATTGATTGGCGCGCAGCCAGAACGGCGTACGTTCTGTAGTAGATACCATACCTGCCACTTCGACATAGGCCTGATAAACACTTCTCTGTTGGGCGTATAAGGGAATACAAACAATACGAATTAGCAGGACAACTAAGGATAACTGTTTCATAGGCAGGAGAATGGCAGGACAACGTAGTCAAATATCTGCTTTTATGATTACATGTTATATCATCACTGATCAGAATAGGCCTTATTCTCTCTTACTAGTTAAACCTTTTTAGTAAACGGCAACTCAAGCCCTATAAATTGAACGTCTACAAGGGCCTACCCTTATCTGATGTCGCAGAACCCTTCATTAGTGTACCAGATGAGGATGCTACATAGCTCTGTTCTGCCACTCGCCCGAAAGCGTAGCGCATGGCGGCCATTAAAATGTTAAATAACTGTAATTCAATCCCTTATTAACATTTCTTAACAGAATACCCAGCACGAGAAAACGTGTTCTACCTGTAGTTTTGGCGCGTTCTTACACAAATACATATCGCTAAAATCTATACGTCTATGTTGTCATTTCAACGACTCAACAACCTGGTTGGCTGGCTCATTTTTGCCGTTGCCCTCCTCACCTACGCCACAACCGTGGAACGAACAGCCAGTTTCTGGGACTGTGGTGAATTTATTGCTTCTTCATTCAAACTCCAGATTCCTCACCCACCCGGCGCACCCTTATTCCTGTTACTGGGTCGAATCTTCTCGATGTTATCACTAGGCGACCTGACGCGCGTAGCCTATTGGGTCAATATGGGATCTGTACTGGCCAGCGCCTTCACCATTCTTTTCCTGTTCTGGACGATTACCTTACTGACCCGAAAGTTGTTGATTAATCGAACTGCCAGCCAATCCGAACAGGCATATACGCTCTCAGATAGTATACTTATTATAGGTACAGGTGCCGTTGGTGCGCTGGCCTATACATTCTCAGACACCTTCTGGTTTTCGGCCGTTGAAGCAGAAGTATACGGTATGTCGTCGTTCTTCACGGCAATTGTGTTGTGGGCGGCCTTTAAATGGGAGCGTATTACGGATGATGCAGCCGCAAACAGATGGCTTATTTTGATCGCTTATCTAATTGGTCTGTCCATCGGCGTTCACTTACTTAATCTGGTCATTGTACCTGTACTGGCGCTTATTTACTACGTTAAAAAGTACCCTCAACCAACTTTTTGGGGTGGTACTGCTGCCCTGGGCATTGGCCTAGTCATACTAGGTGTAATCAATGCGTCGATACCGGGTTTGCCAGGTATGGCTTTCTTTGTTGAACGGCTGTTTGTCAATTCACTCGGGCTTCCCTTTAATTCAGGTGTGATTTTCTTTACAGTGGTTCTTCTGGGAGCACTCGCCTATGGTATCATCTGGTCAATCCGCAACCAGCGAAGCCAGCTCAATACGTCTTTACTCGCTCTGGCGTTCCTGCTCATTGGCTACGCTTCCTACATGCAGGTACTCGTCCGGGCTAACTTTAATCCGCCTATTAATGAAAACAACCCTGATGATGTACTGAACTTTCGGTCTTATCAAAATAGGGAACAATACGGAAGCCGCTCACTGCTCTTTGGTCCGGTGTTTACGGCACGGCCCATTGATCAGAAAAGGGGAGCACCCATGTGGAAAAAACAGGGTGATAAGTACGTCATCTTCGACTATCAACCTGACTATATCTACGCACCCGGTGATGAAATGCTATTTCCGCGCCTATATAGTAGTCAACTTAATCACCCTCAGTTGTACCGCCAGATGCTGGGACTGGCAGAAGGCCAGAAGCCAACCATGGGCGATAACCTCCGGTTTTTGTTTACCTATCAGCTGAACCATATGTGGTGGCGCTACCTGATGTGGAATTTTGCCGGACGAGACAGTGATGAAGAGGGGGCCGGTTATCTGTTACCCTGGTCTGATAATCAGGCTATGCCCGACTTATTAAAAGCCAATAAAGCGCACGACAACTTTTATATGCTCCCTTTCCTGCTCGGGCTTTTGGGTATGCTCTTTCAATATATGCGCCGTCGTCACGACTTTCTGATCATCGGCTTGTTATTTCTGATAACCGGTATTGGCCTGCAAGTTTTCCTCAACTCCCCTCCCTCCGAACCGCGTGAACGTGATTATATATACGTCGGATCGTTCTATTTCTTTGCCATCTGGCTTGGCCTGGGCGTGCTTGGTCTTGTCGAAGCCTTGAGAGCTTTCTTTATCAAGTTTAAATCGGTTACGTTCCGTACAGAATTTGTTCTTGGCGCATGCCTCCTGGTGCCGGTCATGATGTGCGTTAAAAGCTGGGACAATCATAACCGGGATCACCGCTTTCACTCGGTCGACTTTGCGAAGAACATGCTCAATTCGTGCGCACCAAATGCCATCCTTTTTACCGAAGGCGATAACGATACGTTCCCACTCTGGTATGTCCAGGAAGTGGAAAGCTTTCGGCGCGATGTTCGCGTTTGTAATCTGAGTCTGCTCGGTACGGAATGGTACATTCAGCAGATGAAACGCAAGACCTATGAATCGGATGCGGTCCCGATGTCGTTGGAATTCGATCAGTTCAACCGGGGCAAAAACGATATCATACCTTTTTACGAGGTAGATGGGGTGAAGCATGGGATTGATCTAAAACAGTATATCAGTCTGATTAAGACGAGCAACCCAGCCATTCAGGTGCCCCTCACCACAGGAGAGATGACGAATATTTTACCATCCTCTGTTGTGTTTCTACCCATAGATAAAAAAGCGGTGGATCAGGCCAACTTTGTTCCGCCTTCGCTCCGGCCACTCCTGAAAGATACCTTACAGTGGACGCTTGGCAAGAAGGATCTCTTTAAACCTGATCTGATCATGCTCGACATGATTGCCACCAACAACTGGCAACGGCCAATCTATTTTTCGAGTACGCTGGCCAATGATCATTACCTCAACCTGAAAAATTATATGCAACTGGAAGGGTATAGTTACCGCCTGATGCCGGTGGCAATACCAGGCGCCACGGATGGGTACGTCAACACGGAAATTATGTATACCAACATGATGAAGAAAACGTTCTGGCGGGAGTTTGACAACCCAGACGTCTACTACGACGATACCTATAAAGGCCCTCCTGTTATATCAGCTCGACTAGCCTTTTTCCGGCTAGCCGATCAACTGGTTCGGGAAGGGAAAACTGACAAAGCCAGGCAGGTGCTCGATTACTCCCTTAAGGTCATGCCGGATAAGAGCATCCCCTACGACCAGATCTCGTCCAACTACGTCCGGTTTCTGTTTGCGGTGAACGAGTCAAAAAAGGCGCTAACCATTGCCGATACGATGGTCACACGTGCCGACCAGAACCTAAATTTTGCCCGGACTAGTCCGGGGCGATTTGGCAGCCCGAATGCAGACCTTTATGTACTGCAAACCATCGTGGAAGCCTGTAAGGAAGCCAACCAACCAGCAGCAGCGGCCCGCTATGAGGCCATTTTCCAGAAGCATCTAACTACTTTTGGCTGATACGGCTCGCCCCAACACCTACACCAAGTAGGTACAAAAAAGCAGCCCCGACAATTACGACGGGGCTGCTTGCATAGGTTGGTTAGAAAAGGATATGCTACATATCCAATCAACCACAGTACGTAGCTAATCATCAAACCGTTGCGTCATACCAACGAATGAACACTGGCTGACATCGATCGGCGGAATCTACCGTTTATTTTTTATAGCCGGACGAAGTCGATTTTCCAACTGTTGGATGCGTCGGTTTTGTCGATCGAGTTGTTCAGTCTTTTGCCGATCTGCCTTTTTCAGATCAAGCAGATACAGCGTCAGTTCCTCCACTTTCTCCAGTAGCGAACTCGCTAATGTACCCATATCCATGCCGTCACGAACAACCTCATCTGCCGATGGAATACCGGGTAAATGGCCATGCTGACGAATGTAAGTAGCTACTGATTCCAGTGGTCGTAACGAATAATCAGCAACAAAAACTTTATCACTCCATTCATTAGCATTGTTGATGCGCAGTTTATACCGGGCTTTAATCACATCTCCCTGCTCATTAACGGTCAGGAACTGATCAGTTGTGTAGGCGGTAGGGCTACTGGCTGTTAGCTGGGTTAATCGAACCCCACTAGCATCTGGTGTTTCGCCAACAACTTCCAGACGAGCCATTGGCGATGACGTACCAATACCTACGTTGGCGTTGTTACCCAATACCACCGCATTACTTACCCCTACCCTGGCCCCTGATCCAATAGCCGTAGCATGGGTTAAATTCTGAGCCAATACATCGGCCCCCGTACCTAAGAGCATATTGTGCGACCCTTTGTCGAGCAGGCCGGAATTATATCCAAGGTAGACATTGTCATTACCATCCGAACTCGCAGGTCCAGCTCCGTTCCCAATGATCGTGTTGTGGCTACCGGTAGCATTACTACGTCCAGACCCAACACCCATGAATGTATTGCCTTTTCCAGTTGTGGTTGTAGACCCTGCCTGGTAACCAACAAATGTATTGGAATCTGCTACGGCATTATAACCAGCCTGGTAGCCTAAATAAGTACTTTTTTGCCCGGTAAGGTTGGCAAATCCTGCTTTTGAACCCAGCATGACATTGGCATCACTATTGGTATTGAAACCAGCACTATCGCCAATAATAACATTCTTATTGGCCGTTATAATTTTACTGGCCGCCCGAAGCCCAACCGATACATTGCTCGATCCTGTTGTGTTTCTAAGACCATTGGAGGTACCAATAAACGTGTTTCCCGAACCCGTTGTGTTAAATGAGCCTGTATTACCCCCCAAAAAGGCATTACTGCTTCCGGTTGTGTTCTCATAACCTGCAGAGCTGCCAATAAAGGTGTTCGTTGAACCCATTGTGTTAGTATAACCAGCGTTGCTGCCAATAAATGCGTTTTGAGCACCCGTACTATTAGCCTGACCCGCATACGACCCGATAAAGGCATTAAAGCTCCCCGTATTATTTGCCTGACCCGCATTAACACCAACCAGTGTATTCCCAGAGCCTGTCGTGTTTGCATAGCCAGCATTGCTTCCCAAAAACGTACTTCCCGCCCCTGTGGTATTCGCATACCCAGCTGCGTTGCCGACAAACGTATTGGTTGCTCCCGTTGTGTTACTGTAGCCCGCGTTATACCCTAAAAATGCATTCTGATAACCGGTCGTTGTATTATTCCCCGCAAAAGTACCAATGAAGGCATTTTGATAGCCTGTTGAATTCAGGATTCCGGCACTCCCTCCCACAAATGTATTATTGGCCCCGGTAGTAGTTGCTTGTCCGGCTAAACTACCCATAAAGGTATTTCCAGATCCCGTTGTACTGTTATAACCAGCCCGGTACCCTACATACGCATTACTTGAACCAGCCGCGTTAGAATAGCCAGCTTCGCTCCCAATAAAGGTATTATAGTAGCCCGTATTGTTTAAGTAACCCGCATTGTTCCCAATGAAGGCGTTGTTATAGCCAATCGTGTTCGATCGGCCGGCTCCATTGCCAATAAACGCGTTGAAACTAGCTGTAGTGGTCGAAAATCCTGACTCAAACCCAATAAACGTATTCCGATTACCGGTGGTTACTCCCTGCCCAGACAACGAACCCAGGAAGGTATTGTAATTACCTGTAATGCCGGATATACCCGCGTGATGCCCTATAAATGTGTTATCCACCCCCATGGTATTAAACTTACCGGCCCCCTTACCTAAAAAGGTATTCTCATAACCAGAGCTGTTTGATAACCCCGCCTGAAAGCCATAAAAAGAGTTGAAATAGCCAGTTAGTGTACCATTTCCGGCAGAGGGCCCAACAATTGTATTATACGTTCCCGGCGATGATGCATTCGGGGAACTGGTCACGTAATTTGTTTGGGCCAGTAGCAGTTTAGTTGTGCTGAAAAACAGCGCTATGAGTACGATTATACGCATACAAAAAAGATAAAGCTTGCTGAGTAGATATAATTTTAGCTGGGCAAAGAGTTAATAGATATAAACACATCATGTTACCTCAACAGGACAATAGCAAACATCTAGCCAAAATATGTTTTATATTTTCCCGAACATGAACAAATAGAAGTTCATTTAGATGATAATATTAACAATTAACCAAACCAGGCCGTATCCCAGTAAGCATACTGGGTAATTTAGACGACTTACCGAAAAATTCCTGATGAGGCTAAAGCGGCCGAAGAAGTAAACTGGTGTAGTAATATGCGGACAGTACGGCTACGGTCACAAATATTTTGTGCACTATACTACCAAAAAATCAACTTAGGCAGGCTTTTTGTGCATATAATTTCAAATTGGTTGCCTTGCGCAAAAACATACCACCGTCTATTCACCATTTAACACAAAAAGCATAGTTAATCCATGAATCCACCGCTATAGACGTACTTATTTAGTAAACCACTTTATGTCTTATGCCATACGACACCTACGCAACAGCCTCGAATGCTGATTTTACGCTCAATCCAGCAGTTCCACCCGAGACCTACGCAACAGCTTCAAATGCTGATTTTACGCCTAACCCAAATGTAAGTGTACAGATGGTTGTAGCGAATCCTCAATTATTTACCCCAGCTGTAGAGTGGAATAATGGCAAAGCCCGTATTGTGAATACTGTACAGCTAAACATTGGAGGTGGCGAATCAGCCTATTACTTCATTGGTGGAATGCCAGCCCTAACCAGTTTGCCGACTACTTATGATTTTAATCCTGGGGATAGCATATCTATTATACTGGCAATTGCGCAAACGCCGAATGGGCCTTATCACTGGAATAGGAAAGCGTTTGTACAGCTTATGCTGGGTACAGACCCTTTGCCTACGTATCAGCCAGCCCTTCCTTATAGAGTAACTCGCCCACCCTGGCTTGCACCCACCGATATTTGGGTAGCAAGGGGCATGAAAGATGCCCCAACGATGTCATTACCGGATAACCGGATTTTTACCATTGTCAAAAAAAGAACAGATATAACCTCTGAAAGCGTCGTTACACTTAGGCGAGGGGGCGTCCTGGCCGTAATGGATAATGACTCCCCAGCTAATCAGCGCATTAACTGGTCGCATAGTCGGGATCTTGCCGTACCTGGCGCTCCCCCTGCCAATACAGGTGATGGATATGGAGGCCAAAATTTGACAAATAATGACATTATCAAGGCCAGCAATGTAATTCCATGCGCCTTGTTTGAAGCCAATGAGTTTCAGGAGGGCCTTTATGGGGTACCTGACTTTTCTCCTCAGTATTTTCAGTGGTACGCAGCACGTCTGAAAAAATATGCCGACCCCCTGGGAAATCCGTTGGGTTTGCCCTTTCGGGATTTTGGAACCTATGGAGGGAATGGCAACTACAACGGCGACCCCTGGAATTATCAGGTAGAGGGTGGAGGCAATAAAATGCCGAATGATCCGGTATTTAAAACCAAGATCAGTTCTGTTGATGCGGCACGTCAGACCTGTAGTTATTTTTTTCCACTGGCTGGGCTTGAGGCAATGGGCGTAGGTGCTATTATAAAGCACTATTCCGATCAGCCCGATTATGCCAGCCGATATTACAACAAAGCCTTTGCCGCCGAAGTAATGGCCAAAGGTATAAATGACACGCCTGCTGGAATTGCCCCCGCCCAATTAGCGTATTTAGACTGGGGGAAAGTTGAAGGACTGGGTACCGAAAATGGCAGCTTACACAATGGCTACTACTTCACGCGTAACGTAGGCAATCTGGGCACGCTTAAGACTGACAAGCACCCGCAGGTTGATTATGACTGGCAGGTAGGTAATATCTTTGGTATTGCCTTTTGCCGTACCATTGGCTATATCGTTTTTGATGAGCGAAGCCAGTACGATCAGTTTGGAACCAATCCCAATGAAGTGAAGGCCCGAGATCCGGACACGAGCCCGTCTTCATGGCAATGGCAACCAAATGGGGCTGGCGTTCCAGCTCCAATAACGTCAGCAGGCTATCCAACGGAACCCTGTCGCTGGCATGATGCTGGTTTTGAAGCAGCCTATTATTACTCTCAGTGTGGCAGAACGGAGGGGACGTCCTGGCAATATTGTCGATACCAATTCAAACAATCAGGAATTTGGGTAGAGCCCCAAACCGACGGCACCACTATTCTGGAACATGCATCGGCATTTGACGGACCCTATGCAACTGATCCTACTTCCCGACGTGGTCGCCCTGATGCTATGTTCCGAATAAAAGACAATGCGGTGGATGTTTGGGCATTTGATCCTAGCCGAGGCAAAAACAGCTATGAAACCATTATTCTTAACCCAGTACCTAATGTCCAGATTGAAGTAAACCTACAAGGCAGCAAACTGGCCTTATTTAATACAGTCCAGTTTTTCTTCTGAAAGGGCATTTTTCTGGAATACCCACTAACCAAGTTGACTTTACAAGTAACAGTCAATATGAACCTGTTTAAACTTTATTTTTTATATCTCCAATGCGCTTTAGTTTAACCGCAGAGAGCGCTGAGTTTGCTGACTGAATTTCGTTGCGGTCTTTGCGCTTTGCCTTAGCGTTCTTTGCGGTTAATTTGAAAAGTTTAAACAGCTTCTATGTCAATCGAAAATTCATCAAACGGTAGTCAAAAACAATTTAGAGTTCATAACCTCTTTCAGGGTACAAAATCATATCCAGTATGGCACTAGGTACACAGCTTATAAAAATTTATCGCACCAGCGATGGACAGCCGCTTTACCAGGCAACAACCGTTCGAAACACAGAGGTTTATCCCCTGAACAGTGCGGGGCAGGCAGCTTTTGAGGCAGCAGTCAATGCAGGAAGTTTTACGCTAACCGTAGATAATGGGGCTATTATACCAGCAGGAACGCTCCCTCCTTTGCTTAAGCCGGGTGCAGTAAACAGTGTTGCTTTTTCGCAAAAAATACAGGCAGAAGATGCCAACGGAACAGGAATCTCGCCTGGAGCATCAGGAGACAATATTTTACGCGGCCCTTACCGCACAAACAGCGAATATTTACTTTACAACATCACAGGGGCTCCAACTACAGCATCTAATTATAATCTGGCCATACGCTATCAGACAAACACACAGTCATCAGGCGTAGCCAGCATTATCATCAACGGAGGTACGCCGGTCGATTTTTCGTTTGAAGGAACTGATGGTGGCAAACGCACCTACAATGCCGTTATTTCACTGAACGCAGGCAACAATACCATTCGGATCCAGGGGAAGACGGGTACGCCCTTATTTCAGGATTATATTATTGTTTCCCGCCCTGCGAGCTAACAACATAGCTCAACTAAGAAGGTTTTAGTATACATGGGTAGGATGCCTGGTCTTTCGGCTGAGTTCATGCTGTCTACCAGAATCATCAGGGCTATAGTTGGCTTTGAACTTTTAGCAGTTTCCGACTTAAATCTATTAACTGATAAATTTATCAGTTAATAGATACCCTTCTAGCCTTCTTATTTGTTTACGTTGACACTGGTCTAGTATAAATGATATCATTCATTTTAAGGTGGGCTGTCAACCTATTACATGAACGTTTTGAATTCGTTTCATTTTCAAGATTCTGCTCTAGTCTCAGCCCTGCTCAGTTTGTCTAAAAATGGCATTCTGGTACTGGAATACGTTCAGACGCCTGCTCCAACTTTTTTGATTAAACAGGCGAATGAAGTTGTTCAGCAATTAGTGGAGGGGTCTACTGCTTCCCTTACGGGTGCCTACCTGGAGCAACTCCCAGCGCCGTTTAATTCACCCTATCTATCACAGCAACTACAGGCAATAGTAACTGCACCCGACGCAACTGCCAATTTCCAGTTGACGAATCCAGTAACGCCAACGGGTTTATTTCCTATTTATAATTGCCAATTAATACGTATCGATCCGCAGGTATTGGTGCTTTCAATTGAGGTAACCAACTATTCGCCTGACGACATTCATTTTCAGGAGCAGATACTGGAAACCTTACCTACAGGTCTGATTATTTTTCAGGCTGTGCGGGATGATACAGGGGCCATTGCTGATTTTCAGGCTACGTATTGCAATCAGATTGGAGCCACCATTACCCGTCAGAACCGGGCGGATATACTGACTCGCCCGATTAGTAAGCGCTATCAAGACATGCAGGCTTACGAACTCTATCACCAGTATGCAAACGTTGTTACGACAGGTAATCCGCATCATCAGATTCAATATTTACCAAATCACGATACCTGGCTGGATATCAGCGTCGTAAAGTTCGCTGATGGCTTGCTAGTTTCATTTCAGGACGTCAGTCTGGGGCAGAAAACAGCTTCGCTGCTCGAAAGTATACTCATCAGTTCGCCAGCCGCTATTCGTTATTACGAATCCATTCGTGATGAATCCGGCCAGATTATCGACTTCCTCAGCAGCACAGGCAATGAGTTGGCTACGTATAGTTCACTCCGGCCCTTCCAGTCTACAACCGGCAGGCGGTTACTGGATTTGTATCCTTACCTTAAGGGAAACGGGCTTTTTCAACGTTACGTAACCGTGGTAGAAACCGGCGAATCCGACCACTTCGAAACCGCTTATTACATCAATCAATCTACCGTTTGGCTTGACTGTACGGCTGTCCGCCATGGCGCTGGATTCGTACTTACTACGTTAAATATCACCGATCGAAAACAGGCTCAATTATCTCAACAGCGGCAGGCCGATCTGTTAACGGGTGTTCTTACTAGTTCGCCAAATAGCATTCTTGTACTAGAGGCTATTGAGGATCAGCAGGGAAATATTAATGACTTTCTGATTGCGCTGGCTAATCCAGCTACCCTGCACATGCTCCCGGTATTACTGAGTAAAAATTTAACCCACGAAGACCTTATAAGCCATACGATTCGGGAGTTTCTGCCAATTTTGCCAGCCAGCAGAAAACCAGAACCGTTTACTATTCTGGTCGATGTCGTTAAAACCCGGCAACCAATCCGTCGTCAGGTAGATTATCCTGATCGGGGTATATCGTATGAGTATGAGATTACGCCCTTTCAAAACGGCGTCTTGTTGGTTACCACCGATATTACCACCTTACGGGCGTATCAAAAAAAGCTAGAAGAAAACAACGCTGTATTAAGTCGTTCTAACGAGCATCTTCAGCAGTTTGCCTACATTGCCAGCCACGACTTACAGGAACCTCTGCGTAAAATTCAGTCCTTCGGCAATTTACTCCAAAGTCAATATACTGCTCAGTTAGGCGACGGAAGCACTTACCTGGAACGGATGCAGGTAGCCGCCAGCCGAATGTCTACCCTTATCCGTGACTTGCTGCTATTTTCCCGACTCACAACAAAGCAGGATACGCTGGCACCCGTATCGCTTAACCAGGTTATCATCGCAACCCTGACAGATCTGGAATTAGTCATTCAGGAAACCGGAGCCGTGGTGGATGTACAATCATTACCTACTATTCTGGGAGATCGGACACAGCTGGAACAGTTATTCCAAAACTTATTGAGCAATGCACTGAAGTTTCGCCGGACAGATTTATCCGGGACACCGGCTACGCCCCTGATTCAGATCCGTTCACAAGTCATAGCCGCCACAGCACTTCCTCCGTCCGTTCAACCCACCGAACTGGCCGTAGCGTATCACCGCGTGGATGTATCAGACAACGGGATTGGGTTTGATGACAAGTATGTAGACCGCATCTTTCAAGTTTTCCAGCGACTCCATGGCCGAAACGAATTTGATGGCACAGGCATTGGACTCGCCATCTGCGAAAAAGTAGTTGTCAATCATGGCGGAGCTATTACCGCCAGTAGTAAACCCGGCCAGGGTGCTACATTTCATGTGTATTTACCTACTTCAACTACAAATTGGCGATCCACAGCCAATGATTGAAGCCTCTGTGTGCTAAGACATGTTTGTGGGGCTTAAGCAACCGGTTATAGTTGTATACAATGACGATGCATCTTATATAAAGAAAAGGGGGGCAATCAGGCTCTAGTGGATACATGCAATCGCTTTTAGAAGCTTGACAAGCTAAACTCCCTCCCCAGTATAACTATTTCCGGAGGTAGCCTTGTTGCCGTAGATAATACGAAATGGTCAGTGACCAGTGCGACAGATCAGCAAGTCTCGCTAAAGATTAGCAGTGGTGAATTCATTAGCGCTATCGGTCTGTCTATTCTGGGATTTACCATTACGCGCACCACGGCAAATGCAGGCAGCAACTCAAACATCACCGTTAATGTAAATGAGGATGCATCTCAAACATACGACAGTAATATCGTGAATAACATTTACGCCAGAATCATTACCAGTCTGTAGGATACCCCCTGGATTGACATTCAGTTTATGTGTACTGCGGTTAGCGAATTTAGACAACGACCCTACCCAAAGGGTCAGCCGTATCATTGCGGCTGACCCTTTGGGTAGGTTTATAAACTAGTCGAGCAGATTCTTTTAATCGCTTACTGTGCACCAACAGCTAGTGGGGTGGTATTGGTAGATGATCTCAAGCGGGCTACACGAATGCCAGAAAGTCGCTTGTGCCACTGCACATAATCGCTGATGGGGTAAGGTGTAATCACGACTGCCCCCTGATCGGAAGATGCATGTAGGATATGCATTCGCCCATTGGGTTGACGAACAGCCAGGCCCACATGCTTCATATCCAGACCGGGTCGAGCGGCTGTCAGCATCACAATATCACCTTCGCGAAGTTGGTCCTCAGCCTGCCGGATATTCTTCTTTGGAATGAAGGAAAAGGGTTTCTGACTCAGTGATGCTTCGGTTTGGGCCATTTGCTTGAATACAGCAGGGTCATTCAGATGCGGATACTTATAGGTTGCCGTAGTCATATACGAAACAGCCTTGGCCACCGACAAACTCCCCGCAAACTCTCGGGTGACGTCCGTTACAAGCCCTTTTCGTTCATTATCACGAAGCCAGTCCGAGAAGTAGTGTAGCCGACTGGCATAGCCATCAATACGACCGTCCCGGTAGCGCAGTTTGGTTAGATACTTTTTGAACGTTTGCTCAAAAAGCACCTGATTCTGTTTGTCGGCCACATCCTGCCAGGCTAACGAAAGCGCCAGAACCGTTTCTAAATAGGTTGTGCAATCAAGCTCAAGCACATTGACTACCAACTGTTCAGTCGGATTTACATCGAGCGTATGCGGGACATAGGGCCTGCCTATGAACTGCTTTCCGATATTGATAGTCGTTTCAGTAGAGGTTTTACCACCAACAATGGTCAATGAGTGTAAGCTGGTCGACAAAACAAGCTCCTGGGCCTGCCCAGCCAGGGATATCAGCAATAGGGATAATCCAGTAAACAGTCTCAGCATAGGTGGGTATTGGTTTCCGGCTATAGCGTATTGACGAAACTAAGGCCAAAAAGTACCATAAATCTACGATTTAATTTCCAGCACTCGTACGGCTCGGGGCGGCAGATAAACGGATACGCCTGCCAGGCCGACGGTTTCAATCTGGGTATCACTTATAAAAATATCACTGAACTGGTAGGTACCGGTGGGGTCCAGCCCCATCGCGCCAAAAGCAGGGTTCGGAATACTAACGGTTGTTTCGTAGGTTGTAGAATTCGAGAAATTACAGATGATCAGTAGTTTCTGGCGTTCGGTATAACGCAGGTAGCTATAAATCTGGTGGGCATCGTAGCCCGCGCTTTGGCCATTATCATTGGCGTATTGCAAATCGTAGAAATACCCATTCTGAATCGCATCGGAGCCACTGACCAGGTAATTCAATTGCTGGTAAAACAACCGCAACCGTCGTTGATCATCGGTAAGT
Organism: Spirosoma sp. KCTC 42546; assembly: GCF_006965485.1. NCBI lineage: Bacteria > Pseudomonadati > Bacteroidota > Cytophagia > Cytophagales > Cytophagaceae > Spirosoma > Spirosoma sp. KCTC 42546. The sequence continues at coordinate 4,862,616 of NZ_CP041360.1, forward strand.
CCACCGCCATCATAACGCCCCTCATTCACATAGCCTTGCCAGTCGGTCAGGCCCCAGTAATCGAATATGGTTGTTCGCCCATCATCACCGCTGAATCCTTCAACGCCTTCAGCCCGCACCCCTATTTCCTGCCCGAAATACAGCAACATAGGGCCTGTATGCATGGTTGCCAGCAGCGTCATGCCCGGAATAGCTGCCCACGGATCGTTCGTAAAAAAACGGGAAGCGATCCGCTGTTCGTCATGGGTTTCCAAAAACCGGAGCATATGCTGAGCAAAGTCGCCAGACTCCTGTTGCCACACACGCGTAAGATCATAGCAGGAGCCATGGCCTTCCATCAACCGCCGAACGGAATCGTATAACCCAACTTTATCGTACAGGTAATCGAACCCACCCCCGAAAATAAAGGATCGATACAAGCCTGGATCATAGATTTCAGCAATAAAAATCAGGCGCGGGTAGCGCTGCTTAACCTGGCGGATCGCCCATTGCCAGAACTCTACCGGAATTAAATGGGCCATGTCGCATCGGAAGCCGTCAATGCCTTTATCAGACCAGAACAACAGAATATCGAGCATCTGATGCCAGGTTGCCGGAATTGGATCGAACTGGCAGCTTCCATCAAACACATTAAAGCCGTAATTAAGCTTTATCGTTTCGTACCAGTCATTTATATCGGGGGTGGCTGTAATAGACCCGCTACCGGTAACCTTAGCCGGAAACTCATGCAGCTTAGGCTCCTGGCTATATAAGTGGTCCTGCGGACCAACAAAGGTTTGTCCCGGCAAATAATAGAAATTGTTCCCCGACGAAAACCCAACTGTTGTATCGTCATTCTGCCCCAGATCCACAACACCAGGAGGTTTCGCGTCGGACTGGTACTGACGGGCAACATGGTTGGGTACAAAATCGATGATCACCTTCAGACCATTCGCGTGCGTACGCTGCACCAGCGCATCGAATTCGGCCATCCGATCGGGTACACTAACGGCCAGGTCGGGGTTTACATCGTAATAATCTTTGACGGCGTAGGGAGAACCAGCGCGACCTTTCACCACCGCCGGATCATCGGGACGAATGCCGTTGGCCGAGTAATCCGTTTGGGTAGCATGTTCAATAATACCGGTATACCAAATGTGCGATGCTCCAAACTGCCGAATTGATTTCAGAGCCGCGTCATTGATGTCGTTAAATTTCCCGACCCCATTCTCATCACGGCTTCCATTGGTCAGATTTGTGGTGTTCTGATTGCCAAACAGGCGCGTAAAAATCTGGTAGATAATCAGTTTGTCCATCACCGGGACAACAGACGCGGTGTACATAGGTCGGCTTAATTCAGGTTCTGGAAACAAGTCAGGTTTACAGACGCAAAACTATGGCCTTTTTCAACCAAAATCTTGGGTTATTTTTACGTTCTTGTTGCATTATTCTTAGTTCTATTACTGACTACCTATGAAACGACGAACGTTACTGTACTTAATTGCCTTGCTATGGATTTTCAGTCCAGCTCTGGCGCAAAATGCCCTCATTCAACGCGTTAACCCTACCAACTGGTGGGTTGGCCTGAAAAACCCAAATCTACAGCTATTGATGTACGGTCCAAATGCCGGAACACTAGCCTACTCGCTCAACTATCCGGGTGTAAAACTGGTCAAAGTGCATACGGTCGAGAACCCAAACTATGCCTTTCTGGACCTCGTCATCGCTCCCACTGCAAAACCAGGTACGCTTAAACTGATCGGTAAGCGGGGCAATCAGACCTTAACCCAACCGTTTGAGCTGAAAGCCCGTGATACCAGTCCCAAAGGACAGGGCGTTACCTCAGCCGATTTTATTTATCTGGCGATGCCCGATCGCTTTGCCAATGGAGATCAGAGTAACGATAAATTTGCGGATATGGCAGACCCCAATGCCGACCGTGCCAATCCCTTTTACCGGCACGGGGGTGATCTGGCCGGGGCGTCTCAACGTATCAACTACCTGAAAGACCTGGGTGTCACGGCCATCTGGTTTACACCCGTACTCGAAAATAACCAACCCCTCACGAATGAAGGAGGAGTGATGCGCTCGGCTTATCACGGTTATGGCTTCACCGATCACTACGCCATAGACCGCCGATTTGGGGGTAATGACGCCTATAAAGCCTTTGTAAAACAGGCGCATGCCGCAGGGATGAAGGTAGTACAAGATGCTGTGTATAACCACTGCGGCATTAATCACTGGTTTATTAAAGATATGCCCAGCAAAGACTGGCTCCACCAGTGGCCAACCTACACAAATACATCGTATAAGTATCAGCCTGTTACCGATCCCCACGGTGCCCAGAGTGACCGTAAAGTAACGCTCGATGGCTGGTTCGTACCGTTTCTACCTGACCTCAACCAGAGCAATCCCTTTGTGGCTAACTTCCTGATTCAACATGCTATTTGGTCGGTCGAGAACTTTGGCGTCGATGCCTGGCGAATTGATACCTATATGTATAACGACCAGCCATTTATGAACCGCTGTAATCAGGCCCTCCTGACAGAATATCCGAAGATCCATATTTTCGGCGAATCCTGGGTGAATAACGTGGTTGATCAGGCGTATTATACCCGAAACAAAATCGACTTTCCATTTAAGTCAAATCAGCCCGGTGGGCTGGATTTTGTAGTCTATGCCGCTATGACTGATGCCCTGAAGCAAAAATTTAGCTGGGATGATGGCGTGAATCGTTTTTATCAGGCGCTGGCACAGGATGCCGTTTATCAGGACCCATCAAAACTAGTAACCTTCCTGGATAACCACGACACAGATCGGTACCTGTCCGTGATTGGTGACAATTTCGACAACTATAAAATTGGTCTGACCTGGCTGCTGACAACACGCGGAATCCCATCGATGTATTACGGCACCGAGATTCTGATGAAAAATTTCAAGGACCCATCCGATGCCGAAGTACGTCGCGACTTTCCCGGTGGCTTTCCGGGCGACAAGGACAATAAATTCGAGACCGCTGGTCGCACGGACCGCGAAAATGAAGCGTTTCGGTTTGTTCGTGCGTTAGCGACCTACCGGCGCGACAATCCGGTGATGCACACGGGTAAACTCATGCAGTTTCTTCCTCAGGAGGGCACCTACGTCTATTTCCGATACGATGGCACCAAAACCGTTATGGTAGCGACCAACACCAATGAAAAGGAAATTTCCCTCGACACGGCCCGCTTTGCGGAACGGCTGAACGGATTTACGTCTGCTCGAAACATTCTGACGAACCAAACGCTTACCGATTTGAAACTACTGACGTTACCTGCCAAAACAGCCCTTGTGCTGGAATTAGGAAAATAAACGGATGAAGGGTGCGGCTTATATCCAGTCCAACGTTTAAACCTTGGACTGGGTCAGCACTCCAGTACCTTACACGTATTGTATGAATCAGTCGAGCGCATCCAGCCCGTTTAATGAAGAACCGATTCAATCACCAGAAGCCATCCGTCTGGCACTTGCAGCGTATGATGCGTCGCTGAACAGCATTGTTTCGATGGTAGCCATTCGAGATGCTGACGGAACAGTTGTTGACTTTCTGATGCAAACGGCTAATCAGGCGGTGGAACGGAGCTTGTTTGTGTCGCCCAATAAACTTATTGGGAAGCGCATGCTGGACATATTCCCCGGAAATATTGAATCTGGCCTGTTCGACCTTTATAAACGTGTCCTGGAAACAGGAGTGGCCGAGCAAATTACCCTGTATTACAAAGAGGTTGATGGATTAGCAGCCTGGTTTGATATATCGGCCATTCGCTCAGCACCGGAGCATGTGGTTGTAACCTTCATGAATATTACGGCTAGTAAGCAAGCCGAACTAGACGTGAAGCGGCAGGCTGAACTGCTACAAACGGTGCTTGATCACACACAAACGGCAATTTCTCAACACGAAGCGATACGCGATCCTACTGGAACGATCATTGATTTTAAAACGGTTCTCGCCAATCAACAGGCGCTCCGCATGTGGGGCGAATTAGCAGAACCGATCCTGACAAAAACTTTTTTTGAGGTAGCCTCGGATGATCAGCAGCGAGATGATTTCCCCAAATATGTGCGCGTTGTGGAAACAGGTGAGTCAGACTTAAGTGAATTCAACATTGGAAACCAGTGGCTGCTCCGGCTGACAGCTAAATCAGGCGATGGCGTTGTTATCTCGAATATCGACATTTCAGAGAACCGACGGTATCGGCAACAGATCGAAGCTACCAATGCCGAGTTAAAGCGCTCCAACGAAAACCTGCAATCCTTTGCCTACATTGCCAGCCATGACTTACAGGAACCCCTTCGTAAAATCATTGCATTTGGCGATATGCTGAGTGAACGCTATGCGCCCATTCTTGGCACAGAAGGCAACGAAATGCTGGGGCGTATGCAATCGGCGGCCGAGCGAATGTCGGTGCTGATCAGAGATTTGCTTGACTATTCCAAGATATCATCGCAACGTGATGCATTCAGGTCCTTTTCGCTAACTAAGCTGATTGAGGATATTATTGAAGACCTGTGGCATCCTATTCAACAGACAAACGCCCGCATTGACATTGGCATGGGTAACCCACTACCCGACCTGATCGGCGACCGGGCTCAGTTGCGGCAGTTATTCCAGAATCTACTATCCAATGCCCTGAAGTTCCACCAAACCGATTCGGCAGGAAATCCCCACCCCCCATTAATACAAGTAGCGGCCCGGAGACTTTCGATCAAAAACCTTACTGACACGATTAACCAGGAGTTGCAACCGGGCCGACGTTCAGCGAATCAGACCTATTGGGCCATTACTATTGCGGATAATGGTATTGGCTTCGACCAAAAATATGCCGACCAGATTTTTCAGGTATTTCAGCGACTGCACAGTCGCAAACACTTTGGTGGAACAGGAATTGGTCTGGCCGTTGTCAAAAAAGTGATTGAGCAACACGATGGAACGATTCGGGTTGATAGTGAACCCGGCAAAGGGACAACCTTTACGGTTTATTTACCCGCCTAAGTCGATTATCATTCTAATCACCAAAGGCTGTTGCCTCATGGCAGTGATTGGCGCTTGTCCATAAGCGCTATCACGTTTTACCAGCTTCCCCTCTCCTAGTTTAGCCTCACCTTGTTTGGGTTTTACGTTCTCACTAACGATTTAGACATTTGTCCAGTAGGCTCGCCCATACGCCCCCCAACTTTGTATCGTCAATCACAACTCAAAAGGCGATATGAACTTGACTGCACTGACATCAGCCACTCATTTCATTAGTCGGGTAATTCATTCATTTATAATCGCGAGTTTACTCATGGAAACAACCGTTTTTACCACTGACCGACGCATCGGCAAGCTATTAATTCTTGGTGCCGTTCTCGTCTTCATTCCGTATACTATTCTGACCATTATTTTCGATTATCCCCTAATTCTTCGTCAGGATACCGGCTCACTATTAACACGTTTTCAGGCGGGCGGTCCAACGCTCATTGCTGTGTGGTGGGCGTTTGCGGTTATGGGGTTGCCGCTGTTGGAAGCCTATGTGCTTATTGGCCAGCGACTGGAAAACAAATTGTATTTTGTTCGATGGGCTACGCTGTTGGGCGTTGCTTCAGGATTGGTACAGATTATAGGTCTATTACGGTGGACATTCGTAGTTCCGGTACTAGCCAATAACTATATTCACTCAACAGATCCTGCCATTCGGGCGGCCAGTATCGTTGCATTCCAGACAATTCACCAATATGGTGGCGTGGTTTTGGGCGAACATCTGGGTCAGTTGCTGACAATAGCCTGGACAGTACTAATCGCGTCGGCATTTAATCAGCTAAGCCTATTTCCAAAATGGGTAAGTTGGTTTGGCTATGGGACATCAGCAATTTATATACTGGCACAAGGGGATTTGGTTGCAACAGTTATTCCCGGTTTTCCGGTTTGGGACCTGGCGGGTTTAGTAGGAAGCTCACTCTGGTTGCTCTGGCTAATTTGTGTGGGCGTTCAGTTCCTTCAGCTTGGCAACCATGACGTAAGACCAGTGCTTGTGTAATACAACGCTTGTGTCCGTTTCAGGGTCTTGCCAAAAACGCCTTGATTTATGACTAAATTCTCCTTACTTCTTGCTCTATTCGTAGTCCTCTCCGCTTGTCAAAAAGAGACGGTTACACCCGATGACGGTACGCTACCAGGCCGCTTTCGATTGGAAGCCGATCCTCTGCGCTGTTCGCTCCCGACTACCCAACGATTAACTGTTCAATCAACAGGAGCTAGTACCTATCGTTTTGAGTATGACCGCTTTGGTTTGGGCTCCTATCAGCGAACGGGGATTATAGCGATAAAAAGCAGCGCCACGAAGTACGAGCTAACGCTGGATGGCGTGTCCATTGGCCAGTATGCCTTTGAGGAACTGCGTACCCTCAGCGGCACCCAGAAACGGTGGGTTTTGATGGTTAGTCACGAAGCTGGCAAAGCGGATGGACTAGAGTTCATGGGGGTAAAAGAATAGGGCGTTGATTTTGCAATTTTTGGCCTTAGTTTTTTCCGATACCACCAACCAGCGGTTGAATCGACTACTTTTGTCGTTCGTCAACCTGAAACATCATGTCAATAAAAGCGTTTCTGTTCGACCTCGATGGGGTCATTGTCGATACCGCGATTTATCATTATCAAGCCTGGAAACGACTTGCCAACGAATTAGGCTTCGACATTTCGGAAGAATTTAATGAAGGACTTAAAGGCGTCAGCCGTACAGATTCGCTGGATCTGATATTGGCACACGGCGGCCTGACCTTATCGGACGAGAAAAAGGCCGAACTGGCAACTCAGAAAAACCAATGGTACCTCGAACTCGTCAGCCGAATGACGTCCGATGATATTCTGCCGGGAGTGGCTACGTTCTTCTCGCAGGTTCGCAAGGCGGGTCTGAAAACCGCACTTGGCTCAGTGAGCAAAAATGCACCCATGATTCTGGAGCGAATCGGCATGAGTGACGCCTTTGATGCTATCATCGACGGAACGAAAATAAGTAAAGGCAAGCCAGACCCGGAAGTATTTACCAAAGGGGCAGACGAACTTGGCGTTAATCCAGCGGAATGCGTTGTGTTTGAAGATGCTGTTGCGGGTGTAGAAGCGGGCAAACGGGGCGGTATGTTTGTGGTGGGCCTGGGTTCACCGGATGTGCTTACGCTGGCCGATCTGGTTGCTCCTTCACTCGAAGCCTTAACGGTGGACGAGGTTCTGGAAAAGGCGTCGGTGTAGGCTAACCCATTTTTCTGTACCTGATTCAAAAGGAGCTGATTAGGCTCCTTTTTCTATTTCATCTGATTCACCTAAGGCCTAACTTTAAGGCAATGAAGCAGTATGTTCAATCCTATGTAAAGTTGCTGGGCTGTATGTTGATCTTACTCATGTATACGCCTATGGATCTGTTGGCACAGAAGCAGCCCTTGGGCGCGGCTAGTACTGCCCTACCCAACCCAATTTCAGCTGAGCTTTCGTTGAGTATTACCATTCTGTACTTTGATCAAAGTAGCCACGAACTACGGCCTGGCGTTAAAATGGCCCTGGATTCGATAGCCCGGTTATTGGTTAGACAACCAACGTTAATGGCAACTGTAACGGCTTATACCGATAATATAGGTAAGCGAGAGTTGAATATATCGTTATCGAAACACCGGGCGAGAACGGTTGAAAATTATCTTAAGCAGCATGGTGTATTGGCTGATCAGATTACAGCTTCCTGGGAAGGGCCTGACACAAAAGCATCGGTGGATACCCCGGAAGCCGTGAAAACAATAAGCCGACGAGTCGTTGTTCAGCTTTTACCTAGATGAAGGCTTGGAAAGTAGGGCAGCTATGTATTATTTGCCGCTAAAGTCCAGATCATAGTTAACGTTCAGCCGGATTCCGCTATCGAAATCAAAAATGGACTTTTGGGTTAGTGGATCTGGCTCAGCGTGCTGTAAAATACGGCTGAAGTAGTTAAGCTCCAGTTTGAAATTATCCCGTATCTGGTATCCCAGTCCTCCCGAAATTCGGTTCTGGTTAAAAACGTTTCGCTCTACGTTCCGGCCAAAACTAATGAACAGTTCATCGAAGGCATTGAGGTAAAACTCGCCGTCGTCAATCGTTGGCCCAGTGAGTGGGAACGTTGCCGATACCTGATAGCGAATCCGGTTCTGATACTCCCAGCTAGCTAGTTTACGCGGATTTGTGTCGGAAGGTTGCCCAAGCCAACGCTGCTCCAGGCGCAGTCGATGTTCCAATTTTAATCGACCAAGCTGATCGTCAAGTTGAATATCTTCGTAGATACGGTGTTCAGGAACAGGTACGCCCGCATCGGCAGATGGGTAATTGCCATAGGGATACGTGACAAACAGCGTATAGCCACCCGACACCTTTACGCGATCCGTGAGTTTGTAATTCAATCCCAGTCTCGCCAACGACTGCTGCCACGCCCGAATAAGCTCAACCCGACGCCATTGGTATTCAGTATGCAGTTCCCATCGGTTTGCCAGTTTATGATCACCAGTATAGGTGTACCAACCAACCGTATTGTGATCAACGAGCCGGTTCTCCTGGCTAAATCCTCTGGTTATCAATAGGCTAAAAAAGACCAGCCCTATAACTTTCTTCATCCGTAGTGCGGCTCAACCGGTAAAGGGCGTAAGTACCTGAAGGAAGAAGCTTTGTTGGAATAAAATGTTTCGTAATCTTACTAAAACGCCAGCCAGCCAGAGAATTTGATGGCAAAGGGGGTAACGGGCACACCGGTACGGCCGATAGTATCGCGGTAGGTTAGCCGATGAATGGCATCTACGCGGAGCACCTTAAAGATATTGTCGATACCGTAACCCACTTCGATGTAAGGCGTTTGGGTAAGCGAGCTGAAACCCTCCACTGCCTGTCCTGCTGCATTGGTTGCGGGAATCATGGCTAAATTAGACGCAGAAACACTACCGACTAATACCTTCGCGGTGATCAACTCTCGCCATTTAAGCCGACGCAACAAAGGCAACCGATTGACTAACAAGCCATTGAAATTATGTTCAAACTGTACCGTAGCCCAGCGGTCGGAAACGAACTCGAAGTAGTTCATTAAGTTAAAAGCATTTCCTACATAGAACGACGACTCGTTACCCAAAGGCATATACAACAGTGGATAGGGGACCGTAGAGGGGATAATACCAACACCAAGTGTATAATAGGTTCTTCCCAAAACACCCATCCGAAAGGAATGCTTCATACCTAAGGCAATCCGGTGATACGTAAAATCACCATCGAGCACATTTCGTAACCCGAGCGTGTAACGCAGGGTAAAAATAGGCTTGCGAATTGCTCCGGTACTCACCCTTACATTGTCATTCTGGAGGATTACTTCATCTGGAGCAAAACGGGTTTCCGAAATCAACTCCGTTGTTTGATAGGTGCTCCGGATGGTTTGATCGTCATCGTGCACCTGAGGCTGGAAAGCAAATGGGAACAGCGGTTCAAAACTACGGTTTCTGAGGGCCAGCGTCTGCGTAAAACCCCGGCCCATTTCGCGCCGGAAGTAAACCAGATTTTCCTCCTGGAAATAGGGGCGCCGGATGGTGCCGAAGCGAGAGTAAGCCGCAAACAGGGAATTATTGCCAATATTATCGGTCGATACGCCAACCCGCTCCAAATCGTAACTGCGCTTCACGCCAATGACCGTCCAGGGTTTTCGACTCAGAATGTATTCGATATTGGCACTGTATTTTAGCTGTTCATCCGTCGTGCCATAGGCTACGTAGCCGCTCAGGAGCCATTTTTTGCTAAAGCCTGTATTGGTTCGTAAACCGAGTCTAAACCGGTGACCCTCTACCGTATTGCTGGCATAGGAATCTAAAATTGGCCCCAGATCAACGTTCCATTTACCCAATGGCTTATACCCAATTACGCCCAGCTTAATAATTTCGCCAGCTACTTTTATAAATGGCACATTGCGTACCGAATCCACAACATGCATGGCCCGTAATTCATCCGGAGAGAGTGAATTGGGGCGTACACTCTGCCAGAAAGCCGTGTCCGTTTCCTTATAATCATCGGCCAGTTCAATGGCTGGGTCGTAGAAATTGAGTTCTTTCGGTCTGTTCTCGATGATATTACTAGAGAAGGTAAAAAACCGAATTAAAGCACCGGGTGCGCGTGGAGCGGGCTCGTCGGTATCAATTGTCACCTGTGTCTGGATCGGAAACCGAAGACCTGATGCCGTTGTTTCCCAATCCTGCTCAATGTGCAGTTCATCCACGAAATTGATATTGGCGCGTTTATCAACCCGAGCATCAATATGAGCCAGCGCTCTATGAAGCGTATCAATTAGAACCGTTCCGATGAATGCTAAATCAGAAGCCCGTTTCGGGGTAAATTCAATGGCAAAACAAATGGCATTATTGAGGGCAACGGTATCTTTTAACCGGAAGGTATAGACCGTTTCCCACTGGCTACCCAGGGGCGACGGAATGTCTTTCTGAAGAATGTAAAGAGAATTTCGGTAAAAATTGTACTGCTGAAATGATGCGCCCGTTAATTGGGCAATCAGCCCACCATCCGAAACCCCTACCCCGGTCACGTGCGATTTCAGAACGGCTTCTTTGGTTTTCTCGGGACTGGTGCGAGCGTAAAAATTAGAGAACGTTTCTGAAATAAATACGGGCACCGCGGGCTTTCCATTCTCATCAATAATTGCCGGAAGTTTGCCCAATAACCGCCCGATTGGACCAGGACCTTTATTGTTTTTACGTTTCTGGGCGAAATTGTTGATGTACGCTTCAATCTTCGTATAGCTATCGTATTGATAGGCTACGAGTTGTGCGGGGTTATACTGATCTCGCTTACGAACAACTTCACGCATGACCCGATAGGCTGGATCGCCCCCTTTTGCATACACCTTAACTTCCTGGAGTTTCGTGGCTGCAGCTATTAACTGTGCATCAATTGTTTGTGTTGCCTGGGACTGAATTGGGTATGAACCTGTTCGATAGCCTAAACTAAGTACCACTAACGAATCGGACAATTGCCTGATCTGGAGCGAGTAGCGTCCATCAACATCAGATGTTGTACCCGACGTTTTACCTTTCAGGGCTATACTAGCGAACGGAATACCTTCCCCAGTGGCTTTATCGGTTACCCGACCACGAATGGTATAGACTTTTTGCTGGGCAGTTGCCAACAAAGGCCAGCCAGCCAGCAAAAAACTAAACAGAAAAAAAGTTCGTAGTAATCGAGTCATTAAAGCGACGTATAAATTCCTGCCATACTAGTAGGTAAGCAAAAAATAGTCAATAGAGTTTACTATACAGGTAAAAATAGAAGCTCTTTTTACAAAAACTGACAAACGGGCTAATGTCTTGTAAAATAGAAAGATATAATAGCATTAAGGCAACCGAGAAGCCTGCCCTCTGATAATCAGTACGTAAGCTAAATGATTTCCGTTGCAGTATGTCTACTAATTTTAAAAAAAATAGGAACGTAGTATGTATACGTTCCTACCTCATTCCGAATGACAAATCCAGAGTCCATCTATCGTGTTATTGTACAGTTGGATAGGCTCCCTGAGCAGCTACAATTTGCCATTTCCTGTCTTGTTCTTTCAACACGTGCATGTAAACAGTTGGCGAGGTTGCAGTGGTATTTGTTGAGGTACCTCGCACAATAATTAAATGATCATCAAGTGCTTCGGCTTTATCAACTTTAGTTTTAACTACTTCAGCCGCCGTCTTTTTAAGCAGATTCTGCTGCACATCCGACCCACTCAGGAGCGTACCCGCCTGCGTTAGTGTTGTTGTTTTGGTCGGCATAACAACCGCTAATGCCGCAGTGTCGCCTTTACTATAGGCGCTGGCAAAGGCTGTTTCAACGGCATTCGCTATCGAATCAACTTTAGCTTGTGGCATCGATTCTGGCCGGGGCTTGTTACCCCGAAACAGGCTTTTACCTGCATTAGCCAGTTTGTCAAAAACGGGGACATCAAACCCAATGCCGGCTGCAAAAACAACCGCTATAATGGCTGGCAAAAAGAACTCTTTCTGGATACTACCGGTCCGACGGTTTTTGGTATAACCTACCAGCGACGCCCAGTTATTAACAATATGAAATACAGCCGCGACAAAGAACAGTATACCAAACCAGGCATGGGTATGATCAACGATGTGCGACCCCTGGCCGAAATAAATCAACAGACCAGTGGTAGCCAAAACAAGAAAAATTGCTGCAACAAAAAGGCTAACTAAATTTTTAGATTTCATAGGAGAAAAAGAGTGAGTGATTTAGCAAATGTAAAGAGCGGAAACGTCTGGTAAAAAGAAACTCTTACATCAAGCAAAGAGGCCCATCGAACGACAGTACTAATCACCAATTTGATCGTCTAAAAAAAGACGTTGGCCCAGAAGTGAGCCAACGTCTTTTCAATAACGTAAATCAATTTGATTAGTAAGACTATGACCGTGGTCGTCCACCGCGCCCACCGCCACCACCTGCTGGCGCCGACTGTTGCTGTTGTGGCTGGTTATTAGTATCACCGCCCCCATCACCTTTCAAATCATCGTTTTCGATAGACTTCCGGCGTTTTTGTGGTGAATCGAAACTCATTTTGCCAAGCTTGTAGCTAAACGTTAACCGAACCCCCGCATTGTAATAGCTGGTCTCTGTGCTCTGAGTCAAAATTGGCGAGCTTAGCTGAGAACGTTGCGTAAACGGGTGGTTAAAGATGTTTTCAGCGGCTAAGCCTAAGCTGGCTTTTTTGTTGTTAAATTCTTTCCGCATCCCAAGGCTGTAAAAATACATGGCACTCTGCGTCCCCTGTAATTGGACCTGGTTGCCCCGGCCTCCGCCGAAGAGCTGAAAGCCCCAACCGTTGCTGAGCGATAAGCTGCTCATGATTCGGCCACCAATGACCCAGCCTGAGTTTGAGGCAGAATAAATTGGGTTTGCATTGTTGTTGGTCAGGTTCACGTGATAGGCATCGATCCCTCCCCCTAATTGCAGTTTGCGGAACAGAGTTCCATTAGCAAATAGATTCAGACCAACGGCATCCTGACGACCAACGTTCAAATACGTAGTATTGATGACCTGTTGCAAAACTCCGTTAATGGTAGACTGCTGTACATCCCGAACCGCCGTGATTTCGTTATTGGTTCGGCGGGCAAATACGGTTGCGTTCAAGTACAATCCCTTGATGTTGGCACTGGTACCAAACTCGATATTGTCCGTTAATTCAGGCGACAGGTAGATATTCCCCTTCGTGATATTGGTTGGGTTGGACGTGTTAACGTTCGGGTTCAGGAATTGAATACCAGGACGTTGAATCCGACGGTTATACGCCAGTTTAATAATCTTACCCCCCTTCAGGCTTTTCGAAATGTTGATGCTTGGCACCAGATTTCCATAATCAGGAATGGATGAAGCTGCTCCCGCCGATTCATTGCTGAATTTGGCATTAATGTAGGTATACTCATACCGCGCGCCCGCTTTGATCGTGAATTTACTCTTTGTCATATACGTATATGACAGGTAGGTAGCAGCAATGTTCTGGTCGTAGTTTAACGTATTGCCCAGACGGGTGCTGTCGGTAATATAGGGCGCATCAGACCCATTGGCGACAGAATATTGGAACTCACTATTTACCTGCCGAAAAATGCCCTTTCCACCAAATTCAAGAAGTTGATTGGTTTTGATCGGTGTTTGGTAATCTACCTGTATTGTCGATTCCTGATTGTAGCTAGGGTTATCATTTTTCTGCCGGGAAGTTATAGTCTGAAAATCAGTACCTCCTAAAATGTCGGCCACAAAACTATTGGTCCGGTTGTTCCGGCTATACAGCGCCAGCACACTAAGTTCCTGTTGGGGTTTGTATGTTTTGGTATAGGTGACGTTCGCATCTACCGTACCCGACAGGTCTTTGGTCTCCACATTACGATTATTAACAATTGGGAAATAGCTATTGGGCGTATTTATCGTTGTGAGCAGATTATTCTGACTACTTAAACCGTTGCGAGCGCCGTACCGAAGACTGGCCGTGAGCGACGTAGTCTTGTTAATGTCATAATCCCAGCCCAACTGATAGTTGCCAAATATACGTTGATTCAGTGTATTGGCGCTTTGTACGGTGCGGGTAATGCCCGAATAGGTGTTGCTAGCCAGATCATACGTTCTGGTTGTTTGATCGTTGAGAAATCCACCCCGTACGTTATATTCTGCGCGGCCAAATCCGCCCAGTGAAAAGCCCATTTTACCTGTGCGGTAGTTACCATTCACACCCAGATTGGCTCCCCGGTTACCTGCGCCCCCATTGATGTCGAGCGTCAAACCCTGTAGGGTAGTTTTCTTGGTTACGATATTGATAATACCTGCCGAACCTTCAGCATCATATTTAGCCGATGGCGAGGTGATCACCTCAACCGTCTTAATCATATCTGCCGGAATCTGCTTTAGGGCATCAGCAACGCTACTGGCAACAATTGTAGATGGCTTATTATTAATTAATACCCGAACATTGCTACTGCCACGCAGGGTTACATTGCCATCCAGATCCACCGAGAGCATGGGTACTTTACGTAGAATGTCACCCGCATCTCCTCCTTTAGCGGTAAGGTCCTTATCGGCATTGTAAACCATCCGGTCTACTTTTTCTTCAATCATGGCAGCCTGCCCAACCACATTTACTTCATTAAGGGTTCGAACATCGGCTGCGAGTTTAATTGTACCAAGGTTTACAACACTGCCTTTATCAATGGTAATCAGGTTGCTTCGTTTGTCTTTATAACCGATGAACGAATACAGAAGCCGGTACTTACCAGGAGCTAAACGGCCAATGGTAAATTGCCCTTTTGCATCGGCAGTGGTACCGTCAATGGGTTTGTTTGTAGCGATATTTAACAGGGCGATGGTCGCAAATTCAACGGGTTTGTTAGTCGTTGAGTCCATCAGTACGCCACTTACTTTACCATTACCACGGGCAATTGGATCTGCTTCCGACGGGGTAGCCCCTGCTTGAGGGGGTATACCCGTTGGTCCATTGATCATACTGGGTCTAGAGCCAGCCGGAGCGGTGAACGTATCGGGAGTCGTACTGGCAGGTTTGGTCGTTTCAAAGGGGTCTGGTACTGTTGTGGCAGGAACAGTTAAACTGCTGGGTGGAGTGCTCGGTTGTGTCGTTGCCGTTGTACTGCCAGGAGGAGCAGTAGATGGCGTAGCCACTTGGGCAAACGAGGTTGTTGCACTAACGATGAGTAAAGAAAGTAACAGCGTTTTCATGTGATTCGTGATTGATGCGCCAAAGGTGCAGTTACCTGGTTGCTTCAGAAAATCAATCTGGCGGAATGCCCGTTTTTAGGTGTTGAATACAAAAATTAGCCCTGCGAAGAAAAGCTCTGCTGGTTACCACTAGAACTCCTCACAGTCAAAAACGTTTATAGGACAGGCTACTAACCCTACCTGCGCCAGAAGGTAAAGGCGCAAATGAAAGGCGCGTCATTTCAATCAACAACAGGAATTACCTAATTTCGGATAGTACTAACCACTCGTTTGACAGCTGATTTATATGTCTAATAACTGAGCAAACGGTCAATAAAAAGGCTTTCCTGAGCGTGGTGACTAGTTCGTAAACCAGTACATTTGTCGATTAATCCGTAACTTGATTTATGTCGGTAAGGAGTTTTATGACACGATTTCGTTTATTCTTAGTTTTATTCTGCCCTATTTTTTTTCTTTTTGCCTACAATTCTGGCTATGGGTATGATGCCTATGAATACTTAATTCTTGCTCGTACTCTGAACGAAGGTTATAATTTATACGACTTTATTCCTTCCAAATCATACCTCCTCTATTCCTCCACAAACGTTTTACTGAACCTGCTTGGTGGCTATAACCACGTTAGTGTTTCAGCGCTGATAACCTTATTGGCTACAGGTGTACTAGTCTCCTCCTGGCGGGCAGCCCGACTGTTTGGCGAACGAGTGGCTTTCCTGACCGTTGCCCTGACTGCCACCTGCTGTTTTTTCATGGAAATGAATTTCCTGGAGCCTGAAAGCTGGATTGCTATCTTTGGTTTGAATGCGTTTACACTGGCAGTTGGGAATAATGGCAAACCGAACTGGCGTTGGTTTGGCGCGGGCATTTTGCTGGGAATAGCCATGTGTTTCAAAAGCGTAGCCGCTTTCTATGTGGTAGGATTTGGCGCGTTCATCCTGCTTTTATGGCTGACGGGCCGATTAACCTTCTGGCCTATGGTTGGCCGTGGCATGCTGGTACTGGCAGGATTTGTAGCCCCATTACTCTTGTCGATGTTCTATTTCTACACGACGAATCGGTTAGATGCTCACCTGGAGTGGACCTATATTTATCCCTTCGGCGGCTATCCGTCTCATACATTGTTTCTGACTAAGTTTTTAATCAAACTGAGTTGGTTGCTACTCCTGCTCTTGGTGTCATTTTTTGTTGTGTTTCAACAGCCTTATCGAACCATCTATCAGCAGACACCGGCTTTATGGCTGGCGTTATTAGTAGCGAGCTTTTCCTGCGTCACTATGTTAAAAACACAGGCTAGCCATTACTTTTTTCAGGCTGCCGTTTTTTTTGTGATCCACCTTGGCTTCCTTGCCGATCAATGGCTGGCTCAATATGAGGCTCGTCATCAGAAGGTCTCTTACCGGATGGCGTTTTGGGGTGCAGGTGTGGTTGCTCTGCTTCTACTCGTCAGTATATTGTTGTATCGACCTGCTACTGTCCAGCGTTTTTTTACGATCAGGAACTATCAGGACGAAGAGCAAGCTGGTGCTTTTATTCGGGAGCAAGTTGGCCAAGCGGGCCATGTTCTGTTTTTTGACAATGCATTGGCTTTATATTATCTATCTGATCGTGAGCCGAATGTGCCGTTTATTTTTACGGAAATGCAGACAACGCACTACATAAAATCACATCCCGATACATACGGCCGGGCGTTAGCAGATACTAGTCTTAAGCTTGTTATTTTCGGAAATCGGTCCAGCCTGATCGACGACAGTACCGCGCTTCAAGAACCCGCCAACGCATATGCCATCCAACAATTGCGTGCGGGCCTGGAAAAACACTTTGTTAAAGTTCAAAATCCCCACTTCCCATTGCCCTACTGGCGGAGAAAGTAAACCCGTCGTTTTCGCTTATATTTGCTTTATGCTGCTATCTGTTCTGATTCCTGCTTACAATGAGATTAACAATATTGATACCCTCATCGAGAAAGTTCAAGCTGTTCCGTTAACGAAAGAAATAATCATTGTTGACGATGGGTCAACGGATGGCACCCGCGAGCGATTGGCCACCTATAAATCCACGCCAAATATTCAGGTTATTTTACACGAGCATAATCAGGGGAAAGGAGCCGCCATTCGCACTGCCATTCAGCACATGAAGGGCGATATCGCCATTGTTCAGGATGCCGATTTAGAGTATGAACCACAGGATTATCTGGAGTTAGTCAAGCCTATTGTTGAAGGCAAGGAGAAAGTTGTGTACGGATCGCGCTTCCTGAGACCCGAAAATCGCCATTCGTATTATAGTTTCTACGTAGGTGGGCAGGTCGTTACCTTATTGACCAATATTCTTTTCAATCAACGGCTTACCGATGAGCCAACCTGCTATAAAGTATTTGATGCCCATTTTCTGCGGTCTATTCCTCTTGACTGTACCCGCTTTGAGTTTTGCCCTGAAGTAACGGCTAAAGTAGCTAAGCGGGGTATTCGGATTAAAGAACTCCCCATAAGTTATTATCCCCGATCCATTGCCGAAGGCAAAAAGATTTCCTGGATGGATGGCATCGAAGCAATTTGGGTATTGCTCAAATATCGTATTGTGAAGTAATGAATAAGGGTTAAAACACATAGAAACGAAGGCTAGAACAGAGAAAACAAAGGACAAAATACGTGGAGATGCACTATTCGTTTTCTAAAATTAACGTTCTATTCTCTGTTAATTCCTCTGTTTCTCTGTGGTTAAACCCTTTTTATTCCTCATTCCTTTCCTTCAATGCACTCAGAAATATTTTCGGCACGGGCGCATCGAATCGCATGGATTCGCCCGTGATTGGGTGTTCAAATGCAAGCACTTCGGCATGCAGACCTAGTCGCCCAATTGGGTTCGTTGTCGCTCCATACTTGGCGTCGCCAACAACTGGATGGCCAATGTCCTGCATGTGCACCCGAATCTGGTTCTTGCGGCCCGTTTCCAACTCAAGCTCTACCAAGGCGAAACCGTTATTCGCTTTAATCACGTTGTAATTTGTGATCGACAGTTGCCCGTTATCCGGGTTTTGGCTCGAATACACAATCAGGGCCTTGCTTTCGCGTAGAAAGGAGGTTATCGTTCCTGTTGGCGGTTCCGGCACTCCTTCTACCAGCGCGACATACGTCCGCTCCTTGGTGGTAGCATTCCAGGACTCCTGCATCAGGCGCTGAACCTTCTCACTCTTGGCGAACATCATCACACCCGATGTCTCACGGTCGAGTCGGTGAATGATAAATATTTTGTTAGTGGGATTCTCTTTTTTAAGGTAGTCGCTCAGAATACCATACGCTGTCCGATCCCGCTCTTTATTGGTAGCCATAGAAAGCAGACCAGCCTGCTTGTTAATGACAATAATACTTGGGTCTTCGTAGAGAATGGTCAGTCCCCGATATTGAGTTGTTTGGGGTGCCCGGTTGGCGGCAACCGTTACAACCTGCCCCTCCCGAAGCGGGTGATTAAACTGTGTATATACTTTACCGTCAATCAGAATCTGCTTGTTACTGAGTAGCGACTTGATATTATTCCGGTTTTTGTGGGGAAGTTGTTCAATCAAAAACGCCATCAGTTGGGCGGGCTCCGATACAGTGAATTTACTATCGGTACGTTGACCGCGTTGTCGGCGAGGCTTTTCGGTATTATCCATCTGACAAAGGTACGGCTTATGGGTCGAACTACTTTACTTCCCTGGTTACTTAACTTGTTGGGTCATAAACTGTCTGTTGGGGGCCTGCACCTCAACTAATACATTTTCAGTATTCTTAACACGTTTGGAGTAAGATTTTACGCTGGTGTGCAACCAATTCATCTCTCGTTGCATTTTCACGAAAAAAGACCATGAAGACTCTTTCAAACTTATCCCGGTTCATTTTTCTGGCTATTTTATTTTTGTCAGCTACAGGTCCAGATTTATGCGCTCAGAGTGGAATTAATGGCGGGAAGCCACTCATTACCTTTAATACCACAGGTCCTGTCTCCATTAAAACACAGTCTCCCCCTTCTTTCCCAGGTGGGGAAGATAAATTAAATGCCTATGTCCTTACTCAGCTAGAAGAAGCCGAAAGCTCCATTAAAATAGGTCGGAAGACCTGGTTAACGGCTACCCTTGATGGAACGGGTAAAGTCATTGAGCTAATCCCAACCTATGACGCTGATCCAACGTTGAAAAAAGAAGCGGCACGGGTGGGCGCTTCCATGCCCCGGTGGACTCCGGGAACGATTAATGATCAAGGCGTAGAGACAAAATTTCAATTTCTACTTCGGCGCTGAATAATACGTTACAACCTGCAAGAGGTAAGTTCACGATGTTGACTTTCTGCTTGTAATCCCTAGCCAAAATCTGAGCTAGACAACACGTTTGGATTTTATATCTTATCCCACTAGAAATACATTAACTTGTTTTAATTTATTCAAATGGGTATTAAAAATCTATAGGTATGTCTGACAATAATGAACTAGAAGAAACAAGACGGGCAGAACAAAAAGATCTTGAACAGCAGCAGCAAGACCTTTTCCGTGAACTCTCACGAGAGCAAACCGAAGCAGAGAAAGCGCTTGACAGAGAGCAGGAACACCCAACAAAAGGAAAGCCACAAGATGAGAGTGACGATTAACAAGTACACGAAAGATAATGGCGATACAACATATCGCCATTATCTTTCGTCAAGCCCTGTATGGGGCCGCTTGCATCCGGCAGCGGCAGGTAAAGGTTCAGTAAGAGTATAGTTCCAGGGAAAGGGTTATTTTTTATAAAACACTGCCAAACAGCCACATAGCTTATTTCAGTCCGTATCTAAGCAGGCATTTGATACATTAGAAATCGATTTGCTTATTTGCTGGCCGGGCTAGCTTCCTCAAAAAGACGCATCGCCAGCAGGCCAGTTCCCACCGCTCCGCCCGCCCGGAGCGCGGCTGCGATAAAGACCGTTTCGGCAATCTCTTCTCTCGTAGCACCCGCCTGTACGGCATTGTTGATGTGGGATTCAATACAATAGGCACACTGGGTCGTTAAGGCTACAGCCACCGACATTAACTCCCGATACTTAATGGGAATGACCCCATCGGTTCGTTCGGCGGTATGTTTAAGGTTCATGAAGGCAGCTGCCTCTTTGGGAGCCGCATTCAGTAAGGTGTTCGTATACGCACGATCTTTAGGTGTTTGATATTCGGTCATGAGGGTTGATAAAAACGGTTGAACAATAAGTAGCAAAAGAGATAAGAGCCCAAATCCAGCTAGGTGGAGCAGATAAATTTTGCAGTATTTAAGTTGTCGAATGACTGTTCGCCAAACTGAGTATGAAGAATATTATTCTGTCAAATGGCTACTGTATCTGCCGAATAACGAACCGTGTGACAGTCAGCTAATGATTTTGTACTAGTTGAGACACGCAGATCGAATCAACGAACGGTATCCCTATGACTTATTTCTGCTTGGATGCTCTTCAGGTTTTTTGAATATCTGGAGCCCATCAGAGTAGCAAAAATCAGTAAACCAATAGTCAGGAAAAATCCACCTTTATGTGTCGCCGACCAAACAGCAATACCAACTATAAGACCGATAAACACAGCAAATGGAATTTTTTGTGATTGCATTTTCTTCTCTTCTGACACTAATTCGTCATGTGTCATTTTAGAGTAGTCTTTACTTGAAAACATACTAATGATTACGGTAAGAAAAATCTAAAACTTTGGGTACGTTTCTCGCACCCAAATTTGGCCTGTCGCCCGACAATCTACCTATCAAAGGTGAACTACCTGCTGAAAATCCGGCCGCTTTCGTAATCGCTGCCAGCGAGTATCTGTCTGATACGCCTTCGCTGATACCGCTTCTGATTTTTGCGGGGATTTCAACGCCTTTAGCAGACTTACAACGGCCAATGAATCTTTGCCCTGTATGCTGTATAATTCAGCCAGTGAGTCCCAATAGTCGCCAACATGGCCCGCCTGAGAAACGGCTTTGTGCAGGGCTTCTTCTGCTTTCTTATACTTCTTCTGACTCATGTAAGCATACGCCAGGGCGTTGTTCAGGGGTGCATTCAGCGTCTGTTCCATATGGGTTCGCTCTACGAGGCCGGAAAAAGATTTTAAATCATTTTCCCGGGCATAGAACCCAAGTAAATACTGATTGGCTGTCTGAGCCAGATTGTCAGTCTGGTCGGATAGGCCCGGCTCGCTGACTTTACGCATATTCTCGACGAATAACCGTTTGTAGGTTCGGGTGGTCGCGGAATCGGCTTTGGCGTTGTAAATCCGGGTCATATAGATTTCGGCCTGGATGTAATATGTTAATTTATCATTCGGAAACTTCTTTGCCGCACTATCCGACCAGGCCATTGCTTCCTCATAATCCAGGCTATTTAAGGCAACGGCAGCCGAGGTCATGTAGAAATAATAATCGTCCATCAACCCTCGGCGTTTTTTCAGATAACTGTATACCTTATTCACCATGTCGGTATCTTTCTTTACCATATAATAGTAAATCAAGGCTTTTGGCGATCGCACCTTCATAATTTCCATAGCGGCTTTATGAATTAGGTATTGGGCTGGTTCATTTCGTTTGATGGACAATTGCTGTGTAATCTCGTTTGTAACTTGGATCGCTACAGTTTGGGTAGAGTCGCTGAGCGTGACGTAGCCACCGATGCTTTTATCTTTCTTGCCTAAGAGGGCCAGAATAGATTTGGTGACAGCTCTGAGATTAAACCCCTCAACGGTAAGCTCATTTAACAATTCGGTGTTGTCCTCATTGCTGCCACTCATCGAGTTACCACTGGCATACACACCATTCATAATGTTGTCAATCTCATCCAGAATGGCTTGTTTAACAACCTCTCCGCTGTACCCCTGCTCTATCCAGGCGGGAGGCACTTTAAAATCCTGTACGTAGAAAATATTTCTCCTGTACTCTCTTTTGAGGTAAACGCTAAACGCGATAAAGAGGGTAATCCACAACAATTTTACACCAACACCAAACCACTTTTCGAATAATTCGAACCAGGCTAACTGCTGAAGGCGCTTTAAAAAGGCCCCAACTCGCCCTGAGGGTAATTTAATAGTCGTATTTCTCTCCACGGCTTAAATCGGAAAATAATCTTGTGATGAGAAGAATGCTTATAGGCTCAAGTAAACATGAGAGAGCAAGTTGTCGAAAATGACTAACAAAACCTTATTATCTCAAGTGATCTATCTGTAACTTTTATCCAAACCGGCTTTAATGAAGGACACTCAATGAACTGATTTTGGTAGAATTTCAAAGGAGTTCTTATTACCAAGCACCTTTTGAATGTAAGGCCCAAAGCTGCCTAAACAGGAGGTTCAAACTGTCGCCTAAACGCTGACATGCAAGCACTGGCTATTAGTTGCGCCTAACACCAACGGGTGTTGATGGCGACCGTAGGAAGCCTTTACACACATAGAAGGTTGGGCTGTCGAATCTTGACTTCGGGACGAGCGTCCTGTCACCGGAGAGCTGATTTACGCAGATTCAGGGCCGTATTGATGTTTGTACTTAGGACGGCAAAAAGTGATGCCCTCCACAAAATCGAAATCTTTTTTGTTAAAGGTGAACAATTCAACCGGATAGGTTAACGCGGTTGCTGCGATAATCATGTCGGCTATGCCCGGTCGTTTCGCATAATGCTCCCAAGTCAGATTGAGTAGTCGACGCGAGATTTCAGCGTCCAAACCAATCATGTTAAACTTGTTGATAGTTTCGACCGTTTTACGTTTTTCGCTACGTTTCATACCCACATACATTTCCGCTTCTGAAATTACACTCAGAAACTGACGGTCAAAACCAAGCTCATCCAATTCCTGAACCATCAAGGGAACTCCTCGGAAATAGTCAAATAATACGTTAGAATCGCACAGGATTATCTTCTTTTTGGCTATGCTTTCGCCCGGATTGATGCCATAGTACGTTCATCACTATCCCAAATACCACCAAAAGCGGCAGGAGTCTCGCCAGATTTAGCGTTACTCTTGCGCAGAAGTGGAATCATAACTTCGGGTTCTGGCTCAGTTTGAATGCCGTTTTCAATCAACAGCTTTAGAGCTTTGGCGTAGTCCTTATCGTTGACAGTCAGTGTTTTCATTCTATTGTAACGTATAACACAATATTACAACAACCTTGGCATTAATTTAGCCCTCTATTGTAGCTTTTACCCAAGCTTAAATGCTGGGGCGGTTGGCCTGTCGACCGCAACCCGCCTACGCTTGCCAAAGTTGACTAACTCAGGCTTTAGGCTTGTCAACCGCAACCCGGCCAACGAGCCTAAAGCTCACATGTTGAGCCGTGAACCCTGTCGCCGATAACCCGCCTTTGACTCCCATCATGTTTGGTTCACCCAACATACTATTATACGCATATACGCAACATAGCGAAACTATAACTGGCAGGTTATCAGCCATTTTTAGTTCTGCATTATCGTTCACGCAATGAGTGATTTTCTCTAAGTGGCAAGAGCCAACAAGGTCTCTAGTTGGCCTGTTGGCTGTTAGCTCCAGAAGGTATTTTGTAGGAAATTGCTCACCTCAACTATTGTAAATATAAAATACGGCTTAAGATTTACGGTATTTGAGCGGGTCAAAAAATTCATCTACTTCCCCAGCCATTCTTTGAACTCGGTCATACGGTCGCCACTAACGAAGACTTCCTGGCGTGATTTGGGTTGCAAATCCAGCTTAAGTTTACCAGCAGAGAAGGTGTGAATGGTTTGGATGGCGGGCAGCGATATCAAAAACTGGCGGCTGATTCGGAAAAATTGACGGGGATTTAATAGCTGGGTTAGCTTATCTAAACTGTAATCAACAGGTAAGGTCAACCCGTCTTTGGTTACCAAGAAAACGACCTTTTCTTCCAGATAAAAGTAAGCGACATCAGTGGTTTCGATGCTACGAATTTTTGTGCCAACTGTAATCATAAATCGGTCTTTATAATCCGTCTGCTTCGATTTGCCAATCAGGTTAAGCAGGGTTTCAATGTCGTGCGATGAGGATGTATTCTGCCCGAACTGCTTCTTAAGCGCTTTGAATTTTTCGATAGCCGCCACTAGCTCATCATAATTGATGGGTTTCAGCAGATAGTCGATACTATTGACCTTAAACGCCTGAATCATGTACTCGTCATAGGCTGTAGTAAAGATTACTGGCGTAGTAACCTGCGTTTGCTCGAAAATGCGGAAGCCCAGATCATCTTCCAGGTGAATGTCCATAAAGATCAGATCAACAGGCTGGTCTGATTCACTAAACCACGTCACCGCTTCGGCTACTGATGGAATCCGGGCCAGTACTGTAATGGTCGGATCATATTTATGAAGTAAACTTTCGAGCCGTTTGGCCGTCAGGTTTTCGTCTTCGATAATGACTACGTTCATATTCTTAGTAAACTAAGTAAAGTGGGTGGAGTAAGTTAATTCGTGAAGTAAACCGGGTTATATAGCTGATCTTACTACACTTAGTTCACTCAGTCTACTCACGACACTAATAATGGAATCTTCACGACAAAAAGGCCATCGCTTTCGCCAACCCATACAGGCTGATCGGTAAGGAGCGCATACCGTGTAATGATATTTTCCAATCCCACGCCAGTCGAGTTCTCTGACTTAGGGCGAGTTTGCAGATTGTTCTCAACAACCAGACAGTCGGCATCGAGTTTAATATGAACCTTCAGGGGTTCTTTTGCCGACATTCGGTTGTGTTTCACCGCATTTTCCACCAAAAGTTGTAAGGTTAGTGGTGCAATACTGTACCGGGTCTGGTCGGCCTCAGGCACATTAATTAGTACGTCGAACTTATTTTCGAAGCGAATATTCAATAAAAAGCGATACGCCTGAATAAACTCAAGTTCGGTTTTAAGCAAGACTCGCTCATTATCTTTCTGCTCCAGAATATAGCGGTACGCCCGCGATAACTGGTCGATGAATTTTTCGGATAAGTCAGCATCAGCATGAACCAGTGACGACAATATACTCAGGCTATTAAACAGAAAATGCGGGTTTACCTGGCTTTTGAGGGCCGCAAACTGGGCCTGCACGTTCTCTTTTTCCAATCGTTCAGCGCGTACCTGTACATCCTCCAGCCGTCGGTTGGCCCGTCGGTTGGCAGCCAGATAAAAGGCCGATATCATGGACATCACTGTCAGACCGTTATTGACCCGTCTACGCTGTTCACGACTTTTACGCCGATCTTCGGCTGAGCGGGGTGGGCCCTGAGGACGTAATTGCCGGGTTTCCTGTTCCTGATAAAATCCTAATCGTTGGGCCAGCACATCGTCTAAACCATGCCATAGCATGGT
Source organism: Spirosoma sp. KCTC 42546 (assembly GCF_006965485.1). Classification (NCBI taxonomy): domain Bacteria; kingdom Pseudomonadati; phylum Bacteroidota; class Cytophagia; order Cytophagales; family Cytophagaceae; genus Spirosoma; species Spirosoma sp. KCTC 42546. The sequence continues at coordinate 4,888,166 of NZ_CP041360.1, forward strand.
AAACCCCATGTTAAATACGAGCGCTAGTGCACTGGCAATCAATAAGGTAGCAATTTGAGCAGGAATCTTGAATTCAATAAAAAAACCATCTCCGAACCGGCTAACGAACCGCTGTTGCAGCCATTCCGTTACGATAATCCAGACGTATAAAAACAGGATTATCAGGATAATTTCGAAGACCCAGAACGGGACGTTACGCCCTGAAAACAGCCATTCAAAGGTCGCACCGTTGACGTACAATCGGATGGGCCAGTAAATAACGAACACGCTCAGGGCGAGTTGCCATTTTTGCGAAGTCGTTAGGTTATAGGACATAGCACGGTACATTAGGTTTACAAACAAAACTACTGATTCCCACTTAGCGACAAAAAAGAAACCGGCGGAATGCCGGTTTAGAGAGCGCGAGTGACGCAATTCGATTTATGAATAGAAGGCTACAATTTTTTAATACGTAGCTCGCCCACCCGATAAATCGAAGATAAAGCCAGTGGTAAAACTAGCCTCTTCCGATACAATCCAGGCAGCCATGGCGGCTACTTCCTCCACGGTACCCAACCGTTTCATGGGTATCTTGGCCGTCATATAGGCTAACTGTTCGGGTGCAGTATTCTCGTTCATAGCCGTTTTGATCACAGCGGGCGCCAAACCGTTCACGGTGATTCCTGTTTCGGCATACTCTTTTCCAATGCCTTTCACAAGTCCAATGACGCCCGCTTTCATTGATGAGTAGCCTGTCATAAATGGATTCCCTTCTTTCCCGGCAATCGAGGCTAAATGCAGAATACGGCCATAATTGCTCTTTTCCATAACCTTAATCCCATACTTTGACATCAAGAAAGCGCCCCGCAAATTAGTATGGTATACCCGGTCATAATCGGCCACCGAATAGTCTGTGATTTTAGTACTGGTTGGCCCTACAATACCCGCCGAATTGACAATAACGTCTAAGCGTCCCAAGGTGTCAACTACGGTTTGAATAGCTTGTTCAACCGAACTTTCATGCGAAATATCGACAACGTGGCCCGTTACTGCGAATCCCTGTTTGGTGAAATCAGCCACAGTCCGTTCGAGTTGAACATGGTTTATATCGAATAAAGCAACTGTAGCTCCTTCAGACGCAATTCGTTTCGCAATTGCTTTACCAATGCCCTCAGCACCGCCTGTTACTATAGCTACCTGATTCGCAAATCGATTTAACATGGTCCCAACCTATTTTACGTTAGTAAAAACTACTGATTATCACCTCCTCATACGTACCGAAGCCAACCTATTTCGGGATGATCGGCTTTATACCGGCCATACCACTTACACGCTGGGTATAACAAAAGCACCAGACCAAACCACACAGCATACACGCCACCCAGTGAGATGCCTGCTCCCTCGGGACGGCCAAAATTCAGCGGTCCAGACGGTATATCGGCAAACGAATATCCCTGTATAAAACTCATGACGAGCATAGATATATGCACCAGGTACCAGTGCAAAATATAGTAGAACATAGGCACTTTGCCATATACCGTCATCCACCGGGTGAAGGTGTTGCTTACTCCATCTATTACCGAAAAAAATACCAGCATCAACCCAAGTGTCGCCAGGTCATACAGAAGTGATGGTGGGTATTTGGTCACGTTCATGAACGAGAGAAAGGTAAACAGTCCGTCTTTCTGAGCAGACCAGGGGGCCGGGTCACCGTAGAGGTTCAGGAAGCGCAGGAGCACAAACAAAACCAATGCCCCCAAACCGATGCGGAATAAGAGTGGTTTTCGATCGTCAATAGGTTTCTCCATCAATGCCCCGCAGGCAAAGCCAACGAGCATAATCCCTAGCCAGGGAATCAATGGATAGCCCACCAAAAGGGCAAACGATGGGCTAACTGAAAAAAAATCGGTTCGGAAAAATAACGCCCAACCCAAACGAGCCGCTGGGTCGGCAAATGTTGGCACGAGTTGCAGAATATTATGACCAAATACGATAACCAACCCGATAATTGTAATCCACTTGACAGGTAATTTCGCAACGAATGAAAGGATAATTAACCCGCCCCCAATAGCGTAGATAACCTGTAGCATGAGGGAATGAAAATGAATATCGAACCAGAAGGCGAAGTTGATAATCGTAAGTTCAAGCAGCAGTAACACCAGCCCTCGCTTCCGCAAAAACTGCCGGGCCGATCCATCATTCCGTTTTCTGAGTGACAGATAGGCTGAGGTGCCCGACAAAAACACAAAGGTCGGTGCGCACAAATGCGTAATCCATCGGGTCAGAAAAATAGCTGGCGTCGTGGTTGCTAGATCAGTAGGGTTTTGGGTTAGTGCGGACGTATGGAGCAGATCTCGAACATGGTCCAGGGCCATGATCACCATCACCAAACCGCGTGTTACGTCAATGGCGGTTACTCGCTTCATTCAAGGTTGTCGTTTAATTTTTTCGTAGATAGACACCATATTTTTTTTCATTTACTGCTTCTTATACCTACACTGCGTATTATCTGATTTTACAAAGTACGACTTATAATTCAGCGCCTTAGGATCAGTGCAACCTTTTAAATCAAGCACTTCTACTTTCTTAAAATCAATAGCATGGCTCTCGGCCTGCAAGGCAATATAACCCTCGCCAAGGGGTGTATTGGCCCGACTAATCCAATAGTCGGCGTTATCGATGTGGGCTATTTTCCAATCGTGTCCTTCATTTACGAAGCCCCCTCCTACTTCAGGTCGCTCGTAAGTGAGTACGGTATCTCCCTCCACGATATGATGAACAATAGAATCGCCTAATACAATAGCTTCGGCGGTTACCCATTGGTCACCATCGTAGGTTTTAGAGTCTGAATCAATGCAATGTTCGGGCTTGAGTTTACCACTCATGTATACCTGCGTACCGGGCGTGCACAGGTTCCCCGTATGACGCGGCCCTTTGCCTAGCCCACCCAGCAATTGCAGTTCAAGCGAAACGGGAAATGTCTGCCCAATTGAACAACTTGCCGCCGATTGCGAGTGCACCATTACGCCACTATTTCGCACATTCCAGGTATCTCCACCGGGCGTTTGGTTGCCCACAAATCGATACGTAAACCGCACCCGATAATATGAATAGGGCTTGTTGTAGTACATGTGCCCGTATTTACCATCGAAGGTTTTGTACTGATCATAGGCAATGCGCAGAATCCCGTTCTCAACCCGAAAGGTGTTTTTGTAATTATCATTCAGGGGTAGACCGGCAATTTTAATGTCCCAATTCTTGAGATCTTTTCCATTGAAAAGCTGCACCCACTCCTGGCGGACTGCTGATTTTTGAGTCTGGGCTGTTGCAGCCGATTGTACGCTCAGGCAAATTAATAGTACACGTAGTAATTGTTTCATTAGGAAGTGAAATTTAAAAATTGGCACGCAGATACAGCGGCTATCGCAGTTTCAGTATCAATTATAGCTGCGGCAATCCGCTGTATCTGCGTCATCGGCGTGCAATTAGCTATTTCATCACTTCAACCGTGTTCAACTCAGGGCCTCCGCCATGATTAGCTGACCCAGCCACGATATAAATTTGTCCTTTGTAGACTACTGCCTGGGTACCATGCCGCCCTTGTTTCAATGTTGGCCCTTTTGTCCACTGATTTGTTTTGGGATCAAGTGCTTCGGCTTCGTTATGTGCCAGAAGTTGTACGGTTTCTCCCCCGATAACCCAAACTTTACCCCCTTGGGTTACGGCTGTACTACCAGCCCGTTGGGTTGGAATATTGGAAGTGGCGGGCAACGTACTCCATTTCCCGGTTTTGAAATCGTAGACGTCCACTTCGGCAATGGTTGTTTCCAGCACTTTGTTGATCCGCGCCGTTGAGTTACGACCACCCGCCAGATACAATTTATCATCGACAACAGCTGCACTAATATGGTCTCGGGTGCGGGGGGCATCGGGTAATCGTTTCCAGGTATTCGTTTTCGGATCATATTCATCCAGCCAGGCCACATGCCCATCGTAATGACCGTCGATAATTCCGCAGGCCATATATATTTTGTTTTTATACACCACTACCCCTGCCGAACCTCGTAGCCGCTCTTTCGGGATTTCTGGCCCCATTCGCCAGGCCCCCTGTTTCGGGCTGTAAATGTATATGTTCGGAATTGGCGTTTCGTGCGGGTATTGCCCCCGAAATGCGCCCATCACATAAAGTTCACCATTGTAGTTGATGGCCTGAAAGTGATTCATTTCCAGCGGGGGCGTAGGTAATGTCTGCCAAAGCAGCGTTTTTAGATTAAGTGCTTCTAAGGGTTTAATACCCCGGCCGCCCACCGCATAGAGGCTGTCGCCAATGAGGGCAGCCGCATTTTCATGACGGGTAGAACAGGTATTTTGAGTGGTTACGGGTTGCCAGCTTTGAGCGTGAGCAGCCAGCGTGGTACTAATCAGAATCAAACAAAACGACGATGACAAGTTCATAAAACACAGGAAGGAATAGATTGTACGTAACTGGTTAGTAAACCGCAATTTCAGCCGATACTACTCTATGGCGCAGGGAAGCGACCCAAGGCCACCGGCTTCAGCAACAGCAATGGCCAGATCGGATGCACCCGCCCCGGCCATTGGCGCCAGTAAAATTGGCAACTCAATACTGAGTAACTGCTGGATACACGTATCAGGCCAGGTGTGCATTGGTTTCATTGGCTAAACATCCAATATTGAAAGTCAAAAATGGGCCATTTTTAACATAGTAGCTACACTTGTTTAGCCTTTAGGGAGCCAAACACAGGTGTTTCATGATGTTATAAAATCAATACCAGTGTACCGGCAATAATCAGAGCTGCCCCTATAGCTGCTTTCCAGGTCAGTACTTCTCCCAGTATAAGGACGGACAGAAGTATCGCGATCGCCACGCTCAGTTTATCGACCGGGGCTACCTGCGACACCTTGCCAAGTTGTAGCGCCTTAAAGTAAAAGATCCAGGACAAGCCGGTTGCTACACCCGATAGAATCAGAAAAATCCAGTTTTGTCGAGTCAAGGCTGGCAGTGATTCAATCCCTCCGCGAAAAAACACAATTCCCCAGGCCACAAACAGGATCACAACGGTACGAATAGCAGTTGCCAAATCCGTATTTACGCCTTTTATGCCAATTTTAGCCAGTATCGCTGTTAGAGCGGCAAAAAGCGCGGAAAGCAATGCATACATCCACCACATAAAATCGTGTTTTACCGCCTGATCAACCTTAGTTATGTCGTGTCAATTTCACCCAGCCTCTGACCACGTTTGACTTACATCGGCACCACCGTCGAATTTTTTATTTCAGACATGACGAAGAAGCTACTGATATGTAAGGTACCAGGAATAACCGAAAGCTGTTCCTGATAGAAATGATTGTAGGTGTCCATATCCCGACTAACGATTTTCAGCAGATAGTCGAACGTGCCCGATACTCGATTACACTCCAGCACTTCCGGCAGTTCACGAACATCTACTTCAAAGGCGGTGAATGAATCCCGGGTTTGACGGTCGAGCGTAACCTGGCAGTATACCATCAGCAGATTGCCGAGTTTTTTCTTGTCAACTATGGTTACGTACCGATCAATGACGCCGTCTCGTTCAAGCCGTTTTATACGCTCATGAACGGGCGTTTTCGAGAGATTAATTTTCTTACCAATCTCCTGAATGGTCAGACGGGCGTTCTGCTGTAATAAGTCCAGAATTTTTCGATCTGTTGTATCAACACTCTCCATAAACGGAATTTTTACGGTATAGCCTCCTAAAAAGGGCTGTCTGTAGAACTATTTCCTACAAATAGACAAATTACGCACTTAGTTTCCTAAAAAAATAAGTAGTACTAGAAAAGAATTACACTGAATTTAACTTTGTACCACTCAAGTAACAACTCCCAAACCACGTTAAGCTTTATGGTTATTGGCGTTCCCAAAGAAATCAAAAACAACGAAAACCGCGTTGCGCTGACACCTGCCGGTGTAACCGAACTCCGCAAACATGGTCATGTTGTTTATATACAGGTTAATGCGGGTGAGGGTAGCGGTTTTGAGGACGAAGAATACATTGCAGCCGGTGCTATTATGCTCCCGACCATCGAAGAGGTGTATGGTATCGCTGAGATGATTATGAAGGTTAAGGAGCCTATCGCTTCGGAGTACGACCTGATCAAAGAAAACCAATTACTGTTTACTTATTTCCACTTTGCCTCGTCGGAAGAATTGACCCGGGCAATGCTGGCCAAAGGTGCCGTTTGCTTAGCCTACGAGACCGTTGAACGCCCCGACCGTAGTTTGCCATTGCTGGTGCCCATGTCGGAAGTTGCCGGACGGATGGCCATTCAGGAAGGCGCTAAATATCTTGAAAAACCACTGAAAGGCCGGGGCATTTTGCTCGGCGGTGTACCAGGCGTAAAACCAGCCAATGTACTCATTTTGGGTGGTGGCATTGTTGGAACACAAGCCGCTAAAATGGCTGCTGGCCTGGGTGCTCACGTAACCATTATGGATGTTAGTCTGGCCCGGCTGCGTTATTTGTCGGACATTATGCCGCCTAACGTACAGACCATGATGTCGAACGAGTATAATATTCGGGAGATGATCAAGGTTTGTGACCTGATTGTTGGTGCCGTGTTGATTCCGGGTGCCAAGGCTCCTCACCTGATCACCCGCGAAATGCTGAAGCAAATGCGGGCTGGTACTGTATTGGTTGATGTGGCTGTTGACCAGGGGGGATGTATTGAAACCTGCCATCCAACTACCCACGAAAATCCAACGTTTATCATTGATGGTGTTGTTCACTATTGTGTGGCCAACATGCCAGGTGCAGTACCTTATACCAGCACGCTTGCCCTGACCAATGCAACCCTTCCCTACGCCTTGCAATTAGCCAACAAAGGATGGCAGCAGGCTTGCCGCGACAATACAGACCTTAAACTAGGCCTGAATGTAGTAGAAGGGAAAGTTGTTTATAAAGGTGTTGCCGATGCATTCGGTTTCGACTTAACCGATGTAAACACGATCCTGACAGAAGAAGAACTAGCTCAATAAGCGAATAACGGTATTACCAATTCATCGACAGACGCAGGTCGCACTTTTCGGAGTGCGGCCTTTTTTTGTTCATTTTGCGTTATCTTACAATTGATTTAACTGATTCAAGAATGGAAGCTCAACCCAGAGGAACCGTGCCAACTTTGTATGAATGGGCCGGTGGTATGGAAAACTTTGAAGCCTGGACGGACTTATTTTACCAGCGCGTTCATCAGGATCCAATCCTGGAACCCGTCTTTCGGGGTATGTCCAGCGATCATGCCCGGCACGTGGCTCATTTTATCGCCGAAGTATTTCGTGGACCAACCCAATATAGCAGCGAGGAAGGTAGCCATTATGAAATGATTCACAAACACCTGGGAAAGCACTTGACTGAGGTTCAGCGCAAACGCTGGATTGAGTTAATTCTGGATACAGCGGATACTGTTGGTCTGCCCGACGATCCGGAGTTTCGCTCGGCTCTGGTTGGCTATCTGGAATGGGGTTCCCGATTGGCGGTCATTAATTCAAAAGAAGAATCAGTTAGTGAGCCAGTAGACGCGCCAATGCCAACCTGGGGTTGGGGAGAAACAGGTGGGCCTTATATTCCATAAGTAGTCCTTTTTTAAGGTATACACTGCTTTACGGTTTCTTCATACGCAGGCGATACATACAAATTGTACCCTTTTAGCCGAAGTACTCGGTAAGGCTGATGCATAGGCAAAGACTTACGAAGTCCCTGCATGTCATCTATAGGGATTAAAGCTATATCGGCAGGGCGATAGTGTTTACCCGTTGGCCAAATTTCATACTGGCGATGAAAGTAGGGTACCAGAAAATCGAAGACGAACACGTTAGCGTCGTGGGGCAGTTTATCAGCCAGACACTGAACAACCGTTATATCGCTGGGCTGAAGGTAAATCGGATTTTTATCACTTGAATAGTACCCTCGGAAGGTACGCAACCAGTCTGTTACCGATGGAAAGTCAGGGCGAGTTAGGTACAGTATAGGGACCTGAACGATAAATAAACCCGCTCCTATCAGCCAACTCGTTGCTGGTTGAATTGGCAAAATCTGATCGGCAAACAAACTGGTGAGTATGGTAAGAAAGGCTACCGAAAATGCCCACAGCAACACAAATCGGGGTGGCCATGTAAGGGATACCAGATAAAATAGGGGCTGATCGTAATAGTGAACACTTTGCACGAAATTAAGCATCGTAAGAACTAGTACCCCAATGCCCCACAACAAAAATAAGCGACCTGTAAAACGATCTCTCAATCGGCTCACCAGCAGCCCCAGCAGTCCAACAATCGGCGATACCAATAGTACAGACTGTCCAAGTAGTACTAGCATCTGACGCCAGAACGCCCTCTCTCCGATATTCCTGCTCAGCAAACTAAGGGCAATTTGCAAACGGGGTTCAGCAAAATTGTTTTTATAGCCTACCCAAATCATACCGACTAAAAAGATAACTACCCAACCGACAGCAATCAACCAAAATCGTCCCTGTAGCAACCAATTCCATAAAGATGCGCCAGGTCGTTTCCGTATCAATTGCAGGCCTTCGTAGGCCAGATGAATCAAAGCCGCTAGTACCGCTCCATCTTCTTTCACCAGTACAATGGCCAGTCCGGCAATAACAGCCCAAAGCTTCCTTTTGCCCAGTAACGCCAGCGCAAACAGTAAGGCAAATGGCAAATAAGTCAATTCGGTATGCCAGCCAATAGTAGGGTGATCATTAAGCCAGAATGAGACTGGGCCTAACAAGATCACCAGAACAACTACATAACGGATCCAGGGAGTTACCTGACGTCGATAAAGATGTTCAGTGACCCCTATATAGCTGATCAGTAACAGACTTACCTGAACAGCAAATAAACCGTATGCACCAAATGCCCGGCATAGCGGCCCCCAAAGTAATACCGTATAATAATTATGGATTTTGTGATGGTAGCCCCAAATATTCTCATACATGAACGGTCGGCCATCCATCCAGCTACGCGACATCTGCACAAAGGCATACATATCATTAAATGTGTAGCCAAGCGCCTGAAAACGTACTACTTTAAGAAAGAAAAATCCAATTAATATAACCCCAACTATATACGTTAAACGATACATATATCTACACAAGACAACTTAAAATATATGCTACCCCTATTCACATCATAAGTAGCAACAAAATCACAATTAAACATACATTAAAATAACTGGTTTTAAATAAATTTACGATTCAGTGCCTCTAACAGGAATCGTCCTCAGCCAACTATTACTGCACAGTAACTTATGAATGGCCCTCAACGCGTACGATGGATTCAACGAAATCAATATTATTATACATGTCTGCTCGATTTTCTAAATCACACGATTCCACAGCAAAGCTCAGTACTGGAGATTGGTTGTGGAACGGGCTATGTCCTTGATAAGCTATTACCCTCTCGGGGTGTTGGAATTGATATTAATCCAGAATTGATTGAGTATGCCCAACAAGCCTATCCACAGTATACATTTCATACCCTGGATGCCAAACAGCTCGACACACTTGAGGACACATTCGATTATATCGTCCTTAGCGATACGATTGGCTCATTCGACGATGTACAACATGTATTTGGCAAATTACATACAGTTTGTCATCCAGGCACACGAATCGTTATTACCTATAAGAATTTCCTCTGGACACCGGCCTTAAATCTGGCAGAAAAGGTAGGACTCAAAATGCCTGAACAGCGCCAGAACTGGCTGGATAAAAGCGACATTACTAATCTATTAGACATAGCTTCTTTAGACGTTGTACGAACGGGTCGAAAAGTACTTATGCCCCGCTATGTTCCACTCTTCTCCTGGTTGATGAACCGCTATGTGGTCAATTTGCCTTTATTTAATCAACTAGGCCTTTTTACGTTTATAGTTGCCCGGAGCATGCACAATTTAAAACCTGCGTCAGAGTATAGTGTAAGCGTGATTGTACCAGCCCGGAACGAAAAAGGGAATATTGAGGATATCGTTCGTCGAACACCACACATGGGACGACATACCGAACTTATTTTTGTAGAAGGCAACTCAACCGACGATACTTGGTCTGAAATCCAGAGAATTACCCAAAAATACGCTCAGGAACGAGATATAAAATGTGTACAACAGGAAGGGAAGGGCAAAGGGGATGCCGTCAGAAAGGGATTTGGCATGGCCACCGGAGACATACTTATGATCCTGGATGCGGATATGACCGTACCCCCAGAAGACCTGCCTAAATTCTTTGAGGCCGTTGCTAACGGGAAGGGCGAATATATTAATGGCACGCGATTGGTGTACCCCATGGAGAAAGAAGCCATGCGAACCCTTAATCTGATTGGCAATAAGTTTTTTTCGATTGCCTTTTCCTGGATACTAAACCAACGTATCAAAGATACACTTTGTGGTACCAAAGTGTTAACAAAAGAGAATTATGAGCGACTTATTGCTAACCGGTCATATTTCGGTGATTTTGATCCCTTCGGCGACTTCGACCTTATTTTTGGGTCCGCAAAGCTTAATCTTAAGTTCGTTGAAATTCCGATTCGTTATCGCGCCCGCACCTACGGAGAAACCAATATTTCCCGTTTTAAACACGGATGGTTACTCATAAAAATGACGTTTTTTGCGCTGAATAAAATCAAATTTATTTGAGCGTATACACAGTGACGGAAGCTACATATTCTGCTCCACTAATGCGGTCCACTCATCGGCCAGGGACCCATCAAAAAACGGACTACCTGCCCGACGATACCAGTAGTTGGCATTGAAACGATCACCTTCTTTACGATGGAGGTACGCATGAAGCCGATCATAGGCCTGTGTACCTTCCCGACTTTGAGCAATGGTATGAGCAGCCTCCCAATCATCCTTGGCATCATACCAAAGTCCCTGTAAAACCGGGTGTAAATTGGACGGTGGCTGTGGCTGCGAGAGCGAAGCCATAAACTGATCGACAGTCATTTTTAGTAGGATTTATCGACTAGTGAATCGGGTAATCAGAATTCAATGAGCGGGGAAACGGTTGCTCTCCCCTACTTGGCCACCTGCTTCAGAGCCAATCATCGCGAAGTATACCATTGAGTTTTTCGTACGGAACAGTTACCTGAATTGGCCCAACGGCATAAGCCGCAATTTCGTAGGGATTATAATAGAAAACCAAGCCATCGCGGCTTGTTCCAACATTGGCAGGCAAAAAGAAATGGCCATCGCGCAAAAAATAGCCCTGTTCTTCTAAATTAGCCTTTGGTAATAAATTTTGCTGCTGCCGAAATTCCTTTTCGAGTACCCCTAGCAAAGCCGTCGTATCGGCAATCATATCATTTAGGGTTAACATCCGGCCTGTTTCCCGGTCGAATGTATAAAAGGACAAGCTGGAATTTGGGTGAGCACCGCCGGTATAGGCATAGGTCTCGATTTTAACCGTGAGTGCTTTGGGACTCGCATGAACCGTATCAGCTTTGGTTTCAAGTTCCCAGCAACCACCCAAACTCCCCATCTCTTTCCGCACAGCTTCATAATCAGTAGCAAACAAGGAAGCCGCTGTAGCCAGATCTGTACGGGCACCCGGATGGCTACCCACTGTAGCACTATCAAGCCAGCCAACTACGCTGTTAACAGCCAATAGACGCAGACTATCGTTAATTTTCCGAGCGCCTTCTGTATCATCTTTCAGCAATACGTAGGATACGTCTACATCAACGCCGGTATTACTCGTCGTATCACAACGGGTTGAACCAGCAAAGGTGTAATGCTGCCGTTCTAAAGCCGGTGGTTCCGAATTCGTTGAGTTACAGGCAGAAAAAAAACCAATTATTCCGAAAAGTAATGTTGCAACAAGGTACTTCATGAAGAGTAAATATGGCAATTACAGGAAATGGGTAGTTAACCAGTTAATGGACAGATTAATAACCATTTACATCGAATTACCGCTACTACAAACTTAGCAAATCTTTAAACCGAATTGCCTGTCGGCGGCTAATTTCAATTTTATCTCCTCCGCGTAAGGTTACGAGCAAGCCCCCGCTAAACCAGGGTTCAATTTTCTCGATCCATTGCAGGTTGATGATGTGTTTTCGGTTAGCCCGGAAAAATGTAGCTGGGTTGAGCCGATCCTCAAGCGCGTTTAGCGACTTAAGTACCAACGGTTTCTGATCATCAAAATAGAGCCGGACATAGTTTCCCATCGACTCAAACAGTCGCACTTTCCCTAATTTCACAAACCAGCATTTTTCACCGTCTTTCACGAAAACCTGATCGTTTTCGCCCAGAATTTTTGACGATAGTCCTCCCGATGTACCCGACGCTTCAGGTACGTGCTGTTCTTCTTCTACCCGATGAATAGCCTCTGATAATCGAGCGAGTTCAACCGGTTTGAGTAGATAATCGAGCGCATTGAATTCGAATGCCTTAATAGCATACTCATCAAAAGCTGTTGTAAAGATAACCTCAGGCGTTTTGCCTTCGATAGACTGCAGTAACTCAAATCCATTTTTGCCCGGCATCTGAATATCCAGAAACAGAAGCTCCGGTTCCAGCTCTTCAATCATGGGTAAAGCCTCATCCGCATTGGCGGCTTCACCTATAATCTGAATTTTTGGAAAGTTTTCGAGCAGCCTACGCAGTTCATTACGGGCTAAACGTTCATCGTCAATAATCAGGGTTTTCATATAAGCTTGAAAAGTAAGTACAGTGCAAGGGAGTAAACTAAAGAGGCTTTTTACTAGTCAATAGTACCCTTCATCGCTCCGGCGACTCGGTCTTAACTTTTTCCCGTCGGAACATACCCTCCGACTGAGCAGGAATGGTTATTTCGGCACACACAGTGGGGCCGTCGTCAGGCGATCCCAGGCTATGGTTTTCATCTTCCTGAAAAATATGAAACTGAGCCTCGGCTCCGTAAAGCAATTCGAGTCGTTGGGCTGTGTTGGCCAGTCCAAAGCCACCCGATGCTTTTTTATCGCCTAGTACACCCGTATTCCGAATAATGATATGCAATTTATCCGGTCCATCGTCACGACTTAGAATACTGGAGCGAACCTCAACAAATCCACCTCCTACAGCGGTTGAAACCCCATGCTTAATCGCATTTTCAACCAGCGTTTGCAGCATCATGGGCGGCACCTGCCAGAAAAGAGTTCGACCATCAAGGTCAATATGCGACCGGAGCCGGTCTTCATAGCGTACTTTTTCAAGGGCTAAATAATCTTCTACCGTTTTGATTTCTTCGCGTAATTCAACCGTTTTTCGTCGATCGGCGAGTAATGAATTCCGAAGCAGGTTCGAGAGCTGGGTGATGCCCTGCTGCGCTTTTGTCGGATTTTCATACACCAATGCCCGGATACTATTCAGAGCATTGAATACAAAGTGCGGGTTCAACTGCGAGCGTAATACTTTAGCCTCTGTTTCGCGGATATTCGTTTTGAGCAGGATCTTCTCTATTTCGGCATTCCGGTTTTCCTCAAAGTAATGATAGGCCGTATAACTCAGCACCCAGGTAAGCATAATTTTACCAAAGTTCATGATGTAGCCGATCACTAACCAGGGTTCATCGACCATATGCTCCGGAACCAGGATTCTATCAACTGGCAGGTTTAACATGGTCATAATCACGGCCATGACAAAAACTGAAAGCAACACCCGAGGGGCCAGACGAAAAAATGGTAAACGCACCCAATTCCAGCGTCGAATCATGAGCCGATACAGGTGCGTTAGGGTTATACCCAGAAATATATTCGTAATGGCTAAGTACAGCGTATCCGGGTCAAAGCCATCCTCCAACAAATAAGCCGTATACTCTACGGCAATGAAGAGCGACCAGCCAAATAGCTGACAAATCCAATATACTTTCTGCTTCGACATTCCCATTTCATTACTCACCTATTACAAGGCAATTAGCGAATATACGATCTTGGGCTCGCAGTTATCGAGTCGCAGTTATCAGTGGATATATACATGGATTATCGGCCGATGTCGGCTGTTAACTGGTAACTGATAAAATCAATGTTCACTGCATAAGCGCCAACGTTAGTAGGTGCGCCGTATCATTAGCCAGCTCAATTGTGAATTGGGCCGACGAGTAGTCATACGAAAGCTTATAAAGGCATAGATTACTGTGTTCAAACTGGTCCATTTTTGCAAGCGGCAAATTCGTGATCCAGCAGAGAAGAATCCGCATAGCCCGTCCATGCATAGCCACCAACACAAGTTCTTCCTCTGGGTGTGAGAGAATGGTATCCATAGCCACTTTCTGCCGATCAGCAACCTGCTCAGGGCTTTCGCCTTTATCGGTGGCCTGATCCGTATGGCCTGACTCCCAGGATTCAATTAAGGCCCGGTAATATTCATTATCTAAATTACCAGGTGCTTTCCCTTCCATAGTGCCCCAGCTAATTTCGTTCAGGCCAGTAAGCTTTTCATAAGGCAAGCCCAGTTCGATAAATGGTTCAACGGTTTGGTAGGTGCGTTTTAGCCCTGAAATATATATTTTAGTGAACGGCACGTGTTGATAGGCCTGGAAAAATGCCTGTGCTTGCGCCTGTCCCATCTCGTTGAGGTCCGAATCGACCCCACTACCTTGTACTATTCCCCGCCGGTTATAGTCGGTTTCGCCGTGGCGAATCAGATAAATTGTTTTTTGTGCCAAGCCTATTCCCCTTGCCAAACGGCATTTTTTTCCAAATTTGAGCCACAAAATTACACAAAACACGGCATTTAGTTAGTTCAAGTTTTAAGTTTCAGGCATACTATTTCATATTGTCGATGATAAATTTGAACCTTTGACCGTTAACCCCAACAGACATGAAAACTGGCTTTGACCTGAATGCGCTTGACTTTATTCATACAGATTCGCTTGGCAAGCATCTAGGCATTGAGTTTACAGAAGCAGGGGAAGGCTATTTGATGGCCCGAATGCCTGTTGACAAACGCACCCAACAGCCCTTTGGTATTTTGCATGGGGGGGCGTCTGTCGTACTGGCAGAAACCCTGGGCAGCGTTGCCTCTTGGATGCTGTTAGATGACCCGAACACCCAGCGGGCCGTCGGCCTTGAAATTAATGCGAATCATTTACGGGCCGTACGGGAAGGCTGGGTGTATGGCCGGTGTACGCCGATCCACACAGGCCGCACCACCCACGTATGGGATATCCGCATCACCGACGAGCAGGGCAAGCTTATATGCATAAGCCGACTCACGGTTGCTGTGATTAAGGGGTAGCTAACTAGCCACTTTTAGTAATTGTTACTAAAAAAAGAGTGATAAATACACCGAGTTCATGATCCAATCTGGATAGGGGCATGCTCTGGCCTTTTTGGCGTACAAAATGAATGAACTAGCTTTTGAAATCAAGTGAAGTAAATCCTGAAAAATCCGTTTCTTATTTAGTACACCTTGCAAAGACGGCTTAATTTAAACCGTTTTCCCGGCCCTTTCCGTACCTTCGCGCTCCCAACGAACTGTCCTCAATAACGTAACCAGTATGCAACAGAAAATCCGGCGCGAAGATGCCCTTGATTACCATTCCAAAGGTCGTCCGGGAAAACTCGAAGTTATTCCTACCAAAGAATACAGCACTCAACGCGATCTTTCTTTAGCCTATTCACCGGGCGTAGCGGAGCCTTGTCTGGCCATCGAAGCCAACCCCGACGATGCGTTTAAGTACACCGCCAAAGGAAATCTCGTGGCGGTTATCAGCAACGGAACTGCTGTACTGGGGCTAGGTAATATTGGCCCCGCAGCCAGTAAGCCCGTTATGGAAGGCAAAGGGCTCCTGTTTAAAATTTATTCCGATATCGATGTATTTGACCTTGAGTTAAACACGACCAATATCGACGAGTTTGTTCGTACGGTCAAGATTCTGGAACCCACTTTTGGCGGAGTTAATCTGGAAGACATTAAAGCCCCGGAATGTTTCGAAATTGAGGAACGGCTCAAGCGGGAAATGAGCATTCCGGTCATGCACGACGACCAGCACGGTACAGCTATCGTCAGTGGAGCCGCCTTACTGAATGCCCTCGAACTGGTCAGTAAGTCGATCGAGACCGCTAAGTTCGTCATTCTGGGTGCCGGAGCAGCCGCCATTTCGTGTGCCCGGCAATATGTTGCATTAGGCGCCAAGCACGAGAACATGGTAATGTTTGATGTGAATGGCCCCCTGCGCGCCGACCGAACAGACCTGAGCGATCTGATGCGTCCCTTTGCCACTACCCGCGATATCAATTCACTGGACGATGCCTTTGTCGACGCCGATGTATTCGTCGGCTTATCGAAGGGAAACATTGTGAGCCAGGATATGATTCGGCTGATGGCCCCGCATGCCATTGTGTTTGCCATGGCCAATCCGACACCCGAAATCAGCTACGATGACGCTATGGCCGCCCGGCCGGACATTATCATGGCCACTGGACGCTCTGATTACCCGAATCAGGTTAATAACGTACTCGGATTCCCCTACATTTTCCGGGGCGCATTGGATGTGCGGGCTACCGAAATCAACGAAGCGATGAAGTTGGCTGCCACCTATGCACTAGCCGACTTAGCGAAAAAACCCGTACCAGATCTGGTTAATCTGGCGTATGGCGAATCGAATATGGTTTTTGGACGAACGTACATTCTTCCAAAACCCGTTGACCCACGGTTGCTATCAACAGTAGCTCCAGCAGTTGCCAAAGCAGCTATGGAATCCGGTGTAGCCCGGCAGCCAATTTCCGACTGGGATGCCTACGAACAGCAACTTGCCCGGCGACTGGGGCAGGACAATCAGATTTCACGGGTTATTCTGACAAAAGCCAAGGCTAATCCGAAACGGGTAGTATTTGCCGATGCGGAGAACCTGAAAGTATTAAAAGCTGCGCAACAGGTTCGGGATGAGGGGATAGCGTTCCCAATTCTACTGGGCGAACGGGCAAAAATCGAACAGCTTATTGAAGAAAACAGTCTTGATCTAGCCAATACACCCATTATTGATCCACGCTCACCCGAGCAGGAGGTATTGGTTCAACGCTTTGGCGACCAGTATTTCGAGAAGCGGAAACGCAAAGGTGTCAATGCGACCGAAGCCCGGAAAATGATGTTTATCCGCAACTACTTCGGTGCGATGATGGTGGAGACCGGTGAAGCCGATGCCTTAATTTCGGGCTTAACCCGCTCCTATCCTGACACAATTCGTCCCGCTCTGCAGATTATTGGCAAAGAACCCGGCGTAAAAAAAGTAGCAGGGATGTATATTCTGCTCACCAAACGTGGCCCCCTATTTTTCTCGGACACCACGGTTAACTTCAACCCGACTGCCGAAGAGATCGTCGAGATAACTGAGTTGACAGCGCAGACCGTTGAGCGATTCAACATTAAGCCACGCATTGCCCTTGTCACCTACTCGAACTTCGGGAGCGCCAAAGGCGATGATGCGGAGAAAATGAACCGCGCCGTTGAAATTCTGCAAAAACGAAATCCAGATCTGATTGTGGACGGCGAAATTCAAGCCCACTTAGCGTTTAATACAGAACTGTTGCAACAAAACCACCCCTTTAGCAAATTAGTTGGTGAAGGGGCAAATACACTTATTTTCCCGAATTTATCTGCCGCTAATATTGCCTATAACCTGATGACAGAAGCGGCTGGGTTCGATGCTATTGGCCCCATTCTGCTTGGCATTCGCAAGCCAGTGTATGTATTGCAGTTAGGTTCATCAGAACGTGAAATCGTTAATATGGTAGCCATCGCGGTGGTAGAAGCACAGGGAAAATAACTACAAAAAGGAGGAAAGGGAGAAGGGGAGAAAAGGGACGAGAGGAATAATACCTTTCCTCCTTCCTCCCTTTCCTTCCCTCCTCCCCCAATATTATGTCACGAATCTTAACAGGTATCCAATCCAGCGGGCGACCGCATTTAGGCAACATCCTGGGGGCTATTAAACCCGCCATTGAGTTATCAAAACACCCTGATAACGAATCGTTTCTGTTCATTGCCGACCTCCATTCGCTCACCACTATTAAAGACGGCCCCATGCGCCGTGAGTTTACAAAGGCCGTGGCTGCTACCTGGCTGGCGTTTGGACTCGATACCCAGAAAAATACGTTCTGGCGGCAATCACGTGTGGCTGAGCACACGGAACTAGCCTGGCATCTGAGTTGCTTCACGCCCTTTCCGATGCTGAACAACGCCACCTCGTTTAAAGAGAAATCGGATCGGTCCTCTTCGGTTGTCAATGCAGGCTTATTTGTCTATCCCGTGTTGCAGGCGGCTGATATTCTGCTCTACGATGCGGAGATCATCCCGGTTGGGAAAGACCAGCGTCAACATATTGAAATGACCCGCGACATCGCCAGCACCTTCAATCACCAATACAACGACGAGGTGTTTGTACTGCCCGAAGCCCGCATCGACGACCGTCTGATGACCATTCCGGGTATTGATGGCGCGAAAATGAGCAAGTCGTATAATAACTACATCGACATTTTCCTGCCTGAAAATGAACTATGGAAAGTCATTAAGAAAATCAAATCGGATTCAACCCCCCTCGAAGAGCCTAAGAATCCTGATACAGACATTACGTTTCAGTTGTATTCATTACTAGCATCTGCCGAGCAAACGGCTGAGATGCGTCAGTTATACGAAGCCGGTAATTACGGCTATGGTATGGCTAAAAAAGCGTTCTACGAACTCATTCTCCAGCAGTTCTCTACTGAGCGGGAACGCTTTACCTATTATACTGTCGAAAACCCGGATGCCCTGGAAGCCGAACTTCGGGCTGGCGAGGAAAAAGCGCGCGCTATAGCAGGCAAAACCATTGCGCGAGTACGGGAGAAATTAGGTTTTAACTAACTGGTAGCCAGAAAACTACCGTTAACTCATTTGATTTGGATGCAGGGCAATTATCTGCTTAATTAACCCCCGTTAATTAAACAAATAATTAACTACCACCTCACGCCATAGAATGAACAATCTGCCCCCTATCCGTAACCTGAATTCCGTTCAGTTGAAACCTCGTGAACGCCATTTTCTTGAATTAGCCTGCTCTGATCTTACCTACGTCCAAATCGCCGATCAGATGTGCGTCAGCCCCCGTACCGTAGATGGTTACCGGGAAGCCTTGTTTGAACGCTTTCATGTAAAAAGCCGCGTTGGGCTAGCCATTTATGCCATACGGGGTGGACTTGTGGCCTTGTAGAATTTGGGGTTAAACGATCATTCATTTAACCCCAAATTAGCTATTTATCAGGATCAGGATTACCAGGTGGTTTACGAGCTGTATTACGGATATTCACCAGTTTAAGCAGTAAATCGAACCAGAACGGGGCGCCAAACGAAAGTGCGGAAGCTGTCAGCAGCCAGCCCAAAAGGGCTAATACAATACTTTGTCCAGGTTGAAGGCTCCACTTGTCACTTTTTGATTTGTCGCTCGGCAGCTTCCATCCAATTGGCAGTTTGAGATCAGTTATGCGGTCTTGAATAAACCGAACATATAGTGTCTGTACCGCAAGACTATCCGTATCGGTCAACCCTGAATTAAGGATGAATGTTAAATGGGTCGTTTTGGAACCCGGCTCGGTTAACGTGGTATCTCTTGCCAGTTTAGCGTCATATTCATGTTCATGCTCATGAAGGTATTCGCCAAACTTGGTATCTTTCTCAAATGATTTTCCACCGTCCTGAGTCGTCTTAATGGCCTCTGCTACCAGTTTGTCGCGAAGTCCACTATCAGTAAAGAGCCTGTTGGTCAGGTAAATGGTATCCACGTTTAGTAGGACTGCTACCAGCACAGCTACAATCCAGACTACGCCCTGTGCATAGCGTTTGAACCAACCCGATACCTGCTCCATATAGCCATTGTACCATTTTTCCAGTTCATCTTTGAATGTCTGAAAATTATTGGATTTAGCCAGAATAGGTCTGATGAGTTCTTTAATCGCCTTATGCCTGTTGTCCGTTTGAAGAAGTACTTCCTTAATTTTTTCAAATGTGTGATCGGTAGGCTTTACTCCCTCGGGTATGGGTACGTCTGACTTAGCCAATATATCAATCAGAACCGTCGAAAAAGAGTCGGCAGAGAGATAATTGACTGGCTTCAGAAAACCCCAGAATTTCTCTTCTTTCACCTCGGTGAGTTTATGATCAAAGAAGTCGTCCGCTAACTTTCCCAGTATTTTCTCCAGCGCTCTTCTAAGCAATTTTGCCCGTTGACCTAGAAAGGTATTGATCAACTCCACCATACCTGACACAAAAATGCTGAATACGAAAAAGATAAAAACGAGGCCAATCGCCACATCGAGCAGGGTGGGTAGATTGATGTTCATGGTATTGGCAACTCAATAAGATCCCCCATTGTGAAGTGGTCAAAAACAGATGTAGCCGTTGCATCGCCAAAATCAGGTTTCCAGTTCGGATTTAAACTCAGGAATGAGTTCGGATCACCATATATTAACCCAATAAGTACTTCAGCTACAATCCGACCACCAACAGGCCCCAAACGAGTAGGCGTCGGATTTTCTTTTTCTTCGGCCTCGCTTTTTCTATTTTTTACCCATTCGTGCCGGGCTTCGGCCAGAATATAAAACCAAAGGGGGGCTTTGTTCCTAAAACTCTCCCCACACGCTCGTATCGTTTTATGATTCTCATTGTCAAGTCCATCAATATTTGCCTTCCCCGCAATCAGGTCGTGGTCTGGAATGGGATCGATGCCCATATAGCGGGCAACATCTTGGCCAGAAGGCAATCCCAATACCATGCCACGCAGCAGATTTCGAAGGGCAAGCATATTGGGTTGTTTTTTGTCGACAGGATCGTTAGTGCCGGGTATCGAGAATTCAGGTAATGCCGCTAAGGGCGACACCAGCGATGTATCTATTTTGTAAGCAGGCTGCACACGTTTCTTATTCCTAAACGAGGGTAACGGAGAGAGTTTATGATCCCTCGTCTCAAAAAACAGTTTCCAGTCAATACCCCACTGCTCAGGAAACTCCCGGAAACCATTAAGCCCATCATCAAGCTTTGGTGCGAAGATCATACGACGGCCCTCTAAGTGGAGAATTTCGGGCTCAATAGCGGGCAAATCCCCCAGGCTCAGCCGATAAACGGGTCTGATCATGCTATGCCCAAAACGATAGACGGCTCCGCTGAATTCAACGGGCATAAATGGAAAATTTTCCCATTTAAAAAAGAGCAGATTCGCTTCAACTTTAAAAATAGATTTTCCCGATTCTGTGTTGATGTGCGGTAGTATTTCTTCAACCAGTTCTCTGCCAACGAGCCGGGGTAAATAATCAAATAAGATTAACCATTGATAATGCCAGCGCACAATCTGCTGAACGTCGGCAAAAGATGCATCAGGATTTTGGTCGACAACAAAATTATGGAAACGCAAAAAAAGCCCCTGCAACTGCGATACAATGACATTTTCGTCGTTCCGTTTATCGCTGATGAGGGCCCGTTGGCGAAAACGGGGAAGATCCTTCGTTAAAATTTTATGAGGATCATTGGCGGTTAAATTTCGATCACCCAATAGAAATTTTTTCCCGTCAGCATCATACATATATGGCTGATCGTCGGGACCGCGACCATACACATTATCTAAATCAAGGGCAGGCGTTCTAAAATCAACTAAACCGCTAGGGTCGTTCATTTTCATCAGGCTGCTCATCGGATCGAACGTAATGTCGTGATCCACAAATTGCCCGAAATAGGTGTACCCAGCGGGAATACCAAAGTTTTCTTCATCGTCAATTTTTTTTTCCGACGTAACCATTGGCTTTTTCGTCTTGGGATCGATTTCCGGCTCTGACGTCATAGCGACAGCCAACTTTCGCAGATCAGCCTCTTTAAATGTTGCGGGTTGCAACGTTCTGAACATGCGCCCAAAACGGCCTTGATGAAGGCGGGAATGTACGGTTGCATTTAAGCCGCGTTCGATTACGCCATGGTGCATACCGGGCCTTTGTACTGGAGATGGTGTAGACATTGGAATAGAAATTAAAGGGATGAAAAGCAGTTATTTATTCAGGAATGGGCGAAGTGCTATTTATCACCTACGCAAATGTAAAATTACTGCTGCCATCTGCACAATGGGAAAAATACCCTTTCTCATAAGAAAAATACCATCACCAAGATCATCACAATTAACACAGTATTGATACTCCCAGGGACAGTATCAGAATGAGTTTATTGATCCATTCTATCAAATAGGCAACCCCCGCCTTTGGAAACTGAATCTTTTCCAAAGGCGGGGGTTGCAGAAATCGAACTAGTCTTATTGTTAAAGCAATTTGGCCGCAATACCGACCAATAGGTCTACCCCTTTCGAGATACTCTGAATCGCAGCGGCTTTCTCTTCATTACTCTTCGTTGCATCTTTAACTTCGCCCACAACTTTGGCAAAGTCTTCCTTCGTGATGGCCGATTCGTTAATAAGTTCCTCTACCTCAGCCATTTTTAGCGTCGTGAGACTAGCAATCTGGGATCGAAATTTCCTATCGGTCTCGTTAAGGGCCGTATCGATCAATTTGTCAATATCTATTTCATCAGGCATCTTAGTTAGGGAGTTTGGGGTTGAATAGCTTCGTTAGATCATCATTTAGCTGCTGAATATTGTCGGAGAGTTTCCCGCCTTTACGAATGAACGTATCGATAGTTCCTTCGATGGCATTGAGGTCAATACGATTACCAGATAAAGATTTAAGCTGGCTGAACGCCTGCTGGCGGCTATCGGAAACCTTCACCGCCGATTCGAGTAATGCCTGTAGGCCAACAGCACCACGCTCATAAATTCGGTAATCTTCATTCAGTCGTTCAATTAAACTAATCCGCTGTGCATCCAGAGCGGTTTGCATCGAATCGCGCCGGGCACTGATTCTAACCATGCTCTTACTAAGCAGAGCGGGAAAGTTATCTTTCACATTAAAATCGGCCGGAAGACTTTTCATCAACGTTGCGGCAAAACTTGGTATATACTCCTTCTCGATAAAGGCATCAATATCTGCACGTTTACGCTGAAACAAATTATTTGTTAGCGCTACATTCAATTGGTGCATGCGCGCTACTTCAGCCCGTAGCTGATCCGATAAAGCCACAGACTGTGAAGGAATACGAGCGCAGGCACTAAATCCAATGGTCAGAACCACCAGCGACCAGGCTAGGAAAGTAGAAAATCGGGGAGGGAACATAGAGTTATTGGGATAGAATTTTTGAAAAGCGGGCAACTTATTTTATCAGGTCTAAAGATTAGAAATATTCTTACCACCTTCAATAACCTTCTCTTTATCGGTAGAATACTTTATAGTCAATGAGCGTCTATCAATAGTTTCCACCCAAGCCGATCTATACAAATACCATGTCCTACATTTGGTGCCTAATTCCTAAACTCCCCCATGACCCTGATTATGAACGCAACCCTAATCCACGACATCGCCAAACTCATTGACCATGCGCTGCTTCACCCAACCCTCACCGATGCTGAACTCCGTGAAGGCATCGAACTGGCCTTGAAATACGATGTGGCCTCGGTTTGTATTAAGCCCTATGCCGTTCGAATGGCAACTGAACGGTTGGCTGGTTCAGATGTGCTGGTAGGAACGGTGATTGGGTTTCCGCATGGTGCGAGTACCACGAGCCTGAAAGTTGCTGAAACGGAGCAGACTTGCCAGGATGGAGCGGTTGAAATTGATATGGTTGTTAATATCGGCAAAGTGCTGGGCGAAGACTGGGACTATGTTGCCGACGAAATCGGTGTGGTTCATAAAACCTGCCAGGTGCATGGAGCCATTCTGAAAGTGATCTTCGAGAATGATTTCCTGCCCGATGATGCGCATAAAATAAAACTCTGCCAGATCTGTACCGAAGTCGGTGCTGAGTTTGTCAAGACATCTACTGGCTTTGGTTTCGTAAAAGGCAGCGATGGCAACTACAACTACGAAGGAGCAACAGAACACGATCTTCAGCTGATGCTCGATCACGTTGGCCCGAACGTTCGGGTAAAAGCCTCCGGCGGTATTCGTACGCTTGATGGTCTGCTACACGTCAAAGAAATGGGTGTCTCGCGACTGGGCACTTCGGCTACGGCAGCCATCATGGAAGAGGCTTACCGGCGGTTTGGCGCAGTTAATGCCAATACGCCAATAGTCCCCATTGCCGAAACAAATGGGTATTGATCAGCATAAGGGATTGTCGGGCAGTTGTCAGTATCTGTCCTGATTTTGTTTATTTTGCACCCTCGAATCAACCCTAAACGTATGCTCAACCTCGGCTTTGTTTCGGCTATTTTGGCTGATTATGACCTGAATGGCGTGTTAAAATTTGCGTCAGAACACAATTTCAAATGCGTCGAATTGATGTGCTGGCCATCCGGCAATGCCGATGTCCGCAGGTATGCAGGCGTCACCCACGTGGATGTCGACAACCTGAATGTAGATCAAATTCATACGCTGACCAAGCTCTATCATATTTCCATTTCGGGCCTAGGCTATTACCCAAATCCACTTGACCCTAACCCGGAGCAGGCCGAATTCTATCGGGAGCATATCAAGAAAATCATACGAGCCGCAGCCAAACTGGGGGTGCCTGTAGTCAATACGTTCATTGGTCGGAATCCATCACTGAGCATTACGGATAACCTGAAATTGTATGCCGATCATTGGCCGGCCATTGTGAAAGTAGCTGAGGAATGTAATGTAAAAATCGGCATCGAAAACTGCCCAATGTGGTTTACAGACGATGAATGGCCAGGGGGCAAAAACCTGGCAACCACGCCCGCCATCTGGGATCGGATGTTCGAGATTATTCCCTCCAGGGCGCTGGGACTTAATTACGATCCCAGTCACCTGATTTGGCAAATGATGGACGAAGTAAAGCCTATTTACAACTATCGCGACCGGCTTCATCATATTCACCTGAAAGATGTGAAACTCTACCCTGATAAACTAAATCGGGTGGGGATCATGGCCAATCCGCTGGAATATCACTCTCCTAAACTACCTGGCCTGGGCGATGTACGTTGGCGTGATTTCTTCGCGGCCCTGACCGATGTTCGCTATCGCGGGCCTGTCTGCATCGAAGTTGAAGATAAAGCTTATGAGGCCCACCCAGATGATGTTCAGACGGCTATTCTGACC
The DNA here is from genome assembly GCF_006965485.1 of Spirosoma sp. KCTC 42546. Lineage (NCBI taxonomy): Bacteria > Pseudomonadati > Bacteroidota > Cytophagia > Cytophagales > Cytophagaceae > Spirosoma > Spirosoma sp. KCTC 42546. The sequence continues at coordinate 4,913,280 of NZ_CP041360.1, forward strand.
GCCCGGAATTACCTGAGTCAGTTTCTGGTGCTGTAACATGATTGATACACTCAATCAGCTCGACATCGAGCTCTTCCTTTGGCTCAATGGTCGTTACATGCCCTGGCTGGACCCGATCATGATTTGGATAACGGAGCGGAACAGCTGGTTTCCGCTCTATGCTCTACTCATTGGCTGGCTGATTTATAAGTACCGAAAACAAGCAATCGGATTCTTACTTACAATTATCGCAGCCGTTGCCATCGGTGATCAGATAGCGTCATCGGTGCTTAAGCCCCTCACCCATCGGTTGCGGCCCTGCCATGAACTTGCAGTGCAAAAACTAATGCATCCAGTAATGGAATGTGGTGGTTTATATGGATTTGTGTCTTCACACGCGGCAACCACATTCGCGTTGGCAACTACACTCTGGCTGTTACTGGGCAAGCGGTACCCCTGGTTGTTATGGGGCTTTTTATGGGCCGCCATCGTATCGTATAGTCGAATTTATGTGGCCGCCCACTATCCACTCGATGTACTGGCAGGCACCGGTGTCGGCGTTTTGTCAGCCCAGTTAGCTGTCTTTATTTTCCGCTGGTGGCTACAGCGTTCTGAGCGCTCTGCTGTTGAGAAAAAGTCATTTGTCGACTAATAATCGCAATGAGTTGCATAAAATAATTTAACAGTTTAGTTTGCGCTAGTTACATACCCATCCGCAACTATCTGTTAGTCATGTTCAATCGGCTCCAATCCCTCATTCGTGATTATTTTGGATTTTCGCACAAGGAGGCTAGAGGCTTCAGCGTACTGATCTTTCTGACGCTCCTTTGCCTACTAATTCCATTCGTTTATCGATTCGTTGCTGACCGAAAACCAATTGATACCTCCCTTGCCGATGCGCGTAAACTCGACAGTCTGGTAGTACTCATGCAGGCCGAAGAGGCTAAACAGCCACAGTTCGGTAGTCGGACGGATAAAGACAAAACCACTGCCGAGCACTTCAGCGAGCCCAAACTCTTCCAATTCGACCCTAACACGATCAGTGTAGCTGGATGGCAGCAATTAGGACTACCGCGCTGGTTAGCGGATCGCATCGATAAGTACCGCGCTAAAGGCGGGCAGTTTCGTAAGAAAGAAGATTTGCTCCGCATTTACGACTTCCCACCCGACCTCTATGATCAACTAGAGCCTTATATCACATTAAAAGAAGCAACACATTCAGAACGGCCGAGTAACGAGACCAGTAAGCCTTATAGCAATGAGCCTTACAAACCGGCCGAACGGCCAGCTTATGCAGAGCGGCCGACCTTTGCAGAACGGCCTGCCAAGCCCATTCCACAACCTTTCGACATTAACACAGCCGATACCTCCCAGTTAATTGCGCTGAAAGGCATTGGCGCTACCCTGGCCGGGCGCATCGTCAAGTTTCGGGATGCACTCGGCGGCTTCGTTTCGACGGAGCAGTTTCGGGATATCTATGGCCTTGACTCCCTTGCGCTCGACGAACTGGTGAAATTCGGCAAAATCCGGTCGACGGTTCACAAACTACCAATTAACACCGCCACGGCTGAGGAGCTGGATCGGCATCCGTTTTTGTCGCGTCGCCAGGCGCAAATCATTGTCAATTATCGTGAGCAACACGGTGCCTATACCTCGGCAGAGTCGCTTAAACCCATTCGGATACTAGATGCTAAAACCATCGAGAAGATTGCCCCGTATCTAGAATTTTGATGTTAGTGAAGTGAGTGGAGTAAGTGTAGTAAGTATAGTAGGAAAAGTAAGGCTACTCGTTTCTCCCTACTACACTTATTCCACTCACTTCACTAACTTCACCTATTACACTTACTCCACTCACTTCACCCTCTTTTCCTCAAGAGTACTACATTCTCTACGTGATGCGTATGCGGAAACATATCGACCGGTTGTACATTGGCTACCGAATAGCCTTCGTCCAGAATACCCAGATCACGGGCCTGAGTAGCCGTGTTGCAACTTACATACACGATTCGATCGGGAGCGGCTTTCAGCAATTGGCGGGTTACGGCCTCGTCCATTCCGGCACGAGGTGGATCCGTAATGACCACCTCTGGTCGACCATGCTGGTCAAAGAAGCTATCGGTCAGAATATCGCGCATATCTCCTGCTACGAAAGTTGCATTTGTGATTCCGTTTACCTGGGCATTGACACGCGCATCTGCTACTGAAGCTTCCACATATTCAACTCCAATTACCTGCCGCGCCCGACGCGCCACAAACAGGGCAATTGTACCCGTACCGGTATACAAGTCATACACTCGTTCGTGGCCCGTTAGTCCGGACCATTCACGGGTGATTTTATACAGGTTGTGGGCCTGCTGCGCATTGGTTTGGTAAAACGATTTGGGGCCAATACGGAACGTGAGTGGCGGCCCATCGGCCTCCCCCATCTGCTCCTCGATGTAGGGTTTTCCAGACCAGTTCATGACTTCCTGATCCTGGTAGCTATCGTTTTTCTTGGTATTCAGAATATAGTTTAGCGACGTAATCTGCGGAAAGTTAGCTTGTAAGTGACCGAGCAAGCCGTTTAACCACTCCGGATTGTCCTGAGCAACCTGCAACGTTACCATAACCTGGTGCGTAGTGTCGGCAGTGCGGATGATGAGCGTTCGTAAATAGCCCGTATGCGTTTTCAGATTATACAACGTCATATCATGCTGAAAAACATAGTCCGAAACCGCCTGCCGGATAGCGTTAGACGGATCGGGCTGGAGGTAGCAATGATGAATAGGCAGCACTTTATCGAACCGACCGGGCACGTGGAAACCCACGGCTCGCTGATCAATCGACTCGCGGGTGCTTACCTCGCGCTGGGTCAGCCATCGGCCTTCGGCGCACGTAAACTCAAGCTTATTGCGATAGTATTGCGTAGGATGAGCAGGCAAAATTGGCCGTATTTCAGGCAATTCTACTTTACCAATGCGCGTCAGATGATCAACCACTTGCTGATGCTTGAAACCCAGTTGCTCACTGTACTGAATATGCTGCCACTTGCAGCCGCCACAGGTACCAAAATGTTCGCAAAATGGCTCAACCCGCACCGGCGACCACTCGTGAACACGTTCGGCAACAGCTTCGCGATACTGCTTTTTGGTATTGGTGATGCGCAGGTCCACAACATCGCCGGGAGCCACACCCGGACCACCGGTCGGGTTTTCAACGAAAATAACGCCCTCGTCGGTACGCACAATGCACTTTCCCTCGGCTGCCACGGCATCAATTCGGACGCTTGCCAACCGTTCGGGGGTTTTATGAGTCTTCCTACGCATAAATTAGTCCTAAAAAACTGCTAATTTAAGCAGCCGTTTTGGGACGGTCTCAATACCGAATCGATTCTACGTATGTTGAAACTGTACCGCACGTTATGGATACCCTTATTTTTAACCAGTTTACTCCTGGTTATGAGCCACTTTGCCCAGGCAACCCATATTGTTGGGGGCGAGTTAGAGCTGCGTTATTTGGGTACGCAGGGATTTTATACCCATCGCATTAACCTGAACTTGTATTTCGATGCCATCAACGGAAATCCCGGTGCCAATGATGCAGTCGTTACCGTTGGCGTTTTTGCGAAACGAACGAACCGATTTATTGGCTATGTTCCACTTACTCGTATCAGTAGCGAGCCCGTAGCTTATACAAGACTTACCTGTGCAGTTGCTAACCTGAGTACGTTGCTGATCCGGTATAGTACAGACCTAACCCTTGATCCCAACATTTTTAATGACCCAGGCGGCTATTATATGTCCTGGGAACGCTGTTGCCGAAACGGGACTATCGTTAATATTACAAACCCTGGCGCAGCCGGCTCCGTATTTTACCTGGAATTCCCGGCCATTTCCAGTGGGCAAACAAACTCATCACCGGTATTTACCGTCCCTAAAGGTGATTACGCCTGTATTGGACAGCCTTTTACACTTGATTTCAGTGCCAAGGATGCCGATGGTGATAGCCTGACTTACACCCTGGTCACGCCCTATAATGGCTTTAGTACAGCAGCTGTGCCTGATCCGGGCGCGTTAAATCAGGCACAACAGCCTGTTTTCTACTCGGGTCCTTATACGTCGATCCAATGGTCTAATGGCATCTCTACCGCGAATGAAATTCCGGGAACCGCCCCTCTGCGTGTCGATTCGCGCTCAGGACTGCTCAGTGTAACCCCTGATCGGGCCGGGCTATTTGTCTTCTCGGTCGAAGTGGGTGAGTATCGGAATAAAAAATTAATTGGCGTTGTTCGGCGTGATTTTCAGGTGCTGGTAGTGGATTGCCCGAAAAATAATCCACCCAAACTGTTGTTCCGCCCCGATGGCCAAAAAACCTTTTATACACAGGGAAGTGTAATTACCATTGCGGAAAAAGACACGAACTGCCTGAGCTTATACATAACTGATATTGACCCTAACCAGCGGATTAGCATTACCAACATGAGCGGATCGCTACCTGGGCTTTTCCTTACCCCAAGCGTTCTGTTTACCCGCTCAACCCGCGATACGTTACAAGCTAACTTTTGTTTCGGGCGATGCGTTGGGGCCGATGGCAAGCCTTTTACGCTGATTATCCGGGCAACAGATGACGGCTGTCCGCAAGGTCTGAGTGATACCATTAGTATTCGCCTGAACATAATTCCCTCCCTGAATCACAAACCTGTTGCCGGCACTGATCTACTGAATAATCAAGGAAAAGTTACGGTTGGCTCATCGCTTACGTTCAATGCCTTTGGGAACGACATCGACAATGACAACGTCACTATTCAGGCCGTTGGCCGCGGATTCACGCTGGCCCAGGCAGGTATGAGTTTCGGTTCAGCATCGGGTTTGGGCAAAGTATCACAGCCTTTTTCGTGGAAGCCCACCTGTGCTCAGGCTACCCAGACCGATTATGTGGTCGACTTTATTGTGACAGACACCCGATGCAACCAGAATTTGCGTGATACGGTCACGGTTAGGCTGGCGGCAATAGGCATCCCAAGCCAGCCACCGAGTGTACGAACCACGCTGGCTCAACCCGTAGTTGAGTTGACCGTTAGTACCGCCGACTCGATTGGCCGAACAATTTTCGATGTGTTGGGAAATGATCCCGACCGGGATACCATCCGACTAATCGGTACAGGACGGGGTTTCGACGTAAAAGCAGCGGGTATGAATTTTACGGATAAGTCAGGTCTGCCAACCCTTCAATCAGCCTTTACCTGGAAGCCCACCTGCGAGTTGATGGCTGGGAAATCGGAAGCTACGTTTATTGTTGATTTTGTCGTTGATGACCGCTCCTGCCAGCCAAACCATACGGATGTAACTACGGTTACGTTTCATGTCAAAAACCCATCGGTGAACGCCGACGTAAAGGTTCCGAATATATTTACTCCAAATGGCGACGGGTATAATGATTATTTTGCAGTGAAAGATCTGCCTGAAAACTCCTGTGAAGAACAATTCAAGCGAATAGACATTACGAACCGCTGGGGAGCTACGATCTTCTCATCAACCGATCCAAAATTCCGATGGTACGGCAACGACTCTCCAGTTGGTACTTACTACTACCTTCTCCTAACAACCAAACGAACCTTTAAGGGAACAGTAACGCTGGTGAGGTAGTGGAGTAGGTGGAGTGAGTGAAGTAGTCATGTAAAATGCGAAAATCCTATAACTACCGCCTTTACTTACTGCACTTACTCAAACTACTTCTCTACTTCACCTACTCCACCAATCTCCGAATCACGTACCTTTGTTCTTCCTTATGAAAGATAAAATTGTACTCATTACCGGTGCCTCATCGGGCATTGGCCGAGCATTAGCGTTTGCATTCGGGCGCGAAGGAGCCAACATAGTGATCTGTAGCCGTACGGCACAAGCCCTTCAAACCGTTAGCGATGAACTTCGCCAGGCAGGAATTAATCTACTTTCGGTAACAGCTGATGTAAGCAGTGAAGCTGATGTCAAGCAACTCATCGAACAGACTATTTCGCACTTCGGTCGGTTAGATATACTCATCAATAATGCGGGTATTAGTATGCGTTCCATGCTGATTGACACCGATCCGGCTGTTATTCAGAAAGTGATGGATATCAACTTTATGGGAACGGTATATGCCACCCGCTACGCCCTACCTTACATTCAGGCAACCAAGGGCTCTATTGTTGGCATTTCATCAATTGCCGGGTACCGGGGCCTACCCGTTCGGAGTGGCTATTCAGCCTCCAAGTTTGCTATGAACGGGTTTCTGGAAGCAGTTCGGACTGAATTGCTGCATACTGGTGTTCATGTACTGACTGCCTGCCCTGGTTTTACGGCCTCCAACATTCGTGTATCGGCTCTTGATGCACATGGTCAGGCAAAAGGTGAAACCATGCGTGATGAAACAAGTATGATGAGTGCCGAGGAATGCGCCGACCACATACTCAGAGCCGTAAAAAATCGAAAGCGAGAACTCGTCCTGACAACACAGGGAAAATTTACCGTCTTCATGAATAAATGGCTGCCTGGCCTGATGGACAAACTGGTTTACAATACATTGGCCAAGGAGAAGGACTCACCATTAAAAAAATAGTGAACTAAGTGCAGTAGTGGGTGTGGTGGTTACAGGGTTTTCACATTCACACTACTCACTTCACTCATTCCACCTACTCCACTTACTAAATTATCCACACGTTATCCCGACGGATAAAGTACAGTTCGTTGTGCCAGAGGACGCGTAAATAGATATCTTTTGTACCCAGAATATTGACTTTGTGCCCTCTCCCTATCACGTCAACAATGGGGGCTGCTGCGGATGGATCGGTGCGTAACAAGACACGGTCATGACTGGTAATACCCGATTGCACTCCTTCGGGTAGGTTCGTGAAGATCAACAGTAACAGCAGATAGACGAATATAATCCATTTTTGCCGTCCTGGAATTGCCTCTTTCTGAAGTACTTTAAGCATTAGTACGCTAAAAACATAACCCGCAGGAATCAGGAGGAAAAGCAGGAAATAGATACCGTATTTGCGATAGAAGAGGTAAAAATAATTTAGATCATCCGTTTCATAACCGCTCAGATTATTCGCCCGGGCAATGTCGCTCATTCGACGCAATACGGCATCGTCAGGATGTCTGTCAAAATAAACATCCAGGTAATAAAGTAGCCGGGGCACATCATTTTGCTGTTCGTAGGCGCTGGCTAACTTCAATAACATAGGATCTGTAGCCGAATGTCCTTCGGCTAAGGCCATCTCATATAAATGCGCTGCATTTGCCTGATCGCCAGAGGCAAACAGGGAATCGGCTCGTCGGAGCGAGTCAGATGAGATCGTCTGCGCCAGCGCGCCCACCGAACAAAAACAAAAAAATAGGCTTATTTTAAGGGGAATGGCTTGCAATGAACGAAATAAGGCCATAATTTTGCACCACAATTAAGAACAGCCCCTTTCATGAGGGTTCACAGTTCAACCGATTTGGTAGCTCAGCTGGTAGAGCAATACACTTTTAATGTATGGGTCCTGGGTTCGAATCCCAGCCGAATCACAAAGAAGGTGTAATAAGTAAAATGAGTGTAGCGGGTTTACCTACTACACTCATTTTACTTATTACACCTTCTTTTCATTAGAAGGGCAAATCATTACTTTCTTCATCAAAGGCTGCATTAAACGACATAGCAGCCGGTTGACTCTGCGGAGCTGGCCGTGACTGCGGTTGTTGAGTCGCAGCAGGGCGAGCGGGTGCCGAGCCAGCATCTCCTTCAGCTAGTTCAATACGGAAGGCTCGCAATTCAGTATACCAACGATCATTATATTCGCGGGATTCAGCACTAAATGTAGCTTTTAATGTGTCGCCACTAGCATACTGTTTTAGGTCTGCTACTTTATCACCCCAAGCCGTCAGGCATACTTTTTTTGGGTATGATGCATCAAGGGTTTCGATAACGAATTCCTGCTTACTCCAAGGGCCTTTCTGGCTTTGCCCCGATACTTCAGGCAGAACTTTTATGAGTTTTCCGACTAATTCCAGTGCCATAAAAATTGGACTTTTAAACGTGATTTAGAAGGATAAAAGTACGAAATTTTGGCCACTTATGAGCCACTTTCCGCTAAAAAAGGAAAAGTTTCATAGTTCTGTTTGGCAAAAGAAAACAAGAATCTTATCTTTGCACCCGCATCGCAGAAATGGCCACGTGGTGAAACTGGTAGACACGCCATCTTGAGGGGGTGGTGCTGCAAGGCATGGGAGTTCGAGTCTCCCCGTGGTCACAAGGCAAAAACAACAATGCACTGAACTTCAATAAGTTACAGTGCATTTTTTGTTCCTCCACTGAAACATGACTGAAACCCACCTGCCTCACTCATGCAAAATCCCGAATCACAGCTAATAAATAAACGATTTTTTCAGGCCATCGACGAGCTGGTCAGTCGGCGGGTGTTGCGCGGAAAAATCAGCTTTGCCACTAAGTACGAGCTAAACCCCGGCAACTTCTACCAGCTGCGCAAGAAACCGGTGAACGAGTTTCAGTTGTGCTATTTGACGTGGCTGGTGAGAGATTTTGGGGTTAGTTCCCAGTGGCTGCTGACTGGGGAGGGGGAAATGTTCTCCAGGCGATTTAAGCAATAAAAAAACGATAACCTCAATATGGGCTACCGTTTCTGAACCTTCCTCTTTTTATAACCAATAAACAACTACTCTTCAGATTTTAACTCGTGGCGTCACGGGTAATTTCAATCCAGTCCTGTGCCCACTGTGTACCACTGACCCACTTAAAATCAATGGTGTTCATGCCTGATTGCAGGGTGATATCATTGGACAGGGTTGCCGTTTTGCGGGTACCGTCATTACCCGTCATCGTAAAGTTGACCCAGCTACCCCCGTTAATTCGGTAGGCACCAATTCCCCCTTCAGACGTATTGGTCTGGTAGCGATGAACGAATTTAAAACCCGAAAGCGTCGCGCCCAGCGTGTTATTGACGTTATTATACGTCAGGTTGCCCGAACTATCGGTGATCGTACCCCGTACATTCTCATCACCAGGCGCATTGGTGTAGGAACCCGCCCCGGTGGCAAGTTCGGCCTGCATGTGCCCCGTCGAAAAGGCCGGATAGGTCGTAGCCGGCGCATCGGGCATCTCCAGTGGGGGCACGGTATTGGCTTCAATGACGGCCCCGTTGGAAACGGTTATGGGGTGCGGATAGGTGCCTGACTTGATCGCATCGGCCATCGCCGTTCTGCCTTCCAGCGTTTTGGGATAGATCTCGATATCCCGGTCCGTTTTGCCATCGTATAGGAACAGTCCCGTCAAATGGCTTTTAATGTTAACTTTTTGCAGCGCGACGTTTGGCATAATGGGGTTGGTTTGATGGTTTCTGAATGCGAATGCCCAATGTTTTCTTTCGGTGTCGGCCCGTGCCCAGCGCCAGGCCCAGTAACAACAGGGGTAATCCATTCTGCGTTGGTCCCGACGGATTGCCCGATATCCATTCGATCTGGATCCGCTCACCCACCGAGGATGGATTCGTAGACAGACAGGGGTTACTGATGGTGAATTGCAGTTCATTGATAATGCCTTTCCATTCCGTCTTACTTGTCATGTTCCACTCAGCGGTGTGCCATTCGCCATCGGCCTCCAGATTCTGGGTCACCATGTAGTCACAGCTTACGTTATGGCCATCGGGATAGATCTGGGTAAAGGTGGCGGGTAAGGGATTGGGCGAAAAGTCAGCCTGCCGCGCCCGTCGCCATTTGAGGGTGATGGCTGGGTTGCTCCGATTATAGGTCACATACCGATAGCGCATGTACACTTTCTTATAATTTACCGCATCCCATGCCCCCACGGGTGAGCAGATCCGGCCGCCATCCTGCCAGGTCACATCCCAGTTACTACGCGCGGACTGATAACCCCCATCGGTCGCGTTGAACAGGCTCCACAGCTGCCGACCCGCCTGATTGAAGCGGTATTCAGGGGTGAGTGAGCGCCGGTTCTTGGTCAGATCGTAGGCCGCTTTCCGAACTTCGGCCAGCGTACCAATGACGTAGACTACCGAAAACTTGAAATCGATATTTTTATCCAGCATCAACTGCGGCTGCCAGGACATATAGGACCGGCCAAACCCCTCTCCATCGGCATAGTTGAACAGGCCGTCGTACTGACCGATCTTAATGCTGGGCGTGGGCAGGATGATGCCAATGCCCCGACCTGTGTTATCATCCCCGCAAAACAGCCAGTTTTCCGTTACGAAATGAGATCCCTGGGTTTGTCCCGAATTTTCGGGCAACACAATCGAGCGGGACGGTGCGCCCGTATACGGGGCATCGCCATCGTACCAGTGCCATCTGCCCAGGCTCCCGTTGGCATGACCGGCGGGCAATTCCTGAAAGCGTGGGTATTGCTGAAAATTATCCCCCCCGTTACTCGAATTTCGATCCAGTTTCAGCCGGTACCAAACGCGGGTCATATTGCCCGTCTGATTCACCCACTTCTCCAGAATATCGCCCAGTTTGGTGCTTTGCCCTGTCGTTTCGTGGGTATTGGGGCCGTTCCACTGAGCCATATCATTCTTGGTATAGTCGATGGTCTTACCCCCCACCGTTCCCCGGCCGTAGGCCAGCAGGGCTGAGCTCTGGGCGTTGATATCACCAATCTCCAGCGGGTTATCACCAATCTGCATGGAAAACCCATTGTAGGTCCAGGGGGCAGGGTTTCGATACCAAGCCGCCTGAAAACTCGACCCCAGATCAATGGTATTATTCTGGCGGCCCTCCTCATCCTTGCGGCCCGGAATGTAGCGCGGATTAGCGACCTGGTTGCGGCCAATGGTCTTATCCCATATACCCTGAATACCCCCCGCCAGCCCGTTACTGCCGTACGAGCCGGTTTTCAAGTTCAGGACCAGTTTCACCGTGTCCGACTCCTGCGCAACCGTATAGCTGCCCGGAATGCTGGTGGAGGCTAATGGCTCATACGAAAAATCACCCGCCAGATTTTCCGCTATCGAATTGCCGATCACGGCCGTGGTAGAGCCCGTACAGCCCGATACGGTGATGGTAGCTACGGCCGTTTTAGGCGAACAGCCCGTTTTAGTGCTGGTTACCGTATAAGCATAGGGTCCGTTGGTGGTAGGCGCTACGGCAGTGACCGATTGACCCAGCGCCGAAAAGCCCGACCGTGCCCAGCTAAAGCCAAGACCCGTGGCGGCTGATCCCGAAACGGTGGAGGCTAATGTAAATGAATTACCACAACTAACGCTTAGACTCGTAGCCGAAAGGGTATAGTTACACGACACGCCCGTACTGGCCACCATGGACAGTTCGGATTTGACCACCGCCGGGGGCGTCGGATGTGAGGAAATAATGGCCTCCCGGTAATCCCCCCGCCAGGTGATGGTTTCGGATAGCAGGCTCTTGAACTGAAAATACAGATCTTTTGGCAACAGACCGACGGCCGCATCGGGCAGGCGGAACCATTCCACCCCCGCTTTTCTGCCCTTGATGCGAAACTCGTAGCCGGGCGTTACGGGGCCTGCGCCCTTATTGACCCAGAACGTCACGTCGGTGTAGCGATCGACATCCTGACAGGGCCACCACCAGTAGAGCCAAAGGGCCGGATGGCCATCTTTGACCGCAATGCCCCCCACGATAATGGGCTTTCGATAAAACTGATCTTCGGGGGCCGGATTGCCATTGTTAAAGGTGCCCTGATTCTTGATCCAGAGCTTGGGTTGCACCATTTGCCAGGGCGTGTCGAATATCCAGTCGAGCAATTTGGCCCGGTGGAATCCCTTCGTGTACATCTCCACACTGGCCAGCGATTTGCCGCCCATATTGGCCCCCAGTGGCGCTTTGGGCCGCGTTTCAGACCACCCCCTGAGGTAATCCGAAAACAGATACATGCCGATGGCATCGGCTTCGGTCCAGTCGGGATTCAGGGGCCGGGCATTCAGCTGGGAAAATTGGGCTTCGGTGGTACCAGTAGAGGCCGGCGAAATGCCCGATTCGCTTTCCGCATCAATTCGAAACTGACGAATGAAGCGGGCCGCGCCAAACCCGGTCAACCGATCAGTTGACAGCGGCAAGTGTTTGCTACCCGCCCGAAAGAACCAGTTCGTATAATAACGGGCGAAAATGCCATAAAACTTAAGCTGGCTTTTGTAGGCATCCTCATTATAGAGGACCGTCGACTGGCCCGTAATGGTCGTATTGCGCACATCGGTTCGCCAGATCAGCCCGCCCGACGTGTTTTTCTTATATGTGCCATTGGGGTTTTTCTCAAATAAACTCTGCTCATCCCAGGTATGCTGAATGTAGGAGCCCACGCCCGCAAAGGCTTTGCCATCGCGGAACAGGGCCGCCAGATCGGTCGATGCGCCCAGGGGTACTGTTTGCGAACTACCCCGAAAGACCTCATCGACTGTATTCCAGGACATGTACCGGGGATAGCCCGTTGCGCCATCGATATTGTCAAAATTCGAGGGGTTGACATTGGTAATGTTGGCATGGTCCGACAGACCCGACTTCATGCCCGGCCCATTGACTTCCGACAACCGGATCAGTTCCTTGGTGATCCAGCCGACCTGATTGTACCACTGCTGGTAGTAGGAAATGCCGTTGTTACGCTCCTTGAATACCTCATGATTGACGCTGAAGTAATCCACCCCACCGCCTTTCCAGTCGGCCTGCTGAAAGGTCTGGTACCAGTACTGGGCGTAGAGTTTGCAGGTTTCCTCATCGTCGATGAAGAGGTGTTGCCCCTCGAAATTGCCACTCCCGATGCCTGCCCAGTCGAGTAGTTTTTGCTTTCTGGGATCGCTATTGGATAAGGACTGTGCCGCATTATAGGCAGCCTGATAGTTGGCCATTTCCAGCGCCCGCTTGAACTGGGTGGGATAGGTATCCCCATCGTTCCAGTGCGCCGATTCGGACGTTCGGTTCCAGCCCCGGCTCATCAGGGTATTATCATTCATATCCGAAAACAGGGTCCCCGGATAAATAATGATCTTACTGGCATGCGCCGTAAAGGGGGGAAACCGGTTATACAGCGCCGTCCCAAGGGCCGTCTGGGGAGCCATCGGGTAGTAATTTCCCAGTAGCCTCGGCACATTTCGAACGCTGTCAGTCAGCACCGGGGCCGGGGCCGAAACGACCGGATGCGACTGGTAATCGGTACGCGTGTCGTAAAAATTATGGGTGTACTTACCCACAATGGACCCCAGTGAGGGATAGGGCGTAATGGGCAACGTACCGGTATTGACGGCCGTTAGAAACCCAATATCGCCCGCCTGGGTAAAGGGGTAGATTCGCTTATCGCGAAGGACCGTCTTTTTAACAACGGCCCCGTTGACCGTCGTGTTAACGGGCTGAAAGACCAGGTTTTGCGACTGGGCCAGATAGGAGCCCAGCAGGAGCCAGAGAAGAACTAGTTTTTTCATGAATTTAAGGAATCGTTGGGTTGACCGGGTTCGGTATCTCCGCCCTCAATAACGGGCTGACTAGGATCAAGTGAGAAGTTGCCTAGGGTCGAGCCGCCACCACCCGCGCAATCGCGCAGCTTCCAGCCACTAAACCCGGTAGCCAGTACGGGCCGGGTGGTGGTAACAGCGGCTTTTTTTTGCTCGTAGGTATACGTGTTGAACAGTGCCAGCGATTCATCACAGCTGAGCGCTTCGCCGTCGTAGGCCCAAATGACAACCGAGCCGTCGGGCTGGGTAAATTCTTTCGTTGCTTGTAGCATAGCGATTAGGGGGCTAAGGTTATTGCGTCATACCAGGGGCCAAAGCAGCCCTTCGATCCGTTGAAGCCGCCGGACAGTACCGGATAGCCTGCTTTGCGTGGCTGATCTTCCCATACCATCGTCCAGGCGTCGGGTTCGGCTTGCAGGGCATTCCAGATCTTAGCGGAGAGTTTCGCCGTTGAACTGCCCGTTTCTTCGTACTTGAGTCGCAGGTAGTACCAGGTGTTCAGGCTGGTCGCAAACGAAGCGGTCGGGCCAATCCCTACCCCGTTATGTACAAACTGGATGGTTACGGCATCTTTCAGGCCGAAGTAATAGCCGTCACTAGCTGCTGACCCGTAGCGCAGACCAAGCCCCAGCCGGGAATCAGTGGTAAACGCCGTTGGTTTCAGCAGACAAAGCGCCTGATCAGCATTCAGCGAATTCTGGGAGCCGCCCGTAGTAAACTGGAGCATCCGCTGGTCAGCCGAACTGGCCGTATTGGTCTGGCAGAGTTGCCCGGTGGACCAGCTCCACGTTCCCGCGCTACCGATGAAAGCATAGCCATCCGAGGGGCCTCCCTCTTCGGTAAAGAAATTAAAGCTGAAGTCGTTGGAGTGGGTTGCCCAGCTGGTATCGGCTAGCTGTCGGGCCTGCGCCCGGTTGATGGTCAGTTTGTGAATGTCCCAGATGGACTGGAAGGCCGAATCGGTATCACTGACCCAGATGTTGAGCACCTGATCGGATACACCAGATGCAACACTAATCCGGCGCAGGCCCGTACCCGCATCAAAACCGAAACTTACGCCCGTGGGCAAAGCCGCCACCGTCGTGGTTGCCAGATCCACAACCTGACGAACGATCAGCGATTGCGAATCACCCGGATCGGAAAACAGATCCGCGTTCAGATCGTAGTGCTGATCCCCCGATGCCGTAATGAGCTGATCGGCCTGATGGTGATTGACCGTCGGCACCGGGTTATCGGCTTCCCCTTCCCAGTCGGCGTCCAGAATTTCCACATCAATACTATCCCCGTCGGTGCCTTCCCAGTCGGCGTCCAGAATCTCCACGTCGATGCTGTCAACGGTTACCACGGGAATAGCCTCATAATCCACCGGATTGATGAATACCAATGTGGGTTCGGGTGTTACGACCGTATCGCAGGTGGCCATGAAGTCGCAAATGATCTTTTTGTAAGCCGGATTGGCCATGGCCTTGGTAAATAGAGTGACTAAGGCCAGGCCCACTTCGGTGTCGGTGGCGGCCGCAATGAGTTCGAATAGCGAACCAGTTCCAATGTCTACCTGCCCTCCGGGACTACCCGAAACGACCCGGTTCGATTCGGTAATCTCAAACGGAGCGACCAATACTTTCCCCAATGAGCCGGGCTCATTGTCTGGAATCAAAGCATTGCGGGCGTAGAGCCAGTAGAGAATCCCGGTTCGAAAATCACCGCCATCGGGGTCCATATTAAAAATCAGCTCCGCCGACCACTCGACCCAGGGTGTGAACAGGCCGTTCCGTTCGATTCGGTATTCCCAATCAGGCCCCGTGGCCGTGCCGGTGGGTACAAAGGAATAAATCATAATAGAATTTTATGGCCCACGGCCTGTAGTTTCGCAATCAGTTGCTGCTTCAAATTGTCGGGCGTACCCTGAAATACATTTACCTCCAGCTTATGGCGTACCAGCTGATCATTGATCAGGGCCGTGTAACCCGGCGGCAGGGGCTGAATGCCCAGTGTGTAATTAGTCGCATGCGCCAGCGGTCGAAGCTGATTCTTGATGCTCTGATCGAGTTGCGCCTTGATTTGCTCCGGGGTCAGGGGCTTGGCGGCCACCGGATCGGTGAGCCCATTGCCATTCAGCACCTTGACCACATCTTTCTGATGCGCCAGAATCCTAGCCAGTAAAGGCACTTTGGGCGCATCGCCCAGGGTGAGCGTATACTTATAAGGCCGGATGACGTCGCGCGTAAAACCGATGATTCTTATATATCGATCAATAGCCAGTTCCGTATCGACCAGGCGTATCTGATCGCCCACGGCAAAGAAACTGGGCGGATTGTCGATTGGAACGGGTCCCGTATCCCCGGCTAGTTTCTGTAAATACATCTCGTCGATGGTGAGGCTGTATTCCACGGAAGGCGTACTATTTTCACGAAGCCACTGCATGCCCGCAGCGAGAAGTTGAGCCTCAGCCGCCTGTACATACTCATTCGGCATGATGATATCCGTCAGTACGTAGGTATCCCCAGCGGCAATCCGAAACGGTGAGCTTTCCACCGGATCCGGGAACACCTGCCCCCGTTCATCGGTGAAGGATTTGATCGTAAAGGTCTTGGTACCTGCATCGAATTTGACCAGTTCAAAATCATAGCCCGCCAGACTACCCGTCTGAAAATGAACCTTCACTGACAGGCCCGGTACCAGATACTGATAATGGGGTATCTGTTGGCTATTCACCACATCATACCGGTCGATGGCGTGAGGGTTGAAGGGAATACTGGGGTCCGTGAAGGTTAACTGACCCGTTGCAGCCCCTACGGTACCGGTGCGGTGCGGGTAGATTTCCTCGAATACCTGCGTTCCTTCGATCAGCCCAAACGCGTTCACCGCATCCAGATTCTGAATGTAGGAATCGTTCAGCGAGGAGGTACCCGAACCGGCGAACGGAAGTTGCAGCCGGGTAGCAAACCCCCGGTAGCCACTGGGCAGGTTTTTCGAACTACCAAATATGTATGCACGGGTAACAAACGGTGTCTGAGAAACCGACCGGCGGCTTAGTTCATATAAACCCTTCCCCTGTCCATATTGAACTGTAAAATCCAGTACCTGCCCGGCCGGTTTGATGTGCAAAACCCGGTTGGGCGCATCGTTGGGCCGATATTCGATACTAAACTCCGTGCCCCATTCGGTGCATAAGCGTTGCAGCACCGACAGACAGTTCTCATTCTCGAAGGTGAGGTTTTTGGTCACCGTATCATCCCCATCAATGGGAGTGCCGACCGTGCCATTTTCATCCACTTCACCGGGTACCTGCACCGTGCCCAGCCCCCAGGCACCGCCGAATACGCGGGCCAGATTGGACATGAGGATGGTGGCGAAAAACTGAAGATTGCCCGTTAGTGAGAAACTAGACGACAGGCCATTGCCGTTCACCGCCGTATCAAAGAAAATAACCCGAAGCAGATGGTACTGTGGCCCCTCCAGTGACAAGTCGTATTCGAACTGATCCTCACCCAGTCGCTTCCAGGCAGGCAGTTGATTGACCGTGTACAGCTGACCATACACCGCTACCGTATCCCCAATGGAGATGCTAATGGGCGCATTGGACGTGGCCGTCAGGTTCACCGTATCTACGTTGAGCAGTTCGATCTTCTGTTCCCCCTTGGCGATGCCGCGTAAGGGAGATAGGCTAATCAGGGGATACTGGGGCCCGCCCGGTTTTATCAGTACAATCGGGACCATAACACAGTCAGGTTAGCTTTTGAGTGTTCAGTCAGCCGTTCCAACTCGCCGGCGATGATCAAATAATACGGTACGCCCGACGATCCGCCATAGGTATGGGAATAGCTCTGGTTAGCGCCAACGGCTTCTGTTACACTGCCATCCCCCCAGTGGAGTTTGATCGGCGTAACAACGGACAGCGTGATCGTAGCGGTCGTACCCCCTGTACCAATCAGGACGTATTTGACCGGCTGGGGTTCGATCAGAATGAGCGTAAACTCGCCGATCATCACCCCATCCCGCCATTCTTTCTTAATCGTTACACCCGCTTTACAATACACCTCAAAAACCAATGGCTTTCCCGTCACCGGCGTAAACTGAAGCCGCTGGGTACCGGATTTGACCAGTTCCGTGAGCAGGGCGTTTTGCTGGGTCAGGAAGTTATCGGCCGAACTAGCGACCATCCAGCAAGTCAGACGAATCTCTCTGGCCTCGTAGCGGGGGCGTGACAGATCCACTACCTGCCCATGGGCATCAGGCCAGTCGACCGCAAAGGGCTCTTTCAGGCTCAACCCATCGACAACGCCCTCCGAACTGGCCACTTTAATGCCCAGCTGGGAGAACAAAACGCCGTTGATCGAATAGTTTAAATTCATCTGTTTACTAGCTAACTACTTCCATTACAAGTAGGTGAAGGATGCAAAACGAACGCCCTTCACCTGTATTTTTATAAAATACCCTTTGCCCGAAGGCCGTCATTCAGCCCATTGATCGTCCCGTTCATCTTATCAAGTAGTTCATTGGTCTTTTCCAGCCGGGCCGTGTTGGTATCGATTCGGTTGAGGGCCAGTAACTGCTGGTTCATGGTCGCATTGACCGATGCCTGACCAATCCGAATGGCGTTGATCTGACCCGCCAGCACAGATGCCGTTTCCTCCGTTACGCCTTTGATAGCGCCCGACAAAGCCGTTCCCTGGCTGGCTTTTGAGCCGGTTGACTTAAAAATATCCAGCCCGTATTGCTTGGCCGCATCCTGCGCGGAGGCTAACCCATCGTTGAATAGCTTCGTCAACTCATCGGCTTTACCAAAGAACCTTCCAAAATCATCCACCCAGTTATTATCCCCGTTAGGGCCTACACTGGCTTCGAGTTCTGCTTGTAACTGATCAAACTGTTTGGAGAAAACCTGATTAAAGATTAACTGAGACAACAGGTTATCCAGAATCTTCGAGACTGAATCCCCAAAGGCCTGCGCAGATGAAGTGCCGTCTTCAAAGGCCCCGACCAGCGCATCACGCAAATCACTACCCAGTGAACCGGCCAAAGTGCTGATTACTTGGGTTATTTTTTGGTGAGCCTCATCAATTTGTTTTTGCCACTCTATTGTGGTTTGAACGAGGGCTTTTGTGCTGTCGTCAAGTAAATTATTGTCTATAAGACTCTGAGCAAGGGAGACATTGAGTTCGTCTACTCCATCTTTCGACTTCTGAATCAGGTTAGGGTACAAAGCCAATAGGCTTCCAAACTCATCTGCCTTTTTGGTTGCCCCGCCAAATAGTGAGGTAATTCCACCCACAATTCCACCCACCAAGCCACCTATTACGGCTGTGACAGGGGCCGCAATACCACCAACAAGCGCACCGATAGCGGCACCCGTTGCGGCTCCTGAACTAATCAATTCGAGTGCTGATTTACTATCAAGGACATCCTTTAGCCCCTCTTTCGCCCTCCCCTGTTGCAGTTTTTTAAGTGACTCCTGAAATTTTAGTTGTGCATCATTGTATTGATTGATGTCATCTTTCAACTCGCCAATGCTATCCTGAACAAAGGCATTTCCTTTGCTTTTTGTCTGCAATCCCAATTGCTCATTAAGGAGTAGATTATACTGCTGTTGTTGATTGATGAGCGATTGATAGTAATCCGTTTCGGCTTTCTTTCGCTTTTCGGCTGCACTAGTGATAGCTGAAAAAATGCCGACCACCCCCTGAATGATTGTTCCGTATAGCTGGGATTTGTCAGCACCCGTTTTAAGTGCCTTGTTAACCAAATCCATGTTAGAGGCTAGGTTAACAAGTATGTTACCTACCTCGCCAGCCGAACCACCAACCTGTGAAAGCGCCTGACCAAATTGCCCGATATAGGACGAATACTGGCCAATGATTTTCTGCAAGCCCGTTCCGCCAGCCTGATTATTTAATTCGTTAAGGTGAGCTAGAGCCTCCCTGTATAGCTCATTTTCAGTGCCAATGGTTGATTTTATTTTGTCAACTAGTTTTTGCTGCCTTTCTATCTCAATCTTTTGGCGTTTTTCACCCTCAGCTAAAATTGCCTTAGTCGTGTTTTTGTATTCGTCGGTTTGTTCGATTTGACGACGCTGGAAGTCTTCAAGTGCCTGCTTTTCGTCTGCATTAATAGCATCTAAGCCCTCCTTATACTCCTGACCTCGATTGTTAACGTAACGCTTATCCAGCTCAGAACGTAATTGGTCATATTGTTTTTTAATAGCCAATTGCTGCTGTTCCGAACCTGCATAATTGACCAGAAACTGATTGAGCTGGTCTTTTAATTGCTGTTGGGTCTGGACAATTTCAGTGGCCACTAGCCGCCGAATCTCAAAATCCTCTTTAGAGATTGGTTTTTTATCAAATAGCTCACTTTGTTTCTGATTGAGAATAACAAGGTAATCGGAAAGGCTACCCGCTTCCTGCTGAGCTTTTTGTAGTCCCTCGTTAAAGGCATCAAGTGCCGTTTTTTTACCAACTATGTTACTACGTTGATCAAGCAAGGTACCTAGATTGCCCGTCTGACCGGGTGTTAGCCCTGCATTATCCCGTTCGTTTTCAAGGTTTGCAATTTGAGTGTTTAGGTAATCTAAATAGGATTGACCCGATACGATCAGACCCGCAAACTGTCTGTCGGAAGCCTCTTTTCCGTACGCTTCGACCCACTGTGTATAAAGCTCGTATTGCTTTTGCTTTTCGGCTAATTCTTCGTCAAAGGA
Source organism: Spirosoma sp. KCTC 42546 (assembly GCF_006965485.1). NCBI lineage: Bacteria > Pseudomonadati > Bacteroidota > Cytophagia > Cytophagales > Cytophagaceae > Spirosoma > Spirosoma sp. KCTC 42546. The sequence goes on from NZ_CP041360.1 coordinate 4,933,406, forward strand.
TTTTACGGCCAGTTTTTTCCTAACTTCTTCTGCCTGCTGATCAGCCGCCAGTTTTTTGGCATTTAACTCATTGAGTTTAGCAATATCGGTTTTTGGAGTCTTCTGAATGAGTTCATCCATTTTCTTGCTGATGGACTCATAATACGAGATACTACCAAAGGGGCCGACCTTGTCAGCGTCTTTTTCGCTTTTGGTTTTTTCACCCGTCAACCGACGACGCTGCGCTTCAAGTGTATTGATTTGCCGCTGTATGGTCGCATTTTTGGCATCAGAATTTTCTAGACTTAACTGCTCTTTGTGGGCCGATATGGCCTCATCTAATTGCTTAATGGTTACCGCCCGAACGGCTTGCTTCGTGGTTTCAGCCTTAACGGTAGCATTGGCCGTTTCATCCAGAGCCTGTTGTTCTAACTTTAACTGCTCGCGGTAATCCTGCTCTTGTTTAGCTTTGTCAGCATTGAGTTTTCTATTCTGTTCGGTAATTGCTTTTGCTGCATCAAAAGTACCTTCACTGCCCGCCTGACTAAGGTAAAGCATTGCTTTGTCTACAAAGCCAATTTCATTCTTACCAGCTTTGGCTTGAGATTCCCGCTGAAAGGATTCCGTAAACTTTCGGTCAAGTTCCTGTTGTTCGTATTTTCGCTTCAGTGCATCGACATACTCATTGATAGACTTCGTGCCAGCCTGCGTTTTAATGCTATCCAGGGTTAAAGCGCTGAGGTGTTCAGGGGAAAGGGCGATTAAGTCCCTGAGTGCCTTATTGCGGGCATCTCGACTTAATTTTTCATTGTTAATCGTGGTTTTTAACTGTTCGATTTTTGCCCGCTCTGTATCCGTCTGAGCATTTGCACTTTCTCTGGCTTCCCGCAAATCCTGTTCTATCTGTTGGGTAGCCGTTAGCTCCTTTTTATAGACAATAATGGCCGTTGTCAGGGCTATAATAGCCGTAGCCGCCAACACCCAGGGATTAGCAGAGGTGGCCAGATTAAAGGCAATCTGAGCATCTTTGGCACTGCGTATCGTTGTGGCCAGACTTAGCCACGCCTGAACGTTTCCCGCAATATTAGCCGCGGCCTGAACAATAGCTGTAAGGGCTATGGCACTTTTATAGGCCCCATAGGTTGCGATTAATATCTTTAAGGGACCTAAGATTTGCTCATAACTTTCAACTATATCAGTTGCGCCAGAAATAATACTCACCAAAAGGTCTTGATTATCCTTGCCAATCTGATTTAGCATGCCTTTCCAGGCATCAGCCAAATTAGAGGTTAATCCCGTCAGCGATTTGGCCTGTTCGGCCATTAAGCCGCCAAAATTGAGCTTGCCTGTGCCATCCACAAGACTTGTGATCGCCTGCTCAACTTCTTTGAAGCCTATTTTGCCAGAAGCGACCATTTGCCTTATGTCACTTTCATTTACCTTTAGTAAACGAGATAATTCTGGAGTCAGATTTATACCCCTCTCTATCAGTTTGTTAAGGTCATCTTGCTGCGCTATTCCCTGCGTTTTAATCTGGCCGTATGCCGCAACTAACTCAAGCAAATTTGAACCAGTGCCAGCCGCAATATCTCCCAATGTGGTGAGCGTAGGTATGATACTCTGCACACTGAACCCGTAGGCCAACATTAACTTTTGAGCTTTGGCTATCTCATCAAGTTCAAAAGGGGTTTTGGCGGCAAATTCAATACCTTGCTTTAAAAATGCATCGGCTTTTGATTTGCTACCTAACAAAACTGTGTAAGCGACCTCTAAAGCCTGAACCTCTCCCCGAACTCGAATTAATTGTTGAGGCAATTCCGACAAGCCAGCGAAAGCAAATGCACCCGCGGCCAACCGGCCCAAGTTTTTGAAAGAATCATCAATTTTCCCAGTCTCCCGAACGGCGGTAGTGGACAACCCCAATATTCTTCTTTCCATTAGGTCCAAGCGGTTCATAAACTGAGAATCGTTTATGATCGCATCGAAGGACAGGGCACCCGAATTGGAGGTCATTGTGAGATAGTTGGGCTTATAAACTGCTTACAATATAAGTAGTTTATAAGCCAACTTTAATAGCCAAATTCTTTTATATTTCTCAGTTTAGAGCAAAATGAATCAAGTAATGAAGCAAGTTTTGAAGCAAAAAAATACCCTTCAAATAACTAGTAGACAGCTATTTGAAGGGCACGATAAATGATCTAACGGTTATTGATATACGCAATCTATTTACAAATGTGATAGCAAAGCAAGTTGAGTGGGCCGAAACATGACAACATCATAAACAAGGGGGCTTAGATTGGGATCTGCCTGAACCTTTTGCCTTCTAACCTCAACCTCAACCCCACCCTTAATCCATACATCTGAAACACTACGGGTGGACATGTACTCCTGCCCAAAATGCTTTGTGAGGTATTTACTTAAAATTAATGAACCGGCTGGCGTAGCACTTGTAGTTCCATGTGCAAGTAGTTTCAAGGCCACCAACTTATTCTGGTCAAACAAGGGTATAAATAAGGCATCTACGCTACCTGGTAAAGAGTCTGACTTAATTTCCAGAGCATAATCAGCTTTGCTATACCTAAATAAAGTTTTATTAGCCACCAATCGACTAAAATTATAATCATAGTCCTGCTTACTCATACCAAATCTAAAGCCCAAGATGATGTTGTTATCAACTTTCGCCTTAAGGTTTTCCCTTCTGACACTATCAATTTGTTCGCCAGAAAAGGCAAATGATTTGGTTGACTCGGATTCAGTTTTTTTTGAGCAACCCCATAACAAGGAGAGGCTAAATAGTAACAAAACAAGGCGTACCTTCATAGGTCTAGGGAATTTATTTCCAGTCCCCAATATAGATGAAGGTTTGTAGTTACGCAACGTGAAAATTACATGTAGCTACATAAAATATTGCTTCTAGGTAAAGGAAGGGATTAACATATCATTTTAGTGTTGTGGGTAGGTCTTAACCAATTGCCTCTTGAAAGGAGGAATTTTTGAGATTAAGACACGAGCCGCTTACTGGCTATCTACCATTTTCGTACTTTACTTCCCAAAGTACGAAAATGGCCCCTTGACTCCTCTCCTACTCGTATTGGGCATTGTGGTTGTGGAAGCCGACAAACTAGTGATGAACTTACTGCTACGGAACGATTAAATTTAAAAACCAATATTTATTGATATTTTTTATGTAAGTTGCTTACCTCTTAGGTAATCACTTCACTCTGAGGCTCCTTCTCCGCCCCCTGCATTCTAAGCTGTCGGTCAAGCTACTTCATTACTAACCCTAGTAAATGACACGGCATGCCAACGAATGGTCTGGTTCGAACCAACAGACTTTCTCCCGCTTTTATGATACCTACGCCCCTAAGCTATGGGGCCTTATTCTACGCGCCAAGCTGCCTACTTCGCGGTCCGAACGTATTCTAAGCAGCACCTTCAAGAAGGCTTGGCCACAGCTTAGCCAGCAGACATCAACTAGTGCGTCTACGTTCACCTGGCTGCTCACCTTAGCTTACGGCGAGGGATTGCCGCCTATTCAACCAGCGGAACTCATGAAAAACGACAATCGTTCATCGCAACCTGTATACGTTCTACTGGCAGGCTGTTGCCCCGACGATCAAGCCCTGCTCGCCCAGAGTTTGAAAACCAGTATGCCTCAGATCGAAATTGGCTTTATTCCAACAGTCAATCAGACATTACAGCATTTGCAAAACACGTCGCTTGAATCCAGGAAATTTCCTCGGCTACTGCTATTGAATGTAGAGAGAGCTGATGGCCAGTCCAATTGGCCGATTTTACAACAGATCAAAGTCAGTTATCGTCAATTACCCATTGTGCTTATTAGTACGGATCAACAAGGTGAACTAGCGCTACAAGCCTATGACCTGGGTGTTAATTCATTTTTGGTCAAGTCGTTAGACTTGGATGAATGGCAAAAGAAACTGGATGCGCTTGCCGATTACTGGCTTTCCATTGTTACCTTACCTAATCAACAAAAAAGCTAGAGCGATTTAAAGGCCTGTCTTCCTACTTACTTGAGCTATGGTATTTTTCTTAACGACGATGGATCAACAGGGGGCGTCTCGCGAGTTCTCCCTGATGGGTGACTTAGAGGTAGCCTGTAAACTCTTTGATCATATCGCCAAAAAAGGCCATATCCTGCTTAAAGCTAGCGTGGTAGATGGCGACCGATCTAGTGATATTCCCCTTGAATCATTTTATGGACCAGCTAGCTGGCCCGTTATCGAAGCCCTTGAACGGGAATGGAGCAACATCTTGAGTAAGCCTATTAACATTCGATCTGTTTGTGCCCGCAAACTTCCTGATATGATTTCTCGGCGAGTGGAGAGGCATCAAGCGTGCATTTTTCAGTTAGAGCAAGCTGTTGTCCTAGCCGAGCAACGGCTTCAACGCGTTTCTGCCACCATTCTGCGCGAACCCCACCGGGGTCGGATGCTGCATCAACTTGAAGGGGTTCTAAATCGCCACCAGCAAAACCTAGTTACCGAGCGAGCGAGCCTATCCAAATTCCTGGATCAAGCGACTCACTAAACAATCTATTAGTTATGGAGAAAGACGTGACACTATTCTGGCAAGTGTATAAACAAACAGCTAGTATCGAAACATGCATAGCGGAGCTAAAGCGAAAGGGCTTTAGTCAACTGGCTACCATCAAGGTATTATTGGTAGTATCTGCTATAAGCCTGGTAGACGCGGATAAACTAGTCTCCAATTCACTGGCTTGGAGCAACTGAAATTGGGGTAGTAAAACCCCGCTCGCTAAGTTTCAACTCATTGGTCAAACCCTTACAAGTGGTCATATGTATTAGGACTATATAACCTGATGGACTATGATCTTCTTCATAACTACCCTCGATCGACAAGGTGATTACCGGCATTTTCACTTTGACCTGCCCGAATTAGAAACCGGCCTTGAGGTGTTGAATAGAATTGTTGCCAAAGGGGAAGTTTTAGTCAACGTGACTTTGATCGACGGTAGCAGCATCATCCACCTGCCTATAGCTGCTTTTGATGGCCAGCCTTGCCAAGCAGCTATTCATGCGTTAGAGCTGGATTGGCGTGAACTTCTCAACAGTACAATTGACAAAAAGGGTTAGTTCTACCCAGCATGTTAGCATGAATACGGCCATTCTGCCGTTTCGTACTTTTCTTCTTAAAGTACGAAAATAGGCATGCTTTTAGGCTTCCAAACCCCCTTGAAACTTCCTATTTGGACGTTTTGCAATGGATTTATTTTCGTACTATTCTAGGAAGTACGAAAGCGGGCTGTGTCGCTTTAAACGCCCGTTTTTACGAGACGGCCTGTCTAAGCTGAAAATGATATTTATAGAAGTTACTTAAGATCTCAAATTGCCATCTCGCGAAACAACGTTTCCTTTTTACTATCACACTTGAGTTTGTGAGTAATTGGAAACTTTTTTCTATACTACTAATGCTGGTGTTGACTCTACCATTAATGCACTACATTAAAATGTAGAATAAGTGTTACCTAAGCGGGCCTAAATCATGTAGCTACATCAAATATTGCCGTTGGGTAAAGAAATAGGCCGACATCGTTTTAGGGGATTGTCGGCCTGTTTCTGTTAATCAACATATTGCCATTTAAAACCAGCATGAGTGGTTTTTGGTCGATAGTCTTTTATTGCGGAGTCGTAAGCCTTGCCTCTGCAAGCACACTGCACACTACCAATACAAATACCTAACTCTTCTTTTATATCCTCTATTCGCTCCCACACCTTTATGACTTCACTAGACAATGGATCTATTTGGGCAATCTTTTTGCGCCATTTTTCATTTATGCCTTTATTTAGAGCCATTCGCCTTTCGGGTGTTATTGGCCTGCCAAGTTTGGCGCGATGTTCGGGCGAAAGGGTTTTGCCTATGTGAGATTCTGAAATTTTTCGCCTTGTCGCATCGGATGCCCTTCGCCCCCTATTTGGGTTTTCATTGTGAGCATAAAAATGTTTTAATTTGGCCCTCATAACTTCTACTTGTTCGGCACTCCTTTTGACGCCCCTGCACGAACTGGCAACCTTAGCGATATTGTAGCCTTTTTTAGGGTCATAGCATTGGTAAAAATCCATCCAATACTGTTCGCGTTCATCCAACCTAGAAAGGTCTTCTACTCGCTCCAAAACTTCAAGATGAAAATTACCGATGCCATACTTTTTTAAGGCATTGGGGAATAATCCTTTATTTCTTGATTCTCGGTGTCGGTAATATCGTTGGTAAATATCCTGAGCCTGACCAACGTAAATTTTTCCATTAATCTTATTAGTAAACTTATAGATGCCCGCAAAACTACATTCGGGCAAATCTTGCGGGTCATAGTTAGGATTAAATAGTTGTCCTGCTGGTACTTCCTTTTTCGGCCAAACTTGCCGAATCTCAACACCATTCTTTCTAATAGCATCCCGAACAGTATTGGCTGATACCCCTAAACGCTTGGCTATTTGTTCGGAAGATTCGCCATTTTCATAATCAATGGCTACTTGTGCTTGCTGTTCCTCGGAAAGGCGGTAAAGGCTACGCTTTTCAATTCCCGACTCTCGAATAAGCTTAGATACAATTACATTACTAAATCCAATCTCTCTGCCAATTTCGTAACTGTTTTTCCCATCAACGTAAGCATCCAAGATGTATTTTTTTTGTTCATCGGTAAGGTGCTTACGAGTGACGACGTAGCCCGCTTCATTCATTATATTCGTAACGGTTCCCGTACACACATCAAACGCTTTGCTAATCTCAAGGCTGGAATTTCCATCCAAGTAGGCGGCAACTATTTGTTGCTTAATTTCCGGGGTAAGTATGGCCTTTTTCTTATTATACTTTTGTCTGGTAATACCAACCTCATTAACTATTCGGTTGACAATTCCGCTACTCATTTTAAATAATGCCGCAACCGACTTAATTGTGCCACCGGCTAGGTAAGCATTAATGATTGAATCATTTGACACATTAGCTTTGGTGCATTGATTAGCCATTTTTCCTCTTCTTTTCCTTCTTTAATTTACGAAAACTCTTCGGGTAACTCTCTGTCTGCTCATGGCAGGAATGGCATAGGGTATGGCCGTTGTCGGGACACCATAAAGCCAAGCAACTAATAGCATCCTCCACCGTACCAAGGCCGTTCATCCTGACAAGGGTAGACAACTCCATCAGGTGATGAGCCTCAATCACTCGCTTACGCCCGTTACGCTTGCCACATTGTTGACATTGAAAATGGTCACGCAAAAACACACTTCGTTTCCAGGCTTCGTACTGAGGCAATTTGCGAATGAGTTTAACCAAGCCCGTAACACTCATACGGGCTTGGTTTTTTGTCTCACTTTTCATTCCTCCACGTACTTGAGTTCCGCCATTATTAAGCCGTGGATTTTGTCTAAATGCCCATAGCGCTCAATGGCATCCAGCATGGATTCTCCACTCAAGCGGATCAAGCGGTATACGTTAATACTCCACACCTCGTTAAGCCGCTTATACAGGTAATTGTAGGTTTCTCCCTGTTCGGCTCCATGATACCCACAGTACTCGTTTACCCGATGCTTCACCGCTTGCCGCAAATCCGAAGCAGGTCGTTTGGGGGGATTGGTCAGCGAAGGGGTACGTTTTAGGTGAGGAGGAATAACCGATGGGCGAATTAGGCCCGAACTCCCTTTTATACTTTCCACCTCCGCCCGTAGTTGAGCCAGTAGATTGCCCTGCTCCACCAACGCATGGGCCTGTTGCAGTAAAACCTGTTCCACTGACAGTAAAACCGGAGAAAGCTGTTGTTGGGCTTTCCGTTCACACTCCAAGAAGTACCGTCGGATTTCCTCCCCTTTATCGGTTCGGGCAAGCATGGACAGGCGTTTGGCAAAATCCACTGTCAAATGGAAATCCTTTGTCGCATTACCGCTCGACACTAGGTCGAACCCCTCCCAGTCTTCACCCTCTTTGCCGTAGGGATTATTAATGATGTTCTTTTTCGACCAGCGCGACCATTGCGAAGGGTCGAACCCTAAGAAGTCATACAACTCTCGAGCGGAGGCTACCACCGACGAACCTTGTTCGTTGTTGGTAATTCGGATGAGGTCGTTCATCACTTAGCCTTAGGGTCTTTTCGGTAGTTGCTGATAAAACTTTTCGTCCGATCTTCCACGGAAAAAATACTGACTTGTGGGTTAGAGGCAAGGTAATTGGCCTCAACAAGTTGAGCGGCTAACTCAAAAAGCGCATTCTGAATTTCCTGATAGGACTCTACCTCTTGCAGGTGACCCGACGCGGCTTCGTCGTCACCCTTTCCAAAGGCCAGCAATAGGGCGCGAATGGAATTATTCTTACTTAACTCCAAGGCCCAATAAATACGGGTAGCCTCGGAATCTTGCTCGGGGTCGGTCGCAAAGGAAACGTTTAAGGTGCCTATAAACTCTGCTGTTGGCTTAGTCATGACTCACCTCCTTTTTAGGCTTAAAAGCAGTGGTGTAGCCTGAATTGGTATTGAAGAACTCAAATTCCTCTTTTAGCTTATTAACATCATTAAGATGAGAAACAAAATCGCGTATCTCATACCGATACTGATTTAGGTCCACATTTTCACTACCTACCCAGTGCGAAAACATTTCGACCTGTAGACCTTCGCTTGAAGGAGTATCCCGAAAGTTCCACATTCGATACAACAGATCGAATAAGCCACTGAGGGTCTCTTCGTCACTGGCTATTTTTTGAAGGAAAGCCTTTTGCCAATCATCCGGCATAGAAAGGGTTTTGGCCGCATTTTGGGCCATTTGTGGAGGGGTGTTTGCATTCCTTCCCCTACCCACGTAACTTTGTTCCGTGTTACACATAACTCGAAAGGTTAAATTGTTGCACATTGCCCCTTTGCTGAGTCTGCCAAGATTTGCAGCATTGGGGTTTTTATTAACTATCAATTCATTGCATACTGTCCAGCGGGCAACCCTATAGGTATTATATCGCCTTTTCTGCATCACATTAACATAACAAATATATCAATTGTCAACATATATATCAACAATAAGAATAAAAAAATTATTGATAGCGTACAATTAGGCCCAATCCTAAAACCTCCCCGATTTTTTGCAAAGTCACAATAGTTATATTCTGACTACCACTTTCATATCTACTATATGCAGATTTGGAGATACCTAATTTATCAGCCATTTCTTGTTGGGTCATTCCCTTGGCCTTCCTAGCCTCCCGTATCAACTGCCCTACCTGCTCTGTGATCTCTGACATAACCCCTTTATCAAAATCTTATTTCGTATAAAGGTAAGCAGTAGACGTTTATCTACAGTAAAGTGAAAGTTTCTTTCATATAAATGAACTCCTCGCTTTACCAAGTGGCAACATTTGATGTAGCTACATGTTTTAGCCCCACTTGGGTAACTACTATCAATAGGTAATCACTCTATCTATTTGCCTTTAGAAAGGAAAGTACGATCCACCAAACTATGAAGCTGCTTGAAGCAATTTTTCATTACACAAAAGACCATCATTTGGAGCTAATAGGTCTACTAGTAGTCTATTTTTCTCTTATTGTCACCATTTAGTAGTATTTAGGCCAAAGAAAGCCCGAAGAGAAAGACAAGAGGTTCAATAATTATCATAGGCTTCTAAAAGAGCCTATCGGCGAAAACCCAAATCAAACAATGTATTTATCCAGGCAAGTAGCCATTGTATTTGAACCTAGAAATTACCCCGAATACAACGGAGTTAAAGAACGAATACTCATTGAGCTTCTTCAAACTTAGTCAGTTTCCTCGCAGTCTGAGAGGCTATTAATAGAAATTCAGTTTACATTAGAATATATCAAAAGCGGACTTTAAGAGTACTAACGTTAATATAAATTAATAGACTATCAAGAAAAAAATGAATTATAACTTGGTTAGAAATATAGCATGGGGATTATTAGGCTTTGGCATTTCCATATTTATCTATTTTGTTGTGTCATCAAAAATTGACAATCTTCAAATATGGAGTAGCAATAAAATAGATTTTGGTATAACAGGGCAGTTTGGCGATTTTATTGGTGGTGTTGTAGGAACCCTATTTTCACTATCAGGGACTTTACTGATTTTCTTAACATTTCAAGAACAAAAAGAGCAAAATTATAAGGAGTCAATTCGAAACAATATTGACGGATTCGAGTCAACTTTTTTTGAGTTAATAAAATTGCACAGAGAAAATATCAACGAATTGAGTTATACAAGATATGATGAGATTGATACTATAAATGGCGAATTAAGCTCAATGCGAACTGCAACAAGCAGGAAAGTGTTTAAAATGATATTTCAGCAATTTATTGAATGTTTTAATGAAATAAAAAACTACCCAATTAATGATATTGATAGCGAAATATTAACAAAACCTTATAAAGAAAAACTGAAAAAAATTATAGCCAAAGTCAATCCTGATATTAATTTGCACGAAATGGCTTATATTGACATAGCCTATTCCATAATTTATTATGGAATAGGCTCAGAAGGAGAATCTATTTTAAAAAGTAATTTTTCAAATAGATATGAAAAGGGCTATATAAATAACTTATTAAACTATATTAAATTAAAGCCTAGGCAGGAGAATAAGCAGCTTTTTGGCGAATGGGTTAAGCTAAAGGTCTTAAAAGACGTAGAATTTAAAAATAAGTTAGCAGAATATATTAAAACTGATAATATGAGTTTATTGTCAACTAATGCCTCGGAAACTAAGGATGTGCCTTCACTATTAAATAACAACTATATAAAATATTATGGAGGTCATCAACATAGATTAGGTCATTATTTTAGGCATTTATTTCAAAGCTATAAATATTTAAACACGTCCACAGTTTTGAGTGAAAAACAAAAGTACTTTTATGGGAAAATGCTTAGAGCCCAATTATCTACATACGAACAAGCCTTATTGTTTATAAACAGTATTTCAAGTTTAGGAATGAAGTGGGAATTTACCCCAGATACCTCAGATTTATCTGTACCCAATCCCAAACCTAATGAAAATATCGTTAGAACCGACTTAATTACTACTTACCATTTAATAAAAAACTTGCCCGGCACTCATATTGAAAATTTTGTCTATAAAACTTACTACCCAAATGTTAAATACGAAACTGAGGAATAAATTCTATAAAGAGAATATTTACTTAATCAATTTTTCAGGTGGTGACAATAATGTTGCAGTATTATATCCAAAATGGAGGGTGTTAAATAACATAACGAGCACAAGTAAACAAATACCAAAGAAAAGAATACGATCAAATATATTAGAATCTTTGCTACGAACACCATAATAAAATAGTACAGATATAGAGATAGCAGTTACTAAAAAAATAATATCACCATATTCTAGTTTTCTTTCCGGCTCAAATACCTTTTGAAACCCTTTGGGTGCTCCTTTTATTCTAGTATCTATATACCAATTACCGTTTACTTTGCCAGTATAAATAATAGAAAATGTTGCCCCATCATCAGCTTCTAATCCCTCATCCCCTTCAATCTGTAAATCAACTTGATCAAATTTACCTTTTACCTGATCTGGGTGAAATGTCTGCGAAAATTTCAATTCAGGACGTGTGGTTGCAATCATCTTGGCCTCTAAAATCCTAATAGGAACTGAGCATTTTATGGATATTGGTTTATCCCGAGAAAATGCTGACTTATCTAAGTATTCATTGCCCGCATTCCAAAGAACAACTGTAGCGGCCCTAACATTCTGAACCTCAACCGAATCATAGTAGACTTTGATTTTTGAATTTTGTCGACTTTCAGTTACTACCACATCGGATATAACTCTATACACAGGTTTAGCTACCTTCTCTGACTGATAAGCCTGATAAAGTCCATATATACCAAGTACTGTACCAAGTATGGTCAACCATCCCATAAGTGTAGGGTTGGTCAAAGGGTTGAACTTTGGTTTAGAGGATACTGGTAGTTGTCCCTGTTGAGGTAAGTCTTCGTCCATTTAGTGTGAGATAATTTGCTGTACTAAGAACGACAAACTCCCTTATCATCGCAAATGTATTCCCGACTACCGGCAAGATTTGCTGTATATACATGATTTAAACCGGTTGGTGCAACTACCCATTGTTCAAATAATCGTCCAAAATGTTTTCACTATGATCTCTTAAACAAAACTATTCTGGTATTGTGATGCAGATCAAGAGGCAACCGCAGAAACTACGACTAGTGGCACAAAAACTACAACACCTTAAAAATCAACCAATTACTAAAGTTGCTCACAAAAATACTAATGATTTTTCTGCGAATACGCGTTTCAAGCTTGACAACTCCTTGACAAGGCGCTACCTTTATTTAACAATCCATTTGCCCTCACTACAGACGGAGCGCACACAATCTTTTAAAGACGTGTACTCCTATGAGCCGGACAAGAACCCCCCAATCGGGCAACCGCAAGCCCTCCACCCCTACTTGGCTGGATAAGTTCGAACACCTTTCCCGAATCCTATACCGTTACTGGCGCTGGCATCTTCAGTTTGCAGCTATTATTCTTTGTGGTATTTTCTTGAAGCCTGAAGTGGCCACTATTTTGATTCCGGCCATTACGTTACTCGGTGGAGCATCGACGATTAAGGAACTCAGGAGGGGGTATAGGACTAAGCCGGATGAGTAGATGAGGTAATTGCAAAATAAATATACACAACTGAATATGTTCATTGACTCAATAAAGGGTATTTTTCCCGTAGGAAGTGAAGGAAATAAAGGGTTATTTGCCTTTTTGAGTAAAGCTTTATATGACTAAGCTAATTCTCATAGTTTTTGGACTGTTCTTTATTTTGCTACTTGATAAGTAATAATTTGTTAGATAACGGGGCAAATAAATGACATATAGTCAATAAGAGTTCCTAACCATCAATTTGCCTTGTGACAAGGTTTTTGGGATAAAAAAACAACTATTCACAAAGAATATTTTGTAACTAATTACAATATATAATATAGCAATCATATGGATATTGCAACGTTTGTTGGTATAGTAGGTGTCGCAATAGCAGTATTAGCATGGCTTAAGCCCAAAAGTCCAATTTTAACAACCCCGAAAACTCCAGTTAATTCTGTCCATGTAGATATTTTAACACATGTAAAGGAGACTAAAATATTACGTGTAGGTTACTGCCACTATCCTCCCTTTTGCTATTCCACCGTAGATGATGTTGAAAAACATGACGGCCTATATATCAATCTTCTTCGGGCATTTTGTCAAACTCAAGGTATCGAAGCTCAATTTGAACAGATACGTTTTTCATCCTCTATAGACTATTTACTCGCCGATAAAGCTGATATTTTGTTATCAATTTTTCAAACTCCGAAACGTAGCCGAAGTGTAGATTTTACCGCTTTCTTACATACGGTGTCTGTATCTGGTATAGTACGCAAAACAGAGAATAGAATCACCTCACAGTCAGATTTATTACAGTATCCCCTCACCTTTGTCGTCTGTAGAGGTGAGATTGGGCATGAACTTTTAGAGACGTCTATAAAGATCAGTCCGAGTAAAGTTACTGTAATAGATACAAGCAACATCGCTGATATCGTTGCCTTTGTTGCGGCTAAAAAGGCAGATATAGCTATTGCAGATAGCTTATCTTGCCAGCATGCATTAGATGCAAGAGGAGCAGAAGGTCCTCTTCTTAAGCCAGTTCTGCGAAGGCGCCCATTATATCTTTGCCAAAATGGGATAATGTTACCCTTAAACCAAGAAAAACTCTCAGATTGGCTGGATAAAGGACTTAAATCGCAATTAAAATTACCAGAGTTCCAAATAATGGAAAATGATTTACTTGAAAAGTATAATGGGATAATATCAAAGATTTAATTTTCAAAATGAGTTGGACGCAGTTGCTCCCTTTAGGAAAGTTAATTAGTGAGCGAAAGTCATTATACCCTCTTATAAATTTCAGCAAAAAGTTAAATGTAGATCAAGACTGAGTACTATTATAACTGTAAAGCCAATTTGAGCCTAATTTTTTGAAGCATAAAAAGGGTATTTTTTTCGAAGGGTTTTTCGATTAATAATCTTCTTTGTAGCTTGGGCAAAGCTACAAAGAAGATTTATCTAAACCTTAAAACTTGAATACCCCTATCAGTTCCATACATAAGTATGTGTAATCATAAAATAATTAATACTTTAGGACAAAAGGAAAAATAAGACAGGTAATACATAAGTTCCTTGCTCAAAAATAAAGACACTAGTCTAAACTTTATGAAGACAAAATACTTTTTCTTCTCGGTATCAATATTAATGTTATTTGCTTTCATCATACCTAGAAAGGCTACTGCGCAAAACGAAATACATGAATATGTAGAAACATCTGACTTGGAACTATGTGAAGGAGATATTTTTACCGTTTTCAATCAACAATTCATACAAGCCAAAGCTAAGGTTCTATTTAAAAAAGGATATTGTGGGTCATATGGTGTGCGTCAGTATAGTTACCCTAATGATGCAGAATTTACATATAATACTGAAAATTTGATTGAAGTAAATGGTTATTACTATAAGGACTCCTACAATATTGACGAAAGAAAAATAAATTATATAAAGTATGTAGCTAAGCAATCGACCCAAATAATAGTGCAAAATGTTTCTAATATAGAATATGAATTTGAGGAAAAAACTTGTGATGCTCCAGATTTAATTCGGATTACATATAAATACATTTACAATATTCATGTCTCTCCAAAGAAAGCTCCTCAATTATCATATAATAAAATCATTGTACAGAATAATGAAGAGTTAATAAAGCTATCGGTAAATGGATGTAATACTCAATACCCTTATGTGCAGAAATTTATCTCTACTAATGAAAATCCCAATCCTCCTAAGTCAAATCAAGGAGGTGGCACGTTAATTAGTAGCTTTGAGGCTCCTTTTGCATTAGATAAATCTACAACATTTTATGTAAGATGCAAGAATGATTTTTGTGTTAGTGACTGGTCTAACCCTGTGCATATTGACGTTCTCCCAACGGTTCAACATTTTCACCAACTCCCTCAAAAACCTTTATTTCAAACCCGAATAAAACTTGCCCAAGGAAGTAGTTTTAAGGTCTGTGCGGACGGTTCGCAGGCTTCTGTGTTTACTGTTTCACGAGGGGGGTATGATTACAGTCAGGCAGTCATTAAAATACCCCTCGCAGATGTTACTACAGCCGGAAGCTTTTCTATTATTCAACGAAACCGGGATAGTCTGGTTGTTAGCTATAAGCACCCGGATTATATACAAACAACAGGTATATCAATCACCCTTGTTGCAGGAGTGTATGCCACCCCAACCAGCACAACGGCCTTGTCTACGTTTGACATTACTGTTTACCATGCTCCGGTGGTGATGGTTCACGGATTTGAATCAGATGCTTCTGGTTTCAAAAAAATGGAAGATAAGTTAAGTATATCGGGTTGGCCGAGCTTCCTGTTACTTCGAGCTGATTATGGGCCTACCAGTAGGAAACATTTTGCCGTTAATAAACAAGTGGTACCCCAAGGTATCAACATCCTACTGGGTCAGCTTCGCCATATGGGGATAGCTGCTGGCAAAATGGATGTTATCGGCCATAGTATGGGGGGGCTATTAATTCGGCAGTATTCACAAAGTACTGAGTATGAAAATGATATTCACAAGGTTGTCACGCTAAACACACCACATTCTGGATCGCAATTCGCAAACATAAGTAAAGACTTGTCGCTTAATCCCTTAAATGCTTTCCGTGACTTATTTGCTCTTGGAGTTAACGCATGGGTCGATGATGGGGCCGTAACGGATTTAGCAGTTGGGAGTGATGCGATTAATAGTTTGAATCAAAGTGATAATCGAGTACGTCATCTTTTGCCAATTCATACAATTGTTACTACTTACCCTTATGTATATAAGTCACCTAGTGACCGAGAAGGTAATTTTTTGCTAAATAATTTTGTAATGGTATTAGGTGATTTGTTTAGTTTGAACCTTAATAATACATATGGTGAATCAACTCATGATTTAGTGGTAACCCTAAGTAGTCAACAAGGAGGACTTTCTGGCTCCTGTGTTGATTTAATTACAAATCAGATTCATTTAGGATCAATGGAAAATGATCAAGTCATCACCAAATTCATGTTTTTACTACAACAGCCTAGCACTTCCCTTAATTTCTGTCAGAATGGCTTTTCTCCTCCTACTCTTACATACACAAAGGTATTTTTAGCCCCTAAAGTAAATATTCAGTCCGCCAGAACAGCCTTGGCTTCCATAAAAATTAATTTACCAAATCAAGGTAAAATAGTAAAAGGAGGTAGTTCTGTTCAACTACAGGCAACTGGAAGTGGCTTATCAAGTCTATGGCTTTTTGTTAGTTATTCGCCCGACTCTACTTACAATGGATTTAAGAACGGTAATACAGCCAATTTTACGTTTACAATAGATAAGAATATTGGAAAGCGATTAGTAGTTGCAATTGGTAAAACATCCACTGGGGAATTCGTTGCTGATTCAACCTACTTCTACGTCAGTAATAATTTCTGCGAATCCCTTCAATCAGGTAATTGGACAGCCTCCTCTACCTGGTCATGTGGCCATGAGCCAACCATAGCTGATATAGTAACGATCAATTCCAGTCATATTATTACCGTATCGACTAGCACCGCCCAAACCCAAAGAATTGTTTTTAACGGTGGAACAATCAAGTATACACTTTCTGGAAATAAAATTTATTTAAAAATGTATGAATAACTAATGCTCAAAGTGGATCTTATTTTGGAAAGTCCACCAATAAGTATGGATTTATGTTCTCATTTATAGGCTTTTAATAAAACAAGTGCTAGCTACCATTTACCAACGTAATACTCTAAAAAGCGGACTTCACAAGTACAAAGTTTTTCTCCTCTTCAGGCGAACAAATTGATAGCGTTAGAAGGGAAAACCTTAAGGCAAAAGTTGATAGCACTATTATTTTGGGCTTTAAGTTCGGCATGAGTAAGCAGGACTACGATTATAACTTTAGTCGGCTTATAGCCAATAAAACCTTATCTCATTACAGTAAAACCGAATACGACTTAGATATTGAAGCAGACTCACTACCTACCTTTGTAAGTGGCCTATTTACCCCCATATTTAATAAAAAATGAATTAGTTGCACTAAAGATGTTAGCACATGGAACGACTAGCGCCACACCTGTAGGCTCAATAGTTTTGAGTAAATACCTTTCCAAGCATTTTGGGCAAAAGTACTTGTCCGCTCGAAGTATTTCTGATATATGGATAAAGGGAGGGGTTGAGGTAAAAAGAGAAAAGGTTCAGACTGATCCGAACCTAAGCTCTCTTACTTATGATGTAGTTATGTTTCGGCCAACTCAACTTGCTTTGTTGGCGCATCTCTAATTTTCTCCTCCTAATACCTGGCATAAAGGAAGGCATAGCAAAGTGTTTATAGTTTAACAAAGATTCAACAAAAGATGGAGGAAAATCAAAAGAAAAGTCTCAATATCCGTTCTTTACCTGGTGTTATTGTTAAATTAGATAAAACAAAATTTTATTTATTAGAACAGACAAGTCAGAGCGAAGCATATGCCATAGAAGAACTTTCACAAGCCGACATTGATAAAATCAATTTTAGCAACAATGTAATGCTTGAGTACATGTACTTTAAAAGAAAAAAACTAGAAATAAAATTAAACTATGATGAATTCCTAGAAATTAACAAAACATATAATGAGCAAATGGCAAAAATTGAGCCAGCTATATTTGACATAAACTATGATAGTGAAATAAGCTTTATAAATACAAATAGAATCTTTAC
The DNA here is from genome assembly GCF_006965485.1 of Spirosoma sp. KCTC 42546. NCBI lineage: Bacteria > Pseudomonadati > Bacteroidota > Cytophagia > Cytophagales > Cytophagaceae > Spirosoma > Spirosoma sp. KCTC 42546. Next base: position 4,951,191 of record NZ_CP041360.1, read on the forward strand.
CAATTATATTAATTCATGTAGAATTTTTATTGATCATTTAGATGGAAAATTGAATCACAAATATGGAAAAGAGTCTTTCGAGTACAAGACTTTTAAGCAAGCTAAAAGTTATTGTTACGATAATTATTTCTCATATAAATTCTTTTATCATTTAAGGAACTATGCTGAACATGTTGACTTCCCGATACATGATGTAATTGTTGAACACAGTAGTGATGAAAAAGGTAGTGACAAAGAAATTGAAACTTCATTTAATTTATTCTTTAATAGAGATGAGTTATTGAAATGTCCTAATATTTTTAAAAAAATTGGAAATGAGTTAAAAGTTAAGGAAGAGCAAATTCCTGTTTTGCCATTAGTTGAAGAATATGAGGCCACTATTGAAATTATCCTTGATAGCCTTTTAATAGCAGAAAGAAATTTTTACATAAACAATATGAACGAATTAAAAAATATTTTTGATAGACGAAAAATGGGAGGCACGCTTTATTTACTTAATATTTATGAAGATGAAGAAAAGCAACTTAAAATGAACTTTCCAGGATTGCGTTTTGATGTTGTCAAGTTTATGATTGCGGATTATAAAGACTTGGATCCGCGCTATGGTTTTAGTGAGAAATAACAATAAAAAACGATACTTTACAAATTTGAAATAATTGAAATAATTTTATGGCTATAAACACTATAGTTGATGAGGTTAAAAAAAATGCACCAAAAGGCCTAAGCGAAGAAGAGTATTGCAAATGGCTTTCAGACTATTTGAATTCAAAGCTCAATAAACATAATTACTGTAGAGAGTATATTGAAGAAAATACCAAAAAGAGTGCAACAGCTATAAGTTTCTTGATAGATTTATCCAATAAGCTAGCTAATGAATTAGAAAATAATGGTCAGCATTGGATGGCACTATTGAAAATTCGCTCAAATAGGTTTAAGTTTATAAATTATAATAAAGGTGAATTTTTATATTTTGACTTTAGCTATCTAGCTAATATTTACAATGAGATTAATTATTTACATGAATCAATTTATAAAATATTAAAGGAAATTGATAGGTATAATATAATCTACATACTAGATGATATTAATTATATTGTATCAATAGAAAGTGAAATAGAGTTGCAGAAAAAAAATAAACTAAAACTCTTAAGTTATAAGCTTATTAACATTAGAAAATCAATTAGTAAAAATATAAAATCTTTAATATATCGACCTAAAATCATATTACTAATTATAGCCTTTGTTGTTCCTGTAATCATATACTTTAATCCTTTTCATATTATAGTTAAGGCAGACTCACAACAAACTATTACATTATCTTTACTAGGCGCAATCACTTCGTTTCTAGGTTTTTTGGTCGTTTTCCTGCAAATATCCTATGAAAATCAAAAGAAGCTATATGGTCAGTATGTCAAAAAACTATTGTTCAATGAAACATGGCAGGATTTAATATTAATTTTTACAATTACAGCTGGATGCTGTCTATTATCATCATTATTAAAAGATGACGACTTTTTTCATGTCGGAGATATTGCCTTCAATGTAGCTATATTGGGTTTTATACTTTTTTTTATTTTCCTAATCCCGGGAACGAAAAAAATTCTCAACAATTCCTTTTCTATTACCGAATTAAAAAGACTTGTTAATAGGATCGACTTAGAAGCAGTTCAGCAACATGTACAAACTGTTAGCCGAGCCAATTTTTTTGAAAGTGCATTAAATATTTATGAGCATAATCCGATAGCCATTCTTAATGATATAATAAAAAATAGTTTAATTAATAAAGAATATCGAATAGTTAATTTATTAATAAATGAAATTACTAATCGCTATGAATTCCTATTAGATGGGATAAAAAATAAATCATTTTTCGATGAATCGTTAACTTGGAAAACTCATACTTATAAAGAAACTATTGAGTCATTTATAGAATTTAGTCATTTTGTATATAATAATTGTTTAAAGGAAAGTTCAGATAATTACGCATCTATGATTGTTAGTAGCCAAAGAAGCCTTGTAGTTAAAATGGCAATTCTTGGCGTTAAAATGGAAGAGATAAGGCCTTTATTAAATACTATTCGTGAATTTGTTGAAACATTTGCTAATCAATCAAAATATAAATTAACAATTGATGGTCTTGATGAATATTATTATTGTTTATATGAGATTATTAATCATAACACGCCCAAAGAGGAAGATTTGTCCTATTCAGAAGGTAGTAGAAAGTTGATATATGATGACAAAAATTACGACAATTATAATGCAGAGCTGGAATGGCATATCATAAGAGAAGCTATAGTAAGAAATTATGAAGATTTGATAAAATATTGTATTGAAAGATTGCCCAGTAATGACAAAAATTTGACAATAAAGATAATAGAAATCTATAAGAGATCATTAAATTTCATATTGCCTGAAAAGTCAAATCTCGATGAACGTAGAATTTTTGAGCTTTTGCACTCATATTGTGCATTTGTTTCTGAACTTTATAAAGAATTATTAAATAGTATTAGTAATAATGAAAAAATATGGTCCGAACCTTTTTTCTCTTTTGAAGTAATAGACCTTTTGAAGAAAAATAAAAATTATTCATTCATCATGGCAAACTACTGGCTTTGGTGGATGGAATTTAAAATTAATGAAAAAAAGCTAAAATTAATTTTTTTTGACGAAATCAAGGAATTCATTTTTTCAATTCTGAGGGAAAATATTTCCATTGAAGTAACTTCAGAATATTTAATTGCGTGCATTAATCTATATAATTTAATTTTTGAAAACTATAAAAATGACACTTTTAAGCCTTATTCAAATATAATTGAGAGCTCTTTAAATCAACTCGAAAGTATTGAGAACAAATTAAATGAAAACCCTGATATTTACAACAAAGTCATTTTAGCTGTAAATAATGCAAAAACTTTATATGAACCACAAAAAGTTAAATCAATGAAGGCTGTTAAGAAACCTAAAAATAATTAATTTTAGATAGACATAATTCTCTAAAAGTTTCAGTATGCCTATCCCCCCCCTTCTACCTCCTCACTATCCGCCAAACCGTAGACCTCGCCTTAATCCCAAACTTTCTCATCACTTCCTGCTCAACCGCCGTTTTCATCACTCCCGGCTTCACCACTAAGGCGCTATAACAGGCCCGTATTTTCTCCCAACGCTTTTCCCGTTTCCTTCGCTGAGGTGTTTTCATTTCACTAGAGTGGTTAAGTTTTTAAACATTCTCTCCAACAACTGCTGGAATTCACCCCGAACTTTGAGAATCTGGGCGGGTAGCTGAGTAAGGGCCGTAAACGAGAAGTACCCGGCTGCCAGTTGGCCTAACCGGGTAAACTGGGCATCGAGCTTATTGGTCTCCCGAACGGTGGTATTGGACAGGCCCAGCACCCGGCGCTCCATAGCGTCGAGTTGAGACTTCCAGTTCACATCGTTGATACTCGCATCGAACGCCAGTGGCCCGCCCAGGTTATTCATACTTGTAGATTCTTCAAGATTTCGTTAGCCGCTTCCGCCGTCAGGGGCACCGCTTTTTCCTCTTTTTTTGCCTCCTCCTCATCCGTACTGGATTCATAGCCCGGTGCGTCGATCAGAATTCGCTGCACGATTTGCCACCGTATCCCCCAGTGCAGATAGTGCCAACTCCAGTGGTAATGGGCGCAAATGGCTCCCCTGGAACCATAGGGACTTTTCAGGCCTCTGGTACTGCCGGATTTTTTGGATCCTTTGGCTTTTCCTCTATCCGAATCGGATCCGTCGTCCGGTTTGTCGACAGGAATCGAATAGAGTTGATAAAATCCCCCATGTTGGATAATTCTAAAATCAAAGAGGTGAATTTCCAGAGGGTTTTGGGGTTCACCCGCCACAGAAAGTAACTGGCCAGAAGCGGGGTAAACAGCTTGATTTTCCAATAAGAATTTAAGACCGATATGGCCACAATGCGGGCGCAGATGGGTGCATACCGGGCCAGCTTGCGGGATTCGCCCATCGGATCCTGACTGAGCACCGTTTCGTTCAGATTCATCTGGATGTATTCTTTTGAAAGCCAATCCAATGTGCCCAGATAGGGCTGATTTATCGTGAACGTGCGTTCGGGCTTTCCCCAAAAGCGCAACAAACTACGCTTGGGTGTGCCGAACTGGATACCCTGTTCAATCAGGGTATCCAGTTCGCGGTTTTCGGCGGCTAGGGGATCAAAAGAGGATTTAGTATCGGTCATAAATTTTAGTTATCAAGCATCGTTATCGGTTTGACTAGCGGCACCGAATAGAGACTACGCAAAAATTGCCAGCTGTCCCACTGGCCACCACCGCCTTTATGTACACGCCCGCTGCCAGCCCTGAAATTCCGCTTGGCCAGTTGGTTGCATCGGGCGTAAATGTTCCAAATTTTTGAAACTGATTGAAGTGGATGCGGCCCAGCAGATAGTCAGAACTGGAACTGATTGGCCCCAGAAAATAGCCCCCTGACTGATTGTTGGTGACGTACAGATCGACGTCCATTGCCTGCGAACTGGTTTCCCGGTAGGCCGTAACGGCGCTAAATGTCATTACCTGCGTGGAGATCGGAGCCGGTGCACCTCCTGTAGCTCCAACGGTCAGCGGAAGTGCCCCATTTAGATTGATCTGCATGGTTAGCGCATCAGCCTGAGTCGTCGCTAACCAGGTAAGATTATCTACATACAGCAGACATAAGCCCGTTCCTAGTGTGGTGTAATCGACCCCGGTTTTAGCGAACCGAAAGGGATAACTGCCTGCGCCGTTGGGATAACTTTTAGAAAACGTGGCCGTTACGGTAAAGCTGACGCCTGTTGCAAAATTGTAAATCTTGAAGCCCGTTAAGCGGCTGACTTCCCCCACTTTTGAGGCTCCCCCATTCAGCATGGCATCTTCGTAGCGAGTCAGGTTACTGAGTGGCCCCCGTCCTGTTGATCGGGTCACTGAGCCGAACACGCCCCCCAGAGCATCATTATTGATGTCGAAAAAACCATTACCCACGCTCACCACATTGACCAGCGTTGTATAATAGGCAGACAATGCCGCTGCCGGTGGTGTGCGCACTGCTGTTGTGAACGGCAAACCGGGACGAAAAAACCGTGAAATGCCCTGGGCGATTCGCTGACTGCCGATATTGGTTGGGTGTAGGACATCACCCTGAAAGTTACCCTGCCCTTCGGGTTCGAGAAACGTCTGCCAGTCGTCAACCCGATAGGCACCCAGGAACTTATGCGTGTCGAATACCTTCACCCGACTATTCCGGTTCATCCATTCGAGGTAGATGGTGCGGATGTTGGCCGATTTCTGAGCGGCATCATTGGCATCGACGTTGTTGGTGTACGTGAGCGGTTCAGTGCCAAACGCAATCGGTGGCGGCATATCCAGGATGATATCGGCCTTGGTATTAGCCAAAAGGAAATTCACGCACAACGCCAGATTGGCCCTTGCCGTGGCGGTGGCGTTCGTATTGAGTCGAAAGTCGTTAGTCCCAAGCGAGAACTCAATCGCCTGGGGATTGGCGTTGACGGCCTGCCACAAATTGGGGACCGTGTTATTGTTGGCGTAATCGACGGGCGCTGCATTCTGATCACCAGACGTAATACTAGCCGCCCATAAGGAAAGGGGCGAACCATTACTGGCCAGGTTGTAAGAAGTCCAGCCTTCGAATATACCACCCTTCGCCAACCAGTCATTCTCGTAAGCGTTTCGCCAGGGCGATTGGCCCATTTTCCTCGAATCGCCAATATGCACCAACACCGACCCACGTGGATAACTATAGGCGTTGGTATTTGACCCGGCAGTGCTGTAAGCCGCTGCCTGATCCGCACTAGCCTGAGCAGCCGTTTTATAGCCTAGGGCCGTACTGGCCGATCCAGCCGCTTCGCCTGCCTTTGTGGTGGCGATATTCGCCTGCTGACTGGCCGTAGTAGCTGAACCAGCAGCCGCAGCTTTATCTTGCGCAACCTGAACGGCTTTCTGATTCACATCAACCTGCTGGGTGTCGATGTTGAATTTTATCGAGTCAATAGCTGATTTAACACCATCAACGTGTGCTGTATCATCCGCTACCTGTTCAGATTTCGCCGTAATGGTGGTCTGAACTAAATCGAAGGTGCCCAATAAGTCATTTTTTGCCTGTTCAGCATCAGCCGCAAAGCCCTGAGCTTCATCTCGAAACGTTTCTGTCTGATCTCTGTATTCAGCCGTGAGAAAATCCCCTGTATAGGGAACGGCTACGGTAACATCGGCAGCGGTATAGATCAGAACTTCCCCAGAATCAACAGGAGCAGAAAGACTCAGCCGTGCCCGATCCTTATTGGTAACAATACTACCTGCCCAGACAACGCGCCCATCGAACAGAATCTCCTGATAGCCCTCAACGGGAAGTAAACTGGTCTGGGCATATTCATGCCGAATTTTTCGACCAACCAGGTTAGCTGTAGGCTGTTGCTCATCCGGAAGTGGATCCGTCGTACTTGAATCCTTATAGGCTACTGTCGTAACCAGTGTGGGTAGAACATAGTCAACGGGCAGTGTATATTCCCGCCAGAAGGAATTTCCCCGAAAGATGGAATAATTAAGTGGAGCGATCTGGTCAGCGAGGGTATTGTCCATGAGGCAAAGAGGGATGAGGTACTTGCAAAATCAGGCAGCAAAACACCGGCGAGCGGGGTCTTACTGCCTGATGCTGGAAAGGGAGATTACTGCGTGAACTGGATGGGCCCCACACCTGATTTGGTGGGTTGCAGCGCCGTCACCGTGATGTCAAGCACGAACAACGTGTCACGCGTCAATTCGCCGTTCAGTTTCGCCGTCAGCTGTCCACGTGGGATCGTAATGGCCTTGAAACCGTCCGAAGGAATGATCTTGATCGTTTGCTCGATAGCGACCACCGAAGCGGGCATATTCCAGACGCGGGCAGGTGACGTACCCGACGCCGTTCCGCCAAACACAGCAATCATGGTATCCACATCAGGGTTAGCCAGTGACCATGTAAGAGTAATAGCGCCCGGTGTTGATTTGGTGTATACGGCCGCATCCACCTCCTCCACTTTAAATTCGGTAACTGTGGCATCGGCCTGATTGAGCTTAGCCGTTTTCTCCAGCGTGTAGCCCAGTGAGGTCAGGCTGGTACCTGGCCCACCATCACCAGCGATCGCACCGACCGTAATACTGGTAATACCAATTGTGTATAGTGCCATTGTAAAAACTTGATTTAAATGCGTTAGGGGAAAAATTGAAACTCAATCCGAAAATTGAGATAGGTTTGGCCCGTGTCGGGCTCCTCAAAGACATCCGTTGGCCCTAGCCAAAACCGGTACTGCTGGCAGTTGAATTCGGTTAGCAGTGGCACGGCCAGTTCGGCTAATACCTTTAATCTGGCCGTATCGACGATGCGTAGCTCAGTCCCTGCCACCGTTTCCAGCAGGTCTGGCACATAGATGTTGACATTGCCCGCTCCCCGTTGCAACTGATCACCCGAAACGGGGAGTGAATTGACCACCACATCCTCCAGTACTGAGCCCGTTGGCCGCTTTTGCTTGTAAACAGATCCGGTAATGGCTGTTTTCAAACTCGAAGCGAACAAGAGCTTATAGAGAATCGTCAGGATGTCCAGTGGTGTTTTCTTCATCGTTTCTCGAACTCTACCTTTAACTGACGAAGGATTGTTGGCACCACAGATTCAGCTAATTGTTCCGCTGAGGTCAGCACATCCAGCCCACGGCTTTCAACGGAGGCTGCATAGTTCATACCAGCGACTACAATCAGGGCGTAACCACTATCATAGCCAGCAGCCAGTTGATTCGCCAGATCTTCACCCGTCCGAACCCCGGAAAACGAGCCTTTCGAAGCTTTCTTACCCGAACCTTTGACCGTTGCCGATCGCGTAAACCCCGATTTGATCACCTTGCCATTGTGGACAATTACGTAGCCGATACTGTTTCTGAGATTGCCCGTCTGATCGATATAGGTGTTGGTACTTCTGGCCAGATTCACGCAAAGCTCCCCGACGTAGGAAAGATTGAATAGAATTACGTCGTGAAACTGTGGCGGTATTTTCTGGAAATACGCATGCACCTGGGCATCAGACATCCGCCGGTTGATGGGCATCAGACAAAGAGTTGACAGTGTAATTGCCCCCGAACGAACTGCTTAGCCGTACCGAATACGCGCACCATGGACCCGCTGCTAATTACTTTGATCGAACAACCCGGCTTAATATCCGGACAGGACAGAGGTAGCTGAACCAGAAAGTCATACACATGGGTCGTCTGATCTTCCAGCGTAATGGACTGCCCTTTTCCGTTCATTTCGTCCCGGCAGGCGCTGATCATCTCAAAGACCGCCGAAGCGGATCCGGTGAAATCACCATCCTGATTCGGAACGGCGTTTGCGCCAACTGGACGAACCCACAACTGATACGGATACTGCTTAACTACCATAGGAATGAGGCATCAGAAACCGTTGGTGCTGCCTCAGCCAGTTCATTGACAAAGCCATTCCGGGCGCACAGCTGATTGTAGTAGGTTTTTACACCCTCTACATTGCGCTTCAATGACAAGCCGCCTTCGGTCACATCATCACGGGGTAACAGTTCAGGAATAGCGTAGACGATGGCCTGTTCTGCCTGTATAAGCGTGGTTTTGCTTAGAACGGTGTTATCGTCCGCATCCACTCGCATCAGGAGCACATCCATTTTTACCTTGGAGAGTTCGTAACCGTACTGTCCAAGTGTATCCGTTACATATTCCCGAACTGTTGCCATGGTATCTGTGTCCGGTTAGACTTGATCTTCTGGATTTCCAGAACCTCCAGTTTCGCCCGAGTTCTCGCCGGTACCACCCGTTTTAGGAGCCGAAGCAGGCGTAGCTGGTTTAGCAGGCGTAGCCGGCTTGATTGGTGTTTTTGGCTTTTCAACCTCTTTCACCTCTTCGACGTGACCGTTTGTGACCAGTTTCGCCAGCCGGTCGGCGTCAAAGTGGGACACATCATCACCGACTTCGTGAACCATGTTGAAATCAGCGATGTCGCGAAACTCCTTAACCACCTTGTGGGTCGGCTTTTCTGACTTCTCTTGTTGCTTTGCCATGACGGATTAAGACTGAACAGTCGTTGAATCGAGCAAATAGATTTGATCGACGTTGGAGATAACCGGAACCACACGCGCCTGGGAGGAGGTGAACTCCGCCAATGGATCGTTCTTCCGATACTTCGATACCAGTATGAAGTTGCCCGCTTTCTGATACGTCACGTTCGTCACGGGATGACCTTCTTCTGCTAGTTTGGCATACACAAGCGTACCTACCTGGGTCGAGGTTAGGAATACAGCCGCGCCGGTTGCCCAGGGCTTCACCGCCGTTTGGGTACCGTTCTTTTCGTAGCGAACCGAACGCTCGACGATCTGGAAGGTAAAGCCGTAGCGATCCGAGACAAACGAATTCATCTGGCTAAGCGACGGAGCCGGAATAGCCGAACCCACAAAACTCTGCGAGAAGGCGAAGAGCTGTTTTGCCTGCGTGGTGTTGACCAGGTTATTGAACGCTGACCGGTCCAGCATGCAGACCGTGATGGTATTACCATCCGCACTGGCTTTATCCAGAATGCGTTGGATATCATCGAACGGGGTTGCCGTCGAAGCCGACGACCACAATACAGCCACACCGAACTTATTGGCGCTTGCGTACCCATAATCAATCCGAATACCTGTACCCACGTTCTCCGTGTCTTCAATCAGGGTAACCCCCGTTGACAGACCCCGCAGAAACATTTCTTCGCAGCGCTCGTATACGCCGGTAATGACCTTCGGGGTATCGGCAAACAGCTTGGCCACAATCTGCTGATCAGATGCACCCGTAGCCACCAGCGTATCCAGATCGGTTAGTTGCCGCTCGTTGAGTTGCAACTTCATACCCAGCTTAGGAATGTCTCCGTTGGCCTTGCTGATCGAGTCACGCTTTTTGAGCGGTAACGACGAATCCATCGCCACCACATCCGCCATAATCGCGGTGTTAGCCGTGTTGATGGCCTCCCATTTGCCGGTTACTGACAGATCTTCCCGAAGCATGCTCCGGTGCAGGTACGTCAGTGGGTTGTTGGTACCGTTGAGCGTTTCAACGATCCGAATGGTAATGCCGGGGAGGTATTTGGCAACCCATTGAAGAAATAACGATGTCTCCATGATTTAGTCAGCGCGGAAAAGAATTTGGGGAAGTGCCGTTTTCACAGCTGACAGAATGCTGGTCATATCGAAGGGCGTAGCCGATGGATTGACCGTACCCCGTACCAGAATAGCCGCGAAGGGCTTTGCGGTGCGGACCGTAGCGACCAGAATACCCGCGTAGGTATGGCTGGCAGGGAGCGATGCGTAGGCAGTCGCCCCGCCGTTGAGCGGCATGGGCTTATAATTGCCCGTGCTCGTCTCCTGAATGAGAACGTGGCCCGCCTGAATGACTTCGGGCGTGAACCCGGACACATCAAGCGTACGTCCCCCTTCAATGGTTTCCAGATTCACCTTGATAACGATCGACTCGTTACCGGTTAAAATCTGGCTCCCAGAATTGGACAGGTTTGCGTACATGTAATTAAACTAAGTTTGGCATGACAGCATCAAGCTCCTCCTTGGAGGCTTGTTTGGTTGTAGTGCCCTTTGGCGTAATGGGCGGCCTTGTCTGACTTAGGCCGTTGTTGGCTTCAGTCTGAACAAATTCCGCTGCGTCCGTTTCGACCTCCTCCAAATACGCATTGAACTCCTCATCGTCTTTGAACTGCATCCGATTAAAGGCTTTCAGTGTCGTATTCTTAAAAGCATCTGTAGCGTCCTTCAGCTTAGCTTCCAGTTGCGACTTGCGGGTGTCAACCGTCTTCCCATTTTCGATGGCTTCCAGCCGCGTCAGCAGTTTAGGGACTGTTTCGGCAAATGGCTTAAACCAGGAGGGTACCTCAGCATTATCTGAGTCGTTGGTTTCGGTTTTGCTGTCTGGCTTTTTGTCGTCTGCTGGCTTCTGATCCTTGTTACCAAGTCCCCGAATCCGGTCATCCTGTTTGGCAATTTCCGCGAACGGAAATATGTCGTTTAGCTCTTCCAGCTTCCCCTCAATTTCAGACTCCTCAGTTACTTTCAGTTTGTCCGCAATGGCGTCCAACCGGGCTTTCGAGAGATTTATTTTTGGATATTTCTCTTTCAGCTTGGCAATGATTTGGTCCTTCATGTGAAAATGGCAAGTCTATTTTATAGATCGCAAATATATCTAAACTACTTATATTGCAAGCAGTTTAGCACAAATCTATTGCCTTATAATTTACTTATATTCAGATAGTTACAGCTAAAATGTATGAGATTTTACGCGAGAATACCCACGATTATCCGGCCAATTATGGCAACAGGAAACAGTCCGTAAGTAGCTGATTGTGAAGGGCTCCAAAAACAGGATGAAAGCAAGAATAGAAGCAAGATTGAAAGCAGAAATGAAAGCAAAAACAGAAGCAAAAACGAAAGCAAGATGAACGATCTATCAACCCAGTTTTTTACCCAGCTCTTTCAGCGTCTGGAGAAGAAAACGCCCAAGTTTTTTAACATTCTGACCGTAGTGCTGGGCGTATTGGCAACATTAGCGGCCAGCGAAGAGGCCTACGAAAAGACGCTGGAGGTCGTACCACCCTGGCTAACGTATGTCGGCTACGGCTTAAAAGTAGCCTTCTTTTTATCGGGCATCATCACCGCACAGGCAGCCATCAAGGGACCTACACCTCCGCTGGGAGATGATCAACTGCCGAAAAAGTCATGATCGGAAAATGGATAATCGGGGCCATACTGGCCATCGCCATTGGGTACCTGCTGTTTACCTACGTTCCCGGCTTTCGATTCTGGGAAAAGCAACGCGCTGAGGAGTTGGCCAATCGGGATAAGCTGGAACTTCTGGCCGATGCCAATGTGAAGCTGATCCGGGAATTTGCCGACTTCAAAGCGAAGATCGAACGGGACAAACAGCGCAGTGATGACCGTCAGGCATCGGTCCTGCCCAACATCAAAGTGGATGTTTCGGGACTCTCAGCCATCGCCCAGCGTCAGGCCAATCTGGAAAACCTCATCCGGTCAAACCTGCTGACTCCTGCCGATACCAGTAAAGTAACGCCTGTGGTCGCCTACAACGAGCCTGCCAATAAGGCCATTACCATTAAACTTCGCCTGTTCGATAGTCTGCAAACGAGGGCCATGTACATTGACCGGGCGTATTCCTCTTTAAATCAGGCGTTCCGCTTTCGGGGGGATTCGATGCGAAAGGCGCGGGACTGGATTGATGAGGAGGTACGGATCAATCTATTGAAGGGTTGGTTCACCGGCAAGAATAAGCTACGCGAAGCCCACATCAGGAAACGGCCATTCTAGCCTAACCCGCTCCTACTATCCAACTACGCTCAGCTAATACCCCACTCAATTACCGTGAAAGCGTTCATGAAAAGTTTAGTACTAACCGCTTGGGTGTCGATCATCTATTTACTCGACACGGTGGGGAATTTATTAGCTCCATTATCGGGCACGGTGGACTGGCAAATGGTCGGCTGGGCATTCGCCGGATCAACCAGCTTTGTCGTCTACGAAGCGATTCAAACCAAACCTCCGCAGCGCAAAGGCTGGCACCGGGTTGCCATGATCAGTCTGGGCATGCTCATTTCGCTGGGCTTCAACAGCTGGGTGACTGACCGACTGGGCATTCCACCCATACCCTGCACGATTCTACTGGGTATGGCGGGCTATAAACTCTACGGATGGCTCCAGAAGAAAGCTGATAAGCCCGAAAAGGCAATCAAAGATTTAACCGACTTAAAACCATGATCCCTTTCGCACTTGGACAGATCGGACTAGGCCTGACGGCCGTATTTGGCATTTCCATTGCCCACATCACCAACCAGTTCCGCGTTCGACCGCCCTGGTACGTCACGGTCCTGATCTGGCTGGTATCGGTTATGGCCGTGTTTGCTCTATCGGATCCGCTGGTATTTCCCCGGATTGATTATTTACCCCTGGTCGCCTACCTGTTTCGGTTTGTGGTGGGACTCTTTGCGCTGGCCTTCTTTGTTCGGCTTCGCTTCAGTCGGGGCAGACCCTTGCCCAAGACAGTGGTTTCTAGGCTCAATCACCTCATCACTTACGGCTGTGCAGCTATTGTTGTCATTGTACTGGGCTACTGGCAGTACGGGGACCGGCTGGACTCGAACCATAAGTTCAGTAGCCTGCAACGGGAAGTCAGAACCAATCAGCGCATGATGGTCCGGGATACCCAACAGACGGCCAACCTGCAACGCACCATCGACCGGCAAAACCTTCAGATGGTAGCTTATCAGGCACAGATCAAGAATCTGAATGATCAACTGGCGGGCTCCAATGTTCAGCTTAGGCAACTAACCAATGTAGTCGCTACACTGAGCCGCTACATCAAGCTCATCGGTCGTCAACAATCAACGCTCCATCAGGACATCGGCGATATCAAATCCGCGCAGGGGCCACAGAAACTACCGCCACCTGCCCCCAAAGTATGGGCTTTGCCACCCGACCGGGTGCAACCTTTTGGACCTAAACGAAAGCCTTAATCCTGCATGATCATGCCGCCAACCCAGTTCTATGATTTCGGCCACTGGCTAACCTTCAACGAGTCGGTCAAATCCGCTACGGCCATTCGTAAAGGGATTGCCAATATACCAACGCCGTTGATTTATGCCAACATGGTGAAGGTCTACAAAGACTTTTACGAGCCCCTTTGTGAGCAATTTGGCAAACTACCGGTATCGTCGTTTTACCGGTCCCCTGCTCTGAATGCGGCCATTGGTGGAGCATCCAAATCAGCCCACATGTACGGCTGCGCCATCGACATTGATTGTGATAGTTTACCGCTGGTCACCAATCTGCAAGTATTCAACTGGGCGCGGGCTCACCTCAAGTTCGATCAGCTGATTCTGGAGAATCCTGATGCGCATAACAATCCCGCCTGGGTGCATGTGGCCCATAACCGCGATGGCCAGCCGGATCGTAATCAGGTGCTGAAAATGATCTGGGTGAAGGGCAAACAAATTTATCAGGCTATTTGAAAAAAGTAAGGTAAAGTAAGGTCTATGACGGACATCCAGAGACGATTTGTCGAAGAATATACGAAAGATTGCAAGGGGGCAGCGGCAGCGATTCGGGCAGGGTATAGCAAAGCCACAGCCAAACAAACTGCGTGGGAACTCAAGCAAGATCCAGAGATTCAGGTGGCAATCAAAGAACGATTAGCGCTACTCACCATGACCGCTGATGAGGCTACCAAGCACATCAGTGACATTGCGGGTACACGGCTAAATCAGTTCATGGTGATCAAAAAGGTTCTTCGCCGGGAAATGGTTCGCAAGCCCCTGAAGGCGATCATTAAAGAACTTGAAGCCAAGATAGCCTTTGAAGAGGAGTATGCACACCTGGCCGACCTCGACAAAAAAGAGCAGATAAAACACAAAGCCATTCAGAAAGAGCGGGAACGGGATCTGATCCGATTAAAGCTTGAACTCAAGGAAAAGCCCAAGGCCTACCGGGACGTCGAGGGCGAACCTCAGTGGGTGGAACGGGCCGAACTGGACCTGGTAGCGCTGGCCAAAGCCGAAGAGGAGGGCAACATCTTTGAGTTATCGTTCACCGAGTTTGGCCCCAAAGTAAAAATGTATTCCGCAGCGGATGCCATGGAAACGATTCTAAAACTTAATGGCAAGCTGATCAATCGGCACGATCATACCAATAACGGCAAATCCTTTGGGGATTATTTAATGGAATCATGAGTAACGCGCAGGCCATCGACGAGAAAGCACGGCAACGGGTCCAGCACTGGAAACAGGATTGGTGCAAGTTTGCGCGTGAGGCCCTGGGCGTGAACCTCGACAAAGAACAGGAAGCCATCCTTTCCTCCGTTCAGTTCAACCCCCGTACCAGCGTGGCCAGTGGCACGGCACGGGGCAAAGACTTCGTAACGGCCGTGGCCGCGATCTGCTTCATGTACCTCACTCCCCGCTGGAATGCCAAACGGGAACTGATTGCCAACACCAAAGTGGCGCTGACGGCTCCCACCGATCGACAGGTGAAAAACATCATGATGCCCGAAATATCCCGACTCTACAACCGGGCGAAACGAAACGGCATTCACCTCCCCGGTCGCCTGAATGTCTATGATATTCGCACCGATTACGAGGAATGGTTTCTGACGGGCTTCAAGGCCTCTGAGCATGATCATGAAGCCTGGTCGGGTTTCCACGCGGTCAATACCATGTTTGCCATTACGGAGGCTTCCGGTATTTCGGATGATACATTCGGCGCTATTGAAGGGAATTTGCAGGGTAATTCGAGAATCCTCCTCGTATTCAACCCAAACCAGACAACGGGCTATGCGGCTAAATCGCAGAAAGGCGAACGTTGGAGCAAGTTCCGGCTGTCTTCACTGACAGCACCCAACGTTGTCGAAAAACGGCAGGTCATTCCCGGTCAGGTCGATTACGAATGGATCAAGGATAAGCTCGAAAACTGGTGTGAGAAAATCCGGCCCGATGAGGTCGATGAAGCACAGGACGATTTCGAGTTTGAAGGCCAGTGGTACCGGCCGGAAGATATTTTCCGGATCAAGGTACTGGGCAAATTCCCCAAAGTGGGCGAAGATAGCCTCATCCCTGAGCAGTGGATTGAACTGGCTCAGGAGCGGTGGAAAAAATACCACCGGACTTTCCGGGTCGATCAATATCCTGAACCTCTACGAAGAGGTGTTGATGTGGCGGGTATGGGCAGGGATTCGACTGTCGAATGTGATCGTTACGGCAACATTGTGAAGTCATTCCACAAGTCGAATTCAGGAGGTCGGGCCGATCACATGCAGATTGCTGGTCGAACCGTATCTATGTTTCAATCTGATCCACGATCAACGGCCTACATCGATACGATTGGCGAAGGCGCTGGCGTGTATTCGAGACTGGATGAATTGGGCTATCAGCACCGGGCTTTCTCCTGCAAGTTTTCTGAAGCTGCCAAGGATGAGTACGGCGAATACCTGACGGATATCACCGGTCAGCGCAAATTCGCCAACCTACGGGCTTACCTCTTCTGGGCCGTTCGGGACTGGCTCAATCCAAAGAATAACCAGAATGCCATGCTACCGCCCGGTGACAGCTTCAAGGAAGAGGCTACCGAAATTAAATACAAATGGCTATCCACGGGCCTCATCATTATGGAAGATAAGGAGGAAATCAAGAAACGATTAGGCCGCTCCATAGATGAGTTCGATGCCCTTGCCAATACGTTTTACCCATTTAAGCCATTCGTTGCTCAGGATTTGACTGGATATTTTTAATAAAACAGACTATGAATTTAACCGAATTACGTACAGCCCTAGCCGTTGTTTCCGGTCAAGCTCTCGACATTCCGAAGGTAATCGAGATCCTTAAAGCCAAACAGACGCCGTTGGATATAAAGGATTTTATTAAGCAGTACAGTCCATCCGGTCACAAGGCACTTGACCCTGTCTATCGAAAAGATAAGATAATCAAAAAGCCCACTGGTGAAATAAAAGATGGAGTAGAGGTAGTAACCTCCGATACCGTCAAGGTTAACCGGCAGGTGTTCCCCCTGCAAAAGCTGATCGTCGAGCGGGCTGTATCCTTTCTGTTTGGCAATCCGGTCAAAATCAATAGTGAGGGCAAAACCGATAAAGAAAAAAAGGTAGTAGCTGCACTGACCCGGATCCTGTATGACAATAAGATCAATTCGTTCAACCGGCGGATTGCCCGTGAGATGTTCCGCTCCACGCAGGTAGCCGAGTGCTGGTTTCCGGTAGAAGGGTCCGAAACCCATAGTGACTACGGATTTGATACCAAATTCAAAATGCGGGTCACGGCCTTTAATCCGTGGGATGGCAATGAATTCTATCCACTCTATGATGAAACCGGGGATTTGATTGCCTTCAGTCGACTGTTTGTTCGAATGAACGATGAGGGCCAAAAGGTAACCCATTTTGAGACGTACACGGCTGAGGAGAAGATTGCCTTTAAGCAGGAAGGTGGCACCTGGGAACAGACCGAGCGTACGGTGAATGTCATCAAGAAAATCCCCGTCATTTATGGCCATCAGGAACAGGTTGAATGGCAGGATGTGCAGTGGTCGATTGAGCGGCTGGAATACCTGCTTTCCAATTTTGCCGATACCAATGATTACCATGCTGCGCCCAAAATCTTTATCGAAGGCAAAATTGCCGGGTTTGGCCAGAAGGGTGAACCAGGACAGATTTTACAGGGGGAAAAAGACAGTAAAGCCTATTACCTCAGCTGGAACCATGCCACGGATGCGGTAAAGCTGGAGATCGAAACACTGCTTCGATTTATATTTTCCTTTACCCAAACACCTGATATCAGCTTTGATAGCGTGAAAGGATTACGGGAAATTTCGGGCGAAGCCTTGAAAATGCTCTTTCTGGATGCTCACCTGAAAGTTCAGAACAAGCGGGAGGTATTTGATGAATACCTGCAACGGCGGATCAATATCATTAAATCCTTCATTGCCTACATGAGTATTGACCTGAAAAAGGAAGCCTCCACATTGGCAATTGAGCCGGAAATTCAGCCGTTTATCATCAACGATGAAAAAGCTATGATTGAGAACCTAATGACGGCCACAGGTAACCAGCCCATCCTTTCCCAGAAAACAGCGATTGCCAAATCAGGCCTTGTTGATGATGTTGAGGCTGAATATAAATTGATTCAGGAAGAGGAAACACGGGCCAAATCATTCGATATCCTAAACCCAATAGGTGCCTGATGAGTAGTCGTAAATTCTCCATCACCGACTGGAACAACCGGCACTTCAAACAGGTCGAAGACTATGCCCGGCGCATCGACCTCATCTACCTGACGGCCGTGCAGGAGGCTGTTCAGATTGCCCAATCGGTCGAGGAGAATCCGGATAAGCAATTCTCGTTCGATGATTACCCCCGCACCAAAGATAGGATTGATAGCCTCATCCAGCGCATGGCCCTGAACATGATCCTGACCATCGACACCGGCATGGTGGCCGAATGGGGACTGGCCAACGATCAGAATGACGCCCTGATCGAATCGGTTTTCTCCTCAACTCCTCAACCCCGGCAGAAAACTGAACCGGTTACCCCACCGGCCCGCTATCTGGATCGAAATGAAGAGGCATTGAAGGCTTTCCGAATTCAGAAGGTGGGCGGCATGACGCTATCAGATCGGGTGTGGAACTACAC
Organism: Spirosoma sp. KCTC 42546; assembly: GCF_006965485.1. Classification (NCBI taxonomy): domain Bacteria; kingdom Pseudomonadati; phylum Bacteroidota; class Cytophagia; order Cytophagales; family Cytophagaceae; genus Spirosoma; species Spirosoma sp. KCTC 42546. Next base: position 4,969,453 of record NZ_CP041360.1, read on the forward strand.
CAGTCAGTTCAAAGGCGAACTGGAGATGGCCATTGACGTGGGACTGGGGCAAGGTCGTTCGGCGGCTCAGCTGAGCATGGACATCCGCAAATACCTCAACAAACCCGACCGGCTGTTTCGAAAAGTCCGTGACAAGCGAGGTAATCTGGGACTTTCGAAGGTAGCCAAAAACTACCATCCGGGTCAGGGCATCTACCGATCGTCTTACAAAAATGCGATGCGCTTAACCCGTACAGAAATCAATTCTGCCTACCGGGAGGCTGATCACCTCAGGTACCAACAACTCGACTTTGTTGTCGGTATTGAAGTACGAAGGTCAAACCACGTATTCAGTTGTGATGTGTGTGAATCGCTTAAAGGGCGATATCCGAAGACGTTCAAATTCAAAGGCTGGCACCAACAATGTCGATGCCATGCTATCTCCATTCTGGCCACACCAGAGGAGTTGCAGAAACTGACGGGCATGATCCTGAACGGTGAGGATCCATCTACGTTACGCAGCGTGAATGAAATCACGGATTTACCCGAAGGATTTACCAGGTGGGTTAGCGACAATCAGGATCGGTTGAACCGGGCCAAACAGGTACCCTACTTTATCTCCGATAACTTTAAAAACCGGGATTTATCAAAAGCGACGTTCACGAGAGTTCTGCCCAAAGCAGACCCAAAAGCCATTGACCTATCGAAGTTCATTGCGGGGGATGTGCCCACCAATAAGGAACTAAAAGCGGTGATCATGGAGTTTGCCCGGACGCATCCCGAGAATTTCCGGAGTGGTCTGGAATCGGTCAGCATCCTGCATTCCAAATCGTATCTGTTGCAGCATAGCCAGTTGTATACTCCCTACACCAATCAATGGAAGGGTCAATCGACAATATCCATCAGTACCCATAGTTTTAGCCTGGGTGGTAGTACCTTCAATCCAGCGGAGGAATTGCGGGGAGCCTTTGGCGCCATGAAAGCCCAAACGCCACTTACCTTCAATCAGGAATATGCGGTGGAAGGGTTGTGGCACGAAATCTTACACGCCAAGAGCAAAACCCCACCGCGTAAGCTGAATAAGTATGCCCTTCAGGATATGGAAACGCTGAATCAGTTTACGGCCCGTCACACCTACGATGAGTTTCTGAAACCCTTTGGTGTGAAGCCAATTCACAAAACCGATATTCTGGATAAGGGATATGGCTACAGCAACTGGGTAACTAATATTCGCTCTACCATCGCCAAGCGTGGACTCAGTGAGCAGCAGGTCGTTTCTGATTTATTGCCCATTCTGCTGGGCGATTATGCAGCCATCAGCAAAGGAATGGCCGACTACTTTAAGAAGCATCCTCTTCGATAACATAATCGAATCCCAGCCGGTATTGCTGGGCTAGTTCGGGTACCTGACTCCAGTACTGTTCGGTTTTGGCGGCATCACCCCGAAAGTCGTACAATAAGCCTAGGTCAAATAATGCACCCTCGGCGCTAATCGTAGCCTGGTAACCCTGCGCAGTCAACGGATCCGGAAATTCCAGACCGTGGCGAAGGCTCAGCGAAAAGCTGGCCAGAAAGCCTAACTCGTCGATTTCGTCGGGCGTGAGGTTGTGATCAAATACGGTTTCCATATTCACTAAGTGATTTGTTTCGCCTAAATCGTCTACTATCTTCCTCTAATTCAACAATACCTGTTACACAACACTCCTGAAAAATAGCTTCCAGAATGACCACTTCCCGCTCATCAAAATAGCCACCCTGTGGATTCTCCCAAATCACATTGGACACATCCCTGTTTTGTCCATTATCATCCAGCTGACGAAGCTGTTTCGATTGGAGACGTTTCAATCGGTACTTTCCAACCTGCATGATGCAACGTGTTACCGGGCCTAAATCATCTAGTTCAACCAGCTTAACGTGCGGGCGTAGCTGGGTGATTGGACTTGCGAGGAGGTCAAATACAGTTTCCATACAACTATCCTTTTAAGGGTACACCCAATAACACCTTATGCGAACATTCACCTAACAGGTAATCCACGGCGAGTACTGCAATGGCTCTGCCCTGCTGTGTCCTGAGTTTATCAATCCCATCGTAATTCTCCCGGCCTTCCACCAGAATGTTCACCGCTTCGGTGTAGCCTTCATGCACAGCCCGGTTTATGGGCTTATCCATGGCAGGCTGTTTGAGCCGCTTTTGCAGATCCTGAATCGTGTTTCTGATCTGGGTTTCCGTGGGTTTTATCGCTGCTTCCATCTGGAATAATTATTGTGATATTGATATAATCCATAAAAGGATCCTGCTTAATGAGTTTATGGCGAATACCAGTCGCATCAAGTTCCGACCTTAATTCGGCAATTCGGCGAGGTGTATCTTCGACACCATACAACACAATTTCACTCTTCGATTCATCATAATGCCCTAACTTATAGCCACCTGCCTGTTTGGGGTCCAAATATTGTTCATCCAAATCAAGTACCTTCTCAAGTAGACGCGAGAAGGGTTTTATCGCTGTATCGTCCATACTATAAAGTTACCTAATTATCGTGACTGGGATAGCCCACAAACGTAGCCTGGTGATTGTAGTCTATGATCATAATCATGTACTTCAAATCTTCTAACGTGGTGATCATCGGACTAAATCCGTGAAAGTGAAACGTGCCCGTATCGGCTTGCAATCGACCCGTCACGCCCTTATAAACGTAGCGTTGGGGACGGTTGAAGAGTTCAGTAAAGCCCAAGTCAAGCAGGGCCGTATGCGTAATGGACATTAAAGATTACCCTTAGTTTTTTGCTCCAGTTCATGCACGATAATGGCCAGCTTTAACCACCGAGGGAACTGCTCAGAATTGACAACCATATTCACACTCTTGGGTGTATTGCCAATCATAAAGGCAACATCGGAATCGGTCCACCCATAGTATTTCTTCATTTTAGCGTATCGTTCCTTCCAGGTCAGCATCGTAAGCAAATGTAGTAATCCTTTCCCAAATACCAATATATATTGGTATTTATTTTGCTATTTTGGGGTAAAAATATTCCTAGCTCCTATTTCCTATCCATCCGCCACTTTCTTCACCTGATCCGGCGATACATTCTTTACCTCCCCCTTTCCATCGAGCTTGACTGAGATGCGCCCGGATTCGGTCCACCTTAGCACCGTTCCTTTCTGGGTGCCCCGGTAGTAGCCCTGCACCCGGATTTCCACACTGACCCGATCACCGGGTGAAATGACTGGCTTCATCGTACGGTCAGGATTTCTTTCCAATCAGTTGTATAACGTTTCGACAGGTATTCCTGCTTCATGGGCCAATCCGGATTGTAGAGTTGGGAACCAAGCCGCAGTTTGTCCTGTCCAAAGCGACGGTTAAGTTTATCAACGACCGCAGCCAGTTTGATCATCCGCTCATCGGGACCATCAATAAAAATGCCCCGTTGTCGGTAATCACTGGGTACCAGATTGGTCAGGATAATGCCTACTTTCTGGAAGTTATAGCCATATTGGAAGATGGCCTTCAGCGACGCCTGGGCATAGCGGTTCAGCTCCGCCGTCGAACTGGTCGGATGAGGAAGCTCTACAGTTCGTGAATTGTAATACTGCCTGGCGGGCAATCCATTACCGGGCGTTTTTCGATAGCGATCCGTATGCAGAAAGACGGTGATAGTACCACAGAGCGAATCCTGACGGCGCAGTTTCTCACCCGCGCGGGTGAGATGAGCGGTCAGTGCATCGGCAATCGTTTCCAGATCAGGAATTAATTTGCCAAAACTGGGAGCGGCACAGATGGCTTTTTTGGGCGGTGGATTCACTTCGAGCAGCTTGCAGGGAAAGCCCCGCAGTTCATGCACCAGGCGAAGCCCGTTGACGGTCATGATCTTATTGATCCATTCGTCATTCACATCCCGAAGCTGGGCCGCCGTCGAGACACCATGCGATTTTAACGCTCTGGCATAGCGGTAACCAACACCCCACAGATCATCAATGGCGTACCCAGCCAGAGCCTCACTAATTTCCTCCTCGCCTGACAACACGCATACACCATGTAGTTCCGGGCGTTTCTTGGCGATGCGGTTAGCCACCTTGGCGAGTGTTTTGGTGGGGCCAAAGCCGATGCAAACCGGAATGCGGAGCCACTGTTTGACTGTATCCCGAATGGATTGACCCAGGCCTGTATACGATGGATAGATACTATCATAGCCGTCGATTTGCAGGAAGGCTTCGTCGATTGAATACACCTCGACGTCCTCTACGAACCGGGCCAGTGTGCTCATTAGCCGGGCTGACATATCGCCATACAGGGTGTAGTTACTACTGAATACCTGAATATCATGCTGCTCCCGCAGGTCAGCCGTCTGGAAATAGGGAGTGCCCATCTTAATGCCCAGCGCCTTGGCTTCGTTACTTCGGGCCACTACGCACCCATCCCGGTTCGAGAGCACAATCACGGGCTTGCCTTCCAGGGCCGGATTGAAGCTACGCTCACAACTCACGTACATATTGTTGGCATCGACCAGGGCGAACATGGCTAGAACTTTTGCAGGTTGAACGTAACGACTCCCAGTACACTAAAATTCTCCCCTGGGTGTACGTAGATGGGTAAGTACCGGGGATTGGAGGACTCCAAGACAATTAGCTTATCGACATACCGAATCCGCTTGACGGCGTGGCCCCCGTCGTACCAGACAATGACGATCTTGCCATCGGCGGGCGGGCGGGAACAATCCACAATCAGCACATCGCCCGGCTCGATGCGGTCACCCGTCATCGAATCCCCCGTGACCCTGACGAAGTAGGTCGCTTCGGCATTGGTAATGCAGAGGTCATTCAGATCACAGACCTTCTCGATGTAATTCTCAGCGGGACTTGGAAAACCACCTTGTACCAGACTGGAAAAAAAGGGAATCAAGTATCTGGATGAAGCTGTTGCCTTCACCATATCCCCTTCCTCAATATGGTCTATGTGGTCTATCATAGCGGTGTCAAAAATCAATCAACCGCTATATTATACTTTTGTTATATATGTTGCAAATCAAATACAATAAACTGTCTATTTAGTTATCGACGAACTAGGACTTCCTAACACAAAAAATGCTGACCCCATCAGAATCAGCATTTCTAGTATTCACCCTCCCTAGAGTGAAGTATTGATGAGTGACCACTATCGGTCAGGCTTTTAGCATTTATAGGTTACTTTTTGGAGAAAGTACCTTTTTGACGAAGAGTTGGTAAAAGGTAACAACTTTTGTCTCGCAGCTAGACTACACTATTAGTCCTGATGGTCGCCAAATATAGCTTGCATGGGATTAATTAAATCCGGTTCCTGAAGATCCTTGGTGTAGATTTCGGTAGTCTTGAATCGGCTGTGGCCCAGCATCATCTGGATATCATACATGGTTAGTTTTCCCCCTTGCTGCATCATTCGACGGGCCCGATCCGCAAAACTATGCCGGGCATTGTGCATCGTCAGCTTATCCGCTAAACCCGCTGCCTGCTTAAGCGGCCTCAGGCTCAGATTCACCTTGCGGTTCCAGTGGACGATGGTGTTGTAGAGTTTTCGCTTGATGGCAAAGGAAGCGGCCTTGTAGTCATCATAAGTGAGAAGTTTGGCATACACCCCCTGGTTATCCATGTAGGGTAGTAAGTAGTCGGTCGAACCAGCATCTGCCCTCCACCAGAGCTGAAGTAATTGACGAGCTTCCTCGAAAATGGGCATGTGGACCAGGTGTCCTGTTTTTAACATGCGGTAACGCAACTGGGTTGGATGCCCCTCAGCATCCAGCGTAAAATGAGCATAGCGTAACTGGATCACATCCGAAAAACGCATCCCCGCAAACAGGTGAGCCAGCATCCAGATCTGGAAAGCCTCCGTAGGGGTGATGCGCCAGTGCCGACTGGTGACCCGTAAGTCCGCCACCTGTTCGATCGTTGTTTCATGGAGTTTAGCCCGTTGCGTTTTAACTTCTTTCAATCGGATCACATCCGTCCAGGGGGAGAGAAGAAACGCCTGCTTGGGGGAAATGCCCGTTTTAATCAGAATGGCCTGGTGGAGCACATGCATCCGATCCAGCATCGTGTTGATGGTTAAGCCTACTCGCCGCCCCCCGTATTCCTTCTCAGACCTAACCAGATAGTCCTGATACTGCCGAACCAGGACGGGGGTAACCGAGGCTAGGAGTAAGTCGGCCACGGCCCAGGTGCGGAATATATTCGCTGCGCTACGCTTATTGACATAGGTAGAATAGGCCTGATCCTGGGCATCGACCAATACTTTATCGATCCACTCGAAGTACAACTCGGGAATACCCGCCCGAAAGCGTTCGGCCAGCAGCAGGGGCGAGAAGATGGCGGTGGGTTCGGCGGCCTGCCACTTTTCCACCTGATCTTCGACTCGATTGTGTTCGTTTTTGATCCGGGTGTTGAGTCGATCTTTATCGGGGTGTTTAATGACCCACTGCCCCCAGGTCTTTTTGGGGTTCCAGCAGGTAGCGGGGGTATCTATTTTCACCTGCGTGAGCACCCGTCCCGGCTTTTGGCCTTTCATGTGCAGGCGTATACTAACTGTCGAGCGCCCTGTTTTGTCGGGCTTTGGCGACAATTCGATATGGTAAGTAAGTCGTGACATACTGGGCGTATTAGGTTAAGTAGATAAATGGATTCATCTCTGTGTTGGTATAAGTTGAGGGCGTTAAAAAAATAGGGCGGGCTATTCTTAATTTATTTCCTGCGCTCTCGAAGGTAGACAGTACATGGGTATACCCAGCTAGTATCGTTACTTCCCATCGGCGGTGTTCTTTGTAGTAAAAAAGCCAGCCCCAACGAGACTGGCTTTTGAGACCTCCGTAACTTAATGCTATTGCTGCTAAGACGAATTACTGGCAAAGCGTCACATAAAAAATGCCGACTCGAATTGAATCGGCATTTCCAATATATCCATACCGCCATATCCGTAAAAAGGACATGATTGTATGTAAATAAGAAAATTAAATAACGATTATACTGAAGGTAATCATTGGGCATAGCCTTGGCTTTCCCCGTACATTTGTTGGTAGAACAGTATCTCAACGCCATGAGCCTTCCAAGGTGGCCAGCTAATTCGCCCATAGCGAAACTGATGCTGGCAGAAGATAAATTACTCCGCCTGACACCCGAAGCAGAAACTGAAGCGGTCGTTCAACGCTATACCGAGTTTCGGGAATTACTCTGGAATGTAGTAGAATCGTCTCCTGATCCGGCTCCCTTTACGCAGGCCTGGAATATGATCAACCTGTATGCAAAGGTGGACCTGCTGGATTTTGAGCAGGGCAATAGCGGGGCACTGGCCAGAATGCAGGCGAAGGTAAAGGAAGCAATTCAACTGTTACCTTAACAATACTATTTTCTATAAGCTTTTGGGCCGGTCGCTTACTATATGGGCGCCTTACCAATACACTTGGTTATTAGTTTACACGTGAATGTATTTGTAGTGAATAATCAGGACAGCCCATATCAACTTGATGTGGGCTGTTTTCTTTACTTATCCACTTTCCGAAGCAGTCGACCAATAACCGTAGCAACTCGCCCCGAATCGAACTGAACTAGCATACTCCCGTTTCGACCCCGTATGCACTTGTCATTGTCTTGCAGCACCGCCGTGCAGAGTTGACCCTTCAATTCAGGATCGGTCATGCGGTCCCCTACGTAGGTGTAGCGTTTCATCAAAAAATTATTGCTGATAGGTTTACATTCAACTGAATATAAACCTATCAAATAGTGATTTTCCTAAATACTTTATCTATTTTGCCGACAACATTTAGCCTTATAGGCATCAACCACACCCTTAATCAATCCCGTTGCCATGAAATCTTTATTCACAATTCTGATAATCCTGTGTGCCACTATAGGTTGCTCTAAAAAGGATACTGTCACGGCAAGACCATCTGTTTCCTTTTCGTATGACTATGTTAGCATAAGCAATTCGCCAGGTGCAGTGAAATTTTACAATAGCTCGGTTAATGCCACTTCATACTCTTGGGATTTTGGGGATGGGCAGACTTCGACCGAAAAAGAACCTGTAAATGTTTACAAAAAAGCAGGGACATATACCGTCAAATTAACTGCCAAGGGACCAGGTGGCGACAATAGTTATTCACAACCTGTAGCCGCCATACTATAGGACTTTCTTTTCAAACAGGTTGCACAAGTTTCTCCCATTTGTGGTGACCCATAAAAGTCTAAGCGATCTTATGGCCTAAGTGCAGTATAGCGCCAGCCCTGAAAGCCAGTCTGTGGAACGGGTGTAATCGGGTGCCAGTTAGCCAACACGAACACAAAGGGGACTTTACTGCCAGCATGATAAGGCCAGTCTTTTGTAGCGCCTACATGTTGGGTATTGATCGGTTTCGTTTGCCATGATTTCACTTAAATGGATAGTATTGGGATTGGCAAAACACCTTCAGGGAAAATCCAGAACCAGTAGATGTTGAACCTATCAATCAGTTGGCTTACGGCTGGATAATACTCAACTGCGGTGACCTCCCCACCAAAGATTTCATTTTTGATTTGTTGCATCTCTGACCAGTGTTTCAGTATTGAGGTATTATCGTGCTTTTGCACCATTACCCGAATCGCAGGACCGTGGCTCGTTGGCGAGTCGTCATAGACCATCACCGTGTACCGTGTGTTCCGATAAGCTCTGGTCATACCATCAGGCACATAAGTAGCCTGCGTCAAATCAATCTGTTCAAAGGCAGTAACTGGCTTTTTGAATTCTTTGAGTGCCGCTTTTTGGCGATGTTTATCTTTATTCATTTGGGCTTCTGTCTTAATAATCGTCTCCGTACTTTCTGTGCTGCCTGCAAATCAACCAGGCTGATATGACTCTGCCGTCGCATCGTGGGGCTTTTCTCCAGTTGCTCAATACCGATCTGAATCAGGTAGGCGGCAACGGAGTGGCCATCGGGTTTAGGTTTGGGCTTTCTCATGAAGTCTTTTTCTGGAAAATGAAGAAATCAGCTCTCCACAAATGGGCCTCATGCGGATGGCAAATGATTGGACTAGGCGGGTTGAACACATTGTTTCGAACCTGAGCCCGAACGGGACATTTGAAGTGATCCGATACATAGGACGGCGCATCCGGCTTTATGCCGATGATGGTGACGTACCATTTGCCGACGTCAACGGTTTTTTGCTTTCTCATGATCTATACGATTGAGAATAAGATGGATACAGAACAGGTACGTTTAATATATTTTGAGCCATTTTTTTGACAGTTGGGGATTAGGAAGGCTATCTATGCGAAAACGCACCAACCTCATGATCTCAGAAAGTAGTCCATCACACCTGCTGAAAGAATACATCCAATTCCTTAGTTACAACCGGGCAATATTTCCCGGCATTAAGCCACGGCCATGGGGCCAGGATTTTAGCCGATCTGAACTGGACTTGATTCAACTCGAGTTGAGCAGGTTGGTTGATCGGGCCAATGACAAAACCGATCAACTCCTGATTCGAACCTTTAATCGGCTAGGCCAACCGGGCTTTCATTTACACTGGTTTGTCATTCAGTTTCAAGCTGACATTGTTCGGTTGCTGACCCCATCTATTGACCTATCTACTTTGTATGATCCAGTTTTGGCAGCGGTGTCACTTACGATTGAACAGGTCGAATACTTATAGCTCCATCAGTTCAATTTCCGCCAGTTTGTCCGTGGTGATGGTGACGTTGTTCATAGCAATGAAGCGACACAACGGGCCACTAACAGTTCCATCGTTGGGGGTGGGTTGGCGTTACCGATCTGCTTTTGCTTCTCAGACTTATTACCCAGTATGGCATAGTTGACTGGAAAACCCTGCGCTCTGGCCGTTTCGGCAGGTTGCAGCATACGGAAATAGCAATCGTCAATCTCAGGCTTTCCATCAATCAGGGCAATGCTATCTTTCGTTGGTACGGTCGAACAAACCTCAAACGCATGATTCGCCTGCGGCTGGCCATGGTAGGGCATCATGATCAGGCTACTGTGCCCGGTTGTCATGACCGTTTCCATCGGCTCGTTACTGGACTTGGCGCGGGCCGTCCCATGAATGGGCACAATGAACGACATGGAATTGGGCTGGCCGGTGATCGTAGCCAGGGGCGCATTTGGATCACGCGCGGGCGTCGTTTTCCGATTCGTAACAATGAATGAACCCGGTGGCGCAATCAGTATTTCCTGATTGGCCGTTGTCTGGGTGTGGATTACATCGGTAAGTGCCTTCGCTGGCGAACAATCGCGATTGGCCAGTAAAAAGGGCTGAGGGCTTACCATGGCCAGACTTTCCTGTGTGGTCTGGGTAACCATCGGCTCATCCATACCCCGCATGGTTGGATTCTTGGCCTTGGTATGGGCCATATTGAACAGAAAGGGTGCAAACAGATAACTACTGTAGCCCGTGGACTGAGCGTTCAATGGATCCGTTTCAGCTCCCCGAATTCGGGCCGATGCACTACCCGACTGATTGCGCTGGTCGATGATGGTTGGCCGGATACCGTATTTATCCAGACCGTACTGAATTCGCTTCTGGGTGTTAGGGCTAAGCGGTTGCATGCCCCGACTGGCCCGATCACCAATCCGAATCATGGGAATACTTAAATCCAGCGCGTTCAGTGCAGCATAGTAAAAGGGAAGAACGGGCGTAGCACAAACCGAACACCGGTAGGTGTACTGCGTTTTGTATTTGCCTGACCGACGGCCGGGTTTCCACGTCTGAATGGCCTCCACCGTTCCGCAGCGTGGGCAGGGAGCTTTGGGCCGAATATCCAGATCAGGTTTGCGATTGCCCTTTTTCCAGAATACGATATAAATCCGATCCCGGCTCTGGGGGGCAAACCCATTGATGTCTTCGCCATGGGCAAACATGGCATTCAGGTACACGCACTCATGCAGGTAACCCAGTGCATGCATGGCCTTGAGCCACGGATCGAACATGACCCACATGCGAACATCGACCACATTCTCCGTAATCACAAACTCGTATTTGTGGATTTCGGCAAAGCGGGGAACGTCCCACATGGTAGCCCGCGAACGTACCGCCGAGGCATCGAACGCCTTATCCTGAAAGATGTCCTGCTGGTGTAGATTCTTGCGCTTTTGTCCCTTGGCCAGTGAATGATTGGTGCATTCGGGCGAAGCAATCAGGCCCGTCGTTTTCTGATACCGGGCCGGATGGGTTTCGGAAATATCGGCACAATCATGATGCGTGTCGGGGTGGTTGGTATTGTGGCTTTCAATGGCCAGCTTCCAGTGATTCAGCGCGTACTGAATGTGGGTACCGGCAACGTTGCGGGCTCCCTCGCTGGACCCGCCACAGCCACAGAACATGTCGGTTAATGTAATCATACTCGTAGTATTTTGAAGGTGAATAGAACTGTGAAGAATCCCGCCCAGATAGGTATATACATTAATGAATAGGTTAAATTTTAGGTCTGCCGGGTCGGGATTCTTAACGTGGGGAGTATGCGGATCCGGTGGCCCGCGCAGGCGAATGAAGCTGCTCATCGACGTTTCGCTTTTGAGGTCCTGGGCTTGGGTGGACAGGCAAAACAGGACTGAATAGGCCGTTGCCATATGTTTACACCATCCTCTACGCCAATGTATTTCCAGCCAAATCCAATCATTCGATTGTCATGATGTTCCTGCTTTTCCAGTGTCGGATTAAGCCGGTACCCACAGGTTTGACAAACACAAACTACCCAGATGTTTCCAGTCGGTTTAGCCTGAAATTTACCACAGGCATGATACCTCGAATTGTGGTCTGTCTTTGGACTGGAACTCACATCCCACAGTTCACATTTGGAATACTTACTGGCGAACACCCGGAAAAACTGATGCTGACAGCTGATGCACTTGGTAGCGTCAGGTCCCTCGCCATACACCCGGATCATGGGGTTAGTTTTTGGCTTTTGGAGTTTGGGGAATTTAACGGGCAGGCCCTGTTCTTCCCCAAATAGGTTGGTGTTCATGCGGGTAAGAGGTCAAACAGGGTAGGCACCTGACGCTTGTATTCCGATTCACGGTGGTAGGCTACGTTGCACCGGAAATAATCCGGATTGAGCTCACAGGAGCGACTCCGCCGGTTCAACAGAATCGCCCGGTTGCCTACCGTACCCAGCCCGCCAAAGGGATCATACACCACATCGCCTTCATTGCTCCAGCGGGTAATGGCCCGGTCTACGATGTCGATCTGAAAGGGACAGATGTGTTGCTCCTCCCGATGCTGGGACTGGCGGCTATTGAGCGTGTGCATCCGAACCACATCATCCCACACCCCACCCGTACGGGCCGCTACGCGCAGGCTCTCGAACGTAGCGGGCAGTTTACCCCGGCGGTCCATTTCGTTAGCCGATTCGACGTGAGCGGCATACTCATAGACGGTCGTTTTAGATCGCTCCATGAATACGGAAGCAATTTTGTCGACCTGCCAGGCGGCTATCTCTTCGGGCGTGAGCAACGTGTTGCCCGAAGAGTTCCATTTGGCGCGGGCGTCGATCTGCCAGCGGCCACGGGTATAGACTTCCTTGGATTTGACAACCGGCTCATCGGCATAGGCTTTGCTGGTATCGCTGGGAAGTTTGCGAAACAACAGCAGGTATTCAGGCGAACCCACCCCCATTTTCGACCCATCTTTACACTGCTCTGTCCAGCCCAGCCGGTAGGTGCCGTTATTTTCGCGCACCACATCGGTTTCAATGGTGATCATGCCAATAAACTCAAAGCCATGTTTCATAAAGTGAAACGTAGTCTTCATGTGAAAGGGGTTCACCGTGGGCATACCCGTTCCCGTTACCGAACCAAACAGGATCCGGTCTTTAACGTGAACAGCCGCTATTCGGCCGGGCTTTAGGACCCGAAGCAGATTGGGCGTCAGAAAATCCATCTGGGCAAAGAAATGATCATCGTTATTGGTGTGTCCCAGATCATTATAGGAGGGCGTGTATTCGTAATGATTGGAAAAGGGAATGCTGGTCAGAATCAGCCCCACACTGTTTTCTTCCATGCTGGCCGTCTCCAGAATGCAATCGTTATGCACCACACTGAATAGGTCCCCCCTCACCTCCTCCCGTTCCACCCCCATGGAGCGGTTCAATTCCCCCAGCATGGCCGTCTGGGATAAACCAAACTCCTTGACAATGCCTGTCATGGTCGCTACCAGCTCATCGTGGCGTTGCCATTTGGCTTCGAATTCCCGCCGAACGTGCTCCTCGGCATCGGTATAGATAAAATGGACGTGACAGTCGTGGGTCTGGCCATAGCGCTGGATACGATGGACAGCCTGAATGATGTCATTAAATTTGTAGGTGATCCCCAGAAAGATGGCACTGTAACAGTGTTTCTGAAAGTTGCAGCCCTGTCCGGCAATTGAGGGTTTGGTAGCCAGGATTCGATAATTCCCGTGTTTGAAGTCGATGAGTAGCTTTTCTTTCAGGGCTTCATCCTGGGAGCCATAGACAGACTTAAAACTAGTCCAGCCCAGCAGACCCGCCGTTTCTTCCAGCTTTTCGCGCTCCTTTTCCAGATCATGCCAGATCACCCAACTGGTATCATCCGCTTCCCCATCGACAATGCCGGTAGCCCGCAGTATCCTCGCATCCATACTATCCCGTTTTTCCTTAGCAGAGGACCGCAGATCAATGGCCTCATCCCGAACCAGCTTTAACTGGCCATCGCGGTCGACTGCGCTTTCTTCGTTGGGTAACTTGACCAGGTGCCAGTGCCGGTGCAGCTTAGCTAAGGCAAAGCCCTCATCGGAATAGCCCAGATCGGACGGTTTGGTAATGAACAACGCCCACGAGGAGACCCATAGCCAGAATTCACGCTCTTTATGGGGATGGATCGTCAGGTTGTTGGCCTTGGTCGAATCGCGTTTAAAAAAGCGGGTCAGGGCCTGCCCGGTATCCATCACCCCTAAAAATCCGGCGTAATGAATCAGTTCTTTGTATTTGTTGGGTGAAGGGGTTGCCGTGCAGACGTACCGGAACTGAACGCGTTGAAATTTGGCCAAAAACTCCTGATAGGTTTTCGAGCCGTACGAGCGCAGCACGCTGGCCTCATCCAGACTGGCAAACACGAAATAATCCGGCCGGATATCCCCATCCCGTACCCGTTCGTAGTTGGTGATGATGATGCGGGTTTGAGCGGCTTCCACTTCGGCCTGGGTTCGGCAGTAGGTCAGCGAAGTCGACAGCATGTCAGCGGCTTCGTAGAACTCCTGCTTGACGGCCAGCGGGCAAACGATAAGGGCTTTGCCTTCGTTTTTGGCCAGACACAGCATGGCCAGTTGCAGCTGAATGATGGTCTTGCCCAGTCCGAAATGCGCAAAGATTGCCCGGCGGCCACCCTCGGCTCCCCACTGAATGGCATCGGCCTGATAGGGGAAACAAATGGGGTGAATCTCTGACCGGCTGACCGAAAAACCCGCTTTTGGCGTCGGTACCATTTTGCCCGACAGAAAGCCCTGATACTCTTTTAGAAACTGATAATTGCTCATGTGGGTGACAGTTTAGAATGAGCGCTCCCAAAGCGGGCGTTGGCCGCTGAAAAGGGGCTAGCATGTGAGAATTGAGGTTATTGAGGGGTATTGGTTACGCCCTCGTTTTTGTAGTCCCGATACTCTTGATCCAGTTGAGTGGCACGTCGGTTGATCTCAGCAGTGGCGATGTCATAAACCTCTTCCAGATTCTGAGCCTTAGCCCGTTTTTTTACATCGATAAGGTCTTCAAAGGCAATCGTCTGGGCATTCTCTCCGATGAATTTGGTATAAGTCGCATCACTTTTATAGGGACCGTAGTCGATAACTGGTGTTTTCAATAGCTTGCCTTTTAACGTCAGTTTCCTGATCTTCTCAAGCTGCTGTTTGGCCTCCACGTTATCAGTCGCCGTTGACAACACAGTTAGCAGATCATTACCTGATTTAGCCTGCTGAGCCTTAAGCTTCACTTTAGAATCGGCTAACCAGTCTGCTTTCTCTTCGAGGTATTTCCGAAAAAAATCACTGATAACTGTGCCATCCACCCGGTTAAATATGGGACCATACCGGCCAGCCTTGACGCGTTTCAGACACAGGATGAGGTCTTTAATGGTCTCATTGGAAAAGGTTTCAGTCCAGATGTTGGCGTACTCAAGCAACTGACGGGCTCCCATTTGCAGGGTCGTGTTAAGGCCATCATTAAACAGCTTCAAAATCGCACAAACCAGCTTGGCAACGGTTTGCTCACCATGCACCTGCGTTACCTGGGCAACGGTCGAGGCTGTTGCGGCCACCTCGAGGGTCAGGTTCTTTTGCAGCGTCAGCAGGTTGATGTAGACTGAATCCGTTAGCTCCTTTTGCCGACTAATCTCAATTGGCGTAAAGCTGGCCAGCGAGGTCATCAAGCTCACTTCCGGTTTGGGCGAGGCTTTGGTGACTGCCTGCCCTCCGGTTGTTTGTAGATTTCGATTGTCGTTGCTCATCAGCTTGAAGTCTAAAAAGTTGGTCTTTAATCCAGCGCAGGCAGTGTCTAAGCACGTCGGGATAGCTTCGGGTAGTCAGGTTTTTAAACGCCCACTGTTCCGAAACAAACAGGGCAATCCATTCCAGGGCCGCTTCCCCCCTCAGCTGATGGTGTTTGCTGAGGTGTTCCAATACCCGCCGTTCCGATTGAAGCTGATTGGTGAACCGCTCCAGTTCGGCGGAATCCTCCGGACTCAATTCCGAAGGGGAAGGGGCCCGCGCAACGGGGTTGGGGTTGTTTTCATCGTCTGGGTTTTCATGAACAACCTCTTCGGCCTCCACCTCCAAAACATCGCCCTCACCCGCGTTTTTTTTATGAGCGTTTACAACTGGGTTTACAATTGCATTTACAACTGTATCCTTATATATAGCCGAATTACCATTTTGAGAATCCGAATTATCATTTTGGTAGCCCGAATTATCATTTTGAGAACTCCATTTACCATTCTGAGAATCCGAATTATCATTTTGGTAAATGGGGATTTTCAGCCAGTCCATCAGTCGTTTTCCGCGTCCATACCAGCGAGTCTGGTCAATGTTTTTCTCGTTTAAGCGGGCCGATTTTAGCCAGCCATCTGCTTCGAGTTGTTCGAGCCACCGGTACACAGACGATCCTTTCATGTAAGGGTATATCTTGATCAATTCCGGCACTGTCGTGTAGGTCCAATACTCTCCCTGCCGAAAATGAAGACTACTTTTTCGCTTCTCATTTTCGGAAATCCAGAACTCGAAATAGCCGACCAGAATCGCCTTTTCAACTACCTTTAACGCGCAGGCCAGATGATAGTCGAAGGAATGGTTGTTGTTCTCTTTTTTTGGCTCCATCCTTCTTTACTTTTCCCCGTTAACTACTTACATTATAAGTAGTTAACGGGCTTATTTTTAGCGAACGATCCAGTATATACGCTACTTACTATTGTTCGATAATGGCGATGTCCGGTGCCAGTGCCTGAATCTCCTTCAGGACCTGATCAATCTCCGAATCCCGCATCTGTTCCACCAGATCATTGGCCGTGGGCGAAACCAGCGTACAGGTAAAATCATCGGGGTTGATGTAGACCTCCACCTCGAAGGTGTGCTTCCGGGTACCCTTGAAAACGGGCATCACCAGGTTAAACGCATCGGGCAGGTTACTGGTAACGATCTGAGCCCGAAGGTCCCGCACATTGCCCTTGTTGTCATTGTGCTTTTCGATCTCCTTGGCCACATGGGCCTGAAACTTCTGAAGGTCGGTCACCAGTTGCATGGCGATGGACTGATTCTCAAACGCCGTCCGGTTCATCTTGAACAGTTGAGCCATCTGCACATTGGTCAGGTATTTGCCCGAATTGACGCCAAATAACAAAAACATCGGATGGTATTCGAGTTTGCCGTGAATAACTTCGCCAAAATCATCCTTTTCGTGGACGTCGAGCGTAATCGTTAACGCATTCCGATCCACTTCGATGTGGGACAGGTTTTGCGTAATGAGGTCCAGTTTCTTTTCCAGCCAGCGCAGCGGACTGTCCAGAATACCAGATAGTTCGACCTGAATGGGTTCATGCAAATCCAGTGCTTTGCCCTGCCGGATGATAAGTTCATTCTCGTCATTAATGACGCTTACATGGAGTTCCTGATTCATTGTAGGAGATTGATTAAACGATGATTACTTAGTCGTTAGTGCCGGTTTTTAACCCCTCGGCGCGGGTAACAGCGAACACGGTCTGCTGATTTTCACCGGGTCGCATGGGCCGGGAGCTAACCAGCTTCCCATCGGCATTGTAGTAGCCCACCAGCTTGGCATCCGCATCGAAGAACATGTAACAGGATTCGGTGACCTGTTCGGCTTTGTTGCGAAGAAATAGCAAGGTGAGACCGGCTTTCCCTTTTAGCTCCTTGAGCGTCAGGTTAATGGCATCATTGGCCTTTTTCTTTTCGGCTTCCAGTTTGGCAATCTGAATGCTGACATCGGTGTAGGAATCCTTGAGTTGATTCAGCTCCTCCGATTCGTAGGGCTTGAGGTATTCCATCTCCTCCACCCGGTCGCAGTTGTCGGACAGATACCGCTTCCGATCTTCGGGTGGTAAATCGGCAAATAATTGGTTTTGCATAAACTTGATTTGATTTAGGTACGCTCGTAAAGATTAGCTGGCCAGTACATCATCGGCCAAAAAGAAGTGTTGATTTAAGCTGCTGAACTCCACTCCCTGAGAGCGGCCGAATTCGCATAACTCTTTGAACAGATCGTCCAGTTGCGCACTGGTCAGAAAGGTAAACGTGTTCATCTCCTCCGCCTGGGCATCCCACTGAACAGCATCTGTGGCACTGAGCGTCTTAAGTTTCTCTTTCCAGTCCATCAGCTTTTTAGCGTCGGCGGTGAGGGCCGTTTTGCCGCCTGGGCGTCTGGTAGTCGCTATCTGATCAGCCGTAACCACCTTCTGACCCGATTGCTCGACAATCGCTTTGACATGATCCTGCTTGGTCAGCGGCACATCGTAGCGCAGATAGAACTTATGACCGAACAGCGCCGGGAAATACTGCTGCACACCCCGGCACAAGGTCAATTCGTATAACTCCTGTTTGGTCAGGGGTGGTACCCTTGATTCCAGTTCAGCGCGGGTTAACTTGAGTTGCCCCGCTATTTTGCCCCCGTAGAAAAAGTTAAGCTCACAGCTATCTTCCTCTTTGTGAATCACTTTGACTTCACAGTTGTCGGTTCGGGCAATGACCCGCTCAATCAGGATGGGCATCTCCACAATGACGCGTTTATTATCCACCGTTATCCCGCTCAGACTTTCGGTGATGGTCAGACTCAACAGGCTGCCAAACAGAATTTTGGTATAAAACTGCTCAGGACTAGCCGATCCAAACGAACCGGATCCGGCCAGATTGTGGGCCACAATAGCAAGCTCAGCGTGTGTACTTGGCGTGAGTAAAGGGTGCATGATTGTGATGAGGTTTTAAGAGCACGATGCCGTGCAGATGGAGATAGGCTTTAACGCAGACAAACAGGGTAAACACCAGCAACGTAGGGCCAACGTATTCAGTTAAGAGCCGTTTCATGGGTGCCTGAGATGATATATAACTAGGAGCACCCCAATGAACCCAATTAAAAAGATAGCTGACCAGGTAAAGCTTGACACTGGATCAACGGCACGTTTGGGCTTCGATTCGTCCTTGTGCAGAATCTGGGCTAACACTTTACGCTGTTGTTTGAGTTGAGGACCAATCAGATGCTTGGACATGGCGGGTCGTTTGAGAAGGGTTGGATTCATTGGACAGGATCGCGAAAGGTTTGGTCGGACATAAAGGTTAGCTTGAGCTTTTTGGCCCGTTCGTTGATTAGCCAGCGGGCCAGCGCCATCTGGTTGTTTTCCCAGAATCGGTGAATCGTACCACCCGCTTTGCCAACCTTCAGATCCCTGACCAGCACATTTAGCTGATCGGCGTTTCGGCAGGCGTTCACGGCTGCTTTCCAGTCGGCGATGGTGGGGTATTTCAGAGGTGGGGCTACGCTTGTAGGCATGGTTCCAGTTCGGCTAATTGACTTGTAAGCTGATCCACTTGCTGATTCTCCCAGACATTGACCAGGTTAATCAGGTTATCGACAACACCCGCCGTGGGTACATTCGTATTATAGGCGGCTACACTTTTAATTGAGCTACGAAGCTCAAAGGCCACATTTTTAACACCTTCAGCTTCTTGCCGTAGTAGGTTGGCCTGTTCGGATTGTACTTGATTTTCCATTACCTTTGTGTTGTTATAGATTACTGCACTGACCCGACCACCTTGGCCGGGTTTTGTCTTTTAAGAGAATAGCTCCTATGGGTTAGGGCTTGCAAACGTCTTTCGATGTGGGATAGATGAAGACCGGAGCGAGTTGCCCCGGCCTTACATAATCCTATCCACACCATTTGTAGGGTTTCCCCCACAACTATCCCCTCTCGGGAAAGTATCGTTAGCGCACTACCTGACGCCGGTGCCGGGCCAGAAACCCATCCAGTTCGGAGCGAAGCAGCCACACCCGGCTCCCGTATTCGGAGGGGGTCAATTCCCCTTTTTTTACGTACTGATGCAGGGTGGAGCGGGCCACCCGCAGATAACTGGCGGCTTCGTCCAGCGTAAAGGGATCGTTGCCTTTGGCCGCTTTGCGCTGGTTTTTCAGTTCCAGCCGGGTCGCTTCCAGGGTGGCCTGAAGGGTGGCCAGTAGCTCAGATTCGACGGAAATTTTCATGTGGCTTGCTGGCGTGATGAAACGCCCCGGTTGATTCGATACACAGTAGATGGACTGAGGTGGTATTTCTTGGCCAGCGCATCGACGGCCGCTATCTTCATCGCTCCTGAGGTAGAGAACTCCATCAGCTCGGCGCGAATCTGCTCGTTACGCTTGTCTTTTTTTCGTTTGGTCGGGCTTTTGAGCATAGGACATACCTCGGGTTTAGGCGATTCCGGAATGTTGACCCGCGTACACCACCGCTTTGGGGCTGGTTAACCGGCCGCTGAGTTTGCTGTGAATGAACTGACGCCCCGTTTCGGTCCACACCAGATAATGCTTGCTCTTTGGGTTCCCCTGTCTGTCGGTATAGGGGTGTGTTCGCAGATGGGCATACCCCTTATCGGCATGTACCAAATAGAGAATCCAGGTACCCCGCAGTTTTCGCTGAATACGCAATGCATGAAGCTTTTTGTTAAGCGACACTGCCGACATGCCCAGTTCGGCGGCAATTGTAGTCGTTGTGATTTCGGTTGTGCTAGACAATACCGCATCAGCATAGTCGGCTTTGGGCTTGAGCGATTCGACCTGTAGTTGAAGCTGTTCCTTTTGTTCAACCTCAACCAAAAGAGCTTGCAGTGCCTCTTTATAGGTCTGCGGCAAAGCCACTTGCTTTTTACCCTTCAATACCTCAGCCACTCGCTCATCACACCAGATTTCAAAATCAACGTCTAACCATTGGGCAAGCTTTAGAATCAGCTTTTCGTGAATCCAAACCTGAGAACCACCGCCTACACCACCTAACCGACTGATACTTAACGGAACCGTTATTTCCGGTTTCGATCGTAATGCATTTAGGTAGCGAACAGTCGCAGCGAGTGAACTCCAATCGTTAATTCTTCGATTGAAAGGCTTGCACATAGCTGACGCATTGGCGTAAATCTGACCGTCAATTAGCTCGAAATCGACGTCGAATCCATTGTATTGGAAGATTTGAAGCTGACTCATGGCCTAATTCTGAAAATAAGTGGCTACGCGTTTCTCAAACCAAGCCAATTCTGTATCCGACACACGGGTGAACCCACCACATCGCGCCCGAAAAGCCTCTGGGGAAACGCCATATCGCTTGCAGAAGGCTCTTTGCACTTCTTTTTGCTCTGCCGAATTCAACCGACCATACTCGTATTTAAACGCTTGTGTATTTTTCGCAAAGCCTTCGTTTGTGACTCCTTGCGAAGTGGTTGCATTTTCCATAGATTTGTTTGCTATCGTTCGTTAGCGTTAGCAAATATTGCGACTTTTCGCATAAATCGCAAATAATTTCGCAATAATTTTTGCGAAATACTGCATTTTATCCATAAATACTTGACTGTCAATGATGATTGACTCTGTAGCTATTCAGCGTTTGTATAAAAAGAAAGGGTATAAACAGGAGACTTTTGCGGCTAAAATTGGTATTAGTCCAAGAAAATTCTTTGATATTCTAAAAAAAGGAGAAGTGAAAAAGGAGGCAGACCTTCAGGCGATGGCAGATGCGCTTGAGGTTGATGTTAACATGATAAGATCAAAATTGGGTGATCAAGAGCCTGGTATATTCACAGAAGGTAATGTTGGCTCAGTAAGACCTAATCTTAATGAGTATTACAAGCCAGTTAAATTACTATCCGCACGCGCCCAGATGGGTATGCCCTTAATGACTCATGAAACCTTTAATTTAAATTGGTTAGAGGAGACCTATCCGGTTTTTATGCCAACGATTGCAATCAGCGAGAAGCATCTCGTAATTGAAGTTGTGGGCGATTCGATGGTTCCTGAAATAAAAGACAGAGCTTTAGTCTTAGCCGAAGCGGTAAATACTAATGATATTAAATACCAGTCTGGAGCGGTTTATGCAGTCTTGTATGCAGGTAATCATTTTGTTGTTAAGCGAATAAAATCAAATGACTTAAATGTAAATAGTACAATTACACTTTGGTCAGACAATGAACGCTATGGTAATATAATAATCCACGGAGAGGATATTATACATATGTGGAAGGTAATTGAGAAAGTGAAGGAGCCTGTTAGGTAATGAAAAAGTGATTTAACACATAAGTTAATGCGGCTTCCCGATACTGAAATTCTTAGTCTTCTTAATCACAGTTATATGGACGCCGTTCAGGCTGTGATGAAAAGCCATAATTTAGATTTGGAGCAAGCCAAAAAATATGTAAATGATTTATCAAAACGAGACGAAACTAAGCAAGACGAACGAGTTGATATAACTTTACTAAAACAGTACGAAAAAGAGGGCTACATTGATAAAAATTCATTAGCAAAACTTAAGCAGGCCATTTTGAATGAGAAATCCTATGCCTATATAAGCCATGCGGATTTTGTTCGAATGGAGGATAAGCGGATTTATTTTGGGCAAACTGGACAAATAAAGCCTGACCCTATTCCTAGTAACTATAATCCCAGCCCAAAGGAAAAACCCAAAAGTGCTGGCGGTCCAAAACCTATAGCGATTATAATTTCAGGTATTGCAATAGCCGTAGTTTTATTTTTTATATTCTTTGGAAATTATGAGAATAAAACATCAAAATTTATTCCAAGAGAAGATTCAAAATATATTGATTCTATCAAGAATATAGTAGATCAAAGAAAAAAGAGCGAAGTATATAATAGCTATTCTCTTAAGGAAGATATTAGAAGCGCTGTCAGTTCGGCTGGTATCGTATTTATAGATATAAGCTTAGAAGATAAAAACTGCCTTTGGGTTTATGTGATTAATAATGGAAATAACATGGATGGATTGGCGTCGATCTTGTGTTCAACAGCTAAAAGAAATGATTATAAGTGCGTATCAATTTATGATTCTAAATTAAATAGGTTAGGCAGGTCTTTTTGTAATTAGCCTCCCTCGAAAAAACCTTATCGACTTCTTGCGATTTTTTCAACCAGGAATACCCTAAACTCCACACCCTATGAAACAATTCTTTAGCTGATCAAATTATGAAAATTCAGCATAAGCAATCTGATGAAATCAGAGAACTAGATCGACATAGCTGGGAGACGAACCCTGAGTATCAGAGCAGGCGTAATTTTTGGAAAGTATTGGATGAAGGGGATCCCGTGCGGGTTTTCTGGACCGAAGACAACGGGGAAGTGAGAGACTTAGGGTTGATGGATCGGGATCATGCTAAAAACATGATTAAAATTAACGCCAAACAATGCCATTATGAGGAACTAACCCCCGAAGAAAATCCGGCAAAGAAAAATGAATCAGAATTAATAGATAAAATTCTTGAGGAAGGTCAGAATAACTATCTATCAACCGACAGAAGTACTCCAGATGATTACGAAAAAGCTTTCCAGAAAGCAAGGAGACTTGGTTTACTTCAAGCCGCTAGTAAAAATTCCTTCGAATTATCAAAGGAAGGTGAAAGAGCCTATGAATTAGGCGGAGTAGAAAACTGGAAAAAGGAAAAGGAGGACGAGAAAAAACGTCACTCAATCCATATAAGTGGCGGAAACGCAGTTATTGGCAATAACAATTCGGGCAATAGTCAGGGACGAGACTTTTTGAATAGCCAGTCGCCAACTTTTATAACAAGCAAACACCCTAGTGCTATACCCGAAAATAATCCTATAAAGAAGTCTGACCATTCCATATGGGATAAAATTAAGTATATATCTGGCATTGCGGCTGCTTTAGCTGCATTAATAGGGTTATTGGTTGCTATAGCCAAGGCGGTGGGCTACTTATAAATTCAGTAATGGTTACTAATTAATCTTCAACCTAAATCCCACACCCAATGAAACAACTGGTTACCTTCCTCTTTTTACTACCCCTTCTGGTAAGCGCCCAAAATCCGCTATCATCCCCCCTGCCAGCGGAAGAAATATATAGGTTTAAGGAACCTGTAAATATGCCTGTCTTGGAAGATGCGGTACTTCGTAACTATACAACTATTAATGCCAACATAATCGCCAAGATTCCCAAAGGGACACTAATTGAGCTAAGGGGAAAGGATAGTGGATATTACCGGGCAGTCTATAAGGATATGCCCGGCTTTATTCATTTTGTCTATATAGACGGAGATTACAAGACCTTCAAATCGAAAAACTATCCCCGCGTCCCTGCCTCTCAATTTGTAAGTTATGAAGATGAGGCAAACAACCTTGTTCAATATGGGAAAGTGAAGTTGGAGTCTGACTTAAAATTAGAGCCATCTATGAGCTCCAAGACGATTTATACGATCCCTGAAGGCTCAGTCTTAAAGATAACTCATCATAATAGCTCTTATTGGGCTGCTGAAATAAATGGTAACAAGGGCTATTTGGGAAAAACCTATGTCATTGCGACTGGCAAGACGCCAGAGGAGGTTGAGAAAATTGCTGCGCCAGCTGGGGAATCAGAACAAACGGTAGAGCAAGTACTAGTAGAGACAAATCAATATCTGAAGTCTAGTAATTCAAAAAAGACCTCACTTCGACGAGTAAGCACTTCATCAAATTACTATATCCGAGGCCCACGAGGGGGATGCTATTACCTGACTGCGAGTGGCCGAAAGCAGTACGTTGATCGAAGTCTTTGTAATTAACCAAATGGACCGGCAATCCTTGCTAAAGCAAAAACTAATTCTGTAGTCATTACTCACGGCAAACCTGATGGAAGTTCAATTTATTCAGGCCTCTGAAGATGTGGACTGGGCAGTACTCGACAGTTATTATTTGTCAGGCAGGGCCTTTGCGGCTGAACATATAGAGATTATAAATCAACTCGAGCGGCTTAAGCCGTGAGTATACAGTTCCTTCTTTCTTAACTTAACTCTCCCTATAAAGTCAATGCATTCATCCCCTTTTTCCAAATCATACACCCATGAGCCTGTTTATTTTTTTCGCCATAGTGCTGGGCATTATAGCCTTTCAGATTATCTCAGCACAACGTGATTATGCCAGAAAGCAAGCTAAGCTAGCCGCTGAAGAAACCCCATCCCCTGATCCAGCTTCCGAATCAGAGCCGATTACCAGTAAACTGGTAGCTGGCCAGTATACTATTACCCCTCTGGAGTCGCTGGCTCCTGGGTTAAAACCTAAACACCCCAGAAAAACTAAACCCCTTACTTAAATATGAACCGTTTTTCCCAAAACCGTCCCCTCATCATTTTGGCTATTCTTATCGCAATAGCGGTTGTGTATACCCTAGTTGCACACGATTGGTTATGGGGACTGTAATGGATGATTCGTTGTCTGAAAGGCCTTGTTTCTCTGTTAATGGAATTTTATACCATCAATAAAGGATAGTTGCCTCCCTCGAAAAAACTAGCTACTTCGGTTTACGCATGACCCAGGCAGAACGGTTTATACTCGCTTATTATAAGTCCGCCTTGACGGATATTATGGCCAATCGGAATCTGGAAAAACATCGGACTCAGATTACGAACCTGATTGGTTTTCTAACAAAAAAGATTGAGCTGGCGAAAGAAGAGCACGATAAACCAATTGGATTTGACGACCTCAAGAATGAGTTTTATTACCTGCTGTATGAGATTTCGGAACGAACGTAGAATGCAGTTCTCTGAGCATTGTTGCCAATAAGCCCGCCTGTTTCTCGGAGAGATTCGTTAGGGCTTCTGATCATGTGATTGACTTTTCCATATAAAGACATTTGTCTGCAACTAATAGACATTATTACAAATTAATGGAACGCAAAACCCTGCTCAAGCAAAAGCTGAATCTGGAATACCTACTCACGGCCAATCTGAAGGAGGTTCAGTTCCTTCAGGCTTCGGAGGATGTCGACTGGGCAACACTCGACAGGTGCTATCTATCGGGTAGGGCGCTGGCGGCTGCGCACATGGAGGTGGTGAACGAGCTGGCGCGGATGAAGTAGGATGAGTTACCAACTCATAGATTTAGGATTAGTAACACCGGACGATTTTTTAGCCTAAATAGTCAATGATTTTGGTGAATCACAGTTGAGGTACTAATGGGCAATGGACCCATGCTCGCCAAGCGGTTCGTGCTAGTAAATTAGTAAGTCTGATACTTTATGCCTTTACCCTTACATACAGTGAATTATCCAATAAGTACTTTTATTAGGCGGATATTTGGCATTTGACTCAGTAACTAAAACGGTAATCTCATCCACATAACCAAATTAACCTTTAAATAATGGCTATCTATAATTCTTTCAGGATATTAATTAGTGAACAGCCAAGCCTGTTTCAACCAGATAGAGATAAAAAGGAAATCTTTAAAGAAGTATTGAACCGACTTGTTGACATAAAGCGAGAAGAATTTATTTATAAGGGCTCAAGACATATCTGGTTTTATCTATTAGAGCCATCAAGTAACTTGTATATATTTCAATTTGCCAAAGAGGAGAGGTTTAATACACCACGAGAGGTAGACGGCAAAATACAGATAGTGGTGGATATTCGCGTACCTTATATCAACGTAATAATTGACTGGGAACGGCAGATTTTTTTGATCGAAAATAAACCATCTGTATTTCAATCTATGGATTTAATTGTGCAACGGTTAGAGTCATATTTTGAGAGTCAGATAAATGCCAGAACTCATGCAAATTACAAAATAACCCTGAGCGCCATTTCTAGAGATGTCGACTTTTGGAATGAGGTAAATGAGGCAGATAGAATTTATTCTCTTGAGTTGGCCTTTAATCCACCCAACATGTTTGAGGGTCGTCACGAGGCTAGTGAATTAGTTAAAGAAGCATATGGAGCAACTAAATTTTCCAGATTTAAATTAGTATTTATAAGCGATAAGGGCCGACTAAAAGTATTACGAGATAACTTTAAAGACTTTATTAGCCTAATTGCTTCCGGTGGTGGTAGTTATTTACTTAAAATGGTAAGGTCTAAAGGGAAGAAAAAAGAATCAACCCGTGTTAACAGTCGATATTTTGCAAGCCAACAAACTTTGCCAGATGATATAACGCAGCTAAAGGAAGAGGAATTAAATACCAAATTAAGGGTGATTGATAAACAGAATGAAGACAATAAATTAATCGATTCTAGTAAGCCTGCTTCTAATGACGACTCTACACCTTTAATTGGGCCAACTAGTCCCGATGACATGAAAACAACAAAAGCCGTTAAGCTTCCAAGAACGGCTAAGAAGAAAAAAGGTAATGGCCCTAAAAATGATACAAGCGACAATATAGGCAGTACAGATTCTACTGAACAATAGTACACAAGAATGAATTAAATATTACAAAAAATTGTTTATATACTGTGAAATCTTTATTAAAAATATTTAGAACGATAACTATAATAGGGGGAACTCTATGTATATCTTACTTTTTAATAAAGGAAACTTCCATCAATAAAACTAAAATTGTCGAAGGTGAGTTTTTATTTACATTATTAGGGGTTTTGTTAGGTTTTGCTTTTACCTTACTAACCTTTATAATTTCTATGTTAGATAAAATAAAGGAACAAGTAGCAAAAGATGTTAATAAAACTAAAGTTGCTAAAGACAATATTATGAAAAGAATCGGCTTTCTTCATAGTGAATTAAGACAAGATATTTATTTTATATTTATTACATTTATTATAGTAGGAGTATCAATTATTGCAGAAAAAATAAATTTCCCCTTTTCAGAATTTATTAATTCACTAGGAACAACAAAGATTGAGATATTAAATATCTTAAAATTTTCTATATTTCTCCTCAATTTATATGTCATATATGATTTACTTGAAGTTACGTTCTCTGTATCAGAAACTACTAGTATAAGTTCACAACCATAAAATTTTTCATTTCAAGTACTTCAACTATTTTTTGATCCGCTCATCCTCAAAGCTACCCAACTACCTTACTCATCCCCAAACCTTGTTTTTCCCTTTTTAAATAGATGATTTTCTATTTTTTTTGCTTAGAAATTGAGTAAATACACCAACGGCAATAGCGAATAATGATGACAGAATTAACGTATTAGTTTTATCAATATCAGACTTAATGTGGGAAATTTCAGATTCGTTTATCTCATTAAAATGCTCTAAATCTTTTCTTAAAATAGGTATTTCCAATGATTTTTCAATATCCTGATTTAGTAAGTATTCTATTTTTGAAAACCTCTTATTTAGACTATCGTGAGCTTCTTTAATTCTATAATTAGCAAATGCAGTAGCCAACAACTTACTATCTTTTATTTCCTCTAAAGATTTCATTTCAAGCCTTAAATAACGTATATCGTTTCTTGTATCTGATAATTCTTTTTTAACCCCATCAAGGAACTTTTGAGTTCTTGCATTTTCAAGTTGCGTATCGACCAGACGAAAAGATCCAGATGTTAAGGATGCCAGAATAGCAAGTATGGTAATTAAGACACTTAATAGCCCAAATGCTTCCTTTAACGATAAGTTGTTAATCAGACTTTTAATTGTCTCAATTATATGTTTCATAGTATTCTAATTTTTAAAATGCTTTTTATCTATTACAGCCAATGCGTTAAGTACTTCTTGTTCTGCTCACCCTCAAAGCTACCCAAATTCTTTACTCATCCCCAAATATGGCATCCATCGCCGTATCCAGACTCTCCTTATCAAATGAATTCAGATACCGCTGGGTGGTATCCAGCCGCTGATGGCCCAGTGCCTGTCGAATGTCGTCAATCGAGATGTTCTTGGACTCCTTCATTTTACGCCTAGCCTTATCGGCAAAACTATGCCTGGCCGTATGGAACGTTAACCGGTCGGTAATGCCCGCCTTTTTAGCCAGTAGTTTCAATTCTCCATTGATCTGGCTTTGTGCGGAAGATATATCATTAAACAGCCTGACGGCCATCTCCCTGGGCATTTTCTTTTTCTGCTCATGGGTGGCATAGGGGGCGTATCCAGCCTCATCGGATAAGACTCCAAACAGATAACTATCCGGCCCGACTCCATCGCGCCGGAACAGTTCCACGATCTCACGGGCCTTTCGGGTTAGCCGGGTGGACATGAATTCGCCGGTCTTGGACATTTGATACTCCAGGCGCTCAGATCCGGGTTCACCCACGATATTGCTCCAGCGGAGTTGCAGCACATCACGGCTCCTGATGCCCCCCATCTGGTAGGCAAACAAATAGAGCCATTTAGCGCGAAACAGCCAGATACCAGCCTCGTATGTTCTACCGGTTGAATCCCTTCGGTTACTACCCACATCCACCGCTTCGATGGCATCGACCTGGGCATCGGTCAGTTTTAGTCTTGGCGCTGGCTTATCGCCCGGCATATCAAAATGCAGAAACGGATCTTTCGCAATCAGTTCCAGTTTCAGCGCTTCGGACGTCATGCGCTTAATCCGGTTAAAGTACGTATGCTGGGTACCGTTCATTTTGCCCGTTGCCTGCAAATGGCGCTTGAAGCGGTTCAATAAGTCCAGGTTGATGCTACTCAGGGGCACCTCTTTCCCGGCAAACTCGACGAACATACCCAGCCGGGACTTTAGGTTGCGCTGGTAGCCCACGCTATGCGAGGCCGCATCGGCAACCATCTTGTCGGAGAAACTGCCGATGGTCCAGCCGGTATCGGGAAAGGGGTTACGCAGCCGGTCGATCAGGCCTTCACTGGTGATGGGACCTTTTTCGCCTAACTTGTCAATTTCGGCTTCGGTCTTGCGGATCAGTTTCAGCAGTTCCCCGTTGAAGAATTTAAAATCGCTATTTTTGGACGAAATCCATTTACCGCGGGCGGCATGGGGATCGAACTCGGTGGGCAGAACGGCCACAATGGTTTTGATTCGTCTCAGCTTTCGATTGGCCGTCACCCGCAGAAAAATCGTGTAGCGGCCGTCTTTGCCGGGCTTGGAGTTGATCTCGAACTTATAGGTAGCGTTCATGCCCCTAATCTACGATTACTGAAACAAGTGCTGAAACAAATGGGTATTTTTATGTTGTCGTATGGTGTACGATACCGTACGATTTAGGGCTTTACGGGCCAAAACAGGCCATTGCGGGCCGCAGGGGTGTTCTCCCCGTGGTCACATTCAAAAGCGCCCAAATCAGCTTGATTTGGGCGCTTTTTCTTTATTACAAGCGTTTTAATAGCAAGAAAATACCAGCAACTTCCAATTAGTAAGCAAGGCTGAATCAGACTCAAAGTTGCAAAACAGTGCCCTTTCTTAGCCATTTTCCTTTCGAAACAAAGTAGCAATAACCTATATTTCTCCTGGAGACGTGCTGAGGGGCGTGAAAAAGTTTACCAAATTACCATCCGGATCCCTGAACAGTAATGAACGATTCCCCCAGGGCATGGTCGTTGGTTTCTGAATGACCATCTCGCCCAGGATGTCGACTAACTTTCCATATTCGGCATCAACGTCATCAACACGGAATTCAATAATAGCCGAATGGTTGTCAGCGGGCTTGGCTACGTTGTCACCTCCAAACAGCTGTAAGGTTCGTGTGCTAGCAATTGCCAAGGTCGCCGTTGGCGTATGCAACTCAGCGAAATCTTCTGTATAGTGCGTTATTGACCTACCTGTAACCTGCTCATAGAACCGAACAAGCGGTTTGATGTCTGCGGTAATAATCCGAACTGAGGCAAAATTCATAGGGTATCTGCGTTTTTAAATGACACAAAATAATCCACATCCACTGACAGCCCTATGTCAGTAGCTCTATTGCAATTCCTTGGTTCTACCGGATTTCGATTCAGCTTATCGAGCGATTTACCTACATCTTGAGCCAAGCGTAATACTGATTCAGATGGTGCAACAGCCAAGCAACTTCAGTGAGACACTGATAATGGAGTTTTAGAAGTCATGACATGTCATAGTCACTTGGACTCTTTGAATGAATCAGCCACAAAGTAGCCTAGTCAAATTGAATTTGGCAGCAGATAACTACGAAAATAGACTATCACTCCGGCATCCATCTGCTTATTATCTAAAGCTGCGTTCGGATTTGCCCTCTGAACATACAAGCTTTTTGTGGACGCAGTGAAACTCAATCCTCGATATAAAACAAGTTAATTTCGTGTTTTCCTTTCAACAAATCCTCAATTGAGTACTTTTACTTATAGTATACACTAAATTTTTATGGATATTTTAATCCTGACCATGTAAGGCTTTATTAATTTTAGGCGTGAATCGTCAACTTACACAACTATCGCCCCTGCTCACTCTCCTTATTTCGGCGCTCCTAATCGCTGGTGCATACCTTTTCCCCTTTGAGAGTAATTACACACTACTTTGCTTTGTTACTTCATTAGGCTTTTCTTTATTAAGTATTTTCCTAAAACGCAATGCTGTAAAGTACATCCCACTTTTCGTGAGCCTATCAATCTCTTGGCTTTCCGGTCTCAAGCGGGTTAAATAGTAGCTGGGTATTTTTCACCTTTATTCGTTCGTAGTTGCCAGCCGGTAGTTGAAGCCACTAGATAAAAGTTTGCGTATCATTAACTTAGTAATGCATTGACATTTAATGATTTTGTATTATTTTGAACCGAAATATTACTCGTTATGCACTAACATGTTACTTGCAATTGCTTTTCTTTTCGCCCTTGGGCTTGTTGCCCCTAAGCTAGTTACCCAGTCCAGATTTACGCTTAAAGGGCGTTGCCCAGAATGTAAATCGACTGAGCTAAACCGGACGCATAGGCCTCCCCTAGCTAAACCGTTC
The DNA here is from genome assembly GCF_006965485.1 of Spirosoma sp. KCTC 42546. Lineage (NCBI taxonomy): Bacteria > Pseudomonadati > Bacteroidota > Cytophagia > Cytophagales > Cytophagaceae > Spirosoma > Spirosoma sp. KCTC 42546. The sequence continues at coordinate 5,000,741 of NZ_CP041360.1, forward strand.
CCAATGAAACGCTATTCCTGCGACCACTGCCGGCATAAGTTTTACCAGGTTTTCACAATGCCCTAAACAGATAAAGGTTACTAGGAGCAATCAGCGGATATAGTCCCCAACTGGTAATAAACATTGGGGATCAGCTCATCTGTGCCTACATTCATTAGCCTATGAAAGTCCTCCGGCAATCAAGTCAGACTTTCATAGGCTAATTGGTAGCTAACTTATTTCGATTAAGATGCGGTAAGAGCAAGTTCAATATTCTTTCTCTAAATGATAGCTTATTGGTTTCCACGGATTCACCACTTTGTATCCATTGATAGCTGTTTGACAAATTAGGAATACCATCCTCACTATTTACCTAGCCTAAAGGGAATCTCTCACCTGATGCCGAAAAAATCGGTCATGTACTTTTTTAATTGTTCTTCGTTGTGAAGCCTTTTTGTTACTTAAATAAAATAACAGAAAACAATATAACAGTATATTGTTTACACTATTTTCATTAAACACACAAACATTACAAAATGAAATAAGCAGGAGTTTAATGAACGCTATCCTGTTGAATTACAATAGATTCCTGATCAGATTTTAAGAATTTAGTTAAACTATCTTATTGGCTTCACTTTAGGGTAAATCTGGTATAATTTCTAAACAGATAAATTACATTTCTAAGCCAGCTAATTTTATACTAGTAAAAATTTAACCAGAGTTTATTAACGCTTTTAAATCTTATTTTTCCGTTTTTCTTCCTATCAAAAAGTTCATTTTAGGCTTAAAATTTCACAAAATCTACATATCATAGTTATAATTAACTATGATATGTAACGCTCAGTAAATTTCGCATAAGTACATCTTCTAAATGAATAAGTTTGTACTAATCATTCACCGTAACATAACTCATGAAAACGAATTACCTCATCTCAGCTACTTGGTTAGCAGTGCTTCTCATTGCATCCTTCCTCTTCCTGTTTGCCTTAAAAGGCCTTTTTAACCTCATTTTCATCTAGGTTTAACTCCGACAAATTAGTCAGGCGGGCCAGCTACAGCTAGTCGCTTATTCTCCTATTCTACCTTGTATGGAAATCATCTCCGGTTATGGTCGCTATTGTTCTTCGTTGCCAGTAAGTTGTACTGGATCGCTTTGGCAAGGTTATGGAGGTTGGCTATATCGGGTGTGCTCATTTTTACTTGTAGAGCCACCCCGCCGTCAATCTAGGCTAACTCGTTCCGCTTGCCAGGCAGTACCCGTCCATATGGAGTACACTATTCTTAGTTATTATTCCCATTGCAGTATAACTCCCTGCACTCCCATATTGTCAATATGCCCACAGGTAACTTTAGTAACTACTGTAGCCAGACTCCGACCGGCAACCGGTAGAATTCCTTATAGTATGTTTGCTCCATTGAATAGACTGATTGCTACTGTATAGCTGAGCGATCAGTTTCGCTGCTTCACTTTTTTCGTTGCCGGGATTTAAACGAATACAGGTCATGGAGGTCTGTATTCGTTCGTTTTTGCTCTATAAAACAACTAAATAAGGGGGCCTTGAAGCTATTTGCGTACTGGTTAGCTATTTTCCTACATCCTGGTTACTTGTCAATAACCGGATGGCTTCTACCAGTTCTATACGTTTACGAGTGTAATAAACCAGTTCCTGGGCCGCATTGGTGTGCATAGTCCCATCTTCTGACGATGCACCACCTAATGTAAATAACTCAATGGTATCGTACAGTTCGTCAATCAAAGCGTCACACTGACGGATCATATCCTCTAGTTGCTTCCTCTGGTGGCCAACATTCGGGTCGTTTTCATGGCTGGGCTGGCTCATAGTCGTAACTGGAATGCCAGCTTCTCTCATCTGGCTTTATTACTATTTTTGAGGCCCGCCAGAAACAGTTGCAACCAGAGGCTCTATGGCCAACAAAGAGGTCAATGACACGAAGCTACTCCCTACAGCTAATGAATTGATCAACAGTAGGAATAGTATTCAAAAAAGTCAATTAGCAGCTATTGATCATAAAATTTTTCTGTTAATTAAAGGACTCAATTAACAGAAAGGCAGAACGCTATATTATATGAATATCAAATATTATAAACTAAAAAGCAATAATTATTAAAATATAATAGCCATATAACTAAGAAATAGGCAATTATATGTAATTTTGGTAACAAATAACAATACGTATAAGCCCATTCAATTAGCTTACTGGTATTGTCCGGATTTCCTGCTCATGCAGACTTATGCTTCAGCATTGACTTATTGACAAAATGCCAGCAAACATATCAAGTAGAAGTGTACAAATTTGTAGTGTATCTCAGACAAGCTACAAGCGATTGCATCTTATTTTAACAGCTATCAGAAATTATACAGTTAATTAGCACTCTTATTTATATGGATCTTTATAGGTTGCAGAGCTATTACAGCTCAAAAAATCAAAAAAACTTTATCCTAACCCTGAGTACCTTATCTTTCTCTCGATCAACTGGAAAGAGGCAGCCTTGCGCCTAAAACTGCGAAAAACTAAACTTCTGTCGTCTAAAGTTACCACTGGCAATTTGTAACCTATGAACTCACCTCTCCAACGCCGATTTAATCGTCTTAAGCACCAGTTGGCATGCCAGCAAAAGGAGCAACGGCGGATCGAGCGACGGTTGAACATAAAGAAAATACAGCTTGATAAGTCAAAAGAGCAATGTCGCCTGCTCACTGCTACCTTGAACCAGCATCTAGAAAGTAAGTGGGAGCAAGAGCGGCAAAGTGAATACCATTACCGCCAACTTATCGACTCGGTTCGGGATATAATTTTTAAAATTTCACCTGAGGGTTATTTCACCTTCGCAAATTCGATGATGGAGAGCTGTTTCGGCTACGCTCAGTCGGAATTGATAGGTCGGCATTTCGTCCATCTCGTATTACCAGATTATAGAGCCAGATTGATCGCATTCTATCAAACAATGCTTCAAACTGGGCAGCCACACACCTATATTGAGTTCCCGGCCCGAACGAAGGATGGTTCGACAATTTGGATTGGCCAGACGGTTAGTTTGGTTAAAAATGATCAGCAGGTTCTTGAACTGGTGGCCGTTGCGCGGGACATTACCCAACGTAAATTAACCGAAGATTCTTTTCAACTCACCCAGGCTCGCCTGGAGTCACTTATTACAAACCTGCATACGGGTGTGCTGGTGGAAGATGAAAACCGAAAAATCATCCTGACCAATCAGCTCTATTGTGATCAATTTGGCATAAACCGAACACCCGAATCGCTGGTTGGCCAGGCGTACTTATACGTGGCCGTTCCACCCGCCAGTTTGTTCAGGGATGCCGATCAGTTTTTGGATCGGATGAACGAAGTAGTAGATAACCAACTCGCGGTCAGGGATGAGGTGATTCATCTGTCCGACGGGCGAATCATGGAGTGGGATTATATTCCTATCTGGCTGACTGACCACTACCGGGGGCACCTGTGGAAGTATAGAGATATCACTCAGAAGTACCAGTCGGACGAGCGTATCCGCAAGAGCGAAGAAAAGTATCGAACCATCATGAATACGATGGAGCTCGGGTTACTCGAGGTCGACAACAATCAAACGATTTTGCGCGCTTACGAACGCTTCTGCAACATGATGGGCTACACCCAGGAAGAACTGGTGGGCAAAAATGCAGCCGAATTACTTGTCCATCCTGAGTTTAAGCCGGTGATTGACCAGCAGCAAGGGCAACGGGAACGCGGAAACGCGGGTTCTTACGAGTTAGCATTAATTCGTAAGGACGGCACACGGGTATGGGTACTGGTAAGCGGTGTGCCTATCTTTGATGAGCACGGTGTTCTTGTTGGCTCAATGGGTATTCATTACGATTTGAGTGAACGTAAACGGCTTGAAGAGGAATTGGCCCGAGCCCGACAAATAGCAGAGGAGGCACGCCATACTGAAAAGCAGTTTTTGGCTAACATGAGCCACGAAATCCGAACCCCCCTGAATGCGATTCTCGGCTTTTCAAACCTTCTGGAAACGACCTCGCTCACGATCGAACAAAAAGAATTCGCCAGTTTCATCCGGACTGCAGGCAAAAATCTGCTTAATATCGTCAATGATATTCTCGATATTTCCAAGATTGAAGCGGGCATGTTGCCGTTAGAATCGATTCCTTTCAGTATCCCTTCACTAGCGGATTCCATTCGAACTATGCTGCATTCAGCAGCCATCGAAAAAAATCTGTGGCTACTTGTTGAAACAGATCCTACCCTCCCACCGGTTGTATTGGGCGATCCAACCCGACTGACGCAGATTTTAGTAAACTTATTGAATAATGCCATCAAGTTTACCCAGCAGGGTGGTGTTCGGGTTCGAATTGATAAGGTAGCAGAAACAACTGATTCTGTGCGGGTTCGTTTCAGTGTACAGGATACCGGTATTGGCATGGCTGCAGACATCTTACCGTTCATTTTTGAGCGGTTCCGCCAGGCCAGCGACTTTACAACCCGCTATTATGGTGGCACGGGTTTGGGGTTGAACATTGTAAAATCACTCGCGGAAATGCAGGGCGGTTGGGTCAGCGTAGCCAGTACACTCGGGGAGGGTTCTCGGTTTACGCTGGAGATTCCTTATAAAGTGGCATCCATACCAGTTGAACTGATTACGGAGGGGTCGACAATGCCCATTAACCCCGACCTATCCAATCTGCGTATCCTGATCGTAGAGGATAACCTGATGAATCAGAAACTCGCTCTACAAGTCCTGAAACGGCTAGGGTACTCCGCTCAGGTTGCCGAAAATGGTCAGTTGGCGCTCGACCTATTACAGGACGATGAGTTCGATCTGATATTGATGGACATTCAAATGCCGGTCATGGATGGGTACACTACCACCCGTCATATTCGAACAACCTTGAAAAAAGACGTGCCGATTATTGCGATGACAGCACATGCCTTAGCCAGCGAACGAGAGCAGTGCCTACAGGCAGGTATGAACGACTTTCTGCCCAAACCGTTCCAGATTGAGGAATTGCAGCGTATTTTACGGAAATATACCCCCCTCTACTGGTCGGAGGTGGTCTCGTCAAGCAAACCTAAAGTGCTGGCAGAGACTACCCCTAGTTTCTCGGTAGAGGTCTTGTTGAGCGCGTTGGATAACGACCGGGATTTTGCGGCCGAGGTCATGGAGTTGTTTCTGGCCCAAACACCGGGTGAGATTCAGCAAATCCGGCAGAGTCTGGAGCAACATGACTTGCCCACTATTGGCGGGATTATTCATGCACAGAAAGTTGCGTTTCAAATGTTCGGTTTAACCGAGATGGTTCGTTTAAGTCAGACACTCGGAGCTCGTATTGCCGACAAACAACCTGTGAGTGAGGTAAGCCCACTAGTTCATCAGTTTCTGCGAACGCTTGAAGCAGAATTACCTCTTATTCAATCTGTTCTGGAGACATCCTTCAAACTAGATTGACTGGATTGAACTAGTGCCTGGCCAAAATAGATTCCAGTGGATTCTACAGATTCTAAACGGGACAAGTGCTAGTGGTTTGGCAAACTTGATTGAAGTGGGTATTCCTATAAAGCGTGGTAGGATAGCTGAATCCAATGAAAATTATAGCTTAATTATGCGTTTAACTTATTTACTGCTTGGTGTTGGCGTTGCCCTTATTTTGTACTTAAGCTGGCAACCCCATTACGATTTTAAACATATTTGGTTCATACCGAAATGGGTGTCTGACTGGACCGATGTTCATGCCAATGGAAACATACGTACAGCCGTTCCTTTCGTATTTATGGGCATGTTTGCAGGCTTTTTACCCACACCTCGCCCTCGTTCCGTATACCAGTGGTTAATTCTGTGGTTGATTCTGATAGGTATTGTAGCCCTGGCAGAAACAGGCCAGCTTCTTATACCATCCCGTTACTTTAGCTTTGAGGATATTGGATGGGGAGCGGTTGGTGCACTAATTGGGCTGGTTTCCGCATTTACGCTTGTAACCACGCTAAACAAGATTCGTTCGCAAAGTAAATGACTTGCGCGTCGTCAGGAAGCCAGTAAGCATTAGTGCTTTGCAGGCTAGAGTTTATTGATACGTTGGATTCTCGGGGGTGTCGTGCAGTAGAGGCAACTTGATTGATTAGTCGAATACTAGCTGCTAAGAATCCAGAAAACCTCAGCGTGATTACTGCCCTGTTTGCCAATAATTTCACCGCTGGCCTTTAAAGTTCTCTTGTCATTCGCTCGTTATACAAATCAAGCACATTATCACTCTTCACCTTTGTCGCATACGTTAAGTCCATAAGTGCTGCCCACTTACGATCGCCTGTTGCAGCGGCAAATGCTTCAAATCGTAGTTCCGTTAGCAGCCAATTAATTGGACAGTGAATATCATCAGCGAGTGCAATGGCGACTAAGGAGTCATAAACGTCGCGGGCATGGGCTTCACTTGGGGTAGATGCCCATAAACTGGTATAAGCTTCATACACATCCTTTACTTGAGTGGCAGTAGCGCCCCAAAAACCAATGAGGGGCTGGCTAATAGAGGAGAAAACAGTACCCGTTCGTTCGTCAAGCGTCATAAACTGACTTTTTATGAACGTTTACAGCATCAATCATGCCAGCAATTTGACCAATAATGCCATTTAGGTCTTCAATTTCTCATTTTTTGCTCGCATACTGAGTCAATCGACCTAACAAACAGGCTACGCAGTTGACCACTAGCCTAGGTCAGTTATATCAACTTGAGGTTAGTTTTAGGGAAATTGCCTCCAAAGATGAGCTTAACTACCGACGATGCAGATTTCAGTACAACTAATTACCTTACTTCCTAAACCTGTTCAACGTCAAAAACAAGACAGCAGCAAACTATCTTGTTTTTGAATTTAGCTGGTAAGCTAACTTCCTTTAGCGTAATTTCCCCCCGTTCTTATTTACTAGCAACACCCTGCGTTGCCCGTATTCTTCAGGCTTTTACACCTGTAGAAACAAGCATTTCTAGTTAGTTCCCAATACGCATATACATTCCTGATTAGCCAACAACGGAAATTTTTGATGTTCTTACCGTTGGCCTATCTTTAAGCTACCCACCAGATAAAAGAATATGAAACAATGAGCCTGTTCAACAAAAGAAAAAGCTGGGCTATCTTCTGGTGGCCCAGCTTATTAAGTATCTTTTCTATCCCTATTCTCCTTTCTGCTCAACCTGCTACATTCTCCCGCCCCCAAATACTGACCGAAGAAGAAGGATTACCGCAGGCGTTTGTTTCCGATATTTTGCAGGATCAAAAGGGGTTTATCTGGATGGCTACCCGCGATGGGCTATGCCGTTACGATGGTCAACGGTTTAAAGTTTTCCAACCCAACTCCGACGCAAAAACCTCGATCTCATTTCCTGATGTATTATATCTGAAAGCAGATTATAAAGGACGAATCTGGATTCGCAATACCTATAACGAACTTGATTTATTCGATCCGGTACGAGAAACATTCCACAGCCTTTCGCGCCAATCCTTTTATCAACAGGCGTTTAGTCGTGATTCCCTCCAGTTCTTTTGCCCAGATCGGCAAAATCATCTGTGGTTGTACTTCCATTATGCGGGCTTAGTTTCTATTAATCTGAATACCAATCACATCCAGCATTATAAGCATCAGCCTGCTACTAAAAACTCTATTAACAAAGGCGTTATAAAAGCTATAATTGAAGGCCAACGGGGGGCTATGTGGTTTGCAACTACGGTAGGGCTTGATCGGTACGACAGAGTAACAGGGAAATTCACGCACTATCAACATCAGTCAGGAAACCCAAATTCACTCCCCGATAATGAACTAAACAGTTTATACCAAAAGCCAGATGGTAGCCTGGTTATTGTATCCCGATGGCATTTGACACTCATGAATCCAACTACAGGAAAATGCCAGTCATTTCCTCTACCCGTATCGAGTTATTTTGACCATTTTCCTCAATTTGGTACAGATGCCAAAGGCACTGTTTATTTCTACTACTCTACAGGACTATATTGTTTTAACGAAACTTCTGGCATCCAGAAGTTGGCTCGATTTGCGGGTAGTTCACACTACCAAAGCCTGTTAATCGACCGTTCGAATGTGCTTTGGATAGGAACGAACGGGCACGGCGTTCGAAAGTTCGACCTCACGGCGAATCAGTTTCAACGATATCCTTATCGAGCCAATTTCCAAACAGACTTACTAACAAATCAGCTAGGCGCATCGGTAGATCAGTTTCCTGCTTTCAACCGATTTGATCTGGCATATTTCTTTCGATACACATTCGATAAACAAAATCACCTGCTCTTCAACATAGGCAAAGGCTCGCTTTATCAACTTAATCTTCAAACAAAAAAACTGGTCTCACTACCATTCCCACCTGGACAAGATGGTCCTCTGGATGAGCAATCGGTTCCTCTAACGACCTCCCCGCAGGGAACAATTTGGGCCTTATGCAATGCCCATCTGTTCCGGTATTCAGAACCAACCCAGACATGGACACCTGAGTTAGACTTATCCACTATCAATTCAACTATGGTTCAGTTGGTTAGTGATGATCAGTCATTTTGGGTAGGAACCGAATCGAAGGGGCTATTTAGGATCAATAGCAGGACCAATGCCATTCGGCAGTATGCGTACACACCCACCGATACTACTTCGCTTAGTAGTAATATCATCAATTTTCTGTCTGTCGACCGCTTTGATAAAAACATCCTTTGGGTAGGTACCTTCGGCAGTGGACTATGTCGCTTTGATAAACGTACCGGAACGTGTCGGCGGTTCACCACTAAAAATGGGCTGCCCAACAATGTTATTTATTCGGCCATTCCCGACCGGCAGGGAAATCTGTGGGTTGCCACCAATAAGGGAATCTGCCGATTCAATAGACAAACCTTCCAGGTACAGAACTATACTATCGAAGACGGGCTGATGGCCAATGAATTTAATCGGCATCATATTCTGCAATTGCCGGATGACCGAATTATTCTGGGTGGAATAGAAGGGATTACAACGTTTAGTCCTTCTCAGGTCAAAAACGACACGTTTCAACCCAGGGTTGAACTAACGGGCATACAGATTAACAACCGCCAAATTGAACCTGGAAAGGGCTCACCACTGGGCGAATTGCCCATCCATGCCCTTTCTGAACTCTCCTTACTGCATAATCAGAATTACCTGAATTTTGAGTTTGCATCTTTACAGTACAACAAAGAAAAAAAGACCAGGTATCGATACCGCATGGAAGGATTGGATACTGATTGGATCGTTGTCAATCGGCCAATGGCAAGCTATACCGATCTAAAGCCGGGATACTATACCCTGTTTATTAATGCGTCCAATTCGTCCGGGGTCTGGAGTAAACACGTACGAACATTCAGGATCAAGATTCATCCACCCCTATGGGCCACCTGGTGGGCGTATACGATATACGGACTTTTACTCGTAGCCTTACTTTACGGCATATTCCGAACCTATGCTAACCGATTGCAGCTACAACAGTCCGTAATTCTAAAACAGAATGAGGTAGAATTAACGATAAAAGAAGCCCAGCAGCTTAAGAATATCGACGAAATTAAAACCCGTTTTTTCACCAATATAACCCACGAGTTTAAAACCCCACTTACATTAATAATAGCCCCCACACACTACTTGATCAATGAGTTGAGTCAAACTAAATATGCTCGTCAGCTAGCCTCCATTGAGCAAAATGCGAATCAGTTACTACGGCTCATCAATCAGTTACTGGATCTCTCGAAGATCGAAGCCAGCGCTATGGAGGTACATGAATCACGCGGTAATCCAGGAGTATTTATCGGGCAAATTCTCGACTCATTTACTGAGTTGGCTAACCAAAAAGGGGTTGAACTAACCTATCATAATCAGGCAACGAGCGATTATCTATTCGACGCTTCGTTACTCGAACGAATTATATATAATCTGGTATCGAATGCCCTGAAATTTACTCCAACGGGTGGAAACGTAACTGTCCAGCTTAACGCAGCGAACGGTATCACGCTGGTAATTGCCGATAACGGAATTGGCATACCTTCCGAAAAAATAGCGGCTGTTTTCGAGCGTTTTGTTCAGGCAGATACGTCGTCGACCCGTACCCATGAAGGTACGGGCATTGGATTGGCACTGGTGAAAGAACTGGTAGACTTGCAGCAAGGAACAATTCGGATAGACAGCGAAGTGGACTCGTTAACGAACCAACATGGAACCACTATAACCCTTCAGTTGCCTTATCGGAAGGTTGAACCGTTAACAGGTCCTATTGATAAAGCGCTCGATATACCGGAAAGCCGATCAGAAGCGGTACCTATTGTGCTGCTGGTTGAAGACAACCCAGATATGGCCACTCTTATCATTGACTGTCTGCCCACAACTTATCAATTCATATGGGCTAAAAACGGAGTTGTCGGGCTGGCTCAGGCTGTCTCACAACTTCCCGATTTAATAATCAGCGATGTGCTTATGCCGGAAATGGACGGCTACACGCTCTGCCAGACGCTGAAAGCAGATGTCCGGACAAATCATATTCCCCTCATATTGCTGACGGCCAAATCATCTGTCGAAAGTCGATTAGAAGGTTTATCAGTAGGTGCCGATGATTACCTGACCAAACCGTTTTTATTGCCCGAGCTGCAACTACGAATCCGAAACCTGCTGGAAAGACAAAAGCTATTACGGGAGTTGATCCGCAAGAGTTTTATCAAAATTGATCAGGACGACATGCAACTAACGATCGTCGATCCTTTTCTGGCAAAGCTCTACGCATGCATCGACGCTAAATTGGATGATTCAGCTTATGGAGTAGAAGAACTGGCAAATGACATTGGCATGAGTCGCTATACACTGCACCGAAAAACAAAAACGCTCACTACCATGCTGCCCAACGAGCTTATCCGTAACTATCGATTGAAACGCTCACTGTCTTTTCTCCGCAAAGGCAATACAGTAGCCGAAACCGCCGTGCTGGTTGGCTTTGATAGCCCTTCCTATTTTACAAAGTGTTTTCGAAATCACTACAACATAACCCCTAAACAACTGCTGCAACAAGCGGGCACCGAAAACAACATCGAATAAGGTTTGTGTATTCTCATCATTTACGAACGTTGCCGCAACGACTACGATTAGAGGCTTTGTATGATTTTGTAGCTGGTAAGCTAACGCTAAACCCAAAGAATTAGCGATCAAAACTAGCCAATCGAAACGCCTGGATATCAAACATGGTCTGTTCCTGTAGGGCCAATTCCGCTAAAATTTGGCCAACGGCAGCTGAATGCTTAAACCCATGACCCGAACAGGCAGAAGCCAGCAGTACATGGGGATTAGCCGGATGCTGGTCAATGATAAAATCGCCATTGGGCGTCATGGTATATAAACAAACTGCCGACTTAACACAGCCAGGCCCAATTCCTACAAAATTAGGCGCAACAAACCGTTCGTACATCGCGTGTGTCTCGGCCTCACTCACTTCACGATTCACCGACTGGGGCGAAGTAGGCTGAGCATATACTTCTGTTGCTAGTTTAAGCCCACCAGCCGGACCACCAACTGCCGGAAAACCATACACTTCCCGATCGTTCAGAATAAAGACCGGCATCCGGTCGGGCGTATAGTGCTGGTAGTTATCCTGAATGTCGAACCAGTATAGAACCTGTCGGTACACCCGAAGCAAATCAGCAAAAGGTGTATCCCGGAGCGATTCGCTTATCCAGGAACCAGTCGTAAGAATTAACTTCCGGGTCTGATAAGTAGTGTGGTCAGTCCGAACGGTAAGCACTCCGTCCTTCCATTCATAGGATACCATTCGCTCGTTGGTTCGGATGGATGCTCCATTGCGGATGGCCTGATCAAGTTGCACAGAAAGGCAGCGTTCAGGATTCAGAAAGCCAGCTTCCTCTTCATAATAGCCAATATCATCCGGGCCAGTCCTGATTTGAGGAAACTCCTGCCGAAGTATCGCGGTATCCAGAATACGATGAGCGATGCCATAGGTTTTAGCCGCGTCAATTGTTGTTCGGAGCCAACCGGGTTTATGGCGGGTTTGCACATCCGACTGCTCTTTACCAATAAACAGGCCACCTGTAATGGTTAGTAGTTGCTCGCCCGTACGTTGTTCTAACTCTCGCCAGATTTGATAGGATCGCAACGCCAATGGCACAAAATATACACCTTCGCCAATGGCCTGTCGGGTAATTCGGGTTTCCCCATGCGTGGATCCCAACGTATGAGGTGGCCTAAACTGATCAATACCCAGCACGTAGGGTGTCTGTTTAGAAAGCTGGTAAATGGCAGCGCTGCCCATTGCCCCCAACCCAACTACAATCGCATCAAGAATCATAAAGCGTCACCGTCTGTATTTACTGACGAATAAACACCGAATGGTTAATAACCCCAACTCGTCCTCGTTAAAAGAGGAGCTGTGGAACAAAATCAGATGAAAATAAGGAATAAAAGAAGTAGCTACTACGTTTACACCAAACGTTAAATAAGCAAACTTTCAAGTACCGGTTTTCCTTAAACGTAAAACCTTACTTTCTATATCTAGTTATTCACCAAGATAAATTTACTTGTAATCACTGTGTAATCAATGACCGACGAGCAAAAGCCCTTCGATCAGGACATGGCCGCAGAACTTGAGCGGTTACAATTTACTTTACAGGCTGCCGGTATTGGCACCTGGGATCTTAATTCGAGCACTCAACTCGTTCGCTGGAATGATCGTTGTCAGGAATTATTCAACTTCCCGGGTAAAGACACCCTTCCGTTCCAGCAGGTACTGAGTCGAATCCATCCTGATGATCAGGATCGGGTAAACGCGGCCATACAACAGGCACTCACTGCACAGTCGGATGGACTCTATGACGTACTTTTCCGTACCCTCGGAACCGACCACACGCCGTCACGTTGGTTGAATTGCAAGGGCAAAGCCTATATTGATCAAGCAGGAGTGCCTCAGCGACTTTCGGGTATTGCCCAGGATGTAACTCTTCAGATTCAGCAACAAGCGCATTTAGCCACGTCTGAGCAGTTCGATCAATTAGCGAATGAAGCCGCCGGCATTGGCACGTTTCATCTTCATCTGGCAACCGGCTACTTAACGTATAAAGCGTTACTGGCTAAAATCCTGACAGGGCAGGAAACCACCCGCTTTGATCATACAAAACTAACTAGTTTTATACACCCCGATGATCGCTCTATTCGGCAGAAAGCCTTTGCTGATGGGTTACTGACAGGAAAAATTCGATATGAAGTTCGATTTATCTGGCAGGATGACTCCGTTCATTGGATCCGCATGCTTGGCACGTATATTTTTGATGAATCAGGTAATGCCCAGGATGTTATTGGCGTTGTTCAGGACATTACGGATCAGGTTCTTTCCCGGCAACGACTTGAAGACAGCGAAGCCCAAATGCGTAGCCTGATCGAAAGTGCCCCCTTCCCAATTGGGGTTTACGTGGGCCGTCAAATGCAGATCCAGTTTGCCAATCAGTCCATTAAATCGGTCTGGGGAAAGGGCGACGAGGTGGTTGGTAAGTTGTATTCCCAAATCTTACCGGAGTTGGCTAATCAAAACATCTATGACCAACTAGATAGCGTATATTCTACAGGTACTCCTTTCCACGCGAAGAATCAACGGGTAGATATTACTATAGATGGGAAATTACAGCCTTACTATTTCAACTACAGCTTTACACCGCTCTATAACGCGGCTGGCCAGGTATATGGTGTAATGAACACGGCCGCCGAGATAACAGACTTAATTTTGGCCAAGCAACAGGTAGAAAAAACAGAAGCTGCGCTGCTTGGCGCTATTGAGCTGGCTGAACTGGCTACCTGGAGTCTGGACATTGAAACAGGCATATTTAGCTATTCAAAGCGATTTATGGATTGGCTCGGCTTCTCCGAATCGACTAAAAGTATGGATGAAGCCTACAATCCACTGCCCGATGACTATCGTCAGTCTGTTGCGGATGCCATAGCCGCTACTGTTGCGCCAGGCTCATCAGGTTATTACGAGAATGAGCACCCAATTATCAACCGGCTCACCGGGCAGATACGTATTATTCATGCCCAGGCCCAGGTATTTTATGATACGGATGGCAAACCTCTAACGCTCACAGGTACTGCGCAGGACATTACTACGCAACGTCAGTTACAACTCGCACTAGAGCAGCAGGTGCAGGAACGAACTGAAGAACTAGCCGCCACCAATGAAGAGCTTTCGGCAATTAATGAAGAACTGGCAGCTACTAATGAAGAATACGCGGCTACCAACGAAGAGCTAGAGGAAGCCAATCAATTGTTTAGCCGGTCCAATGAGAATTTACAACGATTCGCTTACGTTGCCAGTCATGACTTACAGGAGCCGTTGCGAAAAGTACAACAATTTGGCGATCTGCTGAAAAGCCAGTATGCCAGCCAATTAGGGGATGGCATCGGTTACCTGGAACGGATGCAGGCGGCAGCCAGCCGAATGTCGAACCTGATTAAGGACTTACTGAGTTTTTCCAGAATCTCCACCCGGCAGGAAGTTTCTTCATTAGTATCCCTGAATGGGGTGCTCAGCACCGTTTTGAGTGATCTAGACCTTCGTATACAGGAAACAGGTGCGCTTGTGACCGTTGATTCACTACCAAGAATTCACGGCGACAAATCTCAGCTCGAGCAATTATTTCAGAATCTGCTCAGTAATGCATTGAAGTTTCGCCGAACGGATAGACCCCCTTTAGTTCATGTCCGGGCCCAGCTTATAGCCACAAACGAACTTCCACTTTCTATAAAGCCAACCAGGATCACATCAAATTACCATCGTATTGATGTATCTGACAACGGAATTGGTTTTGATGAAAAATATGTAGATCGTATTTTTCAGGTCTTCCAGCGACTACATAACAAAAGTGAATTTGCGGGAACAGGTATTGGACTGGCCATTTGCGAGAAAGTAGTTGCTAACCATGGTGGTGCCATTACGGCACATAGTAAACTGGGGCAAGGTGCCACCTTTAGTTTGTATTTTCCGATATAAATCCACGGGTAATCGTAAGTTGCACATGTGGACTTTACTGCCTCTTTCAGCCTAACTACAGCGTAAACATGTAGCTCTCAGAACAGTAAAGCCTAAAAATAGTAGTTGAACTTAATTTTGTTTGATTGTTTATATGCCCAATCAGTTTCCAATTTTATTGGTCGATGATGACCCCAATGTAGCCGAGATATTAACTAAGGCTGCCCAATCCAGCTTTGCTGAAGCTTCTTTTATTCATGTAAGTAGTTTCGAAGAAGCGAAACGGTACATTGAAGAATTGGAAGGCAAAGGGCCCAAAATTGTATTACTCGATATTGACTTACAGGACAAGGTTGACGGATTAGACTTTTTGACGCTATTACGCGCCCATCCAAAAGGGCGCATCTTACCGGTAGTAGTACTCTCAGCCAGTAAAACGGCTCAGTTAGTAGAACGGGCTTACTCCTATGGAGCGTCTTCATTTACAGTAAAGCCATTTAGTTACTCAGATTGGAAAACGTATTTGAGTAACTTAAAAACGTACTGGTTCGAGACGGTTACGCTGCTGGATGTCAGGCATTCCAATGACTAATAGGCTGCCTGATCAAAATAGGCTCAAAATCGGAGGACGAATAGCTACTTTCAGAACCAGGCTTAATCATCGTAGCTGGTTTCAGATTCCAGGCCAAATCCAATTTTTTGCAGGCTCTTAATGGCATCCTGGATAAACCCTGTAGCCTCCGTGATCTGACGGGCATCTGGATGACTCCCATCTACATGGCCCACTAAGCTGTTTGTCTTCAGGCGAAGCACTTCCAGCTCAGCAATTAGTTCGCTAAGTACAGACTTCATTTCCGGGTTCATAATTTCCTGTGCTTTTACATTATTTCCCCAAAGATAACTTGGCCAAAGGACTCATAGAAAAAGGATTTTCAGGAATCTTCCAATGCAAAAGAGCAACAGGAGTATGCCCAGAAAGCAATGGGTATAGCCCCAAACTTCACTATCCCGTTCAGCTTCACTTTCATAAACCCTTCCACTTGCTTTATAACTAAACAAGGGGTATGGCCGCTCACTTGATACTACTAGTTTGCCCCATAAAGGCATTATATCCGGATTATCTAAAAGGATAGTAGCTTGAACTTTCTATATGATAGAATAGTTAACACTGTTATAGATACTAACAGCACCCCAAAATGGGAATTCTAGAGCGTAGGCAACGCCAAAAAGTAGAAGTAAAAACCAGCATTTTACAGGCAGCCTGGCAGCTGGTTCTGGAAGAAGGCTGGCAGGCACTCTCTATCCGTAAAATTGCCGACGCCATTGAGTATAGTGTCCCGGTGATCTACAGTCATTTTGAGAACAAGGACGCTATTCTACAGGAATTCACCCGAGAAGGATTCAGCCTACTAACCGAGGAGGTTACACGGCAACGAGACAGCCAGCCAGAAACCAGTCTGCAACTGGAAGCAATTGCAAAAGGATACTGGAGCTTTGCTTTTGCGAATAAAGAGTATTACCAACTCATGTTTGGGTTGGGCATTCCTCAGTGTGAGCAGGTCAATCAGGTTGCTGAAATGAAGCAATTCTCGGATGTGCTGGTTGGGGTGATTCAGGAAGCCATTAGTCAAAGCAAACAGCCGCAGGTCAATGCCTTTCTGAAGTTCCACACGTATTGGTCTATTTTGCACGGATTGGTATCAATTCAGATGATTGACCGAAATGCATCCACGAATCCATGGAGTCAACTTGTGCTTCAGGACGCAATCAGTGGGTTTATCAAAGCACTAAACGGCTAATTTTTTTATCCTTACCCTAACAGTGTTAGTATTTATACCACTATTAAAAAAACTGCTAAACGAGTAATTTCTTTAGTACAAAAACCGAGAAAACAATCAGACAATCAATCAGTTACAAACCTAAATTAATCAATTACAAGTATGGCAACTACAAACTGGGTCGTAGACCCAATGCACTCCGAAGTACAGTTCAAGGTAAAACACCTCGTTATATCCACTGTAACCGGCACATTCCGGAATTTTGAAGGGGGCGCTACCACAGCCCACGACGATTTCGACGATGCCGAAGTTCATTTTTCCCTGGACGTAGCCAGTGTGGATACCAATCAGGAAATGCGGGATAATCACCTGAAGTCAGCTGATTTTTTTGATGCGGATACCTATCCTAAAATTGCCTTCAAATCGACCTCCTTCAAGAAAGTGGACGATGATGAATACGCACTAACAGGCGAATTAACTATGAAAGGAGTTACCAAACCCGTAACCCTGAAGGCAGAATATGGTGGAGCAGCCAACGATATGCACGGCAACAAAAAGCTGGGATTTGAGGTTACCGGTAAGATTAACCGGAAAGAATTCGGCCTGACCCATAATGCGCTCACCGAAACCGGTGGATTGGCTCTCGGCGAAGACATCAAATTGATTGCGAATATTCAGCTGGCTCAGGCTGCTTAACCTAAACGAACAATGGACGTAGAAATCTGGAGTGACGTGATGTGCCCCTTTTGCTACATTGGCAAACGGAAGTTTGAGAACGCACTTAATCAGTTTCCCCATAAAGACCAGGTAAATGTTGTTTGGAAAAGCTTCCAGCTTAACCCGGATATGAAAACAGAACCGGGCAAAAACATTAACCAGTACCTGGCAGATATAAAGGGCTGGAGCCTGGATGAAGCTAAACGCATGAACGACCGGGTTACAGCCATGGCCAGCGAAGTTGGCTTATCGTACGACTTTAACAAAGCCGTTGTGGCAAACTCATGGGATGCGCACCGACTCATCCAACTGGCCAAACAGCACGGCCTGGGCGATGCCGCCGAAGAACGCCTATTCCGGGCGTATTTTACCGAAGGGCGCAATACATCAGACCACGCAACCCTGCTTGAACTGGGCACTGAAATTGGCCTGGATGCCACTGACGTTGAGCAATTGCTCAATAGTAATCAGTTTGCAGAAGCGGTAAGTCGGGATATTTACGAAGCCCAGCAAGTAGGTGCTCGGGGTGTTCCCTTCTTTGTGCTGGATCGCCGGTACGCCGTTTCAGGCGCTCAGCAACCCGAAACGTTCTTAGGTGCCCTCAATAAAGCCTGGTCAGACTGGGAGAAAACCAATCCTGTAGTTGCCTCAGAAGCAGCCGACGGCCCAACCTGTACACCAGGTGAAGCCTGTTAACCCTCTGCTAGTCAATTAATAATGAACAATGGATAATGAATAACGATCTACATTACATTGATTCGTTATTCATTATCCATTGTTCATTAAAAAGTATACAATAGCTGCGTGCTCAGCCCCACAGAATACGCATGATAATACACATACGTTGGGTGTGCTTGCACATTATAACTAAAGCCTGGTTGAACAAGTAACGAGTAATGTTCATTCAGTCGATAAATGACGCCTACGCCCACCCCTGGCGTAATGGTTACGGGCTCACCAAATTTCACCGCCACCTCCTGACCGTTCCCCAAGTCAACATAGCTCTTTGCACGAAACCCCAGTGATGCCCCTACCGAAAAATAGGGAGAGAGCCGTTTGGTCGATGATTGATAATTAATCTGAACGGGTATACTATACGCAAATTCATTCCGATGTGTATTAGTGTAATTAACCGAAATCCTAGTCCCATTCTGAGAAAAATAACCTTTTGCCGACAGACTCTGGCCTGCTGCAATCCCTGCATTTACCGACCATTTTGGCGAAAACGCATAGCGAACTAAGAGTCCAAAGCCATATCCCTTACCGTTCGAAGAGGCAACTAGTTCTGTTGGTGATAGCTGCGTAATTGGATCAGGTATTGGAACAATGCTTTTATAATCGCTATGACTCTGACTATACCCTAAACTTACTGCAAGGGAGAATTTACGTTGGCCAAAAGCAGGGCTTAGTATGCATAGTATACTTAGCCAGACGAAAATAAAGAGAGAGGTGATTTTCATAGGGTTGAGGGTTTCGATTCATACGTTTACGGTGCCCAAATTAACACAAAACCCTGTAGTTTATGTTGCCAACTCCAATTTTTAATCGCCTTCTAATTACGAGCTAAATCTACGTATTAGCTAGTGACTTTCAGGCAATTAACAACGACCTGATGTTTCTACCCAGGCGGTAAAAAGAGTTAATCTTTATCGGGATTACCCAAATTCAGAAATCATCCCCCGTCATTTGGCAAAGTTGCTTTAGTGTCAACTTCTCTATGTATTCTAGCTCTACTCAAACATGAAAAACAGTCTACCAGGTTGTTGGCTACTTATATTCCTTCTTTCGCTACCAGCGATGGCACAGGAGGTAAACATAAGTGGCCGCGTCACCTCATCAGAAGACGGGTTAACCTTACCCGGTGTAAGTGTTCAGATAAAAGGAACAACCCGCGGCACGACAACGGATGCCAATGGAGCCTATAAAATCAGCGTCCCATCCAGCGCTCGACTGATCTTCAGTTTTATTGGTTACACCAGTCAGGAAGTTTCAGTAGGGAGCCAATCCACTATTAATATAGCCCTGGTCAGTGGGGCCCAGAGCCTGGACGAAATCGTGGTAACGGCCCAGGGCATTGAACGCGACAAGCGATCGCTGGGGTATGCTACCCAGGAAGTAGGCGGCAATATTCTGGCTCAACGCTCTGAACCGAACCTCCTGAATGCGCTACAGGGAAAACTTGCGGGGGTTAGCATTACCAGCGCCAGTGGAGCACCGGGGGCCTCAACCAACATCAACATTCGCGGAATTACTTCCTTTACGGGTAGCAACCAGCCACTGATTGTGGTCGATGGAATTATCTTCAGCAATGATGTTAATCTCACACAGAACACCCTCTTTGGTACCCAGCCCTCCAACCGACTAGCCGATATCAACCCGGAAAGCATCGAGTCGGTCAACGTACTGAAAGGCCCCGCAGCGGCCGTGCTCTATGGTTCGAGAGCTTCGGCGGGCGCTATTGTAATTACCACTAAATCGGGGCGGAACCAGAACAACAAGACGGAAGTAACCGTCAATTCATCCTACAACGTCCAGACTATCTATGGCCTTCCCAAATTCCAAAACGACTACGGGCAGGGAGCCAATAACCTGTTTACGGCTAATTCGGCCAACTCATGGGGGCCAGCCTTTGCTGGTGGACCTACCTCGGTTACAAACACACAAGGATTAGTAGTGCCTTATCAGGCTTATCCAAACAACGTCAAAGACTTCTACAAGCAAGGGAGCATCATCCAGAATTCGGTCAATATTGCCTCGGGCGATGCTACCCGAAACTATATTCTTGCTATTGGGAATACCCTTCAAAACGGGGTCATCCAAAACTCGAAGTTTAACCGAACCAATGTCCAGCTTGGGGGGGAATCACGTCTGCAAAATGGCCTGAAGATCAGTGGAACGGGCACTTATGTCCAAACCGTATCGACGGGTATTCCGGGAGGGAATGGTGCCAGTGCTTTCGGCCAGATCACCCGTATTCCCCGCAGTTATAATCTGCCCGGCGAGCCTTATCAGGATGCGAATGGGAAAAGTATTTATTATTCCACGACCAGCAATAATCCGGAATGGAGTGTAAATAACGAGCGGCTCGATAGCCAGGTCGACCGGTTTTTCGGCAATTTCCAGATCAGCTACGACATTACCAAGTGGCTGAACGTAGCCTACCGGGTAACGGGCGACACCTACACAGATCGCCGTAAACTGATCCTGCCAATTGGCGCAGGGCGCTCTCCTTTAGGCGAAATTTCCCAGGACAACTTCTTTCGAAATGAGCTGAACGGGGATTTACTGATTTCGGCGCGTAAAGACAATTTATTTCTGGAAGGTCTGAATGCAAACCTGCTACTGGGCAATAACATCAATCAGCGAAAATCGCAGGAAACGTTAGTCGATGCCGCTTCGCTTACCATTCCAGGTTTCTATAATGTTGGCAATGGCTCTGTCTTTACGGCTAGCGGAGAATTTTCCACCCTTCGCCGACTAGTTGGCTACTATGGTCAGTTATCGCTGAATTACAACAACTATCTATTCCTTGAATTGTCCGGTCGGGCCGATCAGTCTTCTACCCTACCCAAAGCGAGCAATACGTATTTCTATCCTTCAGCCTCGGTTAGTTTTGTTCCTACCGATGCCTTCAAGCTCAACTCAGATGTGCTTTCGTACGCTAAAGTTCGTGCCAGCATTGCCAAGGTAGGTCGTGATGCAGATCCTTACCTGCTGAATTCCGTGTATACAACAGCCGCTTACGGGAACAACACCGCCAGCATTACCTTTCCCTTGCAGGTGAATGGAGGGAGTATTCCCGGCTTTGTTGTGAGCAACCGGATTGGCAACAATAACCTGACACCTGAGTTTGTTACATCCTATGAAGTGGGCATCAACCTGGGATTCTTCAAGAACCGACTGAGTATCGATGCTTCTTACTTCGACTCGCACAGTAGAAATCAAATTTTCAACGTAGCCATTTCCAACTCAACGGGGTATGACACCCGGACAACCAACGTTGGGGAGTTGCGTAATCAGGGCGTTGAACTGGTTCTGAATGCCACACCAATTCGTATTGGTGGCTTTAAATGGGATGCTACCCTGAACTATACGCTTATTCGCAACAAGGTCATTTCAATTGCGCCGGGTGTCAAGTCGTCAAATGTGGGTAGCTCAGCAACGAATCTGGTTGGTTCAGGTGCCAATGCATTCACGGGCATCATCCCGTCTATTTACGAAGGTTATCCGTACGGCGTGGTGGTTGGAACGGCCAATGCACGGGTGCAAAGTACGGATCCAACCGGCCTCTATTATGATCCAACCGGTCAGTATGCAGGTCAGAATGTTATTAACGGAACCTCTGGACAATTCGCGCCAGGCATTTCCAATTCAGTTATCTCGAACCCGCAGCCTAACTACACGGCAGGTTTGACCAACACCTTTTCCTACAAAGGCCTGGCGTTGTCGGTACTAGTTGACACCCGGCAGGGTGGTCAGTTGTACTCCTTCAGCGTGACCGACGCCCGCGCTAACGGCACCCTCTACGCTACAGGTATCGACCGCGATCAGCCCCGCATTTTGCCCGGTGTTATCCAGAATGCCGATGGCACCTTCCGGCCAAATAATATTCAGTTAAGCTCTCAGGTATACTGGAATTTAGCCCTTGGTGGATTGGCTTCGGAAGCAGCTGTATTCGATGCTACGGTGTACCGACTGCGTGAAGTGGCCTTAAACTACACGCTGCCGAAGAGCTTACTGGGTAAAACTCCTTTCGGCTCGATTTCGGTGGGTGTAAGTGGCCGGAATCTATACTTCTACGCGCCCAACTTCCCCGCCGATCCTGAGATCAATACCCAGGGTGCTGGTAACATTCAGGGACTTGACCTCAACGGCCCTCCCAACACGCGCAACTTCGGGGGCAACATCCGACTCACGTTCTAATCACTTTTCCACTCGACTGACTCATGAAATTCATAGATTATAAAAGCTATCTGCTCATCCCTCTTTTTCTGGGATTGGGCGCCTGTAGCCAGTTCCTGGACGTTAACGTAACACCCAACAATCCTACTTCAGTTACCCCAGCGGTATTGTTACCGGGTGCTCAGGCAGGCACGGCGTTTGCCAACGCCAATGAGCTAAATCGCTTTGCCTCCACGTTGGTTCAACAATTGGCCGGAGCCGCTAATAACCCACAGAACTACGATATTTTCCAGACCAACGGGGCGGATATGGAAAACCAGTGGCGCTTTGAGCTCTACGGAGGTGGGCTGGTAAACTATCAGAAATTGATTGAACTGGCAGATGCCAATAACGCGAAAGCTTATTCGGGAATTGCCAAGATCATGAAGGCGTATACCTTCAGCATTGCCACCGACTTTTGGGGCGATGTACCGTATTCCCAGGCTTTACAGGGCGAAACATTTACCGCTCCTCGTCTGGATAAACAGGAGGACATCTACAAGGGAAATGCTACGTTGGGCATTCAGAGTCTGTTCGATCTGGTCCGCGAAGGTATCAGGGATCTCGATGCCACATCGACCGTAAAGCCAGGCGCGGACGACCTTATTTACGGGGGCGATCTGGCCAAATGGAAACGGGCAGGTAACACACTGCTATTGAAATTTGCCATGACCATTAGCCGCAAAGAGTCAGCGCTGGCCACCAGCGTAATCAATGAAGTGCTGACAGGAAATAACTACATAAACACCAATAGTGGCGATATGAATTTTACCTTTGGAGCAAGTGTGGGCAGTCAGGATCCCCGCTATACGTACACCGTTGTGAGCACCTTTAAAGACGATATTATTCTGAGTACGCGTTACCTGAATTTGCTCAACAGCCTGAATGATCCACGCCTGCCGCTCTTCTTTACCAAACCCGCAGCCAACTACGTCACCATCGACAATGGGTTTCGGGGTACACTACCTTCGCCCGTAACGAACTGGTCGCGTTACAATAAATATGTAACGGGCAACAGCGGAGAAGGACCGGTTCGCTTAATTACCAACTTCCAGCGGGCCTTTATTCTGGCCGAAGCCGCCCTCCGGCTGGGTACACCTGGCGATCCACAAGCACTTTACAAAGAAGGCATTACCGCATCCATGACCCTGGCTGGCCTTACCGCCGATCAAATCGCGGCTTACTTCACCGCTAACCCAACCGTGGCTACCCTGGCTGGAACCACGGAAGAGAAAATTGCGCAGGTGATCACCCAGAAATACATCGCCTTTACAGGGAATGGGCTGGAACTCTGGAACGACTATCGCCGGACGGGCTACCCGGTTCTGCAACCCTCCCAGAATGCAGCAGGTATCGATGGAACACGTCCTGTTCGGGCGGTTTACATCAACAACGAAATTCAGCGCAATCCGAATTTCCCCAATCCAGCTCCCCAATCAAACGTTCGCGTTTGGTGGGATGTCGATTAATATTTGTAGACGTCAAACGCTAACTTGAATGAAAAAATATCTTATAAAAGGCTTGTTTCTGGTCTTGTTGGTCGGTAGCAGCTTCTCCTGTAAAGACGATTATATTTATAGCGATCTGGTGCGGGATAATCGTCCGGCAATTCCGGTAACGTTTCCGGGCACAATAACCTACGGATTTAACCCCTTTATTACTACCTCGATTGCAGGCGGTGGCCCTATTGAGTTCACTTTATCGATTCCAGCATCAAGTGGTCGTACAATTAAGGAGATTACCAGGATTGTGGGTGGGGCCACGGGGATCAATGTAGCCACTCTGAATGCGGCCACAGCTACCAGCGCCTACAACGCAGCGCCCATAGCGGGTACCGGCACCACGGCCGTATTTACCACAACGCTGGCAGCTTTCAAGTCAAAGTACCCAACGGTGGCTACGGCACCGGTAGCACTGCCGAACTACACTGAAATCCAGTTTCTGTTTCTGGTCACGTTGGACGATGGCACGCAAATCGTTCCAGAACCGGTTCGGGTACGTATTGTGGCTTAGCAGGCTCGCAAGATTCTAATACCAAACCCGTCATTGTCGATTTTGCCATTTCGGCTTTAGAAGAAATCTTGAGTTTATAGTAATAAAACTCAAGATTTCTTCTAAAGCCGAAATGGCAAAATTTTTTATATATTCATTCCAAAAAATCTAAAACAGGCATTCTATTAATAAATACCTAATCCACTTTAGGTGGCTATAATTTTATAATATCACACCTCTATAAAAAAATAAATTTTTCATAGCAAACTAGCGTATTTTCAAGCTAGTTTTTTTAGTATATAGGCCGCAGAATAACAACCATTACGTTTAGCTCCTTAGCCACTGTGCCTGTGTAGTAAAAAGAATTACACTTCATCGTATAATTCTGTAAATAATAGATAGCTCCCAAATAAAATAATAAAATATATTATTAAGTGAAAAGTATATAACTCAATAAATTATTGCCTTACCTAATTTATCATTTGATCACCTTCATTTTAATCAATATAGACCTTTATCTTTCATAAATAGGCCAATACTAGTCAATTTTCTACCCAACAAATGAGTAGGCTTATTCATCTGGCCAGGCAAACTAATAAACAAAATATTAGCTAATGGCACAAATAATATTTTGGATTGTTTAAATACTTCCCATCCTTCAAGGCAAATATCTAAAAATCAATTAATTAAATAAAAATAATTACTTCACTCGTTATAGATTGCTCTGGTTTTAATAGGCAGTATTTTACATGTAACAACATTCGATTGTGCAAGAAACTTCCAGGCATACTATGTCGGATTAAAGGCACTAAACTCTCCTTTTATACTCGCATTTCTACGTCATTACCGTTCTTGGACTATACTGACCATTTATACAAAAAAACCAAACATCGTATCATTCACTTGTCTTTAGGTCATAAAGCAAAAATTAAACTAGTTATAACCTCTTTTCTACAACACTACTATGAACACCTTTGTCATGCCTCTTTTACTGCTATGCAGCATTAGTTTCTTTACACTCGAAACGCCAGAAAAACCACAGGCAACTAAGAAAGACCACCCTACTAAACTAGCTCATTATCAGGTGGGTGCTTATTTAACTGCCGATGGCAAGAAATTACGCATTAATGTCAATAAAGATCTGGAAGGGCGCGTATCTCTCCAGCTCCTCGACCAACGTGGAAAATTGTATTACGATCAAATCCTGGATACCGGAGAAACAATTGCACGCCTTAGCCTCGATATAACAGATTTAGCCGATGGCGACTACAAACTAAAAATATCCAATGGGCTGGAGATGGAAATTCGTGAGATTAAAATCATGACTAAACAGCCAGCAACATTTACACGCTCTATCACTGTATTGTAGTGTAAGCAAGCTTCACTTGGTAGTGTGCAGCTATGCTGCTCCAACGGATTATTCCAGACTTTACCTTATTGGCTTTACCTTTCTAATGAACAAACCCGACCTCGATCAGTGGACAACAGCTTTTGCGCTCATAGCTTTTTTAGGGCTATTTCTGGCACCTCTGCTCCTAAAACAGGCTGGTCAGCGCAGGCACCAGATTCGCTACGTTGTAGCGATTCTGGTGCTATTTTCAATCGTATTAGTTTATTATGTACTCTATTGGAGTCATTATCTACAGTATTTCCCTGTCCTGAATCGGCTGGCGGAGCTGCTCTTTCTCTCATTTGGGGTATTGTTCTATTTTTATCTTAAAGAATTACTACATCAGCCTATTCCGTTCCGCTCCCGATTGATCCATTTCCTTCCGTTCCTAATTACTTTCAGCGCACATTTTTTCATACTTCTGGTAGACGCTATATTACCAGATTCACTAAGTCAATCTCCTCCCTTTTCTTATTACCGCTATTTCTACAAGGGCCTCCCGTGGCTTGTTCTAGTCCACCTTTCTCTGTACGCTATTGCCATTATCCGGCTCCAGCCATCCTTCCAAACCCTGCAGGAGGTTGCCCGGTGGGCTCGCTGGTTCAGTTTCTGTTATCTAGGCTTTGTGGTGGCTAACTGGTCCTATTATCTGTTGGTTGATATGCCGTTTTTTAACCGGGAATGGGACTATGCTATTTCGCTGAGTATGGCCATTTTTATAGGTCTGGTGGCAGTATTGGCTTATGTACAGCCCCATATTTTTCAGACCAGTCAACTACCGCTTACTGAGTTGAGCACCTTGACTTCGTCGATTTCGACAGCATCAACGGCGAGATCAGGCCCAGTTAGTACCCGCACATCCATTCCAGAGCCAGAGGTCCGGTATCGGCATTCGGGCTTACCGGCACATGTGGCCCGCCAGTTTGCTCAACAGCTTCAGGGACTTATGCGTACCGAGCAGCTTTATCACGACAATGAGTTGCGGTTAGAGACAGTAGCCGACCGGCTCAACATTAGTCGCCACCATCTCTCGCAGGTACTTAACGAACAATTGGGTATGAGCTTCTTTGAGTATATTAATTCTTTACGGGTGAACGAAGCCAGGGAGCTATTACGGCAGGTGCCCCGCCAGCAACTGAACATCATCGAGGTGGCCTACCAGGTCGGTTTCAATAATAAAGTTTCCTTCAATAAAGCGTTTAAGCAGGCAACCGGGCAAACACCAAGTGAATTCCGGCGCTCAATGCAGGACACTCCCAATTACAATTGCTCCAGCCCAGCCGATGAAAATTAGAATCCAGCCTCTGTAAGGAAGTGCCATGCCTCCGTATAGACGGTACCGGCAACTCATGCTAAACACCGATGAACTGATCAAATCATCGGATTTAATAGAAAAATTTACGGCATTCTATACGTAACTAACTATGGAGCAAGAATAGCAATTTGGTCACAGAACAATGTCATTTTGTACTCTTTCAAACCAACCAATCTACTTAACTAACTCAATAATAGCAGATTAAAAACACTATTAGCTGACAAAACCGTGGGTTACGTTTTTCATTATTTTATATATCTAGTATGGATATGTTAATTTATTTTTAATATTTGATCCGCTCAATTGATATCCAGTAGGAAGGTTTGAGCTTTGCACCCTTAATTCATTTTTACACTATGATGCTTTTTTACTCCTCCCCTCCTCCATTTACGCGTAAATGGAGCTTTTTTTTCTGTTTCCTGTTCGCCTTCACCACACTCGCTGTTGAGGGGAAAAGTCCTTCATCGACAATCACGAAAACGACTGAGTCCCGTACCGAAAACCCGTCGGCAGACATAACCATCAGCGGACGGGTTACAGATGCAACAACCAACGAAGCACTCGCTGGCTGTACTGTTGTGCTGAAAGGTAGTCAGAAAGGAACCACCACCGATGCAAACGGAGACTACAAAATTGCCGTACCAAACGGCAATGCAGTTCTGGTATTTGGCTTCATTGGCTTTGTTTCTCAGGACGTTCCGGTGGGCAATCAAACCACCATCAATGTAGCGTTGAAAGCGTCGGCCTCTGAACTGTCTCAAGTCGTCGTTATCGGTTATGGGAGCGCTTCCCAGAAGGATATGACGGGTTCGGTGAAGTCGATTAAAAGCGCCGATTTCAACCGGGGGATCATCAACTCACCCGAACAACTTTTACAGGGAAAGGTAGCCGGGGTCAATGTCACCTCTACCAGTGGTGAACCTGGTGGTAGCCAGAATATTACGATCCGTGGACCTGGCGGTGTTCGAACAGGTAGTACTCCTCTTTTCGTACTGGATGGTATCGCATTAGATAATTCAAGCACGGGTGGAGCAACCAACCCACTGAATTTTTTAAATCCGCAGGATATTGAGTCCATCGATGTGTTGAAAGATGCATCGGCAACAGCTATTTACGGTTCGCGCGGTGCGAATGGCGTTGTACTGATTACAACCAAAAAGGGAAAAGCGGGTTCGTCTAACTTCACGCTTTCATCCAGTTTCGGTATCTCAAATCTGACCCGCGCCTTACCTGTGTTTTCAGCCGATGAATACCGCCAGCAGGTTCCGGCAGTGGGTGGCGTTCTGGAAGATTTCAAAGGATCAACCGACTGGCAGAAGGAGGTAACCCAGACAGCCAAAACCCAGAACCACAACGTATCGTTTGGCGGGGGTGCCAATAAATTAACCTACTACGGTTCTTTCGGGGTTCAAAATCAGGAAGGGATTCTGAAAGGCAG
The DNA here is from genome assembly GCF_006965485.1 of Spirosoma sp. KCTC 42546. Taxonomy (NCBI): domain Bacteria; kingdom Pseudomonadati; phylum Bacteroidota; class Cytophagia; order Cytophagales; family Cytophagaceae; genus Spirosoma; species Spirosoma sp. KCTC 42546. The sequence continues at coordinate 5,029,302 of NZ_CP041360.1, forward strand.
TAAACTTGATCGGTACACAGGTCGTCTTAATGTGTCGCAGAAATTTCTGGACGATCGGCTCACGGTCGACGTTAACCTCAATACGACCTACACCTTAAACAAACGGCCACCAACCGAGGATCTGATCGGTGGCGCTATCTCGACAAACCCTACGATACCCGCCTACGATACCGATGGAACGCCTTTTAAATACCAGGCTGGTACGAATCCGCTCATTACACTGGCACTGAAAAAAGACATTACCACCATCAATCGGACAATTGCCAATTTTTCCCCTTCGTTCAAGATCACCAAAGATCTGGTGTACAAACTGAATCTGGGAATCGACAACTCCAGTGCGGTGCGGGATCTGGAACAGCTGCCCAGCGCAGTACCGTTGATTGATGGAAGATTAGAGTCGATCTACACCACCAATCGGAACATCTTGGTTGAGAACTATTTCACCTACACACTGGCGAAACAGGATCATAACCTAACTGCATTGCTGGGGCATTCGTACCAGAAAATTTTTGTGCAGGAACGGCGCTCCAGCATCAACAAATTCCCGATCTCCCCCATCGATCCTATTTACAACGCCGGTTTAGGTCAGGAACTCACGCTGGCGAACAACAAGCCTAGTGGATTCGCTACAGAAAATGAATTACAATCGTTTTTCTCGCGGGTTAGCTATCATTACAAGGATAAATACCTGATGACAGCCACCGTACGGGCCGATGGATCGTCCAAATTTGGGGCGAACAACAAATACGGAGTCTTTCCTTCCCTCTCGGCTGGCTGGCGGATTTCGGAAGAGGCCTTTATGAAGTCAGGGCCATTCACCGACCTGAAACTTCGGGCAGGATGGGGTCAAACGGGTAATCAGGAGATTCCGGCCAAAATTACCCAGGCCCTGTTTACCTCCCAGGTGTCGGCTTCAGCGAGTTATCCATTAACGGCAACAGGCCCCTACCCGGCTGGAACATCGTATACACGCCTTGCCAACCCCGACATTCAATGGGAAGTGTCTACCCAAACGGATCTTGGTCTGGATTTTTCGCTGTTCAAAGGAGGCTTGTCGGGGTCGGTTGATTATTTCCGAAAAGTCTCCAACAACATCCTGCTGGAAGTTATTCCGTCTGACCCCGTTCAACCTGCGGGCACATTCTGGACCAATGTTCCCGATATGACCATCACCAACCAGGGTGTCGAACTGGATCTGAACTATCGGTATGCCAGCCTGAGTGGTTTCCGGTTCGATGTTGGTGGCAATATTACGTTCATCGACAACGTGGTTAATAACTCCCCGTATACTGTTATCCCTTCCGGCTCTGCCTCTGGTTCTGGCCTGACATCGGCTACCATCAATGGCTATATCAACGGGCAGCCCATCGGGACATTCTTCCTGAAAAACTTTATTGGTCTCGACGACAAGGGGATCAGTAAGTTTCAGGATGTAGATGGCGACGGGATCATAACCGATAAAGACCGTCTGGCCGTTGGAAGCGCCCTGCCAACCAAGCAGTTTAACTTCCACACGAATGTGGCGTACAAAGGATTCGATCTGTCGGTCAATTTCAATGGTGTATCCGGCAACAAGCTATATGACAATACGGCCAATGCGAACTTCTACAAGTTGCGGTTGTCGAAAGGGCTGAACGTCACCCCGGAGGCCATTGCTTTACAGAATGAGTCGATCAACAATTCGGCACCGGTTTCGAGCCGATACCTCAAAACGGGTGCTTTCCTGCGGTTGAATAACCTTTCGTTAGGCTATAACCTCAGCCCTAAACTCATTGGCATGGGCAAGTGGATTTCAGCAATCAGGCTGTCGGCTACGGGTCAGAACTTGTTCGTGATCACGAAATACGACGGTTATGACCCCGAAGTGAACGTAACCGACCGGAACATCAACGGGATTTCGTCCTACGGTATCGATTACCTCAGCTATCCGAAAGCCAAAACGTTTGTATTCGGCCTGAACCTTACTTTTTAATTACAGAAGTCATGAAAAAAATAGTCATTTCGACGCTGGCTCTGGTTAGCGTACTCTTTATATACGGTTGTACCAATCTGGCCGAAAACGTGTTGGACGAAGCCTCGGTTTCCGGTTTGTCCGACCGTCAGGCAGCCGATGGAATAATTGCGCCTGTGTACGCCCGTTTACCCGATATTTTCCTGCATACCAACTACTTCGCTCTTCAGGAAATCTCGACGGATGAAGCGATTCTACCATATCGGGGTGGTACCGATTGGGGTGATAATGGCATTTATTTAGCCCTGCACCAGCATACAACCATCAGTACCGATCCTAACCTGAACAGTACCTGGAACCTGATTTTGCAGGGTGTATCGAGATCCATTACAGCGATCAATACGCTACCGACTCTGAAAGATCCAGTTACGAAAACCTATCTGGCCGAAGCCAGAGGAATGCGCGCCTACTATTCCATGCTGACATTAGATATGTTCGGTTTGGTGTTTGTGAAAGACGATCTGGGGGCTACATCAACCATTCTTCGGGGCGATCAGGCCGTTGAGTACATCAAAGCCGAATTGCTCGCAGTAGAGCCCAACCTGGAAACCACGGTTGGCCCTGGCCGGTTAACCAAAGGGGCCGTTTGGGGACTGCTGGCTCGTTTGTATATGAACGCTGCGGTTTACCGCGACCGGTATGCAACCCAGTTTACGTTCAAGCCAGAGGATATGGATAAGGCCGTTGAATACTGCGACAAGATCATTTCCTCTGGCCAATACACACTGTCGAAGGATTTCTTCTCCATCTTCAACTCCGATAACCACGACAATAAAGAGTTGATCTTTGCGGTCGATCAGCGGGCTGACCTAAATGGTACGAATCGGATGGCCTATTTTTCGATATCGGGCGATCAGTTCCCAATACCAGCTTATCCGGCAGCTAACGGCACCGATGGACCGGGTATTACACCTGATTACTACCAGAGCTGGGCCACGGCTTATGCGCCTAAAGATCCGTCGGTAGATCCTCGTTTTTACAAACAGAATCTGACCATCTACTCCAATCCGGCGGATTCGTGTGTGGCCGAAGCCGACTTTAACATTAACCGGGGCATTCTGCGTGGTCAGCAATATGGTTTGATTCGGCGGAACGGTGTGTTTTTGAAATGTCCGGATGGGAAATATAAAGTAGGCAAGCTGGCTTACGACACTCGCAATAAACCTACGCTGGCCGTTAATTTTACAGAGCAAATTGACTTCTCGGTTGCCGGAAGCAATTACAACACGGGCTATCGGGTTGAAAAATATGAGTTCAGCAAGAAATCGGCCAGTGGCCGGAATTTCGGTGATGCGGATATTGTGATCCTTCGATTAGCCGATATTTACCTGATGCGCGCGGAGGCTAAACTTCGCAAAAGTGGCGATGCGGCCTCTGCTTTAGCCGATGTCAATACGGTCAGAGCTGCGCGAACGGTTACGGCTCCTCCACCAGCCCTCACCACCATGAACCTGGATCTGCTGTTACGGGAACGTGGTTTTGAATTATACTGGGAAGACCTTCGTCGTACTGATCTGATCCGATTTGGCAAATATGAGAGCACGTGGACGGAAAAAACGAACAGTGATCCTAAGAAGCGTATTTTCCCAATCCCGCAAACGGCAATTGATGGGGCCTCTAACCTGCCAGGCTATCTGAAGCAAAACGATAGCTACTAATTAATCTAAGTTGTATGTCACAAGTTTGTTTCGAGGGTATAGGCTATCAAAAACAACACGATTTTAATAAGGAAACCGGCTTCAGTAACGGCATGAATTTTCTTAGGAAATCGCATCGTAATCTGGCTAAAGGCCTGCTCAATCCGTTGGCGAAGTTGCTTTTTGTAAGCAGCTTCCCAAGCTTGATCGGGGCGTTGGCTATTACTTTTTCGTTGTATTCTTAAATTAACCTCCTCACTCTCAGCATACAAATCCTCTTGCTCGTAATCGGTGTAGCCCGAGTCCCCATAGACTTCGCTACCTGCTGGCAACGTCAAATGCATCATCTGAAGCGCCGTCACATCCACATACGAACCCGGCAGAATAAAAAACTGAACCGGTTGCTTGTCGCGGGTGGTGATGAGTTGAACACGAAAGCCAAAAAAGAATCGACGCTTCGACGCAATCTTCCCTCGATATTCCTCCCCTTTGACTAACCGCGATCGGCCAATGCGGATGTTGTCACAAACTGCCACAGGAAACGAATCGATCAGGTATTCTCCGCTCAGATTGAGTGCTTTGAAAAAATCAGCCAGATAGTAGAACAAGGCACTCAGTGTGGTCGCCAGGCGGTGAAGACGACGATTGAACGCCGATTTCTCAAGCATGACAATACCTTGCTTATCAGCCATGTAGAGCATAGCCGAGGCTTGATTGCCACCAAAGAAACGGGCCGATATGATGGCGGTTGTCAACACGATACTGTCGCTAACTTTAGGAGTTGTCTGGGGTTTTACACTCCCCTGATTTTTGCCCACTTCGATGAAATAATCATCCAAAAAGCAATAAATTGCCACTACTTTCTCAGACATAGCTGGTTAGATTTACCTCTGTTTTCGCACTTCAAAGGTAGTCTGGCTTGTGCTATGTCTGTTTTTTTAAGGGGTTTGCCTATCAAATCAATCGCCTTTCATACAACTTAGATTAATTAGTTAAACGTATTAACCACTGAGGCACAGAGAACACGGAGTTAGGATCAGTTATCTCAACTCCGTGTTCTCTGTGCCTCAGTGGTTAAATAATATACTACTTCTATACCTCAAAAGGCAACGCGTACTCTCTGGAAATCACTTTAGATGAGCGCGTCTTCACTTCTACCTTCGCCTTCAGGGGAGAGCCAAGTACCAGATAGTTTTTCACAAACTGGTCCTGATGAACCATCCAGGATTGGTCTTCCAGCAAATACTCATCTACTCCGGTTTTAGACGCCTGATAGGCCCAGCGCTCAACAATCAGGGGTTCATAGTTAATAATATTACCCATGTAATAGACCTGAATACCCGGCTGCGACTGGTTGCCCAGTTCAGTGCAGCTTACTGCTGTGATTGTTAATGAGGACCCATCTTCCAGATCACGAACGGACCATTCGTCGATAACGCTTTTTTCGTTTGCCATTGCCTTGTATGTAGTTCAGTGTTTATTAGCTATTGCTACTTACAAAGCAACGTGGCCTACGGATGCAATCAATGTGGGAGTTGGCAACTGGTAGAAATGACTAAACAAATAGCAGGTTTTATGTCATTTCATGTGGCTATACTTTTAAAGAAACCAGGCAGGACTATAATCTATAAATCAGGCAAACACAATGGCAGTCTGCTACTGAGTAACGTCACCAGTAAAATGGCTAGGCAAGGCAAAAAAGATATAATATTTATAAACCAATAATTACAAGTTTACTTAATTTCATTTTTATATCTTTACCTACCATCATCAACCACCCCTTGCAGCCTTCGTCGTCTTTTATAAGCCTTCTGGCATGTTTCTTTATGATACTGTGTGCCAGCTATGTCTTCTATCTCCTGGATTGCGAAAACCCAATCGTACTCGTAGCAACAGGGGTAATTATTCTACTTTATTGCCTGTATAACAAGCAGTTAAAATAAATTTCTAAATGAACAGGTTTGTGGTTTCGATTCGACAACCAAACTTATTCTCAAAATCAAGCAACGAAATACACGACCATCGCGTACATAGTACATATAAGCTTTATTATGTAATTCAGAAAAGCCGGGCCAGTTGAGTCCGGCTTTTTTTTGACTAAATTTTAATGTTCTTCTCTCGAACCATCTAGCCAGCCGTCGACCTGTCGAATAACTTTAGCGAGATCCAAAGGCTGATTCACATAATCCAATTCATTTACGTCCAGGATTAGCAAAGGGCCGAGGTCATAGGCATCCACAAATTCTTCATAGAGTTGGTTTAAACTAGCCAGGTAGTCATCGCTAATAGCCAGCTCAAACGACCGGCCCCGTTTCTGAATCCGTTCACGAAGTTTAGGCAGGCTGGCCCGGAGATAAATCATCAGATCGGGTGGGCGAACGAGGCTCATCATATTCTCAAAGACCTGGCGATATGTGAAATAATCCCGTTCAGACATGGTTTCGTTCTGATAGAGATTACGGGCAAAAATGGCAGCATCTTCGTAAATAGTCCGGTCCTGCACCAATGTGAGCCCTTGATTTTTTCGCTTGCTGTCCATGATTTTTGTCATCTGCACAAAGCGGCTATTGAGGAAATAGATCTGCAGATTGAATGACCAGCGCGGCATATCTTCGTAGAAATCGGCCAGATAGGGGTTTCCCTCTACAGCCTCATAAAGTACTTCCCAGCCATAGTGAGCAGCCAGCAATTCGGCTAGCGTTGTTTTGCCAGCCCCAATATTTCCTGTAATAGCAATATGCATTGTTTAGTCGATAGTCGTTAGTTGCCAGTTTGCCGGGTAATTTCTGGCCAATAAATGTAGATAGGTCATGCCACCTGACCAACATCAGGGAACTAATCACTGTTTTAATTTAATTTTGTAATTGAGACTGGACACTGAGCTGCATACGTTCGTTCATTCACCCTTTCGCTCTTTGCTAATGAAACCGTACCGCGTTCTTCTTTACTATATTTATTCGCCGATTGAAAACCCGGAGCAATATCGGGAAGAACATCATTTGTTGTGCCTGCGCCTGAACCTACTCGGACGCGTTATTGTGGCCCCTGAAGGGTTGAACGGAACGGTATCGGGCCTAACAGCTGATTGCGAAGCCTACATAGCCGCTCTCCATGCCGATCCTCGTTTTGCTGATACAGAATTTAAGATCGATGAAGCTGACGGGCATACGTTTCAGAAACTGCACGTTCGGGTGAAGGCCGAGATTGTTCACTCTGATCTAGGCGTTGATCCACTCCGGCAAACAGGCATTCATCTCGAACCAGAGGAGTTCAGGCAGCTCAAAAATGACCCCGATGTCGTGCTGGTCGATATGCGATCAAATTACGAACACGAAGTTGGCAAGTTCAAAGGAGCCATTACGTTCGATATGGACAACCTGCGCGAATTACCCGAACACGTGGCCGAAATCGAGCATCTGAAAGGCTCCGGCAAGAAAATCATTACCTATTGCACGGGGGGTATCAAGTGCGAGAAAGCGTCGGCCTATCTCCTTTCGCAAGGCTTCGATAATGTGTATCAGCTTCATGGCGGCATTATAAAATACGGTATGGAAGCCGGTGGCGAGGATTTCGACGGCGAATGCTATGTGTTCGATAACCGCGTAACGGTTCCAGTCAATCATGTCAATCCCGTTATTGTATCAACCTGCTATCGGTGTGGGACGCCCACCAGTCGCATGATTAACTGCGCCAGCCCAGTCTGCAACAACCATATTACGCTTTGCGACGATTGTGGACACGAGCACGCAGGCACTTGCACAGATGCCTGCAAAGAAGACCCAAACCTTCGCCCTTACGACGGCACGGGCTACTACGGCAAACAAACTCAAAGCTACTCCCCTATTCAGGGCTACAAAAGCCGGCAAGGACAGAAGGTGGAAGTAGTCATCAACAATTGACTTAAACACAGAGCCACGGAGAACACAGAGATATAAATTTTCCTCTGTGTTCTCCGTGGCTCTGTGTTTAAGTCAGTTTTTCATCACTATTTGTTCACCACATTGACCGGCTTCCCATCCATAAAGGCAGCAAGATTCTGGACGGTGATGTCCATTAATCGGCCTCTGGCTTCTATGGTTGCCCAGGCGATGTGTGGCGTGATCAGGCAGTTCTTCGCGGTAAATAACGGATTGTCGGCGGCTGGCGGTTCTTTCGACAGTACATCGATACCCGCTCCGGCAATAACACCCGAATTCAACGCATCGGCCAGATCCTGATCGACAACGATAGGCCCTCTCGATGTATTTAGCAGGAAAGCGGAAGGCTTCATCAAGGCCAGATTCTCTTTATTGATAAGCCCCTGTGTTTCTGGTGTTAATGGGCAGTGAATGCTCACCACATCGGACTCTTTCAGCAATTCAGGGATTTCTGCCCAACGGAAATTAGCCCGGTGCGATTGATCGGACTGGTGTCGTTTTGAGCCAATGATGTTCATACCAAAGGCCGTGGCAATGTCGCCCACTTTCTCGCCGATACTGCCAAACCCAATAATCCCGATGGTTTTGCCCGCCAGTTCAACTAATGGAAAATCCCAGAAACACCAGTCAATCGACTTAGCCCATTTGCCATCCCGCACCGCATCGCTATGGTGTTTCACGTGTTGGGTTAATTCGAGCAGCAGGGCAAAGGTTAACTGAACTACCGACGCGGTTCCATAACCAGGCACATTGGCGACAATTATTCCTTTCTGTTTGGCAACATCCGTGTTGATGATATTATACCCAGTGGCCAGAACACCAATAAATTTCAACGCGGGTAGCTGCGTTAGGAGGTCTTCGCCAAGAGGTGTTTTATTCGTAAAAATGACTTCGGCGTCTTTTGCTCGTTCCACCACCAGCTCGGCGGGGGTTCGATCGTACACCGTAACGTCACCTAATTTTTCCAACCCTTCCCAGGATAAATCGCCCGGATTCAAGGTGTACCCATCTAATACGACAATCTTCATTGTTGGTTTTTTCTTGTTATGGAATAAAATTCAATTCCGCACGTACGCATGTTCCTCACGTTCTCGCTTGGCTACGCCGAGTGAGGCCTATTTTTTTTACGGCCTCTGGCCGGAGATGAGTGACAAAAACGGGCCAGAGGCCCTTGAAGGAATAGCACTCACTCGGCGTAGCCAAGCGAGAACAAGGGAATCCACAGGATTAACTACACCCGCGCCCAGGCTTCGTTCAGCGTCCGTTTGGCGTTGGCAATTACGACATCCGGGTCTTCATCACCAAAGGGTTTCACCTCAAAACTGACGATAGGTGGGTTTTCGGTATTCAAATAACCAATATCAAGCAGTACTTTCAGATAATGTGTTACTTCGGGTACGTCGTTTTCGCCATTCGGGAAGCCAAATCTTGGGTGCACATCGCCATAGGCAGGCATGTCCGGGCTTTTGACTACGCAGTTGCCAATGTGGGCGTGTGTGATGTACTCCTTAACGGGCAAAAGCGATTCCTCAATCGTTTCATGGATCAGAGGAATATGGCTCAAATCGACCATTAGGCCAAAATGATCATGCTCTTTCCTAACTTCCTGCACGTAACGTAACGCCAGATCGGCGGGGCCAATCAGGGATTTCTTATCGACATCATAATCAAACACTTCCAGCGAAACGTTCATATCGCCCTTGCTTTTTGCATAGGCGCAGATTTCGTTGGTCGATTTCACGAGCAGGTCAAACGCTTCTTCTTTTCGGGCCTCTTCGTACTTACCGCTCAAAAACGAGTAGCCGGTAGCCCCTAGCTCATAGGCTTCATCGATACCTTCTTTCACATTGGCGAGTGCCCGTTGCCGCCCTTCTTCATTGGTGTCATTCAGGTTAAGACCCGTTGTTAGCAGTCGGGGTTGAGCCGCGTACGCGACTGTCATGTGCGAGGACTCCAGCAGGCTTTTTACATTCCGGCGAACCTCCAGGTCGTTGACGGTCGTAATTTCTATAGCCGTGAAGTACTCATCTAACACAACTTTTTTAATGGTTTCAAACACGGGTCCTTCGCCCTTCATGGTTTCGGGAAATGCCATGAAATGGACCAGACCAACTTTCATGTAGTTACAAAGTGGTGCATTCATATCAATTCAGGTGCAATCGTTAATTAACAAAATCGGGAGTTTGTACTTTCTTTTTGGCTGTTGTTAAAACCGAAATGGCAATTCCGGCTAATAATAGGCCTAGCACAAGTAGATAGATATAGCCTTTCGATAAGTCCGGGACAGTTGCGGCTTTCTTGCTGCCGAGCATTTCGTAAACCGGAATTATCCATTTCACCGCATACGCCTGAGCCAGTACGATGAAGCAAATGAAGATCAGCATGTAGAAACTATGCTTCACTGTAAAGCGAAACAGTTCGGATTCTTTGCCTACCAGATTGCCCGCTGCCGCAGCTACCGCAATGGATTGGGGCGAAATCATTTTACCAACCACGCCACCCGATATATTGGCGGCCACAGTCACCACCGGATCAACTCCGATGGATTGGGCCGTGGCATATTGGAGTTTACTGAACAAGGCATTGGCCGATGTATCGGAGCCGGTAATGAACACACCCAGCCAACCCAGTACGGGCGCAAAAAATGGAAATAAGTAGCCCGTATTCGCCAGCACTTCGGCCAGTGTGAGGGTAATGCCCGAATCATTCAGGATGTAGGCGAATCCTAACACCGCTGCAATCGTCAGGATGGGAAACCGGAGTTGGTTTAGCGTGGCCCCAAATACTTGCGCACCCTCCCGGTAGCTCAAACCAACTAGCGGAATAACCACTAGGGCAGCAATCAAAATGGCCGTTCCGGCGGCAGAGAAGTAGTTGAATTTGAATATTTTAGGCAACAGATTTCCATCTTCTCCCTGAATGGCATTGTGCAGGCCCGGAAATTCAAACTGGGTCATCCCCGCCGAATTTAGGACATCCTTGATGGGTTGTATTCCCCAGGCAATGACCATGATTGTCAGCACAATAAACGGCGACCAGGCTCTGATGAGCTGTCCGTTTGTGTAGCTAATGTCGGTATTGATTGTGGCTGCGGGTTCATTGGCAAAGCGCCAGATCGTCTTCGGTTTCCAGAAGCGCAGGAAAACCATCAGACAGATGATTGAACCAAGTCCGGCAATCACATCGGGCAAAGCTGGCCCCAGAAAATTCGAGGAGAAATACTGTAGAAAGGCGAATGAAATGCCCGATACCAGCACGGCTGGCCATATTTCCCGCGCTTTTTTGAAACCGGCAATAATGCTCACTAGATAAAAGGGCAACATGATCGACAGAATCGGCAATGTCCGACCAACCATCTGTGAAATAGGCAATTCGGGAATACCCGACACTTGCGAAGCTACCGTAATAGGAATGCCAATAGACCCAAAGGCAACGGGTGCCGTATTGGCAATCAGGCAAATACCTGACGCATAGAGCGGATTGAATCCCAGCCCGACCAACATCGCTGCCGTAATAGCCACGGGCGCGCCAAATCCGGCGGTACCTTCCAGAAAAGACCCGAACGAAAAGGCGATCAGCAGCGCCTGCAACCGTCGGTCGGAGGTGATCGATGCCATGAAGTGTTTTATGATCTCGAACTGTCCACTTTTCACGGTGACGTTAAATAGAAAAACGGCCATCGTCACCAGCCAGCAAATGGGGAATAGCCCATACAAGGCCCCGTGAGCCGCCGACAAAAGCGCCAGTTTTATGGGCATGCCATACACAAGAATGGCAATAATCATGGCCAGTCCTGTAGCGATCAAACTGGCCTGATACCCCTTCATTTTCCTGATAATCAGCGCCCAGAATATAAATAAAATCGGCACTGCCGCTACGAGTACGGATAAAGCAATGCTGTTAAATGGATCAATAACTTGTTTCCAAACCATGAGGTATATTCTGTTAATGAATTGATTTTCAATCGACCGTGGCGTCGGGTTCTTAAACCATTATTGTCCGAAATGTTTTTTCAAGGCATCGTCCAGTAAGGTTGGCTCCCCGTGGCATGCTACAATAAGTGTTTTGACCAGATCAGCTTCGAGTTCATAGACAAACAGCAATTTGTTGATCTTGAACCCAGGCCGATCATTAAACCGACCATATAACCCAATCAACATAGCGCCAATGAGCATCACATACGCCATGATTTTGATCCCGTTAAAGGATCGGGACAGAAAATGAGAAAAATTCATCTGCTGCTTGATGAACCGAAAGAATTTCTCGATCTGCCAACGCTGTCGATAAATCTGACTCACCTCCAATGCGCTGAGCGAATCGGGCAGGTTGGTCAAAAACAGCAAAGATTGCTCAGGTTTGTCTTGTAGGTGAGCACTAATCAGGCGAAATGAGTCCGTAAGGAGTCGATTCGAACTCGTATAGAGCTTGATCAACGACTCCTTCTCTAAGACAAGTGTGTCGGTCGAGCTATCTATACGCTGCTCAGCCAGAAGCTGGTAACGACTGTTGGCTTTGATGCGGGTAACAAAAAAACGTTTCTCCTCAGGGGGCTTATTGAACTGCTCAAAGGTGAGTCGATTTTGCAGCCCAGCGTCAAAAACGGCTACATCTTTGGCCGAGAAAGCCAGCGATTCAATGGTTTCTTTGAGGGGTGTTTCATCGCTGGCATGGGTTTGTTGATCATAAAATCGAATCGTTTCGGGCTTTAAGCCATCATAGCCGATACTAAATTTGATATGCTTATAACGATGGGTTTCATCGTTGGCTTTACGGCCCAGTTGAATACCCAGGCCCAAGAGTTTGGCTGAACAAGCCACTAGGGTTGAATCAACCAGATGGAGTTGATAGCCCTGGACGGTGGGTGTGGGCCAGTGCTGGTTGACCAACTTGAGAACTTGCTTAAAAATAGCCTTCAGGTAGCCACAATCGAGTTGAGCCAGCCGGTCGGCTAAGGAGTTTCGTTTGGTGGTAAAGTGAGCATCCACGCCGATTAAGTGGCGAATGCCCACTTTTTCCAGCAGGGCCATAAGTACATTCAGACTCAACTCATTGGTGGTCAGAACGCCATAGAGCAATAACTTAAAAACCAGGGCTCCGCGGAGTTTTTTGACGTGTTTATCGACTTGATAGTCTAGGGCTAATGTTTCCAGCACCTCATCCGGCAAATAGCCTAACAGCGTTTTTACGGGTAATTTGGCGGTGTTCATTGGTTTTTAGACTTAAAACAAATCGACAAGAAAAAACATTTCGGACAATACTGGTTCTTAAACCCGACGTGCGAGGTTTCTCAAAACCTCGTGTACTGATTAGGTTTTGAGAAACCTCATATGTCAGTTTTAAGAAACTGACATCACAGTCCTACTCAGCTACACTAAATCCAACGCAACAATCTCGTGATCGAGAATCTTGGGCACCGTTACGGTTACTTTGTTGCCCTTTAGCTCAAATTTAGGCTTTTGGTCGCTCATCAGTAGTTTCACACCAGTCACTTTTGCACCAGTTGGAACCGCAATACTAACCTGAGCTTCTACGGGTATCAACTCGCGGAAAGGGCCTTTCATCATCATTGGATTGGTCAGGTTTACCAGATGGACAGTCATGGAATTAGCCTGCCGCCAAACCGTGAGATCAATCACGCCCGGCCCCGTTACAGTAGCAATGGGCTCCTCGTCCAGCGCCCAGTTGACCACATTACTTAGCAGTTGACCATGATCGGTACCCATCATTTGCCAGAACGAGCGGTCCAGATCGCCGGGAATATAGGCGACCCGACCTTTGCCAACCTGCCGAAGGTAGAGTTCCCGCGTATCGGTTTCGGCCACGCGTGGGTACACATCCTCCATCGGCAAATCGGGGTAGGTAGGTATCAGCGTGATTGGGCTGGGGAACGTGGTCGTTGGTTTCACATCGACTTTATAAATCGTATTGATAATGCGGGGTGTATCGTCCAGCCCTTTCAGAATCAGTTGCGTCTGGCTGTTTTTGGCATCGTTCCGCAATTGTAAATAACTGTTTCGCAACGGCCCTTCTACTTTCTGGTCGTACGAAACACCGAACAAGCTGGCTAAACCGAAATCAGGCCGTTGTTTACCTTCTTCGTCATACAATGATGTTTCAAAGGTGGAGACAATGCTACCGCCATTAGCTACGAACGCCTGAATCTGTTTGCATTGCGCATCAGAAAGAGCCGCAATATTGGGCAGAATCAACAACTTAAACCGCTTCAAATCCTCGGACGTAAGTAGTCGGTCGTTCACCATATCGAAGGGAATGCGACTCTCGACGAGGGCGTGATACATGCCATCCAGGTGGTCACTGCTTTTCTGCTGCCAGGGTTTGCCACCGTAATTCCGGTCGGTTTGTTCCGAATAGACAACTCCAACGCGCGATAGCGAAGCAGTGTTTCGCAGGTATTTCTCGTTTTTATAGTAGCCTTCGTACAGTTTGGCTACGGCCTCCATCCAGCGTTTGTCGTAGATGTCGCCCCCGAACTTCACGAAGCAGGGACGCATCCCGTTGGCGGTACCTTCAGCTACCCAAATCCGAATTTCGGCGTCGCTCTGTACCGAATCTTTCCAGCGAAATTCCTCTTCGATACCAACGCTAAAAATTCCGATCAGTGGCTTTAGGCCAAGCGTCGACCGGAGCTCTTTGGCTCCTTTCCCATTGGACCAGGGTGCCATCAGACCACGTCGGGCCTGTTGGTCGGCGAAGAAAAGATCGGCTTCTTTGCCGGTCATAACCTTATCCGGAAATCCATTGGGAATGAAACGAGCCGTAGGTTTCTGCTTACGAATGCCCGCGTCCCACACCGACCAAACTTCCCGTAAGCGCTTCATGCGCCAATCGGCCCATTTGCGGTAGGTTGGATCGAGCTTGTCGGCAGTCTTGGGCAATTCCAGGCCAGAGGCTGCTTTGAAGTTACGAGTACAGTGTTCACAATAGCAGATATCATGACCATGCCAGCGGTTCGAGAAAATGCCTTCGGGCTGGAATTTCTCCATAATTTCCTGATTCACCTGCGTCATGAACTCAAAATTATACGGCCCTAAGGCGCAGGTGACCCACAACTCCGGGTTGGCCCAGTGACGGCGCGGCTTTCCGTCGACGGTCACGGCAATCCAGTCGGGGTGTGCCGCATAAACATCCTGCCGGGCGGCATGCGGATCGGTACGGAGCATGATTTTCATGCCCTGCTTTTTGCAGCCTTCCACCAGATACCCCAATGTGTCGGAATTACCCATGAAGTCGCTACGGTGATGCAGAGGAATTTTCGTTGGATAAAAAGCGACGATCCCCCCGGCACTGAGCAAGGCACCATCGGCGTGAATCCGTTTGAAGTAGTTGAGCCAGAAATCCGGATCGTAGTGGCCGGGGTCGCGCTCGACAAAAGCAAGCTGCGCCCACCGCATCGGGCCATCGAGCCAGTACGTTTCAGTTGGAGCCAGTATATTGGCAGATGAACTAGCCAGAGCCGACGGCCCAGACAATGCATAAGCGCTGCCGATGAGGCCGGTGGTTTTAATAAAATCTCTTCGTTCCATAAGTAAAAATTTCAATTAACCACAGAGGCACAGAGAACACAGAGTAATTCTTTCTCGGACTTCGGCCTCTTTACCGCTTTGTGCTCTCTGTGACTCTGTGTTTACTATTTTTTATTCTTTTGCCAGGACAATGTCGCGTTCGACCTGCGGCAGGTAATTGCTCCACAAAAAGCGCTGGGAGTCTTTATAGGCATTCTCTTTCGAGATATAGCCCTCAGTGTAAGGCACTTCGTGATAATGACTGGTCGTAATTTCGCTGACTTTCTGCCAATGACGCAGACACTGATTTAGGTAGGTAATCGCCTTCTGTTGCTGCGTTTTATCCTGCGAAAGTCGGTAGGTTTGAAGCGCCACAGCAGCCCGGAGTTTATCCGCGAAATAGCGGCTTAAGTAGGCCCAGGTTTCCAGATCGGCTAACTCACAAACCAGTGTAGGTGAAGCGCCCGAACGCAGCTGCTGCACTCGCTGGAGAACCGTTTTACAATCCGCATCCAGTAAATCGGCTACCGCAATTGGCGTCATTTTACCAGCGGCTATTTTCTTCTTTGCGACCATCTGACCAACGTAATCTTTGATCGACAAATAAGCCGGATCTAACGTAGAATGGTCGATTAGCTCATTGATGGAAATAAAGCTTGACACCGTATCCTGCACGCCTTTACCAGCCGAAAAGGGAGCCAGGAAACCTTCCGAATACAAGGTGTAATCCCAGGTTGAACCGTAAAAAGACGCCAGTCGCAAGGGCATCTGGCTAGCCGCAGCATACGCTTCGAGCATCGGCTTGCCTGATTTCAATCCATAACGGTTCGTAAAGGCCGCTTCAAACACCGCATCGGGCGTGGCAGGATCATAAAGCAGACGTCCCCAAAGCTGATAAAACAGCCACTGTTTCTCGAAGGCATACGTCCAGGTCTGGTGATTACTGGCCACATGTGAATAATCGTTAGCCGGTGTATAACCCTCAGAACCAACAAAATACCCATTGACGTAAGGAGCCGTATTCTGCGCGATGTGCCGACGAATGAAATCCGGCTGCCCCCAGCGAAGAATGAAAAAATCCTCGTTCCGAATCATCCACTGAATGCGGTAATTCGACGGCATCGGATTCCAGTAGCCATCATCCCGCTTCCCCGAATGCGAATCGTGGGTCAACGCCAGCACGGGTGTCGAGTGCCCGTGCGACCAGTTGAACTTGATCTCGACCAGCGTCGTATCGGGCAAGTGAGCGTTGTTGATCACGCGTCTCATTTCGCCCGGATCGGCCGAGAGTACGGAACGGTGCAGCAACTTAACCGGACGATTAGCCGCTTTGATACCGGCCACTACCGTTTCTTCAATCCAATCCTCGCGGTCTTTGGGCGTCATCTCCGGCAGCGTTGAATTGGTACCACTAAAGTTGCTCATCCAGTCCGCCAGGGTGATGCCGATGCCTGCTAAATCCGGGTATTCGTTGATGATCTGCGTAACCACTTCGCGTGTGTACCGCTTCACCACCGCCGACGTATCGTTCCGCTCTTTTACGCTATACGCCTTCGCAAACTCGGGCGATACGGCAATGTTCCAGTTTACAATATACGGTTCGATTCCCCGCTCTTTCGCCATTCGGAACAGGCTTGTCCAGAAGTACTTCCAGTCGGCCATTTCGTTGGGCGAGAAGCTGTTAGCCTCCGGGAAGTTGGCCGGCTTCACCATGTAGGTGAACGGGTGGACATTCCAGAGCGATAGAACGTTGAAGCGATTTTCAGCCATTTGGTCCAGCATTCGCTGCCAATACGCCAGATCGCGGCATACATCTTTGTGTACGTCCATCGCTGGGCCCAGCCTGTAGGAAGACCAGGGTAAATTCACCTTCAAGGCCCGAACCGTAAAATGTGGATTAACCGCTTTGGGTGTCAGCGTTTTCCAGCTTTTCCCCACCTGAATTTGCTCCGCTACATCCAATACGCCATACATCGCTCCGGCATCATCGACCGCCGTTATCAGCAGGTTATTGTTCTGATAACTAATCCGATAGCCCTCTTTGTGAATGTATAACTCACCTTGAGCTGATTCAACGACAATAAAAATGCCGTTTATAATGGTGCCTAGTGTAATAGGCATTTTCCGAACAGGCTGGCCAGACTCTTTAAGTGCTTTTTCTAAATGACTGACGCCAAACTGAATAGGCTTACTAGCTGTATCGAACGAAATAGTTAGCTGAGGTTTCTGGCTCGTTGCCTGCGCGGAGACGACCCTCGGCAACGTGAGGGAAAGAGCTAGAACGTATAAAAAATGAACAATGTATTGCCTTTGCATTCGAGGTATTAGGTTTGACGAAGTC
This sequence comes from Spirosoma sp. KCTC 42546, assembly GCF_006965485.1. NCBI lineage: Bacteria > Pseudomonadati > Bacteroidota > Cytophagia > Cytophagales > Cytophagaceae > Spirosoma > Spirosoma sp. KCTC 42546. Next base: position 5,046,731 of record NZ_CP041360.1, read on the forward strand.
TCGGAGTACACTCGCCCGTTCACGCTTGGCTTTGCCGAGTGTGGTCTATTTTAAAGGGCCTCTGGCCCGTATCTACAATAAATCAGGCCAGAGGCCCTTTAAAATAGACCACACTCGGCAAAGCCAAGCGTGAACAGGGGGAACCCAACTTGCAAAGGCCAAGCCAGAGCTTGGCCCAGACAACCACAAATCAAAGACTCCGCGCTTTCAATTGATCGACGGCGTGTTTAGCGGCCCGCGCCGTGAGCGCCATATACGTAATGGATGGGTTCACGTTCGAGGCTGAGGTCATGGCCGAACCATCGGTGACGAAGACGTTCTTGCAGGCGTGTACCTGGTTAAACTTATTCAGGACTGACGTTTTCGGATCTTTACCCATGCGGGCCGTGCCCATTTCATGAATACCCAGGCCCATGTGCGCAACGGCGTTGTCATAAGGAACCACGTTTTTGAAACCAGCCGCTTCGAGCATTTCGGCCCCGTCGTTCATGATGTCTTTCCGCATGGCGCGTTCGTTCTCGCCGAAATCTGCATCGAACACCACTTTAGGTAAGCCCCATTTGTCGGTTTGGTCTTCGCTGAGGTAGAACCGGTTATTCGGATCAGGAAGCACTTCGCCGAAGCCGCTCAGGTTAATTTTCCAGGGGCCAGGTTGGGTCATCTTCGCCTTGAAATCAGCACCAAAGCCCGTTTCGGCGGCTCCCCGTGACCAATCGGCCCGCGACGCACCGCCCTGATAACCAAAGCCACGGAGATAGCTGCGTTTGTCGTTCCCCCAGTTTCGGAAACGCGGGATGTACAAGGCATTGGGTCGGGCACCAAAATAATAGTCGTCTTCAAAGCCTTCGATGTCGGCACGAGCGCCCACGCTGAGGTGGTGATCCATGAGATTCCGGCCCAGTTGATCGCTGTCGTTACCTAATCCGGTTGGGAAACGCGACGATTTTGAGTTCATCAGAATGGACGTAGAGCCAATCGTACCCGCGTTCAGGAAAATTACTTTGGCGTAAAACTCCCGAACCTCCATCGTATTCTGGTCAATTACCCGTACGCCTTTTGCCTTCTGCCCCTGACTATCCAGCAAGATCTCTTTCACAATGGCGTTGTGCACAATCGTAAGCCGATTAGTTTGGCGAGCCGCTGGAATGGTAGCAGCCAGCGAACTGAAATACGCGCCGAACGGACAACCTCGCGAACACCGGTTTCGGAACTGACAAGTAGCCCGTCCTAATGCCGTATGCCAGGGTTGAGGCTTCGTCAAATGCGCCACGCGACCAATCGTAATGGGTCGGTTCAGCTTCTGCCCTACCGATTTTTTCAAATGCAATTCGGGGGCTGTCATGGCCATCGGTGGCAGAAACTTACCGTCCGGCAACACGTCGAGTCCCTCTGCCTGACCGCTCACACCCACAAACTTTTCGACGTAATCGTACCAGGGCACAAGATCGTCGTAGCCAATTGGCCATTCAACACCAAGTCCCTGTTTGGCATTGGCGAGGAAATCCTCACGATTCCAGCGGTAGGATTGTTTGCCCCATAACAACGACTTGCCACCCGTATGATAGGCTCGAATCCAGTTGAAGGGCCGTTTCTGGATATACGGGTTCTCGGCGTCGTTGGTGTACAGGTATTGCGTGCCTTCTTTGGCCGAGAAGTACATACTAGCGTAATGCTCTTCGGCCGCGAGGTTGGTTATTTTGCCCCGATGTTCGAACTCCCAGGGGTCTTTCATGGCGGTTTTATAATCCTCAACGTGCTTGAGTTCGTAGCCCCGTTCGAGCATCAATACCTTTAACCCTCGCTCGGTCAGCTCTTTAGCCGCCATGCCGCCGGTCATGCCCGAGCCAACCACAATGGCATCGTATGTTTGTGCCTTATCGGATTTTATATTCAGATTCATGTTTTAGAATAGAGTTTTAAACACAGAGGAACGGAGATTTAACAGAGGATACGGAGTTGAAATGCATATAAGCCGCTGTTTTCAACCATTTTATACCTCTGTTTTCTCAGTGATATTCTCTGTGCCTCTGTGTTTAATTATTTTGCGACTATACCTGATTTCCGTACATAAAATCTTTCTGGCCCGGCTTGATCTTAATGGCCTCGAATCGCCCCGGAATGGGTTGATAATCAAATGATGCTTTAATGCCTGCTTCCGACGTAAAATAGCCAAGTAACGTGACCTCCTTTACGATTTGCCAGAACGACGGGCTGGTGGCGCTGGGCGTAGCACTGGCTTCGACCTGCTTCAATAGGGCCGTCTGCTGATCGGGTTTAAGACCTAAGAAGTTCTTACGCTCCAACTCCTGCACCCCAGCAATAAAGGCATCCTGGGCAGGCTTTTTGTAACAATCGCGAAGTATCACATCCATGAACGCGGGTACACCAACATCAATGGCACCGGGTGTATCGGTTTTGGGAATGATCATGTCCGATACGCGGGCCACGATTTCGCGCTGGCCGTCGTCCAATATAGAATCGGCGGTTTGAGGCCGAGTTTTTTGATCGTCAATTCCCTCCTCCCAACGGCTCATGGCCATCAGGGTTGGTGCCGACAGCGTTCCGCCCATCAACCAGGCCACTCGCGCTACTGCTTCCCGTCTGTTCATTTGTTTATCAATTACGTTTGGCTACAATCTTTTTTTTGACAGGATTTACAGGATGAACAGGATTATCTCCAATAAACCAATCCTGTTCATCCTGTAAATCCTGTCAAAAAATATAATACTAGAAGGCGACAACACCGCTTATCTAATACCCTGGATTTTGCTTGATCTTGTCTTTGTTGACATCAATCTGCGCCTGAGGGACCGGGAAGACCAAATTATTCTCCGTCAGCACGTTGACTAATCGAATCTGATCCTTCTTGCTGTTCAAAAGTGGAATAGCCCGACCCGTACGAACGAGGTCATACCAGCGATGGCATTCAAATGCGAGTTCGACCCGGCGCTCCTGCTCCATTGCTAATCGGAACGATTGCTGATCTGGAATATCGGTAGCAGTTTTCGCTTTCAAACCTGCCCGGGTACGAATCTGATTCAGGTAGGTAAAAGCCTCGCCCGTAGGCTGATAGCCCACTTCGTTTAAGCTCTCGGCATACATCAACAGCACATCGGCATAGCGAATGATCGGGATGTTGTTCCCGTTATCATTATTCGTGGCGGGGGTATCGAAATACTTCTTTACGTAGTTCGCCGTCACGACCTGACCACTGGCGTTTACATATGAGATGGCCATCGAAATATCCCTGCGTACGTCACCTGGCTCATAGGCCTTATACAAATCTTCAGTGGGTTGATTATTCCCATTACCACTGAACGCAATGACCGAATTACCAGAGGATTGTGGCGCAAACAGGTTCGGCCAGGGGTTTCCTTCGGCTGATCCACCCGATTTATACTGCACATCAAACACCGACTCTTTGTGATTCTTATTGCTCACTTTAAACACATCGGCGTAACTGGGCAAAATAGCGTACACATTCAGGTCAATCACCTCTTTCAGCTTGGCAACCGCCTGCGCATATTTCTTCTGGGTCAGGTACACTTTGCCCAGCATGGATTTAGCAGCGCCCTTCGTGGCCCGACCCACATCAACTCCCGTATAGGTTACAGGCAAAGCAGCTTCGGCCTCCGAGAGGTCCTTTTCGATCTGTGCATACACTTCCGTTTTAGGATTACGGGTATACGCGTACCCATCGTCGGGGTTGTTGATCGGCTTGGTCACCAGGGGCACATCGCCGTAGGTTTGTACCAGAATGAAGTAAATCCAGCCCCGCAAAAACTTCACTTCACCAATGTAGCGACTCTTGATGGCTGCGTCCATCGTAATCCCGTCAATTTTATCCAGAATGGTGTTGAATCGCGCAATGGCCGAGTAACAGTCATTCCATCGACCAGAAATGTACGGGTTCGTCGTTTTGATGTAAAAGCGATCAAACTCATCCTGATCGGTGATGGAACCAGAGGCCACGGGTACCGTATTATCCGACGCTATTTCCCCGAATACGTAGCTGTTGCCCGCAATACCATCGGCTTGCAGGGCGGCATAGCTTCCGCTAAGCGCGTTTTTTATATCGTCGCCCGTTTTGTAGAAATTATCGGTCGTGGCATTCGAAATCGGACTTAAATCCAGGAATTGCTGGCGGCACGAACTGATGAAAAATACCACCAGGACGCTCGCAAGGATTCTATATATCTTCATTGTTGAAACTAATTAGAAGGTAATTTAAACACAGAGGCACAGAGTGTTCCACAGAGAATACAGAGGGTTAAAGGAGGTATAAATCAGTGTTTTTCATATAATTAAACGCTGTGTTCTCCGTGAAATCCTCCGTTCCTCTGTGTTTAACTCTGTCTCAAAATCCCACATTGATACCAAACGTATAGGTCCTCGCCAGTGGATACGCGCCGTAGTCGATGCCCGCCGATAAGGGACTTTCGTAGTTGCTCACTTCCGGGTTGTAGTTCAGGTACTTCGTCCAGGTGTACAGATTCTGAGCCGATACGTATAACCGCAGTTGCTGGATCTTGACCTTGTTCAGCAGCTTTGTTGGCAGCCGATACCCCAGATTGACGTTCTGAATCCGCACATAACTGGCATCCTCCACCCAGCGCGACGACACGGCATTGTTGTTACCCGTGCTACGCTCATTGGCCCGTGGTGTGATACCATCGCCCGGATCACTCGCCGACCGCCAGCGATGCAAGGCCGTTGTCATCTGGTTCTGGTTGCCTTCCATATTGTCGAAGTACCGGCGACCGATGTTTAGAATTTTGCCGCCCTGCGTACCCTGAATGGAAATATTCAGATCAAATCCTTTGTAGCTGAACGAGTTGGTAAAGCCGTAAATGAAATCGGGCTGGTTGTTGCCCAAGATAGTACGGTCGGTTGCCGTGATTTTGCCATCGCCATCGATATCAGCGTATTTCACATCGCCCGGCCGGGATGTAACATCGTGTGGGTTGGCATCTAAATCGGCCTGATTCTGAAAAATCCCGAGTTGTTTATAACCGTAAAAACTACCGATGGGCGCTCCGATCTGCGTAATGGTTAAATCGGCCAGACTGCCGCTGGTTGTCCGGATCGGATCGCCGGTTGGGCCGAGTTCCAGCACTTTGTTGCGGTTATACGAGAGATTAATTGTCGTATTCCAGATAAAGCCTTTGGTCATGTTGCGGGTATTGAGCGCAAACTCCATCCCCTTATTTTCCATCTTCCCGATGTTCTTATAGGCCGATGTAAAACCCGTCAGCGAAGGCACATTGACCGACAACAACAGATCTTTGGTAATCCGATGGTAATAATCGACACTCAGGTAAATTCGGTTATTGACCAGACCCACGTCAATACCTGCATCGAACTGCTGATTTTTCTCCCAGCCTAGTTTCGAATTCGCCAGCGAAGACGGCGCTAACCCATTGACCAGGTTATTGTTAAAGCTGTAGTTATCGGGTCGTAACTGGCCTACGTAGGGATAATTATCCGAGAATGCGTTGTTTCCCGACAGCCCGTAACTAACCCGAAGTTTGGTTTCGGAGATGGCCCGTATATTTTTCATAAACGACTCCTCGCTCACGCGCCAGCCCAACGACCCCGCCGGAAACGTACCCCAACGATTATCAGGCCCGAAAATGGACGATCCGTCCCGACGAACCGACAGATTCGCCAAGTACTTGCCCTTGTAACTGTAGTTGGCCCTGGCAAAATACGAGACCGATGCATTGGCTGTTTTGAACGACCAGGCAGTCGTTGTGGAACCACTGGCGCTGGCATTCAACGTCTCGACAACGTCATTGGCGTATGAACTCCCCGAAGCACTGCTCGACTGAAACTTGGTTGACGTAGCTTCCATACCGACCAGAGCCTCAATGTTGTGTACCGAGTTGATGTTTTTGGTATAGCCCACAACCTGGTTGAACAACCAGCTCAAATTCTGATCGGAGTAAACGGTTCCCATAGCCGTAGTCGGTGGCAACAGATTGCTCAGCGGCATTCTCGACGTGCGGTAGGTATTGCGTCGGTTATCGCTGAAGTTTACATTGGCCGATGCCCGGTAATTGAAATTCTTCAGGAATCCATAGTCTGCGTAGATATTTCCGAGCAGGTTTCCCGACAGATAGGGACTGTTATATTCGGTAATATTGGCCAGCGGATTCGTAACGCCCGGCAGGTTATACGGTGCCGCCAGCGCCAGTTGTGATGAATAGGAGCCATCGGCCGCATAAACAGGAGCCATCGGAATAGCTGCCAGTGCTGCCGTAATGATGCCCTGATTAAACCACTGATTTTCAGCCGTAACCTCCTGAACATTTTTGAAAGAAGGGTTCAGGTTCATACCCACTTTCAGCTTTGGCAACAGGTTTACTTCGACATTGGCGCGGAAAATGTACCGATCCAGCGACGATTTCAGAATGATACCGTCCTGCTTCAGGTAACTCCCGCTTACCAGATACCGCGCCTTTTCATTACCGCCCGATACCGAAAGCTGGTAGCTGCTCATCTTGGCCCGGCGAAAGATCAAATCCTGAAAATCGGTGTAGGGCAGATTGGCGACTTTGGCTGGATCGTCATAATTGAACCAATCGAACAAATCACCCCGTGGGTAGCGATAACGCAGGTAACTGGACGGCCGAACGCTGTTTGGATCGGATGCGCTGCCTCCCGGAACATTGTCTAAATAAGCCGTATTGGAGGCTTCCTTGGCAAATTCAGCATATTGCTGCGAGTTCAGCAGGTCTATTTTCTTAGTGATTTCCTGAAAGCCGGTATACACATCCAGGTTCACATTCATACGCCCCGGTTTCCCGCGTTTCGTCGTGACCAGCAGAACGCCATTAGATCCTTTAGACCCGTAAATAGCTGTGGATGAAGCGTCTTTCAGGACGTCGATGCTTTCAATATCAATACTACTGAGCAAGCCGAAAACACCGGAACCAACAATATTTCCGTCGACCACGATCAGGGGCGAGGTTCCCGCACTGATCGAGCCGAAGCCCCTCACTTTAATGGCTGGCGTGCTACCGGGAGCGCCACTGGTTTGTTGAATGACAACCCCCGGAATTTTCCCCTGCAAGGCCGTAGCTACGTTCGATACGGGCATGTCTCGAATTTCGCCCATCGGTACAGATGCGATGGCTGCGGTTACGTCGGCCCGTTTCTGGGTTCCATAACCCACCACAACTACTTCCCCTAAGGCTTTGGTATCGGTGGTTAGGGTAACGGTCAAAATAGACTCGTTCCCGACAGTGACTTCTTTCGGCAAATACCCAACCGAGCTGAATACGAGCGTGGTTTCGGTGTCGGGCAGTTCCAGTTTAAACTGCCCCTGTGCATCGGTCGTCGTGCCTTTCTGCGTTCCTTTTATGACGACGTTTACGCCGGGAAGTGTGACGCCGGTCTGGTCACTCACCGTTCCCGATACCGAACGGGCAACCTGTTCAATTGGCGTTACCAAAGACGCCTGATCGACATCAACGGGAGCCGGTTTAGCCGGACGATCGGGCCGGATGATGATCATGTTGCCACTCACTTCGTAGGCGAGTTGAAGCGGTTTCAGCAGTTTGATCAATACCTGCGAAAGTGGCTCTGATTGGCTTTTAACGGATATTTTACGATCCGACTGGATAATTTGCGAGCTAAACACAAAACGGGCATCAACTTGTTTTTCAATCTGATGCAGTACTTTTTTTACATTCTGACTCTCTACCGAAAGCGTAATTCTCTGGTCGAGAAGCTGCTGGGCTTTCCCATCACGTGCCCACGAAATTCCGGCTAGTGCACAGACCAGAAACCATTGGATGAGGGTTATACGCATGATTCTTAAAAGCCTTTCATCTACAAAGCGTAGTTTTTGCATACATTTGTCATGTTTTGTTGGGTGAGCAAAAAAATTCAACAAAATCCCCCCAACCCATTCATTGTCAGTGAATGGCACGGCTTGTCAGGTCAGAAAATAGGGGGATAATTCGGAGGTCAGCTATGCGTCAACATGGCTGACCTTTTTTAGTGGAGGGCGGTAATCGTAGGCATACGGTAGTGGGGTTAGGTGTTAGGAATAGGAATTATTGGCAACGTTGGCCGCCTGTAATCGTCACCTGATTTCCCTGAATGGCATACTGCGCTTCAAGTGCTTTACAAACGACGGCCAATTTATCGTGAAAGGGTTGCCCAACCAGCGAGGCTGACAGTGAGCATTTACCCAACATGGTTTCATCATAAATGATGTGAACACCATACGCCTTCTCCAGTGTACTAAACACCTCAGCAACAGGCGTCTCGTCAAAATCAAAAGACTGTTTGGCAACCACCTGCGTTTCGGGTTGTGCAAACATACTGCCGGGCATACGAACCAGCCGCTTACTGGCATCCGAGTATTCCGCACCCTGATTTGGTGTCAACACAAGTCCACTTAATTCGGGGCTAGCCGCTTTCTGCCGAACAGACGATGATTCGTCTAAGGCATACACGGCCACGCTACCCGTTTTTACCGCCACTTTTATCGGCTGGCCCGACTCGGGCGCATCGACCATAAAGCTGGTTCCCAAGACTTTAGTCGCAATACCACGGGTATACACCAGAAAGGGTCGGGCTGGATTTTTCACGATTTCAAAAAAAGCTTTCCCCGTTAAATAGACCTCCCGCTGCTGAAACGTATCCGGATAACTCAGGCGGCTACCGGGTTGCAGCACGACCGAACTACCATCGCTGAGCAAAACCGTCAGGGGTTTATCGGTATCATTTCGAGCCTCTTTTAAGGTTATTCCTGCCGGAGTTTCCTTCACAAACTGCTGGTAACTTTCGGGTTGAACCGCCTGCCGTTGGCTATACCAATACGCCCCTAAACCGATGCTGATTACCAGGGCTATCGAAGCCGCCATGCGCAACCAACTCCAGCTGGTGCCAACTGTCCGGGTGAACGGGGCAACCACCTTTTCGTTGCTCTCCTCCCGAACATGCTTCTGTATATATTGGCGCATCATTTCGCTCTGGGCTGCCGTTGGCTGCTGCTGACCGGTTTGCTCCGCGAATACCAGAATGTACTGACGCGCCATCTCCACTGCTGGCTTTTTATCGGGATGTGCCTCCAGAAATTGCTGCCAATAGACATCCTGTGTCTCATCGGGATGCTTTACCCAGCGAATAAAATCCGCGTCTTCCAGGAAGTCTGTCAGTGAATAGGAGGCTTGTTTCATAGCGCCAAGAAAAGAGTACCTACACAAGAAGATATAGAATTATTCCCCTTCATTAAGAAAGAAGCAGCAATAGGTCAATTGACCTCTTTTTTCATGAAGTTTTTTTAAAAATTTTTTACAGGCTACATAATAGCCAGAAAATCAGCAGTGATCCGATGAGCCAGTTGCGATTCTGGCGAAGTGATGTAATGGCCCGGTGGATGAAATTGCGAACCGATTTCTCGTTGACATCCATCAACTGAGCGATTTCGGCAATACTGAATTCGTCGTAGTAATATAATGTTAAGGCTTCTACCTGACGCTTGGGCAACTGGGTAAGCAACTCCTGAATCCGCCGACTGAGCAAGTCTCTGGATTCCTGCTCAATCTGTGTCGTCTCTTCCGTAACGGAGGTTGGCGTTGTATCGTCATCGACAAGTTCCTCAATCCGTTCGCCCGTCTGGTATTTCCCCTGCATCCGATGAATCCGGCGACGCAGGGACCGATAGAGATAAAATTTAATGGAGATGATTTCTTCGGATAACGTGGCCCGCATGCGCCAGACGTCAATAAAAACTTCCTGCACAGCATCTTCAACCAGGGCCGAATCGGAGAAGAGTTTGCTACCGTAGTTGTACAACGTGCGGTGGTAGCGGTCGAAAATAGCCGTAAATGCCGATTCATCCCCTTCGCGAAGACCTCGCCAAAGTTGCTGATCGGTGGAATTGTTCGGGGAAGAATGTAAACTGGCCACTGTTAATTAAGCTACCCTTTACGGCATAAGGCTATAATTGGATAAACTTAATTATAGATACGCAAAATACAATTAGTTTGAATGAAAGAGTTGGTGAACATGTATCAGATGCTTACTGTGGTGTCAGATGCTTACATCTGACACGAGAGGTTTCTCAAAACCTCGTTCTCGCTTGGCTTTGCCGAGTGAGAACGGGGATATGCGAAAACCTGGATTGATCCGCTTATTTTCGCCGAGGATGGCGACCTTTCTGAAAAAGAGCGCCTATTGGCAACAAAATTAGTAGAGAGCAATCGAGAAATCCTGCTTGACTTATATGCAAAAGCAAGGGCGGGCGAAAAAATAAAAGCAATAACCTTTAAGATAAAACAACATGGAAGGCTACGGCGGCACTACACCGGTTATAAAAAAAGTAACATTTCCCAAGCGAGGCAAATTTGAAGTTTCGCTTGAAGATGGACGGTCGATCATGTTGCCTGTTTCACGGTTTCCTTCATTACAAAAGGTTCCGTTAGCACGCCGTAACAAGTATATAATTGGCAATGGGAATACAATCATATGGCATGATTGCGCCGAAGTCTATCATATACAGGATTTCTTTGGCTTCCCTGACGATTATCGTTATAAGGGGTAATTCAAAGATAGTAAATACAAGCCTCTCGTTCTCACGTTAGGTTTTGAGAAACCTTTGGATGTCGGGTTTGGAACCCGACATCACTCAACTCCCATCACCGAACCCACTTTCCTTTCACATTATCCAGATACTTCTGGCCAGAACCTGTGTTTAAAAGCAGAATGTGTTCCTCTGGCTGGAGCCAGCCCTGACGCAGTAATTTCTTCGTGGCTGCCCATATGGCCCCGCCTTCGGGTGCCACGAAAATGCCTTCGTATCGGCAGAGTTCACTGACGCCTTCCAGCATCTCATCTTCAGAAACGGCAATAGCGGTTCCACCGGATTCGCGCAGTACACTTAGCATGAGAGGTTCACCAATAGGGCGTGGAACCGCCAATCCGTTGGCCAGTGTGGGTTTGCCCACATACTGTTTACTGTTTGCCTGTTTCCCCAGATACGTATCGACAACGGGCGAGCAGTTCTCTGCCTGCACAGCCACCATTCGGGGCAAGCGCTGATTTTGGGGCAACCAGCCCAGCATTTTCATTTCGTGAAACGCTTTCCAGATGCCAATCAGACCAGTTCCGCCACCCGTTGGGTACATGATTACATCGGGTAACTGCCAGTTCAACTGCTCGGCAATTTCATAACCCATCGTCTTCTTGCCCTCCAGTCGGTAAGGTTCTTTCAGTGTCGAGACGTCGAAATAAGCGCCGGTCTGGTTCAACTCCTGTACTTTAGCCGCACAGTCATTGATCAGTCCGTCTACTTCAATAAGGGTGGCATTGTAGCCAATGCATTCTTCCTTAAAGGCATCGGGCGTGTGACGCGGCATGACCACCACGGCTTCCAGTCCTGCTCTGGCGCAGTAAGCCGCCATAGCAACACCCGCATTACCAGCGGTGGGAATAATACAGGCCTCTTCGCCATTTTCTTTGGCTTTCGAAACGGCCATGCATAACCCTCTCGCTTTGAATGAACCGGTAGGATTCAGGCCTTCGTCTTTCAGGCTCAGGTGATGCAGATCGTGTCTGTCGGCTAAACGGTTAAGGTTTAGAATCGGCGTGAAGCCTTCGCCAAGCGTGATCTGATTTTCTGGCAGAATAACGGGCAGGAGTTCTTCATAGCGCCAGAGCGACTTACTCCGCATGATCAAATCTGATTTCTGGACGCTTCCCTCCCCAATTACATACTGACAAAGCAGCGGGGCCTGGCAACAAACAGATAAGGTCTGGCGCACAAGCGCATTATGAATGGAGCCGCATTGCGAACAATGTAAATCTCCCAAACGTGATGAAGTGATGGCAATGTTCATGGTTGTATTTTCCCGAAAAGTCCCGGTTAACAACGCATGAAGCAAATAGCGTTTTGGCATGAGTTATTCCACAATGGAATAATGCCGCTTGGTAAAGTGAATAAATGTACTGACTAGTCGGTTGTTTTCGGTGCCTTTCCGCTGGATGAAATAGAAGGTTCGCTGGAGGGTCAGATCACGAATGGGAACTTCAACCAACTCCCCCGCCGTCAGTTCTTTTAGAATGGCTCGCTTCGGCAAAAAAGCCAGACAGGTATCGGCAAGGACAAAGTTTTTCAGGGCTTCAGTACCTCCCAGGCGAATCAGAATTCGCAACGACGACAGATTGATTCCTTTCTTGCTTAGCTCATCCTCAACTACAGCCAATGTTCCCGAGCCATTTTCCCGCACCGCCAGCGGAATAGCAGGCAAGTCGGCTAGTGCAAGCGTGCGATCCCGCAGTGGGCTCTTGGCCGAACAAACGGCCAGAACATCGTCGGTCATAAAGGGCGTGTAGACCAATGTATTAAGCTGCGTCAAGCCCTCAACAATGCCCACATCAATATCGTGGGCCAGTAACGCATTCTGGATCGTGTCTGAATTTCGGTTCAAAACACTGATCTGAATGGTATCGTACCGGTGCAGGTAAGCCGACAGAACAGGTGGCAGAACGTACAAACTAATGGTTGTACTAGCCCCAATGGCCAGTTTAGTGAGCGGGAGAAATTTATCGTTAATCTGCTGAAGTTCCTGGTGCAGTTCATCCTGGAGCTGGCCCGCTTCGAGCAGTTTGGTGTAGAGTGCCTGGCCCGCCAGCGTTAAGCTGATGGTTGTACCATGCCGCTCAAACAGACCCGTTTTGTAAAAATATTCCAGCGATTTAATCTGCTTACTAATCGCCGACTGGCTGAGGAATAACGTTTGACTGGCTTTGGTAAAGCTTAACAAACGAGCCACTTCCATAAAAATCAGGTGGCGGGACGAAAGCATAACGGACTATCTTTTTCGCTGAGATACAACATCAAAGTTAGCCCGTTTTTTCTGACAGGATTACAGGATTAACAGGCTTTAAGACCAGAAAAAAAATCCTGTTAATCCTGTAATCCTGTCAGAAAAACGGACTAACTCATTTAAACAGCAATGGAGCTAAGTCGGTCAGGTTCCTCCGCCACACCATAAACGTATGCCCACCCGGTGTCTCCACGTTTTTAAACTTTACATTTTTTGCCGTCAGAAACTCCTTGAAGTATTTGTTATTCTGATACAGAAAATCATCGACTCCGCAGGAAATCCATAACAGTTTCAGCTGAGAATTTGCCTTCTCATCCAGCTTGGGATACGTCTTTGTAAAGACGTCCATCATGGCTGTCACCTGTTCGGCAGACGGCGTCGTTGTGGCTGGATTTGCCGTGGTGGATGCTGGCGGTCGTGGGCCTCCCATGCCTACGGCACTACTCATGCCGCCTACATACGCAAAGTGATCCAGGTGATTAAGGCCTGTATAAAAAGCCGTTCCCCCTCCCATCGACAGACCAACAATGGCTCGTTGATTTCTGTCTTTGCTTGCGTTATACGTTTTTTCAAGTTGTGGAATGATCTCCTGAATTACTTCGGCAGCGTATTTATCGTTACCTCCATAGCCTAGCGTGTTTACCATAATCATCGGTTTGGCTTTGCCTTCAGCAATCAGGTTGTCCAGAATGATATTGGCCTGCGCATTGACAATCCACGACAAAGCGGTGCCTGTGGCTCCATGTAGTAAGAAAAATACGGGGTACGGTTCTTTACGTTTGGGATCATAGTTGGGCGGCAGATACACATAATAATCCCGATCTTCGCCCATAACAGCCGACCGATATACCTGATGATTGACAGCTCCCCGAGGAACGTCTTTGATTTCCCAGCTTAGTGAAGCGGGCCCAGGCATATGCGCTAAACTCTGACCGTTGCATTGATAACAGGGTTTGGCGACGGGATTGGCGGGGTCTGGAATACGAAGTCCATCGACAACAAAGGCGTAATCATAGACATCTGGCTCAAGCTTTTTGGTAAAACTCCAAACGCCCTGCTCGTCTTTCGTCATCGTTTCCTTTGAAATTCCTTCAATGTCTAGGATAACTTCTTTGGCATTCGGAGCACGAAGCCGGAATGTCAATCCACCTTCTGCGACTTCCGGTGATCGAAGGGGTGGTACTCGTGGCTGAGCCTGAAGCACAAATGCCTGGATCAGCAGACTAAACATAAGAAGCAAACAACGTTGTATTTTCATGCTGGTTTAGATGCATAGGTTATTGAGCTACAAAGCTTCACCCGGCCCCTAAACTACTTTTCGCAGTTATCTCTACTAAGGTTTTAAACTTTCATTTTTTTTACTGGGTCAGAGTACTTTTTGTCATTCCGACGCCAGGAGGAATCTCAAGCTTGACTAATGAGAAGCTTGAGATTCCTCCTGGCGTCGGAATGACAAAAAAAGCAATTCAGTCAATAGAAATTAGAAATTTAAAACAGCTTCATAATCATAAATCCTGCCAGAACTACCTTACTCCCAACTATCTAGCCCCAGCAGTTTTTTACCCAGCGGAGATAGTTCAGCGGTTTGGTAGCGCTCCTTTTCCCAATTGCGGGGATCGCCGGGGAAGGCGTACCCTTCGGGAGCCTGGCGGTCGCGCCAGGACGTAATGCGCCACTGCCGTAGCGCTTCGTTGTCTTCTTCGGCGGGCATCATAGAAATGTACTGCGCCATTCTGACTTTGTCAGTCGATAGATTCGGGCGGATGCCGTGGGGTTGTGTACTGTTGAAAATCAGCAAATCGCCTGCTTCCATTTTCACCTTTACGAAATCGAACCCGGTTGTATCGGGCTTGAAGTGGTCGCGGTCGGCGGGTTGGGTTAGTTTCCAGGTATCGTAGGTGCGGTAGAGTTCAGGGATGCACTGAAAACCGCCCATATTTTCGTCGGTTTGGTCGGCCAGAGCCAGTACACCCTGCACGTTTTGGGGACGGGTTTCGGGGTCGTAATCCCAGTGAATGAACCCCTTGAATTCGTGACCCGGCCGAACGGGGAAATTCAGGTTGGCCCGGTCGATGGTTACCCAGAGTTTCTCGGTACCCCAGATATCGACGAAGGCATCGTATACGCGCGGATACTGGCGGTTGTCCCACTCATACTGGTGATTATACAGCTCGACCATGCCGCTGTTCGTCAACTCCTTCATTTTCATTTCGGCGCGGGCTGGCGCATACCAAGTAGCGGGATCGTTCGGGTCTTTTTCTTCAAATTCCCACAGGAAATTAGCAAGTCGATCGGCCTGTTCTTTCGGCACGGCCTGCTTGATAACGATGTAGCCGTTGTGCTTCCAGAATTGCCAATCTTCTTCGGATAATACGCGTAAAGGCTTTCCAGCAGAACGGTCATTCAGACTGATTTTGCTGCTGGTGGCTGTCGATGGATTTCCCGGAATGTCTTTGTGAGCGTTATCGGGAATCATTGTGGGCTGCATCGTTTCCATATGCGTTAGGATGTTTTGTTGATTTTGTTGTAACAAAGGTAGTCGATGCGGGTAGCCCATTTCCACAACAATGCTGTCCACTTTTTGCACTATATTGCTCTTAGTTTCGTAAATAAGTTTTTTCAGAAGGAATTATGAGCAAATGTGAGTACATTTTTTGTCATGCTGACGATAGGAAGCATCTTAAATTACCCTAACTTATTTAGTAGGATACCGCAAGATGCTTCCTATCGTCAGCATGACAAAAACGCTTCGCTATTGAATCGACTCCTTTATGAAGATTGCCTTAGAACAAATCAGTCCCGACGCCAACAGTTCGTTCCATATTCTGGAAACGCCCCGGCTCAATGATGTTTTCCTGTGGCATTATCATCCTGAATACGAAATCGTGTACATCACCGGTGCCAACGGAACCCGGCACGTGGGCGATCATATCTCGCGCTACGAAGGCAGCGATCTGGTTTTTATTGGCCCGAATATTCCTCACTTGAATTTCGACTATGGCGTAAAAACCGACCATCGAAAAGTGGTGGTGCAGTTAAAGGAAGCTTTTCTGGGTAACTTATTTGGTCAGGCACCGGAGTTTGCAGCCATTGCCCGGTTATTCGAGATGGCCCGTGCGGGTGTTTCGTTTCACGGCGAAACGAAACGGCTGGTTGGCGAGCAACTGGAAGCGTTGCCTACCCTCCCACCCTTTGAGCGGCTTATGGCTTTGCTGTCCATTTTTCAGCAGTTAGCGACTAGTTCCGAGACAACTTCGTTACACGGAAAACCCGTAACGAATGCCTACAATTTAAGCGAACAGCAGCGCCTAAAGAGACTCTATCAGTTCATTGAAGACAACTACCAGCGTAAGTTCGATCTGGCCGAAGCTGCCGCGCTGACCAACCTGACCACCGCGGCTTTCTGTCGTTATGTAAAACGCATGACCCGCCTGACCTTCACGCAGTTTCTGAACCAATATCGCATCAATCAGGCGCAGAAACTACTGCTTCTCGACCATACTGTAACCGAAGCCTGTTTTGCCTGTGGCTTCGAGAGTTTGAGCTATTTCAATAAGATTTTTAGGCGCGTTACGGGCGAAAATCCATTCCAGTTCAAGAAGCGACATCGGAACTGATATGGACTTTCTTCCAACATCTTCGCCCGTATTTGTGTAGTATTGCATAGGAATAGTCGCCACTGATAAATGCGTAGCGGCTAGTGATTATTGATTTAGTTTATGTCTGACAAGAAGCCTTTAATTTTAGTAACAAACGACGACGGTATTACCGCTCATGGCATTCGCACGCTCGTTGAGCTGATGAAACGAATTGGTTCGGTGGTGGTCGTAGCCCCAAACAGTCCGCAGTCGGGCATGGGACATGCCATTACGATTGCCAATCCAATCCGACTTTACCCTTCCGATATTTACGGCGATGTACCCGCCTATGAATGCTCCGGTACGCCCGCCGATTGTGTTAAGTTGGCGAAGCACCATGTGCTGAAAGACCGGGCTCCTGATTTGGTGGTTAGTGGTATTAATCACGGCAGTAATTCGTCCATTAGCATTTTATATTCGGGCACAATGTCGGCAGCTATCGAAGCCGCCATTGAGGGAATTCCTGCGATTGGCTTCTCGCTTGGTGATTTCACGCGCCAACCCGATTTTTCGCATGCACACGAGCATATTCTGAGTATTGCCCGCAACGTACTGGAAAAAGGGATCGAGCGAGGAACGGCACTAAACGTCAACTTCCCGGCCAAAACGGCGGAACCGTTAAAAGGAATCCGTATCTGTCGACAGGCGAATGCCAAATGGCAGGAAGTATTCGACGAACGACGCGACCCACATGGTCGTCGCTATTTTTGGCTGGCAGGCGATTTTGTCAACTTCGACACACACGCCGAAGACACCGACGAGTACGCACTAGCCAATAACTATACATCTGTAGTCCCCTGCCACTATGACCTAACGGCCTACAGCATGATGGACACGTTGACGAACTGGAACTTATAATGAAGAGTGAAGAGTGAAAAATGAAGAATAAGCAAAACACAATCACATAGCTCTTATTCATTATTTTTCACTCTTCACTCTTCACTCTTCATTAACAAACATGGCTCTATTAGGTAGTATGCTCAAAAACGGGATTCGGTTATCGAATGTCGTTCGGCTGCGGCAGTTTAATCCACTACGTCAGCAGCGTAAAGTCTTCCGCAAGCTCATCCGAAAAGCGCAGTTCACAAAATTTGGGGCAGCTTATCATTTCGATGATCTTCTCCGTTCGGTTGAGTTTGGGAGTGAAGGAGAATTCTATCAGAAATACAAGCAGTATGTACCCATCCACGACTACAATAAAATGTTCGACGGTTGGTGGAAACAAACACTGGCAGGCGAACGGAATGTAGCCTGGCCGGGAAAAGTGAAATATTTTGCGCTGAGTTCAGGGACATCAGAGGCCGCTACAAAGTATATCCCCGTTACGAAGTCGATGTCGAAGGCCATTCAGCGGACCAGCATCCGGCAGATTCTGACCCTTGGAAAATACCAGAACCTACCCTCAACACTCTACGAAAAAGGATGCCTCATGCTGGGAGGCAGCACGGATCTGAACGCTCGCGAAGGCCATTACGAAGGCGACCTCAGTGGCATTACGGCCAGCAAAATTCCCCTCTGGTTCGAGCGATTTTATAAACCAGGACGCGACATTGCTCAGGAAAAAGACTGGGCGCTGAAATTAGACGAAATTACGGAACAGGCCGCTGGCTGGGATATTGGCTATGTGGTGGGTGTACCTGCCTGGATCCAGTTGCTGATGGAGAAAATTATTGCCCGCTACAAGGTCAAAACCATTCACGACATCTGGCCAAACCTGATGGTATTCTGTCATGGGGGTGTATCATTTGAACCGTATCGGGCAGGTTTTGAGAAGCTCCTCGCCCATCCCATCACCTATATCGAGACCTATCTGGCCTCAGAGGGATTTATCGCCTATCAGACGCATCCCGACGCAGAAGGCATGCAATTGGTCTTGAACAATGGCTTATTTTTTGAATTCATCCCCTTCAACGAGCGAAATTTCTCAGCCGATGGCGAACTGGTTGATAAGCCTGAAACGCTGATGATCAACGAAGTGGAAGAAGGGAAAGAGTACGCCCTTCTGCTATCTACCTGCTCTGGAGCCTGGCGTTATCTGATTGGCGACACGATCAAGTTCGTTAATAAAAAACGGGCTGAAATCGTCATTACGGGCCGCACGAAGCACTTTTTGAGTTTATGTGGCGAACACCTGTCCGTCGATAACATGAACAAAGCGATTGAAATGGTTTCCGAAGAATTAGGCATTTCAATACGTGAATTTACCGTAGCTGGTGTAACGCACGACACATTATTCGCTCACAACTGGTACATCGGCACCGATGATAAAGTAGATGCCAACGACCTCCGCAATCGAATCGACGCCAGGCTTAAAGAGCTAAACGACGATTACGCCGTGGAGCGTCGGCACGCCCTCAAAGACATCACAGTGACCGTGTTGCCCAACAAAACATTTTACGCCTGGATGGAATCAAGAGGCAAAATGGGCGGCCAGAACAAATTCCCGAGAGTGTTGAAGAAAGGGATGATTAAGGAATGGGAAAGCTTTTTGAAAAAGTGAAGAATGTAGAGTGAAAAGTGAAGAATAATCGCTAGTCTGTAAGATACTATTCTTCACTTTTCACTCTACATTCTTCATTTAAACTTACCAGTTCATCGCTTTCGACAGCGGCTCCAGTAGGCGGGTGTAGGCGATATTAACCGCACCAATGAGGAAGACCACGCCTGTCACCCGATTGAAAATCAGTACAACGCGTGGAGTAAAAAGCCGTTTGAGTCGGTTGGCATAATAGGCCAGTGCGCTTTCGGTGGCGAACACGCCGACCAGGGCAGAAATCATAAAGCCGTATTGCTGTGCATCCGTATAATGAAGGTGCGACCGGATATAGGCCACAATGGCCACCCAGGCCACGAAATTGACCGGATTGAGGGCATTTAGAAAAAATCCCGTTGTGAAATAATAGACAAAATTTCCGAATCGCGTTTTCGGATAGGCTAGCCTGGGGGTTCCTTTCAGAATATTGACTAAACCCATAGCAATTAAGAATACCACCCCAACCGCAGCCATGATATTCTCAAAGCCCTGCACTTTGGGGATGAACGCTGTGCCTAAGAGGGCTGCCAGCACAAACAGGATGTCGCCGGTAATTACGCCAAAGACAATCTTCATTCCCGACCGGAAACCATTATCGACGCTGTTCTGAATCAACGCAAAAAACACAGTCCCGAACGTAAGGCAAAGGGCAACCCCTAATAAAAAACCAAGAAGAATAGGTAAGAACACAAGCAGTTTATAGTTTGATGTTTGCAGTTTGATGTTTGATGTTCTACAGTGCGTTAGTCCTGGCGAGGAATCGCAACTACAAACTACAAACCACAAACTACAAACTGTGTTTAAATTCCCCGCAACCGGGCCACGATCATCAGGCCACTGACGCTGAGCGAATCGGTAATTTGGCTGGTCATCACCATCTCAACCGCTTCGGCTAGGGGGAGTTTCCAGACACGTAAGTCTTCGGTTTCTTCGGGGGCATGTTCGCCCTCGGTTAAGTCCTCGGCAATGTAGAGAAAGCCTTCTTCGTCGGTAGCTGAGTTAGACGTGTGAATACGAGCAATTTTCGTCCATTTCTGCGCTTCTAAGCCCGTTTCTTCTTTTAATTCACGCTTAGCCGAATCAAGCGGATCGGTTCCCAGGGGCGATCCACCTTCTGGAATTTCCCATGAATATTCGTTCAGTGGGTAGCGATACTGACCAACCAGGTAGGTATTGCCCTCAGCATCAATCGGAATAACGCCCACTGCTTTATTTTTGAAACTAACAACGCCATAAATACCGGCTGTACCAGCGGGCGTCACCACATCTTCATGCCGAATAGACAGCCAGGGATTCTCATATTTGACCGACGAATTCAGCGTCTGCCAGGGATTTTCAGTTGTGTTCATGCGAATGAAACCCGTTCAAAAAGCTGCAAAGGTATCACCTTTCGTTTATCACAGCTCGTAAACGCATAATCTTATCCTAACAATCCTAAAATCGGTTATCTTCGGGCTACTTCTCAATCAATCAACTTATATGCATCACAAACTACTGTTAACCAGTCTGTTTCTGGGGAGTTCCCTCCTAAGTTATGGTCAGGACGAGAAACTGGATATGGCTACAATCCAGAAAATCAGGGAGGAAGGTCTAAATCATTCGCAGGTGATGGAAACGGCCTTTTACCTGACCGACGTCAACGGCCCACGACTACAAGGCCCCGGTTTCATCAAAGCGGCCAACTGGGCCAAAACGAAACTAACCAGTTGGGGGCTAAAAAGTGCCCGCCTGGAAGCCTGGGGCGAATGGGGCCAGGGTTGGGGCGTTGAGCATTCGTATCTGGCCATGACTGCCCCTTATTACAAAACCATCATCGCCGTACCCAGAGCCTGGAGTGGCAGCACCAACAAACTACAGGCTGCCGATATTCTCTACATTAGCTCGACTGATACAACGGCGCTGGAAAGCTACCGGAGCAAACTCAAAAACAAAGTCATTCTGTTGGATCAATCGTTCAAGGGTATGCCCTCGTTTAAAGCAGATGCCGATCGCTTTACGGATGAAGACCTACTGAAAATGGCCAACGAAGCGCCACCAAGCCAGCGTTCAGCTAACGACACAACCTTCCGCAGCCGGATCATGGCGATGCGCACCCAGAATGCATTTAATCAGAAAATGCGGAAACTGGCCAAACAGGAAGGCGCCATCGGGATGCTCAATACCACACAGAACAGTAAAGATGGAACGCTGTTCGTCAGTGGCGATTACGCCAATGCCGCCATTGGTGCTACGCCCGATGATCTGGCCGACCTGTCCATCGCCGTTGAGGATTACATGACGCTCTGCCGACTCATGAAAGCGGGCATTCCTGTCAAGCTTGAGCTGGATGTAAAAACGAAATTCTATAAAGACGACACGAAAGGCTATAACGTGCTGGCCGAAATTCCGGGTACAGATCCTGCATTGAAAGACGAAGTGGTTATGCTGGGGGCTCACCTTGATTCCTGGCATGCCGCCACGGGTGCCACCGACAATGCAGCGGGTAGTTCGGTCATGATGGAAGCGGTACGCATCCTGAATACGATCGGGGCTAAACCGAAAAGAACGATCCGAATTGCGCTCTGGAGCGGTGAAGAACAGGGTCTGCACGGTTCCAAAAATTACGTGGCAAACCACTTAGTCGATAAGGCCACCCAAAAACTGACGAAAGAAGGCGAAAACATTGCCGCCTATTTCAACGTCGATAACGGAACGGGAAAAATCCGGGGCATTTATTTGCAAGGCAATCTGGCGGCCGGTCCGATTTTCAGCCAGTGGCTAAAACCATTCAATGACCTGGGTGCCACGACGATAACGCCCGCGAATACGGGCGGAACGGATCACCAATCGTTCGATCGGGTAGGCTTGCCGGGTTTCCAGTTCATTCAGGATCGAATTGAATACAGTACCCGTACGCACCACACCAATATGGACACCTACGATCACCTTCAACCCGATGACCTGAAGCAGGCGGCCACGGTTGTTGCCAGTTTTGTGTATAACGCAGCCATGCGGGATCAGAAAATACCCCGTAAGGCTGTAGCTGCACAGGTAGCGCGGTAATGGCGCGAGTATTTACTCGTGCCTCTAATCTAAGTTTTCAATTCCTTCGGTCGGCTGTTTTTTTGTCATTCCGACCTTAGGAGGAATCTCAACGTTGCGTAATAGTCAAGCTTGAGATTCCTCCTAAGGTCGGAATGACAAAAAAACTAACTTACAACGTACCAAACTATCGGCAAGCGACTTAGATGTATAAAGTACTGTGTCTTACTTTTTCTGTTGGCTTTTGGCTACTAGCAAACCCTTCATTCGGGCAAAATCCACCTTCAACTAAGCCGTTCGTACTCGGCCTCATCGACGCCATTCCCTCCAATGAATTAGGTGAAACCAGAGCGCTGAACATCTACTTACCCGACGGTTATTCGAAAGATTCGATTGGAAAGTACCCGGTTATCTACCTGCTGGACGGGTCAGCCGATGAAGACTTCATTCATATCGCGGGTTTGGTGCAGTTTGCCAATTTCCCGTGGGTTAATCTGTTACCCAAATCAATCGTTGTTGGCATTGCCAACGTTGACCGAAGGCGTGATTTTACGTATCCAACTACTATAGAAAAAGACAAAAAGGAGTATCCCACAACGGGGCAATCGCAACGGTTTATAGCTTTCCTCGAAAAGGAATTGCAACCCTATATCCAGAAAAACTACAGTTCGAATCCGTCAAGAACCATCATTGGGCAATCGTTGGGCGGACTTTTAGCGACCGAGATTCTATTTAAAAAGCCCAGCCTGTTTAACCAGTACATTATTGTCAGCCCAAGCCTGTGGTGGGATAACGAGTCCTTACTGGCGTACCCTCCCGTATTTGCGAAGCCAGATTTTCAACAGAAAACTACAGTATTTGTAGGCGTTGGAAAAGAAGGAAAAATTATGGAGACGGATGCCAATCAATTAGTATACCTATTGAAAAAGTATAGCACGAAACCATTAGAAGTCGGTTTCCACTACTTTGGTGATGAAAACCACGCAACCATTTTTCACCTGGCTGTTTATAAAGCGTTTGAGCGTTTCAAAAAATAACCGCGTGTCTTCATTATAATTAAAATCACTTCAGCTATATACGGTTGTAAGCAAACGCGGTGCTCAGCCTAAGATGCATAAATTCCGTGCGCATTGGCTGAATACAAAACGTCCGAATCGGTGGTTACCGATTCGGACGTTTTGTGTTTTGTGACTTATCAGGGATATTTAAACTTACTGGCATCCAACCGGAAAAAGCGAACGGCATTATTGAACATAATATCCCGTTTCTGATCAAACGATAAGTATTCGGCGTTTTCAATCACGCTGATCGAGGTTTCGAATAACTTGGGCCATACCATAAAATCGGTGCCGTACAGAATCCGTTTGCCAAAGCCAGCCTGCACCAGCCGTTTGAGATAGGCATGAATTTCTGCCTGAGGATAACTCCAGATGAAACCGGCCAGATCGACATACACATAGGCATTGGCCCCCATCAACCCAATCATTTCATCAATCATCGGGTACCCGGCATGCATCACCCATATTTTTATTTTGGGATGACGGGCTAACATGTCTTCCAATAAGAACGGTCTGCCCAATGAAGCCCGGTATTTCCCTCCACTGATGTTAGCCATCCCATTACCCCCAGTTCCCATGTGAATGCCGACCGGAATATTCATTTTTTCGGCAACAGCGAAGTATTCATCCAGCGACATATCGCTCGGCGAAAGCCCCTGGTACTGAGGAGCTACCTCGCCCATCACTTTATAAAAGCCGGTCGACAGGGAATCCGTAAACGCTTTTACAGTCATATCCTTTGGCGAGCTGACCCCAATGCCCGGAATAACCCGGTCTGGCGCGGCTTTTTTCCATTCGTGCAAAATCTGCGCATCGCCATACGCCACGATGGTCATGTTGAGCCGTTCCATCGTTTCCAGTACGGCAGCCGTCATTTCTTTGTCCGATTTGGCGGGTTGTAAGGGATCTACACATTCCGTATTGAGGAAGGCGCGCATCTGTTGGTTAGGGTCACCCCCTGGCATATCGCGTAAGAACCAGGGGCACATTTCAACGGCAAAACCCGGACTCACCTTCATGGCGTGCACATGCACATCAATAATGGGAAGTGGTCTACGGGGAACGGCCTGAGCCATTAAAGTGCCGGACACAGCCAGGCAGCTCACGAGCAGGGCAAAAGTTTTCATAGGCTAAAAACGGGCAAATCGTTAAGAAAAAGGGGTATCTTGACTTTCAAAAGGAAGTATGCTCCTCTTTATGTCAAAAGTACATAAAGAGGTTCGATATAAAAGCGGAAGGCTGTTTTTTTGTCAAATTACTGCATAGATCAACCACCAACATTCCTCATGCGAATCGTTACCTTTGGCGCACTAATCGCTATTTCACAGGATGTCATGCGTACCAGTGAAAACAAACCTAGCGACATATTCAGGTAGCCTACACCCACCGGAGCAACACCAAAACAGTCCCCTAATCTTGACAGGGCAATTTTTTACCGCTTTGCGAAAAATAGCCTAAATTTGTTACTTTTATATTGTAAAGTGTTATTTCTCATGTTACACTGATTCTATGATAGAAAGTATCCAACACAAGGGCTTGCGGCTTTTATTTGAAGATGACAACCCATCGAAGCTGACAGCCCATTTAGTGGAACGGATACGGGAAATTCTATCTCTATTAGAAACGGCCGAAACGGTGGAGCAGATGGATATGCCAGGCTATCGGTTTCACAAGCTAAGCGGAGATCGCAAAGACTATTATTCCGTCAAAGTCAATGCGAATTACCGGATCATTTTTCGCTTTGAGGACGGTAATGCCTACGACGTTGATTTTCTAGATTATCATTAAAAGGAGAGCAATTATGTTAAAACGAAATATGCGACCCGCGCACCCCGGCGCGATTTTAAACGGGATGATTGAAGGATTACGCGAGGAGAGCCAGCAGCCTTATACAATCACAGAAATTGCCGAAGGTTTGGGTGTGAGCCGACGAATGCTATCTATGATTGTAAATCAGAAATCAGGGATTAGCCCTGAAATGGCTGTAAAGCTGTCCGAGGCTTTTGCCACGAATGCAGATCTATGGATGAATTTGCAGAAAAAATATGATCTGTGGCAAGCTGAAAAGAAAGTCAACCGTGGATCGGTCAGACATTTCTTACAAGGCGGTGCAGGATTGCAACCAGCATAAATTTATAACAAAATAAAATGGAAGAAGAAACTAAAATGGTTGATGAACCAATAGAAGTTGACGAACCAATTGAAGACGACATTGATGGTGAAGTCGATGTTGCACCAGTGCAATATTCTATCTCTAGCTATGGTGTCGACTACACGGTAGATGGTCTAGTAAAAAGGTTGAAAAGAGGAGACGTTTTTAATCCCGATTTTCAGAGAGATTATGTATGGACTTTAGCCGAGGCATCAAAACTTATTGAATCCTGCTTGTTAGGCTTGCCTATTCCAGGAGTTTTCCTAGCGAAGGAGACAGGGTCTAATAAATTACTGATCATTGATGGACAACAGCGTTTAAAGACTCTCCAGTTTTTTTATGATGGTTATTTTAATCCAAAAGATGACGAATTGACAAAACGTGTTTTTAACCTAACCAAAGTTCAAGATAAATTTGACGGGTTATCCTATAATAAATTGCTCGAAAATGACCGAATTAAATTAGATGATACAGTTATACATGCAACAATTATTAAGCAGGAAAGCCCCAATGAAGATAATACAAGTATTTATCATGTTTTTGAACGTCTGAATTCTGGTGGAAGAAAACTTTCTCCACAAGAGATTAGGACTGCTGCTTATCATGGTAGTTTGAATGATATGATAAGGTTGTTGAATAATTATCCCTCATGGAGATCATTATATGGAACGAAAAGCACTCGCTTAAAGGATGAAGAGCTTATTCTTAGGTTTTTCGCTGTTTTTTACAATTTTGAAAATTATCAAGCTCCCATGACCGAGTTCTTGACAAAATTTAATAAACGACATGCAAAGGCTCCTCAAGCTTTTATAAATGATTGTTCATTTATATTCAGATCTACATGCGATCTAATTTATAATACACTTGGAAGAGAAGCTTTTCGCCCTTATACCAGAGCTTTTAACGTAGCTGCTTGCGAATCTGTAATGTATGCAGTTGCTAAATTGATAAAAACTGAAACTGAAGATAAAAAAATAAATAAACAAAAATTGAAGAATGCTCATCATGAGCTTTTCAATGATGAAGCATATTTGCAAGCAATTTCTAAAGCAACATCTAATGAAACTTGGTTTAATCAGCGCCACCTAAAAACAAAAGAATATTTTCAGGATGTATGGTGAAAAATTCTATTTTATCGCAACAAGCCCAAAAGATATATGATTTAATAATCGAGTGTGAAAGTAAGTTCGAAGAAGATGATGAACTACGTTCACATATGGCTAAATACATCTGTATACTTTGTTCTGGATTTCTTGAGAATGCAATGTATTTAATCTATACAGATTGGGTTTCTACAAAAAGCCCACATGTACATATAGAAGCCTATGTCCAACATATGCTAAACAAAGTCCAGAACCCTAATTCAGATAAATTTAGGGAGATTGTAAGAGCCTTTAATTTAGAATGGGAACCTGCTCTAAAAGATTTCTTGCAAGAAGAAGAGCGAGCATCAGCAATAAACTATATTATTAAAGATCGCCATAAAATTGCTCATGGAAAAAACTCGGATATTACGCTATTGGGTATTAAAGCACATTTTGATAAGGCTATAGAAGTTGTAGATTTTATTGAAAGCCAACTGGCAATTGTCTAAAATCTCGTTATTTCCTCTGTCTTGTCCCATTATAAAGGAACGTTTATAGTGGGACAAAACCATTTCACTCCCTTCTAAAAAAAGATATTACCTACTATACGACAAGGCCGCAGCAGATTAGGTCTGGAAGCAAAGGCTGATCCTCTGAGCCGGTTTGTCGCTCATAATGGTTATCGAAACTTATTTCTTCCTGACTAGCGTCTTCGCCTGGGTTGTCGTCCGCAGGAACGCGACTAAATCTTTGATCTCGGTTTCGGAAAGCGGGTCCAGCAACCCGGTTGGCATCATGGAGGCCGGACTCACTTCCCTCGATTGAATGTCCGACTTATTCACCACAACGGCATCCTGCCCAATTACCCGCAGGGTTAGTTGCCGCTCGTTTTCTTTCGCTACGTTGCCGACATACGTTCGTCCATCGCGGGTTGTTACCACCACCATCTTGTAATCATCCTGAATCTCGGCACTGGGGTCCAGGATGTTACCGAGCAGATAATCGAGGTTGGCCCGGTTGGAGCCCGTCAGTTCGGGGCCAATAATGCCGCCTTCACCGTACATCTTATGGCAGGGGCCGCAGGTATTCTGAAACACCAGTCGCCCCTTAACCGGGTTAGCAGCGGCAACCGCCTGGTCGGTCAGGAGGTTCCGGTAACGGGCGTAGGCTTTTTCATCGAGTGCTACGTGGTCGATAGGCCCCCAGACTTCCACGAATCCACTGCCCACTACCCTGCGCAATTGGCGTGCTACGTAGGTCGGTACATCACGTTTAGGAATGGTATTTTTGGCGATAGCCTGCGTCAGTTGCCAGCCGTATTTCGGGCGGGAGGCCATCGTTTGAATCGCTTCTGTTTTCTCAGCGGGATTAAAACCAGCATAGCGTTCGAGCAGGAGTTTCCCTAGCGGTTCGTTGTCATAGCTGGCAATAGCCCGGATCGCATCGGGCCGTAAATCAGCGTTATTGAGCAGTTCAGGCAATTCCTTAACCAATTCAGGGCGTTGCTGCAAGGCCAGTGCCTGCAACGCTTTCTTCCGGCTGTCGACGGGCGTTTTGGCGTCTTTTAACAGGGCAAGCGATTTGACAGCCATCTCCGTTCCTCCGAATTGTCCGGCTATTTCCGTGGCCAGTTTAGACGTTGTTCCATCAGTTTTAAGTTTGGCATAGACTATTTTCCAGTTGGCGGGCGCAGTCAGATCATAGCGACCTTCAACGGCATCGCGCATACCTTCCAGCAAGTTCAGTCGATTCTTAGGCAGTTTACCGATGGTCGCTACCAGCGCATCGATTGCCTGGGCATCCACCGCCCGGCGGGCAATAAACTGCGTGACCATCGGAATCTGACTTCGCGTGGCCAAATCGAGGGCGCGGCTGGTGTTTCCGTTCACGAGCGGCTCCATACCAAACCAGATGAGTTTAGGCAGGTTATGATCGCCAGCATCTTCGGCATGTGTCAACAGGCGCTCGGCCAACTCCCAACGTGTATCATATCCAAGCCGCTGCATGGCCGAAGCCAGGTACAGCCGTACAACAGGCGACCGATCCTGCCGGGCCATTGTACTGAACTCGGCCAGCACGTCCGTTGCTGGACTTTGGTCTTCGCATAACAACTGCACCGCCCAGGCCCGAACGTAAGGCTCTTTGTCCGACAAAGCCATTTTCAGTTGTTCGGGGGATAGATTCCCCGTGATATGCAACGCCCACATGGCCCGGAGCCGGAAATCTGAATTGGTCGACTCTTCATTCGCCTGATAGATTGCCCGCAGACTGGCAATTGCTTCGGCATTCAACTTACCTTTTGCCGCTCGCCCCTGCAAAATGATCCTCGCCCGACGTGCGTGCCAATCGCTCGGACTCGTTTGCAGGTTCGCCAACTGTTCATCGGTAAGTTTACTGAGATCGGTGTATCGATCCGGCCAGTTTTTGGCTTGTGAGTTCGTGGGCATAATGCGAAAAATACGGCCCGTCTCCTGATTCAATACGTCGGAGCCACAGATGTCGGCATCATGCCAGTCCAGCGCGTAAAGCCCACCATCGGGGCCTATTTCGAGGCTGAATCCAACCCATTGGGCGTTATTCGCCATCATAAAATCCTCGCCATGATGACCTACAAAACCAGACCCTTTCGGCTTCAGTACGTCGGACAGAATCCCGTGTTCGTGGATATTCGCCATAAAAATTCGGCCATTTTGCTCTTTTGGAAAAGCATCGGACTGGTAAATCCGGGCCCCACCGTGCGCCGAACGGTGGCTATGATCGGCAATGGTTTTAATATCGTTATAGACGTAGGGGTTGAAGTGCTGCCCACCCTGCCGATGGTAAATGCCGCCCGGAATAATATGCCACAGGTGAGGAATCACGCAGGCTGTGATAAAGAGTTGCCCCTTCGCATCAAAGTCGATTCCCCAGGGGTTACTGAACCCATGCGCCACCACCTCGAAACGGTCTTTGGTGGGATGATACCGCCAGACACCCCCGTTGATATCGACCCCTTCGCCCTGTAGAAGATCGTCGGGAAACGGGTCTTTATGCCGGTAGAGTCGTCCTTTTCCGGTTGGTTTCCGCACTTTTGAAGGCGTCGCAAACCCCTGACAGCCATACAGCCAGCCATCGGGCCCCCAGTGCAGGCTATTAAGGGTTTCGTGCCGGTCGCGAATGCCCCAACCCGTCAGCCGAACCTCAATATCGTCAACATCAGCCTTGTCGTCGCCGTTTTTATCGGGAATAAACAACAGGTTAGGCGGTGCCCCCACAAACACCCCGCCCATCCCCACGGCAATAGCCGCCGGAAAGGCGATGCCCTCCATAAACACCTTCCGGCTGTCGGCTACGCCATCGTGGTCGGTATCCTCTAAAATCAAAATCCGGCTGTCGCCCGCATTGGAAAATCCCTTCCCTCGTGATTCATAATCGCGATTTTCAGCAATCCAGAGTCGGCCACGGTCGTCCCAGCAAAACGCCATCGGCTGGGTCATCATCGGCTCCGAGGCCCAGACGTTGACCTGATAGCCCTTCGTTATCGTCATGGCCGCAACCGCTTCCGTCGGAGTCAGGAATTTAGCATCACGGCCTTCGCGCTGGGCAACGGCCCAAAGCGATGCTGTTGTATAGTCCGATTTATTGCCGGTAAATTCCCCAAAAAATTTCGTCAGTTCAACGTCGTTCAGCTTTCCCGTATACACCACCAGTTGGTGCTTCAGAATCTCCCTAGCTCCTTTTTTTATCGTCCAGTCACCTTTGCGTGCTCTTGCTGGCCCTATACCTAATTGCGAATCGACTCGCCAGGGTGTAGGATAGTTACGGTTCTGGGGATGGTCGAAAATGGCGATGTGTACCAGATCGTTACGTCCTTCTACCTGCATTCCCACATCGACCCAGGGGGCAGACTGGCCTTCTGCTTTTTCGTTACGTTGCCGGGCAGCGTTCACCACCTCCCCGTTGATACCCTCTTTCCAGGGCATTCGCAGAAATAACCCACCGTAGTCGTATTTGCCAATGGTAATATCGGTTTGGGCGTCCCCATTCCACTCCAGATCAAGCAGGTATTTGCCGTTCTGTTCCCGCATCGACCAGTTTTGGGTTTCGGTCAGTACGGCCCGGCCCGTGGAATCGAGCAGGTCATACACGGTTTGCCACTTGACCGTTTTCCCCTTGCTCTCGACCACCTTAGCCGACACCCGACGCCAGTAATCGCCCTGCGGATGATGGAAATAATCGCGGCCATTGACGCGGGTAAATCCCCAGTATAAGCCGGTTTGGTGCTTGTGATGACCAGGACTGTATTCGGTTAGAACACCTTTCCCATCTGGTGCGACAATCGGGTGCAGATAAGGCCGAAAATCCGCTTTGGCTACCTGCGTCAGAATAGGCTTTGTTTGCCCAGCGCGATAAACGGCTATCGTTTGAGCAACCTTGTCTTCTTTGATAATCAACGATTTATCAACTATCAACAGATCACCTTCTACCAGTTCGGTAGACGGGCGGAAGGCATACACGAACGAAAGAAAAATAAGTCCCAAAAACAGAAGAGAGATCTTCATAATTGGCGGAGATATAAAAAGTTCAGGAAATAGCCGTAACAAATCAGGCTGGCCGATTTAGTAAAAGAAGCAGTCAACGCCGTCAGCTTTACTCATAAGAACCTAAAGTTAGATTCACCTTCAGCAAGCGATCCCCGTACGAATCGTTACCTTTGCGGCACGTAACACTTTTCATCAAGCTTCATGAGTGCCAGTCAACAAACGAAATACCGCTGGATGGGCATCTCGCTGGGACTGAGCATCGTTCTATTGGTTCTCAAATTCACAGCTTATTTCCTGACGTATTCAACCGCCATTCTTTCCGATGCAGTTGAATCTATCGTCAATGTAATCGCCAGTGGTTTTGCCTTCTACAGCATCTATTTAGCCAGCCAACCCCGCGACCATAATCACCCCTATGGTCATGGTAAAATTGAATTTCTATCCTCAGGATTCGAGGGGGCCATGATTCTGTCGGCGGGATTAGTCATTATCTGGCAGGCTATTTTAAGTTTCTTCGAGCCCAAAACGCTAAGTAATCTCGATTGGGGTTTTGCCCTGGTTGGGGTAACGGCAGCAGCCAATGCGTTTGTGGGCTGGCGGCTCATCCGGTCGGGTCGCGAAACGGATTCGGCCGCCCTAACCGCCGATGGGAAACACTTACTTACCGATACATTCAGCAGTATTGTCGTCATGGTCGGTGTAGCCTTGGTGGCACTAACTGGAAAACACTGGATCGATAGTGCGCTTTCAGTAGGCATTTCGTTCGTGATCATCTACAATGGATTTCAGATTTCGCGCCAGTCCATCGCACGCCTGATGGATGAAACCGACATCCCTACGCTCCACCGGGTAGTCGATTTGCTAAACGCGAATAAAGACCGTAACTGGATTGATGTGCACAACCTCCGCGTTCAGAAATACGGCGCTGATTTGCACATAGATTGCCACCTGACCCTCCCCTATTATTGGGAGCTGCATCAGGTGCATGATGAGGTGCATCATTTTGAAGACACGCTCAAAGAAGGATTTAAGGGCGAAGTTGAAATTTTTGTACATACTGACCCCTGCGAAAAAGAGTGCTGCCACTACTGCCGCGTGGTTGATTGCCCCGTTCGGGCGTTTGCCTTCGTCGATGACATCGAATGGACAGCCGAAAATCTGCCGCTGAATCAGAAGCACTTTGTACCGGTATTGGCCTCTGGGGTTTAAGAAACGTCTTTTGTTAGCAGGTTGCGTAAGGCTCCCATATTTGCCGCCGTGTCGAACAAGGCCCGCACAGGAATAGTAAAGCCTGTAATAGCATGACTGGTTACCGTTTCTTTAATGCCAAACGATCCCATCAGCGCGTATTCTTCTGTATCGGCATCAATACTATATTGCTCAATTGTTCGGCGAAGCGGATCTATGATCCAGTATTCAGCAACACGGTGAGCGGCATAATCGGCAAATTTGGTCTCGCGATCATTCTTTTCGGTACTCTTTGAAAGCACTTCCGCAATAAAATCGGGCGCAGGGTAGTATAATTGATCGTCTGTAATCTGGGAGGCTTTAGCAGGCCCAAAGTAGCAAACGTCGGGTTCGTAGCTGTTGCGGGTTAGCTCAACCAGAGCCTTTTCTGCACGGACATAGCCTAGGTCACGATCATTCACATATACACTTAGCAGTGTCGCCAGAAACAACATTGCGGAATTATGTCGATCCAATGCAGGTGAATGCACAACGATCTCTCCATTGATAAACTCAGCCTTTTTGTCCTCATCAAGCCATTCATAGAACGCCTGTCGTTTCCGGTGTTCATTGTTCAAAATGGCCTGCGCCTGTTGCAAAATAAGCGGAGCCTGGGGCGTATCTAAAATTCGAAACAGCAGGTCGGACATGATCTATTGATGACTGTTTATCAAAGATAACTGGTTACAGTCAGATAATGCGTTATCTACAACTGGTCGCTAATACGTAAAATTCCAGCTTATCGACGGAATAATCGTGCCAAAAACCGATAGCTGATAGCTTTTGGTGGTGGTATTCACGCGCTGAAAATAAATTGAATAGGGGTTTTTATGAGCATAAACGTTGTAAAACGATATTGACCAATTGCTATAGTGCCGTTGCCCCGGCGTTCGCCGACCGTCTTTCGTAAACGACACATCCAGTCGGTGATAATCGGGAATACGGTCGGCATTGCGCTGCGAATAATCGAGCACTTTAGCGCCGTTAAGTCGGTAGGTACCATCAGGATACGTTGTCGGGCGACCGCTGGTGTATATGAAATTCGTACCGAATGTCCAGCCACGACTCCATTTCCACTGGGTAGCAATGGTCAGGTTATGGGGTCGGTCGAAGGTGGACGGATACCACTCGCCCCCATTGATTTGTACACTGGGATACGGGCTGGACACCCGCGCCAGCGTTCGGGAATAGGTATAGGCAATTAAACCCGTTAGTAATCCACGCGTTTTCTGAACACTTACCTCTACGCCATATGCCTTGCCCTGTGCCCGCAACAAGTCTGCATCCAGCGTTGGATTGAGCAACAGCGTAGCGCCATTTCGGTATTCGACCAGATTCTCCAGCGTTTTATGATAGACCTCTATGGAGGTTTCGTACATGTTATCGTTAAAATTGCGGAAGTAGCCCACCGCCAGTTGGTCGGCTACCTGAGGTGGCACCAGGGCATCGCTCACTTTCCAGAAATCGACGGGCGAGATGGCCGTTGTATTCGAAATCAAATGCAGAAACTGCCGGGTTCGGTTGTAGCTTACTTTCAGCGAACTATTGGGGGTTAGGTTCGCCCGTATGGTCAGGCGCGGCTCCCAACCTCCATACTGCGCAACGGCCTGACCGCTGTTATAGCGCAGGGTATCGGTAATGCTCTCCCGAGTGCGGGGTTGCCCTTCGGCATATTGATACGCCACGCCCGGCCCTACGTTCGTAAACTGGGCGTACCGAACCCCCACTTGTACCGACAACACCCGAACCGGCGTCCATTCCTCCGAGATATAGCCCGCCCATTCGCGAGCCTGTTCAGTTGGTAACGTCAGCGAATTGATATTTGAGAAGTCGCCGGTAGGAACAATTGAACCGGGCAGCAAACTATAGCCCGTCATCGATCCGCCAAATTCAAGTCGATGGGTGGGTTTGGGACTATATAACCAGTCGAGCCGGGCGTCGCGCTGGCGGATGGTGGAGCGATAGCGATACGTATTGGCAGCCGTCAGACCATCTAAGAAAAACCGATAGTCACTTTGAGTAGCCGTCAGATTGAAAGACAGTTGTGGATTTAGTCGCTGGCTCCAACGGGCTGTCAGCAAGGTCGATTGCGTAGTATACAGCGTATCCTGCGGAAATTTGAAGGTATCGTAACTTCGATATACTGTTGCGGATACTTGGCTGTCGGCATTGAGTCGATAGGTCAGTCGTCCATTCAGGTCATAGAAAAACGCACGGTCTTTATTTGTAGGTTCGGGAAATAAGCCCAGAATAAACGACGGATACGCAATGCGCCCGCCCGCCAGAAACGTCAGTTTCTTATTCTTCGTAACCGGCCCCTGAACCATCAATCGACTGGTTAACAAGCCCATACCACCATCAACGCGAATACGATCCGTTTCACCGGGTTTGGTGTTCATAATCAGCAGAGACGATAATCGCCCACCATAGGCAGCCGGGATACCCCCTTTATACAACGTTACATCCTGAATCGCGTCTGCATTCAGGTTACTCAACAGGCCCAGCAAATGGCTGGTATTGAACAGCGGGGCACCGTCCAGCAAAACCAGGTTCTGATCTGTACGGCCACCGCGTACATTGAACCCGCCAGCCCCCTCGCCTACCGTACTTACGCCCGGTTGCAGCGTTAAAGCTTTTAGAATATCGACTTCCCCAAATACCACTGGAATATTTCGCAGGTTTTTCATATCCAGCCGCACCACGCTCATCTGTGTTGCCGACACATTGGCATCGGGCGTACGGCCCTTTACATTAACTTCATCCAGTTGGCGGGTGTCTGGATTGAGTGCCACTTCCATCCGTATGTTCCCCCGCTCTATTTCCAGAAACCGGCTACGGGTGTAATAGCCTACGGCAGAAAACGTCAGGTTATACGGCCCGGGCAGCACTTGCATGCTAAAAGCGCCAGTACTATCTGTTGTTGTGCCAGCACCCTGCTTCTTGTCATAGACCGACACGTTGGCCAATGGTTTGTTCGTTACGCCATCCATTACCTGACCGTAAATATGGAAACGGGTCTGGGCGTGGGCAGACCCACAAAGAAACCAGCAACTGACGAAGAGAAGCCAGTACTTAATACGTATACGGTATGTCATAAATAAGTCGATTAAGCGAGTTCATTACCAGTTCGTTGGCGGACCCAGTTGAGACAGCGGGAAATTACCAGGACAGCTTCCGGGTGGAATAAACGCCTTATTCAGCCGATTCAGGAATCTGTCGTACTGAATCGTATCGCCCGGAATAATCAATCGTTGTTTGCTCACGGCCGAGGCTCCAAAGTAACCCAGCGCCAGCACGGTTGTATCAACCTGCTGGTGCACGTTGCCCTCAATAGAAGCCGGTTGCGGATCGAATAGTGAACCGGTTCGGCTGCGTTGTTCCTCAAAATGAGTCCAGTATTGATAAGCCGAGCGGGTTAATGAATACTGCCGAACTTCAACGAATTGTTTCCCAATGGCATACACCGGCGAATTAAATACCAGTCTATGACTGATCCGGTTACCATTGATGAGCGCATCCGACAGCACATTGGTTAGCTCACTGAAATAAGGGGCCCAGCAAGAACAAACACTACAGCTAGAATGCATGGGATCAACGTTAGTCCAGCGAGGTACATAACTGTAGGTCGACCAGCGATAATAGTCTCCCAGAGATGCCGGATCTCGGGTGTCGATAAAAATACCATACAGATCGGGCTGACCGAAACTGCTGTTCTGTCGGCGATATTCCGCATCAACTCGCTCAATGGGTGCCACCGGAGCCAGCAATTCAGGATTCGATATATAAACCGTACCATCGGGCAAAACCACCTTTAATGTGTACCGATGGCCAGCTTGGCCCTGAAAACTGGGGTCGCGTACCCAATAATAGGACGGTTGAAGCAAGTCCTGCTCAAGTTGCACCGTCCGATCACCATTATCGGTAATGGTGACCTCAGCTCCATTGATAATCAACTCTTCCGGGAAGCCCCCTCCCGACGAATACGCTCCCGACAAAGTCAGTTTGATGGGATAAGGGGGCGCTTCGTCGGTAATCAACCCATCCACCACCAGGCGCGGTTTTACCTGCCGAATGGGGAGCTGTACCTCATTCACGCAAGCGGTTAAGATCGTACCACAGAGATACGCAGAGATGGCACAGAGATTCATAAAGACTTTTGTTTGCCGTACAACTAGTTTGTTTAACCCGCCAGTCCAGCTAAAAACCTCAGTGTATCTCCATACCATCGCTGTGTATCTCTGTGTCATAACCTGTTTTCTTTGTATCTACCAACCCACGGGCGGGCCTAATTGAAAGATCGAAAAATTATCCGGGCAATGACCGGGAGGGATAAATACCTTATTGAGTCGGTTCAGGAATTTGTCATATTGAATCGTATCGCCCCGAATAACCAGCCGCTGTCGACTTACCGACGATGCGCCAAAATAGCCCAGCGCCAGCACAGTTGTATCGGCCTGCTGATGCACATTTCCCTCAATAGAAGCCGGTTGCGGGTCGAAGAGGGAGCCCGTTCGGCTACGTTGCTCCTCAAAACGAGTCCAGTATTGGTACGCCAAACGGGTAAGCGAATATTGGCGTACCTCAACGTACTGCTTACCAACCGCATAGACGGGCGAATTGAATACAGACCGATGGCTGATGCGATTCCCATTGATGAGCGCATCCGACAGCACATTGGTTAGCTGACTATAGTAAGGCACCCAGCAAGAGCAAGTATTACAAACGCCACCCACCCCCACGGGGGGTGGGTGCTGAGGATCATAACTTGTCCAGCGGGGTACGTAGCTATACGTCGACCAGCGGTAGTAATCTCCCAACGTGGCTGGGTCACGGGTATCGATCAGAATGTTATACAGGTCGGGCTGACCAAGACTACCATCGGACTGATGAAATTCGGCAGAAACCTGCTCCAGAGGTGCCACTGGAGCCAGTAATTCAGAAGTCGATACATATACAGTCCCATCCGGCATAACCACCTTCAGCGTATACCAATGGCCCGCCTGACCCCGAAATGTAGTGTCCCGAACCCAATAATAAGACGGAAGTAAAGGATCTTGCTCAAGTTGTACGGTTCGGTCGCCGTTATCCCTAATGGTCACAACGGCTCCGTTGATAATCAACTCTTCCGGAAAACCTCCTCCCGACGAGTAGGCTCCCGACAAGGTCAATTTTATTGGATATGGTGGTGCTTCGTCCGTAATCAGCCCATCAACCACCAACCGCGCTTTCACTTGCCGAATGGGAAGTTGAACCTCATTCACGCAGGAGGCTACTAGTAAGACACTTAGAAATGTGAAGATGCTCCGGAGGTTCATATGCTTTTTTCTCATGGCAAGAACTCCCAAAAATCCGTACACCCCACTTGCCGATAACCCTGTGATCCTACAACCGTCTGGCTCTCGTAGCCCCAGCCGAGGTAGGCCCGATTAGGTCCACTCCACACCACCAGATAGCGATTGCCTTCGCCCGGATAGTCGGTCATGTATTGCCATTTATCGGTAGTGGGATCATACTGCCAGATGTCGCGAAGGCCCTGCTGGCTGGTGGCAATGCCCAGCCCAAAATAGCCCTTTCCTTTGACCGAAAAGCCAGCACCGCGTGTTCGCTGAGTACCCGGAAAGTCGGCCTTACGTGTCCATATATCTTTCTGCGAATCGTAGGCAAACAAATGTGGCTGGCTTCCCTGAACCTGATTAACAACGTAACCGACTTCACCAATACTGAACGTAGCCATAACTCCCGGTTTTTCTGGTAAAGGAGCACGAGCTTCCTGATCAAATTGCACATAAATTCCCCGCATGGCCGGTGATCCATTATTAGTCAGGAAAAACGCCCATTCTGTAGTTGTGAAATAAGCAAGCTCACCATCTTCGCCCTGGTAGTAGGGAAATACAGCACTACCGCCACCCGGAAAAACAGCATATTGATCTCGTAGATAGACATACTTACCTGGGAACAAATCATCTGTTTGATAACCCAACCCATAGAAGTACGACCGGTCGATATTATGCCCGTACAAAATATACTCAATCAGACCCCGCCGAACTGTTACCCCAGGTGCATAGGCATCATACCAGGCATTTTGCTCATTTCCAAATACAACGGTTTGCCAGGTTTCGGCATCAACATAGCGCGTAACCCGAACCGAACTACCCGAGCGGTCGGCGGTGTAATCAATGATGGAGCCCGTAAAATCACCACTGTCAAATGGCAAATGTTCCCGTCGCTTCCAGGGGTTGTAGGTCGTATGTGTGTACACCCGCTCCAGGGTCAGGCTGTCTTTCTGATTGTACCGAAAACCCAACTGTAGTTTATAGGTCTGCCCTACCTGCACACCTGTTAGTTTAAATGTAGTTAAGGTAAATGGGTCGTATGCTTTTGTCTCGCCGGTCTCCAATGGCAAAAGCACCCCCGAAGTGGTTTGCGCCGTCAATCGCCAATCCGTCGATTTAATAGCCGACATGAGTTTAATGACTACCTCAGCCGTTGTTGCGCCGGTCGTCTGCACCGATACCAGCGCAGCCTGTGAGGGTAACACAATTTTCGTATTAATGATGGTAGCCGGTCCGGGCGATTTGGGTTGGCAACCGATCAGGCTTAGCAGCACAACAAGGAGCAACCCAATAACTTCTTTCATGAACGCAGAGCGGATAGTTATTATAAACTTACAACTATTTAATTAAACGAATACAGGATAGCGAATCTACATTAAAATGATTGCCAACTGGTTATTTAACGGATCAGTTTTTAAAATGCAGCTCGTTGGCAAAGCTGCTATCAGAAAGCAGCTAAGTAGTCGAATAGCGCTTGAACGCATGCGTAGACGGGTCAAAGTCGATCCGTTAATTCACAACGATTCAGCAAGATACGCTGCTCGCAACAAATCAATCAGCAGAAATCTAAATTAAATTTTATCGAAATAGTTGTATTAATTCTTTTTATTTACCAATTTTGAACCACTTACTGCTTCGGCAGTAGCCAACATTGCTTTTTTCAATTCAGGTTGTATTCAACAGGAAAGGCTGGTCGCCCTACGACCAGCCTTTTTTTATTGGATTTACCAAGCTTCTAACTTCTGGAACTCTTACCTTTGCGGCTTCAATCGCCCGCGTTCGGTAATGCCGCTGATTGCCCCATCAAGTTATAAGCCACCCACCCGTTTGTGGAACGGCCACCTGCAAACCATCATTCCCTCGCTGTTCCGCAAGGTAGCAGTCTCCTACGTCCGCGAACGTATCAAAACCCCCGATGATGATTTTCTGGATTTGGATTGGGCGAATTCAATAAATAGTAAACAATGGATAATGAACAATGCAGAAATTCCTTCTCAGCATTATCCATTATCCATTACACATTATCCATTGGTTATCCTCACCCACGGTCTGGAAGGTAGCTCCACGAGTCCTTATCTGGCCGGAATGGTACGCCATCTAACGCAAAATGGATTCGACTGTCTGGCCTGGCACTATCGGTCCTGTAGCGGTGAGATGAATCGGCAGCAACGGTTTTATCACGTTGGCGAAACTGGTGATTTGCAGCTGGTTATACAACATGCGCTTTCGAAAGGCTATCAAACCATTTATCTGATGGGCTTCAGCGCAGGAGGCAACGTAACGCTCAAATACCTGGGAGAACACGGTACGGCAGCACATCCAGCCATCAAAAAAGCGGTAGTGTTTTCAGTTCCCATGTATTTAATGGGATCGGCACGGCGGCTTGAACAGTGGGACAGTCTGGTTTATAATTACCGATTTAACCGAACGTTAAAACGAAAAGTATTGGAAAAAGCCGCAGTTATGCCGGGTATTTTTCCGACCGAAGCTGTGCGAAAAGTACGCAGCGTTCGGGAGTTCGATAATACGTTTACAGCCCCTATGAACGGTTTTCTGGATGTGGAAGACTATTATACGCGAAGCAGTTCATTGCAGTTTATACCCGCCATTACCATTCCAACACTGATTGTCAATGCAAAAAATGACCCTTTCCTGTCGCCGGAATGTTTCCCGAGCGAGTTGGCAAGGGAACTACCGAACGTGTGGATGGAGTTCCCTGAACAGGGCGGCCACTGTGGCTTCCCGGCAAAAGATGAAGGCATCCAGGGGACGTACTGGTCAGAGAAACGGGCAGTAGCATTTTTAACAGCACCTAACTTGATTTACCAATAAGAAGATCACTAAATCGCTGCGATGGCGATATCCCAATCATGCTCACTAAACAACCGAACGTCGGCACGACCGAACAGACGTATTACATTATTGATTTCGACAGCACCTTCACCAAGGTAGAAGCACTGGACGTACTGGGCGAGATTTCGCTCATCGGTCGCCCAGACCGCGACGATGTACTGAATCAGGTTAAAGCCATTACTGACCGGGGTATGTCGGGCGAAATTTCCTTCACCGAATCGCTCAATCTACGCCTGAATCTTTTAAAGGCCCACCGTGATCAGTTGCCTGCTCTGATCGAAAATCTGATGGGTAAAATATCCGATTCGTTTCAGCGGAACAAGGCGTTCCTGACTGAGAACGCGGATAATATTTACATCGTCTCGAATGGCTTCCGAGAGTTTATCGTCCCCATCGTAACATCGCTGGGTGTTCGGGCCGATCACGTGTTTGCCAATACGTTCGTATTCGATGAAGCGGGTGCAATTGTTGGTTTCGACCCTAAAAATCCACTTTCGGCCAACGATGGCAAATCGCAGGTGATCCGGAATCTGAAACTCGATGGCGAAGTGTACGTTATTGGGGATGGCTATACCGACTATGAAATTCGGGCATCGGGTCTGGCGAACCGGTTTTATGCCTTTACCGAAAATGTAATGCGTCCTCGTGTCGTTGAAAAAGCCGATCACGTAGCCCCTTCTCTCGACGAATTCCTATACCATAATAACCTGAGCCGGAGCCAGTCGTACCCCAAAAGTCGGATTAAAGTGTTGCTGTTGGAAAATGTCCACCCCGTGGCGGTTCAGCTCTTCGAACAGGAAGGCTTTAACGTGGAAATTCGGAAAGGTGCATTGGATGAAGAGGAACTCATTGAAGCCATTCGTGATGTATCGATTCTGGGTATCCGCTCAAAAACGAACGTGACGGCACGCGTTCTTGAACACGCGAATAAGCTGATGACCGTTGGTGCCTTTTGCATCGGCACCAACCAGATCGACCTAGATGCCTGTACCGAAAAAGGCATCGCCGTTTTCAATGCGCCTTACAGTAACACCCGCTCGGTCGTTGAACTAGCTATTGGCGAGATCATTATGCTGATCCGGAGTATTGTGCCCAAGAGTAATTTGATGCACAAGGGTGGCTGGGATAAATCAGCAAAAAATAGTTTTGAAGTTCGTGGGAAGAAACTTGGGCTGGTTGGTTATGGCAACATCGGCACCCAGTTATCGGTCGTCGCCGAAGCCCTTGGCATGGAAGTTTACTTCTACGATATAGTTGATAAACTGGCTCTTGGTAATGCCCGCAAATGCAAATCGCTGGACGAACTGCTGGCCATTGCCGATATTATCAGCCTGCATACCGATGGACGGAAGGAAAACAAAAACCTCATCAGCTACCGGGAGTTTTCGCTGATGAAAAATGGGGTTATCTTCCTAAATCTCTCCCGTGGCCATATTGTTGATATTCCTGCGCTGGTCGATTCCATTGAGCGTGGTAAG
Source organism: Spirosoma sp. KCTC 42546 (assembly GCF_006965485.1). Classification (NCBI taxonomy): domain Bacteria; kingdom Pseudomonadati; phylum Bacteroidota; class Cytophagia; order Cytophagales; family Cytophagaceae; genus Spirosoma; species Spirosoma sp. KCTC 42546. The sequence continues at coordinate 5,088,477 of NZ_CP041360.1, forward strand.
GTTGTAGGGGCTGGTATCGATGTTTTCCCGCATGAGCCAAAAACCAACAATGAGGAATTCATGAGTACGCTTCGCCGGTTGCCAAACGTAATCCTGACGCCACACATTGGAGGTAGCACCGAAGAAGCGCAGGCAAACATCGGTAATTTCGTTCCGGGCAAGCTGCTGGAATACATTAACAACGGAAGCACCTACGGCAGCGTTAATTTCCCTGAACTGCAACTACCTATGCTGAAAGGAGCGCACAGACTGTTGCATATTCATACCAACGTACCGGGTATTCTGGCAAAAATGAACTCTATTTTCGCTAAATACCACATCAATATTCATGGTCAGTACCTGAAAACAAACGAGCAGATTGGCTACGTAATTACGGATGTCGCCAAAGAATACGCTGACGAAGTGGTTGAGGAACTGAAAGGGATTGACAACACGATTAAGTTTAGATTGCTTTATTAAAGAGTGAAAGAATGAAAGAGTGGAAGAGCGAAGAAACTCGCCAGCCGGAATGCCGGATCACCACTCTTTCATTCTTTCACTCTTTCACTCTTTAAAAATGAAAAACACCTACTACACGCCCGGCCCCGCCGAACTCTACCCAACCTTCTACCAACACCTTCAACAGGCACTGGATGATCAGATTGGCTCGATTTCGCACCGGAGTAAGCAGTTTCGGGAAATCTATAGATTTACCGACGAGCAGTTACGAACCTTACTGAATATACCCGCCACGCATGGCATTTTCTTTACCGGCTCGGCATCGGAGGTGTGGGAACGTGTCCTGCTGAATTGCGTTGAATTTGAGAGTTTTCACGCCGTAAATGGCTCCTTCTCCCAAAAGTTTTATGACTATGCCAATGCCCTTAACAAGCATACGCATCTGGTCGAAAAACCATTTGGAGAGGGATTTGACGCGGCTGATATTGAGGTACCCGCCTATGCTGAACTGGTTTGCCTGACGCATAACGAAACCTCATCGGGTGTGCAGATGAAACCTACAGAAATCCATAAGCTCAAGCGCAAATACCCCAAGAAGCTGTTTTGCGTGGATATGGTCTCATCCGCCCCCTACCCTGACCTGGATTTCGGTATCATTGATTCAGCGTTTTTCTCGGTACAGAAAGCGTTTGGTATGCCTGCCGGATTAGGCGTCTGGATTGCCAGCCAGGCGTGCCTGGAAAAAGCCGAACGCTTACAAAAAACGGACGACTTCACGATTGGCGCGCATCACACGTTACCAACCCTCTGGAAACATTATAAGGACTTCGAGACGCCGGCAACGCCAAACGTGCTGTACATTTATCTGTTGGGTAAAATTGCGGAAGATTTTAACCGGATTGGCATTGATACGATTCGAAAACAGACCGAAGAAAAGGCCCGGATGATTTATAAATTCCTGGATAGTTCTGACGCCTACGAACCGTTTGTCAAACAGGAACGGCACCGGTCGCAAACGGTCGTTGTAGCCACCACAAAAAAGCCATCGGCCGAAGTCATTGCATCGGCTAAAACGGCCAATATGATTGTGGGTAGCGGCTACGGAAAGTTCAAAGACACGCAAATTAGGATAGCTAATTTCCCCGCCACATCAGTTGAGCAGGTGTCGGCACTGCTTGATCAATTGAAGTAATTCTGAGTCACTCCTCAAGCTGTAGTACAAACGCCTTCTCATAAAATGGGAGGGCGTTTTTTTGTTCACCCGGTCCTGGCAGCGGTAAAACACAAACTTTATGCCTCATTCGTGGTTAATAGGACATTAGTTGCATGCTCTCAACTCAACGACGATGAAAAAAATACTTACGCTCCTATTGGTATCGACAAGCCTATCGATAGTTGGTCTGGCTCAGAACCGATCCGATTCAACCGACCGTTCACAGCCGCTTGTCAACGACCGGACGAAACAGGAACTGCGTCAGAAGGCCACCCAGGCTAGTGACAAGATCGAAGATGAAATCGACAAATCACTTAGTTATCAGGAAACACATCAGTTAAGCTGGTTCGATCCCGGAAACGTATTTGTTGGTGGAGGTATTGGTTTTGGCACAACTAGTGGTCAGGTGTACTTCGACGTCAATACCCGCCTTGGCTATTTTTTCCAGCCGGGTTTTGCGGCTGGTTTACGCTACGACGCAGACCGTCTTGTGGGAAATAAATATCACGCCCGGCAGGTCGGCGCATTTGCCCGGTATTACCCATTTCGTACCCGGATCAGCAGCTTTGTGGGAGCCAGTATCAATAGCGGGCGGGAATTCTCGGAAACGATCCCGCTCGACACCAAATCTAAATACACGAGTGTTGGTCTTGAAATTGGTATGATGGCCTGGATTCTACACCGATTGGGAGCTGAAATTTCGTACGAAAGCAGTTTCTACAATAAAATAGACCCAACCGTTAGCCGGGGTAAAGGAGGACGACTGAAATTCGGCGTTAACTACTACTTCGGCCGTGTTGGAAATCGCGGCCTGAAGCTCGCCCGGTAATCTTGCTATAAAAAAAGGCCAGCAGAAATGATCTGCGGGCCTTTTTTTATACTTCAGGTAATAGCCTCAAGTGGTGTTGCGTATGTATGTCGGTAAAAATTAGCATTTCCTGAACCGTTAGCTTGCCAAGTACGGGGTGGGGTATACAATAGGTGGCTAACTCCTGCTCTGACCAGGTAGTAATTGCCTCCACTAACGCCTGATAAATCCCGGTAAAACGTTCCACTAGTACACTTTTCTCAACCTGCATATCCTCCAGCCGGGGCGACATAGCAACAGGAGCTTTAGCGCCTGTCCCCAGTATTTCTGAATAGGCCGACGCTAGTTCGGTATAGGTTCTTGAGGGCCAATCGGCTTTGCCCCAAGGCAAAAGTACCTCACGCGGGCCCGACATCAGTCGGGCTACAGGTCGGGCTGATAAGTAAAGGTGTTGCATTACCTCAGCCACCGACCACTTTTCATTAACATGCGTGTGAAATTGCTCTTCGGAGAGACTATCTGCCAGGTCAATAAATGCCTGACAGTTGGCAGATAGGTGTTGTTGAATTGTCATAGTTGTGTTTTTAAAGCGCCCTCACGGCAGAAATTACTACTTTTGTCTACGAATGCTTCTCAACCCAAACACAATCAATTTCACCAATCTTCTGAAAACCAATGAAACATCTTCTGTTTTTAAGTTTGTTGCTTGCCGCGTCAACGGGTGTATTTGCCCAGAATGAAGTTAGTTTCCACGGCAAAAAAATTACCGAAAAAGGGGCGATTCCCGCAATTCAGTTAGCTACTAAAATGGCCGACAAAACTGAAATGCCAGCCAAAGTAGAAGGCACCGTTGAGTCGGTCTGTAAGGTAAAAGGTTGCTGGATGAAAGTCAAAACCGGCGATGGGCAAACCATGCGCGTTACGTTTAAAGACTACGGTTTCTTTGTTCCAAAAGACATTGTCGGTAAAACTGTTGTCGTAGAAGGCACCGCCGAAACCACCACCACCCCTGTAGCCGATTTACGTCACTACGCCGAGGATGCGGGCAAGTCGAAAGAAGAAATCGCCAAAATTACCGAGCCTGAAAAAGCGCTGACCTTTGTTGCGGATGGCGTCATTGTGAAAAAATAAGGAAGCGGTTCCAACCATTTTTCTGACAGTAGTATCCTTGTAGGAAACAAATTGCAAGTACTATGTTAGACTCAATGAAACGGCTTTCTGGTTTTCTCATCGTTGGAACTCTTCTCTTTTCAGCCTGTAAATCGTCCGATACGCAACCGTCTGATCTGGTCTCGGTTGGCTTACACCAATCAGCCCGACTAGCTTCGGATGTAGTTGTTCGGGTCGATTCTATTCAGGATAGCCGCTGCCCAACGGGTGCTACCTGCGTCTGGGCTGGGCAAGCAAAAGTAAAGATGCTGCTAGTGAAAGAAACAGATTCCACGAAAGTTAATCTGGTCATTGGAGCAAGCCTTAATCCAGACTCGACAAAGCGCCAGGACTCAACGAATGTTACCCTGAGCAACCAGACCTATAAGGTAATTCTCCGCGACGTTTATCCCTATCCGACCACATCGACCCAGGGCCAACCCCAGGCAGCGGTTGTCCAGGTAACAAAAATATAAGGGTTCTTCAACGTCTTTTCGTATTTTGAGGGCTGTAACCGATGGTTACAGCCTTTTTTGTACCCAACCAACTTCATTTATGAAAAAACTATACCTGCTGGCAAGCTTGTCCTTGCTGGCCTCTCCTCTCTTTGCCCAGCGCACACTCATTCATTGCGGCAATCTCTTCGATGGTGTTGGCAATAGCCTTCAACCCCAAATGACGGTCGTTGTTGAAGGCAACAAGATTACTGCCGTACAAAAAGGATACACAGCACCTGCCGGGCAGGATCGGGTGCTGGACATGAAATCAAAAACCGTTCTGCCTGGACTGATCGATATGCACGTTCATTTGGAAAGCCAGACGCGTCGGGGTGGTGCCATTGACGGCTTTACAAGCAACCCAGCAGATGTTGCCTATCGGGCGGCAGGCTACGCTAAAACTACATTATTAGCAGGCTTCACAACCGTTCGAGACCTGGGTGGATCAGGCGTAAATGTATCACTTCGCAACGCCATCAATGCTGGACTGGTAGAAGGGCCGCGTGTACTTACTGTAGGTAAATCCATTGCCACAACGGGCGGTCACGCCGATCCAACCAACGGTTACCGCAAAGACCTGATGGGCGATCCCGGCCCAACGGAGGGCGTTATCAATGGTCCTGAAGATGCTCGAAAGGCGGTTCGGCAGCGCTACAAGGATGGGTCTGACCTGATCAAAATTACCGCAACGGGTGGTGTACTAAGCAACGCCAAAGATGGCTCGGGACCACAGTTTACGGAAGAAGAAGTAAAAGCGGTTGTTGATGCGGCCAAAGATTACGGTTTTGCGGTAGCTGCCCACGCCCATGGTGCCGAAGGAATGAAACGCGCTATTCGTGCTGGTGTACAGACCATCGAACATGGCACGCTGATGGATGATGAAGCGATTGATCTGTTCAAAAAGCATGGTACGTATTATGTTCCAACAATCATTGCCGGTAAAACCGCGGCTGATTCGGCCCGGCATTTCGGTTACTACCCTGCTCTGGTAACTCCGAAAGCGTTGGCCATCGGCCCAAAAATTCAGGCCACATTTGCCAAAGCCTACAAAGCAGGGGTAAAAATTGCCTTTGGCACCGATGCGGGTGTTTACATTCACGGCTTCAACGCCAAAGAATTTGAATACATGGTTGAAGCAGGAATGCCACCAGTAGAAGCCATTAAAGCAGCCTTGATGACCAACGCAAAACTGCTGGGTATGGATGCGCAAATCGGATCGGTTGAAGCCGGTAAGTTTGCCGACATTATCGCCGTAGACGAAAACCCGATTCAGAATATCAAAACGCTGCAAGCCGTCAAATTTGTCATGAAAGACGGGAAGGTGTATAAGCAATAGAGGGAGAAGGGAGGAAAGGAAAGAAGGAGGAGGGGGAAGATAGGATTATGCAAAAGCCGACCTCCTTATTCCTCTCCTCCCTTTTGTCCCTCTCCTCCTTCCTCCCTTTCCTCCTTCTTCCCCATTATCAACTCATTCACCCGTTTAGCTTCCTCGTGTTGCACCCAATGAGTGGCATTTTCGATAAATTCGACGCGTCCGTTGTCGCAAAGATCAATGCTGAGTTGCGCCATCTCCCGCTTTAGGAATTGATCCCGGACGCCCCAGATTAATAAGGTCGGTACAGTAACCCGTATAGTTGGTTGTCGGGCAGGTGGTTTTTGAAGGGAAGCCCGATACCAGTTGATCATGGCCTTCGCAGCACCTGGCTGCGACCAGGCTGCTGTATAGTGTTTTAGATCAGTATCACTAAATATTCCCCGTCGGCTGCTACGTCGTAGTGTTTGGGTCAGGAAAGCCCAATTGCCCAGGCGAACGACGGCTTCCGGCAGCCAGGGCAACTGAAAGAAACCGATATACCAGCTACGCAGCATTTGCCCTATGTTCCGACTGGCGTACCGCTTCATCACAATCGGGTGCGGGACATTCAGAACAACCAACCGCTCTACGCGTTCCGGGAAAGAAACCGCCGTCCACCAGGCAACAGCCGCGCCCCAGTCGTGACCCACAAGTATAGCGTTGTGCCGACCTGCGGCATCGATTAGTCCAATAACATCTGCCACCAATGAATCAAGGCTATAGGCAGCTATCCCAGTTGGTTTATCACTGATGTTATAGCCCCGCTGATCGGGCGCCCAGACCCGGAAACCGGCTTCTGCTAAGGCATCAATCTGTTTCCGCCAGCCATACCAGAATTCCGGGAACCCATGTAGCAAAATAATAAGTGGCCCATCTATCGGCCCTGCCTGAACGACATGAAGTCGAACGGGGGGCGAACCGGCAGATGGGCCACTTGTGTCAATAAACGTATGCGTCACAGATCGAAGTTAAAAGCCAAAATAGCGTTCGGCGTTGCGATAACAGATATCCTGAACGATCTCACCAACCCAGGCAACGTCGTTAGGTAATTCACCGTTTTCGATTTCGTTACCGAATATATTGCACAAAATCCGCCGGAAATATTCGTGACGGGGAAATGACACGAAACTGCGCGAATCGGTCAACATACCCACAAATGCACTCAGGAGACCCATGTTGGAGAGGGCGTTGATCTGTTTCTCCATCCCATCTTTCTGATCCAGAAACCACCAGCCTGAGCCAAACTGCACTTTACCTCGTATCGACCCATCGTTGAAGTTCCCGATCATGGTGGCTATCACTTCATTATCTGCCGGATTGAGGTTATAAAGAATCGTTTTAGCCAGTTGATTCCGGTCGTCCAGGCCACCCAGAAAACGTGACAACGAGGCTGCTTGCGGAAAATCGCCGATACTATCCCAACCCGTATCAGGGCCAAGCTCACGGAGTCGGCGGAGGTTATTGTTTCGCAGAGCACCCAGGTGAAACTGTTGTGTCCAGCCCTTTTCGTGATCCCACTCAGCAAACTGAACCAGCATGAAGGATTTGAATTTCAGAACGTCAATTGGCAAAATGGCAACTCCCCTATTCAGTTGATCGAATATCCGTTGTACCTCACCTTCGGTGTAGGGTTCGGCATAGATCACCTCCAGGCCATGATCGGACAGGCGACAGCCCATTCCAGCGAAATAATCATGACGCGATTTCAGGGCGTCGAGGTAGCTGGCCAGTGTGTGAATCTCGCGATTGGTCAACTCGGCTAGTTTCTGCACGTATCCCCGAAACACGATAGGATCATCGGCAGCCATCGCTTTATCGGGGCGAAAAGCGGGCAGAATCTTCACATTGAAGCCCTCCTGCACCAGCTGCTTGTGGTGTTCCAGTGAATCCAGTGGATCATCAGTTGTACACACCACCCGAACATTGAAATACCGAAGTAGGCTTCGGGCCGACAAATCCGGCAATTGGTCGTTACAGGTATCGTACACCGACCGGGCGGTCGTGGGATTTAAAACGTCGGTTATCCCAAACGGGCTTTTCAATTCCAGATGTGTCCAGTGATACAACGGGTTTCGAAGTGTATACGGAACGGTTTCCGCCCATTTTTCAAATTTCTCCCAGTCACTTGCATTACCCGTGCAATAGCGTTCGTCGATGCCATGCGTGCGCATAGCCCGCCATTTGTAATGATCGCCATAGAGCCAGAGTTGCGTGATGGTGTCAAACCGTTTGTCGGCCGCAATCTGATCGGGTGGCAGGTGACAATGGTAGTCGATAATGGGCATTTTTCGGGCATAGTCGTGGTAGAGTCGACGGGCCGTTTCGGTTTGCAATAGAAAATCGTCAGATAAAAATGTAGGAGCGGGCGAAAGTGTAGTCATGCTGGCAAAAGCAAAAGCCGGGTCATTTCTCCCGGCTTTTGCTTTTATTTTTACGGTTATGCCATAGCCATCAGGCAATTCAGCAGAACTCCCCTCCCAGCAAACCGAGCCTTAACCCGCGCAATTCGGCCAGTCAACAGATACTGACTCATTTACCAACTGAGTGTTTAGAAAAAAAAGCGTTCTTTGCTGCTTTTCTCCCTAAACACGTAAACTTGTTTTGCAAACGCCAACTACTTCGGGCCGTTTTCGATGGCGGATTGTTGCCTTACTATTTCTGGCAACGACGATAAATTATGTAGATCGGCAGGTGTTATCGTTTACGATGACCGACGATTTATTCCGAAAAGAGATGCTCGATGTAGCGCCTAATACAGTTCTTACCAAAGAAGCCACCGACCGGTTTAAGGTATTGTATGGCGATGTGGATGCTGCCTTTAAATTTGCCTATGCCATTGGTTTTCTGCTGGTTGGCTGGCTCATTGACCGCATTGGCACTCGAAGGGGATTCTCACTGGGTATTATTATCTGGAGTATTGCCGCTGTTCTGACCGCGTTTGTCAACAATATGACCGGGCTTCGATGGGCGCGTGCATTTCTCGGTCTGGGCGAATCGGCCAACTTCCCCTCCTCGGTTAAAACCGTTGCCGACTGGTTTCCTAAAAACGAACGTTCATTTGCGCATGGCCTATTCAATGCCGGCACAAACGTGGGTATCATTCTCACCGCCATTTCTGTACCCTATTTAATTTTGCAATTTGGCTGGCGCAGTTCGTTCCTCGTAACCGGTCTTCTGGGCTTTGGCCTGCTCATTTTATGGTGGTTCACCTACAGTAAACCCGAACGGAGCACCAAACTTACCGCAGAAGAACTGGCCTATATTCGTAGCGACAACGAGAAAGTAGCACCCCGGACGGTATCCTGGGGGCAGTTATTGGGGTATAAACAAACCTGGGCTTTTGCTGTCGGGAAATTAATGGCCGACCCGATCTGGTGGTTCTACATGTCGTGGCTACCCGATTTTTTCAACTCCAACGACGCCCTCGACCAGAAACTCGATCTTAAAAGTTTTGGTGTTCCTTTCCTGATTATTTATGTCGTGTCTGATGCCGGCAGTATCTTTTTCGGCTGGCTCAGTACGCAGTTTATGAAGCGGGGTTGGTCGGCTAACCGCGCACGTAAAACAACCATGCTAATCTGTGCACTCTGTGTTGTTCCTATCTTCTTTGCGGCCCAAACCAGTAGTCTGACGGTTGCCATTGCGCTGATTTCCCTGGCAACCGCGGCTCACCAGGGCTGGGCCGCCAATATGTACACGTTTGCGTCAGACCTTTTTCCGAAAAATGTAGTCGCGTCTGTTAGCGGAATCGGCGGTATGTTTGGGTCGGTAGGCGGTATTTTATTGTCCTTATTGGCAGGCCGGATCATCACCGCTTTCGGGTACAGGCCAATGTTTATTATTGCAAGCTGTTCGTATCTAATTGCATTAGCTATTATTCATTTAGTATTGCCGAAATTAGAGCCCGTCAAGGCCGAAGAATTAGAAAAAAGTGGTCACTGGCTGATGGGGACCCGCTCCTAATTAATCCGTTTCAAGTTCAATCGAATGAAAATTATCACTTTTGGCGAAGTTATGCTCCGGCTTAGTCCGCCGGGTGTTGGGCGGTTTGCTCAGACAGACAACCTGATGATGCACTTTGGAGGTACCGAAGCGAATGTGGCCGTCTCCCTGGCGCAGTTTGGCTTACAGTCCTTCCATGTTACTCGTTTTCCAGATCATGCCCTTGGTCGGTCGGCCGCTGGTTATCTTCGTAAGTATGCTGTTAGTACCCAACACATCCAATACGGCGATGGGCGACTCGGGCTCTATTTCCTGGAAACAGGAGCCGGAAGCCGGGCCAGCCAGATCATTTATGACCGGGTCGATTCCGCTTTTTCACGAATAAAACCGGATGACATTGACTGGGAATCCATTTTACAGGGGGCCGACTGGTTTCACTGGACAGGCATCACCCCTGCCCTCTCACAAGGCGCTGCCGACTGTTTGCTGGCAGGTATTCAAACGGCCAATCGGCTCGGTGTTCCTGTTTCGAGCGACATCGTTTATCGAAGTAATTTGTGGCAGTACGGCCGAAGTCCGCAGGAGATCATGCCTGCCCTTACCGAAGGCTGTACGCTGGTACTGGGCAGCAAAGGGTTGTTTTCTGAGCTTTACGGCGTTGTTGGAAGCACGTTTCAGGAATCAGGGCGTGCGCTGATGAAGCGCTTTCCAAACGTTCGGTACATAACGGATACCAAACGGACCTCTGTTAGTGCATCCCACAATCGGCTGGGGGCTAAGTTATTCGATGGGCAGGATGTGTATAAGTCAAGAGTCTATGATATTCAGCCGATTACCGACCGAATTGGTACAGGCGATGCCTATATGGCGGGCTTAATTTATGGGTTGCTAACGTTCAACGACTTGCAGCGGGCTGTGGAGTTTGGCGCGGCAGCCTCGGCCTTAAAACATACCATTCCGGGCGATGTAAACCTGGCTACCGTTGCCGAAGTAAACACGCTGGCCAATGGCGACAGTTCGGGAAAACTGAAACGGTAAGTAAGTGAGCCAATTTTGATTCTTTAGAGTCTATTACCGCTCAATAGACTCTAAAGAATTCAACGAATCAATAGATTCTAAAAAGCGCCTGATTCGCAAAGTAGTTCGTATTATTGCTGAATTATGAAGAATCCAGCCATAAATTTCCATTTCAGATAACAGTAACGATTATCCAACTGATGACTGCAAAGCAGATTGCCACCCATCCAATCATGGCTAAATTAACCCGTTCGACACACCCCGCACCCGTTTTTCCCGAAAAAATTCTTCAATTTGGTACTGGCGTTCTCCTCCGCGGATTGCCCGACTACCTGGTTCAGAAAGCGAATGCGGAAGGGCGATTTGGGGGGTCTATTGTCGTCGTCAAATCGACGGATAGCCAAACCAATGAATTTTCGGATCAGGATAACCTGTACACCGTGGCAGTTCGTGGACTTCAGCAAGGGCAACCTGTTTCCGAAACCACAATTGTTTCGGCCATTAGCCGAGTACTGGCGGCACAAACGCAATGGAAAGAAATTCTGATGCTGGCCCGGAATCCAAAACTGCAGATCATCATCTCAAATACCACCGAAGTAGGTCTGGATTATGTAGAGGAAAGCATTTTTCAGCATCCTCCGCAGTCGTTTCCGGCTAAATTAACGGCCTTTCTGTACGAACGTTTTCGGAGCGTTGGTGGCTCACGAGCCAAAGGGCTGGTAGTTATCCCAACCGAACTTGTCACGGATAACGGCCTGAAACTCCGCGATGCGGTCGAAAAAATGGCCCAATTCAACGAGCTGGGAAAATTGTTCACCAAATGGCTCAAGTTCCACGTTCGGTTCTGTAACTCACTGGTTGACCGGATTGTAACCCGCCCTACTAAAGAAGCTCAGGAAGCATTACAACAGGAGGCTGGCTACGAAGATGAGCTATTAACCTTTACTGAGCCCTATCACCTCTGGGCCATTGAGGGCGACGATCGTGTGCGGGAAACGTTGAGTTTCGCGGATGCCAGCACCCCACAGATCATTATCGACGAAGACATCAATTTTTACCGGGAGCGTAAGTTGCGGGTGCTTAATGGTACGCACTCCCTGACAATGCCGTTAGGTTATCTGCTTGGCCTGGAAACCGTTGCCGACGAAATGAGCCATCCCGCTATGAGCAAGTTCATCGAATCGCTGATGCTTACCGAGATTGTACCGACCGTACCGGATTATGATATTCCGGGTATGGATAAAGCAGCGGTTGCACAGTTTGCCAACGATGTACTCGATCGTTTCCGTAACCCCAACCTCGACCACTTGCTGTTAAATATTTCGCTTCAGGAAACCGCAAAAATGCAGTCCCGCAATGTAGCAACCATTCAGCGCTATTTTGAGCAGTTCAATGCCGTGCCCAAACACATTGCACTGGGCTTTGCGGCTTATTTGCTGTTCATGAAAGCAGTTCGGGAAGAAAAAGGGCAGTTTTTTGGAGAGATTGCGGTTAACGGTGGCATCCTCACCTACCCCATTCGCGATGATAAGGCTGGTTATTTCTATGGCGACTGGAAGACCGTCAAAAAAGGAGTCCCGTCAACTGTACAGCCTTTTGTAAAAAGCGTACTCTCCGACGTTACAATCTGGCAAACAGATCTGTCGGTATTGCCCGGCTTTGTTGAAGCGGTAGCCCAATACCTAAACGATATGCTAACAGCTGGCGTAGAAAAAACCCTGACAAAAGCGTTCTCCTAGCTTCTCTCTGGGCTACTAGTAGCCCACTCTTTTCTGGTAGTCCACGAAACAAACAGTTCCTGTCAAACATAAGTTGGCAGGAACTGTTTGTTTACTATATCCTATCAAATCATCTAATTTTTACATTTTAGATGAATTAACTACTTATTCATTCGTTCGGCAGCGTTTATGAAAACTCTTTCTTATTGGGCCAGTCGTCATGTATCCCTTGCTATTTTTCTAATTATACTCGGCGAACTAGCGAATGGTGTTAACGGCGTTTTACTAGGTGCTACACTAGTAGGGGAATTCCCGTTGATTTATCTCTATGTATGTATGCTGGTCCTGATCGGCCTGGCAATTTACGTACAGCTTTCTGCAAGGCAGCTACCATCAGCAACCCATTATTGGCTTGGCCGACGGTGGCTGTTCGTCGCCTTTCTGAGTAACTTCCTACTGTTTGGATTATTGGGTGGGATCTGGAATCAACGCGTACAGACACAACAGTCAACGGCAAGCGTCTTCGGTGGTCGACGTATTGTCGTAGCTGGTGATTCGCTGTCACCAGTAGATTCTGTCCGCCGGTCAACTCAGCCGGAAATTAAGGCTACTCCTTCCGACACACCGAAGAGTCCACGTGGGCTCTACATCGTATTGGGTATACTAGGTATAGCTGTCGCCTATGTTGTCACCGGCTTAGCGTGCAATATCGCCTGTGCAGGCAACGGATTTCTGGCATTATTGGCTTTTTATCTAGGTTTGGGAGGTCTGGCAGGTTCCTTTTACTACGTCAGCAAAGCCGTTCAGAAAACACCCAAACGACGACGAGATATGACGGTCGATGAGCGAAAAAGGGATAGTCGTCGGTTCTGGCTGCCCTGGGTCATTCTGATTGGCATTGCGTCGGTACTTCTTCTGGTAGGAGCCACTAAATGAAAAAGCCACTGCAACACGAAATTTAGTCGTGTTGCAGTGGCTTAGGAAGTAGCAAAACTACCTGCTTATAAAAACGCTCGTATCTTCTCAGCCGTCTCAGCCAGTTCAGCCTGAGTCGGTTTTAGTTTATTGTGAAAATTCATATCCGCCATGGAGTTGAGTGGGATTAAATGGACATGTGCATGTGGCACCTCCAATCCAACAACGGCGACTCCGATGCGTATACAGGGAATGGCTTTCTCGATAGCCGGGGCAATCTTTTTAGCAAACGCCATCAGCCCGATATACAGCTCATCATCCAGGTCAAAGATATAATCGACCTCTTTTTTAGGAATGACCAGCGTATGGCCTGTGGCCGTTGGCATCACATCCAGAAAAGCAAGGTAATTGTCCGTTTCGGCAATTTTGTGCGCCGGAATCTCACCAGCAACGATGCGAGAGAAAATGGAAGGCATAATGAATAAATAATGTAAAATGGATAATGAATAATGTAGGATAGCAGCCGTCCCATTATCCATTTTGCATTATCCATTAATTTACCGGGCTATATCAATTACTTCAAATTCCAGTACACCGGCGGGGACTTTGATCTCGGCAACATCACCCACATGTTTGCCTAACAGCCCTTTCCCGATGGGAGAACCTACAGATATCCGACCCGATTTCAGGTCAGCTTCTTCTTCAGAAACCAGCATATAGGTCATTTCGGCACCGTTTTTCTTGTTTTTAATCTTCACTTTCGACAGCACCGAAACTTGCGATACGTCAATCGTTGATTCATCAAGAACCCGAGCGTTAGAGAGAACTTCTTCAAGTTTCGATATTTTCAGTTCATGTAAACCCTGAGCATCTTTTGCCGCATCGTACTCCGCGTTTTCGCTGAGATCTCCCTTATCGCGCGCTTCGGCAATTTGACGGGCAATTGCTGTCCGGCCTTTCGTTTTTAACTCAACCAATTCGGCTTTTAGCCGGTTGAGCCCTTCTTCTGTGTAATATGAAATCTTTGCCATAATATAATAATACGTACTCGTTATTCACATTGGTTTGGTGTGCTCCCTAAAAACAAAAAGAACGGTACACCGACCGTTCTGCAACCAAATTGGTTTTCTTTGCAGACGCGTCAGGGGTGCCGTCGGGTTTCCGAAGCAAACGGTTCAGGATTATAAAAAATTGTTCGTCGCATAGGCTAAGCCATTTTCTGGCCGGTCACATTCTGACGCAGCGCGTTCTAACCAACGTAACTGTGATACAAAAGTAAAAATACTTCACGGCTATATCAACACATAGCCCATTCGCTTCGTAAAAACTGATTTACTGATTCATGCCTACTCCTCTTCGCATTGTATTCATGGGTACGCCCGATTTCGCCGTTGCCAGCTTACATCGGCTGCTGGGCGCGGGTTGCCAGGTTGTTGCAGTCGTTACCGCTCCCGACCGTCCGTCAGGACGCGGATTACAGTTGACGCCCTCACCGGTTAAGAAAGCGGCAGAAGCAGCCAATTTACCCGTTCTTCAACCCGAAAAACTCCGCGATCCGGCATTTCTGGAACAACTCGCCAGTTATCAGGCCGATCTGCAGGTAGTGGTTGCTTTCCGCATGCTGCCTGAGGTAGTCTGGGCTATGCCAACCATAGGCACGTTTAATTTACATGGCTCCTTGTTACCGCAATACCGAGGGGCAGCTCCGATCAACTGGGCCATTATTAACGGTGAAACTGAAACCGGTGTCACGACCTTTTTTATCGAAAAAGAAATCGACACAGGGCAGATGATTTTTCAGGATTACGAGCCGATTTACCCCGACGATAACGCCGGAACGGTGCATGACCGATTGATGGAGCGTGGGGCCAATCTGGTGCTAAAAACCGTGCACGCCATCGAAGATGGTGAGTATCCCCGCACGCCACAGCCCGTTGCCAATGATCTGAAACCAGCACCGAAACTCAGCCGGGAAACAACGGAAATCAACTGGAATCAACCTGCCCACGCCATTCGTAATTTTGTACGCGGCCTATCGCCCTACCCCTCGGCCTGGACGTTGATCAACGGAAAAGTATTCAAACTCTACGATGTCTCGCTAGCCAACGAATCCCCGTTTGCGGCTGAACCGGGAGAAGCCTATACAGATAATAAGAAAACGATTCTGGTTCGGGCGACCGACGGATGGCTACAACTCAACACCCTCCAGGCCGAAGGCAAACGACGTATGACTGCCGAGGAGTTTTTACGAGGGAATAAATTGTGAATTGGGATTGTTGTAAATTGACTGCTCTATGAACGAAGCCATGACACCTGAAGAACTGCTCAAAGCCGAAAACGCCTTTATCCGTCTACACAATCAGGGGGTAATTTTAAAAGAAATTGCAGAGCAGTTGGGAGTTGAAATAGGAGTAATCAAGAAATGGAAAGAAAACTTAGAAGTCGCTATTCAACAGTCTAATAATCCAGAAGGTATAAATGTTACTGTCCAGAATAAAGATGCAAGTGGAGCATATTTATACAAGCATAGCTTAAATTTAACATTCTCTGGCATAGAGAAGCTGAAGTTTGATCTCGTGCGATTAGCAATTAGAGACACAAACGATGACAAGTTTGGACACATTTCACGAAAGGCAGGGGAATACATAGATTTTGTAGAAAACCACCTTAAATCATTCCATTACAAAATAGATGATAATAATGGGGAGGCAACATTTGAGTATCATTTAATTGAAGATAGTAACGATTCAGAAACTATTCAGAAAGCACAAGATCTATTTAGTTTCTACTATGAACATTCAGTAAGGTTTGAAAAACTTGCTGAAAAGTCGATTCTCATAGACAGAGAGACAAAAGATGTATTTTTGAATTATCAAAACGCCTTACCATACAGTTTAAAATCTTTAATTATTAGAGATTTTGAAGGAATTAGCTCTTGTCAAATACAAAATATTCCGATCGATACGCCTTGGCTGTTTATATCTGGAAATAATGGTTACGGTAAAACTACGTTTTTAAGAGCTGTGTCTATTGGATTATTGGGAAGTAAAGAAGACGACCAGATTATTGCTAATGATATAGAGTCAAAAATAGCTGTTGAATATAAAAGTATAGGTCAGAATATAATTAACAACTTGTGGGCGTTAGGTTTTCAACCACTTGAATATTTAGCCTGCTATGGCCCTTCTCGCTTACAGATTCAGTCAAAAATGAGCCAGAACGAAGTCGCGGAGAAAAGCACTACGACCTATGGCTTATTCAATCCTGATGGCATACTACTTAACATTGAAAGTAAGCTTATTGAATGGCATTTGGAGAAGAATGAACGCTTAGAACAGGTTAAAGGCCTATTTAAAGAAGTAATTCCGCATTTAGCCGACATCATTGTACAGAAGAATAAGCAGGACGACTATGAAGTGCTGTATGTAGAGCGGGCTGAACAGGATGAAACAACTACGTTTGATCCTGTTCCATTCAATCAATTGGCAGCTGGTTTTCGGAGTATTATCGGCCTGATTGGCGATTTGTTAATTCGATTTATCCGCAAGCAACCTCACGTTAAGCAATTGGGTGACCTGGCTGGTATTGTGTTAATAGATGAACTAGAAAATCACCTGCATCCGAAATGGCAGTATCAGTTGCCTACATTGTTGTCGAAGGTTTTTCCTAATATCCAGTTTATTGCGGCCACGCATAGTGTAATTCCCATCCTTGGTGCACCAAAGAACTCTGTTTTCCTAAAATTAGACCGTTCTAAAGCGAAGGGCATTACGGTTGAGCGAATAGACATTGATATAGCCAACTTACTGCCCAACTCTATTCTGACCTCACCCATTTTCGACATGGACACGATCCGGCCAATTACGAATGAAGATGTAGGAAAGTTGAGAACAGAAGACACCTATGACGAAGTAGTAGCCAACGACGCAATAGACAAGCAACTTCGCGAACTCGATAACGACCCTTCTCAATATCCCGCTCTTCTTCAGGAATAGGCAGCATGATTCGCGTATATAAAGATTTTGACGATCCTCCTGCGGGACTTGTCAGTGAGTCGTGCCAAGCGCAGCAGCAGAAAGCACTTGCAGAAAAAGCCCAACACAACTTTAGCAGTCATCACTACCGTGACGGCACAATTGGCACTTTACGTAAAATATACAAGTACAAATGCGGCTATTGTGAAACACATGAATCGGCAGGCGCTTCGTTACGGGTAGATCATTACCGGCCCAAAGGCAGGGTGCTAGACGTTCCAATTCATGATGGATATTATTGGCTGGCATACGAATGGAGTAATCTGGTCTTGAGCTGTGAAAAATGTAATAGAAGAAAGTGGGATCACTTCCCAATTCAAGATGAAGCTAGTCGGGTTTCGAAACCTGCGCTAGGCAAAAATGATCTTCCTACTCAGGAATGTTGCCGAGCCGACAGAGAAATTTTACGTGATGAACGCCCGTTATTGTTAAATCCTGAATTAGATGACCCTGACAAGCATTTAATTTTCCTCCCAAATGGAACCGTTCAGGCAAAAACAAAGAATGGTGCAAAATCAATTGAATTGTACTTCTTAGAACGAGATGAACTCATCAAGAACCGTAAAAACATGACTGATGATATATTGGAGAAACTTAAAAAGCATCTTTTAAAATACCTTAAGCGGGAAATTGATGAAGAAACTTACCGCTATGCCATGCAGGATGTCTATGAAGAGGCAGCTATAAATCGGCAGGCGGATAAAGCATATTCTCGTGTGGCTAATGCTTTATTTGATGATTTTGAAACCTTTGTCGCAGCGCAGTTTCCTGCTAGTCAGCAGGTCTACATCAGGCAGAGTTTTCAGCTTTATCAACAGGGAAAATTGTGGCCTGTACCAAACTAGCTACGGCTCTCTAAAATCATATTACCCTAAAACCCCAACCATTCATGAAACGAATTCTTACCTACCTGTTACTCACCACGCTTACCAACTTGTCCGTTAACGCCCAGACCAAAACCTACGCGGAGAAACTTGGCTTTCCGAAAGGCAAAAAAGTCGTTATTCTCCACGTCGATGATGCGGGGATGAGCTACGAATCGAACGTAGGAACGATCAACGCCATCGACAAAGGCATTGCCAACTCAACGAGTGTTATGATGCCTTGTGGATGGGTACCGCAATTTTTCGACTACCTAAAAAAACACCCCAATACCGATTCAGGGGTTCACTTAACGCTGACCTCTGAGTGGGATAACTACCGGTGGACACCCCTGATAGGCTGCAAAAATGCACCGGGTTTGTGCGACGAACAAGGTGCTTTCTGGCATTCGGTAGCGCAGGTCGTACAGCACGCATCGGCTAATGAAGTGGAGGCCGAAATCAGGGCGCAACTGGCTCGGTATCGGGCGTTTGGTATGCAGCCAACGCATATGGATTCGCATATGGGAACCCTGTTCGATCCTAAGTTTGTCATGAGCTATGCCAAGGTGGCGATGGATGAGAAAATTCCGGTTCTGTTTCCAGCAGGTCACGCGTCCCTGATCTTTAAGGTCAATAATGTACCAGAGCCCATGCAGAAACTGGCTCAGCAGGTAGGCAAACAGCTTTGGGATGCAGGGCTGCCCGTTTTAGACGATCTGGACGGCACTAGTTATGGCTGGACGTTACCCACCGGAACGCCTGTTACCGATGCTAACATTCAGAAGTACAAAACCCAGAAATTTATTGAGCTGATCAACTCGGCAAAGCCGGGCCTCACCTACATTATCATGCACTGCACCTCGCCTACACCTACCTTCGACCAGATTAGCGGTTCGGGGCAGACGCGTAAAGGCGATATGCTGGCCATGATGGACCCCGCTCTGAAAGCCTTCATCGAAAAGGAAGGCATCATCGTCACGACCTGGAAAGAGTTGACAGAACGACGGGGAAACGTTAAGTAAATCTAAACGCAAAGGCGCAAAGGATGCGCAAAGAGCGCTAAGTATAACTATAATCTTTGCGACCTTTGCGTTGTCCTTTGCGCCTTTGCGTTTAAAAAACATGAAAATCAGTCTTATCTCTGCCGTTGCTGACAATGGCGTTATTGGCCTCAACAACGATATGCCCTGGCACTTGCCCGACGACTTTGCTTTTTTCAAACGCAAGACCAGTCACCATCCCATAATCATGGGCCGCAAGTCACTGGAAGCGCTTGGGAAACCCTTGCCTAACCGAACCAACATCATAATTACCCGAAACCCCAACTTTACTGCTCAGGGTGTAAGGGTCGTGCATACGCTTGACGATGCGATTGACAAAGCGCGAAAAGCCGATCGGGCCACCGATGAAATTTTCGTCATTGGCGGAGCCGAAATCTACGCCATGGCCCTTCCCATTGCCACAACGCTTTACCTAACCGAAATCCACCAGGCTTTCGAAGGCGATACGTACTTCCCAGAATTCGACAAGAGCGAGTGGCAGGAAGTGAGTCGACGACCGCACTCAGCCGATGAGCGCCATGCAGTGGCTTTCGATTTTGTGGAATATGAACGCGTAAGTTGATTTATTTTTTGTCATTCCGACGAAAGGAGGAATCTCAAGTCTCTTGATAGTCAAGTTTGAGATTCCTCCTTTCGTCGGAATGACAAAAAACCTAGCCGTTACAACAGGATCAGCTTAATTCTCCTCCACGATCTTCACACCCCAGGGCTCCAGCGGTAATACCGCATTTGGCGCGATTGCTCCGTTAGAAAGCAACTCTTTACCCGCCTTGTACGGGTAGGTTAATGAAGCCGGAGCAGCCGAATAATTAAAGTAGTAGTGAATTTGTTTGCCCTGCTGATTGACCCCGGATTTGGTAATGAGCGGGAAAGCCAGTTGCTGATCGGTACCCCATACGCCCGCTTTTTTCACCGCATCTTCCAGTACTTTTTTCAGGATCGCATCGCTGGTGATACAGCCCATATAAGTTGCTACCCCCTTCCCGTACTTATTTTCGGTGATGGCTGCGTATTTACCCCAAACCGGATGATCGTAGTAGGCCAACACGCTGGCTGTGGTGGGTGTGATCAGTTCCATCCAGGTCTTGACGCTATTTTGCTCGTTGCCTACTTTATAAGGATCGCCCTTCAACGAAACCTGCACTGGAATTGTGAATTGACTATAATAAATCCCGCAGGCTTCATTGATAATACCCGGCTGGCGCGTTGACCGAACTTTTACATT
Organism: Spirosoma sp. KCTC 42546; assembly: GCF_006965485.1. Classification (NCBI taxonomy): domain Bacteria; kingdom Pseudomonadati; phylum Bacteroidota; class Cytophagia; order Cytophagales; family Cytophagaceae; genus Spirosoma; species Spirosoma sp. KCTC 42546. The sequence continues at coordinate 5,108,711 of NZ_CP041360.1, forward strand.
TTCGTCGGAGAAACCACTTTTAAAGGTGTAAACAATGTGCCCGCCGTTTTTCACAAAGTTGTTCAGGCGATTCAGCAACGCATCCGAAGCCGCATAAAGAGCCGGAACGATCAGCACTTTGTAGCTTTCCAGATTCGTGCTGGTTGGATCGACGAAATCAACGCCGACGTTCATCTGATACAGCGCGTCATACATGGGCCGCAGCACATCGTTGTACTTTTCTCGGGCACCCCAGCCAAAACTAAAGGCATTGAAGGCCGTTAACGCTTCGTTGCTGAACAGCATCGCTACTGAGTTTGTCTTTTTGAGGTTAACCAGTTTCGAACTGAGCTTCTCGAAATCACGCCCAATGGTTTTGGCTTCGTCGTAGGTAGGATTCGGTTCAAAATCGTGGCTCAACAGTCCTTTCCAGTATGTTTCGGCAGAGTTATGAATGGAATGCCAGTGCCAGTATTCCAGCATGTTAGCACCCGACGCCAGATGGCTGAACGCCTGTAAACGAAGCTGTCCCGGATAAGGAACCCATTGCGGAAAGCCCTGCGCTTCGGTTTCGAGAACCAGGTAATTTTTGCCACGGTTCGACGCATCGACTTTCATAGAACGGGCTAGGTCGCCACCTAATGAAATTTCGATCCCGGTGAGCTTATCCTGCGTTGGATGGTAAATGTCGATTCCGGCAACATCCATTGCCTTAGCTGCCGCGAAATGATCAACATCGGCCTGAATACCATACGAATAGCCCCGCCAATCGAGGTCAAAATTCTGCGTAATAAATTGATCCGGACGTTTGTATTCCCGTACAAGCGCAGTCTGCCAGGCTAGATAATCGGTGACCAGCTTTCGCTGAAACGTCGAGAACTCCGAACTCAAACTGGCGTTGATCGTACCGACTGTCGATGGAAAATCGTCCCAGTTATTGATTCGATTGCTCCAGTAATCCAGCCCATACGCCTTGTTGATAGCGTCCAGTGTTTTGTACTTTTCCTTCATGTACTGAACAAAAGCCTGCTGAACGTTATCTCCTGTCGTATTGTAGTGCTTCGTTTCATTATCGACCTGATACCCAATAATAGCCGGATGCGATTTGACGTGTTCCAGCATCTTCCGAATCACGCGTTCGGCATGAAACCGGAAGTGTGTATTGGTAATATCCATATTCTGGCGAGCACCGTACCGATTAGGTCCCTGTGGCGTAACTGCCAACACATCCGGGTATTTTTTGACCAACCAGGTCGGCACGGCATAGGTAGGCGTTCCAATGATCACCTGGATACCTGCCTTGTGCATCGCGTTCAGTACACGGTCGATGTGCGAATAATCGAACACGCCATCCTGCGGCTCCACTGTGCTCCAGGTTGATTCGGCAATTCGAACGACATTGATACCGGCCTCTTTCATCATCTGGATGTCCTTCTCCAAACGCTCGTAGGGCATGTACTCATCATAATACGCTACGCCAAACAGAAGTTTATCCTGCTTAGGTGTTTGGGCCGATGCCGTGCCAGCGAGAAGACTAAACGCAACAGCAAGGAAATAATAAATTTTGGTCATGTAGGGTATGGCTTACACTAATTTGCTCCCCACCGATTCGAGCAGGGCCTTTGTCCGGCGGATACCTTCCTCCTCGGCCATTCCTTCGCCTTCGAACTCAACACCAATATAGCCTTTGAAACCTGAGTCTTTCACCAGTTTGAGCATACGGTCGTAGTCGATCTTGGTTTCCTGGCCCTGGGCGTTGAACCCGTAACTTTTGGCACTTACCCCACCTTTGGCATAGGGCAACATTTCGGTCACGCCTTTATAGCGGTCGTATAGCTTCTCACAGTTTTTTTCTGAACTACCCCAATCGTGCGATTGACAAAAGTTGCCAAAGTCGGGTAAGAGGCCGCAGTTTGGTTTGCCAACGGCTTTCGCTACGGAGGCCATCCAACTCCCATCCGACGAGTGGCCGCCGTGGTTTTCGGCAACGACATTGATACCCAACGGAGAAACTTTTTCAGCCAGTCGACCCATGCTTTCGATAGCCCGTTTACGGACTTCATCGGCCGAATCTTTGCTTTGCAGATTCACCCGAATTGTTTTGCAGCCTAAATAGTTGGCGGCTTCCGCCCAGGCATAATGTCGGGCAATGGCATCGGCCCGTTTGGCCGCGTCGGCATCCACCAGATTCCCGGCGGTATCGATCATCAGTAGATGGTTCGTAACGCCCTCGTCCTTACTCCGCTTGAGCAGTTCCTGTAGATAAGCCGGTTCGTTCTTCACGAATTGATCGACGTATTCAACCGCCGTGATGCCGAAATCCCGGCGGGCTCGGATTGGGAAATCAAGTGTCGTGGTTTCCTTTTTGAACAACGCCCGATGCAGCGACCACTGAGCCAGGGAGATGCTGAAAAATAAAGGCTTAGGAGCCGCCAGTGAATCTAGGGTCGGCAAGAGTGGCAGTGTAGCAAGAGCACCTAGCTGCCCCAGAAAATGACGCCGGGTTGTATGCATAGTAGTATAGCCTGATTAGGTAGATTACGAAATCGAAATGGGACTTTTCTGTGGTGTCGGTTACTAATAACCGACAGCGTGAGGTTTCTCAAAACCTATTTACTTTCGGTTTTAAGAAACCTCACGCTGTCAGATTTAGGAATCTGACAGCACGCACCAGCACTTAAAAGAGAGGGAACGCACTTATTTCAAGCTCAAAACCGCTTTCTTATACTTCGCAGTTCGGGCATCCTGAATGACGCCTTTCCAGTTCAGACCAAAGCCAAAATCATAGACATGCCCTTCCGAATCGCGGTACGAAGTCATATCACGGGGAACATCTTCGGCCTGGGCCTCTACGGTTTTCATATCGGCGGGAAACTGCATGGGCAGCATCGCAGACGGTTCGTGTGCGCCCGTCAGAATATCCATTAGCGCCTGATCCTGTACGCCAAAATGGGCCAGAATGGCGTTCGATTGACTTTCAAATTCTTTAACAACCGTTGGGTTCGACACCTGTAAGGCAACAATTACGGGCTTGCCTTTCATCATAGCATAAGTTTCGGTGACCATGCTCAGATCTGACGTGTTGATCGTCTTGGCGGTTTTGCCGTTATAGGTCCGGTTCGTGAATTTCTCCAGTGGATCGCCACCCGCAATACTTGGGTCACGGGTACCCTGAGCGGTATAATCGCCGTATTGCAGACTAACGGGAACGTAGCCTGTTCCGCCCGCTTTGGCATCGGGAATGCTGTATCCCCCGCCCGAATCCGGACTTCGCATGAACACCAGCGCATAATCGGCTTCGGCAGGATTATCCGTTACGGTGAAATACTTCTTCACGATGTTCAGACTAACAGGATATTCGAGTTTTTCGGGAATATCCATACCCAGAAAATTACGACCGGCAGGTGTAAATTGCTTAGGAATATAAACCGTTTTGCCTTTAGTCAAGGGTAAGGTTTTGGTTTTGTTTTTCAGCATCACCACCGATTCCAGTTGCGCCTGATAACCCGCCTTCATGAACTCAGCCGTTCCCACCGATTTTTGCGAAACCTGCGGATCTAAGTAGGGGTTTTCAAACAGCCCAACCCGGAAGACATTCCTGAGCAATCGAACGGCCGATTGTTCAAACCTAGCCCGCATGAAGGCTTCGCCGTGCTCTTTAACGCCCATTTTGTAGGCTTCCATAACAGGTCCCGATTCATTGTTGCCACCAAACTGATCGACGCCATTCATCAGGATTTTGTAATGACGTTGCGCAACCGATAGCTTTTCAACACCCCACGATTTACCCGTCAGAAACACATCGACCGCCGTTTCATCAGCTGTAATGAGCCAGTCGGTGCAAACGACACCGTCGTATTTGTATTTGGTACGTAGCAGGTCGTGGATGATGTATTTGTTATAGCTGTTCCCTACGTTTTCGCCGTATTTCTTATCCTGATCGAACGAAATGGTGTAGTACGGCATCACCGCCGAGGCCATGCCGGTTTTACCACTTAGTTTGAAAGCACCGTTCAGAAATGGCAGAAAATGCGTCTGGAAATTCTTGCCCGGATAAACGGCATATTTACCATAGCCATAGTGTGCATCGCGCCCGCCTTCGCCCGAACCACCACCCGGCCAGTGCTTTACCATCGCATTTACGCTATGGTAACCCCAGCCACCCGTAATTTCATTGGCTCCGGTTGAGGTTTGAAAGCCATCTACGTAGGCCCGAGCCATATCTGTAGCCAATTGCGGATCTTCACCAAACGTACCACTCACCCGGTTCCAGCGCGGATCAGTTGCTATATCGATCTGGGGAGATAGGGCTGTAGCAATACCCAAGGAGCGGTATTCGGTGGCGGCTATCTGGCCGAATCGTTGCACAAGTTCAGGCTTGAAGGTAGCCGCTAGCCCCAGCGAACCGGGCCACATGGAAATTGTGCCCCCCGCCCCGGCGTTAAATTCGGCATTTGCACGCGTACCGTGGCGCGGATCGGAACTACTGTTAACTGGAATACCTAATCCTAAGCCCTCGACCAATGCCTGGGCATTATTGTTCCATTCGGCAGCTGCTTCGGGGCTTTGCACCGACGTAATCAGGACGTGCCGCAGGTTATCTTTAGTCAGAAACTCCCGCTGCTGGTCTGATAGATCGGCCACTTTAGCGCCACTTTGGGCGAATATTTTCCCGTTATACGTACCTGCAAATGGCCCGCCAGCCGCTGCCGGAATGGGCTGGTGTTTACTGTACAACATCAACCCGGCAATCTGGTCGATGGACATTTTCGACGCTAAATCTTTGGCCCGCACATCGGCCGATAGCCGCCAGTCTTCGTACTTATCCAGTTTGCCGTTCTTATTCAGGTCTTTAAACGCAAACCCTTTATCGGTTAGCAGTTTAACACCGGAAGTGGTGGCGTAGCCCAAAGTCTGTCCACCTTTATTAGTAACTTTCGTCCAGTTTCCGGATTTGGTTTCGGTCCAGTTTTGGCCTATTGCCATAGATGCAGATAGCAAGCTTAATAGGCCGATATAAGTACTTTTCTTTCTCATAGGTTTAAGTCATTCTTATTTATGGCTCATTTTCAGACAATTAATAAAAAATATTGATTAACCACAGAGACACAGAGAACACAGTGTTTAAAAAGAGATAAAAGCGACAATTTTAAACTCTGTGTTCTCTGTGTCTCTGTGGTTAATCAATTTAGTTAGATCGCTACGCGGCCAAGTCGATTTTTGGAATAAACCTCCTATCAACATCCCGTCGCTAACGCGGCAATAAACCCAACTTACTTCCCAACCCCATAATAAGTCTCCCAAAAAGCCAGTTGGGGCTTCGTTGGGAGTAGGCGATTCTGGATGGTTGTATCCAGAATTAAGACGTTTTCGATGGCAGGCGTATAGGCAACCCACTTAGGCAAATTCTTGCCATTGGGATTACCCGTTTTGGCGAAATTCACCCAGTACGATGACATTGCATCGGCTAGTGATTGATCGACGGGTTCCCAGGGGCGATTGAGTGTATGCAGGTTATTATAGGCGTACACAATCTCGCCCGAGTGAAAGGCCCCAAATTGTGTCTCGGGTGTTGCGGCAGGTAGTTTGCGATTAAAATTATACATATAGACCGGCGCTTTACCTGTTTTTGTCTGCATTTTAGCCCATGTATAATCCTGAATACCAAACGATTCATCCCGACCGCTGGCGATTTGCGACTGAGCTGCTTCCGGGTCAGTTTTTGCCGGGTATACGGCCAGAAAATCGTCGGCTTTATCGGCAAATCGTTTTTTCACCTGCTCCCGAAAAGGCTCTGCTTTGGCGGGAGGCCCAGACACCCGATCCTCCGCATTCCAGCCCACAATGAGCGGCACATCATTCTGGTGGCCTTTCGCATAGATGTCCATTATCGACTCGGGTACTACGTAGCCATCCGTAATGGGTGCACTCAAGCCACCATTCGCTTTCAGAATATCGTCGGCCGATTTAGACCGAAGTTCGCTCAGAGAAGTTGCGCCCAGCGATGTAGCGAACGTAACCCCCTGTTGCTCGGCTCCCTGTAAGGTCAACTTAGGTCGAATAGGACTAGCCACGAAGCTTCCACCACTTTCGGCAATTGCCTTTTGAAAAAGCCCTTTGGTCAGTGGCGAAGCCGTCAGGAAATTAACCGCAAAGGCACCTGCCGACTGTCCGGCAATGGTAACATTAGCAGGATCACCACCCAGCGCGGCTATGTTTTTCTGAACCCAGCGGAGGGCCGCGATCATATCCATCAATGCATAGTTGCCTGACGCATTATGACCTGACTCCTGCGATAATTCGGGGTGCGCCATAAAACCGAAAACACCGAGCCGGTAGTTGATATTGACGAAGACAACTCCTTTTTTGGCCATTGCTTCTCCATCGTAAATGGGGCAGGCCCCTCCCCCACTCCGAAAGCCTCCACCCGGTATAAAGACGATCACGGGTCGTTTTTCGGTAGCGGATTTGGCACCTGTCCAGACATTCAGGTACAAACAATCTTCGCTGATAGGGGCTTCAGGGATCAGAAACTCCGTCGACCAGTACATAAAGGGTGTAGGTTTCCCCTGCATCGGGCTTGGCCCAAATACCTGGCACTTCCGAACTCCGCTCCAGTTTGCAACGGGCTGGGGGGCTTTCCAACGCAGGTTTCCAACAGGAGGGGCCGCAAACGGCACGCCTTTAAAGATGCGGATATCGCCCGTTTTGTTGGCCGTTCCCTCAATCGGGCCATTCTCCGTTTTAACAATCGTTGATTGACTAAAGGCAGAAAAGGAAATTAGGGCCAGGACAAAGAGGAAGGTTCGTTTCATAGAGGATTACCGGCTGTGGTTTCGGGTAGAAGTGACAGACACCACAAGAATAAGGTTTTTAAATCCCCTTCAGGGGATTTAGGGGTTTCAAGACGGTTATTTATAGTTTTATAAGCTCACAACGGGTTGCCTTTCTATCTCTTAAGGTGCTACAACGCCATTGCTTTTCAAAATCTTTTGAAAAAACAGGACATGAAAGGGGAGCGAATTCTCCCAATAATCCCATGTATGACCGCCGGGATGCTCGGTATAATCGTGAGGGGTTTGATTGTACACCAGCCGCCGGTGCAATTCGCGGTTTGGTTCAATCAGGAAATCGTCGACACCACAATCAATGATCAACGGTAAGCCATTGGCTTTCATCTTGTCGGCCATGTTCACTACCGAATTGAGGGCGTACAAATCGGGCGTTGAGCCAACTGGACCCAGAATCCGGGCAAATTGGGGTGCAATCTGTTTGGCAAATTCAGGGGTAATTTTCCAGTGTGTTGCACTTAAATCCAAGGCTCCGCTCATACTGCCTGCCGCACAGTAGAGATCCGGATGGCGGGTAGACAAGTACAAGGCACCATGCCCACCCATACTCAGGCCCGTAATGACCCGCCCTTTCCGGTCGCGAACGGTCCGATAGGTATTATCAATCTTCTCGATAACTTCCTTCGTAATGTAAGTCTCGAAGAGGTTATCTTTCTGAATAGGACTGTCCAGATAGCCACTTAGCGGCTCCCCTTCCGGTGTTACAATAATCAGATTATACTGATCCGATAGATTCTGCAACAGCATCTTGTCGGGCGTTTTGGTCAGCCAATCGCTGAACTTTCCACCGCCCCCATGCAGCAAATACAAAACCGGATATACCGCTTTGCCTTTGGCGTAGGAGTTGGGCAGAATAATCCCCGCCCGCAGGTTCTTTTGCATGGCCGCGGAGGGAATGTCCAGCGAATCAACCTTGGCTGCGAAGGATAAGACGCCTAAGCTTATAAAGTAAATAAAGAGAAAGGAGCGAATTAATTTCATGTAAGCAACTTTTTGTCTGGGCCAAGCTCCGGCTTGGCCCGTTAAACCAATTCTATACGGCCAAGCCGGAGCTTGGCCCAGACAAAATCTAGCTAATCACTTGAACAGCATCGGCGTATATTCATTAAGGTACTGCCGCCAGTTAACCCAGGTATGACCTCCTGATGTTTCTTTGTACTGGTATTTGATGTTGTGTTTATCGAGCATAGCCAGCGTTTTTTTGTTGGCGTCCATCACAAAATCATCTTTACCAATGGCAACCCAGAACAGTTTCTTCCCCTTGTTGAAAGAAGGGTCGTTTAACACCTTCGCGTATTTGGTATCGGCTTCATCGGCAGTTGCGCCAAAGAAACCTGAGCTAAATACACCCACGTAATTGAATAGCTCTGGATGCGTCAGCGTTACATCGAGAGTTTGAAAGCCGCCCATCGACAGACCAGCAATGGCCCGACTTTCGGGGGTAGCTACCGTCCGATACGTTTTCTCTACGGTAGGCATTACGTCTTTCAGTAACTCGCTGGAAAACTGATCCCGCATTTGATTCATGGCCTGCGCATTGGGCATACCCGTTTGTGGAGGTAGCGGCATACTGCCGTTGGGCATCACCACGATCATGGGTTTCGCTTTTCCAGCCGCAATTAGATTGTCCAGAATGAAACCCGACCGACCGATGGTATTCCAGCCCGAGTCGTCATCTCCCCCACCGTGCAGCAAATAAAAGACGGGGTATTTACTCGATCCTTTTTCGTAACCTGGTGGTGTGTACACGTGCATCCGGCGCATCATACCCAATGTGTTCGATGAATACCAAACCTCGCGCACTTCGCCATGGGGTACTGATTTGTTATCCTCAAAAGCAGTCTCCGGGCCAGTCACTGCCATCATGTTTTCTAAACTGCTGATGCCTTGTTTGATAACCGGATTCTTAGGGTCCATCGTCCGAACGCCATCCACCATCAGGGTGTAGGAATAATAATCGGGCTTCAACGGGCCAATCACCACCGCCCACACACCCTGATCATTCTTGGTCAGACTGAGCGGTTTCGGGCTGGACTGGAAGTCGCCCCCTACGGTTACTTCTGTTGCTTTGGGTGCATAAATCTGAATGATCACCCGCTTATCGGCCTGCACTTTAGGCGAATTGAGGGTGTCGTTGGGCGTTGGTGTCCGCTGGGGCATCTGAGCCACAGCCCCCATCGAGATCAGTGTAGTACATAGGGCCAGCGCAAAACTGCGGGCATTTGTCAGGGTTTTCATAAATATCAAAAAAGGTTTGGGTTGATGGCGCGAGGCTCGAGCCTCGTGCCTATTATTCATCGGCCTCTGGCCGGTTTATTAAGATGCTAGCTATCGGCCAGAGGCCGGGGAATAATAGACACGAGGCCAGAGCCTCGCGCCATCGTCATTTCCGCCAGAGGTTTGGCAACAATTTGTAATAGAGTAGATGCCGCCAGGTGCTCCAATCATGTGCGCCTTCACCACCTACATAGTACTCGTGGTTGACGTTATGTTTTTGCAAAGCTTCATGAAGCGCCACCGCCCGTTTGCCAATGGTCTCCACCTCGCCCGTTCCCTGCCCTACCAGCAAATAATCTATTTTCTGATTAGCAGCAGGATCGTTTAACAAGGCAGCGCTTACCTTCTCCGTTTCCAGATCGCCCGCACTCAGCACACCGAAGGAGCTAAACAGATCGAGATTCTTGAGCGCTACTAATTGCGTGTGCCGACCACCCATCGACAAGCCAGCAAACGCACGACCTTTCCGGTCGGCACGGGTACTGTAGGTCTTGTCTACAAAGGGGATGATCTGTTTTTTTAATTCCTCTTCAAACAGGGGAAATGTCTTTTCGGTATGATTTGGATCGCTGCGGTGAACAACCTGATTGTTAGGCATGGCAATCAGCATGGGCACCATTTTACCCTCGGCAATCAGGTTATCGGCAATGAAGTTAGCGCGCCCATCCAGTGCCCAACCCGACGCCAGTTCGCCACTGCCGCCGACCAGATACAGAACCGGGTATTTCTTTTTGGGCGAATAACCAGGGGGCGTGTACACATAGATTTCCCGTTCGCCATTCAGCACGTCGGAATGGTAAATATGCCGGGTTACAGCGCCATGTGGCACGGACCTGGCATCGTAATAAGCCGGTCCATCGCCCTGAACGACCACGTTACTATAGCCCGGCTGGTCGTTGAAACCAGTCAGCGTATTGTTAGGATCAACGACCTGTACGCCGTCGATCACGAACTTGTACACGTAAATATCCGGCTTAACGGGGCCAACGGTTAAGGTCCATAGTCCGTCGTCGCCTTTCTGAAATGGAATAGGCTCTTTTGCCTTTAAGGCCAGCAATATCGGCCCACCCGTAAGCATAACCTGTTTGGCCTCAGGTGCTTTGAGTCGGAAGGTTATGGTATGATCATCGCGGACTTCGGGCGAGATCACGTTCGCCCCAAACGGCAGTAGATTCTGCGTATTTTTCTGGGGATTCCAGTCCAGATTGACATGCGCCTGCTGGCCATTTACCCCTTGGATACCCGCCAGCAACAGCAATGCTAGCAATCCGTTAATTCGATTTTTAACCATCTGTTCACCTTTGTGTCAAAAGTACATAAAGTTCGTATTCATTATAAGTACGGCAAGGATTTTTTGCAGGATTTTGAGATTAAGAAATTGGTATCTCAAGCCTTCCTCTATTTTCAGCTAACCTTAGTTATAGGGGTTTGCGAAATCATACTTTAACCAATCCCAATAGGACTTTTTTACCCCTAAATCTCCTGAAGGGCGGACGGCCGTTGTCCGACTTGCACCGAGACTTACGTTCTCGCTTGGCTTTGCCGAGCGAGTTGTATTTTTAACGGCCTCTGGCCAGAGAAAAGTAAATTGAGTCAAAAACGGGCCAGAGGCCCTGAACTAATAGCGCTCACTCGGCGAAGCCAAGCGAGAACAGTAAGGTTATCTATAAACAAATCCTGACAACGTTCCCGGCAACGATTGCGTAAATAAAGGGCAATCATTTCTTGAAGGAGTACCGACTTTTGGGTCACTTTAGGATAAAATTCAGCATCAGATCGTCTAAAATCGCATCATTGTGCCTAGTCGATTTCTCTCCCGAGCCCCAATGAAAACGCTTACTGGCCTACTCGCACTCATTCTCATTACTGCCTTTCACATGGCTCCTGCCAGCCATGAAGGCAACCTCAGTTTTAATTCAGCAGGAGTTGATTTGCCGAAAATCCTGGCTCCTACATTTCGAAAAGATACCTTACTGATTAGCAAATTTGGTGCGGTAGCCGATGGACTCACACTCAATACGTCGGCCATTAACAAAGCCATTGAGCAATGCAATCGCCGTGGCGGGGGTGTAGTCGTGATACCGCGTGGCCTTTGGTTAACCGGACCAATTTCCCTAAAAAGCAACGTCAATCTGCATCTGGCCGAAGGTGCTTTAGTACAATTCACCGACCAGCGCACCGCCTATCCCTTAGTGAACACGTCCTGGGAAGGCGAAGACGCTGTTCGGAATCAGGCTCCTATTTCGGGCACTGACCTCGACAACATCGCTATTACGGGCAAAGGCATTCTGGACGGGGCTGGCGATGCGTGGCGAATGGTCAAAAAAATCAAACTCACCGACGATCAGTGGAAGAAGCTCGTGGCATCGGGCGGGGTGGTAAACGATAAAAAGGATTTGTGGTATCCCTCAGAACAGTCGTTTAAGGGAGCCACTATGACGGCCGTAAAATCTGGCCAACCCATGGCGTATTACGAAGGCATCAAGGATTTCCTGCGCCCAAATATGCTGAGCCTGACGCGCTGCAAACGTATTTTACTCGAAGGTGTCACCTTTCAGAACTCGCCCGCCTGGTGCCTGCACCCGCTTCTGTGCGAGCATATTACGTTACGTAACGTCACGGTAAAGAACCCCTGGTATGCGCAGAACGGCGATGGCCTTGATCTGGAATCATGCCGGAATGGACTGGTCGAGGCTTGTACGTTTGATGTGGGCGACGATGGCATCTGCATCAAATCAGGGCGTGACGAACAGGGCCGCAAGCGGGGCGTTCCGACCGAAAATATCATTGTGCGGAATTGCCGGGTGTATCATGCCCACGGCGGGTTTGTGATCGGGAGTGAAATGTCGGGCGGGGTGAAAAATCTGTACGTCTCGAACTGTCAGTTTATGGGTACCGATGTAGGGCTACGGTTCAAAACGGCCCGTGGACGCGGTGGCATTGTGGAAAACATCTATGTAGATGGCATCGACATGACCAACATTGCCGGAGAAGCCATTCTGTTCGACATGTATTACGCGGCCAAGGACCCAGTGCCGCAACAGGGCGAATCCACGCCGGGCGAGAACAACGAACTTCCAATAATTCCGGCCCAGCCGCTTTCTGAAGCGACTCCTCAGTTTCGATCATTCCAGATTCGGAATGTCACCTGCAAGGGGGCCGAAACGGGTATTATGGTGCGTGGCTTACCCGAAATGGCGGTGAAGGCTATTCTCATTGAAAACGTAGTTCTGCAAAGTCGGAAAGGCTTTGTCTGCATCGAAGCCGAGAACATCCGCCTGAAAAATGTAACCCTACTGTCGCCAGCCAAAACGCTAATGCAAATCCAGAACAGCCGTAACATCACGCTCGACAACATCCACTACGCCGACAACACCAACCTGCTCATGCACATCTCCGGCGACCGCTCGAACGGCATCAAACTCCTGAACACCAATACCTCGCACGCAAAGAAAACGGCAGAGACAAGCGCCGGTGTCCCAGCGAATGCGTTGAGGATGAACTAGATTCTATCCATACCTCTAGTTGTGACTCAGGGCCTGTAAGCTAGCTTACAGGCCCTGAGTTTTTATAAGGGTGTGTTCTCTATCGAACTATTAGTTGCCTCTCCTCAAAATATATATGGTTAGTTCTTATGGCTAATTTATAGAGATAATAGTAAGTATTTTTTCAAATTTAGTTGCATAAGTCAAATCGATAGCATAAGATTGCAGGCAGTACTAAGGCAAAACCTAGCAGAAGAATCCCATAAAAACCTGAACAAAAAAGTCTTGTGACTGAGGAGGTTAAATTAAAAAACCACATTTACGATGCTAAAGAAGGGATCAAGCGATACGTTACTGAAGTGGTAGCCGAGTAACTATTTGAATGTGGATACGACATCAAATTGATTCAGGAATTACTTAGCTACAATGCCATTCAAACGATCATGCGCTACACCTAAATTAGCAAAATAACTATCGAACCTTAAAAATTTAAAATATTAATCTTTGGGTTAAAAAAATGAGAAAACCCTCATGTTTTCTCATTTTTTTAACCCAATATAGATTCAAAATAAAAATCGAACAAATACTTAATAATGTAAAAGAAAAAATGGCTTTAAGGTTAATTGGCTGCTTAATAGAGGGCAGAAACAAAACATTAATTCCACAGAATAGCCAATTGATATAATTAACAACATAGTGTTGGTCGAATATTTTTTGTAACCCATTTTCATAGCAATATTTCTTCTGTAAGTAAAAACTAAAGAAAGGAAATATCATAAATAGAAATGATAAAAATTTGTACTTCATATATTTTAATTTTGAGTGGTGGTGGCACCCATTAAATAAGAACCTAAATTAGGTAAGTATACATATAAAATAGACAGCATTCAACATCATATTTATAAAAAAAGGGACGAACACAAGTACATTAATAAACATTTGTACCAGCAAACATTATACTATGAGGCAGTGTGATTCACTCGAAATTCACCACTTACTAACTCTAGTCACGGTAGGCGGGCTCCTAATTCCCTATTTTTTTAAATACTTTTCCATTGGTAGAAATTAAAAAAAGTATCCGGGTATTGACAAGTAAGAAAAAGATTGGGCTTTTCAGTTTAGCTTTTTTCGTTGTTTGGCTATTAATTCCACAGAAGTTTTCAATGCCTGTGGACAAAGCCTCGAAGAAAAGTTACAACCCAAAATCATTTTGGTACTACCCATGGGGAAAATCTATAACACACAAAGGCGTCGATATCTTTGCGAAAGAAGGCACAATTGTTCACTCGTCAACGATTGGATTTGTTCTTTACAGCGGACAAATTAATAGAGGAGGAAATGTAGTTTTGGTGTTAGGCCCGAAATGGCGGCTTCACTATTACGCTCACCTGCAGACAATAAAAACGTCAACTTTTTCGTGGGTAAACAGGACTAAAACTATTGGGACAGTTGGAACGAGCGGAAATGCAGTTGGTAAAGAGCCCCATTTGCATTATTCAATAGTAACAATTATTCCATATTTCTGGCGTATTGACAGTAAAAGGCAAGGTTGGAAAAAAATATTTTTCCTTAATCCAATTGACTACTTGGACAACTATTTTAAACGTAAAACTTCATAATAGATATACAACCGTATGAGAAAACTACTACTATGCCAAATCTCTGTCTGTAACAAGTGCTATTCACTGATGGATTAGGCTGTATTTTTTTCTAATTTAGTTTCCCGCTGACAGGAGCCATATCCCAAACCAAAGCTGGCCCCTCTTTGATGTTGAATCCAATAACTAATCACCCAATTCAAATCCCTAAACCCCCATGCTCTACATCACTCAGCTAATTTTCATCAAAGAAGGCCAGGAGCAGGTATTTCAGCAATTTGAAGATATTGCGATTCCGACAATCGCGAAATACAACGGACGGCTCTTGCTGCGCGTACGGCCTACGGAGGACGCGTTCATCGAACAGCAGATTGATAAACCCTACGAAATTCACCTCGTAAAATTTGATGCAGAGCAGGATTTTGAAAACTTTATGCAGGACGACGAACGGAAGAAATTCCTGCACCTTAAAGAGCAGTCCATCAAAGCATCAATCCTGATCAAGGGAACAAAACTATAATACCTACAAGCCACTAAATTAAGCCTTCGTCACCATATCAACCGGCTGCGACGATGCCCGGACAATCATCCGGGTTGGAATCCGAATCATGTTGGGTTGCGCTACTTTTTGCTTGCCTTCAATCAAGTCGATCAATTGTTCGGCGGCTACCTGGCCAATTTCAAGCGCAGGCTGCACAACGGTACTCATGGGGGGGGCCAGCAAATCGGCAACGGCGGTGTTTGTAAAGCCAATCAGCGAAATAGCTTCCGGAATGGCTACGTTACGCTTTTTCAGGGCAGCTAAACAACCCAGCGCCAGCCGGTCACCAGCGGCAAAGAACGCATCGGGGGATTGATTCAGTAAATCATTCACAACGGGGTCCACGTCGTTCTGGTTGAATTCAGAATACCGGATCAGGTTTTCATCGTAGGGCAAGCCATATTTCTCGAGGGCTGCCCGATAGCCTGCCAGCCGCTCCTGGGTAATAGAGATGTAGGACGGAATAGCCAGATGCGCGATGCGCCGTCGGCCCGATTGAATCAGGTGCTCGGTAGCCGCAAAGGCCCCCGTAAAATTATCGGCGGTGACGCAGAGTGAATCCAGCTCTTTTGAAACCCGGTCGAACAGGACAATGGGTAATTTTCGATTCTGCAAGTCACGCAGATGTGCGACATCCGCCGTACCACCCGACAGGGAAATAAGTAACCCATCTACCTTGCGGGCAACCGCCTGCTGCACAATCAACAACTCCCGTTCGTAGGACTCGTGGCTTTGAAAAATGATAACCTGATAGCCCCGGCTATAGGCAATGGCATCGATCCCATTGATCGCCTGGGAAAAATAATTATTGGCAATTTGAGGAACAATAACGCCAATAACCCGGCTACGGTTTTCCTTTAAGCTAAGTGCAATTGGATTAGGCCTATAATTGAACCGTTCGGCGTATTCGACGACCAGACGTTTGGTCTCCGGATTAATTTCATAGCTATCCCGCAACGCCCGCGAGACCGTCGAGGTCGAAAGGTTTAACGCACGCGCAATATCTTTTATCGTAATGGCCTCCAAAACAAAATACTGGTAAAGTACAAAAATTAACTAGTTCCTCGATACGTCAGTGATATAAGGTAAGTAGTGCGATCAACTACTCATTTCTACGTTTTCCAGTAGGATAATCAAAATCCGGCAACGTTCCCGATAACGTTTGCGTGAATAAATATCTTTAAAAGTTTCTAACTAACAAATAGCCTGCTTAACCTTAGGAAGGCAAGTAGCTAAGCACTACTGCCAATGGGTTATTTGTTTTCCATAAAAAAGACAATTTTCGACATAGTTCCATCCGGCCTTATGAATCCCCTATCTATCCAGTCGCTGCCCCTGATTCAATCCAGCACCGATGTCAGTTTACCAATCGATCAGTTCCAGCAGCTACCCGAGCGGGTACTTCAGTTCGGAACGGGTGTTCTGTTACGCGGCCTACCCGATTACCTGATCGACAAAGCGAATCGTCAGGGTATTTTCAACGGACGAATTGTGGTCGTAAAATCGACGGATGGGGGCGATATGTCGGCCTTTGCCCGACAGGATAATTTATATACGCTCTGCATTCGGGGGGTGGAGAACAAAAAGCTTGTTGAAGAAAACGTGATCTGCTCGGCCATCAGCCGGGTCTTGTCGGCGAAACAGCAGTGGGATGAGATTCTACGCGTTGCCGTCAGCCCTGATCTGCAAATCGTCCTATCTAACACGACAGAAGTTGGTATTCAGTTAGTGCAGGACGATATTAAACAGTCTCCGCCGGAGTCATTTCCGGGCAAATTACTGGCCGTATTATACGCTCGCTATCAAGCGTTTAATGGTGATCCCACAAAAGGACTGGTCATCGTTCCAACGGAACTTATTCCAGATAACGGCACCAAATTGAAAGCTATTTTGCTGGAATTATCCAATCAAAACGGACTGGAAGATGACTTTATTAATTGGCTCGAAACGGCTAATACCTGTTGCAATTCGCTGGTTGACCGAATCGTACCCGGCCGCCCAGACCCCGCTACCTATAAAGCGCTCTCTGAACAACTTGGTTATGAAGATGAGCTACTGACCATGTCGGAAGTATACCGACTGTGGGCTATCGAGGGAGACGAACATGTACAAGATGTATTATCGTTTCATAAGGCCGACGAGAATATTTTCATCCGTCCCAACATCGACCAGTTCCGCGAACTGAAGCTTCGTTTGCTCAACGGCACCCATACGCTGAGTTGCGGGCTGGCGTATCTGAGTGGTTTCGAAACGGTTCGGGAAGGCATGGACGATGAGGTGCTATCAGCATTTATCAGTAGCGTAATGCTGGCCGAATTGATTCCGGGAATCCCCTATTCGGTGGATGAAAAAATCGCGCAACGATTTGGTTTTCATGTGCTTGACCGCTTCCGAAATCCATTCATCGAACACCGCTGGATAGCCATCACAATGCAATATTCTGCCAAAATGCAGATGCGTAACATTCCTACGTTACTCCATTATTACAAGCAATTAGGCGTAACACCCCGCTATATTTCTCTCGGCTTTGCGGCTTATCTGCTGTTCATGCGGGCAACCACACAACAGGATGGTGTATGGTATGGCGAACGGGCTGGTGAGGCTTATCCCATTCAGGATGCGCAGGCTGGCTATTTTGCCGATGTATGGGCCCGCCTGACACCCCAGGAATTAACGACAACTGTCCTTCAGAATACAACGCTTTGGGGACATGATCTGAGTCAGTTACCGGGCTTTGCTGATTCGGTAGCTGGTTACCTGACGCAGATGATCGAAAATGGCGTATCAGTAACGTTAGCATCTCAGTTCGACCATATAGAAAGTGTAACAAAATGATTTTTTATTGTCCACAGAGGCACAGAGAACACAGAGAATAGTTGGTTAAAAAGTATAGTGAGTATACCTCTTATACCTCTGTGTTCTCCGTGCCTCTGTGGACAATAAAAAACGTGTTCTAGCCTATTAAAATGAAACAGACCGTTTTAAAAATACATTCTAGTGACTCCGTGCTGGTCGCTCTCATCGATCTGGAACCGGGAGAACGCGTGCAGGACGAAGGCAACTCGATACTGGTGACCGAGGCAATCCCAGCCAAACACAAGCTGGCTATTCATGCGTTTGCGCCCGGCGACTCTATCACGATGTACGGTGTGCTGGTCGGTAAAGCTAAGCATGCGATTCCGGCCGGTGGTCGGCTGACGACGTTCAATGTACAGCACGCGACCAACAGCTACGATCTGCATGCGGCATCGTATCAATGGACACCACCAGCCGTTGATCAATGGAAGAACCAGACGTTCATGGGCTATCATCGTTCCGACGGAAGCGTTGGAACGGCCAATTACTGGCTCGTTATTCCACTGGTATTCTGCGAAAACCGAAACATTCAGGTACTCGAAGAAGCGCTCGTCAATGACCTTGGTTACGGTCGGAAGAAAACCTACCAGCGGCAGGCTCAGGAATTGAAAGCGCTGGTTCAGGCGGGGCGCTCCGTGGAAGAAGTGTTGCAGGCTGATCTGCAAAGCGCAGAACAATCGGTAAGTGGTCAGTTAAAACTATTTCCGAACGTTGATGGCGTGAAGTTCCTGATGCACGATGGTGGTTGCGGAGGCACCCGACAAGATGCCCAGGCGCTCTGCGGGATGCTGGCCGGCTACATCACTCACCCGAACGTGGCTGGCGCTACGGTGCTGAGTCTGGGTTGCCAGAATGCACAGGTGGCCATGTTGCAGGAAGAAATCCAAAAGCGAAATCCGCATTTCGACAAGCCGTTGTTTGTGCTGGAACAACAAACCGTTGGTACTGAAGAATCCCTGATTAGTCAGGCGCTTCGGCAGACATTCGCGGGACTGATGCAAGCCAATTCAGCTGTCCGACAACCCGCTCCACTCAGTAAACTGGTCATAGGATTGGAATGTGGTGGTTCTGATGGATTTTCGGGTATTTCGGCCAACCCAGCTGTGGGCCATGCGTCTGATTTGATGGTTGCGCTGGGAGGCACTGTTATTTTATCGGAATTTCCTGAACTGTGTGGCGTTGAGCAGGAGCTATGCGACCGCGCTGTCGACGCTGAAACCGCCACCCGGTTCCGCGAATTAATGAATATTTACGCCCAACGAGCCAAAGAAGCGGGGTCGGGTTTCGATATGAATCCATCGCCGGGTAATATCCGCGACGGCCTGATTACCGACGCCATGAAATCGGCGGGCGCATCAAAGAAAGGTGGCAGTTCGCCCGTTGTGGCCGTGCTCGATTACCCCGAACCCGTACGCAAGCCGGGGCTAAACTTACTATGTACACCCGGCAATGACGTAGAATCGACGACGGCCGAAGTGGCCTCGGGCGCTACGATCGTTCTGTTCACAACGGGACTCGGTACGCCAACCGGCAATCCAATTGCGCCCGTCATTAAAATTTCGAGCAATACGGCTTTAGCTAACCGGATGCCCGATATTATTGACATCAATACCGGCACGGTCATTGATGGCGACGAAACTATTCAGCAAGCTGGCGAACGAATTCTGGAACACATTATCCGGGTAGCCAATGGTGATCTGGAAATAGCCGCCGTCCGCCACGGTCAGGATGATTTCATTCCCTGGAAACGGGGAGTTTCCTTATAATGAATAATGGACAATGTATAATGTAAATGTCTGTCCATTATACATTGTCCATTCTCCATTATTCATTAGTTTATCGATTTACCCCCATGAAAAAGCCCTTTCTGAATAACGATTTTTTGTTGCAAACCGAAACAGCCCAGCAGTTGTATCACGAGTTTGCCAAGCCTATGCCCATCATCGACTACCACTGCCACCTCCCTCCCGATCAGATTGCGGAGAATAAACAGTTTGAAAACCCGACGCAAATCTGGCTCTACGGCGACCATTACAAGTGGCGGGCCATGCGCTCGAATGGAGTCGATGAAAGCTATTGCACGGGCAATCAGTCTGATTTTGCCAAGTTCCAAAAATGGGCCGAAACTGTACCGTATACCCTTCGCAACCCACTTTACCACTGGACACACCTGGAATTACAACGGTATTTCGGCATCACTGAAACGCTTAACGGCAAAAACGCCCGGCGTATCTACGATGCCTGCACGGAACAGTTACAGTCGCCGGATTTTTCGGTTCGAAATCTGCTTCGTCGGATGAACGTCGAAACTGTTTGTACGACTGACGACCCAGTCGATTCGCTGGAAAATCACCAGAAGCTTGCTAATGAGGGGTTTGAGATTGGGGTTTTGCCAACCTTCCGGCCCGACAAAGCCATGACCGTTGAGGATGCCGGGGTATTCAATCTATATGTTGCCCGTTTAGAAGCGGCCAGCAATATCTCAATTAGCAGCTTCGATGATTTTTTGACTGCCCTTCGCCAGCGGCACGACTATTTTGCGGCTATGGGTTGCAAACTTTCCGATCACGGTCTGGAACAGATTTACGCAGAAGACTATACCGACGCAGAAATCAGCCTCATTTTCGATAAAGTTCGTTCGGGCGATGAGTTGAGCAATTTAGAAGTCCTGAAGTTCAAATCGGCAATGCTGGTTCATCTGGCGGAGATGGATTGGGAAAAGGGCTGGACACAGCAGTTTCACCTCGGAGCGCTTCGGAACAACAACAGCCGGATGCTTCGTCAGCTTGGACCTGATACCGGCTGGGATAGCATCGGCGATTTCGCTCAGGCACGCGCCCTCTCCCGTTTCCTCGACCGGCTCGACACGAACGACAAACTAGCCAAGACGATTCTGTACAATCTTAACCCCAACGATAACGAACTTATCGCGACCATGATTGGTAATTTCAATGATGGATCGGTGGCCGGAAAAGTGCAATTTGGGTCGGGTTGGTGGTTTTTGGACCAAAAAGAGGGTATGGAACGGCAAATCAATGCTCTTTCTAACATGGGCTTGCTGAGTCGTTTTGTGGGCATGCTCACCGATTCGCGCTCGTTCCTGTCCTACCCCCGGCACGAGTATTTCCGCCGGATTTTGTGTAACATGTTCGGCAACGATATTGAAAACGGTGAACTCCCCGACGACATGGATTGGACCGGCCAGGTAGTGCAAAACATCTGCTACGGAAATGCCAAAACCTATTTCGGATTCAGCAATAAGCCAATGTCGTTAACGGTTTGATCACTGATGAGGTGGTGTCTGAGGTGATGTCAGTTTCTCAAAACTGACATCACAGGATCGTTAAACTCTCGTTCGTCTCGTTCTCGCTTGGCTTTGCCGAGTGATGACTATTGTTTCAAGGGCCTCTGGCCCGTTTGATATAATTCACCGGCCAGAGGCCGTTAAAATAATAGCCCCCACTCGGCAAAGCCAAGCGAGAACAGGGGGGTGTAAGTTTTGAGAAACTGACACTGAGCGGTTTTAAGAAACCGCGTTTATTTATTGATATAGTCGGTTTTGAGAAACCGCACTTGTCAGGTTTAAGAACCTGACATCACAAGGATAATTAATGCGTATGACCAAAGTCTGCTGCTTCGGCGAGTTATTATTACGATTTTCTCCAGTCGCTAATGGCGAATGGATTCGGCAAACAGCCATGCCCGTATTTGTAGGTGGGGCCGAACTGAACGTGGCAACCGCATTAGCCAATTGGGACGTACCCGTAAAATACAGCACGGTTCTTCCCGAAAACTCGCTGGCCGACGATATTATCGGGTACGTGTCCGACAAAGGAATTGACCCATCGGGCATTGTTCGGTTCGGGCAACGGGTGGGGAGTTATTATCTGCCCCAGGGAAGCGACCTCAAACATGCGGGCGTCATTTACGACCGGGCTCATTCGGCTTTTTCAGAGTTGGCGGTTGGCAAAGTTGATTGGGACACTGTCCTACAGGATACTAGCTGGCTACATGTCAGCGCCATTAGTCCGGCGTTGAGTGCCGATGTAGCCGCAGCCTGTCAGGAATTAGTAGCTGTAGCTTCGGCTAAAGGCATCACCGTCTCAATCGACCTCAATCACCGGGCGCGGCTGTGGCAATATGGAAAAGCCCCTACCGACATTATGCCGGGTATCGTTGACTATTGCGACGTTGTGATGGGCAACATCTGGGCGGCCAATGCGCTACTAGGAATCCCGGTCGATACGCATATTCATAGCAAAGGGCACCAAACCGACTATCTGGATCATGCCCTGGCAACGTCAGAAGCGATTCAAAAACAGTTTCCGCGCTGTAAAGTCGTGGCCAACACATTCCGGTTCGATACGCCACCCGCTGGTCTTCGGTATTATACAACCCTGTACACGGCTGGTCAACAATACGTTTCTACGGAATTACTGACCGATTCGGTGGTTGACCGGGTGGGCAGTGGCGATTGCTTTATGGCAGGACTAATTTATGGGCTGTATAACCAACATTCACCGCAGGACGTAGTCGATTTTGCTGCTGCCGCTGCTTTTGGTAAGTTGCAGGAACTCGGCGACGCCACAGGTCAAACGGTGGCCGATATAACGAAACGACAACAGAATAGTATGAGGTTTTTGGTTTAAGGTTTACAGTTGGCTGACGCATAAATAGCTAACGCGTCAGCCAGCCGTAAACCTTAAACCAAAAACCTCAAACCACTTAACCAAAAAAAACATGCCCGTATTCTCCCCAAAAGAAATCCTTGACCTGGTTATCAATCACCCGATTGTACCCGTATTCTACCATCCCGACGCCGACCATGCACAAGCTATCGTACAAGCTTGCTACGACGGAGGTCTCCGCGTATTTGAGTTCACGAACCGGGGCGACAAAGCGCTATCTGTTTTTACTCAGTTAGCTGGCTATGTACGAAAAAATTGTCCCGAAATGGCACTGGGTATCGGCACGATCCTAACCGCCGATGATGCCCGAAAATTTATAGCCGCCGGGGCCGATTTCGTGGTTCAGCCCGTAACAACACCCACTGTGGGCGATGTATGCCGCGTTCAGGGCGTCCCCTGGATGCCAGCGGGTTCTACCCTGAACGAAATTTATCAGGCTACCCTGCTGGGTGCTGATCTGGTAAAAGTGTTTCCGGGCAATGTGGTTGGCCCGGGCTTTATTAAAGCCATCAAAGGGCCAATGCCTTCGCTGAAACTCATGGTTACGGGGGGTGTTGAACCAACGAGTGAGAGCCTGAATGCCTGGTTCAAAGCGGGTGTTACAGCCGTGGGCATTGGCTCGCAATTATTCTCCGGCGATAGCGCCGACCCATCAGCTTTACGAGACCGCGTAGCTGCCCTAGTCCAGATTGTTACACCCTACATTCCTCAAGCCGCATGAATAAACCCATGGGAAGCTACCGCTGGACTATTGTAGCCCTGCTGTTCTTTGCGACCACCATCAACTACCTCGACCGGCAGGTGGTTGGCTTATTGAAGCCCGCGCTGGAACAGGAATTCCACTGGTCGGAGCTGGATTTTAGTCGAATTATACAGGTTTTTTCGGCGGCCTACGCCATCGGGTTGCTTGCATTTGGGCGGGTAATTGACCGTATCGGCACCAAAATGGGCTATACGATCTCCATTATTTTCTGGAGTTTGGCCGCTATGGGTCATGCGCTGGCCACCAGCACGTTCGGCTTTATCATTGCCCGTATTGGGCTGGGGCTGGGCGAAGCCGGTAACTTTCCCGCAGCCATTAAAACTGTAGCCGAATGGTTTCCCAAAAAAGAACGGGCCCTGGCAACGGGTATTTTTAACTCAGGAGCCAACATTGGTGCGGTAGTCGCGCCGATCTTAGTACCCTGGATTCTGGGTGTTTACGGCTGGCAAATGGCATTCATCATTACTGGAGCCGTTGGTTTTGTGTGGCTGGTTTTCTGGCATTTTACCTACCAGATACCCGCGAAGCAGGCTAAACTTTCTAAAGCCGAATTCGACTACATTCACAGCGACAACGAAACTACTCCCGACGATGTGGCCGATCACGGCAAACCCGTATCCTGGGCTAAACTGCTCAGTGTTCGTCAGACCTGGGCGTTTGTTTTCGGTAAGATGCTGACCGACCCAATCTGGTGGTTTTTCCTCTTCTGGTTGCAGGATTATTTTGCCACTACGTTCCACCTCGACACAAAAAAGCCAAACCTATATCTGGCGGTTCTGTATACGCTGGTCAGTATTGGTAGCATTGGCGGAGGGTATCTATCATCGGCGCTGATTAGCCGGGGATGGACCGTCTGGCGGGCGCGCAAAACGGCCATGTTCATCTTCGCCTTACTGGTGATACCCGTTATCGCGGTTCGCTTTGGACCGGGTATCTGGGGCGCTGTTGCCCTGATTGGTTTGGCTGGTGCTGCCCACCAGGCCTGGAGCGCCAACATTTTTACAACTGCTTCCGACATGTTTCCGAAACGGGCCGTTAGCTCGGTCGTGGGCATCGGCAGTATGGCCGGTTCAATTGGCGGTATCATTTTCCCGGAGATTGTCGGTCGTATTCTGGATACGTATAAACATGCGGGCGACGCCCAGGGGGGGTATAGTATCATCTTCCTGATGTGTGGATCGGCCTATTTGCTGGCCTGGTTGGTCATGCACCTACTTACCCCAACCATGCAGCCCGTTAATTTAGGAATACCTGAATCAGAGCCAGTTGCTTAACTGTTTGACGTTTGCAGTTCGAGGTTTGATGTTCTGGATTCAACATCAAACCTCGAACTGCAAACGTCAAACCTAAGAATATAATAAACCTATATAAAACGTCCAGATAAGTCTAAACCTATCAAAAACCCCACTTAATCGGTAAACTATCTATTCATATATAACTATCAATACGCATGGACGTGCAACAAATCGACATCACCGCTTCGCATCCGCTGGCACTACCCGTTGGCGTAACGCTCGACCGGTACATTATGCACCGGCAAACCGCCTTTCCTTATGCCACAGGCGAACTTTCACAACTCCTGCGCGACATTGCCTTGGCGGGTAAAATCATCCACCGGGAAGTAAATCGGGCGGGACTGATCGACCTGACAGGCGGCATGGGCATCCAGAATGTGCAGGGCGAAAGCCAGCAAAAACTGGATATGATTGCCAATATTCGGTTCAAACGGGCATTGACCAACGGCGGAGAAGCCTGCGCCATTATTTCGGAAGAAGAGGAAGATATTATTTATACAGGCAACAATCACGGTAAATATGTAGTAGCGATGGACCCGCTCGATGGTTCGTCCAACATCGACGTGAATGTATCGATTGGCACTATTTTCTCCATCTATCGCCGGGTAACCCCTATTGGAAGCGAGCCTACCCTGGCCGATTTCCTACAAGGTGGCCGTCGGCAGGTGGCGGCTGGCTATATTCTCTATGGCTCCTCAACTATCATGGTGTACACCACAGGGCATAGCGTTAATGGATTTACCTACGATGCCTCTCTGGGCGAATACATCCTATCCCACCCCGACATTCATAGCCCCTGTACCGGTCAGATTTACTCCTGCAATGATGGAAATGTAGATGGTTACGAGGACGGGATCAAAGAGTATTTAGCTGCTTGCCGGAAGAACCAGTATTCTGCCCGATATATTGGTTCGTTAGTCGCTGATTTTCACCGCAATCTGCTTAAAGGCGGCATCTATTTGTACCCGCCAACGAAAAAAAGCTCAGATGGTAAACTACGCCTGCTCTATGAGGCTTTCCCCTTAGCGTTTCTGGCCGAAAAATCAGGCTGTTTGGCCACATCGGGTCATCAGGCCATTCTGGATATTAAACCCCACAGCTTGCACCAACGGACACCGTTGTACATCGGTGCGCCTGTAATGGTGGAAAGTTTAATTGACTTATTGAAGTAGTGATCTTCAATCTTGTGGTGTCAGTTTTGAGAAACTGACACCACAAGATTGAAGATCACTATTGGGAAAATTTACCAGTTGAAGGACATTAATTGAGCAGATAACCAGTCAAGTTATTCGTACTAATCCAGGCGGGTAGATTTTCACTATGCTGGCGAGGTTCAGTTATAATCGTATTTTGAACGTCAATTAGCCGGACACTGGAAAATAACTTTTTATGTTGCTCGAAGAGCGGCAATGTACTGGCATACATCTCTTCAATAATTTCCTGTTTCACCTCATGACCACCACTTAAATGCCTAATCTTGGCCCGGTCAATACAAAGAGATAAATTATCAGTGAAGAAAAGTAGTAAATGAACTCGGTTTGAAGGGTCGAATCCCGAAATGGATTTCAAGTACTCGTAGTGAGATGAAAAACCTAAATTTAATTCCAGAGCAAAGTTTTTCTGGACAAATAAGTGATCTCTTACTTTCTGTTGGGTACTCAATGAAGCTAAATCCCGATAATCAGAAAAACCTTGTTTCTTATATTGATAACCAGCCAGATCCTGATCAATAATCGGCGTTTTGCGGGGAATGAAGTTTTTACCACTTGTACTCTTTCCAATTCCGGGTGGGCCTGCGATCACGTAAATGTTCATCGAACCACCATCACATTCCCATCTTTATATTCCGCAACAGTATGACCATCTTCCCGGATATAAACTAACGGCTGATTGATGGAAAATAGATACGTACGGGCATTCTCGGCACACTGTTTCTGCCAGGCAATAAGTTCTTGGTCTGTCATGTTACGAGGATCTTTCTCCATGATGCCTTGCTGATATCTGATTTTATCGGTCATAGCCAAATTCCGTTTACACAAATATAAAGAAAATGGATGCTACTGATTCGTCTACAATGCTATTATTGCTAGTATGTTGGTTTCCTATAGCTTAGCTACTTTGTAAAGACTCTCCCCAGAATAACAAAAAAAACACCGTTTTATCCTGTCTAAAAAACGTATTATCTTGTCGACTCCATAATGCATCATTTTACTAACCGACAGGATGCTAACTTTCAAACATATTCTTACCGCTTTTGGAGCGATTTGTTCCTGCCCGCTGCTGTTCGCCCAACAGACCGTTTCAATTTCTTCGCCCGATAAAGCCATTGTTCTTTCAGTCAGCAATACCCAAACCGGCGCTGTTACCTACAAAGTTTCGTACAAAGGCAAAAAGGTCATCGAGCCGTCGGGGGTTGGGTTTATACTGAGCAAGCCGAAGGTGTCGCTGACCCAGTTTACGATTGCATCGGCCGATTCATCAACCAAAGATGAAACCTGGAAACCGGTTTGGGGCGAGGTTAGTCAGATACGCAATCACTATAAAGAACTGGCACTTACCTTGACAGACAAAGGCATTTCTGGGATTAAAATGCGGGTTCGTTTTCGGGTGTTTAATGATGGCGTCGGTTTCCGGTACGAGTTTCCGCAACAAACGGCCCTTACCCATTTCGTTGTAGCCGATGAAAAAACGCAGTTTGCGCTGTCCGCCGACCATAAAACCTTCTGGCAACCTGGTGATTACGACTCAAATGAATACCTCTATAACACCACCCGACTGAGCGAAGTCGATGCGGTTACGGCGTCGAATAAGGAAAAAGACACGGCCTTAAAATCGCTCATTGGGCCGAATGCGATCCAGACACCTTTGCTCTTTAAAACGGGCGATGGGCTTTACATCAGTATTTACGAAGCGGCTTTGCTCAATTATCCGGTCATGCATCTGCAACTGGATAAGAAGAAATTAATGCTTACCTCGCAATTAGTGCCCGATGCCGTGGGGAACAAAGCGTATTTACAAACGCCCACCCAAACGCCCTGGCGAACGATTATCGTTAGCGACAAAGCTACCGACATACTGGCGTCCAAACTGATTCTGAACCTGAACGAACCCTCCACCATTGCCGACCCATCCTGGATAAAACCGCAGAAATTTGTGGGCATGTGGTGGGAGATGCACATCGGGAAAGCAACCTGGGAAAAAGCGGGTGGTAAACATGGAGCCAATACCCAGAACGTGAAAAAGTACATCGACTTTGCCGCAAAATACGGCTTCGACGGGGTATTGGTGGAGGGCTGGAACGTAGGCTGGGAAGACTGGTTTGGCAACTGGAAAGAGAACGTGTTCGACTTTGTAACTCCCTACCCCGATTATAATCTCGATTCACTAACGGCCTACGCTCAATCGAAAGGTGTTCGGATTATTATGCACCACGAAACGTCCGGTTCCGTCACCAACTACGAGCGCCGGATGGATGCCGCGTTTCAGTATATGGTGAAGGAAGGCATCAATATGGTGAAGACGGGCTACGTGGGCCGGATTATTCCACGCGGTGAACACCACGACGGGCAGTGGATGGTTGGCCATTACGAACGTGTAGCCGAAAAAGCTGCCCAGTACAAGATCATGATCGACTCCCACGAATCGGCCCACCCAACCGGCTTGCACCGCACCTACCCGAACTGGATGGCGAGCGAAGCCGCACGGGGCAGCGAATTCAACAACGCCCCTACCCTCGGCATCACGCCCGAACACACCACGATTCTGCCATTTACCCGAATGCTTGGTGGACCAATGGACTTCACACCAGGTCTATTCCGATTTAAGCTGAATCAGTTCGATAGTACCCGAACAACGCGCGTTCGTACAACGCTGGCGAAACAATTGGCCCTGTACATCACGCTCTACAGTCCACTGCAAATGGCCGCCGATTTGCCGGAAAACTACGAGAAACATCTGGATGCTTTTCAGTTCATTCGGGATGTCCCCGTCGACTGGGACGATACCAAAATTATTGCTGCTGAACCAGGTGATTATCTGATCATTGCCCGAAAAACCAAAGGAAAAGATAGCTGGTTTTTAGGGGCAATTACGGACGAAAATAGCCGGGACATATCCATCGACTTTGACTTTCTGGAGCCTGGCAAACCCTACGAAGCCATCGTTTATCGTGACGCTCTTACTGCCGATTGGCAAGCCAATCCCGAAGCGTACACCATCGAAAAGATACCGGTGAACAGTAAAACGAGGCTGCCCATTCATCTGGCCAAAGGCGGTGGTTGTGCTATTCAGGTGAAGAAACAGTAAAAGCCATAACTATCTTATTCCAACCTCATTAGTCAGTTCAGGGTCTACCAGGCAAATCAACGACAATGGCCATGAAAAACGGAATACAGTTTCTTTGCTTATTGGTTGGTATCTGGGCTTGTTCAAAATCAAACAACGACTCGGCTATCAGTCCGGATGGAGTGGACGGGCCAAAGAATGCCATCGCGCTACTGAATGACGAAGACTGGTATGGGCGTGGAACTGCATCTAAAGTGGTAGCAATTTCAGGAGATACCTGCCGCATAAATCGGTTCAACGTATACATTTCAAATGAGCTACCTTATCCGAAAGGAGCCAGAAAAGCAGCGCCTTACAATTGTATTGGCCCCTGTGACCAAACCCAGTACCTGAGTTTCGAGAAAGTGCCCTTAGCCATTGGAAAATACGATGCGGTCAGGCTAACTAGCTGTACACCTGCTCCAATTACAGGTGTCAGTTACGGGCTAATTATTGGTGGCGATGTGGTTTTTACTGCTTACCGGGCCCAGGGAGCCAATAGCGGCTGGATCGAAGTTACCCGAGCCGATACGGTTGCGAACGTAATTGAAGGAAAGTTTGAGCTAACGCTAACCTCGCAGGAGGCCAAAACGGTTCAATTTCGGAACGGCAGTTTCACCCTCCCCCTACAGAAATAAATCGAACGTTTGTGAGTAGGCTGGTTTCTCTTCGAGATTTGACTTATCAACAGTTGGTGTAGTACAGTTATTTTTCAACGCAAAGGCGCAAAGACTGACGCAACAGACGCAATGAAATACTCTTGGCGTTGGTTGCGTCATTTTGTTGCGACTTTGCGTTAAAAAAATAGCGCATACTGATAAACGAATGAAACTACACAGGTTTAAACTAGGCCAACCTCTTCTTAATATCTATATTCACGTATTGCTTCTTGCGGCTGGCTGCGTCATTCCATTTCGGTCATTCAGCCAGTCCGGATTCTCGAAACCGCTTGCCTTTCCTGGGGCCGAAGGTTTCGGCAAGTACACAACCGGCGGTCGGGGTGGGCAGGTGCTGGTTGTTCGAAACCTGGACGATAGCGGCCCCGGAAGTTTTCGGGAAGCGGTTACAACCCGAGGACCACGCATCGTTGTCTTTGCCGTATCCGGCACGATCGCGCTCCAATCGAAAATCCTCATCCGGCAGGGCAACCTGACCATTGCAGGCCAGTCGGCACCGGGCGATGGCATCTGCTTGAAAAACTACAACCTTAGCATCGAAGCCAACAACGTCATTATCCGCTACCTACGCTTCCGATTGGGTGATGAAGCGAAGCAGCAGGACGACGCCATTACGGGACTTCGGCAGAAGAAAATCATGATCGACCATTGCTCCATGAGTTGGGCAACGGACGAATGTGCGTCGTTTTACGACAACGAGAATTTCACCATGCAGTGGTGCCTGATCTCCGAGAGTTTGAACAAGTCTGTCCACGAAAAAGGCGCGCACGGCTACGGTGGCATCTGGGGTGGTCTGGGTGCTTCGTTTCACCATAACCTGATCGCTCACCAAAACAGCCGAATGCCCCGCTTCTGTGGGTCACGTTACCACAAGCAGCCCCAGCGCGAACTCGTTGATTTCCGAAACAATGTTATTTACAACTGGGGAATCAACAATGTATACGGGGGCGAAAAAGGCAACCACAATCTGGTCAACAACTATTACAAGCGCGGCCCCGCAACACCGCTCAACCTGCAAAGCCGGATTGTAAACCCATCGAAACCCTACGGTCAATTTTACGTATCCGGCAATTTTGTCGTAGGCGATTCAGTGATCAGCCGCAACAATCTCGATGGAGGAATCCAATGCGATGAGCCCGATTCAGCCATTGCCACACAGCCATTTCTGGTCGAAAGCATTGCCGAACAAACCGCACAGCAAGCCTTTGAACAAGTGCTAAACAAAGCCGGAGCCAGTTACCGGCGCGACGCCACCGATGTTCGGATCGCCAATGACGTTCGCGCGGGAACAGCTTCCTTTGGTCTACAGAAAAAAGGAATTATTGACTCCCAAAAAGATGTAGGCGGCT
The DNA here is from genome assembly GCF_006965485.1 of Spirosoma sp. KCTC 42546. Lineage (NCBI taxonomy): Bacteria > Pseudomonadati > Bacteroidota > Cytophagia > Cytophagales > Cytophagaceae > Spirosoma > Spirosoma sp. KCTC 42546. Next base: position 5,139,393 of record NZ_CP041360.1, read on the forward strand.
GGGTTACCCTCAAGCAGGAGCCTGCCCCCACCGACACTGACGCCGATGGCATGCCCGACAACTGGGAAACCAACCACGGTCTTGACCCAACTAGTCCGTCGGATGCCAGTCAGTTTAAGCTCGACGAGCACTACACGAATGTTGAGGTTTATCTGAATAGTTTAGTTTTATAGTCGGTGACGCCTGAATAACACGAACGAAGACGTTTGCCCTTTCCAGGCGCTGATGTTCTCGCTTGGCTTCGCCGAGTGAGGACTATTGTTTTAACGGCCTCTGGCCGGTGTTATATGGCAAAAACGGGCCAGAGGCCCTTGAAGGAATAGTCCTCACTCGGCAGAGCCAAGCGAGAACATCAGATAGCTGGAATCCATGCCTCTAGCGAAGCCCCTTTATGTATAAAATACAATATTACTTTTATCTAGTTTATCTCCGAATTCAGTTCTTACGGTCAACACTCATCCAATAATTATAGGAATCACGAGTTAGTTCATAGTTTGGCAACGTTCCCGGTAACGATTGCATAGAAAAAAGCAATAAATTATTTGTTAAGTTTAACTAATAAGAGGAATTTAATAGATGAAAGGTCCGACAACTGATAGATAAGCGTAACAGCTATCCTTCCTAAAATACAATATTCCTTTTAGGTAGAAGTCGTTCTATTAGTTGTCCGAAAAGCCTTCATAAGTTAAAACTCTATACGTTTTTACCGTGAACTATAAATCGCTCCCCGACGAAATGTTGCTACTCTATTTACGGACAGGAGATCAGCAGGCTTTTCGAGAGATTTACCAGCGTTACTGGAAAAAACTGTATGCCATTGCCAGGCATAAGATCCAATCCCTGGATGTAGTTGAAGAACTGGTGCAGGACATTTTCCTCAAATTATGGGAGCGTCGCGACTCGCTACGGGTCGATAAGTTGGATGCCTATCTGGCTACCGCTGTCCGGTATGCGATTATCAATCACGTCAAATCAACACTGGTTCACGAAAAATACGCCGACTATGCCTACGCACATTTTACCGAAGCGTCGTACGCAACCGAAGAACAGCTCGATCTGGCCGAGTTAATGCAGGCCGTTGAACAGCAATTGAACGACCTTCCCGAAAAAACCCGCCAGATATTCCGCCTGAATCGCCTTGAATATCAGTCCGTCAAAGAAATTTCTTCCCAGCTAAAAGTTCCCGAACGAACGGTTGAGTATCACCTGAGTCAGGCCATCAAATCCCTCCGCATCTATCTTCGCGACTACCTGTTAGCCGGCTTTTTGATAGGGTTATTTCTCTGATTTTTGTGGTGTCAGAGGCTTACATCTACAATATTTTCATATCTCTACTGATGTCTAAGGACGTCAACTATTTTTTTGTGATGTCAGATGCTTACATCTGACATGTTAGGTTTCTCAAAACCTACTCTAATTCATTAGGTTTTGAGAAACCTCATAGCATCGGTTAAAAGTAACCGACGCCACAAAACAGTTGGCGCATGTTTCCCCTCAATACGTACCATTCCAAACCCACAAATAAAACTTTATCAAGAATTTGTATCCCCAGCCAGTAATAACAGTATATTTTTCAAAGAATTAATAAGATTGATTGCGGTTAGCTGTACAGCTCACTGACTTAGGTAGTAGAAACCATTGCTACTGCGTCATGAGCCGAAAATCATTCGGATTACTCTTACAGAAATACCTGCGGGGGGAATGTACACCTGAAGAAAAATCATTTGTTGAACACTGGTATGGCTTGCTCGAAACCGAAACGGGCGAATCAAATCAGGCGCTGGATACAAACGAACTGGAGGCCCGTCTCTGGAATCAGATCCAGCGTAAAATGGAGACCGATGAGTCTACCGATCAGGGCCGGGTTATTCCGCTACGCACATACCGCTATCGGTGGATCGGGATTGCAGCAGCGTTGCTCCTGGTTGGTGGCTGGTTTTTCGCTGATTTACTACCGCTACGGTCGCTTACAAGCTCGACTCAAGCCGACTGGGTTGAGCAGGCCAATACGTCAGCAAAACCGTTGGTCGTTCGGCTGGAAGATGGAAGCACCGTTCAGTTAGCCGCTCAGAGTTCCCTACGATATCCTAAACACTTTACCGCTACCGAACGAACCGTTTACCTGACGGGAAATGCTTTTTTTTCGATTCAGAAAATGCCAACCCGCCCGTTTTATGTCCACACGGGCGAGGTCGTCACGAAGGTTTTAGGCACGAGTTTTTTCATCCGAACCGAGGCCAACACTCGTCAGGTACGGGTTGAGGTGGTTACAGGCCGGGTTGCCGTTTATACACAACAGGAAGAGAAGCAACCAGCCACCAATGGCGTAGTGCTGAGCCCCAATCAAGCCGCCACCTTTTTTGCTAAAGAACAGCACTTTGTAACCGGCCTCGTAGATACGCCCAAAGTCATTCCAGCGCCAGAAACGGACCGAAAGCAGGTCTCCTTTCAATTTGATGATGCCCCCCTAGCAACCGTTCTGGCGCAACTCGAACAAGCCTATGGAATCGACATCGAAGTCGAAAATGAGCAGCAGAACAACTGCCCGCTCACAGCCGATCTGACGAATCAACCGCTGTATACGCAGTTAGATATTATTTGTGCAGCCCTGAAATCAACGTACGAAGTCCAGGGTACCACTATTTTAATCAGTGGCAAAGGCTGCGTTGACTAAGTCAATGGATAAAGAATAATGAATAATGTAAAATTAACAATGGTTAATTAAAATCTCCTGATTATCAATCCATTATTCATTATTCATTATTCATTATCCATTATCCATTATCCATTTACAAAAACAAAACCCAAAACCCTATGAACCGATCGTTTCCAAACCCCTGATTTTCTAAAAAACGCTGGTCATGCGATCAACATGAACCAGCGTCAAGTATCCAGACCCCCATCGGGTAGACCGCGAATCATGCTCCGACGGGAAGGATCATTTTGCCGATTGTCCAATCAAACAAAACTCTTAAAGGTATGAAAAAAAGAGAACCTGTACGTACAGGCAACTCGCCCAGCCAGCATGCTCGTTTATTTCTGCGGCTTATGAATTTATCACTCGTTCAACTCGTCCTGATGATTGCCTGTACGAGTCTGTCCATTGCATTCGATGGCAAGGGGCAGGAATTGATGAACCGTCCGGTTACGCTGAAAGTGGAGGGACAACGGCTCCGCTCGGTGCTGACGCAAATCGAAAAACAAACTGCCGCCCGGTTTGTCTATAGCTCAAAAACAATCAACGCCGATCGGCTCGTTACGCTTACGATTACCGATAAGCAATTAAATGACGTTCTGACCGAACTTCTTAAACCACTGAAACTAACCTACCGATTAGTGGGTGGCCAGATCGTGCTGGAGACTGACGATGCTGCCCATACGCTTGTCAGTCCATCTAGCGAAGCGGTTGATCAAACCGTATCGGGCACGGTAACCGACGAAAAAAACGCTGGTCTACCAGGCGTTAGTGTTGTCGTGAAAGGTACCAACCGTGGTTCGACGACCGATGCGAATGGAAAGTATAAACTCACAATACCCGACGGTAACGGGGTGGTACTCACGTTCTCCTTTGTTGGCTACCAGAGTCAGGATGTAGCGGTGGGTAGTCAAACGACGCTCAATGTGTCTATGGTGCCTGATGTAAGCGCCCTGGACGAAGTGGTTGTGATTGGCTATGGTGCCGTTCGTAAAAAAGACCTGACTGGTTCGGTAGTTCAGCTTAAGGGCGAACAACTGAAAGAAATTCCAACATCCAATGTACTGGAAGCAGCACAGGGCAAAATTGCCGGGGCCGACATTACCCGAAGCAGTGGTCAGGCAGGTGCCAAGGTGAACATCACGATTCGTGGCAACCGCTCCATTGGGGGTAATAACTCACCCCTGATTATCGTGGATGGGATTCAGTACAGCAATCTGGAGGATATCAATTCCAATGACATCGAAACAATGGATGTACTGAAAGATGCCTCATCCACCGCCATTTACGGATCACGGGGGTCCAATGGGGTTATTCTGATTACTACCAAAAAAGGCAAAACAGGCAAACCAGACATTTCCTTTAATGCGTACTCGGGTATTTCGCAGGTAACGATGTATCCGAAAGCGATGGATATCACCGCATTCCGGGATTTTAAACGGGAAGCCTGGCGGGCGGGCGGTGTCTGGAAAAGTCCGGCCGATGATGCTGCCATTTTCACCAACGTAGCGGAATACAACGCCTTGCAGAACGGCGTCTGGACCGATTATCAGGATGCTCTCATTCACAATGGCCTGCAACAGGATTATCAGGTTGGCATCCGGGCTGGTACCGACCGCCTGAAATCGTACGTATCGGTCGATTATTACAATGAAAAGGGGATTCTGAAACTGGATGAACTGAAGCGCTACACGGGCCGACTCAATGTCGATTTTACGATTAACGACTGGATGAAAATCGGCCTGCAAAGTCAGCTTACCTATTATAACCAGAGCGTACGGAGAGACCCCTTGAACCAGGCCAATAAAATCAGTCCTCTCGGCTCTCTGTATGATGCCAATGGCAATTTCAATTACATCATGCTGGATGGCCAAACGGCGAACCCACTTTCGGATGAGCAGCCTAATGTCTTCAACAACACGGTATTAACGACTCGTGTCTTAACGAACGGCTATCTGGAATTAACGCCTATTAAAGGGCTGATGATTCGGAGTACGCTGGGCGTTAACCTGGCTTCTGTGCGGGATGGCGCTTATTCGTCGCCGAAATCGATTGATCGCTCACTGTCAGGAAAGTCGCTCGCAACCTATAATACCAGCAGTAGCCGAAGCCTTAACTGGGAAAACGTAGCCACTTATCAGCGCACGTTGGGACAGCATGCTGTAACGCTGACGGGTATTGCCAGTTACCTGAGCAATTCATCCGACAATGCCTCGGCTTCGGGTGTTAACCAGTTGCTGCCGTCGCAGTTGTTTTATTCACTGGGCAGCGCTACCGAGGAAATCAAGATTAATTCAGCCTATTCCCAGAACAACCTGGTGTCGTTTGCCGGTCGGTTGAATTACGCGTTTCGGGATCGGTATTTGCTAACGGTAACGGCTCGGGAAGATGGTTCGTCGAAACTGGCTGTAGGCAACAAATGGACGTTCTTTCCATCGGCAGCTTTTGCGTGGCGCGTTATCGACGAAAAGTTTATGCAGGGTGTTAAGGGACTGAGCGATCTGAAAGTACGGGCTAGTTATGGCGTGGCGGGTAATGATCCTTCAGGGCCTTACGCTACGCAGACAACACTAACCCGGCTCGCCTTCGGTTACGATGAAGTGGCCGCTCCGGCCTACACTTTTTCCCGGAACGTAGGCAATATGGAATTAGGCTGGGAATTATCGTACACCAAAAATGTAGGCCTCGATTTTGGGTTGCTCAATGGCCGGATCAATGCATCCGTTGACTATTACGATACCCGTACGCAGGACCTGCTGCTAGACCGTGGCTTACCACCAACAACGGGCGTAACGACCGTGAAGCAAAACATCGGCAAAACGCGAAATCGCGGTATCGAAGTATCGTTGGGAAGTACCAACATCCGCACCTCCAGCCTGAGCTGGACCAGCAACGTCACCTTTACCAAAAACAAGGAAGAGATTACGGAACTGGTTACGGGCGGCAACGACATTGGCAATGGCTGGTTTATCGGTTCGCCCATCAACGTGTTTTATGATTACGAAAAACTGGGGATCTGGCAGACGTCCGAAGCCGATCTGGCGGCCAAGTTATCGCCAACCCAGTTGCCGGGCGAGATTAAAGTCAGAGATCAGAATAACGACGGTAAGATTGACGCCGTTAATGATCGGATCATCCTGGGAAATCCTCGCCCGAAATGGAGTGGTGGTTTCGATAACACCGTCAAATTCAAAGGCTTCGATCTGAATGTGTTTCTGTACGCGCGTATCGGCCAGATGATTAACTCCGACCGCTCGGCCCGTTTCGACCAGCAGGGTGTTGGCAACAGCACGGCGGGTCTGGATTACTGGACGCCCGAAAATCCAACCAATGCGTATCCACGACCCAACAAAAACGGTGGTCTGAAATACCTGTCGACCCTGGGCTATGTGGATGGTTCTTTCGCCCGGATTCGGAATATCACCCTAGCCTATAATGTACCGGCAAAAGTACTCCCCAAAGCCATCCGTGGGGTGCGGCTCTACGTGACGGGTAAGAACCTGGTCACATTTACCAAGCTAAACTACGACCCGGAGCGGGGTGGTTCCGAAAACTTCCCCCTGACCAAACTCTATGTATTTGGCCTGAACGTCAACCTATAACCCAAAAATTTCGTATCGATCATGAACGCATTTCTTTTAAAAACGGGGTTATTGACATTGTCTCTGCTTACCCTTTTCTCGTGTAACGATGTCCTGGAGGAATATAACCCCAGCGGCCTGACCGCCGAAACGGTATACACCACCCCCGAGGGCTTTGAAACCTTAGTCAACGCGGCCTACACCTATCAGCGCTGGTGGTATGGCAAGGAAGAAGCGCACAACATTGCCGAAACCGGTACCGACATTTGGACCAGTGGATCAGGAGAAACCGACCGTGGGCTTACCCAGTACCTGAATCTTCAGGGAAGTGACACCTACCTGACCACGGAATGGCGTGAGTTCTATGCTGCCATTAATCTATGTAACGGGGGTATAAACCGCATCGATAAAGCGGGGCTGTCGGCTACGTTGCGGCCCATCCGGGAAGGTGAACTTCGGTTTCTGCGTGCCTTCTATTACTGGCATATCGTTGAAACCTGGGGTGGGGTTCACTTCACGACTGAGGAGACCAATGGCATTGTTTCAACGGCCAATCGCACACCCGTTGAAACATTTTACAACCTGATTTTTGAAGATTTGAAAATAGCCGTTGCCAACCTGCCCGTCACTCAGCCGCAATATGGTAAAGTGACCAAAGGAGCCGCTCAGGCGTTTCTGGCCCGGATGTACCTAACACGGGGCATGAACAAAGAAGCCCTGGAAATGGCGCAGGCGGTAATTGCAAGCAATACCTACAAACTGGAAGCTAATTACGCCGATCTCTGGAAGATGAGCAATCTGAAAACCAAAGAGGCTATTTATGTCGTGGATTATTCGGCAAACCTGGCTCTCGATGACCTGGCCAATACGACCTTCAACCCCTACGGACACAGCCGGGGCAGCAACAACGCGCACCTGTTGTACCTCATGAAATACGACGACCGACCCGGTATGGTACGTGACATCCTGAATGGCCGTCCGTTCAACCGCTACATGCCCACCCGCTTCCTGCTGGATCTCTATAGCGACGATGATGCTCGTTACGAAGGTTCGTTTAATGAGGTTTGGTATGCCAATTCAACCACGCGTCCTGCCGGCATGAACCTGGGCGATACAGCCGTGTATTGCACCCGGAAAGAAATTCCCGATGCGTTTGAGGCTACCCGCAAATACCAGACGTATGACCGGAGCAAGATCTACAATGCCAACGGAACCGTAAAAGACAACCTGCGCTACCCAAGCCTGTCGAAGTTTATGGACCCAACCCGGCCCAGTCTGAACGAAGCCCAGAGCGCCCGTGATGTGTTTGTTATCCGCCTGGCCGAAGTCTACCTGATTGCTGCCGAAGCCCAGATGAAGTTAGGGAACTTGCAGGCCGCTGCCGACAATATCAACGTACTACGCACCCGGGCTGCGAAAGCAGGTAAAGCAGCCGCAATGCAAATTACGTCGACACAGGTAACGCTCGATTTCATTCTGGACGAACGCGCCCGCGAACTGGCCGGAGAGCAAATCCGCTGGTTCGACCTGAAGCGTACTGGCAAGCTGGTGGAACGTGTTAAAGCCTATGCGCCTGATAATGCCGTCAATATCCAGGATTATCACGTCCTGCGTCCCATTCCGCAAACGCAGTTGGATGCCGTAACCAACAAAACAGAGTTCGCCCAAAACCAGGGGTATCAGTAGACAATAGAATGAATGATAGATAATGTAAAATGGATAATGTAAAATGGACAATAGTTGCCCAATTGGCCATTATTCATTGTCCATTATTCATTATCCATTACTATATAGCATGAACCGAAGCCGCTTTCTCCAACTCACTGCCTCACTCGGCCTTACCGCTTTGCTGGCGTTTACACCCCCGCCCGGCAAAATCACCGTCTACCTCATCGGCGATTCGACCATGTCGATCAAGGACGTGAAGGCCTATCCCGAAACGGGTTGGGGAATGCCGTTTGCCCATTTTTTCAATGAAAGCGTAACGGTTGATAATCGGGCAATGAATGGCCGCAGTACCCGAACCTTCATTGAAGAAAACCGCTGGCAACCCGTAGCCAACGACCTGAACGAAGGCGACTATGTACTGATTCAGTTTGGTCATAACGACGAGGTAAAAACCAAGAAAAGCTATACCACTGAAGACGAGTTCAGGAAAAACCTGATTCGATTCATCACCGAAAGTCGGGCCAAGAAAGCCAATCCGGTACTCGTCACCCCCGTTGCCCGACGCCAGTTTGATGCAGCCGGGAAAATCGAAGGCACCCATACGCTTTATTCCGAACTGGTGCGGGCTGTGGCCAGTGAATACAAAACCCCACTGATTGATTTAGACAAACAAAGTCAGGAACTCCTCCAAACCTTCGGCCCCGAAAACTCTAAACTGCTCTTTCTCCAGCTAGCACCCGGCGAGCATCCAAATTACCCCGATGGTAAAGTAGACAATACGCACTTCAATGAACTCGGAGCCCGCCGAATGGCCGAGTTAGTATTGGCTACTATTCGAACGTTAAAATTGGATCTGGCCGATCGGATTGTGAAACGGGAAACGAAATAGCAGGAATACCCAACCAACGTTTTGCACTTTATCCATTTATTGCGATAACCCAGGAAAGGAATTTACCAGAAGCGTATAAATGTTTTTTAGAACGAGTTATGTAAACTAAAAATTCATCCCTCAACAGTATATTGGCCTGCCTGATTAGCTTAAAGCACTAATTAGCTTATCCTGTATCACTATTTTCGGGACGCACGCTTTACAACCCGTTGCCCTATGATTCATTACACACACCCAAACCGAATTCTGGTTGCATTAGATTGTATCATTTTTGGTTTCGATGGCGGAGAACTGAAGCTACTACTCATTAAACGAAACTTCGATCCCGAACGTGGCAAATGGTCATTAATGGGTGGCTTTTTGAAGGAAAAAGAAGACCTGGAGGCTGCCGCCCAGCGTATCCTGTATGATCTCACAGGGTTAACGAATAACTACCTCGAACAGTTACAAACCTTCGGCGCGATAAACCGTGATCCGGTGGAGCGAACCATTTCGGTCGTGTATTACGCGCTGGTCAATATTCAGGAGCAGGACGTCAATGCTATCAACGCGCATAATGCCTACTGGATTAACCTGAGTGAAAAGCCGGATCTGATTTTTGACCATAATGCGATGGTTGAGCAGGCAATGCGCCAACTGCGATACAAGGCGGCCTTGCACGCTATCGGCTTTGAACTTATGCCCGATAAGTTCACCATTCCGCAGCTTCAGAAGGTGTACGAAGCCATCTACAACACCCAGCTCGACCGTCGGAACTTCAGCCGGAAAATTATGTCGACGGAACTCCTGACTGATACCGGAGAGAAAGACACGAACTCGGTGACCAAAAAAGGAAAGCTCTACAAACTAAACACCGAGAAATACCAGCAATACCTGACCGATTATGTCAGTTTCTTCCCGGAGTTAACACTTTCATAAGGGGCTCAAAAAGCGATACAAACCGCTTTCCTTAACGCAATCCAGTATAAACAAATAATAATTGCATTTTCCATGAAAATAACACAAAAGCGCTGTAATATTGTGTCACAAACACACTATTCAACAAAACTGTAAATCCCTGCTACTAAAACCGTACTTTTTAGTCAACCCGAGTACCTTTATCTATGAATAATCAATACGTTATCGGCGTCGATTTTGGTAGCGATTCGGTCAGAGCCTTAGTTGTGAATGCCCAAACGGGCGAAACCGTAGGAACGCATGTTCACGAATACACTCGCTGGAAACAGGGACTGTACTGCGACCCAGCCAGCTCGCAGTTTCGGCAGCACCCACTCGACTACCTCGAAGGACTAACGGAAACCGTCACCGGCGCGTTAGCACAGGCTCCCGCCGAAGTTCGCCAGCAGGTGGTAGGCATTTCCATTGACACCACGGGTTCTACACCCGGCCCCGTCGATGAAACCGGCCTCCCTCTAGCCTTACGGCCTGATTTTGCGGAGAATCCAAACGGCATGTTCATTCTCTGGAAAGACCATACCGCCAACGCCGAAGCGGAGGAAATCAATACCCTGGCACACCATTGGGATACGGATTACACCAAATATGTTGGCGGTATTTATTCTTCAGAATGGTTCTGGGCCAAGATGCTACGAACGCTCCGGGTCGATGAAGCCGTTCGTGAACACGCGTTTTCCTGGGTCGAACACTGCGATTGGATATCGGCTGTGTTGACGGGCAACACCAACCCGCTAACTCTCCGACGCTCCCGCTGTGCAGCTGGCCATAAAGCGCTCTGGCATAGCGAGTTCGACGGACTTCCTTCTGACGAATTTCTGACTAAACTTGATCCGTTACTCAGTGGATTACGTGATCGGCTATTCACGGATACGTATACTTCCGATCAGGCCATGGGCAAGCTATCCCCTGAATGGGCAGAAAAACTGGGACTGTCGACAAACGTAGTGATCGGTATAGGTGCCTTTGATGCGCATATGGGTGCGATCGGTGCCGAAATTGAACCCTACGCCTTCGTGCGCATCATTGGCACCTCCACCTGCGACATTCTGATGGCCCCCAACGAGGAAATCGGCCACCGGCTTATTCGGGGAATTTGTGGCCAGGTCGATGGGTCGGTGGCACCGGGGATGCTCGGCCTGGAAGCAGGACAGTCTGCGTTTGGGGATGTGTATGCCTGGTTCGCCCGCTTGATCACCGGTCCGGTGCGCGAGTTACTGGGAGCAGAAGCCGCCGAAACGCTAAGTCAACAACTAATTCCGCATCTATCGGCACAAGCCGCTAAGTTGCCCGTTACCGGGAATGATGTCATTGCACTCGACTGGATCAACGGTCGCCGGACACCCGATGCCAATCACACGCTTAAGGCGGCCATTGCCGGATTGAACCTGGGTACCGACGCCCCCAAAGTGTTTAAGGCACTGGTTGAAGCAACGGCCTTTGGCTCCCGTAGTATCGTTGACCGGTTTATTGAGGAAGGTGTCCCCATCAAAAAGGTAATCGCCATTGGCGGTGTAGCCAAAAAATCGCCCTTCGTCATGCAAACTCTCGCCGATGTGCTGAATAAGCCCATCCAGGTAGCTAGTGCCGACCAGGCTTGCGCCCTCGGTGCGGCCATGTGTGCATCCGTAGCGGCTGGCGTTCACCCGACAATGGAAGCCGCCCAGCGCGCTATGGGCTCCGGTTTCGATGCCGAATACATCCCCCGCCCCGACAACGTGGCGGTGTATGAAACGCTGTATACGAAGTATTTGACGTTGGGGAAGTTTATTGAGAATTGATTTTGTCATGCTGACGAAGGAAGCATCTTAAGGCATCCAGACTATTTAATAGACATACTTTAAGATGCTTCCTTCGTCAGCATGACAAAAAAGCATACAGTCATGTTAGCGGAACCGCCTGCATCGTTCTCAAAACTGGCACTATAATACCAAAAAATAAAAAGTACAATGATTGACCTGAAACAATTTGAAGTCTGGTTCGTAACCGGAAGCCAGCATTTATACGGGGAAGAAACCCTGAAGCAAGTCGATGCCCACTCGCTCATCATCGCCAATTTTCTGGGTGATAAAGTACCGGTACGCGTGGTTTTTAAGCCCGTCGTGAAAACGCCAGACGAAATTTATGCCATCTGCCAGGAAGCCAATGTAGCGCCCAACTGCGTCGGTATCATTACCTGGATGCACACGTTTTCGCCCGCCAAAATGTGGATTCGGGGGTTGAGCATCTTGAAAAAGCCACTTCTTCACCTACATACGCAGTTTAACCGGGATATTCCCTGGAATGACATCGACATGGACTTCATGAACCTCAACCAGTCGGCGCACGGCGACCGGGAGTTTGGGTTCATCATGTCGCGGATGCGTTTGAACCGCAAAATCGTCGTTGGTTTCTGGCAGGAGCAGGATGTGATCGACAAGATTGCTTCCTGGAGTCGGGTCGCAGTGGCCGCTTTTGAGCTAAAAACCATGAAAGTGGTTCGGTTTGGTGACAACATGCGGCAGGTAGCCGTAACCGACGGCGATAAAGTAGCCGCCGAAATGACCTTCGGCATGTCGGTGAATACGCATGGTATTGGCGACCTGGTAGCCGTTATCAACCAAGTGACGGACGCCGAAATCGACCGGCTCGTCGCCGAATATGCGGATAGCTACACGCTAATGGACTCACTGTTGAAAGGGGGTGCCCAGCATAGTTCTCTGCGCGATGCCGCCAAGATCGAGATTGGCATGCGGGCCTTCCTGAAAGATGGCAACTTCACGGCCTATACCGACACGTTTGAAGATCTGCACGGCATGACTCAACTACCGGGTATTCCTTCGCAACGCCTGATGGCCGATGGCTACGGCTTCGGTGGAGAAGGCGACTGGAAAACGTCGGCGATGGTTCGCACGATGAAAGTGATGGCTGCTGGCCTGAAAGGCGGCAACTCGTTCATGGAAGACTATACCTATCATTTCGATCCGGTAAATCCATTGGTGCTGGGTTCGCATATGCTCGAAATCTGTCCCTCTATCGCGGCAGGCAAACCAACCTGCGAGATTCACCCATTGGGTATTGGTGGCAAAGCAGATCCTGTTCGCCTGGTATTTAACGCACCGGCTGGGCCAGCCATCAACGTATCGCTCATCGACATGGGCAACCGGTTCCGACTACTGGTCAACGAAGTAGAAGCGGTTGAGGTGCCGGAAGCCCTACCGAAACTACCCGTAGCACGTGCCATCTGGAAACCCATGCCCGATATGCAAACCGGCTGTGCAGCCTGGATTCTGGCGGGTGGTGCCCACCACACGGTTTACAGCCAGAATCTGACGACCGATCAAATCGAAGACTTTGCCGACATCTTCGGTGTCGAATTAGTAGTCATCGACCGAAATACCAACCTTCGGCAGTTAAAGAACGAACTGCGCTGGAGCGAAGCCGCTTACCGGTAGCTTTGAGATAGCGCGATAGCGCGAACGTCTTCGTTCGCGCTATTCACAAGAAACCCAACCTTTTCCTATGAAAAAACAACTCCTAACCTTCCTTGTTGCCGGTAGTAGCCTGATGGCTTCAGCCCAGAACAAAGCGACGATCAATGCCAGCGAGGGCAAACACGTCATTAGTCGTCATATCTACGGCCACTTCGCCGAGCATTTGGGCCGTTCTATTTACGATGGTTTTTATGTGGGCGAGAGCAACACGAAAATCCCTAATAAAAACGGGGTTCGGCTGGATGTGGTCGATGCACTCAAAAAGCTAAAGATTCCGAACCTCCGCTGGCCGGGTGGCTGTTTCGCCGATACGTATCATTGGAAAGATGGTATTGGTCCCAAAGCCAAACGGCCTAAAATTGTCAATACCTGGTGGGGTGGCGTTACCGAAGACAATAGTTTCGGCACCCATGATTTCCTAAATATGTGCGAACTCCTGGGAACGGAGCCGTATCTGGCCGGTAACGTGGGGAGTGGCACCGTACAGGAATTGTCGGATTGGGTCCAATATGTAAACTTTGAAAAGAACAGTCCCATGTCGAACCTGCGCCAGCAGAATGGCCGACAAGCTCCCTGGAATGTGCGCTATTGGGGTGTAGCCAACGAAGCCTGGGGTTGTGGCGGCAATATGAAACCGGATTTCTATGCCAACCTGTACCGTCAGTACAGCACCTTTATGAACAACCGGGTGGGCAAGGAACGTATTTTCAGGATTGCGTCAGGAGCCAGCGACAACGATTATACCTGGACCGAAACCCTCATGAAAAATATTCCCGCCAGCATGATGGAAGGTCTGGCCATGCACCATTATTCCGTTCTGTCGTGGGGCGAGGGCAAAAAAGGTTCGGCTACGCAGTTCTCCGATCAGGAGTACTTCAAAACCATGCAACAGGCGTTATTGATGGACGAGTTAATCGAAAAGCACTCGGCCGTTATGGACAAGTATGACCCGGAGAAGAAAATAGCTCTGATCGTGGATGAGTGGGGTGGCTGGTACAACGTAGAGCCCGGCACCAATCCAGGGTTCCTGTATCAGCAGAACACCATGCGCGATGCCGTTCTGGCGGGAGCCACGCTCAACATTTTCCATAAACACTGCGAACGTGTCCGCATGGCGAATCTGGCACAGGCCATCAATGTATTACAGGCGGTCATTCTGACTAAAGGCGACAAGATATTGCTAACGCCTACTTACCACGTCCTGGAAATGTATAATGTCCATCAGGACGCAACGATGCTGCCCGTTGACGTGAAATCGGATGATTTTGTTATGGATAAGGAAAAATTACCTGCCGTATCCGTTTCCGCGTCCCGCGATAAGGCCGGTAAGGTGCATATCTCACTCGTGAACATCGATCCGAACAAACCGCAGGATATTTCGGTGGATCTAAAGGGGTTAAAAGCCGCGGGAATCACCGGACGCATCCTGACCTCCGCCAACGTACACGATCATAACACGTTCGAGAACCTGACTAAAATCAAGCCGGTCGCCTTCAATGGTGCCAAACTCTCCGGCGATAACGTAACAGTAACTCTGCCGCCGGTTTCGGTGGTAGTGTTAGAACTTTAAAGAGTGAAAGAGTGAATGAGTGACAGAGCGAATCCGTGTCTCGAGTACTCATCCACTCTTTCGCTCATTCACTCTTTCGCTCTTTAACCATGTACACATCCTTAAAAGAAGAATGTTACGAAGCCAATATGCAACTCCCCAAGCTGGGCCTGGTGTTGTTTACGTTTGGCAATGTAAGCGCCGTTGACCGTGAACGGGGGGTATTCGCAATCAAACCCAGTGGCGTTCCCTACGACGAACTGACGCCTTACGACATTGTCATTTGTGACTACGATGCGAAGGTGGTTGAAGGCACGATGCGTCCGTCGTCGGATACGAAGACCCATGCCCTGCTCTACAAAACCTGGGAGAAAATTGGTGGTATTTCGCACACGCACAGCACCCACGCGGTGGCCTGGTCGCAGGCGGGGATGGACATTCCTATTTTCGGAACCACTCACGCCGACCACACCCATCAGGACATTCCCTGCGCCCCCGCCCTAACCGACGAGATGATTCAGGGCGATTACGAGCACGAAACAGGCCACCAGATATTTAATGCATTTGCCGAGAAAGGGCTGCTGTATACCGAAATGGAAATGGTGCTCCTGCAAAATCATGGCCCATTTACCTGGGGCAAAACCGCGGAGAAAGCCGTCTATAATTCGGCCGTACTCGAAGAACTCGCTCGTATGGCGTACCTGACCTTGCAGATTAACCCAAACACACCCCGTATCAAAGACACCCTCCGGCTGAAACATTACGAACGCAAGCACGGGAAAGATGCCTATTACGGGCAAGGGTGTTGAGGCATTGATTCTATTTTTGTAGTAGTATAGCCGACAAACAGACTTTGTTTGTGGTGTCGGGTGGCGTACCACAGACAAATGTCCATTTCCCAAACCCCTTACTCGTTCATGAAATTTTTGACTCAATTTTTATCTCTGGCCCTGTTAGCGGGTTGCGTGACCATGAATTCCTGCACTTCCAAAAAAGAAACAACCGAGCAAAAGCCGGGAATCGAAAAAGCCGCATACGGCCAACTGCCCGATGGCCAAACGGCTGATTTATACACGTTGCATAACGAATCGGGCATGACCGTCAGCATCACCAACTACGGCGGCATCATTGTGTCGCTAACGACGCCTGATCGAAATGGCAAATTTGAGGATGTTACCCTGGGGATGGATTCACTGGCTGGCTACGTAAAAGGAGTACCTTATTTTGGTGCCTTAGTGGGTCGGTATGGCAACCGTATTGCCAAAGGGAAGTTTACGCTGGATGGCAAGCAATACACGCTCGTTACCAACAACTTTGGCAATCACCTGCATGGAGGTACCAAAGGGTTCGACAAAGTTCTCTGGACCGCCACACCCGTTGAAGGCGACGAACCCGCGCTCAAGCTTACCTATGTATCGAAAGATGGCGAAGAAGGTTATCCGGGCAATTTATCGGTAGAGGTAACGTATACATTGCAAAAAGATAACGCCCTCAAGATTGATTACCAGGCAACTACCGACAAGCCAACGGTTGTCAACCTGACTAATCACACCTACTTCAACCTGACTGGCGGTGCTAAACGCGATATTCTCGACCACGTTGTAACGCTCTACGCCGACAAGTTTATCCCGATTGACAAAACGCTGATTCCAACGGGCCAGCTACAACCTGTTGCGGGGACACCCTTCGATTTCACGAAGCCAACGGTTGTTGGTACGCGCATCAACGATTCGACCGACACACAGATCAAATACGGCGGAGGCTATGATCATGGCTGGGTGCTGAACGGTACAGGCGATTCGCTGAAGCTGGCAGCTACGGTTTATGAACCCACCAGCGGACGCGTCATGGACGTGCGCACAACGCAACCTGCCATTCAGTTCTACACCGGTAACTTCCTGGACGGAACATTGACTGGTCGTGAGGGATTCCCCTACAAAAAGCGGTATGCTTTGTGCCTGGAAACAGAGCACTATCCAGATTCACCAAACCAGCCTAACTTCCCAACAACGACACTACGGCCTGGTGAGACTTATAAATCCACAACGATTTACCAATTCTCGTCGAAGAAGTAGATTTTTAACCGCAAAGGGCGCTAAGATTAACGCAAAGAACGCTAAGGGTATGTCCATTGCGTTCTTTGCGTTAATCTTAGCGCCCTTTGTGCCGGGCCGACGATTCGGTTAAAATCCAATGTCAGATTAACCCATTACCGAACGGGCTACCATGCCCAGAGGTTACAATCCTATGCTGGAACGACGGCTCCAGGCTGTTGCTGATTATGGCAACTGGATTGCCGCCATCGGTGAGTCGGTGACGGTTTATTTGCTGGCTGTTGAAGCGCAGCAACCGATTGTTAGTCCATAATTTCAATTTTGGATTCGGCGTTTCCATTAACTCACCTAAGTACATTATGGCGACCAAATACCTTAGATTTCAACACATTGACAATCTTTTTGAGCTTATTCTTGTTGCTAAAAAAAAATACGTTTGTATATTCGGCATAGTTAGAGATAACAAAGCGCCTTTGCCATGGAAGAGCTAAAGCATTATAATAGCTTTGAGGAACTGAAAGATCACTCAGAATCGATCAATCCGGCTTCTGCTAAATCGATGGAACGTCATGATCGATTTGAGGAATTCATAAGTCTCTTGAGGAACGCACATGTCAGTGATACCCCGTCTACAGAGAATAATAAGGCAGTAGACAAACATACTGTGTATGCAGTATAACAGTGCCATACTTGAGATATTCGCTATATTTAAAAGAAATTTTGTAGAATATATGATTGTGGGCGGCACTGCCGTAGCGTATTATGGGTATTCTAGAAAATCAACAAATACAAAGGGAGAAATTGTAGACAAACCTGACTTAGATTTTTGGTACAATCCAACCTATTCGAACTATTTCAATCTAATTAATGCCTTAGAGGAGCTAGGGAAAGATGTAACAAAATATAGAGACGATTTTTCCCCTAATCCTAAGACTTCTTTCTTCAAATTAGAATTTGAGGATTATACGCTTGATCTTCTTCCAACTATAAAAGCCCCCTTAAAATTCAGTGTATCTTTTGCAAAGAAGAAAGTGGCTCAATATGATGGCGTTGACATTCCATTTATAAGCTTAGACGATTTAATCCAAGATAAACTGACTACACCAAGGCAAAAGGATATAGATGACATTGAGCAGTTGAGAAGGCTTAAATAGCTTCAATGATAAAATCTGCGAAAATCGTAATCATCATACTAGTCCGCCGTGTCCGCCCATGCGGTTCTACTTTACGCCCATACTCTCCGCAAAAACCGTAACCAGTTACCGTGCATAACATTGGCAATATCTTCCTCGGTATAACCGCGCTGGCGTAGTAAATCCGGCACTTTCTGTAAGTCGGCAATGGTTTCCAGATCGTAGGGTGACTGTTCCTTGCCGAAGGCACCGTCTAAATCCGAGCCGATGCCGATGTGGCGGGCGTTACCGGCAATCTGACAGATATGATCCAGGTGATCGATCATTTTGGCCAGATTACAGTTCATGCTTTCGGGGGTCGATTGACCGCGCACCCAGCCAGGCACCATCATCCAGGCATCCAACGCCCCGCCAATAACGGCATCACGAGCAATGAGCTCCCGAAGTTGTTCGTCGCTAAACTGGCGATTGTGGTCGACCAGTGCGCGACAATTATTGTGGCTTGCCCAAACTGGCCCTGTGAAGAAATCGAGTGCTTCCCAGAAACTATCGTCGCAGAGGTGGGTGGCATCCAGGATCATATTGAACCGTTGCATTTCCAGCAACAGATCCCGTCCGGCCATCCCTATGAAACCTATGGCATCGGTGCCCTGTGCGTAACGTCCCGGCCCATAGTGAGCGGGTCCAATAGCCCGCAAGCCATAGTTATAGGCCGTTTCAACATAAGCGGGTGTCACCATTGAATCGGCCCCTTCCAGGCTTAGTATATAACCCACCGGTTTTGACTCGTTCGGCGTTCCATCGTTCCAGAGCGTGAGGTGTTTCTCCAGACCTGCCAGATCCCGGATTTGAATCATCTCACCGGCGGCTTCCATTTGTTCATACCAGATTCGCTGCGCCTGTGTTTGTGCCCAGGCCTGCTCTGGCGAATGCCAGCCGGGAAGTGGGTTATCAGGGGCAACATAACGACCAATCTGTGTAGCCACAACTAACCCAATGTTACCCTGGCGTAAGTCAGGCAACGATACAGTACCCTTGGCCCGGTCTGGCTTATCGGTCATACCGTGTTCGCGTTCGCGCAATCGCGCAACCGGCTGTCGCAGGTCGCGATTCCACTCCATCGCGTTCATACTCAGGTCGAGGTGGGCATCTATTGTAAACATGAAAGAAAATTAAATGGTAATGACCCGATCCCGGGAAACAGCCAGCCATTCACCCGTAGTGAGGCCGTTTTCGATGGTATAGCCCCGTTCGTACAGGGCAACGGTTGGGCAAACGTGGTTGGGTATCCCGTAAAATACATCACCCACTTTGTAGGAATGCCCCTCCCCTGCTTCCAGAACCAGATGCTCTTCACTCTGACCAACGGCTTTCAACTCCGGCGCATTCAGAAACGTGACCCGACTGAGTAAATCGCCTTCGGGAGCGATGGATTTATGCCCCAGATCAACGCAGATTTTCGAGGATTCAGGCAGAGAAATTACCCGCGACACAACCAACGCGGCTGGCAGAAACCCCTGCTCCGGCAAAATGGTCTGGTAGCCTTTATCCCAATAGATAAACGTACCGGGGCTACACTCAACATCCGGCCGTTTGGCATGAATCGGGAACGTGGGGCTACCCCCAATTACAATGACCGGTTTTGCAAATCCGCGTGCAGTCAGGGTTTCGCTGAGCAGTTGCACGGGCCAGAAAGCCGCATCACATTCAGACGTGCGAATGGCCAGGTCGGAATTCCGAAGGTGACCGTCGTAAGCATGTAAGCCTACTGGCCGAACGCCCGGCAGTTGATCAAGTTCGGAATAGAGCGTTAGTACAGCCCCGCCCGGCGCAATGCCTGTGCGGTTCATCCCTACGTTCAGGTCGATGTATACGGGCACAACCAGGCCAGCCGCCACCGCTAGTTCTGATAGCGTGGTGGCGGTAGTAATAGTATCGACCAGACACGAAAAATGCGTATCTGGGTAGGCTTTCATCAACGCCAGCAGGCGATGCATTTTGGCTTCGTTTGGCTGATAGGCCAGCAACACATCGGGGGCACCGATCATGGCCAGCATTTCGGCTTCGGCAATGGTGGCACATTTGAACTTCCGGATACCCGCTTCCAGCAGCAGTCGGGAGGCTTCCCGCGATTTATTGGTTTTTACATGCGGTCGCAACCGACTCACATCACCGATCATGCTTTTCAGCAGGGCGATATTGTGCTTCACCCGGTCGGGATACAGCACCAGTGCGGGCGTATCGAGTTGGGCAACATCATCAATCAGGTACCAGGGTGCTTGCTCCATCGATCAGACCAGTTCAAATAAGGCTTCTACTTCAACCGGAATATTGTCGGGTAAAGAACCCATCCCCACTGCCGACCGTACACCAATCCCGTTATCGGGTCCCCAGACGGCAGAAAACAGTTCGCTACATCCGTTGATGACATAGGGATGACGGCCAAAATCAGCCGTACAGTTCACCATACCCAGCACCTTTATAACGCGTTTCACCCGGTCGAGGCTCCCTAAATGGGTTTTGATGGTCGATAAAATGGTCAGACCTACCTGACGGGCGGCCAGTTTCCCCTGCTCAATATCCATATCGGCCCCAATGCGGCCAATAATCAGGCTTTTGTCGTCCTGCACAGGGCCGTGGCCTGATACATATAGGTATTTGCCATCGATCAGATACGGTTTATACACTCCTAATGGCTGGGGAGCGGGTGGCAACGAAAGGCCGGTTTGCGCAAAAGCTGCTTCGGGCGATAAAGTGGAAGTTTCCATACGAATTGGTAGTCAGTAATCCCTCTAGGCATAGGGTTTGCAAACTTAATCGAAACTCTGCGTCCGGTTGCTATCTTGCCCTGTATTTACAAAACCACAACATGAAACAACGAATTGCACACATTGCCCTCGTCGTGGATGATTATGATGATGCCATCCAGTTTTACACCCAAAAGCTCAACTTCACCCTTCTGGAAGACACGACCTTGAGCGAGACAAAACGCTGGGTGTTAGTGGCTCCCCCTGGCTCTGCCGAAACCTGTTTGTTGCTGGCCAAAGCGGATGGCGAGGAACAACGAACCCGAGTTGGGAATCAGACTGGCGGTCGGGTGTTCCTGTTTTTATTTACCGATGACTTCTGGCGGGATTATCATAACATGCGGGCAAACGACATTCATTTCGTAAGAGAGCCTATTGAAGAAGCCTATGGCACGGTAGCAGTCTTTGCCGATTTGTACGGAAATTTGTGGGATCTTTTGGAACCGAAAAGTGTAACGGTGTAAGCTGTTATATCTTTCGGTGGTGTTGGTTACTACCGTTAGTACTGTCGGTTACTCGTTAGTGCTGTCGGTTACTAATAACCGACATACGAGGTTTCTCAAAACCTACTAGTGGCACCGTTAGGTTTTGAGAAACCTAAGCTGTCAGATGAAAGCATCTGACAGCACGAAAACCCAATAGCCAGCTTTGCCTAAAACTGCATCTCCGGAATCGTCCCCTCCACAATCAACCTACCTTCCGTAGCCTGCCGAACCTCCTCGATGGTTACACCGGGGGCAGTTTCCAGAAGTTTAAATCCACCTTCGGGGAGCACGTCTAGTACGGCCAGCTCTGTAATGATTTTCTTGACACAACGGAGTCCCGTCAGCGGTAAGGAGCAGGCTTTCAGGAGTTTCGATTGACCCGCTTTATTGACGTGTTGCATGGCCACAATGATATGTTTGGCCGAAGCCACCAGATCCATTGCCCCACCCATGCCTTTCACCATTTTGCCCGGAATTTTCCAGTTAGCAATATCGCCGGTTTCCGAGACTTCCATCGCCCCCAAAATCGTGAGGTCGACGTGCCCACCCCGAATCATCGCGAAGCTATCTACCGAACTAAACAGCGATGAACCCGGTAGCATCGTAACCGTCTGTTTGCCCGCATTGATCAGGTCAGGATCAACTTCATCTTCGGCAGGAAATGGCCCGATTCCCAGCAGTCCATTTTCAGATTGCAACACCACATTCATGCCATCAGGAATGTAATTGGCCACCAATGTGGGAATGCCAATGCCCAGATTGACGTAATAGCCATCGCGAAGTTCCTGTGCAATTCGGCGGGCAATTTGATGTTTATCCAGCATATTAGTTACAATCTGACAGTCCGTTGTTCGATACGCTTTTCGTAGTTACTACCCTGAAAAATCCGGTGAACACAAATGCCCGGCGTATGAATCTGATTAGGATCGAGTTCGCCAGCGGGTACCAGTTCTTCGACTTCGGCAATGGTGATGTGGCCCGCAGTCGCCATCATCGGGTTGAAATTGCGGGCGGTTCCTTTAAAAATCAAGTTGCCGGCTGTGTCGCCTTTCCAGGCTTTCACCAGTGAGAAGTCGGCTTTAAGCCAGCTTTCGAGCAGGTACTGCTTTCCATCAAACTCACGAACTTCTTTTCCTTCAGCAACTTCGGTCCCCACACCAGCGGGGGTAAAAAACGCAGGAATGCCCGCGCCACCTGCCCGTATCCGTTCAGCCAGCGTGCCCTGTGGAATTAAATCAACGAGTAACTCGCCCGACAGCAATTGGCGTTCAAATTCCTGATTTTCACCCACATAGGACGAAATCATTTTTCGCACCTGCCTCGTTTTCAAGAGCATACCAATACCAAAATCGTCGACCCCCGCATTGTTTGAAATGCAGGTCAGATTTTTTACGCCCGTTCGGAGCAGAGCTGCAATACAGTTTTCGGGAATGCCACACAGGCCAAAACCACCCAGCATCAATATGGCTCCATCGGGAATATCGGCAACAGCCGCATCGGCCCCGGCTACTACTTTGTTTATCATTAGCTTACACGAATACCTGAGATTGAATTGGGGTAATTAATGCCACAATATAGCAAGACCACCAGCAAACAAACCTAAGGTTTCTGTGGATTTTATAACCGCCCCTAGCAGTCAGTTGAAATTGTCTGTTTTAAGCCAAGTAGAAATTCATTTGGCCTGTTTTTTTAGATTAGAGCACAAATTCTCCCTGCAAACACTGTTTTCTGCGCCCTCTATACTATCTTTTGCATCTGAATTGGCAACTTGAATGTTGCGTTTACGCTAACCAGGCTCTATGCGGTATACGATACTGACCCTTTGTTTTATCTCACTAGCTACCCGAGCCGCCGGGCAGACTACCGCTCCAGACAGTTCATTTGTGCTGCTTGCCAAAGAACAAGCTGTCCGTTCATACGAGCAGGCTATGTATAAGCAGGAACATGTTTACGAAGGCAATGGGTACATTAACCATGATCACCGGATAAAAATCCATCCGTATTACCTTGTTGATAGTTTACAGGCCGGAACAATCACCTATAATGACGTACACTATCATGATGTGCGTATGCTCTACGATATTGTTCGCGACGAACTCGCCATTCAACCACCCGAAGGAGGCTATCGGCTTCAGTTGAATAGCAACAAAATCAGTACGTTCACGATTGGGCAACACCAGTTTACCCGACTCATTGGGGATAGCGCCCTGGGCGTCCGTACGGGCTTTTACGAGATCCTGTATAACGGAAAAGCAAAGGTGCTGGCTCACCGCGTAAAAACGGTTCATGAGGATATTTCCAGTGGGACATATAAAGCGGACTACTTGTTCAAAGACCGATTTTATATCCAGAAAGAGGGCAATTACCATGAAGTGAAAACCAAAGGCTCTTTTCTGGCTTTGTTTCCCGACCAGGCAAAAGCATTACGAAAATACCTTCGCGCCAATCGACTTAAATTTAACGACGAACAACGCGAATCGGCTATTACCCAAGCGACTAAACGTTATGAGGAATTAACCCACTAACCATGGTTTCATTTTACCGCACCATTTTCCTGGCCCTCCTATTCATTGGGTTTAGAGCAACCATTTATGCACAAAAACCCGTTGAAAAGCCTCTTCGGGGTACCTTTCAGAACCAGCGTTTTGAGCAGTTTGTGCAGGCGATTGAAACGCAAACACCCTACCGTTTTTTCTACAACGCAGCTGATGTAGATAGCCTGATCGTTGACATGCAGGTCGATAATCAGCCCCTGCGAACGGTACTCCAACAGCTTTTCAATGGAACCAAATACAGCTATGCAATTGATAGTCAGCAGCGGGTGTATATTACCGTTAACCGACTGATTCGTACCGAACTGCCCATTGGCTTCTTTCAGCGAGGAGGTACAAACGCTGGAGTTGACTCAACGTCAAGCGCCTATCTGACCGAAAGTCAGAAAAAATATAT
Organism: Spirosoma sp. KCTC 42546; assembly: GCF_006965485.1. Classification (NCBI taxonomy): domain Bacteria; kingdom Pseudomonadati; phylum Bacteroidota; class Cytophagia; order Cytophagales; family Cytophagaceae; genus Spirosoma; species Spirosoma sp. KCTC 42546. The sequence continues at coordinate 5,163,630 of NZ_CP041360.1, forward strand.
TGAACCTGAAACAAAGGTGTATGATATCGGGAAACGTACAAACCCCATCCGGCCGGGCCGTTCAACCATTGCGGGATTCGTACGGAACGTAGCCTCGGGCGAGCCAATTGTAGGGGCCGCCATTTATATTGAAAACCCACGAATTGGCACCGTCTCCGACCAGTTTGGGTATTATTCGATTACACTGCCCCGCGGGCGACACGAGCTAAAAATACGCAGCATTGGCCTTAAGGACACCCGGCGCCGGATTATCCTCTATTCCGACGATAAGTTCAACATCGAGATGGAAGACGATGTGATTGCCCTGAAAGAGGTGGTCATTGAGGCCGAAAAGGACAAGAACATTTCGGGCCTCCAGATGGGTCAGGAGCGGGTGGATATCAAAAGCATCAAACAAGTTCCTACTGCCCTGGGCGAAGCCGATCTGCTCCGGGTTATCCAGACACTGCCGGGCGTAAAAACCGTAGGTGAAAGTTCAACAGGTCTTAACGTGCGCGGGGGCGCTACCGACCAGAATCTGATTCTGTACAACGACGCTCCAATTTATAACTCATCACACCTGTTCGGGTTTTTCTCCGCCTTCAATCCCGATATGATCAAGAGCGCCGAACTCTACAAAAGCGCCATTCCAGCGAAATTTGGCGGGCGGCTTTCGTCGGTGCTGGACGTACAAACCCGCGACGGCAACAAAAAGAAGTTTGTTGGCTCGGGCGGCATTGGCTTGCTCACCGGTCGCCTGACACTCGAAGGGCCATTGATCAAAGATAAAACCTCGTTCATTGCGGGCATTCGCACAACTTACTCCGACTGGTTGCTGAAACAGTTGCAAAATGCAGCCTATAAGAAAAGTGAGGCCCAATTTTACGACCTGAACCTGCACATTACGCACGAGATGAACGAACGAAATACGTTCTATCTGACGGGCTATTTGAGTAAGGACAAATTCAAACTAAACAGCGACACCGCCTACAGCTATCAGAATCAGACCGCTACCCTGAAGTGGAAACACATCATTAATAATAAGCTTTACAGCGTTTTTACGGGAAATTACAGCGGCTACAAATACAACGTATCGAGCGATAAAAATCCGGTTAATGCTTATGATCTGGGCTTTTCCATTAATCAGTCGCAGTTGAAAGCCGATTTTAACTATTTCCCAACCAATCAGCACACCGTTGATTTTGGGATTAGTTCAACCTACTATAAACTTTCTCCCGGCAATTTTCAACCCAGGGGCAGTGAATCGCTCATTCTGCCCGACGTAGTACCTACGGAGCAGGGGCTGGAGAGCGCTGTTTATATTGGCGACCGGTTCGATATCAGCCCTCGTCTGTCCATTAGCGCGGGGCTTCGGTATTCGTTCTATACCTATTTAGGGCCAGGGTCGGTGTATCAGTATGTTCCGGGCCAGCCTAAAACGATTGATACCATTACCGATACGCTCAGCTACGAAAAAAATAAGGCGATTAGTAATTATAGTGGACCCGAGTACCGGTTTGCCATACGCTATGGGCTGTCGAACACGGCGTCGATAAAAGCCAGTTTCAACCGGACACGGCAGTACATCCAGATGCTCTCGAATACAACGGTCATCTCGCCCACCGATATCTGGAAACTGAGCGACCCGAATGTTAAACCGCAGATTGGCGATCAGTATGCCATCGGGTTTTACAAGAACAACCAGTCCAATACCATCGAAACATCGGTAGAAGCTTATTATAAAACCATGCAAAATCGGCTTGACTACCGGAGCGGGGCTTCGCTGATCCTGAATCATCACATCGAAACCGACGTGGTCAATGCCGAAGGAAAAGCCTATGGCATTGAGTTCCTGATCAAAAAAATGACGGGAAAACTCAATGGCTGGCTAAGCTACACCTACTCACGAACCTTGCTGCGCACTAATGATCAGCTTGGCAATGAGATCATTAACAAGGGAAGTTATTACCCCAGCAACTACGACAAACCGCACGATGTTACGATGATTGGGAATTACAAGATCAATCGTCGATTTAGCATATCCCTTAATTTCACCTATAGCACCGGGCGGCCAATTACCTTACCGGTATCGAAATACGTATTGGATGGCTCACTCAGACTACTGTATTCAGAGCGCAATCAGTACCGGATTCCCGACTATTACCGCGCCGATCTGGCTATGAATATTGAAGGCAATCATAAAGTTAAAAAACTGGCGCACAGTTCGTGGACCGTTGCCATCTATAACCTAACCGGACGGCATAATGCCTATTCGGTGTATTTCAAGTCGGAGAATGGCCGGATCAACAGCTACCAGCTGTCTATTTTTGGCAATCCAATTCCGTCAGTTACGTATAATTTTAGGTTTTAAGTTATGGGATTTAAACACACGTCTATAAAATTCCTGGCCTGGCTTCTGGTTCTGCTGGTAAGTGGGTGCGTTGACCCCTATCGGCCACCCGAAATTACGTCGCCCGCCAGCTATTTAGTGGTGAATGGCTTCTTCAATAGTGCAGCCGGAACCACCACAACGATCCAGTTATCGCGTACCCAAAACCTGGCCGATCCTAAAGCCCCGTCGGCCGAAACCAAGGCGATAGTCACCATTGAGAGCGCCCATAAAGACATTTATACCCTGAAAGAAGGTACGGTTGGATCCTATACACTTACCGGCGTAATACCCGTAGCCAATGAAACGTATCGACTGCATGTTAAGACGACGAAAGGGACGGAGTATTATTCCGATTACGTGCCCGTACTAACAACCCCGCCTATCGACAGTATTACCTGGCATCCGGACAACGAAGGGTTGCAAATCAATGTGAACACCCACGATCCGAAAAATAATACGCGCTATTACCGGTATGAGTATGAGAGCACCTGGGAGTATTATTCTGAATACACATCATCGTTTGAGATCAAGAACAATAAGATTGTTGATCGTACAGAGAGCGTCTTTCAATGCTGGGGAAGTGAGAACTCGTCTACGATCATTACAACAACAACCAATCGACTGAGTCAGGATGTTGTCAGTCAGTTCCCGATCACGCACATACCCAGCACTTCACTTAAACTACAAAGCAAATACAGCATTCTGATTCGTCAGTTTGGGCTAAGTCAGGAGGGATTCAACTATTATGACCAGCTAGCCAAAATAACGCAAAGCATTGGTTCCATTTTTGACCCACAACCCTCACAAATTACCGGCAACATTCACTCATCGGTAAACGATGGTGACCTTGTGCTGGGCTTTTTTCGGGTCGGAACCGTCGAAAGTAAACGCATATTCATTCGTAAAGCGCAGTTGCCTGCCTGGTATACCAACAACGGTCTGGGGAGTTGTGTAGTCGACACAATGAGCACCGGCGACGTGCTCAAAGAGCAACCCGGTATTATTAGTCTTTTAGTACCAGGCCAATACCTGACAACCAGTGAGCCTTGTCTTGATTGCCGCCTACGGGGAGGAGTCATCAAAAAACCTGATTTCTGGGAGTAGATAACTGAGTTTTTTTAAACACAGAGACACAGAGAATTAAATTACTGATTTTTAACTCCTTAATTCTCTGTGTCTCTGTGTTTAAAATCAACTTTAAAAAATGACAAAAAACAGGTACATAAACGGGATTTCATGGGCAATGCTCCTGCTGGTTGGCGGGTGTGTTGATCCATATCGCCCACCTGAAATCACTTCCCCTGCCAGCTATTTAGTGGTGAATGGGTTCTTTAATAGTGCAGCCGGAACCACCACAACGATTCAGTTAACACGCACCCAGAATCTAACCGATACGAAAGTACCTACCGCCGAAACCAAGGCAGTGGTCACCATCGAGAGTCAGAACAAGAGCACCTATACACTCAAAGAAGGTACCGTTGGCTCGTATACACTAACTGGCGTAACGCCTGCTGTAGGCGAAAGCTATAGGCTTCATATCAAGACCACGTCGGGAGGTGATTACTATTCCGACTACGTGCCGGTTATACCAACGCCACCCATCGATAGCATTAGCTGGTATCCCGACAACGAGGGATTACAGATCAATGTAAATACCCACGACCCCAAAAACAACACCCGCTATTACCGCTGGGAATATGACCAGACCTGGGAATACAATTCGGTTTATACCTCGGCGTTTGAGATCCTGAATAACAAGATTGTTGATCGTACCGCGAGTGTATTTCGCTGCTGGGGCAGCGAAAATTCGTCCAACATCGTATTGGCAACAACATCGCGGCTCAGTCAGGACATTGTCAGCCAGTTTCCCCTAATTCACCTTCCGAGTACGTCTGATCGACTGAGTGTCAGATACAGTATTCTGGTTAGGCAGTTTGCGCTGAGTCAGGAAGGGTACAACTATTATGATCAGTTGGCCAAAATAACCCAGAGTATCGGCTCTATTTTCGATCCGCAACCTTCTCAGATTACGGGCAACATTCATTCGCAGTCCGACGGAACTAATCTGGTGCTGGGCTTTTTCCGGGTCGGAACCGTCGAAAGCAAGCGCATTTTCATTAACAAATCGCAATTGCCACCCTGGTATCCCAATTCAGGGGTGGGAAGTTGTGATATCGATACCCTGAGTGGTGGCGATATACTACGAGACCGGCCCGGTATTATTGATCGGTATTCGCCTGGTTTATACCTCACTACCAATGAAGCCTGCCTCGATTGTCGTTTACGGGGCGGGGTGATCAAAAAACCTGATTTCTGGGAATGATACGATTTAGAACTAGCCATGCCATGCACATCATCCACCAGCCCAGTATGACAACAAAGATACTTCTGCATAGTACCAGAGACCTACTGGCTGGCCTGTTGCTATTGACCAGCCTGGGCAGTTTCGGCCAGTCGGCGGAATCTGCGAATGCTCTGGTACAATCCTTTGATACCTACCGCAGGCAGGCACTACAGGAGAAATTGTTTGTCCACACGGATCAGGGCTTTTATCTGGTCGGTGAGACACTCTGGTTTAAGGCCTATTATGTGGATGGCTCACTCCATCAGCCGCTCGACCTGAGTAAAGTTGCTTACGTTGACTTGCTGGATACAGACCAAAAGTCCGTTCTGCAAACCAAAGTTGCGCTGGCCGCTGGCGGTGGAAATGGGAGCATTTTCCTACCGGCCTCCCTTAATTCGGGAACGTATCGGTTGCGGGCTTACACCAACTGGATGAAGAATTTTAGTGCCGATTTCTTCTTCGAAAAAAAACTAACGATCGTTAATCCATTTAAGCCGTTAGGTCTACCCCTGTCACCCCAGGTACCGGACTACGACATCCAGTTTTTCCCGGAAGGTGGTAATCTTGTGCAGGGCCTGACGAGCAATGTGGCCTTTAAGGTAGCCGATGCCGCCGGCCGGGGAGCCAATATGCGGGGCTGGGTCCTGAACGGGCAGAACGATACCCTTTCCCGCTTTACCACGCATCAATTTGGAATTGGCACGTTCGCGATAAAACCATCAGAGAATACAACGTATAAAGTCCTCTTCCGCGACGATAAAGGTCGGACTGTTACCCGTTCGTTACCTGCCATACAACCGCAGGGCTACACGATGAGACTAGAAGACAGCGGTGCCGATCAGTTAAAAATCACCGTGGCAACTACCCTTGACGCGCCCTCTTCGGTTTATCTGTTTGCCCACACCCGCCAGGTCATTAAAGCGGCAGAAATGCGGTCTATTCAACGCGAGACCACGTTTTTACTCGACAAAAAAGCCCTTGGTGAAGGTGTTTCGCACCTGACAATTTTTAGTGCCGACCGAAAGCCGGTTTGTGAGCGGTTGTACTTCAAACGACCCGCCCAACAATTTACCCTCGCGCTGAAACCCGATCAGAACCAGTATGCCACCCGAGCCAGGGTAAGCATCGACGCTTCGGTGCTGGCTCCAGCCACAAAAACCAGTCAGGCCGCCCTCTCCATGGCCGTCTATCGGATCGATTCGCTGGCCCCGGTCGGTTCAGGAACCATCCTGAGTTACTTATGGATGACCTCCGATTTGCAGGGCACTATCGAATCGCCGGAATACTACCTCCAGCCCGAAACAGCCGAAATTGCTCAGGCAACTGATAATTTGATGCTGACGCACGGCTGGCGCCGGTTTCGTTGGAACGATGTATTGTCAACCCAGCCGAAGCCAGTGGTCCGCTTTATTCCCGAACACAATGGCGCGCTCGTTCAGGGGACCGTAACCGATCCGGGTACAGGGAAACCCATGCCCAATATACAGACCTATTTATCGACACCTGGCAAACCCGTTCGACTCTATGTGTCCCGCTCCGATACGGCGGGACGTATCAAGTTTGAAATGCAGGATTTCTACGGGCCCAAAACGCTTATCGTTCAAACAAACCCAGCAGATAGCCTTGCCAGGCTGACGATAAACAGTCCGTTTGCCGATGCCCCTCCGGCCAAACCACTCCCTGAACCTGCGATTACAGAAGCACAGGCCGACCAGTTGCTGAACCGTAGTGTGGCCATGCAGGTGCAGTCAACCTATTGGGGTGATCGTGCCATTCAATATAGCTATCCGGCGGTTGACAGTGCGGCATTTTACGGTCCTCCCAGCGAATCGTACCTTCTCGATGTCTATACGCGATTTCCCCGTATGGAAGAGGTTCTTCGGGAGTATGTGCTGGGGGTAATGCCTCGAAAACGACAGGGGCATTTCCGCCTGAATGTATTGAATGGGCCTTACAGAGCCATTTTTGAAAACGAGCCGCTGGTACTGATGGATGGCGTACCCGTGTTCGACATGGATAAGGTTATTGAATTCAGTCCTTTGAAAATAAAGCAGTTGGATGTAGTCACTAACTACTATTACCTGAGTCCATTCCTGTTTCATGGCATCATCAGCTTTATGACCTACAAAGGCGATTTAGCGGGCTTTCCGCTAGATACTCGTCTGGTAAAGGTAGACTATGATGGCCTGCAACTTCAGCGTGAATTTTACGCACCCCGCTACGACCGAACCCCAACCAAACAGACCAGCCGCCTGCCCGATGCCCGAACGCTTCTGTATTGGAATCCAAGCCTGCAAACCAACACACAGGGAAAAGGTCGGGTTGAATTTTACACCTCCGATCAGGTCGGCACCTATCTCGTAGAGGTCAACGGATTAACCAAAGACGGGGTTGCCGGGAGCCAGCGGGTTATGTTTACCGTACTAAACACGCCGAAGTAGGTGAGTACAGTAAGAATTATGAAATACTCGTTTATCACTAGTTTATTGCTTGTTAGTTTGGCGAACAGCTCCGTCGACATACAGGCCCAATCCAACCCTAACCCAACTTCCCAAATTGCCAGGGGCACTTCAGCCCGAGGCAACACCACGCGCCCCTGGACGTACTGGTGGTGGATGGGAAGCGCGGTCAATGAAGCCGATATTACTCATCAACTCGAACAGTTTGCCAAAGCAGGTCTTGGTGGTGTTCATATTATTCCTATTTACGGTGTAAAAGGCTACGAAAATCAATTTATTCCATTTCTAAGTGATCGTTGGCTGGCCGTTTTTGCGCACACCGTTCACGAGGGCAAACGGCTGGGTGTGGGTGTTGACCTGACCACCGGCACTGGCTGGCCATTTGGCGGGCCGGGCGTATCTACCCCAACCGCGGCTAAAGCCTGGAAAGTGGTGGATGGTAAACTCACGACCGTTCTGACAAAGCAACAGGTGAAACGTCCCGCGCCCGGTGGCCAGGGTCTGGTAATTGACTACTTCAACAAAGAGGCCGTTCAGCAGTATCTACAGCGTTTCGACTCAACGCTGGCCCACTTACCTGAACAACCGCGTGCCGTTTACAACGACTCGTACGAGGTATACGGTGCCAACTGGTCAGCTAATTTTCTGGATGAATTTAAAGCCCGGCGAGGGTACGACCTCACTAGTCAGTTAGCCGCTTTTTTAGATACAACCCGAACTCCCGAAAGTATCCTCGTTCATCAGGATTATCACCAAACGCTTGCTGAACTTCTCCACGACGGGTTTGCGTCAACCTGGGGTAGCTGGGCCAGTAAAGCGGGCTATTTATCCAGAAACCAGGCGCATGGTTCGCCGGGGAACCTCATTGATTTATACGCACAGGCCGCTATTCCCGAAACCGAATCATTTGGTTCCAGTCGCTTTCCGATTCCAGGGTTACGGGTCGATGCCAACTATGAGGTCGACCGATTTGGTACGCCGAATCCACTGGCCATGAAATTTGCATCGTCGGCCGCCAATCTGTTAGGAAAACCGCTGGTCAGTTCAGAAACCGGCACCTGGCTGGCCAACCATTTTCAGGTGTCGCTTTCGCAATTAAAACCGCAGATGGATGAGTTGTTTGCGGCTGGAATCAACCATATTTTCTACCACGGTATCCCCTACTCACCCAGGGCTGAAGCCTGGCCGGGCTGGTTATTTTATGCCTCAACCAACTATGGCCCATCGTCTCATTTCTGGCCACACCTACCTAAGCTTAATCAGTATATTGAACGCTGCCAGACGCGTTTACAAACCAGTAAACCCGACAACGATGTGCTGGTTTACTTCCCGATTCATGATCTATGGGCCACAAAGGCAAAGTCAGCGGGGGGCATTCATCAGTTGGAAGTCCACCATGTGGAGCAGTGGCTCCTTCCCCAGCCATTCGGCAAATTGTGTGAGCAACTCACGCAACGAGGCTACTCGTTCGACTATGTTTCTGATGAGCTACTCAAGGGGTTAACCGGGAGCAAACAGGGCATTCGAAGTCCGGGTGGTGCCACGTATCAGGTCGTACTGGTTCCACACAGCACGTATTTACCCGAAACTTCCCTCCGGCAGTTGGAGCGGTTAGCCCGGCAAGGTGCCCGCATTGTCTTCGACGGATTACCGGAGCAGGCACCGGGTTTTCATAATCACCAGGCGCGTTCGACTACAGTTCAGCAACTCGGACAAACGCTCCGGCAACTAAAAACCGTAACTGTCAGTACCGATGTATTCAAATCCTTACCACAGCTGGGCGTCCGGGCAGAACCGTGGGCAGGTGAAGGCCTTTCGTTCATTCGAAAAAAATCTGGCTCTCAGCAGGATACAACGCAATATTTTATCACGAACCTGGGCAACCAATTCCACCAGAACTGGATTGCTCTTTCGGCAACTGGTCTCGTAAGTCGGTATAATCCCCTCACAGATCAGACGGAGATAATACCCGTCCGAAAAAGGCAAGGTGGAAAGAACGAAATCTTTTTACAGCTTGAACCGGGTCAATCCTGTTTTATACATGTTTACTCAGGAACGCCAACAGTCCTAAACGAAGCAGCGCAAAAGCGGCTAACGTCAACCTCGAATGGCCAGTCCATCCGCTTAAAAAATTCCTGGCAGGTACAGTTTCTAAAGGGCCGTCCGGCGTTGACAACCACAGCCACAATGCCAAGCCTAACATCCTGGACAAGTTTAGCTGATTCTGCCGGTTATTTCTCCGGCACCGCCCGCTACACCACAACTTTCGACTTACCCGCCGGAGTCAACGTATCATCCTACCAACTCGATCTTGGCGACGTACGGGAAGTCGCCGATGTAAAATTGAATGGTCAGCCTCTGGGAACCGCCTGGTGCATCCCCTTCCGATTAACCATTCCGGCAGACCTATTAAAGCCCGCCGGAAATAAACTGGAAATTGACGTTACGAACCTATCCGCCAATTACATGCGCTTGTACGATAAGCTGAATCCCGGCTGGAAGAAATTCTACGACATCAACATTGTGGACATTCGCTACCGCCCTTTCGATGCCACTCGCTGGGAAGCCTTGCCCTCCGGGCTGCTGGGGCCAATTAAGCTGACTGCTAAAAAGTAAATCCAATCAAAAAAATACCTCTTAACGTGATGTCGGTTACGTCTAACCGACATAGTTAGGTTTCTCAAAACCTAACGGTGCTGCATAGTAGCAGCTGTAAGCATCTGCCATCACAATAAGGGCCGATAAATCTAAAGAAAATCGGTTCACTTAACCTCCAATAGGAGTACAGGCTCCTGCCAAACAGTATATTTAGGCACTGACTGTCTCCTACTCCTATGAAACGATTTTTGCTTCCCCTAATCCTTCTGTCGGCCACAGTATTTATAGCCGCTACCTTTATAAACCAACTCGGCCCACCCAGTTCCAGCAACGATTGGCCGGAATATTTAGGTGGTCCAGATCGGAATCACTATTCCACGCTTACCCAAATCGACACTGCGAATGTGAATAAGCTGAAGATGGTCTGGGAGTACCATACCCTGGATTCAGGACAGATTCAGTGTAATCCAATCATAAAAAATGGTGTTCTGTATGGCATGACGGCCACCACCCAGCCCTTTGCCGTTAATGCCGCTACGGGGGAGCAAATCTGGACACGAAAGGATACGACATCGGTACGGGCAATGGTGCGTTCGGGGAGTACCAGCCGGGGGGTTACGTACTGGGAAAGTGGAAACGACAAGCGTATTCTGTTTACCAATGGCCCCTGGCTGTATGCCATCGAAGCCGCCACCGGTAAGCCCGTCAATTCCTTTGGCGATCAGGGACGTACCAGCCTGAAGGCGGGACTGGGACCCACAGCGAAAGATAAATCAGTTATTTCGAACACGCCCGGCACCGTTTATGGCGATCTGATTATCATGCCCATGCGCCTGTCTGAGGGGGCCGATGCGGCTCTGGGCCATATTCAGGCCTTTAATATCCGGACGGGAGCACTGGCGTGGGTGTTTCATACCATTCCGCAACCGGGCGAGTTTGGTTATGAAACCTGGCCAAAGGATACCTACAAAAATACAGACGTAGGCGCAGCCAATAACTGGTCGGGCATGGCGGTTGATCGGCAGCGGGGTATCCTGTACGTACCAACCGGTTCGGCAGCGTTTGACTTTTACGGGGGCAATCGACTAGGGAAGAACCTATTTGCGAACTGCCTGCTGGCCCTCGACGCCAAAACGGGTAAACGACTCTGGCACTTCCAACTCGTCCACCACGATATTCTCGACCGCGACGCTCCTGCACCCCCAAATCTGGTGACGGTTACGCACAACGGCCCCGACGGTCGGCCCCGACGCATTGATGCCGTAGCGCAGGTTAGCAAGCAAGGCTATGTTTTCCTGTTCGATCGTGTTACGGGCAAGCCCTTATTTCCGATCAAGGAAGTGCCCGTACCGGCTTCTGATATCGACGGTGAAAAGGCCTGGCCAACGCAACCTATTCCCACGAAACCAGCGCCCTACGCCCGGCACAGCCTGACCGAAGTTGAGATAAGCGATTTAGCTTCAAATCGGGAGGAGTTACAGGCTACACTCCGTAAAAGTCGTTATCAGGGAGCCTTTACGCCCCTGAGCAAAGAGGGAACCATTATTTACCCAGGACTCGACGGCGGTGCCGAATACGGTGGTGCGGCTGTGGATCCCGATGGTATTATGTACGTGAACAGCAATGAGATGGCCTGGCTGATTTCGCTGAACCGGAAACTGTCCAACGACCAGCTTGCCCAACTCAGCCCCGGCCAGCGGGTGTATACCACGACCTGTGCCCAATGCCATGGTGCCGAACGAAAAGGAAATCCGGCCAGTGGTTTCCCGTCGTTAGTCGACATCAACAAACGCAGGAATAGGGCCTTTGTCAACAACATTGTCACGAACGGAAAAGGGATGATGCCTGCCTTTCCCAGCCTGTCGGCCAAACAGAAGCAGTCATTGCTGGCGTTTCTTTTCGGGGATGAAAATCAGGAGCCCGGCATGAATCATGATCCCGAACCAGGGCTCAGCAAAGCTGAGCAGGCAAAAACGAAGGTTCCGTATCAGATATCGGGCTACAGCAAATTCCTGGACAAAAACGGCTATCCGGCAGTTCCCACGCCCTGGGGCACGCTCAACGCCATTAACCTCAACACCGGCGAATACGTCTGGAAAACCGTTTTGGGAAATTATCCAGAGTTAAAAACCAAAGAACCTACGGGCTCAGAAAGTTACGGCGGGCCAGTTATTACGGCAGGCGGGGTTCTGTTTATAGCAGGCACAAAAGACGGTTTATTCCGGGCCTTCTCCCGAAAAACGGGCAAGCTACTCTGGCAAACCAAACTTCCAGCCGCAGCCTTTGCCACCCCCAGCACCTATGAGGTTAACGGGAAACAATACGTCGTTCTGGCTTGTGGGGGTACGAAGTTAGGTGCCGCAAAAGGAGACAGTTACGTAGCATTCGCTTTACCTTAGTTAGTTTGAGGTTTGGAGTTTGACGTTGGCTGGTGAGTCATTCAACGTCAAACCTCAAACTCCAACCCTCAACCCTCCAAACAACTTCCCTATTAATCACCTATGAATCAATCCATTGGCATTGACCTAGGCGGTACGCGTATCAAAGGCGTACTCATTGATACACGTACCGGCGAGGTTTTAGAAAAACGAATCACGCCAACCAACGATGGTGAAACGAATAGCTGGAAATCGGTTATTGCCCAGACCGTGCTAGACCTGAAAGCCGCAGCCAACGAACCCATCCTGGGAGTAGGGTTAGCAGCACCTGGCCTTCCTACCGTCGATAATTCAGCGATTGCATGTATGCCGGGTCGATTACCGGGCCTGGAAGGTTTCGCCTGGGCCGACTTCCTGAACGAACGTGTCTGGGTCCTGAACGATGCCCATGCCGCATTAATGGCCGAAGCCCGTTTTGGGGCAGCCCGCAACGTCGCCAACGCAGCCATGCTGACCCTGGGAACGGGCGTTGGCGGTGGACTGCTTGTCAATGGCCAATTATATCAGGGCTTTTTCCAGATGGCAGGACACCTCGGCCACATGTCCGTCGATGCCGACAGCGACCAGCTCGATGTTACCCACGCACCCGGCAGTCTGGAGGATGCTATTGGCAACGTGACCGTTGGCCGACGCTCGTATGGCCGCTACCAGAGTACGCATGAACTCCTGGATGGCTACGTACAGGGTGAGCCGGTGGCCACACTCGTCTGGCTAACCTCCGTACGCCGGTTGGCAGTGGCTTTGGCTTCCATAGCCAATTCGTTTTCGCCTGAACTGATCGTGTTAGGCGGGGGAATCACGCAGGCCAATGACGCCCTGTTCACCCCTTTACAAACATTTATGGACCTATTCGAATGGCGACCAAGTGGAAAAAAAACAACCATTTGTAAAGCCCATTTTGAAGATTGGGCCGGTGCTATTGGAGCAGCGGCCTGTTTTCATAACTAATTGTTTGCAGTTTGTAGTTCGACGTTTGAAGTTAGCTGTCGCGAAAGCAACTGTATGGTCAGTAAACTTCAAACGTCGAACTACAAACTGCAAACCTCAACCAACAACCCATGTCCCTTACCTCCCAATACATTCAAAAATCCAGAGCGATTCTGGATACTGTTGAGCAACAATCAGACGCTATTCAGCAAGCTGCACAGTGGTTTAGTCAGACGATTCTGGCTGGGCGTATGGTGCATTTGTTTGGTAGCGGCCACAGCCGAATTATGGTTGAAGAAATGTGGCCCCGCTATGGCTCATTTCCCGGCTTTAATCCCATTGTCGAACTATCCCTCTCCTTTCACAATCTGGTAGTGGGCGCAAATGGCCAGCGACAGGCTATGTTCCTGGAAAATGTACCGGGGCTGGCGCAGCGCATTCTCCGGAACTATGATCTTTCGGAGCAGGATTCGGCCCTTGTCATTTCGTCCAGCGGTTGCAATGTCGTTCCCATCGAAATGGCGGAGTTGTTTCAGAAACAGGGCGTGAAAGTGGTGGCCCTGATCACAAAACAACATGCTGATTACAGTACCAGCAAACGGGCCGATGGCAAAAAACTAAGTGACTTTGCCGACTTGGTGCTGGACACGGGTGCAGCAATGGGTGATGCCATGGTCACCGTTCCGGGACTGGATACGCCTGTTGCTCCGGGCTCAACGGTTGGCGGGGCCGTAGTGGTCAACTGCCTAAAGGCCGAAGTGGCTGGTTTACTTACTCAGGCAGGTTTCCCCCCCAAGGTGTTATCAGCCGCAAATGTAGTAGGTGCCGAACGGGCCGTTTCCCTGTTTGAAAGCGCCTATGATGAACACGCCCATCGGCTGGCAAAGCTCTACGAACGGGTGGGGATACCATCTTATGTTAGTGAACCAGGTAAGCCATAGAAACAACTACAAGGTTTAGATTGAACGGGCAATTAGTTCCGACTCACATGCTGTATGACTTGTTTTAACTGATCGTAATCTGACCCATTAACAAAAGCGGCTATGTTCCCGGCCTTGTCAATCACAATAAAACTCGGGATACTAGCCACTTGAAATTTTCGATTAAAACTATACGAATCCGGAATCGGCATAAATGGTAGCGTTTGAGTAGCCATCACATTCGCTATCTCTTCTTTCGACTCTCGTAAAATGCCTAATGAAATGAGGCCATTATCTGATTGATATGGCCGTATCACATCGGCAAATTGGTTTGCCTGACTAGGCCCCCAGAACGGTTTACTCAAACTGACCCAAAAACTAAGGATAACCACATGCCCTTTCAAGTCGGTTGATCGGTACACCTTGTCATCTATACCCTTCATGACAAATAAAGGGATGGGTTCGCCCACTTTGGGCTGTAATGTTGGGTCTAGTTCATTGTAAAAAATGTGGGTTTCCCGTTCTTCCGCCGTCGTTGGCCGAATCATATAGGCACTGGCTTTACCATACTCATCAAATACGGGCATCACATGGTAGCCATATGGGTCCTTCTGCATTAATTGCCGATACGCCTGATAGGAAATCTGTTTGCCGGTAGTCTTGTCAACGATTTTCGTGCTCTCGTCGATGCGTACCTCCTGCCGAATGCCCGCCTTACTAACAACTACCTGAGCTAAGGTTGAAAAGCAAATCAATGCCTGAACAGCCGTGATAAAAACGACTATGGAAACGTGTTTCATAACGGGTGAATATAGTGCTGAGATGACTCAAAGTAAGGAGATCACCCTTTTTGACGCAAGCACCCGCTTACATTTAACAATAAACTAATGCAGATGGCTACTGAAGTAAACGTCAATCCCTATTTCCGTGCTGCTATAATAACGCCTTCCAGGGCTGGATCAGCAGGCGTTTTTAGCGTGTAGCCAGGAGGCACTACAAAAATACCAGGACCGCCCCGTACTGATCGTTCGTAGAAGGCATTCCCTTCTATCCGGCATTCATAAAGCTGAGGAGCGGAGGTTGCAGCTGTAAGTTGAAAAGAGCCGTTCGTCTCGCTAACACCAACATCTTTTATGTGAATTTGTGACCCAGCCTCGCCAATTGTTTTGTAGACACTCCCGATCCTGACCGAGTCAGGCCCTTTACGATCAACAATGATATAGAACTCACTGACACCAAGCTTATTGATCCCCTTGCTTGTGTAGAGTGTATCTCCATTGAGTACATACGACTGAATTACATACTTACCAGCAGCACGAGCGGCCACATCATTTGGTGTAGTATCCTTTGGCTGACAACTTAAAAAGCCTGAAAAGCACAACAGTAAAAGCAGTTTTCCCATAGAGCTGAGCGTTTATTCAGTTAACGCATGAGCAATTTATTTCATACAAATGCCCATGTATTTAGTTAAATAAACAGTAATCTTCTCAATGATCTATACGATTGGGCCTTCTTCATCAAATCTGACCAATCTCTTACCAGAAAAACGTCAGACTCAACCTTGCAAAAAACGGGGTGCCGGGGGTGAAGTGAATTTCATCGACGGGAGCGGCTTCCCCTTTCAGGCGGCTCTCGGTGGCAAACTGGGTTTCTTTCCAGCGCGTATTGAACAGGTTCTGTACCGATAAACCGAGCGTGTAGTTTCGTCGGGCGTAGTTGGCCTGCATATCCGTTACGAAATAGCCCTGAGCTACAATCGAGTTGTCTTCGTTAGCCGGGCGATTAGCTATGTACCGATAACGCAACGAGCCACTGAATCCGTGGTGCGTTTGCACCGACAAGCCACCCGTTGAGGTAAACGTTGGTGCCAAAGGCAGGTAGTTTTGGCCTGCTTCGGCGTCGAGGGAACGGGGTTTCGCCGTGTTCAGGTCCAGATCGGCGTATAGAATTTTACTGATCTGGTAGCGAACCGACAGATCGACTCCCGCCCGACGCGACCGGCCACTTGGTTCCACTACACCTTCATCGCCAACATACACAAACTCCTGCTGTAACCACAAATACCAGGCAGCCGCGTTGATGAGCAGTTTTGGAACGGGTTTAAAAATAACCCCCAGGTCGGAGCCATAAGCAGCGGGCAAAATCTCCCGGCCGTTTTGAGCCGTTACCACCCGCGCATCGTTGGAGTGAAACCCCTTACCTGTATTGAGGTAAAGCTGAAGTCGAGGATTCAGGGTATAGTACAAATTCAGCTTGGGTGATACAATGGCCTGTGTAGCACGTTTGATTGTTGCAGGTGCTGCGAGCAAATCCTCATACTGGCTCCGAAAATAATCGACTCGAACACCGGCATTGACCGTAAAGCGGGCCGAAACCTGAATCAATTCATCTGCGTAGAGAGCCGCGTTGATTTCATTAATATTCCCAAATTTGAGTTGATTCAGGGTTTCAACGCGATTTTTCGTGTGCGACAACTCCGTATGGTAGGTGATGTCCTGCCGATACTGCGCCCCCAGGGTTGTGGTCCAGTGGCTTTTGCCGATATTAGTTTCGGTGGAATAGCTGCCGTTGTAGCCAAACAGATTTCGGTGCTCTTTCTGACGGATCTGATCGCCATTGACGGTATCTTCCTTGAAAAACGTAAAGTTGGAATATAGCTCAAAATTGTAGTTGCTGTAGAACAACTGATTCTTGATGACATGATTCCGGGGCGTAACTGTTACGAGTTGCGCATTGACATTTGTCCGGCTGGTTTCCCCTCCTTCGCTTGGGTCAATGGAGCCGAAGAAATCCGTTAGTCCAGACGCTACCGCCCGATCGGGAATTTGTCCCGAGTGGTTCCATTTACTCCAGAAGGTCGAGCCGGTTAACGTCAGGTTGGTGTTGGCCGCCAGGTGGCCGTGGCACTTCCCAATCACATTCAACCGCTTGAAATTCTGCGGATTATCAAAATATGAATTGGTATACGAATACTCCGACGCCAGATAAGCAGATTGGTTTTTAGCTTTCCCTTTTGCGCCCAGCAAGTCCAGTCCGGCCACAGCGCGATACGTATCGTACTGCCCGGCTTCGAGTTTCACAAACGAGCGATCCAGAGCCGTCTTTGTCCGAAAATCAACCCAACCTGCGGTTGTCAGATTACCCTTATCCGCACGGTATGGGCCTTTTTTAAAATCAACCCCTTCAACTAATTCAGGAATGACAAAATGGAGATCGGCATAGCCCTGCCCGTGGGCATGCGACACCATATTTACGGGCATTCCATCGACCGTCAGGCGGATATCGGTACCGTGATCGAGATCGAAGCCGCGCAGGAAGATCTGTTCGGCTTTCCCCCCACCCGCGTGCTGACCAATAAACAAACCCGGCACCATCCGCAAAATCTCCTGCGAGTTGGTTATGGGCCTTAGTTTAATATCAAGACTACTAATGAGTTGCTGATCGTGCGCCCGTTGCGACGAGACCACGACTTCGCTCAGTTCTACAGAAGCCGTAGCCAGTAGGGTATTGACCGTAATTGTCTGATCGTCTAAAACCGTCACTGCAATGACCTGCGTTTTAAACCCCACATGCGAGAGTTCAACTTTGTAAAGAGCAGCCACCAGACCATCGAAGCGATACTGGCCCAGCTCATTGGTGACCATTGCTTTGCCGAGTCCGGTAAGCTGTACGGTTACCCCCGGCAAAGGCAGATTCGTCGCCTGGTCATATACCTTCCCGGCCAGATTGCCGAGGTGCGCATAGGCCTGGATACTAACCAGAATCACGATCAGAAAGGAAAGAAAAGGTTTCATACTACCTGCAAACTTACGATGCATTACGTAATCATACATACTTGTTTCCAAGGTCTGTATCCTCCCAGACCATGCGTTATTAACACCCTACAACGTAAACTTCGGGTTGGTTTTCCGGGCGGTTGCCACTAGTTTATCCCGCTGACCAGCGTTACCCAGCGCCAGCTCAATAGCGCCAGCCTCTTGTAACAATTCCGGGTCTTTACTACCTGTACGCAAGGCTATCTGCATATGTTGCTGTGCATTTTTAAGATCATGCTGATTGAAATAAACCCAGGCCAGTGCATGATTCACGTCAATGTTTTTAGGCCGCTTCCTGTACTCTATCAATCCGTATTTTTTTGCCGAATCTAGCTGGCCCGATTTTGTGTAGAGTTTACAGAGTTCGAGGTCAACAGCGTGACCAGAACGGGCATCTTCATCCAGCATCTTTGCTACCTCCACGTATTTCTTTTTGGCTTTTTCCTGATCACCCTGCAAGGCATAGATCTCGGCCATCTGCTCATGGAAGGAGAATTCGGGCATGATCTTAGCTGCTTTTTCCAGCGTGGCCAGCGCCAGAGGGTATTCCTTCCGGGCTTTCAGAATCCGGGCTTTTCCGGCCAACGCAAAGGCATAGCTGGGCCGCATCACCAGAATGCCATCGTACTGTTTTTCGGCGTTGTCCAGCTGGCCGGTTGTTTCGTACAGATGGCCGAGGATATTTTTGCTCCAGCACTGAGGCTCTGAACCCGGCAAGCCAGCCTGAACGGCCAGTTTCATAGCCTCAATCGAACTGGGGTAACTTCCGTAGATCTCCCGCAGGTACGAAGCCCGTGAGTACGATTCCAAAGAGGGCTTCAACGCCTGCATCTTATCCGACATGGCAACGGCTTCTTCGTAGTTACCCAGTTCCACATTGGCATCAACCAGTACGCCATACACATAGGCATTGTTTGGGTTAATCTGACGGGCTTTTTCGGCTAGTTCACGCGCTTCGGCAAACTGGTGCTGCGACATTTTCACCGATGCGTTAAAGGTGGTAGCCTCAAAGTTCTTCGGGTCCATAGCCAGTACGCCATCCAGAATTTTCAGGATAGCCGGGTAATAATAAGGGTGTTCACCCGTAATCCGCGCTTCCGACAGATAGATCACGGCGATCTGTAATCGGGGCTTTACGTCATTGGGTTCTTTGCGGATTTTCCCGTTCAGGTCCGCAACTTTTTCTTTGGTTCGCTGCCATTCAACGGCAGAAGCCAACTCACCCCGGCGCTCAAACAAGGGGGGTATATCCATGGTCGAGCTAACGTCTGTGGATGCCGTTTCCTTCGGGCTTTTGGTGCAGCTAACTTGTACGAAAACCAGGAAAGCAAGTAAAATAAGCCCTAAAACGGGCATGAGTCGGTTTATTACTAAGGTATAGATTTTCATAAGGGTACTGTTTTTTAGGTTTGTAGCTTAAGGTTTATAGTTTAAGGTTTGTAGTCTGAAGTTTGAAGTTGGCTGACGCGATCTTATTCCCTATGTTAACCAACTTCAAACTTCAAACTCATACGGATTACTGCCGAACCATCTTAATAATCTTCCGTTCGGTTGGTGTTGTTACTTGCAGGAAGTAAAGGCCGGATTGCTCGCCCAAACGTAGCGTATGGCGTTCAACACTACCCGCCTGGTTAATCGTCTGCTGACCCATCGACTGACCCTGGCTATTGATGACACCCAGCTTCAGTACCTGCCCTTCGGCACCCGTTACTTCAACGGTTACGTCACTGTTCGTTGTCGGGTTGCCCAGTACACGTACCAGCAGAGGTGCCACTTTTTCAGGTGCCCCAATACGTGCCTGGCCGCAAGGCGTACGGAAATCGAAGTCGAAACTCACTTTAGAGCCCGGATCGCCTACATAACGGGCTTCTACTGTCAGGAATCGACGGCTATTGGCATCCATACGCAAGGGCGCTTCAATCTGGCGATTCACGGTTGTACCCCAAACCCCATTGACAACCCCCGCAGCCTGGTACTCAACAACACGGTTAGGATCACCGCCGATTCGCCCAAAGGTGATATCGCCCGTGCTACAGTTGTAGCTCAACACGGTTACCGATAGTGGTTTTGCCGTGTTCTGGTCTGGACCCACATACCCTCGCCCGATAAAACCTCTCCAGGGGTCCTGCACAAATGGGAAACTAGCCTTCAGCGTTGTATCATTTTTGACAACACCCGCATTGAAACTAAGTACTTTGCCTAAGCTTGCCGTTACGGGCGACTGACCGGGTACAAAATCATCGTACCACAACCCAATAGCCGCCAGCACCACACCACCCACCGCCTGCAACTCAATGGTGGTCACGTCATCCTCTAACCGACGACCATTCGGAAATCCATCCATGTTGGGAATGAACTGAAGGTTCGGATTGGCATAGGTCGCATCGGTCAAGCCCAACACGGCTGCCTTCACCAGACCCAGCGAGCTGAAGTTGGGGTCGTTGCGGGGGGTAGCGGGCACGGCCATGTTCAACCGCAGCATATCGCCCAGGGTAGGCAGGAAGTTGTGAATGAAGGGTTTACCGGCTGCCAGAGGATTGCCTGCTTTTCCTGTTGCCAGTTGATAGGGCTTCAGGTTAGGCACCCCTGTATAGAAAATAGGCAGCAAGTCAACCGCTCGTGGGCTGGCATTGTCAGGCAGTAACACTTTACCGAAAGCGGCTTCGGCCAGGGCTGTTCCATCCAGGGCAGCATTGCCTTTAAGACCAAACAAACCGGGCTTGCCATTGCGGAAGTCAAACGAACCCAATGATTTCGACTGAATACGGAGTGCCGACAAACCGGGAATGGCCGCACCAAACTGCGAATCGTCCATGTAGAGGGCTAATTCAGGATTGGTAAAGTACTTGGCAAACTGCAGATCATTGCCACCATAGGGGGTAAACGAGTTCCACTTGTCTTTCATGCCAATAGGAATAACCGCTTCGTTGGTCAGGGGCATACCCAAACGGGATACCTGTACCCAGCCACCATCGTAGCCTACGTCGCCACCGTTATAAATGGTTTTGATCTGACGACGGCTCGACGAAGCCCACACTCCGACTACATAATCAGGGTCCAGAATGTTAGCCGCCTGTGCTACCGTTTTACCACTCTTTTGCAGCGTCGATACGGGCACTTCAATGGCAATTGTATGGCAGTTAAAGTGGTACAATGCATCCCGCGCCTGCGCTGTGGATCGGAAGTTTCCGACGTCGAAGATGCCGCCCAGATCAACGAAGAAGGGATCATCAATTGGTCCGCAGAAAATCCGCTCCCCTGTCGAGGATGTCGTGATTGCCTTGGTTGCCAGTTCATTGTACGATGCAGCGCCCAAACCAACGGCTTTATCTTCAATGGAACGAGGCCCAATGTTTGCTGGTGGCACTACGCCATTGCTCACAATCGTTGTCCAGCTCTGACCACCATTGGTACTGCGTTCGCAGGTGTAGGTTGTTTTTTGATTTTGCTTACCTAATCGGATATTAAAGAAGGTAGTTGGGTCCTCGTTTTTGATCGAAAACGTAAATCGGTACGTAATATCGTCGCCGGGTGTAGCCGCATTGTTCTTGACGTGAATTTCATACCGGATGTTCTCCCCGAAGGTGTACCAGTTAGGCCCACCAGCTGGATCTTCAAACGGGATGTAGTTAGCGATCAGCACTATTTTTTCCGCGTCGGTTGGGCTTTTGAACGCATATACGTCGGTATTGTCGGCCAATGGATCGCTGGAAATTAACGGGGCTTCGCGGTGCGACGATGCCAGCAGCTGACTATAGGGCATATACGTCAGTACCGCCGTCAGCAAAATGTGAAGTATCTTTTTCATGATTATTGCTAGATGGTTGACGTGATTAGAATTTGGTCACTTTGGTATAGTTAAGACCACGCCAGGGTGTTTGCACGTAGGGGAAGCTAGTTTTCAGCGTCGTGTCATTTTTGGTAACGCCCGCGCTAAACTTCAGCACGTTCCCTAAATTGGCCGTTACGGGCGACTGACCGGGTACAAAATCATCGTACCACAACCCAATAGCCGCCAGCACCACACCACCCACCGCCTGCAACTCAATGGTGGTCACGTCATCCTCTAACCGACGACCATTGGGAAAGCCGTCCATGTTGGGAATGAACTGAAGGTTCGGATTGGCATAAGTGGCATCGGTCAAGCCCAACACGGCTGCCTTCACCAACCCCAGCGAACTGAAGTTGGGGTCGTTGCGGGGGGTAGCGGGCACGGCCATGTTCAACCGCAGCATATCGCCCAGGGTAGGCAGGAAGTTGTGAATGAAGGGTTTACCGGCTGCCAGAGGATTGCCTGCTTTGCCTGTTGCCAGTTGATAGGGCTTCAGGTTAGGCACCCCTGTATAGAAAATAGGCAGCAAGTCAACCGCCCGTGGGCTGGCATTGTCAGGCAGTAACACTTTACCGAAAGCGGCTTCGGCCAGGGCTGTTCCATCCAGGGCAGCATTGCCTTTGAGGCCAAACAAACCGGGCTTGCCATTGCGGAAGTCAAACGAACCCAATGATTTCGATTGGATTCGGAGCGCTTTTAACGACGGAACGGCTCCACCAAACTGTGAATCGTCCATGTAGAGCGCCAGCTCTGGGTTCGTGAAATACTGCGCAAACTGCAGATCATTGCCCCCATACGGCGTGAGCGTATTCCACTTGTCTTTCATGCCGATGGGTATCACCGCTTCATTGGTCAGAGGCATTCCCAGGCGCGATACCTGTACGTATTCGCCATCAAAGCCTACATCGCCACCGTTGTAGAGCGTTTTGATTTTCTGACGACTTGCTGAGGCCCATACCCCAATCACAAAGTCAGGATCAAGAATGGTGGTTGCCTGCGAAACGCTCTTGCCATCTTTCTGCAACAGACTGACCGGAATTTTCAGGGCAATCGAATGCACGTTGTAGCGGGCCAGTCCATCTTTCGGTGCATTGACCGGGTTGCCATCGGGTCGGAAGTTACCCACGTCGAAGGCTCCGGCCAGGTCAACGAAGAAGGGATCATCAGCGGGACCGCAAAAGACTTTCTCGCCGGATGAAGCCGTAGCAATGGACTGTTCAATGAGTTCGTTATACGATTTACCTAAACCAAGACCCGGTGTGTCGATAGAGCGTGGCCCGATGTTATAAGCGGGTACTACGCCGTTACTAACGATTGCCATAAAAGGGCCGCCGTTCACACTTTTTTCGCAGACGAAGGTCGTTTTCAGGTTTTGCTTACCCAGGCGGATGTTGAAAAACGTGCTTGGGTCTTCGTTGTTGCGGAAAAACGTAAATCGATACGTAATGTCGTCGGTTGCGGTATTCGCCTTGTTTTTAATGTGAATCTCATACCGAATCCGTTCGCCAAAGGTGTAGTAGTTCGGGCCGCCATCGGGCAACTGAAACGGAATGTAGTTCGCAATGATCGTAATTGTGTTCGGGTCGTCAGGACTTTTGAACGCATACACATCGGTATTATCAGCCAGCGGATCGTTGGAAATCAGCGGGGCTTCACGGTGACTGGAGGCATACCCTCCAATCGTTAGCAGCATCAAAGCACCACTCAGAAGTAAACTCCTAAGTCGGCCAGAGCACAAAGGAAACGTGCGCATAGATTTTTTGTGTTTAAACGTGAAAAAATTATATAAAAAGGCAATAAATTCTGAGAACAGGCAACAGTTTCCCTTACCAAGCCAGGCGCTTGTCAGGAGCATCAGGTTGTACTAAGAGCGTTGAGAGAGCGGACGATTAATGCCGAAAAATAGAACCTGGAGAAATGGGTCCCTCTGGCAGAAAGCAAGAACAAAAACACTGAAAGTCAGGTAGATGGGTGTATATGTTTTTTATTTCATTTTAGAATGGTTAGAGTATTTTTGCTTAGTTGAACGTATATACTCCTAGTGTCTCGAAATAGTTTTAGTGGTATTTCACTTTATGAAAATAGTAATATGTAATTAGAAAATTTTTTCAAATGAAAGTATTTTAATGTAGTCCATTAAGACATCATCCTGGCCGACTTCTATCGCAAGAATAACATCAATCAAAAAGGCCTCTGTTGTCGAAAAAGGGGCTTTTTAGGTCGTATTTGGATTCCCTTCGAAGCTCATTTTTACCCATTTTCGGACAGAATCTACCTTAAAAACAGCCCGGAATAACCTATTAAATCTGGCAACTGTTGCTCGTTTTTAAATCCAGGTACTAGTCATATTACGTTAGTACAAACAGATATGAACGCAAAAATTCATTACTCAACACCATTGTTATGACTATAGAAACCACTAATCAATTTGATTACCTGATCAGCGGCTCATTATGAAGTACGTTCTGGTATCCATTCAAGGTAAACTGACTAGTCATGCTTGAATGTCTTGCCCCATTAGCTGGTTTCAGTCTGGTAAAATCATAAGTTAACTTCCTGGAAACAACATCCACTCTACCTTCCCAAACGAAGAGTATCAGGCTACCTTTTTTCTTCTAAAAACATAAACCCAATTCATTACATATGGGAACCCGATCCCAGGGCGATATTAAAACCAAGCTTCTCGCAGCCGCTTTGTATTTATTTAACCGATTCGGCTTCGTAAGCGTCCGGCTTCAGCACATTGCCGACGAAGCTGGTGTTAGTGTTGGTAATCTGGCCTATCATTTCAACACAAAAGATGCCCTGGTTGAGGCTCTTTATCAATCCATTCAACTCGCTCAGGAAAAATTACTGTCCGATTTACGCCACCATCCACTCTTCAGCAGCCTGGATCAGTATATCAGAAACACGTTCAGTTTACAACAACAGTACAGCTTCTTTTTCACGGATACGCTAGAGTTAATGCGGGCTTTTCCCAGCCTGAAACAAGCGCACAGAAAGCACCTTGACTGGCAAACCAGACAGGTTGACTGGCTCTTAACATTTAGCTCGGCCAGAGGTGCTTTACGAATTCCAGTAGCCCCTGACTCTTCAGTACTGTTAGCTCACCGATGTATGCTGTTAACAGAGAGCTGGGTGAATTTCGAGCGGATGCGGGGCATTGGTGCCCATGAGCTAACAATAACTAACTATCGTCTTGCCGTTTGGTCGGTATTGAGTCCCTACTTTACCACAAAAGGTATGCTGGAGTTTAAGCATCTCAATTCTCAATAACTAGCATTCAGGGTGTTTAAAGAAAGGGCGACATACGCCATATCTGGGAGATATGGCGTATGTCGCCCTTTCTTTAAACACGGTTAAGACACCCCACAACTCATCCAGTAACAAGTCACGAATGCACCAGTATTTTTACTCAGTTTTCTCCTCCTGCTACACGCATTTTCCTTGACATTCACCTGTATACAAACAAAACTGGTTCAGGGGCTGTCTTACCAATCTGTTACCAGTATTTATAGAAGATAACGAAGATTATATTTGAATTAAGGGGTTATTAAAAATTATATTCTCCCTGCATACCCATTCATAAAATCCAATAAATTATATTGACTTCAGATCTGATCTATATCCATTGGCTCAGTTTTCAGGCAAAATCAAACACCCCTAAACTAACTCGTACAAAATCCCCAATCAATCCATCAACAATGCGTTATTCTACTTATTCATTCCTGGTTATGCTGCTGGTCAGTTTGAGCACAGCAATGGCTCAGACACTCCCCTCTCCCAAGGAACATTTCGGGTTCGACATCGGCGATGATTACCAGCTCGCGACCTACACCCAAACCGAAGCCTACGTTAAGAAGGTAGCTGCTGCTTCTGACCGGACCAAACTGATGGACATCGGCCTGACCGAAGAAGGTCGTCATCAGTTCATGCTGATCGTTTCGTCGCCAGCAAACTTAAAAAACCTGGCGCGCTACCAGGAGATTTCGCAGAAAATGGCCCGTGCAGAAGGTCTCTCCGATGATCAGGCGCGTACGCTGGCGAATGAAGGCAAAGCCGTTGTCTGGATTGACGGTGGTCTGCACGCAACCGAAACCGTTGGTACGCATCAGCTCATCGAAACCATCTATCAACTGGTGAGCCGCAAGGACTCCGAAACCATGCGCATTCTGGATAATACCATTATCCTGCTGACGCACGCCAACCCCGACGGACAGGAAATCGTATCGAACTGGTACATGCGCGAACCTAAACCAGAAAAACGGTCGCTGGATAACCTGCCCCGTTTGTATGAGAAATACGCTGGTCACGACAACAACCGCGATTTCTTTATCATGAACCTGAAGGAAACCCAAAACATTGGCCGTCAATTGTTTGTCGAGTGGTTTCCGCAGATCATGTATAACCACCACCAGGCGGGCCCAGCGGGTTCTGTACTGGCGGGTCCTCCTTACCGCGATCCGTTCAACTACGTTTTTGATCCGTTGATGGTAACGGGTATTGATGCACTGGGTGCCGCGATGATCAACCGGATGAATGTTGAGAACAAACCAGGCTATACTCGTTTGGGTGGTTCTGTATTCTCGACCTGGTACAACGGTGGTCTGCGCACAACGACGCACTTCCACAACATGATCGGGTTGCTTACCGAAATCATCGGGAATCCAACGCCCGAAGAGGTTCCTCTGGTCCCTAGCCGCCTGATCCCTAACGGAAATACGCCGTTCCCGGTTACTCCCCAAAAATGGCATTTCAAACAGTCGATCGAGTATTCGGTATCACTCAACTACGCGGTACTGAACTATGCCTCCCGCTATCGCGACGAATTGTTGTTCAACATCTATAAGATGGGTAAAAACTCCATCGACCGGGGCAGCAAAGATTACTGGGGCCTTTCGCCAAAGAAAATCGACGCGATCAACCACGCGTTTCAGACAGACCCGAAGAAACCAACCTCTACGTCTGCAAACGCGGCTCTGGCACAATACGGATTTATTCCGCGCGGAGGGGGCATGCCGGTTAAATACTTCGATACGATCATGAAGGCCCCTGTCCTGCGCGATCCTCGTGGGTTCATCATTCCAGCCAATCAACCTGATTTCGCAACGGCCGTTAAGTTTGTCAATGCGTTGATCCGCACCGGTATCCAGATTCAGCAAGCCACCGCCGACTTTACAGTAGCGGGCAAAAAGTACCCTGCCGGTTCGTACGTCGTGAAAGCCGATCAGGCATTCCGTCCGCACTTGCTCGACATGTTCGAACCACAGGATCACCCGAACGATTTCCAGTATCCAGGTGGCCCTCCGGTTCGTCCGTATGATGCAGCTGGCTGGACACTGGCGTACACCATGAATGTTCAGTTCGACCGTATTTTAGATGCGTTCGATGGTCCCTTCAAGAAACTACCCTATGGCGAACTTCAGTCGCCGACGGGCCACGTAACGGGAACGGCGGGGGGAGGCTATCTGCTCAGTGCCAAAGCCAACAACTCCTTCATCGCCGTCAATGACCTGCTGGCCTCGGGTGTCGATGTATTCCGTCTGCCCAATGGTGTGGGGGGGAAATCGACGGTCGAGTCGGGTGCGTTTTTTGTGCCCGCTTCAGCCAAAGCGAAATCATTGCTAGACAAGTCGGCAAAAGATCTGGGTATCGAAGTAACGGGCGTTGCTAAAAAACCAACCACCTCGATGACCAAAGTGTCGCCCATGCGAATTGCCTTGTGGGATACCTACGGTGGGTCGATGCCCTCAGGCTGGGTACGCTTCCTGATGGAACAGTACCACTTCCCAATGAAAGTGATTTATCCTGCCGATATCGATGCGGGTGATTTAAAGAAGAAGTTTGATGTCATCATATTCGTAACACGGGCTATTCCACCCGCTACGGGCGCCGATAACGACATTTTCAGAGGTCTGGAACGTGAGCCAAAAGAAGAAAGCACACCGGCTGAATACCGTCCGTGGTTAGGCAAAATCACGGCGACCAAGTCAATCCCACAAATCAAAGCCTTCCTGGAAGCGGGTGGATCGGTGGTAACGATTGGCACCAGCACCAACCTGGCTTACCACCTGAAATTACCCGTTAAAAACGCCCTGACCGAAATGACCGCTGCGGGTACGGAGCGTCCTTTGCCAAACGAGAAATACTACATTCCAGGTAGTGTTCTGCGCGTAAATCTGGACTCGACTCAACACGCCACCTGGGGTATGCCTACACTGACCGACGTCTATTTCGATGCGAGTCCGGTGTTTAAAATTGCGCCTGAAGCCATCGCCAAAGGCATTGTGACCCCACTCGCCTGGTTTGACACCAACAAGCCGCTTCGTAGTGGCTGGGCCTGGGGACAATCGTATCTGCAGGATGGCGTAGCCGCCTTTATGGCACCTGTTGGATCGGGCAAGTTCTATGCGTTCGGACCCGAAATCACCTTCCGGGCACAGGCACAAGGCACTTTCAAACTGCTCTTCAACCAGCTTTACGGCTCCGGCAAGAGCGGATCGCAAGGCAGCGATGTTGTTAGCGAGTAAGTACTCGCTGAACTAAAGAAAATTACACTTCCTCAATAACTAAAAACTGGTAACCGCGTCCGGTGTCACACTCAATTCAGATGTGGTGCAGGGCGCGGTTTACTTTTGATGGCGCCGTGGTGTCGGTTTCTTAAAACCGACACACCGTTCTCGCTTGGCTTCGCCGAGAGAGGTCTATTTTTTAACGGCCTCTGGCCGGTGACGTATAGCAAAAACGGGCCAGAGGCCCTTGAAAAAATAATCCTCACTCGGCGAAGCCAAGCGAGAACGGTGCACGAATGAAGACGTTCGCGCCATCGCATTACCTAACACTTCCTCCATCATGACCAGACTTTTCCAACTCCTTAGCCTGCTCCTGCTGCTCAGCCGAATAGCGGGGCAGGCGCAGACAATCCCGTCGCCCAAAGAGCATTTCGGATTTAACATCGGCGACGATTATCAGCTATCAAACTACACGCAGACTGAGGCCTATTTCAAGAAACTGGCGGCTTCGGATCGGACTAAGCTGGTCGATATTGGCCTGACGGCAGAAGGTCGGCATCAGTACATGCTGATCGTTACCTCGCCTGATAATCAGAAAAAACTGGCTCGCTATAAGGAAATTTCCCAGCAGCTTGCCCACGCTGAAGGGCTCTCTGAGGAGCAGGCACGGGCGCTGGCTAACGAGGGGAAAGCCGTTGTCTGGATTGACGGTGGATTGCATTCTACGGAAACTGTAGGCACCATGCAGCTCATTGAAACGGCCTGGCAACTGGTAAGCCGCAAAGATCCCGAAACGTTGCGCATTCTGGACAACGTCGTTATTCTGCTGACCCACGCCAACCCCGATGGGCATGAACTCGTTGGCAATTGGTACATGCGCGAGTCGAACCCAGAAAAACGTTCGCAGGAGTTTCTGCCGAAACTGTACCAGAAGTACATCGGACACGATAACAACCGCGACTTCTTCATCATGAATCAGCGAGAAACCCAAAACATTGGTCGTCAGCTATTTGTCGAGTGGATTCCGCAAATTCTGTATAATCACCACCAGCGCGGGCCAACCGGAACCGTACTGGCGGGCCCTCCCCTGCGTGACCCCTTCAACTATGTGCTCGATCCGCTGACGGTAACGGGTATGGATGCGCTGGGATCGGCCATGATCAATCGGTTAAACACGGAAAATAAACCGGGTTATACGCGACTGACAGGTACGCCCTACTCGAACTGGTTCAATGGAGGATTGCGCTCCACGACGCTCTTTCATAACATGATTGGCTTGTTGACGGAGATCATTGGCAACCCAACGCCGGAGACCATTCCGCTGGTACCTGACCGATTGATTCCCAATGTGAATTCGCCTTTTCCAATAACCCCCCAGCCCTGGCATTTCAAACAATCCATCGACTATTCGCTATCGCTCAACTACGCCGTACTGGATTATGCCGCCCGCCAGCGGGATCAACTGCTGTATGGAATCTATCGGATGGGCAAAAACTCTATCGAGCGGGGAAGCAAAGATGCCTGGACCCTCTATCCAAAACGAATTAATTCCATTACCCCGAGCTATCAGACCGACCAACGCAAAAGCAGCCCCGCCGGTAGAGGGGCCAGCGAGCTATCCTCGCGCGTCAGTGAAATCCCGACAGCTTATTACGATACCCTTGTAAAGGGGCCGCTGTTACGCGATCCTCGTGGATTTATTATTCCCGCCAATCAACCTGATTTCGCCACGGCCGTTACGTTCATCAACGCCCTGATCAAAAATGGCATCCAAGTCCAGCAAGCCACCACCGACTTTACGGTAGCGGGGAAGAACTATCCGGGTGGTTCGTACGTGGTAAAAACGGATCAGGCCTTCCGCCCGCACGTCCTCGACATGTTTGAGCCCCAGGATTACCCCAACGATTTCCAGTATCCGGGTGGCCCTCCGGTTCGTCCGTATGATGCAGCTGGCTGGACACTGGCGTATACCATGAACGTCAAATTCGATCGGGTACTGGATGGCTTCGATGGGCCGTTCAGGAAGCTGCCCATCGGTGAACGTCAATCACCAGCAGGGCACATTACGGGAACGGCGGGTGGCGGTTATATCCTCAGTGCCAAAGCCAACAACTCATTCATCGCCGTCAATGACCTGCTGGCTTCGGGTGTCGATGTATTCCGTCTGCCCAATGGTGTGGGGGGTAAATCAACGGTCGAGTCGGGGGCGTTCTTTGTGCCTGTTTCAGCCAAAGCCAAGTCGCTGTTAGACAAATCGGCGAAAGATCTGGGCCTTGAAGTAACGGGCGTTGCCAAAAAGCCAACGAGTTCGATGACGAAAGTATCGCCCATGCGGATTGCGTTGTGGGATACTTACGGCGGTTCGATGCCATCCGGTTGGGTGCGTTGGTTGATGGAACAATACCATTTCCCCATGAACGTCATCTTCCCGCAGGAAATCGACGCTGGTGAGTTGAAGCAAAAATTCGATGTGATCGTGTTTGTGAGTCAGGCCATTCCAGCCGTTAGTCGGGAGAATGAACCGTCGGGTTTTAGTGCCCGACGAGAACCAAAACCCGACGAGATACCAGCGGAGTATCGCCCCTGGCTAGGTCGGATCAGCGCGGCCAAATCCATTCCGCAACTCAAGACCTTCCTGGAAGCGGGTGGAACAGTAGTTACTATTGGTAGTAGCACCAATCTGGCGTATCACTTAAAATTGCCGGTTAAAAACGCGCTGACCGAAATGACCAGCGCTGGGCAGGAACGGCCCTTGCCAAACGAAAAATTCTACATTCCGGGCAGTGTTTTGCGGGTCCGTTTAGATTCGACTCAGCACGCTACCTGGGGCATGTCCACGCTGACCGATGTGTATTTCGATGCCAGTCCAGTGTTCAAAATTGCGCCTGAAGCCATTGCTAAAGGCATCGTGACTCCACTCGCCTGGTTTGACACCAGCAAGCCCTTACGCAGTGGCTGGGCCTGGGGACAATCGTATTTGCAGGATGGTGTGGCGGCCTTCATGGCACCCGTGGGTGCGGGTCGATTCTATGCGTTCGGTCCTGAAATCACCTTTCGTGGGCAAACCCAGGGCACCTTTAAATTACTCTTCAACCAGTTGTACAGCATTGGCAAAGCGGGTCCGCAAAGTGGCCAGGCTGTAAGTGAGTGATGTACTGACAATCAGGCGAATCTGAAAAATTCCGGTAAACATATAATCGACATAGATGCTTATCTGTTTGCCGGAATTTTTGCGCCATAGTGTCGGTTTTAAGAAACCGTTCCGCCGTTCTCGCTTGGCTATTTTGTAAAAACCAATATAGCATTTATTAGAAAGCCCTAACACACAGATACCACTGAAAGTCCTCAAACAACCCTAATGGAAATCAAACTACACCAACGAAACGAACTTAACATTCCTGAAGTGATTTCAGAATCTATTGTCATTGATAATACTCAGGACGCGGTCGATTTGTTAGGCAATATATATTACCAGGGTTTTGACAATATCATTGTTCATCAGAAAAACATCACGCCAGATTTTTTTGATTTGAAAACGGGAATAGCGGGTGAAATACTTCAGAAATTCTCAAATTATCGAGTTCGTTTAGCCATAGTTGGCGATTTTAGTAGTTATTCGAGTAAAAGCATACAGGATTTTATGTTTGAAAGTAATAAGCTCGGGCAAATTAACTTTGTCGAATCAGAAGCCGAAGCTATAGATCGGTTGTCAAAAAAATAACCCCTTATTCACTTACCGCCATGAAATCCCACTTCGAGCTTAGCGATGAGTTGTTTGCCGAGCAATTCAAGTCCTGCCGGTTAGATCCAGCTATTTTCAGTCATGAGGCTCACTTGCGATTAGCCTGGATACACATACACCAATACGGTGTTGATACCGCAATCGAAACCATTTGCGAGCAGTTAGTGGCTTTCGTTGACGCACTCGGTGCACGCGATAAATACAATAAAACGCTGACGATTGCGGCCATCCGAGCTGTCAATCATTTTATGAACAAATCGGATGCGAATAACTTCTACGATTTCATCCAACAATTCCCCCGATTAAACTACAATTTCAGGGAGTTGATTTCGGCTCACTATCAAGTGGATATCTACAAGTCTGAGCTTGCCAAACAGGAGTACCTGGAACCAGATTTATTACCCTTTTCGTAGAGATTTAACCACAGAGGCACGGAGAGCACAGAGTTAAAATAGAAGCTGTTTTAACTCTGTGCTCTCCGTGCCTCTGTGGTTAATAAATCCCTTCTTTACTTCACATAAACCGGCACCTCAAACGAAAAACAGATTTCTGTTTCGGATGGATGGCTGATACGTAGTTGGGAAGCGTGCAGGGTCAGAATCTTCATCACAATGGCCAAACCCAGGCCTGAATTGGGTGGGCGCACGACGGTATCCACATTGTCGATCTGATTGATCGCTGATAAATAATCCTGAATGGCCGTTGGCAGAAGCCCCACCGAATTGCTTACCGATACAGTTACGAATTGCCCGTTGCTGGCCAACTGAAGCTGCACATGCCCGCCCTCCGGGGAATAATGAATGGCGTTTTCCACTAAATTCTGCAAAACGTGCTCAACCATATTGATATCTGCATAACAAACCGACGGCACTTCACAATTGACGCAGGTAAAAGCAACACCTTTCTCCTGCGCCATTAGTCGAAAATTCGTGTAGGTTTCCGTGACCAGATCAGACAATAAAAATGGCTCTTTTTCGGGTTGCCGCTCTTTAGCCTCCAGTTTCGATAGCTCAAACAGTTCGTTTATCCGCCTGGTCAGTCGGTACGAACTTTGCAGAATTGCCCCTATATACTGTTTCTGAGTGGGATTGAGCGATGCATCCATATCCAGCGTTTCGGCATACCCGCGAATCGACGTCATGGGCGAGCGCAGATCGTGCGAGACATTCGCCACCAGATCGCGCCGGAGTTTTTCGGATGTTTGCAACTGGTCAAGACTTCGCGCCAACTGATCGGCCATGGTATTGAAAGCGTTGGCCAAGGGCTTCAAATCGCTGGTGGGTTTCAACTGGGTGCGGGCCGTTAAATCGCCATCCCGAAATCGCATTACGGTTTTGATGATGTGCGTTAAGTCGCGGGTGAGTAAGTTGAATACCACGAAACCAACCACCAATGCCGCCAACAGCATAAACAACGTTGTTTTAAGCCCCCATTCGAAGGCATAATCCTGAAGCAACTGCATCGACGTGGTGCCATAGCTCTCTCCTAGCAACACCACATACACATAGCCCTGCAAGCGTCCCTGATCACGTACTTCGGCTGCCGAAAACACCTGTTGTCCATCCGTCAGCTTTGGGTCATCGCCCTGAATAAACACCAGGCCTTTTGTCTGAATAAACTGGCGTATGGGCTCCAGACTAATCTGGTGTCGTTTGATTTTTTCGGCAGGAGCCTCATACACCATCACTCGCCCAGTTGTGTCGAGCAGGTACACTTCGGCGCTGGGGTTGGTGACCATCGCGTCGAAAAAGATGCGCTCGGTAGCTTTCTGGTTTACATGCATCCCAACAAAAGGCTGGGAAAATTTGGCAATGTGCGTGGCCACCTCCCGGTTAAGTCGCTGGTGGGTGGCTTTGAAGTACCGAATCGCCACAAACCCGGTGAGTACACTATATCCAGCCACCAGCAGGAACACCAACAGCGACAGCAGAACCGCCAGCCGACCATAGGTCGCTGGATACAATCGGCTGGGTTTGACGTTTACTGCTGTCATGCAGGGGTGGGTTTTACAGGTTCGGCGAATCGATAGCCAATACCCCAGGTTGTCAGAATATAGATTGGCCGGGCAAAATCGGATTCGATTTTGTTGCGCAAGCGATTAATGTGAGCAGTTACGGTATGCTCATAGCCGGAAAAATGGTAATCCCAGACCAGATGAAGCAGCTCTTTCCGACTATAACTCTTACCGGGATTCTCGGCCAGCAACACCAGCAAATCAAACTCTTTCGGGGTGAGTTCAACCCGATTACCATCCAGCGTTACAATCCGATCTGCTGTATGAATCCATAAGGTATTGTGGGTAATAATTGATGAGGGTGTTGGCGTGGCAGTAGTACCCAAACCAGACCGACGTAGCATGGCCCGCACTCGCGCCATAAATTCCTGAATGCCAAATGGCTTTGTCAGATAATCATCGGCCCCAGCTTCCAGGCCGGCCACTTTATCGGCTTCCTGCGTTTTAGCTGTTAGCATCAGAATCGGCGTAAACGTATCACGCTGGCGAATTTGACGGCAAATGTCGATGCCATCCATATCCGGTAGCATTACATCGAGAATGCATAAGTCAACCGTCTGCTGTGCCAGTTGGGCCAATCCATCACGACCAGACCCGGCGGTGACAACGTCAGCAGGTAAGGTTCGAAGATGGATACGAACCAGATCGACAATGAGCGGATCATCTTCAATAATCAGGATTTTCTTCATGGCAGTGTTCATACAGGCTTCGGCTTTGTCAGATTCAGGTTATTCAGCAAAATTCCTGATTCTGACTGAACAGAAAAATTTGATTATCAAAATGTTAGACTTCCGTGATAACTTTTCAAATCAGGAAAGGCTTCTATGTACAGCACCGGTGGTGGCTTTCGTATT
The DNA here is from genome assembly GCF_006965485.1 of Spirosoma sp. KCTC 42546. Taxonomy (NCBI): domain Bacteria; kingdom Pseudomonadati; phylum Bacteroidota; class Cytophagia; order Cytophagales; family Cytophagaceae; genus Spirosoma; species Spirosoma sp. KCTC 42546. Next base: position 5,198,456 of record NZ_CP041360.1, read on the forward strand.
TCCAAAATTATGGATTTCCGAAGCCAGCATCTGATTCGATCAACACAAGTTTCACCCTGTAAAATCAATCCATTTTCTCATGAAAAAAGTAATCGCATTAGCTTTCGTAGCTGCAATGACCCTGTCCACGGCCGTATTCGCTCAGGACAAAATGAAAGCCGACAAAATGAAGAAAGATAAGATGTCGGACGGCAAGATGATGAATGATACGATGCGCAACAAGAAAATGTCAACGCACAAAATGAAGAAAGACAAGATGAAAATGTCGGACGATAAGATGAAATCGGGCAATTAGTGATCTGTGTGTAAGGGCGTTGAATGTCAGACAACGTAGTGATGATAGTTGCATGATCGCTACGTTGTCTAACATTCCGTCTGACAACTAACTCATCTAACCGAAAGGCTTTTCGTGTAAAAAGCGCCTGAACGATGACAACTACCAGCACGTTCATCTTACTTTACGCAAACGTCAGCCGAAACTCGGTACCGGTTCCCTGCTCCGACCGGACACTGATCTGGCAGGCAATGGCACGGGCTAAATCGCGAATCAAGTGCAGCCCCAGCCCACTCTTGCCAAGTATAGCCGCATCGTTGGTGTAAAGTGCCTTCAATTGACTTTGCGACATACCCGGCCCATTATCCGTGATAGTTAGCACCACGCGTCCATTTTCAGGACGGGCCTGCCACTGAATGTAGGCGTCAGGATTGTTTTTGAGGGTCTGAATGGCATTGCTGGTCAGGTTCTGCATGATGGTGCGCAGGTAATCTTCATCTGTGGCTACCTGCAAGCCTTCGGGCGTATCGAAGGTGAATCGCACAGTAGGTACACCCACAAAGAACCGTTGCAGATAATCATACAGGCTTTCCACGGGAATGACTTTTATATCGGGCTTAAATTGCTGCATTTGCCCCTTGCTCCAGAGGAGCATCGACTCCATCGTATCGAGCAGGCCCTCAGCGGCTTCTGTAATATTTTGCTGATGGCGGGCTACCTGATCGGGGGGTAACAGGTCGGAGTTTTCGCGCTGGAGATGCAGAAAATTAATCAGGTTGGCAATCGGACCGCGCAGATCATGACTCAGGATGGCGAAGAATCGGGTCTTTACCTGATTGGCTTCATCGAGTTCCTGATTCAGATGGAGCAGCGTTGTATTGGTTTGCTGGCGGGTTCGGCTCTGCCAGTACAGTAATCCTCCGATCACCACTAGTAGCCCAATACCCACCAGCAGGGCTAGTTGCTGACGTTCCTGCCCGGCAATGACCAGCCGATTGATTTCGAGCTGCTTATCGCGCAGTTCCAGTTCGCGTTTGCCTTCCAGTCCGGCAATTTTATTTTTGTTTTCCTGCGAATACAGCGAGTCCTGAATAGCCTGATAGGCTCTGAAATTCTGATAGGCCGCTTTGTAATCGCCACGTAGGGCTTGTAATTCGGCCAGATTCCCCCGAAAGTAGGCCTGATCACTTACCTCGCCCTTATCGGCACTAAGCCCGATGGCTGTATTGAGGTAGTCCCCGGCCAGTTGCAGTCGTTTCTGCCGGTCTTGGGGTTGGATACGAACCGTGTTCAGGGAATCATAACGGACCAGGTCGAGATAAGCGATACCGAGGTTTGCGAGGTTATTGACTGCATCGAGGTGTCGGGGGTTGATACTGTCCCAGAGCTGCTTCGCTTTCAGCGCATACCTGATCTTCTGACTATACTCGGTTTGCATCGCTACAGCCAGATTGCCGTAGGTTTTGGCTAATCCCTCTTTATTATCCACTTTCTCATGCTCGGCCAGGGCCTTTAGACCGTACTGGCGGGCCTTCGTCCAGTTTTTCATCTGGGTGTACAGAGCCGCCATGCTGGTCAGTGAAGCCGCCAGTTCACGACGGGCATTAATGTCGGGGTTATGCTGCTGTTGCCGGAGCGCCAAGGCCCGCAAGCCAAATTGGAGTGCTTTGGGGTAATTTTTCTGAATCCGATAGATTTCCGAGATATTATCGAGATTGAGACCAATAAGGTAGTTGTCGTGGGTGGCCTCTGCGTAACCTAAGGCTTCGAAATAATAGTGGGTAGCGGCCGGGTAATTGGATCGGATGTTCTGTTCGGCCACGCCGATGTTGTTGGTGGTGCTGGCCAGATTCCAGGTGTCGCCCAGAGTCTTATAGATACGTACCGCTTTTTTAAAGTAGTATAGGCAAGAGTCGTAGTTGCCTTTATCGCTGTAGGCTCGACCAATGTACCCATTGAAAACCCCGATGCCCCGCTCCCACTTCATACGGGTGGTGTGCTGCAAGCCTAACCGACTGTAGTGCAGGGCCTGGTCGATATTGGTAAAAAACCATTCTTCGGCAATAACCCGATACAACCGACCTTTCACGGTGTCATTGCCAGCCTTAGGCAATTCAGCCACTAACGAATCGATGAGGGCGCGTCCCTGCTTCTGTGCCTGCACAGGGGCGCCAATAAGCAACAAAAGAACCAGCAGAAGCCCGTACATTGAACGGGTCGATTGACAAACCTCATGACAATCGGTTGGCCTGCCGATGGGTATATACCCCTTCGAGTACCGCCCGGTAGCTTCGCCCAACCGGCAATATAAACCCTTGAACATAAACCTGTTGACTAACAACTTTATCAATATAATGCGGTTGTACCGCATAACTCCGATGAATCCGTAAAAACGACTGGAACGGCACCTCCTGAAGCAGCTTTCCAATGGACGACAGCACGGTATACTGCTGGGTGGTCGTTACGATACGGGTGTAATCTTTTAATCCCTCCAGATACACTATTTCGTAGAGGTTCAGCTTAATCTGCTGATGCCCATCCCGAATGAAGACCGTATCGGCCCCTAAACTCAGGTCAAACAATTGTGCTTTGCGCGTCAGGTCAAAAAACGCCTGAACGCGGGCCATGGTGTGGCCAAACCGTTCCGCCCGAATGGGTTTCACCAGATAATCGAAGGCATCGACGGCAAAACTTTCGGCGGCATAATCGGGATAGGCGGTAATGAATATGCAAACGGGCACCTGCATCAGGCTGGCCCGTAACTCCAGCCCACTCAGGTCGGGCATATCGATATCGAGCAGCAACACATCGACGGGCCGTTTTTGTAACACGGGCAACGCTTCGGTGGCCGATGAAAACACCCCGTCGATGGTGAGTAACGGGTACTGCCGGGCATGAGCCAGTGTGGTCAGCCGATCAATTTCGTTGTCATCGACAATAATACAGGAATAAGTACTTTGAGGCATTGGCTTACCAACTGGTCGGTTACTCAAATGTATGTGCTTTTTGTATTGCAAATTAACCGCTCGCTCAATTCAACCGGCTGTTAGTCGATTCAACTGGTCGTTGGTCGAGTGTGTATTGCGAGCCTAGGCGAATTCGGGCAATTTCGGCTACCAAACGTCGATTTCACCCATGAGACACCTCTTGTTTCTGCTACTGCTGGCCAGATGCAGCAGTCCTGCCAATGACCCCAATCCGAGTAATCCAGCCAATCCCATCGACCCAAACCCTGGTGGCAACGGAACCACGGGCAACGGGCAGGCGGGTGTCGTGGGCATCAGTGGGATCAGCGCCTGGGACAATCTGTCGACCACCGAAAAAACGAAAGTGACGAGCTGGAACAGTCTGTTCGTCCATGCTTCGGTTGGAGGGGATCTGGAAGATGGCAGTCAGCATAACGGCTTCAAGTTTGAGTTCTATGACGGCGATAAGCTGAACGACGGGCTGAACGGAACCGACTGGAACTCCATCAACAACGGCAATAACATCTCGAACGGAGAGCCCGAGAAAAAGCTGGCTGCTTTTAAACGCGAAGCACTCCAGCAAAAAGATAATCTCCAGATTGCTATTTTCAAGTTTGGTTACGCCGACATCACCGACGCCAACGTAGCGAGTGTCAAAACAGCCTACAAGCAAATGATCGACGAACTACGGTCGAGCGGGATCAAACGGTTCGTACACATCACCCCTCCCCTCATTTACATTGTCACGAAAGACGACGGCAATGCCGCCAAAATGAACGTTGGTCAGTGGATGAAAGACACCTTCAAGGCGCAGGACGTCGTGTTCGACTTGCAGGAGATCGAGTCCGATAATGGTGCCTGCAAACTCGGTAGCGTCTGGAGTATCTGCGATAAATATCGCTCCACGGCCAATTGCCCCAGCAAAGGTCAGGGCATTGATGCGCCCGAAGGCCAGGGCCATATCTGCGAAAAAGAAGCCACCCGCATTAGTAAGGCATTTTTGATGGCGATTTACAACGCCGGAAAATGATTAAAACGGAACGCAGATCGCTATGATCTTTATGATATCCTCGGATAAATATCATTTTTAAATCATACCGATCATACGAATCAGCGTTCCATTAATTTTTATGACAAAAGGCACAAAATTAATCTTGTTTTTCCTGGCATTGGCTAGCCTTAGCTGGGGCGTGTATGAATGTAAGTATTATTACAGCTATTACACCGACCTGAAAGACCGTCCCTGGGCTTACAGTCGGGACAAGAACGCCAAACTGCTTGTCGGTACATGGCAGGGCGAATTCAGCGACCCAAATAATGTAACGAAAACGATCCGGCTCACCATTCTACCGCCTGTATCGGACGAAGAACGGGCAAAAAAAGCAGCCAGACAGAAACGCAAACGCAGTGGCTTAGGGCCCAGAACCGATAAAAAACGGTTCGATGGAATCGCTACCGTGACCAGCCCGCGTGGGCAGGAAGAATACGAACTCAACGGCCATGTACAAACCGAAGCAGGAAACCGACTCGCTGTCATTCACTTTCAGGCGGGCGATGAGTTTCAAAGACTACGGAACAATTTCAACCTGCTGTCGGCACTCGAAGGGGGGCAATGGCAGGGCGACGACCTGACGTTTACGCTGGCGTTTGCGTACACGACGGCAACCGGCTCAAGCTATTCGAGCAGCAGTGACCCCCGCTACGAAAAAACAGTACCTGTTCATCTTTCGCGCATAAAATAAGCTCTATCTATGAAATCCTTTCTTTCGCTTACCTGTCGCCGGGCACTACTCTTTTCGGGAACATTGCTATTCTTTTTATTCCCGCAAGCCTGCAAACAAACCGACGACACGCCAGCCGCTACGGCCGACGGGCCAACGCAGATTCGGTACCACCAGCTCATCATTGAATGTACCGAAGCCACCACCCAGAACAAAGGGGTGGCCATTCTCGACTTCCGATTCGATACGTATGCGGATCAGCAGGTTGTTGGCTATGGGGCAGGCAAATACCTGGCCTTCAGCACGACCAGCCTCACGGGCATCGACGCGGCCATTCAAACGGCCAATGCCGACATAGCTAATAAGGCGGCCGAAGTAACAACGTTTTCGACAATGACCGATTTCGTAGTCAGCCGACTCACCAACGTAGCGGGGTATAGCACCACCAAAAGCCTGGGAGCCGATGCCGTCTGGGGTATTCTGGCGAATGAAGAAACCACCCTTGCTAAACTTCATAACGTCCGAAAACCATTTGATTTTGGTGCCTTCCTGGCCGCTATTGTTGCTACGCCAGCCCATGCTCAGCAACTGGGGCGTCATGTCTATGGCGATGGGAGCCAGAACTATCATAACTCCTATTACTATAGCCCGCCACCTCAACCAGGAACACTGCCGGAGTATAAAATGAATTTACCCGCTACCGTAACTGCCCCAATGCCGTCGACCGGATCGCCGGTGCAGCGTAATTCGCGGGGCGAAACCCCTGCCGAACAGGCCGCCCGCGAAGAAGCGGCCCGTCAGGCTGCTCAGGCAGGTCGGGCCAACCGGGGACCGCGCGATATTGGGGATATTTTCAACGGTATTTTCGATCGGCTGGGCAATGCGCTGGGCTTTCCATCGGGCCAGGGTGGCTCTTCGGGCGACCCCCATATACGGATGCACGATGGCTTAGGCTATAGCTTTCAGACCGTCGGTGAATTTGTGGCCACAAAAGGCACCAATCTGGAAGTACAGGCCCGGCAGGAGGATATTCACAAAACGAATCTGGGTACGGTGAATACGGGCGTAGCGGCTAAACTGGGGAGCGATGAAATCTGTCTTCTGGTGAACCCATCAGACCTGAAGGCCCCACGCCTGTTTGTCAACAAAAAAGAAACCGCGCTCTCAGCCCTGGCACAAGTGTCGCTGGGTGGCGGCAACAAACTCCAGTTGGCCGGAACCGAAAAGCTGTTTTTTAGCAACGCCCAGAATGAAGGGGTGATTATTTACTGGAACGCACCCTACCTGAACTACTCTGTTGTATTAGGTGATCCCCGAAAAGGGAACGTAATGGGGCTGATGGGCAATTACGATGGCAACTATGCCAACGATTTTTTACTTCGTGATGGCTCTTCCGTGGAGTCCATTTTCTCGGTTATTCATGGCTCGTTTGCCGATAGCTGGCGCGTCACAAACGCAACCTCCTTATTCGTGTATGAAGCAGGCAAAAACACCGACTCCTACACGGACCGGACATTCCCGAAAACATTTCCGGTCGTTTCGGCGGAGAAATTAGCCTGGGCCGAAGGGGTTTGTACGGCGGCTGGTGTAACACGGCAACCCGAACTGGGCCAATGCATGTTCGATGTGGGACTTACGGGCGATACGCGTCTGGCACAGTCGGCACTGCTGAGTCAGCGGGAATTTCCGGCCAGCCCCGACGTAGCCACCTTTGCCAATCTCAAACTGGATCTGAAAGAAGGGCAGTCTAACGATCCACAAACCCGCAATCTGCTCGATCTCGACAAGGGCACGTTCTATTCATTTGCCAAAGGCGCATCGGTGGCTTACGACATCGACGTCGTGTTCGATTATTATTCGGGCCCCTGGTTTGCCGGACCGCGTGCCGTCAAAAACTGTGGGGTTTCCTGTGGAGCGTATACCATCTGGCCCTATATCGACGCGCAGAAATGGCCGTATTTCCAGAACACATTCCTGCGTTACACAACCATCCCGGCCAATCAGTGGGACACGTTTGTGACGGCCGCCGATTTGCGCCGTGCCTGGACGTTCGATTCGGGAGCTGACGAAAAATCGGAGTTAGTTAGCTCGCTGGTCGATCTGAACACCGCTCAACCACGCTCGCAGTACTTGTGGTCATTTAAAACGCAGCAGGGCAAAAAAGGGCTGATTCGGTTCACACAGGCGCAACATAACAAGACAGGCAGCACAGCCTCGTTTACGTTCGACGTCAAAATTGAGCGGTAATACATCTCGTTTTCTCAATGAAAACAAAGGGAGACAGGCAGACTCCAGGTAACGAGGGCGTTCGCAATGGGAAGTAAAAGCTTTGGTTAAATCCGTATCGGATTAAACTTCGTTGATATGTACTATACATAACATGCTAACTCAACGAATATGAAAACCCTAACGAACCTCTTTAACCAATTCGATCAACTGGATACGGCAATCAATCGCTGGTTGGTTGCCAATAGCATTTTCATTCTGCGCGTGTGCATGGGAATTATCTTTTTTGGATTTGGCATACTAAAGTTTTTTCCCGGAATTAGCCCCATCGAATCCCTGGCCTCCCGCACCACAGCCGTCTTGACTCTTGGCGTATTTACAGGAGCCAGTGCCCGGGATTTTGTTGCCGGTCTCGAATGTATTATTGGTATCTGCTTTATCAGCGGTCGGTTTTTACGGGTGGGCGTGTGGCTGATGGCCGCGCAAATGATTGGCGCAATGTCGCCCCTGTTGATCTTTCCGGGCGAACTGTTTCCGGGCCCACAGCATTCGCCCACGTTAGCGGCTCAGTACATCATAAAGGATATTATTCTGATAGCTGCCGGTATGGTGATTGCCTCCACCTGGACCGGAGCCCGCATTGTGGCGGAACCCAAAAGCCTACGCAGTTCATTACGCTCACGCATTTCCGGCGTTCACCGAGCACAACGCACAAACGTATCCGTAAATCAGTCCTACTGAACAGTCAGTTGGCGCATTGATGAGGCCCTGACAATTAGCTGGGTTTCCATCACTTTAGTTTCCTTCGGAATATTCGTATCGGTGGCATTCAATTCGCGCAGGAGCAGCCGTACAGTTTCGGTTCCCATCTCCTGGATAGGCTGGCTAATGCTGCTCAGGGTCGGTGAAAACAGGGCCGACACCGGCTCATTATTAAAGCTTACCACAGCTACATCTTCTGGAATCCGTATGCCCTTCTGCTTCATGGCATACATCGCCGAATAGGCCATTCGGTCGCTGATAATCACGACGCCGTCGGGTGGTTGTGGCAGGCTCATCAGCGCCAGTGTCTGCATGATCGTGTTTTCCTGCGTATAATCGCAGTGAAATACATATTGCTCGCCAACTGACAGCCCATGTTTGGCCAATGCTGCCCGATAACCCGCCACCCGCTGGTTACTCAATACTAACTGAGTGGGGCCCGCCAGAAACCCAATTCGTCGGCAACCATTTTCAATTAAATGTTCGGTCGCCTTAAAGGCCGCAGCATGATTATCTACGATGACTTTAGACACGTCGATGCTCTCCGCATAGCGGTCAAACAGCACCAGCGGAATATTCTTGCGCACCAGCCGTTCTACATGCTCGTAATTGTCGGTATCGCGCGATAACGAAATAATAAACCCCTCCACCTGACTCCGCAACAGGTTCTGAATATTGGTGGTTTCCCGTAAATACGACTCGTTCGTCTGGCAGACCAGCACACTATAACCCGCCTGTAAAGCTGCCTCCTCAATGCTGTTGAGCATGGCGGAGAAATAATGGTAGCTCAAATTGGGAACAATGACTCCAATGGTTTTTGTCCGGCTCTTGGCCAGATTTTTGGCGAGCTGATTGGGCTGATAATCCAGCTCTTCGGCCAGCCGCATCACTGCCTTGCGCGTGTCGGGATGAATCTCCTGCATGCCCCGTAAGGCCCGCGAAACGGTAGAGATCGAAATGTTCAGCGACCGGGCAATGTCTTTGATCGTAACCGGGGTATTTTTCATAGGCTTTAGCCTGATTGTCTAATTATCACTTTTACAAGATAGGACTTGATTAGACAGGGATGTACGACGCTTTTACTGAAAACGCGATTAGCAATTATACGAAGAAAACTTTACTCTTTTTAAGTTCATTAGGTCGTGTGCAACCGTTTGCGGTAACGGTTGCGGCAACGTTTGCAAATAAAAAGTAATTTCATGCAGCAAAAAGGACTTGACATCTTGTACTAAGCGGGTATATTAGTAGAAGATACTCAGAAAAAGGCTTGGTAGTGGGTTTTGCAAAGTTTGTTCTAGCTTTGTGGTTCCGTTTATCAATATTGTACTTTATCTGGAAACAAGAGTAATAAAAGACACTATCTGATCTATAAAAATCGGGCTTTTATCTTGTAGAACGTGTCTGTCACACACAGCAAAATTCGTTAACCTTTTTACGTAAAACGGTATGGCTACCTCTCCGTCAATTCCTTCCGATGAAGTGCTCATGGCACAACTCTGGGTTCGTTTTAAAGCCGACGACGAGAAAGCATTCGATCAACTGGCAGAGGCCCGGTATCGCCTGTTATTTAACTACGCAACCCGGTTTACTAAAGACCGTGACCTGATTAAAGATTGTGTTCAGGACCTGTTTCTGGAGCTGTGGAATCGGCGCAAAGCCATTGTCGAAACGCCCTACGTAACCATCTATTTAATTAAAGCTCTACGCAACAATCTACTGCGTAAACTACGCCGGGAAACGGGCTGGCGCTCAACGACCGAAGAGGGCATTGAAGCCGAATCCATGCTCACCGACGATCTGACGGCCGAAAACGAGTGGATTGCCGGCGAAACGCTGATCAATACCGAGCAAAGTCTCCGCCGGGCAGTTGCCCAATTACCCAAGCGTCAGCAGGAAGTTGTGTTCCTGAAATTCTACGAAGGTCTTTCTAACGACGATATTGCGCAGGTAATGGAAATTGAAAAACAGACCGTTGCCAATTTCCTCTATCGCGCCATGAACCAATTACGCACCTTCCTCCCCGTGCGTATTTTCTCGTAAAAAAATTTAACCACAGAGGCACGGAGAACACAGAGAAAAGGAAAAACCATTCTTCTCTGTGTTCTCCGTGCCTCTGTGGTTAAACTGTATTACAAGTGATCAAGTGATGTCAGGTTCTTCAACCTGACACCTAAGGTTTCTCAAAACCTACTTTACAAAATCACATAGGTTTTGAGAAACCTTAAGTGTCGGATTTAAGAATCCGACACCACATTTAAGAATTTTCTCTGTGTTCTCCCTGCCTCTGTGGTTAAACCTTTTTTTAGCCTTGTCCCCTCCTTCGCAGATCCCTGCAAGAAAATCACAAAAAAATTTTGTTCCGAACGAGTATGGCCGAAAGTGAGCTGTCTACTTCTTTATAAAAAGGGGGAAACCGTCAGCCTTTCGTATGCCTGATTATACCAACTATACGTTCGAGGATTTTGTACTGGATAGTCGGTTTCGGCAGTGGGTGCTGAGTGATGACCCAGCCGGTCGGGACTTCTGGAACAACTGGCTCCAGGCCAATCCGGACAAACTCGATCTGGTGTTGGCAGCCCGGCAGTTCGTGAGTCAAATGCAGCAGGCTCAGGAAGAACTATCGGATGACGAGTTAACCAGCGAAGTAAATCGCATACGCATAAACAGGCAGCAAGCACAGGATTGGGAGGGTCGTGTGGCGTACCAACGGAAGGTCGGATGGTTACGCGTGGCCGCTGCGGTCGTGCTTGTCGGGTTGGGAAGCTGGTTCTTTTTTTACCAGCAATCGAACGATACGCCCCTGAAGGTTTATCAGCAGCTAGCGGAACAGCAAACAGGTTCGCCATTGACCGAAATCAAGAATGAAACCAAGGCTAATCAGCTCGTTCGTTTGCCCGATGGAAGCCAGGTAACACTTCACCAGGGTAGCCAGATTAGTTTTCCGCGTGCTTTTTCAACTCGGCAGCGCGAAGTTTTTCTCATTGGCGAAGCGTTTTTCGATGTCGTCCGGCGGCCTAAGCAGCCGTTCCTGGTGTACACGAACCAGCTCACAACCAAAGTGTTAGGCACAAGCTTTACCGTTCGCGCTTATGCCAATGATAAAGAAGCGAAAGTGATCGTTCGAACGGGGAAAGTGTCGGTTTTTAACACCCCAGCCAACGGAAAGCCGGGGGAGTTGGCCAATAAGGAACCAGCGTTTATTCTGACGCCGAACCAGCAGGTCACGTTCGATTCACAGGAGAAGCAGATGAAACGCTCATTGGTAGCTGCCCCTGAGCCCATTGCAACGACCACCGCTCAGGCGCAGCTTATGGTGTTCGAGCACACGCCGGTCGTAACGGTATTCAAAAAGCTCGAAGCCACCTACGGCATTCTGATGAATTACGATGCCGATCTGCTGGCCGACTGCGAGCTGACCGCTGAATTTGGTTCAGAGTCCCTGTTTGAGAAGTTAGACCTGATTTGCCGGGCAACCGAATCGAGGTATGAGGTGATCGATGCGCAGATTGTTATCTATAGCAAAGGGTGTCGCCCAACGAAGTAAGTGCTGAAGCTGTTTAAACTTTTCAAATTAACCGCAAAGAACGCTAAGGCAAAGCGCAAAGCGCGCAAAGAAATTCAGTCAGCAAGCTCAGCGTTCTTTGCGACTTTGTCTCAGCGCTCTCTGCGGTTAAACTAAAGCGCATTGGAGATATAAAAAATAAAGTTTAAACAGGTTCGCTTATAATCCTTAACCAATCCTACTAACATCAGTATGCGAAAACGCTCCCAGTCACCAATTGACCGACCATCGTAGCGCCGTTTCGGCTGCCAGAACAAGCTCCATGTAAGCGAAACGCTTAATTCGTCTCCCAACATCCACCATTTCAGGCTTTTATCAACCCAGTTAACCTGGGTAAGGGAATTCTTTGTGCTAAACGTTTACCAAGTACCTTTTCTTACATTTATGACAACCACTACAAAACCACGGGTGCTATTCGGAAAAATCATGCGAACAGCATTTTATCAGGTCTTTATCCTGGCCTGGTGTTCCAGCCTGGTACTGGCCTTGGACGGAAAGGGGCAGGAGGTACTGAACCGCCCAATTTCAGTCACGATCGAAAACCAGCAGGTCGAACAGGCGATCAAAAAGATTGCGAAGCTGGCATCGGTCAGGTTCATCTATAGCCCGCAGGTGATTCGCTCCGATCGGAAAGTGAACCTGTCGGTGCAGAACCAGCCGCTTTCCGACGTACTCAATACGCTATTGACACCCCTACACGTCACCTACGAAGTCGTTGGTTCACAGATCATTCTGCGTACTACCAGTACTAACCAAAGTTCTGTAACCCAACCCGTACCGGTGAAAGAGGCACCGGTGGCCCCAGCGGACCAAAGCGTAGCCGGAACGGTATCCGACGAAAAAGATCTCCCCTTACCCGGCGTCACCATCGCCGTAAAAGGCACCACACGCGGCACCACAACCGACGCCAACGGCAAGTATTCACTCACCGTGCCCGACAACGCCGTGCTTGTGTTCTCTTTTGTGGGCTACGAACGTCAGGAAGTGGTTTTAGGGAAGCAGACAACCCTGAACATTCAGTTGAAGGCCGAAGCAAGGGGGCTGGATGAAGTGGTTGTCGTTGGGTATGGCTCGCAGAAACGGACAACGTTGACGGGTGCCATTGCTACGATCGACAATAAAGTATTTCAGGACAGAGGGGTTGTTGAAAACCCATTGTCGGCCTTGCAGGGCCAGGTACCGGGCGTTATGGTAACCCGTTCATCGGCAGCTCCGGGCCGGGCTAGCTGGAACTTCCAGATTCGGGGCGCTTCCTCAACGAATGGTACCGAACCGCTGATTATTATCGATGGTGTACCCGTAAGCAGTCAGGCAGCCCTGAACTCGATCAACCCCAACGACATTGAAAATATGTCGTTTCTGAAAGATGCTTCGGCGGCTATTTACGGTGCCCGCGCTGCGGGTGGGGTTGTTCTGGTAACGACCAAGCGGGCCAAATCGGGCAAGACCGTGGTTCAGTACGACGGTTCCGTATCGCAGAAAGTACTGGGTTTGCAACCGCATTTGCTGAATGTGCAGCAGTTTGGTCAGGGGCTCATTGATGGCACCACCAACGACTATTATGGGGTACCGCCAACGTCTTTTATCTGGTATAAATTGGGGCAGCTGATGGTCAATCCAACAGCCTCAGGTTTCATCGATTACACGATGAGCAATGGCCAGCCTGTTTCACCCGCGAACAACCCGCTGAATCCCGGCTTTGGCGACGTGAAAGATCAGACGTTTTTCAACACCAATGCGGTCGATATTCTGTGGGGCAAAGCGACCTCTACCCAGCATAACCTGAGCGTTTCGGGGCGGGGTGAGCGATCTGGCTATCGGGTCTCGCTGGGTTATTTACGGGATGGCAGTTTGCTGCAATGGGGCCAAAACTCCAACAGCCGCTATAATCTTCGGTTGACCCACGATTATCAATTCACCAACAAGCTGAAACTGGAATCCAATATTTCGCTGGAAAAGAATGATATCATTCAGCCAACGCTGATTGGTACGGTCATGGGCCAATACTCCCAACCGGGCTTCCCCGTCTCAACTGTCGATGGTAAGCCCTATGCCTGGGGAACGCAATACAGCCCCAACTGGCAGGCCGAACTGGGTGGCGAAAATAAAGAATATAACAACCGGGTTTTCACCAACTTCCGCTTAACCTACCAGCTCAATAAGAACTTTACCATAGTGGGTCAGGCGGGGTACAACTGGACCGCTACCGATATTAAGGAACAGCAGAAGGTGATTCCCTGGTACAACTATTTGGGTACCATTCAGGCTGCCGATAATCCAACCCGGCAGAACTCGTATTACTTACGCCGACTCAATAAAGACGCGTACGCCAACCTGAACGCCTACATCAACTACGCCAAAACCTTTGCGCAGAACCATGATATCAGTGTGACGCTGGGTACCAACTACGAGCGCGACGAGGTCGACCAGTATCAGGCGCGTACCAACTACATAGCCAACGACAATGTGCCCTCGCTGGGCCTGGGCATTGGCGATGCCACCACCAAAAGTGTATTAGAAGTCCAAAACCACTATGCCATCGGCTCGTATTTTGGCCGCTTCAACTACGCGTATCAGCAGAAATACCTGATCGAAGTGAATGCCCGCTACGACGGTTCGTCGAAGTTCGATGCCTCCAATCGCTGGCAGTTATTCTATGGTATATCGGGCGGCTGGCGTATTTCGCAGGAGAATTTCATGAAGAACCTGGCGTTCGTGAGCGACCTGAAACTCCGCGCTTCTTACGGAACCGTGGGTAACCAGAGCGGTATCGGCCTCTATGACTACATCCAGCTGCTGAACGTGACGGCCACAGCCGGGGCCACCAGCGCAGGATTCCCCATTATTGGTGCAAGCCCGGCGGTTATCGTATCGCCTACTTCGAGCCTGGTGAGTTTAAACCGGACCTGGGAGCGGGTTGAAACGACCAACTTCGGGCTTGATTTTTCGTTCCTGAACCGGCATCTGTCGGGTAGCTTCGATTACTTCGTGAAGCACAACCGCAATATGTTGCTGGGTCAAACATTCCCGGCGGTTTTGGGTGCCACAGCACCAACGGCCAACATCGGTCACCTCAAAACCTGGGGCTGGGAAGGCAGTATACAATGGAACGATCGGGTTGGCCAGTTTGGCTATCGGGTTGGTGCCAGCCTGACTGATAACCAGAACACACTGGTGAGTTATGGAGGAGCCAACGTGATCAACCAGGGCTATAACACAGCCGTTGAAGGTTATCCTATCGGCTCTTATTTCGGGCTGGAATATGCCGGACGGATTCAGACGGCCGAGCAGTTAGCTACGTATCGGCCCTTAGCTACGGGCAACAACATCAGCATGCCCGTTACAACCGCTACAGTACCGGGGGTGCGGCTGGGCGATAACATGTTCCGGGATCTTAACGGCGATGGTAAACTGACCGTACCGGGCGATTTGAAATACCTGGGCCGCGATGATCCCCGTTACAGCTTCGCCATTAATCTGGGTGCCGACTGGAAAGGCTTTGATTTTCAGGCCGTTTTTCAGGGTGTAGGTCAGCGTACGATTTTCCGGGAAGGGAACTGGCGGGTGCCGTTCGGTTCGATCTTCCAGGGCCAAACCGATTTCTGGGTGGGCAAAACCTGGACCCCGACCAATACCGACGCCTATTACCCGGTGCTATCGACGGGTCAGAATGGAACGACCTACAACACCTACAACTACCAGATTTCGGATTGGTCGGTGGAAAATGGGGCTTATGTGCGCCTGAAAAATCTGGTTGTGGGCTATACGCTCCCTACGAGTATTACCCGCAAAATTGGGGTGGATCGGTTCCGGATTTACTACTCGGGGAACGATCTGTGGGAAATTACCCACATTCGCGATGGCTGGGACCCAGAAGCAACGCGTAACGTGGGTCGGGCCAACAGCGAGAACGGCATTACCCGGTACCCATTTTACCGACTGCATACGGTAGGTGTAAACTTAACCTTTTAGTTGCTGGGTTTACGACCGATTAACGGCCTGCTGTAAACCCGAAACCCCAAACTTCGTTAAACTATGAACTCCTTTCGTAAACTATATCTGCTCCTGCTGGCCGGTACGCTGACGATCACGCAGAACGGTTGCAATAAAGTGCTGGATCTGGACCCGCTGGATCAGCTTTCGGATGCCTCCTACTGGCAAACGGCCAACGATTTTATGCTGGCGGCCAACCAGTTTTATACCTACGAGCGCACGTTTGCCGATGTGCTCTACGATACCAATCCGAACAACGCGGCCATCCAGAATTACCATTCCGATTATAAAAGCGACTTTCTGGCTTCGCAAAATCCGTACAGCCGGGGGCTGAATACCGTACAAACCACAGATCCGAACTACTCGACCGATTATACCCGGATTCGGAACATCAACTACCTGCTCGACAAAGCACAGTCGTACGGTAATCAGGCCGAAATTGCCAAATATGTTGCCGAAGCCAGGTTCTTCCGGGCTTATGTGTACTTCGATCTGCTTCAGATTTATGGCGGAGTTCCCATTATCAGCAAGCTTCTAAGCACCAGTTCGGCGGAGTTACAGGCTCCTCGTAACACCCGCGACGAAGTCGTTGATTTTATCCTTAAAGACCTCAACGATGCCATTGCGGGTCTACCCGCTAAAACGGCGCAGAATGCTGCAACGGAACTTGGTCGGATCAATAAAGAATCGGCACAGTCGTTTCTGGGTCGGGTAGCCTTGTACGAAGGCACCTGGCAAAAATTTCGCAATAATTCGGGGCGGGCCAATACCTTGCTCGATGCGTCGGTGGCTGCCAGCGGTGCCGTCATTACGGGTGCTCAATATCAGTTGTTTGCCCCCGCTGCCTTAGGCGATTCGGCACAGAAATACATGTTCATTCTGGAAAATCAGAAGTCGAATCCGGCCAACATTACCAAAACGTCGAACAACGAGTACATTCTGGCCAACCGCTACGATTGGACGCTTCGGCAAATTCGAAATAACGTGTCACGCCAGGCAAACAATGCCAACCCGACCAAGAATTTTGCCAATCAGTACCTGAGTCAGGACGGACTACCAATCGAAAAATCGCCCCTCTTCAAAGGCTACGCTACGTTGAATTCGGAGTTCGCGAACCGGGATAACCGCATGCAATACAGCCTGAAACAGGCCAATGGCTATTACTGGTTTGGTATCAATAACCCACGTGTCGACTGGACGGGTGGAGCCGCCGATAAAGCCACGGCCAATGCATCACCCTTCAAACCCTACGCGAATACCTTGAGCGGGTATGCGAACCAGAAATGGATTTCGGAACGGGCCGTGGCCGATAACGAAGAAGCCTACGATTATCCCGTCATCCGATACGCCGAAGTATTATTGAACTATGCCGAAGCCGTCTTTGAACGCAACGGAACCATCAGTGATGCCGACCTCGATAAATCGCTGAATCTGGTTCGCCAGCGTGTCAACAAGAAAATGCCGAAACTAAGTACGGCCTTTGCGGAGGCAAATGGGCTGGATATGCGTACCGAAATCCGTCGGGAGCGCAACGTCGAGCTTTTTTACGAAGGTTTCCGGGTCGATGATCTGAAGCGCTGGGCCGCTGCCGACGTACTGAAACAGCCGTTGGTTGGCGTTAAATGGACCGGTACTGAGTTCCAGTCGCTGTGGCCTTCTCAATCCTCTACCGCCAAAGATGCCGACGGGAATATTATCGTAGATGGCAGCCGCTCGTTCACCGACAAAAACTACCTGATTCCCATTCCAACGCAGCAGATCCAGTTAAACCCGCAGCTTACCCAGAATCCAGGCTGGTAATTTTTCATCATAGGTTAGGTAAAGTAAATGGCCCGTTCAGTTTTGACCGGGCCATTTTGTGTTTAGTCTACTTTCTCAAACTCTGTTCTCGCTTGGCTTCGCCGAGTGAGGACTATTAGTTCAAGGGCCTCTGGCCCGTTTTCACTATACGTCACCGGCCAGAGGCCGTAAAAATAATAGTCATCACTCGGCGAAGCCAAGCGAGAACATAAGAACCCGGCATCGGTTCCCGATTAATTAGGGTTTAATTTTTCAGACTGTTAGTAACAGCCAATTCCCTCACTTCTCAAACTGAAAAATCTGATCCATCAGCACCCACTTTTCCCCTTCTTTTGCCCAGGGTAAGGGTTGCTGAAAGGTCCACATGAGTCGTTCCCACTCCTGTACGTGTGGACTATGGGCATCCAGTTCGGCTTTCTTTTCGAAGCTAAACTGATCATCGGTTTCCAGAATCATGAACATCCGGTTGCCCGTCCGGTAAATCTGAAGGTCCTGAATGCCCGCCTTCAGATCATTGGCGCGCACTTCTGCCCAGCCACTTCCTTTGGCATGCCAGCGTTCGTATTCAGCAATCAGGTCGGGGTCGTCTTTCAGGTCGAGCGATAAACAAAATCGTTGCATTGGGGATGGGTTTATGAATAGTAATTAGAGTCGTCAATAGTATTTTTTTTGTCATGGCTCCGGCCACCCGGCTCGACGCAAGGAGAGATGACAAAAAAACTTCTCGCTACTCAGCCGAAATAGCGATTAAAGGAGTCGATTGTTTGCTTCGCGGCCTGGTCGGGGTCAGGATAGGGAAAAGCCTCTGCCGATATAAAACCGGAATAACCGATTTCGTTGAGCGCAATGGCAACGTCATCCATGGCCGTATGTCCCATACCTATTGGCCGCCGATTGCTGTCAGCAAAATGCACATGACCAATGAACGGCCCTGCCAGGCGGATGCTTTCAGACAACGACGTCTCTTCGATGTTCATGTGGAATAAATCAGCCAGTAACACCACCTGCTTCGTAGTCAGACTATTGAGCAGGGCAACACCCGATTCGAGCCTGTTTATCAGATTCGTTTCATAGCGGTTGAGCGGTTCATAAATCAGGTTTACGCCTTGCTCGCCAGCCCGATGCCCCAGTGTGTTCAGGCCATCGGCCAACCAGTTCAACGCCTGTTCATGCTCGACACCCGGCGCTACGTTGCCCTGCATCGACCCGATGATCGCTGGTGCGCCAAGTTTCGCCCCGAAGGCAATCATGTCGGTAATGAACGCTACGGCTTGTGCCCGAATAGCGGGGTCAGGATCGGTCAGGGTTAGGCCATGAATGACTTTCCCGGCACCAGTACCCACGGCACCGATTTGCAGCTTGTACTGATCGGCCAGTTGGGCTACCCGTTGCGGAGAAATGGCCTCGGCCGATGCGGTAAACAATTCAACCCCATCGAATCCTAATGCCGACGCTTTGGCCATACTGGCCTCCAGGTCGTTCCAGTAAATCCAGGGGCCTGTTTTAATTTGAGGGACTAACGCAATGGTTACGCAGGATTTCATCAGTTAGATTCAGAATCAAAATTCACCATGATTTTCGTTATCGGCCCCGGATTTGCGGACCAGTCGGCCAGGGCTGCCCCGGCCTCGTCCAATGATACAACTTTACTAATAACGGCATCGACCGGAAACTTTCCGGCTTCCAGATAAGAAATAACGTCCGGGAAATCGCCCAGGCAATTGCGCGAACCCAGAATCTCGATTTCTTTCCGAACAAAGGTTCCGGTATTATAATCGACGGGCTTTTTGGCGTACCCAATGTACACCACACGACCGGTATAGGCCACTTCTTCTACGGCAGCGCGGTATGTAGCCGGATTTCCAACGGCTTCGATAATGACATCGGGGCCATCGCCATCCGTAATTTCCATCAGGGCCTCGTGCAGATCCACCTTTGTGGTATTGATTGTATGAGCCGCCCCCGCCAGTTTGGCTGTCCGCATTTTCGCGTCGTCAATATCAATGGCAATGACGTCGGCACCCCGGCTTACGGAAGCGGCCACAGCGCCCATCCCCACAATGCCGCAGCCAATAACGGCTACTTTTTCGCCCGCCATCACCCGCCCTCTGGCCACTGCGTGAAACCCAACCGTGAGCGGTTCTACCAGCGCCAGTTCCCGAACCGATAAGCGATCAGAGGCATGCAGTTTTTGCCAGGGAACGGCAATGAAGTCGGTCATAGCTCCCGGCCGACGAACACCCATCGTTTTGTTATCCTGACAGGCATTTGGCCGGCCCTTCCGACAGGACAGGCAGGTTCCGCAATTCTGATAGGGGTTTAGAGTAACTTTCATGCCGGGTTTGAACTGATCTGGTACCTGGCTACCGGTTTCCACAACGGTTGCCCCTACTTCGTGGCCCAGCACGTTGGGGTATTCCTGCAATTCGAACAAGCCGCGAAAGCCGTTGAGATCACCCCCACAAAAGCCAACCATGTTGATTTTCAACAAAACTTCGTCGGCGCTCAACTCCGGTATATCAATGGTGCGTACTTCGGTCCTGCCGGGTTCGACCAATACTAAGGCACGTTGTTTATTCATAGTATGTAAGGGCGTAATGGATAATGAATAATGGACAATGGACAATGAGTAATGCTAGGATTATTGACGTTTTGACCATTGTACATTATCCATTATTAATTGTCCATTAATTTAAAAAGTTGGCTTAGGAATGTTATTTCCTGGTTTTCCTTCAAACCACATCTGGTTTTTGACCGGAGCAACCAACGTTTCGATCCGTTGACGAAGTTCATCAGGAATCGTGAGCTGTAACGCCCGCAGGTTTTGCTCGACCTGTCGCTGCTCCGACATACCAACGATCGTGGTCGCGATGACAGGGTGATCGACCGCATATCGTAAGGCGACATCACTCAACGCCAGTCCATATTCGCGACACAAAGCCAGCAATTTAGGCTGCATATCCTTAACGGCCTGCGGTGAACTTTGCCAGACAGGCACCGGCGCATCCGACAGAATTCGTTGCATCAGGGGCGCGGCATTCATCAGACCAAACCCTTTCTCCTGGGCAAGCGGGACCAATTCATCATTGATTTCGTCTTCCAGCAGGGTATAATGTCCCCAGGACAGCACCGTGTCCACCTCCACTTCACGGGCAATCTGGGCGAGGTAGCGAACCGGCAATCCGGAGAAACCCACGTAGCGGGCTTTCCCCATTTCTTTAAGTTTCAGAACGGCCGGAATGGCTTCGTTAAGGACCTGCTCCCGGTCGCCGAACTCGATATCGTGGACCTGCAATAGATCGACATAATCGACCTGCAACCGGGCCAGGGATTCGTCAATGCTTCGCATGACGCGCTCGTACGAGAAATCGAAGACACCCTGTCCGTACCGGCAGCATTTCGTGGCCAGAAAAATGGAACTTCGCTTTGTCTTTAGCGCTTTCCCAAGTCGCGTCTCGGCCAGGGTATCGCCGTAAAAGGGAGCTACATCAAAAAAGTTAATGCCCTGATCGATGGCTGCGTGAACGGCCCGTATACCCTCATTCTCATCGGTCTCATCAAATACATTCCCTAATGGAGACGCCCCAAAACTGAGCTGCGAAACGTTCAGGTCTGTCTTCCCTAATTTACGATACTGCATAATCTGCTTTATAATTTACAAAAACCGGGCTTTCAACATTTACACACCGGCTCAATTGACTTGGAACCTGTTTAAACTTTATTTTTTATATCTCCAATGCGCTTTAGTTTAACCGCAGAGAGCGCTGAGACAAAGTCGCAAAGAACGCTGAGTTTGCTGACTGAATTTCTTTGCGCTCTTTGCGCTTTGCCTTAGCGTTCTTTGCGGTTAATTTGAAAAGTTTAAACAGCTTCTTGACATAAATAACTGCCAGGAGAATACGTGTTTGATTAACGTTTTTGTCCACGGAGCGGTCCGCCGTTGCGGCACAGAGAACACGGAGGTATAACGGATTGAATTAAAACTCTGTATTCTCTGTGCCGCAACGGCGGACCGCTCTATGGACAAATTTATTATGTAGTTTCTTCTCCTCGAACTGTGAAGATACGATGGAAGCACACCTGTCTATTAATAATCAAAATCCTCTCGGCTCTACTCCTTTTTCAGCAAAAAACTTGCATGAAGTTCCAATAAAATAATTGCAACCTGACGGTTATCAACCTCAGTCAACCGACTATTTACAGCTAGTCTCAGGCATCGGACAACAAGCCATAAACTTATGAGTAAGCGGAAAATATATTGGCTGTGGTTGTGGGTATGCTTCGGATTTATCAATCCTACTAAAGCTCAGGTTTGGCAATGGTCAGCCCCGGTTCAGTCCGTGATTTCGCCCGAGACCAACGACCATCCGCAGGCTTTTTTATGGATTCCGGAGGATTGCCAATACGTACGGGGCGTGGTGGTCGGGCAGCACAACATGCTTGAAGAAGGAATTTTTGAGCATCCGGATTTCCGAAAAACCATGACTAAACTGGGCTTTGCTATCGTCTGGGTGACGCCTATGTTTAATCAAACTTTCGACTGGAACCCAACTGCTACCACAAAAGACGCGGGCGTTGCGTTTACGGACATGATGAATCGGCTGGCCGATGTTTCCGGCTATCGGGAACTGACATTTGCGCCCGTGGTGCCCATTGGCCATTCGGCGTTGGCTAGCTATCCCTGGAATTTTGCCGCCTGGAATCCGGGCCGTACCCTCGCGGCTATTTCCGTGCATGGCGATGCACCGCTTACCAAACTCACCGGCAGCGGCCGTCCCAATCCAGATTGGGAAAATCGCACAATTGAAGGCGTTCCTGGCCTGATGGTCATGGGCGAATACGAATGGTGGGAAGACCGACTCAGTCCGGCTTTTGCCTACGTGGCCCAACACCCCAAAACGCCGTTTAGCTTACTGGCCGATGCCGGACGTGGGCATTTCGACAATTCAGAGCAGATGGTGAACTTCCTGGCCTTATATATCGAAAAAGCGGCTACCTACCGGTTGCCCAAGACATTTGGACAACAGGATAGCGTTGTTCTTAAACTCATTGATCCAAAGAAAGGCTGGCTGATTGGCCGGTGGCGAAAAGACAGTTTGCCCACGGCCAGTGCAGCTCCTTACGCGTCGTATAAAGGCCATAAAGCAGTTGCAACCTGGTGCTTCGACAAAGAAATGGCCGATGCCACTGAAGCGATCTACCGGCAGTCCAGAGGCAAAACGGCACAGCATCTGGGTTTCCTGCAAAACGGCAAGTTCCTGGAGCCGAAGAAAACCCACGGCAATTACCAGATCTCATTTTTGCCCGATGCAGACGGCATTACGTTCCACCTAAAAAGTGCATTTACGGATAGTTCGCGGGTTCGTCCTACAGCCGATCATGCCAGCACCCGCATCTCAATAGACCGAATTTGCGGCCCGGTGAAGAAACTGAATGACAGCACCTTCCAGATCAGCTTTTACCGAATGGGGTTTAACAACCCTAAACGATCCAACGACATCTGGTTACTGGCTTCCAACAACGGAGACAAAGCCTACAAAAGCATCGTCCAGCAAGCCGACATGCGGTTTCCGTTAACCAACAAGGAAGGCCAACCCCAAACGATCAATTTTCCGCCAATACCGAATCAAAAAGTTGGCGTAAAAGCATTAACGCTCAAGGCCGTTTCAGATTCGCAACTGCCCGTGTCTTATTACGTAAAGGAAGGCCCGGCGATCATTGAGGCTAATCAATTGGTCTTTACCACAATTCCACCGCGCAGCAAACTGCCGATGAAAGTAACTCTAGTCGCCTGGCAATATGGTACCAGTGTGGGCACGAAAGTACAATCGGCGGTGCCCGTTGAGCGAACGTTTTTCATAACAAAAAAAATAGTAAGTGATTGATAATTAATAGCCGGTTTGTCATTCCTCCTGAAGTCGGAATGACAAACCGGTGCATTTGTAGCACACACTTAATAGTTTAAACAGAAACCTTTTGTGAGCAACTCAACCAAACCTTACCTGTTTCTTTTAACCATCATTCTGCTTTTTGTGCTTCAACTCCCCACACAAGCGCAAACGGCCAAAGCCCACCCCTACCTGTTCTACACGCCACAACGTACGGAGCGCCTGAAAGAACGAATCAAAACCGATACGCTCCTTGCCAATCGCTGGAACGCCATGCAGAAACGCTGCGATAAGTGGATCGGTGAGCCAAAAGGGGGCAATATGGAGCAACTGGCAATGGCCTACACCATGACGAATGACAAACGCTATGTCGACCGGGCCAAAGCGTTGCTGTTCGATCTGGTAGGTCGCTCAGCCTGGGACGGTATGGACGACCGAACTCCCCGCTGGAATGCGGGACTCGGCACCAGCCATAACAACTGGACCGCTTCTGTCACCTACGATGCCATCTATACCGCCCTCACCAAAGAAGAACGAAAAGCCATTGCCGAAAAGATTGTAAAGCTGGGCATCGAGCCGTCCATTGCCGACTGGGTGTCGAAAGACAAGCGCATCCAGTCGCTGAACAACATGGGCCACAACTGGTGGGCGGCTGTGGTATTTGAAGCAGGCATTGCCTCGCTGGCCGTGATGGGCGAGGTACCGGAAGCAAAAAAATGGGCCTCCGATATCATGCAGGACAGCAAGCAATGGTTCGCCTTTACGGGAAGTGTATTGGAAAACAAGCCGTCCAATTTCGACCCCGACGGTGGATTTTATGAGAGTGTCAGCTACGCTAACTATGGCGTTTCGGAATACCTGCTGTTCCGGGTAGGGTATACGAATGCGCTAAGTCCGATTAAAATGCCCTATGATGCGCTCTTGCAGAAAACCGTCGACTGGTTTATGAATGTTTCCTATCCTCGTTCTCCGAAACCTCTCCTCTCATTGAACTTCGGCGATAGCAACGATTTTGCTAATGGCGACCGGCCCGCTAAACTATTGATTGCCTTAGGTTTGGGCAAAGATGATTATTACTGGTACCTGCAACAGACTACCCGTAACCAGTTTGGCGAAGACCTGAATGTGGCCACGCCGATGGGGATGCTCTATCAGCCTGAGAACAAGCCGGTTCCAGCAGTTCCTACCCTACCAATGTCTGCCCTATATTCGTCATTAGGTTGGGGCATGCTTCGTTCGTCGTGGAAACCCGATGCCACAATGCTGGGCGTAAAATCTGGATTTACCTGGAACCATGCCCACGCCGATGCAGGCTCGTTTGTGCTGTACCACAAAGGCGAAAATCTGCTCATCGACGGGGGCGATGTAGGTTACGGCAATCCGGAATACAGTAGTTACTTCGTCACCAGTCGGGCACACAACGTCCTGCTGTTTAACGGCGAGGCACAGGACCCGCGCGATCAATACAGCGCCGTGAAAAACCCCGGTCATTTATACCACATGCTGGATGGTGGCAATGTGAAGTATATGCTAGCCGATGCCACCGGCCCGACGTCGAAAAACTTCCTTAGAAACTACCGCAATTTCCTATGGATCGGAAATGTCATTCTGGTGATCGATGACGTAAAAACCTACGAGATCGGCAAGTTCGACTACCTGCTGCACTTTGCCGACAAAGCCGTAAAACGTGGCCCCGATCTGGAAATCACCAAAGACAGTGCGGCCATCCTGTTCCGCCCCTTATATCCCGAAACATTGCCCCTCGGCTATCCGCACGACTTTCCCGAAAAAATGAAGTACCGCATTGAACAGGGCATTAAGGACAGAACAACCAATGTGCAGATTCCCTATTACGTTCTATCTCCCCCCGAAAAAAGCGACCGTACCAAGTTCGTGAACGCCATCATTTTGCTCGACGAAACCAACAAACCCGTTTCGACGTTCACCGGCTCATCGGGAGCGAGTGGTGGGGCAGGACGAAGCAATCTGCCAGTGATTGAAAAGTTTGAAGGCACGAATTACATCGGTATACGCATCACTCAAAATGGGCAGTTAACCGAAGTATACATCAACCTGTTAGCCGACGGCCGGTTAATGCACCGCAATGCCAATGCAACCATAAGCCGTACGACCGGTACGCCGGAGCGGGACCGTACTTGGGAAACGGACGCTTACATCTCGGCAGTAACCTTCCCCGAGGGCGCTGACCAGCAAGATCTGTCGAAACTAACCTCTTTTTTCATCAGCAATGGAAGCTACCTCCGCCAAAACGGAAAGCCCTTACTGAGTTCACTCTCTAAAGTTTTCATGTATGCCGAGAAGGCTGGTAGTCAATTGAACGTGCAGCTACAAGGCCAACCCTTAATTCAGGCGTCGTTAGGGTTCGATAAAATCAGTAAACTGACTGTCAATAACAAAGCCATCGCTCCCCAGTATGATGCGGATAAACTGTTGGTGATTGATCTGGAAGAGGGAAAATAGGTTATGGTGGCGCGGCAATAGACAGGTCAGCGCCCAAACTGACTCCTCAACGAATCCGGCAAATGCGGAAGCGCTACGATTTCGGCCAGCACGTTCGCTTCTACTTTTCGAGTTAAAACGATCTGGTTAATTACGTTAATGGTAATCGTCGTATCCGCAGCTTCGACTAGTTCAATCGAGTCGCCTGCCTGCACGGTTCCTGGTTCAACAACCCGGAAATAAATCCCTGATCGACCTTCTTTTGCGAAGTGTCGGGTCATGCCGGGATCATCGAATCGAACGCTGAGTTTATAGCACGGGAAACGGGGTTGAACCGCCCGAAGCAAAGCCGACCCAACCCGAAACAGATCACCGATTCGTACCTCGGTTTCAAGTAATCCCTCCGTCGTCAAATTCTCACCGAATAAGCCGGGAGCCCAGTCATCGCGCTCAAGTTGGTGCATCCAATGCGTATAATGCGTGCTATCGTAGGCATAAACGGCCTTGTCGGGTCCACCATGAACCGTCAGATCGGCCTGCTGATCACCCAAAAAATTGAGTAGGTCGAGTGCGACTGGCCCCGCAACGGGCTGCTTGAAAAAACCAGTCGTAATCGTCCGACCTCTCCATTCCACCGAACGAGGTAAGCCAACATTGACAGACAGGATATTCATGGTCTTCGGCGCGTTAGTAGGTTAGACATCAGACCAATTGGCGTTCGCTGGCCTGAATGGGTAAGTCATTGATGCTGGCAAACCGTTTCCGCATCAAGCCGTTTTCATCGAATTCCCAGAGTTCGTTGCCGTAGCTGCGGTACCACTGTCCAGCGGCATCATGCCACTCATAGTTGAACTGGACAGCCATCCGATTCTCCCGAAAACCCCACAATTCTTTTTTCAATTTGTAATCGAGTTCTTTTTCCCATTTACGTGTCAAAAATGCTTTGACAGCCTCACGTCCGTTAATGAACTCGGTACGATTGCGCCATTCGGTGTCCTCCGTGTAGGCCAAAGAAACTTTTTCAGGGTCTCGGCTATTCCAGGCATTTTCCGCTAGCTGCACTTTTTGCAAAGCCGTTTCAAGGGTAAACGGCGGCACAGGTGCCCGCAAGGCCGGATTGTACGGAGGCTGAGCCAGTACCTCATCCCACATATCGTCGCCACAGGCTTCGTTAACAAAAGGCAAACCGTCCTCAAACGGTTCAATAGACTCGGGCGTGTTCATGATTTTAAAAGTTGATTTTGTTTGAAGAGAAAAGTTGTGCAGCCAGTGCCTACTACCTGCACAACCTATTTACATTAGTACTAAACCGTTTCGAGTTCGGCAGCTATTGGAAAATCAATGGGAATCTGCGTCAGGTTATGCAGATAATTCATGGCAATCTTATCGCTTATCTGCAAAATCACGTCAACCAGATTACCATCTGTATACCCTGCGGCATAAAAAGCCGCCAATGCGTCCGATGATGCACGCCCTTTGTTTTCAGTAATATCTTTGGTCAATTTAGCCAGTGCATCTAATTTCGGAGTCGTGCTTTGTCCACTCCGAAGATCCAGAATTTGTTCGTCCGAGAATCCATTCATCTTCCCCAGTACGGTATGTGCACTTAGGCAGTATCGGCATCCATTGACTTCGCTCACAACCAAATTCACCACCTCTTTTTCTTTGTTACTCAGAGACGTTTTGGCACCCTGAAACGCCAGGTATTTTGCCAGCCCATTATCGGAGTGAGCAATTGTAGCGTACAGATTAGGTACGAAACCAAGCCCTTTTTGCAGGTTGTCAAATAAAACCTGGTTGTTTTCTGAGACCTCGTCCCGGGTAGGTACTGTAAAAGTTTTCATTGAAGGAATTAATTAAACGTGAAAAAACAGAAAAAACATTAACTTTTAACAAACTGAAAATCAAAATCATACAAAAATAAACTAGTCAATCTATGAACGGGGTTTGTTAAATTACAGACCGGTCTGTCTATATTTTGACAAAAAAAATTAGAGTAGCTTTTCGAGCAACGCGTGAGCCGATTGAACCGGCCAGATAGCCTGTTGCGTCTGCCCGGCAATCAATGCCCCCTCAAAGAGCACCGTAACGGCATCTGCCAGCTCCGCGTGAGCTGTTTCTGCCAGCAAGTCGGTAAAAAATTGGCGCATTTTAGCTTTGTGGGTGCGGATCACCGAACGAACAGTCTCACTTTCCAGGGGAACTTCGGAAATGATATTCTGAAAGTTACAGCCGCGAAACGAGACGGATTCCGAGAAGTTAAGCAGCAGATCAAAGGAAGCAAGCACTTTGGCTTTAGGCGTGTCGTAGGGAGATACGTGCTCCGTTAACTGGTCAAACCATTCATTACTGGTCTTGGTCAAATAGGCAATCAGTAATTCTTCTTTTGACGCAAAGTGCTGATACAAACTGGCTTTGGCCACGCCCGCTTCATCGATCAATTGATTGATTCCCGTGAGATTATAGCCCTGCGTATAGAATAGTCGCGCAGCGGTATCCACAATGCGCTGACGGGTTTCAGAGGGACGGAGTACAGAAGCGCTCGATTTCATGTTAATTCCTGTTGCTTTCTCATGATACAGACTTGTCTGTCTATAAGTTCACGAACAACTAAAATTTCGAATAAAAATGATTTTCGAAGCGGCAATAAATCGCAATCAGCGAAAATTATCCTGTACAACGGTTATCCAGACGCCCAACCGGTCTATTTACAGCTAGCAGATTGACAGATTCGGTCAGTGCCGTCTGTGCCGAACTTACCGTTTTACCCAAATGACCATTCAAACCAAATTCCAGGCTTGCTTTCTGATTTTAATCGCTACACTCCTGAGCGTTAGGCCAACCTTCAGCCAGGGCACTGAAACCCGCCTTCAATCGCCCGATGGCAAGTTGGAACTGGTGTTTTCGCAGAAAGAAGTCAGCCCTGGTAAACGCCAGATGCTGTACCGAGTCGATTACCAGAAAAAGCCGGTTATTCTCGAATCAGGTTTGGGTATTCAGATTGATAACCACGTGTTTGAGCACGCGATGGCGCATAAGGTGACCACCCCTCCCGGAACTCTCGGCGTCAACTGGTGCGATAATCTGGTCATTAAAAACGTCGTTACCACAACCAAAGACACCACCTGGAAACCCGTATACGGCGAACGCAGCCAGATTCGGGACAACTACAACCAGGTCGAAATTCAACTTCAGAAAGAAGATAGCCCCGATTATACCGTCAGTGTTATTTTCCGCGCCTACAACGCCGGAATAGCCTTTCGCTATTTCTTTCCCGAACATCCAAACGGGATGTATTATCGCGTAATGGCCGAAAACAGTGAGTTCGCCTTGCCTGCCAACACCAAAGCCTGGTACACAGCCTGGGCGCAGGGACCCTATTCAGCGTTGCCCCTGGCGAATTGGCCGGAAAATTCGGAGCGGCCCTTGACGCTTTCGTTGCCCAATGGTTTGTATGCGAGTCTGGCCGAAGCGCAGCTGACGGATTACGCGATGACGAAATTCAAACTCTCGCCCGATAAGCCGAGCACAGTTCTTACGTCCATGTACGAAAGCGCCGATCTGATGTCAGATGTGGGTACGCCCTGGCGGGTGATCATGGTGGCCGAACGATTGGGGCAACTGCTCGAAAACAACGACATCATGCTGAACCTAAACCCGCCCACCACACTCCAGAATACCGACTGGATCAAGCCGGGTAAGGTGATGCGCGAGGTAACCCTGACCGATGCGGGAGCCAATGCCTGTATCGATTTTGCCGCTGCCCACAACCTCCAATACATTCTATTCGACTGGAAATGGTACGGCCCTGCGTTTAGCTTCAATTCCGATGCGACAAAGGTGGTCGCCAAAATGGATCTTCAGAAAATCATTGACTACGGCAAGTCAAAGGAACGGTCCGGCGCTCCGGTTGGCGTGATTCTGTACGTCAATTTGCAGGCGCTCTACAAACAGATGGACGAGATTTTCCCGCTGTACAAAAAATGGGGTGTAAAAGGGGTCAAGTTTGGCTTCGTTGAAGTAGGCTCTCACCGCTGGACAACCTGGCTAACGGAGGCCAAGCGCAAAGCCATGGAAAACGGCCTGATGGTGAATATCCACGACGAATACCGCCCAACGGGTACCAGCCGCACCTACCCGAACGTGATGACGCAGGAAGGCATTCGCGGCAATGAAGAATTCCCGGATGCCACGCACGACACCGTTTTGCCCTTCACGCGCTACCTCGCCGGCGCGGGCGACTACACAATTTGCTACTACGATAAACGGCTGAAAAATACCCATGCCCACCAATTGGCCATGAACGTGATTTCCTACAGTCCGCTGCAATCGGTGTTCTGGTACGATAAACCTGAACTCTACGGCGGTGAGCCCGAAATCGAGTTTTTCGCCAAAGTGCCCACCGTTTGGGATGACACCAAAGTCATTCACGACGCCATCGGTGAGTACGTGACCATCGCCCGCCGACGTGGCGACGACTGGTTTGTGGGCACCATCAGCAACAACGATGGGCGAAGTCTGACACTCCCACTGGATTTCCTGCCGAAAGGAAAAACTTACACCGCCCATATTTATTCGGACGATCCGACGGTGAAAACCAAAACACAGGTACGCGTAAGCACGAAGAGCGTAAAAGCCGGACAATCGCTGGATATGAACCTGCTGCCCCGCGGTGGGCAGGCCGTTTGGATTTCTTTGGACAAGTAAAGTTAAAAGGCAGAGGAACAGAGATTTACGCAGAGATCACTGAGATTATTTTGTGTTCATTAACTCCTGTGTTCTCTGTGTAAATCTCCGTTTCTCTGTGTTTATTATGAAGTATATAAAAATTCTCCCATTTCTCCTTTTAGGGCAGGTACACGCTCAGCCGAAACTCAATGTCGATCAGGCATTAACGTATTGTGTAGATCAGGCAGCCAAAATATCGGCAACGCTCCCCACAACAGCACCAAATCTGCCCCGAAACATCCTCAACGGCAAAACGCAGTGGAAATACATCGACTACAAAGACTGGACGAGCGGTTTCTGGCCGGGGACGCTGTGGTACGTATACGAGTACACGAAAGACCCGAAATGGAGGGCCAAAGCCGATTCATTCTCGCGTGAATTGACGCCTTTAGCCTACAGCAAAGCCATCGACCACGACCTGGGCTTCCAAATGTATTGCAGCTTTGGCAATGGCCTTCGACTGACGGGGAATCCAGACTACAAGAAAATTCTGCTGGCAACAGCGGACACACTGGCCACCTTGTTCAATCCGAAAGTGGGTACGATTTTGTCGTGGCCTCGCCCCGTACCCAATATGGAATGGCCACAGCACAACACGATCATGGACAACATGATCAACCTCGAACTGCTATTCTGGGCCTCAAAAAATGGGGGATCAAAAAAGTTGTACGATATCGCCGTTTCGCACGCAACAACGACCATGAACAACCATTTCCGACCTGATTATACATCTTACCACGTTGTAGTGTATGACAAGGAAACCGGCAAAAAAATTAAGGGCGTTACTCACCAGGGCTATGCGGACAACAGTATGTGGGCCAGGGGCCAAAGCTGGGCTATTTACGGCTATACGATGACCTACCGGGAAACCAAAGACCCCAAATTTCTGGAGTTCGCTCAAAAAGTGTCGGATGTGTATCTGGAGCGCCTACCGCATGACCTGATTCCCTATTGGGATTTTAGTGCGCCCGGCGTGGATTCGCCTGACCGACCAAATGCGCCAAAAGATGCCTCAGCTGCGGCTGTGACGGCGTCTGCCCTGCTGGAACTCTCTACTTTTGTCCTTGACAAAACGAAAGCGCAGATGTACCGAACCAAAGCGGAGCAAATGCTGGCAACACTGTCGTCTGCTGCCTACCAGAGTCGCTCTGTAAACGATGCCTTCCTGCTGCATAGTACCGGTCACAAACCCAATAATAGCGAAGTAGATGCATCGATCAACTACGCCGATTATTACTACATCGAAGCGTTGTTACGGGCGAAAAAACTGCGAGAAGAGAAGGGTATTTTGTCAAAACTATAGTTGCTTTTTTGTCATGGCGTCGAACCGAGGATACGGAGAAAGGAAGGGGGTTTTGTCTAAATTTTAATTGTATTTTTTTGTCATTTCGACGTCAGGAGAAATCTCAAGTCTCGTAATAATCAAGCTTGAGATTTCTCCTGACGTCGAAATGACAAAAAACGCAATTCCAAAAAACACAATTGAGTCAATTTAACCAGTATCATCAATGAGTATTTTAAACCAATTCAGCCTTGAAGGTAAAACGGCCTTGGTGACCGGGAGTAATACCGGATTAGGACAAGCGATGGCTATTGCGCTGGCCGAAGCTGGGGCCAATATTATTGGCACATCCAATTCCGGTGTCATCAACGGGGGAGACACCGAAAAAGCCGTCACGGCCCTTGGTCGCACGTTCGACGGGTATCAGGTTGATCTTTCAGATCGGGATGCTCTGTATCAGTTTATCAACGCCGTAAAAGCAGCCCATTCCATTGATATTTTAGTCAACAATGCGGGGACAATTCTGCGCAAACCCGTTGCCGAACACCCCGATGAATGGTGGGATAAGGTGATCGCGGTCAATCTAGATGCGCAATTTATTCTGGCCAGAGAGTTTGGGAAGGACATGATTGTCAGAGGGTCGGGCAAAATTATATTTACCTGTTCGCTATTGAGCTTCCAGGGCGGCATCAATGTGCCGGGTTATACCGCCAGCAAAAGTGCCGTAGCCGGTCTAGTTAAGGCATTTTCGAACGAATGGGCGTCTAAAGGCGTGAATGTGAATGGCATTGCACCGGGTTACATTGCCACCAACAATACCGAAGCCCTACGTGCCGATCCTGATCGGTCCAAATCGATTCTGGATCGTATTCCCGCCGGGCGCTGGGGCGAACCTAACGATTTCAAAGGGCCAATCGTATTCCTGGCCTCGGACGCAAGTGCCTATGTCCATGGCACCATCCTGACGGTCGACGGGGGCTGGATGGGGCGCTAGTCGGATTTGTGTAAAACAACCTCTTATTTGTGCATTTCGATTTGCCCGTTTAAATCCTATTTTTGCTACCGATTAGACAATTGGTAGTGATAATGGAAAAGGATTCGTTTTCAGGGTTGTTGAAAAGGGGTAGGACTGGATATACCATATCTCCAAGATATGGTATATCCAGTCCTACCCCTTTTCAACAACCTTTCTTTTTTCTTCTAACAAGCTTCGCTTGCCTCGTTACCATTGGCTTGCTACAAAGCTGCAACCGCGTGGAGAAACCCGCAGCCATTGCAAAGCTGGCGGATAAGCTTCCTGAAACCGTCGATTATAACCTCCACGTCAAGCCCATCCTTTCCGACAAATGTTTCTTTTGCCACGGCCCGGACAAAAACAGCCAGAAGGCAGGTTTAGAACTGGCTACGCCAGAAGGTGCCATGGCCGCGCTGAAAAAAGCCAAAGGCAAACACGCCATTGTACCCGGCGATCTGGCCAATAGTGAAGTTTATCACCGCATCATCACCGCCGATGAACATGAGATGATGCCGCCCAAAGCCTCGAACCGCGTTTTGTCGGATTACGAAAAAGCGGTGCTCATCAAATGGATTGAGCAGGGAGCCGAATACAAACCGCACTGGGCCCTCATTAAACCCCAGAAACTGGACTTGCCAACTGTGACTGACGCACGCTGGCCCAAAAACGGGATTGACAACTTCGTGCTCCAAAAAATGGAGGAAAAAGGATTAAAACCCGCTCCCGAAGCCGACAAAGAAACACTGCTCCGACGGGTCTCACTCGATCTTACCGGCCTCCCGCCTACCCTTGCCGAACTGGACGCTTTTCTGGCCGATACTTCACCAAACGCCTACGAAAAAGTGGTTAATCGGCTGTTGGAATCGCCCCATTACGGGGAGAAAATGGCCGTCGACTGGCTCGATCTGGCCCGTTATGCCGATACACATGGCTACACCGTTGACCGCTACCGACCTATGTGGCCCTGGCGCGATTGGGTCATAAAATCATTT
This sequence comes from Spirosoma sp. KCTC 42546, assembly GCF_006965485.1. Lineage (NCBI taxonomy): Bacteria > Pseudomonadati > Bacteroidota > Cytophagia > Cytophagales > Cytophagaceae > Spirosoma > Spirosoma sp. KCTC 42546. Next base: position 5,232,125 of record NZ_CP041360.1, read on the forward strand.
AACCAGAATCAGCCGTTTAGCCAGTTTCTGACCTGGCAATTGGCGGGCGATCTCCTCCCCCAGCCCAGCCGCGAACAACGCCTGGCTACGGGCTTCAATCGCAACCATTCTCAAAATACGGAGGGCGGCATTATTAACGAAGAGTTTCGGGTGGAATACGTTGCCGACCGTACCAACACGTTGGGCACCGCCATGCTGGGCATAACCGTAGAATGCGCCCGCTGCCACGACCATAAGTTCGATCCTATTTCGCAGAAGGATTATTACAGCCTGTTTGCCTTTTTCAATAACGTAGACGAAGCCGGTCAAATCTCCTGGGACGATGCCATGCCCGTGCCCACAATGCTCCTCTCTGAGAAAAAACAGGACAGCCTGCTCACGTTTATCGACACTAAAATAAAATCGGCTGAAACCGCACTGAATCAAACGAAACAGGCCGAACAAACTGCTTTTACCCAATGGCAGGCAAACACTGGCAACAACATCGCGTTCGATCTACGTAAAGGTTTGCAGGCCCGGTTCACCTTTGATAAGCTGGTGGATGGAAAGTTTGTTAGTGACGTTTCATCCACCGACAAAGGCACTGTACTTGAGCCGGTTTTGGCAGCGGGCAAATTCGGCCAGGCGTTTCATTCCAATGGCGATGATATTCTGAACCTTGGCAAGGTGGGTGTTTTCAACCGGTCGCAGCCGTTTTCGATTGGTGTGTGGGTAAACATTCCCAACAACCTCAACAAAGGCGTCATTCTGCACAAAGGCCAGGGCGATATTCTGTATAATTTCCGGGGTTATTTTCTGAATATCCGCGATGGAAAAGCCGAACTCCTGATGGCCCACACCTGGCCTTACAACAGCATCATTAAGGTGAGCCAGCAACGGCTACCGAAGCAAACATGGGTTCAGTTGACGATGACCTACGATGGATCGAGTAAGGCATCTGGCCTGAAGCTCTACATCGATGGAAAAGAGGCCGCGATGGTGACCGAAAAAGATAATCTCTACAAAGACATCATCTGGCCCAAAGGCAAACATATGGGGAAAGATCAACCCGGTTTGCAGGTCGGGGCCGATATGCGGGGAACGGGTTTTAAGAATGGGCTGGTCGATGAACTGGTTGTGTACAGTCGTGAACTCACCGCGCCAGAAGTAGCTCTATTGCCCATATCAACGGGTGTTACGTCGCCTATACCAGTCAAAAAACCGGATACTAAGACCCTGTTTCCCTACTACTTAGCTAACGTATCGGCGTCTTATCAGCATCAACGCGATGAACTGCTGAAACTTCGGGCCGAGCGCAACCGGGTTGTCGAAGAGATACCGGAGATTATGGTGATGGAGGACATGAAAACACCGCGCCCTACCTACCTGCTCAAGCGGGGGGTGTACGATGCCCACGGCGAACGGGTTCGTCCTGATGTTCCCGCCAGTATCCTCCCCTTCTCACCCGAATTTCCCCGCAATCGGCTTGGCCTGGCGAAATGGTTGCTACACCCTGATAATCCACTCACAGCCCGCGTCGTGGTTAATCGCTACTGGCAGACTTATTTCGGAACGGGGCTTCAGAAATCGTCCAATAATTTCGGAAATCAGGGCGGCTTGCCCACCCACCCCGAACTACTCGACTGGCTGGCCATTAACTTTAGAGAGTCGGGATGGAATGTAAAGGCGATGCAAAAGCTGATCGTACTATCAGCAACTTATCGACAATCGTCCCGTGGCACGCGGGAAGGCCTGGCGAAAGATCCCGAAAACACCTGGTTATCACGTGGCCCACTGTCAAGACTAACCGCCGAAATGATTCGGGACAATGCGCTTGCGGCCAGCGGATTGCTGTCAACAAAAATGGGTGGGCCGAGCGTTAAACCCTACCAGCCCGAAGGTCTGTGGGCCGTCAACAGTGAAACGTATGAGCAGGACAAAGGCGAAGGTCTGTATCGGCGGAGTCTCTACACATTCTGGCGTCGGACAAACCCGCCCCCGAGTATGAATACCTTCGATGCGCCGTCCCGCAGCTACTGCGTGGTACAACGGCAGAAAACCAGTACGCCTTTGCAAGCGCTGATTCTGCTCAACGACCCTCAGTTTGTAGAAGCCGCCAAAGTGGTTGCCGAACGATCAATGAGCCAGTCCAAACCCCTACCGGACCGACTCATGGAGGTATTCCGGCTTTTGACCAGTCGGAAACCCCGGCCCAAAGAACTGGCGATTTTAACCCGACTCTACGAGCAGGAATACCAGACGTTCAGGAAAAGTCCGGCCAAAATGCAGGGCTGGTTGCAGGCTGGTGAGCATAAATCAACAGGCATTAGCGACCTACCAGCCTTAGCCGCCGGAGCCGTGGTAGCGAGTACAGTCATGAATTCGGAAGCGTTTGTGACGAAGCATTGAGAGCGCCATGTGTGGTGTAGTCTACACGTGATGTCGGTTACTTATAACCGACACAGCGAGGTTTCTTAAAACCTATTTGTACAAACAGTCGGTTTTGAGAAACCGCACTAAGTGTCAGGTTTAAGAACCTGACACCACACTCAACCAATATAGACGAACCAAAACCAATGACCAACAAACTAGCACAAACTCTGGCCGACACATTCAACCGGCGGTCGTTTCTGACCAAGGCTTCTATTGGCTTAGGCTCATTGGCCTTAGGTTCGTTGTTGCCGCGCAACCTATTCTCGACTCCGGGTCCAGAGTCAACGTTGCTGGTTCCGCATCGGGCACCGAAAGCCAAACGGATTGTGTATCTGTGCCAGAGTGGTGGGCCGTCGCAACTGGAGATGTTCGACTATAAGCCCTATCTGGAGAAAATGCACGGTAAAGACCTGCCCGCTTCGGTTCGGAAAGGACAGCGGCTAACGAGCATGAGTGCTCAGCAGTCGGTATTGCCGCTGGTGAGTTCGCCCTATAAATTTGCCCAGTACGGGAAAAGTGGGGCCTGGCTCAGCGAATTGATGCCCTACACAGGCAAGGTCGCGGATGAGTTGTGCTTCATTAAGTCGATGTACACCGAGCAGATTAACCATGACCCTGCGCTGACGTTTTTCCAAACGGGAAACCAGTTGGCCGGACGGCCCAGCATCGGTTCCTGGATCAGTTACGGGCTAGGCTCGGCCAACGAGAATCTGCCCTCCTTTATCGTACTGGTCTCGAATGATGCGCCTAAGGACCAGCCGCTCTACGCCCGGCTTTGGGGGAACGGCTTTCTGCCCTCCAAGCATCAGGGTGTGCAGTTTCGCTCGGGGGCCGATCCGGTATTGTACCTCAACAACCCGAACGGCTTCACCACCTCCGACCGACGCTATATGCTCGACGCCCTGAAAGATCTGAACCAGGTGCAGGAAGGAATTTACGGCGACCCCGAAGTGGCGAACCACATTGCCCAGTACGAAATGGCGTTTCGGATGCAAACGTCGGTGCCCGATGTCAACGATATGTCTGATGAACCTGATTGGGTATTTGACCTGTATGGCCCCGAAGCGCGTAATCCGGGAACCTTTGCCGCCAATTGCCTGATGGCCCGCCGATTACTGGAACGCGACGTCAAATTCGTGCAACTCTACCATCAGGGCTGGGACCAGCACGGCGATTTACCAAAAGGCATCGCCCGTCAATGTAAAGCTACCGACCAGGCATCGGCGGCCCTGGTACAGGACCTCAAACAACGGGGATTGCTGGACGATACGGTGGTCGTTTGGGGCGGAGAATTTGGCCGAACGAACTATTCGCAGGGGAAACTGACGAAAGACAATTACGGGCGCGACCATCACCCCCGCTGTTTCACGATCTGGATGGCCGGTGGCGGTATCAAACCCGGCATTACCTACGGCGAAACCGATGAGTTTGGGTATAATATCGCCCACAATCCGGTGCATGTACATGATTTCCAGGCAACATTGCTCCATCTGATGGGCATCGATCACGAGAAACTGGTTTACGAATTTCAGGGCCGACGCTTCCGATTGACGGATGTGGAAGGCAAGCTCGTGAAGGGAATTTTAGCGTAAACAATGGCCCGCAGATTATTCTGATTGTTATGATTTTCGCTGATAAAATCTTTTAAATTCATAACAATCATAATGATCTGCCGGGGCCGCCCGTGCGGTTCTATAAAACCTAAACCAACCATGACTCAAACTCGCAGAACCTTCCTTAAAAACTCGACTGCTTTGGCCGCCAGCACGATGGCCGTGAATCCCGTTGGCTACGCTCGAAATACCGATCATGAAATTATCGGGCATGGTGATTATCGGTATCGGGTCAATAAAGAATGGGGTGTCCTGGACCCGACTAAAACGCACGTTTTCAACTGCCACGAAATGGTCAAGGACTCGAAAGGTCGATTGATCATGATTAATGATGAGGTCAAAAATAATATTCTGGTGTACGATAAATCGGGAAAGTTGCTCGATTCCTGGGGAACGCGTTATCCCGGTGGTCATGGCCTCACACTGGCACCGGAAGGTGGTGAAGATGCGCTATTCATTACCGATTGCGGGTATTTTTTCGGGCGGGATAACAAGTGGCACGCGCAGTCGGGAGGGGTTTTCAAAACCACTGTTGATGGAAGTCTGATCTTTAGCATTGGCCACCCGTCGACCATTGGCGTGTACAAACCGGAGCAGAAATTCATGCCTACGGAAGTCGCGGTAGCCCCCAACGGTGATTTTTACGTGGCGGATGGCTATGGCTCCGATTACATCATTCAGTACAATCACCAAGGGCAATATATCCGTCATTTTGGCGGCCATGACAATAAGAATCCCGCTCACAACCTCAACAACGCCCACGGTGTAGCGGTCGATTTACGGCAACCCAATAACCCAAAACTCATCTGCACCTCCCGGGAAGACAACGCCTTTAAATTCTTCACCCTCGACGGCAACTACCTCGACACCGTTCAACTACCCGGCGCTTACGTTTGCCGCCCTGTCATCAACGGGGAAAACATCTTCGCAGGGGTTTGCTGGTCAAAATCACGGGAAACGGGCAAGCGGTTCGACAATTCGGGTTTCGTGACCATTCTGGACAAGAACAATCGGGTAATATCGAATCCGGGCGGAACACAGCCCGAGTACAAGAATGGGCAGTTACAGCAACTGTTTCAGGACGGGAACACCTTCTACCACGGCCACGACGTCTGCCTTGACGAAGATCATAATCTGTACGTTTGCCAGTGGAACGCCAACCGTACGTATCCGGTGAAATTGGAACGGGTGTAGTTGGTGCGGTGGTGTCGGGTTCTCAAACCAGTATTGTCCGAAATGTTTTTTCTTGTCGATTTGTTTTAAGTCTAAAAACCAATGAACACCGCCAAATTACCCGTAAAAACGCTGTTAGGCTATTTGCCGGATGAGGTGCTGGAAACATTAGCCCTAGACTATCAAGTCGATAAACACGTCAAAAAACTCCGCGGAGCCCTGGTTTTTAAGTTATTGCTCTATGGCGTTCTGACCACCAATGAGTTGAGTCTGAATGTACTTATGGCCCTGCTGGAAAAAGTGGGCATTCGCCACTTAATCGGCGTGGATGCTCACTTTACCACCAAACGAAACTCCTTAGCCGACCGGCTGGCTCAACTCGATTGTGGCTACCTGAAGGCTATTTTTAAGCAAGTTCTCAAGTTGGTCAACCAGCACTGGCCCACACCCACCGTCCAGGGCTATCAACTCCATCTGGTTGATTCAACCCTAGTGGCTTGTTCAGCCAAACTCTTGGGCCTGGGTATTCAACTGGGCCGTAAAGCCAACGATGAAACCCATCGTTATAAGCATATCAAATTTAGTATCGGCTATGATGGCTTAAAGCCCGAAACGATTCGATTTTATGATCAACAAACCCATGCCAGCGATGAAACACCCCTCAAAGAAACCATTGAATCGCTGGCTTTCTCGGCCAAAGATGTAGCCGTTTTTGACGCTGGGCTGCAAAATCGACTCACCTTTGAGCAGTTCAATAAGCCCCTGAGGAGAAACGTTTTTTTGTTACCCGCATCAAAGCCAACAGTCGTTACCAGCTTCTGGCTGAGCAGCGTATAGATAGCTCGACCGACACACTTGTCTTAGAGAAGGAGTCGTTGATCAAGCTCTATACGAGTTCGAATCGACTCCTTACGGACTCATTTCGCCTGATTAGTGCTCACCTACAAGACAAACCTGAGCAATCTTTGCTGTTTTTGACCAACCTGCCCGATTCGCTCAGCGCATTGGAGGTGAGTCAGATTTATCGACAGCGTTGGCAGATCGAGAAATTCTTTCGGTTCATCAAGCAGCAGATGAATTTTTCTCATTTTCTGTCCCGATCCTTTAACGGGATCAAAATCATGGCGTATGTGATGCTCATTGGCGCTATGTTGATTGGGTTATATGGTCGGTTTAATGATCGGCCTGGGTTCAAGATCAACAAATTGCTGTTTGTCTATGAACTCGAAGCTGATCTGGTCAAAACACTTATTGTAGCATGCCACGGGGAGCCAACCTTACTGGACGATGCCTTGAAAAAACATTTCGGACAATAATGGTTCTCAAACCCGACATTTTGCGTCAGCAATTGCGTCGGGTTTGAGAACCCGACACCACAATAATACCCGGACGTAGCCGTCCAGGCTACTTAGGCAAAATCACATCCTTAGCTCGTTCCTGCGGGGTTACGGTCAACTTCTCAACCTTACCATTCACGACACGGCCTTCTACAATGGTGTTGTAAGGCGCGTGTAGTTTGAATGTTACGTTCCAGTCCTTAGGCCAGGCGGGGAGCAGCCGGATGGTTTTTCCATCGGTTTGCATCAGCATTTCCTGCAAACCGATCATGGCCGAACCACCCCAGTTATGGTCGGGTGTCCAGTCGAAGCCGGGACCCCAGAACGTCGGGAATCGGTGCGATGAGTTTTTGAATTTCAGTTTGGTTAGGCTGGCGGCTTCTTCTGTAAGGCCCAGGCGAGCGGCAAAAATGTTATGCTGCCGCCAGCCAACGTGACTCCGGTATTTAACAACCAGTGTATCGTAGTTCCAGGTATTGATGGCTATGTCTAAATCGGGTTTCTCAAGGCCGTAAATGCCCCACGGATAGACGGGATACAGTTGTGGCGATTCGGAGTTTTGGATTCGGGCCCAGGCTACAGCGGGTGCTAATGTCTTATGTCCATCATAGTCCTGAAACGGAAGTGGTGGAATCCGTTTTAACATCGTTCCCCATTTTTCGCGCTGTTTCGTATCCAGGTACTTATCAGGCAGTTCCAGCATTCGGCCCAGAATTACCTTCAGGGCCGAAATCACCGTCGCCGAATTATAGGTCATTTTATACGTCTCGCAGGCTGAACTTGGGTACAGAATATAGTGTCCCTGTGCATCGAAAGGTCGGATTCCTCGTTTTTTCGCCAGTTGCTGGTAATGCTCATCATAAAACGTCAGGCAACTTTCAATGAATGGAACGTACTCGGCAATGTCGCGCCCCTCGTAGCGTTCGGTTTCCAGCATCATCAGGCAAAACTCGAACACGGTGTCCCATTCATACTCAAGCCAGGCGTTGTATTCCATGCCGGGATCGTAGCCGTCGGGGCGTTTCGTGCCGTATTCGGTGATATTCGGCAAGCCAAAATTTTCAATTTGTTCCGTAAAGCAGGCCCCATTATGCTGCCAGTACACCTGACTCCGAAGCTCGGCGTTGGTCTGATTCCGCAGGTAAAAATCGAACTGAGATTTAAGCATGTCGAAATCTCCGCTTTTCAGCATCGGATGGTAGACCAGCCGCTGATTCTGAGCCGTCATGGTGCCTCCGCCCCAAAGTCGAAAATCGGGCGAGTACGCGTATTTGGCATCGACGTATTCCGGGTCGAAGGTGAACAGGCCACCGTTAAATTTAGTCGGCCATTTTCCGTAGGCATTGCAGCCCAACTGATAGCGAAACAGTTGGTAATTTCGGGAGATCGCAGCCACTGCTGTGTCTTTGCTGTCAATCGAAATATAGCTCCGATTCCAGAATTGCAGCCACCAGTCGCGGCTGGTTTGCTGCGCTGTTTTCTTCGCCCGGTCAGCCTCGTTCATGATCCTGGTTAACCCAGCCTTCCACTCATCAAGCGTCGTAGTTTGGGCAACGTTAAGACCTATTTCTATCTCCTGCGAACGTACTGGTTTTGCGGTAGCGATCATCCAGGCCCTGAAAGGCGCGTGTGCATAGGTTCCCGTATCTATTCCAACGGGCTTCATACCATGCCCCCGCATCAACCCACCAAACGTGTTATTGATCAGCGGGTTAAACAACTTTCCTTTCACCGAGTCCATGCCTTCCAGCCGCACGGTATAATCGAAAATACTTTCGATGTCGTTCCGGTTTCGATGATAAAACAAGACATCGTTGCCCTGAAAAGCAATGGCATCCTTCCGTGTTATCACATCGAATTTCTGCGGGGCTTTGTAGGAGTTTGTTCTGAATTCGGTGCCTTGCACAACGTGGTCTTCGTATCGCCAGGATTCATAAGCGGCTGTGATACTAACGGGTTTGGCACTCTGTAGAGCCACATGCACCACGGACCGGAATACATCGACCCAGAGGTTCACTTGTGTATTGCCTCCGCTTATCGTTATGCCCCCTTCGGTCAGCTTTAGCTCCTGCTTAAAATCGGTTCCATTAAACGGGTTGGGCGATAATTTCAGCCGCACACGTCCGAGTTTGAGCATGGCGTTGTTCTCATCGAATGTGCCACTTCTGGATAAATAGAACAGAACATCTCCATTCTCCACCCACACGTTCAAGCCGATATCACCACCTCCACACGGCATCGACTCCGATGAGTTTTTACTTTGGCTCGTCCAGATTACGGGCTGCGCTAATCCAGGCAGATAACCAGCGAAAATCAGCAACAGGCTCCAGAGAATGTAGTTCATGGTGGAAGAAAAAAGGGTTTTGACAGGATTTACAGGATGAACAGGATTACGTCGGAACAATCAATCCTGTTCATCCTGTAAATCCTGTCAAAACCAATCTTTATCCTCTTTTTAAGCGATAAGGAATTGACTACAAAAATAGATCGATTTTATCCCATTAGTAAATTCATGATAACGGCTTTCTTTTACACGATTCCGACTTTCACTGTTTACCGACTCTTACTATCTGTGTTCGATATCATCAAAAGTTTGCAACTGAGCCTTCTGCATATGGGCTTTATCCAGTTGGATTCTCGCTGGCAGTACGACAACGTAATCAGCCCCTTCTCCCGGCTTTACCTGATTACGGCTGGCGAAGGTTGGGTTTTGCATAATGGCCAGAAGTTTATTCTGAAACCGGGCTATCTCTATCTTATTCCCAGCTTTACCTATAGCCGCTATCACTGCGACCAGTTTCTGGAACAGTATTACATTAGTTTCTTCGATGAATTACAGGAAGGTTTGTCGATTTACGACCTAAAATCAATGGCCTATGAGGTCGAAGCCAGTCCTATTGACTACGCACTGATGGAACGGCTTTTAGCCCAGAATCCCGGCCGAGCGATTACCGAATCGGACCCTAAGACCTATGATAATCGACCGGAAGTGTTGCCCTTTAATCAGCCGAAATCAACTCAGTCGATGAGTGCGTATGTTGAAACGCATGGTATCCTGCTCCAACTATTTTCCCGCTTTTTAGGCGCAGAGAACGATAAAGACCAACAGCGGGCCAAGGGGTTTCATCAACTAGCATCTGTCTTGCAATACATCGAAAGTCATCTCCACGAAAAATTAACCGTGGAGCAACTAGCCCGAAAGGCGAACTTGAATGCTGATTATTTCTCTCGCTTATTTCTGAGCATTGTGGGCATCCGCCCAATGGATTATCTGATCAACAAACGATTAGAGCGGGCACAACGCCTGATGATGACTTCCTCGATGGCCCTGAAAAGCGTTGCCGAATCGGTTGGCATTCCGAGTATCTATTACTTCTCCCGGCTGTTTAAACGTCGATTTGGTAGTCCACCCGGTCAGTATCGCGAAACGGCCTGGCATATGTAGACCCCTAACCCAGCTAGTACAGACGCATCAAGTAGCTAGCAAAGACAAAAGCCTTTACTAGTCAATGAAGACGTTATTCTCCCTACTCACAGCCGTACTCTTCGCCGTTCCGGCCTTTGCTCAAAGCCCAGTTCCATTAAAATTATGGTATGATAAACCCGCCAATACCGTCTGGACCGATGCCCTGCCCGTTGGTAATGGCCGATTGGGTGCTATGGTTTACGGCAACGTAGCCAATGAGACGATTCAATTAAATGAAAGCACGGTCTGGACAGGCAGTCCCAACCGCAACGATAACCCCGATGCCTTGGCTTCCCTGCCCGAAATCAGGCAGTTAGTCTTCGCCGGAAAACAGCGGGAAGCGCAGAAACTGGCCGAACAGACGATGCAGTCAAAAAAATCGAACGGGCAGATGTATCAGCCTGTGGGTAATTTACGGTTGCACTTTCCCGGTCACGAAACCTATACTAACTATTACCGTGAACTAGATATTGAGAACGCCATAGCAACAACTACCTATACGGTTAATGGCGTAAACTACACCCGTAATGTGTTTGCCTCTGTGCCGGCTCAAACAATCCTGGTTCGGCTGTCGGCAGATAAAACCGGAATGATTTCGTTTACGGCGGGCTTATCGACTTTGCAGAAAAATGCGATTATCGCCACTCAAAAAAACGGGCTGGTCATCAATGGCATGACGGCAGGCCATGAAGGTGTGGACGGAAAGGTTCGATTCAACGGCATTGCGCATATCCAAACCGAAGGCGGTACCTTATCAATCACCGATTCGACCCTTCAGGTTCGACAGGCGAACTCGGCCCTGATCACGATTTCCATCGCCACTAATTACGTGAACTATCACGATCTGAGCGCTGATGCCATTAAACGGTCTGAAAAATACCTGGCTGCTGCCACAAAACAGCCCTATCTGCAAGTACTGAACGAACATATACGTGCCTACCAAACGTATTTCAACCGGGTAAAAATCGATCTCGGCAGCACAGATGCGATTCGTAAACCTACGGATGTACGGCTGAAGGAATTTGCCAAGGCCAACGATCCGCAACTGGTAAGCCTGTATTATCAGTTTGGTCGGTATTTACTCATTTCATCCTCACAGCCTGATGCCACCCTGCATACCGGCGACGGCTTACATACGCAACCCGCTACGCTGCAAGGGCTCTGGAACGACCGCATGGACCCGCCCTGGGACAGTAAGTACACCATCAATATCAACACCCAGATGAATTACTGGCCTGCCGAAAAAACCAACCTGAGCGAGATGCACGAGCCTTTGTTGCAGATGGTCCGGGAGCTTGCCGAAACAGGACCGGAAACCGCACGAGTCATGTATGGAGCCAGAGGTTGGATGGCCCACCACAATACGGATTTATGGCGAATTACCGGCCCGGTCGATGCCATTTACTGGGGCGTATGGAGCATGGGCGGAGCCTGGCTTTCGCAACACTTATGGGAGCGGTATCTGTATTCCGGCGATAAAAAATACCTGGCATCAATCTATCCGATTTTGAAAGGTGCTGCCACCTTTTTTGTCGATGATCTGGTAGAAGATCCCAAACGCAAGTACCTGGTCATCAACCCTGGCACGTCGCCTGAAAATGCGCCGGATTTCCGAAAAGGGGTTTCATTCGATGCGGGCTGCACAATGGACAATCAGATTGTATACGATATGCTGACAGTAGCCATGCGGGCCGCCCGGACATTGAACAAGGATGACCGATTTGTTGACACCTTACTTGCCGTTCGGCAGCGGCTCCCGCCCATGCAAATAGGTCAGCATGGCCAGTTGCAGGAATGGATTGAGGATTTAGACGACCCAAAGGACAAACATCGGCACATTTCTCACCTCTACGGCCTATTCCCTTCGCAGCAGATTTCTCCCTACCGAAACCCGGACTTATTCAGTGCGGCCCGAACAACGCTTATCCAGCGCGGGGATATTTCGACCGGCTGGAGCATGGGCTGGAAAGTAAACTGGTGGGCACGGATGCAGGATGGTAATCATGCTTACAAACTAATTCAGAACCAGCTTACGCCCGTTGGCCTCAACGAAGGCGGAGGTGGTACGTACAACAACCTGTTCGATGCCCATGCGCCTTTTCAGATCGACGGTAATTTTGGCTGCACATCAGGCATTACCGAAATGCTGATGCAAAGTCACGAAGGTGCCATTCATCTCCTCCCCGCCTTGCCTGACGGCTGGAGAAATGGCCATATTTCGGGAATTAGAGCGCGGGGGGGATTCGAGATTGTCTCACTGGAATGGAAAGATGGCAAAGTGGCTAAAGTGGTTATCAAGTCAAATCTGGGTGGTAACTGTCGCCTGCGTTTGCCTAACTCTCTACGTGCAGATGGCCTTGAAGTTGCTCTGGCGCAGGGGCCTAACCCAAATCCACTCTACGCCATTGATGGCATTCCCAAACCGCTGATTTCACCCAAAGCAACGGCGATTCAACCCGTTGTTATTGCCGAAACTCAGTTGGTTGAATTCGATACGCAAGCCGGGAAAAGTTATACGTTGGTGAATGCAGGTACTGGCGGCAATAAATAAGGAAAAGGCCATGGAACGATACAAACCATCTATAAACCGCTTTATCCTAGTCTGTTACCTGCTCATTTCAGCCGCCTTTGCATGGGCACAAACCACTGCGCCTTTCCCGAAAGATACCAGGCGTATCCTGTTCCTGGGGAATAGCATTACGTATGCGGGTACGTATGTCACAGCTATTGAGGCTTATTTTATTGCCCACTATCCAACCCAATCCTTCGAATTCATCAATGTTGGTCTGCCAAGCGAAACGGTCTCCGGCCTGAGTGAACCGAATCATGCCGATGGCCGATTCCCCCGCCCTGATCTGCACGAACGGCTGGCCAGAGTACTGGAACAAACCAAGCCCGATGTCGTTTTTGCCTGCTATGGCATGAACGATGGCATTTATCTCCCACTTGATGAAGCGCGCTTCCGTCCTTACCGCGAAGGCCAGAAATGGCTCCATACCGAACTGGAGAAGATAGGCACCAAACGGATTATCTTCCTGACTCCCCCCGTTCACGATGATAAAAATATGGGCACACAAGGATATAACCTGACCCTGGACAAATACGCCGAATGGCTGCTCGCACAACGGGATTCATTAAAATGGGAAGTGGCAGACATTCATTTCCCCATGAAGCGTTATCTGGAAGAAAAGCGAAAGATAGACCCTTCTTTTAAGCTGGCCAACGATGGTGTTCACCCCGGCGACGAAGGCCACTGGCTAATGGCACAAGCGGTATTAAACTACCTCGGCGAGAACGTAGCGACTGCGCCGGATATACGAACTACGCTATTGGTCAACCCTCATGGGGAAGACATCCTGAAGCTGGTAAGCGAACGACAAGCCATTATGAAAGATGCCTGGCTTAGTGCTACAGGCCATAAGCGCCCTGAAATGCGCCAGGGAATTCCACTAACAGAAGCCCAAAAACGTTATGATGAATTGGAGGAAAAAATTCGGTCGGTGGTAAAATAGAGATAACCACAACAAGACCTCAAACCCGATGTGCTGAGTATATTAATCGGCATTAAGGATGGCATTCACCCAACCGTATTCGCCCAGGAGCTGATGGCACGGGAATGGCTAAAACAGGTAAGTACACGGCTGAAACTCCTGAAGAAATATCGGTAAGTTAAGTGAATGGATAGTGAGTAATGGATAATTGATAATGTACAATGAATAATGGACAGCCTCAACATATCCATTATCCACTATTCATTATCCACTATCCATTACTCATTATCCATTATCCATTATCCATTCACGTGTTGGGAACCGTATTTGGGTTTAAAGCGATTGTAACAGCATATCAGCAATAACCAATCATGGAATTAGGAATCAGTAGTTTTGGCGATGTCAGGCCGGATGGCGTAGCCGGTAAAGCGGTGAATGCGCATCAGCGTATGCAGGAGCTTCTCGAAGAAATAAAATTGGCCGATGAAGTTGGTCTGGATGTCTTTGCCCTGGGGGAACACCACCGCCCCGATTTTGTTATTTCCGCTCCCGAAGTGATTCTGGCCGCTGCGGCTTCGATCACCAAAACAATAAAGCTTTCCAGCGCCGTTACGGTACTAAGTTCTGCCGATCCGGTCAGGACATTTCAGAACTTTGCCACGCTGGATCTTATTTCGAATGGACGGGCCGAAATTATGGCTGGGCGCGGGTCATTCATTGAATCCTTCCCGTTATTTGGCTATGATTTACGGGATTATGACGAGCTGTTCACCGAAAAACTGGATCTGCTGGTTACTATCAATCAGCACGAAGTTGTCGACTGGGTCGGTAAACATAGGGCTTCCATACAGCATCTGGGCGTTTATCCTCGCCCTTATCAGGAGTCGATACCCATATGGCTGGCGGTAGGCGGTACACCTGCATCGGCCGTTCGGGCTGGCACCATGGATCTACCCATGACCGTAGCTATTCTGGGCGGCCCGCCAGACCGGTTCGTTTCGTTTGTCAACCTATATCGGCAGGCGGCTCAACGAGCAGGGCATGATGTGAGCAAACTTCAACTGGCCATCAATTCTCATTTTTATATGTCCGACGAATCGCAACAGGCTTCGGACGAGTTTTTCCCGACTTATGCTCTGCTGATGAATCGGGTTGGAAAAGAACGCGGCTGGTCACCCATTACCAGAGATCAGTTTGAGTACGGTCGCGAATACGGGCCACTGATGGTGGGCAGCCCTCAGCAACTTATTGACAAGATTCTGTACTTTCATGAATTGTTCGGCAATACCCGTTATCTGGCTCAGATGATCAGTGGACCCGATCTCTCGCATACCAAAATGCTCCACGCCATCGAACTATTCGGCACCAAAGTAGCGCCCGAGGTTCGGAAGGCACTGGCGCAGAAAACAACGATAGACCGCTGATTATCATGTTTTTTATGATGAGTGATGATTTAAAAATAATGGCAAAAAATCATGATCAATCAAAAGGATCATAACAATCAGCGTTCTATCATCCCAGTTTAACCTTACCTCCCGGAATGCTAAAAACAGTCCTTCTCTATTCTCTGCTTTATGGGGTAGCCCTGCCCCTGCTTGCCCAGAAGCACCCGTTGCCCGATCCACTGATTCTCAATAATGGCAAACGGGTAACCAGTGCGAACGAATGGCGATCTCAACGACGACCGGAATTACTGGAACGCTTTGCGAATGAGATGTATGGGCACTCGCCCAGTAAACCATCGGGTATGACGTTCGAGGTATTTGATACGGACCCAAAAGCACTGAGAGGAAAAGCAACGCGGAAACAGGTGGCCGTCTATTTTAATGGAAAGCATGAAGGTCCCCGAATGGATGTGTTGATCTACATTCCCAATCAGGTGAAAGGGCCCGTTCCAGCCATCGTCGGGTTGAATTTTTGGGGTAACCACAGCATTAATTCCGATCCCGGCATTCGCATTTCGCCAAGCTGGATGGAGTCGAACCGGGGGAATCCGTACATTGATGTTTCCTGTGTAGTCAACCACCGATCAACCGAAGCCTGCCGGGGCATCAATGCTCGCCAATGGCCCATCGACAGTATTTTGGAACGGGGATATGCGCTCGTGACCGCTTACCGGGAAGACATTGCGTCTGATGAACCGGCCACGAAGTTCACAACGGGCGTTCATACGCTGTACCCTGAACTCCAGAATCGGGGGGATAATTTTGGAACGGTTGCCGCCTGGGCGTGGGGCTTGAGTCGGATTATGGATTATGTGCAAACCGATAAACGTATTGATGCCAAACGGGTCGCCGTCTTTGGCTGGTCGCGACTGGGCAAAGCGGCTCTTTGGGCAGGCGTTACCGATGAACGGTTTGCACTGGTTATCAGCCATGAATCGGGGGCAGGCGGTGCCAAACTGTTCCATCGGGGCGTAGGCGAAAACATCCGGCGGCTCTGCACGGTATTTCCGCACTGGTACGCGGGTAATTTCAAAAAGTACATGGATCAGGATACGCTTCTCCCTTTCGACCAGCACCTGGTAATCTCCCTGGTTGCTCCTCGACCGGTCTATATTGCCAGTGCCGAGCAGGACAAAGGCTCTGACCCGGAAGGCGAATTTGACGGTGCGAAAGCCGCCAGTGCAGTCTACCAATTTCTAGGAACGACAGGATTACCAACGGCTCAATTACCGCCTTTACAACAGTCTGTGCAAGGGCAAATCGGTTATCATATCCGTCCCGGTGGTCATGACGTTACCAACTACGACTGGGCACAGTACTTAGACTTTATGGATAAACATATCAAAAAGTAACGAGGTAATCTTGCACTGGCAGAGACATAAAAACAGCTATTTTGGCATTTTTTTGTACAAATTATCCATCCCACTAAATAGTCAACTACTTTACGAATCTTCCTACTTTACCCTCTATTTTATCAAACCAATATGAATGCCCTTCGTACATTCCTCATCATTAGTCTTTTATCACTAGCCAGCCTTAGCCACGCAGCTAAGATCGATACGGTGTCTACTTATAGCCCGTCGATGAAAAAGACGATTAAAGCCGTCATCATGACCCCGGATTCATACACGCTTGGCAGCGAGCTCCCAGTGGTTTATCTGCTACATGGATACAGTGGCAATTACAGCGACTGGGCGAAAAAAGCACCAAATCTGGCACAGAGTGTTGATGCGCAGCAACTTATCATTGTCTGCCCCGATGGAAATTATGGCAGTTGGTATTTCGATAGCCCCGCTGATCCTTCGTTTAAGTACGAGACTTATGTAGCCAGTGAGTTGGTGTCGTGGGTAGACACCCATTACAAAACCATTAAAAACCGGCAGGCGCGCGCCATTACGGGACTGAGTATGGGTGGCCACGGGGCTTTATACCTGGCGTTCCGGCATCAGGATGTATTCGGAGCTGCGGGCAGCATGAGTGGTGGCGTCGATATTCGCCCGTTTCCGAATAACTGGGACATGGCCAAACGATTGGGTCCCTATGCCCAGTTTCCCGAACGATGGGAGCAAAATACGGTTATTAATCTGCTCCATTTGCTCACACCGGGAGCTCTGTCGCTAATCGTTGACTGTGGCACCGACGATTTTTTCTTCCGGGTCAATAACAACCTCCACGACAAATTATTGGAGCGCAATATTGCCCACGACTACATCACCCGCCCCGGCGCTCATAACTGGAATTACTGGGCCAATGCGGTAACGTATCAATTGCTATTTATGCGGCAGTATTTCGACAAACAGAAACGGGAGTAGGCCCTTTTTGAAATAAGTTTACAACCCCTAAATCCCCTGAAGGGCAGGGCTGTTAAGTGCTGAATTTAGGTTAGTAAAATTAACTTTTCAAACGCCTGTCCATTACCCCCCCAACCCCCTGAAGGGGGAGTACTCCGAAGTGGGTTTTCTCCCCCTTTAGGGGGCTGGGGGGTAAAATAAGCCAATAAAGAGGATGATTAAGTAAAGAAAATTCAGCACTTAACGGCCCTGCCCTAAAGGGGATTTAGGGGTTATGGCAGCATTCTAACTATTAAAAAGAGTAAGCAGGTTAAGAACAAGACTTTCAGTTTACTACTGTTATCAAAAGCACATGCTCCCTTTCCGCCGGTTCACCACCTTACTTTTCGTACTGCTTTCCGTATCAGTCTACGCCCAAAAGACAATTCGGATCGCCTGCGTTGGCAATAGCATTACCTACGGAGCTACCCTTAAAAACCGGGAACAGGATTCCTATCCCGCCCAGCTTCAAAACCTGCTTGGGGCTGGCTACGAAGTGATGAATTTTGGCGTGAGTGGCCGAACTCTGCTTCGGGATACGCCAAGTGCCTATACGGCGACGGAGCAATACAAAGAAGCGCTGAAAAGCAACCCAACTATTGTGTTCATTAAACTTGGCACTAATGATAGCCGGTTACCGTATCGCCTGAAAATCGACCAGTTTGTAGGTGATTATAAATCGCTGATTCAGTCGTTCAAAACCCTAGCTTCCAATCCCCGCATCATTCTACTACTGCCCGTAACGTCGTTTCTGACCGATACTACCCGCCAGGTCGATGCTGCCATCAGGAAACTGATAATTCCCCGCATCCAGCAAGTGGCTTTCGAGGAAAAGCTGGAGTTGATCGACTTACACGCCCTGACCGTAACCGACAGCCTTTTATTCCCCGATAAACTGCACCCATCCGCTCCTGTGATGACCACCATTGCCCGGCGTTTGTACGAAGCGGTTACGCTGAAAACACAACCGAATTTTGACATCTTCCCGAAAATCAAAGAGCCCATGACGGTCTCCTCTTTCTACGGGTATGATTGTGCCGATTTCACCTTCGAAGGCAGAGCCTGTAAGGTAGTTAAACCGCGTGTTGTGGCCGCCGGAAAACCCTGGATCTGGCGGGCGCGTTTCTGGGGACATGAGCCACAGACCGATATTGCCTTGCTGGATCGTGGTTTTCATCTGGTGTATTGCGATGTGGCCGAACTCTTTGGCAATGCGGAAGCCGTTTCGCTCTGGAACAAATTTTACAAGTACCTGCACAAAGCTGGCCTATCTGATAAAGTAAGTCTGGAAGGCTTAAGCCGGGGTGGTATCTATGCGTACAACTGGGCTGTTGAAAATCCGAAGAAAGTAGCTTGTGTGTATGTCGATGCGCCTGTTCTGGACCTAAAAAGCTGGCCGGGTGGCAAAGGAAAAAGCAAGGGCAGCCCAAGCGATTGGGAGATTTTCAAGAAAGATTACGGATTCACCACAGAGGAGGAAGCAGTTAACTTCAACGGGAATCCCTTAGACCGGGTGGCGCAGATTGTAAAAGGGAACTTCCCAATGCTACACATTGTAGGTGATGCCGACGATGCCGTACCTGTCAGCGAAAATACCGAACCGTTTGAAAAACAAGTGGTAGCGTTGGGCGGCAACATCACCGTTATCCATAAACCCGGCGTCAACCACCACCCACACAGCCTGCCTAACCCAACACCCATAGTTGTGTTCATTTTAAAATCGGCAGGGCAGTATGTGTCTTTTGCTCAATAAGCGGCAGTTGGTTCGAAGTAATTGGTTCATGACATTTGACCTCACGGCAGCGGCCCCCGTCCTCGCTTGGTAAAGCCAAGCAAGAACGGGGGTAACCAACTTTAGCCCCTTCCCTTATTTCAAGGGGAGGGGTTGGGTAGGGTATTATCAGTCCCTACAACTTTATAGGCATCCAGCCCAGCCTGTAATCGTTTCTGAATAACCCGCCGAAGTCGTTCAGGCTCAAGTACGTGCATGCCCTCACCGAAGCCCAGAATCTCCTTCTCCAGCTCAAAATTATGCTGTACCCGAAGTTGAATAACAATGCCCTGTTCCGTTCGCTCCACAACGTGCTGCGAATGGTGAAGCGGTTTAGTTTCAACATAGGGGGCATGCAGCCGATTAACAAATAACTTCACGTTAATAGGCCGTAGATTCTCGCTGACCGATACGCCAATCACGTCGTGATAATGTGCATTAGGGTCGATGCTCTGATTACATACATAGTCAACCTCAGGGTCAACACGAATAGAGAGCATCCGATCAAGCGCCAGGTTCATGAGATACCCTTTACCATCGCGCACGCCAACGGCAAACCAGCGGTTTTTAAACTCTTTCAGCCACCAGACATGAAAGCAAAAGGTTTGTGATAGCCGCGCGGAAAAGGACTGGTATTCAATCTGGAGAGTCCGCTTCTGGATAACCGCCTGATACAGCTCGTCCAGAAAATGAAGCCCTTTGAGGTGCTCGTTTTTCTCAAAATCAATAACCGGCACCGACTTCTGGGCCGTTGAATACACATGATCTTCCAGCTTCTGGACCACTTCGTTAAGTGCCGTAAAATGCGAAAATCCTTTAAATTGCTTTAAAACCTCTACGGCTTCGTTCATCCGTGACAAGTCGCCGTCCGACAGCGGAATGTTGGTAATGCTGTAGTTCGGGTCTTCGTAGGTATAGTAT
Source organism: Spirosoma sp. KCTC 42546 (assembly GCF_006965485.1). Taxonomy (NCBI): domain Bacteria; kingdom Pseudomonadati; phylum Bacteroidota; class Cytophagia; order Cytophagales; family Cytophagaceae; genus Spirosoma; species Spirosoma sp. KCTC 42546. The sequence goes on from NZ_CP041360.1 coordinate 5,252,084, forward strand.
TTTTTATCCAGTACAACAATGGGAGCAAAGTAACCCAGCTTATCGCTTCGCATCAGTTGAAGGTCAGCCTGAACGGTACGCCGGCTGATGCCTTTGTCGATGCCTTCGTACTCATAAAGTGCTTCTGAAACCGCTTCAATCAGGTCATCGAGTGCCCATTTGCGCATCCGATTGCGTAGGCAGGCATCCAGCGTTTTGTAGCGTACAAGGGCATTTCGGTTAGCAGGCATATTGATTTACGACTTTTGACCGCGCGGGCGGCCCCGTTACGATTCACGAGGTCTGGTTGCTGGTCAGTTTATTCAGTGTATCGACTAAGTCTTCGCTTTTTTCAGAAAAATGAAAAAAAGTACCGAACTACGCAAAAAGACTGCGCAATAACCAGTAACCTTTGAGTCATAAAGTTAATCATCCTTCGAATTGCCGTGGGGAAGTTGACTTAACAGCAATAGAACGCTGATTTTTAGGATCAATATGATCTGTCATGATAAACTACAATTTTAGGCTAATTTATTGATTGGCCTAAATTATAATCATCCTAAAAATCAGCGTTCCAGCACAACAGTAAAAGACAATGGAAACACCAATTTCACTAGACGATCTATTAACATTGGGGCCAATCCCCGATCAGTTGCAGGGAACGTTTCTTCGCGTGGCAAATGGCCTGGTACAACGGGCCGGATACCCTAAAGAAAAAGTAATGGGTTTGCTGGCGCAGATGCTCCAGAATCCTAAAAAGTACGCTTACTCTAAAAACAAGGTCACTAATCTGGCCCAGTCGATCTATGCGTTGAACAAACAAGGTATAGCCGTTCCACTGAGCGAGACAGGCGTAACGTACCTGCCTCCTGACCCAGCACCGTATGTGGTAACCGCTCAGGGAGAACAAGCTGAACAAACCTTCGACCTGCGTACGGGACCACTCCCCTATGCTGTATTTGGGCGTGAGCAGATTGAAGAAGGTGCGTTAAAACAAATGGAAACAGCCGCTAGCCTACCCATTTCGGTAGCGGGTGCGCTCATGCCCGATGCCCACCAAGGGTATGGGCTTCCTATTGGTGGCGTACTGGCTACAGAAGCGAACACGGTCATTCCGTTTGCGGTTGGGGTCGATATTGCCTGCCGAATGTGCCTGTCGGTTTTCGATTTACCGCCCGCCTTTTTGAAACGCGAACCGCATTTATTGAAGAAGTCGCTGGTGGAGCAAACCAAATTCGGAATTGGGGGCGAAACCCGCGAGAAAATCGACGAGAGCGTTATGGATTTACCCGAATGGCAGGCCACCAAAGTGATCCGCGATTTAAAAGACAAAGCGTATCGGCAGTTGGGAAGCTCGGGCACAGGCAACCATTTTGTGGAGTGGGGCATCGTGGAGGTATATGCTCATGACGATCTCCTGAATCTGCCACCGGGCGAATACCTGGCCCTGTTATCGCACTCAGGATCGCGCGGATTTGGGGGTAATGTGGCAAATTATTACTCAAAACTGGCCATGCAGAAAACCAAACTACCCAAACAGGCTGCCCATTTAGCCTGGCTGGATTTGGCTACGGAAGAAGGACAGGCCTACTGGATTGCCATGAATCTAGCGGGCGAGTATGCCTCTGCCAACCATCATGAAATCCATAGAAAACTGGCAAAAGCCCTACGTGAAAAGCCATTGGTGATGGTTGAAAACCACCACAACTTTGCGTGGAAGGAGAAACTGGCCGATGGCCAGGAGGTGATTGTTCACCGAAAAGGAGCCACACCCGCCGGATCTGACGTGCTGGGAATTATTCCGGGATCGATGACACAACCGGGCTTTGTGGTGCGGGGAAAAGGCAATGCAGAATCGTTGAATTCAGCCTCGCACGGAGCTGGCCGACTGATGTCGCGAACCCAGGCGTTTAATACGCTCACCCGCTCCCAATGGAACAAAGCCTTAACAGAAGCCGATATTCAACTTATTGGCGGGGACCTGGATGAGGCCCCAATGGTTTACAAAAACATTGAGACCGTCATCAATGCGCAAAGCGACCTGGTTTCGGTGCTGGCAAAGTTCACGCCCAAAATTGTTCGGATGGCCGATGCCAACCGGAAGGAAGGACGTGAAGATTAACCCTATGAAGCGGTCGAACCAATTCGACCGCTTCTATTTTTAGCATCAGGACCGTTGCCGACGGCGTTCTTTTAGCTGATTCATCATCTCCTCTTTAATGGTCAGGTATTGCTTAAACTGATCTTTGTCCAGAACCTCCTTCAGTTCCTTATCCTTATTTTTCATAATGGATTTGGCTTCCCGTGCGGTTTTTAAATTTCGCCCACCAGTTTCGATCACCGACTGCATCTGTTTGGCATACTTAAGATTGATGTCAGACACGGACGTTTCCTGCTCGGGCGATAGCTTCAGCGTTTCTTTCATGCGGGCCGTTTGGCGCGTAGCTCGCTCTTCGGATGTGCCAAGTTGACTACCACGTTGGGCAAATGAAGCAATAGAAATGAGAATCAGGGAAACGGAAAGAATGAGTGTTACAATATTGCTTTTCATGATGATTTGATTGGTTTGAGTATTGTAGCGTGGCCGGGACTGGCAGACAAGATGCTGGTACGCCAGCCCGGCCGCGTTACTTAAGTGAATAATTCTTAAAAAAACTCCAGATGAGGTCATTATTGACGAAGGCTGTGGAAGGTTCATCGCCAATAAAACGAACGGCTTTCGTACCACCCGGCCAGGAATGCCCTCCATCTGCAGTCAGGTAATACTGAATTTCAGCCCCATCCTGACAACCCGACCATTTATAAAAGCTGTACTTGTCGGTGGTTTTGACAGTCTCCTTTGTGGTCGAGCACCCGGCTAGTTGCGCAAAAACAGTCAGTGTACTATCTACCGGCGAATTCCATTGCTTATTGATACTTTTCGTGCCAACGCCCCCTATATACGGCACATTCCGATCCAGTTGCGAATGAATGTGAAGAATCGGTATGACCCGGTTGGGTTTACAGGCAGTTTTTAATTGCATGGTTCCTGAATTGGCCGCAATAGCCGCCAGTTTATCCGGTAACTCACAGGCTAACCGGTAGCAGAGCATAGCACCATTGGAATGCCCCAGCGCATATACTTTCTTAGGATCGACTCGGCGGGTAGCCACTAGTTTATCAATCAGCTTTCGGATAAACCCCACATCGTCACTGTGCTGAACCGACGCAATTTGCCCACAACACGCGCCCGCATTCCAAGTGCGTAAGCCTAACACACCAGGGTTTTGCAGCCCATCCGGACAAACGGTAATAAATCCTTCCTGATCCGCTTTTTCGCTCAGCTTCGACTGTGATTCAAACTGCTGACCACTACCCCCTCCCCCATGCAAAGCAATAACCAGGGGCAACAGCTCATCATGTTGCTTGTAGGCAGGTGGCAGGTGTAGCCAATAAATTCGCGTCTGCTCATCATACCGCAACGTATCGCGAACACTCAGTTCTGGTGGCGAAACAGGTGCCAACTGTTGAGTTGAAACGTAATGGTTAATAGGCGAATACCGTCCAAGTGAAGCCCAAAAGGCCAGCATACTAAAAAGCAGCTTACTCATGATAAAACGAGTTTTGTCGTGTTGCCAGGTCTATACTCCCTAGTTGTTTCATAATCACAGATTGGTTTTAGTTGTTCGTCTGTTAGGTGATTTAGACGATACAAACCTATAGCTTTGACGAGGTGACTGCTGAAAAACAAAGGTGAAGACGACAAATTGGACAGTTAAACCGCTAATGAGCAAGTTGACTGTGGCAATGCTGGTTATACCAATCTACTATGATCAATGATGAGATATTGCTTTCTTATCCCGATGGTAGGAACGATAGGCAGCCACTAAATACGCTAAGCTGGCTACTACATAGGCAATGGGCAGTGCTTTTTTACCATCCTGCAAATACAGAATACTCACGATGCTTAAAACGATAGCCTCAACCAGAAACACCAACGCATCGAAGCTTTTGATATACTTTGCCAGTCGATGATGATAAATGGTTAAGCCGATGATAACTACGCCTATACCTATTAATACTGAACCCATTATCTCATGGTGATGCTCAATTTTATCAATCCCTTTAATACTGATAATTACACCTGCTAAGGCATGAGCCATTTGCTTCCGGGTTTCTTTCGATAAGGCCATCAGATCGTTTTTGGTAAAGAGTGTATAGTTCAATTAGCAGTAACAAATCGTATAAATTACCCTACGTAAGTATACAAATAAAATTAGTGTCAAAAGTCCTCCATCCATTTTTTAAATAGACTAACCCGCTCTTTACTAATAAACACCAGCTCTCTGGGCGTCGGTTGAAGCTTGAGTTGAAGACGCCCATTGACATACAGTTCGGCCTCCCGAATACTGTTTCGGGACACGATATATTGGCGGTTGGCCCGAAAAAACTGTTGTGGGTCAAGCTGGGCATCCAAGTCCTCCAGTTTCAGATCGATGGGATAACTGAGTGGGCGGTCCGTCGCACGGTGGTCCGTCACACGGCGGTCCGTCGTGCGATCAAAAAGGGTTGCCGAAACGACCCCACCGGCAATGGAACAATAGGCTACATCAGCCACTTTAAGCGGCAGCAACTTATCGCGAAACTGAATCAGAAAACTTTGCCGATACGTGGGAGTCAGGAAAGTCTTTCCGCTTAACAGGATTTTTACCTGCTGAACCAGTTCGTCGGCAACGGGTGTGGCAAGTGATCGGTATTTTTGTAGACTGGCTTGTAGAGCATCACGCTCAATCGGCTTCAGTAGGTAGTCTATACTATTATGCCGGAACGCCCGGATTGCATATTCATCAAAGGCCGTTGTAAAAATGATCGGGCAGGCTACAGGCACCTGCTCCAGCAAGGTAAACGACAGTCCATCAGCCAGTTGAATGTCCGAAAAAATAAGATCGGGCTTGGGTAGCTGAGGCCATTGCAGTTGGCCTTCCTCAATGCTATCAAAGACAGCGAGTACAGTTACCTCTGGCTCAAGTTCGTGCAGCAATGCCGCTAAATGGTTAGCCGCTGTCTGTTCATCTTCAATCAGGAGAACACGCATCAGGTTGCTGGAATAATGGGTAAATGGACGATAAATTCATCATCCGTGCGCAAAATTTGAATCGACTTGCCAGTTAGCAGGTGAAATCGACCGTCAAGATTCGTAAGCCCGCTTCCCATTCCATCTGAGGGGTCGAGCTTGGGCTGATAGGTATTACGCACAATAATACACCCCCTGGCAACATCCGCACTCAACTGAATTGTAAGGGGTCGACTGGTAGAAACGATGTTATGTTTTACTGCATTTTCAATCAGCAGTTGCAGCGACATAGGCGGGATCTTCCAGGGAGCATCCGTGGGCAATTGATTGTTGATGTACAAGTTGCTTCCAAATCGAATCGACAGTAGATAGGAAAATGCAGATGTGAATTGGAGCTCATCGGCAAAAGAAACCAGCGATTGTTGTTGAACCTGCAAGGAGTAGCGTAACACCTGCGATAATTTAGCCAGATACTGTTGGCTCTTAGGTTCCCCTTCCCGAATGAGCGAGCTAAGTGCGTTCAGCGAATTAAACAGAAAATGCGGATTTAACTGGTTTCTGAGCGTATCCAGTTGTGCCTGTAAACTTTGTTGTTTCAGTTGTTGGTTCTCAGCCTGCATCAGTCTGTTCTGCTGTAATACGTTCAGGAAATTACCAATGAGTAAAGCAGTTACCCAAACAAAAAAAGTCCGAAAATAAGAGGTAGCCATTACTAATATGGGTCGCTCTGGATACCAGGATAACAAGACAAAGGCAAATAAACCAGTCAGGAGTAGAAATAACAGGAAGTTGAGCGCATACCAGCTCAATACACTAAATCGGGGGTGATGGGGTTGATCCGTTAACCCATATCGGTCTTTCGTGACCCGGTCTTTCACAACGCGATTCAGTTCAATAAAGAGAAACGTGAATACAATATGAAAGCATAGACGACTCATCGAAAAACCTGCATCAGGAATACCCGGCATCCCAACCCAGCGAGAGCGGGCTGTTAAGGTGATCAACGGTAAATCAACTAATACAGCCACAATAACGGATGCAAACCCGGCAATCTGGCGCCAAGACATACGAGTATTCATACGTCCAAGATAAGAAACCAGGTCAGCACTTCTGGCCAGAAAGCAGGTAAAGCTGGAAAATCCGTTAGTCAACCAGATAAATTAGTGCCTAAAGATTCATGCCTCTTCTTCTCTTCTACTGAGTGAATTCTTTTTCGCCAACTACGCAACCATCCAGACGGCCCCAACGTACCGGGTAACATATCGAAGCCCGGTGACTATGCAAGACATAGATATAGAGGAATCAAATTTCAGCATTCGTACACAAGAAACCTTACAGATTCTTGTGTACTCTGATGTATTCCAGTATCCACTCACAAAAAAAGAAATTTATGAACGAGGCAAAATAACGGTCAACGAATTAGAACTATGTTTAAATAAATTAATTCAGGAGAACAAACTATATTTAATAAACGGCTTTTACACATTACATAATGACAACCAACTAGTTAGCACCAGGCTAAAACGAAATCAATTAGCCAAAAAATTTATGACCTCTGCCATTCTCATGACAAAGATTATTGCCAATTTCCCCTTTATAAGGGGTGTATTTCTGTCTGGATCAATGTCGAAAGAGTGTATGGATGACGATAGTGATATTGACTTTTTTATTATAACCAGCCCAAAAAGGCTGTGGGTTTCTCATTTGTTTTGCAGTTTATTTAAGAAAATATTTTTATTAAATGAAAGAAAATATTTTTGCTATAATTATTTTATCGACAGCGAACATCTGAAAATAACAAATAAAAGTATTTATACAGCAATAGAGCTAAAAACGCTAATTCCTTTATACGGATATTCATACTACAAGCAACTGCAAGATGAAAACAATTGGGCAACTGATTTTTTTCCTAATTATCCTCTTTTAAAAAACAATGACGTATTTACAAAGCAAACTTATTTTCAAAAAACACTTGAATTCGTATTAGATAATAAACTAGGGGATTGGATTGACCAGCGTTTTTTAAATTGGTCTGTAGCCAGGCGAAGAAAAAAGCTTGATCCAAAATTATTTCAAAATACAGATTATTATACTAACTTACAGAGTTACGTTGCTAAAGCGCACATAACAGATACGCACCCAAATATCATTAATGAATACGCTAAAAAGTTACAGTATTACTCTTACTTTGAAGCTGATAAATGAAAACAAAAATCTTATTCAGCAATACCTATTTTTATCGTTTTGACAAAAAACAGTGGGAAAGCAAAAAGCCGTATCCGCCCTATGGAACTATGCTTGCTGCTGCTATAATGCGGAGTACTGGTTATGATGTAGAATTGTTTGACGCTAGCCTGGCAAAATCACCTGCCGATATTAGTGATTGCTTAACTAAATTTCAACCAGACTATTTAGTCATTTTTGACGATAATTTTAATTATCTGAGTAAGATGTGCCTAACGGTGATGCGAGAAGCCTGCTTTGAGATGATACGGTTAGGCAAAAAAGCGGGTTGTAAGGTAGCTGTAAATAGCGCCGATGCAACCGACCACTTTGATAAATATGTACAAGTTGGCGCCGATGTAGTCATGTTGGGTGAAGCAGAACAGACTTTACAGGAATTAATTAGTCAAAATTTTACAAAGCCAGATACTATAAACGGAATTGCTTTTAAAGATGGAGAATATATAGTAACAACTCCAAAAAGAAAACCGTTTAATAAGCTAGATTCATACCCAATACCTGCATGGGATCTACTCTCAATAGGTGAGTATAAACAAATATGGGAAAAATCGCAAGGTTATTTTTCTCTGAATATAGCCACCACCAGAGGTTGCCCTTTTAAATGTAACTGGTGTGCGAAACCCATATACGGCAACAAATACAATTCCAGGTCTCCTAAACAAGTAGCTGAAGAATTAAAACTTCTAGTAGAAAAAGGAGCCAGTCATTTTTGGGTATGTGATGACATTTTTGGGTTGAAACCCGGTTGGGTAAACGAATTCAAAAAACACATACAAGAAATAGGCTTGAAAATAAAATTAAAAATTCAATCACGAGCCGATTTATTGGTAAAAGAAGATGCTATTCAAGATTTGGTAGACGCTGGCCTTAACGAAGTCTGGATAGGAGCAGAAAGTGGATCACAGAAAATTTTAGATGCGATGGACAAAGGCATTACACTAAATGAAATTGAAGTAGCCACACAGCTCTTAAGGAATAAAGGCGTAAAAGTCGCCTTTTTCTTGCAGTACGGATACATAGGTGAACAATGGGAAGATATTCAAAAAACGTTAACAATGGTAAAGAAACTATTGCCAGATGATATAGGCATTTCAATCTCTTATCCATTGCCAGGGACTTTATTTTACGACAAAGTAAAATCTCAATTACAAAGCAAACAAAATTGGGAGAACTCCAATGACCTTGCCATGATGTACAAAAGTACGTTTTCTCCAAGATTTTATCGGCAATTATATAAATATACGCACAAAGTTTATCGGAAAGAAATAGCGATGAATAACGTTAAAAATTATTCATTGCTGGCAGCTGTGAAGCTGCCTTACCTATGGTTACAAGAAACAATAAGTAAAAATTACATCTTACCATATTTAAGCGACAAAAGCCTCAAGAAGCAACAGTCGATTAATTAGCTTACCATAGCTATATCATATAGAACTAGCCAGCCCTAACCGATTTGTGAGGGAGCTAATAGTAAACAAGTTAATTAAGGCTTCCAAAGCCAGAAGAAATAATAAATAAAAATGAAAGAAAATAATACTAATACCAAAAATGCAAAAATTGCTTTTGATACTCAGTCTATCATATTTGATAACCTATATGCAGACAATTCAATTATAGACTATAAAAGGGCAAGAACTAGATCTCACTTAGAAAAATACCTGATAAAGGAAAGTAAATTATTAGAATTAAATGCAGGAACGGGCCAAGATGCTGTTTATTTTGCCCTTCAAGGTCACCGGGTCCATGCAACAGATATATCAGATGGCATGCTCTCCCAACTGGCGAAAAAAATAGTAGAAAAAAATTTATCTAAATCAATTTCATACGAAAAATTATCTTTTGATAAGCTTAGCAGCTTACAAAACAGAGGGCCATACGATGCCATATTCTCAAATTTTGGCGGATTGAATTGTACAGATAGATTAGATAATGTACTAGATTCATTCGCGCCATTACTTAAGCCAGAAGGAACAGCAACGCTAGTTATAATGCCTCCTTTTTGCTTTTGGGAGTTTATGATGCTTATTAAAGGAAACTTTAGATTAGCCTTCCGTCGATTATTTGCAAAAAAAGGCGCCAGTGCTCATATAGAAGGAGTATATTTTTCATGTTGGTATTACTGGCCTTCTTTTATAATAAATCGATTAAATACGAAATTTAAGATGGTGGAACTTGTAGGTTTATGTACAATTGTGCCGCCTTCTTATCTTGAGAAATTCCCGCAAAAATACTCAACGCTATATAACCTTCTTATAAATCTAGAGAATAAACTAAAAAACAGAAGCCCATTCAAGTATATTGGTGATTATTATATTATTACACTGAAGAAAAATGCACAAAATTACCACTTACCAAATTCTGCAAAATGAATGTAGTGAAAGGTATTCGAAAGGCTATTGGGATGTGGGTGTTGGTCCCTTTGACAAAACAGTATTTATCTAAGGACAGGTATGTGCAGATAGCAAATATACATTTGAAAGTACCAACAGGCGTTTTTCACCCTACTCTATTTTTTAGCACTAAATTCTTGCTTGATTACATAAATAGTCAGGTAGTATCGCAGGCAAGTGTCCTGGAACTAGGCGCTGGGTCGGGGCTTTTATCTATAGTATTAGCCAAAAAGGGAGCACTAGTTACTGCATCGGATATTAGTGCCATAGCCTGTAAAACAGTGGCCTACAATGCAACGGCTAATGATGTTTCCATTGAAATCATCGAGTCCGATGTCTTTGATGATTTTGCAAATCAATCTTTTGATTTAATAGTCATAAATCCACCATATTACCCCATAAACCCAAATACAGAAGCAGAAAAAGCCTGGTATTGTGGCGTCGATTACGACTATTTTCATAAATTATTTGGTCAATTAGCAGCCTTTATGGCAAAAGACGGATTTGCCGTCATGGTACTTTCGGAGGACTGCAATAGTAAGTTGATTAGCCAATTAGCAATTAAGTATGGATATGAATGGGCAGAAATCCGTCGAAAGAGATTTAGATTTGAATGGAATTATATTTTTAAAATCAAACACACAAATTAACCAGTCAGTAATTATAAAGATGCAGATCATTTTGTCTTTATGAATAAGAAAAATAAAATTCTTTTATTCAATCCACTTGTAACAAAATTCAAGGCACGGCTACCGCTCTCTATTCTACAGGTTGCTGCATCTGTTTATGGACAATATGATTTTGTACTGGTAGATGGGAATCGCGAAAAAGACGCCTGGAATAAAATAAAAAACTATCTTGACACAGGAGATTTTAGTTATTTTGGATGCACTGTTATGCCTGGGCCACAATTACGGCAGGCTATACCTTACACAAAACAAATCAAAGAACAGTATCCTTATATTAGCATTATTTGGGGCGGTTATTTTGCATCAAATCAGTACAAGGTCTGCATCGATTCAGGTTATGTAGATTATATTATAAATGGAATTGGGGATTTAGCTTTCCCTGCTTTATTATTTGCTTTAGAAAATAAACAACCTCTATCAACTATTAATAATCTAATTTTCAAGGAGAATAACAAAGTAGTAAAAACGCATAAAATTACATCGCTTGATATGGATGCCTTACCAGCATTACCTTATCAGCAACTTGAAGCCCACTACCCTATCCAATCTTATTTTGGCAAAACTCATCTTGGCAACAAAACTTCATTATACCATAGTAGTTTTGGTTGCCCATTTACATGTTCCTTCTGTGGAATAGTGCCAATTTTTGAAGCAAGATGGAAAGGTGTATCTGCTGAAAGGCTATATCATGATGTAAAATATTTAAAAGATACTTATGGTGTAGATTCTATTGAATTCTGCGATAATAACTTCTTTGTATCTGAAAAAAGAGTTAGTTCATTTTGTGAATTAATTAAAAACGAAGGTATAAACTGGTGGGGAGAAGCGCGTATAGATACCCTTGATAAGTTTTCTGATAAAACGCTCGCTGCCATGGCAACTGCCGGATGTAAAATGATTTTCCTTGGAGCTGAGACGGGTAATGAAGAAACCCTCAAAGCTATTGACAAAGGTGGCACCCAAAACGCAAATCAAATGATCCGGTTTGCGGCCCGGCTTAAACAGTTTTCTATTATTCCTGAATATTCATTTGTACTAGGTTTTCCTGCCGAAAATCCGGAAAAAGTAATGGCAATGATAGATGAGGACATTCGTTTTATTAAACGCGTAAAAGAAGCTAATCCTGATACAGAAATCATACTTTATGTGTACAGTCCTGTGCTAACAGAAGGTAGTGACTTATACGAACAGGTAAAAGCCAGCGGCTTCCAGTTTCCATCCAAACTAGAAGATTGGCTGGAGCAGGAATGGAATGGTTTCGACTTACGTAAAAACCCATTGACACCCTGGCTTACAGCATCTATGATTGATAAGATCAGAAATTTCGAAGTTGTATTGAACGCACGCTTTCCAACTGCACAGGATGTTAAATTAACCAACTTCCAACGAAAGTCTATTTCTTTGCTCTCAAAAATAAGGTACCAAACCAACTTCTTCCACTTCCCTTATGAGCTTAAATTTTTACAGCGGTATTGGCTCAGGTATCGACAACCTGAGATTGAAGGAGCAACTGTATTATGAACACTAATTTACTAGCTGTTATAAAAAAAGAATCCTATTCATCAGATGAGGGGGTACTATTGTTGACCGAGTATTTACCTAAGCAAACCCATGAAGAGTTTTATTTGAAACTTAGAGCAAAAGAAAATAGAATCTTAACTGATGACATTGTAAAAGCATTACCAAATATATCTAAAGCGGTTCCACATTCTGATGAATGGTCATTTCGGAAAGCTACTTCAGATCAATTTTGCAAAAATCTATGTGACCAAAACAAAATGGCAAACGTCCTTGACCTAGGTTGTGGGAATGGATGGTTCTCTGCTAAAATGGCATCGCACTCATTCATACATGTTATTGGAATAGATTTAAATTTACCAGAGTTAAAACAAGCTCAACGGCTTTTTGCTTCTCCTAATTTACAGTTCTGCTATGGAAATATTTTCGATGATATTTTTTCAGAAAAACAGTTTGACTATGTTGTATTAAACGCATCTGTTCAGTATTTCCCTTCTATATCTGCTTTATTTAGCCTTTTATTCACTTTATTAAAGCCATCTGGACAGATTCATATTCTTGATAGCCCATTTTACGAAGCCAACGATCTGGAGCAAGCCAGAAAAAGAACATCCATATATTATCAGTCAATGCATCAGCCCGAAATGATAAATTATTACTTTCATCATAGTTTTAATAGCCTGATGCCTTTTAATCCTATTTATACAAAAATTAAACTTTCATTTTGGCATAAAGTAATTAAAAAATCGATACACCCATTTTTGTGGGTTACCATAAAAAACTCGTTAACATCATAGGTAATTAATTAGCAAGTAAGCTTTCATACAAGTTCGCATATTTCTCTGACTGAGCAGTTAAATCATGGGTTTTGCTCCAGGCAATCCCATTTAATCTAAGCTCATTATACAATTCTGGTTTCCTGATTAATAGGAGCACGTTTTCAACTAAAGCATTTATATCACCAACAGGAGCCGCTAATGTAATCCTATTTTCTAAATCGTCGATAAGGCCAACGCGTGTTCCGCATACAACTACGCCTGAAGCCAGCGCTTCATTAACAGCTACAATTTGAGCATCAGATAAGGCGGTATGCAATAAAATGTGTGCTTGTCTAAGATAAGTTGTGAGTTCTCGATTGGGTTGACGTCCATGAAACGTAACTTTATCGCTTAAATCCATTTGTTTTGCAAGCGCCTGTATCTCTCCATCTAGTGTATCCAATCCAAGTACATCCAGTTGAGCATCCACATATTGAGTTATTTTTTGGAATGTTTTAATAAGTGTTGGCAAATCTTTTACTTTATTTATATCACCCAGGTAGATAAACTGATAGGGAGATTCTAGCGTTTTTTCCGTGACAGGAAATTTTGCTAAATCAATACCAAATGGTATAACCACAATTTTTCGGTATGAGAGCGCGCTGTTCAGTTTCTTTGACTGATAATGGGAAGGCGCGATTAGTACGTCAACGTATTTAGCCGTGTACTTTATAAAGTTCTTGGTCAATCCGGATTGAAAAAGGCCATAGTTTATGGCTGGAATACTAGTTACTTCTCCTCCCGCAACCGTAATAGCGGTTTTTATACCCAATAGCTTGCCAATCATTAAAGCCAATGTACCAGACGGAAAGGCCCAAAAAGCATGAATAATCGTGTATCTATATTTAACACAAAAATAAATTAACTTAAAAAACAGATAGATAAATCGGATAAGTACGTGTGTGTACCCTTCAAATGGTATCCCAATTAATTGATAACCTTTAGGTTTAAAATCTGGCACAACTCGTACGAACGAAAAAACGGTTAACTCATAGCTCTTTGCTATTTCTTCACACAATTCAATAAACCAGCAATTGCCTTCCCCCTTATAATTTCCGCCTATTCCTCCATTTACGATGAAAGCAATACGTTTTTTTTTCATTATCTAATCAGCAAACTTTCTGCAATCGAAATGATCATTTCAGGTGAATAACGGCTTAAACATAAGGGCACCTGCCCAAACTGGCATTGAGTTTTCATACAATTTCCACAAGGCAAATCATCTGAATTTAAAATATGTACATTTTCCCCTTCTTGTGCGCTTCTATTTTTATGGGTTGATCCAATTAGGGCTACGGTAGGAATTTTGAAGAGCCAGCCAATATGTAATAGTCCAGAATCTTCAGAAATAAGTAACTGCACTTTTCGGGTAATTAAAAATGCTTGTAATAAAGAAGTTTTTTCTGTTAAATTAATTACTCTTTCCCCTAGTTCTGCCTTAATGTACGCACTTGTAGTGTTTATTTTTTCGGTACCAAGCATCAGGAATTGAGTATGTGGGTATTTCTCAAGCCAAATCCTGGCGAAAATTACGTAGTTTTCTATTGGCCAGTGACGGCTCGGGAAAGCACCTGCTGGATTCAGGATTACAAGTTTTGAGTGGCCGTCCCATCCATTATCTACTAAAAGCTCAGTAGTAAGTTTCGAATCCGTTACCTGCAAGTCGGCCTGCTCATAGGTATTCAGTAATCCGCATCGTTCAATAGTTTGAAAGTACCTAATCGAGCCCATTTCATCACCTAACGGGTCGAATTCAGCAAATGCTTTTGGGGCTAAAATTTTTCTGATCCACTGACTTACCGTGTGATTTTGAAAATCCAATACTACTTCGTAACGCTGTGGAATAAGTTTAATCGCCAACCAAATGGCATGGAAGAGCTGCCTAAACCGTTCGTTTGAATCAGTGAGTGACCAAACGTTACAAAATATACCCACGTATTCTGCTATTTCAACTTTTTCGTACTTGGTTAATAGATCAATCTGAGCCGTGGGATATTTATTCTTTAATGCCTGTAAATATGGGTAAATCCCCAGCACATCACCAACTGCCTGAAAACGCATAGCGAGAATACGCTTAGGTGGTCGATTTAATTGCCAGGGCTTTGTTGAAATTTCTTTTTTCATATTTCAGAAAGTATCTAAATCCGCATAGGTGCATCTAAAGAGATGGTATGGTACATTAGAATTAAATTTTTTATATAATATCGGCATTGTTTCCATTCCCTGATAATACGTAGCAAACAACGATTCTTCAAAACTGCCTTCATGAGTTTGAAAAATAATAGCATCAAGTCCGCTCCAGTAACAAATGGATCTTAATTTTCGCATTGCCTGTTCGAATCTCTCGGATGAATGTGTTTTTAAATCGCCAATAAATAAATGCTGCCCACGAACTTTTATCCAAAATGTAGTATCGTAAAGGCTAATAAAAAAACTACCCATTTTTGTTTTATAATTTAAAAATTCAGGTGTCCTATTTATGGTTAAATATTCATTACTATCAAATGAATTAAAGGGTTCAGGGCAACATTGATATCGCTTTAAACTTTTCTCTGCTTGCAGTGAAATCCATTCGCCCAAACCAATCCGGTTCGCCACTTTCCAGACTGGTATATGGCGTAACGTAATACTATAGTTTTTAAAAATACGCCCAACCTGATAGCCTAGTTTATTGACAGCAATCCCATACGAATTTTGATTAGGCAAACCTAAGACACCTGTTATACCTTCAGCAGGTAGTTGCCGAAACATATAGTCGTTCAAAACAGCCCATAAGCCTTTTTTTGCATAGTCGGGGTGCGTTGCAGAATCACAGGATTGTACGCCTGTATAAGCCTCTCCTTTGTATAATAGTGGGACTAACAAGCCCATTTGATGGCTGACTGCAAGGTCATCATCAAAAGCAGTATAACCCACATTATCAGTCCCTAAGAACTGAGTGGCATACTTTTTTTGTAAGGAATCCTGATTAAAATTTGCCCTCGAAGCGGCATTAAGCAATTTACTTATTGCCAGATAATGCGAACTATTCGATCGTTCAATCCGAAAACCATTCCAATTTTCGGTTACGGGTTTAGAGGTAGCGCTCATTCAGTAGGCACCAGATTTGGTTATTTACTGATAAAAATGGGTTATTGCCGAACCGTTTTTGTAATTCAGGTATCTGCTCGTCTGATTCACAATTTAAATTTCCGGGTAACTGCCTGCGGTAGCCCAGCTCGTTTGCAGCTTTCACCACATCCAGGTTATAAAGTCCATACGGAAAGGCAAACGAATCAATTTCGGTATTTGTAATACGCGTTAGCCATTGCTTTGAAAACCTCATCTCCTCAATGACTTCGTCAAGAGGCCTTCGGGTTAAGTCAGCGTGAGTATGCGTATGTGATCCAATGGTTGCATAAGGTGATTTTGCCATAGCAGCAATTTGCCCCTCCGTCATTTGCAAATAATAATCCTCAGGAAAGTCACTCATTTTCAGGCCTAATTGAGCTTCCATTTCCTGCATAAACTCTTCAATTTCACAGAATGGAAGCTTCCTCAATTCAAGATGCAACGGGTCAGCTTTTTTTTGGGAATAAAAAACCCTGTGTTGGTTTTGGCTGTAGCTTTCTCCTTTAAACACAAGGCGCCGGGCTTTAAAGCGCAACATGTCGTAAAAGTCCGTCCAAAGATAATCGTAGCCTTTCTCTCTGATGGCAGTGACAAAAAAGGTGGCCGGTACTTGATATTTTTCTAAAATGGGTAAAACACGTGTATAGTTATTTTTGTAGCCATCATCGAAGGTTAAAGCAATAGTCAGTCGGTCAGTTGGAAGTGTACTTTCATAATACTCCTTTAATGGTACAATATTGAAATTTTCTTTATAATATCGTATCTGTTGCTCAAATGAATACTCACTAATAAATCGGCTATTAAAGTCTTGTAAGCCCACAGCATCGACCCCATGATAGACCATAATACGTTTACCAGAAACATATCTCAACAGCTGATCTTTCCCACCAACAGTACAAATAAAATCGTTGAGCGGATAACGTATTTTTCGATAGATCTTTTCAACGAATGCTTTCATCTCGACCACATCTTATGTTCAAATTAAGTATTTCCTAGAGCCCAGGTAAATAAGCTTCTAAATATAGTAGAAAAGCATGATCAATTTGAATCAAAAAAAAACAGATGTTTAGTATAATTACAATAACATATAACAGAAAAGACCTTCTGAAAATTACGATCAATTCCGTATTAGCGCAATCCTACAGTGATTTTGAATTTATTATTATCGATGACGGATCGACCGATGGCACCCGGCAAATGGTTACTGAGTTTATCGACTCCAGAGTTAGCTATTATTATGTGAATCACATTGGCTGGCTCTCTAAAATCAGAAACATTGGTCTAGCTAAATCGACTAGAAGTATCATTTGTTTACTAGACTCCGATGACTATTGGCATGTTAATTATCTTCAGGAATTAAGCAGTATTTACGCCAATAAGCAGATAAATTCTGTTATTTCAAATGCGTTAGTCTTTAACAATACTACAGAAAAAACTTTATTTTATGCTTCAGAATTACTATTAGGCCCGGGGTATATTTTAACGTATAGATTAAAAAATCACTCTCCCCTTATTTACCCAAGTTGCTTCTCATTTCTCAAAAAACCAAACCTGCGATTTAATGAAAATTTAAAATGGGGTGATAACGATCTAATTTTACGCATTTTAGCTCTTGGAAGCACTTACATAAGCAAATCAGAGCTGGTTTTCATTCGAAAACATGACAAAAATATGAGTAATAATAAAACTAAGGATTCGCTATTTATACAGGCGTATACTGAAGAGTTTATTACACTTAATTATTTAAAAGACAATAAATTTATTAGTGGATATTTGTACAGAGAGACTTATTCAACTTACCTGTATAAACAAGGAAATAATTTTCTAGAAATTGGCCTCAAATCCGATGCGTGGTTAGCTTATTTGAAATCATTTATACTGTTTCCTCTAAGGCTAAAACCATTTTTCAAGCTCTTCTTAATCCACCGATATGTTTAGGCCAGGTAGATAGTTAACAGGCACAAAAAAAGAGACTACTCGAATGGGTAGCCTCTTTTTGTACAAATTGCAACCAGTTGACACGGTGCGTTTACTGGTTTACATCCGACGGAACAAACGTACCCAACGACGCTACATACGCTTTACTGCCATCGGTAACCCAGGAATCTAACTGCGCGGGGTCTTTCATCTGCTGCCCACGGTATCGGGGAACCTCAATGTAGCCACACTTGACATCCGGTAGCGCCGACATATCGCTCCACAGTTTTTCAATTTGTGCAACTGGGTAAATATCTTCCTGCCCGTGTCCCCAGCGATATTTTACATCTTTTATAGTCACGTAGGTCGGAATCCGATGCGCTACACTTCGTACCGCTTTGGCCAGTTGAGCCTCATCTCCGGTTTGCAAATCGGCGCGCGTCAGGCCAAATAGTTGAAGGAGTAAGTCGATCTGAATCCAGGTTGTATTCGTATTGTAATAGCTCAGATTTAATTCATCCTCCTCTCGGGGTTGCGCTAACCCTTCTAACAGACGGAGCTGCCCATTAACCCGAGCCAATCCACCCCCACGATCTTCAATACGGCGGGGAACAACCTCAAACGTAAGCGCATTGCCCGATTCGAGATGATACCCAAAAGCAGCCGGATCGATGTCGGCTCCGAGCGTATCAATATTATTCAGTATAATGGTTTCCACCTGCGGGTGCTCGATAAGTAGTCGGGCCAGGGTTCCGTTACGCAACAAATTTGACACCTCATACCAGTGACCTAATGGCGAAAACCGTTGGGCGGCAATATTATCGACATAATCGGTGCCCTCTCCTTTTGATTTAGCCCAACTGATCATCGACTGGCGCACAGCATCCCGAACTTTTTGTTTATTTTCATCGAGCGCTTCCTGCGGCATCTCTTCCCATAAAAATCGCAGATCCCGCTCCATGGGTACAAACCGCTGCCCAATGGAACGACCAGGTGACAGGTAGGTTGGACCCTGGTATCCGAAATTACCCGTTTGCTCCAGTTTTTTTCGAATGGGTTCGTGCGTCAGATAGCTGGTGGCCACAATGTGCGGAATGGTAGCACCGTATTTTTCGGCCAGTTTCCGCGTTTTAGCCATGTGTATTTCCAGAAAGCTCCGATGTACACCCTCTATCTCGACAAAGGGGTTAATCGCTTTGATGACCCCAGCCCCTTTGGTCCATCGGCTGCCTACACCAGCCGCCAGATTCATAACTGCAACTTTACCAGCCCGAATGGCCTCTTCCCCAACGCTGGTTAACGACCCTAACGCTTCCAGTTGAGCAATATCTCTCGGCTGAACATCGTCAATCGTTGTTTCGGCCAGCAACCGGTTACGGGCTAATCCTATCCGGCCTTTTTGCAGTTCTTCCCGAATTTCTTCGTGCTGAATGTAATCAAACCCGTTTTGTTTCTTAATCCGATCCGCTTTTTCATTTTCAACACCCCGATTACTCTGTGATGTGGGGTCCGAAACGTTGAACAGATTGCTAATGATGGTTCGCAATAATGGATACGCCAGGTTATTTTTTTCGCAGTAGGTGGTGAAGTAATCTATTTCCGCCCGGCGGACATACGGAATCGTGGTCGGATCTTTCCTCACCAGTTCCGATACATGGATGCCGTAATATTGCTCTGGCATCAGTGCTTCGTTTCCCTCGTGCAGTGTGGCCCAAGTACCTTTCGGGTTGATACTCCAGTTATACACTACTGGCTCCATGGCAAACGGAAGTGAGTCCGATAACTCCCGTTTGGTCTTTAGAAGAATGTCCAGCACCTGCATTTTGTAGTCTTCATACCTGGCAGGGTTAACAAACATCCCCATTCCTCCGCCCGACATTCCGCCGAGCATCAGGAAACCATAGTAATCGGATCCAAACTGCTTTTTAGCTTTGGCAATAATCTGTTCGGTAAAATAGGTTGAGGCCCAGGGAATGATCGTTTTAATGGGCCCTTCCCAGTTTCGGGCCGTATTGGCACCGAGCTTTTTAATATCTCCTTCCTTAATAGCATCCAGAATCGTATCGAAGATCTGATTCGTTTGCTGGCGCGCAGCCCATTCGTTATCACCCCGGAGCAGGTATTTTTCGGATACCATTTCCAGGATCGGGCCAACGTTGGAGGCCATACCGCCATGCATAAGCACCAGCGAATTCATAATTTTATCCTGAATCTCGGGATGCACATCATCGCCCTGTAGTACGCGGTGACGCGGCAATAAAGTCCCCCGGCTAATACCGTATTCAGGATCGCCTTCCTGCGCAAACGTACCCTGAATGGCCTTGATTCCTGGCCAAACCCCACCAGAATCCTGCCAGCCACCGCCAGAGCCTCCAATCCACTCGCCCAGAATAGCCCGTGAGGCAACCAACCGTCGTTCACTTTCATCAAGCCCACCTTCTAGGTGTCGGGTTTGTCCCGTAGCACGCATCAGCAAACTAATGATTGACCCTAACAGGTTGGTAGAAACGGCGAAGCGGGAACCCTTGGGAATGTCATTTACTTTTGTGACAAGTTCAATTCCCATTCCGGGAGCCACAATACGGGTCAGAATTTCCGCTAAGGATTGGTTGGTTCCCTCAAACGATGGAGGAATTAGTCCGGAGGCAATAACCCCGGCTTTCACCAGACTCAGGTAATCATTACCGAAATTGAACAGATCGGCAAGGTCATGAATATCTTTGGTCGTATTTAAGTCAACACTGGTCAGGCGCAATACCGGCTCTGAAATAACCCGCACATAACAATGCAACGGCGGGCGAATATCCTTGTCGCGACCAAACACGCCCAGGTCGATGGATGTATTAATGACGCGTGCACCTTCGGGATAATCCATCCCCAGAAAGAAGATATCAGACCAGCCGCTGTGCGTTAAGTCCATCCGGACGGATGTTTGCTCATGCAGAATTGGGTAGAAAAGGGAGTTCTCTGAACGCTGTAGCAGTTTTGCGTGCAACCGAATGGGGTGTTCGTCCTGATGCCCTACCCGAAACATCCACTGATTGCCTTTACTGGAACGAACGCTTTTCCGTACCTGATCGGCCAGCGTCTGGAACGATAACTGGTGGTAACTATCGGCCAATGCACTGAACAAGGTAGCATTGGGGCCATGTTTATCTAAATCCTGAAGGAACGTTGCAATAGCTTGCTCAAATCGGCGAGATAATAGATCCTCAAAGCCTGCATAGGGAATTTTGCCAATAGTTGGTGTTTCACTGGCTTCCATCAGGAAAAAGCGAAAACCGGCGTACAAGAAGAGAATAGATCTAACTTTATCGTATAAACTCGGCGTAGACTTTCTGAATTCATCCAGTTCACGCAGTGCTTTTAATAGGTTTTGAGTAGATAAATTTCGGCTTAATTCAAAAAAGGATCGATTACGTATAGCAGGGTCAGGAGAAGTAATTGTTTCTATAAGAACATTCATAGTAGCTTAGTTAGGATCCAGGTTGACACGTGGGCTCAGGGTTGATAAGGTTGCAAGTAATTACCTACTGAACGAGCTGGGTTTTTCGCGCATTGGTTTCGGCCAGGAGTTCTACCATGGTTGTTAGTGTTTCATCGTGGGCTACCCCTGCCAGTCCCAGGGCTATTTGAGCCCGTAAAAGACCTTGCCGTCCGCTTAAATCATACCGGTTCCCTTTCACTTCCAGGGCAAGGTACTTCTCCGTATCAGCCAACTCCTGTAAGGTGGGCGTAAGGGGGGTATTTGTTGAGCCCAGGGCTATGTGTTTCTCAAGAATGTCAAAAACGGTAGGCGTAAGCACATGCATCCCAAAGAAACAGAGATAATAGCCAACTCGTAAACCAGGGGTTAGTAATTCAAGCTCCGCCAGGCTCAAGGATGGTTTTTCAATTAGCTTTTCAATTTGATAAACGCCTATCTGATTTGGCACATGTTTGCCCGTTAAGGTACCATATCGACCTATTTGATGCTCAATGGTAGGGTTAACGGCCGATACTGAACAGTTTTCCTGGGTAGCCAGCTCAATTAGCTGGGCAGCACACCGTTTGCTGGTACTGTTCGAGACATACAGGTAATCCCCTAAGAGCAATAGAAAAGGCTCATTATCAACAAATTCTTTGGCACAATAAACGGCGTGACCATAGCCAAGGGGCTCTTTTTGTTCAGTAAACTGAACCCGGCTAATCAGATTATCAATTTTATCGGCTTCTTCTTTGGCCCAGTCAACACTTTTAAATGACTTAACTAAATTGTCGCGTAAGGATGTGAAGGCATTGATGTATCGCTCATCATCACCTGGCGCACAAACAACGCAGATTTCCTCAATGCCGCTCAGAAAAGCTTCTTCGGCAATTGCCTGAATAACTGGTTTGTGCAAACCATCGATATCAATAACCGGTAACATAGCCTTCTGTATCGTATCAGCTACTGGATACAAACGTTCTCCGCGAGCGGCTGCGGTAATAACTGCTTTTCTTACTTTCATTTATCAAGATGTATGAATCATCGAATATAGGGGAACTACCTTAATTTAACCAAAGTGTATGTTACTGAAATGAGTTAATGAGCAAAAAAATGGCTTTGTGAACGGGTACAAAGAAATAAAATGGCAATCTATAAACAGTACAGCCCCATCAATAACGATGGGGCTGCTTTCAAATCGAATGGCGGTCTTATGGGTTAGCGTTCTTGTAAACGTAAACTTATGACTGAAAAATGGGGCTTCTGGTAACAAAAAAAACGCCGACTCAATATGAATCGGCGTTTTCTAGTGTTCACTCTCCCTAAGAGTGTATAACTTGAAATTGACCAGTAATGGCCAGGCTTTTACCATTTACAGGCTTATATTGACTATAAACTTTAGACGTAAACCTGCTTGATAGGTAACGTTTGAGAACAAGATAAACTGCCACTATCCTAAATAATAACTAATTGACTGAGGGGACACCTAATGGCTGGTCGGTCGTTTTTTATTGGTGTTACTTTCACAAAAAGTTTTGCAGACCCGTTATCCAACTGCTATGGTTAGCCGGGTAGCTCCGTTTAGTTTCTTCAACAAAAAATCCCCAAAGTGTGGATATATGACTACAGTAGTATATTCACCCGTTAGGAATATGGCCCCTTTTCTGCATCTGTACCTACATTAACTACGCACTGGTTACACTGGCATGATTTTGTTAGGAAAAATACCATAACCGATGTTTATAAACCTTCGCCGTTTTAATCAACCGGTTTGCTCACGTTCCTACCTGTCTGCTTGAATGAACGCTACTTCACAAACCGAAACAAGTTTTGTACTTGCCTTACAAACACATCGTTCGTCTGACTTTTCCCTGCTATATAATGCCTATGCACCAGCCCTGTATGGGGTTCTTCTTCGCCTGGTCAATGATCCGGCTCGGGCTGAGGATCTTCTTCAGGATGCGT
Organism: Spirosoma sp. KCTC 42546; assembly: GCF_006965485.1. Lineage (NCBI taxonomy): Bacteria > Pseudomonadati > Bacteroidota > Cytophagia > Cytophagales > Cytophagaceae > Spirosoma > Spirosoma sp. KCTC 42546. The sequence goes on from NZ_CP041360.1 coordinate 5,275,234, forward strand.
TTGTAAAAATATGGTCGAACAGTCATCAGTATGACCCTAAACAAGGTCGTTTGTTTACCTGGTTATTAACTATTACCCGGAACATAGCGATGGATGAATTAAGGGCAAGGAAGGTTCAGGTTAAGGCTGCTTCCTATCTCTACGAGCAATCGGAACAAACAACTGTAGCAAATGTTCCTGAGGGACCAGTTCATGGATCACTTCTGAATCATCTGGCCCCTAAATATCGGGCTGTCGTTGAGTTAATGTACTATCGGGACTACACGAGCCAGGAAGCCGCTGACCAACTAAAAATTCCTGTTGGAACCGTTAAAACGCGTATAAGAACCGCATTACAACAATTAAAAGTACACTTTAACCAGGATATCCATCATTACCTATCCTGGTATCGCGCTTAAGCACTTTCGGTACTTTAGTATATATTACCTATATGAGAAGCCCAACCTCAGTGGGTAAATTCCCAACATAGAATCGCCCGCTTAGCTCTCAGGTTAAGCGGGCGATTCTATGTTGATCACCTAATATGTACTAAGCCGCTTAGAATAGGTAACTATTTTTACCGCAACCCAGAGCCTATTCTCAATCTGGATAGCCTATATTAGCAATACCGAAGCTGCTCGGATTTAAACGTGTGTAATTAGTAGACCTGCGTTTGATCCAGCATCGGTTACTAAATTAAACGTAAAGGATTGACTCCTCCGCCTACTTCATCAACTCCCCTTCGGCGTGGTATTAGTCGTTTTGACTTTATCGCGCTCATCATCAACATCACGATTGGCGCGGGTATTCTGGGACTGCCAGCAAAGATATACGCGTTGATCGGCACCTGGAGTTTGCTGGCCTACGGGGTTAGTGCGGCTGTAGTAACGCTCATTATACTCTGTTTTGCAGAAGTGAGTAGCCGCTTTAGCGGAACAGGTGGGCCTTATCTGTATACACGCGTAGCCTTCGGTCCCTTAGTTGGCTTTGAGGTTGGCTGGTTGTTCTGGCTGTCACGCATGGCTGCATTTGCCTCCATTTGCAACCTTTTTGTTAGCTACGCAGCCCTCTTCCGGCCCCAGTTGGGAGAGGGATGGGAGCGCACCGGTCTGATGACGGTATTGGTTGTTGGTCTGGCTACCATCAACTACATCGGCGTAAAGCAGTCGGCGCGGGTAAATACCCTGTTTACAATCAGCAAATTGCTGGCCATTGGCTTATTTGCCATCGGGGGCTTGTTCTTTTTGGATACAAACGCGTTTACATTCCCTCAACTCCCTACTTATACACCTTTTTCACAGGCTGTACTCCTACTGATTTTCACGTTCTCCGGCTTCGACGTGGCGGCTATTCCATCCGGCGAAGTGCAACAGCCGCAACGAACCATCCCGCTTTCCCTGCTGGTATCTATTGGGACAGTAGCTGTGCTATTCATGGCGGTCCAGATCGTCTGCATCGGAACATTACCTGATTTAGCCCATTCTGAGCGGCCCCTGGCAGATGCCGCCGGACAGTTCATTGGTCCAAAGGGGGCCCGGCTGATCACCATCGTGGCCTTAGTTACGGCACTGGGCACCCTCCATGCCCTGATGCTGACTGGCCCCCGACTCCTGTTTGCGATGGCGGAACAACAGCAGCTACCCAACTGGTTAGCAACCACTCACCCCCGTTTCCGAACACCTTACGTAGCTATTTTACTGACGGCCTCTCTCCAGCTCCTGCTAGCCGTTACGGGCACGTTTCTCTATGCTCTCACACTCAGCACCCTTATCCGCCTTTCTTATTATGCGCTAACCTGTGCAGCTCTACCGTTACTTCGCCGACGGACTGATGTACCCATGGCGCAATTCCAGATAGCGGGTGGAGTGGTGATCGCAGGGCTGGCCGCGTTGCTTTGCGGTTGGTTGCTGAGTAACAGTTCAGGACGCGAAGCGCGAGACGCAGCGATTGCCGCTGCGGTGGGTTTGACTATTTTCGCGGCTAACAAACGGTTCAGGATCAAGAAACTAAAATGAATAATATCGTACGAATCACATTATTCATTATCCATTATTCATTACATAGTCCGGATAACGCATGCTTCATCAACCTATTGCCTCTGTACCTGCCCGAACAACCGAACGTGTTTGTGAAGTTGCCTGGTTTTCCGATCTCTGTGGTGAAGACACCGAATTTATAAGCATTCGCGATCCTGCCCGTAGCACATTTTCGCACTGCCGCGACATTGCCCTAACCGCCGAACGACTAGGCTTCAGCAATCTTCTCCTGCCAACCTCCTACATGACGGGGCAGGAAGTAATTCCCTTTGCAGCAGGTGTTGCTCCGGATCTTCACCGGATTAATCTTCTCACGGCTATTCGTTGCGGAGAGATGCACCCACCTACGCTTGCCCGGACACTGGCCTCTCTTGACCAGATGCTCGCAGGTCGGCTAACGATCAACATTATCAATTCCGATTTGCCTGGCTATCGGGAAGATGCTGATTTTCGGTACCAGCGTTGTGCCGAAACGATTCAGATTCTGAAACAGGCCTGGTCGTCTGATCGCATCGAACACGACGGACCAGTCTATGGCAAAATTTCCTTAGCAACTGACCCAGTCAAACCCTACCAGCAAAACGGTGGCCCGCTGCTATACTTTGGCGGAACATCGGATGGAGCACGGGGCGTTTGCGCCCGCTACTGCGATGTATTTCTGATGTGGCCCGAAACTGAAGAGCTACTATATGCCAACATGCAGGATGTTTCAGAACGGGCAGCTCGCTACGGTCGGCAAGTAGATTTTGGATTACGCATTCATCTTATCGTTCGCGAAACCGAGGCCGAAGCCCGCGCCTGGTCCCGGCACATCATGTCGAAGTTTGACCCCGTTCGCGGGGCCGCTATGAAAAACGCATCGCAGAGTTCCTGGTCGCTGGGGGTCCGGCGGCAAAACGAACTCCGTGAAGGAGCCGACACCGACGGATTTGTGGAACCACTCCTCTGGACCGACATTGGCAAAGCTCGTTCGGGAGCGGGTGGTGCTTTAGTGGGCAGTGCTGATCAGATCGTCGAAAAAATCAACCGCTATATAGATATGGGGATACGGGCCTTTATTTTCTCCGGCTATCCCCTCATCGAAGAAGCGGAGTGGTTTGCCCGCCTTGTTCTGCCTCGCTTACCCAATACATCCCTGTCGCGGTTACAGGGACGCACCCCGGTTAGGCCCGAAACTCATGAGCCGTCTTGATAGCCATTTGCAAATTCTGAATCGGGATATCCGTACGTACGGTGCAATTGGCACCCAGAATCACCTGGGTTGGTGCATCCTTTAGGACCAGTTCCACAGCTTTCTTAACATCGGCTGGCGTACCAGTCGACAGCACCCCATGCCGGTCAATACCGCCCATAACCGGCCGTTTAAATAGATCAGCCGCCTGCGTGAGCGATAGGGGTTTGCCTTCTGCGGCAAGCGGCACATTCACGATCTGGCCGGGGTAGTCGTGAAAGCGGGGACCAAATTCGGCGTAGGCACCCTCGTAATCGCAAACATGCAGGATATTGAAGGGTGTCAGCTGCGCTACTTCTTTATGAATCAGCATATCGTAGTTCTTGATAACCCGATTAAACAGCACACGATCGGCCACGGCACTGGCTTCCCCGCCCTGCGAACAAGTGTAGAAACCATCCACGCCAGCGCGTACAGCCGCCCGTACATAATTCATAACCGAGAGTGTAACATTTTCCATACCTCGACTTACCGCTTCGGGATCTTCCTGCACATGCTTCAGTAATGTCTCTTTGGGTACGGCCTGTTTGGCCATTTGATACGGTGAATACATCGTTGGCAGGATCAATGCCTCCGACTTTGCCGCCTTCACCAACCCTTTAATGATATATAAACTGGGAGCAAACCACTCCTCGGTAAGGACCGGAATTTTTGCCCAGTCATCTGCCGTTTTCACCTCGGCCATTTTCGGGTAGCTTTGCTCAAACTGGATCTTCACGAAATCCATGCCCGTAGCCCGGAAATAATCAAGATGAGCCTTGATGGCAGCATCGCCCGTTCGCTGTTCGGGTGGGAAGTGCAGGAAAAAGCCAGCCGGAATGTAGTTCGGGTTACCTGACTTATCGAGTACCTGCAACATCAAATCACGCTTCGATTTGGCAAGTGCGTTTGACCGGGCAAATCCTGTTGACATAGCCCCAACGGAAGCCGCAGCCAATGCAGAAGCGCCAATAAAATCCCGCCGACTGATTGAGTTTGATACCTTTTTTTTCATGTGCTTTGAGGCTATTACTAGTTATGGGGATACAATGAGTTTCAAGATAATTGATAACGGGTAAGGCAATTTGGTTCTTGAAAGCAAGTATACTAATTATAACCAACAACCCAAGACAATATATTGATTAACAGACAATTACCCTAAACTCTATCGAGTTATACTATTTATAGGCGCCCATTTATTGCATTAATCAATTATAATTTTGATCGCAATCAAGACAAAATCTTTTTTCTACAAAATTTATAGATCAAGTTTGGAAATATAAAAATAGCCGCTTTACCTTTACAGCATCTTACAATTACTACTGCTCCGGCAGCCCGGCTGCAAAGTAGCTTTGGATTTATAAAGAAAGGGGGAGAGACAGGCTCTGCGAACCCTTAGCAACTTGCCAGTTGGTGATAGTGCTAACCTGCCTACCTAGTTAGGAACTATAAATTTACAACCGCCCCGGCGGACAACCATGTCTAGTCAATTTTCGTCCCGAAACGCAGAACCTATTCTGAATCTGCATCCTGTAGCAAAGCCACCTTGTTGCTGTTGTCACTAACTAGTTCCTGCTGAACGGATAGGTCGCGTTTACATCATTCCTTGGGTTTTATACCTGCCTGATTCCGCTCATCTTGACCTAATCATTGAACCAATTATCCTACTTAATCCATAGAATAAAAACATTTTTCCAATTCAATCTTCCGTATGAAAACAACTACGATCGCATCACTCGTTGGCTTTGGAGATACTCTTCTGAAGGCCCGGTTAACTCGCCGAATCCTCGTCGACATAGCAGCATGATAGATTTTCATTTACGGTATTCTGTCCCCGGTAGGCCGTTTGAGGCAGGTTTTATTAGAGCGTTAGTCCACCGTAAACAGAATGCCAAAAACTGAATACAGTCAACCAGAACAACTAAAACTCGCTTCGGCGAACCAACAATGAAAAAGACAATCCAACTTCTGTTCGGCCTGACGGCCCTCTCGCTGGTTTCCTTTGCTAACCCAGCCCCTAAAAAAGTCAAAGAAGCTACCTACAAAGTAGATACCCAACAAAGTAAATTGGCTTGGACAGCCAAAAAGGTAACTGGCGAACATTCAGGAACAGCCCCCATCAGTACTGGCTCGCTAGCCCTGGAAAGTGGCAAATTGAAAGGCGGATCATTTGATATTGACCTAAAGGACCTGACGGTAACGGATATCACCGACGCTGCCCAGAACGCCAAGCTGGTAGGTCATCTTAAAAGCGACGACTTCTTCTCGGTTGAAAGACACCCCACTGCCAGGTTCGTGATTTCGTCGGTGTCGCTTACTGGCAATAACACCTATGACGTAACCGGTAAGCTAACAATTAAAGGCATCACGAACGATATCAAGTTCCCGGCGCAGGTTAAAACCGAGGCTGGTAAGCTTACAGCAACCGCCAACGTAACGGTCGACCGAACCAAATATGATATAAAGTACCGATCCAAGAACTACTTTGAAAATCTGGGCGACAAAACGATTTATGACGACTTCACCCTCGCGATTACGCTCGTAGCAACGCCATCGGGAGCTGTCGCCAGCCGATAAGAATAGGGAATGTTTCGCCACTTCATCAACAACTAAAAATCAATAAATCACCCGATCCCATGAACAAACCTTCCTCTTATTTTTTGACAATCTGGACGCTGTCTTCACTAACGTATATGAGCACCGTTAGTGCACAATCTACTTCCTCTTCAACTGATACGTTAACGGATGCCATCGTTCGTCGGGTTCATAAATCTGCCCTGACGATTGATCCTCATCTCGATATTCTGGTCGATTTTAATACCCCAGGCAACGACGCTGGCACGGATACCAAAGGCCAGTTTGACCTTCCCAAACTCGAACGGGGTGATCTGGATGTAGCCACGGTGGCACTGTTTGCAGGCACGGCCCAAAAAACGCCCGAAAACATTGCTTCGGCCCGGAAAGAAGTGGATACGAAACTGGCTGCCCTGCGCCGGTTCGTAAGCCAGCACCCCGACCGACTGGAGTTTGCCTACACAGCCGCTGACCTGGAACGTATTCCGGCGAAAGGAAAGCACGCCATTCTACTGAGTTTTCTTAACGCCTTTTCGCTCGGAAAAGACATCGCTCAACTCCCAATCCTTTACCGCGATGGTGTTCGGGTGTTTGGACTTACCCATGCCGGAAACAACGACTGGGCAGATTCCTCCCGGCCTTCGCCTGGTTTCGGCGACAAACCCGACGAGTTGGGTGGCTTATCAGCACTGGGTAAACAATCTGTGGCAGAATTGAATAAGCTTGGGGTGATTATTGATGTATCTCAATTGACACCCGCGGGAGTTTTCCAGACGATTCAGTTGAGTCGGGCTCCGGTTATTGCCTCTCATTCAGCTGTACGTGGGCGGGTGGATGCGACGCGAAATCTGAACAACGATGAACTGAAAGCCATTGCCGCTAGCGGTGGAGTCGTTAGTATCGTTGCTTTCTCAGCCTATCTGCATCCGTCTCAGGAGCAACTGGCGACCTACAAAAAGAACGTTTGGGAACCCTTCGGGCTACAACCCGGAGACGATGCAAAGTCGAAACTCGATCCCGCTGCTTATCAGAAATTCCAGGCCGCTTACCGCGAATTTTCGAGTAATGGCTACAAATACACAACCCTTGCCGATTACCTGGATGCTGTTGATTATACCGTGCGGCTCATCGGCATTGACCATGTAGGGCTGTCTTCAGACTTCAATCATGGTGGAGGTGTTACGGGCTATACACACGTGGGCGACTCCCCCAACGTAACGCGTGAACTGCTCAAACGAGGCTACTCGGAAGAGGACATCCGAAAGCTCTGGGGTGGCAATTTTCTGCGTGCCTTTCGTGACGTAGAAGCAACGGCCAAAGAACTACAACGAGAATCAAAACTAGCGGTGAAGCAATGAAACGGTTTGTGTAGCCCTTTACCACCTTTTCTGCAACACGCACCAAAAAAGCCCTACCGCACCGGCAACCCGGTGATCCGCCAATGCGGACTGCGCCCGACCTCAGTAGTGGGGTCGGCGCGGTAGGCACAATCCAGAATGTACAACCGAACAGATAAATCAATGACAAACAGAATTTTACGTCAACTACTCAAGGCTGTCCGACTAAGTATTATCCTCTTATTCGTGGTTAGCCAGGCCCATGCCCAGGGACAAAGTGTTTCCGGGACAATCAAAGACAAACAAACGGGTGAGGCCTTACCGGGTGTTTCCATTGTGGTAAAAGGTACCACCACCGGTACCACTGCCGATCAGGAAGGTCGTTTCAAACTGAATGCGCCCGCGAACGCCACCCTTATTTTCTCGTTCATTGGCTACTCGCCGATTGAACAAGCCGTACAGAATCGGTCGATCATCAACATCGACCTCACCGCCGATACCAAGCTGCTTGGCGAAGTAATGGTGGTCGGGTACGGAACCCAGACGAAAGCTGAATTTACGGGATCGGCGGTGCGGGTCAACGGCGATGCGATTAAAGAGCAACCCGTACAAAGTTTCGATCAGGCGTTACAGGGCCGGGCTGCGGGCGTTAGTATTGCGCAACCCAATGGTGTATTGAATAACCCACCCGTCATTCGGATTCGGGGCGTAAACTCGATTTCGTTGAGTTCGTATCCGCTCGTTGTGGTCGACGGAATCCCTATTAATACGGGTAACGTATCGGCTAGTACAGCCGTACCGAACAACCCACTGGGCGACATCAACCCCGCTGATATTGAGTCGATCGATGTACTGAAAGATGCGGCCTCGACTTCTATTTATGGTTCCCGGGCAGCAGCAGGTGTTTTACTGATTACGACAAAACGGGGTAAGGCGGGCAAACCCCGGATCACCTACGAAAGCTGGGTAGGTTCTTCGGAAGCGGTTCGATTACCGAAGCTACTGAACGCCGAACAGTTTATTGCCATTAAGAATGAGGCCGTTTTGAATGCTAAAATTCTGGGTGGTAATGAGAAGAACGATAACGTAGCATCGGCCTTATTTTTCCCGAATAAAAACGCGGATGGATCGGCGGTAGATACCCGATGGTACGATTACATCTACCGAACGGGCGTATCACAAAGTCAGAATATCAGCGTATCGGGCGGCACACCTACGACAACCTATTACTTCTCAGCGAACTATACCAAGCAAAACGGCATCCTGAAAGGCAACGAATTTGCCCGGAAAGCGGCCCGGTTTAACATTGATCAGGAAATCACGAGCTGGCTAAAACTGAAAGGAAGCATATCGTACAATACCAGCAATAACCAATCGCCCTACTCGGGATCAACACCTAACACAACATTCCTGCTGGTTTCGGCGGCCCGACTCGCCATTGCCCTGCCCCCGAACGTAGCGGCTTACAATGCCGACGAAAGCTATAACATCAACCCGGCTAGCCCCAACACCATTGGCGTAGGAAACAATCAGTTTGTCAGCAACTTCGGCAACCCGGTGGCCTTATTGGATTTAAACCGATATACGTCCGTCAATGACCGCATCATTGGCAGCATCGGCGCAACGGCCAAGCTCCTGAAGAATCTGGACTTCGTAACGACCTACTCCATCGACCGGCTGCGAACCGACAACGTCAGTTTCGATAGTGCCATTCAGGGCAACGGATATTCCAGCAAGGGATCAGTTGATAATGCCACGGCCATCCGCGACAACTGGGACTGGGCCAGTACGTTAACGTATAACCACACATTCGGCGGCAAGCATGCCATATCCCTACTGGCGGGTTACGATGCACAAAAGTTCAACAATTCGTCCTGGGGTGCTACACGTACTCAGACTTCCGATCAGTTCTTTCAGAATTATCAGGGTAACTGGGGCGTTATCACAGCGTCCGACAATGACCTGAGTGAGCGGGCTTATTTATCGGTCTTTTCGCGCCTGACGTATGATTTCAACAAGAAATATTTCGTAACGGTCAACTTCCGGCGGGATGGAAACTCGGCGCTGGGGACGGGACGTAAATACGGTAATTTCGGCGGGGTATCAGGCGGTTGGGCCTTGTCGGAAGAAGGATTTTACAAGAACTCCCGACTGGCGGCTACGCTCACGAATGTGAAACTTCGCGCCAGTTGGGGACGGGTTGGCAATGGCAATCTGAGCAATGCCTACAACTCGCAGGAGTTATACAGTGGCTCGCTGTACGGAAGCGTTCCCACCTGGGCCATTTCGCAGGCAGGCAACCCAAACCTGGGCTGGGAAACCAGCGACCAAACGAACATTGGTGCCGATCTTGGCTTATTCAATGATCGTATCCAGGTCGATCTGACGTACTTTAACAACAACGTGAATGGCCTGATCCTCAGCGCTCCGCAAGCCGTTTCGAAAGGTATTCCGGGCAATGCGATTCTGGGCAATGTAGGGGCGATGTATAACCGGGGAATTGAGATTGGTATAAACGGTACGGTTCTTCGTAAAGGTGATTTCTCCTGGAGCGCGGGTTTCAACTACACCAACCTGCGTAATAAAGTAACGGCTCTTTCGGATGGAAATACCGACATCGTGGGCACAACCATGGTGGCCTATGAGACCACCAATATCACGCGGGTTGGTTACTCAGTGGGTAGTTTGTATGGTGCCAAAACAGCGGGGGTGAACCCCGACAATGGCCGCCGTATTTTCATCAACGCCAAAGGCGAGCAGGTTCAGTATAGTCAGGTAGTAGCGCCGGGCGAAAGCCAGTGGACGTACCTGGATGGCAAGACGGCGGCTGCGATCACAGGTGCCGATTATTACCTGATTGGCAATGCACTCCCGAACTGGTACGGCGGTTTCTCGAATAATTTCAAATACAAACACTTCGATGCTGGCTTCAACCTGACGTTTTCGGGGGGGAACCTGATCATGAATGGCACCCGCGCAACCCTCCTCGACCAACGGGCCTACAACAACTCCACCGAAGTATTGACCCGCTGGCAAAAACCGGGCGATATCACCGACGTACCCCGCCTGGTGTATAACGATCAGACGTCCAGTGGTTCCTCATTCCCCGTCTCGACCAATGCCCAAAAAGGTGATTTTCTTCGCCTGCAAACCGCATCGGTTGGCTATCGATTGCCCAGCTCAATTTTTGGTAAAACGGGCATTAGTTCAGTTCGGGTGTATGCACAGGGATCAAACCTCTTTTTACTCACACCCTACAAAGGAGCCGATCCAGAATCCTCTTCGAACGGCAATTCCAACACCACTCCTGGTGTCGAAAAGAATTCCATCGGTCAGGCCAGAACCTTCACATTTGGCCTTAACGTAGGGTTTTAGAATTACCCCCAACCCCCTAAAGGGGCAATGCTCCCTCTTGGACAGATCCCCCTTCAGAGGAGGTTGGGGGCAAAACTATAGAATACACCAACTACAATCATCATGAAAAAACAGACCTCAAATACATCCATTCGCCGTTTTCGTCGCTATCTGAGCCTGGGTTTAGCCCTAACGATCTCGGCTTGTACTGATACGGAATTACTCAATCCAACACCTGCTACAGCCATCAGCGGGACAAATGCCTTCGACACACCCGACCGGATTCTGGGATTGGTCAATGGGATTTACAAATCCGTTAAAAGCGCCAATTTTTACGGGGGTAACTACTTTACCTATTCTGAAGCGCGGGGTGAGGAATTCATCAACCGAACCAGCAATACGTTCACAGCTTATGAAGCCTGGAATCAGACCCTGAATTCAGGATCGAACTTTGTGGCAGGATTCTGGGCGGCTGGGTATGCAGCCATCAACAACGCCAATATCCTTATAAAAGGGCTGGTCGACAATCCAACTAAGGTAAGTGCTACGCTAACCAAGCAATATACCGCTGAAGCGAAATTCCTTCGGGCACTTAGTTATTACAGCCTGGTCACGCTGTATGCCCGACCCTATAATGAGAATAAAGGCACATCTCCGGGCTTACCGCTTCGTTTACAGGCTGAAACAACGACTGCTAATAACGATCTGAAACGCAGCACGGTAGCCGAAATCTATACCCAGATTTTGAAAGATCTGGATGAAGCCGAAGCGGATCTTCCCCTCAACTATTCAACCGCGTTACTCAACACAACGCGGGCGCACCGGAACACCGCCATCGCTCTAAAAACACGTGTTTACCTGAACAGCGGCAACTGGGCCAAAGTGATTGAGGAAGCGAAGAAAATCGTTTCGACAACGACTCCCTATTCGGCGGCAACGGGCGTGAACCATAAGTTGCAGAACATTACCGAGGTATTCACGACGAATTATACCAGCACCGAGTCGATCCTGTCGGTACCCATGACGGAGTTGGACAACGTAACCGGTCAGTCATCGTTCCCGTATGTGTTCAATGCTAATTCGGAGTACAATCTGAATCCCAGCGGAATATGGGGAGAAAGCGAATGGAAATCGACCGATGCCCGACGCACATTTGCCCGTACAGCCTCGGGCGTTCAGTTCCTGACCAAATACAGCAAACCGTCGCCGTTTCTGGATTACCTGCCCATTATCCGCTATTCGGAAGTGCTGCTAAACTATGCCGAAGCGGCAGCTCGCACGGGAGATCTAGCCACAGCAACGAACTTATTGAAAGCCGTTCGGAATCGGTCGGATGCCAGCTATACATTCCCTACCAGTGCCGTTGATACCCAGGACGCTTTGGTCAATACGATTCTGAAAGAACGGCGCATTGAGCTGCTGGGAGAAGGGTTCCGGTCCAATGACCTGCTCCGAAACCTGATGCCCTTACCCGCCAAGTCGAGCAGTTCGAACAGTGCACCGACGGTATTGCCCTCGCAGAGCAACTACATTTTCCCATTGCCCAACACCGAGATCACGACCAATAAACTACTGCTGAATTAAGGGCGGATTACACACAGAGCCATAGAGAACACAGAAAAAATAGGAAAATAATGATTATAACTCTATGTCCTCTGTGGCTCTGTGTGTAATCTAATTTATAAGCTACTACATTTCATGAAACTCCGCATTCTATTCTTCTGTCTAATCGCTTGTAGCGCGCTGGGGCAGCGGGTTCGCCAGGCCGAGCATGTCCACGATGTGCAGGATGGCGACAGCCACGATCTCGGCCATAACCACCTGAGTCATATTCAGGATTATCGGAAAGAGACGGTGTATGTTCACAACTTACCCGCACCTGACCTACTATCCGGCATTGGCACCTCGGACCTGACCATAAAAACCAAATCTCGACAGACCCAGACATACTTTAAACAGGGCGTTTCTCTGCTCCATTGCTTTTGGGATTTCGAAGCCTACCGCGCCTTCAAGGAAGCGATCTGGCACGACTCAACCGCCATTATGCCGTATTGGGGGCTATATAGTGCCATTGGCGCTATTGAAGGAACAGACTTTGCGGCCGATAAAAAGCTGGCTATCAAAAAGCTGAAAGCCCTGAAAGATTCGGCCTCTGAACATGAGAAACTCTATGCTGAGGCTATTCTTGTCCGCGACGCCGATACGGAGAATAGCAAGAAGGAATACCAGAAAAAGCTGGAAATCATTGTTCATAAATACCCCGATGATGTAGACGCCAAACTATTTCTGGCCCTAAGCAAAATGGGTGGGTACGACACGGACCTGAATCCTCGGGAAGGCCAGCTGTACTCCGAATACCTGTTGCGGGATTTGCTCAAAACCCATCCCAACAACGCGGCTGTCCATCATTACTGGATTCATCTAATGGAAAACTGCTGCCCCGATCAGGCGGTCGAAAGTGCAGAACTGTTGCCTAAACTGGCTCCCGCTTCGGGGCATATGGTGCATATGCCGGGGCATATTTATTACAAAATCGGCGATTACAAGAAAGCCTACGACGCCTTTGTGGCCTCGCTGGCGGTGGATTCGGCTTACATGAAAAAGCAGCACATTCCGGAAGTCGATGCCTGGAATTACATCCACAACATCAATTATCTGCTGTCGAATTGTGCCGAAGATGGCCGCTATGCAACGGCGCTGTACTATGCCGAGAAGCTGAAATCCATGCCGGCAACCAAAGAGCGAAAACGGAAATACGAAGGTCGGTTTTTCTATCAGGGTGTGATTGCACCGGCTAAAATGGAGTTGTGTTTTGGCTTTTATAAGAAAGCGGCCGACCGACTAGCGGCTATTAAGCTGGATAAAGACAGCCTGTTCACTAATAAAGCCATTGCCTACAAAGACGGGCTGTTCTACTTCGCATCGGGCATGGAAGCCGTTAAGACGAACCGAATCGAGGATGCCAACCGGTTTGCCGATGCACTCGATGCAGCGCTCTGGCGCAACGCCAACCAGCTATCGACCGACGCGGTGATTGCCCCCCGCCGACTCAACGATTTAAACGTAGCCTCGCTTGAATTGCAGGGGGTCATAAAAAGCGCGGAGAATAAATACAAAGAGGCCGTTGCGCTGCTGGAGAAAGCCAAACAAAAAGAGGATGAGCTTGGCTACAGCGAACCGCCAACGTATGCCCGTCCAGTGCTGATCAGTTTGGCCGAAACTCATCTGAAAGCGAATCAGTACACCAAAGCGATTGCCGCTTACACGCAATTGCTAGAACGGCATCCCAACTCGGCCAATGCCTATTGGGGGCTGTATAAGGTGTACAAGCAAAAAGGCGATATCCCCAAATCCAACGAATATGCCAATCACGTAAAGCGCATCGCCCAGTTTGGCGACAAGACCTTGTTTCCCTTATAGTCAATAGTTTATTAACCAATAAAATCTAGACAATCATGAAAAAGCAAACAAACTGGTTATTTCTGGCACCTCTACTGTTGTTGGCGTTTACGGCGGATTTACCCTACGAAGAGGAGATCAAACAGTGGCACCAAAAGCGGGAGGAAGACCTGAAAAAAGAAGAAGGCTGGCTTAACCTGGCGGGCTTGTTCTGGCTGAAAGAGGGCGACAATACCTTCGGGGGCAGCGACAGGAATTCAATTGTATTCCCGTCTGATCACAGCGATGCCAGACTGGGAAAAATCAGCCTGAAAAACGGGAAGGTTACGCTGGAAACGGTAGCTGGAGCACAGATTTTTGAAGGCGATAAACCCGTGACAACCCTGGATATTTTCCCCTATACGGGCAAACCCATCGTCCTAAAACACAAGTCGCTCCGGTGGTTTGTGATCCAACGGGGCGATAAATACGCCATCCGACTGCGTGATCTGGAAAGCCCATCGGTAAAAGAATTTAAAGGCATCGACACTTATCCGATCAGCACCGGCTGGCGCCTAAAAGCGAAGTTCATACCAACGCCGGGCAAGAAAATTGCGATCACGGATATTACCGGTCGGACAAGCGACCAGGATTCGCCGGGACGGTTATTATTTACCGTTAATGGGAAAGAGTATGGCCTCGACGCGACCGGGAATCTCAATCATTTGCACTTCGTTTTCGCCGATCTGAGCAATAAGCATGATACATATGGAGGTGGCCGGTTTTTAGACGCCCCCGGCCCTGACGCAGATGGCTATACGTATCTTGATTTCAACAAAGCCACCAATCCGCCCTGCGCCTTTACGCCCTATGCAACCTGCCCTACTCCCCCCAAAGACAATAAACTGGCAGTGGCCATTACTGCGGGAGAAAAACGCTACGGCGATCATTGAACGTGTTAGCATAATAGGTTAGTAAGTGCCTTACCACGTCAGCCGACCTTACCAGGTTAGGGTCGGTCTGGCGATAGTTTCGGTTATATGACTACGCAATGCTCACTAAAGCCCTATTGGTTTGATCAGACCTGACAATGGATTGATTGAAACCAATAGGGCTTTGCTGTACGTACCAGCCGGGTTAAACCAGACTAAAACCACATATCCCCGCCTACGCTAACCGACTCAATCTCTAAAACTTAAAGGCAATTTAAGGCCTTTTAGCACAGCCCTCAGCTAGGTATAAAGACTTATCGACTGCCTGTAATAACAGTATTTCTCGATAGACTAATAGCTAATCACCTGATAACCATTTTTTTACATTTTTTTGGAAAAACGAAATCAACTATTCACCTTTGCCTACTAATTAACAAGATTAGTAATGAGTTCGCCATGAGTACGTCCTGAAAATCCATCCTTCACCGGTATTTATACACCTGTTTTATCGCCGATTGCACAGACGAAATCAGAACGTGCACTAGGTTTACATCTTTCGTTCGATAGCCGGGTCTGATACCTGCTCAACAGAAGCTGAGCAACACGCACTAGCCTTACATATATAGCAACCAATGAGATACTAACTAACTGGGCAGCTATTTATTCTATAAAATCAATCGAATAGATAGTTTTATAAATTTCACCGATAAGGTGAATTCCGGTACGGATGTAAAAAAGTACGGTCTTGTGGTCCAGCGGCAACTGGTTTACAAGGCATAAAAAAGCCGAAACGGCGGCAACCGTTCCGGCTGGCTAACAATAAGGCTCTGACCGGCCTCATTTTTCACATAACCAAGACAAAGTAATGCAAAAACTTTTATTTGCGGGAGTAGTCTGGCTACTCTCGTTCGGAGGATTGCTGGCACAATCAACCGGATCACGTCTATCCGGTACCGTTCGGGCTGATAATGGCGAGCCGCTCCCAGGTGCCAACATTGTTATTCAGGGTAGTACCATCGGAACCCAAACCGACAGCAACGGCAAATTCTCCCTCCAACTACCCCAGGGCGCAAAAAAACTGGTTGTTACCTCCATTGGATTCACAAATCAGGAAGTACCCATTACCAATGCCACTAACCTCGACATTGCGTTAGTAGCCGATACGCGCCAACTTAGTGAGGTAATCGTGACAGGCTACTCCAGCGAAAGTAAAAAATCGTTTACGGGCTCGGCCGCTAAAATTGGCGCGACCCAATTGGAGAATCGCCCGGCGCAAAGTTTAGACCAGCTTCTGGGCGGGCAGGCGGCTGGTGTCAACATTGTACAACCCAGCAGTGCGCTGAACAACACGCCGGTGTTTCGTATCCGGGGCATCAACTCCATCACTTCATCGGTTTACCCGCTCTTTATCGTCGATGGGGTCACGGTGTTTACGGGTTCGTCTGGTGGCTCTGTGGGAAACAATCCATTGTCGGATATCAATCCGTCTGATATTGAGACCATTGATATTTTGAAGGATGCTTCGGCAACGGCCATTTACGGATCGAGGGCGGCTAATGGGGTTGTTGTGATTACCACCAAGAAAGGCAAAAAAGGCCGTACCAAAGTAACCTACGATGGCTGGGCGAGCTTTAGTACGCCCTACAATTTACCCAAAATGCTAAGCCCGGCCGATTACGTTACTATCAAAAATGAAGCGAGGGTCAATGCGGGCCTTACCCCCGGTTTTGTGCTGGGCAAAAATGCAGACGGGAGCGATGTAGGCACGAACTGGTACGATGTGGCCTATCAGACGGGCGTTTCCCAGAATCATACCGTTAGTGTTTCCGGCGCGAACGATGCCACCAATTATTTCCTTTCGGTCAACCACTCCGACCAGAACGGCATTCTGCGAACCAACACCTTCAAACGCGAATCGGCCCGGGTCAATCTGGAGCATAAGCTGAACCGAAGCATCAGCATCGGAACGAACCTGACCTTCAGCAAATCGGTGAACGCGGGACCAAACTCGGGCGCTATCGGCCCCAATTCGGTTGCGTCCTCGTCGGGAAATAATGTCAATACTCAGTACATTGGCTTACAACCGTTGGCGCGCTTGACCTACATTCTACCGCCAAACGTTCCTGTTTATAATGCCAACGGAACCTATAATATCAACACGGCCAACGGCAATATTGGGTATGGCCCAAACAGCTCGACGCTGGGCGTTTTCAACGCGTATAACCTGCAAACCATTTTAGATCTGGACAAGAATTCATCGGCCAATACTACCCTCATCGGGAGTCTGTTCGCTGAAATTGAGCTGCTGAAAGATCTGAAGCTGAAAACGGTTTACGGCCTGGATAACTACGTGGTTGAAAACAAGGAGTTCCGAAATCCGTACAGTGGCGATGGATTTGCCACCAATGGAGCCGCCACCAACTCGACCACAACCTATTACCGCTCCAACTGGACCAATACGCTGTCGTACAACACAACCTTCAACGAAGATCACAACCTGAGACTATTAATTGGGCACGAAGAAATCTACCGGAAAGTAGATGGCTGGGGCGCTGCCCGCACCGGCCTGGCCGATCCGTTTTACACGAACTATCAGGGTGGTTTCACGACTATTACGCCAAGCGCGAACGTCTACTCCGAAAATGGTCTGCTCTCCTATTTCACCAATGTAGGCTACGATTATAAGCGCAAATACCTGTTCAGCTTCAACTTCCGGCGGGATGGCCTGTCGGCACTGGCTGCGGGCAATAAGTGGGGAAATTTCGGGGGCGGATCGGTTGGCTGGAACCTATCGGAGGAATCGTTTTACAAAAACGCATCGCTGGCCAAAACACTTAGCGACGTCAAAATCAGAGCCAGTTACGGGGTTGTCGGTAATAGTAGTCTCAACGATTACGCATCGCTGTCACAGTTTAGTTCGGGAACGTACTCGGGCGTAGCCAGCCTCTATTTCGGGCAGGCCGGGAATCCTGATTTGCGCTGGGAAACGAGTAAGAAAATCGACATCGGCTTGAACCTCGGCTTGTGGAATAATCGCGTCACCATCGAGGCCGATTATTACAAAAACACCATTGATGGCCTGATTCTGAACGCCCCCCAACCCTCATCGAAGGGGATTCCGGGCAATTCCATTGCCGCCAACGTTGGCTCCCTGTACAACCAGGGGATCGAGCTATCAATCGGCGCGAACATCATTAATAAAGGCAAATTCCAGTGGAATGCCAATTTTAACATCGCTACGCTCGAAAATAAGGTCACGTCCTTAGGCACCGGGGGTGATATTTACCCGACCTCCCTGAGCACCTTTGGGATTCAGAATATTACCCGTGTGGGCTATTCAGTTGGGTCTATTTTCGCCGTGCCAACGGCAGGCGTGAACCCAGCTAATGGCAATAAATTATACATCAACCGCAACGATCAGGTTGTTCAGTACAATGCCGTAACCAAAAGCTTCTCGACCCTCGATGGCGCTACGGCCCCGGTTATTGATAACTATGCCGATGGCCGGATTCAGGGGCCTTCCCTGCCTACCTATTATGGCGGGTTGAACAACAACCTGACCTACGGCCACTTCGATTTGGCGGTGGGTATCATCTTCTCGGGTGGCAACAAACTGTACAACGGAACACGGGCCACCATCTCCGACCAGCGGTATTTCAACAACGGTACGTTCATTCTGAACCGCTGGACAACCCCCGGCCAGATGACTGACATTCCCAAACTTGTTTGGGGCGACAGCTTTACCGGCGGCTTCTCATCGGCCAACACTACGAATGTTGAAGATGGCTCCTTCGCGAAACTGAAAAATATCTCGCTGGGGTATCGGGTACCCGTGCAACAGCTCGGTATCAGCAAATTCATTTCATCAGCGCGGGCCTACGTGCAGGCGTCGAACATTTATACCATCACCAAGTACACCGGCTCCGACCCGGAGATATCCATCAACGGAAACTCCATCAACTCGGGCAAAGACCAGAATTCCCCGGTCAATGCCTCGGTCTATACCGTCGGTTTAAACATTGGTTTTTAGGACTTTTTCAGTTCGTAACTCATGAAATCAATAAAAACAATCAAACACTATACAATCCAGGCCTTAGCCATCCTGCCTATTTCGGCGGTGTTGTTAACCGCCTGCCATAAGGATATTCTGGAGGCCGTACCCGTTACCAGTATTTCCAACGAATCGGCCTACAGTACACCAGCCAAGATCCTGGCCCAGGTAAATGGGATCTATTCTCAATTCAGTACGGCGTCGTTTTACGGGGGCCGGTTCCAGGTCTTTAACGAACAGCGGGGTGATGAATTCAGCCAGAATGACGGCAACAACTCCACCGGTGCCAACGTCTGGAACCAGTCCATTTCGGCCTCGGGCGACTTTGTCAATGCGGTCTGGAGTGCGGGGTACACCACCATCAATTCGTCAAATCTATTGATCGACAATCTGGCCGCATCAACCGTTATTCCTGATTCAGTTCGGAAGGGGTATATAGCCGAAGCGAAGTTTTTGAGGGCCTTCAGCTATCTAAGTCTGGTACAAACCTATGCGAAACCTTACGCCCAAAGCAGCACCAGCCCGGCCCTCCCCCTTCGACTGAAAGCCGAAACGTCCAGCAGCAACAACGACCTGGCCTTTAGTTCGGTAGCGGATGTATACACGCAGATCATCAAGGACTTAAACGAAGCCGAAACGGATCTTCCGGTTTCGTACTCAAGCGCGTTACTGAATGCTTCACGAGCCCACAAAGCTTCAGCAATTGCATTGAAAACCCGTGTCTATCTATCGAAAGGTGATTATGCCAGCGTCGTTACCGAAGCCGCTAAACTCGTCTCGGCTGCGGCACCGTTTCAGTACGTTTCGGGTAACCTGACCCACAAGCTCGAGGCCAATGTAGCCACCGTATTTGCCGGATCGTATGTGGGTAATGAAGCAGTGTTCACGATTCCGTTTATTAACCCGGCCGAAGCCCCCGCCCTGCAAAGTGCGCTGGCAGCAAACTACCTGACACCCGTTGTCTACCTGAATTCGGCGGGAATTGCGGCAGACCCGGTTTTCGCATCCGCCACCTCGGTCGATGCCCGGAAAGGATTGATTAGCACGAATGCAACCGGACAGAAACTGGTGAAGAAGTTCCCGAAAAACTCCGCTCCCTACACAGATTATATCCCGGTGATCCGCTATGCCGAGGTGTTGCTTAACTACGCCGAAGCCACTGCGCAGACCGGCGATTTAACGAAAGCAACAGCCTTATTGAAAGCCGTTCGAAACCGATCCGATGCTACGTACACTTTTACAAGCGGCATCGACACGAAAGAAAATCTGGTGAATACCATTCTGAACGAACGGCGCATTGAACTCCTGGGCGAAGGTTTCCGAACCCCTGATCTGCTCCGACGTGTACAGGCCCTACCCGCCAAAACCGGAACCGCCGGTACCGCCCCTGAAGTCCTACCCACCGCCAGCAATTACGTGTGGGCTATCCCTAGTAACGAACTGGCGTATAATGGCTTATCACCGAAATAAACTGTAGCGTGGGCTGCCCGTGCGGCCCATGTCACTAACTACATCCTAACTCAATGAAAAAGACATTCCACTTACTTGCCATAGCCGCTCTACCCCTACTGGCATTGGCCAAAGGCCCTGGCGATACCGTAAAGCCAGCCAAAGAAACGGCGGATAAGGTTTACATCAATGGCAAGATTATTACCGTTGATGCGAAGAACTCGACGGCCCAGGCCGTGGCCGTAAAAGCGGGCAAAATCCTGGCCGTTGGCTCGGTCAGTGACATCAACAAGTTGAAAGATGGCAAAACGATTGTCGTAGACCTGGGTGGCAAAACGGTCATTCCCGGTCTGATTGATGGTCATAGCCACTTCATGAGCCTCGAATGGACCAAAACAGCTAACGTAGCCGCTCCCCCCGTTGGACCAGTAAAAACCATAGCCGATCTGGTTGCGGAACTGAAAAAATACAAGGCCGAGAAAAATATCCCCGATGGCGAATGGATTAACGGCTTTGGCTACGATGTGGACCAACTGGCCGAAAAACGCCACCCGACTAAAGACGATCTGGACGGTGCATTTCCCAACAACCCGGTTGTGATTACACACGTTTCCGGACATATGGCCGTGGCCAATTCAGCCGCGCTGAAATCGGCAGGAATCGACAGCACAACCAAAGATCCTGCCGGGGGTATAATTGTCCGGAAAGATGGCTCCAACGAACCGGCCGGTTTACTTCAGGAGCGGGCGCAAGGGCTTGTCCGGCGCAACCGCCCGAGCAAAACGCCTACGCTGGACGAACAGCTCAAAACGCTCAAAGATCAGCAGTTGTACTATGCCAGTCAGGGCATCACGACCGCTCAGGACGGCAGCACCAGTTTTGAATCCCTGCAATTGCTCAAACAAGCCGCCGACCGGGGCGAGTTACTCATCGACATTGAAACCTTACCGTCGTATGGCATTATCGACAAAGTGCTGGGCAACCCGGAGTTCAAATACGGAGTATTGGACAAGCATCTGAAACTGAATGGCTTTAAGTTCATGTCGGATGGCTCGCCACAAGGCAAAACGGCTTATTTCGGTCAGCCGTATTTAACTAAGGTACCGGGATGTGATAGTGAAGTTTGTCGGGGATTTCCAGTTACCACGCAGGAGCAATTCAACGCAGCGGTAAAAAAGGGGTTCGAAAACAACATTCAGGTATTTGTCCACTGCAACGGCGACGCGGCCATCGACATGTACATCGAGGCTGTTGAAAACGCCAATCGGGAGTTGAAAACGACCAGTACCAACCGACGGCCCGTCGTGATTCACTCACAATTTGTGCGCCCCGATCAGTTGGATAAGTACAAGCAGTTAGGCATGTTACCAGCCTGCTTTACCAACCACACCTTCTTTTGGGGCGATGTACACGTGCAAAACCTGGGCGAGAAACGGGCTTTCTTTTCGAGCCCACTGAAAACGGCACTCAAAAAAGGCATCATTGCTACCAACCATACCGATTTCCCAGTAACTCCTGTAAATCAGCTATTTCTACTGTGGACAGCCGTCAATCGGCAATCCCGTTCGGGCAAAACCATTGGCCCCGACGAACGACTAACGCCCATTGAAGGCTTGCGAACCATTACGATCAATGGTGCTTATGAATATTTCGAAGAAGCCACAAAAGGCTCTATCGAACCCGGCAAGCTGGCCGATCTGGTTGTCCTTTCCGACAATCCACTGACCATCGATCCGCAAGCCATTAAAGACCTGGTTGTGCTCGAAACCATCAAGGAAGGCAAGACCATCTACAAGCGTTAGGACAACCAGTACAGGACCATCCTGTCTACCAATCCGTTAATCTGCATATACGAATGACTTTATCCAAAATAGAACCGGTATCTGTCCGAACCCCACAACGCGTTGCTGAAATTTCGTGGTTCGATGACATTATTGGGGGCGATACCGAATACCTGGGCGTACTGGACAACAGCCGCCGGAGTAGTTTTGAGCACTGCAAGGATATTGCGCTGGAAGCCGAAAAACTAGGGTTCAGCTCGATCTTATTCCCAACGGCCTATACCGTCGGACAGGACCCGCTGACGTTTGCAGCAGGGATTGCCACCCTCACCCAGAAAATCAACTTACTGGTGGCTATACGCACCGGCGAATTTCATCCACCTATGCTGGCCAGGGCGCTGGCGTCGCTCGACCATATGCTCGGAGGGCGGCTGATTCTGAACATTATCAACTCCGATTTGCCCGGCTTCCGCGAAGAACCGGGTCTGCGGTACGAACGCTGCATCGAAACCATCGAAATTCTGAAACAGGCCTGGACGCAGGATCGCATCAATTACAAAGGCAAATACTACCAAGTCAATTTACCAACCGACCCAGTAAAACCCTACCAGCAGAATGGCGGTCCACTGCTCTATTTTGGGGGTACATCCAGTGGATCGCGCGACGTTTGTGCCCAATACTGCGATGTCTTTCTGAACTGGCCCGAATCGGAAGAAAGCATGTATGAAACCCTCAAGGATATGAGCGCCCGGGCCGCCAGCTATGGACGAAAAATTGATTTTGGCCTCCGTATCCACGTGATCGTTCGCGAAACGGAAGCCGAAGCCCGCGCCTACGCCAAGCGCCTGATGTCGAAGTTCGATGATCAACGGGGGCTGGAAATCCGGGCTCGGGGGGAAGATTCACGCTCATTGGGTGTACTTCGGCAAGACCAGCTCCGCGAAACCGGCGATGAAGACGGGTATGTTGAAGACATCCTCTGGACACACATCGGTAAGGTATTTTCCGGCTGTGGGGGCGGGCTGGTTGGGAGTGCGGACCAGGTGGTGGCCAAGCTGAATCGGTATATGGACATGGGGTTTCGGTCGTTCGTGTTTTCCGGGTTTCCACTGATCGAAGAAGCCAACTACTTCGCCAAGCTGGTATTACCGCGCCTGCCCAATGTGTCGATGCCGCGCTTGCAGGGCAGAATCCCAGCCGAAGAACCCGTTACCCCGTTAACCACCGCCGTGCTCGTTTAACTATACACCATGACTAAAGGAAAGGAACTTGTTGAGATGAAGCGGGAAATTGGCCTGATCGACGCGACCCTGCTGGCAGCGGGCGGCATGATTGGCTCCGGCATTTTCATTGTCAGTGCCGATGTTACGCGGACTGTTGGCTCCGCCGGGTGGCTCATCGTTGTCTGGCTCATTGGCGGTTTCATGACCCTGATTGCCGCTGTCAGTTATGGTGAACTCAGTGGCATGTATCCCAAAGCAGGTGGGCAATATGTGTACCTCAAAGAAGCCTTCAACCCGCTGGTAGCCTTCCTTTACGGCTGGAGTTTATTTGCGGTTATTCAAACCGGAACGATTGCCGCTGTGGGGGTTTCCTTTTTTAAATTCCTGGCCTACTTTATTCCCGAAGTGAGTGAAGACATTGCTTTGTTTTCCATCGGGAGCTTTCACATTTCCCCGGCTCAGCTACTGGCCATTGGCATTATTTTCCTCCTCACCTACATCAATACCAAAGGAGTTAAAGGCGGCAAAATAATTCAGACTGTTTTCACGGCAACCAAAGTATTGAGCCTGATCGGATTGATTGGCTTTGGCCTGATCTATTTGAAACCGGAAGTTTGGGCAACCAACTGGGCCAATGCCTGGCACCTGCAACCGCTCAGCCGCGATGGGTCGTTTGGTAATTACATCGGCCTACCGGCACTGGGGGGAGCCATTGCGGCTGCACTTACGGGCACTGTTGTTAGTTACGACGCCTGGAACAACGTGACGTTTGTGGCTAGTGAAATTAAAAATCCGCGCCGGAATATTGGGCTGAGTTTGTTACTGGGCACGTTGCTCGTCACGTTACTTTACGTATCGCTCAACGTCATGTTCACCGCTGTGCTGCCGCTGGCGGATATTGCCGGGGCCGAAAAAGATCGCGTGGGCATCACGGCGGCTCAGGCCATCTTCGGGAACGCGGGTACCGCCGTCATCGCCATTACCATCTTAATTGCCACGTTCGGTTGTAATAACGGCCTGATTCTATCCGGAGCACGCGTCTATTACAGCATGGCCAAAGACGGATTATTTTTCAGAAAAACGGCGCACCTCAACAAACACGCCGTACCCGAATTTGCCTTGTGGATCCAGGCGGTGGTCGCTTCACTGCTCTGTTTGAGTGGGCGCTACGGCGATTTGCTGGATATGATTTCGTTTGTTGTCGTGCTGTTTTATATCCTGACCA
This sequence comes from Spirosoma sp. KCTC 42546, assembly GCF_006965485.1. Lineage (NCBI taxonomy): Bacteria > Pseudomonadati > Bacteroidota > Cytophagia > Cytophagales > Cytophagaceae > Spirosoma > Spirosoma sp. KCTC 42546. The sequence continues at coordinate 5,299,763 of NZ_CP041360.1, forward strand.
TTTGGGGTATTTTTATCCTTCGGAAAAAGCAGCCAACGATCGCGCGTTCGTACAAAGCGTTTGGCTACCCCGTTTTGCCCGCGTTGTACATCGTAATGGGGATTGCGTTTTGCAGTCTGCTTATCATTTACAAACCCATATACACCTGGCCAGGGCTACTGATCGCCCTGATTGGCGTGCCAATCTATTACTGGTTAGTGAAACACAACACCGTACTGACCGATGAAGAAATACATGTATAGCCTGCGGATGCTGAGTGGTGCGCTCTTACTCATAGCCCTGGATGGCTGTTTTCAGGCAAATGGAAAAGAACGTTCCAGTCTATCCAGCTCGACAACTGCGTTGATTAGCCAAGCCGATACCCTTCCCTGGCCCGCCAGCTTTGGGCTGGGACGCCCGGCTACGCAGGCAGAGATTGCCCGTTTAGACATCGACGTTCGGCCGGATGGGAAAGGATTACCACCCGGTGAAGGAAAAGCCGCTATTGGAAAAGTAATTTTTGCGGCCAAATGTGCGGCCTGCCATGGCGCTGGGGGCATAGGAGGCCCAAACGGTTCGCTGGTGAGTACGAACGATCCTACCCGAAAGCGACCCGAAAAAACTATTGGTAATTACTGGCCCTACGCAACTACCGTCTTCGATTATATCCGGCGGGCCATGCCGTTCAGTCAGCCTGGTTCCCTCACCAATGACGAGGTCTATAACCTGACGGCGTATTTGCTGAACGCTAACGGCATCATCGAAGAAAAAGTGGTCATCAATGCCCAGACCTTGCCGAAGGTAGTCATGCCCGCACAAAAATTATTCGTACCCGACGACCGCACAGGTGGCCCAACCATCAAGTAAGATGAAGAAGAAAATTAGTCAAATCGACCAGCTTACGGGTAAAATTTCGCGTCGCACGATGCTTGGGGGAGCGGCAACGGCGGCTGTGGCCATCGTTCAGACGGCATCGGGCAAAACGATTCAGGCAGGTGTTTCGGTAGCTGAATTACTGCCCGATGATCCAACAAAGCAAGTCGGTACGCTGGCGGGTGAAGTGGGGACCCGGTCGACGTTTGAAAAACTCGTCAAGAAACCGTCCGACATTTCGTCGCGCTCGCCCTTACAGGATTTTTATGGCATCATAACGCCATCAGATCTCCATTTTGAGCGCCATCACGCAGGTGTACCGGCCATTGATCCGACCAAACATGAATTACTGATTCACGGGATGGTCGATAAACCCCTCATTTTCACTATCGCTGATCTGAAACGGTTTCCGTCTGTCTCGCGGATTGCGTTTCTGGAGTGTTCGGGTAATTTCCGAACGGGCAAAGAAACCATGTCGCCACAGGATGTTTGCGGTCTGACCAGTCAAAGTGAGTGGACAGGCGTTAAACTCTCGACCCTGTTTCGGGAAGTGGGCGTTAAACCCAACGCCAGCTGGTTTCTGGCCGAAGGCTCCGATGCGGCCGTTATGACCCGCAGTATCCCGGTCAAAAAAGGCTGGGACGATGCCATTATTGCCTACGCCCAGAATGGCGAGGCCCTCCGGCCCGAGCAGGGTTATCCCGTTCGGTTGTTTCTGCCGGGTTGGGAAGGGAATACATCGGTAAAGTGGCTTCGCCGGATCGAACTCTCCGACCAACCCTACATGACCCGCGAGGAAACCTCCAAATACACGGAACCCATCAAAGCCGGAAAATACCGCCAATTCAGCTTCGACATCGACGCCCGCTCGATCATTACGTTTCCATCCTATCCTAAAAAAGTGGAGAAGGGCTATATCGAAATCCGGGGTATTGCCTGGAGTGGTCGGGGAAGAGTTGTTCGGGTGGAGGTGAGTACAGATGCGGGTAAAACCTGGAGTCTGGCAACCCTTCAGGACCCCGTTTTAGACAAAGCACACACGGCCTTCCGGTACCTATGGCAGTGGAACGGTTCGGAAACGGAAATTATGAGTCGCGTAACTGACGAAACGGGCTACACCCAACCGACACTCAAGCAATTGGTCGACGCCAGGGGAAGCGAAGTGGGTTATCATTTCAACCCCATTACAGCCTGGCAAATCAAGGCCGATGGCCGGGTGTTGTTCAAACCTGAATAGCATTTACGCTTATGTGAGTGACTTATCGTCTACGTATAATTTGGTCTAATATCATCTTTTCGTTGACAGGATAAACAGGTTTGATTTTGTCGATAACAAACCTGTTTATCCTGTCAACGAAAAAAGTCACGAGCCTTATCGAAAGAGCCAATACGCAATCCCCAGGGTTACAAAATCAGTGAAGGGCTGGTAGGTACCAGCGGATGGCATTTAATACGCTTGTCTGGCAAATCTATCCTTCCTGAAACTGAGCAGACTATTAGGCAGTTCTGGGAAACAAACGCACATAGAAGGTATATACATAGCAACCCGCACAGAAGCCAACGATAGACTCTAAAGCAGCAAACAGGACAAGTGTCGCAGTAGGCACAAGGGTGGATATATCCGCCAGGTGAAGACCTAAAATAAGTAAGCTGAAGGCCAGTCCGATTCGGGCAGCGAACCGTTTAGGAGCCTGATCGGTACCTTTGTAGGGCAGATGCAGCGTCTTTACCAGCTCTTCGGCCAGAGTACCGAATGGACTATATTTACCCAGATCGAAACTCCGCAGCCCAAAGTCCAGCACCAGTCCTAACGGTATAATAAGCCAGTCACTCAGTAAATACGCGAGCCCACTTGCTAACACGAATCCAGCTACCAAACGGACTTTCGTTTCATTAATTTGTATCCCGTCAACGGGACACTCAAGGGTCGTATTCATAATCGTTTCTATTACTAATCTGCCAAAGGGAAGCACCAATCACACTTATTGCGGCAGTGCGCTCAACACATCTTCCTGTTGAGTAAATCCCTCAAAGTTTTCGTCCAGGAAATGGTATTGAATTCGGCGAAACCGGTCGATGACGTATACCGCAGGTACGTATACGTCTTCCGAAATGCCTGATACGCGATCCCAGATGGGGTCTGTTTCCGAGTAAACCCCAAACCGTCGGGCTACTGAGTTATCGGCATCGTACGCCAACAACATGGTCGACAGATCTGTCTGCTGTACCAGATACTTCGGATTCTGATTGGTAAATACCACCATTTGACCGCCTTTTGCCCGAACCTCGGTAGCCAGTTTTGTTAAGGAAGCCAAAAACGGGCGGGCGTAACCACCCCAGCAAGGGCAATAAAAACTAATTACAATTGGCCCCCGGGTTAGCAGCTCAGGTAAGCTTACCGTCTGATGGGCGGCATCGACCGTTAGAAGGGATGCCTGCCAATAGTCAGCCGTATCAACCAATGAGAAAAAGGGAACAGATTCTCCGATTAGTAAAGGACGCACCCGCTCCACAGGCTGGCGATCTTTTACAACGACTGCCCGAACATCGCCCAATTCATTAACCATTTCCAGTGTCATCGCGTGTATTGTTTATGTTTTTAATAATGTTAATCTATATATTAAATAGATTTGTTTTCTAAACAAAGAAGCCAGTTGGTTTACTGACTTAGATTAACCGAGTTCATGTAGGCTATGAAATCGTATTGGCAACAAAGGTGATACGCAAATTTTACTTCTGCAAGAAAAATATAAAAAAATGATTATCAACCAGTTGATCAATAGTCTATCGGCTTTAGGGATTTTCCTAGTAAATCAGTTGGCTAACTAGGAAAACCCCTGATTGTATAGGCTGCTTTATAGCCTTTATTTACTTTTTTAGATAGGTATCCAGCCAGTCAAAAATAGCCTGCCGATTAACATCGCTATCGAACATGGTACCGTAATGGGGAGCGCCTGGCACGATGATGAGCCTGTTTTTAACCTTTGCCAGCGTCAGCCAGGAACTCAGCAAAACAGACTGCGCGGCTGGCACCGACTCGTCTTTCTCGCCCTGAATAATCAGAAACGGGGGATCATTCGTATCAATATAGGTGACGGGGCTGGCAATTCTCGCCAGGTCTGGCCGACGTAAGGGAGATGCCCCTAACAGGCGACTTTCAGAAGTAGCCACAGCCGTATCCGAAAGCGGAGCATCCCGTCGAATCATCGCCAGCAAATCGGCCGGGCCATAGAAATCAACGACGGTTTTGATCTGGAACGACGGCTTTTTCCGATTGGCGTAAAAGGCAGGTATGAAATTATTGGCCGATAAAGCGAGTAATGACGCCAGGTGACCGCCCGCGGAGAAACCCATTAACGCAATTCGATTTCGGTCATACCCATAGGTAGCCGCCTGCTGGTATAGAAACTCAAGTGCCTGATTACAGTCCTGTAGTTGAGCCGGAAAAGGTGCCGTTGTACTGTACCGATAGTCGATAGAGGCAAAAGCGTAGCCTTTTTCCAGAATGGATCGAACGGTGTTTTTCATGTAACTCATGTCGGCGTACTTGTCGTTAAGCATCCAGGCGCCCCCGTGTACCCAAACAACCAAAGGTGGATTGGCACCCGATTTGGCGGGTAGATAGATATCCAGTAAATGCCTCTTTAGAGTATCGCCTGCATAGGGTACGTTCGCCACAAAGCGGGTATCTGCCGGGAAAATCGATTTAACAGGGTTGGTTATCTGGGCCAGACTCGCTGTAGCAGTCATGACCATCAGCAAACAGGATAAAGCAAGCCACTTCAATTGCCGGTTCAGCATAGGAGATAAGGAGTATTTTAGGATTGGATAACGAGTTCAGAAAGATACGTGTCTGTTGGGGAATCGCATCATTCAGAGACTAGCAGAACTATTTTTTCGCCTATACGTTGGCTTGTTCACGCATTGGCTCCCTCGTTCCAAGGCCGTCTTTAGTCAGTTCATCCCGTGGAACTACCAGTTCAAACAATCTGGTGCTGGATGCAGACAGGTAAACACCCAATTTTGGTGCTGTAAACAACTAAAACTACGTGCATCATGAACGTCCTCTTTTCCTTCGTTACGCTTTCTCTTGTTTCTCAAAGTCTGTTGGCTCAGCCCAAACCGGCCGCACGCAAGCCAATCCCTGCTAAGCGCCCGGTTACTACACAATCAGCTACCACCCCGGTTAAGAAACCAGTTGCCACAACGACACTCTCCGCAGCTCAGCCAGCTAAAGCGGCTCCTGTTGAACAGGAACAGCCGCGGCCGGAACAACCAACTACTACATACGTAGCGCCTAAACCGCAGGCAGCACCCGCCAATCGCCCGGCAGTTCAAAACACCCCAACTACCACCAGTCAATCTCATTTTAGGATTGGTTTCCGGCTCGGGGGCAACTCATCAACGATCGGCGGAACTGATATTTCGGCCTTGGGAGAGGGCGTTAAACTGGCCCGGGTAACCGGTTTTCACGGCGGAGTTATCGTCAATATCGGTGGCCCCAACTTTTCGGTACAACCCGAAATTCTCTATACCCAATATGGAGTTCGCGTGGCGGCTGGCGCTGATTATTTCCAGCTCAAATACAACCTCGTTGAAGTGCCGATATTGCTAAAAGCTAGCTTTGGTCAACCAAACCTTCGGTTCTTTATCAATGCGGGTCCGGTTGCAGGCTATACCACAAGTGGAACCATATCCGTTCAGGAGTCGGGTCAATCCCAGTCTCAGGCACTAGACGTGACCTCCTCTGGCCGACTGTCATTTGGCGCATCGGGCGGAGCTGGTGTTGCGTTGAAAGCCGGTCCGGGATCGGTTCAACTGGAAGCCCGTTACTCATACTTGTTCTCCAGCAATGAGGATGGCGTAGCGCTGAATCCGCAAAATGCGATGCTATCCGTAGGTTACCTCATTCCGCTGGGTGGGAAATAAAGTAGTGTAGGGGCGTTGGCGATACAGGAACCCCTGGCGATATAGTTTCTACCCCAAAAGCCACTATTCCACAGACGGACTAACCAACAGGCTGTTTCGGCGCTTATAGCCGCCCCTTTTGGCTATTCTTTGCTGCCAAACGCTTTTCTATAATGATCGGTATAGATCAGAACGGTATCTCCTTACCTGCTGTCAATGCCATTGTTAGCACATTCCGTTTCCATTTGGGCTCTATTAGCTCCCTGAGTCCTTTTCTGGAAAAGTCCAGGCAAACGCCTTCCGTTTAGAACATGGAAAGCGCTATTGTATCAATTGACTGGTCCTTGTAAGAACGGTTCACACGGCTATTTATGCATTCCAGACAATCCTTACTACGTTCCAAACCAATCAATACCGGCACAGGCCATTCTGAACGCTACTTTTAAGCGACAAACAACAAATAAACTACTAATGGAAACTATTCTCTTACCCGACTTTACTATCAAGCGATCCGTTTCGGTGGCCTCCATCGAGTATATCGAAGCAATGGGAAATTATTCGCTGGTTCACGTAAGGAATCAGAAGCCTATGCTAGTGGCCATTACACTTAAACGCCTGTCGGAACGCCTGCCTGCCTTTCTTCGCATTCATAAAGGAATTTTGGTGAACCCTGACTACATCGTGGCTTATCATACCCGCTATCTGGACACGCCTTATGTACAGCTCTCAAAAAACCGCCAGTTGCCTATTTCTCGTCGGCAGATCAAACAATTAAGGCCTTATCTGGCAGCTTTTCCCGTAATCTCACCGAACCGATGTTCACCTGTTTGTGCATGAGCGTACGAGCAGAGAGTGCCTACACCGGGCAGCCGATCGGCAGGTTAACCGTAAAGGTCGTTCCCTTTCCTTCCTGGCTCTTTACAGTCAACTGACCGCCATGACGTTCAACGAATTGCCGGGCAATAACCAGGCCCAGGCCGGTACCCTGTATGCCTGCCGTGTTACTGGCCCGGAAGAAAGCCTGAAACAACGAGGCCTGATCACGAGCCGGGATGCCCATTCCTGTATCGATCACCTGTAATACCAGACTGTCGGGCTTAAACTGAATGCACAGAACCGGAGGTGTATTTGTGGAAAACTTAAAGGCATTCGACAGCAGGTTGATTAGCACATGACTGATCAGTGTGGCATCCAGATCAACCCGGCAGGGTACGCCCTCGATGGTAAGCTGAACATTCCGCCGATCAGAGCGACCACTAAAATGCGTATCAATCAGGATCTCGCAAAGGCTAACGATATCTTCTGACTGAGGAGCATAGGCTACTTTCCCGGCTTCGATCTGACCAATGGTCAGTACATCGGTCAGTAACGTCGTGAACTGGTCAACCTGTTTTTCGATCACACCCAGGTGTTTTTGAATGGCTGGCCGGCCATTGGCAGCGGGGGCATCCAGATACAGTTTGATTAACTCGACACTGGACTGAATCGTTGTCAGCGGGGTGCGGAATTCGTGGGAGGCTGTGGAGACAAACTGCGACTTAAGCTGGTTTAATTCCTGCTCACGTAGCAGGGATTGCTGGAGAACGAGCTCCTTATCTTTCTGGCTGGTCACGTCATTGGCGATACCAATGTGTCGAACAACTTTCCCCGATTCGTCCCGGATAATAAAGGTGCGAATTAATAGCCAACGCAGCGGCTTGTTTTTCAGTTGCAGTCGATAATACAGTTCCCCGTCTATTCCGGCCTTGTACTGATCAATAAAGGCCAGAACTGCGGGCCGGTCTTCCGGCAGAACAGTCTCCATAAACGACAATGGGTCTTCGTGTGATCGCTGAAAGGTAGTCCCCCAGACCCGTTCAAAGGCAGGGTTTACATAGAGTAATTGAAATGGGTTGGCCGAGTGAATCCAGAATACCTCATCAACATTTTCGGCAATTTCCCGAAATCGTTGTTCGCTCTCCTGGAGCTGCTGCTGGGCCTCCTGTTGCTCTACTTTAGCCTGGAGCAACTGTACATGAAACGCTTGCTCCTGTAGTTCCTGTCGTTGCTGGAGTACCTCACTGGTTCGTGCCTGGACCTGATGTTGTAAGACCATTTTTTGTGTCTGTATCCGATTGACACGTAACCAATATACCCAGTACAGACTTCCCACCACGAACAAGGCGACCAACACCCGAAACCAGGTCGTTTGCCAAAACGGGGGAATAATATGTAAGTTGACAAACGTACCAGTCTCATTCCAGACTCCGTCGTTATTGGCCGCTTTGACCCGGAATACATAGTCGCCCGGGTCCAGGTTGGTATAGGTGGCTGTTCGTTGAGTACCCGCCTGAATCCAATCCGAATCGAAGCCCTCAAGTTTATAGGCATACTGATTCTTAGACGAAACGGTGTAACTCAAGGCGGCAAATCCAAATGAAAGAACCGATTGGTGATAGGAGAGCGTAATGTCGTGGGTTTCACTAATTGGCTTCTTCAGTACGGACTCCGCATCCTGCATATGTACCGACTGGTTAAACAGTTGAAAGTCGGTAATATAGACTGGAGGAATGAACGAATTATACCGTAAACTGTCGGGATAAAAGCTATTAAGTCCGCTTAAGCCGCCAAAAAAAAGCTGCCCAGTCCGGCTTTTGTAACAGGCCATCCGGTTAAAAGAACTTTCCTGCAACCCATCACTCGCGTCAAAATTACGAATGGTGTGTGTCTTCGGATTAAAGGCACTCAGGCCTTTATTGGTGCTCAGCCACAGAATTCCATGCTGATCCTCCAGGATACCCTGAATCACTTCGTTGGCCAGGCCGTCTCGCAGATGATACGTTCTGAACGTTTGGGTATGGGCATCATATTGGTTTAATCCAGCATTGGTACCCAGCCAGAGTTGCCCTGTACTGCTTTCAAAGAGGATATTTACCTGGTTGCTGCTGAGGCTTCTGGGAATTGGGTCCTTATGCAGATACTGGGTAAACTTATTTTTGTCGGGGTGGAATACATTAACCCCTCCCCCATCGGTACCCAGCCAGATGTTTCCCAGCCTGTCTTCCCACAAGCTAGTAATGGTTGGATAGTTCAGTTTACCGGCCTGTCCTGCGTTTGGCTGGTATCGGGTTATTGCACCCGTGTTCTGATCATATCGAATAAGCCCTTCCTCAAAAGTACCCAGCCACATAATTCCGTTCCGGGCCTCCAGAATCGCACTAATACTAAGGGGACTAAGCTTACCTTTCGATTCAAAGGTGCCTTTGCTTCGATTAAACAGCGTTAGCCCTCCTTTATAATTACCCGTCCAGATACGCTTTTTCCGATCTTCATAAATTGTCAGCACAAAATTACTCCCAATGGTAGCGGCATAACGGCTCGTATCCTGGTAGGCCATAAAAACGGACTTGCTTTTTTTGAGCACATTGATGCCCCCTCCATCGGTGCCCAGCCACAAATCGCCCCGGTCATCCTCCCGAACTGCCAGTATATTGTTATTCGTCAGCTTGTTCGTATTGATTCGTGTGCGTTGATAGAGCTTAAATTTCAGGGGAGCGGCATCCAGTTTATTAACTCCTCCCGAATACGTGCCCACCCACATTGTACCCATTCGATCCCGGTATATGGAATAGATCGAGCCACTGTTGAGACCCTGATTGTTATCGACCTGATACGTATAATAGGAAAATGTACCATCAGGGTGTAACAGGTTAATTCCACCGTTTTGGGTTCCAATCCACAGAGTATGGTCGTTGTCTTCGGCCAGAGCCTTCACATCATTATGGCTCAGCTGAGCCGGCAAACCTGTTGTCTGTTGAAAGCGCTTAAAAACTCCTTTGGCTCGATCGAACTGGTTTAAGCCCCCTTCTGTAGCCACCCAGAACCGCCCCTGCGAATCTTCAAAACAGGAGGTCACCCGATTTTGACTTAATGAGTGCGGATCAGCCGAATTATGTATGTAGTGGGTAAAGAATTTCGTTTTCGGGTCCAGTCGATTTAAGCCGCCACCCAGGGTACCGGCCCAAACTATACCAGCACGATCGATCAGTATAGAGCTTACCTCATTATGACTCAGGCTAGCGACATTTGAATTCTGATGGGTAAAGTGCGTAAAGGTTTTGTGTTGAGGATCAAACCGATCAAGCCCACCCCCAGCGGTACCCACCCATAGATCTCCTCCAGCATCCTGAGCGATGGCCATAACTTTATTATGAGAAAGGCTATTGGGGTGCCCAGGTAAGTGTTTGTAACTGGTAAAGGTTTCGGTATCGGGATCAAACAAATTAAGGCCACCATCATCAGTGCCAATCCACAATTGCCCCTGCTTATCCTCGAACAGGCTGTGTACATAACTATGACTCAGGCTAGTGGATTTTAAAGGGTCGTTTCGATAGAGCGTATAACTATAGCCATCATATTTATTAAGTCCATCCCGTGTACCAAACCACATAAACCCTTTTCTATCCTGCAAAATGCAGGTTACGTTATTTTGGGAAAGGCCCTGATTCGTGGTCAGGTACGTAAATCGGGCCTGTTGCTGCTGGGATTGAGCAGGCAGCGTGATCCAGAACCCAGCTAGCAGGAAGCAAAAGAAACGAAAGGGCATTATGGTTAAGGTAGTTGTAACGTACGGCGGAAGGTATTTTATTTTATAAATTTAATAACATATAATATACTCTTTACAATTAAAGTATCTTTATATAAATGAATATTGGTGTAGGAAATAGGGCTGAGTAAAGGGTTCCTGCCCAATTTAGTCAGCTGATCGACTGTATTTATTCGAATAAATACAGTCGATCAGCTAGCTCCTTCATGCTTATACCGGCAACACAGATAAAACGTATTATACCCGATGCTATACTCGTTGAGGTATTCGGCCGGGGTTATAAACTCCGATGAACTAACCAGCAGGTACAGTACTTATCCGAAATTCTGTCGGAACGCTTCGGGTGTATAGCCAGCGTGTTTCTTGAAGAACCGGATGAAATAGGAAACGTCTTCGTAGCCCAGTTGGTCGGCAATATCTTTGATTTGATCAGGCGTTGCCAGCAGGTACCGTTTCGCTTCCAGAATAATCCGTTCATTGATTAATTCAGAAGTAATTTTGCCGAGCGTCGTTTTGGTGATTTCGTTCAACTGATAGAGCGATAGATTCATAAAACTGGCGTATTGAGAAGCGAGCTTATGGGTAGTTATGTGCGTTTCCATCAACGCTAGAAATTCCTCCAGGCGCTCCTGCGTATACTGATTAATTACTATTGGCGGTCCATTCAGATTCGGGCTTTGCCGGATAAATTCGATAAAAAATATCTCCAGATTTGCCTTAATGACATCTTGATAGCCCTCCTCTTTATTTGTGTATTCCAGGAACATGGAAGTTAGCGTAGCCTTTATTTTTTCAAATCGACTGGCCTCCAGTTTACAATAGTTTTTACTGCTGGCTTTTCGTACTCGCTGGATGGAAAGCTTCGTAGTTGGGCTGTAAAATTCGGCGTTATATTCGACTAAGAATCCAGTGCTACCCACTTTCAGGTTAAGCTGGTGTACCTGCCCAGGGCGCAAAAAGAAAATAGAATTACTACGAATCGTATAGGGTGTAAAATCTATTTCATGAACTCCATCTCCAGTTTGCAACGCAAGAATAAAAAAGAAATCATGCCGGTGCAGATCATGGATTAAATCATGTTCACCCACTATATCCTGAACCTGCCGAATCGTAAACCGTTCGGCTGTTTGTATGTCGGGATACGCTGAATTAATTTGCCTGATGGGTATTTTCTTCATGGTATGGTCGCATTAATCAACACCTGCCTTTGTCAATAGTAGTGATAAAAGAGAGAAGACTGCTGTTACGTTAAAAATACAGCCGGTACAACAGGTTGGGAACTAAGCCCCGTTGGGTCGTATGCCCTACGGAACCAGGCTGACCTGGGTCGTAATATTCGGTTATCTTGCCCTGATTGTTGGTGAGATTATCCATGTTCAGGAATAATTCATGCGTGGTTCGGGCCTTGTTCCATTTGTAGCTCACCGAGAGCACTATTTTGGACAGGTCACTTAAGGACGTTTCGTACGCTTTGCTATAATCCCAGAACTTATTCCTGGCCGGATCGACGGCTAAATTCCCGGCAGCATCTCGTAACAGCGGAATAATCGGTTTAGCGCCACTGAAAAACACTTTCGCATTTATCCCCAGGACCTGATTCTTCTTCTTGCCCAGCTTAACAAACTCTTTCCCAGCTAACAGATTGACCAGATAATGACCATTGTAGGGCGTGTTGCGCTCTTTCCCTTCTAGCGTTTGGTAGGTGGAAGTATATAAGGAGCCGTTGACTAAATAATAGAAGTTATGGCTAAAGTAGCGTTCCAGAGTCAACTCAATGCCATAATTCCGACCGGTTCCTTTATTGACTAGAGCAACATAATTAAAATCAGGGCCTTCGTTAATGGTCGCGAACGTACTCGTCGCACTGTTTTCGACTGGCAACTGGTAAAGGGACTGGTAATACACTTCTGCTTTAGCCACCAACGCCTGCGTGAAACGCTTTTCGTAGCCCAGCACAACATGGTGGGCTTTCAGTAGACCCAGGTTTTTGTTTGGCTCGCTAAGTTGTCCATCTGCCGATTCAACCTGGGCAAAATAGTTATGGGCACTTTCCATCGTGCTGTGTTTCCCATAACCAGCCTGTAACGAACTGGTCGGACTAAGCTGCCAGTTCAGGGAAAATCTTGGTTCAAGGGTACTTTTATGGTTTAGCAGCACATTCATGTTATGGATGCCTGTCACCATGGTAATCGCTTCATTGAATCGGTGTTTCCAACTGATGTAATTCCGGATCGTACCCACCTTTTCCTGGAAATTGAGCAAATACACTCGAGTTGCCGCATCGCCCTGTAATTGGCTTTGCTGGTAATCATACCCTGCAAGCGAATACTGCGCACCGATCTGGATAGTATTCCGGGCATTTAGCTTAGTGTGGTAGGTAAGGCCACCCCGATAGGTCGATTTGAGTAAGCGGCTTTGAAAATTAGGGTGAGTCGTTAACACCGAATCCCTCAGGTAGGCCCCGCTACCGTCATATTGTTTTTCGATGCTGGATTCAAAAACCTTATCGTTGATGCCTTCCTGCGAATACGACAACGTAGTATGGATATAGCTTTTGGCACCAAGCGGCAAGGTGTGGGTCAACCCCAGGTTCAGTAAATTAGACCCCTTTTCCAGATCTTCCCGAATACCGGCCAGCATGGAGCGATCACCGGGCGTTTCCGCAATTTCGGGGGTTACTTCTTTCAGGAACGCGCTGCTGGAGCCACCCAATCCGAATAGGGAAAAGGCCCCGGCTTTTTTGGTGGGCAACAAAACCTTAAACGCGGCATCCTGAAACTTGGGCGATCCCTTTACGCCCGTTAAACCCAAATCGGTTAGAAGGGAAATGGTGGAATAGCGGTAATTCACCAGATAAGATCCCCCATACCCTTTTTTGAAGGGGCCTTCAACGGTTAAATCCGTACCCAGAATTCCCACGCCCAACACCGCTTCCGTTTTTTCATTATTCCCGGCTCTCAACTTTACGTCATATACGCCGGATAACACATCGCCGTATTCGGGGGCAAACGCACCCGTGTAAAAATCGGAAGTGGCCAGAATGTTATTATTCAGCGTGCTCAGCCCACCGCCAATAGCGCCCTGGTCGGCAAAATGGTTTGGGTTGGTGATTTGGATGCCTTCCAGCCGCCATTGAACATATTTAGGCGAATTACCCCGTACAATAATGTCGTTGTTTCCATTTGGATTATTGGCCACACCCGCAAAATTGGACACGATCAGGGAAGGGTCGTTAAACCCACCCGCGTACCGATTCGTTTCTTCGGGAGAAATGGACCGGGCACTGATCAGGGCCATTTCGTTCTGCGCCTGGCCTTTTTCCAGACTGGCTTTCACCACAACTTCGGCCAGTTTCAGGGTTGATTCCTGCATGGTCAGGTTAAGCACCACTTCTTTGCCGGAGTTGACCACAATATCCGGGATGATTTTGGGTTCGTAGCCTAGATACGATAATTGCAGACTGATACGTCCGGTAGGGATGTTGCTTAATTTGAACTGTCCATTCTGGTCGGTTGTGATACCAACGAGGGGTTTAGACCCTACGATGAGTAAAGTTGCCCCAATCAGCGGGAGCTGGCTGTCCGAATCAGTGAGGGTGCCTCGCACGGTTTGAGACAAGGCCTGCGCCTGGCCCAACATCGGGCTAAACAAAAGAAAAAAGAGGAAGACAAGTAGTAATAAGATGTATTTCATGGAATTGGGGATTTTGAATTTGTTTGGGGGATTTTCTTAGGTAAAAAGAGTATAGACATCAAGGCAACTAGCTGGGCCATCGACTAGCCAGCTTCCAGCGTATTGACCGAAATGAGCTTCAGATTTAAGTTCAGGATGAGATTCAGAATACCGTGCAAATGCGCGTCGTCTTTTATGACCACCTGCAGAATGGTCTGATTATCCTGATACCGGATGGTCATTCCGTCAAAGCAGTCTTCCCATTTTGGGTCGAGGTGTTCCTGTATTTTCAATTCGGTTAAGCCCTTCATAGTGATCGTTAATTGGATTCAAAAGTAGGGGTGCCCCAAAACGAAAAAACCACCCGCGCGGGTGGTTTCAGAGGGTGAATTTTAAGGAATAAAGCCATAGCTTTAGCCAATGCAAGTACTTAGTAGCAATCCGCACGTGCCGGTTTATTCGTTGGAGCCGGACGAGGTAACTGGCAGCAACCAGTTTAGAGTGTATAATTTTGAAGGCAGTTTACCTACCGAGTCCGATCTGCTTATACCGCACCGAAAGAATCATTACCTGGTTGTGTTTATCAGGCGAGCGGGTAGCCGTCATTGGATTGACATGACACCTTATGTCATTAAAGACAACACGATTTACTTTTCGGGCCCCAATCAGATCATCGTAAAGGAAGGATATGAACAGTTATGGAGCACAGGAATTGCGTTTACGGAGGAGTTCCTGGCATTGCAGGAAAATGCGTCAATAAGCAAGCTGCCGCTGATTCAAAATCCGCATAACGGCCATGCATTACAGCTTACGGAGGCTGATATTGATTTTGTAGAGGATATGCTGACCCGGATCAATACTGAGAATCAGCATCCTAGCGACTGGCAGCAACGCATGCTGAGTGCTTACCTGACTGTACTGCTTACCTATTTGAGCCGGTTATATACAGAGCAATTTACGGGTAACGATACCTCAGTCGATACGCTATTACTAAAGAAGTTTCAGGCGAAAATCAACGAATACTTCCGCGAATTGCATGAAGTGAGTGATTATGCGTCAATGCTTCATATTTCTGCCGGGCATTTGAGCGAGGTCGTGAAAACACAAAGTGGCAAACCAGCCATCAAACATATCCATGAGCGACTGGTGCTGGAAGCCCGGCGGTTGCTTTTTCATACGCCCCATTCGCTGAAGGAAATTGCCTTTGATCTCGGTTTTTCGGAGGCTTCTTATTTCAACCGTTTCTTCAAACGCGAAACCGGCGTCACCCCTGCCGACTACCGGGCTACCATCCGTAAAATGTACCAGTAATGCCGAAAAATGTGTTTCAGTCGAGCGTAGATTCCGCGGTAGCTTTGCACCGTTAACAACTAACAGGATGAAAACAGTACTGATAACAGGCGCAAACAAAAGCATTGGCTTTGAAACAGCCAGGCAATTACTACAGCAAGGGTATTATGTATACCTGGGCAGTCGGGATATACAAAAAGGCCAGCAGGCCGTTAGCCAGCTACAGGCCGAGGGGTTAACTCAGGTAGAGCCTATAGCGATCGATGTAGATGACATTGACTCGATAAAGGCGGCCCGCGACGTACTTGGGCAAAAAACTACCGTGCTGGACGTACTGATTAATAATGCGGGTATCGCCGGTGGTTTTCCGCAGACTTCATTAGAAACGAATATCAGCGTATTTAAGCAGGTATTCGAAACCAATTTTTTTGGCGTCATTGAAGTTACACAGGCGTTCATAGACCTGCTGAAGCAATCGCCCGAACCCAGAATCGTTAACGTTACTTCAGGCCTGGGTTCGCTCACGTTGCATAACGATCCTTCCTGGAAGTATTACCAGGTTAAGGGGGCCGTTTATGTTTCGTCTAAAGCGGCCCTCAATGCCTATACTATTGTGCTGGCTTATGACTTACGCGATACGGCCTTTAAGGTAAATGCCGTTGACCCAGGCTATACCGCCACCGATTTTAACCACCATAGCGGCCCCGGAACCGTGCCCGATGCCGCAGCCAGGGTTGTAAAAGCGGCTACGTTAGGATCAGACGGCCCGACCGGCCAATTCTTTAGCGACGACAATTCGCCTGAAACAGGGATTAGCCCCTGGTAAACGTGCGTCTGGTAACGATACCGAGGATAAAGCATCCTCGGTATTTTTGAAGACAGATCTACATGTAACCTCAAATAAGGCTCTTTAAGGTGAGACGAATGAATCTACATGTCATGGTTCTTAAATTGGGCGTTTTTTATTCCCTGACTAAGCCATCGTGTAGTACTACATTTGCTGCTCTCAATGAACAATAACGAATTTGGCACAAAGCCGCACTATAAGCTATTAGATGGACTTCGGGGGGTAGCCGCTATTATCGTGGTATGCTTTCACCTTACCGAGTCGCTTGCCAGCAGTCACCTTGACAATGTTGTCAACCACGGGTATCTGGCCGTTGATTTTTTCTTTCTCCTGTCCGGCTTTGTCATTGGGTATGCCTATGACGACCGATGGGACAAATTAACCATCAGCGGCTTTCTTCGGCGCCGGTTCGAGCGGCTGCACCCACTTGTTGTGTTGGGCATGACGCTCGGTGCCCTAGGCTTTTACTGGACCGACTCAACGATATGGCCGCTTATTCATACGGTT
Organism: Spirosoma sp. KCTC 42546; assembly: GCF_006965485.1. Classification (NCBI taxonomy): domain Bacteria; kingdom Pseudomonadati; phylum Bacteroidota; class Cytophagia; order Cytophagales; family Cytophagaceae; genus Spirosoma; species Spirosoma sp. KCTC 42546. Next base: position 5,316,424 of record NZ_CP041360.1, read on the forward strand.
CCAGTATGGAAGCTGATCGTCGTTATGCTGATTGGCTATACGCTTATACCCATACCCCTTTCTATGGATATACGCGGCTGGCAAGAAATGCACCCGCTCAATAGCGTTGGCTGGTCCTTATTTTTCGAGTATGTCGTTAATATTCTGTACGCCCTGGGTTTACGGAAATTATCGAATAAAGCATTGGCTTGTTTGGTCGTACTGGCAGGTGCCGTGCTATTGCAGTTTGCGGTTACTAACCCCAACGGAGATGTTACCGGCGGCTGGACACTCAATGCTGAACACATGCGCATTGGGACAATACGTACCCTATTCCCGTTTTTTGCCGGTCTGCTTTTATCGCGGGTAGCGCGACCTGCCTCTATCAAACATGCTTTTGTATGGTGTAGCCTGCTGGTTGCGGTTGTTTTGCTTATGCCGAGAATAGGCGGTGCAGACCGTCTTTGGATGAATGGGTTGTATGAAGCTTTTTGCATCATTATTGTCTTTCCACTCATTGTCTATATCGGTGCCAGTGGTGTGGTGCACAATCAAATGGAAGATAAAATCTGTACGTTCCTGGGCAATCTTTCGTATCCCTTGTACATGACCCATTACGTGCTTGTTTATTTTTACGTAGCCTGGGTCAGCAACCACAAGGGCATTACGTTATGGCAGGCCTGGCCCTATGCCCTGCTCACCTTTTCAGGCGCTATGGTGCTGGCTTATGGCAGTTTAAGGTTGTACGATGAACCAGTAAGGGCCTGGCTGCGCAAAAAGCGGCTGGCAAGTTGACCGAGATGGAGCTGCACCAGCGGGACAGCAGCGAATTGCTACAACGATCAGTTGTAGCTCAAAAAGGCCGCCATAAAAAAGGGGGTTACGGCGACCGTACACGAACAAGAACGCAGCGTAGAAAAGCATCAACCAAGGGCTGCGGTCGACCGAGGGGATGCCTGTCGTTCGCCCAAATGCCTTTCTTGTTAGCAGCGGAACTCAGACCGCTACTCGGAAAGTGCTGTTGCGGTTACCCCAAACTCCTTTTTAAACGCAAAGGAAAAATGCGACAGATCTTCAAAGCCCAGATCCTGATAAATCTCGGTTACTTTTTGCCCCTTTTCTTCAATCAGGAAACGGGCTTCCTGCAACCGCCGTTTCACCAGCCAACGATTGGGCGTTTCATCAAAGATGGTTTTGAAGTCTCTCTTGAAGGCGGACAAACTGCGCCCCGTCAGAAAGGCAAAGCGTTCCAGCGTTACGTTGAATTTATAATTCCGTTGCATAAACGCTTCCAGGTCTACCCGACCGGGAACCCCATAATCAAATAATATACCGGACAAGTCGGGATGCAAGTCCAGCAGGATCAGCAACAATTCCTCTCTTTTTACATCAGAAAACGTGGTGCTGATCGCCCCAGAACCCGTGTAATATGGCTCCAGCGACAACAAAAAGTTGTTGATCAATTTGTCTTTTTTAAGCCGAATAAAAGCATCCTTAGAGGGGTGCTTCTGAAGGGGTACGGTGTACCTTTTCTGGAAGTTTTTCAAAAAGGATTCATCAAAAAAGAGGATGACTTTTTCGAACTCGTTATCCACTTTCACTTTGTTGTAGCGGGCCAGTCTGTTTTTGCGAACCAGACAGCTTTCACCGGCTTTAAGGATATATTGTTTGTTGCCGTCATACCCGTTCATGATCCCTTTGACCAGAAAGACAAAGAAATGTTCGGCAATGAATTGCTCGGGAGAGAGCGCAGGGCCAATAAAACACGATTTTAGTTCGGTAATTCTCATGACTTTGCCTGCAATTTTATATCCTGTACGTCTAAAATGGATTTATCATACCCTCTGGACACGCAATGAATCATGGCCAGACCTACTTCCCGCATGGTACAGGTCCAATTCGGCAGGAGGGATAGCCATACTGGATAAAACGCTTCAAAAACCCGGTAAATCAGCCGTACGTTCTGTTGTCCTTTGACCGGCTTCATAAATCCGGGGCGAAACGCATACACGGCTTTAAAGGGTAATTTCAGCAACGCATTTTCGGTTCGCCCTTTTACTCTAGCCCACATGACCTTTCCCTGCCCGGTGCTATCAGTACGATTTCCAGAGACATAGATAAAGGTCATAGCAGGATTGATGTTGGAAAGCATTTGGGCAAACGGAACCACAAAATCATAGGTCTTTTTGGTAAACGATTCCTCATTTTCACCAACCGAACTGGCACCCGCACAGAAAAAGCAAGCATCATAGTTTTTCAGATGCTCACTATACTTTTTGATTTCTGAAAAATCGGTTACGATTAGCTCGACCAGTTTTTTGTGTTTACGGGCCAGTGGCTTTCTGTTAATGATAAGTACCTCGGTAACTGTGGGGTTTTCCAGACAAACCAGCAAAACCCCTTCGCCTACTAATCCGGTAGCCCCCGTAATGATTAGTCTCATGGTTGTTTAGTTGACAATACCTAATTTGATTAAACTAGTGGCAGTCGCTACAATGGCTTCTTCGGTAGAACGAGGCTTCCAGCCTAATCGGGTAATGGCTTTTTCGCTGCTGGCTTGTTTGACCATGCCCAAATAAGGGATAACCGCTTTCAATTTCGGATTGAATCGGGCCAATAGTTTAATGAGCCAATTCGGCAATTCTCGGGTTGGCACTTTCGCTGCTTTTTGACCCAGATTTTTCCGCAGCACATTCGCTATGTCCAAAACCGAATACCCTTCTCCGGCAACGGCGATAAAGCGTTGTCCGTTTGCCTGAGGCAGGGTCATGGCTTTCAGATGCAGGTCGGCAACATCCCGCACATCCACGTAGCCCGAAATTAGTTTAGGACAGGCTTTTATCTCCCCATTCAGCATTTGTTTAATCGTGTGAATGGAATGTGAAAAATCGCTTGATAAAACGGGACCCAACACACCTGTGGGATTGACTACAGCCAGCTCCATACCAGCGCCTTCTTCTTTTATAAACGCCCAGGCTGCTTTTTCAGAAATCGTTTTTGACCGTTGATAAGGCGCCACGCTGTCATTCAGCACCGTCCAGTCTTCCTCCGTGTAGGGCGTAGTTTTTACCGTACCCATACCCACTGCACCAAACGCCGACGTGAGCACCACGCGCTTGACGCCCGCTTTTTTGGCCGCACGCAAAACGAATAGCACGCCGTTTTTTGCCGGGATAACGAAATCGTCATCGGTTTTTGCCTCCGTAAGTGGAGTTGGCGAAGCTACGTGAATCACATACTGGCAACCTACGATTGCTTTTTCCCAGCTCGATTCATTCTCTAAATCGGCTTCGACAAAGGTTAAATCGTCAACTGAGTTAAGTCCCCCTTCTTTCAGCATTTGTTTTACCAGTTCAGCTTTTTTAAGCGAGCGCAGCGTGACTCTTACGTTATACCCATTTCTGAGCAAGGCGATGATGCAATAGGAGGCAATAAATCCCGAACCTCCCGAGACCAATACAGTTTGTTTATTTTCCATTTCCGAATTGAACTATTGATCGTGCAAAGTTCAAGCAGGAAATGCGATTAGAGTTTGTTTAAAAGTCCAAACTAGTTTGTTAAAAAGGCCAATTATTTCTAGAGTAGTGCTTATGATGCAGCGGTATAATCATAACATTGACTGGCCACGGAGGGCTATTTGCAGTTTGATACCTTCTAACAAAATCAGCCCCAACTGGAGACGAAGGAATATTCATACATCTGCTTCTTCAATCGGGCGTTTCAAGAACCAGCTATACCTATTATTTCTGATCCACCTTCTTTTTGAAGTTGGTAATGGTCGTTCCATCACACCGATACACCCCATCATAGGCCCCAAACCAAATACGGCCATCAGTAGCTTGTAAAATCCCAAAAAGGTTTAGTGATTGGGCTATTTCAGTTACAGCTGGTTTTTTATCAGACAAGGACTTTTCGTCATAACGAAAAAGTCCAAACCTTCCAGGAGCAATCTGCGAAATAGTCCAGATGTTTCCTTTCTTATCCTCAAAGACACGAAGAATAGGATTCTGGGTGAATTGGGTAATTGTACCGCTGTCAAAGCGCCAAAGGCCATTCCCACCACCAAGCCATATAGTCCCTTTTCTGTCTTCGATTATCGACCAAATATCCCCAAAAGAGGTACCCTTATGGCTGAAAAAGGAAAAGGTTTTGCCATCATACACGTAGGTATAGCCCCTGGTGCCAAACCATAATTTTCCTGTTTTGTCTTCAAGAATAGCATTAACGTCATTAGTGGAAAGTCCTCCTTCTATTGTAAAATTTCGAAACGATTTTCCATCGTAGCGGCTTACACCTCCGTTGGTACCGAACCAGATAGTACCGGCTTTATCTTCATAAATAGTAGAAACCTGGTTATTAGCAAGCCCCTGCTCTGTTGTAACGTGTTGAAAGGACTTCCCATCGTAATAATAAACACCTGAGCCATACGTACCGAACCAAAAATTTCCGTTTCTATCTTCTACCATCGAAAAGAAGCGGTCTGAACTCAGGTTAGTGGTGATGTTGGTGAACGATTTTCCATCGTACCTTATAATACCTTCGTTTGAAGCAAGCCAAATGTTGCCCTTTCGATCTTGCTTGATGGTACGAACTGACGTGGTAGGCCCGTGGTACTTGATCGTGTCTTTTGGGAGGTCAATTTTGTTTTGTCCTTTACAGGGAGTGCAGACAAACACCAACAAAAAAGCACATACGGGTGCGTATTTCATCCCTATTTATTTTTATTAATTGCTTCAACAAACCTACTCGTTTTTGTGCTGAGCGTTTGTTAAGGGCTTGTTAACGAGATGAAAAACACGCCAGGAGTGCACTATTACTAGCTGACCCCCATAAGAAGTAACCGACTTTGTGAAATCAATCAACGGCTAAGCCATTTATACCGCCCAGTTACCTATAAGCCCGTTACTTTTGGTTCAGCAAGAGGATCGTAGTTACTTTAAGCCAACTTAATTCTAAACAGCTAGTCCTTTTATGGAGCACCCCTACTCGATTGATTCCCTACAAGCAGCCCAATCCGACATGAGCAGGACTCTCTGGACCCTAGATATGGGCAACAACTATATAAGTAGTTTTTAAGCCTCGGTTTCTTCTTGCCTAAAAGAAAGCAAGTATGAACGCTCTTGGCTATTGCACACTCTTTCTCCTGGTTGGTGCCGGATGCACCAGGCAGCCTATGCTCTCCGCCAGCAGCCCATTCAATGTGACCAGTAGGCTCAACGACTCTATCTGGTATGGTACCGGTGAACTGCTACGTATAAAGGAACCGACGCAACAGCTCGACGATGTCCGGCAGTTGAATCTGCTGGTCTTCACGGATATTGATTATCCGGGTAAGGGTGATGGGCCAAATCCAACTACGACTACTGGCTGCGTGACTGGCGACTGCACCCGAACTCAGATATTGGCACTTTACAACATTCCTCTGAAAAAAGGCCGCACTACCATAGCCAGGCTAAATCGGCACAATACGCAAAAAAACGAACCAGCTAACCTTTCGTACGTGGGCAATTCCGGTGGATTGCAGAAACGCTATATCGACAAGGGTGGAAAGCCTAGCTGGGTCAGGCTGACGAGGATCGATAAAGCAACCGGTATGGTAGAGGGGCGATTTGTCATTACCTTCCATGAGGATATGAGTGTATATAACAGGATTGAAAACGGCATGCCAGAAACGGCCCGGTTCAACAGCGGCTTGTTCCGCATTAAAATCAAGAATGTAGTCTTGAAATAACCAGGCTACCTTGCCCTGCCAGTTATGCCCTGTAACTCTTTACAAAATGGAGCAAGTCTACAGCCCCTATTCGCTCTTCAGAACATCAACCGGATTACTTTTTGCGGCTTTCATCGTCTGCGATCCAATCAGCAGGAAGGCGATTACCAATACCACCAGCAAGCCGATCAACAACTCAACCATCTGCACGGGTGTGTGATATGGGAAACGGGTAAGTACCCCATTTTCGAAGAAAAGGTAGGTTACGGGCAGCGCGATAAGGGCCGATAACGCCAGTTGTAGAAGAAAACCGCGGCTCAGTAGATAGACCAGGTTACCAGCACTGGCACCCATCACTTTGCGGATACTGATCTCCTTCAGCCGGGTTTCGGTCGTGAACGCCACCATGCCAAACAAGCCCATCGATGCGATTGACATAGCGAGTAAGGAAAGGAAGCCAATAATCTTGATCAGAACAGAAAATTCACTGTAGGCTTCTTCGATGGCTTCGTCATAGAATTCAGCCTGAAAGGGATGAACACGATCCATTTTCTTCCAGGCCGACTCGATCTTAGCTCGGGTCGCCAGCATGTCCCGGCTTTGTATTTTGGCATTAATGACTGCTCTGTCGGTAGGTGTCCAGAACATGAAGGCTACCGGCCCAACGAGGTTATCGACTTTTCCATAATGAAAGTCTTTCATGACGCCAACAATGGTCATTTTACGGTCATGTACGTTGAAATTACTGAAGGTAATTTCCTTGCCAATTGCTTTCTCGGGGTCGTTAGTACCCATGTTAAATCGCTTTAAGAACTGCTGGTTAACAATCACTTCGCTGACCGCTTCGGCCGTAGTGGGTCGTGCCCTGAAATTACCTCCGGCAATGAGCTTGTATTCATGCAGAGCCAGGTAATTTTCATCGACGTTGTTGGTCATGACCAGCGCCGAGTCGCGCGTATCGTTGTATTTCATATAACCACCCCAGGCGTTCCCCACGCTGGTGATTATTAACGAGCGGGATAGGGCCGTTACTTCGGGCATCTCACTCAGTTCCTTCATAAACGCGTCGGGTTTATTTCCCTGCATCGTAATGTTGAGGATGTTTTCGGTATTGAATCCCAGGTCGAAGGCGAGGATGTTTTTATACTGAACATAGCCAATGGCAGTTGTGGTTATAAAGATCAGGGTGAATGTGTATTGAATTACTACCAGAGCGCGTCGGAGGGTTAAGTGTTTAAAAACGCTCACCGACCGATATACTGGAGCAGACACATTTCGGAGCGCATTGATCGCACTGACTTTAGAAAAGAAGAGGGCCGGTAATAAACCAGCAATAACGCCTACGGTGACCGAAAAAACGATAAAGGCCAGGACCATAGCCGGACTAAGCTCGAGCTTCACCGTGCGCTGCATCTCCGGGGCCAGGTTTATCAGTTGCGGGCGCAATACCAGAAATAGCAGGAAAGAAAGAAGAAGGGCTGCCAGGGAGATCATGATTGCCTCCACCAGGAACTGCTGCCATACCTGGCTCTTTCCAGCCCCGATCGCTTTGCGAAGACCGACTTCCTTAAAACGGCGCATAGCTCGTGCCATCGACAGATTGGTATAGTTAAAACAGGCTGACAGGATCACAACGAGTGCCAGCCCGCCGAGTATCCAAAGCACAACCGGAGGCATATGAGGGCCTACCGAGCCAGCGCCCCCCTCAGAACGGCGGAGGCTCTCGCCAACTACGATCTGATATAAAGGCAGCAGCTCAAGTTGGATCTTCGTGTTTTCATCAGCGCGATTTTCCTCCTCGGCAAGGACATCGAGCTGCGACTGGATCGACGCTACGTTGGTCGAGGCAGGCAGCCGGAGGTACACGTAATTTGAGGGTATGCTTGCCCATTTTTCGGCGTTGTTCTTATTGAGTTGCTCGGCAGTTGAGAGCGAAACCAGGGCTTCGAAGTTGATGTGCGAAAAGAACGGAACATCCTTCATGACGCCGGTTACCTGGTAATCGAGTGTATCGAACCGGATTGCCTTGCCCAGTGCCGATTGGTTACCGAACAGTTTTCTGGCGGCCGTTTCCGTAAGAACGATCGAATAAGGATCTTTCAGGGCCGTCTCGGGATTGCCTTCCAGCATCGGAAAAGTAAAGATGCTGAAGAAGGATGGCTCCGTCCAGAAGCCCTTGATCGGGAGCGTGTTTTCGCCAACCTTCGCATCCTTCGAAAAGTCGTTGCGCACAATAGCTACGTCGTCAATGCCGGACACGTTCTGTCGGATACGTTTTCCTGTCTTTATGGATGTGGTGGCAAACTTGCCCCTCTGTTCACCATTGGTAGTCAGCACGTTGGTGATGCGATAGATACGGTCCCCATTCTGGTGGAACCTATCGTAGGAATGCAGGTCGAACAGGAAGGCGATCAGCAGTAACCCGACGGACATACTGATGGCAAGGCCAACAATATTGATGAACGAGAACAGCTTGTTGCGCATTAAGTTGCGTCGCGATGTTTTGATGTAGCTTCCGATCATGATCCATCCATTTAGTGATGCACTTTTTTCCTGCGGCAAGAATACGAAGGGTGGTTAAGCTGAATGAAAAAATGATGTGAACCTGGCTAAAAATGGGATGAATGATACGTGTGTTAATCACAACTTTTCCTGACAATGGAAAGCATTTGGATGGATTCGCCAGGCCGACGATTTAGCCGAGGTACCCAACTTCTACATCATTCGTCATTCAACACACATTTGGCCTAACCCACAATCTGGTAAAATCGCGTTTAGGAGTAACGTTCTGAGAACAAAGTATGCTTGGTATGTTGCTTATAACTCACTAAGGAACGTGAGCATCTTCAATAGCTCTACTGAAACGAATTAGGCGACTGGAGCGGTCGTTTGGAATTTATGGAAACAAGAACCGGCCATCGGCTGTCGATTGTGCTGGCCGTTTAATCTCAATAAACGAGCATTTTCGTGAGACTCTGTTGAGCTTTGGTAACAGCCACAGCTGGTCAGCCTTGCTAGCTAGAAGTGGATACCAACTATCCGCTTTTTGTTCCTTTTGTCCTTTTAACTAATTCTGTGCTGATCAGACGGCTAGTTTTAGCCATCAATTAATTAAGCTAACAATTTATAGTAAAACTGTTACTAATAATCGATGAATAGCTTAGATATCTTGATTTTGGTACTGCTGGTACTAACTACGGTCTATACAATAGTCGCTTCTAATCGGGCCAATGGCGTACTCCCCCTCTCAATTAGCTTATTGGCCCTGTTAGTCGTGATCCAATTTTTTTGGAAAGGGTTCTATTGGCAATACATTCCCACCTATTGGCTAATCTGTTTGTTGATACTCATCGTCTATGTTAACTCAGCATTATATCGAAAACTTCAGCACATTAGCTTGGGGGTGTTCCTGGTTGTTGCCTTAATGCCTTGGAGTATTTTTTTACCGGTTCCTACTTTGCCGGAGCCTTTAGGCAAGTATGCCGTTGGCACCCAAGTGTTTCGCTGGGTAGATTCATCAAGAACTGAACAAATAACGGAAGACCCATTTGACAAACGAAATGTCATTGTTCAAGCCTGGTATCCAGCCCAGGGGGACGGAAAAGGTAGCCACTCCCTTTATCTGGATGGGTTGCCTCATTTACCCCCAAAGGTGAGTGTTCTACCGAGCTTTTTATTGGACCACTACGATCAAATTGACACCTATGCGGTAGGGAATGCAACACCACTCAACGCACCGAGAAAATGGCCTGTTGTGCTTTTTCTACCGGGCTATGGAGCCGCGCGCGCGTTTTACACGAGCCTTGTCGTTGGCCTGGCCAGTCATGGCTACGTGGTTCTCAGTATGGATCATCCCTATGAAGCCGCTATTACTCAACTGGCTAATGGTAAACTGGCCACCACCATTGAAAACTTTCAACCGGATGCTCCAGACCGACTTGGCTTTATGAAGAATCGGCTCGACATTCGCGTGGCCGATGTGCAGTTCGTACTCAATCAATTAGAAAATAAAAAATCTTCTGCTACTACCTTCTTCCCTTCACTTGACCTGAATCGGATTTGTATCGCTGGTCATTCCTTAGGGGGTGCCACGGGTGGTGCTGCGATGGCTCATGATTCACGAATTAAAGCCGCAGTCAACATCGATGGCACCTTGTACGGGGGATTGCCCAAATCGAGGGGCTCTCGTCCTTTTCTATTGATAGAAAGTAATAAAGGTGAACCAGGTCGTTTCGCCCGATACGAAGCCGGCAATCAATTGTTATTCAAGCAATTTGGCGGTGGGTATCGCTACGAGCTGGAAGACGCCGATCATTACAGTTTTACGGATGTGCCACTCCTGTTAGCCCCTCCTGCCCGCTTTTTGGCCGGGCACCTCTTCAGCCTTGGTCAAGTCTCGACAAAAACGCATATGGCGACCATCAGCCTATTAGACGCGTTTTTTGATCATACGTTAAGGGGTAATCCGTCCCAGCTTGAGGCCGTTGCCAACCGCTATGCGGGTATTGTGCGGAAACAAGTTGCTCCCTAAGGTTTACTCAAGCGCCAAGCTATACAGGCCTGTTTCATTTCGTTGACGCCACTTCCATCCATCGGCTTTGGCTTTAAAAAATACTCAGCGTTTAGCGGGCTAAGCGGACGATGTCTGTCTCCCCAATTTTTACTAGCCTGTTTTCGTACTTGCCCGGAAAGTATGAAAATAGGTTGTGTCACGTAAAACGCCCAATTTAAGAAGCAAACACATGTAAACTCGTTCGTCTCATTCGGGAGGGTTTTGTGAGAGCCAGTTGAACCTGAGCAGATTGTTCTCAGCAGCTTCAACGAGTTTTTTCAATTCGCAACTAGTTAATTAAACAACTAGTTGTTTGGCTATTTCCAACTCCTTGCCTCTTTGTGGGTCTTTATAGTGAAACACCTGACAACCTTATACATGCGGCTTTTTAGCAAGGATTCCTTCTGCTTTATTTTACTTTTTTCGGTTGCTTTTTCATGCACTACTGAAAAGGAAGACTGTGGATGTAGTGGCTCAGCATACCGTACCCTTGAGAAATTGCAAGCCAGATACACCGGTGAGGGCACCTTCGTTGTTGCCGATTCAATAACAGGTTTGCTGCGCCTGTATGCTTGTGATGTGGATACTACCTAGGAAGTAAGTAAGGATACAACCCGTTGGAATTACACCATCTCGGGTAATGTTAAAAGAACCTGCCTAGGTCCCCATCCTGAATTAAGACTACCTTCTCCAGGTGGGCCCATCCAGATCACCTATCTCAAAAAGAGGTAAGCACCAGGGCCGCCAAGCTATGAGCCGCCTTACTGGATTGTAGCTTGGCGGCAATTATATATGATTTTGCCTTCCAACTGGTTGCGTCGATCTCATAAAAACTTCCTACTCACGGATGGACAGATTTCAGCAGTTTCCATAAAGAGCCTTTTTGCGAGACTTGTGTGCCAGTGATTTTACAACAGTATGATGTTGGTCATACGTTTGTAAAATTGGCCTGTTTCGTGATAAACTTCCCAAAGTACGGAACGCCACCTCAGTTATATTTTGTCGATTGTAGGCTTTAGGTAAACATATTGTAGATTATACAACAGAAAAACTTACGCTTCACGTTATTCACCAAAGTTGATAGCTCTAAATCTTGATATGAAAATTATTTTAACCTTAGTGTTCTTAATCACCCTTTCAGGTTTGTCGGCATTCGGTCGTTCAACTGCCTTTAGTAATAAGCCAGATTCTGTTCCCACTCAACAACGATTTCACGTTAAGCTCGCTTCGGATACTAGCCCAAATCAACAGCAGTGGGCGACTGTATTTTTCTATCCATCTAAAAGTCGATCAGGTAATGAAATCCGTTTACCCCTCGGTGTAAATCAAACGACCATTCGGCTCAGTTCAGGGGATCGAGTGCTTCAAGTCGATGAGGATTACGTTTTTGTTCCGAATGCCAATCGCATCCGAGTTTTGGACGAAGATGCCCTGACATCACAGCAGCCTATAAGGATTACTTACGAAGGAGTAGCCAAACCAGCTCACAAAGGGTTAAGATTAGGTTACAGGCGGCCGTAGGTTAACATATACGCACTTATACAACAGAAAAATGGAACTCTCCAATCTTTATTCCTCTGTAAATCGGCAACTTGAAAAGCTTGCATTTTTAGTTGAAGCTAGTGAGGGAGTTTATGGTCTATATGAGTTTTTGCTTACTATCGGCTACTACGATTTTCTGACAATTGTAGGAAAGTATGCTATTGCTTATGATCTATTAAAAGAACTGCTGCTAGAGGATTTAATAGTACTTGAAGAATTTACTGATCCTGATTTAAAGCAGAAAATTAGAAATGTTGAGCTAACCGAAGTTGAATTAATACTAAATCAGCCCTTCTCTTGGTACACTAGTAGTAGACCGATGTATTCAGTTGCGATTACGGCAAAAGGTGAAGCGTATATCGAAGCAGCCAACGAGATTGACCTTAAAAAGCTCGAACGTCGATTTTTATATAATGACGGCAAATAGTATTTTTCCTTAATCCTCTCATTTTGTTTTTAACCTGTTTCCTTCCCTTTTTCACATAACATAAAAATAGTTATAGAACTACCCTATAGAAAGTACAATATTTGGCTCTTAACTGATATGAATAGTAATTAGATTTTAGTTAGAGCTAGTCAGCGAGCATAATGGTAAAAATGGGGAGCTATCGCTTCAAATAGTCTATACTGGGAGGGATTGGCCATATCATCTTCCTCATACAATATGCCTTCTTCGTCATACCACCAGGAGGCTTCCTGCCAACGGTAGGTGATGACTTTATACGTAATTTCTACGTATACTACATGGGTTGTCTTCATCGCGGCTGTGATCTGATAAACCCGGGTACTATCCAGGTGCTGAGGGGCAAGTAACGAGTCGAGGGATGAAAACTTATGTTCACTGCTTGCTTCATCTGATTGGTAGATCCCGTGTTCTCGGTCGCTGCCGAACGTTCGCTTAGCCAAATTAATGGCTAACTTATCAATGACTATATACTCCTTCTTGGGTTGCACCACAATATCCCTGGTATGATCGAGCTGATAGACGAGCTGGTGGAGGTGTTGGAACGCTTGGCTGTGCACGAGTTCCTGACTATCCACTCTTGGTATGCTGGGTAGTAGAAAGAAGATAAAAATAAGAAGGGGTACAGTCAGCAAGCAGAGCAGAGCAATGCCCATTGCTTTTAAAGCGATCACGAATATTTTCAAGATGGTAGGATTAAGACAAAGTGCAAAATGACTATAACCTTCGCATTAATCGCGTTTTGTATTTATTAAAGGGTAGTTCTATAACTATTTTTATTTAAAGAGAATATGCCAAGAATCAAGGCTGTTTATCCTGTTCTTCTATTCTAACAAAAATGCTAATTAATTCAGAAACTGTGGCCTATAGCAAGACCGAGCCAAGGCCCGAATCGGTCGATAGTTTCTCCGCTTAATTCAATAATAGGAGTAAAACCAGTTCGTAGCATTAAGCCACCTGTTGGTTTTTGATAACGGTAGCTTAGACGAGGAACAGCAACTAGCAAATTCTTTCTTAAACTGATTGGAGAAGCTTCAATATTACCTCTTGTAACACCCGTTATACCAATGCCAAAATCACCATGATGACTACCTTTTCCTATCAAAGCGAACAGCTCGCCAGTTAAGGTCAGATTTGTAGGACTGTTTCCAAAATAGGAAATACCTACCCGAAATCCGTAAGCCTGTTTTTCTTTTAAGAGCAACAGTCTCTCGTAATTAACGGAGTAAAAACCGCCTGATCCTAAGCCCTCCACATAAATGGTATTACGTGATCTAAACAGGTCTTTTTCGGTTGTCTTCTGAGATAGCCCAATTAATGGTAAGCACAGGTAGAGAAGAAATAAAGAATGTCTCATAGTCAATTAGCTTAGCAAGTACAGTTACTGCCGTTGTTAGCAGCAAAGTATGTTTTAAGTCACTGAAATCGAAAGCGATTAACAGTATTTAACGTACGTGAACACTTCCTATCTCTGTCGTATAAGTGCCAATATGTTTACCTAAAGCCTACAACCGACAAATTATAACCCAAGTGGCGGATTTTGTACGAAACGGCAAAGCGACCCAATGCTTACTTTATCCGGCCCGCTCACAGCATCAACAAGAATTTTCCCCAGCCTACCGGCTTTCCTCGCGGGACAAAATTCTTGTTGACCCTGATCGCTTAAAGCAGGAATTTCTGCATTCATGCTATAATCCGGTTAGGTTTGCTTCATAGAAGATCAAGCAGAACAGAGAGTAAAATTATTTTTCTGGTAATTTGTGGTGTTCTTTGATAAAATGAATAATTAACAATAAGACATAGGTTTCCTGATCGTCATGACACATATAATCACCATCGAAACCAGCAGTGAAAATGACTTTGCCCTATTCAAGGGCTTGGCAGATCGGTTGGGCCTTTATACCGAAGAAGCACATGTCGATAGGGATAGTTTAACCGAAGCCGAAACCTTGCGTCTGTTGGAGTAAGTTGGCTGGGCAGGTGACGAGACCGGCGACGAACTGAATGCTACACTTCGGAATTCCCGCTATTTCCGCGACCGTGACTTGAACCTATGAGCCGTTATTTGTTCGACACCAATATTTGTGTGCTTATCATTAAGAACGAATTCGACCTTAAGCAGAAGATGGCTCAAGTTGGTGCCTTATCGTGTTTATTGTCCGAAATTACAATTGCTGAATTACTATTCGGGATTGAGAACGGTGCACCTGATCGACGGCCGAAAAACTGGAAAAATCTAGAATTTATTCAAGGCATTTTTCAAAATCGTATCCTGCCTATCGGCGAAGTCTCGCATGAATATGCCCGGCAAAAGGTCTCTCTACGGCGAATGGGACGCACAATCGATGAATTTGACGTATTAATAGGTTCGACAGCTATCGTTCATGATTTGATTTTAGTAACGCGTAACACACGCCACTTTGCTGACATGAGCGGACTAAAGTTGGAAAATTGGATCGATAAATAAGAGATGGGATTACAACCAGTTTAATTTATAGCTTTTGATTTTGTACCTCTTAAAGTGTATATTTTCTCGGACACGAATAGCTACAGAACCCTTTAATTGGGTGGACTTTCCAATTACAAGCTTTTTCATTTTTAAATAAAATTAGTATGAGCTCACATAGCGTGTTTTTAGTCCCAATATTCTTTTTGTTCTTAACATTTGTCTTTGTCCTGTGGGGCAAGCTAAGTCAGATCATTGCCAATCAAAAAGAAGCACTTGAGCTTCATAAAGAGTTGCTGAAAGAACTACAGAAACACGGCTAGCCATTACTGTGAATATGGCCATAATATGGCTTCGTACTTTACTTCCCAAAGTACGAAACGCATTAAGAATGGATGACTGCTACAATTCGCTGTAAGGATGAAGACATTCACTTCAGTAGGCTACAATCAGTTTAATCTGTTGCTTTAGCTCGATGTAGCTGTAAGGTTTCTTGAAATAGCCTTGAACTGTTATATCGTAAGCGGTTTGAACCAGGGCTGGGTTAACAGCCGTCGTAATGAATACGAATGGAATCGATTTACGCCGGAGATACTCATTTTCATTCAGGCGTTTACGCAATTCAATGCCTCATTTTCGTATTTCTTTGAATAGCACGAAAGTGGAGTATTACGGCCGCAGAATGGGTAAATGCCCCGAAAGCATTTATTTTGACCTATCTTGTTACAATATATACGAGCGAATATATTGTGACAAAAAACGCCCGTTTATCCAAGACGGCTTAGTGACCTTGCTTGCTAGAGGCTGTGTCTTTTGAGCTACTAAAATCCGCCCGGTGGCCCAGCCGAATGGCCCAGTTGACGTTGTGTTCAAAAGCGACCTATCCCAGAATCAGCCTAAATACCGCAAGGCCCAGACCTACTCCGGCCATATTTAAAGAGAGAAGACCCGATTTATGGGCAGGTTTAGTAGGACAACTTTACGCTACGAGCGGACTCTGGGTTAGGGATCGATTACGTCTTTAATGGACAAGCTTTACCGTCCGGCCTTCGTCTCCGGCACTAACCGTCAGGAAGGTTTTGCCTCGCAGCCAGTCGCCCCGCATTATCTGCTCAACCGGCTCGTTGGTTGCTACATAACCGCCGTGCCGACAGGATACTGTTTTTCCGATTGGCGTAGGGCAACCGTTGGTTTCGTTGGCTTCTTCGCCTGGCGCGTAGAGCGTGGAAGGGCTAAACCGATGGCCTTTCGCGCACAAGTCGGCCACACCCACGCCATTCTCGGTTCGAATTATACTTGTTTTGTTGGGCTGTCGCCCAAAGCGACAACAGACAGCTTACAAGTAGAAGGACGTGTTTCATGCCCGGGTGATTAGTTCAGCCTGGTTAAGGCACTGGTGAAATCAATCAGATAGGTCTAACTACTGTGCCAAAACCTAAAGAAGCCCTTTTGAACCAGTAGCTGTGGTTAGCCCTAACTCGGATCTCCATAAACGGACGAGCGATAGGTTGGTTAACTAAATGCCACATTAACTTCGGTCAACCTCTCCAAGTGGTCATCAATGGCAAGCGGGTATACAATGGCCCTGTCGCATATGACCGGGCTTTTTTAATGGCACAATACGCTAAGGAGCTGGATCATCAGGCGCTATGGGTCAACCGCCTAACCTTCCCGGTCAAGTAAGGTAATCGGTGCGGTTCCCCGCCGGGAGCAGCTTTTAAAGCGACTCACTTTACAACCCGTTTGGTTGAGGATATAACGATGGTCAAACCCGATATGGCCCTGATTCATGTTCGCACCGATCTAAGCATGTGGTGACTCCCCTACCTGGAAGAAGAATCTCGCCTAAGTCAGCGTAACAAACGTACACTGGACTTCTCAGCAAACGGATTTGGACTTTTCAGAAAAGCCGTGCGAAGGAACGTACTCTAATTTTGCCTTATAAAAATTAACAACTATGGCAAAGACAGTTTTAGTTACAGGCGCTTCGGCAGGAATTGGAAAAGCAACGGCTATTTTACTAGCCCAGAACGGGTACAATGTCTACGGGGCTGCACGCAGGACCGAGAAAATGCACGATCTCAGAAGTTACGGCATCAAGCCAATTGCGTTGGACGTAACTTCTGAGGAAAGTATTGTTAATTGTGTGCAACAAATTACGAAAGAAGCAGGAACGATTGATATTCTGGTCAATAATGCCGGTTTCGGTTCGAGTGGAGCGGTAGAAGATCTATCCATCGATGATGCACGGTATCAGTTAGACGTAAATTTGTTTGGTGCCATGCGGTTGACTCAATTGGTACTACCGAACATGCGGGCAACTAAATGGGGTAAAATTGTGAATGTTTCTTCCATAGGCGGCAAAGTTGCTTTTCCGCTGGCCGGTTGGTATCATGCCAGCAAATTTGCGCTGGAAGCATTAAGTGACAGCTTACGAATGGAAGTAAAACAATTCGGGATTGACGTAATTGTTATTGAACCGGGTGGGATAAAATCAGAGTGGGCCGACATTTCCAATGAAAAAATGACAGCCGTCTCGGGACATACTGCCTATAAAGACATGGTGGCCTCCACGCAGAAAGCAACCACGAACCTGGCACTCCCAGAACCAATCGTTATTGCGAAATTGATCAAAGAAGGCATTGAAGCGAAACGCCCTAAAACGCGCTATGTCGGTGGCTATGGCGCAAAACCAATCCTTTTTTTACGAAAAATTTTGTCTGACAATTTGTTTCAGAAGGTGATTTTGAGTCAAACAAATGGCTGATATCCGACGTATATGCAAAAGCAACCTCAGCAACATATCGTTTTGTACGCCTGTACAAAAGATGAATTCGGACACGATCCTTTTGTGTCCGAGCATTGGCTGGTACTGATTGTTTCGGGCAGCTCAGACCTATTTTCGCAGCAGGGCATTGTTTCACATCCTGCTGGAACACTGGGCTTGATCAGAAAAAATCAGCTGGTAAAAGCGGTGAAGAGGGTTGGCGATACCCACACGTTTTCCTCGATCAGCATTTGTTTAGATCAAAAAACGCTACAGAAATTCAGCACAGACTATGGCGTAGTAGCAGACAGTACGTACGTCGGTGAATCGAATGTGATCATGGACGTCGATCCGTTTATGAAAAGCTATTTTGATTCGCTGATGCCGTATTTCGCGCAGCCCGAAAAACTGACCCCAGCCCTCGCGCAGATAAAAACAATGGAAGCCATTGAGTTATTATTGCGCAACGCTCCGCTGAAAAACTTTTTATTCGATTTCAGCGAACCGCATAAACAGGATCTGGAAGCGTACATGAATCGACATTTTTCATACAACGTACCCCTCGCCCAATTTGCGAAACTGACAGGCCGGAGTCTTTCGGCCTTTAAACGCGACTTTGCGGTCATCTTTCAATCAACACCTGAACGATGGCTACAAAAAAGGAAGCTGGAAATGGCCTACTTTCTCATTGCACAAAAAAAGAGAAAACCATCCGACGTTTATTTAGAAACCGGCTTTGAAAATCTTTCTCACTTTTCCATAGCGTTCAAAAAAGAGTATGGCGTAAACCCCTCCGTGTTGTTACGCCACACCAGCGTTACGCCCCCGTCGGTCAATAGCCCATCTACTGCCTAGGGGGATTTACGCCCCGCTTGTCGCCACTTCCGAAGGGGTTTTGCCGAAGGTTTTTTTAAATACAAATGAGAAATGAGACAAGTCTTCAAAACCTACTTCCAGATAGACAGTGCTTGGTTTCTGATGTTGACGGCTGAGTTGGAAATACGCTTCGTCCAATCGTTTCTTCAGTAGCCAGCTTCCGGGCGGCATGCCAAAGGTTTTTTTAAAATCCCGTTTGAACGATGAAACGCTTCGTCCGGTCAGGAACGCAAATCGTTCCAGGCTCACATTGAACCGAAAATTTTGCTGCATGTATTCTTCCAAATCAATTTTGTGGGGACTGCTAAAATTGAAAAAGATAGACGCTAATTCGGGTTGTGACCTCAACAAAATTAACAATAGCTCCTCCCGTTTAATATCGGCAAATGTTTCGTCCAGCTCTGAATCACTGGTGTAATAGGGCTCCAGCGATTGTATATACTGCTTTATGAATGGATTCTTGTTGACAAACAGGAACGAATCACCGTAGGTTGAGAGGCCTACCGGGTAAGAATGCCGTTCGGTAAAGCGTTTTAAGAATGGCTCATCCAACGTAATGATGATCTTGACAAACTGGTCATCTTCTTTGAACTTGGTATAGCGAATCAAATGATTTTTCCGGGCGATGAAGCAATCGCCTGATTGCATACCATAGCGCTTTCTTCCGTCATACGCCTTCATCGATCCCTTCAGCAGGACCATAAAGTAATGCTCGGATATAACCTGTTCCGGTGAAATTTCAGGTCCTAAATGGCAGGAATGGATTTGATTGATAGTCAATTTTTTGACGGCTGAAGGTAGCGCACAAATTTATTCCGTAATCTCACTATCCAGGCTGGCCAAAATAGCCTCTTCTTTACTTCGTGGGTGCCAATCTAACATGTCTTTCGCTTTTTGATTCGACATATCTATGTAATACGTTGGATCAATAGGCTTCAGATCGGCCATCATACCGGCTTTTTGGGAGCGTTCTTTTTTGATAAGCTGAGCCACGTCATAAAAGCTGACCACGCCATCTGAGGTCGCCAAAAAGCGTTGGCCATTGGCTTGGGGTAGCACCATCGCTTTGATATGAATATCGACCACATCACGCACATCAACCACCCCAAACGTAAAGTGGGGACTGTCGGTAACCGTACCGTCAACGAGTGCTTTAATCACTCCCTCATACGAAGCCGGATAAATTCCGCCAATAACAGGGCCAAAAATGCCTACCGGATTGATAACCGTCAGTTCCAACCCCGCTCCCTGATGCGTAATAAAATCCCAGGCCGCTTTTTCAGCGATTGTTTTGGATTTGATGTAGGGTTGAACAGGGGCGTTTTCATCGGTCCAGTCGTTCTCCGTAAACGTATGCCTTTTGGGGTCGATACTGTAGCCAATCGCAGCAAACGAAGAGGTCATCACCACTCGTTTGACACCCGCTTTCCAGGCAGCTTTCAAGACCCTCAATGAACCATCACGAGCCGGTATGATGAGATCGTTCTCGTCTTCAGGCTGTACTAATGGAAAAGGGGAGGCTACGTGCAACACATAGGTGCATCCCTGGGCCGCTTCTTCCCAGCCCCCATCAGAGGTCAGGTCGGCTTCCACATAGGACAATTTTTCAAAATCGACAATTCCGGATTCTTTCAGGGCATGAACGATAGCTTCTTTTTTAGCCAACGAGCGCAGTGTCGTTTTAACGGTATATCCTTTTTGGAGCAGCTTCAAAATTGTGTGAATCCCCACAAAACCAGTCCCCCCGGTTACTAATACGGTTTGATTATCCATTGTTTCCTGTTTTTGAATACAGGGCCAAAATTGGGGGATAAACCGGCGGACAGGTTTGTTGTAAAGGTCAAGTTTTGTTTGTTGTGGAGGTCAACTATCAGCAAGGGGGCACGAAAAGGTTGGTTATGTTTGAGGCTGAAGACCCTTAGCCACCGAGTAGCTAGGCAGATTTTTTGACGTAGCGATTCGACGACTGTACTACTTTCAGATGATGCACAGCAAACGACCGCTTACGAGATACTTGCCGCAGTTCTTTATCACTGCCATTTTGAGCTAACTACTGTCTCAACTTGTCACTCGCCAATCAATGTCTCTGCAACAACACGCCTGAGTTTATGAGACATAACGTTGGGCTTTAAAACGACCGCAAGTCGAGCGCGACTCCAAGACGAACCATGAATGATCTGCCCGGCGACCCGGTTCTATTCGGAAGTGCTAACCTTGATTAGTGGCGTTTATGGGCAGCCTTATGCTCCTCAGCGCACGACAACTTAAAGCAAACGCAGTTGCCTGGCTTTTTCTACAGCTTTACTGCGGCTGTCCACATCCAGTTTTATGTACAGATCTTTCAGTCGGGTTTTCACCGTATTCAGGGAGATGAATAGCGTGTCGGCTATTTCCTGGTTGGTCAGATTCCCGGCCATCAACTGGAGGGCTTCCCGGTCGCGGGTGGTTAGGTTGAACTGGACAGCGGGAGAGTTTTTGCGTTTTTCAATCTTCCGCCTGAGTTTATCGATAAACTGTTGGGGGAGTTTTTCCGCTGCGGTTGCCTGACTTTTAAATACTTCTTGGAGCAGCGGGTTGATCTTATCCAGGTAATTGAGGTGATACATTAAAATGTCATCGGTGGCCGCATAGCGCAGCGAGTCGGTTAAGCTCGACAGCGCTTTTTCCCGCTCGCCCGTCGCCAGGAAAACCAGGGTAAGAAACACGTTGATTTCTATCATGCGCTCAATTCGATTCTGAGTGCTGGCCATCTCATAGAGCTGGGACAGCAGTTGAAAGGCATCCTCTAGTTTATGTTCGGCCATGAGCAGCTGAACCAGCGACATGTAGCGGTACTCCTCGGTATACGAAATGGGCTTGCCTGTTTCAACGCCATGCATGTCAAGAAAAGCGCGGGCTTTTTCCAGCTCGTTCTGGATCACGAGCAACGTGGCTTTTATGCCAATGTACATAGACTCCCGGAATGGATTGACCTTGTGTTTTTGCATGATCGTTTCCATTTCCTTTATTTTCTGTTCCGCCCCTACCAGATCTCCCTGCCCATGCAACACCACCGCATAAACGACCAACACCAACACTTTGGAGGTCATATCCGCTTCCTGAATACATAGGTTATAGGCTATTTTTATGTTTTCCGCAGCCTCCTCCAGATCGGCCCAGAAGTACTGGATAGCCGCCATGTTGGCAAATAAAACGGCAAACGTCCAGTCTGTTTTTACCAGGGAAGCATACCCATTTTCTTTCAGAAATTCCAGAAGATCAACGCTACGTTGGTAGGAAACTTTATAGTGCCCTAATCTCCCCTCATTGAAAGCCAGGGTAGTAGCAATGGTGGTTATGAGGTAAATGTTGCCCGATTTCTTACCGAACGCCAAGGCCTTTTTTAAGGCCTCGGTGCTTTCTTGGAGGTTTCCATTGGCTAGCTGGGCCGTCCCTACCGCATACCATCCCCAACTGAACCATAAAGGGTCTTCTTCCGAAAGATTGTCCAGCGCGATCCGGCAGTAGTCAAGGATTATATCCGGCTTGCCCAGAAAGGAATGCTGGTAAGCCATAGCCACCGCCAGTTTGCCTATTAATTTATGCTGGTCTGGCGTAGCTGACCCGTTTGCGATCGTTTGCCGGGTCAGTTGTTCGGCACTGACCAAAAAAGGGGCGGCCTTTTGAAGTTGTCCGGCCGTAATCAATACCCAGGCGTAGAATAAGCTAAAGCCCGGATTCTTTTTTATAAGCTCGCCCGGCAATCGGTCACCATAGTTCATAATAGACGAGTGGAGACCAGTTTCCCACAGGCTCTCCGCTACGTTGACCAGCAACTCAATGGCTTTATCATAATTCTGGGTTTGAAGCAGATGCTCAATGGCCAGGGGAATCTGGTGGTTCTGCTCAAACCAGGCGCTTGCATTAGTATGTAGCCTACTCACAAGCGCTTTCTCTTTTGTGTAAAGACGTTGTTTTAATAAATCGGCGAACAGGTGATGATACCGGTACCACTTGCGCTCCGTATCTAGCGAAATGATAAAAACGTTATTCTTCTCCAGCGTTTCGAGAATCGTTTGACTATCCTGACGATCCAGAACAGCATCGCAAAGCGGTCCGGACAATTGGTCTAAGAGGGAGGTTTGCAGTAAAAATTCTCTGACTTCGGGGGTTTGTATCTTTAGCACTTCCTCAATCAGATAATCCATGATATACCGGTTATCTCCCTTAAAATTCTGAATAAAAGCAGCGCTATCGTCTCGCCCATGGAGGGCAATAGCAATGAGTTGCAAACCCGCAATCCAACCTTCGGTTTTATAAGCCAGGGCCTGAACATCTGCCGTACTGAGCTTTAATTTAAGGGTCCGGTTAAACAGAAGATGAATATCAGTCGGCGAAAAACTAAGGTCAGCTGCCCTTAACTCGACTAACTGGTGCTGACTTCTCAGTTTTGCGATGGGTAAACTGGGGTCGGCCCGGGTGAGAATAACCAGGTGGATGGTAGAGGGTATATGCTCGATAAAATAGGCCAACAAGTCTAAAATCTCCCGGTTCGTAATGACATGTAAATCGTCCAGTACGAGGCAGAAGTGGGTGGGGAATGCCAGCAGTTCATTCAGCAAAAGCTGAACAACAGACCGCTGACTTATCTGACCTGGCGAGTGCAGCAGTTTCATCGCATTATCGCCAAATTGAGGAAAGAGTTCCTGAATGGCGGAAATCAGATAACTCAAAAATTCGGCCGCATCATTATCGCTGGTATCGATAGAATACCAGGCCGCAGGAATCTGCTGCTGAATGATCCAGTCACTAACCAGCGTTGTTTTCCCAAAGCCTGCCGGTGCCGAAATGAGCATTAATTTAGTTTTCAGGCCCGCAGTCAGTTTATCAAAAAGCTCTGAGCGATGAACGGTTTGGCTACCGGGCGGAGAAATATGCAGTTTTGTTAACAGCACATCGTTCTCCTTATGGCTATTCCTATCGGCCACAGGAAGCACAGTACTGAGTTTGTTAGGTAGGACCTGTATTCCCTTGAGTTGGGTGGGCAGTGGAACCTGGATACCTGGATTCGTAATGGCAAATACTTCTACGGTGTCTGTTACATTTTTTAGCGCAAAATGGCCTAAAGAGGCCGTTGAAATCGTTGGCTGATTGCTCAGTTCATCATTTAATTTCCCTGATATAAGAATAGCCCCAGCCACGCCAAGGTTTTCGATCCGGGAAGCTACGTTCACGCCATCGCCATACACTTCTGTCTGGTCAAACACAATATCGCCCATGTGCAGGCCTATGCGGAGGGCAACAGGCTCTCCCTCCCGCAAGCTTTTTTGAATGGCAATAGCACATTGAACGGCTTCGACAGCACTTTTAAACACACTTAATACGCCATCGCCATAATACTGTATAATCCTTCCCTGGTGTACCAGATGTTGTTGCTCAAATACCCCACGATGGCGCGCCCGAACAAGTGAGGCAACCTGTTCATCTCGCTGCGTTAACGCTGTATAGCCAATAATGTCGGCAAACATGATCGCAGCTAATTGCCGCACTTTATTTTCATCCATGACCTATTCGTTTGGGGGCGTGGGCACAAGGTATCGAAAGAAATCGACTATGAAGCGGATATAAGTCTTTGTCAGGCAAGATGATACAACCGGTTAGGTACGTACCAGACAGGCACCGAGAGATGCTCGATTAAAAATCCCGGTTCTGACGAATCCAAACGGCCTAAACGCTTACGTCTCGGGCAACGTTAGGGCTCCATTTCCTTTTTAGCACCCGTTCTCCATCTACCGATGTGCCTTGGCAATCTGAACGAGCGTGTTTGATCAACGGCCAGTTTTAGTTTGCTCGACCCAGGTAGTTCTTTTTAGAAACCTCACATCTGCTGGTTTTCGGCTGATAATATCAATCAGTATTTACTGGGTAGTAACGCTTAGCGAACACTCTTTCCGGGAGCAGTACGAAAAGAACAAATAAAATCACTTCATTGCGATCAAGTTCAGTTGGTTTGATCCTTAAAATCAGGCACTACCTTTCCCTAATAAATAAGGGGTTGTTGGTACCATACATTACCAGGGAAAAAGCCCATTCAATGAAGAAACAGTATAGCGTTACCTAAACACTATGACAAACAGAATTGCCATTGTAACAGGGGCGGCCCGCGGGATCGGGCTTGCAACAACAAAATTATTTTTGAATGATCATTGGCGTGTCGCTATGGTTGACTATGACGCAGCGGAGTTACAAAAAGCATCGGAAGAATTGCCAGGTACCCTGCCGATTTATTGTGACGTTTCTACACCGATCATGGTTCAAGAAATGGTATCAAACGTACTCGATACGTTCGGACGCATCGATGCATTGATCAATAACGCAGGGGTAGCCATTTTCCAACCGCTCGAAAAAACGGATTTTGACGCCTGGCGAACGATTATGGCTACGAATCTGGATGGCGTTTTTCTTTGTACACAGGCAGTTATACCAGCGTTGAAAGAGAGTCGGGGGTGCGTCGTCAATATAGCCTCTATTTCTGCTCTTCGCGCCAGTACCCTGCGTGTCGCCTATGGAACCTCAAAAGCAGCTGTTGTTCACCTAACCAAGCAACTGGCCGTAGAACTGGGAGATTATGGTGTTCGGGTCAACTGCGTGTCACCTGGCCCGGTAAAGACTAAGTTGGCGGAAGCCGTTCATTCACCAGAAATTATCAAAGCCTATTATGATGGCATCCCATTGAATCGCTCGGCAACTGAGCAGGATATCGCCGAAACAGTCGTCTTTCTTTGCTCTGAAAAGGCCTCCTTTATTACAGGGCAGATGATTGCCGTTGATGGCGGATTCGATGCTACGGGTATCGGTCTGCCAGCCCTCCGGGCATCAAGACAATGACTGGTTGGCTACTGCTTAAACCTTCTTTCAATCTCCTATACACAATGCATTACAACTACCATAGTGGCAGGTTAGATAAGTAGGTCGAATCTTCAATTGAAGTGCATCCCCGATCTGTCTAGGGTGTGAATGGAAAAAAAATTTGATTTTTATTCCCTGACTTCGACGCCGTGGTTCGGTGCCCTGCTGGCACATACTGTTCGAGTCTACTCTACTGTGCCGAAAAATCAGCAACATAAGAAGCCGGTCCATTGAATTTGAGCTTGGCTTTTGAGTGGCCAAAACAACCCATCCCTACGCCTACATCGCCAACCCAATTCGAACAATTGGGCTACAACGGGCTATCGAATATGACATCGGCAAGCAGCCTGTGGAAGCAGTTAACGAAACGGGCTTCGGCACCCAGTTGGTGGAATTGCTCGTCCGCCAGTTCGATGGTATTCTAATCTACCAGAGCCAGGACGGGATGCTCGTCAAACTCCGAGTCAACCGACCAGCCGTTGCCTAAGGCCGAATTTCGTCCAATTATGCACTAGTCAACCACAATCAAGGTTATCATTTTGCCAGCCTGTCTAAACTCGCTCGCTCGGTAGCCAGGCTGGATTGAAATCGGTTAAGGGTATGCTCAAGTTGCCGAAGTGAAGTACTTCGGTAAGACTCTTTAGAATTGATAGACTGTACATTGGCAAGCCGATGCTGCATTCGACTAATGGCCATTTCTAACTTGACAATACTGCTTTCGTGTCGATTGATCCGGTTGGTTATAAATTCACTAGCCCAGGAATGGCAGATGGATTTAACAGGGGTTGGGGATTTTAGAACGGTCAGCCATTCTTGCTCTAAGGCTCGGATAGCTGGCAGACAGGGTTGCCCATCGAAAGCCTCAACAGGCAGTTGAAGTAAACTGTCTCCATCACACACGGAAGCGTTTAGCAGAACATGGCCTCTTGACGAGATATTGGTTAAAACCTCGAAGCCTTTTTCTAATTCTGAATTTTCAAAATAGAACTTCTGGCGTTCTCCTTGTTGATTAACCGCGGTTAAATAGAAAATCATGCCCGATTAACGTTAAATAAACCTGTCGCTTTACGAATTAAGTATGTTTTCCTTCCCATCTGCTAAAAACAGGACTCCCAATCTTTCCTACCCTAGCTGCATTCGTGTTACGTACTCTTTGGGCCGGAACACGAGAAGAAGCGTATAGTCATTCAAAAAATCGGGGTGATCTCCTGCAAAAACAAAATTCTGACCGGCAAAATCAATACACGTGTATATGAATTAGGATATGGTCTTGGGTTGAACTATCTGTTATCCTGTATGCAACCATTAACAGGTAAATAAATAGCTAGACTGATGTCCTTCGTAGTATATTGCGTGTGGCTATCCGTTTAAAATTGACCTCTTTATAAAAGGACAGTTCGATGTAACTTTATCTTTCAGGTAGTAGCAGAGTTTGGTTAATCGTTAAAACTACTATTGGGATGCAAACACTTGTCCCAATAATCGATGATAGCACTCATCTGTGCTTTCAGGAGGGCAAAGGTGGTTTCTTTTTTAAAATATCCCTGAATAGTCATGCTATAAGCCTGATTGACAAGGCCTTGGTCGGCAGCTGTTGTTAAAAAAACGAACGGAATAGACTTCATTTTTAGATACGCATTCAGATCAATAAGCTGACGAAGTTCTATACCATTCATGTTCGGCATATTTACATCGCATAAAATCACTAAAGGGGGTTCCAGGGTAGCAATTAAATACTCAATGGCCTCAACGCCGTTACTAAAAAAGACCAGTGGATTAATAACTTCCAAACTTTTAATTGCTTCCTGAATAAAGAGTTTATCATTCTCGTCATCTTCAATAACAACAATTGGAGCTTTGCTCGTCATAGTATGTAGGTCAAACGTAATTACGGTTTTTGTAAGTTGTCAGCCACAGTGATCGTTCGATTTTCTGAAGGGCAGACTAACAAATATAACAAAAGTAAGGTAGGATCAGGCGTACAGTCGCCTGGCATTGAGCTATAGCCGTAACCTACGCTACCACCAGTCGGGTGTCCTGAATCGAAAGCCGAAACAGAGTACCATTCTGTAGTAACCATTCGCCATGGCCATCGAGTTGTTCGCTCAGGGAGGTAATCAGGCGTTTACCAAATGAATTTCGCGGGTTGAGTTGCTGCCCGTCAGAAAGATCAATGCCCGGTCCATTATCCTGCACTTCCAACGTCATACCCGTTCGACCTTCGTGCCGATTCTGCTGAAGCTCAATCCGAAGCAACGGCCGCTGCCCGGCCAAATAGGCATATTTAAAGGCATTGGTAGCCAGTTCGTTCACAATCAATCCCAAAGGGATGGCCACATCGACATCCAGTTCGGGCAGATCGACATTGAGTTGCAGGTCGAACGTATCACGCTGGTATCCATACGCTTGTATCAGACTGTCGGCCAGATCGGTGAGGTATTCAGCCATGTTTACGGTCGTGAGCTGATCGGTCTGGTAAAGCCGCTGGTGAATCAATGACATAGCCTCAACGCGTTGCTGACCAACCCGCACTGCCTGAATGGCCTTTTCATCGTCGAGCCGGTTCGATTGGAGTTTTAGTAGACTGGACACGATGGCTAAGTTATTTTTAACGCGATGGTGCAGTTCCTTCATCAGTACACGTAACTGATCCGCCTGATTGCCTAGCTGTTGACTGTTCGCGGTAATGATACTGTTCTGAATCGATAGTCGCTGGTTTGTTTGGCGGATAATGAAGTATTGAGCGACCAGAGTACTCAGCAACACCAGCAGTATCCCCAATCCCCCCGTCATGTACTTGATTTTCTGCGCGCGCTGTTGATTGTGCTGATCAAGTTGCGCAATCTGGGTGATTTTCTTCTGGGTATCATACTTGGTTTCCAGCTCGGCCACCGCTTTGGCTTTCTCGACCTCGGCCATTGCTTTGATCTGCGCAATCCGGCGGGTCTCCTCCGACTCAATAAGCGCAATCTCCTTTGCCTTGCGGGCTTCTACCTGAGCAATGGCCTGCGTTTCGGCCAGTTCCAGGTTCGCTTTAATGGTTGCCAGCGCATTAGCCTGTTGCAGGGCGTAGCGGCCCTGCAATTGGGCAATCGTGCGGGTTTTGTCGAGCGTCATCAGGGAATCTTCTACCCGTTTGTGCATCGTTACGGCCGCGTATGCTTTCTGATAATTTCCGACGGCTGCGTACGCACGAGCTAACTCACCATACACTGAACTTGTCAATGGCGATTCCTTAGCAGCTTTTACGGCATCCAGCGATTTTTCGGCGTAATAAACAGCCGAGTCCGGGCGGTTCAGCCCCCGGTAGGCGAAGGACAGATTGCGGTAGTTATGGGCCAGACTACTGAGTTTTTTTAGGGGCAGATTGATCGTTATTGCCTTTTTTAGGTAGGTAATAGCCGTTTGATACTGGCCTGTTACGTTATAGTTTTTGCCGAGGTTGTTATACAGAACGCGGTAAGCTTCGGCGCCTGCATGCAGCTGATCGTTGATGGCGATGGCCTTAAAAAAATAGTCTCGACCGATCGGGTACTGCCCCATATCCTCGTAGATAATACCCGCATTGATATAATTATCGACCAACTGGGCTGTCAGGTTAAAACGCTGATTGAGGGCGATAGCCTGCTGAATGTGAGCCAGACCCTGTTTGGTCAGATTACGAACGTGTTGACTGTCGCCCATCATCTTATAAAGCCAGCCCATATTATTATACACCGGAGAAGATAGAGCCGGTTTTCCCGCTTTGGTATAGTGCGTAATAGCAGCCTGGTAGCAAATCAGAGCCTCTTCGTATAGCCCCTGGTGCATTCGTATTACGCCCTGTAGCCGGTTATAGTCGCCTAATCCCACCTGGTAATTTAGTTGCTGGCTAAGTTGAGCCACCAATTTCAGGTAGGTCTCAGCCGAATCCGACTGACCCTGTTTATAGAAAGCGTTGGCAATATCGTAGTACGACTGAGCCCGACTCGTGTCCGGTAAATTACGGGAAAGCAATATGGGGCGTCTATCCGTATTCTTTTGCTGGGCCATTGCTGGATAGCCCACGAGTGTCAGCAGAAGAAGCACGCTGGCAATACACCAATGGTGAGGTATCATGTAGCTAGGGAAAAGAAGGTTAAAAAGATCAGCGAAGTAAGAATCACGTTACCGTAACTGGTAAAAATAATGTGATTATACTCCGTTTTGCTTACTCAAAGCGGAATATAATCACATTATTTTTACCAGTTATCATCTGTTCAGCCATTAAAACTATTAACACCCGAAAATAGCAGGATACTAGTTACTCAACGGGGTCAATAAGCCTCGCTAGCCTGTCAACCTACTCGGATGTGTATGCTACGAATTAGGGTTACTAGTGACTAAAACGGTTCTCGTTCATCGTTATCCCTCTTTTGGGTATACTACCGTTCAGTTAAACCTCTAATTCGAGCTGTTTTTTAGAAACGGTTGTTCCAACCTGATCAGTTGGCGACAGTGAGTCGCTACTTACTACTTGGGGTGGCTACCTCCACCCTAGCTCAAATGGCTCTCTGGCTCGATCGAATCGGCAAAATTCATCAATAACCAAGGGGTTCCCACGTTGATCATGAGGCCTTGTGCGCAACGTCATCTGAACCTTTTCTGTGCGAAAATATATGGCTACAAGATCAAACCGTTAGCTGGGTAACCAAGTATATGTGACTATAGGTCGTGGCGTTTATAGGGCAAACGTTGCAGGATTTACGGTGGTTATCACCCTATTTTTACTGGACAATATCAGGTAAAAATATGAGTATTTTTACTTAGCACAATCCGTATAACTCCTGTTTACTGGCGTTATTGGTCTTTGTAGGTTTGTATTGATGTTCAATATAGTCTATTCCGTACCAGTAAAACCAGTAAATCATGAACAAGAAAACAAAACCTGTCGTAGCCGATATGCAATCGGTTTCAGGTGTACCGGCCCTCGTTAACGAGTCATGCATGCTCGTCCCTCCCTCGCCTGAAGCACAGGAAAAAATCAAGAAAGAACTGGATAAACTTCAAAAGCTAGACAGTCCGTTTGCGGCAAATATTGCGTTCAGACAAACGAAAGCGGTTGGTCTCGATGATGGGCTGATCTTTCCGGGCACGCTCTTTCCATTAGGTACAACTGCATCCATAGCCAGCAATGCCGCAGCAGACCGTGCTCCGTTACGGGGAGCGGTCCGTGTGGCTGTTGTGTTAGTCAACTTTTCGGATCGCGCAATTACGCAGCCAGTCAGTCATTATACCAATTTGTTCTTCTCGTTGGGTGTTGTGCCTACGGGTAGCCTACGTGAGTATTACCGCGAGGTGTCGAACAATGCCGTCGACATTCAGGGCCAGGTAATTGGCCCGGTTACGCTTTCACACCCAATGTCTTACTACGCACACGGTGCATCGGGCAGAGGGAACGTCTTGCCCAATGCCCGTACAATGGCGCAGGAGGCAGCTCAATTGGCAAATCCCCTCATTAATTTTGGCAGTTACGATAATGATGGCAACGGTTTCGTCGACGCGTTCATTGTCATTCACGCTGGGCGTGGAGCTGAAGAAACAACGGCACTTACGGATATATGGTCGCATAAATGGGTATTACCCAGTGTTTATGCTGCCGATGGCAAAAGTATCTACGCCTACCTGACCGTTCCGGAAGACTGTAAATTAGGGGTATGTGCCCACGAACTGGGGCATCTGCTGTTCGGCTTTCCAGACCTGTATGATACAGATGAAATAAACGCCAGCGAAGGTATTGGGAACTGGTGCCTCATGGCAGGTGGTAGCTGGAATGGAGGTGGTAACCGACCTGCCCATCCATCAGCCTGGTGCAAGGTTCAGCAGGGCTGGGTGACGGTGTTGAATCAGACCTCCAATGGCCTGGTCAGCATTCCCGACGTAAAGTCCAGCTTTCGGGTGAATCGGCTCTGGAAAACCGGGGGAGCAGGCAGTGAGTATTTTCTGGTTGAAAACCGCCAGAAAACCGGTTTTGATGATCATCTTCCCCAGGGTGGTTTGCTGATCTGGCATATCGATGATGCGGTTGCCGATAATACCAATGAAGCCCATTACAAAGTGGCGCTGATGCAGGCCGATGGTCTTCGTGATCTTGAGAAGATTAATGGATTTAACCGGGGCGACGCGGGTGATCCTTATCCTGGCTCGTCGAACAATCGCTCATTTACTAACTCCAGTACGCCGAACTCAAATTCGTATGCAGGCTCGAGTACCTGCGTTGCCATTACATCAATCAGCGATTCGGCGGCCACCATGTCGGCGCAGTTTCAGGTTCGTTGTAAAGTGCTTATAAAAGAAGTAAAGGATAAAGACGTAGTCAAG
Source organism: Spirosoma sp. KCTC 42546 (assembly GCF_006965485.1). Classification (NCBI taxonomy): domain Bacteria; kingdom Pseudomonadati; phylum Bacteroidota; class Cytophagia; order Cytophagales; family Cytophagaceae; genus Spirosoma; species Spirosoma sp. KCTC 42546. Next base: position 5,347,986 of record NZ_CP041360.1, read on the forward strand.
GATAAGGAGCTGGCCAAAGAACGAAAGGAGCTGATAAAAGAAAAGGAATTCGCCAAAGAGCAAAAAGATCTGATACTTGAGAAACCGCAATTCGATAAGCCAGTCAAGGAAAACTTTGAGAAGCCCGGCGATGGCAAATTGACCGAAGGGAAATTGGCAGAACAGGGAGGAGGCTTTGGTTTAGGAACTGGCACGCCCGACGTACTGGGGCGTGTATCGGCTCTCGAGAATCGAATGAATGCGCTGGAACCCTTTATCAGCCAGTCGTTACGTCCCGACTTGATCAATGGAGCTTACCGACAGGAAACCGACCAGGCAGCCGTTGACCCTGAGCTGGATGCAGACAGTAAACGGACGTTGGATTCGAAAGTGCCTGACACGCTCTAATTGAGTTCGCTAGGCGTAGCCGCACGTGTCGGCTACGCCTAGCGAACTCATTAACCTATGCAGACACTCGTCATTCTTGCTCAGAGCCAGGACACAATCGCTTTGGCTTTAGCTAACTATATCCGGCAGCAGAGCCAGTTACGGGTTGAGTTTGTCACCGATCTGGACCTGATTACGGCACCCGACTGGCAGATTTCGCTCTCGACGGCAACTTCTGAGTGGCGCATTGTCCTGGCCGATGGGCGGGTATTGTCATCTGATACGGTCGATACGGTGTATTCGCGCCTATCGTACCTGCAATCAGCCGCTTTTCGCCATCAGGCAGACACGGACTATGCTCAGGCAGAATGGCACGCTATGATAGCCGGGTGGCTTCGCCATCTGGGATCGGCACTGGTTGGCGCGCTACTCCCAACCTCACTAGCGGCCACTTCCGCCAATCCCTTACTACGACTCTACCAATTGGCGCAGGCCGGCCTACCCGTAACCAACTTATCGGTATCAACAATGGATCGGTCACTTTCTCAACAGGGCCAGCTTGATAATCGGACGGGGAAATGGCAACAGGAGCCCCTTTCTATACAGTCCGACTCGGTGCTGGCAACGGGGAAAAGTCTGACGGGTTCATTGGCAGGTAGGTTCAAGCCCGCTATTCATCAGTTACAGGCCGATCTTGGTTCCGACTTGCTTCAGGTCTACTTTATCCGTACAGTTCAGGGCGACTGGAAGGCAACCGATTACCAGACACAGGTTGCACTACGAACCCCGGATGAGTTATCGGCGCTGGCCCAGTACCTGATCTACTACGCCACGTCTACTACCCTTATTGACCATGTACTATGATTCTCATTGCGGGTATTGTCTCCGAAGATCCTACGGCGCAGGTTATTGAAAGCGCAGAAGCCTTAGGCATTGATTTTGCCGTGTTCAACCAGCGGGATGCGGGTCATTATGAATTGCACACTAGTCTAACGAACAATTGTCTCAAGGCTGATTTATGCATTGCCGGACAGTGGATCGACCTGATGGCACTCGATGGGATTTATGTACGCATGATGCCACCGGAAACCTTCCCCGATACGTATGTTAACGGTACACGTCATTCGCTCACGCCCGATATGAAGCAGCGACGTTTTTTTATCAATACCGTGTTCAGCCAGCTTACGGACTTTCTGCCGGTGCGGGTCATGAATCGACCCGAAGCGATGGGCTCGAATTTTTCAAAACCCTATCAGCTCGCAACAATTCGAGAGATAGGCTTGGGAGTTCCAGCTACTCTGATAACCAATCAGCCAGCCGCCGTTAACGCGTTTGAAGAAGAACAGGGTTCCCTAATTTTTAAGTCGATCAGTTCGACCCGGTCAATTGTAAAAGTACTCGACGCAAGCTATCGGACCCGCCTGAACCATCTGTCGGCATTACCAACACAGTTTCAGGCCTGCCTGCAAGGGCACAATATTCGGGTGCATGTTGTGGGTGATCAGCTTTTTTCAGCTCATATCAGCAGCACAAACGTTGACTATCGGTATGCTCATTCAGCCGGAGGGCAAACAACGATGTATCCGGTTGAGTTACCTGAACGTGTGCAAAAACAGTGCTTTGCACTATCGAAACAACTAAATTTACCACTGTGTGGAATTGATCTTTTCCAGACCGATTCAGGTGAATACTATTGTTTTGAAGTCAATCCGTCGCCCGGTTATACTTATTTTCAACATGAGGCCGGGTTACCTATTTCAGATGCTATTGTGCGTTACCTTTCTACGGGTACTGCCCGGTAAAGTCTATGCAAATCATCGAAAACTGGACACGCGTCCGGGGTATTATCAAGACCTTTTCTGCCGAAAGTGATACGGATAATTTCGGCGAAATGGCCCTGTCCATTCAACAAACGAGTAGCCTTGAAGGGATTGCGGATCTCATTTCGCCTAAAGCACTTACCAAAGCTCGGATCTATGTACCAACAGCCGATCTGGCAGACACTACGATTACACCTGGGCAGGCGGTTGAGCTTATTCTGCACATAACAGCCAGTGGCCGATTGTATGCCCAGCCAGGAAGCCTCCACGTACTGAATGAATGATGTGTTTGCTCCTACCCTATTGCCTTTTAATACTACGCCCTTGTAACGGGTAGGAATGCGGCCTTCACTGGCTTTGGCCAATAGATACTATACTTCTGGTTCTCTTTGCATGCTTTCACGTCGAAATTTTCTTGTCGCAGCCGGGTCACTGGCAGCCGGACTCCCCTTTAGCTCTGCCCAGGCCCTGGGTAATTACCCGATTGGTATTCAGCTCTACACCGTTCGGGAGTGGATGAATCAGGACCCCGTTGGAACGCTCAAACAATTAGCTGCCATTGGCTATACCTTACTCGAATCCTACCAGGGCGACAAAGGCATATATTTTGGTCTGAAACCCGCTGAGTTTACCAAAATAGCCCATGATCTGGGAATGACGCTTTTTGCCAGTCACTTTAACCTGGGTAAAACGGCCGAAACCTCGATCACACAAGCCGCCGAAGTAGGACTCAAGTACATGATCGTTCCGTATAACAAACTGACTGATCTGGAAACAACCAAGCGGGCGGTGGATGAATATACCCGGTTAGGTGAGTTATGCAAAAAACACGGCGTTCAGTTCGGCTATCATAATCATGGGTACGACTTTGAAACCTTCGATGGCGTTGTACCCTATGAGTTGTTTCTGAAACAGATTGATCCCAAGCTGATGATCATGGAGATGGAGCTCTACTGGTTTGCCCGTATGAATATTGACCCTCTGACGTACATTCAGAACTATCCGGGTCGTTTTCCCATCTGGCATGTCAAGGATATGGACAAGCAGGACCGTACGGCCAATACAGAGGTTGGAAAAGGAAGTATTGATTATAAACGACTCTTTAAACACGCTAAACAAGCGGGCTTACAGTACTCCATCGTGGAACAGGATGGCCATTTCCACCCCTCAGTATGGCCTAGTTTAACCACTAGTTTTGGCGCAACAAAAGTCCTGGGTCGATAAACCGTATGTTACATGTTACAGGTAGGGTTGACAGTCATTTATCCCCTTTTCTACGTAAAAATCGTTTAGGTAATCGTCCCATTGAATTCTATAGTTGCCCTCAATAGGTGGTTGGATTGTTCCATAAGCGCTGATTCAGAATCAGATCTTGACTACCCAAAATAGTTATGTCCTGATATAGGCGGTGTTTGGGATGCAATAGCACATTGTGAGAGATATCCATAACCGCTGACGGTACGCCTATTCCCAGGTCAAGTGGACTTTGCAGCCACTCCGCAAAAATTGACTGCGTTAAGGGTAAAGCCGTTGGATAAGCCCACTCATCGGGCAACAATTCAGGATATATCCATCGGACCTCACCGTCTGGAATTTGTAACGTGAAGATGCGCAAGGCAGGAAGCTGGTCATAGGGTATTTTAGGGAAATGAACTAACGTTTCCAGCAACGCTAAAGCTGGTGAAGTAGCTGTATAGAGAATACCTATACCCGATGGATTCCAACGTCCACCGGCCATCTCGGCCCCAATCACCGATAACGGATCATGCCAATAAGGCTCTTTTAAAATGCGATAGACTTTCACACCAATTCCTTGTTGCTACCGGACTTAGCTAAATACCCCGGACTCGATGCGGGTAAAGACATTATCAACCAGTTTACACCCAGTCACCGTATCCAGTAACGATAAAGGAGTCGGATAAGGCGGCATAGATTCTCTGGCAACTACGCCAGGATTGGCCAATCGCTCCCGACGGGCCTGCGCGGCCGCCGACAGGTCGGTGGGCGCTTGCTTCGTACCCATCTCGGCCATGGGGCGGGGGACATAGTCTGTTACAGGGGGAGCAAAACCTACCTCAGGCGTTGCCAACTCAGCTAAGGGTGTACGAAGCCAGTTGTAAAATCCCTCCCGGTGCCCATCAAAGATAGCCAGTCCGTGCTGAAATAATTTCTCCAGCAATAATAGCCGTTCAGAAAGTGGAACGGATAATTCCCCTTGATGATGATTATATAAATTTCGTTCGGTGATCCCCAAAACAAGCGCCATCTGCTTTTTGGTTAAACCTCCTAATAGGGCTACTTCGTCGACCCGGCTACGGGGTAACTTCTGACGAGCCTGTAGAATTAGATCAGTGGTTGAAAAGCCCCAGCCAAGACCAGACTGCTTTATGGATGGCGTCACCATAGTTCTATGAAGTTTTGCATGAATATAACTGAATTATTTCAAAATAAATTTCAGGAGACCTTAGTCCGCAAGAACTTCATTAGAAATCCAGGTAGTAATTTCTGGCGCGTATACTACGAAATAGAGTTGACAGGTATAAACTGAATTCAGGGCGTAAATACCCGCTCTCCTGCTCAGAAATCGTCCACTTAAACGTCCCAATAAAATCAGGACAAAACAGGGTCAATCTAACTCGTTTGTCCTAACACATTGGTTCCTCTAGCTGTACATCTGATTAATCAATCCAAAAACAGGACGATCATAAAATTAGGGGGGCACCTACCAGCTGCAAGACAAAAACCGGTCGGGTAGGAATAATGATATTCGGACTTTAAATACGATAAAGCCGGAGACCGTGAGCTTGCTGAGCAACGAAAAACCAGCCGAGATTCTTCTTGTCGAGGCATAAACGATCCGATTGAACGCAGATGAAAATCAAGCGATAACACTAAAAATCACCGCTAGCAACGGGACGGTAACTGGCTTACATCAAATCATACTTATAACGAAGTAACAAATGATTCTTTTCAAGAAGAACAAGACTAAGATGTCTTTTTATAAATGTGTCAAAATAACACTAATGGTACTTGGGGGTGCACTGAGTGCTCTGGGGCAATCCAATTTTGCCAGCAAAACAATTGGCGTAGGGGTTGTTGTCGCCGACCTCGAACGCTCGCTTGACTTTTACGTGAATGGCATCGGTATGGTCAAAACTGGCAGCTTTACCATCAATGAAGAGTTTGGCAAACGTTCCGGCCTGACCAATGGTGTAGCCACGAACGTAACCATCCTGAAGCTCGAAAACAGCCCGGAAGCCACCGACTGGAAATTGATGAGTTTGGGAAGTAAACCAGCGCATCCGAAGCCCAAACATATTCAAGATGACACGGGCATGCAGTATATCACCATTCAGGTGAAAGCTCTGCAACCCATCATCGACCGGCTTACGCAACTGAAGGTGCCGTTTCTGGGTAGCACCCCCACACCCCTGAATGCCAAAGCGCACTTTGTTTTTGTGCAGGATCCCGACGGTACGTTCATCGAGTTAATTGGTCCGCTTCAATAATTTTGAAAACTTGATTCTAACGGCGACGCTCTTTGCCGAAGGCAGCCCCCGCTTATTCTTGTTCTCGCTCTTTATGTTCAGAGGAAAAACAAGCACTTTCAATTTGGTCTGCTAGCGAGTGTGCTGCTGTTCAGGTGCGTTGCATGGATGGGGTAGCTAACTCAGTTGGAATACCAATCGGATACTGTTCTAAACATCCTATCTCAACTATCTCTCAATAGGATACGAATCTGTTTCTACCATGAGCTGCGGTCTCGCTCTGGCGTACCGGTCGCTACGGTATGTTATCAGAAAAAGAGCCGTATAGCGAAGCCGTGACTACTCCTGTGGCTAGGCGCAATCGATAGCTTGAGGGTAGTACGAAATTATCTAAAAACTGCAATAGCAATTGGTGCTATTCTCCGCGGTTTTTCTAAACAATAACCTTAAACAAGTGTTACCCTATAGACCGAATAACGGTTTTTCGTATACGTTTCCTTAGCCTGGTTGCCCAGTTGGGATCATTTCCTCCGGACGGACCGCTCCTGCCGGACGTAGAGATCTTACCTGCTCAACCATGATATCTTTTACCCATTCAGAGTCAGCTCTGCTAGGCCGACTCGCTTCCTTTCTGGTCGCCCAATGCCAAGCGCTGCTGACAAACTGGCGAACCGCTTGGGTTTACTATACTATCCAGCAAAAAGTAGCAAGTTTATTCCCGCGGTTAACGAAAAAGCGAACACGTTGATAGTTTATAGCAACCTCGCCAAGTAGCTTCTTTTCCCATGGCTCGACGAACAAACGCCAACGACCAGGACGATAAAACAACATCCGGATTTGTCCGCGTGCGGGGGGCTCGTGAGCACAACCTCAAAAATATCGACGTCTCCATACCACGCAATCAGCTGGTGGTTTTCAGCGGTGTTTCTGGCTCGGGCAAGTCGTCCCTGGCTTTCGGCACCCTCTATGCCGAAGCACAGCGACGCTATCTTGAATCGGTTTCCCCCTATGCCAGACGGCTCATCGATCAGGTCGGCGTGCCGGATGTCGATGCCATTGACGGCCTGCCACCCGCCGTTGCCCTCCAGCAGCAACGCGGCACGCCCAATGCCCGCTCAACGGTAGGTAGTCTGACGACACTCTCGAGCCTGGTGCGTATGCTCTACTCGCGCGTGGGTACGTACCCCCCCCGGCAGACGATGCTCTATGCTGAGGATTTTTCCTTCAACACCCCCCAGGGGGCTTGTCCCCGTTGTCATGGCATGGGCCGCGTGCATACCATGACCGAAGCGTCGATGGTTCCCGATCCGTCGCTGACCATTCGCCAGCGGGCCATTGCTGCTTGGCCCACGGCCTGGGGCGGTCAGAACCTGCGCGATATTTTAGTCTCGCTGGGCTATGACATCGACATACCCTGGAAAGACCTGCCCAAAAAAGACCGACAGTGGATTCTCTTTACGGACGAGCAGCCGACGGTTCCCGTCTATGCGGGCCTCACCCCGGCCCAAACGCGTCAGGCTCAGCGACTGAAGATGGAACCGAGCTATCAGGGAACCTTCAGCAGCGCCAAACGAAATCTGGAGCACACGCTGGCCCATACCGACAGTGCCGCCATGCGCAAACGCGTGTTGCAGTTTATGATCAGTAGCCCCTGCCCGGTATGCCAGGGCAAGCGCTTAAAGCCCGAGGCCCTTTCGGTTACCTTCGCCGGTTACGACATCGCTGATCTTTCGCATCTCTCCTTGGACCAACTAGCAGACGTCATCAAGCCTGCCGCGAATGGTGAGTTTGCCGCCGACAGGAATTCGTCAACGTCGCTGGTGAGTCGCCAGGCGGCCAAAGCTGCGCTGGATACTCGTGTGCAGGCCGGTGGCTCAGCGCACAAGGGTGCCCCTGATGTGCGCCGTACCGATGATCTCTCGCCGGAAAAGCGCATCGCTGCCGAGCGCCTGTGCGGTGATCTGCTGGATCGCCTGACAACGCTCATTGAGTTGGGCCTGGGTTATCTGTCGCTTGACCGCAGTACGCCCACCTGCTCATCCGGTGAGTTACAGCGGCTGCGGCTGGCCACCCAACTTTCCTCCCAGCTTTTTGGGGTCATCTATGTGCTGGACGAGCCGACAGCCGGGCTGCACCCGGCCGATGGCCACGCGCTCTTCGACGCCCTGGACAGGCTCAAAGCGTCGGGTAACTCGCTCTTCGTGGTCGAACATGACGTTGAGTTGATGCGCCGTGCCGATTGGCTCGTTGATGTTGGCCCTGAAGCAGGCAGCGCGGGCGGGCGCATTCTCTACAGTGGAGAACCACAAGGCCTTAGGCAGGTCAGCGAGTCCCGCACCCGGCCCTACCTGTTTGAGGAAACAGCCCGGCTGGCGCCCCCCAACCGTCCCCCTCAAGGCTGGCTACGTCTGGAAGGAGTCCGACGAAATAATCTTCAGGGGGTGACCGTTTCGTTTCCGTTGGGTTGCTTTACTGCCGTGACCGGTGTCTCGGGCTCGGGCAAATCCAGCCTGGTGAGCCAGTCTCTGCTGGATCTGGTGGCAGCGCATCTGGGAATGAGACGGGAAGAGGCTGAGGAAGATACGCTGGAAAATACCCCCACCGAAAAAACCATTGGTCAACTGGGGGGCAATGTCAAGGCCATCCAGCGCCTGATTGAGGTGGATCAAAAACCAATCGGACGAACCCCACGCTCCAACCTGGCCACCTATACCGGGCTTTTTGATCAGGTCCGCAAACTCTTTGCCGCCACACCGGAGGCCCGTCGGAGACACTTCGATGCCGGCCGTTTTTCCTTCAACGTCGCCAAAGGGCGGTGCCCAACCTGTGAGGGCGAAGGCCAGGTCAGCATCGAGCTGCTGTTCATGCCGAGCGTGTATGCCCCCTGTCCGACCTGTCATGGCACACGCTATAACGAAAAGACGCTGGAAATTAACTGGAACGGCAAATCCATTGCGGATGTGCTGGGCATGACGGTTGAAGAAGCCTGCCTGTTTTTTGCTCAGGAAGCGTTGGTGTTGCGGTCCCTCGACACGCTACGGGATATTGGCCTGGGCTATCTCAAGCTTGGGCAAAGCGCGACCGAGCTTTCCGGCGGGGAGGCCCAGCGCATCAAGCTCTCCACCGAACTGCAACGCACGCAACGGGGCACCACCCTCTACGTGTTGGACGAGCCGACCACCGGCCTGCATCCGCGTGATGTCGACCGTCTTTTGGTTCAGCTGAACCGCCTGGTTGATGCGGGCAATACCGTTATCGTCGTCGAGCATGATATGCGTACGGTGGCCCAGTGTGATTGGGTTATCGACGTGGGACCCGGAGCGGGAAATCACGGCGGCACGATCGTTGCGGCAGGCACACCCGCTGAGATTGCCGTGTGTCAGGCAAGCCACACGGCTCCTTTCCTGGCGAACATCCTGAAGCCAGAGCTAAGTCCCCCCTAATCAACGCCACAAGTCTATTTGCCTATCACGTGACTTAAATGTATTACAAAACGTAGGACCAAAGTCGTACGCTTGTTAACGATCAAACGCATTACAAACCTTTAAACTCATATATCATGGAAAAACTGTCATTACTGGCTCGCGTTCAAGCAAAACCTGGCCAAGAAGCTACTGTCGAGAACTTTCTCAAAGAAGCCGTGGGCATGGCTCAACTGGAAGAGGGCACCATTCGTTGGTATGCCTTCAAGATCAATGAGAATACGTTTGGCATTTTCGACACATTTGCCACCGAAGACGACCGGCAAGCCCATCTGAACGGGGAGATTGCCAAGGCGTTGCTGGCCAATGCTGATGCGCTACTGAGTGCGCCCCCTGTGATTGAACACCTTGAATTACTTGCCGTTAAGTAACTTCTTATAGCAGGGTAGTGATTTTCGGGCTTTGCCAAGTAAAGTCTGAACGTTACTACCCTGTTACTAATAAAGCAACATTTGTTTTATTCTAAAAATACTCTCTTACCTGAGACGAATGAGCGTTCGTGCTTCAGCTTCATTAATGGGGCGTGTACTAGTATGCTTATGATAATTGTTGTCAACAATTATCATAAGCATACTGTCTGTATAAGATAGTAGATTACCTATGGAGTGGCTAGCCTTTCAATAAGGTGAATGTTACAGTTGTTCCCTCATGTTCAACGCTATCTATTCGTATTGTACCTCCGTGTAGTTCCACAAACTCGCGAACAATCACTAAACCTAAACCCGAACCATGAATATTCACCACATTCTTCGCGCGAAAGAACGTCTGGAATAAGTGAGCTTGTTCCTCGGCAGGAATACCAATCCCTTGATCAATAACCGATATGACTAGTTGCGCGCCAAAGCCGATCAGTAATTTCGGGTTACTTTGGGAGAACTTAAAGGCGTTTGACAGTAAATTAACCAGTACATGGCTGATTAACTTCTGATCTACAGAAACCCGTTCTGGTTCCCCTTCAATCAATACATCTACGACCCGATTATCCTTACGATCCGCAAAATGCGTTTCGATCACTCGGTTCGTTAAGGCAACCAGATCAACCGGTTCAGGATGAAAAGGAATTCGTCCGGCGTCAATCTTGCCAAACGTCAGGATGTCAGTTAATAACTCGCTAAAGTTGGCAATCTCCCGTTCGATGATTTCCAGATGTCGGCTAATGGCTGGGGGCGGACCTTGGATCGACTGCTCTAAGTACATACCGATCAGATCGACGCTCGATTGAATAGTTGCCAGTGGCGTCCGAAATTCGTGGGAAGCGGTTGCGACAAACTGGGATTTGAGCTTGTTTAACTCCTGTTCCCGGATCAGCGATTGCTGAAGAACCAGCTCCTTTTCTTTCATATCCGTAATATCACTGGCAATACCAATGCAACGCAGGGGAATACCCCCACTGTCTTTCATCACAAAACTGCGAACATTGAGCCAATGAATCAGGCCATCCCCTCCCTGAACTCGGTACTGAACGGGAATTTCCTCCCCCTGGCGATACTGTTCGAATGCCGCTTCTACCATCGGACGGTCTTCGGGGATAACCGCGTTCAGGAACGAGTAAGGATCGTCGTAGAGACTTTGGGATGTCATGCCAAAAACGCGTTCATAGGCCGGATTGATATATAACAACTGAAACGGAACGGCCGACTGAATCCAGAAAACTTCATCCACGTTTTCGGCAATTTCCCGAAACCGCTGTTCGCTTTCCCTCAGGGCATCTTCGGCCTTTTTTCGCTCAGTAATATCCCGGGCTGAAGAATAAATCAGTTTCTCATACCGTTTGGCGCGCCATTGAATCAGGCGATAACTACCGTCTTTGTGCTGATACCGGTTTACAAAACCGTCAATGACGGGCCTCTGGTAGGTTTGTAACGAGTCGTCGCGGTCGTCGGGATGAATAAATTCGAGAAAGTAATGCCCCTCCATTTCTTCCGCCAGATAGCCTAACGTCTCGGTCCAGGCCTGATTTACTTTTAAAAAATGCCCGTCCAAGCTGGTAATGCAATGGAGGTCGAGCGCCCGTTCAAAGAAGATCTTTAGCTCACGACTTGTTTTTTCAGCCTTTTCTTCAGCGGCTTTCAAGGCCGAAATATCCGTTGCCATCCCGACGTATCCTGTCACCTTTCCGCCCTCATCCTTTAAGGTGCTGGCCGTCATAAAAACCGGGATACGTTGGCCTCTTTTACCCAGGATTAAGCATTCGGTGTGAAAAAAACCATCCGTTTCCAACGCCGTTTTAAATAGTTCTGATGTGGGGAGGTCGGAAGAGGGCTGGTACGAAACGAGGGGTACCGGATTTTCCGGCGTGCCTGGTTCAATCTGAACGACGCAACCGATCAATTCTTCGGGTTTATAGCCTAACAACTGTTCGATCGCCCGGTTCGCCGTTCGAACGATCCCGTAGATATCCGTTGAAACGATCGACTGACCGGCATGTTCCAGAATTGCATTTTGCCAGGCCGAAAGTTGCCCGATCTTAAGCGTACGCTCCGCAATATGCTGCTCTAAGTTTTCGGTCTGGGCCTGTAGCTGCTGCTCCGTTCGTTTCAGTTGCGAGATATCCTGTACGCATAATAGGACTCGTTCCCTGATTGGAGTCATAGATAGATTACACCAAATCTGGCCGTGTTCAACGGTTACCTGCCATTGTACCTGGAGAGGTTGGCCGGTTTGTTGAACCGTTTTTAAACGGTCGAACAGGCCAGCCGTAACGGCCGTCGAAAACAGGGAATTGAGTGTACTGCCGGTCATCTGTTCGACGCTTCGTCCAGCAATAAGAGCGTTGGCGTCATTGGTAAAAACATACTTAAAATCAGTCAGTTCCCCGTTCGAATAAACTGGTTCGAAAAGGGTCAGCCCTGCCGGACAGCTACTTACGACGGCCTGTAATAGCGCATTAGTATCGTTCAGCAACTGATTGGCCTGGCTTAGCAAGGTCTGACTCCGACGCAGTTTCAGGAGCGATACAACCTGCTGGGCCAACGATTGAAGGGTTGTGGCCTGTTGATCGGAGAGGTGCCGTGGCTGATGATCTAGTACACATAAGGTGCCCAGTGCCTGTCCAGCTTCATCAATCAGCGGGACACCCGCGTAGAAGATAACAGGTGGGTCGCTTAACGTAAATGGGTTTTGGGCGAAGCGTTCATCCACACGGGCATCCATCACCTCCATAAGCTGGGTTGGCGTTTGAAGGGCGTGTGCACAGAATGAATATTGCCGGGGCGTCTCCTTGAGGGTAAGACCTTGGGCTGCTTTAAACCACTGACGCTCAGTATCCAAAAAGGTAATCAGTGAAATGGGTGTTTGACAGATATGGGCAGCTATTTGGGTTATAGCGTCATATTCCGCTTCCGGTAAGCTATCGAGAATAGTATAGCTCATGAGCGCCTGTAAGCGATGCTGCTCGGTTTCTGATAAAGTCATAAAACGGTAGGTTACAGAATGGTCAATCGCTTAAGCTTTAGGCCCCATGTTGTTTTCATCTTTGGGGCTTATGCCGATTTATTCAGTGAACGAACACGATCCATAAGTGGAAGCTGGAGCGTCACTTTCGTAAGGCCCTCTGGCTTACTATCAATCTGTAAGTGGCCCTGGTTCATCTCGATTAGGGTTTTGACGATAAACAAGCCCAGCCCCGAACCCTGCTGCTCGTAATACTTGCGGTCAAACTGAGTGTATGGAGCAATCCGGAGACTATCGCTGGATTTAAACGCACGTCCCCAATTGGTAATGGTTAGCTGGTAGCACTCATCACGAATCAGCCCCGACACACAAACGTCACGACCTCTTTCCGAAAACTTAATCGCATTGTCTATCAACTCCTCCAGTATCTTGGTCAGGCTGTGGGGCGGTAAGCGTAGATGGGCCATTTCGGTAGTAGTAAGGATGGTTGCAGGCTCTTCATGCTCTTTCTCAATCGTTTGTTTAACCTCTTTAACAAGCGCATCGAATACATAGGAGTTGCCCTGGCTTAATGCGTCGTGTTCAGCAGAGCCATGCGGGTGGATAAGTAAGTTGGTGAGACGTTCATTTTCGAGGGTTCTTTTAAGCCGTAAGCAACACCTCATCATCTGGTCCAGCATAGACTCCATCTCGGCGGAGTCGAGCGTAGGGTAATCTTCCTTTAATAGGCCGATAAAGCCCATAATCCCGGCTAGGGGTGTGTTATGCTCATGAATCGTGACACGACCCAGGTTGGTTAGATAGTTGGTCAACTGGACCTGTACTTGGTGGTTGCGAATCTGCTCACGCTTTAACCGGGTTTCGATGGATTTTAGTAAGTCTTTACTCGTAAACGGTTTGATGAGGTAGTCATCAGCGCCTAAGACCATACCTTGGCGGAGGTCATCGGGTTCGGCTCTGGCAGTGAGAAAAATGAAAGGTAGGTGACTCAGTGAACGGTGAGCGCGAATGGACTCCAGTACCTGATAACCGTTCATTCCGGGCATCATGACATCGCAAAGTATCAAATCAGGTTGTGATTGAATGGCTCGGTTTATGCCTTCCTGGCCATCGGCGGCTGTATCGACACTAAAGCCTTGTAGTGTCAGCAGTTCGGCTACGTTCTCACGAATAGATGACTCATCTTCGATGACTAATATCTGCCTTTTCATGTTTGGTCAAAAGAGGGTACGATGGATTGGGTCGTTTGGTATTGCCTGGATCGAGGTGTAAGACGGAGCCTTTACTTAAAAAAACACGTAAGGTCTTCTTAAACCAGCGAAGCTTCGCTTTACAGGTAGTATGATTTGACTGTGAGCAAATCCTTACCTCTAAATAGACTTGTTGAGTAGCTAGCTGTATAATCAATAAAAATAATAGCACCCGCTATGCGTAGGAAGCTTACCGTGATTATTCTAAAAAAATCGAATTAGAATCGAAAAAACGCTGCCTTAGCTTTGTTTCGGCCATTTGAGGTTGCTCATTTTCGTCAACATTCAACCTAATACGCCCACTAATTCATGAATAAGACGGCGACTAATACATTTATAAATTATGTCAATAAGATGGTGAGTCGAACTGATTGGCAACGGGAAGTAGAATCTTTGTATACCAACTATTATTTGATTTCTCTAGTACTAGCCTACCCGTCGACTGCATCGGCTCCTGAGGTTAGTCAGTTCCGACGTTTACAGTCCACTTTGATCAAAACGATTGAACAGTTTGTCGCCGAATTAGATCAGCAAACAAAGCAAACTCAATCGCCGTCGGCCATCAACTGTTTGCTGAAAAGTCATATAGCGGTTATGCAAACGCTTAACGGTCAAATCGGTAATCTGTTAAAGGAACAAGCGGCTGGTGTGAGCTAAGGAGCGTAAATAAGTTGTCTGTCTAAATGTTGACATTGGATCATTCGATGCGTATTGGGTGCCAGCATTATTTGTTGGGTAAAGCCGTTTTCGGGCGGTGTTGCTGCCTAAAACGCAGGGGTGACATACCATTGGCTTCTTTGAAACTGAATGAGAAATAAGATAGGCTACCAAAGCCGCATCGGTCGGCAATCTGCTGAAGACTATAGTCGGTTTCTAACAGAAACGCTGCAGCCTTACGAAGACGGTGGCCTTTTAGCAGTTCACTAAAGTTCCGTCGGAGATATTTCTTTAGATTCCGTTGCATCGCCGACAGACTCATGTTCATTTCCAACGATAATTTATCGGCGGTCAAGGATGGATTACGAGCATGCTGCTCGAGTAGCTCGCTAAAGCGCTTAACGAACTGAATTTCGGTTTCCTGATGAGCGGACGCCTGCTCTAATTGGTGCAATACTAACTCAGTTTGTCTACGGGTGATATTATTAACTTTTAGGAGTAGTTCTTTATGCAGGAAGGGCTTGAACAAATAATCAACAGCGCCTTCTTCTAACCCCAGAAGTTTATCCTGTTCGGTTACTAGGGCAGTTATAAAAATAACCGGAATTGACCGGTAAAGAGCGTGTCGGTTTTTTGCCCGGATAAATGCAATGCCGTCCATATTCGGCATCATGACATCGCACAAGATTAGATTGGGCAGAAAAGTGGGTAGTAATTCAAACGCCCTGATTCCATCCGGTGCGGTTTTTACTTCGTGATTACTTAATTGGAGCTGCTCACTGATATTTTCCCTTAACTGCAAGTCATCCTCGACTACTAGTATTTTTGCCATTACGGGTAGTTATATACATTATATCAAAAGTAAATAGTTTTTTATAAATAAATAAATTGAGCTAACCGTATGTTACTAAGAGGGCCGAGGTGACGATGGTTAGACCTGGGTCCGCGCTCCGACTGCGGGCCATTTGACAGTCATAAAAAAAGCCGTCTCCCTAAGTACTCTATTCTTGGGACGTTTTAGTTGACTGCTAATGCAAACGACCGAACGGCGGACCGTGAGTTATTTCTTTTTGTGTAAAACTACCCACATCATCGAGATTTTCGTCCAATAAAAGGGTATTTAGAATTACTTATGGCCTATGTACTATTTTATAAATGAATAACTTACACTGATACTACCTTCAATTAAAATCGTCCAAAAAATCCTCCCATTGCAACTGGAACTAGACAGTCGTGAATGAGCGCAATAGCCCCATACTGCAAACGCCACACTCAGGAGCGTGGCGTTTGCAGTATGGGGCTATCTAAAATTAGTTGACCGCGATCAGACGATTCGGGGCGCTGGGCTGGGTGGTCGACAGCGTGACAGTATGGGTTGTTACATCAACACCGTTCGTGATTTCTACCTGGTAGGCACCATCTTCCAGCTCACTAAGATTTAAGCGAATGCGCGCTGTTTTTTCGTTCTTACCCAGATGTTGAACAAATAGAACCTTACCGGATGTACCCTTCAGTTTGATGTCTACTTTACCCGTCGTTTCTTTATCAAGGGCAATGTTCAGTTTACCTTCTACGGTTGAGTAAATACCGGCTTTATAGGCAGCAACGGCTGCTGGGCGGCTACCAGGGTTAACGGCAGCCAAGGAAGTAGAAAGCGTAACGGCACTAAGGGTAACGGCAACGAGCAGTGGTTTGATGAGGGATTTCATGACTTTATGTAGTTGTTGTTTGCGTTAAAATTGAGTCGGGTTCTTCCCGATTGATGTGTCAAAGGTATGGGCGATAGATGGTACTATGCATAACAAACTACCGGAACGGTTGACCCCCTGGATGAGTGGAGTAAAAACAGGGTGGTTGAGTAAACGGTCGTATGCACCTTACTTAAACTACTTACTACTATTTTCTAGTAAATCGGCCTTTCCAGCGCCTTATAAGGAAAGAGCCCCTTACTGCTGATTCAATCACTTTTTCCTATGACTGTCGGACTATTTATACCCTGCTATGTAAACCAGTTTTACCCGCAGGCAGCCATCGCTACGCTGCAATTGCTGCAAAAGCTAGGGGTAAGCGTGGTGTATCCACCCAAACAAACCTGCTGCGGCCAACCTATGGCTAATTCAGGCTTTGAACACCTCACGCAGGAGTGCAGCAACCTTTTCATAGAAAACTTTTCGGAATTCGACTATATCGTGGCTCCTTCCGCTAGTTGTGTGCTTCACGTAAAAGAACACCTCAAGTCAGTTAACGATCCGGCCAGAGCAGACAGCATCCGTTCGAAAACGTATGAACTTGTTGAGTTTTTGACCGATGTGCTGCACCTGGAAAATCTACAGGCACGGTTTCCGCACAAAGTGGGTATCCACCAGAGTTGCCACGGGTTACGCGGGCTGCATCTGGCTCAGATGAGCGAACTAAATGCCGCACCCTTCTCCAAACCTGTCCAGTTATTAAACATGGTAGACGGCCTGGAGCTGGTTACGCTGGACCGCCCGGACGAGTGCTGCGGCTTCGGCGGAACGTTCTGCGTGGCCGAAGAAGCCGTATCGGTAAAAATGGGCAAAGACCGGGTTTCTGATCACGAACGACATGGGGCTGAATACATCACATCCGTCGACCTTTCCTGCCTGATGCACCTCGAAGGAATTTTACAGCGAAACAAGAGTACCGTTAAAGCCGTACATATTGCCCAAATTTTAAACTCGACCTTGTAATGGAAAAACTAGTCAACGACCATGCTGCCTTAGCCGAGATCTTTATTAAAGACGAAGAGCGTGTCGACTGGCACGACGGAGCACTTTGGTGGATACGGCAAAAACGCGACATGGCAGCCAAAAACATACCGGAATGGGAGGCCTTACGGGAAGCAGCCTCCCAAATCAAAAGCAATGTACTGTCCAACCTGCACGATTATTTACTGGAATTTGAAGCCAACGCTATCAAGAATGGTATCAACGTTCACTGGGCTGCCGATGCCGAAGAGCACAATGCAATTGTGTATGGTATTCTGAAAGAAAAAGGGATTGAACAGATGGTAAAGAGCAAATCCATGCTTACGGAAGAATGCCATCTGAACGAATATTTGATCGAGCGGGGAATTGACGTGATCAATTCAGATCTGGGTGAATATATTCAGCAATTGGATAATGAACCGCCGAGCCACATCGTTCTGCCCTGTATTCATAAACGAAAAGAAGAAATCGGCGAAATTTTCCATGAACATCTGGGTACCGAAAAAGGGGTATCCGATCCCACAACGCTGACCCGATTTGCCCGCCGACACCTGCGTAAAGTTTTCATTACCCGGCGGGCTGCCCTTACGGGCGTGAACTTCGCCGTGGCCGAAACCGGTGAGTACGTCGTGTGTACCAACGAGGGGAATGCCGACATGGGCGCTCATTTATCCGAAGTACAGATTTCGTCGATGGGGCTCGAAAAGATTATCCCCCAGAAACAGCATCTGGGTATATTCTTACGACTATTGGCCCGCAGTGCCACGGGTCAACCTATCACCATTTATTCCAGCCATTTCAAAAAGCCGCGAAAAGGGCAGGAAATGCACCTGATTCTGGTCGATTATGGTCGGAGTCGCCAGTTAGGCCGGGCCGATTTTCGGGATTCGTTAAAATGCATCCGATGTGGTGCCTGCATGAACACCTGCCCCGTGTACCGAAAAAGTGGCGGTCTCAGCTACCACAACACCGTTTCTGGACCGATCGGTGCGATTCTGGCGCCGAATCTCGACATGAAAAAGCATGCGGATTTGCCCTTCGCATCAACGCTCTGTGGCTCCTGCTCCAATGTATGCCCGGTAAAAATCAACATTCATGAGCAACTGTATAAATGGCGTCAAGTGATTGTTCAGGAAGGCTATGCCGCCAATACAAAAGTACTGGGCATTAAAGCCATGGCCTGGACACTCTCATCGCCATCATCCTATACAACCATTGGAAAAGCGGGACGATGGGTATTGAATAACATCCCGTTTGCGGTCAACAATAAGTTCAACCCCTGGTACAAACAACGTGAAATGCCTGATACGCCAAAAGAATCGTTTGGTGAGTGGTATGCAAAACAGGAGCCAAAGGACGGCACCGAGAAACGTTAATCAACGAAACTGAATGAACACGAGAGAAAGCATATTGGCCGCGGTTATCAAGAACCAGCCGCCAGCCAGTCCTTTGCCTAGTATCAGTGCCTTTAAAGGTACCGACCAGCATATTTTTTCAACATACGCGGATACATTCACCAGCATCGGTGGCACCGTCTTTTTAGCTGAAAGCCTAGCCAGGATCACAAGCCTGATTCAGGAAAACTTTGATGGGACACTGCGTATTATCACTACCTTACCCGAGTTAGGCAATTCGTTTGAACTGCTCTCGCCAGAGGCCGATCCCCATACGTTTGATGATGTAGAGGTAGCCGTGATTGAAGCAGAGTTGGCTGTAGCCGAAAACGGAGCCGTATGGCTACCCGAACAACGGATGGGCCAACGAATCATCCCCTACATTTGCCAGCATCTGGTTGTAGTGGTACCTGCCGAACGTATTGTGCCGACCCTACACGAAGCCTATCAGAAAATTGGGGCGGGTGATTATGGCTTTGCCGCCTTTATTGGTGGGCCTTCTAAAACGGCGGATATTGAACAGGCGCTGGTGCTGGGCGCCCACGGCCCAATCTCGATGACCGTCTTTATTCTGAAAGCAACGGATAAAGCGGATTCGTCACGAATAAACTAGTGCTATGCCAAATCAGACTCCCGACCGGTAAATGCCGTACCCTCAACGCTACCGTTTCTTTTTATCAGGCGAATAAACCAGTCCGTCAATGGCTTCCAGTTGATTGTTTACTTGCCTGACAAAAACACAGGTGAACATCCATTTCGCTAAACGATAGGCATCCGTCCGAAACTCGCCGATCGGTAGTTTGATCAGCACTTTATTCCAGCCCTTTTTTAGCGTAACTGGCTCTGGCGGGCGATTTTCGTAGGGCTCGTTTGTGTAGGGTTGTTCATTATCCAGCGGGTGTAAGCCTGCATTTGTCCAGATGGGTGGCCTTAGCTCCTGGTCATTAACCCAGATTTTACTGCCTTTGTAATCCCACTAGCCCTGGCTGGTTTAAGCTGTTCTATTCCAGCTAAATCCTGGGGGTTACTTCGTTTTTAGGTTGGGCCAGCGCAACACCCAGGGTGATCATCAATAGAATGAATAACGACGTAGTCCTCATCGGTAGCAATCAGCCAGTGATAAATCTCATAGGTAGTAACCTCGTGGCTAAGCAACTCTACTCATCCCTGCTGACAAAACGGTTCATTCGTTCGTTGAAGGCATCCAGCATCGCATCATCAAGGGTCCCCGCCTGTTGCAGATCGAGCCGTAGAAAATCTACCCGGTCAGCCCCCTCGATCATTCCCTCGAACTTGAGTTCCTGCTCCACCCAACCCGACGTTTTATGTAGCGCAGCCGCCTGAGCAAGCACTGCCTGAACAATAACCGTTGTCCGATCCGTATCCTGGGTTGTCAGCAGAAGTATCCTGATGTCCGTCAGGTAATCGGCATAGGTTAATCCCTGGGCAGGTAGTTCGGCCCGAACCCACTGAATGGCCAGTGACTGAATCAGGTCTTTGTAAGGTGCGATATCAAGATCGTCTAAGCGTATACGTTGGTTCACGGGTTAAACTTACCATGGTGAGCTAATTATATCCTAAACAACCTGTATACCTATAGTTACTGATGAGTGGGCCGATTTAGTCGTCATATCAAGCGCAAATACGTACCCGCGAAAGCCGGATGTCTGGCCGGTTGAACTGACGCTGCATTTCAGCGAAGACCCAGTCAATCGCTTCATCTGGATCCGCAGCCGCAACGGATAGATCTCCATTTTGCTGAATGTTGTGATTCGTCTCATCCAGTACATCAAACACGACACGAATTAACTGTTTTCTTTTAGTTACCATACTACTCTAATTTATAAACAGATGGGCTGACCAATCAGTACCTGGTTGCCTACCCACTAATCGGTTACGACCAGTGTAGCATCAAGACGACAGGCCACTTCATCCTTGTTGTTGATTTTGGGCAAAAATACGAGCTATATACTATAGTTATATTATATATAGCAAAATAATATTGCACAAATGAAGACTGCCCTGGAATTGGAGAACCACTACAGTTGGCTGTCACGAATCATGTAGCCTGAAGAATGTAGGTATTTGTTTATAGATGAGATGTAAGTAATGAAGCTGGGGAAAACAAATCATTAGGTTATTGAACCTGGATTACCTGAACGCCCAGTACCGGACGACCATCGGCGGTAACACCCTGGATCACCACGCGCAGCGTGCGTACTACGTCCGATAGCGGAAAACGTAGCTGGCTTCGCCCCTGACTGTCGGTTTGCATGAGTGGTTTCCAGTAGAGAACATCCCGGTAATCGACGGAGCCGGAAATGGAGTCGGTCGTTACTTCCGTAGTATAGCGTGGGACGTAGAACTCACGCTGTACCGACGGGTAGCCAATGAATTGAATTGGCGTCATACCTTCCTGTGGCCTCGCACTGCCCTGCATAGACCGTGCCCTTTTTGTGTAAAAAGCAATAACTCCGTTTCCGCCCCGAGCCCCATATGTACCCGTCGTAATAGCACTTTTCAGCACTTCGATACGTTCAATATCACTTGGGCTGAAGAAAAATAAAGCAGTTCCATCAGGGTCCTCAATGGGCATACCATCCATCAAATACAAGGGCTGCATGCCACTTTTGAAACTACTCACTCCCCGCATAAACACCTTATAGCTACGCGGTACTGCGGCTCCTTCTCGTGTAACCGTCACGCCCGCCAATCGTCCCTGAAGCATTTCATATAGATTTTGGTAGGCTGGTGATTTCTCATCGACCACAATAACGGCATCAGCTTCATTGTGTAAACTGCGCTGTTGAATATCCTCGGGTCTTTTATCTAATTTCTGCGCTCGAACCGTCACTTCTTTCAGCACTTTCGCCGTTTTGTCGCGGTAAGAATCGGCGTTTGCTTCCTGCCGAAGTCGAGCCGCTTCCAGTTGAGTCCGTAACATCGACCAGTTTGTCGCAACCGTTAGTTGACTAGATTCCCATCCTTTTCCGGGCACTTCCTGAACCAGAAAGGCTTCTTTGGCCGGAATATTTTTTAACCGATGATCAGCGATTCGTGTCAGTAATTGTATTGTATCGGTAATGGCCATGCCTGCCAGTCGAAAGCGCCCCTGTTCGTCAGCGCCTGCCGATTTTACGAACGATTGCTTAGGGCTTGTCGACATCACAATAATCTGAGCGCCGGGTATAGGTTGATGTTGAGCATTCAAAATGCGCCCCTTGAGCGATACGCCACCGAGTGAATCTGTTTCGGGTGTGCCACTGACCCGTCGCCAGCCCTGCGTTAACAATAGGTCGTCCAACGCTTGACGGGTTTCGGCAGAGCGATTCATGACGTATTGGTTAGGATTTTCGACACGTCCCCGAAGCTCGCCCGTTAGCAACAAGTGTGCCTGCAACGTGGCATCGGCGGTATCATCAGGCACTTGACCTACATCGGTAATCGACGCCGATAAAGCGGCCAGTGCGGGTAATCCGTTATCAGTCAGATTGACGCTTAGAATGGCCTGCTCGCGGGGCTGATACCGGGTTTTGTTTAGACCCATCCGCACGCGCACTGGCGCAATGAATTCGGGCACATAAATTAATCGCTCGGCTTGGGGTTTGGCGATGGCATCGTACAGGGTGATTTGCGCAAGGCCCGGCAACCAGCTCATCATGGGCAGGTTTATCTTCGCCACCCCATTTTGCAGGAGAATTTTTCGCTGATCGACCACACGACTGTGCTGCTGAATCAGGATATACACGGAGTCGATAACGGCCCGGTTAGAACTCAGTATGGTTAATGCCAGGCGGGTTGTATCGCTGATCGCATCGGCCGACAGCAACAGCCCTTCCGGTTCGGGTTTGGGCAACGGAACGTGTTGCGGCTGGTTGTTATACGTTAGGTCGGCGTAATACGTCCGTTGTGCCTTGGGCTCCATCAACACGCTGGTCATTCCCTGCTGATTGGTCTTGAAACGAACGACTTCAACGCCCAGGTCGTCGACAATACGTCCCGCGATGGACAATCCATGACCATTGGACTGGACAATTTTTACACCCAGCCGCGCTGGCAATCCCGAAATCCAGCAACCACCTTCCGGCAAAATCTGGACATCTACTGGCTGCGGAACCGAATCATTATGTATGGCTACCTCGTTCCGAAACAGATTATAGATAGCCACAGACCGTTCAAAAGCAGGGCGTCGCTGGGCGTCATCTTCATCGGTATAGGCGCGCAGGCGATACGTTCCCGTCTTGAGCGTATCCGACAGGCGAAAATTGCCTTCGCCACGTCCGTCAACGATGCGTATCCACTGGTGCTGAACAAGCTTGCCTGCCGAAGAAAGTAGATCGACATGAATAGCCGTTTCGCCATCGGCCCGCTGATGATTGACAGCATCAAGCAGGTACGTACTCATCCAGAGCCGATCGCCCGTGGCGTAAACCGGTTTATCGATGTGCACAAACAAGCTGGGAGCCAACAATTTGAATCGTTCACTGAAATCCGTAGCGATACGTCCCATACGAGCATCTGGTGGCGCGAGTTTCCCCTGTAGGGCTAATGAGCCGTTCGTAAGCGTCTCTTTCTCATTGCCTTTAACCTTCCAGTCGGCGGGCAACATGGTCGATAGCCGGTCGTTACCCATCGAGCCTTTTACGTCCATACCTTCAGGCATCGTAATAACCCCATCGACGGTCATTTGCAGCTGGCCACTAGGCAGTCTCATTTCCGTATAGGCGTAGCGAGCATCGGGATAAGGCGAAAAACCCGAGTTCGCATTCGTATAGAATACGATCAGTTTCATGGGCGAAACCAATCGTCGTTCGGTCGATAGCTTACCGGATTGAATCAAGGCAGAGACCTTAACTGGAATCAAACGCTTATAGTCGCTAACCGCAGCGGAAAGCGTAATTGACCGCTGTTCAATGGGAATTGGTTTGGTGATATCTTCCTGATAGACCAGAAAGCCTGCCTGTTCGAACGTATTGTCAGTCAGACTAGCCATTAAATGGCGAATAGATCCTTTGTAAGCAGCCAACCGGTTACGCCGGAATCGGTCGGCTTGCCGTTCGTTCTCGGGTTTTAGTTCGTCAAAACGGGCTGTACCTGCATAATAAACCTCGCCTGATGTAGTTGCACTGAACTGTTGCAAATCATAAACCAGTCGATAGCCCAGCGCCTGGTTATCAATTATTAATGGCTCACTAGCCGTTGCATATAAATGATCTTTATCTTCGTTGAAATGGAGAACTTCGCTGTTGACAAGCACACACTGTCCGCCAAAGGGCTCTCCGAAGAGTTGCTTTTTAAACTGACGTAACTGCCGTTCCCATTGCTTCGGATTACCCCGTACGGTTACGGCATCCAGCGTTTGTTCACTTGCTTTCAGCCGAAAACTGGCTTTTTGTGGAGACGCATTATCAAATCTGTATGTGCGTTTGTCCGGCTGATAGCCAATAAACGAGGCAACCACCTCAACCGTACCCAGTGAAATTCCAGCCAGGGTAAACGCCCCTTTTTCGTCGGTGACAGCCCCCCGCGTGCTGCCATTCACATAGACATTGGCAAACGGCATAGGTTTCCCCGTCGTGGCATCCGTTACAGTACCGGTTAGTACGGCTGTCGTTTGCCCACAAGCCAGGTGGGTCGACCCCAGCAGTAGAACGGCAGTTATCCAGCCGAAGAAGAATGAGCAACGCATAGGTAGTCAATTAAGCCCTCTAAAAAGGGCTCCGAAACGTACTTATACCTATGGCTGTACTAGTACCTATGGCTGTACTAGCCCATAGTCAGTCAATAAATGAGTGGGGGTTACTAAAGGTGTGCTAATCTGGGACCTCTAACTTCCCTGACTATTAGGGATCAATGCGAGTGGATCGAGGACCTCTTCGCCCATTCGCTGGCAAGGTAAACTCTAAGGATAGAAAAAAGTGTATAGCGTGCTGGCTGGCAGCAGTGGAAAATCAACGAACCTCTATTCTATGATACTACAACTATAGTACGCAGGAACTCGCAAAAAGCGCATTAACTCCGGCCCAAATTCAAATAACCAGCTTCAATCCCTTTGTTTCTGGCTTTTGCAAAATGCGCCTGACTTACCAATAAACGAAATGGGATATTTTTTTGCCATGGTGCAAAATTATCAAAACGTCTATAGGTTTATCAGGCGCTTCTTTACATATATGGGTATTTACTATTAAGACTCAATAGTTAATAAATGGTTATCATTTTTAATAAAAAAAGTTAGTCTCAAAGAGACTAACTTTTAAGAACCCATATATGTATTGCCAATTGTAAAACATGGCTATTAGTCATCTAACGTAAAAACATATAATTGGTTGAGTTACTAAATCGCCATTTAATAAACTCCGGCCGGGTTTCACATTCATTGTCAGCAACTTGATGTATTTCTAAAAATCCGGGCACGAACCTTAAATAACTTCGTGTACAATAAATCACCCCCGACATCCGAAAGAAAGTATACCACCGGATTTAACGGGGCTGCCTGCGCGGGCTGATATGCTGAGGCTGGTTAGTCAGGGAGAACCTACCATGGCAATTACCATTTCCTTACGCTGATTATCAGCGTAAAAACACGCCTATAGCGTCCTTTTTGGGTCGATTAAGAGCCGTTTACTGGAAGATAGCCGGGGATTGACGCCGTATTTTTGATTTGCGGAATACTCGCCATGAATTGTTAACGAATGCAGGCCGAGCCTTGGGAGCACGGGTATTATTAAATCCGTAGGTTACATTCGTTGTTAGGTTACGGTACTCTTATTGCGTTTGCCAATCAATTTTACCAGGCTGTTTTGGCCAAGCTTCATAAATAAAGTGTCCGGCGAAACAGTCCCCCCAGGAAACAGGAGAAAGTAGAAAGCCCTAAAAACACAAAAGCCACTGATTATCAGTGGCTTTTACTTTCTCTTGTTTGCCCTTGTTAGAGCCTTTTGTACCGGGAGCCGGTACAAAATAAAGAGCCTATCTATCTGATTATCAACATTATAGTAGGCAGTAAGTAACAAATAGGAACCATATAGTGCAAAATCAGTTAAAAATTTATCAAAAGGTCGAGTTACAACCACCAAAATCTCCTAAAACCATAATAACATACGTTGATATAGGCTAGAATTAGAGTTAATGAAATAATGTACCTAGATAACAAGTCGTTGATTGGAAGAAATGCCTAGGTAACCTTTGCTAATTCCTCCGAATGTATATTTCTAACCTATAACCTCATCGGCTAGTCAATGAGGTTAAGTTTCTAGGCTAATTTATGGGTAGCTATAAAGTTTTCCCATGTTGACATTGCCGTTGTTATCAACTCATCAAGATCACAAATAACTTTGCCTGTACTATCAGTTATTTCTGCATCAATTTCACCCTTAGCCACTGCCCCAGTGGGCGTTACCTTCCCGGTTGTTAGGTCAAAACTGATAAAATTATCACTTTGGGTCACGGTGAAAGAAACAACTGATTTTACATTTTTTATAAGTGGGTCTAATCCTGATCTTTTAGATTTTGTTAATGGATAACCGTGTTTTTGTTGATTATCTAAATCTGTAATAAGTTGGAGATACAGAGATTTATTGATCTCATCTTCTACGAGTTGTGGCTTCAAACCTACAGAGCTCATTTTGTTTTTTATGTTATCTTTCAAGTCAGCTATAGCGCTTATAGTGCTTACGACTTTACTTTCGTCGGTCGCATTTTCTTTGGAGCCAAAACTAAATTCAAATGTACCTGGCTTCCAACGAATTTGCTTTTGATAGTCTTCAGTTGACATTTGCCCAATACTGGCATATACCCGCTCTATTCGCTTTTTAAAATCATTAAAGTCCATATAGATTCATACTAAGATTAATTGGCTAATGAAAGTTAAGCCTTTCTCCTCGTATTCAAAATCGAGCGTTACATTATTAACAATCAACACAATTGATCGTCATCGCTAATTGGTGTAGCTAACACCTAAGCTCAGCCTGGAAGGATTCGGCATCTCGTTATACACGGCAACTTCATACCTGATCATCATTTACTGCTACCTGGTACAAGTCAGGCATGCGGATTACATGAATTTTGGCTTCTACCGTGGCCACCTCTGCCCATCAGATGATAGAGATAGTACCGCTGAAGAAAACAAAACGACTTTCATTCTGACCAACATAGTACCGCAGGCACCTCAACTTAACAGGCAATCTTGATTGAGGCTAGAAGGCTACTGCCGTAATCTCGTGACTCAGTGTAACGAGCTGTACATCATTGCTGGAACAGCGGGCAAAGGTGGTGAGGGGGACAACGGCAAGGCTACAACTATTGCCAGTGGCAAGCTAACCGTTCCTGCTGCGCTCTGGAAGGCGATTGTAGTATTGCCGGTAGGATCTGACGTGAACCGAATAAGCGCTTAGACGCGAGTTATTGCCGTCTAGATGCCAAACACGAATGCAACCTGCAAAGGGGCTTGGGGAAGTTACCGAGTTAGCGTCGATGTGGAGAAGCAACCGACCTGCTGAACAGGGATGAGTAGGGTAACCAACTGTAGAGTCAGCTGCCAGCAGGTAAGCTAAGCCGAAAGCTTGCACTTCCCAAAAATACCCTAGTAAGCGGATCAACATTTGAGTAATGTGTCTCTAGCTCGTAAAGGTAGTTGACGAGGGATAAACGTATCAGGCTTGAGCCCTGAGTAGGTGTTCGCTCGTCAACTCCTAGTAAGGGTTAATAACAATCCCACCTTAACCTTGCGATGCATAGTAATAATATTCCGCCTGTTACTTTGGTATTTTAAACGCAACCTATTTTATATGAGCACAGTTAAGACTTCTTGTTGGGTACTGTTGATATTAACTTATCTAGTTGGTTTACCCTCACAGGCGCAATGGACTACGGCTAAACTTTCAGGCCCAAGAAACTACCTAGCAGCTACCAGTGTAGGAAGTAAAGCACTTTTTGGGGGAGGCCTGGTAAACAATTATACGTCAACTGACAAAGTAGAGATTTTTGATGTGGCTACTCAAGCATGGTCTAAGGCTAGTCTCTCACAAGCTCGATGGAATTTACTTGCCACTAGTGCAGGATCTAAAGCATTTTTTGCTGGTGGAATGACGGGAAGCCTCCAAAATCCATTAACACCTTCAGATAGAGTAGATATCTATGATGATGCCACTGGTTTGTGGAGCACGGCAAGCCTTTCAATAGCTAGAGCTAATTTTGCCGCTACCAGTGCAGGTTCTAAAGTTTTTTTTGGTGGAGGACTTGGCCTTTCTAATGTAGTAGATATTTATGATACGGCTACAGGTCTTTGGACCACTACGACTCTTTCGCAGGGACGATATAATCTGGCTGCTACTAGTGCAGGCTCTAAAGTGTTTTTTGTCGGAGGCAAGTTAGCCAATGACGTTATGTCCAATGTTGTCGACATCTACGACACCACCACAGAACTTTGGACGACAAGGACGCTACCAAACCTAGTTGGATTTCCCATTGCAACTAGTGTAGGGACGAAAGTTTTCTTTTCGGGCGATCAAACAAACATAGTTGATATCTATGATGTCGCGACTAACGTATGGTCTACGGCTACCCTCTCTAAAATACGATTTAGCTTATCAGCAACCCGTGCAGGAACTAAAGCTTTTTTTGCGGGTGGAGGCTTTTTACCCCCAGGCGAATATGCTGCATCGTTTAGCGATGTAGTAGACATATACGATTATGCTACTGACCAATGGACTACAGACAAATTACCACGCGCCTGTCTTCGTTTAGCTTCTACTAGTATAGGGAAGCAGGCTTTTTTTGCCGGTGGAGAACCTGCTCTTTATACTACATCGGATGAGGTATATATCTATACAATCCGACCACCGCTTAATATAACTCCTTCTAAGGCAACCCTAACCAGTACCAGCCCCTCAGTCAGCCTATCAGCGGTAGGCGAGGGCACTCTCAAATGGTCAACTGGAGCTACTACTCCGGTTATTTCGGCTACTACCGCAGGAATCTATTCGGTTACCTTGACAAACGCTGAGGGCGATACAGCCAGTGCCAGCGCAACAGTAATTGGTCAGGATTTAAGCCCCACACTGCTGCTACCACAAGCTAACTTCCCCGCTGCTGGTAGCGAAGTGAATCTAGTCGTGGCAGTCGCGGAAGTAGGTGGCTTTCCGACGTCTTTAGGAAACGTTTCTATTACCATCACCGTCCCTACAGGCTTCACCGTTTCCTATGACCCATCGCTGACTGCTATCAATGTTACAGGCGGGGAAAACAATCCGGTCATGGTGAATAATTCTGAATGGCGTATAACAAGCAATACTAGCAATCAGCAGATTCGCTTAACAATTAATGAAGGGCTATTTATTGCTGCAAATGCCACTACCAATTTAGGCTTTACGGTCACCCGTACGAGTGCTAACTCTGGAAGCACATCCAATATCACAGTCAATGTTGCCAATGATAAGACTAAAACGTTTGACGGAAATTCAGCGAATAACATCTATGCCAGAATAATCAGCGGCTTATAAGTTTTTCTAATTTCGTTAATTGACCAGCAGAAGTAATCTCCCTAGAGATAGCCGAATCAAGGTCATCCGAGTCAGAGTCGGGGGTAATAACCGCTATACTATCCGGCAATGTTGATGTCCTGCCAGGGCTCGAACCTGGAACCTTCTGAACCAAAATCAGACGTTCTACCAATTGAGCTACAAGACAATAAAGACCTCCATGCTGAGGTCTTTGCAGAGAGCCTGGGGCTCGAATCGACCGGCGACCCGGCCAGAAGTCAGTTTTCCGACTACAGCTTAGCAGGCTGTTCCATTAACCATTCTGGCAACTCTCTATTCCGGCACACCGGGTAGGGCTCGAACCTACGACTTTCGGTTTTGGAGACCGACGCTCTACCAACTGAGCTACCGATGTAGTTGAGGTCCGTCCCGGATTCGAACCGGGGGTGTTGCTTTTGCAGAGCAATGCCTTACCACTTGGCCAACGGACCATACTTTAGTTGGAGCTGAGGGATTCGAACCCACTCACCCGAAGGAACAGATTTACAGTCTGCTGCAACTCTCCCACGTTGCCGAGCCCCAATGTGTAGGGATAGTGAGAGTCGAACTCACCGCTTCTTGGTCCCAAACCAAGCGTCTCACCCCGAGACTATATCCCTGAAAACGAAAATAGCCCCTACCGTTTGAATCCGATAGGGGCTTTCTATAGAAAAAGTCTTTTGAACCTTAGACAATAGTCATACCCCTAGCGTGCCAATACTGACAGCTACTTGGTTGGGGTTGATATTGACGGCGATTGTTCATGGCACAAAGGTAAAACAAAAGAAATCACACTTGCAATACCTACCGTTAAGTAATAGGGTGATTGCATCAAACGTTAAGTTGGCTCAGTAGGGTCATTAGGTAGGCATCGTCACGGGCGGCTTTCTTACGTTTGCGCTTCAGACTCATCTTGACTGGATCGCGACTAATCAAGCCTAAAGCTAACTTACGCACTGTGGTCAGATTACGTGGAGCATGGTCTTTCCGAACCTGACAGGCATCCTCATCAAAGGTAACGTCCAAGTGCCAGTGTTGCTCATTCTCAATACTCCAGTGCCGACGAATATAACGGCTCATCTGAGTCGCCGAAAAACCTGTTAATGAACTGATATAGAAATGTTTACCATACTCTTCCTTGTCGTTCAACCAACGACTTGACTCTACGCAGATGATACTTCTGAGTCCGATCCATTCCGTGGCAGCATCCACCAGGGTTAGATTTTCACTCACCCAAACGGTTCGCTTTTCTGCTCGCCCATGGCCTAAATCCCGGCTTACGTGGGCTTGTAAAGTAGGCTTTACCCGCTCAAACCAACCTACCACCTGCTCATAAAGTCCATCTTGGTTCGCTTTTAGGCCAATCACATAGTCTGCCTGCTTGTCAACAATCAGTTCAGTAATCGTTTTCTGGCATCCAATGGCATCAATACTCACCACACTGCTCGTGATGTCAAGCGGTTTGAGCAGGTCAGGGATGGCTTTTATCTCATTGGTTTTATCGGCTATCTGACTCTGAGCCAGGCACAACCGCTCTTTTTCCGCCCAAACACTGACAATTTGAACCCTAGCTTGCTTATGCCCAGCCTCAACAGTTCCTCGCAGTTGCTTGCCGTCAACGATGAGTTGTTTTTGGGCCAGTAAGCCCACAATATCCTTCCCCCACTTCGTCAACAAAGCTTCTAACTGCGTAGGCTCTAATCGGCGAAAGACTCGGTTCAAGGTATCATGAGAAGGGATGCCGCAGGGCAATTCAAGAAACTCACGCAGGATATCCTGTTTATCACAAGCGTAATCATACACCTCTTCAAATCCTTCACAATCAGCTAAATAACCGCACAATACAATCATCAATATATCGGTTAGCTGATGAAAACACTTCCCCTCCTGGCGGGGATCGTCAATCTCAAAAAATAATTCGGCTACATCCATCTATCAAAGATGGCTAACTTAGCCTTTCATGCAATCACCCTAGTTAAGTAATGTGGTGGCCAAGAGTCTGGATTTCTTTTATTCTTTGTCAGATAAATCCTAAATCTCCCTTTTTCATGGACTTTAAAGATCAAATTAAACAATTGGCGGAGCGTGTCTCCCGCCTGAAAGACTCTATCCAAACCGAAGAGGCTACCAAGAATGCCTTCATCATGCCTTTTCTGAATGCACTTGGCTATGACGTATTCAACCCATTCGAAGTAGTACCCGAATTCATATCTGACATTGGCACCAAGAAGGGAGAGAAAGTAGATTATGCCATCATGCGTGAGGTAAATGGACAACCTGAGCCCTGTATGCTCATCGAGTGTAAGCACTGGAAGCAAGCCTTGACGCTACATGATAACCAGCTCTTGAGGTACTTTCACGTAACCAAGGCTAGGTTTGGGGTCTTAACCAATGGTGTCATCTATCAATTCTTTACCGACTTGGAAGCGCCCAACCGAATGGATGAAAAACCATTCCTTGAGATTAATATGCTCGATTTGCGAGATAATCAAATTGAAGAGCTTAAGAAATTCCATAAGTCCTACTTCGATGTAGATAGTATTCTGTCGACAGCTAGCGAGTTGAAATACACCAATCAGCTTAAGGTATTGATTCAAAATGAGCTAGCCTCACCTTCGGAGTTCTTTGTGCGTCATTTCGCCAAACAGGTCTTTACCGGCCAGATGAATGCGCAGCGATTGGAATATTTTACCGGCCTAGTCAAGAAATCATTTCAACAGTCTTTCTCCGATCAAATTAAAGATCGGCTTACTACTGCACTCACCAAAGAGCAGGAAACACCCGCAGCAATAAGCGTTGAGGTGGCAACCTCCATTGAAAAGCGTGAGCCTGCTGTTATTACTACTGCTGAAGAGCTAGAGGGGTTTTACATCGTCAGGGCCATACTCAGACCAGTTATATCTCCTGAGCGCATAGTACACCGAGATGCACAGTCTTACTTTGCTATCCTGCTTGATGACAACAACAGGAAACCACTCTGCCGTCTGAATTTTAACGGGCAAAAGAAGTTCATTACTCTCTTTGACGAAGCTAAAAAGGAAGTCAGGCAAGAAATAAACTCATTAAATGACATATTTGATCATAGTGAAGCACTATTAAGCACTTTAGCAACGTACGGTATAAATTAATGCAATTGCTAGATATACTTCATATAGAACCTGATGGCCAGTAGTAATTTAACTACATAGAACATTTTTCAATGGGCAAGCCAAGTAATAAAATAGTTGAGTTTTTTAAGCTTCAGGCTAGCATGAAAAAAGCTGGTCACATATCAGAATGCTTCTACCATAAGAAAGAAGAATGTAGAGGCCCAATAAAGCAGGCCCATAGCCTACAGAAAAATGGTAGGTTATCATTAATAGAGGGGGAGGTTAATGGGCAAAATAAAATATACACTTTCTCAAATACTCAGCCAAATGAGAAATCTTATTTTGGCGATCTAAAACCAATTGGAAAAGGTGAAGCGTCAACCTTTTTTGGTTTTTGTGACAAGCATGATGCAGAGCTATTCTCTGACATTGAAAATCACGAGTATGACGATAGCGATAAGCATAATTTTTTACATTCTTATCGTTCTTTTGCTCACAGTTATCATATTAGTAAACAGGGTATTAAAGCAGGAAATTCAGATAAAAAGCCAAGAACTCCAATCGATGAACCTTTATTACAAGGATTTAAAATGAGTCTGGTGGATTTTGATATCTCAAAGGCAAAGTTGGATAGAATGATTGAGCATAAAATCTATGAAAAGTTATGTTATTTATCAGTTGTGTTACCCGATCAAACCATCCCGATAGCTTGTGCAACTGTCATTACTCCCCCTTATTATTATAGTGGTAAACCCTTTAATAATCACCTTGATATTGACATACCTTATTCTGATATAATGTTAACCGTATTGCCAGATTACAATCAAACTATAATAATATTTGCTTGCTTTTCAGATGATGGTGCCTCTATAAAGTTTTTAGACGAGTTTAGTACGCTGTCAGATTTATTATTTTTCAAGGCAGTATCTTCTTCACTTATCTCCCAAGTAGAAAACACTTTTTTTGCACCTGCCTTTTGGAATGCCTTAGGGCTAGAAAAGCAAAAACAACTACTAAAGGAAATAGAATATAATGTTGCCGAAGGGCTAGTAATGCCACCTCATAAGGGTTTTTACCGTAGTAAAATTAATCTTTTTGACACAAGGCTATCAGCCCAAAAGTTGGGTATTGATTGTGTTTGGCTAAAATAGCAATTATATACATTCTCATCCTTAAGCCGAGAGTCCAGTAAGATGCATAGTGGAGCTGCTACATTTGACTGGACATTAAGTTAAGTGTGATCTAACTTAGTGAACCATGAAAACCAGGAGACAGTACGACCGCACGGGCGGCCCCGGAAGAATTCAAAAAGATGGCCGTGGAGCTATCAGTGGCAAAAGGATCGCTAAAAGCGACTGCTGAAGAGTTAGGAATAACCCCACAAATTCTGACCCGGTGGCGTAGTGAACGAGTAGTTGCTCAAGGCTCCCCAGCCGTCAGCCGAACTCAGGTGAGCCAGGAACAACAAGAAATAATACGACTGAAAAAGGAACTCAAACAGGCTGAATTAGATCGGATCGCCGAAGCGACGCGATATTCTAAAAAAGGCGGTCGGCATCTTCTCCAGGGGCGACGGGAAATATTCGGATTTATAAAGGCTTACCAAACCGAATTCCCCGTTGAGATGATGTGTAGAGTACTGAATGTAAGCCGCAGTGGGTATTATTATTGGCTAACCCAACGACCCACCAAAAGAGGCACTGAAAATCAAGCTATTACGCAGTTAATCAGCAACTTGTTCACTGCCAGTAAAGGCCGGTATGGTAGTCCAAAAATTACTCAGGATTTAAACGCTCAGGGCGTAAAGGTATCACGCCCCCGCGTAGCCAGACTGATGAAGCAGGCTAATCTTAAAAGCGTCATTCAGAAGAAGTATGTAGTTGCTACTACGGATTCAAAACACACCTACCCAGTGGCCGAAAACCATTTGAATCGCCAATTTAATCCCATAAAACCGGGCCAGGCCTGGGTGTCTGATCTGACCTACATCCAGACCGGTGAAGGCTGGCTGTACCTGACAATGATTATGGATTTGTATGATCGGAAAGTGATTGGCTGGGCCTTGAGTAAATCGATGAAAGCCGCTGAAACAACCATTCCAGCTTGGCAGATGGCGATTAAAAACCGGCCAATCGAACGCCAGTTGATCTTTCATCGCTCCGGCGACCCGGTCGGATCGAGGGGTTCAGTATGCCTGTCATAGCTTTACTAGACTGCTGAAAAAACACCCGCTGGTTGTGCAAAGTATGAGCGGGAAAGGGAACTGCTGGGATAATGCTGTGGCGGAGAGCTTTCGCTTCGGCGATCCGATTCAAAAGCCTCAAGTCGGAGTTGGTCTATCAGCACGATTTTCAAACGCAAGCCACGGCTAAACAGGCAGTCTTTGAGTACATAGAGATTTGCGGGGCCGCCCGTGCGGTACAATCGCCAACGAAGGCACTCAGCATTAGGCTATCTTTCCCCTTTCGACTATTATAACAGGCAATATCAAAATGTGGCTTAGAGATTTGTCCAGTGTTCTGTTGCAAGTCCACTTTGCATGTACTCAAAGAAATTGACCTTTTGCTTTAAGGCAGGTGCTACACCATTATGTTCAGCCCCGGCCTGTAATTCCCTTTTGGCCCTGATATTCTCAGCAGTTTGGGTAACAGCCTTGTTGTGTTGCTTCTCTAAATCGTCTTTTGGCCGCTTGTAGAGATAGAGTTTTAAAAATTCATACGTACTCTGCTCCCCATTATAGAGGTCTAAATAGAGGCTAATTTTCCCGCTAGCCAGCGCCTTTTTTCGAAGTTTAACTGCCATGTTTTGCTGCTTTATATTCCTAAGCTAGCAAGTAACAGACAAATAAACGAGTAACAAATAGGTAACAAGAAAGCGATAAGTAACAGAAAAGAAGAGAAAACAGAAAGCCTTAAAAACACAAAAGCCACTGATAATCAGTGGCTTTTACTTTCTCTTGTTTGCCCTTGTTAGAGCCTTTTGTACCGGGAGCCGGACTCGAACCGGCATGTCCTTGCAGACAATGGTGTTTGAGACCATCGCGTCTACCGATTCCGCCATCCCGGCGACAGAATCGTCTCTGTTTCCAGAGATGCGTTTGTCAAACGTGGGTGCAAAAGTAAGGAGAAAGAAGGAAAGGAGAAAGGAGAAAGAAAAGAAATCTTCATTATTTCTCCTTTCCTGACTTTCTACTCATACCGTAATGCATCGATTGGGTCTAATTTGGAGGCTCGCACAGCCGGGTAAATTCCGGCAAACAGCCCAACCGTTATACAGACCACAAGCCCCAGTCCCATCCAGGCCCAGGGCACAACAAAGCCGCCTTTTCCCTGGCTGATCACACCCGAAATCAGGTTACCTACCCCCAGGCCCAATAGAACACCGCCTACTCCACCAAGAATGCAAATAACAATGGCTTCAATCAGGAACTGCTCCCGAATACGTTGGGGGGTAGCCCCGAGCGATTTCCGAATGCCTATTTCGCGGGTCCGTTCGGTAACGGATACCAGCATGATGTTCAGCAACGCAATAGAAGCACCGAGTAAGGTAATGAAACCAATACCAAACCCGCCAATCCGCAAATAACCGGTTATGTTCTCCGTTTCCTTCGCCAGATCATCGGCTCGCTCAATCTCGAAGGAATCAGGTTGGCCAAGTTGATCACGCCGAACTAACCGCATTGTGCCCCGTGCTTCGTCAACAGCTTCATCCTGATCTGACACGGTGGGTACTGATGCGGTAATATCGAATGTCAGTTGCTGACTCCCTGCCAAGGCCCGGGCATTATCGAGCGGAATTAGGATGATCCGATCATCGCCCCCACCCGAAAAACCTCCTTTTTTGGCCAACACACCCACAATTTTATACTGGTTTCCAGCCACCCGTATGACCTGATTAATCGGGTTCAACTTCCTCTCGAATAAGGTATTCGCCACTTCACTGCCAATTATGGCCACGTTGCGAGCGGCAGTCAGATCATTCGGCGTTAGGTTACGACCAGTTTCCATCGTGAATCCTTTCACATTCAGGTAGGCATCGTCGCCCCCGGTAAGCTGAATGTTCGGGTTTGTTTTCTTTGATCCGAATTTAGCCTGAGCGGCCCCGGCCACCACAGACGAAACAGAAATAGTAGCCCCATACGGAAATCGGCGTTTGAACTGAACGGCATCAAAATAATCGATTGGTGCATCCTGCCGCTGTACCCGCCCCCCCCGTCGGAATGCATCCTGTCGGGCTACAATGCTAAATGTATTGGCTCCTAGTCCTTCAAAACTACTATTCACTGAACTCTGAATACCCTCAATAGCCGTCAGAATACCCACCAACGAGGTAATACCAATGGCAATAATGAGTGAAGTCAGAATAGTCCGAAGTCGGTTACCAGCAATCGACCGCAACCCTTCGCGTATGTTTTCGAGTAGATTCATGAAAAAGGAGAAGGGAGGAAAGGGAGGCAGGAGGAAAGGAAGTTGGCCATACATTCTCCCTTTATTCCCTTTCCTCCCCTTCCTCCTATTTTTTGCACAATATTTGCTTATCTTTCGTTATTACAAAACTACCACGAGCATTCTTAATAGGGAAACCAATGAAACGGCTGCTGTTACCGCTTATCCTAATTCTGACCCTGGTGGGCCGGACATGGGCCTCTAAAATCCTGATTCCTATGGATGATGCCCAGAAAAATCATCTCAAAGCCTATGGGATTGCCTATTGGGTACTGAAAGTTCATGATACCGAAATTGACTGGTTACTCAACTATCGGGGTGGTTCGTTTATGCTCCCCCAAAGTCAGTCGTTTATCAACGAAATGGTCATTCGTGGGGTTAGTTACGAGGTAATTTCAGATGCCCAATCAGCACAGATCTTAAGCGAGATTGCTGCTGCTGATGCCAATATGGATGCCGTGAAATTGCAGAAACCACCCAAGGTTGCTGTTTATTCGCCCAAAACAAAGCAACCCTGGGACGATGCCGTAACCATGGTAATGTCCTACGCCGAAATTCCTTATGATGTTGTTTTCGATGAAGAAGTGATGAACGGCAAGTTGCCCGAATATGACTGGATACACTTGCACCATGAGGATTTTACGGGACAATATGGCAAGTTTTTCCACTTCAAAGATCAGCCCTGGTACATTGCTCAGAAACGCGAAGCCGAAACAATTGCGCATAAGTTTGGCTTCACGAAAGTGCCCCAGTTAAAATTGGCGGTAGCCCAGAAAATTCGTGATTTCGTGCTGGGTGGAGGCTACCTGTTTGCCATGTGTAACGCTACGGATACCTACGACATCGCACTGGCCTCTCACAACACCGATATTGTCGATTCGTTTTACGATGGTGATCCTGCCGACCCCAACGCCAATAGCAAATTGGATTACAGCCAGACGTTTGCGTTTCGTAACTTCCAGGTCTATACGAATCCTTACCTGATCGAGTTCTCCAACATCGACAACCAACCCGAAGAGCGCGGCCTGAGCGAACACAATGACTACTTTACGCTCTTTCAGTTCTCGGCCAAGTATGATCCTATTCCAACCATGCTAACCCAAAACCACCTGAACGTGATTAAGGGATTTATGGGTCAGACAACCGCGTTCAAGAAAAACCTGATTAAGCCCGAAGTGGTCATCATGGCCGAAAATCGCTCGGCGGGCGAGGCTCGTTATGTTCACTCGCCTTATGGCCGTGGCTTCTTTACATTCTATGGTGGCCACGATCCTGAAGACTATCGGCACGAAATCGGCGAAGAACCTACAGATCTGAATCTGCATCCTAATTCAGCTGGCTATCGCCTGATCCTGAATAATATTCTGTTCCCAGCGGCTAAGAAGAAGAAGCAGAAAACGTAGGAGGACTGAGTCATATCAACTTTAACAACAACTTAACTTATTTTTACTCAGGCTTTAATGATCAGTCGGGTAGTTAGCGAATCAATTCATTTTTTCGTTATCTACTATGAAAAAGCTTATAGCATACATTCTGACTGCCCTGTTACTAAGCAGTTGTACAACCATTCGTCAGGGTGAAGTTGGCGTTAAACGCAAGCTGGGGAAATTAGATCCAGTTGTCCGCGGATCGGGCGTACATACCTACAATCCCTTTACAACAACCATCATTAAGGTGCCAACCCGCACCATCAATCTGCCGCTTGCCCTCGAAAACATTCCGTCAAAAGAAGGGCTGAACATAACAGCCGAAATGGCTGTCCTCTACCGCGTTCTACCCGAAAAAGCTCCCGAAGTACTTTCTACCATTGGTGACCGCTACGAAAATGTAGTCATTGTCAGTGTATTCCGATCAGCAGCTGCGGACGTTTGCGCCCGATATTTTGCCAAAGATATGTACACCGGTCAGCGGGAAGAGATCGAAAAAGAAATTGCGTCCGAAATGCACACCGTGCTGGAGAAACGGGGTATTGTGGTGGAGAGTGTTCTGATGAAAAGCATTCAGCTACCCAAAGGACTTGCACAATCCATTGAACAAAAGCTCGAAGCGGAGCAACAGGCCCAGCAAATGGAGTTTGTCCTGATGAAAGAGCGTAAAGAAGCCGATCGAAAAGTAATTGAAGCAAAAGGGATTGCCGACTCACAAAAGATTATTTCAGAAGGGCTTAACAAGCAGCTCATCGAGTATAAAACCATCGAAGCCTTCAGGCAGTTGGCGGCTTCCCCTAATGCGAAAATTATAGTCACAGACGGAAAAACGCCAATGTTAATTAGTCCAAACGGACAATAGACTCATTCAACGTTCAGGTTTCGTGTTCCAGCTAAGGTTGCTAACCCTTGAACACGAAACCTGTAGCCTAATTAAGGGTCAATTATCAAACCATTCATCAACAACTTCTTCACGGCCTTTGCTTTCAAGTTTCCGTTCCAGATCGTCAGGGATTTTCGGAAAGAAGTCGAGTCCCGTTAGTTGTTCTATAAGATCCACAGGCACAACAAAGTCTTTTATCGAGTTGGTGGACCCTTCATTATTGAGCAAAAAGCCAATCATCCGAATTTCGGGCTTATTGCAATACAGAATAACTTTATAAAACTTAGCAGGTACGCTTACTTCATTACTTTTCCCAATAGTGGGCAAACCGGGCTTCAACACCGGTCCTGTCACGACATAAAGTCCATTATCGCGCCGGGCCCACAACCGCACCTGGTTTTCGAGATCACTCCAAATACCCCGATTAAACTGAGGCTCCTGCGGTGTGATATTGCTCATAAAGAACGTCTCCCGCATCATTCGCTGCGAA
This sequence comes from Spirosoma sp. KCTC 42546, assembly GCF_006965485.1. NCBI lineage: Bacteria > Pseudomonadati > Bacteroidota > Cytophagia > Cytophagales > Cytophagaceae > Spirosoma > Spirosoma sp. KCTC 42546. The sequence goes on from NZ_CP041360.1 coordinate 5,387,416, forward strand.
AACTTAAAGTCGGCAGCCGGGGCCAGATGCCCTCGATCATAGCCAGAACGGGTATAGTCGGCAGGGAGCGCAGTCCCGTTTTCAACGGATGGGTCGGGTTTGAACTGTTCGTATTTTCGGTCGGCGTCGCCCGTAGTTTCGTAGGCAAGTAGCGGGTAAGCCACCCATTCCGCATCTTTATATTGATCCCGATAGCTAAGCGTATAACCTTCATGACGAATCAACTCACCATTGGCCCTGGATATCGGTAACAGGAAATCAACCTGTTTTTCAAAATCAAACCGCTGGTTACCCGACGATGCCTCCGAGGGCTTGTTCGAATTTACATCGCTGGCTTCACTTTCATCGGAGGACGATGACTTCCCTCCTCCCCGCTTGTCGGTAGTCTCATCTGAGTTGGGCTCAGGCGCTTTGTAGGGGTTAGAATCCTCCCGGTCTGATCGGGATCGACCCAAACCAATCATCTGCCGAAAGTCATTCCAGAACGCCACAACGGGCTGGGTCCGGCCACCGTAGTGAAGAAAAAGCCCGATCAGGAAAAACACGAATAGAATAACCAGCGTGTTGCCCCGTAGGCGGAAGCCCTTACGAGCGTATTTTTGGGTCGAAAATCGAGGTTTGACGAACATAAGTGTAAATCTACAAACGGTTTACGGTTTTGGATTTATGGCCCTCGTCAATTCACATACCACCTATACGTAAACCTTGAACTGTAAACCTCAAAGTGCTGTTTTTCTCCCATGTCATCTCTGAATATTATTGTTATCGGTGGCGGGGCCGCTGGCTTTTTCGGGGCAATTACGGCTGCCGAAACCTTTCCCAACGCTACCGTTACCATTCTCGAAAAAAACCGTACTGTACTGAATAAAGTCCGCATCTCGGGCGGGGGCCGTTGCAATGTTACCCATGCCTGCTTTGATAACCGGAAGCTGGTAAAATACTACCCACGTGGCGAGAAACCCTTACGCTCACTGCTCAGCCAGTTCGATGCTGCTTCTACCGTTGACTGGTTCGAGCGTAGGGGCGTTAAGCTGAAAACCGAAGCCGACGGACGTATGTTTCCGGCCACCAATACCTCCGAAACAATTGTCGATTGTTTGCTCAACACCGCCCGCCAGTTAGGTATTCAGGTTCGTACCAGTTGCGGAGTTGCTGCTCTTCGGCGGAATGGCTCCTCACGATGGTCTGTCGAGTTGCTCACGAACGAAACCCTCATCGCCGACCGGGTGCTTATTGCCACAGGTGGCTACCCGCAACTAATGTCCTACAGCTGGCTTCCAGAACAAACAGAGCCGCTTCTTTCGCCAGTTCCTTCTTTGTTCACGTTCAATACGCCGGATAGTTATTTGTTGCCGCTGGCCGGCGTGTCGGTGCCCGACGCTAAGGTGTATGTGCTGGAAACCAAGCAAGAGCAACGCGGCCCGGTTCTAATCACCCACTGGGGATTCAGTGGTCCGGCTATATTGCGATTATCCGCCTGGGCAGCCCGCGAGCTAGCCGATGCTCATTACCGTTTCACACTCCGTATCAACTGGACGCCCGATCTGAACGATAATTCGCTTCGCAGCAAGTTGCAGGATTTTCGCCAGCAAAATGGCCGAAAACAAGTTGTTTCCCAGAATCCCTTCGGCTTACCATCCCGATTATGGCAGGCATTTGCCGTAGAAGCAGGCATTTCAGATCTGCAACGCTGGGCCGACCTGCCCGCCAAGCTCCTGAATCGATTAGCAGAACGCATCATTAACAGTCAGTTTCAGGTATCAGGAAAAACGACGTTCAAAGATGAGTTTGTGACCTGTGGTGGCATTTCACTCGATGGACTGAACCAGCAAACCCTGGAAAGCAAAGCCCAGCCGGGACTGTTTTTTGCGGGAGAAGTGCTGGACGTTGATGGCATCACAGGCGGCTTCAATTTCCAGAATGCCTGGACCACAGGCTTTATTGCCGGGTTAGCTATCGGCAATAAAGCGTCTTCATTACAGCCGAGTTCAGCTAGTTAGGCGGCAGACGATAGATCCAGATTCGCATCCGATTGATCTACCAGATCCCAACTCGGATCATTGGTATCCAGTTGGGTCGATTGTCGGGCAGATAATGTAGACTGATAGGCGCGCTGAAGTTCGATCAAGGCTTCCTGCCCTGTTTGCCATCTTCGTATAACGTTTACCTGGCGCACGAGCTCCGGCGATTTGGGTACGTTTATCTGGGCAAAGTATTCCGGCATGCGTTCCGTCATCCGACTTACCAGTTCTTCGATCGAGCCACTAATGAGCTCGGGCGATAGTTTGGTAATCTGGATAAGTGCACGGGCCATGGAGGCTGTATAAAAAGCGCAGTCGATATCCTGATGCCGTATGGGTACACCATCGTGCAGGCGCTGGAGATTGAGTCCACCATCTTCCAATCGCTCCGAAGCAGCGGGACTACCAACTGGTTGGGGAAATACAGTATCTACGTATCGCTTAAACTTGTCCCACCAGGGTGGTTTTCCGTTTGGCTTCAAGGTATCACAGAAGAGAACACGCTGGGGCAGATCAGGCTGTTGCGTGTTCATCAGTAATAATGCGGCTCCCAAATGGCGATCATCGGCAGCATGACGGCGTTGTACAACAAAACAATGAAGTTGCTGATGGCTTTCCGCCTGAAGTCGCTCGGTCATTGTTTTAATGGCCCGCAGTGAATCTTCCATATACCCTTCTGTTACTACATGAATGGGTAGCAGGGTTGAGAATAAGGCTTCGTGTCGAAGCTGACGGGCAATCAGATTCAAGGCCGTTGTATCCGACCGTCGGGTGCCAAAATAGTAGCCAATATCTTCCCGGGCTTCACCAGCGGGCATATCGGCAAAACTCACCGAGTCGCCATAAGCCCCCTGCCGACTGGTTGGGCTGTACCGAAATGGCACTTCCAGATGTTCGCGATGGGCAGCTAGATTATAGATGCGTTTTTCAAATTTTGCCAGTAACGGCTCGTAGGCGTCTGGCTCAAAATAAACCTGATTACTGGAGCGCAACAGGTGCTGGGCAATAGCATCCTGCTGGAGCAAGCGCTCCAGGGCATCATCATGATGCTTAAAATAACTGCGTAAGGCTCCTTGTTGAATAAATTCTTCGGTGTCGTGTTCAACCTCTACACTCCGGTCTGCACCTGCTACCGTACCCTGCTCGATCCACTGGCGCAGGTATTGGGTTACGGATTCATCGAAGGCAAGATTGGCTTGCTCCGCCTGTTCTTTGGTATACTCAGTTTGGTAAATTTGTAGGCGATTTATTGGCTCGGGTTCACTAAAGCCGAGTGCCATCAATGCATTCATGCAGGTTGTTAGGGCTTTCTAAAGTTTTCTCTAAAATACGACTTTTCAGTGGATTATTTTGTCGTATAAATAACCTGCTATCAATATATTTTTAACTTAGTATGAATAAACAAATCAGGCAGGCTTGCGCGGATAAACTACCGTTCATCCCCAGCAAACCTGCCTGACTATTTTCAGTAAATTAGCTCTAATCCTGACTTACGACGGCTTGTTTCTCAGCACTGCCCGAGCGTTTTCCTCATCCCGCTTTAATTGGGCAACCAGTGCTGGTAATCCATCAAATTTCTGTTCTGGTCGAAGAAACTCCCGAAACCTTAACGTTAAATGTTCACCGTAGATATCTTTGTCAAAATCGAAGATATACGTTTCAATGGTTTGATTCGTACCGGCAACCGTTGGGCGGAATCCAATATTGAGCATGCCGCCAAGCGTCTGTCCACCGTATTCTACATCAACAGCGTAGACACCATTTGCCGGAACAAGCTTAGCTGGGTCGTCTACCTGCATATTGGCGGTTGGGAAGCCAATCGTGCGGCCCAATTGCCGCCCTTTTACAATCGTTCCCGTCAGATTGTATTCCCTGCCCAGAAATAGATGGGCGGTATGAACATGGCCCTCGTTGAGAGCCGCCCGAATTTTAGAGGAGCTCACACCTACAGCGTCTATATCCTGACGGGGTATTTCTTCGACTTCAAACCCGTATTCACTCTGATGCGCCCGGATGTACTCAAATCCGCCTTCACGGTCGCGGCCAAACCGGTGGTCGTAACCAATGACCAGTTTTTTAGTGCCGATTTTTTCAAGTAGAATCTGGCGGATGTACTCCTCCGAGGTCAGTTGCGAGAACGAACGGGTAAACGGAATAATCACTAAGTGATCAACCCCCGCCTGATCGAGTAAGTCAATTTTTTCATCGAGGGTTGTCAGCAGTTTTAGATTCTGGCTATCATTGGAGACAACGGTGCGTGGATGTGGCCAATACGTAATCAACACCGACTCTCCCCCACTCGTTTTGGCAACCTCGGTTAGCCGGGCTAAAATAGTCTGGTGCCCGCGGTGTACACCATCAAAAGTCCCACTTGTTACAATGGCGTTTGCTAGCGGTTGTATATCATTGAGCCCTCTATAAATAATCATTCGATGGTATATAGAAGCCAGGGATTGACCATTCCTGACAAATTCCTGACAAAATTAATTTTCCCGGCACGTTTCAATAAATTTTTCGATGGTGTGCGCATCCTCTACCCGGAAATCGCCGATACGTGTCCGGCGTAAGCTACTCATATACGCTCCATTATTGAGCAGTAGTCCAATATCGCGTACCAGGCTGCGAATATAGGTGCCTTTAGAACACACGATACGAAAATCTACTTCGGGGAAACGATTGACCTCCACCTCAAATACCGAAACGGTTACCTGTCGGGCTTTAATTCCCCCTTCAACCCGGTCAGCAGTTTCACCCCGACGGGCCTTTTCATACAATCGCTCCCCATTGACCCGGATAGCCGAATAAATAGGGGGAACTTGCAGAATATCGCCCGTAAGCTGTTGGGCGGCTACCTGAATTTGTTCGGGTGTAATACCAGACGTATCAAATTCGGCATCGAAGGTGGTTTCAAGATCGACGGATGGTGTGGTCTTGCCAAGCACAAGTGTTCCGGTATATTCTTTTTCCTGCGCCTGATACTGGTCAATTTGTTTGGTCATTTTACCAGTGCAAAGAATGAGTAAGCCGGTAGCTAATGGATCAAGCGTACCCGCATGACCAATTTTCTTGAACTTACAGGCATATTTTAGCTTGTTGGCCACATCGAACGATGTCCAGGTAAGCGGTTTATCAATCAGAATAATCTGACCGGGATCGGGAGTTTGTTGTAACACAGAGATACACAGAGAAGCACAAAGATACACGGCGGAAAGCCTCTTGATATCGTTGTGCTTCTCTGTGTATCTCTGTGAACTATTTTTATAAAACGTCTAACTTCACACCGGCTGCCACCAGGCCCAATAACAAAAGACCCAGCGCAATACGGTAATAACCAAATACTTTAAACCCGTAGCGCGTTAGAAAGCCAACAAAGCCCCGAATGGCCAGCAGGCCCACTATAAAGGCAATCGCGTTGCCGATGAGCAACATCTGGTAATCATCGGGTTGGAGAAGTTTATAGGTTTTGAGGAGCTTATAGCCAGAGGCAGCCGCCATTGTGGGTACCGCCAAAAAGAACGAAAACTCGGCCGCCTGCGTCCGGGTCAGCCCCTGGAACATACCCCCAATAATGGTTGCGGCCGACCGTGAAACACCAGGAATCATGGCGATGCACTGAAAAAAGCCAATCTTCAGTGCATCTGGTACGCTTACATCCCCATCTTTAGGCTGTACGTTCACGATTCGGTCAATAAATACCAAAACGATTCCACCCAGCAACAGTGTAATTGCTACGACCACCACATTTTCGAGCAGCGAATCAATGAAATCGTTCAGTAAAAAACCAATGACAGCGGCAGGTAGAAACGCAATCAGAATTTTGCTGTAAAAATCCAGCATAGGTTGCCAGCGAACAGGAAAGGATTTCAGATAGCCCGGCACTACAAACGATTCCGTACGGGGATCCGTTAGGAACCGGCGATGATACAGTACCAGTACAGACAGAATACAGCCGAACTGGATATCAACAGTATATAGTTTAGTGAATTCGTTACCGGCAATACCAGCCAGAGAAGAGTAGATAATCATGTGACCCGTTGAGGAAACCGGAAGAAACTCGGTAAGCCCCTCAATAATGGCCAACGCAATTGCGTGAATAAGCTCCATTAAAAGTAGTTATAAAGTTAGAGAGCCATAAAGTTATTGAGTTGAAAAGAGACCGCCACTAAAGGGAATCACTTTTCAACTCAATAACTTTATGGCTCTCTAACTTTCCTTACGCCTTTGGGCGAGCAAGGATAGCGAAAAATTCAAGAACAAAACCGCCCATAACAACAATAGGCCCAAGCGTAAGTCCCAGGAAGCCAAAGCCGAACTCTTCTTTATCCAGGCTCATAATAAAAAAACCGGCCAGAATGATACCGATGCCCGCTAACATCAGTGTATAGTTTTGCCGACCAAACGGAAGGGCAGCTGCCGACGTCCGGGAAGCCTCGCTGCTCACCGTGCGGGTCGAAGCCGTTTTGGGAGCTACGCTAGTCGCAACTACTGTTTTCTTAGCTGGTTCGTCGCGGATTAGTGTTGCCGGGCCAGCCTGTTTATCTTTTGCCATAGTCTTTTTGTGTTATCAATATAACTCATCCAATGTCAGTCCCAGATACCGGTGAACGGCCTGGAACGTACTTACAAAACCGATCAGCACACCTAGCCCAACAATGCCCGCCATCAAAAAGGTTATCTTTTCTGGGTCCTGGAAAGTCGATAACTCAGGCAGGTTATGGATGGCAAGTTGCAAACTTGCCAGCAACAAGCCAACGGCAATAACGCCCGCCAACAACCCCTGCCACATACCACGTCCCAGAAACGGCCGAGTAATGAACGCATTGGTAGCACCAACCAGTTGCATACTCCGAATCAACATCCGTTGCGAGTGAAGCGCTAGTCGGATCGTATTATTCATCAGTACCACAATAATGATCAGTAAGATCACTGCAAAGGCCGACATGATGGCGTAAATCTTAGTGATATTCCTATTGATGTTATCCACCAGATTTTCCTGATAAACAACTTCGAACACACCGTCGATTTGCTCTAAATCCTGTTTAACCTCCTGCAGCTTGGCTTCCTCAAAATACCCTTCATTCAGTTTGATCCGATAGCTGTCATGCAGCGGATTCTCCCCCAGAAACTTCGAAAAATCCTCTTTTGTTTCAGCGATAAACTCTTTGGCGGCTTCATCTTTCGTAACCAGACTAACCTGCGCTTTACCGTTAGCCTTCAGAACATAAGGTCGCCCAGCAATCGTTTGAAATAAGGCTTCCGCCTTTTTCTCACCGAGGTCTTTATCTAAAAACGCCCGGATTTCATAGTTTTCGCGGATATAGGTAACCAGCTTTTTTGACTGTATAGCCAGCAATCCACAAAAACCAATTAAAAACAATGCCAGCGTCAGGCTAAACAAAATCATGCCGCTGGGATACGCACCTACTTTTTTCTTCGTACGAGCCATTCAGGGGTTCGTGTTATGGGACAAAAATAACGGATTAAACCGCTAAGCGGTCCAATTTAACAAAATTTAGCATTCTGCACCTGAGAAACCAACGTAATGGGCTCTATTCCCCGTATAGTTACGTCCAATATTTCAGCTAACCGAATATTTCAGTTTATATGAGCTCGGTTAGGCTTCATTTCCAGGATTTCTACCAGGTTTACAACGCGATATATCAACTCAGTAGAATCAAGAGAATAGTTGATAAAACTTGCGTTTACAAACCTTGCACTGATAGATTTTAACTGGAAGGGACTTAGCCCATTCGGGGCGATGCATTCGTTTGAGAGTAACGCTGCCACAGTTGGGACATCGCTTTTTAAACGTAACCTTTCTATACAGGTAGATGGCCATTAAGGCAAACAGGATACCCAAAAGGGTAATCAAACCATACTCTTCCAAAAACTTTATCATGTTAAAAAATCCACCGAATCACTCCATAAACCAACACAAACGTAACCAGCCAGATGGCTATCCAGGTCAGGGTACGGATTGTTCCATGGTTTTTTTGGCTCATGACAAAGCAGAGGCTAGGGGCTGAGTTTACGTATCCCTACATACGTACAATGTAGCTTAACGGTTGCTCAACTGCAACAAAAGTTCAATCTATTATTCAATAAATGCCATGAATATACTAAAAAGAATCTTTGTGCAAAAATGATGACTTAACCAGTGAGCACGACGGGCAAAACATACCGCCTAAAATCTGTAAAAATAATCGGCCGAAGAAGGCATAATGAAGCGTACTTATCCTAAATGGAATAAACTGTACAAGGAAAATCAGCAATACGAAAGCAGCCTAAGTGGGCGAAATTATTTTTCAAATCGACAATGAAGTTCGCTTAGCGATTAGCCCTACCTGATAATATTTCTTCCCGCAGGCCGCACAGTGATAGGCTTTACTCGGAACAAGTTTCATCAATTTAGGGCGGGCTATCCGGTCGGGGTAGGGATTTCCGCAGGTCGGGCAGCTCTTTTTAAAACGAATTGTTCGGAAGAGGTACAGTAGCAATGAGGCCATGACAACTGAGCCAACAGCCAGGAGGATAAGATGGAGCGGCATGGGAGGAATTAGAGTGGGTTACTTACTAGATGATTAAACCCTAAAATAGTCACCCCAACAGACTCTAAAAACCGCAATGCATTGATCGAATTTATTAAACGGCTAAATCAATCCCTACCCCCCCGAAAATTTAGTTGGAATCCGGCATTGTGATAGAGCGAAGAGATTATAAAGCCCGCATAATCCTGACTTATAAAAAAGCCCCTACTAGCAAAATCTAGCAGGGGCCTGGCCTATTAAGTATGAATTCTAGTATACTAGTAACGGTATGGTAACAGTATTTGATGGATTGAAGTAAATTATTAGTTACCAAATATTCAAATCATCTAACAAAAGATACAATTAAAGCCAATCATTATCCAATTATCAGCACTTAACTCAGTGACTGATTGCTATTCGTTCCATTAATTTTGTTTCTCGAATCAGGAGCACTACACACCCCTTGCGGATACCCTACCTCAACTAAATACAACCCATTTGCTGGGGCGGCTCTACCTGCTTTGTTTCGGTCTCTGGACAGAATAATCTGTTCAAACTGATCAAGGTTCATTCGTTCCTGTCCGATCTCAATCATAGTCCCAACAATGGTACGAACCATACCCCACAGGAACCGGTTCGCCCGAATATGGAACGTTAGGGTATTCTCGTCAATACGTTCCCAATAGGCAAAATCGAGCCGACAGTTAAAGTGCGTTACGTTTGCGCGGGCTTTGCTGAAACTTTGAAAATTAGTATGTTGTAACATCAACTGACAGGCATCATTCATTATGGCTTCGTTGAGCACTGGCCGAAAATGATATGTCAGGCCACTTTGAAACGCACTTTTCTGGCGGCAGATTCGATACTGATAGTACCGAAAGATGGCCGAAAAGCGAGCGTGGTGGTTTTCCTGAACCGGAAAAATCCGGTGAATAACAATGTCTTCAGGTAGAATACAATTAATGGAATATAGAAAAGCTTCGGTCAGTGGAAGTGGCTCATTTACATCGAAATGAGCAAACTGCTGGCTGGCATGAACGCCCGCATCTGTTCGGCCACTGGCAACCACATACATAGGTTTACCAAGTCGTTTGGTCAATGCGGCTTCGAGCGTGGTTTGTACACTGCATCCATTTGCCTGTGTTTGCCAGCCATGATAGGCCGTACCCCGGTACGATAATTCAATAAAATAACGCATCGCGGGCAAAAGTACCGCTTAATCGCTTGTCCCGCTAGTTACTCTTCCCTAATCATCTTTCGATGCTCCTTACCCCAGTCGATCATCGCCTGTATAATGTTCGCAAAAGTTTTGCAATAGGGCGTTGTTTCATATTCTACCAGCACCGGCGAATCGGGATACACCTTACGTACAATTATCTTGTTCATTTCCATCTCTTTCAATTCCTTCGAAAGCATCCAATTCCGAACCCTGGTAGGTGATACGGGAAAAGGGCTAATGACCCTCAGAAATTCGGCTCCTATTGAAGACTATTTAGAAAAAATAGCTGCTAATTTCCAGTAATTGATTTGGTCTTGAGCTATAAAAGCAAAAAGCACGTATCCAGCCAGACACGCGCTTTTTGCTAAAGCTGTATTTATTAACGTGGACCACGCCCACGATGTTCTCCTCCAGTTGAGCCACCACTAGGTTGTTGGGGTTGGATTTGTGGCTGTTGCGGTTGCATACTACGTCCACCACCCTGTGGGATCTGATGAATTTCTCCACCGCTTCGTCCACCGGGCATCGGCTGCGGACTCATCTGGGGTTGCCGATCAACGCGTTCGAATGACCGGTTAGGCTGTTGCATTCCCCCTGGAGAAGCATTTCCCTGTTGAACTCCTCCAGGCGCGTAACTTCCCCGATTCGACTCAAAGCGATTCGACTGAGGTTGAGGATTACCAGGAACAGGCGTTGTACCGTAACTCCCCCCTCGATCAACTGGTGCATTCCCCCCATAACTACCACGATTAGGCATAGTAGCTCCACCATCGTTAGGTCGATTAGGCGTAGCGTTGTTGTTATAATCCCGGTTTGGTGTTCCATTGCTATTGTTTCCGTTATAACCTCCTCGGTTTGGAGCACCATTGCCGTTGTAGTCTCGGTTCGGCGTATTATTGCCATTGGTATAATCCCGATTGGGCGCATTACCAGGACCATTATAATACCCTCTGTTCGATGGCATGTTACCGCCATAATTAGGTCGGGGCGAATTATCGAACCGGTCATTACGACCATAATCCCGCCGGTTATCATAGCCCCCACCAGGGCGATAAAAGCCTACCGACCCATTCCCAATGACCGAACGTCCCGGCCGATCCATATGATCGATTCGATAGATAGGAACACTCCGACGCGTAATCCGCTCAATATCGCCACGAGGTGGGCCATACACATAAGCCCGGTTGTTTGAGCGATAGATATTATTAAAGATTATCGTGTTCTGATAGATATTTACGACCTGAGGGCGGGGCACATAATAACTATACAAGTTCGGGCTGGTAATGTAAATCTGCGGCACGAAGGTCCAGTAGAAAGCCGGAATGTTAATATTCACGTTAATATCCCAGCCAGGAGCCAGTGGAGCCCAGCCATAATATCCACCACCCGACCGCCACGATACCCAGGCTGGTCCCCAGTCGGAACCCGGAATCCATAGCCAGCCACCAAAAGCCTGATCGAAAATCCAGCGGCCATAGTGAAAGGGAGCCCATCCCCAGGGATAATCCGATACCCAAGTGTTACCATATTCCGTTACAACCCAATGACCAGCACTTGCATACGGCTGAAAATCAGGCCCGGCATTGGGCAACCACACATTACCGTAACCAGGATGCTGTATCCACTGCCCATAGGGAGCCAACTCATTATAGAACGACTCAACAGGTACACTAACGCCTGGCTGAGCAGCCACTTTGCCAGAATAGACAAAGCCACTCATTACCAGCGCAATCAGGGCAATATATTTTAGTATTCTCTGGGTTTTCATGGCGAGATGTTGTTTATCAGGAAGAGCTATTCAAACTCTTCGAGAGTTAGATAGTCTGAATAGGTAAACGTTTAACGAACTACTAAAAAAAACGCTTATTTCTGGCATAAAAAAACATCCCGAAAGGGTAAACCTTTTCGGGATGTTGATTCGAAATAGAAGCTACTAATGCCTTACTCTTCGTTGGTAATAAACATTTTCGGTTTGGGTGCTTCAATACCATCTTTACCAAACTGCCGGGCAATATTCTCAAGCATGTAATAATAGGTCTCCCAATAGGTCTCGCTCTTGGTCCAGACCCGCACATCGTAATCGCGAGAGTTAGGATTCAGTTTGGCAATCAACACATCATGTTCACGATCTTTAAGCGCATACGGGCAGGCTTCGATCACACGCATAATAGAGGCTTTTGTAGCATCAATATCGTTCTGACTACCCACACCGTACACCTGATCAACCCGAATAACCCCTTTCGTGCTAATATTCACAATTGCCGAGGTTGACAGAGGACCGTTGGGCAGAATAATCGTTTTGTTATCTAACGTTACCAGCGTGGTATCGAAGATGCGGATGGCTTCCACATTGCCCGTGAATCCCTGAGCTGTCACCAAATCACCAACACGAAATGGCTTGAAAATTAAAATCAAGACACCACCTGCAAAATTAGCTAAGCTCCCCTGAAGAGCCAGCCCAACGGCCAACCCAGCCGCACCGATAATGGCGACAAAGGAGGTGGTTTGAACACCAAGCGTACTGGCAATACTCAACAGCAGCAATACCCGCAGAATTCCGTTCACAAGGGAGATTAGAAACGGTTGCACGTCGCGGTCAACGTGCCGTTTTGTCATCGCGGATGATAATAGTCTGGTAATCCAGCCAATTACCCAAAGACCAACAATAAGGGTTATGATGGCCAGTAGCACACGGCCACCATAGAGCGTAACAAACGTTACTAGCTGGGTGTAAAAAAGTTCGATTCTGGTTTGCGCCTGTTCCATAAGTTACTAGGATGGAAAGTTAGTTTGGAACTAAGACGCGGGTAAACAGAAAAGTAACTCACTGGAAGCTACTCATATATAGTAAGTTTTATGCAAATTTTGACTCTATAGCCAGTTTTTACGCCGGAATATCCAAACGGTCAACGCAGATGATAGAACCATCATGGCTAATGCAAAAACGTATCCGTATTTCCAATGTACCTCTGGCATCTCATCGAAGTTCATACCCCAGATACTGGCTAGTAAGGTAGGTGGTAGAAAAACCAGCGAAACAACCGTAAATATTTTGACAACCCGGTTTTGTTCCAGATCAATTAAACCGAGGTAGGTATTCTGTAAAAACTCCAGTCGTTCAAAAATAAAATTCGTGTGATCGATCAGGGAATTGATGTCTTTGATCAGTGTTCGGAGTCGTTGCTGTTCGAGTTCGTTAAACCACCCATCGGAGCGAATCATCGACGATATAACACGCTGTTTATCAACCACATTTTCCCGAATTGACATGGTTAATTCCTGGTAATCGTTGATATTGAGCAGCATTTCCTTGTCGAGGTTCGCATCCAAATCAAGTATTCGATTGATTGCCTTGATTTCACCCGACACCAATTCAATCAAATCAGCATCGTAATCTATCCGCGACTCGAAAATGGAGATCAATATCTGCGCCCCATCGCTAAACAACGCCCGGCGCGACTTGATGCGCTTGACCGTGTCGGCAAAGGACTTTATATCGGCATTGCGATAGGTGAATAGGGTGTCGTCTTTAAGGATAAAACTGACGGGGACGGTTACGTAGCGCTGTTCCTGATCAGGCACCAGGAAATTGGAATTAGCGATCATAAAGTCGTCCTCTTCAATATAGCGCGAACTGCTTTCAATTTCCAGCTGCTCCTGCTGACTCAGAAAATCCACATCGAATTTTTCTTCAACACTCTTAATTTCGGCGGCTGTCGGGTTTTGCAGATCCACCCAAAGGGTTCGCTCAGTGTCGGAAAAGGAGTCAATATCACGGATTTTTCGAACGGCGGTTTCGTCCTGCTGAAAGATGCGAATCATGGTAGCTGAGTGGCAAGTATTGGGCCGCTAAGTTCGCAGAAAAGAATGGTACTGGCGCATGCCGGTTTGTTATTCCGAGCCTACCGCCCATTAGCTACTTTATGAAACTGGTAAAACAGAGTTTCAAGCAATCGGTCATCTTAGTCACCTCACTTTATGGCAGCGTTTGATACAACATTCATTATACGCAATATCTATAGATCCTTTCTGATGACGAATGAAGAGTTTCGGCCCCACTACGCACAAATTCCCGGCAAATAGTGTTATCTATCTAACCAGCCCTAACCCGGTCGGTTAATGATTATGCAACCGGAGTATAAAGTCGATTCTTCATCAACTAGTCAACTCGCTGAAACGCAACGGACTGCCCAGCCCAATGCCAGTGATATTTGGGAAACAGCGCTTACCCTGGGACTTCCAGCCGCCCTTTGGCGATTACCCAATAATCAGGATAAACACCTGATTGTATCATTTGACGAGATACTGCCTCGCGTTTCGGCTGATCTGGATGAATTGCCTGCTGGTTTTCTCGTGAGCCCTTTCGATAATCTCGCAAAGGATGCACCCGTAGAAGCGCTGTTAGCTGAGCATTTGGATACAACGGGTAGCGTACCGCAAACCCTTTTTTTGCGGGCTGATATCCAGGCAATTTTTCCCGAGAGTGGACCTTCTTCAGTAAAGCAAAACGAGCATACAACCGCGTCGGTAGAAACCACTGACCAGTTCTGGCATGAATTATCGGTTCGGTCTACACATAAAACGAGCCGTAAAACGACGTCAGAATCGCCTACGCCTGTCCTTGACCCTACTATAGGGGTCGTTTACGAGCGAAATGTAAAGGAAGCGGTAGAATCCATTAAACGGGGTGAATTGCGAAAGGTTGTTTTAGCGCGAACAAAGCAAGTTTTGTTTACTGATGCACCAAATGCCATTGAGCTGTTTGATAAGCTTTGTCAAAAGTACCCTACTGCGTTCGTATCGGCGGTTTCGATTCCGGAACGGGGACAAATCTGGATGAGTGCCACCCCAGAGCGCTTAGTCAGCATGAGCGCCGATGGCATTTTTCAGACGGCATCGCTGGCGGGTACGCAATCGGCCTTTCATCCGGATGGTACGGCTAAACAACCGTCCAAAGCCATGTGGTCGCAGAAGGAAATTGAAGAGCAGGCAATCGTGAGCCGATATATTATTGAATGTTTCAAGAAAATCCGATTACGGGAGTACATTGAGGAAGGGCCCAAAACCATTATTGCGGGTAATCTGATGCACCTTGGCACTTCGTACACCGTAGATACACAGGCTGTTCGCTACCCACAACTGGGTACGGTTATGTTGCGGTTATTACATCCAACATCAGCCGTTTGCGGAACGCCCCGGAATGCAGCCTTTACTTTTATTCGGCAACACGAGCCCCACGATCGCGAATTATACAGCGGTTTTCTGGGGCCGGTGAACATAAATGCGAATAATGAAGGACCTACAAGTAGTATTTTCGTACACATTCGGTGTATGAAACTCGAAGGCAAACTGGCTACCCTATATGCGGGTGCAGGGATAACCGAAGATTCGGAACCTGAACAGGAGTGGCAGGAAACCGAAATGAAATGTCAAACCTTACTTAAGGTAATGTATAATGAATAATGTAAAATGGATAATGAAACGGGATTGTTGCCCTTTATTCATTATCCATTTTACATTATTCATTACTTAGGCCCCTTCGGCTGGGTCATTCGGGGCCCGGGAGCCATCTTCTGCGGTTCGATCACCCGCTTCGCTAGCAGCCGATGATTGGGTGTCAGCGTCAGGCGCGGTGCCCTCATTGTCGGCGTTTTTCGTCGTAATCAGGGGTTCTTCACCCGGTTGTGTATGTGCCATAGGTCGTGAGTGATATTGTTGAGAATTAGACTGGCTTACGTTGCCATCTACAACAAAACCGCTTCCGGTCAGGCATTGTTTACTCCATACTATCGTCGTCCAGATCGTCGTCGATACTATCGTCGTCTAAATCTTCATCCAGATCTTCCGGATTAAAGTCGTCTTCAATGTCGTCCAGATCATCGGCTCCATAGCCGCTACCGGCTCCTGAACCCAGTTCATCGAAGTCGGCTCCGTCTTCATCGAAGTCATCATCATCGTCGTCAAATGCAGCTGATTCTGGATCAGGGTTCAACATCAGCACGTCTTCATCCTGATCAAACGTTGGCTGGTAAATCATGGTTAATAAAGGATAAAAGTTAGTTCACTTCGTTTAACGCGGCTCTTTCCCGGAAGGTTTAAACAGCTCCCAAACTTATTGAATAAATGATTCAAAACTACAAGGGCTGTATAAAGTTTATTCAATAAGCTACCTGAATTAGTTCGTTACCAAGTCATTGTAGTGCTTGGCCAAAATAGATTCTTTGGAGCCCGTTGATTCAAGTAGCACAGAAACCAGTATCTACAAAAATTCATTTTGAACAAGTACAAGTCATCTTATGTCACTAGCCTAGCCACTTTACAACACGACCAAATCCGTATCTAATGAAAAATTATCAGCTCCGACGCCTGTCAGACCAACCTATTCTGCAAACGAGTGATGTAACCCCCAGTATTGATGGTTTTGAAGTCCTGGGGGCATTCAACCCCGCAGCCTGCCTGTTCAACGATGAAGTTCTACTTCTATTACGTGTGGCGGAGGCTCCAAAAGCCGAAGTAGGTTCCATCGTTATACCCTTAATTGAGGAGCAGGATGGCATTCCATCGTTGGTAATCAAGCGTTTTTCAGAGCCTACTGCCCCCTATGACCCTCGTGTAATTACGTTAAATGGGAAGGTTTATCTAACCTCACTGAGTCACCTGCGCCTTGCCCGAAGCAAAGATGGCATTCATTTCACAATTGATGAAAAGCCATTTTTATTCCCTGCCCGCATGGACGAATCCTATGGTATCGAAGACGCCCGGATTACATTTTTAGACGGTAAATACTGGATTACATATACCGCTGTATCCGAACACGGCCCCGGCGTTGGCCTGGCTGTTACAACCGATTTCGTGACTGTTGAGCGGGTAGGCATGATTTTACCGCCACCTAACAAAGATGTGGCGCTGTTCCCCCAAAAAATCAACGGTAACTATATGCTTCTGCACCGGCCCATGGTGTCGGATATTGGCAAACCGTCGATCTGGCTGGCCGAATCGGAAGATGGTGTCCACTGGGGTAATCATCGTTTTTTGTTCGGAGGTCGGGGTCATGCCAGTCTGGATCCACTCGCGAATCCATTTGGTTGGGAAGGCGCAAAAATAGGTGCTGGCCCTGAACCTATACTCACCGACGAAGGCTGGCTAGTTTGCTACCATGGAGCTGATCCTACTCATTCGTACTCGCTGGCGCTGGCTTTACTGGACAAAGACGACCCTGCGCATGTACTAGATCGGTCTAGTCTGCCCTTATTATCGCCTGAACTTACGTGGGAGCGGGAAGGCTTCTTTCCCAATGTAGTGTTTTCAAACGGCTGGGTTCAGTGGCCAGAACATAGTGATAAAGCAGGCCAAATCTGGGTGTATTATGGCGCAGCCGATTCGGGGGTTGGACTAGCCGAGCTGGTGCGGAGTTAGTTAATGGTTAGTGAGTTAGTAGTTATTCGTAAGAGTCATTACTAACTCACTAACCACTCGTATATTGGGTTCACTATGAGCCCTATCCTGACAATTGCCCGTTTTGAATTCGCTTATCAGTTGCGACAGCCAGCATTTTACTTATTTGCTGTTCTTATAGTGGGGCAAGGAGTCTGGTACTCCTCCCAATTATCAACGCTTTATGCCTATAGTGATCCCGCTGTTACTGCGTATTTGACGTTAGCCTCGCTGGGGGTAATTCTGTCAATAGCCACCGTTTTACTGGCTGGCCAATCACTGACGAAAGATCTGGAATATCGTACCAACGCATATCTGTACACCTTACCAATTACCAGTCGGATGCACGTTGCCGGGCGCTTCATTGGCACATACTGCGCGGCACTACTGCTCGCGTTATTTTATCCACTTGGCATTACACTTTTTACATCTATTTATACAACCAGTTCAGAAACGGCATGGCTAGCGCTCACGGACGGATTTATCCGGTTGCTTGCCCAAAACATCTTTATTGTTATTAGCCTGACGTTTTCGCTGACCATTTTTCTACGAAGTATACGAGGGGCTTATGTAGCACTCTTTCTGACTGTTCTTTATTTTCTGCTCACCGAATCAAGCCTGAACCTTGTTTCGGATTCGGACCTGTGGCAACTGCTGGATCCATTTGGAGTAGGAATGGCGAGAGAATCTGTCGAGAATTTGCCGTTCAGCGATGATCCGCAGGGGTTTCTCGTTTATTCTGATCTATTTTTTATCAACCG
This sequence comes from Spirosoma sp. KCTC 42546, assembly GCF_006965485.1. Taxonomy (NCBI): domain Bacteria; kingdom Pseudomonadati; phylum Bacteroidota; class Cytophagia; order Cytophagales; family Cytophagaceae; genus Spirosoma; species Spirosoma sp. KCTC 42546. The sequence goes on from NZ_CP041360.1 coordinate 5,405,378, forward strand.
TCTACTTTGGATGGGTCTGGCTTTTGGGCTATTAGCCTATGCAGAACAGCGCTTTTCATTCGCTTATTTTGCCAGTAAAGAGCCGAGCAAATTACCAGAAAAAGCCAGTTCAACCAATGCTTCATTTCCGCTTAAAAACCTTACTATCCAGCCACGATTTGGCGGTTGGCTATCGTGGCAAACTACCTGGCGGCTGGCTAAACTGGAATTTTCAAATCTGATTCGACAGCCAGTTTTCCTGATTACGGTTGGCTTGCTCATACTTATAGGTCTCCTATTAACAACGGTGTTAGGGATGAACCCTGATTTCCCGGAATTGCCGATCACAGCACGCATGACAGCCTTACGCCTACCCCTTGGGCTGTTTATTGGTTTGTTTCTATTGGTGATGACTGGTGAGTTGGTTTTTCTCGAACGTACAGTAGGCTTTTGGCTTATTTATGATGCCCTGCCCCAATCCAATTTCGTTCTATTAGTCGCCAAATTAATGGCCCTGGTGGGCGTGGCTGCTGTACTGACTGTAGTACTTTTTGTTACCGGAGTTGGTGTGCAGCTAGGCAGTGGTTTCAGTGATATTGGTTGGTGGCGCTATAGTTCCGATTTGCTGACCGACGGCTTTCTACGGTATTGCCAACTCATAGCCCTTGCCGCATTGGTAGCTTCCCTAACGAATAACCGGCTGGTGAGCCATGTCATTAATCTGATCATTTTTGCCATTTTAGCCTTCACGTATCAGTTTACAGTAGACGGGCAGCCGCTTTACTTATACAGTTTCCTGCCGGGCTCTAAAACCTACTCCGACTTAATCGGTTTCGGGCCAACTACATCGCTTCGCCCTATTGTTCATTTTATGTGGTGGGGCGTAGCGGGCGTTTTATTGGCTTCATTTTTTCTCACCTGGAACCGGGGTGTAGTCAGTAGCTTGCCCGAACGTATTGGTCAGTGGAGGGATCGGTTTACCTGGCCTTATCAGTTGGCGTTCGTACTTTTTGGTGCCCTAATAGGTTTATCAATGTGGCAAACCCAGCAACGCCTTGTTGCCTTGCCCGCTACGCAAACCAACCAGTACAAAACCAGCACAATAGCGGTTCCATTGTTATCCGGCCAGTCGATACGTGTTCAAATTCTACACCATCACCCCTATCAGATTCAGCATATGCAGCGCGTCGTTGCGGTGGCGTTACACAGGGGCGAACAACTCTTTGGCAACTACCCTTATGCCGATTTACGCATCAAAGAAATACCCGCTGGCGTAGCTAACGTAGCCTCTGAACCCGGCCAAATTCTAATCTCAGAAAAAGAAGGCTGGACTGCCGACAACGCGCAACCCGACAAGCTTGATTACATAGATTACCTGATTAGCCGTGAGGTATTTAAGCAATGGCTGGTGCATAAGCTGAACCCTGTAAAAAAAGCAGGCGATGGTTTTATCAGACAGAGTCTGGCGGAATATCTGGCCTTGCAGGGTGTTGCGAAACAATACGGTACCGAACGACTGACCCAACGCCTTACGCAACGAGCGAACTGGTATGCCCAAAGCCGACTGCGTAGTCATAAACCCGAACATCCCCTGCTTCAGTCAAGTGATAACGATGCGCTGGAGCGCGGACGAGCGGCCCTTGCCTTAAGCAGTATTGAACAAGTGTGGGGAGATAAGCCGCTCAGTTTTACAATCAGCCAGTTTTACCAAAACGCAGTTCAGCACCCATCACAAGCTACGGCTACTGCTTTTTCTAATGAGTTAGCCCATCAGTTACCGGATTCATTACGCTATCTGGAAACTTATTTAAGCGATCAGTTCTGGTTCGATTTTAAAGTAGGTCGGGTTGCTAATTTGCCCAACGGCCTGACGGTTGAAATTATCTCAACGAAGTGGCGGGAAAATAAAATCGGCCAGCGACAACCAGTTCCAATCAATGACTATATACCGCTGGTCGTTCTTGACCAACATGATCACCCGATTTATCGGCAGTTGGCCCATCCCAATCCAGACGAACGGTACGTATCACTTCCTGCGCTTCCAAATGCCCGAAAAGTAATCATCGACCCGCTAGGTGCCTGGCCCGAGCCGAATAAACGTGATAATTACAAGATTTTCTGATTCTTCGACAGGATTTTTAACGCTAGAATTTATCCTGTTAATGCTGTCGAAAACGTTACAAATCCAGCACATAGAGTTGCCGGGCTATTTCCATGGTCAGGCTGGGATCGTAGGCCGCATTTAGTCGAACGGCGTTCTCGGCAACCGTTAGCGGCAAACCAGCTTGTTTACGCCGTTGGTTAACGTTCCGATAATCCTCAATGGGCCACACAAAGCAACGAGAGGCCGACGACGCACGAACTTTCCGACAGGCGATTTGTGTGCCATACAGTTGTGGTTTCTGCGCGTACATCAACGAACGGTCGAGCATCAACGCGTATTGATGAAAGGGCAGCTCCCCCGATTCAGCGGCTTTCTTTACAGCAGGCAGGTAAGTGTCTACTTTGTGCGAGTGCTGAATGATGTAAAAGATGGCTTCATTAGTCGGCACACCCACCATTGTTTTTCCCGGATAACCCTGTTGTTGCAGAATTACCTCCGCACGCTTCAGATTACTCGAATCAATCTGAATCTGTTCGGTCCAAAGGGCACCAGCCAGTTTAGTTCGACTCACCTTATACAGGGTTGTTAAACTATCCGTTAGCGGCTGATTATTACCCAGTTTAGTCAACCACACCCGATTGCGCTGATCCAGTACATACATACTGTCTAACTCATGTTTGAGTATGTTTTTCGATTGCGAAAATGCGCAAACGGGTAGTAAACTGAGGGCGAATAGTAGGAATCTCATGATTAATTGTAAGTAATGGGCAAATTAGCAAAGATGAAGATACCAATGGCGGATTTTGAGTAATTTAGTAAGTCTTAATTTACCCTTTTTTATGAATCGCTTCACTCAACTTCTACTCTGTTTTCTACTGACAACTCCCCTGCTGGCCCAGATTCAGAAACGTGCGCTCACCGGTGCCGATTACGACCGCTGGCAGAGTGTTCGCTCCGAAAAAATTTCGAATGATGGCCGCTGGATTGCCTATCAGATTGACCCGCAGGATGGCGACGGACGGCTGGAGGTCGTAGCTGGTGGCTCGAACACCTCTACGACACGCTATGTATTCCCCCGTGGGTACATGGCCCAGTTTACACCTGATAGCAAATTCCTGGTCATGCGCCTGAAAGTCCCGGTTGCTGATGTTCGTAAGGCGAAACTCAAAAAGCGAAAGCCCGATGAGATGCCTAAGGACAGTCTTCTCGCTCTGAATCTGTCGACCGGAAAGCCAACCAAATTGCCGAATGTCAAATCGTTTTCCTTTGGCAAAGAAGCCGGTTCCTGGCTGGCGGTCGTTCAGGAACGGAAAGATGATAAAGAAAAAACGACGCCTAGAGGCAGTGCCCAAAGCTTAAAAGACACGCTTAATCCAGCCCCTGCTGTTTCTACAACAACTGTAGCTACCCGCAAAGGCCCGGCAAAAAAACCAAAGGGTGATGATCTGACACTCTTCAACATGGCCGATGGTTCGCGAAAAACAGTTCGGTATGTTTCAAACGCGGTTGTATCTGATAATGGCCAGGCTGTATTTTACAGTAAAGAATCTGCCAATGACTCGCTGAAAACGGGCGAAAACGCGGTACCAGGTGTGTTTTTGTTCAATACGGCCAACGGGAAAACGATGCTTGTGGACACCAGTTCAAAGCGGAAGATTTATAAAGGGTTGGCAATAAACAAAACCGGTGAGCAACTTGCCTGGATGGCCTCTGCCGATAGCGCGGGCGCTGATGTCAAAGTGTTTTCGCTCTATTATAAAAATCTGGCCCCGGCAACCGTAGCTAAAGGAAAGAAGCCGAAAACGCCCGTAATCGAAGCCCCATTTACGGTGATAGCCGACACGGCTGCCAAAGTTTTGCCCAAAGGCTGGTCGGTGAATGAGTTTCGTGAGCCGAAATTTGCGGATGATGGTAAGCGGCTGTATTTCTCAACCTCACCCATTGCGCCCAAGCCTACCAAAGACACGCTGACACCCGATGATGAAAAGGTTCGCATGGACATCTGGACCTGGACAGACACGCGTTTGCAACCCATGCAGCAACGACGGCTCAAGGAAGAAAAAGAACGCGGTTTCCTGACGGTTTATGATCTGGCAACCGGTAAAGTTATTCCATTAGCGAATCGGGAAGTGCCAACAGTAGCCTTCGACCCTAAAGTCAATACACGTTACGTATTAGGCTTGAGCGATCTGCCTTATCAGGTTCAGGCGTCCTGGGACCCCGGCCATACAGACTTATACCTGATTGATGTTCAAACAGGTGAGAAAAAGCGAATCGCTAATGATATTATGGCGTCGCAACCGAAACTATCACCCGAAGGAAAGTATGCTTATTGGTTCGATGAGCGCGATTCACTCTGGCGGGCCTGGTCAATACAGGATGGCAAACGTATTGATCTGACGCGTGGCCTGCCCAGCAAATTTTTCGACGAAGAGCACGATACACCAAACCTACCCGGTGCCTATGGGGCAGCAGGCTGGACAACCGGCGACCGTTATGTTTGGCTGTATGATCGTTATGACATCTGGCAGGTTGACCCTACCGGCCGCGAGAAGCCGCTGAATTTGACTGCGAGCTGGGGTCGCAAAAATAAGGTTCGTCTCCGTCGTGCCGAGCTGGACAATGAAGAGGATGATGCTCCCGGTCGGCGGGGCGGCTCTATCGAAAAAGGTATAGACCCTAAAACCGAATTATTCCTGACCGGCATCTGGGAAAGCGATAAATCGACCGGGATTCTGAAAAGTAAGAATGGACTTGCGGCAACAGACCCAACAACCCTGAGCCGCAGCAATCACCGTTATTTCGGGTTGAACAAAGCGAAAAATGCGTCGACCATGACGTTTTATAAAGGTAACTATCAAGAACCGATCAACATTTTTGTGACCGATACAACGCTGGCTACGCCGAAACAACTAACCCATGCGAATCCGCAACAGGACAGCATCCGATGGGGCAGCGTAGAAATTGTGAAGTGGATCGGCACCAACGGCATCAAACTCGAAGGACTGCTCTTCAAGCCAGAAGGGTTCGATCCGAAGAAAAAATACCCAATGCTGACGTATTTCTATGAGCGAAATGCCGAAACCCTGAACGATTACCGGGCTCCTTCGCCAAGCCGGTCGACTATTAACGTTCCCTACTGCGTGTCCAATGGCTATCTGGTCTTCATTCCGGATATAGTTTACACAACTGGCCAACCAGGGCCTAATGCCTATGACTGTATCGTGCCGGGTGTGCTGAGTTTGTTGGATAAGGGCTTTGTTGACCGCGACCGACTGGGTATTCAGGGGCAAAGCTGGGGTGGTTACCAAACTGCGTACATCATTACCCGTACAAATCTGTTCCGGGCTGCCGAAGCCGGGGCTCCTGTTGCCAACATGACGTCGGCTTATGGCGGTATTCGTTGGGAAACGGGTATCAGCCGGGCATTCCAGTATGAAAAAACCCAGAGCCGCATTGGCGGTACACTCTGGGATAAGCCGATGAATTACATCGAGAACTCTCCGCTGTTCTTTGCTAATCGGATAGAAACGCCCCTCATGATGACGCATAATGACGCCGATGGGGCCGTCCCCTGGTATCAGGGAATCGAGATGTTCTCGGCGCTACGTCGCTTGAACAAGCCAGTCTGGATGCTGGTCTATAATGGCGAAGGCCATAACCTGACGCAACGGCACAATGCCAAAGATCTAAGCGTTCGGCTGTATCAGTTCTTCGATTATTACTTGAAAGACGCACCCATGCCAATCTGGATGAAAGAAGGTCGCTCCGCCGTTGAGAAAGATCGGGGCGAAATGAAGTATGGTCTATCAGTAGGATCGACTCAAACCCAAAGCAGCGGGACAAACTAAATTGGATATGTATAATGGACAATGAATAATGAAATGACCAACACGTCTGTAAAATTGTACATTACTCATTGTCCATTATACATTGCCATTAGTTTATGTAACTTTACAGAAACAACCCGCCGACATGTCCATTAGTAAACAACCCTTACTGTTCGTAGGCTCTCAGGGAGAAAAACATTTGTACATGCTATTCGATAGTGGCGCAAACCTATCATGTATAAACCCGGAGCATGTTCCAGAGGTAGCCCATTTAGAAAGTCTGGGACGGATAAGGCGTGTAGCCACAGCTGCGATAGGGCATTACATCGAGATAAAGCATGTTGTTCGACTGGATTTCTATTTGCAAGACGTGCTTCTCTCTGATGAATTCCTGGTCGTTCCTGATTTAAGCGAAGAAGCAATCATTGGCGCGGCCACTATGCAGAAGTGGCGAATAAAGCTTGAACGGTCCGCCGTCGCGGTTCGAACATGACACGGTACATGTAGATCCTAAAGTGGCCAAAATGCAGTTGATTTAGAAATTAGGTTTATTAACCACAGAGGCACAGAGAACACAGAGTTATAAATAAGCTAAAAATTCTATGTTCTCTGTGCCTCTGTGGTTAATAATTTCACATAATTACTCAGTCGTTAAATTGAGTTTGTCATCGGCTTGAGGCCTGTTCATTTACGGTAAAATTCACCGTTTTCCCTTCCTGTACTTCCTGCCGTTTCGGGAAGGAGTAGCTCCCACTTCCCTGAACAGAAAACGTACGAAGTCCAATCTTGCCATTTAGCACGGTCAGCGAAACGCCTGTGTTCGTACCAGTCCGTTTTATAGAGCAGGTTCCCCAGGCCGAGCCGTTCGACCAGAAATACGTCCCTGGTTTTGAGGTGATCGTCATGGATTCCGTTACGCCCGAATACTGAAACTGACTCCAGGCTAACACCGTGTTCCAACTGGTCATGGATCGGGCATAATGATAGCCGCACTCGGGTTCGTTAAATGGATTCCGCTTGCGACCGTCGAACCGATTCCGAATAGCCGAAATGCATTTGAGTGCATTGTCGGTTTGGCCTTCATACAACATGCCAACGGCGGCACAGTATTCAAAGCCCGTCATCGACTCCGCAAAATACGGGAATGGTACTTTCAAACGTCCTTTGGGCCAGCTCGCCATTAATAAACCGGCTTCATCGCCCATCACATACGACCGCATATTATTAAAATGATCGGCGAAGTTGTCCAGATAATTGTACTTCATAATGCTTTTCAACGTAGTCAGGATGTGCTCCCGATTGGCCAGATAACCCAGCCCTACCATGTGCGCCATCATCTGACCAACTAACTGATCGACCAGGCAACCTTTTCCTAATTGATAGTCGGGCACACTAACGGTTGAGTCGCGTTCCCAGTTGAGAAAATCAAACGTTTTGGGATCTGTGATTTTATGCTCGTAGTATTCGCCATTGAACAGATTTTGATCCATCCAGGTACTCCCCTTTTTAGCTAAGTCATCGCATTTTTTGGCCAGTTCGGTATCGTTCATAGCCATAGCCATGTCGCGACCGGCTTTCAACGCGCCCAGATACCAGAAACCCATTTGTGGATTGGGGCCGTAATAATCGACATCCATCGTATTATGCTGCCGCCCTTCCATCACACCGTCCTGATTGCCATCCCAGCCGCCTTTGATCCAGGCATAGCTCAGCACTTTTTTCACCTGTGGCCAGTTCTTTTTCAGAAACTCCTGGTTGCCCGATAACTGCCAGTCCCGGTAGAATTTCATAATCGTTCCCAGTTGCCCGTCGGCTGCGGCATTCTGCCATTCCTGGGCCTTTTCCAGCGGAAGCATAACCCGGAAGCTCATCTTGCCAATGTCGTTGGTCGCATAATTGAACTCGATGTCGCGCATCGACTGCGATAAGTCGGCAAAGAGAAAAGCGGTTGCCTGTTCATAATTCCAGACATGTGTGCAGGAGCCGAAACAGGAACCAAATTCATCAAAAACACCCTCCCAGCCCATCAGGTGCCCACTCGGAATTCGAAAAACCGTTTGTGATCGTAATGTAGCCAGATTAAATAAAGCGGCCTCTTTGATCACCTCCGGGTAATCGCTTTGCAGAAAGGCATTGACAAATTGACGGGTCTTCGTTTCCAAAGCGGGTAAGCGAGGCAGCGTTTTTACAATAACATCCCAGGCATCGGCATACTGCGCTGAATAGTAATTCCCCACGGCTGGCTGATCTGGTTTTGTTGAAAACGACGCCCAGGCCGCCCGATTCGGGAAATTCCAGGTAATGAAAAACGTGAATGTCTGGGTTTGTCCGGGCGCAATTGACTTCTGTACCGCCAGCGATGCCAGCGGGTCATCATCAACAAGCTTACTCTTTTCGGTCAGGACACCATCGGCGCTGAAATCGTCCCAGAAATCGAGCATGGCATTCTCCCAATCATTGGAGCGCGAACTGGTTCGGTAGCTTACTCCCATAGTACTATTCGTTGTTAGGGCGATTGTTCCCCAGGCAGCATCCTGTCGGCTCACACTATCCGAATGCATAAAAATGCCTTGTACCTCGCCTTCGCGTTTGTAGGAATTGATGTTCTTTTTGGCACCGATAGGAACGTAGTCGCCTTTCCAGTCTTTGATGGATTTACCCCCGTCCTTCCCAATAAAATTTCGCATCGACCCACACACCGATACGACCAGGGGCGTCTGGCCCGTATTGGTTACTTCATAAGCCAGCACGGCAATGGGAATCCCGCTATTATCAGCATCACCGGGAATGAATGGGTTAAAGCCTTTTACTTTCACTGTCACAGGCATTCGTTTGTCCGATAAATTGACCTGCCCAAACGGGTAAGCCGCATCGAACGAAGCATCGGTGAAGCGGGGAAAGCCATGCTGATTTACGGGACGACCTTCGTAATGCTGAAATTCGGATGGGTCCAGCGGGCCAAGTAGCGCTTTCGTCATGGATTTTCCCTGCGTCGGGCGCACATTGATCGCAAAAAACGGGGCATTATTCCCAACAGTCACCGTGCTGAATCCTTTGGCCGGTTTGTTCATGATTTCCCAATCGCGCAGTTCCCCCCGACCGCCCAGCGAAACCGTTCCAGTACCGATACCACCCAACGGGAGTGCAATGTTCACCAGATGATCTTTGTCGTAATGCTTCAGGGTTGGCCAGGTAGTGGGTTTCCATTGGGCAACGCAGGTTTGCGCTATGAGCAACAGGAAACCAAGTAGATAGCTAGTTGATCGGTTTATCTGGTTAGGGATACGGTTCATACATGACCTCGCTTTTGTACGTACAACTGATAGATGGGTATGACCCCGATGGGGTCATACCCATCTATCAGTTCAACTCAATGATACTAAAAGCGTGGCCTTAGACAATTATTACTCTTTCATAAAAGAGGTTGATTCGAGCAAAAAAGAGCGATTAGGGATGTTCTCTTCTCTATTGAGCTACTGTACCTTCTTTCACCACTTCTCCTTTGAAATACAGCATCTGAGTGCCGCCTTCCGCGTTCGACTCAACTGTTACCGATTTGTTGAAAGCACCCAGGGCAGCCGCATTAAAGGTGGCTTTGATAACGCCCGACTGGCCAGGCATAACAGGTGCCTTGGGGTACTCAACTCCCGTGCAGCCGCAGGAACCTTTGGCTTGATTGATCACAAGCGGCAACTCCCCTTTATTGGTAAAGGAAAACTCTGCCGTAACGGGCTTGCTTTGGGGAATACGTCCGAAATCATGAGTAGCACTACGCCAGTTGAATAAAGCAGCCGGAATGGTCATAGCCATGCAGACTGTCATCAATACAAATGCGCCGAAAAACAGAAGACGTTTCATAGAAAAAATGGTTTTAGAAGATGTTTCGTATTGCCCACTCAGGCAACGATACAAACCTACCCCCTCCCCCCCTAAACCCTTGTTAAGCACTTCCTAACGTTTGTTAATGAGTTGTTAATGATGGAAAAATGAGCGATTGAGTGAATGAGTGATTGAGCGAATAACACGTACTTTACAGTCACTCTTTCGCTCATTTACTAATTCGCTCATTAAAAATGTCCCGTTTGCGCCTGCTGGTTATTCTATCGGTGCTATCCATTATTGGTATCCTGGCCGTGCAGGCCGTTTGGGTGCGCAATGCCTATGCCCTGCGCGAACGGCAGTTCCGGCAGTCGGCGTTTATTGCCTTGCAGGATGTGGCCGACGACGTAGCGAAGCTGAATAACTTCACACTGAATCGGTATGCCGTTACACAACTCTCCGCCGATTATTTCATTGTCAATACCGACGCACCCATTGACCCCGCCACCCTCGAACTATTCATTCAGCGGTCGTTGCAACAGCATAATCTTATCACCGATTACGAATACGGTATCTACAACTGCGAATCAGATCGCATGGTCTATGGAGCCTACGTTAGCACAAGCAGTTCGGCCTTAACAAAAACCAAGCTTCAGGGCGGAAAAAACCTGCCTAAATTTCCGCGCTATACGTACTATTTCGGTATTCGATTCCCTAATCAAGGGGCATTCGTAGCGGGCCAGTTAGATGGCTGGGTCTGGTCTACCATAGCCGTGTTACTGGTAGTCAGCTTCTTCGGGTATACGCTCATCGTGGTGCTAAAGCAGCGCCGACTGACCGAAGTGCAGCGCGACTTTATCAATAACATTACGCACGAATTACAAACGCCCGTCTCTACCATTCGTATTGCTGCCGATGTGCTCCAGTCGGACACCATTACGCAACAACCCGACCGGCTGAACCAATATGCCCGCGTGTTAGGTGAGGAAAGTAGGCGATTGCAAAAGCAGGTTAATAGTATCCTGCAATTAGCCCGCTCTGAACGTACTGGCTTCATTCTGGAGCTGGCCGATGTCGATTTGCACGAGGTTATGCGTGCGGCTGCCGACACCTTTGCCCCAGTTATAACGCTTGATCTCACGGCCAATAAGGCCCACATCCGGGCAGACCGTTACCAACTCGAAACAGCGCTAAACAACCTGATTGACAACGCGATCAAGTATTGTATCCAATCGCCTTGTGTACTACTGCATACACGAACAGAAGACAATCAGTTAATCTGGTCGGTTAGCGACAACGGTATCGGCATTGCTCAAAAAGACCAAAAAGCCATTTTTCGGCAGTTTTTTCGGGTCTCTTCGGGCCATACCCATAATGTAAAAGGCTTTGGACTTGGGTTGTATTATGTTCGGCAGGTTATTCGGGCACATGGCTGGCAGATGAAGCTTACCAGTGAGCTGGGAAAAGGCAGTCAATTCGAAATAAAGAGTGAATGCGTGAACGAGCGAAAGGTCGAATCTCATTCACTCCAGTCTATTTCCTGGTTACGCTCATTCACTCATTCTCTATTGCACCTTTAATGTCTGCTCACATTCTATTCGTTGAGGACGATGTTAACCTCGGGTTTGTGATTCGGGATACACTCGAAAACGTCCCTTTTCAGGTCACGCATTGTACCAATGGCGTCGATGCCTGGGCCACGTTTCAGGCAGGTTCGTTTGATGTTTGTTTATTGGATGTAATGCTTCCGCAAAGTGATGGGTTTACCCTGGCGCGGCAAATTCGGGCCGTCAATACGCAGGTACCCATTTTATTTCTAAGTGCCCTAGCCGACAAAGATGACCGTTTGCAGGGTTTGCGACTGGGAGCAGACGATTACCTGACCAAGCCCTTCAGCATTGAAGAACTAATCTTAAAAATCAACGTCTTTTTACGCCGAACGATAACGCCTGCTGACCATCAGTCACTCAGGCACACCATGCTCAATCGCCATAATCTAACGCTCACCGTAAACGGACAAACGCAGACGCTTACGCATCGTGAAGCCGACGTCATCGCTTATCTGCTCGATCGCCCAAACACACTTGTTCGACGCGATGAATTGCTGCGAGCCGTTTGGGGCGACGATGATTACTTTATGGGCCGTAGTCTCGATGTATTCATTTCCCGAATCCGCAAACGAATTGCCCAGGACCCAACCATCCGAATCGACAATGTACATGGTGTAGGCTTCGTTTTGCGGCAGTAGCCTACGAAGTTTAAAGAGCTCAAAAGCGCAGGATTATATAAAGGATTTGTCCACAGAGGCACAGAGAACACAGAGATATAACTGATTGAAATATTTTTTTATAACTCTGTGTTCTCTGTGCCTCTGTGGACAAATCCTTTACTTATTATCGATATCATTTATCTTGCGCCTAACTTCGATAAGCTACTATGATTTTCAGATACTGTACCATTGCACTAACTGCGCTATTCCTTATTTCTGGCTGCAAAACGGCTAAACTTCCTGCCAATACTACCAATATACCGACCGCGACAATTACTGAAGAAGGCTTTCTAAACTGTTTTGCTGCTGGCACCTCGCTGAATGGGCAGACGGTTTGGTGCGAAGCCTCGGCAGTAGCATTCGATGGCAAAAATCTGCTTTTCGCTAATGATAAGGATATGCCTGCCGGTCAGAGCCCGGTATTTATGAAAACACCAGCAACCCTAGCTGACTCGACCCAATCGCCTACCTACCTGACACAGCCTGCGTATTCGGCTGCCCGGAAATACGAAGATTTTGCCCAAACGCCAGACCGGAAATTCATCCTGCTAACCACGGCCTTCGATCGCCTGAAGCCCGGTAGTCACGACTGGGACAGCTATAATACCATTCTTTACTGGCGAACTGGCGATGAGCAACACCCGCATGTGCTAGCTCCTGATGATACCAGCCGAAATTCCATGGCCTACCGCCAGCGAATTGCACAGGTACTGGCCACGACGGAATTTCCCGGCGAAATGCCTTATTTCAAGATCGAGGGGCTGGCCGCTACTGACAGCCAGCTCCTGTTCGGCATTCGGGAAGCGGGTAAATCATACGAGAGTTTTACCTACCAGGCCAAAGTTATTGGCGTATCCTATCGACTGGAAAAGAACGGAGATACGGAACGAATTCGCTTAGCGGATGACTGGAAAATTGTCAACGATTTCGACATAGCCAAAGCGGATTCCACCCTGCCGAAACCACTCGCTTTATCGAGCCTGGAATATGACCCGTTTCAGAAACGATTCTGGATGCTCACCTCTCAGGAAGCCAATGGAAAGTTGGACGCTTATCTGTGGACGGCTACATCGGATGAATTATATACCAATAGGCCATTCACGCTGGTACGCGACGCTCAGGGGCAACCTGTACACACAGCCGGTCATAAAGCCGAAGACCTGACTCCGCTGGATGCCAGCCATCTGCTACTCATTTGCGACGACGACCGGGGCCGCACAATGGTTGGTGCCCGAACCCGACAACCTAATCAGGCAGCCTACACGATCCTTACTGTATCGAGCCAAAAAAGTCGTATGTCCCTAAAATAAACGTAACGATCCCGGTTCCGTGCGTTGCTCCTTTTATTGGAATCAATTCTACATTGGTAGCCCCTCGCTTCTTCATGGCATCATACGCATTCTGCGAGTTCAAAAAAGACACGATCTCGTCGGCATCTCCATGATACAGTCGGGTTGGCGTACGGGGTTTCCAGTCGTGAATATCATTGTCCTGTACAGCAGCCAGAAAAGCTTTATCGGTACCATCGTTGATGCCCTGTTTAAACGCATCCGTAAATGTCTGGTTGAGACTCACATTAATTGACGCATTTATACCCTGATTCGTGATCTGCGTAGCATAGGGCTCTTTAAAGTAGGTCGACATGGGACGGTTAAGCCCGTAAATCCGATCATAGGTTTGTAATACCCAGACATAGAGTCGATTGATGTAATCAACACCAGCCGATTTATCATTGATAATCTGCTTCATAAAGGCAGGTTTATCGTAAGCACCAGCCCCACAACTCGACGCCACCAGGTTGAATTCATTCGTGGTTTCTTCCTCTAGTTTCTTTTGCAGCGACATCGTTGCATAGCCTCCTTCCGAATAACCCGCAATAAACAGTCGCTTGTCCCAGTTTATAGCCTGATCGGCCAGAAAATCGCGGGTGGCCCGTAGCATATCGAGCGATGCCGTAGCCAGACCATTTCGTTGCTCATAGGTATGCGGAAGGTCTTTAGAAGCCCCATAGCCAATGTAATCCGGCGCGGCAATGATGTATCCCTGAGAAGCAAACACGGACCCGAACGAATAGGCTTCGCTACTCGTACCGAAGTTCGATGGCGCATCATTCTCACTGGTTATCGTACCATGTTGCATACTCAACAATGGTATAGCTGTTGGCACCGTGGGAATAATAAGCGCTCCGGATGCTTTAATGGGTTTACCGTCCGTATTTGTGGTTGTATAATCTAACCGATATGCTTTAATACCATAGCGGATAAAAAACTGAAGTGCGGCATTTGCTCCTGTAAAGCGACTACGAAGTTGGTCGGTTGAATACTCCCCAATCAATGTACTACTGACTAATGTACGGGGCAAAACGGGAACAACAGAATCGGTATTCCCAGAGGTCTTACAGCCGACCGGTGCAATAAGCAACATACTCCCAACAAGGAGCAATGTAACGAATGATTTGATTGTCAACATGCAGTATGATAAAATGATAGACAGGCTATTTATCTAACGTTTAGAAAGCCCTTTTCGTTTGAATACTCTGGCGAATAGCAACTAAAAATACATCAAATAATATGCTGTATACCAGACACTTACAAAAATAGCTATCTATTCAGACAACTGGAATGTGAACACCGAAAAGGTTTTACTACTGCCAAATCTATTTTACGCAGGCGTAGTTTCCCAGTTGTGTAGAGAGCGTTCCACAACAATAGGCATAGTACTTCCCGCTTACTCTATCAAATTAGTTGTCTTAAATCAGAATACGATCAATTTTAGACAAACCAGCTACTACACAATCACCTAAAAATCAGCAATTTACCAAAAAGGTTATCCAACAACGATTCCCATTGGATTAAACTGGTACAGCGTTTGGGTATCTATAGGCAATACCAAATATTCACAACGCTATGAACTATCAATGGAAATCAGTTGGAACGAAGTCGCTTGCGCTTCTACTGACTGCTAGCTTTCTGTCAGGGAATTTATCAATTGCCCAGAGTCAGAAAAAGAATTTGAATAAAACTCAAAAGGGAGCAATAGTTGGTGCCAGTGGTGGAGCTGTAGTTGGTGCCGTACTTGGCAAGACGAAAGGTAACACTGCTCTGGGTGCTATTTTGGGAGCAACAGTTGGTGGAGCAGCCGGTGCCGTGATTGGTCATCGAATGGATAAACGAGCTGAAGAAATTAAACGCCAGATGCCGGATGCTCAGGTCGAACGAGTTGGTGAAGGCATCAAAGTGAGCCTCGGTTCCGATATTCTGTTCGATACGGACTCCTATGCGTTAAAATCTGCTACCAGACAGCAATTGATCAATTTCGCTCAAACGCTAAATAAGGAAGAAGATACCGATATTCTGGTTGAAGGTCATGCTGATGCTACTGGTTCGGCAGAACATAATCTGGCCTTATCTAAAAAACGTGCCGATGCTGTAGCGGGTTTCCTGGAAGGGCAAGGCGTGAAAACATCCCGGGTTGACGAAAAAGGATACGGTGAAGCGCAGCCAATTGCCGACAACGCTACATCAGCAGGCCGTCAGAAAAACCGTCGAGTCGATATTGCCGTATTTGCGAATAAACAAATGCAGCGTGATGCCAAAAACGGCAAGCTCAGCGAATAAAATAGATTCAGGCGATCAGGAATACTATTCCCGATCGCCTGAATCATCTAATTACCCAGTGTAATACCATTACCTCATTATTTCCTATGAATAATCCGAAAAAAGGCGATGCAGTGAGTTGGAACTATGGGAAAGGCAAAGCCAAAGGGAAAATTTCCGAAGTCCATGAGGAAAATATAGAGCGTACTGTGCAGGGTACTCCTGTTAAGCGCAAAGGCTCTGCTGCAGAGCCAGCTCTTGTGATTGAACAAGGCTCTAAACGGATTATCAAGTCGGCCAGCGAGGTTACCAAAAAATAAACGTCACTATGGCAACAGCAATCCTTACAGATTCAGACAAAAAAGAAATTCGACAAACGTTTGATGAGGTTGTCAATATGTCGGCTTCTGAGATTGAAAGCTGGCTCCAAACTGATGAGTCCAAGTCTGTTGGGCAAACAAAAGAGGGAGAAAGCGAATCGATTGGCCATAAATCGGGTAAACGCATCATTGAAATTCTGGGTACAAAAGCGAGCGAGTTAACGGATAACGATTATGCTCATATGGAGAAGGTTATCAGTTATGTAAAGCGCCATAGTGCACAGCAACCAAAGCATGTAGCCGATTCGAATTGGGCCTATTCGCTAAAAAACTGGGGGCATGACCCTACAACCAAAAAATAACAACAAATTAACATATACATTACTTTTTACGTTACCTTTCTGATTTGCTCAACACGAAACGTTATGACTTTTCAACCTAATTAACTCAACAAAACCAATCAACGCTATGAATGTAAAAGAAACCCGAACAGAAATCCTCGAACAACTAAGCCAATTACTTACGCTTAGCCATGATGCAGAAAAAGGGTATCAGGAAGCCTCCGAGAATGTAGACGATAACGAACTTAAAACGTTGCTTCTGGCTCAGTCACGCCAGCGCGCAGAGTTTGCTCAGGAATTAGATCGTGAAATACGGGCCTTAGGCGGAGAAGCCGACAACGGTACCAGCTTAACCGCTGACTTACATCGGGCCTGGATCAATATCAAATCGACATTTTCTACAAATGACGATAAAGCCGTAGTACAGGAGTGTCACCGGGGTGATCAGGAAGCTCTGAATACCTATAACGCTGTATTACAGGAAACAGACTTAGTTGCCAGTACTCGCGAATTGCTGCTTCGCCAGAAACAGAGTATCGACTCGGCCAATTCAACAATGGCCCGTCTGGCCTTGGTAGTGTAGTGAATGGTGGGATTGGAAAGCCTGCTCCCTTTGGGGGTAGGCTTTTTTGTGCCTTTTACTTACCAAAACATTCGTACTATACAGGGAGTTTATCTCCCAAATTATACCTACTTATTCCTACGCAGACACGTTATGAGTAAACAATCTAACACAAATTCATTTTCAGAATCAATTCAATCCAAACCCGGTAAGCCCTATCCACTGGGTGCTACGTATGATGGCGAAGGTGTTAATTTCACCCTATTTAGCGAAAATGCTACCGCCGTCTATCTATGTCTTTACGACGCTGCTGACCCCAGTCATGAAACGGCTCGAATTCCACTTGCCGAACGCACCGATCTTGTCTGGCATATTTATCTTGATGGACTACAACCGGGTCAACTCTATGGGTTCCGGGTTGATGGTCCTTACGAACCACAGGCAGGTCATTTTTTCAATCCAAATAAGCTCCTGCTTGATCCTTACGCCCGTGCCATAAATGCACCCGTGAACCATAATGATGCCTGGCTGGCTTATGATTATACCAAACCAACATCGAGCGAAGAAGGTACGGACGAGTACCTGGTGATGAGTCAGGAGGATAGCGGTCCCACAATGCCCAAAAGTGTGGTAGTAGATACAGCGTTTGATTGGGAAGATGATGCCGCTCCGGCCACTCCGCTGCACCGTTCCGTTATTTACGAAATGCACGTAAAAGGATTCACTCACCTGCATCCTACCATCGAGGAGTCGATTCGGGGTACGTATGCAGGCTTAGGCACCCCAGAAGTAACAGATTATCTAAAAAAACTGGGTATCACAGCGGTGGAGCTTTTGCCTGTACATCAGTTCACCGACGAAAGCTATTGGGGCTATAACAGCATTGGCTTCTTCGCTCCCCAGAACACGTACTCATCATCTGGTATGGCCGGACAGCAGGTTGCTGAGTTCAAACAGATGGTAAAGAACCTGCACAAAGCGGGTATTGAGGTGATTCTGGATGTTGTTTACAACCACACTGCCGAAGGCAACCAATTAGGACCACTGCTCTCGTTCAAAGGCATTGACAACCGGATTTACTATCACCAGGTTGGCGACACGCCAGAATACTACATGGACTACACCGGCACGGGTAATACGTTTAACCTGAGCCATCCTCGCGTATTGCAGTTAGTAATGGATAGCCTCCGCTATTGGGTAACGGACATGCACATTGATGGATTCCGGTTCGATTTAGCCTCAGCGCTGATTCGTACCGACGAAGAATTCGGTAGTGTTTCTTCGTTCCTGGATACCGTAGCCCAGGACCCTATACTGGCCCAGGTTAAACTCATTGCTGAACCCTGGGACATTCAGTCGTACCATGTTGGCGGATTCCCGGTTCGCTGGTCGGAGTGGAATGGCAAGTATCGGGATACGCTCCGGGCATTCTGGAAAGGGGACGATGGTAAGGCTGCGGAAACAGCTACTCGCTTATTAGGTAGCCCTGACCTATACGCCGATGATGGTCGTTCGCCAGCCAATAGCATCAATCTGATTACAGCACACGATGGGTTTACACTCAACGATCTGGTTAGTTATAACGACAAGCACAACGAGGCCAATGGCGAAGATAACCGCGATGGTTCCAACGATAACATGAGCTGGAACTGCGGTGTTGAAGGGCCTACCGATGATCCAGCGATTAACGATCTCCGTGAACGCCAGAAGCGTAATTTTCTGACCACGATGCTACTCAGCCAGGGTACACCCATGATTGTAATGGGTGATGAGTGTGGCCGAACCCAGCACGGTAACAACAATGGCTACAATCAGGACAGCGAAATTAGCTGGATGGATTGGCACTGGAACGAGAACCAACAAGCACTGTTTGAGTTCACCAGTCAACTTACCGCCCTGCGTCAGGCTGTTCCTCTGTTGAGTCGGCGCCGTTTCTTTGGTAGTGAGCAAGTAGCCTATCTACGTCCGGATGGCGACGAAATGACCAGTGACGATCTACACAATCCCAATACGCACTGTTTGGCTCTTTTTATTGATGGGCTTCGCGTATCGGAACAAACCGAAGATGGTCAGGACATTGGGGATGAGCAGTTAATCTGGATCTTGAACGCTTATTGGGAAGATATTCCATTTATGCTTCCGAAAATTGGCCGTAAAAGTTCGTCCTGGGAAGTGATTGTTGATACGTTTACGGGACAAGTCAACCCAACGATTGAGCCAACTAAAGGTGGCAAATCCATTAATGTGCCGGCACGTTCTTCGATCTTGTTACGGCTAAAATAATGTAGACCTTTATTAGTAAAAATGCCATAGCAGATCGCTATGGCATTTTTACTTTTGACACTTTCGCATTACTGTGGTGTCAGCTACTTATAGCTGACACCACAGAATCCATAACTAATCATGTTCTTTAAACGTCCACTCTTTTACACTAACAGGAGAGTCCTGTAGCGCATTATAGAGCTGTTTGTCATTTTTAAAAACTACCTGATCCAGGCAAAACGTTTCAACATGAACAGTAACCTGAGGCCCCTCAAATGGCCAGGGGTCCAGGCTCAATGTTCCATCAGCGCGTTGATGAATGTAATACGATAAGTCATCTGGTCCTTTGCTGACTTCTAAACGTCGCTCTTCATGAGGTACCTGATTCAGGCAGAGCACAAGGGATAGCGCATCACACCATTGAAGAAACGCATAGGCATAATCGGTTTCTGCTTTTGTGGCTTTCGATTCCTTCCGCCACTTGGTCTGGTTCGTCATCTGCTGGTCAAGAAATACATCCAATGCCTTATCGGTACCGCGTTTCGATTCGTACAGAAAAGACGTGTGCATAGACATGAGCAGCGCATTCCAGCGGCTTTTTTGCAGACCGATCTGAATCATTTGCTGACATTGCTCTACCGAATACTCTAGTAGTTCAAAATGAAGTGGTGTACCTGCCGCTGTCAGATGGTTACGGCCTTCCCAGGGATTCTGGCCATCATCGTGCTCTGTTAGCGCCGTTACTGTTTCAATCCAGCGGCTGGGTCGTTTATCTACTCGCCAATGCAGGGCCAGTTGTACGGCCAGTAAACCATGTGCCTGCTGGTTAATAATTTGCCAGCCCGTATCTGTTTGGGAAACAATCATAGAAGAAGGAGAAAAGGGAGAAAGGAGGAGGGGGAAGAAAGGGAAAAGAGTGAAGTACTTGATTAAGTAATACCCTCTTTTCTCTCTTTCTTCCCCCTCCTCCTTTCTCCCTCAATTGTAAATCTTTTCGTTCTCTCCCATCTTGGGCGGGTTGCCAGTTATGGCTGCATTGGCCTGCTGAATGAACCGAATCATTCGGCTATCGCTGGCACTCCAGTATTCAGCCATGTCGATGTGCACTTTCAGCAGCGTTAATTCCGGGTCGTCTTTCCCCTCAGGAAACCAGGCTTTTGCCTGTGGATTCCAGAGTTCATCCACTTTAGCCTGATCGTTAAACTCTTGCGCTTTACCTGATACAGATACATAATCAGCATCGCTAACGGATGCAAACGACAGATTTACCCGTTGATCGTTGTTATCAATCTGATCGACCTTAGGCGAAGATCGCTTGGTAAAAAACCAGATGGTCCCATCTTCATCTACCTGTAAAGCAGCCATGGGTCTGCTTACTAAATTACCCTGTTCATCAACGGTTGTCATCATGGCGATACGAATGTCTTCGATCATATCGCGCACCTTTTCCAGGGGTTTGTTAATGTGTTCTGTAGTTTCCATAACGTTGAAAAGAAAAGTCGCCAGTCGAAAGTCATTAGTCAATAGTATAGTTTTTGAACCTACTTACTTTGACTGTTAACTATCGACTGACGACTAGTGACTATTAGCTATTAATTATAAAGTGTTTCGCGCAGATCAATACCATAGAACAGAGAAGCTGGCGTAACGGCTGGGTTTTGCGCTTCAATATCTGTCTGATAGCCCATATCAATAATATTCACACAGCTACAAATCGTTTGCTGACACATAGCAAACACCTGTTGGCTACGCTCTGTATTAAACTGACTTACCTCCTGAGCACATTTTTCACATACTTCAATACAAGCTTTTGCCAGTAGCCGTGCATTTTCAGAACCACGAACATATAGCATGGCCAGGTTACGGCACATATCGGCACAATCCAGGTTTAGAAAAATACTCCGATACCGGCTCTCTATGTCTTCTGCATTGGAACATTCTGTAGCAAACTCATTACACAAAGTTGCACAGCTTGTTAACGAATCGTAAATGTTTTTCTTCCAGATCATAGCTAATGGCAGGTTTAAGTTAGATATCGAATAGTTGGGTTAGGCGTATTGCTGTATGTTTCTGACTGCCCACTCCCGGTTGGAACTCTCACAACGAGCCCACCGACGGGCCTCCTCAACACTCATCAGGATGACATGTTGCTTATCTAACTGCCCTTGTTCCAGCAGTTGATTTGCAATCTCAATTGCCTTTGCCCGAGTAGTGGGATTTAATGACCGCATGGCCGCCGGAAAGTGAGTGATAGACCACATAGAGATAGTTAGTAGGTTATCTATTGACTAAACTAATATTGTGCCACCTCTAAAATAATCAACCACCACACTTCACACCAACCAAGCCAACAACTCATTATCAACAACTTATAAGATAATTATTTGATCTATGGATTGATATTCTCCGTCGATCCTGTAGACTATCTGTAGAATTTACCAGCGGGATTGTGTATGTTTTTACCCAGTCAATTCCACAAAAAAACCAGCTTTGGGTAAAAGCTGGTTAATGAGTGATCTATGCTACGAAAAAGCCAGGAAACTACTTAGGGCGCATCTGCTTATTTTGGAAAAAACAGTCGAAATGTAGTTCCAGTAGCCACCTTACTTTCCACTTCAATTGATCCCTTGTGGCTATTGATGATATTTTGTGTAGCGGTTAATCCCAATCCCATCCCCCCCGATTTCCCGGTAAAGAACGGATCGAAAAGGCGTTGTCTATCTGCTTCACTAATCCCTCCTCCATTATCGCTCACCTCTACACATACCCGATTGTTATCCGTACAGGTCGTTCGTACCGAAAGCACACCCTTTCCTTCTTCCATAGCTTCTACTGCGTTGACTAAAATATTCAGCAACGCCGTTTTTACCTGATCGCGGTCTAGTAATGCCTGGCCGTCGTCGGTCGTGAAATTCGTTTCGAGTCGCATCCGTTTCAGTTTGATCCGGTCGCTAACGAGCTGTAACGTTTCTTTAACAACGCCATTAAAATCCTGCTTTTTCCGATCCAGATCGCGGGGTTTCGATGAATTGAGCATTTCTGTAATGAGTTGCCCAATACGGTCCACATTGCGCCCAATGATATCCGTAAACATGGTTACATACTCATTGTCTGTATCCAGTTCATCTTTAAGCTGTTCAAGAGCCAGGCTAAGGTTAGTAAGTGGATTACGCACCTCATGGGCAATACTGCGGGCAATTTTGCCGGTCATAGTCAGTTTTTCGGCCAGGATCAGATCCTGTTGAGCCCGTTTCTGATCTGTAATGTCACGCACAATTCCCTGGTACCACTCTGGATGCCCAATCATATCCTCGACCGCCCAAACGGAGATCAGGCAAACCCGTTTACGGCCGTTTCGGTGAATTAGTGTGGTTTCGAAATCTTTGATTTGACCATGCTCGCGGACGTTAAACCGCAGATTACGCAGGTGATTCAGATCAGCAAAAAGGCGAGCGGGATTCAGGTGTCGGAGTTCGTCACGACTGTACCCTAATAACTGTTCAACGGAGGAGTTGGCGTCCTGAAATCGAAGTTCATCATTAGCCACAAAAATGGCATCGATTGACCGTTCAAACAGGGTTCGGTATTTATTTTCTTTCTGAGCAACTTCGGCAAGTACACTCGCCTGTCGGAGCGCATATCGGATACTACGCCCAAGGAGTTGGGCATCAATTCGCCCTTTCACTAAATAGTCGGCGGCTCCCAATTCAAGTGCCGACTGGTCTACGGTCAGATCATCCTGGCCGGTAAGCAGAATCATTGGGGCCCGGCAACCCATCCGAAATGCTTCCTGAATCAAATCAATACCTGTATACGGGCCCAGTCGGTAATCGACTAGATACACATCGTATTGTCCCGTATCAATAGCTGCCAGACCCCGATCATAGCTATCTACCCAGTCGAGTTTAATGGACGAATTTTCTCTGACAGAAACTAAGGCTTTGGTAAGCAAGTAATCATCTTCGTCATCTTCAATGAGAAGAATACGAATCGTTTCCTTTTTTTCGGCAACATCGAGTGGGGCAGGTATCATAAACCGTGAGTAGTTGGCAATGAACGGTACCGTGTGTACCCATCAGCAAGACCATTTACTGATAAGTACTCACTAGCTGGTTATGGCAATTTAACGGTATCTATCCAGTATGTTTTTAAAGCCCCAACCATTTCGACCAAGCGGTTAAAATTGAATGGCTTTGTTACAAATGAATTAACGCCGAGATTATAGGTTTTCAGTACGTCTTCGTCGGCTGAGGATGTAGTCATCACGACCACGGGTAAACGCCGTAGTTTAGGATCATCCTTTATCTCATTAAGGGCCTGAAAGCCATTCTTACGAGGCATGTTCAGATCTAAAATCAATAAATTAGGCCAAGGAGCATTGTCTTCGTTATAACGACCCTCCCGACGTAGATATTCCATTAACTCTTCACCATCTTCAACAAACTGAACATTTTGCGTATAACCACTCTGACGAAGTGCCTTATCCATAAACAGGCGGTCATCTGTATCATCGTCTGCAATTAGAATGGTCATGGATGTAAGTCTACGGTGCATACAAATCAGTAAAAAGTTACGGCTGGAGAGTGCTAATCAATTTCCTGCGTTTTGATATACTCAGGTTTCCAGTACGTACGCGGCTGATTAGCTATTCCTTATCTGTCTTTAGCTTTTTCAGAAGTTACCCTCCCCTCCAAAATTACTCAAAAACATCAATTTATTAACGTATTATTTACCAGTATAAAATCCAGAACACCTATCTTGATTTAAGGTGTTTGCATAAGCTTATAAATTGCACTTTTCATATATTTCTATTTTAAGTGTTTATAAACTAACCTATTACTACCCGCTCAATCCTTTTTCAAACTGTTGTTTGCCAATTTCAGGCTTTAGAAAATATTTTCTACATAATTAAAGCAAACAGGGCTTCTGATAATAAATTCTTATTCAGAGGTTTCAAAAACTGAATGTTGTATTCTACAAGTTGGGGAATTTCTTACTCGCCTAAGCTTAAAAATTTATGCAGTGCCTATACGTTCAACATATCTATAAACCCAAGTAAACCAGGCTACCACAGAGATTTACCCTAAAAATGGCGGTTTTGGCACGAATTTACCACCTCTATACACAGAGCAGAAGTAACTTAGGTACTGCTTTTAAATCGAAAATCGTTATGAAACATTCAGTAAAAACCTTGCTTGTAGCCGCTATTCTTACAACAGGTGCCTTAATGATCAACTCGTCTACTGCGTTAGCACAAGGAAAAACGCGGGTTGGCGTAAAAGGGGGATTAAATGCCAGTTCGCTATTCTACGACAGTCAGGGAGCCAGCAATAAAAATGAGCGCATTGGCTTTCATCTAGGAATATTTTCCCAGATACCTGTTGGTGAGTTTTTTGCCGTCCAACCAGAATTGCTCTATATGACCAAAGGCGCATCAGCTACCTATGACGTCATTGGCTTTACGGGAAAAAATACGTTTAAACTTAATTATGCCGAGCTACCCGTTTTAGCTACGTTTAAGCTGGGTCAGGCAGTTGAGTTACAGGCAGGCCCCTACGTATCCTACCTACTGAATTCAAACATCAATTCGAACGGCGATTTTGGCACAGGAACAAGTGCAATCAATCGGGATAATTTCAACAAAGTTGATTACGGAATTGCAGGCGGCTTGAACCTTTACTTCGGTAAAGCCTTTATTGGCGCGCGTTATGAACAGGGTCTGCAAACCATTGCTAACAGTGGAGCCGCTAAAACGGTATTGGGCAATGCTAAGAATGGAGTTGGCTTGCTATCCGTTGGCTTCAGCCTGAATTAGTTGAGTAGGTAAAGTAAGTGCAGTGGGTGAAGAGGGTTAGGAACCTACTTCACCCACTGCACTTACTTTACCTACTAACTCACAAATGGATATCGTACGCTTTCAATTTATTATAGAGCGTTTTACGATCAATATTAAGGACTTCAGCCGCTTTGGTTTTGTTATAGCCTGTTTTTTCCAGTACCTTCAGAATAGCAGCCCGTTCAGCGTTCTCAGATACCGACTTCAAATTAGCCGCCGATTGAGTAAAGACTGGAACACCGGGTCGAGCGGGGTCGTAATTAATCTGAATATTAGTAGTACCGGTATCTTCAGGCGTGAAATACTGGGGCGAGATGATCTCATGCGGTAGTACATCGGCTTCAATATAATCGCCTTGAGTTAGCAACACGGCCCGTTTCACCACATTTTGCAATTCGCGGAGATTGCCATGCCAGTAATACTCTTTTAACTTTTCTTTTGCTTCCTCTTCAAACCCCTGAATATCTTTCTCTAGTTGCACATTAGCCAACTCCAGAAAATGATCAGCGAAAATCATAATATCGGACTTGCGCTCACGCAGGGGCGATAAATGCATTTCGAATTCAGCAATGCGGTGATAGATATCTTCCCGAAACTTGCCTTGCCGAACGGCCTCGCGCAGATCTTCATTTGTAGCTACTATAATCCGAACATCGACCGGAATATCCTGATTACTGCCAATACGCCGAATCTTACGCTCCTGTAATACACGAAGCAACTTGATTTGATTGTCGTACGACAAGTTTCCGATCTCATCCAGGAAGATGGTGCCACCATTGGCAAATTCAAAGCTACCGGCCTTGTCCGACATAGCGCCGGTGAAGGAGCCTTTCACATGCCCGAATAATTCGCTACCGGCTAATTCTTTCCCAAGAGCGCCACAGTCAATGGCCACAAATGGTTTATCGGCTCGTTTGCTTTTGAGGTGAATTGCATTGGCAACAAACTCCTTACCCGTACCTGTTTCGCCGGTAATGATAACCGACATATCGGTGGGAGCAATCAAGTCAATGTGTTTCTGAAGTTGTTCGGCAGCCCGACTTCTACCAAAAATGAAGCGTTTTCCATCCGGGGTTAACTGCGTTTTGGCAGGAGCTACTTTTACAGCAGGTGCTTTTGGTATGCCAGTAGCAGTAGTGGCCGATGAACCCTTCGACTGATTTAACGATTGGGCGCGCCGTTCGAGGGCTGCTTTTATCGTATATAAGATTTCGTCGGGATAGAGTGGTTTTGTTACGTAATCATAAGCCCCATGCTTAACCGTCTGCACCGCCATTCGAACATCAGAATAGCCGGTGATGATAATTACAGCGGTGGTGGGGTGCATAACCTTGATGCGACGAAGCATCTCCAGGCCATCAATATCAGGAAGTTTAAAATCGCAGATGACTAACTCAAAAGCTTCTTTCCGTAACAGAACCAGCCCATCATCGCCCCGCTGTACCGACGCTGTTTTATAGCCCTGCTTGCTCAGAAAACGCTCAAGAAGCAGGCATATATCATTATTATCGTCAATAATCAGAATTTTTTCCATGAAGCGGCATTGAACTTGTTCAGACAGACCATGTCCAGTAATGAACAACGAATGAATCTACCTTAGCTGTATGAAAGCTGTATGAACAAAGTTACTCAAACCTGAATGGTTTGCAAAGCCATCTCTACCGAACGGCGAGTAAAGGGTTTACCAATAAAATAATCAGCTCCTTGCTCAGTAGCCCGCCGACGTTCAGCCTGTCCATCAAAGGCACTGATCATAATAACCTTAGCTTCGGTTTGATCTTCTTTGATGAATGGCAATAAATCAAACCCAAGTCCATCGGGCAAATTTAAATCTAGAAAAATAGCGTCGAATTTCTGTGTATGGAGGCACTGACGTCCTTCTTCAATAAAATGGGCGCAGGTAGGCTGATAGCCCAGGCGACGTAACAACCCTGATAGCAACAGACAGATATCGGCTTCATCATCAACAATCAATACGCGTTTTGCAAGAGGTGCTGTATTGATGGCGACCGGCCTGTATTGTTGTCCCATGCTAACCCCTGTTATTGTATTTACCACGGCTCATTTCGTTTTCATTTGTGTTCTTCTTACACACTCTATTATAAAATATGTGCCGAAAGTGTAAGCCTGAGTCAAAAATCAAGTAGCAACATACATTAATGTCCATTAGATTAACAGTTTGCGCTTATAATTTCATTAATTTATATCGGCTATAAACTAATTCGCCCGCTAAAGAACTGTTGGGGATTGAGCTATTTTTCTACGTTTATTCTACAAGTGTAGAAATTAATCCACAGTTTTTGTTTTGCAGCAGGTTTTCTCGCTTCGATAATAAGTGAAGAATATGACCTAATTAAATGCTCATTTACAAGCGTATAAGGGTATATATAGGAAACGATTGGATGTATTTACCATTATTGGCACAACTTTTTCTAATAAGATTGTCAATTGCGAGATAGTTAATTCTGATTTACTCAATAAACGTCATGGGAAACCTTCTTTACACTATAGCCGTGATTTTGATCATTATCTGGCTCCTGGGCTTTCTAGGCGTGTTAGGAACAGGTATTGCTAGTGGTAATTTAATTCATATTCTACTAGTGATTGCGGTGATTGCGATTATTCTACGCTTAATACAGGGGCGCGGGGTGTGAAGAAGGGAGTACATGTAGTCAACAAGTCATAGAGATATCACCTGTGATACATATCATTTTCTAACCAAGCAATTGTGTTAGACTCGGGTTAGCCCGAAGCAATTCATTTTAGGTTAAGTACAAGTTACGGTGGGTACGGAATCCCTGCGCCAAGTTGAGCGCGGGGATTTTTTTTGTGCCTGTAGAATTCAGATGATGTGGGTTATACCGTATCTGCGTATCAATAGTTATCATCAGCATCTAAAGAATCAACAGAATCTCTCGTAGTTCGAGACTCGGCAACCAGTTGGGGTCATTGCGTAAAACGTGGACGCCCTTGTAGAAAAAAATCCTCAACATCCCAAACCAGCACTATATTGTACCGTACTCATATACAACGACTTACCCTCTTTTCTAATCAGTGGTACAGTATTTTCTAGTAGATTGACGATATTGGAACCATAAGTCATTCACCAAAGTTAGAAATCATGAAATCACTACCAGGAGTTTTAGTGGGATTAGCAGTTGGCGCAGTTATTGGTATTCTGCTTGCTCCAGAGAGCGGCCAAAAGACGCGTAAACGTATCTCGTCTGAGTCAGATTCGTTCTTTAAAGACTTACAGGACCAACTACAGTCTGGCCTGGATAGCATAAAAAGTCAATATAACGAATATGTTGATTCGGCTGCCGGAAAAACACAGGATCTGGTTAGTCAGGCCAAGAAGAAAGCAAAGCAATAGGCTTCCTGCTAATCACCTAAAATAAACACTCACCTAAAACACATAAAACGATGAGAAGCACACGAGATTTTCTGACCGGCATTATTACCGGTGTTGTTATTGGTCTTCTAACAGCTCCCCGAAGCGGTAAAGAAACACGCGAAAAACTGACTGAAGAAGCCAGCAAACGCACAGGCGATTTGAAGGACCAATGGGAAAAAGGAGTATCTCAGGTGAAAGAGGGGTACGAGCAGGCGGTAAGTCAGGTAAATCAGTATACCGACAAAGCTAAAGAACAGTTCAACCAGTATAAAGACCAAGCACAGGCGACTTTTAGTAAAGATCAGCTCAAGAGTGATTATAACGATAAAGTTGACGAATTAGCCGACGATGCCAAATCAGGTATTGATAATGCAAAATCTTCAGTAAAAGCAAGCTAAGTACTAGCATCCTATTTACTCAACGTTCTTGAAATATACAGCGCCTGCCGGACCATACCCGGCAGGCGCTGCTGCGTTATACGCATGATGGGTTTAATAGCCTTTTAATATGGGTTTAAGAAGCCTTTAATTGGCAAAGGAGACTTTTGTGACGGCTCCTTTTTACTTATCAGTCAGGTAATACTTATACCAATTCAGGCGTCATAATACTATGAAAAAATACCCATTTGCCTTTGCTTCCTCACTGCTCCGTAATTGGCAGAGGCTTATAGACGATAATAAAAACGTACGAGCGTATCCAACTGGGTTAGTTGTTTGCCCAGCCTCTATTTATATGGCTAAGTCAGTACGAGCCTGGGCAATGATCGTTACAATGGGCTTTATAGCTGTAAACGGACTAAGTAGCTGTAGTAGTACCGCGCAAAAATCCGAAGCAAGTGAACCAACCAAAGAGCGTCAGGAAACGAATTTACTTGCCACAGCCGCCTTCGATACAGCTAAGTATGAGAATGCCCGCAATGAATTGAATTTGACAGGTAAAATTACCTTCAATCAGGATCAGGTTGTAAAGGTATTTCCTCTGGTAGGTGGGCATATAGAAACTCTCAAGGCTGATTTAGGCGACTATGTTAAAAAGGGACAGACCCTGGCTGTAATTCGGTCGGGCGATTTGGCCGATTTAGAACAACAGAGTGTAGAAGCAAAGGGGCAATTATCGGTAGCTCAGAAAAACCTGCAGGTTGCGGAAGACATGACTAAAGCGGGTCTGAGCTCCCAGCGCGAATTGGTGGCCAGTCAGGAACAACTGCTGGCGGCTAAAGGCGAAGTAAACCGTGTGAGTGAACGACGCCGGATTGTAGGCGGTAATGGTGCCGTTTATGTAGTAAAGGCCCCAGTGAGCGGTTTTATCGTCGAAAAATCTGCATCTCAAGGTATGGAACTTCGCTCCGACGATCCCGAGAACCTGTTCACGATCTCAAATCTAGACCACGTCTGGGTATTGGCGAATGTGTACGAGTCCGACCTTGCGAATGTCAAAGAAGGAGATCAGGCAACCATAACAACCCTCTCCTACCCGGATAAAATCTTTCATGGCCGAATCGATAAAATCTTCAATGTTCTCGACCCCGACAGTAAAACCCTGAAAGTCCGTGTAACGCTGGATAATGCAGACTACCGACTTAAGCCGGAGATGTTTGCGAATGTAAGCGTTACCTACGCGGGGCACGACAAACGGATAGCGATTCCGGCAAAGGCTGTCGTATTTGATAAAAACCGCAACTTCGTGGTCATGGTTAACAACAAAAACCAGCCTCTGGTACGCGAAGTAGACATCTATAAATCCATTGGGCCGAAAACATATTTATCCGGTGGGTTAACACCCGGTGATCGGGTTGTAACGAACAATCAGCTGCTGATTTACAACGCACTCGGGAATTAACTTCTCAAACGGTCATTAAAGGCCATCGGAAAGCTGCTCAACGTAGCTTTCCGATGGCCTTTAATGATTATTGGTAAACCTGATTGGCCAACTGTGAGTCAAGTCATAACTTATAGAAATAAGCACGAAATAATTGTAACATTTACCCGATTTATCGGAATATTATTTCGCTACTTTGTATTATTGGCAACTATTCGTCAACAATACACTATTTCGACATGATTACTTCCACTGCTTCATCTGAGTCACTTGGCGGTTCGGCACAACCGAATCACAGGTCCGGGGCTACGGCTAGCCTATTTGGTTTGCCAGTCATTGTGGCAGCGCTGGGGTACTTCGTTGATATTTATGATTTACTCCTGTTTGGTATTGTTCGCGTACCAAGTCTGAAAGATCTGGGGCTTACTACGGACCAGATCTCAACGGTAGGAGGACGCATTATCAACTGGCAAATGGCTGGTTTACTACTGGGCGGAATTTTGTGGGGCATCCTTGGCGATAAGCGCGGACGCCTATCGGTGCTGTTTGGTAGCATAGTCACCTATTCCATTGCCAATATTGCCTGCGGATTTGTTAAGCACATTACGTTTATGGACCCTGTCACCTACTATGCGCTGATGCGATTTGTGGCGGGTATTGGGCTGGCCGGTGAATTAGGCGCTGGTATTACACTCGTGAGTGAGATTCTCCCTAAAGAAAAACGAGCAATAGGCACTTCACTTGTGGCTGCAGTTGGTGTATTAGGGGCCATAGTCGCTTATTTTACCGTTAAGCTCTTCGATTGGGAAACGGCATTTTTCGTAGGTGGTGGTTTAGGGTTCTGTTTATTACTATTACGCATTGGGGTGGTTGAATCCGGGATGTTTACCCAGATAACTGAGCAAAAACACGTTAGCCGGGGTAACTTTTTATCCTTCTTTACAAATATGGATCGGCTCAAGCGTTACCTGAAATGCATTGGTATTGGGATCCCGACCTGGTTCATTACCGGCATTCTAGCTTCGTTCAGTAACGAATTTGGTAAAGCATTAGGCATAGCCGACGAAATTCAACCGGGTTTGGCCATTACGTGGTTATACTTTGGGATGGCCATAGGCGATCTATCCAACGGTTTTATCAGTCAGGCACTGAAATCGCGTAAAAAAGCAATTGCCCTTTTTATGGGGATTGCCTTTGTATTCAGCTTCATTTATTTATACCTCAGTATCACCAGCGCTCCGCTGTTCTATGCCCTTTGTTTGTGTCTGGGTTTCGGAAATGGCTACTGGGCCATGTTCGTAACGATCAGTGCCGAGCAGTTTGGCACTAATCTCCGCGCTACGGCTGCTACCACCGTACCAAACATGGTGCGTGCCTTCCTGATTCCAATGACCCTGAGTTATCAGGCCTTAAAACCATCACTGGATGTCATTAATGCCGGTGCCATTGTTGGTCTAGTCAGCTTCCTCCTTGGTTTTTACGCCATCCTGACGATACCGGAAACACATGACAAGGAGTTGAATTATCTGGAAGAGTGAATCTGACTGCGCTGATAGGTGCGATGCATCCAGTTACCCCCCTGAAGGGGGCTTAAGTTGAGAATCGTCAAGCAAAGCCCTCCTTCAGGGAGTAATACGAAAAGGCTATCGTAAAGCAGTATTAGTAAACCAGTAACAATTGAAAAGGCCGGCTTTATATAAAACCGGCCTTCTTCGTAAATCTATATCCTATAAACCAGTTACTTCTTCGTCACTCGGACCGAAATCCGGCGATTTTGTGCCCGGCCT
Organism: Spirosoma sp. KCTC 42546; assembly: GCF_006965485.1. Lineage (NCBI taxonomy): Bacteria > Pseudomonadati > Bacteroidota > Cytophagia > Cytophagales > Cytophagaceae > Spirosoma > Spirosoma sp. KCTC 42546. The sequence continues at coordinate 5,437,295 of NZ_CP041360.1, forward strand.
TCTTCGGTGTCGTTTGAAGCAACGGGGTGCTCCTGCCCGTACCCTTCTGCTTCCAGACGATCTTTACCAATGCCCATTTTCTCTAGCTCAACCCGTACCGAGTTGGCACGATCCTGAGAGAGTTTGAGGTTACTGGCGGCATTGCCGGTGTTATCCGTGTAGCCACCCAGCTTGATGTTTACGGCTGGATGCGCCTTCAGGATTTCGGCAATGTTTTTCAACTGCTCCTGCGACTGAGGCTCCAGCGTGGCACTCCCCGTTTGGAATAATAACCGGTCAAAATCAAACCAGGTCGTTTTGTCAACAGGCTTGTCGCCTTTGATAAAGGCCAGCAGTTTACTTTCGATTCCAAATTCAGGAATGTTTAACTCAACACCGCTCGTCAATTTTTCAGGGCGAAATTCGCCGAGTCCCGTATTTGGAGTGTTCACTTTGTCATTATCGGCAGCAGTTGATTCTTCTAGTGGAAGTTCTGTACCAGCAGCCTCTTTGCCTTCTTTGTTATAGCCCGGTGTTTCGGCTGAGGGAACAGCGATGTAGGGCGCAATAACGAGCGAAACGATCGACATCAGTTTGATCAGAATGTTCATCGACGGACCCGAGGTATCTTTAAATGGATCACCCACGGTATCACCCGTAACCGATGCTTTGTGTGGCTCCGATTTTTTGTAGAACATTTCACCATTGATCAGGACGCCTTTCTCAAATGACTTTTTCGCGTTGTCCCAGGCACCACCAGCGTTGTTCATGAAAATTCCCATCAACACACCCGATACCGTAACACCGGCCAGTAAACCACCGAGCACTTCAGGACCAAAAATGAACCCAACAATAACGGGAACCGTCAGGGCAATTGCACCCGGCAACACCATTTCGCGAATAGAAGCCTGTGTCGAGATAGCTACGCACTTTTCGTATTCAGGCTTACCGGTTCCTTCCATAATACCCGGAATTTCCCGGAACTGGCGACGTACTTCTTCAACCATCGCCATAGCTGCCCGACCCACAGCCGCAATGGCCAGAGACGAGAAAATGTACGGAATCATACCACCCACAAACAAACCAGCCAGCACGTCGGCCTTGTAAATATCGATGGCAGAAATGCCCGATAGGCCCACAAAAGCTGCAAATAACGCAAGCGCGGTCAAAGCCGCAGAAGCAATGGCAAACCCTTTACCACTGGCAGCAGTCGTGTTACCTACCGCATCCAGAATATCGGTACGGCCCCGTACTTCTTCGGGCAGGTAACTCATTTCGGCAATACCACCGGCGTTATCGGCAATAGGTCCGAAGGCATCAATGGCCAACTGCATAGCCGTAGTGGCCATCATACCAGCGGCAGAGATAGCAACGCCGTACAAACCGGCAAAGTGATAGGATGTATAGATACCAGCCGCCAACACCAGAATTGGCAATACAGTCGATTCCATACCGACAGACAAACCACCGATGATATTCGTAGCGGCACCAGTTGCTGATTGCCGGATAATCGACAGCACCGGACGTCGGCCCATGGCCGTATAATATTCGGTGATGATACTCATGAGCGCACCCACAACAAGGCCCGTTACGATTGCGAAGAATACATCCATCCGGGTAAATTCAACACCCCGGATTTCCATAGTAGTTGCAGGCAACATTGCGTTGACCAGAAAATAGGAAGCAACCAGGGTAATGCCAATTGATGCCCAGTTACCCAGGTTCAAAGCTGCCTGCACATTCCCATTGTCGTCTTTAACCCGAACAAGATAGGTGGCAATAATCGAGAAGATCAGGCCCAACCCCGCAATTACCATTGGCAACACGATGGGCGCATGACCAATGATAGGATCGCCCGGAATAACAATCTCACGGCCCAGTACCATAGTCGCAAGAATAGTCGCTACATAAGAGCCAAATAAGTCGGCACCCATACCGGCTACGTCGCCCACGTTATCGCCCACGTTATCGGCAATGGTGGCTGGGTTACGTGGATCATCTTCCGGAATACCCGCTTCTACTTTACCCACCAGGTCAGCCCCTACGTCGGCAGCTTTTGTATAAATACCACCGCCTACGCGGGCAAACAGGGCAATAGACTCAGCACCGAGCGAGAAACCCGCCAGTACTTCGAGCGCTTTCTCCATTGGCAGACCGTTAACGTCGCCGGTTGGCTCAACATATAGTTTATAAAGGACAATGAACAGGCTACCCAAGCCCAGTACAGCAATACCGGCAACACCGATACCCATAACAGAGCCGCCCGTGAAGGATACTTCCAGGGCTTTAGTCAGGCTCGTACGCGCGGCATGAGCGGTACGAACGTTCGCCTTGGTGGCAATATTCATCCCAATATAACCAGCTAGTGCTGAGAGGAATGCGCCTAGAATAAATGAAATTCCGATGATTGGGCTGGAGTTCGGCACTAAGCTGCCCATGTAGGCTAGCAGCAGCGCCACAATAATGCCAAAATACGTCAGCACACGCCATTCGGCTTTGAGGAAGGCAATGGCTCCATCGGCAATATAGCCAGCAATTTCCTGCATCCGGGCGTCGCCAGCGTCCTGCTTGGAAACCCACATGAATTTGGTAAACATCACCAGCAGGCCAACAATGCCAAGGATGGGGACCAGATAAACACTGTAATTCATAGAAATAGGTATAGGTTAAATAGTTGATTGCCCGCAAAGATAGAATTTGCCGTTTCATAACGACCATCACGAGGGTAAATTGATTGACTTTTTTTGAGGTTTATTTCGGTTATTCTAGGAGATTTCCGATTATGTGTCTACAAATCAAGACGATGCTTGGAAGTAGACGGTCGTCTGCGTAGGTTCAAAAGAAAAAATTCCAAATTGACTATTTGTCAAAATAAGCATCATACCTTTTTATCTTATGCAAACTATTTATTCGCCTATTTCTTTAATCATAGCTATATCATTCTGCGTGGTCTCTTTTTTTAAAAGCGAATCTAAAGCAGGCTCTATTGACTCGCTACGAGTTACGGTTACGGAGGGTACAAATATGGCGGCCGACCTCTCGCCCGATAAAAAAAGTATAGCCATTGACTTACAGGGAACAATCTGGGTTTTACCCGCCACCGGAGGAACCGCCCATCCCGTAACGGACCCGCTCGGGGATTGCCGTCAACCCAGTTGGTCGCCGGATGGGAAGCAGATTGCATTTCATGCCTTCTGGGATGGTCGCTATCATATCTGGTCGGTTTCGAAAGAAGGCGGAAAGCCCAGGCAGCTAACGACGGGTATTTACGATGATCGTGAGCCCCACTGGTCGCCTGATGGAAAGCAACTGGTCTTTGCCTCCGACCGTGGCGGCAATTACGACATCTGGCAACTCACGCTGGCCGATGGGAAACTTACCCAACTCACCAACGATTCGGGGAATGATTTCAGCCCAGCGTTTTCGCCGGATGGCAAACAAGTTGCGTTCGTTTCTGATCGAACCACTGCGCCGGGCATCTATGTAATGAATCCGGGCCAACCCGAAAAATTAGTGTCGCCCACCAAAGGTAAACTGGTTGGTCCCTCCTGGCAGCCGGATGGTTCCCATTTGTTTTACAACGTTCTGAATAATTCGCAGAGTGGCTTGGAAGCTGTTTCGCTCGTAGATGGTAAAGCGCAGATGCTCACCGAAGTGGCGGAGGACGTATTCCCATTCCGGACAAGCTGGTTCTCGGCTGATGAGTACCTGTACACGAGTAGCGGCTCCATGAAACGACGGAAGCTCGGCAGTTCAACAGCACAGATCATTCTTTTTCAGGCCCTGATCAACCTGCCGAAAACTACCTACAAGCGAAAAACCTACGACTTTGATACCAAAAAACCTCAACCAGTTCTGGGTATTAAAGGAGCGGCCATTTCGCCAGATGGAAAGCAAATCGCCTTTGCCGCGCTGGGTGATTTATGGTTATTAACTAAAGGCACCAAGACCCCTGAACGGCTGACTCAAGGGCAGTCGATGGAGCTTGAGCCAAGCTGGTCGCCGGATGGCACGAAGCTAGCTTATACATCGGACCGGAATGGTAATATGGATATCTGGATTCGGGATTTAAAAACCGGTCAGGATCGGAATCTGGTTGATATGGGGGATGATCTGCACTTCCCGAGCTGGTCGCCCGATGGCAGCAAAATTGCCTTCTACCAAAGTGACCCCCGCAACGCCTGGGGCCGCAGTACGCTCTACACCGCAGACGTAACCTACACAGCTGACGTGACCGTACCGAAAACCCGCAAGCTGCACGAATCGGTGTTTGTACCCAGCCAGGCCACCTGGTCGGCCGATGGAAAAACAATTGCCATATCGGCCCTCCACCCCTACTCATCGCGCTACCGCGAGGGCGTTAGTGAGGTCTTATTGCTTTCCTTCGATGGCAAAAACGACCGTTACGTATCGCCCGCACCGGGGCATAGCCTGGCTACACGGAGTCAGAACGGCCCCGTCTGGTCGCCGGATGGGACGAAGATGGCCTATGTTCTTGATGGCCTGCTGTGGATTACGGACGTTCAACCCGATGGAACCATCACCGGTAAACCTCGCCAACTGACTACTGAACAGACCGATACACCTAGCTGGACCGGCGATTCAAAAAGCCTGCTCTTTCTGGCAACCCATGTACTCAAGCAAGTACATCTGGCCGACGGACGAATTGACACACACCCAATGGACCTAACCTGGCAAATCAGCCAACCGACGGGCCAGGTAGTCGTTCATGCTGGCCGATTATTTGATGGCAAGGCGAATACCTACCGTACCAATGTCGATATCCTGATTGAGGGTCATCGCATCAAGTCCATTTTACCCCATCAGGCTGGTCGTCCCGGCACATTAGTCGACGCATCAACGAAGACGGTTATCCCTGGTCTATTCGAGATGCACACGCACCAGCATTCGATGGTTGGCGAAAAGCTAGGGCGATTATGGTTGTCCTTTGGTATTACGTCTATACGAGAGCCTGGTGCCGACCCGTATGATGCGCTCGAACGAAAGGAATCATGGGCCAGTGGTGTTCGGCCCGGACCGCGCCAGTTTTTTACGGGCGGCTTAACCGATGGTACCCGAATTTACTATGGAGCCGCTACCAGCATCAACTCCGATGAACAACTTGATCGGGAGTTGAATCGCTCGGTTCGGCTGGGTTATGATTTGATCAAAACCTACGTTCGAATGCCCGATGCCATGCAGCAGCGCATCACAACCTTCGCCCATGCTCACGGCATGCCCGTATCGTCGCACGAGATTTTCCCCGCCATGCGCTATGATGTGGATGCCGTTGAACACATCGGCGGCACCAGTCGGCGTGGGTATTCGCCTAAGATTACAGCCATGAACCGGAGCTATCAGGACGTCATTCAACTACTCGCGAAGTCGGGCATGAACATCACGCCCACGGCTTCGCTACAGGGCGGGTTTGCCGTATTGACTTCCAAAGACCCTGGTCTTCTGGAAAATCGGCAGTATAAGGCGTTTTATTCCGAAGAGTTCACCAATGCCCTCCAGGCCGGATCGGCTCAGTACGCCAAACTCAGTCCCGGTTATCTGAGCAATTTTGGCAATCTTCAGAAGGGTGTGAAGGCCCTGGTTGATGCCGGGGCCCATGTGACAACCGGCACCGACAGTCCGTTTGTACCGTATGGCATGAGTCTGCACACCGAACTTCAGGTATTCGTCGATGCGGGCCTAACGCCTTATCAGGCACTTCGCTCAGCTACGATTTGGGCCGCAGAAACAGTGGGAGTCAGTAAAGATTTAGGCTCCATTGAGCCAGGCAAACTGGCCGATATGGTCATTGTTACTGGTGATCCATTGACTACCATTCGCGACGCAATGAATGTTGAGCAGGTTATCAAAAATGGCGAGGTACTTCCCCTGGAGCGCCTGCTAACGCGCCCCTAACATTTGTTGCCATTAATAGCCACCTATTGTCATTTGGTAGCCAATTATTGCTAAATGACTACCGACATTCTTAATGTACATACTGCCGATACTAAAACTCCCCCGTTGGTTAAGATCAACGGGGGAGTTTTAGTATCGGCAATATACTTCTCCCTATGAATTAACGTGCCCTAAGGTGATCGATCTAGAACGCATGGAAACATCTGTCGACTGGCCTATTATACACAGGTCCAACTGCCCTGGGTTTATAGCACCAAATACAGGTAATTATACTACTTATCAAGTATTAAATTTTTAACATATATGCCTGATTTACAAGATATTAATTTTAATTCTTTTTTAATAGTAAGATTAAAATTCTCGTAAAAATACCATATTGGTCAGGAGCAATTTTACTCAAATATTAATTATTCTGCATAATATTGTATATAAAAAATATAATTCCTAATTAATAGACTTTGTTAAAATAATATTTCGTAAATACGCAATTAATTATGCTTTTACAAATTACTTATTACGTTTCTTAACTTAAACTATAGCTATGACGAAATCATTACTAATGAGTCTGCTTTTTGTAGGCTTAAGTTGCTCCTGTGCATGGGCACAGGGCCGAAAGATAAGCGGCACTATTACAGCAGATGAAGGAATTGGAGGGTTTGCTGGTGCAACGGTTGTTGTAAAAGGGACAACTATTGGTACGGTTACAGACGTTAAAGGAGAGTATACGTTAAATGTACCACCATCGGGAACTACGCTGGTTATTTCGGCGGTGGGCATGCAAACAGTTGAAGAAGTGATAGGTACCCGGTCAACAGTTAATCTTCAGCTAAAAACCGATACAAAGCAATTAACCGAAGTCATCATTACTGCCCTCGGTATTAAGGAAGAGCGGGATAAGTTTGCCTCATCTGTGTCAACTGTAGAAGGGAAAAGTATTGCCAAATCAGGAGAAACCAGTCTATTGACTGGATTGAGTGGTAAAGCTTCCGGGGTGATCATCACGCGTAACGGGGGCGACCCAGGCGCAGGTGCTTATATTCAAATTCGTGGTCAGAATACCATTAACGGTAACGCCCAGCCACTCTTTATTATTGACGGGATTCCGGTTAGTAACTCCAGCGATAACACAGGTACTGCAGCCGGTAATGGTATCGTACAACAGTCTCGTATCAACGACGTGAACCCCGAAGATATTGAGAGCATGGAAGTGCTAAAAGGTGCTTCGGCTGCGGCTTTGTGGGGAACGCGGGCGGCCAACGGGGTTATCGTTATTACGACCAAGAAAGGAAAAGACTCAAAAGGCAAGGTCAATATTACCTTCAAATCGACGGTTTCGTTCGATGAAGTCAATAAAATGCACCAGTTGCAAACCAGCTATGGCCAGGGAACAGGTGGGCTTTATGCACAGGGAAACAGAACAACCTTTGGTGATCTGATTTCCGACCGAACCGGCGGGGCGGACACGTATATAACCGACCCTACCGCTGCTGGCTATCAGGGATATGCTACATTCCCGGACGGTACCAAGCGGTATGCCATTGCGGGTGGTACCGCGGCAAATCCACACGGTGGTAAAAACTCAAAGGACACCTACGACCACGCAAAAGACCCATTCAGAACGGGCCACTTTGTTGATAACAGCATTAATATCAGCGGAGGAAATGCACGGTCAAATTTCATGATCAGCTACTCGAATCTGAATCAGGAAGGGGTTGTAAAGGCATTCAGCAATTACCAACGGAATACGGCTCGGGTGAACGTAGCCAGTCAATTTACCGAATGGTTCCGGGCATCGGCCAATGTTGGTTACACCAAAACCTATTCGTCGCGCGTGCAACAAGGTGATAACCTCGACGGTATTCTGCTCGATGCCATGCGTACACCGGGCGATTACAATAATGACTATTATACCGGAACCTATACTGATCCAACAGGAGCAGTCTTTAACAACACCCACGTTTCGTTCCGAAACCCACTCGGCAAGGATCAGAGTACCATCTACTCTAACCCAATCTGGAACATCAATAATAACAAAAACACAACCGATGTCGACCGCATTATGGGGAACGTCGAATTGAATATTACCCCTGTTTCGTGGTTAAGCATTACAGGCCGTACGGGTATCGATAATTTTATCGATAATCGTCTGGAGCGGTTTGCGCGTAACTCAGGTTCCTATCTGGGTGGGTTTTTATCCAAAAACTGGATTCAGGAAAAACAGTTTAACACCGACGTTTTTGCAAACGCAAACAAAACGTTCAGTAATAACTTCGGTGGATCGTTTCTGATTGGCGTTAATTACAATAGCCGCCGTAAAACCACCTTATCCGACGCCATCACGAATTTGATTGTACCTGGTGCGCCCGATATTCTGACAAACGCACTGAACTCGAACCTTTCGGCCAGCAACTACAATTCGCTGATTCGTACCTATGCGTATTACGCCCAGGCAGAAGTACAGGCATATAACATGCTGTTTCTGACGCTGACAGGTCGTAACGAAAGTGCGTCAACTTTCGGCTCCAAAACAAACAGCAGTTTCTTTTTCCCATCCGCAGCTTTAGCCTGGCAGTTCACGAAGCTGAGTGAGCTGGAAAGCAACCCTGTTCTGAGCTTTGGTAAATTACGCCTGACCTGGGGACAAGTGGGTATTCAGCCACAGCCCTATCAGAACTTCACCACCTTCTCGCCAGCAAGTTATAGTGATGGCTATGCGGGTAGTTTGGCATCAGCCAGCTCATTATATGCCGGTGGTTACACCCGTAGCTCAACCGCTGGTAACGATTTTCTGCGTCCTGAACGGAAAACCGAATCAGAAGTTGGCGTTGATTTACGCTTCCTCAATAACCGGATCAGTTTTTCAGGTACCGCTTATTCAAACAACACCAAAGACGTAATTCTGTCGCTGAACGTACCAGTCGAAACGGGTTACTCCGTTCGTAATATCAATGCCGCCGAAATTTCTAACAAAGGCATAGAACTGGAAGCTAGTGGCGATGTGCTTACCGTTGGCGCTTTCAAGTGGAATCTGGCCGCTAACTTCTCAACAAACCGCAACAAGGTTGTTTCGCTGGCCGGAGCCGACTCGCAAACACTGCCTGATAGCTACCAGGAGAATGCCTCTCTGATTGCTGGTCAGCCTTTTGGCGTATTTTACTCAACTGACTTCCTGAAAGATGAATCAGGTAAATACAAGCTCGATGCCAACGGTTTTCCTCAGGGTGGAACAGACAACGAAATTATTGGTAATCCGAACCCTAAATGGCGGGGTGGTTTAGGTAGCACGTTCTCCTACAAAGGGCTCTCGCTCTATCTATTATTTGATCGGGTGGCAGGCAATGATTTCTATAACGGTACACGGGGTGCGCTCTACACATTCGGTGTTCATGCCGATCAGGGTAATACGGCAGTAGTGCCTACGGGCGGCATTAAAGATGTAAACGGCAACCTGCTTGCTGCTGGCACAAAATTCCAGGGAGAGATTAAGGATTTTGGTGCTGGACTAGTTGCCTTAAACCAAGCCTGGTATCAGGGTCGTGGCACCTCCTTCAACTCAGCCTCCTACAAACAGTTTATTGAGGATGGCAGCGTATCCCGCTTGCGCGAAATAACTTTATCCTATAGCCTCCGCAGCGAAAAATTCCGTCGGGCAACGCACCTATCATCGGTCGATTTTAGCCTTACCGGTCGTAACCTCGTTTTATGGACAAAGTACACAGGAACTGACCCAGAGGTGAACATTACGGGGGCTGGTCTATCTCGTGGACAGGACTGGTTTACGAACCCGAACACGAAATCACTCTTGTTTTCGCTGAAAATCACGTACTAAGACGTCATCTGGAGAACCTCCGTTCCGGGAACATAAACTTATTCAAAACATGAAAAAATCATTTTCACATAAAGTTGTGATGTCCTTGCTAGCGATAACGCTACTAAGTAGTTGCAAGGAGTTGTTTAACGAACCCAACATTCAAAGTAACCCCAACGCGGTTACGGATGTGGATGTGGCTACGCTTCTTTCTGGAACATTGGTGGGCGTAGCGTTGCTACATGAAGATACCGATGTCCGAATTTCGGCCATTTGGGCAGGTGCTCTGAACGGCCTTAGCCGTCAGCATCAGGGCTATGCCGACTATATTGTTTCGGCACAAAATTTCTCCTGGGACCCGCTCTATCCAATTGCCAGCCAAACGCGTCTTATTCAGACAAAAGCCGATGCGGTAGGCGATAAATGGACAAAAGGCGTTGGGCAGGTACTGGAAGCCTTGTTGATTGCGAAAGCAACGGACTTATACGGCGACGTTCCCTACAGCCAGGCTTTTGATGATGTTAAATACCCAACACCAGTATTTGATAAACAGGCCGATGTATATAACGCTTTGCAAACCGTTCTCGATAATGCCATTCAAAATCTGTCAGCAACCGCTGGCTTATCGTTTGCTGCCCAGGACTTCATCTATAAGGGTAATGTAAGTAAATGGAAAGCGGCTGCCTATACAATGAAAGCCCGTCTTTATCTCCACCTGGGCGATTACACGAATGCAGTTGCCAGTGCCGCTTCAGGCATTAGCAGTACTGCTGGCGACGCACTCATTCCGCACGGTACCAGCCAAGGCACTGATGTAAACCTGAACTATGGCTTTTTCAAGCTCAACCGCCCAGGCGATACGGGCTTCGATGGTTCCTATACACCTACCTTGTTGAAAGCTCGAAGTGGTTCTACCAATACAAAAACCGATGAAACTGCGCTGTACAATCACATCATCAAAGTGGGCATTACGGCCACGGGTGCGCTGGATCCGAACGTAGTCGATGGGGCCTATACCGCAGATGCTCCACATCCTATTCTGACCTACTATGAAAACCAGCTAATTATCGCCGAAGCGCAGGCAAGACTAGGTGATAATGCAAAAGCCTTAGCCGCGCTGAATACCGTTAGAAGTGGGTTGGCAAGCGGCTATTTCGATGGCAAAACTATCCCGGCTACCGGCCGTAAATATGATGCGTATACACTCGATGATTTTAGCGCAACTGGCCTGGCAAATCCAACCAAACTAGCCACTGTTCAAACAGCCTTATTGTATGAGATCATTGCGGAGCGATACATTACTTTCCTGATGCAATATGAAGCGTTCAATGATGTACGTAGATTGGCAAAAGCCACGCCTGTCGTTCAATTACCAATTCCCCTTTATACGGGTACCCAGAAACCAGCACGGTACATTTATCCACAAAGTGAAGTAAACACCAATCCGAATGTGCCTAAGCCGGTCCCGGATCAGTTCACAAAACTGACAATCTTCCAATAATACGTTTAGTTGTTAGGCAACACCAGTTAAAAGGCTACCTTTCTGAGGTAGCCTTTTCTTGTGCTTTCGTTGTAAATTTGTAAAATCCATCAATAATCTTTTCAGCCCGTGTCGCTTAGAAAACGCCTGCCCGCTTTACTACTCGCTCTTTCACTCAGTTCCGCTTTATGCGCTCAGGTTCCCTACGGCCCTATCAAGCCCACTGCCCCCGGCGAAATTCTGTCGAACCTCAAAAAATTGAACGTCCTGGGCTCTGTCTTATACGTAGCTGCCCACCCTGATGATGAAAATACCCTGCTCCTGGCTTACCTGGCCAAAGATCGACTGGTTCGTACGGGTTATCTCTCGCTCACGCGGGGGGATGGTGGCCAAAATCTGATTGGACCGGAGCAGGGCGAAAATATTGGCGTTATCCGTACGCAGGAGCTTTTGGCAGCCCGACGTGTCGATGGTCCCGATCAGTTTTTTAGCCGGGCGTATGACTTTGGTTTCTCCAAATCGACGAATGAAGCCGTGCGCACCTGGGGACAGGATAAAGTGCTGGCCGATGTTGTCTGGATGATTCGGAAGTACCAACCCGATGTGATTATTACCCGCTTCCCGCCAGATGCCCGCGCTGGTCACGGACACCATAGCGCATCGGGTTTTCTGGCCGAAGAAGCCTTTAAAATCTCAAACGATCCTACGAAATTTCCGGAACAATTAGCCTTTGTCAAACCCTGGCAGGCCAAACGCATTTTCTGGAATATGTTCATTCCGGGGGCTTTCCTGAGCAACAAAAAACCCGACGAAGCGGGCAATCTGGTCGGTGTTGAAACGGGTTTGTACAATCCACTGCTGGGCAAATCATACGGAGAGATTGCGTCTGAAAGCCGCAGTCAGCATAAAAGTCAGGGATTTGGTGTAGCGCCTAACCGGGGTGCCAAAATTGACTACTTCCTTTTGAAGGGTGGTAACCCTGTTGAAAAAGACCCGCTTGAGGGCGTCGACTTAAGCTGGAAACGGATGAAAAACAGCGATGCCGTACAAGCGTTGGTCACACAAACGATTGCCAGCTTCCGCCCCGACCAACCTGCCGCTTCAGTGCCAGCTTTGGTACAACTTTATGGAGCGATCAGCAAACTGGATACGACCAATATTTACGTAAAAGCCAAACGCCAGGAAGTACAAACGCTTCTTCAACAATGCCTGGGCCTATGGTTTGAAACCAACCCCGCCGACTATGCGGCCACGCCCGGCGAAACCATTAAGATCTCAACCAACATTGTCAGCCGGGTCGATGCGCCGGTGAAATTGCAGAGCATTCATTATTCAACTGGTAAGGATACGACGCTCAATCTGGCACTCAAACCGAATGATGTCATCCTGTTCCCAACAACGCTGACCATCCCGAAAACCCAGGCGATTTCGCAACCCTACTGGCTCGAAAAACCGATTGATAAAGGTCTGTTTCAGGTCGATAATCAGCAACTGATCGGCCTCCCTGAAAATCCAGCAGCAGTGACGGCTAGTTATACCTTCGAGATTGGCGGACAGTCATTTACGTATAGCCGTCCCGTCGTTTACAAATCAACCGATCCGGTCGATGGTGAAATTTATCGTCCGTTCATTATTCAACCCGCGGTAACGGCCAACCTCACCGAACGCGTGTACGTCTTCGCCGATAACACGCCTAAAACGGCAGAAATCGTCTTAAAAGCGGGTCAGGCTAATCAATCGGGAACGTTGAAGCTGGATGTTCCGGCGGGCTGGCGTGTTGAACCTGCATCTGCGCCTTTTTCATTGACGAATAAAGGTGATGAACAACGCGTAACGTTCAGTCTTTCGCCAACGGCTCAGGCCAAAGACGGCAAATTACAGGCTGTCATGACGACGGCTACTGGCACCTTTACAACGGGCTTACGCCTGGTTGCCTACAAACACATTCCAACCCAAACACTATTTCCTCCTGCCTCGGCCAAATTGGTTAAGCTGGATGTGAAGGTAACCGCGAAAAATATCGGCTACATCGTTGGCGCGGGCGATGAAGTACCAGCCGCGTTGCAACAAATGGGTTGCCGCGTTACGTTGCTTGGCCCCAATGATTTGATCGGCAATTTGGCCGGTTATGATGCCATTGTAGTAGGCGTTCGGGCTTATAATACCAATAGCTGGATGGCACGCGCTCAACCGAAGCTGATGGACTACGTTAAAAACGGGGGAACGATGATTGTGCAGTATGTTACGCCCGTCAACTCGTTTTTCCGCAATGAGGCTCCCCTACCCCAACTTGGCCCTTATCCATTTAAAGTGGTAAATGAGCGGGTAACGGAAGAAGACGCGCCCATGACGTTTATCAATCCGCAGCATTCCCTACTCAACTTTCCCAACAAAATCACCGAAGCCGATTTTTCGGGTTGGATTCAGGAGCGCGGTATTTATTTCGGACAGGATTGGGATAAGGCCTACGAACCTATTTTCTCGGCCAACGATCAGAACGAAGCTCCTAAACAGGGCAGCCTGCTCTACGCCAAATACGGCAAGGGGCACTTCATGTACACGGGGCTGGTCTTCTTCCGGGAGCTACCTGCGGGCGTACCAGGGGCGTATCGTCTGTTCGCCAATATGATCTCTGTTGGAAGCAACAATGCAGCCTCCGTGTCTGGTTCTCAGAGCAAGAAGTAGTATTCCCCATATCATCGGCGTGATGTCGGTGGCTCCTTTTAGTGTCTGCGTGGCGTCGGGTTCTTCAACCCGACGCGGTGAGGTTTCTCAAAACCGAACGGTATGCTTAGCGATCACGAGGTTTTGAGAAACCTCGCTGTGTCAGGTTGAAGAACTCGACACCACACAGACACCGCGAACATCTCCGCAACAAATGTGGCGTCGAGCCTTCCAACTCGTCCTAGGGAACGTACTAGCCAAAATCAGTTCCAATGGGCCTCCGTAATCGTACCTTACTAACTGAAGAACGTTGCTTTTTCATTACAACAACCTGCTATCAGCACTTACCTCTCCTTTTTGATGCAACGTGCTTTACCATCCTATTCGATAGTTTCCGATTCTATAACGAAAAATACAAGGCAAAACTTCTTGCTTATGTATTGATGAACAATCACATCCACTTCATCATTTTTTTCCAAGCAGAAACTCGTCTGATTGAGTACATGCGGGACTTCAAGAAATTCACATCACTCAAGTTAAGAGAGTATATCCAAGCTCAACAAGCAAAACAATTACCGCACATTGTTTTTGAGCATCGTTCACAACGTTTTAAAATCTGGGAGGATCGGTACGACGATGTGTACCTCTACTCACGCGATGTGTGTGAAACCAAAATTGGGTATATCCATACGAATCCTGTCCGAGCCGGTTTAGTAACGAATCCCGTTGATTACCCATATTCCAGTGCAGCTTTCTATGAAGGCAAGCGAGGGAAATCGCAATTAATGCATTATCGGGATGTGTTCTAAGCTTTTACGTAAATTGGCGCAACATGGTGTAGTTAGCGTAACGTGGTGTCGGGTTGAAGAACCTGACATCACAGCAAGTTGTCAATCCAGTGTCACCCGGCTAACCACTAATTTTCATTCAGCTGCTGCAACCGCAAATACTGCAATAACATAATCGTCTTACCATCCCTAATTTCACCACTTCTGATCATGTTCATGGCCTGACTAACAGGTAGCTCCAGAATCTCAATTTCTTCTTCATCAATGCCGCCCCCAGCATTCCGTTCCGTATCGGCGGTGTAGTGTGCAAGGTAGAAAAATAGCTTCTCCGTCACCGAACCTGGACTCATGTACGCTTCCATAATTTTCTCGACCGACTGAATCCGATAACCGGTCTCTTCTTCCATTTCTCGCCGGATTGCATCATCTGGATGGTCGTTATCAAGCAGGCCAGCACAGGCTTCGATGAGCATCCCGGACTCATTCCCATTAACAAAGGTTGGTAACCGAAACTGGCGGGTTAAAATGACCGTATCGGCTTCCGGATTATGGAGCAGAATCGTAGCTCCGTTGCCCCGGTCGTACGCTTCACGTTGTTGCGTAGTCCACTGGCCGTTCCTGCCCAGGTAGTTGAACGTGAATCGTTTCAGAATGTACCAGTTGTCGGAGAGTAGTTTTTCCTCCGTTAGTTGCACACGTTCAGAAGTCATATTGTTTAAATTTGTTCGATTTTGTTTATTTTTGAACAAAAGAACTCAATCAGTCATGAATTTCCAACAGCGCAAGCAACTTATTGTACAAACGGTCGAGGAACGGGGCTCAATTGAAGTACCCGAATTAGCCGAACTACTGCAAACATCGGAGATGACCGTTCGGCGTGATTTGGCACAGTTATCGGCTTCGGGATTACTGTATCGAACGCGGGGTGGAGCCATGAAAGTGAGCCTGGCAACTGATAAACACCGCTTTGCCAATAAAACTGCCGTTAACGCCGAACGGAAAGATTATATCTGCCAGTTGGCGGCCCAGGAGATTCAGGAAGGCGATGTCATTTTCATGGATTGTGGCAGTACCGTATTTCGACTTTGTCAGTTCATCCGAAACAAGCGAATTACGGTTGTCACGAATTCGTTACCTGTCGTAGCCGAACTGATGGACTCGGAAGTGACCATCAATTTAGTAGGGGGCGAAGTAGACAAAGAGCGTCAGGCTGTGCATGGGCTCATCGCCAAAGAACACATGGCCCGCTATCGCGCCAACCGGGCGTTCATTGGGGTCGATGGTATTTCGCTGGCGAATGGACTAAGCGCCAACAGTGAAAAAGAAGCCAGTACCGCAACAACAATGGCGCGGCAAACCGAAAAAGTTTATCTACTCTGCGATTCCTCGAAATTAGAAACCAACAAATACCTCTATTTTGCGCCATTAAGCCTGTTTGATGTACTCATCACCGACACAGAAGCAAACCCTGATACGGTCGCAGCGTATCGGCAAGCAGGAATTACCCTGATTAATTAGCCCATGTACCAAATCTGGATTGACACAGGTGGCACCTTCACCGACGGTCTCGCCCTTGACCCAATCGGAAATCTACACCGAACCAAAGTGCTAAGCAGTAGCCGCCTGCGCGGACAGTTAATCGATGGAAAGCTCGTAGCACCTTGGCTGACTGCTCCTATTTTTGATGGGTATCAGCTCCGTGTCATCGAAACAAATGAAGTATTCACAATAGAGTCGTTAACAATTGATGGGAGCCTGGAATTTCGTAGCCTGGACGGCCATGTCCGGGTGGAAACCCAACTCTTTACTCCCCGGACGTGGCCGTCCAGGCTACTGACCATTGAACTCTTTACTGGTGAAGAAGCCCCTGTTCTGGCGGCCCGGCTCTTAACTCAAACACCGCTTAAACAGCCATTTCCGCACCTGGAAATGCGATTAGGAACAACAAAAGGCACCAATGCCTTGCTCGAACGCAAAGGTGGGCGTGTAGCTTTGCTCGTGACAAACGGATTTAAAGACCTGCTCAAAATTGGGACGCAACAACGCCCCGACCTATTTCAGCTAGCCATTCCTCCCGCCGACGTACTCTATGATTCAGTGCTGGAAGTAGAGGAGCGTATAGCTGCCGATGGTCAGGTTCTGACGCCCTTATCCAATCAAACCATTACCGAACTGGTTGAACAAGTTCGTAAAATTCAGCCAGATGCAATTGCCATATCCTTCCTGAATGCCTACCGAAACCCGGTTCATGAACAGCAGCTTCAGGAAGCTCTGACGGCTGCCGGTTTTGCCTATATAACCCGGTCAACTACTGTTTCGGTAACTCCCCAGTACGTGTCCCGTACACAAACAGCCATTGTCGATGCGTATCTGACGCCGGTTATGCGCTCCTATCTGGACAATGTTCAGCAGCAACTGGGTGGTAGTCCTGTTCGAATCATGACCAGTTCGGGCGGGTTGGTTCGGGCTGATCTTTTCCAGCCAAAAGACAGTCTATTGAGTGGTCCGGCAGGTGGTGTTATTGGCGCGGCAGCCATTGCCAATAATCGGCCGGTGTTAACGCTCGACATGGGTGGTACCAGTACCGATGTTGCCCGGATTCAAGGCGGAGTCGATTACCGGTTTAGCACCAAAATTGGGCCTTTCGATTTACAACTGCCTTCATTAGCCATTGAAACCGTAGCGGCTGGGGGTGGCTCGGTATGCTGGTTCGAGGGGCACGGTGCCACGTCTGGTCAACTACGCGTTGGCCCACAAAGTGCCGGGGCTACACCTGGTCCAGCTTGTTATGGTGCCTCCGTAGCAGGTCAACCACTTCTGCTGGCTATTACGGATGTGAACCTGTTGCTGGGGAAACTTCATCCAAAGCAGTTCGGTATTCCCGTATTTCCAGAGAAAGCGCAGGCTGCTTTGCAGGAAGTTATCCAGCAAATTGAAGCAAAAACCGGTAACCGACCAGATCCGTTAACCGTACTGCGCGGTTTCGAGCGGATTGCCAACGAAACAATGGCCGGGGCTATCCGCAAGATTTCAGTAGCGCGCGGCTTCGATCCGAAAGACTATGGCTTACTTGTTTTTGGAGGAGCCGGTGGGCTTCACGGTTGTGCCATTGCCCGATTGTTGGGTATGGAACAATTGATTCTGCCCTTTGATGGAGGTTTGCTCAGCGCGTATGGAATAGGACAGGCGCAAATTGAACGCATTGCAACACGATCAGTCCTTCTACTGATGGATGATATTTATGGCAAACTTGAAGATTGGATTGATGAAGTATCTCATGAAGCGTGGCAAAAATTAATTGAAGATATACCCAATGGATTAGGTGAGGTCAATTACCGTTATCTATTGTATTTACGTTTAGCAGGACAGGAACAAACTATAGAGTTCGAACTTCTCGACGATTGGTTTTGGGATACTGACGTATATACTACAGCCAAAATGGCTGATCTCTTTAAGCAAGAATATCAAAAACTTTACGGCCATTTTCCTGCAAATCGCCCTATCGAAGTAGAAAGTATCCGTGTGATTGTTAGTACAGTAAGCAACGAAAATCCAGTGGCTAGTTCGCCGGGCAGTCATCATCATGTGGCACCAACTTTCCAAACAGACACCTACCCCGCTTACGATTGGACCCAGTTACAGGAAGGCGACACCTTTCGCGGGCCAGCCCTGTTGCTGAACACGACTTCCTCAGCCTTCATCGAACCCGGCTGGCGACTCATTGTTAAGGCCAACAAAAACGTCCTTGTCGATTACATTGCCGACATTGAAGAAGAAGCCGAGGTTGAGTCGAACGAGGTTATCCAACTCGAACTCTTCACCCAGCGGTTCCGGGCCATTGCCGAAGAAATGGGCGCTCAATTACAGCGTACAGCATTCTCGGTCAATGTGAAGGAGCGTCTCGATTTCTCCTGCGCCTTACTCGATGCCAATGCCGAACTGGTGGCCAATGCGCCACACATTCCGGTTCATCTGGGCAGTTTAGGCGTTTGTGCCCGTCTAACGCTGGCGGCCTTACCCACCCTCGAACCGGGCGATGTTATCATAACAAACCACCCGAAATATGGTGGTTCTCACCTTCCCGATGTGACACTACTGAGTGGTGTTTTCACGGACCAGAATGAGTTGATTGGCTACGTCATTAACCGGGCACACCATGCCGAAATTGGCGGTAAAGTTCCGGGTTCAATGCCGCCCGATGCCGTATCGCTGGTGGAAGAAGGCGTGGTGTTGGAGCCCATGTACGTCGTAAAAAATGGGCAGTTTTTGTGGGAGGATACACTGGCCAACCGATTTACGGACGCCCCCTATCCAACTCGTGCCCTAACGGAAAACAGAGCCGATATTGAAGCCGCTCTGGCATCATTGAAAGCCGGTGAGATAGCCCTTCGTCAACTCGTTCGGCAGTATGGGTTGCCAACGGTGCAGCATTATATGAAACGGTTGCAGCAATCAGCAACCGATGCGATTTTGGCCATTCTGAAACCATTAGCCGGACAGGTATATAAAGCCGAAGAAAGCCTGGATGATGGCCATTGGATTCGCTTAACCATCCAAATCTCTGGCGATGGAGCTAGCGCGGGCGACTCAACCAACCAACGGATTCGGTTCGATTTTACCGGAACATCAGGTGTTCACCCGAACAATCTCAACGCTAACATTTCTATTCTCTACAGTGCAGTCTTATATGTTTTACGGCTCTGGTGTGGTCGCGATATCCCGCTGAACGAGGGACTAATGGCACCCGTCGACCTGGTTCTGCCCGATGCGTCATTTCTAAATCCAATTTTTCCAGATGACCCAACGCGGTGTCCGGCCGTAGTGGGTGGTAATACAGAAGTTAGCCAACGGCTGGTCGATACCTTGCTGAAGGCGCTTGGACTGGCTGCCTGCAGTCAGGGGACTATGAATAACTTCCTGTTCGGAAATAGTAAATTCGGTTATTACGAAACCATTGGCGGAGGTTCGGGCGCTACTGAAGGTGCAGATGGCCGCTCGGCGGTACACCAACACATGACCAACACCAAACTCACCGATCCCGAAGAGTTCGAACGGCGCTATCCCGTACGCCTTCATCAGTTCGCCATTCGCACAGGCTCTGGCGGGGCAGGTCAGTGGTGCGGGGGCGATGGGATCATCCGTGAAATTGAGTTTCTGGAACCGGTTCAGGCAACGCTCCTGAGTCAGCATCGTGTAGTAACTCCGTATGGCTTACATGGGGGTGATCCGGGGGTACCGGGCCGTCAAATCCTGATTTCAGTTGACGGCTATGAAGAAGCGCTGTCGGGTATTTTTACACGGGCCATGCAGACTGGCGAGCGAATTCGGATTGAGACACCGGGCGGTGGGGGCGCGGGCAGTCTGCTGAATGCATGAACTTGTCAACCGAGGTACAACGTCATTTTGTAGTCACTTTCCCTTAAAAAGCAAATTAAATTCTGCCTTTAAAGAAATTAGCCGATTTAGGTATGTCTTATAAATCAGTAAGCTTACAAGTAATTCGGCTAAAGTGTTTTCTTTGGGAAATAGAAGCAACTATTTGAGAGCTTACCAACTCTTTAGATCATCACTTTATACCTAATGAACCCTTCCGTAGTCCTCGACGAAGAATTTTCCACGCAACAGTCTGTTGTTGACTATAAAAAAAATCAAAAACAACGAAAGGTTCTGGCTCACCTGTATACAGACGGAACGTGCACACTGGCTCATTTAACCAAAGCCTTACATAGCAGCGTGCCCTCCGTTACCAATCTGGTAGAAGAGCTGATTGAGGCTAAATGGGTAACGGCTATTGGCATGGCAACCGGTAGCAACGGGCGAAGGCCTGTCCTGTTCGGCCTGAATACCAAACAGAATTATGTAGCTGTATTGGATGTCAGTACGCATGACACCAAGATATTATTTATGAATACCAAACGCGAAATAGTCTTTCGCGGGGATTACGACCTTCGGCTAAATGATAACCCAACCTTTCTGGCGTCACTAGCGCTCTATTTTACCAATGCACTGACGGATTCTGGCTTATCGGGAAACGATCTCATAGCGGTTGGCATATCCATGCCTGGATTAATTGATGCCCGACGTGGCCTGAATTTGACCTACAAGAATTTAAACCAACCCGGCGAACCAATAACCGATTGGTTTTCAACCCAGATTGGCTACCCTGTTTACCTGATTAACGATACCAAAGCAACGGTTCTAGGCGAAAGTAGATTTGGCGGAGCACAGGGCAAAAAACAAGTGCTGGCCATCAATATAGACTGGGGTGTTGGTCTTGGAATTATTGTGAACGGCGAGGTTTTCCAGGGAGCCAGTGGATTTGCCGGTGAGCTGGGGCATATTCAGATCGATCCAGACGGTGAGCTTTGTTACTGTGGTAAGATTGGTTGCCTCAACACCGTTACATCAGCATCGGCGCTGGTCAGACGCGTACAACGCGACATCCTTACCGGAAAGGTCTCTAAACTGGCGGCCTTCTACGATCGGGTCGAAGATCTGGACATCGACGAAATTATCAATGCCGCTCACAAAGGCGATTCATACGCGATTGATATACTGCACGAAACCGGGTTTCAGTTAGGCAAAGGACTCGCCATTGCCATCAGCCTGTTCAACCCCGAAATCATTATTGTCGACGGTGTTTTGACCAAAGCGGCTACTTTCATTACCAATACTATTGAACAGGCTATCAGCAAATATTGCCTGAGTGATTTCCGAAATGACCTGACCATTGAAGTGACTCAGCTGAATGGAACGGCCAAGTGGCTAGGCACGCACGCCTACATGATGGAAGATATTTTTGCTACCTATTAAATTAAAAGAACAAGAGGGAGGAAGGGGAATAAAGGGACGAAGAGAGTTTATTAGACCCTTTTCTCCCTTCCTCCCCCTTTTCCCTTTTTTCTCTCCTACTTCGCTTTCAGATATGCGAAAGGAATAATCATCTCTTCCAGCGATACGCCCCCATGCTGGAAGGTATTGCGGTAGTGATTTACGTAGTAGTTGTAGTTGTTGGGGTAGGCAAAGAAGTAATCCTCCAGCGTGAACACGTAAGCTGTCGAAACGTGCGGTTTAGGCAGAAATAAACGCTCGGGCTTACGGCCTACAAATAGGTGGTTATCATCGAAGCCAAGATTCTTGCCCTGTTTGTAACGCAGGTTTGTATTCGTTTCACGATAGCCAACAATTTTAGCCGGTTTCTGTACACGAATCATACCGTGGTCGGTGGTAATAATGAGCCGACCACCTTTAGCGGCAATCTTCTGGATGAACTCAAGTAAGGGCGAGTGCAGGAACCACGACCGTGTAATGGAGCGATATGCCGACTCGTCGGGAGCCAGTTCCTTGATCATGGCCATATCCGTCCGGGCATGCGACAGCATATCCACGAAGTTATACACGACCACATTTAACTGATTCTGTAACAAGTTATTGAAGTTATCGACCAGCGATTTCCCCTGGTTAACATTCAGAATTTTGTGGTACGATGACTTAATATTCAGGCGACTTTGCTCAAGCTGCCGACGCAGAAACTCGTCTTCATGGTTGTTGAGTCCCTCGTCTTCACTGTCGTCATTTACCCACAGGTCAGGGTGCTTACGTTCCATCTCGCTGGGCATCATTCCCGAAAAGATAGCATTCCGGGCAAATCCAGTCGTTGTGGGCAGAATCGAGTAATAAGACGATTCCTCTTCAACCGTAAAGTACTCCCCTAACAGCGGTTCAATGACTTTCCACTGGTCGTAACGCAGGTTATCGATCAGGATAAAGAATAATGGAGCTGCGTTACTTCCGGCTTGCTCTACCAACGGAAACACCTTCTTCCGCATCAGTTGGTGCGACATAACCGGGCTGCTCATTTTAGGGTCATTGAGCCAGTCTTCGTAATTATCGATCACGAATTTGCAAAACTCCGAATTGGCTTCGCTCTTTTGCATATTCATGACTTCCACCATGCTCTTATCCTGCGAATTGTCGAGCTCTAACTCCCAGTAAATAAGCTTTTTATATACATCGGCCCACTCCTCAAAATCCATGCGATCGTTATACTGCATGGATATATTCCGGAAGTCCTGTTGATAACCGATGTTGGTCCGTTCGGTCACGAGCCGCTTGTTGTCCAGTATCTTTTTGACCGACAGGAGAATTTGATTAGGATTGAGTGGTTTAATGAGGTAATCGGCAATTTTAGAGCCAATAGCCTCCTCCATAATATGCTCTTCTTCGCTCTTGGTAATCATTACCACGGGCAGGTTAGGACGCATTTGTTTAATCTGCGAGAGCGTTTCCAGGCCCGTCATACCGGGCATCATTTCATCCAGGAAAACAACATCGTAATTAGTCTGTTCAACATGATCGAGCGCATCGGCACCGCTGTTGACAGGGGTAACATCATATCCTTTATTTTTCAAAAACAGAATGTGGGGTTTCAGGAGATCAATCTCATCATCGGCCCAGAGTATCGAATAATTTTGCATGCGTTCGTGGGGGATTTGGTAGTACAGGCTTCGCAGTAACGTATGCTGCCTTCAAATAAAAACTGTTCTTTGTTTAACTTCAAACGTTCGGTTCTGTTCGGGCCGTTCAGAATTAAGCTTTTTTAACAGCACAAATATATTGCCAATGACCTAACCAGGCTCCGGCTGCTTCGGTCAACTGACCAAAATAGATTCTGTTGATTCGCTGGACTTTATTGTTACTATGGTTCTAATTGTCAGCGTCAACAGAATCTAACGAATCAACAGAATCTATTTTGACAATACAAGCTTGCAATCAAAAGAGTAGTATAGTTATTTCTGGGAAAATCAGCCGTACTTTGCGTTATTTATACGAGCAAAGCCGTTTATATTGCTGATAGAGGATACCTGATCGCTTTTCGGCTGATTATAACCCATGAAAAAAAATTCTTTTCCTTACGCTCTACTTCTTTTGGGCGGTATCGTCTCCATACATACAACCCTAGCTCACTCAACTCCACACCTTCGAACATTCGTTGTAGACTCTGTTGGCGTTGAAAAAAAAGATGGCAAACGATTCATTCTCCATCGTGTCGACGAAGGTCAGACACTGTTTGGAATTGCCCGGCGCTATGGTCGTTCGGTTGCCGAAATCAAAGCCGCTAACCCCGACATGAAAGATGCCGTTCGGTACGATCAGCTTGTTAGAGTCCCTATTCCTGATGGTGCATTGAGCCGACAACAGGAAAAAGTAATTGACAAAGCAATTAAGAAGAAGGAGAAAGAAGAAAAACGAGAAACCAAAGTCGAAGCGAAAGCGGCCGATACAAAGCCAGTAACCAAAGTAGAGAAGGCCTCAGAGAAAGATACGAAAAAGTCTGATGATCCAGCGCGGGCTGGTATCCATGTTGTTGAGCCTGGCCAAACACTTTACAGCCTGGCTGGACGGTATGGGGTGTTGCAATCGGATCTGCGAAAATGGAATAATCTATCGGGCAATAATGTGCTGATCGGTCAGGCACTGATCGTTTCCGAAAAAGCCTACCTGGCTCGTACCCCATCATCACAAATCACAACCTCAGCTCCCAAAACGGCCGAGCCCTCTCCTAAAACGGAAACGCCAGCAAAACCAGTCGCGGTTAATTCGCCCGAACCACGAGCCAACGAGCCACGTACCAGTGAACCTCGGCCAACAACACCCACCGAATCAAAACCGGAACGCCATCCCGAACGGGAAGCAGGCACTGGCAGTACTCCAGCTAAACCATCAGCCACCGATACGAAACCTGCTGAAGTAGAAGTAGAGCTACCTCGGGCGGGTAACGACGCGCCTATGCCTACACGTGGACGTCGTATTTCGGCAAGTGGTGTGGCTGAGATGATCGACGGTGCCGATGGCTCAGGCAAGTACCTTGCGCTGCATCGAACAGCCCCTATTGGTACGCTGGTGCAGGTGCGCAATGAGTTTAATAATCAGAGCCTTTGGGTGAAGGTGATTGGCCGATTGCCCAATACAGGCGTTAATGATAAAATTCTCATTAAACTATCGGCGCAGGCATTTGCGAAACTTTCGCCCGATGATCGGCGTTTTCGAGCTGAGGTAAGTTACATTGCCCGTTAGCCAATTACGCTATGGAAAAAGAAACCAAAGAGGAACGCATTGCCAGACGTCACCGCGAACGCGATGCACAGATGAAATCCTCACCGGGCTATATGACGTTCAGTATCATGTTTACGCTGGCCTACCCCTTCATTGCTGTCTTTACGTTTGTTATGTCAACACTATTGGCGTTATTTTCCGGTATTTCCCGGGCGTTGGCCTGGGTGGTTAGTGGCGGAAACAGCAAATAAGTTAATGTAAAATGGATAATGGGCAATGATTAATAACCTGACAATGAACATATTGATGATTACTCATTTTGCCGCACGATTGGCGTAAGTATGATAAAAACAAACAAGTCCTCTCCGGTATCTACCACACCTTATCCATTATCCATTCCTGGTTCTTTACAAGACTTTTTAGATGCGAAGGCCGATCAATACAATCGGCCTTCATTTATTGAACGAGACCCCATCAGTATTCCCCACCGCTTTAGCCGAAAGCAGGATATTGAGCTAATGGGCTTCTGGGCGGCCGTGCTGGCCTGGGGGCAACGTCCGGTGATTTTAAAGAAAGCCAACGAACTGGTTGAACTGATGGATGGCACCCCGTATGAGTTTATCCGGAACCACCAGGAGAGCGACCTGAAGCGGTTTTTGGCCTTTAAGCACCGCACCTTCAATGCCACCGATGCCTTATATTTTCTGCACTTCTTCCGACAGTATTATCTGGAAAATAACTCCCTGGAGGATGCGTTTTTACCTAGTGCGGCCGGTCGGCGCTCCGATGAGAAGTCGATGCTACCAACCGTTGAGCAAGGCCTGATTGCCTTCCATGATCGTTTTTGCGGACTCACTGATTTTTTCCCTGAACGTACCCGCAAACACATTGCCACTCCAGCCCGGAACTCAGCCTGCAAACGATTGCTGATGTTTTTGCGGTGGATGGTCCGAAGCGATAATTGTGGCGTTGACTTTGGCATCTGGAAACAAATCCGGCCCGATCAATTGGTGATGCCCATTGATGTTCATGTAAACCGCGTTGCCCGTCAGTTGAACCTTATAGACCGCCCACAAACGGATTGGAAAGCAGCCCTTGAATTGACCGAAACACTTCGCCAGTTTAACCCAGCCGACCCGGTTCGTTACGATTTTGCCCTGTTTGGTTTAGGCGTTGAGGGGGAAATGTAAACCCATTTTATCGTGTTTATTGTGGAGTCAGCTGCTTACATCTGACTCCACAAGGTTTCTTAAAACCTACTGTTCTCTGTGCCTCTGTGTTAATAAACGTTTACGAAAAGGCCCGTTAATAAACCTTACTGAACAATAATTGGCCGGAATGGATTACTAACGTACCGACCTACGAACTTTATAGTATGCCATTTCAGATCACAACCCAACCCTTCGGGCCACTACCAACTGGTGCTACTCCCCTTACTGAATACCTGCTCGAACATACAGAAACGGGCGAGTTCATTACCGTTATCCCAGAATTCGGCGCTATTCTCCGACGGTTAGTACTGCGTAAAGGCAACCATGTTTTTGCGCTGATACAAGGGCCCGACTCACCCCAGGCCTTAATAGCCGATGAAAGTTATGCCAGCGCCTTGCTTTACCCTTTCCCAAGCCGGATTCGACACGGTATCTATCATTTTGAGGGTCAGGATTATGCTCTAAAAATGAATGAAACCCACCGCGACAATGCGCTGCATGGCTTTGTGCATGGACGCCCCTTTTCGGTTGTGAGTCAGGAAGCAACGTCAACCCACGCCCAGTTGGTGTTACGCTACGACTACACGGGAGATACCTTCGGTTATCCCTTCCCGTTTGCGCTGACAGTCACGTATGAGTTAGTACAAGGGAACCTACTGGCACATGGCAGCAATCCGCAGGCCGACAGGATGTGTGCGTTACGCATTAGCTACGAAGCCCAAAACACAGGTACCACCCGTTGTCCGGCTGCTTTCGGCTGGCATCCCTATTTCAGATTTACCGAAGACATAGAGCCTTCCGAAGAGTCGATCGGCGGAATGACCTTAACGCTTCCTACCCGCATCCCCGTTTCGCTCGACGAACATATGATTCCCAATGGGCAGCTTCCGGCCGAAATGGCGGGAACGATCGAGTTACATGACACGCAACTGGATACGGCCTTTCTGATTGAACCAACGAGCGGCCCAGCCGACACAGAATCCTTTGCCGAAACCGTATTAACGTCACTCAGTACAGGTGTTAAGCTGATTGTGGGGCAACAAACCGGCGAAGGAAAACTTAATTATCTAGTGTGCTACACACCCACCCGGCGCGACAGAATTGCCATTGAACCCCTAACTGCGAATGTGGATGCCTTTAACAATGGCCAGGGGTTAGCCATACTGAATCCCGGCGAGGCACTTTCCGGCACTATTTGGGTAAGGCTGGATTAGTGGAGTTGGTCATTAGTGGAGTAAGTGCAGTAGGTAGAATAAGTGTATTGGGTGTAACGGTTTTACTTACTTCACCTACTCCACCTACTCCACCTACTCACTAACCTACAATTGCCTTAGTTTAATATTTCGGAACCAAACGGTGCTACCCCAGTCCTGAAGGCCAATTCGTCCCGAGTAACGTCCTTTACTGATGGGGGCATCTTTCAGTTTGCTCGTGGCAAGGCGCTGTTTCCAGTCGGCACTGTTCAAATCGTGTTCCTGAATACTAAAGCCATTTAACGTTACCGTTAGCTTATTTTTCTTATATACGAAATGCACTTTGTTCCAGCCACCAACCGGCTGCAACTCCCGAACACGCGCACTAGCCACACTAAACAAATCGCCTGCGCGGTGCTTGTTTTCAGCTGCGCCTTCATAAATGGCATCATCCAGCACCTGCACCTCTAAACCAGTGTCAAATATATTTTTATAGGGTGGCTCTTCCTGTACGAAGAAGAAAATACCACTATTAGTAAACCGTTCAATTTTCCACTCAGCTTTAAACTCAAAGTCACCCGTAATAACAGCATCGGTAACCAGGTCGCCACCATTAGATGCCTTATTGCCAATCCGATTGGGCACATTCAACTGCAACGCGCCATTATCGATTTGCCAGGCAGATCCAACGGCTTTTGTACCATAACTATGCCAACCCGACACGTTTTTCCCATTAAACAGAAGTTTCCAGCCGTCCTTTTTTTCCTGTGAAGTTAAGGTATTGAGTTCCTGAGCCTGTAAACCTGAGCGTACCAGACAGACAAGCAAAGCAAGAGTTGAAAGCTTGATAAACATATATGTCAGAATGAATATTTATTTATAAAGGCATGACCCGGCCCAAAACTCCTCAAGGTTAATCTTACTCATTCCATATCCTCTGATTCTCAGCAAGTGGCATACAGGCAACATAATGACCTGGAATTGGATCATAGCCTAATATGGTTTTCCCTACTTTTTCTGACGTAAAATAGCCCAACAAAGTAAGTTCCTTCAATCGACGAAAAAAGGCGGTTGGGCCAGGTGCCGCCAGTCGAATTCCCCAAACCGAAGGGGGTAATTTAGCGGCTTCCTTATCCTGTTGAAGCAGGAAATCCTGACGTTGCTTTTCGGTGCAGTCCACAAATGCCTTTCCAGTTGATTCTTCGCAGGCCTTATCGAATGTAGCCAGGCCAGCCAGAAAATCTTTCTGTTCATCCTCAGAAAGCAGGTCTTTCAGCATTTTATCCACGAACTGCGGAACGCCAAGCTCTTTAGCGCCGGGCGTTTGGGTTTTGGGGAGAATCGTCTCCGTGATTTCGGCAATGGTGTTGGCCTGATTATTTGTCAGGAATTCTGGTTTCCAGCTAAGGGTAGCTTCGTTGGAACAGGCTATAAATGTTTCGGAAAGTGCTGATATGGAAACAGCATATCCAAAAAACAAAGCGGTATGTTTGAGTGCGTCTCTGCGTTGCATCGTTTTTAATGAGTGAAAGGGTGAATGAGCGAATGAGTGAAAAGAAGCTATTCGGCTTTTTTGCTAAAGCAGGAGTGTTAGATCGAATAGTCTAACCTTTCACTGATGTAGTAATCGCTCTTTCACTCCGCACCGGCCGACCGGTTTCGCTCATTAAAGATTAATTCGCTTGAGTTCGCTAACGGCAAAGTCGGCGGCACGGGCGGTAAGCGCCATGTACGTAATTGATGGATTTATGCAGGACGAGGAGGTCATGCAGGCACCATCGGTAACGAACAGGTTGGGTACTCCATGCACCTGATTGTTGCCGTTGAGCACCGATGTTTTGGGATCGCGGCCCATACGAGCAGTGCCCATTTCGTGAACACCCACGCCAATACCGCCCGAGTAGTCGAACGAAGCCACATTTTTTAGTCCGGCCGCTTCGAGCATTTCAACCGCATCGGTTTTGATCTGCTCCCGCATGTTCATCTCATTCTCCTTAAACTCGGCGTCAATGGAAAGCGTAGGCAACCCCCACTTGTCCTTCTTATCCTGATCGAGCTTAACGTGATTGTCGTGATAGGGCAGGCACTCACCAAAACCTACCAGCGACATTCCCCAGCCTCCCGGCTCAAAGAGCGAATCTTTAAAATCGGCACCAATACCTTCCCGATTCACTCCGCCACCCCAATTGCCACGCCCGGCAGCGCCCTGGTAATCGTATCCCCGAATGAATTTGTCGGTACGCGTTGCCTCATCCAGGTTTCGGTAGCGGGGAATAAAAATCCCGTTCGGACGGCGGCCTTTGTAATACTGATCGTCGAATCCATCGAAACCACCCATTGCGCCCAGTCGGTAGTGGTGATCCATCAGGTTATGCCCTAGTTCGCCACTGTCGTTTCCTAACCCGTTCGGATAGCGTTTCGAGGTCGAATTGAGCAGAATTGAGGTGGTGCCCAGCGTCGATGCGTTGCAGAAAATGACTTTGGCGTAAAACTCGACCATTTCCTTACTTTCGGTATCGACTACCCGAACGCCCGTGGCTCGTTGTTTCTGCTCGTCGTAAATGATGGAATGAACCACCGAATTAGGCCGAATCGTGAACTTATTGGTTCGATTGGCGGCAGGCAAAGTAGCCGAATTACTGCTAAAATAGGCGCCGTACGGACAACCGCGCGAGCAACGATTCCGGTTCTGACACTGCGCCCGTCCCAGTTCAAGATGCCAGGGTTTCGGTTCGGTCAGGTGAGCAACCCGGCCAATGGTCAGGTGACGGCCTTTGAACTTCCGTTCCAGTTCGGTACGAACGTGTTTTTCCAGGCAGTTCAACTCCATTGGCGGTAGGAAATAACCGTCTGGCAGATGTGAAAGCCCGAGTTTTTCACCACTGATACCTACAAATTTTTCGGTATACGTGTACCACGGCTCAATGTCTTTGTAACGGATTGGCCAGTCAACGGCGATACCGTCTTTGGCATTGGCCTCAAAATCAAGATCACTCCAGCGATAGCACTGCTTTCCCCAGAGCAGCGACCGGCCACCAACCTGGTTGCCCCGAATCCAGTCGAAGCGTTTTACTTCGGTATAGGGTGCGTCGAGGTCGTTGTTGTAAAAATGCTTGTTGGTTTCGTTAACGAAGCCGCTTCGGGCCTGCACATGATACGTTTGCTGATCGGCATGAGACAGCGCTTCCCGGTGTTCAAAATCCCAATGGTCGAGGTTCATGGTCGGGTAATCCTCGATGTGATTGACCAGGCGACCTCGCTCCAGCACAAGCGTTTTGAGCCCTTTTTCACACAGTTCTTTGGCGGCCCAGCCCCCACTGATGCCGGAACCAATGACTATGGCATCGTAGGTATGTGTTTTATTTACGGTGGTATTTAGATTAGGCATACAGGAATAGTTGGTAATGCGGCAATTATGTCTGCCAGATACGAATATAAACGAATTTTGGAACAAGTTAATTTTTGACAGGATTACAGCCGGGCCGACGTTCGGATGAACAGGATTGACTGCCCCGAAAAAAAATCCTCTCAACGAAAACGCTGTCAAATTGGCTTTGCCTAAAAAAAAATTGGGCGTCATGTTGCTTGTACATGACGCCCGAATAAGGATTTATGATGAGCTTTAACTCAACTTACCGCTTTTTCTTACCCGCATAATTCCCCGAAAACTTCGGTACACCCGTAGTTTCTTTCTTCGGGCTACCCAGGAGTCGATCGGCTAAATCCGGGCGCTTCAGCTTGTTCAGCCGATTCCGAATCCAGTCTTTGTATTCGGGCTTGTACCAGAAGAAGTAGTTGTTTTGTGCTTTCTTTTCCTCCCGCGTTTTAGCCGTTTTGACGGGCTTCAGCGTGTAAGGATGAACACCTGAATAATAGATAACCTCGGCCACGGTCATGGGCGTGGGCGTAAAATCCTGTACCTGTTCGAGCTGAAAGCCCAGGTCTTTCGTTTCGGCAGCCAGATTAGCCATATCCTGTTCCTCGCAGCCGGGGTGTGAGGATATAAAGTACGGAATCAGCGGTTGCTTCAGGTTATGCTTCTCCTGAATCTTGTCGTACTTCTGTTTAAATAATTTGAAGTACTTGAACGATGGCTTCCGCATAACCCGCAGCGTATCATCGGAGGTATGTTCAGGAGCCACCTTCAACCGACCCGACACATGGCGCGTAACCAGTTGCTCCATGTACTCGTCATGGTTGCCATCGGCGTTGTTCTTGTTAAAATCATCGACCAGCAAATCGTAGCGTACACCCGATCCCACAAAGGCCTTTTTGATGTTCGGATTGGCATCGACTTTTCGATACAATTCTGTCATTGGCTTGTGCGAGGTGTCGAGGTTCGAGCAAATGACCGGATGAATACAACTTGGGCTTTGGCAACGGGCGCAGATCGACTCGTCTTTGCCCTTCATTTTATACATATTGGCCGAAGGGCCGCCCAAGTCTGATATGTATCCCTTGAACTCGGGATGCTTCGTGATCTCCTCGACCTCTTTCAGTACCGACTGTTCGCTGCGGGAAGCAACGAATTTGCCCTGGTGCGCCGAAATCGTACAGAAGCTACAGCCACCAAAACAGCCCCGGTGCATATTGACCGAGAACTTAATCATGTCGTAAGCCGGAATCGGTCCCCGTTTTTTGTATTTTGGGTGAGGCAGGCGGGTGTAGGGCAAATCGAACGACTTGTCGATTTCGGCCTCCTCCATCGTTTTGAACGGCGGGTTGATCACCAGAATCTGATCACCTACCTGTTGAAGAATTCGGTTAGCCTGCCACTTATTCGATTCAACCTCAACAATTTTGAAGTTGGCCGCGTATTTGATTTTATCTTCCAGGCATACCTCATGGCTCGCCAATTCAACCGAATTCCAGTTATTGTACTCGCGCAATTCGGTACTGGCATCGTGCATAAATGCCACTTGATTGATGTTCCGCATCGACGAAAACGGCACGCCTTGT
Source organism: Spirosoma sp. KCTC 42546 (assembly GCF_006965485.1). Lineage (NCBI taxonomy): Bacteria > Pseudomonadati > Bacteroidota > Cytophagia > Cytophagales > Cytophagaceae > Spirosoma > Spirosoma sp. KCTC 42546. The sequence goes on from NZ_CP041360.1 coordinate 5,469,346, forward strand.
CGAGCCAGTTTCAGAATTTCGCGAAGGGGTTGCTCGCCCATGCCATACACCAGCATATCGGCACCGGCATCGACCAGAATCGACGGCATCAGCCGGTCCTGCCAATAATCGTAATGCGTAACCCGGCGCAACGAGGCCTCAATGCCACCGAGTAATACCGGCACATCCGGGAAGAGTTCTTTCAGGATCTTGGTATAAACAATGGTAGCATAATCGGGCCGGAAACCCGCTTCGCCACCGGGCGTATAGGAGTCGTTGGAGCGTAGGCGTTTGTTGGCCGTATAGTGATTCACCATCGAGTCCATACAGCCTGCCGTAACACCAAAGAAGTACTTGGGCTTACCGAATTTTTTAAAATCCCGCAGATCGTCTTTCCAGTTGGGTTGGGCAATAATAGCTACGCGAAACCCTTCGCTTTCCATGATCCGGCCAATCACAGCGGTGCCAAAAGCTGGGTGATCTACGTATGCATCCCCCGATACAAGCACAATATCCACTTCATCCCAGCCTCTTTTTTCGACTTCTTTCATCGTCAGAGGCAACCAATCTGTAAGGGGTCTTTCAATCATGAGTACGTAAACTAATCTGCCTAAAAAACACCGAATTTACAGAATGATTCAATTGGGGTGAGAATCAATCACATGTTTCTCACTTGTTTGCAATTGGGGCCACCAGCTGGTAACACAGATACCTGGCATCCGGAGAGTCTATTGAGTACGATTGAAGACTGAATAACTTATGAAAGTCGAGTTATAAAACCTTACCATCCTTAAGTCGAACTTCAATGGCAGGCTTTACCTGTTTTAACTCCTGAATAAAACCAATTTTATCTCTCGGCGAAATAAGTATACTATCAAACTTATTGTAAGAAAGTTCAAGTCGATCCATTGAGGTAGCCGGTGAACTTAACGGATTATTGGTTTCCGTAATTTTTGTAATTGTGTTAATATCCAACGACTTATTAACAAGGAAGCCAGATTTGATCCGTAAACGAGTCCCATCAATTTGGTAATATGTTGTGGCAAATAAGTGGGTTATAAATGACCCAACCAATACAAGTATGAGCAAGCCTGGCCAGTTTTCGTTATAAGCATTTACTGCCCCGACTCCACCCAGAATAATAACCAGTGGCATTAGTAATTCGAGACCAACTTTCGATTTGTAGGTTATCATTGCATGCATTATGACTAGGTTCAGTCAACGACCCTAGGGCTGATGGTAGATGGCGCTACATACCTGAGCACAAGTCATTGCCAGCCTTTACACCCTGTTGGGCTGGGCTAAAAAACTTCTTTAGGGGGCGAGCAATCTGTCGCACAATGAGCCGCTCACACGGAGCTCTTTACCTACTGAAAAATAAGTTACATCAGGTTAAGGAAAGGCCTTTGCTACATACTTATGACGTAGAAGCCCATGATGCTACACAAAGCCATTTCTTAGGCGGTTGGCCCAATCATCCCGATTATTTTTTTCAGCACATCTTGCAGCAGCTTCAACATTATAGTCAACGGCAATTAAATCGATAGTTTTTAAATCACCCTCGAACGTAACAATACAATAGCGTGCAAATGGGCTGCCACTTTCCATTTTGTGATAAATAGGAGAATCGTCTTCATATGCCTGTAAGCCAACGCTTCCTGGATTGACGATAACCTTCTGACCTGCTTTAACAATTCTTGGTAAATGGCTGTGTCCGCATAATACTAATCTTTGTGGGTGGTACCTCAACTTTTCAACTAAATCAGATGACTCTTTTACAGTAACATGTCCAGGTTTTATATCTTCAATAAGATACTCACTATCATTATCTGGGGTACCATGACACAATATAATATCGTCTTCAATTACTCGTGTAGATGGCAATGATTCAAGCCACTCCAAGGCACTTGTGCTCCAAAGTTCCTTTATAACGTAGTCAAAGGTTGGATTTGACGTTTTATTTTCCAGAATAAATCGATCTTGGTTCCCGCTTATGCTTTGCACGTGCTTCTCTTGTAGTAACCTGTATGTGGCAACCGGATCGAGTGGCCCATAAAGCGTATCACCCAGGTCATATATCAAAGCTATTCCATGCTTCTCAATATCCTCTAACACAGCCTGCAAAGCCCAAACATTAGCGTGAATATCTGCAATAAAAGCTAGTTTCATCAACTATGGAGTCACAGTAAATGCAGAACAAAATTGGCTGAAATTAAGGAACATATTCAATAACGACTAGCCTGCCTATGCGGAGCGGACAAAAACGCTTTAGCCGCTAAGCTAAATCAACTAGTAGGACCGTCTAAATACAGATACAGCTCTTTAATAAGTCCATCCTCAACGATGGCAATATCCATACCGCTGGCAATAGGTGTTGCATGAGCTGCGCCAAGTGTCCACGATACGTGACTAACGCCATGATTGATTACAACTGGCTTAGTGAGAGCAAAGACGAATTCAGGTGGCCATTGGGTTTGTAGTGTTTTGATCAGTTCATCAATCGCCCGATGTCCTTCAATAGCTTCCCCCTTATCGGTTTCATAAAAAATGATGTCATCGGCATAAATCTGTTGCATTACTTCGAGCCGCTGTTCATCGTTACGTTCACTCCATACCTTTAGGAGACTATCTTCCAGTAATTGCTTTTCATCCATAATTGCTTGATTCAGTTCAGTCGTTAAACCTACCAAGATCGTTCTAAAAACAAAAATACCTACGAAAGAAACCAAAACCTGCCCAAGTAGGGCGGTTACATTGTCACCCAGAACACTCGTTTTTTGACTGCTTATTTTGTTCAGCCAACACTTAACATGGTTGATGGTAAACAAGTTACTAAAAATTACGAACGTACTCTGGACCTTTACACCCTTTCCCAGAAGTACTGTTAACTTATAATTATAAGTTAACAGTACTTCTGGGTTCGTTGGCGTGCGAACACGGTGGCTGTTGGGCTGAAAACCTGCCTCCAGGGGCAAGCAACCTGTCGCCAGGAAGCCGCCCACGAGGAGCGAAAAAACCGTTAACTATCTTTTTCAAAATACAGATAGATATAGACCGCAGCGCCAAAATTAGTGGACGATGTCGACGTTAATCTGTACCCTTGGGAAGCGTATTGATCAAGCTTCGCCTGAATTTCCTCTTTAGACTTCTTCACAATATGTTCGGAGTCAAGCGTTAATTTCGAGTAGTAAATCAGGGCTTCAACTTTGTATTCTTTCATTGGTTTACAAGTTTGTTTTATCAATATGTTTCCACCGCGGAGCATTCATCTTGTCGGACGCGACCCACCCAACGAATCAAAGCTATGATGGTAAACGACTGGGCAAGAAACGCGCAACGACGGCCCCAAACAGCCCAATAAAAATTATCCGCCCCCAAATAACCCCTGTTAAAGCTTCAACAAACGGCAATTTGTAACAAATAAATGGAGTATTTACCAGGCTAATTACCAATTAAAAAAAGCAAAAACTACCTAACTGGGGCGCTCGCTTTGTTGTGCTAAAGTTACCAATAACTCTTCCAGGTTTTTCATTGTCATAGCCGTTCCTTCCTTAAAGCCCATCTCAATCATCTTCTCTAAGCGGGCAAGCGATTCATTATAAATACTTATATGTACTGTTGTCTTCCCGTTGTGTTCGCTGAAAGTTAAATCCCACTCAGAACCGGGCAATTCCGGGTTTTCATCTTTGTCGGCAAAAGCATTTAACAATTTGAAATTGGTTTTCGGACTAATGGACGTGTATTTTTGAATTGCCCAATGCTCTTCTCCTTCAGGGCTTACCATCGCATAAAACCGTCGGCCGCCAACTTCAAAATCCATAAATTTTGTTTTTGAGGTCCAGGGTTTGGGTGCCCACCATTGATCAAGAATTTCCTGCTTCGTGTACGCATCCCATACCAACGAAAGGTCGGCATCAAATTCTCTGGAGAAGGTTACTGTTTTTGTTGTTTTGTCAACGGTAAAATCGTTCATCTTTATTGTTTTTTAAGTGTTGATAATACGTCGTCAAGTTGCGTAAAACGAGTTTCCCAAATTTTCCTGAATTGGTTTACCCACTGATCAACTTCTTTTATTTTTTCAACTTCAAGTGAGTAATAAATCTCTCTGCCTTGCTGTTCCTGCTTCACCAGTTCGCATTCTGTGAGTATGCGAAGGTGTTTGGAAACAGCTTGTCTGGTCGTGTTGAAGTTCTGCGCAATGGCGTTAGGTGTCATTGCCTGCAAGGCAATCAGAGTGATGATTGCCCGCCTTGTGGGGTCAGCTATTGCCTGAAAAATATCTCGTCTCATAGTGTTTAATTTCTACTTTGTGAAACCGAATGATTGCAAATATACGTGCAACCATTTGGTTTCACAAATTTTTCAGCTTGAAAGAAAATCCGTTGGAATTGTCGGCTTGGAGGGGCATCATAAAATTGCTACTGACTCGCCGATTGGCTCACGTTCAATACAGCAATACAAAATGCGAACTGAGCCGCCGGTGCGGTGTGTAGTTGTGTTGCCGTATTTATTTAGAGCCCTGCCTGTTGGACCATCACCCAACACTCACAGGTGTTGATGATGAGGGCGCAAGCTGGCTAAACACGAGTCGAGGGCACCTTTACACACCTGGTTGAGATAGGCTGCAATCTTCCTCCAGGACGAGCGTCCTGTCGTCCACAACTTTCTTTGCAGGACTATTTATTACTTTTAGCCAATGAATCAAGTGACTTTTGTTTTCCTTTTACTTGAGCTTCTAATTTTTTCACTTTCGACTCTATTTTTTTACTTTTTGCATCATAGTCAAAATACGACCTATTAACAAAGACTATTATTAATGTCAAAAGAAATGAAACGGTAAACAAACCTAGCCTAATCCATGATTCTTTCTTAGGATTACCGTCTTGATATAAAGAAGCTTCAAAAAATCTATCCAATTTACTTATTACATAGCCAGATAGAAATACAGAAATACTCTGACCAATTGTTAAAAATTTTTGACTTTCAAGGCTATCATATGGTGTAGCGAGAATGCCAATTATCCATCCAATTAGGACACCTAACAGGCTAATTAGCCAATTCAAGATATAACTTCCATCGTCTTTGCCTAGTTTATATCCAATCCACAAAATCAAACCCGCAAAAACGGCGGTATAAAAATTTGATGTTATAATAGTCCAAGGATTACTACCTAAATTTTGTAGAATATCTTCCATTTGCACTAAATTTTCTTGACACTGTCAGTGTCAATAGTGGGTAAAACTGTTATCTCAGTCTAACTTATAAATTACCTTTGCCTAAGCATCCTAATCAGGGTGCTTCTTGTGTCGTACGTTACGTAGCAAACCCACTTTTATACCAGACTAACTGGGTGTTCTCGTGTCTAACGAAGCTCGCTAACGAGTCCCAGACGGCCTGCTGAGACGGCCACCATGTCGTACGGAAGCTCACCATTACGTTATTGGCTGTTTGTTCTACCCAACACCCACAGGTGGTGGTGGCACAAGTTCATTGGAAACGAGTCGCTGCCGACCTTTACACATCTGTTTGAATTAGGTTGCTATCTTCCTGCGGGAGGAGCCGCTTGTCAGCAGTGGGTTGCCCTAGCCAAATTACCATACATTATAAAGTGCAATCCCTAGCAAGAATGGCCCAAACCAAACTAGTAAACTTAGACCTGCCCATACATAATAATTCCGAAGTACAATGTCGGCCTGGCTTCGACAAAGTTGGCTTCTTAACTGATCTATCCTCAAGGAATACATCGCTTGTTTTGAAAGGCCGCTGGTAAAGGCACTCCTCATTCTCAAGCCAGCCTGAAAGGCATTATAGCTGTGCTTAGGATAGAACATCACTCCAACAGCCATGCCCCAAAGCGTCAGCCACCAGGCAAAATAGATGGTACCCCATCCGCCAGTGGCAATCTCCCAACTAGTAACCGAACTTTCACCTTTCCAGGTGTATCGAACCCAGTCACCAGATGGTTAATGTCGTGCAAATAGATGTTTCGGCGTCGGGATTCTAAATTGGGCAGAGGTAAGGAAATGGGCCCAAACTTAATCATGTCCCATTTTCTGTTGATGCCCCCTCCCTCACCGTATCCGTGCTGACGGTAAAAGTCGTTTAGTGAAGATTCAACATTCATTTATCAAAAAGATTATGACCTTCGCGCTTGAAACAACTCTTTCGCTTACCAATGTACAGTCATAGCTGGTAAGTGATCCTAAAAGAAGTAAACGAGTAGCTTAACTACCGTTTGCTGAAAAATTTAAAACATTCATTCTTATACTGACTTAATAACTCATAATCTGCTTTTGACAGATTGTCAACGGTGAAACTCAACCCTTCATACCTGATAATGAACCTTGAAAAGAAGTTAGCATATCTTCTGATGTCTATTCTTACTCTATTATCAGATTGTAATTCCACTTTTGATAGTTCAGACAGATAAAACTGATCAAAAAGCGGCTTCGACCGAACAAAAGCTTCACGGGAAGAAGTAGGGTTTGAAACGGATGGTTCTAGTTCCAATAGAGCCCATAAAATCTGCTCGTCGTCTTCCATAAATTTGACGCGCTGAAATGTTGGTTCTGCCTTCCCCAGGATACGCCAATGTAATCGCCATTGCATCCGATACGATTGTGTTTCTCTCATCAATAGATTCGATTTATTAGAAGCCTGCTTTATAAGTCTGACCTAAACACGCCTAATCAGGGCATTTGTCCTGTCAGCCAAAAATCTGCCCAGTAAGTGCTTTGTTTTAGTTCACTCAACGAGCCATTTCTTTAAAGCTTATTGATGGTTTTGTTATACAACCGCACAGCCTTCTTTTCGACATAAGTCCGCCGTAAACTACTATAAATGCTTATGTAAAAAGAGCCACTGAAAATATTGGCTACGACTCGGTAAAGAGATGAATTATTGTTTCCAACAGCATATATAGCAACCATGCTACCGCCTGTCAGACAGGCAAATGATTTGCTTAGAAAAGCATTCAGCTTTGCCTTTTTCTGAAATTTTCTGGCCTCTGAATTTCCTGATTTCAAGAACACCGAATCCATTTTGACTATATCAATAGGCTTACCGTTTAGCAAGTAAACATATCTGTTAAAAATGAATCGAGACTTAACAATCTGAATCGTGTCTGGCGAAGTTTGATTTTGTGCGTATCCCTTGCTAAACATCAGCAAAGCGAACAAGAGTAACGTATTCTGCATGGTTACGGTTATACTTTCGTAGGGATGGCTGTGCTAGTAAAGGAAAATCGCAAAACGGATCTAACCCGCCTAAACGGAGTGTCTCCTTTGTCGTACGAAAACTGGAAATGACAGCTAAAAGCCTACCTTCTAAGACGTGCGCTTTGGCACAAGTAACCCTGGAAGCAAAATTTTTTATTTGACCGATTGGCCCAACACCAGTGAGTGCTCCATAACAAGAGCAATAAGGTTCGCGATATTCTTCTTCTAAATTTGACTCAGTTAAGGCGTTTCCTGTATTAACCAAACCCTGACTAACCCGCGTGGAGCGAAGTTAAACCGCTACGTTTCGAGTCTGTAACTCTCGCTTGACAGAACGTAAATCGGTTATGTTAATCCATACAATAGGAGATAAGGCAAAAAAGGTTACAAGTAGAGGGAGAGCAACGCTAGAACCCTGCTTAACCCATAAAAATATTGCTAAAGCTACCCCTACAATTAGCATCCCGGACAATACGCCTGTCACAAATTCTGTAGTCTTCTTTCGTTTGAGCAAAGCCTCATTGCTCATCTCTTGGATTTTCTGGCTTTTCATTTGTCTAATTTAGTGTTAAGAAAAAGTCACTTTATTGGGGCATTTACTCTGTCGCCGAGGAGCCGAACTCGGGCGTCCAACCTATCCAAAGCGGGGTGTTTACGTTGTCGACCGAAATCAAAAAATTGAAGTCTAAATACTACCTTCTGAGACGTGTAGCCTGCCGCCGAAGCGACGGAATACGCGCTTTTCTGTTTAATTGGACCACCCAACGACCCAAAGGGCTGATGGATGAATGAATTACTCAAACCACCAAACGTCGTTCCTACCTTTACACCCTTTGCTTGTTGGCCTAACCAATAAGCTTAAGCACACTAACGTAGCTGACTGCCACATCGAACGAGTAAACTCACTATCTTTGTTATGGCCCAAACTAATTATATACTCATGACTTACTTCCAACTATATCAGAAATATCAAACATTACCACCTGTTTATCAAGCGGAAGTAGCTGATTTTGTTGATTTTCTGGCTACTCGAAAAGCAACTGATAAGCCTCATGAACGGAAAACACCCGTCTTTGGTAGTGCTAAAGGCCAATTTCAAATGAGTCCTAATTTTGATGAACCACTAGACGATTTTGCTGATTACCAATAATGAATTCTCGATACCCACACTCTTATCTGGTTTCTCAACGGCAATGAAACAAATCTTTCAGCAAAGGCTAGACGACTCATCACCGATTCGGCTAACATATCCTATGTAAGCATCGCTTCACTCTGGGAGATGGCCATCAAAATCCGGCTGGGTAGCCTGTCTTTTGAGCCTGGCTATAATAACTTGCTGGCTTTGATTGACCAAAATGGTTTCGAGTTGTTACCCGTTACGTTTCAACACACGAGCCAATTACTCACCTTACCCATGCATCATCGTGACCCATTTGACCGGCTCTTAATTGCCCAAAGTATAATAGAAAACCTGTTGTTCATTACGGCTGATGCTCATATTCATCAGTATGACGTTGATTGGGTTTGGTAATTAGGCCGCTTTATCCAGTAACCTAATTATCAAGTTTCTCCTGTCGACTGGAACCCGGCACAAGAGCCAAAACCACCCTAGCGAGCCGGGCGGCCTGTCGACCGAGACCGGACTAACACTCATTTTTTATATCTGTTCGGGCCACCCAACGACAATGAGTGTGATGACGACCGTAGGGAGACATTTACACACTCATGTTGTTGGGTGCATACTCCGCAAACTCACCAAGTCGGCTGCTGGATTTAAACGGCATATAGACAAAAGCCCTGGACCCCTTACCAACTACCCTGTAAGATTCACTCGCTAACTGAGCAATAAGACTATGGAAGAACTACTATTGAACCTGTATACGCCTATGACGAAGGAAGAATGGGATAGTAACGAGAAGATTGTGGATAGAGTGTTGGGGGAAGTGTTAGGGGAATAAAAAAATCCCCTTCACCCGAAGGGGCTTTTTTGTCAATGTAAATTTATCTTTCCCTGTATAAATGTTCAAGTTCAAGAATGGGCAAAAAAACTTTATTATAAGGAGAATTTGATAACTTTTCATATAATAAACCTCTTGCTGTTGACAGGCTTATTAGATAGATAAAATTAAGAAAAGGTTTATGTATTTCTGTTTTACCATTCAATTTGGTAATCACAGTGTCAAAATAATCTATTTCATAAACAATTTCACTACTATAGTCTATTATAGATTCGTTTGTATCTGGATGGCTAAATTTAATGTTCGTCAAGACACCTATACCCTTATTTTTTTTTGATAACGCGTTCTTTTGCTCTACTGTAACGGTAAAATCCATTACCCCATTTTCCTGTTTACCATGAGCGGATATATCAAAATTTCCAAATGCTAGTTTCAAATGACGAATATTCAATATTCGAGTGTTATTTGACTCAATTGATATTTTTTCTGCACTTTCCATATATTTTACTGTAAATGGTATAGTACTTTTTCATAAGTTTGGGTGTCCCCGTACTGGAATCCATAGTCATGTACATCCAAATGGCTTCTCAAAAGGGTGTGATAATTATTTTCCTTGCCTTTATATTTTAAGGAATCATCATAAATTACCTTATTTATACTTTTAAAATCAATTTCAGGTACACGCCCAACCTTCAAGGCTAGATTAACCATCTTGCTAATACGATGGTCAAAATTTCCTGATAATACTTGAGAAACATATCCTTTTGTTACCCCTAACTCTTGGGCAAGCTGGGTTTTATTAAGTCCCTTTTCAAGCATATAATCTTCCATTGCGGCAAAGAGTCCCATTTGGATTTTCAAAATCCAGTATTCGTCTGATTTTAATAGCTCGTCGCGTTTCATTTTGATAGGGTTTGTAAAAACTCGCGTTTTAGGTTTCTAAATGTTTCAATATCTTGCTTCTGGGTCTTCTTAAGCCCAAAGTGTACAATTACCTTTCCATCTGTATGTTTAAAATAATATGCCCTTAGTCCGTCAGTTGTAATCTCGTGCTCGGAGCCGCCAGGGGTAGAGTCTTTCATGGGATGGTTAAGATCGCCAGATACCCGCTCTTCGTTTGAAAGCATTGAAATTATAGCAAAGATTCGTTTATACTGACTTTCGAGAGCTTTGTTGTTTTTTAATTTTTCTTTAAACTCTTTTGTAATATCCTCATTATCAATCACTATCTGATAGAATTTAACCCTACCGGCAGCAACTTCCAACTTTTTTAACGCAAATGTACGCATAATAGTTTAGCAATAACTATACCAATATATAAGCTACTCAACGGTGTTACAATAGTATGATTATTACCATAGCTTTACCTATTAAGTCATTCCATTTGATTAAATGGTAAGTTTTTAACATCATATACTCTATAATACCCAAGCCCGCGTCAGAGCTTAGTATCAAAGCGAGTGATACAAGATATGTACTCAAGACGGCTTAATGCCAACTCCGCATATAAAACAATACCCTGCCGGATTTAGCAGGGTAATAGACAGAAAGCTAACAAGACGGCATACTTACCCGGCTGGCTGCCGGATTTAGCCCGCAAATGAACAGAGAGAAAGACGTACAATGATTTGTTGGGTGCGCGTAGCAACGGCTTGGTGCCCACCCAACGCCAATGAGTGTTGATGGTGAGCACACAAATTCGATCAAACGAACGTACCTGAACCTTTACACACTCATTTGGTTGGGCTGCGACCTGCCTTCGGGACGTGCTTCTTGTCAGCGGAAGCCTGCCCACGCGAAGCGAAGCACAACGAATAATCCGCTTTTACCAAATCTTATTAGCCCTATCTCTTACTGCATTAGTAGAACCGCTCGGTGACAATTTTTTGACGAGCTTTACTCACCATCAATACAGCAAAGCGTAGAATTGCTAAAATTAAAAAAATGTCGACAAGGATATCCGCAATGTTGCATATATTGAGATGGAGCCATTCATGTAGAAATGGAGAGTATATAAAGTCTACGATGGCAAAGGGCGAATAGAAATGGCTAAGAAGATTACTAATTCCACAGGATAAACAGCCCGTCAATGCCAATCTAAGCCAATCGTCTTTAACCAGTACGATAAAGCCTAAAAAGAAAACGCTACCACCAAGCTTTGTAAACCAAGAAACGAAATGATTACTCGGTACATAAAACAGAGAATTTGCTACTATATCAATAATAAAACCGAACGCGACTAAAACCAAGATAGGTATCAATATTTTCTGCCAAAGCTTAAAGCTATGATTACGGGTAAAAATTATGGCTATACCTGCAAACGTTCCAAAGCATCCAACTAGTAGCAAGTATAAATTCGGATTCAGAAACTGCCCTGCCATCTCTTGTGCTTTTGTGCCTGACGCACCTGTGTTGTAAGTGAGATAGAACCGAAGTGTTTCTCCTAAAACGTTCACATACTCATTATAAGGTTAAGGTAGGAAGGCGAAAGCTAAGAACTTAGTTATCGTATCAAAGCTGATAACACCAGTGGCAACTAATAAATATTTTTTCATATTGATGAATTGCTAAAAAGTCTACTAACACTGGCTTGTCGGAGCGTTCAACCTGTCACACGCAACCCGCCGAACGAGCAAAAAGCCTCACCTTTTGGACGTGCGCCCTGTCGCAGGTAACCCGCCTTTGACTCCCAGCATGGACCCGCACCCAACGCCCGCGAGGGCTGATGGATGAGCACGCTACATACCTAAACTGAAACCACTTCCAACCTTTACACCCTCGTTTGGTTGGGCTGCCCCACTTTCCTTCGGGACGCGCTTCCTGTCCCCCGAAAGCTGGCCCTACTTGTAAAGATAAACGAATTCGCTAGAATCTACCTGTTTGCCGTTTTTTGAAAAATATGCCCATTGGCCTGCCGGTTTATCATTTCTGAATAACCCTTTTTTTCGAACTTGACCATTGTCATAATAAAAGGACCACAAGCTATCTCGTATCCCTTTTTTATAATAGCCGGTGATATTGGGATTGCCATTTGAGAAGTAACCCAAACACTCCCCGTTCAGTGTATCATTTAGATATTGACATTGTAAATAAAGACTCCCATCAGCTTCAAACTCATTCCATAATCCTTGTTTCTTATTATTGACCAAGATTCCTCTCGCTCTAATCTTACCGTTCTCTGCCTTGAATTTAACTAGCACAACACTAATGGCCTTTGAAATCTGGCTTGAATTGTCACAGGCCATGACTAGACAAACAAACAATAAAACCCCTGTAACTTTCAACATCGTGGATATTTTACTTATTAAAGTTTTACTGTCTAGCGGCCAATTTGTCGGGGAGAACTGACCAAACGATTGCCCGGCCGCATTAGCTGAGGCATTTCTTGTGTCGACCGAAGCTGCCTAACGAGCCAAACAGCCCTGTCTATGAGACGTGCTCCTTGTCGCCCGAAAGCTGGACTTTGAATCACATCTTGGCTAGTTCACCCAACGACCACAGGGGCTGATGGCCCCTAAAACCGGCTCAAATCACGAACGTAACGCCCTGCCTTTACACCCCTGTTTGGTTGGGCTGCCCCGCCTTCCCTGCCGGCGAGCCCCCTGTCGCCCGAAAGGGTGACAGCCGCGGAGCGGACAACAACGCACAACATCCGATGCAAGACCAGCGCGAAGCCAGACGCTACGTAATGAAATTCGGTTTTTTCAACTCACCTAACCAGCACGCTTCCCATGTCACACGCTACGTACCAAACACATTTTTGGCTTCCTAACCGGGGCGTTTCTGCTGTCGCAGGCGACCCAAAAAGCACCCTAGCTCAGGCGTACATGATGTCGCACGGAACCCGCCAAACAAGTAAAAGTCTAAGCTCCGAGACGTGCGGCCTGTCGACCGAAACGCCGAAATGGAAACTAATTTATGGACCCGCACCCAACGACCACAGGGGTTGATGGTGAGCGAACAACTCCGAACAACGGACGTAACGTCAACCTTTACACCCTCGTTTGGTTGGGCTGCCCCGCTTGCCCTCGGGACGTGCTTCCTGTCGACGGGAAGCTACCCTACGCGGAGCGAGTAATATTACATAGCTGCCTAAAACTGCACCTTGTCTCTGTCACAATAATATTTTGCTGCTCCTACAACATCGGTTCCAGCTTGATACTCTCCTTTATAAATACGGCTATATGTTGTGTCGCCTGTACTGCTAATTCTCCTTACGGTTATTGGTGGATCACAATAACAGATTGGATAAACCTTGTTCGTTCGTTTGCATTTAGGGCAGTATACTTTTCCGAATGCATCTTTTTTCACAGCGTTAGGTATGTGAAACGTTAGCTCAACGTTGTCTTTTTCAATTCGCTCTATTGAATCTAATAAAAGTGTATCAGTGCCAACACCAGCGCAATAAAAATCACTCGACTTATCTGTGGGCGTAAACCGCAACGAAAAATCCCCATTGCTATCAGTAGTAGATTGACTGACAATTCGGCCGCTTACTTTTACGAACATTGATAAGCCTGCAACATAAACCCGGCTGTCTTTGTAATTATTTATGACATGTCCTTTGACGGTTATGGGATTAGAAGGCAGCTTCAAGCTCAGAGGTCCTGTCACAATCAATGTCACCAATATAAGGTTGACTGTTCTCATAAATTATTAGGATACCTGTTGAGACGTTCACTTTGTCAGCCGTAACCTAGAAATGGAGACTTAAACTTGCCTAACTGGGGCGTTCGCATTGTCACACGCAACCGGGAAATGGAAGCCCAAAGCCTAACTCCCGAGACGCGCTGACTGTCGCACGAGGCCCGCAAACACACTTTACTTTTTGGCTATGCACCCAACATAGTATTGTACGCAACTCCACTTAATATCAAACTATTGATAAACAGCAAATTAATATTAAGCGTTACCCTACGAAATAATACCTATGCAATTATAAACAAATAATTAAAAAAAAGTTACACAAGATTAGATACACTGCTCTATTTTTGCAATCAATATGGCAAAAAAAGTTTCTTTTATGCACCTGGTTGACCGAGTTTGGGATATTCAGGGCTTTCCAAATTATTTCTTTGGACACGATAAGCAATTATACCGTTTCGACTCACGAGGACAGGTGAAAATTAATAAACGAGTCGTTATTGGCACTACCCAAGGGTATGTATTGAAGCGTAAATTCTATAGCTTATCACAACTTCGGCCACTTCTCCGAAGATCTAGCTCATGTGAGCAGCCAATTATAGATCATCCAGCGGACTCCTAAGCGTACTAATCTTATCGGCCGTCACATGGGTATACCGCATAGTCGTCAAGACACTCTCATGCCCTAATAATTGCTGAATGTATCGAATATCAAGCCCCGATTCGAGTAGATGTGTAGCGAAACTATGACGTAGGGTATGGATACCACCCTTTTTTGAAATTCCAGCAAATCGAACCGCATCACTGTAAACCTGTTGAATAGTACGGTTGGCAATAGGTTCTCCGTTATCTACTTCTTCAAATAGAAAGATTGTGGGCTTATAGTGCGTCAAATATTCGTTGATAGCGATTTCCAGTTTATCCGTCAACATGACCACCCGGTCTTTTTTGCCTTTCCCAGCCCGGACATTGAGGAGCCTTCTGTTGTAATCAAGGTCCTTTACACGCAGATGAGCTACCTCACTTATTCGCAAGCCGGTGGCATACACCAATTTGAAAAGAGTTCTATACTTCAAACTGGTTGTTGCACTGAATATCGCTTTCACTTCAGCCACGCTGTATACAATGGGAAGTTTAGTTGGCTTTCGTGGGTACTCAATAGCATAAAACTCTTTATCTCGTTGAAGGACTTTTTCGCAGTAAAACTTGTACGCATTGATGTGCACATTAATCGTTGAACTGCTCAACCGTTTCTTCTCAATTAGAAACAACAGGTACGTTTGATACTGAAACTTGGTCAGTTGATCAATTGGTTTAGGAACAACGTAGCGAATCAAGGCAACAAGGGCCTGTTTATAGTTTTTAAGTGTTTTGTAACTATAGTCCCGAACACGCAACGTATCGCAAACGGCCACGATAACCGGATGTCGGTCATACTCCCCCAAGCATGGAACATGGCGAAAAGGTAACCGTTGTACACCCGGTGGCCAAGCAGGATTTGTGGCTTTCTCAACCTCGACAGCTGTAGCAGTTGGCTTATAAAGTCGCACTACGGCTTCATCGAACCGGCAATAATCCTTCCCAAACAACTGGCCCAACTGAACAACAGCCGCCCGCGTGTTTGGCATAAGCCAGCATCGACGCGAATAGCTCCATCGTCTGCCCGGAATTTCACGAATCAGATTATTGCCAACGGGGTCTTCCGGAAAGGAAACCGCCAACAACGAAGCATCTTTATCATCAATACGAATCGTTACCATACGAATACGGGCTTTTACAGTTCCACGGACGCCAAAAGCCCGTATTCGTCACGGAATTGTTTAGGCTCACATATTCTCTGCCTATTGTTTTGTGTATAGCTGAATCTGCTTGGTTCGGGTGCTGATCCCAACGGCCAGATACGTTGGTTTGGCCTGCAATACATGCCGCCCCGATACCACCAGCCCTTTGAAGCGCCTGACCCAGGCCTCCACATCCTCGGGCTTATAATATTTTGCATTTCCAAATGAACAAGCTGGGTATAGTTTAAAAGCCTCCCGAAGTCGGTCAAAGGCAATGGGGGTGATGTTGTGTTTCAGACAGATCAATTGTTTGCTCAAAAACCCAGATGTCGATATGGCTTTCGGAGGCTTGCTGAGTATGGGTTTGTAGCGCGCAATGGCCTCCTGCTCCAGTCGGTCCAGGTCACTAGCCTCACACGTATGATAGCGAAATCGGACGAAGTCGATACCCGCACATCGGTGTTCCAATAGCCGTGCATGAAGATTTATGGCCTGGCCAATATAGACAACTTCATTGTTGGCATTCATCAAATAATAGATGCAGGGATGAGGCTGAAACAGCGCCGTACCATCCAGAATTTGCCCTAAATCAAGGCACTTTTGAGGTGTTTTTTCGGTGATTTTCATGTATTAAATATACTACAAACAATACTTATATACAACAAAAAATACATATATTTTTTACCTTTGTTTTATGGCTGGACGACGAGAAAAAAAGAATAGTATTCAGGGGAAATGGCTCAAAGAAGCCCTGGCCGCACAGGATATGACGGTCTATCGATTGGCGAAAGAATTGGGGTATAGCCGGGAAAAATTCTACCGGCATATCGGCAACAAAACCTACCTTAGCAGCGAGTCGCTGGCCGAAATAGCGAGTAAATTCCCAACCATGAATATGAGGTATGTACTCACAGGCGAGGGAAAAGCAGTGGTAGAAAAGTAGTGGAGTAGGTGGAGTGAGTGCAGTATGTGAAGTGAGTCAATTAGCCAAAGCCCTACACGATCACTGCACTTACTCCACCTACGCCACTTATTCCACCAACTCCACTACTACACCCATCTACAATTCAAACGTAATACCCTGAGCCAGGGGCATGGTGGTACCATAGTTAATGGTGTTGGTTTGCCGACGCATATAGGCTTTCCAGGCATCGGAACCCGATTCACGACCACCGCCGGTTTCTTTTTCCCCTCCGAAGGCACCCCCAATTTCGGCACCCGAGGTACCGATGTTCACGTTGGCAATCCCACAGTCGGAGCCGACCGCCGAAAGGAATTGCTCGGCTTCACGCAGGTTTAGGGTAAAAATAGCAGAGGATAACCCCTGAGGTACGCCATTCTGCTGCGCAATGGCATCGGCTAACGTGCTGTATTTAAGCAGATAAAGAATAGGCGCAAAGGTTTCGCGCTGTACCACGGGCCAGCTATTTTTCGCTTCAGCAATACATGGCTTAACATAACAGCCCGATTCAAAGCCTAGGCCCTCGATCACACCAGGTTCGACCACAAAACGCCCACCTAATTCACGTATTTCGTTGACCGCTGCCTGATAACCAGTAACCGCCAACTGATCAATTACGGGTCCTACATGGAATGACTCATCGAGCGGATTACCAATGCGCAATTGGGCGTACGCCTTCCTGAGTCGATTTTTCACATCGTCGTAGATACTTTCCTGGACAATAATACGGCGGGTGCTGGTGCAGCGTTGCCCGGCTGTACCTACGGCTCCAAACACAATAGCCGGTATGGCCAGATCCAGATCGGCATGTTCTGAAACGATGATTGCATTATTACCACCCAGTTCGAGTAGGGTTTTACCCAATCGTCCGGCCACGGCTTCGGCTACGGCTTTCCCCATGCGGGTGCTCCCCGTTGCCGATACCAGAGCAATGCGTGGATCGCGGGCTAGCCACTCACCCACATCGTGCCCACCCGTAACCAGGCAGGATACGCCTTCGGGCACATCGTTGTTACGCAATACCTCACCAATAATCTGCTGGCAGGCTAGAGCAGTCAACGGGGCTTTTTCGGATGGTTTCCAGATGCATACATCCCCACAAACCCAGGCCAGCATGGCATTCCAGGACCAAACAGCTACCGGAAAATTAAAGGCCGAAATAATCCCAACAATGCCCAGTGGCTGCCACTGCTCCAGCATTCGATGGGCGGGCCGCTCCGAGTGCATCGACAAGCCATAGAGCTGACGCGACTGCCCAACGGCGAAGTCGCAGATGTCAATGATTTCCTGCACTTCACCCAGGCCTTCCTGAAGTGATTTACCCATTTCGTAGCTAACCAACGTGCCTAATTCGCGCTTATAGCGCCGAAATTGTTCGCCCATCTGCCGTACAATTTCGCCCCGACGTGGCGCAGGAACCAGTCGCCACTCAGCAAAAGCAGTTTGGGCCGCTTCAACAACTCGGTCATAATCGGCCCGGGTCGATACATGAACACGGGCAATGAGTTGTCCGTCGGCAGGCGAGTACGATGCAAGAGGCTGATGACTACTCGTAATTTCGGTTGGCCAGAAAACCTGACCGGTACTGGTACCGGGCTTAATGGGCTGCATGGGCAGCGGAAGAATCGACTGCATAAGATCCGTTTGTGGTTTGTTGAGACGCGGGCAAATCTACCGGCCTTTACGCAAACAATGCACATCGACTTACAAACTTTTTGCACCAAAATTGGTTGAAATGGGATACTTGGTCACCCTTATAAAACATATAGACCGCCGATTTTTATGATCCATATGATTAATTATGATTTTTAAAATTTCATCAAAAAGGCAGAATCGTTGTCAACCGTATTAAAAAAATCATACCTAATCATAAAAATCATAGTCATCAGCATTCTAACCCAACGTTATGAAAATGAACCAATTTTTCGGCCTGTTTGCGATAGGAATCGCACTGGCTACTACCGCCACCTGGGCTCAGACAACGCCCACCGGAACCATCTCGCCAACAACGTACCCGCAAGGCGCCATTGCCCCGGATTCCATGTCCTCAAAAGCAGCATCTCGTAGCCAGAAAAAAGCCATGAAACAGTCACGGCGACTACTGAATCAGAATGCGAAGGCAACTGCTAACGGTACTACCAATACGTCGCCCCAGGATGCGCGTTATCGGCAGAGCTCTACCAGCGACGGCACTACGATGAATAACAGTAATCTAACCAATTACAATAGCAACAATGCTACCAATGCGCCAACCGGCGTTGGCAGCAATCCAAATACCGCTGGTAGTAAAACAAGCCAGCCCACTGGGCAACCTGCCGTAAACAACGTTAACGCCAATGCTGGGGCTATTGAAGCGGTAAAAGGTGCCAGAACAACCGAAACACCAGCGATTAAAGCAGGCAGTACGGTTCGAAATACCAGCATCGGCGATTTCATGGCCTCATCACCCAATTACACAACGCTTCAGAATGTTCTTCAGTCATCTGATTTGTTCGACATGCTGAAAGGTAGTGGTCCCTATACCCTGTTTGCTCCAATGAATAATGCGTTCAAGAAATTGCCCCCTGCCATTCAGGCGGGCCTGCTGGACGGCAATAACCGGGCAGCCGTAAAGCAGCTCTTGTCCTATCACCTGATCAATGGGTCGTTAAGCAGAGATGAACTAACCCGTCAAATTAAAGCAGGAAATGGGCAGGCACAGCTAAAAACAGTTGCTGGTGGTGTACTCACGGCTCGCGCTGCAGAAAATGGGCAACTTTCCTTAACGGATGAGCAGGGCGGTACCATCCATATTGACAATACCGATTATCCTCAGGCCAACGGAATGGTATATGGTGTTGATAACGTACTTATGCCCAAAGGGGGTGTAGCTGATTTCCGTTAAAAAACACCTAAAACAAAAACATAATGGGTTTACAATGTGTAAATAAGTTATTGTTGTAATGAAATCGGTGCAACGCCATTTGCACCGATTTCATTATACGGTTTGATTTACCAGGGAAAATCACTGTTTTCCTGGTTTTATAATGATCGTTGACGTATAGCAGTCCGTTCATTTTTTAAAATTCTCTCTATATTTGACCAACTTAATACCTTCTGCGTGAAACGCCAGTCCTCTTTAGTGTCAGAAAGTGTCCTGATCGAAAAGCTTATCCAGCGCGATCAGCAGGCCTTTCAATGGCTCTACGATCAGTATTCACCGGCTCTTTATGGTGTTGTGTTGCGTATCGTGCGCGATGATGAACAGGCAGCCGACCTCCTTCAGGACATTTTCGTTAAGATCTGGAAAAACCTGGATGCATATGATTCCAGCAAAGGCCGTTTGTTTACCTGGATGCTGAACGTTGCCCGTAATACAGCCATCGACTCGTTACGTGCCCGCAAAACTCAACCTACCGCAGCAATCCGAACTGATGAAGAGAACGTACATATTGTTGATCGCCAGCATAACACGGAGCAACCAAATCCAGAGCATATTGGCATTAAGGATGTAGTGAATCAGTTAAGACCTGAGCGCAAACAGCTCATTGATCTGGTATACTTTGGCGGATACACCCACGAAGAAGCTGCCGAAAAATTAAACTTACCCCTCGGAACGGTTAAAACCCGGGTCCGGGCTGCCCTACAGGAACTGAAACAACTCTTCAAATAATGAACGTAATTTATTGATTATGAACGTCACGGAGTACATAGCGTCTGGTATCTTAGAGTCTTACGTCATGGGAGCGGTGAGCGACCAGGAGCGACGCGAGGTCGAGTGCCTATCGTCTATTTATCCTGATATACGGCACGAACTTGACCAATTATCAGAAGCACTCGAAAACTACGCCCTGTTGCATAGTGTCGAGCCCCCGGCTTCCGTAAAAGATAAGTTGCTTCAGCAACTTGATTTTGAGAAGCCTATTGAAAAAGAAACGATCATTCGGCCAATGCCAGTTGATATGACTGCGGGCGAAACTACTACAGGACTAGCGTTTCGGGCTACCTGGGTCGTTGCTGCATCGATGGGTCTACTATTATTACTATTTTCCTTATTCCTGCTTTCGCAATTACGGACGAATCAAAAAACGCTGGCCGCCACCCGAACCGCAAATGAGACGCTTCAGTCGGAAATGCGCCAACTTCGTGATAATCAGAACCAGGCTAGTCAGGCATTAGCGCTATTACGCCAACCTGGCCTGCGAACACTGGAACTCAGGGGGAATGAGAAAGCACCGCAGGGAACCATGCTCGTTCTCTGGAATACCCGAACGCACCAGGTAGCGGTCGATGTTCGTTCACTACCCTCTTTACCCTCCGATAAACAATATCAGCTCTGGTCGATGGTTAACGGAAAACCGGTCGATGCAGGTGTGTTTGAAGCCACAAATGGCACTGCGGT
This sequence comes from Spirosoma sp. KCTC 42546, assembly GCF_006965485.1. NCBI lineage: Bacteria > Pseudomonadati > Bacteroidota > Cytophagia > Cytophagales > Cytophagaceae > Spirosoma > Spirosoma sp. KCTC 42546. The sequence goes on from NZ_CP041360.1 coordinate 5,490,267, forward strand.
TATACAACGCCTGAACCGCTCTGTAAGTCGGGCCGATGCATTTGCGGTGACAGTTGAAAACCGCGGGGGAAGCCCCACACCTACCCTGTCGACGCTACTAGCCCTGGCAACTGTAAACTCCTAAATAAGACTCTCTATTTTTTTGTTTTTATGGTTAGGTACACCAAACGCTTAGTTTAGTGTACCTTTTTTTGCTATTTGGTTTAATGGAAATTATTGAGGATTATTGCCTTCTAATCCTCTATGAAAAATAAGTTACTTATTTCCCTCTGGCGCCTAAAATGGCTTATTGCATGTATATTTGTGGGGATTCTGTATTTCTCAACGATCGCAATTAATGCAGAAAATATTCCTTTTACCGATGATTTAGCTCTACTTTCATCTCTTTACGACATCCATCACGAGCTCGATTGGACTTTAAAGATTAAAACTCTTTTTTCGCTTCATAATGAGCATCGATTAGTTATTCCTCGTCTCATCATTATAGTACTCTACTACATTCAAGATCAGCATGTAAATGTCATGTGGTGGATAGTAGTGGGCAATGCATTAATCTTCCCTGTTCTTTATCTATATTTTAAATCTGGCTTTACAAATTATAACATACTATTTTTCATACCTGTGTTATTTTTTGCGCTCCAGCCTATGCATTATGAACTTATGTATTGGGGGATGGCGTCTATCCAAAATATTGGCGTTCTTGTTCTTTCATCGCTATCATTTTACGTATTAATCTATACAAAAAATAACCTATTAGCTTTACTGATTGCTGTTTTGGCAGCCTTCACAAGCGTAAATGGTCTATATGTGTTTATCATTGGCATAATTTTACTTTTTTATAAAAGAGATTTGTATAGTAGTGCAATTTGGATTTTAGCGGGATGCGGCACTGCTTTCTTTTACTGGCAAGGGTTCTCGTTAGACGAAAACACCGGAAAAGGATTTCAGGAGTCGTTTCATATTATCAAATTTACAGCTACATTTATTAGCCTAGTAGGTGGAATTATTTATACACAAACCGTTCCTATCCTATCATTAGTTTTAGGATGGTTATTAATACTATTTTTTACAGCAATAAGTTATTATAGGCTTATCCTACAGCCTATTGAAGTCAATAACAGGCAATTATTTTTCCTATCTTGTTTAGCCTTTATTTTTCTAACCATTGCCGCTATAAGCCTTGGTCGAGATCCAGGTAGTGTTTTAGTAGTGAGCCGTTACAAGATATATTCTGCTTTATCTATTTCTTTAATATATAGCTTATTGATTGACTATATTTACAAATACAGATCGTTTTTTAGAGCAATTTTATTCTCCAGTTTACTTTTTTGGATAGTCAGTTATAGCCGCTACAATGGTCAGTTTAAAAGCCATACACGCCTACTATTCGCTCATTTTTTCAATTGGAAGTACAGTGATATTCTAGATGTATCTCCACCTTTTACTGCAAACTATTACGCTGACCATTGGCGCAAACTATACGCTTCTGGTCAGTATATACCTCCTGAGGGCGTAGAGGAAAAATGCAAGAAAATGATTTTGCAAGTCAATGCTAAACAGTATATAAACACGTTTTCTTTTATAGTAAACAATGTCATTACAATTAATCCAATTAGGCTAGCTTTTAATGATTATTATGTGGTATCTAAAGTAGATAAAAAAATAGCTATTTATCCATTACATACAGATAGTTTTTACCAAACGTTATTTTCTCCAGCCACAGCAATTTATTCAGCATCAATGAATACATCGTATTGGATACAAGACTCAAAGGGCCCCTTATTTATAGTACAACTCAATTGAGTTCATGAACGCTAAAAAAAACTTACTCCTATCCAGTACTCCTAAAAGAATCACTTTTTCCTAACTTTTGTTATAAATACAGTAATCTCAAAACTTAATACTCCTTATTTAACGTATATTAAGGTAAGGCCGTATGTAGCCATAGCGTTAGTTACGGATCATACAGGCTCGACACATTTAAAACATAAACCAATGAAAAATACCCTGCTTCTTTTATTGACAGCCTGTTTACTGGCAGGTATGGGCTTCCGTATTGCAGATGACACCCCACCTAAAAAAGTGGTAAAAACCAATGCAGAATGGAAAAAGATTCTGACCCCAGATCAATACGCCGTTCTGCGCGAACATGGCACCGAACGGGCCTTCACCAGCCCCCTGAACGATATTCACGACCATGGTACGTTCTATTGCGCCGGTTGCCACAATCCCCTGTTCTCATCTGATACAAAATTCAATTCGGGTACGGGCTGGCCAAGCTTTTATACCCCGATCTCGAAAACGGCCGTTAAGGAGGATTCCGACAAATCCTATGGCATGGTCCGCACCGAAGTTTTATGTAGCGTGTGCGGAGGACATTTAGGCCACGTGTTTAACGATGGCCCCAAACCTACCGGCCTTCGGTATTGTATGAATGGGGTAGCTATGACATTTGAGAAAAAATAGAACGAGAAGAAAAAAGGAGTAGCAGGGGTAGGGGGACGAGAGGGAAAATACAATGACAGCTGTATTCCTTGATATCGCTCGTCCCCTTACTCCATCTACTCCTTTCTTCCCATCACATAATAACCAGCCGGGCTGCACACACAGTCCGGCTTTTATGTATCATAGAGGCTGAAAATACGTTATCTTTGACACTTGGACTGGATTGACCCAGTTGATTTTCTCCTGTAGAGGAGGCTGATTGTCGGGAGACAGTCAATTATGGAGCTAAGTAAAGTATTCTTAGAAAGAAAGGCATGAGTCAATATAGGGATCGATTCCGCGCTGTTCGGCACGCTTTTGGAGCATTTCGACAACGGATTCGACAACGCCAGAAACAGTTGGGCAATGTCAAACGCGGAGTAGGCCGACAAATCGTAAAAATTGCAGGGGAAGAACGAGTCAACTCATGGCTGGATACCTATCACGGGTATCGGGATCGTCTTCGCTCCTTCATCCATCAGTATATCGACCCAGATGCCTGGTACTACCCGTACCTTAAAAATGGCGTGAAAGGCTTCCTTTGGGCCTTTCTGGCGTTGGGAATTTATGTCTTCATCCTTAACTATAACTTCCTGTACCTGACGGGTGCTATGCCCAGTGTGGAAGAGTTAAAGAATCCAAAACTCAATCAGGCGTCGGAGATTTACTCGCAGGACGGGGTGATGATCGGGAAATTCTATGCCGAGAATCGGACACCGATCAAGTACGAAAATATTCCAAAACAACTCATCAACGCCCTGGTTGCAACGGAAGACGTGCGCTTCTATGATCATGGAGGCATTGACCCCCGCGCTATTGGACGGGCTGTGATTACGTTTGGACGCGATGGGGGCGGCTCCACTATTACGCAGCAGTTAGCCAAAAACCTGTTTAAAACCCGCCGGAAAACCAGCACTGGGCTGCTCACCCGAATTCCGTTAATCCGGAAAGTCATTTACAAGTCTAAAGAATGGCTGATGGCGCTTAAGCTGGAACGGAATTTCACGAAAGATGAAATTATCACCTACTATTTTAACACCGTTGATTTCGGTAGTAATGCATTTGGCTTAAAAACAGCGGCCCGGACATTTTTCAACAAAGAACCCGACAGCCTGAATGTACAGGAAGGTGCCGTGCTGGTTGGCCTACAGAAAGCCACTACCAGCTACAATCCCCTCAAAAACCCAGATCGCTCCCGCGAACGTCGGAACATCGTACTTGGGCAGATGGCCAAGTATCAGTATCTGACAAAAAATCAGTCCGACTCCATTAGCGCATTGCCATTGGTAACGGATTTCACGCCGGAAAATCCCTACTCAGGGCCAGCCAGTTACCTGAAAAATGCCGTTCAGGATTATGTAAAAAAGTGGGGTGAAGAAAATGGTTACGACCTCTATACGGACGGATTACGCATCATTACAACCATAGATTCCCGGATGCAGCGCTACGCCGAAGACGCTACAGACGAGAAAATGAAGCAGTTACAACGTACGTTCGATAACCACTGGCGCGACCGTAACCCCTGGACGGATGAAGATGGCAAAGAGATTCCTGCTTTTATCGACTCGGTTGCCCGACGTACCGAACGCTACAAAAGCCTGAGCCGCCGATTCATGCCCCTGTACCCGGACTCGATCATGTATTACATGAAGAACGTGAAGTACAAAATGCGGGTATTTAGCTGGAATAATAAGCGCCATTACGACTCCACCGAAATGACCCCTTATGACTCCATTGCTTATTATAAGCACTTTTTGCAGTCGGGCATGGTGGCCATGGACCCCCGTACGGGCTACATTCGGGCGTGGGTGGGTGGCCTGGATTACGATTACTTCAAATACGACCACGTAAAGCAAGGCAAACGCCAGCCGGGTTCTACGTTTAAGCCGTTCGTGTACACCACAGCTATCGATGACACTCTGAGCAACCTAAGCCCCTGCGACCGTATTCAGGATAAGCCATTTCGAAAAGAATATCGGGAAAACGGCGAAGATAAAATCTGGGAGCCGCGCAATTCGACCGGCTTTTACTCGTACTCGAATATGACCCTTCGCCGGGCCATGGCGCGTTCGGTGAACTCTATTACGGCGCAATTAACGGATCAGGTTGGCCCCGAACGCGTAGCGGAATACGCGCACCGAATGGGGATCAAGAGTCGGTTACAAGCCGTACCATCTATTGGTCTGGGATCGTCGGATGTGTCTCTTTATGAACTGGTTGGCGCCTATTGTACGTTTGTCAACGATGGTGAATCGACAGAACCAATCATTGTTCAGCGGATTGAAGATCGGGATGGAAACGTCATCGAAACCTTTACGAGCCAGCACAAGCGTGCCATTAGCCCCGAAACCGCTTTCCTGATGCGGTATATGCTACAGGGCGGTCTGCAGGAGTCTGGCGGAACATCGCAAAATCTATGGTCGTTCGATCTGTTCAAGAATCATAACGAAATGGGCGGTAAAACCGGCACCACGTCGAACAACTCCGACGGCTGGTTTGTGGGGGTTTCCAATAACTTAGTAGTTGGCGCCTGGGTGGGTGGTGACGACCGAAGTATTCACTTCCGATCAACTGATCTTGGCGAAGGAGCGAAAACAGCCCTGCCTCTAGTTGGGCGTTTTCTGGAGAAAGTATACGCTGATCCGAAGTTTAAGAGCCTACAGGGACCCTTTCCGAAGGCGGATGGCAGTATTACGAAAAACTACCTGAACTGCGGTCCTTCCGGCGACGAAGAAACGACGGAAGAGTCGGACTCGACGGATGTGTCTGAGTTTGGCGACTCAACCTTTGTTCCAACAGTACCAGCACCTGACGCAACAACGCCACCTGATACAACAGGTAATCAACGGTAGATGGCAAAAAAGGGCAGTCAACAAAACTTCTGTATCTGTTTTTCAGTTTCTGTCAATACGGTATCTGAACATATTGGCCGGTAATTTGCTGGAAGACTATCCACGCTACACTGTTATGAAACGCATTGCCCAAATCCTTCGCTGGACGTTACTATCGCTATTTGTCCTGGCGGCTGGTACGGTAGTGGTTGCCTGGTTTATTGATTCCCGGCAAACAAATGATGAATTAATCGAAGAATTTCAGGGACAGCGGATTCGTCCAACGGTTCATTCGTATCAGGTTCGCGGGCAAACAAACTCAGACGAATCCAGAACTATCCGATTTATAGAAACGCCACGGCCTGCTGGTGATTCTACGCTGCCTGTTGTTTTATTTGTGCATGGTGCCCCTAGTTCGTTGTCGTTTTTCAACGAATTTTTCAAAGATACCCTGCTTCTCAACCGGGCTCAGTTAGTTGCGGTAGACCGGCCGGGTTATGGTTATTCTGATTTCGGTCGGGTTGAAACGTCGATTATCCGACAGGCCGAACTATTACAACCCCTCATTGACCGCTACAAAAAAGCACCTTATTTAATGATTGTTGGCTCATCGTATGGTGGGTCAGTATCGGCCCGACTAGCCATGAACAATCCGGATCAGGTTGATCATGTCGTGTTTGTTTCGTCGGCATTAGGCCCTGGCCTGGAACGGACGTATTCAATCAGCTATTTCGCCGACAGTCCGCTGATTCATTGGGGTGTTCCTCCCCTGCTCCGGCTAGCAAACGACGAAAAATTAGCGCACCGAAAAGCCCTGGAAGCGATCCTGCCCGATTGGCCTAAAATCCGGGCAAACATCACTATGCTGCATGGTCAGCGCGATGAACTCGTGTATCCAACAAATGTGTCGTTTGCGCAACATCACCTGGTCAACGCTCGGGTAAAGCAATTTTTACTGCCCGAAAATCGTCATGACATCGTATTCAACAAACGCGAGTACATGACCCAGATCATTCTCGACATTCTGAACCGACGCGATGTAAAAGAAACGGTCAGAACGAAGGCAATGGCCGTTAATAAATTTATTAAGAAGAAGATAATTTTATAGGAGTCAGGCCTAAAGCTATTAACCACAGAGGCACGGAGAACACAGAGAGATAATAGGCTATTTTTCTCTGTGTTCTCCGTGCCTCTGTGGTTAAACTAATTCTTATTTTTTTCTTTTTTAGCATCCCAGCCTTAAGCCGTTATCTCTATCCGGTTTCCTTCTGTGTCCAATAATACACTTTCATAGTAGCCATCTCCCGTCCAGCGGGGTTCACCAACAACCGTGTATCCATCAGCCCGAAGTCGTTCAGTCAATGCATCAACGGCCATTTCACTACCTACCGAGAACGCTAGATGAGTCAAGCCCATATATTGAATTAGTGGATCGGCTACGTGTTCATTTATCCCCGGCATCTGCATCAGTTCCAACCGGGGTCCACCTTCGGGGAAAGTCAGGAAATAAGACGAAAATCCCTTTCTGGGATTGGTGTATTTATCATTGGCCGTGGCTCCAAAGTATAGTTCGTAGAAATTTCGCATCTGCTCCAGATCGCGAACCCACAGGGCAAGGTGTTCAATATGCATAGAAAAGAGGGGTGACAAGAGGAGGAAGGGGACGAGAGGATAAGAATAGTCAACCATTTCCTTTTCTCCCATTCTTCCCATTTCTCCTTTCTCCCTTATTTATAAAACCAGTGCTGGCATCCAGAATACTCCATCGCCCAGCCATCGATAGCGTTCGTTTTTGATAAAATAATCGGGATACCGCTGAATGCCGTACAGGGTCAGGCTCATCAGCGCGAGCATCAACGCCGACCGTTGGGCAAATCGATCGTTGGTCAAAAAGCAAAGGGATAGTCCCGCAGCAATAATTAAAAAGGTTAGCCAGCGTAAAATCACATCACAGCGGTCGCCCCCCCACTCGGTGGCTAACGAAAACTGGGGCTGATTCGGCGCTTCAAGTTGCTCCATTATAGCAAACAGGAGCAGATTCTGAAACGCAATCCCGGTAAACATCAGGCATTCAGTAATGTCGACATTACTGATCGTTGGTCGTTGTACCCATACACTCCCCCAGATTCCAGCCGCATAAAGTGTAGCAACGAGAGGTTCTTTCAGCAATAGAGCTGGATGATGCGACGGAAGCCGAAATACCGCACCCACATAGGCAATACAAATGCCCCCCAGCACAATACCAAATTTGATGACACTACTCGGCAGAAAAAACGTGAGTATAAATGCCAGGCCCGCAGCGCCAATGACAACCCACCACAGAATAGCAGCATACTGACGATGAAATCGATGCCTCGCTGTTAAGGGCTGCCTCGACGCATTTAGCTCGTCTTTCCGCACATCGAGCAGTCGATCAACAGTGTAGATGATAAATACCACAAGGGCCAGTACGATTGGCGTAGCCCAATGAATAGGATCAACATCGGAAAGGCGGGTCGCCATCCGATTCGACAAGACAGCCCCGATGACGACGGGGAAACTCAAATAGTAAGCGTTGCGGATATAGGAGAGCAAAGGATTTATATTAAATTGGTAGTCATTGTTCGGTCATTTTTATTGGATGGTTACCGCTGAATGACCACTGACGATAAATGGCCATAAACGACTATATAGGTAAAGCAGGCGGGGCCAGCCAGGCTTCCTGATGACGCAATACCTCAACGGGTTGCCCAACACGTAGCGTCCCCAGGGTAGTTTGGCCAGTATAGTTAGCTAAGACATTCTGGCCAAACAAAATTTTCGAATTCCATTTACGATACGTGGTCAGTGTCCGTAAAGGCTCTTTACCTTGCTCCCCCGTTTCAGGATCAATGGTGGTGAGTACACAACGGGCACAGGGCTTAACCCCATAGAACGTCAGCGCATTAATCCGGAACTCGGCCCAGCTATCTTCTTCATAAGGTGAACTTCCCTGAACGACTATATTGGGCCGAAACCGACGCATCGTTATTGGTTCAGCAAGTCGTTGATTGAGGGTATCGAGCGATGCCTGCCCAATGAGCAGATAGGGATACCCATCGGCAAAGCTAACGGTATCCTCTTCGCGTGCATATTTAGGATCAACTGCCCGCTGGGTAGTTTCGGGCATAAACACTAAGCGACAAGGGGTTCCAAGCACGTTCGAAAACCATCGATCGGCTTCGGCACTTACCGTTACAGCAGGTACATCGGTACTATCCCAGATACTCACTAGGATAGTTTCGGTTGGTGTTGTTACTACCAATGGCAGTTCCAGCACATCATGGGGGCGATGCCGGTGCCAGATACGCAAGGTATCATCCGAAACGTCGGACCGCTGAATAGCTACATCAATAAGCGCCATCTGATGGTTAGTTCGTTGCGTCATGAATACCCACGGTCCGGCGGTCCGGTTGGGTGTAACAAGCATAAACCGCCGGTCATGCCGAAACCCTTTTTCTTCAACAATAACCTCCTGCACCGAAATACCGCTCAGCGATTTGATAGGATAGATATGGAGTTCAGAAATAGTCATAGTAGTATCTGGAACGGGAACGCTAAAAACTCATTCTCGGCATCGGGCTGACGGTTTGCGCCGTAAACTCACCTTGCTCGTATTTAAACTGAGCGGCCATTGCAATCATGGCAGCATTATCGGTACAATACTCAAATCGCGGGATATATACGTTCCAGCCTTGTTCTTCACCCAATTGGGTTAAAGCGCTGCGCAATCCACTGTTCGCTGATACGCCCCCTGCAATGGCTAGCTCATGAATGCCCGTTTCCCGCACAGCCCGTTTTAGTTTATTCAGCAGAATCTGAATCAGCGTATGCTGAATACTGGCACAAATATCCGCCAGATTCTCGTCAATAAAAGCAGGATTGATTTTTGTGTTATCGCGCAGGAAATACATAATGGCCGTTTTGATACCGCTGAATGAAAAATCCAGATTTGGCATCTCCCCCATCGGGAATTTGAACGCCTGTGGGTTCCCTGTCTTCGCATACTTGTCGATCAGCGGACCGCCGGGATAGGGCAACCCCAGTAGCTTAGCCGATTTATCGAAAGCTTCGCCCACGGCATCGTCCATTGTCTGGCCAATAACCACCATGTTGAGCGGGCTATCAATGCGTACAATCTGCGTATGACCTCCACTAACCGTCAGGCATAAAAATGGAAATATTGGCTTGGGGTCCTCAATGAAATGAGCCAATACATGCGCCTGCATATGGTTAATTTCGATGAGCGGGATGTTCAATCCAAGGGCCAGTGCTTTCGCAAAGGACGCCCCTACCAGCAGTGAGCCCAGCAAACCCGGCCCACGCGTAAAAGCAACGGCGGATAACGCATTTTTCGGTAAATTTGCGTCCAGTAATGCCCGTTCAACCACGGGTAAAATATGCTGCTGGTGTGCTCTTGAGGCCAGTTCGGGAACAACGCCCCCGTATTGCTCGTGAATTAACTGGGTGGCAATTACGTTCGACAAAATATGCCCGTTGACTAAAACAGCCGCCGAGGTTTCGTCGCAGGAAGATTCAATGGCTAAAATATTCACGTTGCAAAACTAATGGATAATGATTTCTCCCAGAATAGACAATGGAAGTTGTGACTAAACCGTTCCCTCAGATAGTAGTCTAATCTGCATTCCATTTCGTTATTCACTGTATCTTAGGTCTTTCCGCACTGGATGCGTCAGTTTTTCGCCATATTCCTCAAAACACTACTCTACCTCGTGCTGACGGTATTGGTAGCGGCATTGGGGGTTTTACTGAGCCTGCAACTGCCAGCAGTACAAACACGGCTGGCCCAGAAAGGGGCCGAATGGCTCTCCTCAAAACTGCTCTTTCCCGTTGATATTGAGGGAGTTTCGATCAAATGGTTCGATTCAATAACCCTCGAGAAGCTCACGATCAAGGATTATCAGGGCCGACCCATGATTCGAGTCGGGCGGCTGGATGCCGATTATAATCTCCGGCATCTCCTCGATTCATCGGCTCATAACATCCATATTGACGAAATTGTATTGTATCGGCCCGACGTTCAGATGATTAAAAATCCGAAGAACGGCGACACGAACCTCGACGATTTTATTGCCCGCATTGAGCAGCTAACCTCCGATCCGACCAAACCCAGCATACCGAATCAGAATGTTCCGTTTACGGTTGGTCATATTCATTTAGTTGATGGTGCATACACGCTCGAAGACCCACGCGAGCCGTTTATGCACGACAAGAAAAGCTTCGATCATAACCATTTCACCCTCCAGCATCTGACGGCTGAGGTCAGTAATTTTTTAGTTCTGGGGGATACTATTGCGTTTAATGCCAAGGGGCTATCGGGAATAGACCGCGATTCCCGGATAAAAATCAGGCAGTTGGATACGCACTTTCTCTACTGCAATACCAAAATGGAGCTGGCCCAACTGTACGCCCACATTGGCAACTCCATCATTCGGAATGAGCTAATATTTAACTACGATAAACCGTCGGCATTTGGCGATTTCAACAGCCGGGTGCTTATGCAGGCCCGCTTCCGGGACAGCCAGGTACAATCTGCCGATCTGGGTTATTTTTCGGATTACCTCCGCGGTCTTAAGGAAACCTGGTCATTAACGACCAACTTTACCGGAACAGTCAATGACTTCCGGCTCCGCAATACCGATCTTCGATTTGGTATCAATGGACGTAGTCGCTTAACCGGCGACATTGCCTGGAAGGGATTGCCCGATATGGATAAAACCACGGTCAATTTTGCTTTTACGCCTTCCGTGGTTAACATGGCCGATATTCGGCAATACTATCCCGATTCGTCGTTTAATAAAACTATCCAGAAACTGGGGACAGCTTCCTTTGCGGCCACCTTTATTGGTGCCTTCGATGATTTCAAAACCAAAGGAACCTTCAAAACCAATATTGGTAACGTAACCGGCGATATAGCCCTAAAGCTGGCCACTAAGACTGAACAGACAACCTACACGGCAAATCTAAAGGCCGAAAATCTTGACCTTGGCCAACTGATCGACCAGCCCGATGAATTTGGGAAACTCGATGGCGAAGGGCGAATTACAGGTAAAGGCACTGATTTAAAACGGGCAGATATTGACTTCGATGGTCAATTTGGACGCTTTAGCTGGCAACGCTACGCTTATCAGCATGTGGCAGCGCATGGAAATTTACAGAAAGGTCTTTTTCAGGGGAAACTGAACATCAACGACCCGAATCTGGCCTTTGATCTCGATGGCGAATTCAAGTTGAGTGGCCCCAAAAACCATTACGACCTCCGGGGAAACGTCCAACACGCCGATTTGCGTGCGTTGGGGTATCTGACTGATTCATTGGTTGTTAAAACAGCGTTGGATGTTCAACTGGAAGGCCGAACGCTGGATGATATCGTAGGAAAGGCCTTGTTTACGAACGCAGCACTCAGCCTGAACAAACGAAACATTACTGTTGATAAGCTTACCCTCCTATCGTCTATTGAACAACGCACAGGAAGCTCTCCTGACTCATCGGGTACCCAACGCTATTTCGATCTTGATTCCGACTTTTTGACGACTCGCTTACAGGGCGATTTTCAGCCCCAACGCACCATTGACGACCTGACCCGGCTAGTACGTGAGTACGAACTTCATTTTAAAGGGGATGCGGCCGGGATGAAGATCTATTACGAACAGAAACGAAAGGCAGCCATGCGTCTTGCCGGGCGTAAGGGCACTGTTCAGCCCGTTCGCTATGGAGTCGATTACCAGATCATCACAAAGAACAGTGCACCGCTACTAGCTTTTTTAGGTTCATCGGATTATATAGCCCCATCCACCCGAATTGAAGGCCGGTTTACGGAAGACAATACCTCTTTTCTGACAGGAACCGTTAAAACAGACTCATTACGGCTTGGGAAAGTTAGTTTTGGTCCAAGCGATCTTGATCTGACGACCTCTAAGTTTACGTACGGCGAGGAAGTGCTGGCATCGGCCATTATTTCATCGAAACGACAGTTATTTAGTTCCGTTCTGCCAACTCGCAATCTCCAGATCGAAGCCTCCTGGGATGTTGATCATATTGACTTCACAAGCGATATTGAGCAGGCTGACAGCAGCGGGCGCTTTACCAATCGTGCCGACCTCAATGGCGAATTACGGTTTAAGGGAGATGCCATTGATCTTACCTTCCGTCAGTCGAAAATACGGGTTCTGGATGGCGACTGGACGCTCAACCCGGAAAGTCTGATCCGGAAAGTCGGGGATGAATACACCATCCGAAACCTATCGTTGCTGAATGAGAATCAATTGATTCAGGCATCGGGAAAAATCTCGCCCGACTCTGTGGAGAATCTCCATGTCGAAGCGCAGAACTTCCTGCTGGCATCGTTAAATTCGGTATTGAATACAACCCTCGGCGGCACGCTGAATGGCTCACTGGCTGTACGCAATCTGTACAACACCCCAATTGTGGAAAGTGCCCTGTCGCTTCGGGCCCTGTCGTATCAAAACTCATTGATCGGCGATGTTCGCGGTCAGGGTGAATGGGATCAGCAAACCCAGCGGCTCAACGTAAATGCCAGCGTGAATCGAAATGGGTCCGATGTGGTAACCTTACTGGGAACGTACGCCCCCCAATTAAAGACCAACCCGCTGGCGCTCAAAGCCAACGTCAATAACGCCGATTTAAGCTTACTGGAGCCCTTTACCATCGGGCTATTCTCGAACCTAGGCGGTATTGCCAGTGGAATCATTAGCGTTACGGGTAAACCTGCCGTACCGGTTCTAAAAGGTGAAGTGGCCATCCAGGGCGGACATGGGCGATTCGATTACCTGAAGGCTGATTTCGCGTTTGATGATAAAATCTATTTTGGCGAAAACGAGATTATTACCCGGCAATTGATTCTACGGGACCCCCAGGGTAATACCGCCCAATTGCGAGGGGGTGTTTATCATGATGGATTCCGAAGTTTTACCCTGGGTTTCGACGCGGATTTCAAGAATTTCAAGATCATGAATACCGTTGCCAAAGACAACGATGCCTTTTATGGACAAGCCGTTGTAACAGGTAAAGCCGAACTGTATGGGCCAACGGATAACCTGACGATCCGGGCCAACGTAGCCAGCAATAAAGGAACCCGAATTTACATTCCTCTCGACGGAGCAACAACGGTAGCCGCTGATGATCAGATTCGGTTCGTTAATCTAAGCACAGGCAAACCGACTAGCCAGACGGCTAATCAAGCCAATAATCAGTCGGAAGGAGAGATTGATCTATCCCGAATTCAGATGGATTTCAACTTCGATATTACGCCCGATGCGTATTGCGAGATCCAGTTAGATCGCCAAACCGGCGACATTATCAAAGCCTACGGTCAGGGGCGGATTGCCATGAAGGTGGATACCAAAGGCGACTTCACCATGACGGGTAACTACGAAATCCAGAAGGGAGATTACACCTTTACGTTCCAGAATATCATTAACAAACGGTTTCAAATTCGGCCCAACAGTCGTATTACCTGGACGGGCGATCCCTATGGTGCTTTGCTCGACGTAACAGCAGCCTATACCCAGTACACCTCGCTGGCTCCTTTGTTAGCTACCCAGAAAACCACGGCTGACCAGACCCGCCGGTATCCCGTTGACCTGGTCATCAAACTAACGGGTGAGCTGGGTAGTCCGGCAATCAGCTACGACCTCGACATTAAAGAATACCCCTCTTCCTCTGATTTCCGGCAGGCCGTAACGGCCTTCGAGTCACGGATTCAGAGCAACGATCAGGAACTGACCCGACAGGTAAGTAGCGTGTTGTTATTCAACCAGCTTCTGTCCGAAGGCACCAGCCTGTTCGAACAGGGTCAGGTGAATACGGGAGTCGCCAACAGTGTAAGTGAACTACTGTCTAATCAGATCAGCCGCCTGGCTTCTAATCTCAACGAGAACTTAGATGTAGGCGTGTCATTTGGTGGATTTACGAGTGGTACCCAAAACGAAAACCTGCTTAATAACCTCCAGCTACGGTTTTCCTACAGGCTGCTTAATGACCGGTTGCGGATCAGTCGCGATGGCGGGTTCACGTATGGACAAAGCCAATACAATGCGGCTAGTTTACTTGGCGAGTGGACCCTTGAGTATTTTATTACGCCTGATGGCCATTTGCGCGCCAAAGTGTACAATCGCAATCAGCAGAGTATCCTGGGTCAGTATAACCTGACCAGCACCATCACAACCGGTGGGGGTGTCAGCTTGCTGTATACCCGTTCGTTCAATCACATTTTTGGTGGCAAACGCACAACGCCGGGTCTGGTTCCTCCAACGCCAACGCCTTCTGATGCGCCAGCCCCAACCGCACCTGGCTCTACAACAACGTTGAATACGGCAAAGGGAACATTTTAATAACTAGTCAGCCTAAGGCCATAAACAGGGTAAAAATTGCATTTCCCGCCTTTGTTGAGAGAACCCCTTTACAATCCGTATGTATTTTCTGAAGCGTCTACTGGTTATCGGTTTGCTCCTGATTTCCGGTCCCACACTGTTAGCCCAGCAGCGAACGTTTACGAATCCTATTAAAAACTCGGGACCCGACCCCTGGGTGTTACAAAAAGACGGCTGGTATTATTACATGAATACTACCGGCCAGAACCTGACCCTCTGGAAGACCCGGAATATAGCTGATCTGGCTACCGCCGAACATAAAGTTATTTATACGCCACCTGCCGGGCAACCCTATTCCCGGGAATTATGGGCACCCGAAATTCACTCATTTGTTGGGGACCGGGGCAACGCTCGCTGGTACATCTACTTCTCCGCAGATTCACTTAATAATTTATCGCACCGAGTCTGGGTACTGGAAAACTCCTCCCCTGATCCTATGCAGGGTGAGTGGGTCATGAAAGGCAAAATCGGCGATCCGGGAAATCACTGGGAGATCGACATGTCCGTGATTGACTACAACGGGCAGCTCTATGCCGCCTGGTCAGGCTGGGAAGGAACAACCAACGGGCGGCAGGACATCTATCTGGCCCGGCTCAAAAACCCCTGGACCATTGACGGTGATCGCGTTAAAATTTCCCAGCCCGATCAGCCGTGGGAACAGCATGGCGATGTCCCACAAGCCTGGCAGAAAAACGGCGAGGTTCCTAAAATCTACGTCAACGAAGGGCCTGAATTTCTACGCCATGATAACAAACTGTTCATCGTGTATTCGGCCAATGCCTGCTGGCTCGACTACTGTCTCGGCCTGTTGACCTATACCGGGAAGGGGGATCTGCTCGACGCCAGAAACTGGGTAAAAAGTCCCAGCCCCGTTTTCACACAGGCCCCCGAAAATGGTGTGTGGGCACCCGGTCATGGTGGGTTTTTCCGCTCGACCGATGGCAAGCAGGACTGGATGATTTATCACGCCAACCCATCCGCAACAGACGGCTGTGGCAACAAACGCGCTCCCCACATTCAACCCTTTACCTGGAATACCGACGGTTCACCTAATTTTGGTAAACCAATGCCTAAAACGCCCATGCCTGTCCCTTCCGAACAATAACATCGACTCCCTTGTCCTTCACGCAGTATTTACCATTTTCAATTTCCATTTATGAAGCGTTTATCGTTTGTCGTTCTTTTACTCATTTCCACGATTTCTCTGGCTCAGCCAGGTTCTGCCCCTAATCGCTGGCCAGCCGCTAAGGCCAATGCCTGGTATGCTAAAGAGCCCTTTCTGGTCGGTTCCAATTACGCCCCTGCCAATGCTATCAACGAACTCGAAATGTTTCAGGCCGACAGTTTCGATCCGGCAACGATTGATAAAGAATTGGCCATGGCCGAAGGCATTGGCATGAATACCATGCGTGTGTTTCTGCACGATCTGCTCTGGCAGGACCCGGCCGGTTTCACCAAACGGCTCGACCAGTTTCTGACCATCTGCGCCAAACACAAAATCCGGCCTATGCTGGTATTATTTGATTCATGCTGGGACCCAACTCCGAAACTGGGCAAACAGCACGAACCAACACCAGGCATTCATAACTCGGGCTGGTTACAAAGTCCCGGCGCTGCGGCTCTGACCGATGTTTCGCAATACCCACGCCTGGAAGCTTACGTAAAAGGAGTTGTGGGCGCTTTCAAGAATGATAACCGGATTCTGGCGTGGGATACCTGGAACGAGCCGGATAACGCAAATGACAATAGCTACGGCCAAAATCACACGATTAAGACTGAAGTGCCGAAAGAACGGAAAATAGCCATTATCACCAACCTGTTACCGCATGTATTCCAATGGGCACGGGCAGCCGGTGCCACGCAACCCCTCACCTCTGGTGTCTGGATCTATCGTAGTCCTGATGATTGGCAGAATTCAGCCAAATGGACGCCCATGGAAAAAGTACAGTTCGACAACTCCGACATCATTACGTTCCATCAGTATTCAAAACCCGAAGACCTGGAAAAAGTAATCCCTGCGCTTAAAACCTTTGGCCGCCCGGTTATTTGCACGGAATACATGGCTCGTGGTGTCAACAGCAAATTTCAGACGCACCTGCCTATAGCGAAGAAAGCCAAAGTCGGCATGATCAACTGGGGCTTTGTAGCGGGTAAAACACAAACCTTCCTACCCTGGGATAGCTGGCAGAAGCCCTACGTAAACGGTCGTGAGCCCGCCATCTGGTTCCACGAGGTGTTCAAACAGGACGGCACACCTGTCGATCCGGCGGAAGTAGCAGCCATAAGGCAGGCTACCGGAAACTAATTGATAAAAATTTAACAGAACAAACCAGTTGATTACCAACGGGTATACGTATTGTATCGACTACCAATCACATTTTTTTTCGTCAGTCGCTTGCATGGAATAGCCTGAAACCCTACTTTTGTGCCACGATAAAGGAAGACGGCAACGTTGACCAGAAGTCAAAAAGTTGGTTCGGTAGTTCAGTTGGTTAGAATACCTGCCTGTCACGCAGGGGGTCGCGGGTTCGAGCCCCGTCCGGACCGCCAAAGTTTGCGAAAAGCCCCTGTAAGTCAATCACTTACAGGGGCTTTTGCTTTTTTGTGGGCTTGCTTATAATGCTCGTTTGTGTCGTTAGAACTTGTTAGGTCTTTCTGGGTATGCTACTCAAACAGAACCCGTTTTATATCGCACCTATCCCGCTATGTTTGATGCCATTAGCACTAAACAAGCGAATTATGGCAACGTATAGGACGGTTTTTAACCGTAAAAACAAGTTAGATAAGAATAACCTAGGATTAGTACAGATCGAAGCTTTACATCTAGGGCAGCGTCGATACTTCTCGACTGGAGTAAAAATCAAGCCTGAGCAGTGGAACGAAAGTAAAAAGGAGGTAAAGGGGAGTTCACAGTCTAATCAGCGTATTCGTGCGAAGCGGCAAGAGCTTGAAGATTTTGAGTTAACGTTTGCCAAACTACATGGACGTCCTTTTAGATTGGCCGACTTCGATCTTTTAGCCGAGCAGATAACCAATGATGGCCAACCCGTTCAGACATTTACTGCCTATTTTAAAGAACAGTTAGAGTTAGATATGTCGGGCGTTGAGATTGAGACTCATCAACGTAAACTGCGTGTTTATAACCGGCTCCTACAGTATCACGGCAAATCCGTTGGTTTCGCTGACCTTACCTATTCGTTTATTGTTGGCTTTGACCAGGCGTTACGTAATCAACATAACTTAGATGTAGAGACTATTCGTAAAGCCCACCAAATTCTCAAAAGCTATGTAAACAGGGCAATGAAGAGTGGATTACTCCCCGTTTATGTTGACCCCTACGATCAGTTCCGAGCTAAGCGAAAAGAAAGTGATAAAATCATTCTTGCAGAACAGGAAGTACGAAACCTGGAGCAGCTCAATATTCCTGCTCACAAACAGCATCTTCAGTTTTACCTCGATGCATGGCTACTAGCCTATTATACAACACTTCGAATAAGTGACCTAACCACACTGCGACTGCGGCATTTGGTAGTAACGGAGAAGGGCTTCCAACTCGAAAAGAAACAAGAGAAAACGAAACGGTCGTTGAATATACCACTTTGGCTCCTACATCTGAACGAGATTGGGGAGAGTAAAGCCTTGATTATTCTGCGCCGATACTGGCCGGATAACGACAAGCCAATAATTGCTAGGTCTCATTTCCAATTAAATAAGCGGTTTAAAGAAGTACTGAAACTAGCTGGTATTACAAAGCCAATCACCTTCCATTCGGCTCGGCACACCGGCATCACGCATTTAGTTAAAAAGCTCCCTGTTCCTATTGTGCAGCGAATCGCTGGCCATGCCAAAATTCAAACCACTATGCAATATCTACACCTAACCAATCAAGATGTAGAACAGGCCCTCGAACAAGTAAAATGGTAATTCCTATGAGTAAGTCAAATGACCCCAATAAAGTATATGGCCAAACAATAAATATTCGATATTATCTTGAGAAGAAGGTTAAGTCAAGGCCATACTTTTGGGAAGGTCAACGATTAGACTCTTATCCACTTTATGTGCAAATCAGTGTTAAACGTCAAAACGCACAGTTCAGAAGCGTCCTTGGTAGTTATTTTCCATTTGAACGGCTTGATGATCTCCTCAATACTCACTCTCAAATAATTAAAGAAGAGACGCAATCATTACGAAATAGAGTACTAGCATTCAAACCGTTCGAGAATGCCAATTTTAGCCTGAATGAGGCCCTTAGTGGGTACAGTGTATTGCAGGAGGACATATGTTACATTATAGGCTCTCACCTTTATTTTGATTATAAAAAGTCTTATGTGGAAGATCTAGTAGTGAGGATGAAAAAAGATACAGCTATCTATCTACCTGAACTATTTGCCGGTACGATTGCAAAAGACGATTTAGATGAACAAGAGGCAGAGCTTAGACGCCGTGCAAGATCTATTTTTTCAAGAGGAGATTCTTTAGATAAGCTGAACTCTAGACTTGTGTTCAATGAAGTACTAATAAATGCCGTATCTGTGAATAAGCATTTATTAGCTTTTAAGAAGAAATACGGAAAACATTTTTGGAGTCTGGAAAATTACTGTGCAGCAATGAGATATCAGATGAGTTCACCTGTCTTAACATTAGGCTTCTTCCTATCAGTAAATTTTAAGGAAAACTATATAAAGTACTGGGGTTTAGATAGTTACGATTCCATGATGAATGGGATTGAGAAATTAAGAGCCGACTACGCAGAATTTGATTTATTACTAAAAAGCTGTGATAGGTAAAATTTTGAAGAGAATGTTCGGAAGACATATAAAACATCCTTATCATTGTATTCGATAACACTATCAATAAGCATATGGAATCTAAAAGTGCTAAAATCAATCAGAAAAGAGGAGTGCGTCGGAGCGTTTCTGTTGCCGATCTATCTGTTCGCGAATGGCTACGACCTGTCGAAGCTATGCGGCTGTTTGGCCTGGGCCAGTCGAAGTTTTGGGTTTACGCTAATGATGGCGGATTTCCAACATATAGGCCAGGCAGCGATGGTAAAAGTCGCACTGTACTTGTCCGGCGTTCTGAAGTGGAAGCCTTCCTGGCAAGCGGCAAATCAGTTAATTAATCTCACAAAAAAAACCGCCAACTGTCCCCACAGTTAACGGCTCATTTTTAAACCTTTTAAAATCCGATCAAATTTATGGAATCCTCCCAAGACGGCCAAACTTGCCCGTCGAAATCTCCATCGCCCCCAAAGCGTAAATCGAAATCGAAAAATCAATTATTAATTGAGCTTCGGCAGTTAAGAAAAGCCCACCGAATGATGCATTCGTCGATGATCAGTGAATTTCGGCGGGCAGAGCAATTAAAGTTGAAATTGTTGCAATGCCAAATTGATCTTCATGAGAGCAAAAAGAGGACAGACGACACCTACAAAATAGCCATATCAGCTTCTTACGAGCTTCTCGATCTCACAAAAAAGCATATTACTCTTTTTCGGATTACGGAAGATTACGCGCAAAATCTTGGTTACCCTCCCTTAATACGAGAATTGACCAAATGCATACCAAATATGATGCATTTGGCCCGTATGTCCACCTCTCAAAACTAAAGTTACAATGGCTAACCCAAGAAGAAAAAGTCAAGGAAATAACGCAAGTAAGATGCTCGAAGAAAATAGGGCACTCAGGCATAAAAACCAGGAACTCCGCGATAAATTAACTGCTACTGGAACTATGTTCCTTATTCAGAATCAACGGCTTAATGAGCTACAACGTGAAAATAATCGACTTATAGCTTGTTTGAATCGAGGAGCTACAGCGATGATGGAATATCAGGAATCGTTTAAAAATTAAAGCAGTAACGCCCGCCGGTATGCGGGCGTTACTATTAATATGAAAGGGTTATGACTACCTCTCTAACTGCAAATATTTCGAATAAATCTGGTGAGCAAAAAAAAAGCTTTAAACCAGAATTACAATCGTCCATTGATGGTACGATTACCAAAGTTCAGAAGTCAGAATCTGCTACAGGTAATACATTATCAGAAAGCAAAGAAGAGCCCAAGATTGTTCGTCTGAAACGATATTTAGAGAAGTATGACTTTCGACTCGACATCGTAGGTAACGAACTTGAGTTCCGAACGAGAAGGCCTCCTGGCCAGGAAGAGTTATTCACAACCCTCAACGAAAATTCACTGAGCGTTGAGCTTTACACGGCGGGTTTTTTAGGCTTCGAGAAACAACTAATGGCCTTAATGCGGTCGGATTACGTTTTGTCTTACAATCCCATCCAGCACTATTTTGAAGGCTTACCTAAATGGGACGAATCGAAACCAGACTACATCGGCCAACTGGCAGGTTTTGTAAAAGCCTGTAACCAGGAATGGTTTGCAGCACAGTACCGAAAGATGCTGGTTCGTACTGTTGCTTGTGGTATTGGGGAAATTGCCTTTAATAAACAGTGTATGGTGTTTGTGGGCTTCCAAGATGATGGAAAATCTTCCTTTATTCGTTTCCACGTCCCCAAGCCCTTAGAAAAGTACTACACCGAACATATTGAGTTTGATTCCAAAGATGGTAAAATCGCTTTATGTGAAAATTTCCTGATTAATCTTGATGAGCTAGCCGATTTTTCGAAAGTAGACATAAACAAAGCAAAGGCCTATTTTACTGAGGATACCATAAAAGTACGTCGACCCTTTGCCAGTCGCCCCACACGAGATAAGAGGAGGGCCAGCTTTTTTGGCTCGACTAATCAAAACAACTTTCTCACCGATGAGACTGGTAATGTCCGTTGGTTAATCATCGAAATTAATAAAAACGGTATAAACCATGACAGTGGTGGGCCATCCGGCTACTCTCGTAATGTGGATATTGACCTGGTATGGTCACAGGCCTATGCGCTATTAAAAAGCGGCTTCGCTTTCCAAATGACTAGGCAAGAAATTGAGCAATCCGAACAGCATAATCGGCAGCACATGCAAAATACAACTGAACGGGAACTGATAATAAAACACGTCCAGCCTGCCGAGCCTAAAGCTCCTGGGGCTGAATTTATGATGGCTGGAGAGATTGAGCGAGAGCTTGCCAGGTACTATGAAAATAAAGTAAAGATTAACGCCAACAACATTGGTAAAGCACTACGCTCATTAGGGTTCCCATTGATTTCTGGAAGGCGCGACGATTGTACTTATCCAATACAAGCTTATTGGGTAACACTTTTTTCTAACCCTCAAATTTCAAAAAAAAACTAAAATTTCATTAAATCCTCACTACATCACTACAATTGGCAAAATTAACAGACAATATATTGATTATCAATTATTTTATTGTAGTGAGGGTAGACTAAAATATCACCACTACACATCACTACACCTCACTACAAACTAGTCTATTTTTCCAGTCACCTCCCTACAAAACACTATCCTCACTACAAATATAAATCCTGATTTTCAACAATTTACAAAGAATTGTAGTGATGTAGGGACGTAGTGATGATGTTTTTAAATTGTTTTTTTCAAGTAGTTTATTTTTCAACAAAAGCAGGCAGTAAAATTGTATTCTGCCGCTGAGAAAAAAGTAAAAGCTATGATTCCGACTGCCGAAATTGATCATATTAAGAAGAGTATTGGCATTATCGACGTGCTAGCTAGTCGCGGTATTATGCCCGTCAGCCAAGCTCAAAACGAGCTGACCTATCACTCACCTCTGCGGAATGACCAGAAGCCATCTTTCCACGTAAATACTCAGGATAATGTTTTCAAGGATGTGGTTGTGCACGAACATAGAGGGGATGTAATCCGGCTCGTACAATTACTCGACGGTGTAAGCTTTTCGATGGCCATGCAGACACTTCGCCAATTCGATTCCTTACTCGAACAGCCCTCCTTTTTCCTCAGCGGCTCTATTGCTCAATCATTACCAGCCAGCAAAGACAAAATTCGAGAGGTAAAGTTACTCCAGAACCCAGCACTAATACGCTATGTCGAAAGCCGGGGTATTAGTATAGCTATCGCCCGAATGTACCTGCGTGAAGTACATTATAGTCACAACAGTCGCTACCTATACGCGGTAGGATTTACTAACGACAGCGAAGGCTACGCGTTACGAAATGGCGTAGGTTGCAAACGAAATATCGGCCCTTCCGACATCACAACACTGTCTGGTTCGGCCGTAGAAACTACATACAATGCCTGTAATGTTTTTGAGGGATTCTTCGACTTTCTGTCGTGTCTTGTCTACTATGGGGTACAGGCCCCTAAATGCACTACATACGTGCTGAACAGTGTCGCTAACGTCCACCGCCTACTACCAACACTCACGAAATACACCAAAATCAATGTCTTTTTCGACAACGACAAGGCCGGAAAAGGCTGTCTAGACACGCTCCAGCAGCATTTTCCGACAGTGTACGACTGTTCGTCTCTCTATACTCGACACAACGACTTTAATGACTTTTTGACCAATTTATCTGCTAAATGACATGAAAAATACATACAAGCGTCCCCAGCGACTAAAGCTATATGATATTGTTTTCGACTGCTTAGAAGTCGTTGACCCCGATCCAATACTAACAACTTACAAAGTCATTCGACCCCTGACGCGAGCCTTACTCTTTGAACTTATCGGTGGTATCACTCGAATAAGCCAGCTAAAAAAGTTTTGCCGGGACGCCGGGATTGAGCCACCTGATGCACGGTCTACAATACCGATAAAAAAAGCAGTAGAGATTCTTCAGGCATTAGGGCCGGATAAATATGTATAAGCGAAAACGACGCGGTTATTGTGGCCGCGTCGTTTTTATATCAGCATTCTTCAGCACTGATTGACTGATTTCGCCCCTGATGGGTAGCCATAATCACTTATCGGAATTAGCCGTTTTCGTTGGTTTATGTTTGCTCATCACTTAAAAAGGTAAGTATTATGAGCAACGAACAATTAGACGAATTAGCCAAGAAAGCAGCCCCATTAAAAAACCAGGGCATGAGCCTACGAGGCATTGCCAAAGCCTTAGGTGGCGAGCAAAAAGGTATCAATAAAGACAACGTCAGTACCGCTTTAAATCGGCTTAAAAGTCAGTCCTCGCTAGCTGGTGATGCTGATTTAGTCGAAGAAGTTGAAACCCTTCCAGCAGTAAAACCGATGCCAAAGGCGATTCCGCAGCCCATTAATGGATTTGTCGATCCAGAGATTCAACGGCAACAAATATTATTGGAGCGTGAAGCTCAGATTATTGAACAGAGGAGGCTGGACATTCTTGAAAAGGAGTCCGACAATCGCGAACGGATGGTTACTCTAGAAGAAACCAAACAGGATTACCTGACTGAAAAGGATATCGCTAAGCGTCTTAGTCGGGCCGCCAAGCTGGTGGCCAAGTGGAAAAAACTCCATAAAGAATTTATAGATAACTGCGTGGAGGCCGAGTGGGATCGCAATGATGTCGAAAATTATGTCGATGATCTAGAGAAATTACTGGAGAAGGTGATTGATCTGGCAACTCGTCTAGGCTATGACGAATCAGAGCTGATGATCTACCATTGTATTGAAACACTGGTCGACTACCTGGAAAATGAACTAGAGGGGCAAACGGGTTCATCCATCGAAATTGACCTGAATCAAAAACAGAAGCAGGTATTTGCCGACCTGCGCGTAAATGACTTTGACGATGTTTATGAAGGGGGTGAGGACGATGAAGCGGATACCTTTGATGATCGGTCGCCTGACACTCAAAAGCAGAAACAGTATGTTGACAAAGTCAATGAATTGCTCGGTGAGCTTAGTGAAGCCATCGATGATGAAGAATTTTGGGATGTCGAAGATGTCGAAGAATTTATAGAACAAGTGCAGGAGATTAAAAAGGGAGTTTGTAAGTTGGCCAAATCCTTAGATCTTGACCCCGATTCTCTAGCTATTGTGGACACGCTTGATATGCTGGAAGAACATATGGACGACTGCGTAGAAGCCTATGAAAAAGCTAAGGGTAACCCTAAGAAATTGGCCGAATACTATGGGGAGACGGACGAAGATGATGATGATATGGTTAAAATTAACGTCGATGATGAGTTGGAAAATACCATCCTAGCAGATTGGGGCATCGAATCGTTTGATGATGAAGGCGATAATGATGATTAATAGTGTTTAAGTCGCTTGTTAACCTACATAATCATGACGTTAAACGAATTAACTGGCCCCGATCTCTATGGTCGCCAACCCGTCAAAAAAAAGGTGCAGCCTGGGCATTCGCCCCCTGCTATTCGCCCCGCCCACTCAGCAGCCGTCCCTAAGCCGGCTGTTCACACGGCCAAGGTAGTGAAGACGCCGATTAAAGTGCCATCGCATCCCAACCCCAGCCGCCCTCCAGCTCGAAAGCCGCAACCGACTACCGCTCAACGCCATCCCACCACTGCCGTAGCTACGGCAGTGGTCTGGCCAACGCAGTCCTCAAAACGAATTCAACCCCTACGTATTCCATCGGAGACACCTGCTACGCCGGTTCATCCTAACCCGCCTGTACAAGCGACTGGGGTTGTCTGGCCAATACCGGCCAAAAAGCGCATCCAACCAGTTCGAACCACGATGGTTAAGCCGAATCCAGGTGTAAAGCCGCGGCCGACTCAACCTGGCCAGCCTCCGCAGCCTAGCCAACCGGATGAACCCGATACGCCATATGTACCCGCATATCAGCCTGATGTCAACCCTACTGTCAATCCAGACGACTCAGACGACTCTACCCAGCCTGGTGACAATACGCCATCGGTAATACCAAGCTCAGGTGACTCACAGGGAGGTTATTATTATCCATCATCGGCTACGGATCAAGCGCATTCGGCTCCTGGCTTATCCCAGGAAGTTCCCCCTCAGGAAATGATAATCGGTGGTTTAATACTAATTGGTCTACTTTATTTTCTACATAAATGATAACCGACGAAAACGAATTCGAATTTTACGGCTTGGCAGGAAAAGCTACGGCCAAGACGGGACCCGCCGTTGATCCACGCCTACAGGCCTGGCAATGGGTGCTTATGTATAACTATGGGGGTCTGGCCGAGCGGTTGCGTTTTGGCTGTTACTCGCTAGCGGTTGCCAAAGCCAATGGCGTGACGGAAAAGCAGTACAATACCATCATGTCGGTACTCACGATGACTCGAGCGAAGTTCCAGTCCGCAGGAGGCTCAGAGACCGATCTAAAAAAAGCGATTATTAGCGGTTGGGGCAATGGCATCACTACCCGCAAAGCAGAGTCGGTTCCTAAAGCTACTTTGGCCTTAATTACTCCCCAGCTCAAGACGTTACTCGGTTGGTTCACCAATTAAACCATCACATGAAACACGCACTTGGAGAGAGTGCCTCTATAAACACTTCACTTTACATTTGTACCCTCTGAGTGAAAAAAATCATCAGCCATAATATCATTTACCAGACTAATCTCTCGTTTTTCAAAAGGCAATCTTTATTTAACTGCCAGTCCAGATAAATGTATTATAAACCGTTTCTTCTTTTGAGTATCTATACTGTACAGGCTCTTCGTATTACGAGGAGCCTGTTTTGCTCTAAAACTCTTCACTTATATTCTCCCTCGTAAATTAATCGGCTAGTATAGCTTTTTCTTCCGCTTTAATTTCTGCTTCACCTGATTTTCATCAAGCATCATACATTCACAAAATTACTATAGTGCCGGAATGCGCCTGGATTCTGTCTACTCATAAGCATCTTTTAGTTTTAGGTATTCGTGATTGTCCCATGCTTCATTCCTGTCCTCTTCGTATACCAATATAAAATCGGCAGTTGAGAAAAATCCATAACTCTAGTTCGGTTAGTAGATTGAAGTTTACAGCATTAGCCTTATGCTAAGATATTATCGTTTATGTGGCTTAATTACTAATTTATGACGCTGTACTATCTTCAACCATCTCTTTTTACGTGGATCAGCTTCAATAACTATATTCATTGCTTTAACTGCATCTCGAGTTACTTTTCTGCCCCCACGGTTCGAATCAATATTCTTAAGACATTGGAGCCAATCTGCACTAGTCATTTCACTAGTAAGGTGTGCTATAGAGTTAGCAATATCTCTCAGACTATCGAAAGCTGGCCTCAGCCTTTGAAACTCTTCACGCCAGTACTGAACAGTCAAGTACTCCTCGTCAACAGATCTTTTTTTTGAGACATAACTTTCTTGAGACAAATCGCTATTCATCATGCTTTATATCATGTTTTAATTTAAATTAAACTATTATTGATTATAAATCAGATATAAGATGTGTGATGTTTGTATAAAAATTAGGTATTTTACATTACTACCCCTCGGCTCACGTTTAAAACCCAAGACATATTAAAAATTAATATATAAATCAATTTACGGGTTTCTAATAATTCAAATTGCCAATACCTCGGCCTTTCAAGATAGCAGTCTTTAAGGCTTTCGACATACTACTATCAGATTGGTCTAAAATGTTCGTTAAACTGTTTCGCGGTTTCGTTTCTTTGATAAGGAGTGAGTTTTTTTTATTAGCTTGATTTATTTCTTCAAGTCGCGAAATGTGAAATTTCAACGAATCTAACTCAGGATAAGTCTTAAAAAAGTTTTTATTATCGAATATCTGATATAATCGTTTATTCATTTGGCTTACTGTTGCTCTCGACAAATACCACCCTAAGGGGTACTCTCCATCGTAATCCCACTTCAATCCAATTTTTACATAAGCAATTTTATCTATCCGTGTGGAGTCAATAAATGTTCGTTGAAAAAGAATATTGTACATGTTGTTACGAGTAATAGAACCTCTGTTCCAAGAATTATAGAAACTTCCCCATGGAACTCGTATTGATCGAGCGGTAAAGATTGCTTGCTGCTTGTCCGCATACGCCCCATTGCCATTTTGAATGAAGATAATTACAGGTCGTACGCGAATTTTATTTTTACTTGCGACCCTTAACAATGTATTCAGAAGCTGTACTGCCGTTTCAATACCCGTATTATCAAAGTATCCTCCATCGGTCAAATGTCCACTTTGTAGAACTTTATCTATAATGCGATTTTCAATTAATCCTCCGCTTGTCACAAACGGAAAACGTGCCGAAGCTGAAGCCGCAGTCTTAATAGGCATATCCTGATTGGTATATTTAAATACATCAACTACATCTATAAAAGATTCTGCGTCTAACCTTAAATTAGATACAATGGCTTTTTGACCCGTTTCAGCAAGTGTACAGTTAAGTAGCAAAGATGGAAGTTCAAATTTTTCTTCTCCAATTTTAATTCCTTTTGTTCGCCATAATTTAAGAAATGAATTATCAAGAGTCGTTAATCCATCCTTGTAAAGAACGTTAGGCTTGAAAGATTTAACAGAATCAATCGCATGTTTTGTCATGCGTCTATAACCATTTGACCAAGAATTTTCTAACCATTTTGTCCGATCAAAATAGCTTATTGGATAAGGTATAAAGGTTTGCATTACCTCGGGAAAAAGATAGGCCGAAGTCAAACCAGATACATAATCATCCCGACAAATCTGTTGAAATGTTAATCTATTTAACACATAGGGTGCTAATTCTGGGTAACGATCTATATCAAAAATATATGAATTATACATAGAAGCTCCAACAGACCCTCCTGATACTCCGCTTATTGCATATAAATATTTATTAAAGTAAGGAAGAGGATTGTTCAGGCTCCATAGTGATCGTGCTGTCCAATTTAAGGCACGTATACCACCTCCTTCAGCAGCAACAATGATAAGCGGTATTTCTTGGTCTAGTTTTGGACAACGTTTTTTAGCCCATGTCAAAAAATGTGCCTCAATATCTGGTCTACTAGACTCAGTTAATGGCGAGTCAATTCCTTGTAACGCTGAGTTATCTGTAAACTGGCTTAATATAATTAAGCTAATTATTGCAATAAAAGTTACAGGCCTATTCCTATTATCATTAAAGTAAACAATAGTAGAAGATATCATCATAAGGAAAGCCATCCCCATCATAACAATCGGTATTGGCCCCATCCAAATAGCAATACCAAGCCTTAATGGGAGTAAAAAAATTACCAATAAAATAAATATAAAAATACTATTAAATAAAATAAAAAATCTAGCCGCTTTTGAGTTCAGGAGTTCGTTCCAATCATCACGAATTGATGTATTGGCTCGAGATGACCAATCAATTTGCGGAAATAACTTATCAATTTTATTTCTATACAACCACAGTATTCCAAAAGTAATAGCGAAACAAAAAAAAGTTATTAGCAAGTATTTCGCATTGCTAGAAAAAACAATACTCATTGTTACGAATGGAAGTAAGGACAATAAAGACGGAGTGTATTTAATGAGCCTTACGCTATATCCGTTTTTATATACATCTATTGGTGAGATTAAAACAATTCGCGCGCAACTATACGTAGTAAATGCCCAAAGAAACAATGCGATTGGATAAATGTATAGAAATCCTTGAAAAAGCATTGTTTCTTCAAGGGTAGTTTGATATTCTTGAACATAAACTGGCTTGAGCCCTATGATAACATCATGAAGCTGGCCAACTCCCAAGAATAAATAGGCAGATAAACCTAATATAAAGGGTAAAAACGCAATATTTCGAAATACCTGCCAAAGTATAACAAGGTTAATAAGGAAAGATTCGCTTTCATTTAAATTGGCATTCTGCCCCCTACTTTCCGGGTTGTTTAAATCGATCTGTGAATCCATTTTCAAAATGTATACAAAAGGATTAAAATTATTTATCTAGTATCTTTCTTATAATATAAATGTCTGTAATTTACTGAGGGCAATTTTCAATTAAAAGGGGAAAATTCCCGTTTTTAGGTCACTTGCATCCCACCTATTTTAAATTGACATTAAATGAAAAAAAATTATAGTTACATAACAGATTATTAGTCAGTCATACCAACTAGCTAAGAGCTTAGATTGGGAAGCTCTGTATGCTTTGGCTATACATTCCTGTTAAAACCTTATGATATATTGGCTAAATTAGCCGTTTTAACAGCCGAAGTCATTATCGGCTTACTATCTCAGAATGGCCAATCACCAGGAACATATAAATCTTATCTGGCAAATCGCCGATCTACTACGTGGTCCTTACCGTCCACCTCAGTATGAGCGCGTTATGCTCCCCATGACTGTTTTGCGTCGCTTCGATTGCGTACTTGAACCAACCAAAGAGGCCGTTTTAATTAAATACGAACAGATTAAAGACAAACCCTCGTCGCAGGGGCAGGCGCTTGATGCCCGGCTAAATGAAGTATCAGGACAACGGTTTCACAACCACTCTCCCCTCACATTTGAAAAGCTGCGGGGTGCCCCAAACAACATTGCTCAGGATCTGGTCAGCTATATAAACGGCTTCTCGGCTAACGTGCGCCAGATTTTCGACTACTTCGAGTTTGAGAAGGAGATTGAAAAGATGGAGGAAGCTAATATCCTGTATCTGGTCGTCTCGCGATTTAGTACGGTTGATCTGCACCCGGTTCGGGTGAATAACGTACAGATGGGATTGATTTTCGAGAACCTGATTCGGCGGTTCAATGAATTGGCTAATGAAACCGCCGGTGATCACTTTACCCCCCGCGAGGTCATTGCGCTGATGATTAACCTCCTGTTCATAAACGATGATGCCTTGCTAACGGTGCCGGGAACAGTGCGCCGGATGCTGGACCCAACCTGCGGAACGGGGGGGATGCTGGCCGAAGCACAGTCGTATCTGAAGGAACATCATCTGGAAGCTAAGTTGTACGCCTATGGGCAGGATTATAACAAACGGGCGTTTGCTACGGCGGCTTCCGACATGCTCATTAAGGAAGTGGCTCACAACGGCATGGGTGAAAACATCAAGTACGGCGACAGCCTGATTGATGACCAGTTCGAGGGGGCCACTTTCGATTACCTCATTGCGAATCCTCCCTTCGGTGTTGACTGGAAAAAGCAACAAAAAGAGATCATCTACGAGCACGAAAAGCGCGGTTTTGCCGGGCGGTTTGGAGCCGGGTTGCCCCGCGTGAACGATGGTGCCCTGCTGTTTTTACAGCACATGATCAGCAAGTTTGAGCCCGTTGATGAAGCTAACAGGAAATACGGCTCCCGGCTGGCGGTCGTGTTTAGCGGCTCACCCCTGTTTACGGGCGGTGCCGGTTCGGGGGAGAGCAACATCCGACGCTGGATCATCGAAAACGATTGGCTCGAAGCCGTGGTAGCTCTGCCCGAACAGATGTTTTATAACACCGGCATTGGTACCTACATCTGGGTTGTGACCAACCGCAAAGAGAAACAGCGGAAGGGCAAAATTCAGTTGGTCGATGCACGTGACGTGTACATGCCAATGCGCCGGAGTATGGGTGACAAACGCCGGAAGATTGGCGGGGCCGAAGAAGGTGAGCCCGATCAGATTGGCGACATTGTCCGTCTCTACGGCCAGTTTACACAGGGCGGCCAGTCGAAAGTATTCGACAATGAAGACTTTGGCTATACCCGCGTAACGGTGGAGCGACCGCTACGTCTGCGCTACCAGATGACCTACGACGATAAATCCCGTTTTCTGGATGCCTGCCCCTGGCTGCTCGATGACATACAGGACATTGATAAAAAGCTGGGCCGAGAACCACAAACCGACTGGAATAAAGTAGATGCCCAAATACGGACGTTGTTGAAAAAGCGGAATGCCAAATGGAAGGCAACGGAGCATAAGTTGTTCCGCGACGTATTTACGACCAAAGACCCAGCAGCCCAAGCGGTACGAAAAAGTAAAGACGAAGACGAATACGAAGCCGACGCCGACCTGCGCGACTTTGAGAACATTCCGCTAACGCAGGATATCGACACCTATTTTGCACGAGAGGTAATCCCGCACGTACCCGATGCCTGGATGGACCGTAGTAAAGACAAGGTGGGATACGAGATTAATTTCAACCGGTATTTTTACAAATTCAACACGCCCCGCCCGCTATCCGTTATTGATGCCGAACTGAAAAAAGCCGAAGATCTGATTTTGGAATTATTAAAGGAGGTAACGGAATGATTTATTCGCCAAATAATGTAAAAATCCCTGCCGATTGGTCTATCACGAGAGCTGATGCGATATTAAACCATATCAATAATCCTATTAGATCTCAATCTTTAAAAGATGGAATATTCTTTCACTATTCTATTCCTGCAATTCAAGATACTGGTGATGGTAAGATCGAAGATGGAATTGATATTGATAGTGATAAGCTCTTACTAGAAGGAGGAGAAATTTTGATTTCTAAATTAAATCCAGAAAAAGGCTGTGTAATTATCGCTGAATCGCATGAAATCCCCACGATTTGTTCTACTGAGTTAGTACCGCTCCGAGTTAAGAGCGCTAGTTCTGTTAACTCTAAATACGTTTTCTATGTGTATTCTTCTAATTCAACAAGGGATCTTTTAGCGTCCAGGTCAGAGTCAGCTACAAGAAGTCATAAACGTGTTAATCCTAGTGAAATAGCAAAACTAAAATTTCCATTACCTCCATTAAATACTCAAAATCAGATTGCTAATTACCTTGACCGGGAAACATCTCACATTGACGCACTGATTCAGGCTAAAGAAAACTTGCTTACTATGTTGACCGAGAAGCGGCAGGCACTCATTACGAACGCCGTCACCTGTGGCCTTGACCCCAACGTACCCCTAAAACCATCTGGCGTTGATTGGCTTGGAAACATACCAGAACATTGGGAGGTTGAACGTACTCGGTGGCTATTTAAAGAACGAAATGAACGTTCGGAAACAGGTGAGGAAGAAATGCTTACTGTTTCGCATATAACCGGTGTTACATCACGGTCGGAGAAGGATGTGAATATGTTTGAAGCCGAATCAAATGAAGGGTATAAAATCTGCTTCCCTGGCGATTTGGTCATCAACACACTTTGGGCTTGGATGGGTGCTATGGGAATATCGCCTTTGCATGGCATTGTCAGTCCAGCTTATCATGTATACATACCCTTAAGCCGCATCGAACCTGCCTATATTGACACTATCGTTCGCCTACCCATATTCGCCAGCGAAGTGACTCGATACTCGAAAGGCGTTTGGTCGTCACGTCTCAGACTGTATCCAGAAGGCTTGTACGAAGTTTACCTACCTGTACCGCCTTTAGAGGAACAACGACAAATAGTAGATCACATTAAAGTTGAACTTAATAAAATCAACAAGTTCCAATCTGCTGCTGAGCAAAGCATTACATTGCTAAAAGAGCGTCGGTCAGCGTTGATAACGGCGGCTGTGACAGGACAAATAGAAATTCCAGTATAGGCATGAGAATTAGAGAGCTATCCATAACTAATTACCGGCCTTTCGGCAAAACGAAAAAACTGGAGTTTAAGGAAAACTTCTCGGTCATAGCTGGTATAAATGGGCGTGGAAAAACGGCAATTCTTGATGCGATTGCCCTTTTATCATCACGGCTCTTACCTCAGATTGCCCCTGCCGGAAGTGGATTCAGGAAAATAGATATATCTGACATCCACTCCGATGCACTTGAAACAGATTTATCATTTAAGTTGAATTGTGCTGGCATTCCACTTGACTATTCGCTTCATTTTTATAGAGAGTCAAAGAGGATTGACACCACAAAACTGACCCCGGCAGTCAGGAAAGAAATCCGGAACAAATATGGCGACCCAAGTCGTGCTGATGATCAGGCCCCTTTAGCCGTTTATTATACAACAGATAGAGCTGGTTACCGCTTTCCCAAAGCGCTTCCCAAAGCCGTTCGTATAGGCCAGTCAATGGCTTATAATGGTGCATTATTCAATCGCACAGTCGATTATAAAGACTTTTTAGCACGCTTTCGTGTGGTAAACACCCGAAGACAAGAGCAAAATTCGTCAATGGAAAGGAGAGCATTCAATGCTATCAGCCAGACAATAGAATTGTTCTTGGACGGGTTCACTAAGCTACGAGTTGAAGATGACCCTCCTAGACTTCTTATCAATAAGGACGGTGAAACCCGTGATATTCGACAGTTGTCAGATGGACAGCGTTCATTCATTGCGCTAATCTGCGATTTAGGAAGACGACTGGCTCTAGCTAACCCAGAGTTGGAGAACCCGTTGAATGGTGCCGGAGTAGTGTTAATTGATGAATTAGAATTACACTTACACCCCAAATGGCAGCTTGAAGTATCCGAAAAGCTGCGAAATACGTTTCCAAATATTCAGTTCATTGTAACGACGCATTCACCTTTCATCATTCAAACAGCTCGGCAAGGAGAAGTAATAACATTAGATGGTGAACTAGAGATTGATCCATATGGTAAAAGCCTTGAGGAAGTAGCGAAGTATGTGATGGATGTGGAGAATACTGAGTACAGTCCTCGCATAAAAAATATGCGAGAAACAGCCAGATTATACTTGCAACTTGCAGAAGAAGCAAAAACTGCGTCACCTGATCGGAAACAGCAAATACAACGGCAAATCATCAGGTTACTTGAGCCATTCTCCGATAATCCTGCTTATACGGCTCTTTTGGAAAGGAAAGGTATAATTGAACCGGAACAATAACTATGCGACCAGTTGATAAAGGAGTTGCCCCTCAAGCATATACGAACTATGAAGATGCTAAACAGGATTTGACCAATAGGCTTGGGGGTTATTGTAGCTATTGTGAACGGCGCATTGCTACTGGCTTGGCAGTAGAGCACATCTTACCAAAGGACCCAGCTTTAGGCCATTCTCATCTTAGAAATGAATGGACTAATTTTTTATTAAGCTGTGTAAATTGTAATTCAGCAAAGAAGACCACTATAATCAATTTTGCTACTTATCTACTTCCTGATCGGGACAACACGTTCCATTACTTAATTTACAAAGAAACTGGACTTGTAGAAGTGACATTGGGATTGAACGCAACTATTGAGCCAATGGCTCAAAACATTTGTGATTTAACAGCTCTTAATCGTGTAGAGCATGATGATTGGGACGATGCAGTAGTGTTCTCAGCCTTAGAAAGAGCAGGCCAAAGAGTTCAAGCTTGGGAAAAAGCTAAAGATGCTCGCCAAGATTATAATAATGGCGAAGTTAATGTCCGTAGGATATGCTCAGAAGCATCAGCAACTGGCTTTTTTAGCATATGGATGGCTGCCTTTACTGGCGTAAAAGAAGTTCGACTAGGCCTAATACAGGAGTTCGCGCATACTGCAAAGGATTGTTTTGACGCTGATGGTAACTCAATATCTCCACGCCCTGCAAACGGGCTTCTTAACGCGGGTAAAGCATGAGCAGTTCACGAGTAAAAGAAGCCGCTTTTGAAACCGTCATTGAGAACCATTTGCTCCGTAATGGCTATCAAACTATCGACCGGCAGGGGTACGATACGGAGC
Source organism: Spirosoma sp. KCTC 42546 (assembly GCF_006965485.1). NCBI lineage: Bacteria > Pseudomonadati > Bacteroidota > Cytophagia > Cytophagales > Cytophagaceae > Spirosoma > Spirosoma sp. KCTC 42546. The sequence goes on from NZ_CP041360.1 coordinate 5,525,355, forward strand.
GGGCTATTTTTCCCGGTACGGTGCTGGCCTTTATCAAGCAAACACAACAGAAAGAGTGGGCCAAGTTAGAAGCCTTGCTGGGTGATCGCACGGGTGAGCAGGTACTGCGCGATTTGTGCAAGTGGATGGACGATTACGGATCGCTTGCTACGCTGCGGCATGGGTTCAAGTGTTACGGTCGGTTGCTGCACATTGCCTACTTCAAGGCGTCGCATACCATGAACCCCGAACTGGATGCCAATTACGCGGCTAACTGCCTTGGCCTCACCCGTCAGCTTCGGTACGCCAAAAAAACGGCGCATTCGCTCGATCTTACGATTAGTCTGAATGGCATACCTATAGCCACCGTAGAACTTAAAAACCCCATTACCGGTCAGACCGTACAGCACGCCATTCAGCAATACAAGCAGGACCGCGACCCGCGCGAACCTCTGTTCGAGTTCAAACGCCGAACGCTAGTCCATTTTGCCGTCGATACCGAGCAGGTATATATGACCACCCGGCTAGCGGGCAATGCCACCTATTTTCTGCCCTTCAACAAAGGCAACAAGGGTGGTGCAGGCAATCCCGAAGACGAGAAAGGCCGAACCTATCGCACTGGCTATTTGTGGGAAGAAACGCTTGAGCGCCATAGTTTGCTCGATCTACTCGCCCAGTTCGTGCATGTACAGGTCGACGAAAAACTAAACGACGAAGGGCGCAAGGTTAAAAAAGAGACGCTCATCTTTCCCCGCTATCACCAGTTGAAAGCAGTCCGTTCGCTGGTCAATGCTGCGTTCATTGAAGGGGCCGGTCATAATTACCTCATCGAACACTCGGCGGGTAGCGGCAAGAGTAATACCATTGCCTGGCTGGCTCACCGGCTGGCTTCGCTGCATACTACAACCAACGACAAAGTGTTCGACTCGGTCCTTGTCATCACCGACCGGGTTGTACTGGATAAGCAATTACAGGACACTATTTATCAGTTTGAGCATAAGCGGGGCGTAGTCGAAAAAATAGATGAAAGCTCGCGGCAACTAGCCGAAGCCCTGGAAAACGGCGTACCGATCATCATTACCACGCTGCAAAAATTCCCTTTCGTCTCGAAGCAACTCGTCAAGTTGGCCGAAGAGCGGGGGCAAACAGGCACGGGCTATCTACCCTCCCGCCGGTTTGCGGTCATCGTCGATGAAGCGCACAGTTCGCAGGGTGGCGAAACGGCAACCGACCTGAAAGAGGTATTGGGTGGAGAAGGGCTTATTTACAAGGCCAAACAACAGGCACTGGACGAAGGCACGACAGATAAGCTCGAAGAGCTATACCGAAGTATGGCTAAACGGGGTCAGCAGGCCAACGTAAGTTTCTTTGCCTTTACAGCAACGCCCAAATACCGAACACTGGCCGTTTTCGGCAGAAGTAAAGAATCGTACGACAAATACACCATGCGGCAGGCCATCGAAGAGGGTTTCATTCTCGATGTGCTCATGAATTACACAACCTACGCCACCTATTACAAGCTGGTCAAAGCGGCCGCAGACGACCCGGAGGTAGAGCGCAAGCAGGCGGCCCGGTCGCTGGCCCGGTTTCTTCGGTTGCATCCGCACAACATCGCCCAGAAAACTGAAATCATGGTCGAGCACTTCCACGCAGCTACCCGCCATAAAATTGGCGGTCACGCAAAGGCAATGGTTGTGACTGGCTCCCGACTGGAAGCGGTTCGCTACAAACAAAGCTTCGATCAGTACATTCGGGCTAAAGGCTACTCCATTAAGTCGCTGGTCGCTTTCTCCGGCGTTGTCAACGACGATGCGTTACCCGAGGTAACGTATACAGAAGAGGGTATGAACAAGGGCGTGAAAGAAAAGGAAGTTCCCGAAGTTTTTGCCGGTCCCGATTACCATGTGTTGTTAGTAGCCGAAAAGTACCAGACGGGTTTCGATCAACCCTTGTTACACACCATGTATGTGGATAAACGACTAGCTGGTATACAAGCCGTTCAAACTCTGTCTCGGCTTAACCGGACTCATCCGTTGAAGGAAGACACCTTTGTGCTGGATTTTGTGAATGACCGTGAAGAGATCAGGGAAGCTTTCGGCACCTACTACGAAGGAGCCCAAATGGGCGAAGAAGTGGAACCGGCTCATTTGTACCGTATACAAGCCGAGCTGGACAGTTCAGGCATCTACCTGCCCGAAGAAGTCGAACGGTTTTGCCTCGTCTATTTCAAGCCCAAACAAAAGCAGAGCCCAGCCGACCACGAAGCAATCAATACAGCCTTAGACCCAGCCGTTTCCCGTTTTACCGTCTTTTTAACCGATGAGGTTGAAGAAGCTGAACTATGGCGGGGGAAGTTGCAGGCTTTCCGAAATCTATACAGTTTTCTGAGTCAGGTGATCCCGTATCAGGATTCTGATCTCGAAAAGCTATTCGTTTTCCTGCGTCACCTTTCGCCTAAATTACCACGTCGGGGTAGCACGCTCTCGTATAATTTCGATGATACGATCAGACTAGATTATTACCGTCTGCAAAAAATAAGCGAAGGGTCAATTAGCCTGCGAGACAGTTATGCGCTGCCTCTGGATGGCCCTACAGAAGTAGGAACCGGTATGGTTCATGAAGATCCAATTCCTCTTTCACGCCTGGTCGATCTTATCAATGACCGATTCGGTACCGATTTCAATCAGGCTGACCAGTACTTTTTCGACCAACTGGTTGAATCAGCTATTTTAGACGAGACAGTTATTAAAGCTGCGGAAGTAAATCCAGCAGAAAAGTTTGAGTTAGTCTTTAAGAACTTACTTCAACAACTATTCATCGAGCGTATTGACCAGAATGAAGATATTTTTGCCCGTTTCATGAATGATAGCGCTTTCCAGAATATGATAACGAGTGGATTGGCTTCTGAAGCATATAAAAAAATCCAGAAATCAATTAGGGAGCTATCCTGAAATATTTTAAAGTATCTATTTTGAGAGGTCAATCTAAAGAGGCTTCTTATAAGGTTCAATTAAGTGAGGTGGTCCGATTTAGGATTTAACGGTACACTAGCGATAATTATATGCATATACCCAATGACGTTGTACCGTTAATATATGATACGGTTAAGCTTGTCAATGATCGGATACTTACTGGAAAGGCTGGAATAAATATACTTGTTGAGCAAGGTCGTATCAATGAGAACACGGCCAGAGACTTCATTCATATAAGGCGGAGAATGATCGATGGTAAGCGGTTCACTAGAAATAGTAGTGCATATATTACTGAATACTTCCTTTTACGTATCAAGAAAGATTATGGGCATGACGGGCTTGAACGAGCCCTAAAATCATTAAAGCTTCATATTGAATATTACAGCAAAAAACGTGGAACAAAACTTAACAAATTAAGGGCACTTTATGAAGCCTATTCTTTAAAAACTAGCTATTCCGAGAAAGTGGATGAGCAGGACGAGATAATTGCCCAGTTAAAGCTACACAAATTGACAAGGGAGCAGCTTATAGATATGCTTAAACAGTTAAAATCTAAGCCATCCTCAAAGATATCTATCAAGGGCGAGCGATATAGTCGAGACAACTTTACAATTGCTCTGCTCAAAATCCTTCGTGATTTTAAATGTCAAATCTGCGATACCAGTATCCTAAAAGCGAATGGCTCCTTCTACATTGAAGCCGCCCATATCGTACCCAAACGAGATAGAGGAGAGGAAAGCTCCAGCAACATCCTTATTCTTTGCCCAAATCATCATAAGGAGTTTGATTATGGCAAGGTTGAAAATTTGCAACAAATAGATGAACGAATTTCTTTTAAGTTGAATGGTAGACTTGTTGATTTACCGTTATTAATTGAATAGAGTCCTGGTAAATGAAGTTCTTATCTATCTTTCCAATCTGTGGAATTATCTATGCTAGGCTAAAAAGAATTCTCATCTGGCTGGAAAACAAAATATGAATTTACTGAGAGCATTTAGCGAAGTACAAGAATACGACAAAAAGCCATTTTGATACCTATTTGATACTATCTACTTACAAATACTCTTAAAACGCTGATAACCAAATCCATTACGCAGTCCCGTCCGGACCGCTCTCATAATCAGCCACTTAGCAGAAATGTTAAGTGGCTGATTTGCTTTTAGGTACAACGATAGGTACAACAAAAGTTGTGCTCCTCATTAATTAGGTAAAGAAAAAGGGGATCAGTTCCAAAAGTTGTGGAGGGCATTGTATTTTTTTAGGTTTGTGAATTAATCAAATCTAGTTGTTTTGGAGAGTTTCTTGCCCATCGTTCAGTTTCTGTTGCCTGAGTTCATCCTACAAAATTTTGAATTGACCTCCATCGACCGCCCTGAGGGAGTCTTTCATGTTCATATCGAAGAGAAAAATGCCGATGAGACGGACCCTCAACGGAAGAATCTGCTCTCCAAAGGCTTTTTCCCCACTATCACCGTCCAGGACTTTCCCATCCGGGGCCACCAGGTATTCCTGCATATCAAACGCCGTCGCTGGCTTAATACCAAAACAGGAAAAGTCGTTTATCGAGACTGGACTCAAGTAGCAGAAGGAACGCGGATGACCGGTGAGTTTGCCGCTTTTTTAAAAGACATCAGTCGATACCAACCCGATTAATATCCGATCAATTGGCGGATTTTATGGGGTTGGTGACCGAGCCTTATTGCGCCAATATCGTGATTTTCAGAGTGGCTTTACCGATTGGGATCAACGAGGCCACGCTAAAGAGTGGCTGTTGTATGCCCACAATCTGGGGTCGCATCTGTCATTGGATGAAACCAGTCTGTCGCAGGGAGAACTCTACACCATCCTGACGAATAAAGCGGCTAAAGGTGGCAAAGGAAGTATCGTGGCCATTGTCGCAGGAACTAAAGCCGATACAGTCATTGAAGTCTTGCGTAAGTTGCCTGAAAGTCAGCGCAAAAAGGTAAAAGAGGTTACTCTGGACATGGCGGGTAATATGGCTCTGATTGCTAAAAAATGTTTTCCCAAGGCTACTCAGGTGACTGATCGGTTCCATGTGCAACAATTAGCGCTGGAGGCTGTTCAGGACATGCGGATTGCGTATCGCTGGCAAGCCTTGGAAGCCGACAATGAAGCCCTGGAGCAAGCTAAGCTTAACCAGACCGACTATCAACCAGAGATGCTTGCCAATGGCGATACGGTCAAACAACTGCTGGCTCGCAGCCGCTATGTGCTCTATAAAAAGGCGACTAACTGGACAGAAAGCCAGCGTGAGCGGGCTATGCTGCTATTTGAGCGTTATCCAGATTTGAAGACAGCCTATGAATTGAGTCAATCCTTGAGCTACATCTTTGAGGCTACCACCAATAAGCTTTACGGCTTAGCTCGGTTGGCTAAGTGGCATGAGGGGGTACGTCAAGCGGGCTTTAAAGCCTTCAACACGGTGGCCCGCTCCATTCAGAACCACTATGAAACGATCTTGAATTATTTTGACAATCGCAGTACCAATGCCTCAGCCGAGTCCTTCAATGCCAAGATCAAAGCGTTCCGGGCTCAGTTCAGAGGGGTTCGCAACGTAGAATTCTTCTTATATCGGCTCACTCAGTTATATGCTTAATCCAAGTTGATCCACAACTTTTGACCTTGATCCAGTAACTATGCTAGGTTTCATTATTAAACCTGGCATAGTTATAAAGGCATTCAAAACATTCTTATCCTTGATGGGACAAGATCGAAGTAATATTACAGATGCTGTTAGGAAACCGTTTTTGTGATTTTTTGACTTCTTCCTTACCCCATTAAAGAACTTAATGTTTATATTTTAGTTAAATATTGGGGCCGTTAGAGAATTGTAAATTTTATTTTTTTGAATTCAATATTTCATTAAATCCTTCTTCACCAATTTTTTCTTGAATTTCACTAAGAAGAAGACTGGTACGTTCTTCCTCTTGTCTTGATCCTATTTTATGATAATATTCGACTGCCTGGGCAAGGAGAGGAATTGCCATTGCTAAATTGTCTTTATAAAAATAAGTGACTCCTAAATCAGCGGTACTATCTGCTATATCTTTTATATTACCGATCTGATGCCTTACGTTTAAACTTTCCTCAAATTCTATAAGGGCCTGATCAAATGAATATTGACGTAGATGAAGCCAACCTAAATTATAGCGTGTATCACCTATTGACCTCTGATTGCCAATTTGCTGACTAAGATGCAATGATCCTGAAAGATTTATAAAAGCCTGCTTATAATTATTTTGAAGAAGATAGGCTCGCCCTAAATTATGGAGTAGGTGAATTTCCATCATTTTATCTCCGATCTGTTTAGCAATCGCATAACATTTCTCGTAATTTACTATTGCCTGCTCGTAATTTCCTTGATCTTGATAGTAAGTGCCAATATTCATTATTGCCCTAGCTTCTCCTCTTACATCACTAATTTGCTGAGCAAGCCTTAAACTCTGAGTAAAAAACGGGAACGCTTCCATATAATTCTTATTCAAAGCATGAAGCTGACCAATATTATTAAGAGTTTGACTTTGACCTCTCAAATCTTTCGCTAAATATCTAAAATGAAGACTTTGTTCAAAGTAGTTTAAAGCAACTTTAGGGTCTCCCTTTGTGTCAACATGGATTTGTCCTAGATTATTAAGAAGAATTCCGATCTGTTTAGTATTACCCAAATTCTTAGCAATACCTAGGCGTTTCTCAAAGAATTCTCTAGCTAAACCATATTTACCCTGAGTAGCATAAACTTGACCAATATTAGTATATATAGCTTCTTCAATTTGTATATCGCCAATCTGTTGAGCGATATCTAAACATTTTTCATAATAGTTTAAGGCTTTATAGTAATCACTTTGTTTAAAACAGAGTTGACCTAATATATTAAGTGCATTAATATTGATTTTCAAGCTAATATTTTTACTTAATATTTCTAAACATAATTCCCGACTTGTTGCATATAAACCAATCAATTCATGATATTCTACTATTTGAAAGAAAATCAAGGCATACTCATTCCAAGCTTGAGCTTGCTCAAAATATGTCTTCGCAAAAAATTTATCCTCCAGGTTAGGTCGACCTTTAAAAAATAGGCCCGCCTGAAAAGATAATTCCTTAAATCGTTTTTCAGGTAATATCTCTTGTTTTCTCATCCATTCTCGAGTTAAAGCATGTACCTCTAACATTTGTTCTTTTTCATCCCAAGCACAAAGAGAACAGGCGCTTAAAGCCGTTACAAGGGGGATCAGTTCGTCAATTGATATCTTCAGAATAGAAACCAAAACTGCCAATGGATTACGACCGACTAATACAGATGCTACCTCAAATAGATTCTGCTCTACTTCATACAGTTGCCTATAAAGGCGATCTAACATTAGATCTTCAAAAACTCGATTTTCTACATTTCCTATTAAGGCATCAAATTGGGGCAGATTGAACGTATGTGTGTAGCGCAAAAGCCCTTCTAGAAACTGGAGAGCACGAGGGTGTCCATCTATCCGACGATCTAAAACTACGCGCTCCTGGAGCGAGAGCTTACGAAGCGTTTTGGAGTAATTGACATAACGGTACTGCTCGGCATTGGTCATTTTGTCAACGGCCAAGTGCGTTACCAGGTCTATTAGATCAGTAATCTTATACCGACTTGTAAAGAGAATGTGGCAACCTTGAGGGGCATTTTCCAGCAAGTACCGAATGAAGGCACTTAACTCAGCAGAACTAATAATTAGCCTAGAAACCTCTTCCACATCAGCTTGTACATTCTCAAAATTGTCAAAGATGAGAATGTTCCGATGGCCTTTTAGGCAATTATTTAAGAGTAGTTGCAACTTAATTATAGATGAGCTTTTAGGGTCATCTAATTGAGCCCTTAGTTGCTGTTGCCTGAACTCGTCAGGACGTGCAGTATATTTCCACCTCTCAAAAATCCGCTCCAGAATGACGGCCTCCTGGATCTCCGTACCCGTCCGAAAAATTAGAATATCATGCCCGCTTCGTTTGCGATACAAATCAGCAAAAGCCTCAGCGGTGGTAGTCTTACCCAGACCACCTAGGCCGTGTAGGCACACATGCTCACCCTGTTTGAAGCAATGCCTTAGCTGGATTAATAATCGCTTACGGCCAATAAAACCCTCTCCAATAAACTTCGTGTGTGTCCCAGCCAAAAAAGTAGTCGTTGGGTAAAACCGATTGAGGGTATCGCTATTGTACTGGCCAGGCTTGAGTAGTGAACCAATAGCCTGGTTCTGATAAAGGACCGGCGTGAACCATTCAGCTGAGGTGAAAAGCTGAGGAGCTTCAGCCCGCCGTTTATTCACATCTTTCCACAAGGCTAGCCGTGCATCATGCATGGCTTTGGTAAGCGTATCGCCGTACGCTAAGCGCGTGTACAGAGTTTCCGTGAATAAACGTGCTCCGTTATCGGTAACCGAAAATCGCATCGCTAGCACCGCTGGTAGTCCTACAGCAGCCATCTGCTCTGCCGTACTCCCTTCCGAACCCCCTACCGCTGTTTCGCAGGCACTCAGCACCAATAATTTGATGGAGGAGAACTCCCGCAATATTGTGCCTAGCTGATGGCCTGTTGTCGGTTGCTCATCCCCCTCTTCATTCTCTAAATAAAGTATGCCTGCTTTTATGGCATCCACATAGGCCCCATGTCCGCTGATGTGGACAATGTCATGGCTACGTTTCTGGAGGGCTTCTTGGATCTCCTCTAGGTTAGCACAATCCAGGATTTCCATTACCAGCCTAGGTTGTTGATCGCCTGTAGCTTCTAAGCCACGTACAGCTTCGATTATCTTACGTTGTTCATCCTCGATTTCCAGCAGTTTACTTCGTTCAGGAAGGTTTTCAGGCAGAGCTGGAATGAAGAGCAGCTTGAGGGGAGCTGCATCGGTATTAGGACTTTGCCTGTTGAAGCCATTAAGCGTTCTTTCACGACTACGAACCAAGCTAAAATTATCGCGTGGTAAACCATCACTATTACCAACAGTCAAGTGAGGCAATACTATCTCCCAGGGTATATTCTGGATTTGTTCATCATCTGTCGAGATAACTAATAGTAAATCACGAATTTTACTAGACTGGAGTAAATTCAGAAAGTCTGTACAGATTACGCCAATATCACCTGCAAAAAATGATTGATAGATTACCTTAGAAAGGCCATTTTCTAGCGTTTGGGCTGAATGAGTGGCTAAACTCTTCTGACGCATGGTCTGATCAATTCCACGGCGTAGGTTCTGAAAATCGACGACCTGCTCAAATAAGTGGCTAGAAACAGGTAGTTGAACAAGCTCCAGCAAAAGGGGAATTGATGCATCGTCTGGCCCCTTAACTGATAGCATTGCATCATAACCACTGGGGCTTTTTTCGATTCGCAGAAAAAGAATGCTATGTGGAAAATCCCGTTCAACAATATAAATTTTATCACCGATATGGACATCGCCCCCCGCGTCAATACTACCGTAAACAATGTTCTTTTGCATGAAAGTAATGTGGATAGGTAGATCAACAATGACAGATAATATTATTTAAACAGAGGCAAATCAGTACACATTATTTACTTATCAATTTTCTGTCTTACTGTCAGTTTTATCATCTCCTAGATGAAAATCTTTACCAGCTTTAACCTTTGCCCCCCCTTTCACTGTGTTTTTTTCGTAATAAGAATTATCAGTAGCAAGTCCTTTATCGCCAATATGAATATTACCATCAGCCTCAATCTCGGCATTATCTACTACATTTTTAATACTTCCAAGATGTGTTTTGTATTCTTCAAGCTTCGTTTTTAACTCATGTTGGAACTTAGGGTTCTTTAGCAACTCTTTCAGTTTAGCTTCTAATACTGCTTCCTTTGCAACCGTGGGGCTAGCTGAATCAACAACGGCCTTAGCCGTGGGGTCATCTTCCAAAAACCAAGAGCGAATCCAGAGCATAGAAGCTGTAACAAAGTCCTTGGGGAATTTTTTTACCTCTTCATTGTCGAGTATCAGATCAAACAAATACGTTTTAGCTAAGGGAATAAGTGTTTCAATCATAGTTAGGTATTATTTTGACGGGTATATAAAATTTTATTAAATTCCTCTTCACCAATTTGTTCAATGATACTAATAATAAAGCTTTCAGGTAGGTCAAAACTGGGTGAGCCAATCTTTCTATATAGATTATAGGCTTCAACTAACATAGGAATTGCCTTACCAATGTCGTGTTCTTTTTTGAAGTATGTCATCCCGATATAGCTCATTGATGTTGCAATCCCATCAAGGTTAACAAGATGTTGATATATTTTCAGACTTTTATCAAAATCTTTTAAGGCTTCTTCAGAATTATTTTTCTCAAAATGGACGACTCCTATATTATTTAATGCTTCTGCTTCACCAAGCATATACCCTATTTCTTGGCATATTTTCAAACTCTCCAGATAAAAATCCAAAGCTTGATTTAATTTATCTTGCCCTTGGTAGAGCTGTCCAATATTATTTAATAATATACCCTCGCCTTTTTTATCACCTATTTGCTGGCATATGCTTAGGCTACGCATTAAATACTTTAAAGCTAAATCTTCTTTACCTTCAGAATAGAACAATTGGCTTATATTATTTAGGACTGTTGATTCTCCTGAAATGTCATTTATCTGTTGATTTATATGAAGACTTCTCTCAAAAAAATTTAAGGCCTGCATATTGTTACCTTGTGCAACATTAACTTGGCCAAGATTATTCAACTGAGCCCCTTCACAACGCCGGTCACCAACTTGCTGGCTTATCAAAAGGCTTTTCGTATAATACTCTATTGCTTGGTTATAATTACTTTTAAATTTATGAATCTGGCCTATATTGCTATATATACGACCCTCATTTTCTATATCTCCATTTTGGAGACATATATTCAAGCTTTTTCCTAAATAATTCAAAGCAAGCTCATAATTACCTTGAGTCTCATATATTTGACTAATACTAGTCAGTGCAGCAGACTCACTTTCTAAATTACCTGATTGCTGACTTATTTCTAAACATTGTACTAAACACTCCAAAGCTAAATCATACTTACCTTGTGCAATATAAATTTGGCCAATACTATTCATAGAAGTCAATTCGCTTCTTTGATCATTATTTTTTCGGCTAATTCCCAAGCTTTGACTTAAATGCTCTGTAGCCAAAGCATAATTATCAGCATTAAGTGCATTTGCTCCTAATCTATTTAAAGCATCAGAATTTATTTCCGGAGATAGATTCTTGGAAAATACTTCTAGTGCTAAGTCTCGAGATAGGTTAAGTAACCCTACACGACTAAAATAATCTTCTAACCTAAAAGCTACTCCAACATAGTGTTCAAATGATTTGGCTTGTTCAAAGTAGGCTTTTGCTGCAAATCCATTTTCAACAGTTGGCTTTCCATAAAAAAACATTCCTATAAGGTGAGATATCGCCTTATATCGTTCAAAGTCAGGAAACTTCTGTTGCCGCATCCACATTCTTGTAAGGGCATGCACTTCAAATAATTGTTCATTATTATCCCAAGAACAAAGGCCCCAGTTACTCAAACTCATCATTACTGTAGCTAACTCGTCAGCAGGTTTCTCTAAGACAGTACACAACGCCATTAAAGGACTACGACTAAAAAAAACAGACGCAGTAGCAAACACATTTCGCTCCAATTCGCCTAAGAGGCTATCCAAACGATCTAATAGTAAGTTTTCAAAAATCTTCGATTCTACATTGCCTACAGTGATCTCAAATTGGGTTAAATCAAATGTGCGAGTATGACGTAAAAGTCCTTCTAGAAATTGAAGGGCACGAGGGTGACCATCTATTCGATGATCTAGAACTTTGCGCTCCTGGAGCGAGAGATTACGAAGCGTTTTGGAGTAATTGATATAACGGTACTGTTCAGCATAGGTCATCTTGTCAACGGCCAAGTGCGTTACCAGGTCTGTTAGATCTGCAATCTTATACCGACTTGTAAAGAGAATGTGGCAACCTTGAGGAGCATTTTCCAGCAGGTAACGAATAAAGGTTTGTAAACTTTTCGAGATAATTACTTGCTGTTGCTTACCTTCATCATCGGTTTGTAGATCTTCAAAATTATCGAAGATCAGGATGACATTTCTTCCTTTCAGACAGTTATCAAGTAAAAGTTGCAATTTGTCTGTAGGGGATTTTCGGGGATCGTCTAGCCATGCTTTTAGTTGCTGTTGCCTGAACTCGTCAGGACGTGCAGTATATTTCCACCTCTCAAAAATCCGCTCCAGAATGACGGCCTCCTGGATCTCCGTACCCGTCCGAAAAATTAGAATATCATGCCCGCTTCGTTTGCGATACAAATCAGCAAAAGCCTCAGCGGTGGTAGTCTTACCCAGACCACCTAGGCCGTGTAGGCACACATGCTCACCCTGTTTGAAGCAATGCCTTAGCTGGATTAATAATCGCTTACGGCCAATAAAACCCTCTCCAATAAACTTCGTGTGTGTCCCAGCCAAAAAAGTAGTCGTTGGGTAAAACCGATTGAGGGTATCGCTATTGTACTGGCCAGGCTTGAGTAGTGAACCAATAGCCTGGTTCTGATAAAGGACCGGCGTGAACCATTCAGCTGAGGTGAAAAGCTGAGGAGCTTCAGCCCGCCGTTTATTCACATCTTTCCACAAGGCTAGCCGTGCATCATGCATGGCTTTGGTAAGCGTATCGCCGTACGCTAAGCGCGTGTACAGAGTTTCCGTGAATAAACGTGCTCCGTTATCGGTAACCGAAAATCGCATCGCTAGCACCGCTGGTAGTCCTACAGCAGCCATCTGCTCTGCCGTACTCCCTTCCGAACCCCCTACCGCTGTTTCGCAGGCACTCAGCACCAATAATTTGATGGAGGAGAACTCCCGCAATATTGTGCCTAGCTGATGGCCTGTTGTCGGTTGCTCATCCCCCTCTTCATTCTCTAAATAAAGTATGCCTGCTTTTATGGCATCCACATAGGCCCCATGTCCGCTGATGTGGACAATGTCATGGCTACGTTTCTGGAGGGCTTCTTGGATCTCCTCTAGGTTAGCACAATCCAGGATTTCCATTACCAGCCTAGGTTGTTGATCGCCTGTAGCTTCTAAGCCACGTACAGCTTCGATTATCTTACGTTGTTCATCCTCGATTTCCAGCAGTTTACTTCGTTCAGGAAGGTTTTCAGGCAAAGCTGGAATGAAAAGCATCTTAAGGGGTGCTGCTTCAACTGCCAGTCCCTGTAGATTAAATCGTTGCAAGTTATCAACCTGACTGCGAATCAAGCCAAAGCTATTTTTTGGCAAATCATAGCCTCCGCCATGAGTTAATCGAGGTAATACTATTTCCCAGGGTAGACCCTGTATTTGCTCATCCTCGGTTGAAATAACTAACAATAGATCCCTAATCTTATTTGTTTGCAGCAAATCGAGAAAATCATGACAAACAGTACCAATGTCTCCAGAGAAAAAGGTTTGATATAGATTTTCGATGAGAACATTTTCCTGCTCCTTAGGCAGTTGAGTATCAAACCCACTCAGATATCCATCACTCCCTCGTCGTAAGTTTTGAAAATCTTCTACTTGACCAAATAAGTCTTCTGAAATAGATAGCAGAACGCTTTCTCGAAATAGTTGAATAGACTTATCATCATCTGCCTTTACAAATAACATGGCCTCGTAACCTTGCCTTGCTTTCTCAATCCGTATAAACAGAACACTGTGGGACAAATCTCTCTCAGTAACATAATAGTTATCACCAATATGAACATCTCCTCCTGCCGTAATACTACCATATACAATATTCTTCTGCATGTCGATTGGGAATGTGGAGCAATAGTTAAGTCAACAATTGAAATGGAATATTATAAGTAAAAGAAGCTTTACAAATAAAATGTCAACAGCCTAGGGTATTCAATTGATTAACGGCTTATCGCTTTCCGATAAGGTATGCAATGCAGAAAAGGCCCCCTATACCCCCTTTTTACCGGCTTCTTTTTAGCTCTCCCTAACCCCTGCGGATAAAATTCATAAAAAGGCGATTTATGACCCTTTTATTTCGAGATGACCTAGAGACTAGACTGCTTCTCACACCGTTGAAGGTAACTAAAGCCTTGCATAGAGCTCTACTTCACAATTTTTGAGCTTATGAGAACTATAGGTTTACGCTGTAATGTCGTTGAATTCTATATAAAAGGGACTAGAGCTCGTCTTACTCGTCCTCATCACCTACAAAGCGATAATTAATCTAAGTTGTATGTCACAAGTTTGTTTCGAGGGTATAGGCTATCAAAAACAACACGATTTTAATAAGGAAACCGGCTTCAGTAACGGCATGAATTTTCTTAGGAAATCGCATCGTAATCTGGCTAAAGGCCTGCTCAATCCGTTGGCGAAGTTGCTTTTTGTAAGCAGCTTCCCAAGCTTGATCGGGGCGTTGGCTATTACTTTTTCGTTGTATTCTTAAATTAACCTCCTCACCCTCAGCATACAAATCCTCTTGCTCGTAATCGGTGTAGCCCGAGTCCCCATAGACTTCGCTACCTGCTGGCAACGTCAAATGCATCATCTGAAGCGCCGTCACATCCACATACGAACCCGGCAGAATAAAAAACTGAACCGGTTGCTTGTCGCGGGTGGTGATGAGTTGAACACGAAAGCCAAAAAAGAATCGACGCTTCGACGCAATCTTCCCTCGATATTCCTCCCCTTTGACTAACCGCGATCGGCCAATGCGGATGTTGTCACAAACTGCCACAGGAAACGAATCGATCAGGTATTCTCCGCTCAGATTGAGTGCTTTGAAAAAATCAGCCAGATAGTAGAACAAGGCACTCAGTGTGGTCGCCAGGCGGTGAAGACGACGATTGAACGCCGATTTCTCAAGCATGACAATACCTTGCTTATCAGCCATGTAGAGCATAGCCGAGGCTTGATTGCCACCAAAGAAACGGGCCGATATGATGGCGGTTGTCAACACGATACTGTCGCTAACTTTAGGAGTTGTCTGGGGTTTTACACTCCCCTGATTTTTGCCCACTTCGATGAAATAATCATCCAAAAAGCAATAAATTGCCACTACTTTCTCAGACATAGCTGGTTAGATTTACCTCTGTTTTCGCACTTCAAAGGTAGTCTGGCTTGTGCTATGTCTGTTTTTTTAAGGGGTTTGCCTATCAAATCAATCGCCTTTCATACAACTTAGATTAATTAGGTACATTACCAAACTTACATGTTCCGTCGCCTTGAGGTTCTGGTTTATCGCTCTGAGCCAACATATTCTTACCTAGGAATATCAGCATAGGGGCGCTTGGTGGGTGGTATAGTTTTGTAACTCGGCAACCGACCGCAACTCGGCTACCGTCTAGCCTATTTTCGTAGATTGTTTCAGTCTTTTCGTATTCATACCCTAGGGCCTCTTTGAGCTGGGCAACTCGTAAACTATGACGAGTAAAGGCTTTGCATTGGGCTTGCCAATGACTAAGATGTAGATCTTGCTCTTGGCGAACTCGCCTGTAAAAGTGATCCCGGTTCATACCCAGAAAGTCAGCCACAGCCCCACCGCTTGAACCTGCTTTTAACATTTGTTCTACTAAGGTCCAATTAATTGCTTTTATTGGTCTGCCACCTTTGTTGATTTTACTCACGTTTTAAAAAGGGTAAAGTTTGAAGCTAGAAAGTGGAAAAACTAGGTCACCTAGGCCGTAATTCATAAAAGGCGTTAATGCACATCTACCCTAGGTTTTTAAGAATAAATCGTATACACCTAGGCTCGATTTATCTAATTCTTACTTTTCTCTAAAATAGCTAATTCTTACGGATTATTTATATACCTTGGCTTTTGTGATGTAACTAACTCCTACATTACTTCATGCCTCTCAAATACACCTATTATATCACATTTTAATAAATGAGCAAGAAAACTCTTTCCGAGCGAGACATCTGTACTAAATTTGTTCTAGCAGAATAAGAGCAGGCCGACTGGAAAGATAAGTTCTTAGAAGAGGTTTATTTACAGGCGGCCATATTCGCTTTGTAGGTGCCGGCACGTGGACAGTTGAAGTGAACAGGCTACATCTGTATTATGAGCCTATTAGTTCAGTGACCATTGTTAAATAAGCACACGATTACTGCTGGTTTTACGATAAGCTTTAGAAAATTCTCGAATCCTGGATACTACTTGCGTTTTCAGCGGTAATGAATAGACTTGTTGTGATGGTGATTATGAGGAACTTAGCTAAAAAACGGGCTCTATGCCGCAGGTTTGAAAACCTGCATCAGAGGCTCCTAAGGCTGCTTTGATCTGCATAGCTCATAAAATCGGCTGAATTCGCCTTTTTAAGTCTTTTATTATAGGAACAACATTGTTTATTAAGTTGCTGAATAACAAAGAATTGGCCCTCATTAACCCATCGCAACAACTCTAATGAGGTCCCTGCAATATTGAATAATTCAAAATATAAAAATTTGTGTTTTGTATAAGTTTATTATCTAATCCAAGCTTCAATTTTATTAATTAAACTCTTCTTTAATTCTTCCGGGGTATTATAAAGTATATGTGGAAAGTGGTTTGTATCAAAATGTGAATCAAATGAATCGTTTCGGCAGCAGTAAATAACCTGCTTATCTTGTCCTAAAGCAAAGCCACTTTCAAAGTAAACCCCCTTTTTCTGTTCGGTAAAATCAGCAATGCAAAAGCGGCATGCTCGCAAGCCAGCTATGATTGCATCATTTATAGTTGATGCGCTATGATAGTGCTTTTCATCAACTAAATAGGGCGTATACCCAGTATCTTCACAAGCCGCTTTTATGGCTTCTCTTATGTCCTTTATGTCTTTACTATCACTAAAAGACATGGCTATAAAGCAGTTCTTTGAATTTTTCCCTTCGCTCTGAAGCTGTACTAAATGCGATAAACCTTTATAGGTTATACGGTATTGGTTTAGAATATATCTATTCTGGTCTTTATATTCATGAAATCCACCATCTATAAGACCAGCCACATGAAGGGACCGAGCATAGAAGTGAAATTCTTCTATTGTACGAAAGAATAATTTTTTATAATAAGAGGGGTCATTACTATTATGAATATTTAATGGCCCTACAAGCTCTCCATCATAGGTTTGGCGAGCGAATAAATTTAAAAATAAATTATCATATTTCTCCTGCGCAGAATGAGGATAGCCGCCTTCTTTTAGGCGCTGCTTTATATCATCTAAGGCAATTAGAATATATCCTAAATTGTCAAAATTGTATACGAATTGACCATTGAGAAAGATACTAGCAACTATGTATTTATTTTCCTTATAAATAGGGTCTGTGTCCCACTGTTTGTAATCTAAAGGCAATTTAATGCCCATGTTTTTGCCGTCAATATCAATTAAATATACATACTGATTTTCAATGACGTGAGACGACTTAGCAGGTAATTCAGTAATTGGGCAGTTTTCAAGGGCATCCATCTCTTCTAATTTAATATTTAGCTCCCAAGTTAATATTAATAGACAAAAAAGCCCGGCCTTAATCTGAACCAGGCTTTCTAACTACCTGCTTAACCAATTTTATTCCTGTGCTAATCGGTCTTTTTCTACCTTGGCATTGGCCCGGCGTACCTTTAAATTGCTGTCCTGCAAATACAGCCGAATAAGTTGCTTCATCAATAGCTTCTTCCGTTTCAACCTAATGGCACTGGTCAGACTGTGAACCGGGTTATAGGTTTGTGCAGTCAAACCAACTTAGTGAATGCACAACCTACTCTACACCTTGCTGCTCCTGGGCGTCCTGGCCTGTACCGGCCCGCCCCACGACCCCATTTCGCCCAATGACCCAACCGATGAGACCCAGCCGGAATCATCGGCACCGGGCTTTGGCACCTCAAAAAGCCGTCCGGAAGGAATACCGTTCGCGTTTCCAGCGGGTATCTCACTCGTTCAGAAACCCCGCGTCGATGGTGACTGCTGGAGTGAGGCCCGTAAGCAGAAAAAAGTAAAAGGCTCAGGTGGGGCCGTCGGGTTTTGTCTCACATTCAGTAACGCCAATGACTATCCGGTACGGGTCGAGATACCGCCCGGCCTCATCTGGGTCGCGGAAACGAATGAATCCTTTCAGGATATTTCACAGAATGGGATCATCGTAAAAACGGTTACGGTGCTGGTGCCGGCCCATGCTATTGAAACTGCCTGGCTCATTGCGTATTGCATCAACGTTGACCGGAGTGGAAGTCGACCTGGCGATAGCTACGAGATTCAGCCGATTCAGAGTAATCATCCGGGTATCCAGTCGCTGGCTAGTCAACTGGCCAACAAGAAGATCAACGAGGAGGAATACACGACTGAACCAACCACCGCCGAACGGCAGCAACTAGCCTTTGTACAGGTAGCGGTCAATGATGTAGAAACGTACGGAAGCGTACAGCCAAGTACGCAGGTGTACCTCAATCAACTGCCCAATGCGAAGTAAAGCAACAGAAGTAAATTTTCCCCTGATCTCAAGATAGTTTATTGGCTACACGGTTTTACTGTTTCGCCAGGCCTGCCAGGCTCCGGTAGACCATAGCGCCCAGATTACCAAAATCGGCTGAAACACCAGCCGAATGGCGCGGGCTCGATCGGTCGATAAACCGAATGCGTCGGTATGATTGACGAATTGGGCGATGTTCCCCGGGAAGATTAACACAAAAAAGGCAGCTACTGCCCAGCCAACCTGTACCCGTTGCCGAGCCAAAAAAATAAGCGCCAGGCCCAGCGTAATCTCAGCAATGCCGGACAGGATAACCACTAAATCACCATTGAGCGGCACCCATTGGGGCACTTGGGCTAAAAATTCAGTTCGGGACCAGGTCAGGTGAGCTGTCCCGGCAAAACTTAGCGCCAGGCCCAGTAAAATCCGGCCAATAGTCTGAGCGATATTGGTCTTTTGTACCCCATTCGTTGGAACCATCATAGACAATTTTAGTCGATTACGTTTACCTTGCAATCTACAGTATCTAGTGCTCATTCACCACCTACATGACTATCTGGTATTTAACTGATCTGATTGGAGTCGCCGTATTTGCTATTTCGGGCGCGTTGTCGGCGTTGAGTAAAAAAATGTACCCCGATTTGATCAGTCTCTTTTTCGTCGGTTTTCTGACCGCAATTGGTGGCGGTACCTTACGGGATATTATCATGGGTGCCTATCCAATTGCCTGGATACGGGATCCTAACTACTTGATTGTCATTAGCGCTAGCGTAGTTACAGCGATTTTATGTCGCAGATGGTGGTTAGGAAAACTTCAACGGCCGTTGCTCCTGTTCGATACGCTTGGCGTTGGTATTTATACAATTTTAGGTATGCAGAAAGCCCTCTCGGCCAATGTCAACGAATGGGCAGCCATGCTACTGGGGGTCATTTCAGCCCTGTTTGGCGGAGTTATACGGGATGTTTTAGTCAATGACCTCCCGGTTATTTTTAGCCGACAGCTTCATGTTACGCCTTGTCTGGCCGGAGCCGGTCTGTATTTACTGGGCCGATCCGTTCATATGGAACCTAACCTGAATTTTCTGATATCGGCAGGGCTTATCACCGTGTTTCGGCTGATGGCTATCCGTAAAGGATGGGCCTTACCCCGTATCGATAGCTGACGGGTCTCTATATCTTAGCCAATTATTAGATTTCATTCTATTTTGCGCGATTGCTTATACTTTACTAAAACGGCTTCGGTTATTGAATGAAATAGCCCAGGTTATGCTTGATTTCCTTTAACACGAAGGTGCTGTTCAGTACGCCAATGTTTTCAATTTGAGACAGTTTATACTTAACAAAGTCGTGGTATTCGTTCAGGCTGCTGACGTGAATCTTCAGCAGAAAATCGACCTGACCCGCCATGTGATAGCACTCCTGCACTTCTTCCAGTTTCTGCACCTCTTCTTCAAACTTGTCGATAAACGCTTTGTCATGGTAGCGCATCGATACCTGACAAAACGCAGTAATTGGCTGGCCTAACAGGTTTTTATCCAGCACAGCCACGTATTGCTTAATAAATCCCAGGGTTTCTAGCCGCCTGATCCGCTCGTACACCGGCGATAATGTCAGCCCGAGTTGAGCGGCCAATTCTTTCGTGGTCAGCTTGGCATCCTGCTGTAAGAGTCGCAGAAGTTGTTTATCCACATCATCTATCCCTTCCATACCGAAAATTTTTCTACAGAGTGGTTTATTCTCGATTCACCTCAAGTGAATTTATTGGCAAATAAGTCATATTCCCATAAAATTCACGGATTTTACATCACTATATTCATTTATTATCTAGTAAATTAACTTTGTACCATAATTACATAGCTGTTTTTCAATAACGATTTACTAACTCGTTTCGTCCTTACTCAACTTTCTTACCCCTTCGTTATGCAGCGAGAAACCGTTTTAATTATTGGAGCCAATGGGCAAATCGGCACGGCCCTGCTTCCTCAATTACAGGCGCAGTTCGGTAGCACAAACGTCATTGCGGCCGATCTTCGAAAGCCATTAACTGAACCAGGCATCTTTGAAGTACTGGACGCCACCAAACCGGAAGCTCTGACCGACGTAGTACGCAAATACCGGGTTACGCAGATATACCACCTGGCGGCTATTCTGTCGGCAAAAGGAGAGAGTGATCCGTTATGGGCCTGGAATCTGAACATGCAGACCTTGCTCAATGTGCTGGAAGTATCCCGGCTGCACAACATTAAAAAGGTGTTTGTGCCCAGTTCGATTGCCGCGTTTGGGGAGCATGCGCCTAAGTACGAAACCCCGCAAACCTCTCTGCTCGATCCCGCTACGGTATATGGTATTAGTAAGGTTGCTGCCGAAAACTGGTCGCTATATTACCACAAACGGTACGGGCTGGATATACGCTCCTTACGGTATCCGGGTGTTATCAGTTACCAGTCGATGCCCGGTGGAGGAACCACTGATTATGCCGTAGCCATCTTCCACGCGGCCCTCCAGGGGAAACCATTTGACTGTTTTCTGTCGGAAGACACGCTCCTGCCTATGATTTATATGGACGATGCCCTGCGGGCAACACTTGAACTGATGGAAGCGCCCGAATCTCAGATCAGCGTTCGAACCTCCTATAATCTGGCGGGTATGAGCTTTACCCCGGCCGAATTGACAGCTGCCATCCAAGCCTATTTCCCTGCTTTCGAAACGCAGTATAAACCGGATTTTCGACAGGCGATTGCCGACTCATGGCCCAAATCCATTGACGATTCGGTAGCGCGGCAGGATTGGGGTTGGAAACCAGCCTTCGATTTACCCAAAATGACTACCGAAATGATTACTAACCTGACTGTGGTGTATCCGCCATTGGTCTCAGCCCCCTAAGCATCATGTACGGAACTATCAAAGAACAACTTCAGCAGGAACTGAACAGCATTAAAGAAGCTGGCCTCTATAAGTCCGAACGGATCATCGTTTCGCCCCAGTCCTCCGTCATTGCCATTCATGGTGGACGTGAAGTACTTAATTTTTGTGCTAATAATTACCTGGGTTTATCCTCCCATCCAGACGTGGTTGCGGCTGCGCACGACACGCTGGATAGTCACGGGTTTGGCCTATCGTCGGTACGATTTATCTGTGGTACTCAGGATATTCATAAGGAGCTGGAACGTCGGACTGCCGAGTTCGTTGGGGCCGAAGACTGCATCCTCTACGCAGCCGCCTTCGACGCTAACGGTGGGGTGTTTGAACCCCTGCTGGGCGAAGAAGACGCCATCATTTCGGATGAATTAAATCATGCTTCGATAATTGATGGGATTCGCTTGTGTAAGGCAAAACGCTTCCGCTATAAACACAATGACATGGCGGATCTGGAAACTCAATTACAGGCAGCGGCATCGGCCCGGCGTATTTTAGTTGTTACAGATGGGGTTTTCTCAATGGATGGCACCATTGCCCAACTGGACAAAATCTGCGATCTGGCCGATCAATACGGGGCTATGATCATGGTTGACGAATGCCATGCCAGTGGCTTTATGGGAAAAACGGGCCGGGGAACGCCTGAATACCGGAACGTCCTGGGCCGCATTGATATCATAACCGGCACCTACGGAAAAGCCCTTGGCGGTGCGTCGGGTGGCTTTACGGCAGCTCGAAAAGAAATTGTGGAATTACTCCGGCAGCGGTCTCGTCCGTACCTGTTTTCCAACACTTTAGCTCCTTCTATCGTTGGCGCGTCCCTGAAAGTACTGGATATTCTGGAAGGGTCAACCGCGTTGCGCGATAAACTGGAGGCCAATACCCGTTATTTCCGCGAGGCCATGACAGCTGCCGGATTCGACATTTTGCCGGGCGAGCATCCCATTGTTCCGATTATGCTTTATGATGCTCCCTTAGCACAGGAGTTTGCTGCCCGACTGTTACAGGAAGGCATCTATGTAATTGGGTTCTTTTATCCCGTTGTTCCAAACGGGAAAGCCCGTATTCGGGTGCAGATTTCGGCGGGTCATGAACTGGAACATCTGCAACAGGCCGTAGCTGCCTTCACGAAAGTTGGTCAGGAACTTGGCGTGCTAAAGATTCGTGAAACTGTCGGTTAACGATCTGTTTCGAACGTGCCAAAAAACGGCTCTTTCTTAACCTGGAACGAGCCGTTTTTTGGCGCCTACATCGGTCTGCTTACCAATTCCAATTAAGATTGGCGAGTAGTGGTAAGTAATAAATTTACCGGTGACAAAACGATTAGCAGTACTCTGTTTTAATTGACTTTCCGACTACAACTTTTGCCGTTTTGGCTACAGTTCAGTTCCGCATACGGGTGAATTTTGCAGCAGAAAAAAAATGCGTTAAACAGTCACTGGTTATGGAAAATGGAATTGACGGTAAAGTTGTAGCCATCACAGGGGCTAGTAGCGGAATAGGGGAAGCCATTGCCCTCCTGCTCGCTAACCGAGGGGCCAAAGTCGTTCTGGGCGCGCGCCGGTCAGATCGGCTGGCGGAGCTTGAAGCCCGCATCAGATCGGCGGGTGGCGACGCTGTTCATGTGCTCACAGACGTTAAACGAAGGGGTGACTTAGTACGCCTTGTCGACGTAGCCTGTGAACGTTACGGCAAACTTGATGTTATGATCAACAATGCAGGCATGAGTCAGCTCTCCCGTATCGACGAACTGGATGTTGAGGGATGGGAGGAAATGATCGATGTGAATCTTAAAGGTGTATTATACGGGATTGCCGCTGCCATTCCTGCTTTTCAGAAACAAGGTTCAGGCCATATCATCAACATTATTTCGACCTCAGGTATAAAGATTGTACCTATGCAAGGCGTATATGCTGGTACCAAAAATGCGGTTCGCACCATAAGCGAAGCCATGCGTCAAGAGTCGGGCGGACGGTGGCGGGTAACGGGTATATCGCCGGGGTTTGTACAGACTGAATTCGCCAATACGATAAAAGATCTCTCCATGAAGGCCGCTGTCCTTGACAAGATGGGATCGATTGCTATTTCACCCGATGCCATTGCCAGGGCCGTTGCCTTCGCCATTGAGCAACCCGCCGATGTTGAGCTGGGTGATATGGTTATTCGGCCAGCCATACAGGATTGAATTTTTAAGCCTGTTTACCCCTAAATCCCCTGAAGGGCAGAGCTTTAAGTTCTATCGTCTTTACCCCCCTCCCCCTAAAGGGGCAGTACTCCGAAGTGAATTTTCTCCCCCTTCAGGGGGCTGGGGGTAAACAAGTTGTCAAAAAAAATGAAAGCAGAGAATCAAAAACCGTATGTATTTGCCAGCATTTCTGAGCTGATGAAGCGGTTGGAACAACCTAAACCGGTGCATCCGCTCATTGCGTTAGTCAACTACGATACGACTAGGGTGAGTCTTGCCGATGCAGGTGCATCGTTTAGTATTAATTTCTACAAAATCTCCTTCAAGCATACGTTCAAAGGACAGGTAAAATATGGCCAGGGGTACTATGACTTTGAAGAAGGCGGATTAGCGTTTTTAGCACCCAATCAGGTAGTTACCATGTCTGGTGACGAAAGCAGCTATGATGGGTATTCTCTTTATTTTCATCCCGACTTTATCCGGCATTATCCACTTGGCAAAACAATCAGTAAGTACGGTTTTTTTTCGTACGCCGTTTCCGAAGCGCTGTTTTTATCCGACAGGGAAAAACAGATTATAGCGGCTCTCTTTGCCACAATCGCCACTGAGTTAGATACCAATATTGATAGCTTTAGTCAGGATGTGCTGGTCACGCAAATTGAACTCTTGCTAACCTACAGCAACCGCTTTTACAATCGGCAATTTCTCACCCGTAAGGCTGTTTACAACGATATGATCGCTAAACTGGATGGATATCTGGCATCGCGGCTCGGTACCCAACAATCCTTGTTAGCTGGCTTACCCTCGGTTAAGGAACTAGCAGACTATCTTGCCGTTTCGCCCCGGTTTCTAACCGATATGCTGAAGTCGCTTACCGGCCAAAGTACGCAGCAATACATCCATAATTGGCTGATTGAGCAGGCAAAAGATAGGCTAAGCACCAGTCGGCTAACGGTTGCCGAAATTGCCTATGAGCTAGGCTTTGAACATCCGCAGTCGTTCAATAAACTATTTAAGCAAAAGACGAACGTGTCGCCGGTAGAATTTCGGCTATCGTTTCACTAACTTTCATTGTATTTACCATAGAGGCACAGCGAACACAGCATTGTACTAAATCAATGCGAATAATGGGTTATTTTCATTGATTATCAAGTTGTTAAGTACCACAGGTACGGTAGGGTTATTAAGTTCTATCGTCTTTACCCCCCACCCCCTTCAGGGCAGGGCTGTTAAGTTCTAATAAGTTTAGTGAGTTCGTTGACATTACTGCCAAATTTTATTTGCCCCTCGGTAATCGAGTCGTGGCCCGCCTGGCGATGCAAATTCAACGCAATCGTACCCAGAACCGCTACATTGACTGCACCACGCTTGTGGCGGATACGGTTCGTATCTTCCCCACATACTACATCCTTGACCCAGTGAAGCTTTCTCAATGCCCCAGTGACCCCGAATACCCTGAGCAAAAGCAGCCGCATCTAGGCCTAAATCGCTCATAAAATAGGCATCCGCCTGGCTCAGTTGACCCTTCACCAACCGGTGGCGGTGCACATGCACAAAGTGGCTTAAGCCCAGCCAGGGTTGAGTTAGTGTCGTGGGCAGGGCGGCATACACCGCCACTTGCCAGCTACTTTGTCGGCCATGGGCTTGTTGATGCGTGGCAAATTGGCTTAGAGCAGGCTGGGTGGCTACCGTCTGCTGGATATGAGCCAACAGCTTGCGTTGATTCGCTTTGACCTGGGCTACATAGTGGTTCTGGTTTTTGACGATCACCTCAAGTGTTTTTTTGGGTGTGAATCGCATCCAA
The DNA here is from genome assembly GCF_006965485.1 of Spirosoma sp. KCTC 42546. NCBI lineage: Bacteria > Pseudomonadati > Bacteroidota > Cytophagia > Cytophagales > Cytophagaceae > Spirosoma > Spirosoma sp. KCTC 42546. The sequence continues at coordinate 5,550,659 of NZ_CP041360.1, forward strand.
GCGCACCAGCAGGCCTTTGTCTTGAAAATGGCTTAACAACTCTCGCACACGTACCCGCTCATCGCCAGTGGCGTTAGCATAGGTAGCCAACCGATGGACCAGTCCCGTTTGATGGCTCCACAAACTGACCATCAGTTGGAAATCCTGCCCCGCATCCTGCATGTGGGTAAGCGTAGAAGCTAAGGCTTTGCCATCGCCACTCAGCCAATCGCCTGCTGAAAGCGAACCCAGGGCGTCAGCCCAGGTGTTGAAGCAGTCGATCAAGGTCTGCTCGTCTAGCTTGGTGAGCACGGTGCGAAAGGTAACATAGGAGGGTATCCCATGCTTAAGGTCGAGTTGCTGGCTGAGCACCTCTTGGTGGCTCTGGCAAAAGCGGGCCACGGGTCGGTAGCCATGGTGGCCACACAGATTAGCCAGGACAACTAGGGCCAGGAGTTGTTCCAATTGGATGCGCCGTCCTTCGGCTCGCCGAGGATCGGCCAGGCCAGCAAAGGCTTCATACAGAGTCATATCCAAATAAAATTTGGCACTAATGTAAAGAAATTAAAGAACTTAACAGCCCTGCCCTTCAGGGGGAGTACTCCGAAGTGGATTTTCTCCCCCTTTAGGGGGTGGGGGGTAAAAATAAGCCGATAAAAGAGGCTGATTAAGTAAAGAAAATTCAGAACTTAACAACCCTGCCACAGGTACGGTATGTTTGTAGCCAAAGATTGTCGTGGACTCCACGACAATCTTTGGCTACAAACATCAAACCGCTATGCGGCCATTATTCACGTTAAATAGACCATTCAACTACGTAATTACCTGGTGCCAATGGTTGGGTTTAAGCTGTTTTCGGAGAGTGGGTGCTTAAATACAGATCAAGGTTTTCCAATCCGGCGGTAAAGCCCTCTTTAAAGCCCATGTCAAGAATTTTCTCCAGGTCAGTGAGCGTGTCGTACGTGATGGCAATATTGACCTGTGTAGAATCTCCTTTCTCCGTAAAGGTATTCTCCCACAAAGATCGGGGCCAATCGGGATTAAGGGTCCCGTTTTCATCACAAAATCCGTCGAGCGCCGAAAAGCTTTTTGAGGATTCAATCTGTTTAAAGTCGGCTTTTGACCAATGCTCTTCCCCTTCCGGGCCAACCATTGAATAGAGCCATGAGCCACCCGGCCTGAAATCCATTGATTTTGTTCGGGCCTGCCAGGGTTTGGGAGCCCACCATTGGTCGAGGATTTCAGGTTGGGTCCAGGCTGCCCACACCATTGGGAGTGGAGCACTAAATTCGCGGTCTACCTTGATCTGCTTGCTGTCCTTGTCAACCACAAAGTTCATCAGAATTGCCTTGTTCATTTCTGTTCTGTTTTGAGTTTAACTAATACGTCATCTAATTGGGTAAAGCGTTTTTCAACCAGGTCTCTAAACTGCTGAAGCCAGTTGTCTACGTCCTGCATTTTAGTTGGATTTAGGTGGTAGAAAATCTCCCGGCCCTGCTGTTGCTGATTCAGAAGCTCACACTCCAGCAGGACATGAATATGCTTCGAAATGGCTTGTCGGCTACTGGGAAAATGTTCCGCAATCGCATTGGGCGTCATGGCTTGCACCGCAATCAAGACCAGAATGGCTCGCCGGGTTGGGTCAGCAATCGCCTGAAAAACGTCTCGTTTCATAGAGTTGATCGACCAAATGCAACTAACTGGTTGCAAATATACGAGCAACCAATTAGTTGCGCAAATTTATTTTCACCTCATTCTGTCGAAGTGGCTACAGCTACTGATTAAGGGTATTCACCAGAATATCAGGAATAATTTACGATGCGTCCTACACAACTAAAGTTTTGTCCTACATACCGGTTTAGCCTGTAAAATACTTTTGCATTACCCAAAAGGGGTTAGCAAAACGCATTTTTTAAGGTATGAAAACAAAGGCTAAGTTAATTGCAGCACTAAAGATCTGGATAGCCATCTATCCGTCCATCACGCTATTTCTTCATTTGTTTGGCAAGCTATTATCCGGATTACCATTGTATCAACGAACATTCCTGTTAACCGTTTCATTGGTTCCGTGGGTAGTTTTTGTTGGTGTTCCTAGCGTTGATTTTTTACTCCAATCGGGTTCATTCAAAGCCAGTAAGTAATATGAATGACGATAAAATTTTTGACGTATTACTTATTGGAGGTAGCTATTCGGGGCTGGCAGCAGCTATGGCGTTGGGCAGGGCGTTGAAAAGCGTGCTCATAATTGATAGCGGCAACCCATGTAATTGGCAGACACCCTATTCCCATAACTTTCTTACGCAGGATGGGCAACCACCAAACCAAATTGCAGCGCTTGCCAAACAGCAAGTCCAGCACTATGCTACGGTAACATTCTTTACTGGCCTTGCTACCAACGGAATAAAAACTGACTATGGTTTTGCTATTCAGGTAGCATCGGGAGAAACGTTTCGGGCCAGCAAATTAATTTTTGCATCAGGTATCCAGGACCATACACCTCCTATTGACGGGCTGGCAGCATGTTGGGGTATTACGGTACTACACTGTCCCTATTGCCATGGTTATGAGGTGCGAAATGAGCCAACAGGCTTACTTGGCAACGGAGAAGACGGCCTTGAACTCGCAACACTTATTTCTAACTGGACAACCAGGTTAACCTTGTTTACCAATGGTAAATCCACGCTAACAGCAGACCAGACAACGAAGCTCCAACAGCATGCTATCAATATCATAGAAAAGGAAATTGAACGCCTGGAGCATACAGATGGGCAGCTTCACAGCCTTGTTTTTAAGGATACTACAAAATTGCCCGTCAAGGCTATATACACCCGCAGTCGGTTTGAACAACAGTGTAAGATACCGGAATTATTGGGATGCGAATTGACCAACGACGGCTATATCAGGATAGATGCAGCTCAGGAAACGACGATTAGCGGTATTTATGCCTGTGGTGATAATGCAACACGCATACGCACTGTAGCAAATGCAGTAGCCATGGGTACCACAGCCGGAATGGCAGTAAGCAAGAAACTGATTTTTGAAAATTTTTGACGTAAACTCTACTATACGAAAAGACATGAAAATTATTATCGTAGGTGCATCAGGCACCATGGGAAAACACCTGATACATGCATTTGAGAACGAGCACGAAGTAGTAAAAGTTGGGTCAAAAAGTGGGGATATTCAGGCGGATATTACCTCCATAGAATCCATTGAAAGGATGTACAAACAAGTAGGCAGTTTTGATGCATTAGTATGTACCGCTGGACCAACCTACGTGGGGCCCTGGAAAAAAATGACCGATACCGAATTTAGAAAAGGGATCGAAGGAAAACTGATGGGCCAAATAAATCTGGTACTCATCGGGCAGCACGCTATTAATCCGAAAGGTTCATTTACATTGATCAGTGGGGCTTTAACCCAGGAACCGCAACTAAATTTTGCGAATGCGTCGGCAGCGAATGGGGCCGTTGATGCGTTTGTCCGGGCAGCAGCCATTGAACTGGAACATGGAGTTCGTATTAATGCAGTTAGCCCTACCGTCATTGAAGACTCTCCTCAATACTTCCCCTTCTTTCCGGGAGATATTCCCGTATCAATGAAACACCTGGAATATGGCTTTCGTAAAAGTGTGTTTGGTTCAGGTACGGGCCAGGTGATAACCGTACGCTGATTACTACCGTTGGTCAAAAAATAGCCTTTTCTGTCGGATATATCCTGTCAACACGTACCTTTAAGTAGCAGTTTTCCTTCATGTTATCGCGAAAAAGCCATGGAAGCCAAAGACTATGATTTCGAAGAAAAGTGGAAGCAGTTTGAAGAAACGGGAAAAGAGGTATCGGGCACAATTGGAGCCGTGGCAGGCACACTAATCGGTATTTCCGTATTAGGACTAAGTGCTCCTGTTATGTACTTTACCAAGCGAGCGGCTGGCAAGGATGCCACAGATGCCCTACGGGAAACCGGCGCTAAGGTTGTAGAAAAGACCAAATGGATGGGCGAGTTTGGCCGGTTTACGGGCAAAAAATTCGGGCCCAAAATTTTAGGAACCGTGCTATTTGGTGTAACCGGCCTGCTTTCCAGCGAAGAATAGTAGCTTAATAAGCTAACCCACCAGTTCGGTTGGTGCATAGCCATACCGCTTTCTGAATACATAGCCAAAGTGGGAAAGATTCTCAAAACCAACTTCCAGATAAACCTCGGACGGCTTTCGCTTTTTTTCCCGGATCTGATAATGAGCCAGTTCCAGTCGCTTCTCCATTAACCATTTTTGGGGGGTGGCCTGGAAAATCTTTTTAAAATCACGTTTAAACGTGGTCAGGCTGCTAATTAAGTCCTGAAAACAGTGAGTAGTAGCCATTGATTGGCTCAACATTAGGGTTTCGCATTGCTGAACTTAAACTTCATACGTAGTTTGACTTACCAAATCGTGTTCTTGCCTATAAAGGAGGGTTAGCAATCCTTCAATACCAATGAATTATCAACGTTTAGTAGGAATCATTTGTTGGCTGGCGTTACTGTGCCCACCAGCTCACAGTCAGGCGGTCTTAACAACCCTACCCCTGCCCGTTACAGCTGCCTGCCCTGGATCAACAGTAGACGTTCGCTTTATAAGACCTGATGACATTTACACCACAGCCGCTACGACCTATGCTGTTCAAATAGCCAGTGGGGACGATTATTTCGATATTCCGACCAGTAAAACTATGAATTCCAGTGGGGGGTTGAGTGTTACCCTACCCAAGTCGTTAGCCCCTGGAGGGACTTATTCGGTTCGTATGACGATGAAAAACCCGGACTATACGGGTACGCCTAGTCTAACCAGGTTGATTATAAAAGGTCAGGCAACTACCCCTTCTCCACCACTCGTCGACTCGCTGAATGTGGATTGCATGTCCACCAATCGGTCCTCAATGGCTGGATTATACGCGGACATATTCTTCCGACTTGCCCCCGGTGCTACCCCCCGGCTTTACTATAATGAGCCAGGAGGTAGCTTTACCGACTATGCGGAATTTCCGTATCAAACCAAACTGCCCTCTGGAGAGTATGTACGCGATAAGCAGCATGGCTATTTTCAACTTAATAAAACGGGTTCGACGTCAACGACCTATGTTTACCCCGTTTCAGAACATGTTTACTACCTATCTCAACTCATTGATGGGTGTGAGAGTGAGCCCGTTGCCAGCAAGCTGCGTATCCTCTGGAAAGCGGGTGGTGGCCCTGGGGTAATAAACCCGATGCAATACAACTATCTATATGGGCAGGTAGTCTATTGCCAGGGAGAGCAAGCCTTTCCCCTAAATGTCAATGGACATAGGCCACCCCCCGAGAATTATCAGGTCGCTTATTGGTTGGGTGACCCCTTAGATCAGCCCACACCAACCCGTACATTCATCCCCCCCACGCCGGATACCAGCCAGCCTGGTTATACAACGTATAGCATGAATCTGTTTCCAATTGATTATAGCAAAGGCTGCGGGAATGATAACCTGCTCACCTATACGCATGTGAAAGTGACAGTTACGCCAACGCCGACCAAGCCTATAGCCGCCACTGGCCTAATTGAGTATTATCAGGGACAACCTTCAGCGCCCTTGAGTGCTTCAACTACTGACAGTACGGCTACCTTGGTCTGGTATGGTACGAACGCCACTGGTGGCACCAGCTCGGTGGCCGCTCCACTCCCCCCCACCGACCAGAGCGGGGAATTTACCTATTACGTAGCCCAAAAAGTTGGCACTTGCGAAGGGGCTCGAACGGCACTCACTATACGCATCAATCCCTTGCTGGGTTTAGACGATTCTTGGTTAGAAACGCATAGTCAAGTGTATCCCAACCCGGTGAATGCATGGTTAACGGTGCAGGTCAGCGGGGTATCCGTTCAACACCCCGCTAAGCTGGAAATAGTAGATTTGACCGGCCGATCTTTACAAAAATACACCAGTCAACAGGAAACCAGTGTCTTAAGCCTAGATAGGTACGCAAGCGGGAGTTATTACTTACGAATCCAGATGGATAATAAACAACTCGTGAAGCGGATTGTGAAGCTATAAATAAAGCCAGCTATACGTATTGAACGTTTCGCACACCCCACTTCAATTCGTCGGTCAGCATATAATCAGGAACGATCATTGTTTCTATGAAAAATATCAGATCCTGAGTGATCCCCGGAACGCCCTGGCGGCATAATAGGAATCGGCACCGTTGTGATACACGAAAACCATGTTGTAGCGAAAATCACAAAAAAGGGCACCACCGAGTTTTCTGATCTCATCTGGTGTAACTATCCAGCTCGATGTTTTCATATCGAAATTTCCAAGTTGTTGCAGCTTCCGATAGTCCTCTTCCGTTAGCAGGTCAATGCCCATCTCGGCAGCCATATCAAGAGCGCTCGTTGCAGGTTTGTTTTCTTTCCTCGCTTCCAGTGCTTTACGGTCGTAACAAACACTTCTGCGGCCCTTAGGGCTTTCGGCAGAGCAGTCATAGAAAATGTATTCACCCGTCTTCGTATCCTGACCAATCACATCCGGTTCGCCCCCCGTTCGTTCCATTTCGTGGAGCGACCAGAGTTTTTCAGCACTAACCTGCCCAGCAGACAGGCTAACCTCCAGCTTTGCTTGTACGTCAGCCCAATCAAGGCCTTCGTGACGGTTCCTATATTTCTCAAAACGGGCTTTCAATGTGTTCAATAGTGATTCCCATTGTTCGGCTGACAACTCTTTTTTAGTGCTGCTCATGGTGTTCATTCATTTAAAGTATTTGTGTTAACTATACTATTTTAAGCTACCTGCAATATCTTGTAATCGGTTATGGGCCATATTTAAACCCCTGGGCATACCTAGCTGCATCATTTGGTCTCTGTGTGCAACTGACCTATACACTATATGCATGTTAAGTTTGCTGGTATGGTCCGTGAGTTGTTCAAATTCCAGGAACTCAAGCTGGGGGCCAAACCGGACTGCCGAAGTGGGCGTATTCTCCATTTCAAATGTCCGCGTGATTTTCTGGTTTGGGCTAAACTCATGAACGACCCCACTAAACCCGTATTTGTTACCACGAGGATCAGTTGTTTCAAATTGGTAACTGCCGTGCTTTTTATTGTCAAGTTTCAGCACTTTCGTTCCCATCCATTGCTCAACAATCTCAGGATCTGTATAGGCTTTAAAAAGTAACGCTACTGGCAAATCAAATTCTCTTGTAATTAGTAATTCCTGCTTACCCTCTTCGGCATTGAGTTTTGTTATTTGCTCCATAGTAGTCTATTGCTCCGATTTATACGTCTTCATAATCGATTCTAATTTGTTGAATCGATCATCCCACAGTTGTCGGAATGACTCAATAAATTCAGCGACTTCCTTCATTTTTTTTGCATTGATGTAATAGTAAATTTCTCTGCCGTTTTGTTTTTGTTCGAGCAATTCGCACTCGGTTAGTATTTGAATATGCTTTGAAATTGTTTGCCGTGATGAGTCGAAATTATCGGCAATGGCTCCTGGCGTTAATGCCTGCACCGCAAGCAGGGTTAGAATGGCCCTTCTGGTAGGGTCAGCAATTGCCTGGAATACATCTCTACGTGATTTCATTGTGCAGCTATTTGACTGCAAATATACGTGCAGTCAGTTAACTGCACAAATTTTTGGGTACTTAGTTTGATAAGAGCGCTGCCGATGGCCCGGCATGGTAGTCAGATAAAACGGATGAGTTAGTTTACCGGTAGTTAAAAATTCGGGTTATCCTACTTCTAGCAGTAATCCAATTGACACCTAGTACGTTATGACCTACCTTCCGCGTATTGGCACACGCTTACTGCCACTTAGCCTGGTTCTACTGTCCAATCTCTTAACCCAGATAGCGGTTGCTCAATCAGCTCAGTTGCGCACGCACATCATTCACCCGCTGAAACTGGAGCAGGTGCGCGTCAACGACTTATTCTGGAGCCCCAAGCTAAAGGTCTGGGATTCGAAAACGGTGTACGATGTGTTAGATAAACTGGAGGGCCGTTACGAACCCGACCTCCCGGATTTGATCAAGGAGAAAGCGAAGTTGGGTCGTACGCGAAACGCCTTTCTGAACTTCGATCTGGTAGCGCAGGGAAAGAAAAATACGGGTAGTCACGATGGACCGCCCTGGTATGATGGGCTGGTATACGAAACCATTCGCGGAGCCGCGGATCTGCTGGTCGAGTACCCCGATCCGAAACTGGAGCAGAAACTTGACGGTTACATCGACCGTATTGCCGCAGCTCAGGCCGCTGATCCGGATGGCTACCTGAACACCTACACAACCCTGGAAAAGCCTACGCAGCGATGGGGCACTAACGGTGGGGATGATAAATGGCAGCACGATGTCTATAACGCCGGTATGCTCATTGAAGCCGCCGTGCATTATTACAAAGCGACGCATAAGACCAAACTGCTTGATGTAGCAACCAAATTCAGCAACTACATGTATCGGGAAATGGGCCCTTTCCCAAAAAAGAATGTCATTCCCGGACATGGCGGGCCGGAAGAAGCCATTCTGAAACTCTACTGGCTGTTTAAAGATGAACCGGCCCTGAAAGCGAAGATGAGTGTACCCGTAAACGAGAATCAGTACTACCAACTGGCAACGTTCTGGATTGAAAACCGGGGCAATCATGGTGATAAAGACGGTCGGTATGCCCGCAAGAGTGACGAGTCGTACAATCAGGATCACATGTCTGTCTTTCAGCAGCGGACTATAGAGGGTCATGCCGTGCGGGCGACCTTACTGGCCACCGGCATAGCGGCTACGGCACTGGAAAATAACGACCCTCGCTACGTGGAAACAGCCAATGCTTATTGGGATAATATGATTGGTAAACGGATGTTCATTACAGGGGGCGAAGGGGCCATTGCCGATGGCGAACGGTTCGGGGCTAACTTTTTTATGCCCGAATCGGCTTATCTGGAATCCTGTGCCGCTATTGGCTCGGCATTTTTCAGCCAGCGTATGAATGAACTGGAAGCCGACGGCAAGTACATCGACGAACTGGAACGGGTCTTATACAACAACCTGCTATCCAGCATTTCGCTCCAGGGCGATCATTACTTCTACGAGAATCCGCTGGTGGCAACCGACCACAAACGCTGGGCCTGGCATGGTTGTCCGTGTTGCCCGCCTATGCTGCTGAAAATGGTATCGGCCCTACCAGGTTTTATTTACGCCTACGACAAGGATGCCGCCTATGTGAACCTGTTTATTGGGAGTCAGGCCGACCTTACCGTTGCGGGAACTAACGTCAACCTAAAGCAGGTGACTCATTACCCCTGGAAAGGTGAGTCCGTGATTGTGGTAAATCCGGCAGCTACGAAAGCCTTTACAGTAAAGGTGCGCATACCCGGCTGGGCACACAGTCAGGAGAACCCATTTAATTTATATACATCCGCCGTTCGGGAAGCGGTGGTGCTGAAGGTGAACGGGAAATCGGTGGCCACGCAGCCTCAGGACGGGTACGTGGCCATTCATCGAACCTGGAAAAAAGGCGACCGTATTGAACTGAACCTGCCGATGCAGCCCCGGATTGTATCCCCCAGCGATTCGATTCAGACCATCAAAGGCAAGGTAGCGCTGGCCTCCGGCCCAATGGTATATGGCCTGGAAGGCATCGATAACCCCACCCTAAATGAGCTTACACTGCCCGCCAACACCCCCCTGATGCTAACCTACCAAACGGCCCTGCTAAACGGTGTCAACGTGATTACGGGGCAGGGGCAGGATAAAAACGGAAAGGCGATAAACTTCAGCGCCATTCCGTTTTACACCTTCGGTAACCGGGGAGTTTACCCATATAAAGTCTGGGTGCCAAAATAAACTCTCAGGCTTCTATCACGGTGATAATCAGTAGTAACAGGAATAATAGAATTCATTTTGGCCAATACCAGCTCAAACGAATCATACCCCCAACCCGCTGAAGGGTAGGGCTGTTTAGTGCTAGCGTCTTTACCCCCCGGCCCCCTAAAGGGGGAGCACTCCAAAGTGGATTTTCTCCCCCTTTAGGGGGCCGGGGGGGTAAAGGCAAGACAACAAAAGGAGCTGATTAAGTAAAGAAAATTGAGCACTAAACAACCCTGCCCTTTTCGGAAGATTGGGGGTATACTCAACGTCGATAGTAAAATAGTCCTAATACGGCTGCCTGAAGTTACGTTACAGCGCCGAAATAATACGGGCGTATATATTGTTGGTTATGTTGCTATCATAGCCATTGCTCGCATCATTCGTCACATTAACATTGATGCTGGTTGTGCTGCCGGAGTTCGCGTTGGTTCGGGTAATGCTGAAGCCCAGATTTGCCATCCCTCCTGCCCCTATTAACTGACCAGCCTTCAATACCAGGGAGATTTGTCGATTATCAATGGTGCTCGTTACTGTCCAGTTGGCATTGCTTACCGTTACCGGATTACTTGTACCACCCGATACGTTGATACTCGTGATAGACGGCGCAAACGCGAGTGTATACCCTAGCGGAGCCGTGACGGTAATGGATACACTGGCTGGCGATGTAGGATGTCCGTTGACTTCAAAGAGGCTCACCACAAAATTGCCCACGCTGCCTGATGCCGAAAAGCTGGCCTGGGGTAGCACTAAAGAAGGCGTTAAATCGGGGGTTGTTGGCGTGTAAATGATTTTATAGAGCGCACTGGCATCCCGGCTCAGATAATAGAGGTTCCCATCCAGTCCCGTCGAAATAGCAAGGGAATTTCCGGGTAGGCTGGTGGCAAACGATGATCGGGTAGCGGGGTTTACCGACAGGTTTATGTTGTTTATCCAGGAGCCACACAGATCCTGAAAGAAATATTTACCAATAAAACTGGAAGGATAGTTCGTTGTCGTGGGATTGAAGAATGTTCCACCTGTAATTGCGCATCCATTTCCATCGCCCGTAGGCGTATGCGGATAGCTATACACTGGATTGGTAAAAGCGACATTATTGCTTGTTCCTTCGGCAGTTGGCCAGCCAAAATTCAACCCACCCGTTGTGGCATCATTGATTTCTTCCCACGTACTCTGCCCAACATCATTGACAAAAATCCGGCCGGTTCCGGGCTGAATGGCAAGTGTATAGGGGTTGCGTAATCCATAGGCCCATACGCGTTTACGCTGTTCCGTCCCACTCGGAAAGGGGTTATCGGCGGGCGCGCTTCCATCGGCGTTAATACGAAGTATCTTCCCTAAATGGGTATCCAGGTTTTGTGCATTAGGTCCGTTGGCGTTTTCACCAACACCCACGTAAAGCTTGCCATCAGGCCCGAAAACCATAGCGCCACCATTGTGATTGGTTGCACTACTCAACGGGTCTAAATCCAGAATCACAACTTCGCTATTGGCTAACACAACATCGCCATTTGCCGTATACCGACTAATTCGGTTGTGGGCTGGCGTACCTGGCACCGTGTGGTACAGATAAATATAGTGGTTTGTTGAGAAGGCCGGATCTAATACGACACCGATAAGGCCCCGTTCACCGTTGTCATCTACCGTCAGGTGTACAAACGGAGTAGGCAGTAAGGCCCCGTTTTTAATAACCCGCAAATCGCCACTTTGTAAGGTTACAAAGATGCGCCCGTCTGGAGCAAACACCATGGCTGTAGGACCGCTGAGACCATTGGTTACCTGCACCTGCGTAAAACTGGCCGGATACGTTTGAGCCTGTGCAGCTCCCATCGACATGAGCAAACTACCCAAAGCGAGGAGCAACAAATTGCCCGTGCCGACAGCAGATTTGGGCATAAAGTACTTTACCGTATGTCCAATCAATTTGTAAAAAGTTGTCATAAAACGTTGGTATCAAGTAAATGAATCTTTAAAGTATATCGGTAAACTATACCTTTTCTCTAATGTTTGTGGATATGTAGTTTCGTAGATAAAATATATTTATAAAAAGAAATATGACACTTAATTAGAGTCTCGTAGTAAGTGTCGCTAAAGCCACCAAAATTTGATTGATCAATAGAACAACCCTATAAAAAAAGTAGCCCAACCTAAGGCTGGGCTACTCGTAGAAATACATATGGGAATTGAAAATTCTACACTGGTTCTGTTCTCGTAAGGCTACTTATCTTCTTTCAGGGTCGATAGGAAGCTAACGACATCCCGAATTTCCCGCTTTGTGAGTAGGTACTTCATTTCGGGCATACTCGACGGGGAGTTCGTGCGTTTGGCAATCTGGTCTTTTCGAACAGCAATATCAGGTTGATCACCCACTTTTACCGACACCTCTGTAGGCGTTTCACCCTGTAAAATACCGCTAACGGTTTTTCCATTTTTGAGCTTCAGGTTAACGGTTCCAAATCCGGGTGCCAAGCGGGCACTTGGATTAATCAGGGCTTCCAGAAGCTGTTCGCGCGTGAGTCGGCTGGCTACACCGTTCAGACGCGGGCCCGCATTGCCGCCCAGGTCATCATACGAGTGGCACCGAATACACTGAGCCGTTTGGTGGCGGAAGAAAATACGCCGACCCAGATCCGGCTCCCCACCCAGCAAGCTCCCTTTATACGAAGCCGCCAGCGCATCGGGCGATAGTTTGGCTGTAATGGCTTTATACCGGGCTGTCAATTGAGGAGAATGACTACTCTCAACGGCTTCTTCTAATTCCAGTTGCAATTCGGGCGACAGTGTACCTGCCGACAATTTTGTCAACAGTTGGTCGAATGCCTTCTGCGAACTGGCTGCGGGAAGTTTGCCTAGTGTGAGTAGGGCGGCCTGTTTTTCTTCGGTTGTGCGCGTGTTGATCACCTCCGTCAGCAACGTCACCATCCGATCCTTGGGCATACTCGACTTAGCCAGCAAATCCAATCCTGCTACCCGAACGCTTTTATCACTGTCGGCCATAGCTGTTTCAATGGCTTTGCTAACCTGTTTATCGTTCATTGAAGCCAGTGCTCGCAAGGCAGCCACCCGAACAACGGCCTCTTTATCAGTCGTTAACCGGCTAAACAAAGCTTCTGACGCTTCCGTCAAGTCTAATTTGGCAATGGCTTTGATAGCGCTTAGTCTTAAGGCAAGTTCCTGATGGGTTAATAGCTTAGTGTACAGATCAGCCGTTTTGGCTTTAACAACCGCAGGGTCGCGTTCAATCACACCCCGGTAACGTCCGTCTACCCGATCCAATACTGATGGTTTCGCCCAGGTACTCAGCGCTTCCAGTGCTTCGGCCCGCATCGCCAGCGGACTACCTTCTTTTTTAGCATAGTCAATCAGCGTTTGCATGGCTTCGGGCGTACCCACCCGCAAATTTGCGTTGATAGACCGTCGAAGTAAGGCTTCATTGGTGAAGGTTGTCGTTTGCAGCACCTTTCCCAACGCTGGTAATGCGTCTGGAATAGACAGGTCATCATTAATACCCCGAGCGGCTTCTGTCACGATAAACTCATCTTTATCAGCCAGAAAAGCGGCAATACCCGGATCGCTCATGCGACGGAGAGCCACCACAGCCGCAATCCGTACCGCCCGCGACGAGCTACTGGCCAACGCCACAACGGGTGCTGCTTTACCGATGCGAGCCAGCGCCAGACTACCTGCATGACGAATGTAAACGTCCTCATCATTGTTGGCTTCCAGCAGTTGAATAATAGGCTGAATGGCAGGCTCATACGCGATACGACCCAGGGCTTCGGCAGCAAAGAAGCGTGCCCGTGCGTTCGCATCTTTCAGTAACGGAATCAGGGCTGCCCCTGCTTCTTTATACCGAATATCACCCAACCATTTAGCGGCCTGCGCGCGGATTTCAGGATCGGCATCCTGAAGCAACGGCATTAGTAACTGGCCGTATTGTTTATCCTTACGAGCCAGTTGGCTGATCCCCCAAATGCCATGCACACGGGCCAGTTGATTATCAGTTTGCTTAGTAGCTGCGGTAAAAATAGCTACGCCTTTGTCGCCCCGCTTCGCTAACTCAAACTGTGCTTTCTGCCGAACACGCATATCCGGATTTTTCAGTAACTCACCCAAATCGGTTTCGGAACGAGGGCCAAATTTCTCGGCCAGCAAGGCTTTGGTACGTTGCCGATCAGCCGAGTTAGCGCCCGCTTTATCGTCTAGTTTCCAGATACGGCCGTAGTCTTTGGCATCCCAGCCATTGATCCAGTCGGCTGCATACAAAGCCCCATCGGGACCAAAGTCGATACCGGTAGCCAATACACCACCGAGAATTTTTTTCTGCTCACCAAGTTCAAACGAAGCGCCTTTTGGCTTTAGCTTAAACGCGTGAATACCTGATTTGGCAGGGTTCCCCACAAACTCAGCAATGAAAAACGTGTTCTTGTACGCCGGGCTCAGGGCCGTTCCCGGATTGTAGCGCATACCCGCCGGGCCACTCACAAAATTGGCTAAGGTCGGCGTGATATAAGCTGCCTGACCGGCAAAGCGAGGTTTGTACATCTGCTCGTCCATCCACACTTTGTAGGTGTTGTTGTTCGGGTCGCGGTATTTGCCGTACTGCCAGTTGCTGCGCCAGCCCGTATCGGATCCATTGACGATGTAAACCAGCCGTTCTTTCTCGCCCGGATGGTCGCCGTCATTATCCTCGCTGATCAGGTTACCATACTCGTCAAAAACGAACTCGTGGGTATTTCGAACGCCATAGGCAAAAACCTCAAAATCGCTGCCGTCGGGATTGGAACGGACAACGACACCACTGTTGGGGTGTTCCCACTTCTTACCATCTGGTCCTTTGCCATTGAAGCCAATATCACCGATCTGCCAGTAGATTTTGCCATCGGGGCCCATCTCGATACCCGACATGCCGTGACCACCAAAGCCAATATGAACACCGTAGCCATGCGAAATAGACGTTTTTGTTTCGGCGATACCGTCGCCATCTTTATCCTGCATGCGCCAGAGGTCAGGTGCAACGGCTACGTATAAATCATCGCCATTCGTCATAACGCCACCCGCTACGTCGGTCACTTCGTCGTGAAAATCATCGACCACCAACTGCGATAAATCAGCAACGCCATCGCCAGACGTATCTTCAATCCGATAGACATTCTCCTTTTCGACCGTCATGTCACGCCAATCGTGAGAGCCATCACCGTTCAGGTCTTTCAGCCATTCATTTTTCTTGCTGTTTTCGGGCGATAGTACCCGGTGCAGGAATGCTCGTTTATCTTCAATGCTTTGTAATCGGTTCGATTCGATTTCCCAATCCTGGTGGCCCCGGATGTCGAACTCCGAGTTCTTCTGCCGATTTGTCCGGGTGTAATACAGCCTGCCGTTATCATCAATATCAATGGCAATCGGGTCGGCCACCAGCGAATCCACGCCCCACAGGCTCAGGGTAAGCCCTTCGGCAAGTTCAGGCGTTACGGTGGCCTCGATGGCTTTCGCTAACTGCGCAGCCTTTTCGGGAACCATCCGCTTGATCCGGCGGTCTATCGGATCTTTCTCGTTCTGATAGCCTACTAAGCAAAGCATGGGAGCCAGCGCGCAGAGCCAGACAATCTTATTTCTTTTCAATACACTCACCTTACCTTTTTTCATTCTATAGCTAGTTAACCCGTAGTATCGCTTGTGATCAATGGGTCGGATTGGGATTAGTACACACTACAAAGATTCTCACTAATTGGCGGTAGTAAAAGGTTTTTTTTGGCTGGCGCTACTTAATGCAACGAATATGTTTTCTCCCCTACCCTATTTAACGAACCCAGCCCCCTCCAGTAACCATTCCACTTATTGACGGAAGGCCAGCGACTATCCTGGTAATGGGTGATAAATGTCACAGACTGTCAATACCATGGAGAATAGCTTTACCTCAGCATACGAAAAACGAAGCCAATGATACATCTATTGAAATCCATATTCGGCAGTGCCGATACCAGCAACATTGAGGAAGTACTCGCAAAGGGAGCTATTATTATTGACGTCCGCTCGGCCGGTGAGTTTGCCTCGGGTCACGCCAAAGGGGCTGTTAACATTCCCCTCGATCAGTTAGAGTCAAAGCTTTACAAGATCAAAAGCTACCAGAAACCACTCGTACTTTGCTGTGCTTCGGGCATGCGAAGTGCCCGAGCCAAATCGTTTCTGGCAGATCAGGGAATAGCCGATCTGCACGATGCCGGTAGCTGGCGAAATTTGAAGTAAACAATTTCAGGTACTTATCATCAACAAAAAATGCGGACTGGATTAGCCCGCATTTTTTGTTGATCGTTTCTGTGATGAAACATCCTCTAGTCATACTCTTTAAGGACTACCCGAATCGTAGGTTGTACGCTTACCTGCGACCGGACTGAATAACTGATCAGGCAGGCCTTTTCTGCTTTTAGTAGTACGCGATCCGCTTTTTCCACGTCGCCTTCATCAATTAATAGCAATTTCGGGAACAGCTTAATTTCCGATATCATCAGCGTATTGTCTACAGTTTCCAGTTTACCAACGGCCCGGCAATCGAAATCATCGAAGTCAAGCTTAGCGTTTTCGGCAATAGCCAGAAAGGTTGTCATGAAACAACTCGAAACTGAAGCTACCAGCAAGTGCTCCGGCGACCAGACACCGGGCATTCCCTTCGGGAATTCAGGGGGTGTAGCCACATCAATATTTTCGTTTAAAACGGGAGAGCTTAACTGCCCCAAACGGGCATATTGCCAGCCCAAATTGACTTCATAATAGTGGGTTTCCATACTATCCAGTCGTGAAGATGACTATTGCTAACTAGTTACTACAGGAGGGTTGTTGGACAAACGTAATCCGTAAGCGGGAGTTTACCCGTTTGCTTGATGGCGGCAAAACCACCCGCTACATTGATCAGATTGGTGAATCCACGCGCTTTTAGGATAGATAGAGCAACCATAGAGCGATACCCACCCGCGCAATGCACATAGTATGTTTTGGTGCGGTCGATACGCGCCATGTTTTCGTTGATGAAGTCGAGCGGCAAATTCTCTACGCCTACGATATGCTCCGAATCGTACTCACTCTTCCGCCGGACATCCAATACTGGCAAGTTGGGATTCTGATTGAAAAGGGTAGCAAAGGTTTCGGCCGTTATCGACGGAATTGTATCGACCTCCCGGCCATCGGCCTGCCAGGCCGTAAACCCACCGGTCAAATAGCCAATGCAGTTATCGTAACCTACGCGTGCTAACCGCAACACGGCCTCTTCCTCTTTACCTTCGGGAGCTACAAGCAGTATAGGCTGGTTTAAATCAGGAATCAACGTGCCGACCCAGCCCGCGAATTGCCCTTCCAGGCCAATATTTATCGCGCTGGAAATGAAGCCTTTGGCAAAGTTCTGTGTGTCCCGAACGTCCAGAATCAGGGCATCCACTTCATTGGCTGCGGCTTCAAAAGCAGCGGGCGATAATGCCTGCGTTCCCTGTTGGATTACCTCATCAATAGCGCTATACCCCAGTTTGTTCATCACCGCATTTTTAGGGAAATACTGCGGAGGAGGCACAAGCCCGGTGGTTACTTCGTTAATAAAGGCCTCTTTGCTTTGCGCGCGTAAGGCATAATTAAACCGCTTTTGATTACCCAGCGTGTCGGACGTTTCCTTACTCATGTTCTTGCCGCAGGCCGATCCAGCCCCATGACCGGGGTAAACAATCACATCGTCGGGCAGGGTCATGATTTTGGTATGCAGACTATCGTAAAGATACCCGGCCAGGTCTTCGCGCGAAAGGTCAGTTTTAATGGCCAGGTCAGGTCGGCCAACATCGCCAATGAACAGGGTATCGCCCGTGAAGATGGCCGTTTCTTTACCCGCTTCATCAAGCAGTAAAAATGACGACGACTCCATGGTGTGACCGGGCGTGTGTAGCACCCTGATTTTAACTTTTCCTACCGAAAACTCCTCACCGTCTTTGGCAACATACGCTTCATAACCCGGTTGAGCTGTAGGGCCAAAAACGATTGTTGCTCCGGTTTTTGCCGCCAGGTCCAGGTGGCCTGATACAAAATCGGCGTGGAAGTGGGTTTCAAAAACGTATTTGATGGTTGCTCCATCTTCCTTCGCCCGATCCGTGTAGGGTTTGGTTTCACGAAGCGGATCAATAATGGCAGCCTCCCCTTCCGATTCAATGTAATAGGCTGCCTCAGCCAGACATCCGGTATAAATCTGCTCGATTTTCATGACTTTCCCCTTGTTAAATTGGTAAGTCAAAATTGGAAATCTGGCCGGGGTTGTTCAGTGATATTTGTTACAAACCGGACGTGATTATTATCAGGTTAATGCGGTAATTTTTCCATACATACCCATACACCCAGGTACCGGCAATGGCACTCAGCAGGGTAACGAGTACCACAACGTATCCACTGCCGATCTGGGCAAACAAAGGTCCAGGACAGGCACCCGTGATCGCCCAGCCCAGGCCAAACAGCAATCCACCGTAGATTTGCCCCCGATTGAATGGTTTAGGATGAAACTCAATTGGTTCGCCTGATAAAGTTTTGATTTTAAACCGTTTGATTAACCAGACGGAGATCATGCCAACCACCACGGCCGATCCAATAACACCGTACATGTGGAAACTTTGCAGCCGGAACATCTCCTGAATCCGAAACCACGAAATGATTTCGGCTTTCACAAACACAATGCCGAACAGAATACCGACAATCAGGTATTTACTAGTAGCCAGGCCCGTTTCCGGCTTCTTCATGTCGTTGGGCGCATCGCACGCCACTACGTCGGGGAATTCATCTACTTGCATAGCCCACTCGGTTAAACTAATTTCATCAGATAAGGAAGAATCAACTGGGTCATGGCAAAACCGCCAATCATAAAGCAACAGGTTGCCACGAGCGACGGCCATTGCAGGTTCGACAAGCCCATAATGGAATGGCCCGAGGTGCATCCTCCCGCCCAGCGAGTACCGAAACCCACCAGAAACCCACCGACCACGAAGAAGAAGAAGCCTTTTAGGGTAAACAGGTTCTCTACGCTGAATAAATCGGCAGGCATCAGGCCCGAAAAATCATGAATACCCAAAGCCTGTAAATCCGCAACGGTGGCTGGTGCAAGCTGAATTGGATCAGGGTTGTATAAGAACTGAGTGGCCAGAAATCCACCAATGAGTATACCAGCAACGAAAATCAGGTTCCAGATCTCGTTTTTCCAGTTGTAATGAAAGAACGGAAGATTAGCGGGCAGGCAGGCGGCACATATATGCCGTAGTGATGAGGAGATACCAAATGACTTACTGCCGATCAATAATAAGGTGGGAACGGTAAGCCCAATCAGTGGTCCAGCCACATACCAGGGCCAGGGTTTTCGGATGAGGTCAATAAACTCCATGCAATTGATTTATTTATACGTGCTAGCTAAGTGGTATACGTAGTTGGGCTACGCAAGATTCCATCAAACACAAGCCATTTCATTGCGCTTACTAGCTAGTGAATCCGTTTATTTTTTCGACCTGTTAGTTCGAATACCAAAAGGCAAATAAAGTGGGCATGTACTTACCAGGCTTGTCAGGATAAACACACCCGCCAGAACCAGACTGACAATACCCCAAACGCCTGTTAGGACACTAGTTGCGTATAAGCCAATGAGGACACTAGCAATAACGATTCGGAGTGTCCGATCAATAGAACCCATGTTCTTTTTCATGATGTTGGTTTTTCTGACGAAGGAACCGCTTTCTTTTGCTGAATTCAGTGATTTTTATCACATAGCACTACGATTCTGAGACAAGTACGAAATGGTTAGAGCAGCGTCTCCTTAAGAATAATGTATACGCCCATCACTAGCACAAAGTACCCGAAGGCTTTCTTCAGTTTGTGACTGGACACAAAGCGAGCCAGATAAGACCCAACAAAAATTCCAACCACAGAAAGCGCCGTGAATTCGAGCAGAAATGGCCAATCGACAGCCATGTTTGACAGGTCGCCAAGAAAACCGGTTAGTGATTTCACCGCAATAATCAGCAGGGAGGTACCCACCGCTGTTTTCATGGGCAAGCGGGCCAATAGCACCAGGGCTGGTATGATTAAAAAGCCACCGCCAGCCCCTACTAGTCCGGTGAGGGCACCTACGAACATACCTTCCAGAGCAATCAATGGCAGATTGAATTGAATCGGACCATCAGGCTTGTTGACTTCCGCTTTTTTATCCCGAATCATACTCACCGAGGCTGCCAGCATAATCAGGGCGAAGAACACCATGATGGCCACGTTTTTGCTCAGTGTAAACGTATCTGTCGAAAAAACAGGGTCGGGGATAAGGGTCACCAGATACTTACGGGTCACATAAACGGTGAGCAGCGAAGGAATGGAAAAAACGATAGCCGCTTTGTAATTGATCTGGTGTTGCCGCATGTAATTAACCGACCCAACCAGCGAGGTCATGCCCACAACAAACAGGGAATAAGCCGTAGACAGCATGGGATTAACGCCCAACAAATAGACGAGTACGGGCAGCGTCAGAATACTACCCCCTCCACCAATCAAACCCAGACTGACCCCGATTATAATGGACGCAGAAAAGCCCGCTACTTGCAGTGAAGTCATACACGCTTACTTTTTTAAGCGAAATACGTTCTTCCCGTTTTGCTCTTCCGTGACAATTGTTACACAGAAAATTAATTCCTAATTAGCCCAACATTGTTATTTTATTCCGCATCAGTTGAATTTGCCCATCCTTTTCCAACTGCTTTAACAAACGGGAAATTACCTCTCGGGAGGTGGCCAGTTCCTGCGCAATCTCTTCGTGGGTAATGTTCAGTACGGTACACTGGCAACTGGCTACTTTTTTTTGAAGGTACGTGAGCAGGCGCTCATCCAGTTTATGGAAAATCACCTCGTCAATTGTCTCCAGTAGGTTATCGAACCGCTTTTGGTAGGTTTGAAACACAAACTGTTTCCAGGTTGAGTACTGGCATAACCAGGTATCCACCTTATCTACGGGCACCGCAATCAGTTCGGTTTCCTCGTCAACAACAGCCGTAATTTCACTGCGCTTGTTGCCCAGGCAACAGGTCAGCGACATGGCACAGGCATCCAGTCCGCCCAGGTAATAGAGTAATGCCTCACGCCCTTCCTGATCAGGGCGCATAATTTTGACCGATCCCCGAATAATTATGGGTACCGAACGAATGTACTCACCCGGCCGAATCAGATAAGCGCCAACGGGTACAAGCTTGTGCTGCCCAACTTCAGTCAGTTCCTGAAGAAGCGCGTACTCAAATCGACTACCAAGTGCTTGCTGTAAATAATCGACTGTCAGTTTCATGGTTTATACGATGGGTCCGCTACTGGATTATTCCAGCAACATAAAATGGGCCACGCAAAGTTGCGGAGACAGAGGTCAAAACGTCGGGATGAGCATGGGAACCCGTTGCCGGTACTGTATATACTGACTCCCAAATTCCCGAATCAGCTTTTGTTCCTCAAAGTGAATTCCGATCCGCAGATAAGCGAACGCCAGTAAATCAAACAGGAGATGCTTCCAGTTAGGCTGGTAAATAAGCAGGCCAATCAGGATCAGAAGTATTCCCAGATAGAGCGGGTGGCGGACAAGGCGTAGCAGTCCATCTTGCCGAAATGATCCGTCTGCTGCCGACTGATGGCGAACTGGCCAGCCAATAAATTCGGCAAGATCATACTGTTTAAACGACAACAACCCAATGAGCACACCTGCGCTAATCAGGAGCCCACCCACCCAAAGCGAGCCATCCCAATTAGTAAAAAGCGGATCAATCGGGGCTGCCCGAAGCGTGAATAAAACAGGCAAAAATGTAATCAGAGAAAAACCAGTATACGCCAGTCGGTAATAGGATTTGGGGAGCCCAATTATCGTTATTACCCAATGTTTGAACCACAAGCTTGCCGTAACACTATGGAGTGTGCCAAACAAAATCCAGCTGATTGCCAGTAAACCGTAACCCATGCTCAGAAAAGCGATGTGGCAATCCGGTTTACCTATGGTAGCCCCTAACCATACTCTTACAGTAGTTTAATCCCTACCTCTTTAAGCTTTATAAACAACTGCTGCAATAACTGGCTCTTTATGCCAGCTTCACTATAAATACTTTGTATCCATATCAGTATTTTCAGCTCGACACTATCACCACCTATGGCATTGACAAGGATCTCTGGCTGCTGATTTTGCAACACGCCTTCCAACTGGATTGCGCTTTCTTTGATTAGGGTATTGATGGCTATAAGGTCTGTTTCAATACCCACTTTAATCGTCAATTCTGTTTTTATGTAGGTATCTCTGGATGTCCAGTTCACCAGTCGGTTCGATAATAAGTCTCCATTCGGAATAATCACTTCCGATCCCTGCGCCGTTATCATCCGGCTCGAACGGATGCCAATGTCGTTAATTCGCCCCTTTTTATCAGCAAGCTCTACGTAATCGCCAATACGGAACGGTTTCTCAAAAATGAGGATGATCCCTGATACAAAGTTGCTCACAATGTTTTGCATGCCTAAGCCAATACCCACGCTAAGTGCCCCCAACACGACCGTCAGTTTATCGATCGAAATTCCTGAAGCTGCCACGGCCAGCAAGACGCCCGCCACAACTATCAGCAGGCGTACCAGGGCCAATACGGAACTCATTTGATCGACCTGCCGGTCTACGCCCGGCAACCGATTCTCGCCAAATAGCAGTCCTATATTTTTCTGTAGCAGGCTGGCCAGGTAAATAATCACCGAAAACGACAGAACATTGCCCAGTGTGAAGCTGATACTACCAAATGAGCGC
Source organism: Spirosoma sp. KCTC 42546 (assembly GCF_006965485.1). Taxonomy (NCBI): domain Bacteria; kingdom Pseudomonadati; phylum Bacteroidota; class Cytophagia; order Cytophagales; family Cytophagaceae; genus Spirosoma; species Spirosoma sp. KCTC 42546. The sequence goes on from NZ_CP041360.1 coordinate 5,573,301, forward strand.
GGGCGGGTGAGCAGTTGATACAGTAGACCGAATACGCCATCCGCAATGCCCAGATTTATAAAAAACACCAACAACCAGAGGGCAATGGCCACAAAAGCCAGCCCTTCTTTAAAGGAACGACGGATGTGGTTAACATTTACTCTGGAAAAAATGCCTTTCGAGCAGGCGCTTATCTTTATTTGTAGTTCCAGGGCTTCCAGCACGATTTCTATAAAAACGCCCAGACCTGTGATCTGCACCAGACCAATAACAGCGGTAATCCCGAATGTTTTAGCCAGGCTGATTCGCCCAAAAATATTCAATACAATGGCCAGCCCCTGTAGCAGTAAATAGAGCTTACTAATTGGCCTGACAATGCGAGTGCTCAGGCGTTTCTGTTGTAATCGGCGGGAAAAGAGTAGGCCCAGGTACAAAAAACCAGCATTCAGTACAATGAGCCAGAGCCGCATGAATAGCGAATCGCTCACGAGCGTGCTCGTTATAATCAGCAAAATGTAAAGAACTATGTTCAGTACCCACATCCATACATCATGCCTGGAAAGCCGCTTCCATAAATGAACGGTGAGCACCAGTAACAGGACAAACTGAGTAATTTCGATGTATAATGATGGCGATTCGGGCTCAAACAGCGGGACTAAGTTCAGCAGCAGAATCAATGAAGCCACAATAGGCACGGGTCGTAGGTTTTCTAAACGAAGATCTCCTATCTCCTGACGTAGCTCAGGCTTACGTGCCTTTTTGAGGTTGGTAAATACCCAGAAAAAGAATAGGCCCACCACAAGAAGCAACAGAAGACGACTGTCCCAATTCGACGTAAAGAAGTATTTGAGTATTTTATCCTGCCCCTGATAATTCGAGGTAAAGATGGCCTGCAATCGGCCAATGGTAAGCGGTGCAGGCGCATCCCACAGATAAGGTGCCTCTTTTTGAAAAGCGCCTTCCGTTGACTTTTGCAACCGCTCATTAATGGTTGCCTGTAGATTACTTATGGTTAAATACGTACCCGACACATCGGCTAGTAACCGACTTACCGTATCCAGTTGGGCACTGGTGCGCGTACCTGCATCCTGAAGCTGTAACCTAAGGTCACCTAACTGATCGGCATAGAATTTTTTCTCGGTCGTATCCGTACTCACTACCGTTAGCAAGGAGTCTGTACTCAAGGCAAGTACCTGATCCATGCGACTTTGCAGATCGTTGTTGGATCTGGAAAGTAGGGTTCGCCAGTTCGTTAGTTTTTCCAGCGCATCATTCAGAATCAGGCCGTAATTGGCGAGGTTTTTTGAATCAATTGTTTTCCGATTCGTACGCAAATCTGCCGCAACGGGGGCTACGTTGCTTTTTACGGTGGCCAGCCCGCTACGGATGCGGGCAATGCCATACCCTTTTTTGTTAGCCGCTTTGATCTCGGTAATAACCGATTGTGCCTTCTGAATTTTAAATAATAAGGTATCTGGAATGGTCTGACCAGAAGACGTCGTTTTGGTTTTTGTTGTATCCTGTGCGCCTGCTGGCACTGCTGCCGTAATCAACCACAGGCTTAATATGACTAGTCTGAAAAGCATGTATGCGTACACGAGCAGTGTTGAGATGGTACGTCAACCCTGTTAATTATAACCTGAAAGAAAAGCGATGGTTTGGGATGAGAACCCAGGAAACTCCTGCTTACTTTGTTGAGTCGGATAGAAACGTCTACTCATCCAGTCAAACTAACCGGCTATTCTCAGGTTCCTGATGCATGAAGATATTACTCGTTGAAGATGAAGTTAGCCTGGCCTCCTTTATTCGAAAAGGGGTGGAAAGCGAAGGCTATGAAATTGACCTGGCCTACGACGGCTTGATGGGGCAGCGGTTAGCCAGCAACAATCCCTACGACGTAATTGTCTTAGACGTTAATTTGCCACATATCAACGGGTTCGACCTGTGTCGGCACATCAAGCAGGAGTCGCCCGGTCAGGCCATACTGATGCTGACCGCGCTGGATAGTTTAACCGACAAAGAAAGTGGGTTTGGAGCCGGAGCTGATGATTACCTCGTGAAACCCTTTGAGTTTCGGGAACTCATCTTACGCATCAAAGCCCTTGCCCGACGGACGAGTGACTTTGCTGGCTTGAAAACGGTATTGCGGGTGGCCGATCTGGCACTGGACACAAAAGCGCATTCGGTTACCCGAGCCGGACGACGGATTGATCTGACCGCCCGGGAATATGCCTTGCTGGAATACCTGATGATTAACCAGGGACGAACCGTTAGCCGGGTCGATATTGCCGAGAAAGTCTGGGACTTACATTTCGACACCAACACGAACGTCATCGATGTGTACATTAATTACCTGCGCAAAAAAATAGACAAAGAATTTAGCCCCAAACTGTTACACACCATAGTGGGTATGGGCTACGTTTTACGGGACTCATGATGCAGATTAAACACAAGCTCATTCTGTGGTTTTCGTTACTGGTTGCCAGTATTCTGTTTATTTTTTCCGTGTATGTGTACAGCACCTACACCAGCTTTCGGCAACGGTCTATTGAGGATCGATTGGAACGAAAGGCCCGCGTAACCGAGCAGCTCCTGACCCTCCGGGGCTCGGTGGCGGGAAGCGTCATTACATCCATGCCGGAGCAGGTTGAATTTGTTTACTCTCCTACCGATAGTCTGATTTACACCAGTCAGAAAACCAACGACTTTGTGGCTCAAAAGGCCTTCCGGGAACGGGTTCGACGGGAACGCCTGGTGCGCTTTAGTTACGAAAGCCCCGGCCATATCTACCCAAAAGATGGTGTGGCCCTCACCTACGCGGGCGTGTCGCCATCACCCGATGGGCGAGAATACGTGGCCGTCGTAACCGCGTATGATCAGGATGGCTACCAGCGCCAAAATCAACTTCGCGATCTGTTTATTGTTGGCAATATCGTGGCCATTGGCCTAGTCGTTTTGCTGGGTTATTTCTTCTCCCGACAGGCCCTAAAGCCACTCAATAACCTGATCGACCAGATAAACACCCCAGCTGCCAGTACTCAGGCATTCCGGCTACGAGCCGATAATCCACAGGATGAGGTAGGCGTATTAGCGCAGGCATTTAATAACCTGCTCACGCGTCAGGAGCGGCTGGTCGATAATCAGCGTTCCTTTATTGCCCAGGCGTCGCACGAGTTACGAACCCCTTTAACCACCATTAAAGGCTGGCTGGAAACGTCCATGCTCTACGATACCGATGCCGATACCCTAAAACGCGGCATGGCGCAGGCCGTTACTGAGCTCGACAAGTTAACCGCCTTATCCAACGGGCTTCTTCAACTAGCCCGTATTGATGGCGTAGATGCTCAACTCGATCGCCAACCCCTTGCGTTGGTCGAAATTGTACTGGATGCGGCCGATACACTTGGGCAGCAACGAGACGGCCAATCCCTGTCGGTACAGCTCAGCGATGGTGTTCTTGAACAGACAACGCCGGTGACCGTATTAGGAAACGCCTATCTGCTGAAAACTGCCTTGCTGAATTTGTTAGATAATGCCGTCAAGTACTCCAACGGTCAGCCTGTTACGCTGCACCTGGAAATGGATACCGAAGAACGGGCACGCATCCGGATTGAAGACCGGGGTATTGGCTTGGCCCCCGGCGAGGAAGATCAGATTCTGTTACCTCTTGTGCGTGGCTCGAACGTAGCCTCAATAGCTGGATTCGGTATTGGATTGACCCTGGCTTCCCGCATTATTGCGCTGCATCAGGGACAACTATACTTACGCCCCCGCCCTGGAGGAGGTACGCTCACGGAAGTGGTGCTGCCGTTGCAGCCAGCCTGAGACGACTCTAATAACATCTAATATGGCTCTAATTTCGCTCTAATCTCCTGCCCGTAGTTTTGAGGTTATCCATCGGACTACCCTCATGCTCAACGGAGAAAAACGATATTTGGGCCTGGCAGTCATACTAGCCATAGCCAGCTTCTGGGCTGGGCTAGTCGCTGCTCAGTCAGTCAATTCATTACCAGCAGTTGCCAATCAGCTCAGCCTGCCCAAAGCACTGGAACTGGCTCGTACCAATTACCCAAGTCTGCGCGGCAAGCTGGCTACCATTCGGGCGGCTGAAGCAGAGGCCCAAGGTTTGCAAGTTGCGTTATTGCCGCAGGCGGGCGTTCAGGCTCAGACACTAAATGCTACCTCCAATCAGGTTCGGGGCGCGTATGTTTCCAATGGCGGATTACTCCTGCCTATCTCGGGCGTACGCACTGATGGATTCAATAACCAGGCCACCTGGACGAGTGGAGCCTCACTGGTTGTGGACTGGGAGGCCGTTACCTTTGGGCGACGGCAAGCCCGACGCAGTCAGGCCCGACTAGCCATTGAGCAAGCCCAGGCCGATTACGAAGGCGAGTTTTTTACCCATCAGGTGCGGGTTTGTGACGCTTACTTGCTGGCGCTCAATGCCCAGAAATCGGTGGCACTGCAAACAGCTAACCTCCAGCGGGCACAGGCGTTGCAACGGGTTATCCGTGCCAGCACCGAAGGCGGGCTCCGGCCGGGTATCGACAGCGCCATTGCCAATACCGAAGTGGCCCGAGCCCGGTTACAAGTACTGGAAAGTCAGCAACTGGCGCAGCAACAGGTACTCCGGTTAACCGAACTAATCGGGCAGCCCAATCCAACGGTTCAACTGGATTCGATGGCATTTTATAATCGGCTCCCCCGTTTACTGAATACCCAATCAGGCAGTGTAGCACTTCACCCCCAGTTGCGGGTATTTCAGAAGTCGATTGAGTTGGGAAAAGCAAACGAAGCGTTGTTAAAAGCAGCGGCCCTGCCTTCGGTATCCGTTCTGGGCTCACTCCAGGGTCGGGGCTCGGGCATCAGTGAACGAGCCCAGCCCGACGGCACCTTCCGAATCGATCCCTCTCTGGGTGCTGGCTTGCCTTTACGATCCTATAATTACATCGTAGGCGTCACAGCGATCTGGCGACCCACCGATTTATTACGATCCAAATACGCCCTATCCGCCCAACGGGAGCGGATCAACGCCTTCCAGCAAACCTACAATCAACAGGCTCTGGGGATTCAGGCAGCCAGTCAGAATGCCAGCTTACAACTGGAACTGGCGCAGGCCAGGGCCGATCAGGCCCCTTTGCAACTGGATGCGGCTCAGCAAGCCTATACCCAATCGCAGGCACGCTACGAATCTGGTCTGGATAACATTCTGGCCCTGACGCAAACCACTGCCCTACTCAACCGGGCCGAAGTGGATCAGGCAATCGTGACCAATAGTGTTTGGCGGGCACTGCTGCTTCGGGCCGCTACCGCTGGTGATCTGGACTCATTCCTGCAACAAATTCCACGCTAACTCAACTGCCATGATTAAAGCTGCCCTCGCTAAACCCATTACCGTAATTGTTGCCCTGGCGGGTATCGTCTTGTTTGCGGTGCTGGCCCTGCTCCAGATTCCGGTAGATATTTTCCCCCGACTCAATCTGCCCACCATTTATATTGCTCAGCCTTACGGCGGCATGACACCCGCCCAGATGGAAGGCTTCATTGCCACCCGTTATCAGAACCAGCTTCTGTATGTCTCGGGAATCAAGGCCGTTGAGGTAAAAAATATTCAGGGACTGTGTCTGGTGAAATGTACGTTCTACGAAGACGTAAACATGGCTCAGGTATCCGGGGAAGTGGCCAATCAGGTAAGCCGGGTCATGAATTACCTCCCCCCTGGCACCGTACCGCCTACAGTAGTTCGTTTCGATGCCTCCAGTTTGCCGGTTGGCCAGTTGGTCTTCAGCAGTCGCCGGGCGTCGCTGGGCGAGATGCAGGATTTGGCCTCTACCCGAATCCGACCGTTATTTTCCCAGATTCCGGGCGCGTCGGCCCCACCGCCATTCGGTGGAAACGAACGAACCGTAGTTGTTAATGTAAATCCCGAACGGATGCGCAGCTACGAACTCACACCCGACGAAATCGTACAGTCGGTTGTAAAAAACAACCAGATATCACCAGCGGGTAGCGTTCAGATGGGGGATTATACGGTGATGACGCCTAGCAATACGGTGCTCGATAAAGTCAGTGAGTTTCTGAACATTCCCTTACGAAAGGGCGTGGGCCCAACCGTGTTTTTGCACGATATAGCCACGGTAGAAGATGCCACCGACATCACGGTCGGGTACGCTCTGGTCAATGGCAAACGGTCGGTTTATATCCCGGTCACGAAAAGTGCCGATGCCTCAACCATGAGCGTTGTGAACGCGCTAAAAGCCCGATTGCCCGAAATGAAAGCCCTGTTACCAGATGATGTACAGCTTTCCTACGAATTTGACCAGTCGGTTTATGTGACGCAGGCGGTTCATAGTCTGGCCGTTGAAGGTGGGTTGGGCGCCATCCTGACGGGCTTGATGGTGCTGCTGTTTCTGGGCGACTGGCGTAGTTCGCTGATTGTGATTCTGACCATCCCGGTTTCGATTCTGAGCGCCATTTTGTTATTGAACCTGACGGGCCAGACCATCAATATCATGACCTTGTCGGGTCTGGCACTGGCCATTGGCATTCTGGTCGATCAGGCTACGGTGGTCATTGAAAATATCCACCAGCACCTGGAAATGGGCAAACCCAAAGCCCGCGCCATTCTGGATGCCTGTCAGGAAATGTCGTTTCCATTGCTGCTCATTACGCTCTGTATTCTGGCAGTGTTTGCCCCTGCGTTCCTGATGAATGGAGTTCCGCGCGGCATGTTTCTGCCGCTGTCGTTATCAGTCGGCTTTTCCATTATCGCTTCTTACATTCTGTCGCAGGTATTTGTACCGGTTGTGGCAAACTGGTGGCTAAAAAATCATGTGCATGCGAGCCCACACGAACTAAGTATTTTGCCTGATCTGAATCAGAAACCGGAGACTCGCCAGGAACAATTCGAACAAACGCATCCAGAAAAAGTAACTGGATTTGAACGCTTCAAACTGGGCTACCTCCGGTTGCTGGATCGGCTGATGGCCCGGCGAGCGCTGGTCATTGGGGTTTATGGGCTGCTTTGTGCTCTGCTGATTGGCATTGGATTTACCCAAACGGGCCAGGATATGATGCCTCGCCAGAACCACGCCCACCAGTTTCAGGTACGCATTGTGGGGCCGCAGGGCCTGCGAATTGAACGTACCGAAGAACTAACCAAGCAGGTTATTCAACAGATCAAAGATATCGTCGGCGCGAAGAATATCGCGATTTCATCAGCCTTTGTGGGCATGACGCCATCCAGCTATGGCACCAGCGCGCTGTATGTATTCAACTCCGGTCCGCACGAAGCCGTTCTGCAAGTCAACCTTGCTGACGAATACAAGGTCCAGTCGATGGATGCACTAAAGGATCAGATTCGCCGACGGGTCCGAAAAAAAATGCCCAATGTACGGCTGTCGTTTGAACCGATTGACCTGACGGATAAGATCATGAGTCAGGGTGCCCAAACACCCATAGAGATTCTAGTCGGCGGCAAAGACCTGACCGAAGGCCAGCACTACGCCAACCGCCTGTTAACCCGGCTGCACGAAATTCCTTACCTGCGGGATCTACGGATCAATCAGCCCCTAAGTTACCCAACCGTTACGGTTCAGGTTGACCGGGAGCGGGCCGCTCAACTGGGTCTCAGTGTCGATGAGATTGCCAAATCGCTGGTGGCGGCTACATCATCGAGCCGGTTTACGGCCAAAAATCTCTGGCTTGATCAATCCAAAGGCTTTGCTTATCAGGTACAAATCCAGCTGGAGCAACAGCAGATGAAATCGGTAGCTGATATCCAGGCGATTCCACTCGTAAAAGGGCAACTTAGACCTACGCTGGGCGATGTGGCAATCATTAAGCCAACAACCGTACCGGGTCAGTATGACCGCATTGGCCCCCGACGCATCATCACGGTATCGGCCAATATTAACAATAAGGATTTGGGAACCGCCACGCGCGATGTTCAGGCCGCCATTGCTGCCGCCGGACAACCGCCTAAAGGATCAATCGTTGAGTTACGTGGGCTGGCGCAGTTACTTCAGGAAACACTGGGTAGCCTTCAATTTGGGCTAGGACTGGCTATTGTCGTCATATTTCTGCTACTGGCGGCCAACTATCAGTCCTTCAAAGTGGCCAGTGTTGTTCTGGTTAGTGTACCCGCCGTGCTGGCTGGCTCACTCACGCTGTTACTGATAACCGGGCAAACCCTCAACCTGCAATCGTACATGGGTATCATTATGTCGGTGGGGGTATCAGTAGCCAACGCGTTATTGCTGGTGACCAATGCAGAAACCCTGCGCTTACGCTACCGGGATGCCCGATCCGCAGCTCGCGTGGCGGGTGCATCCCGATTACGGCCAATTTTAATGACTGCCCTGGCCATGATTGCCGGGATGATTCCCATGGCCAGCGGTCTGGGCGAATCGGGCGAGCAGACGGCACCACTGGGCCGGGCCGTCATTGGTGGCCTGTTCTTTTCTACCCTAGCAGCCCTGCTGGTCCTACCTGTCGTCTTCTCCGCCATTCAGCGTAAAACGACCTTCGACTCACCTTCCCTCGACCCGGATGACCCAACCAGCACGGTCTACGATGGTAGCGCAATTACGCTGATCGAACCTTCCGAAACCAGTCTTACCTACTAACCAGCCTTCAATTCCATGACTATATATGCTGTTCTCCGACGTGGTTTATTCCTGCTGACCATTACCAGTACGGGCTTTTTGATGAGCCAGTGCGGCAATTCGTCGGCCGAAAAGAGTCCGATGGACGAGGCTCCGGCTGACGAAGAAATTCGGTATGACGCCATCCGCGTAACTGCATCCCGCCCGGCATCGGAGCTGAATCTGCCGGGCGAACTGGAAAGTTATTACGAAACCGATCTCTACCCCCGCGTGAGTAGCTACGTAAAGGCACTGCACGTCGATATTGGCGATCAGGTGCATAAGGGTCAGGTGCTGGCCGAGTTGGAAGCCCCCGAACTCACGGCTAATCTGACCGAAGCGTTCTCCAAAGTCAAAGCAGCCGAAGCAGTCTATGGCGCCAGTAAAGGCACTTACCTGCGCGTGCTACGAACCAGCCGTACATTGGGTGCTATTTCGCCCGTCGACTTGGATGCTGCCCGCACCAAGGCTGTTTCAGATAGTTTAGGCGTTGTAGCCGCAAACGCCCATTATAGTTCAGTTCAGCAACTGGTGAGTTATTTAAAAATCATTGCCCCCTTTACTGGCGTGATTACGGATCGACGGCTTTCGCCCGGTGCATTTGTGGGGCCGGGCGGGCAGAATGGTGTGCCCATGCTCAAGATCAAACAACTTGATCGACTGCGGTTACGGATTGCCGTTCCAGAAGCCTATCTGGGCGATATTCGGCGGGGGAATCAGGTACAGTTTTCCGTACGTAGTTTTCCCAACCAAACCTTTACTGGCCGAATCAACCGTATCGCCAATAGTGTTCGTCCTGAAACCCGTTCAGAACTGGTCGAGATTGATTTTCAGAATAAAGGCGGACTGTTAAAACCAGGTATGTTTGCCTCGGCAAGATTACCTGTTACCTCTACTCGGGAGGGCAGTTTATATGTTCCCAAATCGGCTGTAGTCAGCACCCTGGATCGCACCTTTGTTTTGAAAGTGGTTGATGGGAAAGCCATTCGGACAACCGTGCAAAAAGGCGATGATACTGTTGGCCAGACGCAGGTTTTTGGTGATTTAAAAGCAGGTGATATTATCTTAAAAACAGGCAGTGAAGACATTGCAGACGGGGCAGCGATCAAGACGCAGCCTGCTAAACAATAAGCAACATATCTCACTCACATACAAGCACTTACCAAACAAAAAAAAGGGATCCAGTCAGGTTTCAACCTAACTGGATCCCTTTTTCAATGATAGGCTATTCATGTGCCTGACTACCGTGGCGGATTGCCACTCGTAGAGGTAGACGTTGAATCGCTATTCATGCGATTGCTATTCCGTTTCATTTTCCGGTTCATCCGGCCTTTCCCCTGGTTATCTGACTGAGTCGACATAGAGTTACTGTTCTGACCAGCAGTGCCATTAGAACTGGAATTACTGTTCATCGACCGATTACCTCTGGTACCTGACCGATTAGATCTGCCCGTCGTATCCGTTGCCCCATTTTGGGCAGCCGACCCATTCGTTCCGTTCCCCGTTCCGCTGCCCGAGGTTGTTTGTGCCTGTGCACTGAAGCTCGCTACCGCAAGAAACAGCGCTCCCATCATAATTGCCTTTTTCATAACTGTGCGTTGAGTTTGTTTATTAGTAATCAAACTCTGCCTTTAATCGCTTTGGCTAAAAGAGAAGCCATAAATGAGCATACGGTCCTAATTATAAAAAGGTGACACCAGTTTTACAAAAAGCTATAAAGACAAGACAATCCGTACTCGCTTTACCAAATAATTATAACAATTTTTTTACATGTATAAACATTTATACCCCACAAATAGTATCGTTCAGATGAGCCTACATACGTTAGGGTTAGCACTTACCATCATGATAACGGAATCAACGAGATTTTCTATAATGGCGGGTGATTAATTAAACCCTTCTTATACCAATAAAACTCAATCATACACCTGAAAATCTGCCAATTAGCTATCTAAGCTATTCATTACCATCTGTATGAATGTACGCTTTACCGATGAATCGTCTGAGTTACTCCAGACACTCGTAGAGACTTCACTTACAAATACCTATGTAGCCAGAGCCGTGCGCGATCCAGCTACTGGTCAGATCACCGACTTTCGCATTACGCTTGTAAATACCCAGTTTCAGAAGTGGATTGGTTCTTCGGTCGAAGAATTACAAGCGACTACCTTGCTAACGCTATTTCCTCAATTCGCCCAGCTGGTACTATTTGCCCACTACATAGAGGTGGTCGAAACCGGCCAGACGTACCAGGGTGAAGATTATCACCCCTTCCGAAACGGCAATGCTATGGACTGGTTTACCCTGTCGGTGCGTAAACAGGGCGATGGGATTATGGTCAATTTCCTCGGTATTCCAGCGGAGCAGCTGAAACTGCAGCGACAAGCGGAACAGCTCCGTGCTACACTGGATGCATCGCTCAACAGTATTTTTTACATGAAAGCCGTTCGTGACGACCAAACCGGACAGATCATTGATTTCCTGATTGAGTTTTCCAACCAGGCCGTTCTGAGTAGCACAAACTTAAAGCCCGAGGAAGTTATTGGTCAGCGATTGCTGGAAAAATTTCCGGGTAATAAGGAAAATGGTTTTTTCGACTCGTATGTACGCGTAGTGGAAACAGGTCAGCCGGAACAAATGACCCAACCCTACCGAGATGAGTTAGGCTTAGAGGGCTGGTTTCAAATATCGGCCGTTCGCCATGATCGGGATAATGTGGTGGTCACGTTTATGAACATTACAGAAAGTAAGCAAATTGAACAGCAACTTCGGGAGTCGAATACCAGCCTTGAGCAATTTGCCTCCGTAGCCAGCCACGATTTGCAGGAACCCCTCCGAAAAATACAGTTGTTTAGTACTGCCTTAGTCGATCAATATGGTACTGCTCTTGGTAAAGGAGTCGACTTACTCAAGAAAATGCAATCGACAACCGAGCGTATGCAGTCACTCATTCGGGATTTATTAGACTACTCCCGGCTGTCAAAAGGTGATGACACAAGACATCAGCTAGTGGAGTTACCCAAACTTGTTGAGGAGGTTCTCATTGATCTTGAACTGGCGGTGCAGGAAAAAGGAGCATCCATAGAGGTTGGCAACCTACCCACACTGATGGGTAATGCATTGCAACTACGCCAGGTATTTCAGAATTTGATCTCCAATGGGCTAAAATTTAGCAAACCAGGCCAGGCACCGCACATCAGGATCACAAGCGAGAAAAAGGGACGAACCGAACTACCCGCCGATGTTCGGTTGCCGGGCTTACCAGGGCAATACTATTGGCAAATTAAGGTACGTGATCAGGGAATTGGCTTTGATGAAGCGTATCGAGAGAAGATTTTCGGCGCGTTTGAACGGCTACACGGCCGTAGTAGTGCGTACAAAGGATCGGGTATTGGCCTGGCTATTGTTCGCAAAGTGATGACCAATCACCATGGCCTCGTTGTTGCCCATAGCCGCGAGGGAGCAGGAGCAACGTTCACGTTGTACTTCCCGATCACAGAGCCGGATAGTTAAGGAGCCCCGGCAAGTAACAATAGCGGCTGACCAACTTTACCAGATGTACAACCAGGCACCTGAGTCTTGCCTATTTCAGGAGGTTTCAACCTGTACATCCAATGGCTATGTCAGTTATCGACAGAAAAACATTCCTGAAAGAGATTTCCCTGCTGGCTGGCGCTTCTATGCTGGTGGGACCAACTTTTGCCAGTGAATCCACACGGGACAAATCAGGAATCAAATTGGGATTCGTCACCTATTTATGGGGTAAAGACTGGGATTTATCCACGCTGATTAAAAATTGCGCGGATACAAACATTCTCGGTGTAGAACTGCGCGTGGAGCACGCCCATAACGTCATGCCCGAGCTGAATGCAGCACAACGGCTGGAGGTCAAAAAGAAATTTACCGACAGCCCGGTTAAACTCGTTGGGCTTGGCACAAACCAGCAATTTGATTATGTAGATCAAAGCCAGCTGAACGCATCGATTGAACGGGCAAAAGAGTTTATCCGGTTGAGTGCCGATGTGGGCGGATCGGGTGTAAAAGTGAAACCCAACGCCCTTCATAAAGAGGTCCCGACCGAAAAAACGGTCGCACAAATCGGCGCATCGCTAAACGAACTGGCCCGATATGGCGCTGAATTCGGGCAGCAGATTCGGCTGGAAGTGCACGGGGAGGAGACCCAGGAACTGCCAATGACGAAACGGATTATGGATGTGGCCAACCATCCAAATGCCAGCATTTGCTGGAATTGCAACCCGCAAGACCTCAATGGTAAGGGGTTCCAATCCAACTTCAACTTAGTAAAAGATCGGCTGGGCGCTACCTGCCACGTTCGTGAACTGGACCGGACCGACTATCCCTATCAGGACCTGCTGACTAACCTGGTTCAACTGAATTATAAAGGCTGGGTACTTCTGGAATGCCATACCAATCCGGCCGATAAAGTGGCGTCTATGAAAGCACAGCGAGCCGTTTTCGACCGGATGATCACCAAAGCGTAAGGGCAGCCATATAATGAGTTATTTCCTATCTTCTATCGGCGTTTTGCCAGTACTTCCTGAACACGAGTCCAGTGTATATCCGGGTAACGGTTGTTATCGAGCGGGTCGTTCTGGACGCTGAACATGCTGTGCATGTACTGACCCCGTTGCCAGTCCGGATACACGTCCTGTTCTCCTTCGGGATGCGCTGCCCGTTCACGTTTGTTGTAGGCCGCCAGTTCATCCCGGCTACCCATTCGCACCAACGTAAAATCCTCTCCCGTTATTTCCCTGGCAACCGCGGTCAGCTCATTGGCACTAATCTGAAAACTGGCAATGCGCAGAACTCTTGGAGTAGCAGAGTCCATCGCAGCTGCGGCCGTAAAAGCTGCGGTATTGTCCATAGTCGTAAAATCCACCCGCCAGTCGGCACGTTCCCAGTAACCAACCTGCTTTTTCTTAAAATTGAGAAATGGAATGTTGTAGGTTAACAACTCCGCGAAAGCCCCGTTCAGAATCGATGTACCTGCTATACCCGGCTTTGTATCCAGATGCGCATTGAATTCCCGACGCAAATCGAAGTTTCGGTTGTCGCCAACGGTCAGTTTTGTAAAGTCACTTGAAAAGTCGGACGGAATGAAGCGAGGCACCCCTGCCGCCAGTGCCGCATCGAGCAGGGCAGACTGGGCATCTACGATTACGTCGCGCAAGCCCTGCAAGGCTGAAATTACACAGGAGGCCCCCACGCACGCCTGGGCAAGTCCGGCCACATCCGATAAGTCAACCCAGACAACCTGCACACCCCGTTCCACAAGTTTTTCCACCTTCGCGGGATCGGTAGTAGAACGAACCAACGCACGCACATCGGCACCTTTATCGAGCAATGCATTAGTAATCCGACCGCCGAGATCCCCGGTTCCACCGGCCACTACAATTGTTGTTGTCATTTAAATGTATGAGAGAAAGTTATTGATTCATGTAGTGATTGCCAACCTATTCACCCGGATTTAGTAACTAATACCCAATAACCAGCCTGTATCAGAACGCAATATAGACTGGCTATTGTTTTGTCGTGGCAATTTGTAGCACAGGCTACTTACAACCTTCGTTTGGCCAGATACGCGAGTAAAATCTGTTCGCGGATAAACTCCGATCTGCCAATTCGTTCACTGGTTAACCGGTTTTGATCCAGATAGCTTTTCAACCGACCAACCGTAATGTGCAATTCCTGAGCTGCTTCTGGAAGAGTATAAAATACCGTTCCTTTGATGGCTTTAGGCATGACTCAACTTGTTTGACTACTTCCTCCTGCCGGTATAGGCAGGTAATTCACTAAGATTTTGTTAAAGAAGATTGTTTCGTGTAACCCCGTCCCTGTAGAGACACTGCCTCCCGCCATTCCGGTCCCCATTTAACCCGATTGAGTAGCAGTTTTCCATATTTTGGAAAAAGATGCCACGGCATAAATGAAACCAGCACTAACCACTCCAATATATACTGACAATCAAACACTTAACTGATTGAAATCGTATTCGAATTCGTATTTCCCAAGCAAGCTGTTGTACGGTTTACTCGTATGGAAATCATCCACCTCATTCTGGTCAAGGCTAATGCGCCCGGAATGAACGGCATCGACAACGTAGTGCATGAACTGGCGACCCAGCAGCAACAGGCAGGCCTTGCCGTTGAAGCTGGGGGATTTTCGGTCAATCTGGCGCACGATTACCCCAAACGAACCTACACGACCCAACTATTTAAAGCCAGTCGAAATCCGTTTCAGGTGGAGCCGTTATGGACACAGGCGATCCTTGCCCGAAAGGGTAAGATTATCGTGCAAATTCATGGTGGAGTTGTACCTCGTTTCTACGCATCAGCCCGCATCCTTCAACAGCATCAGATTCCGTACCTGACTAGCGTTTCAATCAGCTTTATCAGGCTATATGGCATGCTCACAAACAGCCGGATGGGGTCAAGTCATCACCAGACCAGTTTCCAGTTTCCAGAGAGAATTTCCATAAACTGGAACAGCCTGAGCGCGAAATTATCGAATAGAGCCCGCCAGAGGCTATTTGTAGCACTGGCATAAAACTGGTAACTCCCGACCGCATGAGCACGTATGTTTACCAAGCAGATAGTCAGCGGTTGCAGACAGGTCTAGGCGCTATCGGCCTTCCAGTATCAGCAACACCTACACCCGACTTTACCTGTTCCATTTCCTGTTATCTGTACCGTAACCCAGATGGCAGCATTCGCTGGATCTGGCCAGTAGGTGCGGATCAGCCGGATTTTTTACGATTTTACCAGGTTGGTAGTCAACGGGCTCAGGTATTTATCTGG
Source organism: Spirosoma sp. KCTC 42546 (assembly GCF_006965485.1). NCBI lineage: Bacteria > Pseudomonadati > Bacteroidota > Cytophagia > Cytophagales > Cytophagaceae > Spirosoma > Spirosoma sp. KCTC 42546. Next base: position 5,588,746 of record NZ_CP041360.1, read on the forward strand.
CTGGTCAGACTGCTGTTCCGGCTAAAATTAGGGCGTTTGGTTGCGCAGGATCGTCTCATTCTCTACACAACTGTCGATGGCTATCAGCTTTTTCGCCGTAGCCAGCTAAACCGGTGGGCATTATTTATGGGTACGCCCAGCCCGAATCGTAAGCTTGTGCTCTGGTACAGCACCCGTTCCTCAAAAAGCTACTTTCTGAAAATCGCGCTGACTTCGCCCGCAACCAATACCCTGCGTCAGGAAGCACTGGCGCTCCGGCAGGTGCAACGGGTACCCTTCCTGGAACTGGAAACCCCACGACTGAAATCCTATTCAGGCGCTGTTCTGATTCAGGAAGATATGGGGCTGGCTGATGGTCGGCAAACAACCCAGCTGGCCGATTTCCCCAGTGGTGCCTTACAGGAACTGGTTAGCCGGAACTGGCACACCCAACTGTTACAACAGACCGATTTCTGGCTGCAAGCCCGTGAAACGGTTTCGGAATTATGGATAACCAACGATCCCCGAATTCCCGTCAGCCTGCTTATTAAACTGGAGCAGCTAATGCGCAGTATCAATGAGCAATCACCGGTTCCGCTGGCGGCTGCCCATGGCGATTTTACGCCCAGAAACGCGTTATTGATGGGAGATCGGTTGTGTGTTGTAGACTGGGCACTCTATCAGGCGGGGTTACCGGGCCTGTATGACCTCTTTCATTTCCTCTATCAATCAACCACGCTGATTGAACACAAAGGGTATGGCGTTATCCGGCAGCAGATCGACGCTACCTTGAACCAGCCCGAATGGCAGTTATTTCGGGAGCGCCACCCAATTGATACGAACCTGTCCGAAATGCTGTATCTGGTTCATACCATCACGCATCATCTCTCGGCCTATAGTCGTCAGGAGGAATGGCATCAGCAGACAGACTGGCAACTGACCACCTGGAACGATGCCCTGACGTACTGGCTGAATCGAACCCAAGCGGTGTCGGCCCAGAAACTACTCCTGCATGACCTTGCCTTCTGGTCAGAGGCCTGATGTTAGGTCGTTGACAACCTTGGTAATCACCTTGTCCAGTTTATCAATCAGTTGTTCCAACTGTTCCGATGCACCATATACGTCGGCTTTTGCTTCGATGGTCCTGATTGTTTCCGTCAAGGATATAATGCCTAAATTATCCAGCGACGGTTTCATGCGGTGGGCCGTCTTACTTATTTTTTCGAAATCGCCGATGGCATAAGCCTCTTTGATTTCGTTCACCGACTCAGGGCCATATCCAACAAATAAGTTGATCATTTTAGTGATGAATGACTCATCCCCCCTGGCCAGGCGTTTAAGTTTAGACAGATCATATAAGGGAGCCGCTTCTAAGACGTTACCTTCATCTTCTGGTTTCGGAGCTGGAATTTCCACTTTGCCAAGCCACTTGGCCACGACTGCAAGCAACTGAGTTTCTTCAAAGGGTTTGGATAAGTAATCACTCATACCGGCACCAATAAATTTCTGGCTATCTCCTTTCACCGCAAAAGCCGTTAAGGCAATAACCGGTAGTTGGTCACTTAAGGTGGCCCGGATTTCATGGGTGGCTTCTACCCCATCCATCACCGGCATTTGGATATCCATCAACACAAGATCAAAATGCTGTTGCCGTATTTTCTCAACCGCTTCCCGTCCGTTCTCCGCTTCCTCAATCAGGGCACCATAGTTTTTTAATATAGTAGATGCCACCAAGCGATTCATGCCATTGTCATCGGCCATCAGAATTCGTTTTCCAGCAAGAATAGCCGTATTTGTCTCTTCAACTTCCCGTACAGGTAAGTTTTCCTGACTTCCTTTCCGAAACGGAATACGAAACGAAACCGACGTCCCTACTCCTTTTTTACTTTCCACCTGCACGGTGCCGCCCATTAGTTCAACTAAATTTTTGCTGATACTGAGACCTAAGCCAGTACCTCCAAACCGCCGGGTAACGGACTCATCTTCCTGCCTGAAGTTCTGAAATAGATTCTGGGAGAAGGACTCATCCATGCCTATTCCGGTATCCTGAACGGTTGCTTCAATAAGCTGTTCGTCTTCATTTTCCTGAATGACCTGGCAGCGGATATCGACACTTCCTTTATGGGTAAACTTGATGGCATTGGAGATCAGATTGAGCAGAACCTGCGTAATCCGATAAGGATCGCCAATTAAAATCGGCGACAAATGACTGTCGCAAAATGAATTCGTGAATAACAATCCCTTTTCCTGGGCCTTATGCATCATCACCTGCATGGCCTTGCTTACCACCAGTTTGGGCTCAAATCCTATTTGTTCAAGGGATAATTTACCGGCTTCAATTTTCGACAGATCAAGTATATCATTGATGATAATCAATAGATTATCGGTGGCGGACTGGATCGTGTTCAGATAAAACAGCTGATCCGACGTCAGCGACGTTTTCGTCAACTGATTCGCCATACCCATAATAGCGTTCATGGGTGTCCGGATTTCATGGCTCATGTTCGCCAGAAATAATTCCTTCGCTTTAGTGGATTCTTCGGCTACTTCTTTTGCGTAGGTGAGTTCTAACTCCAGCTCTTTTTGCCGGGTAATGTCAATATGGGTGCCAATTATTTTAAGCGGCTTACCCTCCTCATCCGTTTTTGTAACAACGCCCCGATCGAGTACCCAGTGAATCGTTTCATCCTTATGAATCATACGGTATTCATTGTGATGATTGGTAATCAATCCGGCTTTGTACTGCCTGTCGTTTGCTTCTAAAATCGATTTATCGTCCGGATGGACACGGCTCCACCACAAGTCTGCCACATTCGTAAACTCTTCCAGTTGAAAACCCAGCAACGTAGTACCGGGGTTGGAAAAGTAGGTTTTACCCGTTATGAAGTCGTGTTCCCAGTAATTGTCGCCCACGTTGGTTAAGGCCATCCGTAAGCGCTCTTCGTATTCTTTCAATTTCCGCTGCACTACTTTTTCGGCGGAAATGTCTTCAATCATGGAAAAGTAGTGCGTAATTTCTCCCTGTTTATTTACCACCGGCTGCCCCTGCGTCCGGCCCCAAAACCAGGTCCCATCTTTTTTATAATGGATTCCTTCAATATCAAAGGGAAGCCCTTTATCAAACGATTCGATCATCGTTCTCAGGCTGGCACGGTCAGAAAATGGCCCTTTACAAAGCTCAATGGGTGTTTTCCCAATTATTTCGGCATTACTATAGTCGGTAAGATTACTAAATCCTTCATTGGCCCAGAAAATTTTTCGATCAAGCCCAACAAAAACGATTCCGTTCTTATTCGCACTGGCTACCATCGATAGTCGTTCCAGTTTCTCTTCCGTCTTTTTACGTTCCGATATATCCCGTATGAAGGAGCAAAAGAACTCATCGTCGCCCTGTTTAACCGGTATGATGTATAATTCAATGGGAAACGTTTTTCCCTCCCGGTTAATGGCGGGCAACTCCATTTGTTTCCCCATCACAGGCCCGTGTCCGGTTTTTTTGTAGCGTTCCATTCCCCGCTCGTGGGCAGTTCGATGTACATCCGGGATAATGATGTCCGACAATCGTTTACCAATCACTTCGGCGGCCTTCCAGCCAAATATATTCTCGGACTGAGGGTTCCAGAACGTAATTAGTCCGGCCCGATCAATGGTCACAATGGCATCCAGAGCCGCATTCATAATTAAGCGATTCTTCAATTCGCTTTGCTCAAGGGCATCCTGGTTCCGTTTCCGCTCGGTAATATCAGTATAGCTCCATAGGTGACCTTTGTATTTCTGATCGATAAAAATGGGGATGTAATCCCGTTGAAGTACACTTCCGTCAACAAGCTCCAGGATCTCACCCGTCACTAACTTTTGTTGTAACAGAATGGTATTGATCCGTTCAACAAAGGCATCTGAGTTTCTGAATAGTCCTTTTGTTTGTTCAGCGGTATGGGTGCAGTCCATGCCCTGCAGTAGCTCGGGAGGAGCCGTAATGCCAAACAAATCGCAAAAAACCTGATTTGTAAACGCTATTTTCCGGTTCTCATCTTCCAGCAATACCCCACTTTGCATGTTGGCAATTAAGGAGGTAAATACCTCTTCGGCATTTTTTCGTTTGCTGACCTGCTGGCTTAGGACTCGGGCAATGCCGAGCAAATCATTGGAATCGTGGGGCGTATCAACACCGGAAATAGTGCTAACGGCTTCTTTTAATTTTTCGACCGATCGTTTCTTCAGGTCAATTTCATGCTTGAGCTTATCATTTATCTCTACGTATTCGCACTCGCTAATGGTAAATGCACGCTCCACCAACTCCCGATCCCGTTCCAGCGCTCTATACGACTCGCTGATCACATCCAGGAATTTACCCATAGCAGGATTGCTCCGAAGTTCCTCGGGTAAATGGCGCTGGACCTGCTTCGACAATAGTTTATGGAAGTTCATAAAAGGACGTAATTGTCATTGTCTGGTTGTGCAACTGACACGGGCCACCTTCATTAAAAGGAGAAATCTCCCCGTTGGCATAAAAACCCACAAGTGGTACCTGCTTACCCAGTGTTTCGCTAACCAATTCAACTTCCTCATCAATACGTGGACCGTAAATAAGCTTTCGGCCAACACAACTAATTAATAAGGCTAAATCCGGTTTCTGCTCGTTGGGTAAGCTGGTTTGCTGAGCCGCGGTTGCAGCGGCTGCCGTGAGTTTATCAAAATTTGCTTTCATAAAGCGAACTTTAGAACCCACAGGTACATCGCCAGCGAATGTCATGCGTTTTCTGTCTTCATCAATGGAGAGAATCGTGCGAACTACGGGTTTATCGGAATCAGGGATGGTTACAGCAAGCGGAAAGTAGAAAGCCGAGCCGGGTAGGTTTTCTGCATCATCCCCCAAATACTTTTTATAAATCCCTAAGGCATTCTCATGATCAATTTCATACAATACGTTGCTTTCTGACTGGGTTATCTCCTTTTCCAGACCAAACATAGCCCATCCCCCTTTTGAGCCATGGGTAACCACCAGCTTTTGGCCATAGAAGCCAACTGCCACAATGGTACCCTCCGTAGGCTGTTGATTTAAGCCAACCAGCGTGGAGTTGAATTTGGCGGCATCCCCAGCCAGACCACCCGTTACTAAAACGTTTCCAGCCCCTGCCTGTAAGCCTTTTACCAGTTCACTACCATTTACCAGACCACCATCCGACAAGACAAGCATGTAGACCAGGTCTTCTCGTACCAGTTGCTCGGTCAGCCGTTGGGCAGCGTCGAAGCTTGTATTAAAATCGCGGATATTGACGGATGCCGTTACAATCCGGGTATCGGCAAACTGAATAGCTACGGCGATCAGCGTATTGTCCTGGACAATATCATGGTAAATTTCTCCCGCGGTACTGCATAATGCGATGGCTGCATTAGGAAATTTAGCGCGGACTGTGTCAAATATGGAATCGGACTGTAAAATTTCTTTAGCTGCGAAGCATAAAACAAGTTGCGCTTGTGCATCCTCCAACGACTGACTAATCGTGTGTTTCGACCAGACATTTTCATTAAACTGAACAATTGAGACGATCATAGAGAAAGTTATTGGCGTGCGTTTTGCGCAAATACTGGTTACACACAAAATAGAGACCAATCAAAATCACCATGATAAGTAATTAACAATAAGCCTTTTAGCTCACAATTCCAGATACACTCATTCCACAATCTGGAAATGAAGTCTATTTTCTGGAAAAACAAAGAACCATTGAACACTGCCCATCCACGACTGCCCGTACTACACGAAATGGAAAAACTGTCCAGAATCTGGAAACAGGTAGTCGCAAAACCAACTTAAATAGCTTCTATGGAGCTATTTAACTAGTTGGCACGACTTAGGCTGTAGAACCTGATCAAAATCATCTGCATTGCTGGAACCAGTTTTCCTATTCACAGATTGCGTTACCAAAGGAAGTCTTTACGTCAGTTTGCCAGCGGCCTTTTTGCAAATCTACCGCCCTGGTAAAACCCTGGTAATAAAGTAACTACGGCTCATTCTATCGAATTCATGTAATTTAGTAGTTCAAATTGCCTTTTTATATAAATTGAAATTCCAATTAGTCAAATCAACATTATTATTGGTAACAATAAATATTCCCAACTTGCCAATATCTACACTAATAGTAAGCTAACTTGTACCATGAATGAGCCTAATACCTACCGTATTTTTATAGTTGAGGACGATCCCTGGTATGGTGAAGTACTTAAGTACCATCTATCCCTTAATCCTGATTATGAACTCTACCGATTTGCAACCGGGGAGGGCTGTCTGAAGTACCTCAGAACCTGTACACCCCACCTGATCACGATCGATTATTCCTTACCGGACACAAACGGAGCTGAGTTATTCCGGCGTATTCACGAACAATTACCCGATACGCCAGTGATTGTGATTAGTGGTCAGAAAGATGTTGAAACGGCGGTTAGTCTGCTCCAGGCAGGTGTTCACGATTATTTAGTGAAGGATGATCGAACAAAAGATCTGCTCTGGAACGCCATTCTTAAGATTCGGGAAAATCAAAACCTGAAGCAGGAGATTGAACAATTACGCGAAGAACTGGGGCAGAAATATGACTTCAGCTCGATTATAAAAGGAAACAGCCCAGCGATTCGGAAGGTGTTTACGCTCGTTGAAAAAGCTGTTCGAACAAACATCAATATATCCATTACAGGCGAAACCGGAACCGGAAAAGAACTGGTTGCCAAAGCAATTCATTATCATTCTGATCGCCGGAAAAAGCCATTTGTTGCCGTTAATATGGCAGCTATTCCGCCCAGTTTAGCAGAAAGTGAATTATTCGGGCACGAAAAAGGGGCATTTACAGGCGCCATTTCCCGGAAAATCGGGCGGTTTGAAGAAGCCAATAAAGGGACTCTATTTCTGGATGAGATTGCCGAACTGGACCTGACCCTGCAAAGCAAGCTGCTGCGGGTGTTACAGGAACGAGAGCTTGTTCGGGTGGGGGGCAGCGAAAAAATAACGCTGGATATTCGGCTGGTGATTGCGTCTCACAAAAATTTACTGGAAGAGGTCAGGCAAGGTCGATTTCGGGAGGATTTGTACTATCGTCTTCTGGGCCTTCCTATTGCCCTGCCCCCGCTGCGCGATCGCCCAACCGATATCATGGTGTTAGCGCGCTTTTTTCTGGATGACTTTTGCAAAGCCAATAACTTCCCCTTCATGGCTATTTCTTCTCAGGCCACCGACAAATTAATGCACTATCCGTTTCCTGGTAACGTACGGGAACTGAAGTCGGTTATGGAGTTGGCGGCTGTGCTATGCGACGGAACGGAAATCAGGCCGGAAGACATTCTGCTGGCTTCCGACACAGAGGACATCTCCTTAAACTCCGGCGATAAGACCCTGCGGGATTATACGCTACAGGTGATTAAATCCTACCTGAAAAAATACGACAACAATGTGGTGCTGGTTGCCGAGAAGCTGGATATCGGCAAATCCACCATTTACAAAATGCTTCAGACTAATGAACTCACTTTATCCTGAAGCAAACCGCTAGTACTCGCCCAATTTGGTCATTTTGATTCTTTGGGTTCTCTGGATGCTGTTGTTCTGAAAAGAAAAAGTTAACTCCATAGAATCCTGAGAATCTAGTTTTAGCGGAATCTTGAATCAATATACGCATGGAAAATGCCCACCCCTCTGCCCTACCCGAGCCATTGGCTTCACTAACATTACGTCAGGAAAACGAACAGCTTCGACGCGAAAAGCAACAACTGGAGGCCACGATTGCCCAACAGCAAACTGAAATGGCGCTAATTGAACAACGCTGGAAGTTTGCGCTGGAAGGCGTTGGCGACGCGATATGGGAGCTAAACCTGCAAACTGGAGCCATCTTCCGCTCGCCCAGATACCGCGAAATTCTGGGCTATAGCGTTGACGAAGTTCCCGATACAGTTCAAGGCTGGAGCGAGTTGCTACATCCGATGGACCGGGATTTGGCCCTCATTCCAGACCTGGATCAGTCCCCGCCTGACCAGTGGGCAAGCCATAGTATCGCGTATCGGCTTCTGGGTAAAGATGGATCGTACCGGTATTTTCTGGATCGGGGGCGGTTGTTTAGCTGTTCGGCAGACGGAAGACCCCTGCTGATGATTGGAACCACCACGGACATTACCGCCCAGAAACGCCGAGAGGAGGCAGTACGCTTACAGGCAAGCCGGTTAGCCAATCTAATCGCCGATTTACAGGAAGGCATTTTGCTCGAAGATGAGCACCGGACAATTGGGCTTGTCAATCAGCATTTCTGCGACCTGTTCTCGTTACCAGTAACGCCCGATCAGCTAAAAGGCATGGACTGCTCTGGAATGGCCGAACAAAGTAAGGATTTCTTCAAAAATCCAGACTGGTTTGTAAACCGGGTAAATCAGCTCCTGGCAGATCAACAGCCGGTTATTGGCGAAGAACTGGAACTGGCGGATGGGCGCATTTTTGAGCGAGACTATATCCCCGTTTTTACAGACGGTGTGTACGCCGGTCACCTCTGGAAATATTCAGACATTACGAAGCGGAAACGCGCCGAAGGTATTGCCGTTCACCTGAACGAAAAATACCAGCGGATTATTGAGAATATGAATCTGGGGTTGATTGAGGTTGACCTGGACGAACGCATCGTGTATACGAACCAGAGTTTCTGTACCATGAGCGGTTATGACCCCAATGAACTGATCGGGCAGATAGCAACGGATATTTTGCTCAAAGGCCAGAATATTCAGGTCATGAAGGAAAAAAATGATAGCCGATTGAAGGGTGTCATGGATGCCTATGAAGTAGCTGTTAAAAACAAACAGGGCGAAGCCATGTGGTGGCTGGTTAGTGGAGCACCCCTGTATTCGGATACAGGAGAAGTAATTGGCTCGACCGGCATTCACCTGGACATCACCAAGCAAAAGCAACTCGAATCCGAACTTCGGATTGCCAAGCAGGAGGCAGAACATTCATCCCACGCAAAAGAGCTTTTTCTGGCCAACATGAGTCACGAGATTCGTACGCCAATGAACGCAATCCTGAGCCTGGGGCAACAACTGGCCAAAACAACCCTAACCGATCATCAGCAGTTTTTTTTGAGCATGATCAATACCGCGGCCAGCAATCTGCTGGTCATTATTAATGACATCTTAGACTTTTCTAAAATAGAAGCAGGCCAGCTTGCCCTGGAGCATATCGATTTTGATCTGGCCGATTTACTACAGCGTGCGGCACTGGTTATGACCCAGAATGCAACCGAAAAAGGCCTCCAATTACTAACAACCATTGATCCTGACCTGGCACCTGTGCTTATCGGCGATCCCTACCGACTGAATCAGATCTTGCTTAATCTGATTGGGAATGCGATCAAGTTTACGGATCACGGACGTGTACATGTACAGTGTGACTGCCTCACCATTGGGAACCAACAGGCCATTCACCTTATCGTAGCCGATACAGGTATTGGCATGGAGCCTGATTTTCAGCAGAATTTGTTCACAAAATTCACCCAGGAAGACGAGAGTATTGGGCGCCGGTACGGCGGAACAGGCCTGGGAATGAGTATTACCAAGCAGTTAGTTGAATTGATGGGTGGAGAGATTCGGGTGGAGAGCGTAAAACACAAAGGAACTACCGTAAGCGTATATGTATCCCTTCCAATTGGTGATCCGGAAAACCTTTTGGTGGATGAACAGGGGGTTCAGAATGACGACGCTCTACAGTCGAAACGCGTTTTGTTAGTCGAGGATAATGAGATGAATCGACTAATTGTCAGAACTATTCTTGACCCCTACGGAATTGATCTGGTTGAGGTTACAAACGGATTGACTGCTGTAGAGACCCTTAGAACCGACTCGTTTGATCTCGTACTCATGGATGTGCAAATGCCCGTTATGGATGGCCTGGAAGCAACCCGTATTATTCGACGAGAAATAAGCACCACTATTCCAATTATAGCACTAACGGCTAGTGCTATACGCAACGAAAAAGAGGCCTGCTATTCCGCTGGGATGAATGACTTTTTAGCAAAGCCGTTCGAGGAGAAAAGTCTGATTGAAAAACTAACGAAATGGCTGGTGGGAATAGACACGGTAACCGGATTAACTGCTACCAGCCCGGACAAGCCACTCTATAATTTAACGAAGCTGGAAGCCATCAGCCGGGGCGACGAAGAGTTTACACTAAAAATGATTCAACTGTTTTGTACAGAGGTGCCCATTGCTGCCACTGAGATCCGAGAAGCGTATGAATCAAAAGAGTATGCAAAAGCGAAATATGTGGCCCACCGAATAAAACCCTCCGTTGATATTATGGGACTACAGGCTCAGCTCGATGAGCTTCAACGCATTGAGGAATTGGCAGGCAATAAAACTAGTTCGCCGGAACTTGGTGAACTGATTATCAACTTTGAGCAGGAAATTAAGACGGCGGTTGACCACATGAAGGCTATGTATCTAACCGGAAATGAACTCAGCTAGCGCACAACTCGTAGTGTACAAACCCAAATAGCTCCTCGAACATAAAATCATTTAGCCCGTTTGGAAGTTTATAACAGAACCTATTAACACGACCGCCAGAATTGGGCTACTGATTCGTACCAGCGGCACTAAACCCTAGTTTTACAACTATGGAGGGACTATCTGATCAACTACCACCTAACGAGGATCAACCCTCTGCTCAGCAAGGAAATGTTGATGCCGCCAACGATTTTCTGTCCACCTGCGACCGGTTGTCAACGGGTTACGATAGTGGATTTTACTGGGAGGACGTGCAACGGGCTTTACGCATTGCCTCAGGTTTAGAGAAATGGCCTGATTGATATCTGCAAAATCTATCCCTGACAGGGCATTGCCACTGTGCTTGTTTATACTAACTCAACATGCAAACTGCTTACGTACGATTACTTAGTGTACTCTTAGTAGTACTAACTGCTGTCGGCCAACTTATGGCTCAGCAGACAACCGATGTACGCCAGGTTCGCTGGGGCTTTTCACCAAAGCAAGTCAAGCAATCCGAATCCGTAAAACCTACCTCCATAAAGCGTGACAAAGTCGTTTATTCGCGCGTACCCTTGGCTAATCGGACAGTTGGCCTTGAGTATGAGTTCAACGGAGATTCGCTACTGTCCGCTACGTATTATTATTACACAACCCCTGCCATTACCGAGGCAGATGTACAAGCCGCGTCGGCTGAATTAGAAGCTTTGTTAACAGAAAAATATGGTCCTGGAAAAGTAGCTCAGGTGGGTGAACTCAGAACCGTAAACTGGCTGACACCAAGAACGCAAATTCGCCTGGCACTTGGCAATATAGACAGGGGCTGGTCTTTAGAAATCGGGTACCTATGTCGGGTTTGTGCGGGAGATCCCAAAACAACTGTACAACAGAAAGTCCCCTGGAAAGCCCGAAAAGACATTAAGGATTTATAACCGATCCTCCAGGCGATAACGCATAAAAACCGCTTACTAAAAAAAGGCTAATCAACTAGTTTCGGTATCTCCAGACATCCATTCAACCAGAGGTTTAACATGAGCGGGTAGGTTACTATCCATGCCAATTAATTTATCCACTATCTCCAAAGCCAGGTTAGTTGGAATTGCTGAATAAAGATTACTAATTTCCATACCCTAAAAAAATCTTAGTAGCTCAGGTAAATTTACAACAGATAGGCACATAGTACATGTACCTTAACTCCTTCAATTCTGTAGAAAATAGTACCCACATGCTAAGCGAAGCATGATAGGCTAGCTGATTTTCAATAAATCGTGAGGCCACCCACATTAACTCGAAAAGTGGCTATACACTGCACAGACGCCCATTAGGCTCCATACAAGCGTAGCAAGTTAACTCGTGTAGCCATCTACGTATTCCTTTGGCAAACAAATTGTCTATACAGATCGATACCACCCCGCTCGATACGGCCAAACCTATACTTCAATGAAGCCTACCACCCTTAAAACGCATATGCGGCAGCCAGTACTTATTCTTAGCATCCTTGTCGGAAGTCTGATCGGTTTGTTTTTATACTGCGCAGCGCTAATTGACTGGGTACAGGATTACAAAACAGGGATTTACGCCCAAAACCAGCTCGAAGCGATACTCGAAACATCGGGTGTTCTGCTGTACTCCTACGCTGGTTTTCGATTTCTTCAATGGAGAGTACGATTATAAGGCTACCCAATCAAGCGAATTAACCCGGCTCAAGGATCAAAGTAATGGGCTAATTACCAGGCATTCTGGTTCCCGATTCTATCTATTCTATGTGATGAAATACGATTCTATGTGATGAAACACGATTTACGCACACTAACCCTTTTTCTAGTTACCTTACTATTGTGCACGTTTACTCGCGCTAAAGGACAGTCTCTTCCAGTTTCTGAAGCCCATACAATCTTCATAACTACGAATTTAGCTGACAATCAGGCTTACATCGCCATTGGGAAGGTGCTGACAGAGCAATCTATCTTATTTTCAGTCACTAGCGATGGCATATTAATTAGTTCGCAGGGGAATACGTTTACTGATAACCAGGACGCCATTTTTGTTGGTCAATTAACGGTTACAGGCGGATTGGTAAAGCTAACCGGTCAAATGCGTACACCTTCAAAAGCCAATAGTAATGACCCAAGTGATAGTAAAGTCGTACCTATTGGGTATCAGAAAAGCAAAACCTCGGTATCAAAAGCAGGATTTATTTACATGAATGAATTGGCAAAAAAGTTAAAACCCGTTCTTCATGGCGTAATTCGTTATAAAGCCCAGAAAGGTACTATGTCTTGAAAAATAAGTTAGTTGCTTACTAAAACAGGCGAATAATCTTGTAGTTATCTGGCTATATTCATAGAATTAGGGGGTTGTATTTTATAAATTAGTTATAAAATACAACCCCCTAATTCTATGAATATAGCCAGAAGTTCATCAATAAAAAAGTCACCGTCGGTATGGTTACCGACGGTGACTTTTTTATTGATGAACTTAATAATTCTTCGAAAGCATCATACGTTATACGCTTCTGCCCTGAATCAGACGCAAAATTATTGCAATAACTGCAATAACTAGCAGGATGTGAATTATGCCACCCATGCCGAAGCTATTAAAGCCTAAAAAACCTAGTAGCCAAATGATGATAAGTACCACCGCAATGGTGTATAATAGATTGCCCATGTGTTTATTACTTTTAATGATAAATTAACTTCAACTTATAGCATAAACTATCCTTATTTGAATATGTTATAAAAATTAGTAATTCTATTGTCTGAACTCAATTAAAAAACAAATATTTTGTACAGAACAGTGCATTTAAGTAGCTGCCAGCACGAATACATAGCATCATTAATAAACAAATATAAATTCATTAACATTTTCTCATATTACTTTTTACAATTATCTGTTTTAGCAGGTAATTAAACTAAATAAGCTACATCTACTCTACTTCTGTCTTTATAGGCTATAATCATGGCACAAATCCTTTTTAATTAACTTTTTTTTCTGTTTTTAGCTAACAAACTAACCAGTTTGCTGTTACTACCAATAGTAACTTTTTTATTCATTAAAAAAAATCATTTACTATGAGAATGTTCTCCAAACTTCTGGTAGCAACTCTTATGAGCACAGCTATCTTTTCGTCTTGCAGCCGTCCTGTTGCTTATTTTCAACCTACCGCACGTGAACAATTTAAATCGGCTCAAACCAATGTAGCGGCACCATCAGTTGAAGTAACTCAGCCAGTCTTAGCACAAGAATCAGTAACTACACAACCTGTTGTCTCAGCTCAGGAAGTGGCAGCTCCCCAACAAATTTCACAAGCGAAACAGGCTGTTAGTCAGTTAGAAACGTATGTTCGAAACGACAATACACTGGCATCAAACAAGAAATTAGTTAAGCGAATGAATCGGGTGAATGAATTATTGTCATCATCTAAAGCTCAGACTGCTTTATCATCAAAGACTGCCTCTGCGCAAAAAACAACACTCATGCAGCGCGTGATGTTGAAGCAATTAGATAAGAAGATAAAAAATCATTTGTCTCCTGAGAAAACAATGGCCAAATCTGTTCTGACAATTGGCTTAATTGTTGCGATCATTGGCCTAATACTTTTACTTCTTAACGTTGCTACGCCACTTGGTTTAATTGCTTTAATTGTAGGTTTAGCCCTTGTTCTCGTTGATCTTCTTCGATAATCAACGGAGTTAAATTACTGCTATAATTAAATAGGCGTAGAAAGCTAGCTTTCTACGCCTATTTAATTATAGGCCAGCTATGGTAAAAAGCGTATTTACTTTAAAGACAAATCCAGGAGTTAGCTAAATCTTGCAATAGACAATATCTATACAGTTTACCTTTCTTATTCAGCAATTAGTCAGGTTGATAGACGAGTAAGTCAACGACAAAATAAGCTATAGCCTATACTATATAATACGCATAGTCTGTATACTATTATTTATACAGACTAATTATATATAAGAATAGAAATTGCGTAGAGTACCGTCTGCTAGCTTCCACTTTCCTGATCAGTAGCGTTAATCCGGTACTGCCTAAACTAGCCTATTTTAGAAGGTATTTATATAGTTTCCCTGTTATTTATACTTCGTTTTAGCGTAATAAGTTGGTGAAATTGATTTTCTTATAACAGTAATTGACAAAACAAATACCTAAATAGTTGAGCTTCAGGGCTGGCCTTACAGAAGCAAAGTAAATAAGAATGAAAAACGAATTTCTTTGTACTGAACTACCAGAAATCACTTTATTGAAATAGTGCTCAACGTGACAAATAAAGCCGGATAAACTCTCAAGCTGTCCCTGATTTATAGTAAAATTTCTTATGAAACACTGATCTAGTAAACTAACGATAGAAAACAACGCAGCTCTATAGAATTTCAACTAATTGACAAGACGAGTTTACCTGATTGTTCCTTCGCAACTAAACAAGGCAATTGACCCGCGGCTTTCTACACAACTAACGTCTCTGCGCTATTTCATTCTTTATAGGAGAGCCATATAGTGTAATCTGGCCGCTAGCTAAAATCAGGCCACTTTAACTTTCATGGGCTGCTGTAGCAGTATCCTATAGGAGAGCTTCTGTCTGGCATTTCCTTCCCAACCTAGCCCAATAGCCTTAAAAACGCCTTAATTCATATGATTGAGCCGTCAATTGGTTAGCTAAACCGGTCAGAATCAACTGGACGGTCATTTTTAAGAAAAAAAACAAAATTATTTTCCTTAAAGTGGCGTAGATTTTGTGATGGAGTATATACTATTCATCAGGAGAGACTATGGACATTCACGCCTACCAGCGCCTTAATTTTAGAGAAGAGAGTTCATTTACGTATCGCCGTCGGCTTCAGGCTTTTGCTATTGCCAATCGCTTCCCCAGAGCAAGTAATTATATCTATGTAGCCGATCAAATAGTACATCTTGGCTTAATCAGCGAGTTTAAACAGTTTAATCCGGCTTCGGAGATTAAACAATGGGATGAGTAATCAAAACTCGTTCGTTTTCTGATACCTGGTAGATGAGTCATCAATCCAGATAGTAATTAAACAGCTTGAAAAAGGCTTTCGGAAATCTCACTCCTAAACGGGATTCATAAATCAGTTGCAATTTGTGGTTAACAACTCAAAGGCATTGCAATAGCCTAGTTCGTAGACTCCCTCCCAATACCGCTTCCAGGGATTAGTTGGCTACTCCTCCAGTTTCTACTGATAAGACAGCCCACAAAAGGGTTAGCTTATTTCGGTGGGGTCATTTGGTCATACACTACTACAGACACAATCCGACCAGCAGGATATCTGCCAGGTGATAGGTACATTTGCCAACTTGATGAAAGCCTCCAACTTGCAAAAAGTGGTCATGGATAGTTTGGTTCATAGACACCAAATTAACTACATCAATCATCAGCCCGGTTCATGCAGTTGCCCTGTCTGTTATTTATTGATCGCTCGAATTCTGTTTTTTACGTATGAGACCACTGATCCCATTTTGTATCTTACTATACCTGCTTAGTTCATGTACGGAAAAAAAGCAAAATGAAAAACCTGAATTTACCGATATACCTGCTTCGCAACTCGCTGGAAAAGAGCTGTCGATAGCGCACTGCAGCCGGTGTCATGCGTATGTGAGCCCCGAATTACTAGCAAAATCGAATTGGAGAGATGTGCTTCCTGCTATGGGCCATCGGATGGGCATATACAGTGGCGGAATCAGACCCGACAGTTTGTTTGATGAGGGCGAAAGCGGCTCTATTGTGCGTGATGCCAATATCTTTCCAGAAAGGCCAGTTCTGGCAAAAGAAGATTGGCGTAAACTAGTGGACTATTACATTGAGCATGCACCAGACACCCTCTTACCTCCCCTTCGCAATCATAAGATCAAGTTAGGACTAAAGCATTTCAGCTACAAAGAAACCTCCTTCTCCAATCAGCCAGCATTGACCACACTGGTCAAAATTCTTCCTGATAATCGAGGTATCGTGTTTGGTGATGGCAAAAGTAGACGCAATAACTTAACAGTTCTAACCCCCGATCTTCAGGAGAATTATAGTATCAGGTTGCCCTCAACACCTATTCATTTTTATGAGAAATCAAACGAGTTATACCTGACTACGATTGGGAAGGGCGTTTTTCCAACCGATGCAGCGAATGGAGCCATGCAACGATGGGTGAAAAGTGGAGCGGAGCCAGGCTATAAACTAGAGAGTATTGCTATTCCAACGTTACGTCGGCCCGTTTTTATGGCATACGGTGATTTGAATAAAGATGGATTTGAGGATGTAGTGGCCTGTGAATTTGGCAATCAAACCGGGCAATTGGCCTGGTACGAAAATAACGGGAAAGGGGGGTATGAAACAAAAATTCTGCGTGCAAAACCCGGTGCGAGCACTGCGATAATTAAGGACGCCAATAACGATGGGCTACTGGATATTTATGTGCTCATGGCGCAGGGCGATGAGGGTATTTTTCTTTATGAAAATCAAGGATCGGGCAAATTCAAGGAAAAACGATTGCTATCTTTCTTACCCCTAAATGGGTCTCAACACATTGAATTGGCCGATTTTAATAAAGATGGGTTTGATGATATCGTATATACGTGTGGAGACAATGCAGACAAAACACCGATATTAAAGAAGTATCACGGTATTTATATTTTTCTGAATGACGGGAAATCCAACTTCAACCAATCGTACTTCTACCCATTGAATGGCGCCTATAAGGCAATGGTGCGAGATTATGATTTGGATGGTGACCTGGATATAGCGGCTATTTCGTTTTTCCCAGACTACCTGCGCTATCCAGAGGAAAGTTTTATCTATTTGGAAAATAAAGGGAAATTAAAATTTGACGATTACTCATTTCCCGAAGCCTCGAAGGGAAGATGGGTCGTAATGGATGCGGGCGATATGGATGCCGATGGAGATATTGACCTTGTGTTGGGGTCGTTTGTCTATTTTATACCACAAGGGGATACCACTGGACTCGGCAAAAAATGGCTATCAACCGGCCCCTCTGTCATTGTTTTGAAAAACACCATTCGGTAGTTCTGACGCAACTCCCACCGTCATCAATGGGTATTAGCTACGGCCGATACGCCGGAAGGCAGTTTTTGAGGTGTAGTAGTAGGGCCTAGGATCGTGATACGTCCGTTTTTCACCTGCATACGATCAATACATACAACCCGTTCGGTGCCGGATTTGGCAGTTCTTGCGTGGTAGACGCAGAACATTTCTTTGCCGTCTGGCGAGTAAGCAATGCTGTTATGACCCGTGCCTGTTACGGAGCCCCCTTGATCGGTATTTTTTTGCAATACCGGATTATTAGCCGCTTTCTTGTAAGGCCCTAATGGCGAGCTGGACGTAGCGTACCCAATGGCGTAATACTGACCGCCGAAGTGATTAGCCGAGTACATCATGTAATACGTGTTGTCTTTTTTAAATGCAACCGACCCTTCCGTCCAACGGCGGTTCACTTCGCGCGACGTAACGGACCGACTTTCCCATTCGGCCTGTTTATCGCTAAGGCCAACGGGTGGTCTCAATAGTAAAACCGGCTCACCAATGACTCCTGAAAAATCTGGTTTGAGTTCGATGCCGTACACCCAACTCTCTTCAATTTCGTTGAACCATCCTTTTTGCCGGGCTAGATCGGCCACTTCACTTTTTACCGGATGTTTGTAGCAGCAACGCGAAAAATACAAATACGCTTTGCCATTGGTATCAAAAAAAACATTGGCATCAATGATAGGATAGCCAGGATCAAAAATTGGTTTGTTAGTCAGATCAATAAACGGGCCGGTAGGCTTGTCGGCCACGGCCACGCCAATACGGAAATTTTCCACTTCCTGAGTCGGATTTACCTGCCATTGTGCACTGTAAAACAGGTAATATTTCCCCTTTACTTCATACACCTCGGGTGCCCAATAAGCACCGCCCCACTTCGCTTTTGGGTCGCTCCAGCCATTTCGGTTATTATGAAAATACACCTGCCCCTCTGCCTTCCAGTTCACCATATCTATTGATGAATAAGCAGCAAACCCTTTATCTGCACCACCGCCCGTTCCATACATGTAGTAGGTACCCTTGGTGTATAAAACGTAAGGATCACCAAATTGGACTGCTAGAGGGTTGGCATAAGTGGCTTTGTTCGTGGTAATGCCTTGTACTGTCTGAGCCCTTGATTGGGTTAAAAACAAAGAAATGAATAAGCAAAACAGCAGCAATATTTTTTTCATGGTAACGATCTTTTTGAACTTGAGCCACCCGTCAAACGCCTTCTTGATAGGCTCGTCTGACCAGGAAAGGCATTAATGGGTTGTAGGCTACTAATTAAAAGTTGGGCCTAGTTTAAAACGTTCACATCTGCCCTACCTGAGTGCCCTGAATCCGCCGATGCAATCTGGAAAATCGATTTTAATTTCCAATACCCGTCCACTGAAATCTGTACCATACGGGCCTTTCCTACGGTTTCGGATGGGAATTGAGCAAGTCCATTATGCTTAAAACCGCCCATAGTGTCGTTATCAAGCATGCGTCCGGCGAAAAGGCCAGCCATCAACCAAGAATGGTCTGTAATATATTCCGGAGCGGTTCTGGCAAGGGAGTAGGACGACGGGTATTACGATCCACATACACATGGACGAAGTGGCCCTGAGCGGTTGCATAATCCTGGTCATTTTTAAAAATAGCCAGTTCATACCGTACACTGGAATTGCCGATATGAGTAACCGCCAGTCCAACTGTTATAGCTTCTGGGAAGGAAACAGAACTGAAATAAGAACACTGAGTTTCGACTACTAACCCAATAACAGGGCCTGCTTGTATATCAAGAGCCTGATTTACGATTAGAAACTGATTGACAACGGTATCAAACCAGCTATAATAAACAACATTATTGACGTGTCCATACACATCATTGTCCATCCATCGAGTCATAATGGATTGAAAGTAGTAGAATTCACTACGGGTTTTGGCTAGGGTACGCATCGGTTCAACGCTGGAATTACAAGAGTTAGGCAACCGGTCAACATGCGACCAGCTTTGGTCTAATGTTACAAAAAAGACGTCATCCAACTATAATTTTATCATGCAGACACTGCCCGTCGTTCCGTCCAGTGTAGTCTACCCACTACTAAAGTGGAAAATAATGCCACTTCTGTTACAGCCTGCACAATAAAGAGGCCATACCTACGTTTTTAAATTGTTATGTTTCTTAAGCCTCAGCCGTTGAACCGCTGAGGCTTTTTTTGTTCATAAAGCTAGATTCTGCTCATTGAGGGTAACGCTTACACGTAATCATTTTTTAAAATCTGCCGATACTCCTTATGAACTAGAGAGCGAAAGCAAATGAAGCCGCGATTGTGCCTGATTGTTTAATTGATTTATCCGTAACGTATGATGAGCCAGTTTTCTGTACTGCTCCTTCGTTGTCTGTTTCTGGGCTTTATCTCCCTGACTTACATCCAGAAACAGTTCTTCTAAAGTTGCCTGCATAGCAGAAACCAAATCAACTAATTGATTTACAGGACATTGCCCTAAATACATAGCACCTGCCTCAGTCAATTGGTCAGGATCTGTCGCTTGGTGAATATAGGCAGATAACTCTCGGTAATTAGTATATAGATTGGCAACTGCTTCTGTCCACTCAGTTACTACCTGCTCAGGGTTGAAATCATCGGATGAACTTAAATCATCTCCGGATAGATGATTAGTCATTTTGAACGTTTGTTTAACTCTTAGCTATATATAATGGCCAAAAGTTAAACATAAAATTGACTTAATCAATCCATAATGCATTCTAATCAGTTTTTTTGTTCCTTTTAAGACGCACTTTGGTTATCTATAATTAGCTCCTCAACCTAGCTTTGTTACCTACGTTATTTGTAGTGATGGTCACTAACTACCTCTTATACCGGCAAATAGATGCTGAATGTAGCACCCCGACCAGGCTGACTCGTAGCCGTAATAGCGCCACCATGATTAGCAGCCACTTTTTCACAGATAGCCAGCCCAATACCTGTCCCTTCAAACTCTCTTTTGCTGTGTAACCGTTGGAAGACCTGAAAGATGCGGTCGACATACTTTTGGTCAAACCCAATTCCGTTATCGGATACATCAATACGATGATAGGTAGATGTAATCCGGGTTGGCTTAACTAATGCGGGCAAATTTAACGCGCTCACTCGCTCCGTTGATACCCGAATTATAGGCGTGAGGTCTGGCTGGCGAAACTTCAGTGCGTTACTCAATAGGTTCTGGAACAACTGCCCTAGCTGCGAGGAGTCGCCCGAAATAGTGGGCAGAGGATCTACCATGACTACGGCACCCGTTTCCTGTATTCGAAGATCTAAGTCCGTCAGAACCGAGTGGAGTACATCAGACAGAGATACCCGTCCACTGGCGTCACGCTGGGTTGAAATGCGGGAGAAGCTCAGCAAATCCCGAATTAATCTCGACATCCGGCTAGCAGCCGACTGCATGCGCTCCAGATAAACGCCTTCATCGCCCGATAGACCCGTATAACGTGTCTTCAACAAATCACCGAATTGCTGAATCTTACGCAAGGGCTCCTGTAAGTCATGACTTGCGATATAAGCAAACTTCTCCAGGTTTTCATTCGAACGTTTTAGATCCTGGATAGAATCTTGCAATTGCTGGGTTCGCTCCTGAACCTGGGCATCTAATTCAGCGGATAGTATTCGATAGCGTTCCTCGCTTTCTTCTATTTTTTGTCTTGCCAACACCTGCTGGGTAACATCAGTAGCAACCACTAGTACGCCCACAATATCCTTTTTATCAGCCACTCCATTGAACTCTACCAAAGCGTCATGGCTAACATTATCCTGAGGCTGGTAGGTTAGATCTACATATATAGTTTCTAATTGATTCTGGCGGACAATTTCTACGGCAACTTCCTTAGCTACATAAGGGACTCCAGTAGCCATTACCTGGTTGAGCAACTGGTCGAAACCTTGCCCAACCAGTTCCGGTAAGGCTTCCAGCAAGGGTTTGCCAATCAACTCTTTGGGCTTCCGGCCAACTAACTCCCCATAAAAGGGATTAGCCAGGCGAAAGCGAAGGTCATCACCACTAATGATCGCAATAGCCACTGGCGATTGCTCAAAAGAAGCCAGCATCTGTCGCTGGCTTTCCTCAATTTGCTGCTGGGCAAGAACTTGCCGGGTCACATCAACAGCCATATCCATGATGCCATAGACTTCACCAGTCGTATTACGTAATGGTTTATACGTAAAATCGAAATAATAAGTATCCACCACTCCATCGACCGCCAATTCGGCACGTGCTCCTTTTTCTTCGTAGGTCTTGCCGCTGGTGAATACCTCGTCAAGTATCCTTAAAAAAGGTTGGCCTACTAACTCAGGAACAGCTTCTCGTAAAGGGTAGCCTAGTGCAGACTGACTCTTTCCCCAGTAACCGAGCATAATTTCATTTGCCACCTCTATCCGCATATCCCGACCCACAAATAGACAGGTAGCAATGGGAGCTTCTTCAATTAACGCACGGAATCTGGCTTCACTTTGTTGCAACGCTTCACGACCAGCCACCAGTTCTTCAATATCAAGACAGAATCCTGCGTAACCCGCATAGCTACCATCATCCTGATAATAAGGGTCACCGGCTGCCTGGCACCAGACAACGCGTCCATCCCCTTTTTTAATTCGGAACAAAACATCGTAATGCGCCCGTGTTCGAATAGCGGCTAAAAATGCATCAATACTTCGCTGTCGGTCTTCATCAATAATTACGTTGGTCCAACCTGCCCCCAAGAGGTCATTGTAGGGCATACCCGTCCAGTCAACCAAAGTTTTATTCAGGTAGGTAACTCCCCCTGCTTCATCCGATAGCCACAGACCAGTTGGTGAACTGTTGGTTACGTTACGAAATAACGTATCGCTCTGGTGTTGCGCCTGCGCAAACCGTTCTTCGGCTTCCAGAAGTGCCTGACGTTGCTTTTCCTGTTCCGTAATGTCGCGTACCGTCCCCGAGTAAGTGATGGGATTTCCCACTTCATCGTACTCCAATCCACCCATTACACTGACATGGTGAACCGACCCATCCTCCCAAATAACCCGGATTTGGTAATAGAAGTCGCCCGTTTGCGCCCCCAATTTATTAGCGACTTCTCTTAACGGTAGATCGTCAGTATGCACATAATTGGTAAAGTCTTGTCGGGTAAATCCTTTTTTCGTGGCATCGCCCGTTATAATAGCGGCATAAGCGGGCGAATACGCTATTTTCCCAGTTGCTAAATCAACGCGAAAAAGGCCAATACCTGCGCTTTTTATAGCAAGTTCGGCCAGTTGTTCAGCAGTTGCGGTTTCTTCCTGTGCTTTTCGTTCGCTGGTTATATCCTGCAAAGTGCCGTTAAATCGGTATGCTATCTTCTGCTCTGTAAACCAGGTTTTTCCTTTTGCCCGAACAATTCGCTCGCTTCCGTTCACAGGATGCACGATGGTATAGTCAATCGCATAGCGCCCCCCCGATCTATAATCTAATGCCTGCTCAATCGCCTTAATCACCCGTGGGCGATCTTTGTCGGCAATAACTTCTGTTGCTTTTGACAGGAGCACTTCATCGTCTGGTAAAAGACCAAACCAATCTTTCAACCGAGCATTTGCGGTAAACTTATTTGTCAATGGATTCAAATCCCAGGTACCTAACTCGGTGGCCTCAATGGCAAACTCTAACAGGTCTTTACTTTCCTGCAAATGCTGAACACTAACTATTTTTTCTGTTGTTTCTGTACAAGTAACCAAAACCCCGGTCGGTTGGCCGGACTCATCTTTTACAGGGCTGTAACTAAAGGTCCAATAAACGTCTTCTAACTGGCCATTGCGATAAATAGGTATGAGTTGGTCTTCACTCCAGGTAGCTTCTCCTCCGGCCAGTACCTGATCAATTAAAGGCTTAATGGTAGGCCATATTTCTGGCCAGCATTCGGCTCCGGATTGCCCAAGCGCTTTAGGGTGTTTTCCATTGTTTCCCAGACTAGGGCGGTAGGCATCGTTATAAAACTGAATAAGCTCAGGCCCCCACCATAGGAACATGGGAAACTTTGAGGTAAGTAATATACTCACCGTAGTCCGCAGGCTTTGTGGCCAATGGTCAGGAGAACCCAGTACTGTGGTTGACCAATCGTAACGACGGGTAAGTTCGCCCATCTCCCCACCTGCCTGTAAAAAAGGGTAATGATTCGCCGTAGAGGTATTCAATACGAAAAAGTTAATGATTACTGCAAGTTAACCAGATAGCTTCATCAAGGTTCTAAATATGCCCAAAAAGCTCTTATCGGCCAAAGATGTATGAACAGGAGATTCGGTGTATTGCCGTTGGCACGGCTTATGTAAGCCCAGTAACGAATAAGGGGTGGAACAATGTCCACCCCAATCAGCTGTTTTCTGAACTAGTTTAACAGTAAAACGGCTCAATTTCATGAGCCTAACATAGGTTTTATTCTACCCTATATTACCTCTCTTCCAGTACCGACAAAATGTTTCCGGCGGGGTCCTTGAACCAGGCAATAGTAGGGCCGTATCCGCGAGAAATCCCTTTTTCATCTGTTTTGATTTCGCCCTCGTAGTGCTCAAACTGAACGCCGAGCGCTGTCAGTTCATCAACTGTTTTGTCAACATCTGCCACGGGGAAATTAAGAATGGTAAAAGTAGCAGGGGTGTGATTGGGCTTTGGATAGATCAGAATAGTAGTCCCCCCACTGATATGTAGCGATAGCAAACCCATCGCTTCCTCGGTTACCTTCAGCCCCAGAGTTTGTTGATAAAACGCTTTTGCCTTTTGCAGATCATCTACCGAAAACCCACTGAACGCTTTGGTGTTCTCAAACATAGTTTTGTTAGTTAAACGTTGATAGATAGCCGATTTCGCTCATTACGCCAGATAGATCAAGCGTCGGCAACTCACGTTTATCGGCTAACAAATCTAGCTGTTTCAATCTAACAACAGCGGGGGTAAACACGTCAATTGCCGGTCTAATTGCGACAAGTTTTCTGTGTTACGAACGCAAATTCAACCCCTTTATCGAACGCTTTTTTAGAGACCACTCTTACCAGATGAGTTCAATTTGGTATAGATCAAATTTGTTAACGAAATGCCCTTAGTCGATTTAATAGACAGTTTATTCAGCTCCTTATCCGAAAAAAAGATATCGGTCATCACCGTAAGGCCACTATCAGCAAATAATTCAACAGAGGCCACATCAGCCAGAAGGGTAAGTGATACTTTACTAGCTGACGACAAACGCGGAGCCGTATGACGCTTCCCAAACCCTTTTTCAAAGTCCGTTTTTCCGGAATGGCTGCGGTCGATATAATAAACATTGGCTCCTTTATCGTAGCCAATAGTCAATTCATTACCCTGTTCATTAGTCAACACAATGGAAAAATCATTTGTGTTTTGCGTAGACAAATCCAGCTTGAATAAGCCCGTCTCATTTTTGGTTTTAGCCGTCAGGTCATACTGTCCTTTTACGGTCTGATTTTTCAACACAAAACGTTGGCCACTAAGTGCATCCAGTTCGTTTACAGGTTTGGATGTCAGGAATAGCTCCTTATTAACTTCGTTCAGACCAAGTTCACGGGGCACTGTATTGGCACTGCGCCAGGAGGAAGTAGGTACTACGGTTGCGTACTGCCAGTTACTCATCCAGCCCATAAGAATGGTACGATCACCCGTATTAGCGAACGTGACGCCAGCATAATTATCGGCTCCGAAATCCATCCATTTCGTGTCTTTGGAGTAGGGTTTAAACGTTGAACCGTCGAAGTCGCCGACAAAATATTGCGTAGCTGAGCCACCATTGGGGCCGCCAGGGTTGATGCTAACCAGTAACACCCACGTTTTCTTGCCGTTATGATCCAGCGGGAACAAGTCCGGGCATTCCCAAACGCCCCCGTGCGCGCCCAGATCATGGCCAAACTCGCTTTCCTTCGTCCATGTTTTCAGATTAGGCGAGGAATAAAACGTGACCCGATCTTTGGTGGCCAGCGTCATAACCCACTTTTTCTGAGGAGCAAACCAACGCACCTTTGGGTCACGGAAATCGGTAATGCCGGGATTCGGCAACACCGGATTACCAGCGTATTTCGTCCAAGTTTTCCCCTCATCGAGGCTATAAGCCAGACTTTGGTACTGAAACCTATCTGACTTCTGCTTCTCTCCTTTAGGATCGTGGTGCGTAAATATGGCGACTAACGGTATTTGCCCATTCTTGCCAAAGCCGCTGGTGTTGTTCACATCCACAACGGCACTGCCCGAAAAAATATACCCTAAACTATCCGGATAGAGAGCAATGGGTTGCTCCTGCCAGTGAACCATATCTTTACTGGTAGCATGCCCCCAATGCATCGGGCCCCATACCGTGGCGTCAGGATAGTATTGAAAAAACAGGTGATAGGTACCCTTGTAATACACCATCCCGTTCGGATCGTTCATCCAATGCGCTTTGGGCGTAAAATGATACTGGGGACGATGGGGCTCGGCATTCGTGGTGGCACGCGTCTGCTGCCCAACCGAATCAAAACCAAGATGGAGCAACAAAATAACGCCAGCGAGCAGCTTATGCATAAAACAGGAAGTAAAGCATTAAACAGAAAGTGAGGTCTTTTTCAGGAAATCCTGAATGGTAGCTTCCGAAAACAAAGGAGTTGCCCCTCGCTGGGTTGCTACGTAGGCACCCGTGGCACAGGAAAACTCTAGCGTCTTTTGAGGACTTTCGCCCTGTAGCGTTTTGTAAAGGAAAGCAGCCAGAAAGGCATCCCCACTCCCAATGGTGTCCTCAACCTCGACCGGAAAACCGGCCTGCTGAATGAAATCTGCTTTGTCCAGAAGAGCCGCTCCTTTTTCGCCGAGGGTTACGCAAAGCGTTTCCAACTGGTAGCGCTCGCATAATTGGTACATGGCCTTTTGAAGATCAGACTCTTGTCCATACCAATCCGACAATTCAATCAGTTCATGCTCGTTCAGTTTGGCAATATCGGCCTGATGCAACAATTCTTCTACCGTAGTTCGCTCGTAGTGGGGTGCCCGCAGGTTCACATCGAACACTTTACGCGGTGCCACTTCCAGCAAAGCCAATAATGTTTCGTGCGTTTGTGGACTACGGGCCGCCAGACTCCCGTAAACAAATACATCGCTTTTCCTGACCGCTTCGAGCAGCATGGGCTCCAGAAAAATATAATCCCAGGCTACAGGCTGTACAATTTTATAGGTCACCTCGTTGGTATCCGATAAGTTGGCTTTGGCAATCCCAGTCAGGTGAGTTTGGCCGATCTGGACCAGATCGAGCGGGAGCTGTTTTTCGGCTAAAAAATTCAGGAGTTCCTGTCCTAAATCGTCACTACCAACTCGACTGATAAGTTGTGCATTCAATCCGAAATTGCGGAGGTCGGCAGCCACATTCATAGGAGCACCGCCGGGTTGCCGACTGGTAGGTAGTACATCCCAAAGTATTTCGCCGAAACAGGTTATTGTTGATGTCATAATAAGGCTGGTTTAGTAAAGACAAAAATTAAGTTAGGCAATTGTTTACTCATGGCTGAGTCAACACCAGTCGGCAGGCGATTGATTTCCAGTCAAACTTAAGCCCTATACACGGCCAACAAACTTCGAGAATCGTTCAAATTCTTTTGCTTGTGCACAGACCCACAGTACGCTATCAATCAGGCAATTGCCTAATGGCGGCTTCATCCCACTTTCGATTTTGTTCTATAAAATTTCAATTATGTCTCAGTTGTTTAGTAAAGTTCCGACGTTCTATTCCTGCTACCCGATAAAGGTCGTTACTTTTGCAAAAGCCCTGTTAGCAGTTATCCAGGCAAGTCTATACCGTGAACATGACCACAATCCGCCATCTTACTTCATACCTCGAATCCGTTGCCCCCCTCGCCTACCAGGAATCTTACGATAATTCAGGCTTGATCGTAGGCGATCCATCTACCGAAATTACGGGCGTGCTGGTGACGCTGGATACTACCGAGGCCGTTGTGGACGAAGCCATTGCCAAAGGCTGTAATGTGATTGTAGCCCACCACCCGATCGTATTTAAAGGGTTAAAAAAACTGAATGGCAAAACCTATGTGGAGCGAACCATTATTAAAGCCATCAAGCATGACGTAGCCATTTATGCCGCGCATACCAACCTAGACAATGTAACAGGGGGCGTTAATTTTAAAATTGCAGAGAAACTTAAGCTACAGAACGTTCGTGTGCTGGCCCCTAAAATACAGGTGTTAACTAAACTGGTCACCTTTGTTCCGGTAGCCGATACCCAGCGCGTACTGGATGCACTCTATGCAGCAGGGGCCGGTCAACTGGGCGATTATAAGAACTGTAGTTTTCGGGTCGGGGGAACTGGCACATTTCAACCTGGTGAAGGCGCTCAACCGGCTATTGGTACCGTAGGTGAATACCACGAAGAAGCCGAAAATCGAATCGAAGTTATCCTGCCTACTTATTTACAAGGACAACTTCTGGCAGGGCTGCGACAGGCCCACCCCTACGAAGAAGTAGCCTATTACCTGACTCCCTTAGATAATCAAAACCAGGAAGTTGGCTCAGGAGCGGTGGGGGAACTGGCCGAACCAATGGATAGTTCCTTGTGGCTTTCGTACCTAAAAGAACAAATGCAATTAAACCTGATCCGGTACACACCCCTGCCTGATCACCCGATCAAACGCGTGGCGGTATGCGGGGGTGTTGGCAGCTTTTTGTTACCCGATGCCCTCCGTGTCGGAGCGGATGTATTTGTCACCGCCGACTATAAATACCATGAGTTTTTTGATGCCGACGGGCGCATTAGCATTTGCGATATTGGACACTATGAAAGCGAGGTCTTTACGAAAGAATTGATTTGCGGGCATTTGGCAAAAAAATTCACTACTTTTGCGGTAATTTTATCTGAAACGGACACGAATCCCGTTCGATATTTTTAATGAATAATGTATAGTGAATAATGTAAACCCTGAATTCATTAACTTTCAGATAGTTAGCATAAATCTCATTATACATTAAACATTATTCATTATACATTAAAACACAAATCTCCGAATGGAACTGACGATTGCGCAAAAATTAGACGCTCTCCTGAAACTACAATCTCTTGATTCTCAACTGGATGAACTAATCAAAATTCGCGGTGGATTGCCTGAAGAGGTCCGTGATCTGGAAGATGACATCGCTGGCTTCGAAACCCGGATTGGTAAGTTTCAGAGCGAAATCAAGACATTAGAAGAAGAAATTGAGCGCAATCGCGTTGCTAAAAAAGATGCCGAAAAGCTGATCACCAAGTATAAAGATCAGCAAATGAACGTTCGGAACAACCGCGAGTTCGACGCTATCTCCAAAGAAATTGAGCTTCAATCGCTTGAAATCGAATTGGTTGAAAAGCGGGCAAACGAAGCACAGTTCCGTGTTCGGGGCAAAGAAGAAGAAATCAAAACGACTCAGGCTGCCCTGAACGAACGAAAAGAAGACCTGAAAGCAAAAAAACAGGAACTCGATCAGATCACTTCAGAAAGCCAGGAAGAAGAGAAAGAGATCATTAAGCAACGCGATCATCAGGCGACGACCATTGAGCCACGTCTCCTGAATTCATACAACAAAATTCGCGGTAACGCCCTCAATGGTCTGGCCGTTGTGATGGTAAAACGCGGTGCCTGCGGTGGCTGTTTCAACGTGGTGCCTCCCCAACGTCAGGCAGACATTAAAGACAAGAAGAAAATTATCGTCTGCGAACATTGCGGCCGTATCTTCGCCGATGTTGAAGGCGTTCCCGAGCCTGCTCCAACGGGCCGTGGTCGGTAGATTCACGATGTCATTACGTGAAAAAGGTCGTCAGTTGGCGACCTTTTTTGCTTTTCTGTAGTGTTTAGGGCTCGAACCACCCGGTACGATGCGTTATTTATTCATTTTTCTGCTGTCAATCAGTACCGCCAGTGCCCAGAACTTTACATGGACACCCGGTATGCAACGTGCCTATGCCGAGCTGCAAAAACTAAAAGTCAAATCGGCCCAACAAACGCTGGCAACTGAGCCAGTACATAACGGTGTCCGTATTTTCCTGGACGATTATACCGATATGCTTATCCTGGCTACCTCCGATGATGACCAGGCTTTTTCTACCCTAAGCGATCGCGAAGACGAGCGTCTGGATGCCCTAAAGGACTTAGACGATACTTCGCCCTGGCAACGGGTATTGTTGGCCGAGGTACGTTTACACTGGGCCTTTGTAAAACTTAAATTTGGCAAAGAACTGAGTGCCAGCTGGGATGTTATTCGGGCGTATAAGCTGCTTAAGGAAAACCAGAAACGTTTCCCCAATTTCCTGCCAACTTACAAATCGCTGGGTACGCTGCATGTGATGATTGGCTCCGTACCCGATAATTACGTTTGGGTGGCTAACCTACTGGGCTTACACGGTAATGTTAAACAAGGACAGCAGGAATTACTGCGGGCGCAACAGGACCCCACTTTCCGGCTCGAAGCCCGACTCATAGACCTCATGGTACGGGCTTATGTGCTAAAACTTACGGATGCCGATGGGCAGACCTTGAACCGATTAGTGAATGATAACGAGGACAACCTTCTTCTTCACTTTTTCGGGGCTACGATCGAACAGAAAAGCGGACATAGTGAGCAGGCGCTGGCTTATCTGACGAAACGGCCTACAGGACCGGCCTATCAACCTCTGCCCGTTATTGACAATATTCTGGGCGACATCTATATTCAAAAAAGTGATTATGCAACGGCAACGGCTCATTTTAAGCAGTTCCTCGCAGCCTACAAAGGCCAGAATTTCCTCAAGGATACCTATTACAAACTATTCCTCTGCCAATGGTTAGCCAGCGACAAAACCGATGCACAAACCCGCCCGCTTCTCCAAAAAGTCCTGACCGTCGGCCGTACTACGGTCGAGTCTGACAAAGCGGCCCAGAAGTTTGCCGAAGCCTATCTCAAAAAGGGAACATCGCCCAATCAAAAAATTCTGATGCGGGCACGGCTGGCTTCGGATGGTGGCTTTACCGATAGTGCGCTGGCTTACCTTCACCCGTTCAACGACGCCAGATTTCCAATAACGACTGAAAAAGCCGAGTACAATTACCGGATGGGGCGTATCTATCAACGCCGAAACGAACCCGATACAGCTATCCCCTACCTTACTCGTGCCCTGACGCTCAGCGAACCCGATCAATTATCCTTCGGGGCAACAGCGGCTTTGCAATTGGGTTATATCTATCAACAAAAAAACGACCGAGCGCACGCCCGATCGTTTTTCCAGAAAGCCCTTGGTTTTAAGCACCACGAGTATAAAAACAGCGTGGATAATAAAGCGAGAGCGGGGTTAAGTAGTTTGTAGAAACGCAATACATACGCCATATCTCTGAAGATATGGCGTATGTATTGCGTTTCTACAAACTACTTAACTTTCAATAATCAAATCACTAATCGACCTTGATTCATAGGCATTTTGATGAAAATATTGATAAGCTTCATTCCCGCCAAACCAGTCAAGTACCTGACGTTTCATTAATCGAGTTGGCGTAGGATTCATCATTTTCTGATATGAACTATACGGGTAATCTGTGAAATCTGTACAAATGCCATGAGTTTGTGGATTTTGATGAATATAGGCAATTAACGTAGTCAGGTATTCATCTGAATCAACCTGTTTGCGTCTAAAATTCTTCTGAAATAAGCTACCGGTGCCTTCTTGCTGAACTTTAACCGATTTGGCATAAGACACAAAAAAACGCCGAAATTGCTCACTAATAATGCGTTCTGGCGATGTGATCAGCTCTGTACCATGCTGGAGCGTTTGGTCTGTCTTAGGTAAATCTGTAAAATTTCTAATCCGCACTAACAAGTGAAAATGGTTCGGCAACAGGCAAAACGTATACGTCTCCAAATAAGCACTAAGGTATAAATCGTATTTCTGTAGAAAGTATAGATAATTACGATGTTGAAAAAAGAGATTATCCCCGTTGTTGCCACGGTTATAAATATGATAAAAACAGTCTTCCAATAAGGGCGGATAATATTCCTGACGATGAGATGACACAGCAGCATATTTTGTCTGCAAACTATAAAAAATAGAGACATAAGACAAAAACATACGCCATATCTCTGAAGATATGGCGTATGTTTTTGTCTTATGTCTCTATTTTTTATAAGCAACTACTCCAGTGCCGCTACACCCGGCAGCACTTTGCCTTCCATATACTCTAGTAAGGCACCTCCACCCGTAGACACATAGCTAACACGGTCTCCGTAACCAGCCTGATTAACGGCAGCCGCAGAGTCGCCACCACCAATGAGCGAGAACGCTCCGTTTTCTTCAGTTGCCTTCACGACAGCCTCAGCAATAGCATTGGTGCCTTTCGCAAAGTTCTCAAACTCAAATACGCCCATTGGACCATTCCAGAGAACCGTTTTTGACTTTGACACAACATCCTTGAATAACTCAATCGTTTTAGGACCAATGTCCAGTCCCTGCCAGCCATCCGGAATCTGACCCGTATCTACCACCTGCCGGTTGGCATCGTTCGAGAACGAATCAGCGCAGAGGTTATCAAGTGGCATGTAAATTTTCACGCCTTTCTCTTCCGCCTTTTTTAACAACTCAAGTGCTAGTTCCTGCTTATCAGCTTCGAGTAGCGAGTTCCCGATCTGGCCACCCTTGGCTTTTGTGAAGGTGTACGTCATACCACCACCAATAATGAGGTTGTCGACGTTGTCGAGCAACTTCTCGATAATCAGGATCTTATCCGAAATTTTAGCCCCACCCATGATTGCCGTAAATGGACGCTCGGCATTGCCCAGCACTTTTTTGGCGTTCTCCAATTCGGCTTCCATGACGTAACCAGCTACGCGATCAGTAAAAAACTGACCCATTACCGCAGTACTGGCGTGGGCACGGTGCGCTGTGCCGAAGGCATCATTGACCCAAACATCGCCCAGGCTGGCGAGTTTTTTAGCGAACTCTACATCGCCCTTTTCTTCTTCTTTATAAAAACGAAGGTTTTCGAGCAGCAGGATTTCTCCAGGTTTCAGACTGGCCGCCAGCTCAGTAGCCGATTGCCCAATGCAATCGTCGGCAAATTTTACCTCCCGGCCAAACGCTTCTTTCAACGCAGGCAGCAAATGTTTGAGCGAATATTTCTCTTCAGGACCACCTTTTGGCCGACCCAGGTGCGACATCAGAATGGCCGAGCCACCATCGTTCACAATTTTCAGAACGGTTGGAATGGTGGCTTTAATACGAGTGTCGTCGGTGATATTGTACGCCTTATCAAGGGGCACGTTGAAATCTACCCGAACGAGGGCTTTCTTACCAGCAAAATTGTAGGAATCTACGGTTTTCATGCGACTGCGTATGGTCGTTGGTTTTCGATGCCAAACTTAGCGGTTTTTCGGCAGACGCGAGTGGGAAGTTTATGATTACGCCTACGCGTTGGCAATACGTAATGCGGTAAAGCGCGCGATTTGGTCAAAGTCGATATCGTTATGCAGAACAGGAATATCGTAGAATATGGCGTAATGAGCAATCAAACAATCGTTGGGTTTACGAATCGTTACCCCTTTTTTGCGAAGAGTTCGGTATAACGTTGCCGCTTCAATAGCGGCTTTAACAGGGTCAATCTGTAACATGCGACAGGCTAATAGGTCGGTTTTTATTCGTTCAAAATGATTATCAGCATGTACTCCCTGTAAGACTTCCTGCAGTATCGTAGGTGTAATACACAGCCTCTCCTTCGCAAGCAGGAGTTCGACTAATAAATCTGTCTGCGCACTCTGAACATCCCTAAAAAAATCTATCCAAACGGATGTATCAATAATCATTTATCCCAATCAGTTGGTGTGTTATCGGTTCGCATCTGGTCTAAATCACCATCCCATTGAACTTTCCCACGTAAAGACAACAAATCTTTACGGCGCATCATGTTGATATACTCCTGCAAAGCCAATTCTACGATCGCTTTTTTTGTTTTTAGGTGACTAATTTCCATAGCTACTTGAAGCAGCTCATCATTGATGTCAATATTTGTTCTCATCTCTTTCTGAGTCTATACACAAATATATCATTTTCTATACACATCAATACTTCCCTTCACTTCCGGCCCCGCCAAAGTCACCATCGCCAAACCGAAGATCGCCTTTGGGCGCAGGGTGTATCGAACCCGTTGCCTGAACGACAGCCACAGTGGCGGCATTCATAAAGAACTCATTGGGTGAATCGTCGTCGGGAGCATCTGTAAACCCATGTTTTAGTTGGCGAAGGAATCGGATACTGAGTACGGCAATACCAATTAAAAGTAACCCACCTATCGTCAAAGCTACATTAAGGGGCACCAGAGCCGTGTACTCATGTACGGTCATCACGGCAGCAATCAATCCAAGCATTCCCAATATAATTAACATCCTATTTTTCTTGGCTAGCCCCTGCCACAAGTATACGGCCGGAATGCCAAACGTCAGGAACCAGAACAGCCAGGGTAGTCCGATTTCGGGAGCATCCATATGCCGGGAACTGATAAAGCTGGTTTTAAGCAAGAGTCCGTTCAGTTCACGCACCACAAAATAGTTACTACTAGCCGCTAACACAATCAGGGAAACCCACTGGACGAGGTTCAGTGGATCAGTATAATACACCTGCTTTGGATTTCTTTTGACAAGCTGAGTAACCACTACATACAAAAGAAGTGAAACACCCATCATCACAAACGGCAACGCATCTTTCCCCCAGTCATACTTGATAAGACCATCAAATACAGCGGTGTAGAATGTGGCAAGGGTAAAAAACGCAATAAGCGTGTCGCCATAATACCAGAGAATGAGCAGCAGTAACGGCAAAGTCAGAAAACAGTGTTCAGCAAGCGAAAGGCCATCGGGTAGAAATTGATTGTAGCCAAATGCCAAAAAACCAGCCATTGTTACCACAAAAGCATTATCGACCCCGTTCCGGTACAACAGACGCCGATTAATGAGTAACCACCCAACCACCCCAACTGCAACGCCAAATACGATGTTAAATACGCCATAGGTCGTCGACGACTCTGAGAATATAGAGAACATACTTGCAGGAAGCAGGTAACAGGCCAGAATGGCAACCGTTGTGAAGAGAAATAAGCCGATTTCTAGGAAGCCGTTCGTCTGTCGAAACTCTACCGGATAAGCTTTCCGCACAAGGGTCATCTGCTCATCGGATAGTAACTTTTGCTGATGCCATCGCTCGGCCTGCTCCAGAATGTTACGATTATAAATCCACTGTTCGTTATACGCTTTCATTCGTGCGGATTCGTTTGGTGAACTGGTTCATCAGATAATAGACGACCGCAATGCCTGTCAGGATAAAATACCAGAAATAGGGGTCGTCGCTACTGAAATCCATATAATGAAAAAACAGATAGGTAACTCCGATGTACCCATAGACCACACCCATCAGCAAAAACAAGAAGGAATTATCTCGTTTCGCATATCGGTCGAGGACGAAACAGGCTATCGCCAATCCCAGTCCAAACCACAACCGGCTATCTTCAAAGTTAAATAACCCACCCAACAACGCCACCATCAGCAAGTTTCCGGCCATTGTCAGGTAGGTATAAGTGAAATGCGGTTTAATGCGTTTTCGATCAAGCAACATGGCCGCGCCAATCAGAACAAGCGCTAGAATAATGGCCGAAAAGACGGTATCCTGATCAAAAAAATTGGTTTTAAAATACAGTTCAAGCGGCCGTACTGTTACACCCACCCACGAAATCAGGGCTGTTAACGCCATACCCAGTATACCTCGGTGATCGAACCGATAGGCAAGCGGTAAAAACAGCAAAGCAGGCAGTAGGGTTACGAGCCCATACCGGGTGCCAAACACGTTGTACGCATACTGAGCATATCCTTCGAGCGTAAGGAATAACAGACAGGCCAGAATCAGGGCATAATCACCGAACGTGGAACGGCTTTTGGTTTCAGCGGGTGTCCAGTCGGGCCGATAACGCCAGGCGAAGAAAAAACACCCAACGCATGCCAGCGCGATAGCTGCCAGCAAGGCCCCATGTCCAATCTGATCAAAGTTGTCATAAACCAGTAACCCTAGTCCTGAGCTTAACAGAAGTATACCGATGTATAGCATCGATCGAAGTTCCCAATGAAGCGAAAACGGTCTTTTCTGCTCTATAACGGCAATTTCCGTCTGCTGCTTAGGCGGCAAAATACCTTGTTTATTGAGTTCATTCAGAACATCCGTTGGGGACATAACTAATTATTTTTTTGTTACTTATACAGCATGGTTGGACGACAGAAAATTATTCTCACCCCTCGGTACTACCTTGACAATTTCCGCTACGTGCTGGATTTTGTTAAACGGTTGTACAGCAATTTATTGAACGATGCCGAATGGGATTTTTTGAATCGGTTCGACACCTTAAGCCTCGACGCTCAGTGCCTGTATGTCCGGTTCAGCAATCGCAAAGGACTCTTTTTTCGCGTCAACAAACTACAATATGCCGAAATAACTGACTTACCGGCAGCCGTTGGTGAGCTGCTTCAGGCTGGATTTGTAGAGCGTCTTTCGCCCCAGCAGGCTAGTATGGGCGAAGTGGCTTTGAGCGTTTTCACCAAACCCGAACTACTCGATCTGTTGCCATTGGAGCCGGAAGAGATCAGGGCATTGGCCAAAGAGAAGAAAGAACACGTTGTGCGTTATGCCTTAAACGAACTTGATTTCGGCGAGATTGTTACGAGCCTTACTACCCACGAGACCGTCATTAAGATGAATTTTGAGGTCGAAGGCATGATGGTAAAGTACCTGTTTTTTGGCAATCGGGGCAGTAGCATGACCGAATTCGTGATTCGCGATCTGGGTATGGTCAACTTTGAGCGCTACGACGAAAGCAAGCTTACGGCCCGTTTCCGAACCAGAAAAGAGGTGGAAGATAAGCTCTTGATTTCGCTGACGAACGAAGAATTTTATGAACTCAAAGAAGCCGATACCCCCGCTGATGACATTTATAACTGGTTTTTGAACTGGAATGAAACCCGCCCTGAATTAACCGAAATAGCCATTCCAGGGTATCAGAAACTGGTTTGTCGGGTTGGAGCCTATCTGGAACGACAGAAATTACCTGAGCAGGCCTTATCTGTCTATGAACTCTCCGACCGTGTACCCGCCCGCGAACGGCGTGTTCGATTGTTATTCCGCAATGGCGCAATTGACGAAGCCCTTGCTCTTTGCGACGAAATTGCAGTCAATCCGTTAAACGCCGAAGAGCGGTATTTCGCGAATGACTTCCGCGAGAAAATTCTGGGTCTGGGTGAGAAAAAACGTACCCGAAAAGCCACTACACGCTTTCTGTCGGATGCCGACAGTGTCCATATTCCAGCAGCCTATCGCCACCATGTAGAAGCGGGTGTGATGAATTATTACTTAGAGCAGGATTTCGATGCAGCGTTCACAGAAAACTACCCCTGGCGTGGCCTGTTTGGGCTGGCTTTCTGGGATATTATTTACGATGCCAACGTATCGGCCATCCACCACCCGCTCCAACGCGCCCCATCTGATTTTTACCTGCCCGACTTTTACATAAAGCGTGAAGACTTACTAAAAAAGCGACTTGCTGAACTCGACACAAAAGACGACTGGCGACGGCATATGGGCCGAATGTTCAATGCAAAATACGGCATTACCAACGTACTCGTCGACTGGTCGGATGAGTTGCTCACGCTGGTTCAGCGTATGGTCGAGCTGTTGTCTGTTGATCAGCTCCGGCTGATTTTGCTCGAAATGGCCCGCAACGTCCGAGAGCATACGCGCGGTTTCCCGGATTTGCTTATCTGGAATGAGCAGGGCGATTATGATTTTGTTGAAGTCAAATCCCCCACCGATCACCTCGGGCCGCAGCAACTGCACTGGCTGGAATTTTTTCAGACCATTGGCGTGAGGGGGAAAGTGGTACGAGTGATTTGGGAGGCTTAGTTTGCCAAAAAAGTCGCATTCCACCCGTAACAATGTCGTTTTTGCACAGTATTCAGTACAACGAGTGGGTGTAGATTTGTATCAGTAACTCACGCATCCACTAGCTTAGACAATGGCAACTACGGCAAAAAACAGCCCAGCGGAAAACATCGATGACTACATAGCAGGCTTTCCAGAGAACATTCAACAGATGCTGGAAGCTATACGGGCCACTATCAAAAAGGCTGCGCCAGATGCTGAGGAAACCATAAAATACGCAATACCAACGTTTACCTTAAACGGTAATTTAGTGAGTTTTGCCGCCTGGAGAAACCACATTGGCTTATACCCTGTACCCAGAGAAACGGAAGAATTTAAAGAAGAACTTTCAGCTTATGCCGGTGCGAAAAGTACAATAAATTTCCCGCTGAACACCCCACTTCCTCTCGACTTGATTGATAAAATCGTAAAGTTCAGAGTAGATAAAACTCTGGAGAAAGCCAAAATCAAACCCGTCCCATCCGCAAAAAAATAGGGAAGCAAACCTCGCGCTCGCCGTCGCCCCAAAGCGGCTTTAACTCTTCCCCTAGCCATTTAACGGGGTCTTCTTCATTTTCATGGATGTACTGCCGCACCGCCGACCAGGTACGCAGGTAATTTAAAAAGCGCTCCAAAGACCACGTTCGCCGGGCAGTGAATGTTGCCCGTTGCACATCGGCGAATGGGAATGGTAAGGTAGCGTAGGCATCGTCTATGTATTTCCGTTGTGGATCCCAGTAGGGGCCAATTCGGTTTCGGTAAAAATTCAGCATGATTGAGTCCAGATCGGGACCAAGCTGCACCAAACCATAACCCCATTCGGCCAGTACAGCACCCGGTTTGGCTACCCGTCTGACTTCCTCATGAAAGGCATTGACATCAAACCAATGTAGAGCCTGAGCTACCGTAATCAAATCGAAGGTATAATTACCAAAAGGGGTTTGCTCGGCGGGGCTAAGCTGGTAATTGATATTCGATTTTTTAATAGCGAGAATGAGCTGGGTTTCGCTGATATCCGTGGCTTCAACCTGTTCGAATAGAGCTGCCAATGCCCCCGCCACCTGCCCGTTACCCGTAGCGCAATCCCAGGCAGTTTGCCGGTTTGCAACCAATGGAAGTACAAAGTCATACAGCTCAGATGGATAATCTATTCGATACTGAGCATAGAGATCGGCGTGGCCGGAGAAGCGGTCGAGCGGCTGCATATTTTTTGTTTTGGCAAATATTAAACGTTTTTGTAGAACAACTGTCTAATGTTTAGTTTACTAGGAAAAACCGTAGCTAAAATTGGGTTATCGCATTAAACCGTATATTTTTGCGAAGCTGACCTTTACCCGGTTATCAACTAGTTCGTCCTTTTATCGTTTACCCGATTCTCATGAAAAAAACGTTTGGCATTCTCATCGCTTCGGCTGCGCTTGCCGTAGCCTCCTTCGACGCTAACGCTCAGGCACCAGCCGATATTCCGGCAGATATGAATGCCCTGATGAGCAAATACACCTGTATTGCCTGCCACC
Organism: Spirosoma sp. KCTC 42546; assembly: GCF_006965485.1. Taxonomy (NCBI): domain Bacteria; kingdom Pseudomonadati; phylum Bacteroidota; class Cytophagia; order Cytophagales; family Cytophagaceae; genus Spirosoma; species Spirosoma sp. KCTC 42546. The sequence goes on from NZ_CP041360.1 coordinate 5,627,753, forward strand.
GCCCAAACCAGCGCCTAGTTGGTCCGGCCTATGTAGATGTAGCCAAGAAAAATTACTCGAACGAAGAAATCGTAAAGCTGATTTATACGCCTGTTCCTTCGCACTGGCCTGGTTATCCGCCAATGGCTCCAATGACGCAAGTACCAAAGGAAGATGCCATGAAATTAGCCGTCTGGATCAATTCGTTGGATGGTGATACAAAAACTAGCACCAAGAAAAGCACGAAGACCACAACTAAGAAAACGAAGAAGTCAGCGTAAGCTACGTTCAGATGGCAAAAACTCTTTGATTCTCAAAGGGAAGGCATAAATGCTTAAGGAAAAAACACCGGGCTACGTCCGGTGTTTTTTCCTTAAGTCACCTAAAGTTATTTATTTGCTTATATTTGCTGTATGACACCTGATAAGAGACTTAATCAAATTGAGCCGGTATTAGCTGACTTTGTACAGAAAGTTGATCGCCTGATTGAGGGTAACGGCCAAATCATCAATGAGGTATCCAAGATATCTGGTATTGAACAGCAAGTAGCCAAAATACCCGGCATCGAACAGCAAGTAGCCAAAATTTCCGGCATTGAACAGCAAGTAGCCAAAATACCGGGTATAGAGCAACAGGTGGCTAAAATATCTGGAATTGAGCAACAGGTGTCTAAAATACCGGGCATAGAACGTAGTGTTGCAATTACAGCAAAAGGATTAGCAGAATTAACGGTCACTGTTAATCATTTTGTGGTCAACATCAATCAACGGTTCGATCAGTTTCAACAGGAAATAAGTGACGTTAAGTCAGGCCAAGAGCTTATCCTACAAATTCTCCGGGAGAAGCTACCTTAACCTAGGCAGAATCAACTCGATCAGCATTGATCAAGATGCACAATCATAAAAAAGTCCCAGCCTGATAGCTTCAGGCTGGGACTTTTTTATGAGAAGAACAGTTAGCTTTGTTCAGAAGTCAATCAAGAATCTGACCAGGAAATTTCTACTTCACTTACAATGCAGCCAGATCAGCTAGTAAAGCAAATCGCGTTTATCAAAGAGATCGATAAGCTTAAATACATTCAACGAAAGACGAAACTATTTAACAGTGACCGAAACGAAAATGATGCGGAACACAGCTGGCATTTAGCCATGATGACGATCGTTCTCGCGCAACATTCGAATACGCCCATTGATGTGCTGAAAGTGTTGAAGATGGTCTTGATCCACGATATTGTCGAGATTGATGCCGGTGATACATTTATCTACGATACCCAAAAAAGTCATGATAACACCGATGAAGAACGATTAGCTGCGGAACGGATCTTTGGCTTGTTGCCCACTGAACAGGCCGCCGAATTTATTGCCATCTGGGAGGAGTTTGAAGAAAGTAAAACGGACGAAGCAAAGTTTGCCCGATCAATGGATCGATTAGAACCCTTGCTTCAAAACGTATCAAACAATGGGGGCACCTGGCAGGAATTCAGTGTAGACTATGCCAAGGTTTATGAAAAGAAGAAAGCTATCCAGAATGGGTCTGCTACCATTTGGCAGTATGCCGAGCAATTGCTAAACGATAGCGTTGACCGTGGAATTCTAAAAAAATAGGGGCTTAAAGCCCCCATATGGAAAATAAATAGATTCAGTTCTAACCAGGCCTTTATTCAACAGGCTCAATTTGCATACTCCGCTGGCGTACAGCTTCGTACAGCACCACGCCTGTTGCCACCGATACGTTCAACGAACCAACAGCGCCCAGTAGTGGAATTTTGACGTGGGTGTCTACCATACGAAGCAATTCAGGCGAAATACCGTCTTCTTCCGATCCCATAATAATAGCAAGTGGACCCGTGAGGTTGGTCGTTCGCTCGTACAAATCACGGCTTGATTTTTCGGTACAGGCCACCACTGTAATGCCTGAATCCTGCAAGTATTTTACGGTTTCGGTGAGTTCAGGCTCCCGGCAAACCGAAATGTGGTTCAAGGCACCCGATGAAGTTTTCATAGCATCGGAGTTGATAGCAGCCGCGCCCCGACCCGGAATAACTATGCACTGAATTCCCGTACATTCGGCGGTGCGGGCAATAGCGCCGAAATTCCGAACATCAGTAATGCGGTCAAGTAAAAGAAAAAACGGCTGTTCGCCCCGTTCAAATACATCCGCAATCACATTGGACAGCTTAACGTATTGAACCTGAGCAATCAGACAAACAACTCCCTGGTGATTTTTCCGGGTAAATCGATCAAGCCGTTCTGCCGGTACCCGCTGAATGGTGACGCGTTTCTGAAAAGCCAGATTTTGAATATCATGATTACTTAACTCCTTGTCCATGTAGAGTTTATCAATCTGCTGATCAGACTTGAGCGTCTCGATAACGGATTGAATACCAAACACCATTTCGTCGGGCTCAGGACGAAACTGGGGACGGGAATTGTTCGTTCGATTATGATTGGGGCGATTTACTCGCGGATTGCGCCGGTTCTCCATGCTTCGACAATCGGATACCAAATTGGCTGATACTCAATGTAGCGCACCAGTTCATAATGGTCTTCGACAAATTGATTCGGTTTCTTCGTGAATGTAAAATTAACCTCCGAGACATTAGCCCGGCGATTATAAACCCACACTTCGCGCTCCCGGTTCCGTTGCACACGGTCGGGAGCTCCCAGCACGATGTAAATCATGCCTTTATCGGTTTTCCAGCCTTCTTTATAGGTTGTAAATAACCGGTTCGCTTCTTCAACCCGATCGAAGTAAGCTTTCAGTGTTTTTCTGGCAACGTCTTCATTACCCGACATCATGCTTAGCCAGTAGCGATCAAACGCCTTTTTGGTATCCTGCGCCTGATTCAGTTCCCCAATTTCGCTGCTGGTACTCATATACAACACAGGCTTAATGAGTTTCTCAGGGCGGGTCAGCTTCGGAAATCGTTTGTCCGCAACGACTAACCCAATACCCGATGCATCGGTTGTATCTTCCACAAAATAGTACAGGCCTTCGCGCGGGAGTACGAACGGCTGATTTGTTGTGATACTCAACGAAGAATCCACTGACAGGGATTTAGAAGCCGGCCGGGGCGATGTATTCATTGGCGACGAAGCCGCGTCAAAATCATGCCGATAGCGAACACCATACAGAGTTTTGCTGATGCCGCTCACATCGCGAAGGATAACCGTATCGCCCACATTCACGTAATTTCGCAGTTGCGGCTGATTGCTGTTCTTACTAAACAACGTAAACCGATCACTCAATTTAGGCGCGTTGAACCGTAACGATAGATCATTACGCGCTTTGGTCCCGCTGTTTGTTTCGGTAATTTCAGTCAGCAAAACAGCACTGGTAGCTCCTTTGGGCCGCTTTATATCAAATGTCAGTGTCAAGTGATCTCCATCCCGTCCTACATTTTGGGTAGTTAAAGGCACCGTTCCGTAGCCCAGCCGTTCTCTATTGTTATAATCGGGATACATGACGTAGGCAATCAGGAAATGTTCGACAAAATCGGCGGGGTTCATAATGGCTTCGCCTGCTGGTGTTTTTGCCGTTAAGTCCATATACACCCGTACATTGGATGTATCAATCGCCAGAAACTTTCCTTTGATGGACGTAACCACCCATTCGCCCCCTTTTGTCGACATAGCAGGGCCTGTACCAATAGCCGCCCCATCAGCCGCTTTGACGGGTGCCGGTGCCTGAGTTGTAGCCGGACGCGCATCGCTTTGCGTGGCTATGCTTGTTCGCTGGCCATCGTCTGTACGAGTAGCGGGTGGCCGGTTGGCCTGATTGCGCTGAGCTTCAGTACGGGCGTCGTAGGCCGCATTGATTTTAGCCTGCTGCGTCTTTTTGTTGCTTGAGCAGGCCGATAGAATGGTAAGTAAGAGTAAAGCAGACAGAATGCGCATAAAAACGGTGCATTTCAGACCGATGAGTTGGATTACTTTCGCAATTTTGACAACCGCAACAGCGGCTCCGTTCATCAGTCTGGTTTTAACGATAATTCGTTCGTTGAACTAGTTTATTAATAACGAAAAAACAGGCCGGTTCGACTTATGAATCCGCTTCATTTTTCTTTGCTTACACAAAAGAGTAATTTTACAGATTGAATTGCAACAAAGACGTTAACTATATGCAACGGCTAACGTCCCGAACGAACTATGTATAAAACCACAGAAATTACTTCAGCCGAAATTGCATCCGATAATCCGGTTCATCAGCGCCTGCTGTTTCCCTATGTCGAAGCAGCTGCGATGGTGAGCGGTAATGTACTCGAAATTGGCTGCGGCTGGGGCCGGGGGCTGGAATTATTGACTAAAGCCGCCACCCATTATACCGGTATCGATAAGAACGAAGAGTTAATTAAGGCGCTTCAGGCCGAATATCCAACCTCAACGTTTATTTCTGCCAATATACCTCCTTTGCGTACGCTTGCTGACAATACGTTCGATTACATTGTAACGTTTCAGGTGATCGAGCATATCGAAAACGACGATTTATTCATTAAAGAAGCGCACCGGGTTTTAAAACCAGGTGGTAAACTGCTGTTGACAACGGTGAATAAAACCTTTTCGCTCACCCGCAACCCCTGGCACGTTCGGGAATACTATGCTGATGGACTGAAGTCATTGATGGCAAACTACTTCCCAAAAGTTGAAACGAAGGGAATTCACGGCAACGACAAGGTGATGACGTACTACGAGCAGAATAAAGAATCTGTTAAAAAACTAACGCGCTTCGATATTTTCAACCTGCAATACCGACTCCCCCGACGACTCCTGCAAGTACCCTACGATCTGATGAATCGCCTGAACCGCAACCGGCTGCTGCAAGCCGACGGGCTGGCTGCCCAAATCAAGTATACGGATTACCTTGTCAGCAAAGACCCCGCCGGGAGCCTTGATTTCTTTTACGTAGCAACGAAGTAAACGGCCGTTCATCTGTAGTGGTAACTCAACAAGTAGTGGATTTGATTCCGTAACAGTAATGACTTTAGAATCGACAATCACCTGCCCACAGTGCGGCCATCAGAGACTGGAAACCATGCCGATGAACGCCTGCCAGTTTTTCTATGAGTGCAGAGGTTGTCAGGCATTATTAAGGCCCTTATCGGGCGATTGCTGTGTTTTTTGCTCGTATGGGTCGGCCAAATGTCCACCTGTACAGCAACAACAGCAATGTTGCTCTCAATAAGCCAGATTTAACAAACTACCAGCCTGGAAGAAAGAACAAACTTAGCTCAAGGGGTTAGCTTATACTCATGAAAGTACTCTTCATTGTCTGCTTAAGCCTGTTTTTGGCCAGCCAGAGCTACGCTCAGGTGTATGTGGATGGGGTTGCTATTGATACAACGAATACGCCTTTCTGTCAATTAATCTGCACAAATGCCAATGGTTTTTCCAAAGCCCGCATTCTCATTGACCACGGTCAGCATTTTGTGGATAGTGGCCTTTCCCGTCAGAAAATAGCGGATGCCGATAAACGCGTTATTGCCTTCAATTCCAGCATCGATGCACTGAATTTTATGGTGCGGCACGGTTGGGAACTCGTTACGTTCAAACTGAAGGGAGATACGTTTATTTACCTGTTGCAGCGTAAGAAAATCTAGCCTCTTCTTTACCTAGATGGTCAGTTTCATACCAGAGCACCCCTAGACGGTGCTCTTTTGAATTTTTAACAAATTGGCTAGAGGGAGTTTAGGTAAGTTTGTAAACGAGCCAACCGCCTATGCAACGACCGTCTGCCGACACTCTCTACGAGCTACAATTATTGCCTCAGCGTGCAGGGGAGAAAAGTATTTTTGACTTGATTAATCAAACCCGCACCTATGGCGGGCGAGATGAACTCAGGCAGCTCTTTACAACTCCCTGCACCAGCCCAGACCAACTTGTACAGCGACAACTGCTGTTTAAATTTATGGCTAAACATCTGGATCAATTAACTATTCAGGTGGCGCACTCATATGTTGTAGCGGCCGAGAATCATCTGATCAGCAATTTAGCCTGGAGTTCGGCCAGGAGCTGGGCAAAACGCTACCGACACTCATTAACGTGGTCCTGGCTCCGCCCCCATGACTTTAGCAGACTACAGGCAGGCACAGCCGCCCTTCAGCTTGTATTACGGGTTATTCAACAGAAAGTGACCTGGTTAATGGCAGAGCCCGTTCCGACTCAACTACAGGAGCGTGTTGGCATTTTACAAGCTTTTTTTGTCCATCCTGACATCAAGAGGGCATTACGAGAGTCGGATAGTTCAAGCGCCATTTTACAGGCAGACTTTGTACTCAGGCATCAGTGGATTGATACCGTACGCGTGGCATTTAATCTGTTATATCAATTAGACGCCTACAGTGCGGTTGCCCGTTTTACGCAGACGGCCGCCTGGACCTATCCTGAGTTTGTCAATTCAGACGATTCAGTTCTAGCGATAACTGCCCTCAAGCACCCTTTACTCGATGCGAAAAACTCAGTAAGTAACGATTTTCGTTTAGCCACGCCAACCTCCCTCGCTTTGCTCACGGGTGGAAACATGAGCGGAAAAACGACGTTCCTCAAATCGTGCGGAATAGCTATCTATTTAGCTCATATTGGTTTAGCCGTTCCCGCTCAACGATTACAGCTTAGCTTCTTCAATCGTTTATTTACCAGTATTCACCTGAGCGACAATCTGGCGTTAGGCTACAGCCATTTTTATAGTGAGTTAATGAGAATTAAAGTAGTGGCAGAGGCTATATCAGAGAAGCAGCGCATTTTTCTACTTGCCGATGAGTTGTTTCGAGGTACGAATCCGGACGATGCATTACGCTGCTCCCGCTCTGTACTTGACGCATTGATTCAGCAAAGCGGCAGCTTGTTTATGATTTCTTCTCACCTCCCCGAAATAGGTGCTACGTACGTATCCAATCAGAACGTGCAATTCAATTGTTTTAAAACGGACGTAGTTGATGGTGGACTAACTTATACTCATAAAATTGAGCCCGGTATAGCAGCCGAGCAAACAGGCTTTTTACTCTTAAAACAGGCAAACATTCTTGAGAGCCTGACCTGATTCTGGCCAGGTTACAAGCAAAAAAAATCCGTCGCCCGGATAGCTTTCCAGATGACGGATTCAGCAAACAGCTAATGAACCAGATGCTCCTGTTTACGTTTTTCGTTTCTTTTTCCGGGCCGATGGGAACAATACGTTATTCAAAATGAGCCGGTAGCCGGGCGAGTGTGGGTGCAGGTTCAGATCGGTGGGATTGCGGAAGCCGCCACCACCACGCAGGCCCTCTGGATCATGGCCACCATAAAATGTCCACTGGCCCCGGCCCACTTCGCCGTAGAGGTAGCGATCAGAGGATTTACTTTCTCCCATCACCAATGAACTTGGCTTGACGGCCCCTTTGCGGAAGGCCGTCGTTTGGCCGAAAAACTCCTTGATAATCGACTCGTGATTCTGCGTCAGCATGGCCGGAATGACGTCCCATTTGGCCGAAAAGTTGAACAGCTCAAAGAAACCCTGTGGCTGGTCGAAGCCGCGTCCTCCAGCCGAATTGATGTCCGAAAATGTCGAAAAACCCCGGTAGCCGTTATCCGATTCGAGGGTAAAGTTTCCGAAGGCAAACGTTTTGGTAAAATCAAGTTTTTCCTGTGCATCGGGGTCCATGCCATCGCCATCGTAGCTACTGCCTACAATATCGACGCCATCGGCGGCCAGCGCAATATCCAGCGTTTCGGCAGCGGAACACATAGCGAACAGGTAACCTCCACCCGCGCAAAATGCCTTGATCGCTTTCGCCACCGCTAATTTCATCTGCGATACTTTACTATAGCCATACTTACGGGCAATGTCTTCCTGGGCTTTGATATCGGCCAGCGACTGGCGGTGCATATTTCGGCCATATTGGCCCGTAAAATCCTCGTGGTGCAGGTGCAACCAGTCGAACTTGGCCAGATCACCTTTTAGGATTTCTTCGTCATAGACCACCTCATACGGAATCTCAGCGTAGGTAAGTACGAGCAATACCGCATCGGTATTCTCAAATTCGGCCGGGCTCACCTTAATGGGCGAATACACAATGATTTTGGCCGCTTTTTGGAGTGTCACTACATTCATGTTCAGGTCGGGATCGGCCAGTTGCTGACGAATGGAAGCCGCCTGTGCATCGGAAATAGCATCGAAGGATACGCCCCGAACCCGGCATTCGGTTTCAACGGCAGCGGTATGTTTCATCATAAAACTGCCCCCCCGGTAGTTCAGCAGCCAGTCAACATCCTGATCGTCTTTTAGAACTTTGTAGGCAATCCCATACGCTTTCAGGTGATTTGTCTGCCGATCATCCATCGGAATCAGTACATAATTGGCCCAGGCAGAGGTAGCCCGACCCGTAATTGCCAGTAATAGCAGCAGAAAAGATAGGTGCTGTTTCATAGAGTACCTTATTTTTGACCCAACGATTAATTGTCATTCCATTGTCGCTGGTTGTCATTAATAGCCATTGATTGCTAAATGACGCAAGGGGCTACACTGGTAATGACAACGACTGACTCTCAATGACCATTAATGACTATTAAATGACCTTTCTATGATTCATTACGGTAGTACGCTACTCTTTATTCTGTTAATCGCTATGTCGGGGAACGGTCAGTCTTTACCAACCAATCCTCCAGTTGTTGAAACGGGCGTTTCTCAAACACTGGCCAAAGCACGCAAACAGCAAATTAGTCAGTTGGCCTATGCATTAAAGTTCGACATTCCAGCCCAGAAAAACCAACTAATTCCAGCCAGTGAAACGATAACCTTCAATTGGGCTAAAACGAGTGCTCCTCTTCAGATCGACTTTAAAGAAGAACGCACTCATATCCAGAAAGTTTCAGTGAATGGAGTCGATATTTCTATTGTATTTGAGAGCGAACATGTGCTAATTTCTACTGCTTTTCTGAAGCCAGGCGCGAACCGGATTTTCATCCAATTTACGGCAGGCAATCTGTCGCTAAATCGGAACGATGATTACCTCTACACACTGCTCGTTCCTGACCGTGCCCGAACGGTTTTTCCCTGCTTCGACCAGCCCGATCTGAAAGCTACCTTTCAACTCTCACTTACGGTTCCTGGCCATTGGCAGGCTATGACCAATGCTGCCGTCAAGGACTCTTCCGTTGCGGGTGATCGTAAAACGGTCAACTTCCAGACCTCTAACCTCATTCCTACGTATCTGTTCTCGTTTATTGCGGGCAGATTTACCCCAGTAACCCGTACGTTGACTGGTCGGCCGATGACGCTGCTGCACCGCGAAACCGACTCAACGAAGATTCGTTTGAGCCTGGAGACACTCTTTAAACTCCACGCTGATGCATTGACCTTTCTGGAAGCGTACACGCAGATTCCCTACCCGTTCCAAAAATTCGATTTCGCGGCTATTCCCGACTTTCAGTATGGAGGCATGGAGCACGTAGGCGCCATTGATTATCGGGCTTCGGCTTTATTTCTAGACAATGGGGCCACCCGCGATCAGCGACTGGCCCGCGCCAGCGTAATCTCCCACGAAACAGCCCATATGTGGTTCGGTGATTTAGTGACGATGCGCTGGTTCAATGATGTCTGGCTAAAAGAGGTTTTCGCCAATTTCATGGCCGACAAAATCACGGAAGTCTCCTCCGCCGATGCTAACTACGATCTTCAGTTTGTAGTCGATCACTTCCCGGCCGCTTATGCAGTTGACCGTACGGAAGGCGCTAACCCTATTGGCCAGCCCCTTGCTAATTTGCAGGAAGCCGGATCAATGTATGGGGGCATCATTTACCACAAAGCGCCCATCATGATGCGGCAGCTGGAGCGACTTATGGGTAAAATGGCTCTGCGCGATGGGCTTCGGGACTATCTGAAAAAGTACGCATTCAGTAACGCAACCTGGGCCGATCTGATCGCCATTCTGGACGCTCGAACCCCAACCGATCTGGCAGCCTGGAACCACGTTTGGGTTAACGAGACTGGTCGCCCCAAGTTCAGTTATCAGTTGGATGGTCGCGGAGGAACGATCAAACAATTCGTTATTTCGCAGCAGGGCGAAGATGGTTCCCAGCGATTGTGGCCCCAGGGGTTTGAACTAGAGCTGGTCTACAGTGATCACATCGATCAATTGACAGTAACGATGGATCGGCCACAGGTTACCTTGACGCAAGCGATTGGCAAACCTACCCCACAGTATATCATCTTTAATTCCTCTGGGCAGGGCTACGGTGTATTTCCGATCGACTCTGTGTCGGTTCTGCAACTGGAGCGGATCAAAAATCCGGTAGCACGGGCGTCCATTTATATCAATCTGTATGAAAATATGCTGGCAGGTCAAGGCATTACCCCCGCCCAATTGGCCACGGGCTACCGAAGTTTGCTAGGAAAAGAATCGGAAGAACTAAACTTACGGCTGTTGACGAGTCAATTAGCCGATCTGGTCTGGAATTTCACTCGGCCCGAAAACCGTCCGCCACTGGCGGCTTCTGTAGAAAAAGAGGCCTGGCACGCGATGGAACAGGAAACGGCTTCTGGTAAAAAGAAATTGCTTTTTAGACTCTATCAGAACATTGCCGGTAGTGCCGAAGCAAAAGATCGGTTATATGCGATCTGGAACGAGCAAAAAGCGCCCGCAGGCGTAACCCTTACCGAAGACGATTACACATCACTCGCCCTGGCTCTGGCCGTACGCGATTACCCTGTGGATGGCATTCTGGAAAAACAACTGGCCCGCATCAAAAACCCGGATCGCAAAAAGCGCCTGCAATTCATGATGCCTGCCTTATCGAGCAACGTAACCAATCGCGACCAGTTTTTTGCGTCACTAGCCAATGAAGCCAATCGGGAACGGGAAGCCTGGGTCGTTGATGCGTTGGGCTATCTACACCACCCATTACGAACAGAAACCTCAGCGAAGTATCTGCGTACGAGTTTAGAACTGTTGGAAGAAATTCAGAAAACGGGCGATATTTTTTTCCCTGAACGATGGGTAGGCTCTACCTTCTCCGCGTATCAAACCCCCGAAGTTGCCAAACTGGTACGCACGTTCTTAACTGACCATCCAGGGTACAATGCCCGCTTACGAGCCAAACTCCTGCAAGCCGCCGACCGGCCGTTCCGGGCGAGCCGATTGCTGTATAAATGATTATAATGGGATAAATTAAAAACGCCGGACTGTGAGTCCGGCGTTTTTTTTGAGGCTGTGAGACTGGCGCAGGTGTTTACCCGTGCCAGCCCTACTAACTAGCAGCTTCAATAGCGGCAGCTGCTTCCGCTGCGGCCAGTGCTGCACTGTTTTTCTCTGCATACTCATCGCGCTTGGTCTCGAAGTGCGAAAAGATCTCAGTAATGGTGTCGAGGTTTTCGGCAATTTTGCCGTGCATCGTACCCAGGTTTTTCTCCAGATACGAGTCATTTAACCCATTCATATTATCAACTTCAATCTTGCCAATTTTCTCGATCAGGGCTGTCTGACTATTCTGAAGGTCTTCCAGTTCACGAACGATTTTGTTCATCAACTCAAACTTCTGTAGCTTATCCATATTATTTTTTGTTGAGTATTACTTTATAAACGGAACAACAACCAAATGGTTTGACCGGACTCGCTGCAGATTGCCTAAGTAGATGTGAGGCAGCGACTTACTCTGTATATAATTAGCTTACATACCCCTACCACTAACCGCCGTGTACACAAAACCTACGCTATTCTTCTCGCTTGCCTTTGTCGGGATCTCGCTACTCGAAATGATTGGCGATACGTTCTCGATTAGTTGGCTTCATTACGGATGCAAACCACTCATTATGGGTCTGCTACTTGGGTATGCCTGGCATCACTATCGAACAACAGGCTTTCCCCCTATTTCCCGCTGGTTGATGGTTGGTATGGTATTCGCCTTATTGGGCGATGTATTTCTGATGATCCGCGAAGTTGACCTGTTTGCTCTGGGGCTGGGCGCTTTTTTAGTCATGCAACTCTGCTATAGTAAAGCCTTCTGGCTGTCTATACGCCGAAATGGGCAAAACCTTACGCTCCCATCAATATGGAAACGAGCGCTCCCCTTTGTCCTGTATCTGGTCATTTTTCTGGCTGTGCTCCGCCCGGCATTCGTTCACAATCCAGCCTTGCAATTGCTATGGTGGCCGGTTGTCGTATATGCCCTTTGTCTGAATACAATGGGGCTTCTGGCTGTTTTACGAGAGGGTGCATCAGCGTATGGCGGGGTCGTAGCGGGTGCCTTGTTATTTATCCTGTCTGACTCACTGATTGCTATCGACAAGTTCCTGACGCCTGTTCCCGGCGCTACCTGGCTTGTCATGAGTACCTATGCAGCCGCCCAATACTTGATTATTGTGGGCATGATTCAATGGGTATCAATGCCTGAAAACCAGCCTACGTCAGTTGAATCTGTACGATCATAGTAAAACACAACGCCGGTCAGTTTTGACCGGCGCTGTTCGTTTTAAAGATGTAGTCACTTAAGCCTGACTGGTTGGCTCGGGAGCGTCTGGCTTTTTGCCTAACACATCGTCAATGGTGGCTTCGGCATTCGGGAAGTTCGTTTTGAGCATTTCAGCGAGTTGTGTTTTCAGCTTCTCGAAATACTCCGGCGCATTATCAATGGCTCCTTCGGCCTCCGTTTTGAGTTGATTTCCTTTTTCTTTCAGATCGGCCATCAATTTCTGACCATCCTCCGTTTGGGCATACTTATTGAGCGCCACCCCGGCAGCAGCACCGAGGATAAACGTGGCTAAATGTTTCGCGTTGACAGGCATAGGTTTTGTTTTTAGTTGGTTAAATTACTTGCCGAACCTACCCAAACGATTTTATAAAGACTAATACAATGTGAGGAGATGCTGAAATGCACAAATCAACGGTCTAATAACTCCGCAAGAATCGGGTTTCCTCTCGGAGGGCTTATGGCGACATTTGTATAGGTCAAACAACGATACGTCATGACAACCAACAGCACCTACACCTATCAGCAAATTGCCCGCGCCATCGAACACCTCACCACGCACTTTCGCGAGCAGCCCTCGCTTGGGGAGTTGGCCGAAAAAGCGAATCTAAGCGAGTTTCATTTCCAGCGATTATTCACCGAATGGGCGGGGGTTAGTCCCAAAAAGTTTGGTCAATACTTAACCCTTGAACACGCCAAAACCCAACTACGCAAAGGGGCTCCTCTAAGTGATGCCGCCCACGAAGCTGGCCTTTCAGGTACGGGTCGGTTACACGATCTATTCGTTACAATTGAAGGCATTACCCCAGGCCAGTTCAAGCAAGCTGGTTCCGGGCTTGTCCTTTCGTATGGTATCTTTAATAGTCCCTTTGGGGAATACGTATTGGGAGCCATCAACGGGAAAATTGCACTGCTCCACTTCCTGAACGACGGAGACACTCCTGAATCCATTCTGACAGCCGCCTGGCCCGAAGTCGCACTTCACTGGAATCAGGATGCAGTACAAACCCTGGCGGATCAGGTTTTTCCGTCAAACGACGTTGTCTCGGAAACACATGCGCTACCAGTTTTACTTCGCGGTTCTGCCTTTCAGCTTAAAGTATGGGAAGCCTTACTCAAAATTCCGGAAGGGCGGCTGGCTAGTTACGACCAGGTTGCCGAAGCCATTGGGCAGCCTACAGCCTCACGGGCCGTTGGAACAGCCATTGGAAGTAATCCCGTTGGCTATTTAATTCCATGTCATCGGGTTATCAAAAAAACCGGCCTGTTTGGCGGTTACCGTTGGGGAGTTGAACGTAAACAAGCCATGCTCGGCTGGGAAGCTGCGCGGGTTGATCAATAAAAGTTATTGTCCACAGAGACACAGAGAACACAGAGATTTTGTGGCTTTTCTCTGTGTTCTCTGTGTCTCTGTGGTTGAATTTTTTTTAATATAGATGGTAATTATGCTTGACAAACCGCTCACTTCTATCAACTGGCCATCTTACCAGCAAACTCTCTCCGAAACCGGATTTACTGTTTTACCCTCACTAATCTCACCCGACGAATGCCGTGAACTGGCTAACCTGTTCAATACGCCAGCCCTGTTTCGAAAGTCAATTGTCATGCAGAAATATGGTTATGGCAGTGGCGAGTACAAGTACTTTAATTACCCATTACCGCCCCTTGTCGATGCGCTTCGACACGAATTGTTTACCCACATAGCGCCGGTTGCTAACGACTGGAACGAAAAACTCGGCATTCCACAACGGTACCCAACCGACCTCGACGATTGGTTAGCAACCTGCCACAAAGCAGGACAAAAGCGCCCAACGGCACTAATTCTAAAGTACGGCGCGGGTGATTGGAATGCACTCCATCAGGATATTTACGGTGAATTATACTTCCCGTTTCAGGCCGTTCTGTTTCTGAATCAACCCGGCCAGGATTTCTCAGGAGGTGAATTTGTATTAATAGAGCAACGCCCCCGTATGCAATCGAAAGCCATTGTACTGCAACCCGGACAGGGTCAGATTGTGCTGTTTACCACAAAATATCGGCCTGGCAAAGGGTCACGAGGCTATCATAAGGTAGGTATGCGTCATGGAGTGAGTGATGTAAAAACCGGTCAACGGATGACGGTAGGGCTCATTTTTCACGACGCAGCATGATTCGGCACACGGCCCTCGGCCCGACACGTTTTGCCCAGCTTCGTAATCTGGCAACATTGATAAATAGCAAAGCAATTACGATAGGAGGCCATCGTCCCGGAAAGATTTACGGTACCCTTACCTGCCGAACAGGCAAACGCATGAAACCGGAAAATCGGGTGTTTTTTCAGGAAGAAACAGAAGCTGTTGCGCTTGGTTATCGGCCCTGTGCGGTTTGCCTACCAGACAGATACAAGGTCTGGAAGGAAGCTAGTAAGTAGGTTTGTAATGCCATTTTTTATACTAAACTTGTCCATAAACAAACTCAACATAAACATGACGGTCGTTACCTAGAAAAAGCCACCCCGGCGAACCAGTCGTTTGTCTACCCGAACTATTCCGTCAGCCCTCATCTACGAAATGTGGGCGGAAAACCTGTTTATTACTGGGGCTACCAGGAGGTTTTAGCAGGCAAGAAATCTATTGAGGAAATTAGGTCGTGTTCTGATTTACAGGGAGTACTAGTCTCGTTACTGAATGGGTATTTATATAGTGTCATCAATCGAAAAAAATACCTGCTTGCCACCAATGAAATAGGTTTGCATTTGGCATTGAATGATAATCTAGGTAACGATGTGGTTCTTTTTGAGAAAGAAAAGCTTGGCAAACTCAACGGAAAATATTTCGATATACCACCGAAAATCGTCATTGAAGTTGATATTAAAGCCGACTTATCTGATTTTCCGAGCAAAGCCGACGAATACATTATGCGGAAGTCGCAAAAACTGCTCGATTTTGGTGTTGAGAAAGTACTGTGGGTAATTACAGGTACACAGAAAGTCTACGTCATTGACCACAATGATCCAACCTGGTATGTGGTTAACTGGACCGAAAACATTACTGTACTGGATAATTGTATACTGAATATCAAGCAACTTCTCGATGACGAGGAGATAGTTTATTAAGCACCTAGCACTGCCTTCTTCAATACCACCACACTTTGCTCGAGTTCCTCCTCTGTACTGGACGCAAACCCCAGTCTCGTTCCGTTGAGCCGCTGTCCGGGGGGGTTATGCACCACACCACTCGACAACGACAGCCCTTCCCGAGCCGCTCGTTGCGCCATCAACTCCATATCAATGACCGGATCAAATGTAGACCAGACAGCCAGTCCGCCGTCGGGTTTTGTAAACTGAATGACATCGGGCAATTCCCTTGTCAATAGATTGCAAAAATGGTCGCGCCGGGCGTGATAGGTGCGTAGGGCTTTACGAAAATGGCGCTTTAAATCGCCCGTTTTAAGGAGTTGCCCAATGGCAAACTCAAGCA
Organism: Spirosoma sp. KCTC 42546; assembly: GCF_006965485.1. NCBI lineage: Bacteria > Pseudomonadati > Bacteroidota > Cytophagia > Cytophagales > Cytophagaceae > Spirosoma > Spirosoma sp. KCTC 42546. The sequence goes on from NZ_CP041360.1 coordinate 5,643,627, forward strand.
TTGGATCGCCCTGTCGGTCAATGATGCGTCGGAGCCTTGCCAGTTCATCAATTACGGCCGATGGGGCCACTACGTAGCCAATTCGAAGAGCCGGTGCAACGGATTTAGTTAACGAGCCTACATAAACGACCATGCCTTGCTGGTCGGCGCTGGCCAGGGGAAGAATCGGGCGACTGAGGTAATGGAAATCGTAGTCATAATCGTCTTCCAGGATAGCAAAACAGTACTGTTCAGCTAGTTGGAGCAATCGAACTCGTCTGTCTGCCCGCAACGTTACGGTGGTTGGATAGTGGTGATGGGGAGTTACAAAAACCATTCGGATTGGCCGGGCGACGCTTCGCTGTTTGTGGCAAAGAGCCTCCAGGGCATCAATATCCATACCCTGTTGAGTAACCGGAACGGTCAGCACCGATGCGCCCGTTTTTAGTATGTTCATCGTGGCACCGGCCCAGGTCGTTTCGCCCGTTACAACTACGTCGCCCGGCCGTAACAGTACCTGGCAACTCAGGTGCAACCCCATGATGCTGCCACGCGTAATGAGCACATTGTCGGGCGTTGTTCGTAGTCCCCGCGTTTCGTTCAAATGAATCGAGAGTTGTTCCCGAAGCAACAAATGCCCTTTGGTATCGCCATAGCCGAAGTGCTTCTGCGGGTTACCCCATCGAAAATACGAGCGATACGCCCGGCTCAATTCCTCCATGGGTGCCAGTCGGATGTCGGGGAAACCATCATCCAGCCGTAACCCAGCCTGATCGGTGAGTACAGGCCGAACCAGAAAATTGAGCGATTCAAAACGATAGCCGGGCTGTTTATTCGTCTGACCTTCAGAAACGCCATATCGTTGAGATATGGCGTTTCTACTAGTACCCTCCGACACCAATGCTTGTGGTTTAACCTCTTCAATGTGAGTCGCTACATAGGTCCCACTCCCCGACCGACTTTCGAGCCAGCCTTGTGCTAAGCCTTCGTCATAAGCCGCTACGATGGTTTGGCGATTCAATGTCAGTAATTCGGCTAGTTGACGCGTACCCGGCAGACGCTGACCTGGGGCTAAGTTACCTTTCCGAATAAGTTGACCAAGCTGATCACTCAGCTGCAGGAAAACGGGCGTTGTTGATGACTTATCAATCTGAATCAGGGATCTGAATGGCAACATAACCGGACTAGCAGTTTTATAAAAATCGGACGATTTCAATAGTCCAGCAAAGAACGACATTTGTTTCAGAAATTAACTAGATCCTATGCAAACCGCTCGCACAACGCCCAGCCGATTAGCCAAACGTGCTCATTACGATGAAGCTACCATTCACCCGATTCTTGATGAAGCCTTGTTCTGCACGGTCAGTTTTGCCGTCGACGGGCAACCGATGGCCATTCCTACCGCCTTCGCCCGGCAGGGTGACAAGCTCTATATTCATGGATCGGTAGGTAGCCATTTCATCCGGGCTATCGAACACGGGGGTGCGGTTTGTATCACGGTCATGCTGGCCGACGGGTTGGTATTAGCGAAATCAGCTTTTCATCACTCGGTCAATTATCGGTCGGTTGTGATCTTCGCTACAGCGGAAAAAGTTACGGATGAAACCGAACGAATGAATGCCCTGGCTTTACTGACTGACCACCTGATTCCTAACCGCTGGGATGACCTGCGCCCCACCACCGATAGTGAAATGCGAAAAACCACTGTCCTACGTTTCTCGCTGGCCGAATCCTCCGCAAAGGTGCGTACCGGTGGACCAAATGATGATCCTGAAGATGAGAACCTTCCCACCTGGTCGGGTGTAATTCCGCTGCAAACGGTGCGCCTAACACCAGTGCCAGCGGAGCTTAGTGTCAATACAGTTTTGCCAGCTTATCTGCAATAAGCCAATCGTTACTATGCTACCTATTAACGACTTATTGCTTTTCGCGCTGGCTGCACTGGGTTTGGTACTTAGTCCTGGCCCGAACATGATTTATATCATTTCCAGATCCATCACCCAGGGACGACGCGCTGGGTTACTGTCGCTGGCGGGTGTACTGACCGGCTTTCTAGTACATATTTTTCTGGTATCATTTGGGCTAACCGCTGTATTTATGGCCATCCCAATGGTGTACGAAATTCTGCGCTGGCTTGGCATTGGGTATTTACTTTTTCTGGCCTGGGAAGCGATTAAACCCGGCGGTAGTTCCCCATTTGAGACACGCAATCTGCCCCACGATTCCAATGCCAAATTATTCCAAATGGGTTTTCTAACCAACGCCTTGAATCCGAAAGTAGCCGTTTTCTATCTGTCCTTTTTCCCACAGTTCACCCGGCCCGAATACGGTTCGTTACTCGCTCAAAACGTTGAATTAGGACTTACCCAGTTAGTAGTCAGCGCAACCGTCAACTTCCTGATCGTACTATCAGCAGCGCGGATGGCACGTTGGTTTCAGAATCGTCCGGCCTACATTCGGGCGCAGAAATGGGTTATGGCCAGTATCCTGGCCGGGCTTGCGATGCGCATGTCCATTGATAAAGGGAAGTAATTTATAGTCATTAATTTAGCAATCATGAAAACTAACTCTGGGTACATTTTGTGTGACCCCTATGGGATCACACAAAATCCGTTCTGGCTTTCGTGATTCTAATACGAACAACGATACCTCTATGTATACCCCCAAACTGTTTCAGGAAACCGACCGTGATAGTTTGTTTCAATTTGTCCGGGATAACCCGTTTGGCTTACTGGTCACCACAGGCAACGATGGTATTCCCGTAGCCACGCATATACCCATCGAACTCCTACCCGATGCCGACGGCCAATTTCAGTTGGTTGGTCACCTGGCGAAAGCGAATCCACAATGGAAGTTGCTGGATCAGGCTACGCCCGCACTGGCTGTATTTTCGGGAGCGCATGGCTACATATCCTCGTCCTGGTACGATCATGTGAATGTACCGACCTGGAATTACCTTGCCGTTCAGATTACAGGACGAACCCGCGTATTGACGGACGACGAAACCCTGGCATTCCTGCGTCAACAGGTAGATAAGCACGAAGCCTATTCTAAGCATCCGGTATCGGTAGACAGCATGACGGAAGGGTATGTACGTAAGGAGATGCGGGGTATCGTCGCCTTTACCATGACTATTGACACATTACAAGGTACGGCTAAACTGAGTCAGAATCGCGACGACAAAAATTATCAGAACATCATTTCTGAACTACAACAAACCAACAACCCGAGCGCTAAGGAGCTAGCCAATGAGATGGCAGCTCGGCGCCCATGATTGTTGGCCCAAACAAAATCAGCTATGGCGAAGCAACATCAATACGCGCTGACAATAAAGTGGACTGGTAATACAGGAGAAGGAACCAGTACCTACCGATCCTACGAGCGAAGTCATATCATCTCCGTCGATAATAAGCCGGACATTCCTGGCTCATCGGACCCAGCGTTCCGGGGCGACAGCACAAAATATAACCCGGAAGAATTACTGGTTGCCTCACTATCAACTTGCCATATGCTGTCGTACCTACATTTATGTGCCGTAGCGGGTGTCAACGTGATCGAATACACCGATAAGGCAACAGGCGTTATGGTCGAAACGCCGGACGGTGGTGGGCATTTTAGTGAGGTCACGCTTCATCCACATGTTGTAGTTGCAGATTCCTCCATGATCGACAAGGCCAATGAGCTGCACCATCAGGCAAACAAGCTCTGCTTCATAGCTAACTCCTGTAACTTTCCAGTTCACCATGAACCAACTTGTATAGTGTGAAGTCAGATTCTTAAATCTGACTTCTGAGGTTTCTCAAAACCTATAGCTACCATGCCTTAGGTTTTGAGAAACTGACACCACGTACACTACTTTTTCTCGTGATAAACCAGCACCGGTACTTCTGATTTTTCAATCAATTTGGCCACGTGATTGGGGTGGAATAAACTATCCAGAAACCCAGATGCAGGGTATAATTGCATCACAATCAGGTCAGCATGGGCATCCTCCAGTTTATCTTCGGTCAGAATGAGCAGTTGGGCGTCAAATGCCTCTACCAGTGAATCTGTCTGAAAAGACACCTGAGCCTGCGTTGTTTCGGGCTGCATGGCATAGGCAATTGTATGTACCTGAGCCGGACGAATGGCATGTCCTTCGGGCGTGGTGGGTACAATCAGCACCGGGCACTGAGCGCTATCGGCCACATCGGTTACCGCACTCCCCGCCAGTCGGTCAAAAAACGTGCTTAGGTCACTTCGTCCCATTATAATCAAGTCAGACGAACGTTCGCGGGCGGCATCCAGGATACTGTCATCAACAAAGCCAATGCGCCAGTCAACCTCAACAGATAGCCCTTCAGCTTGTAGTTCATCGGCCAGTTTGCCCAATCGCTGGCGGCTAATATCTTCAAGTTCCTGAGATGCGATAAAACCCATTCCTGGATCGCCAAGAGTAGGAAACGTAGTATCGGCAACCATGGGTTGAAAAACGTGCAGTAACGTAACGGTAGCACCCGTTTTGTGCGCAAAGAGCCGCACCCAATCCAAAGCGGCAGTTGTATTGGACGAAAAATCGGTAGGGAATAGTAGGGTTGTCATAAAATGTTTACGGTTTTCAGTACATGGTTTATGCCGGGCTATCGCTACGGTAGCAGATGCATACCTATAAACCATGTACTGAAAACCGTAAACGGCTAACTATGTTCAGCGTTTTCCGGGGGTAGATGTCGGTATTATACCGGAATCACCACCTCGCTTCATGTTTTCAACGGCTAATAGCTGGTTCATTGTTTTTTGCATACCCTCGGTGGAACCGTCTAAGAAAATGACATTACCCTTCCCGTTTTCGGCAAAATGCTTGATGGCTTCGGTCCAGATCGAGAACAAAATCAACGAAGCATCCAGGTTCGCTTCATTCATTACTTTGGCTGACTCGGCCATACCCTTAGCAACTTCTTCCCGAAACAAAGCCACACCCTGACCGCGTAATTGCGAAGCCGTTTTTTCTGCTTCGGCAGAAATCTGGATAGCATTCCCTTCGGCCTGAGCCGCTTTGGTCTTGGTAATCAGTAAGGCCTGTCCTTCGTTTTCGGCAGCTGCTTTCAGGTTTGAGGAAGCCACAACCTGCGCCATTGACCGCATAATGACTTCGTCGAAGGCGATATCGTTTAACTGGAGGTCGGTGAGGTGATACCCCCAACTTTCGAGCAGGACATCAAGTTGAGATTTTACGTGTTCGATGATTTCGGAACGCAGTGCCAGAATTTCTGACTGGCGTTTGGTAGCCACAAAACTCCGGATCGAGCCTTCAATGGTCCGAATGAGCGCCTGCATAAATGAGGCTTCGTCAATGAACTTGAAGGCTACGTTTTTAATCGTCTCTTCAGCCTGATTAAGGACCGAATAAACCAGCATGGCCTTGAAATTCACATTGGCCTGATCGGCAGTGATGGCCTGAAACGCCAGCTCCACGGATCGATTCTGAATAGAAATACGTCGGTAAATGAACTCAATAAAGGGGATTTTAAAGTTCAGGCCCGGCGTCATAACTCGGGAGTATTTACCAAAAACGGTGATAACGGCCACGGTGCCCTGCTGCACAATGACCACAGAAAGGTAGATGATAATGATTGCCAGTACGAAAAATATGCCTAGAAAGCTCATGTATAGAAAAGGTTAAAAAACAAAAAACGGATTCCGCGTATAAGGTACGGAATCCGCTGGAAGGCTAACGAGAATTTTGTTTAATCGGTATTGTCCTTACAAGTATGTAGTGCTATATTCTGTGGATTCTTTCGATTTTATAGAAGACCGAGAATCCTCTAGTACGCTTATACCAGTTTAATGTCCGGTTGATAACTCGTAATTGACAACCTCTTTCTGCCGATAATACATCATCATGGCCATGATAAAACCAGTAAATGCCAGCATTGCACCAACTAATTCTGGGGATGAATAGCCTAAGCCAGCCGCAATGGGTAATCCGCCCAGGTAAGCCCCCAGCGCATTACCGATGTTAAAACCAGCCTGACTTACTGATGACGCCAGCATTTCGGAACCATTGGCAGCCCGAATCATCAAAATCTGGATTGGCGCGCCCAGGGAGAAAGCAATAGCGCCCGTAATAAATGTCATGCCCAGCAGTGGTATCTGAAAGGGCGAGACATAATAGACTATGACCAGACTAATAGACATCAACAATAAAAATAGAGCGGTAGCCTTTATCGGCGAGATAAGATCCGCAGTGCGCCCCGAAATCAAATTACCAACGGCCATGCCTAAACCGGCCAGTACCAGAATCCAGGTAAGTTGATTGCTGCTAAAGTGTGCGACTTCTGTGAGTAATGGAGCGATATAGCTGAACCAGGCAAATAACCCGCCGGTACCAATGGCCGTAATGCCTAAAATGAGCCAGGGCTCTATGTGCGTAAACAGCTTCAGGTCTTTACGCAGATTAGATTCACCCACTACCGGCATAACCGGTAGCAGTTTCTGAATACAAGCCATCGTGATCAGGCCCACGGCGGCAATGATCACAAACGTGATGCGCCAGCTCATGGTATGCCCAATATAGGTACCTAACGGAACCCCAATGATGTTGGCAACGGTCAGCCCGGCAAACATCATAGAAATAGCCTGCGCTTCTTTTCCCTTACCCGCTAATCGACTGGCTACTACGGCTCCTACCCCAAAAAATGCACCATGCGGCAGGCCCGATAGCAAGCGGGTTAGCAACATGATTTCATAATTCGGAGCAAACGACGAGAGTACATTACAAAAAGTAAACAAGGCCATCAGGCCCAACAGAATTTTCTTGGGAGGATAATTTCCGGCAATGCCCACCAGCAGTGGAGCACCCAGTACAACACCCAGCGCATAGGCCGAAATAAGGTGACCAGCAGCCGGAATCGAGATGGTTAATGAGTTTGCAATATCAGGCAGAATGCCCATCATGACGAACTCCGTCATGCCAATTCCAAAGCCTCCGATGGCGAGAGGCAACAATGCTTTTTTCATTTGCAGCTTTTTATTTTCTGACAGCCCGCGAGTGTATCCAACTTGGAAAACTCACAATAAACCTCACGAAACGAGGCCTATTTTAACGGAAAAATAGAAAAAGTGCAAAATTGTTCCCCATTCTGAGAATGTTCTAATTTATTAGTTAGTCGATGCAATTAAGGATAATTTTTACCGTAACGGTCGCAAGAGGTAGGCGCAAAGAACGCAATAAGTAGTTGCATTGTGCCTACCTCTTGCGACCGTTACGGTAAAAATTATTTAACTCGTTTGCCCGGCATATCGCGTCCATTCTGATGGAGAATTAGTTGCGTTACTTCGCCTTTATCGTTCGTGTCAAACGTTACCTGAGCTTCAACAACTTTGAGGTAAAATTTCGTTTTCGACTCGGCAAAAAGCTCAAATTTAGACTGCCCGGTGGCTTGTCCGAAGAGTTTATCACCATCTCGTGTGATTACGATCGAGAAGGAAGGAGCCAGCTCATAGTTACCTACATACGACTCTAACGTTTGTGCATCGACAGTAACGGCCGTTTCTTTGGGTGCTTCTACTTTTTCGCCTAATTCCTTCAGTTTGTCGAACCCGTTGGTATTACGCGGGTTGAGTTCGACTGATTTTTTGTAATCCTGAATAGCAGCCGCTTTATCACCCGCTTTCATGTATGCTTCGCCCCGGCTATCATAGACATTGTACGATTTTGGGAACGCGTCAACGTTGAACGTAAATACAGCTATTGACTCAGGTAATTTTCCACTACCCATGAGTTCATACCCCAGATTATTTAAGTCGTTCTCATTGATGCCATAGGTTTTATCGGTCTTCCACGCGCTAAATTTTCCCTGTGTTTTGGCCAAAGGTTCTGACAGGATTGACTGCCGAAGCAAATCTGTAATCGGCTTTTTAGGCGCTTCAACGGGTTGATTGTAAAGAATATTAAGGATATTTTTACGGATGCCACTAAGTGGGGCACCACCTGTGTTATTCAATAACACCACTAGCTGTTTATCCTGAGGCAGTCGACTAATCAGGGTATTGAAGCCATTTATGCCTCCCCCATGTTCAATCAATAACAAGCTGTCTTTCCGTTCGCCAACCTTGGTTTTACCAACTATCCATCCGTAGGCATAGCCAAACCCCTCTTCATAACTTCCCAGGAATGGCGTAAACATTGACGCTTTCAACGATGCCGACAAAAGCTTATCGGTATACAATACCTGATCCCAGCGATATAAATCCTCTACTGTTGAATACATTGACCCAGCCGCATACGGAATTGACATATCTAGATAGGGCGCATTAACGTACGTCCCTCTTTCTTTTTCGTAGCCTGCAGCCCGTTTGGGTAGTATCGGGCTGAATAAATCGTAACCTGTATCGTTTAGCTGTGCGGGTATAAGAATCGTTTCTTTTAGGAGGTCAGCATAGGATTTCCCAGTCACCTTTTCTACAATAACGCCTAACAGAAAGTAGCCGGAATTGCTATAATTAAACTTCGTTCCTGGTTCAAAATCCAGAGGCAGGTTGGAAAATTCTTTCGTAAATACTGTTGGTGTATAAGGGTTACGAGCCAGTGTCTCGAAAAATCGTGGTACATTGGTATAATTTGGAATACCCGATGTGTGCGTGAGCAGGTGATGAACGGTGATTTTATCGCCGGTTGCTTTGGGGTAATCGGGCAAATAATCTGTGATTTTTCCGTTCAGTTTCAGCTTCCCTTTTTCAACCAGTTGCATTATAAGCATGGCAGTAAACTGCTTGGTAATGGAGCCCAGCCTGAATTTGGTATCAGGTGTATTAGGAATGTTCCACTCCATATTGGCCATGCCGTAGCCTTTCTTAAAAATCACCTTGCCATGCTCAGCCACCAGCACAGTTCCGTTGAACTGCCGATTGGCCACATATTGCTGAACAAGCGCGTCAATTTTAGCGGCTTTGTCCTGAGCGAACGTCGCAGAAACGGCCAGCAGAACGGCTATAATGGCCAGATAGAATCGATTACGTATAGGTGTATTGTTCATGGGAGACGATGGAAATGGAATGATTTGTCAAGATTACCCATTTCTGACTTTCGCCATCGAAAAAAGTTAGTAGTCGGTTGAGGGTGGGGATAGATGGTTGATTACAAATAAAAACGTCTTACCTAAGTGGTAAGACGAAAAAGCAAATCACACAAAATCATAATAGATTAGTTACTACTTGTATGACCCGATGGGGTCATACAGAGTTGCCTTAATTTTTTCAACTGCTTAAATTCTTAGTGCGCCAGCAACCAATTCTCTCCCGTACCGATGCCGGTTCCATCTTAACGCCCATGGGAATGGCGTTTCTAAGCTACAGCAAACCCGGAGTAAGAGCGCATGAATTCTGGCAAGAAGCCAATGACAATATCTAATGCGGGGATACCCCGTTCAATCAAATCATCGGTTACTAATATGTCGGTATTATTGACCAGTAGCCAAACTTTACCTGTCGGTTTGATCTGAAAATGGAAGACAACGTTGTACTCGAAGACATCTTTACGCCAGCCTGTTCGTATTACTTGATAATGATGATGAGTTTCATCAGCAATTAGCTCATATTCAGAACTTCGCCCACCGTTCATCCGCGTAACAAATTCATCAAGCCATTGAGTAACGATTGCCGAATAGGTTGTTATTTTAGTATCCATGTCTCCACCATTTTGGTCTGTGTATCAAAGATAATCAGATTGATTTTGAATTTATCGACGATTAATTGAGTTGCTTCGTCTACAAAAAACTTATCGTAAATATTTCTAGCTACTGCCAGATACAAAGTTCTGTCCGGCTCTTGTATTTCCATAAACGTTTGATAGTTCAGATATTGGCCAAGCACGGCATGAAACTCGTAAGCGAATGATGGTAAAATAAAGCTTTTTACTTCAACAGCAATTTTTTGAGCCCTTTCTCAGCAGCAACCAACTGTTCAGCACCTAAGTCCACCTCATAGCTTCGTCCTTTAACTCGAATTGGATACGGATCGTGTGTAATTGTCCAGCCGTCGTTCAGAAGTACTTCTCGCACAATAGGATGAAAAATATCTCTTGCCATATCAGTGCGCCAGCAACCAATTCTCTCCCGTGCCGATGCCAGTTTCCATCTTAACGCCCATAGGAATGGCGTTCCGCATGATCTCGTCGACACGTACACGGAGGAGGTCAATTTCGTCACGGTGGGCGTCGAAGACCAGTTCATCGTGGACGGTGAGGATCATTTTCGACTTCAATTTCTCCTGCTGCATGAACTCGTGAATCCGAATCATGGCAATCTTGAGCATGTCGGCGGCACTGCCCTGGATGGGGGCATTCACGGCGTTACGTTCGGCAAACATCCGGTCGGTCTGGTTGCGGGAGTTGATGTCGCGCAGGTATCGGCGACGGCCCAGAATGGTTTCAGCATAACCAAAGCCGCGTGCTTTCTCAATGCATTGGTCGATGTAGTCTTTTACCGCCGGGAAACCCGCAAAATACTCCTCGATAATCTGAGCCGCTTCTTTGCGCGGAATCTTTAAGCGTTGTGATAACCCAAACGACGAAATACCATAGATAATCCCGAAATTGATGGTTTTGGCCTTCCGGCGCATGTCGCTTGTTACTTCATCCAGACCAACGTGAAAGACTTTGCTGGCGGTTTGGGTGTGAATATCGACCCCATTATTAAAGGCTTCCAGCATCGTTTGATCACCACTAAAGGCCGCCATAATACGCAACTCAATTTGCGAATAGTCGGCCGACATGATCAGAAATTCGGGCCCACGGGGTACAAACGCTTTTCGAATTTCCTGCCCACGCGGGGTTCGAATCGGGATATTTTGCAGGTTAGGATTGACCGACGACAAACGTCCGGTAGCAGCAACCGCCTGGTTAAACGATGTATGAATCCGGCCCGTTCGCTTGCTAATCAGCAAGGGGAGCACATCCACGTAGGTGTTTTTGAGTTTGATCAACTCACGGTAGTCCAGAATCTTCCGGGCAATCTCGTGCTCGGCTTCCATCTTCGACAGAATCTCCTCGCCTGTAGCGTACTGGCCTGTTTTGGTCTTTTTAGCGTTCTTGTCAAGCTTCAGTTTATCAAACAACACCTCGCCCAGTTGCTTTGGTGATCCAATATTGAAGGGCTCGCCTGCAATGTCAAAAATCTCCTGTTGCACCTGTCGCATATCCACTTCAAGTGTAGCCGACAATTCTGCCAATGCATTGGTATCGATCTTGATGCCTTCCAGTTCGAGGTCGGTCAATACCTGCACGAGTGGCATTTCTACCTGATCGAACAGTTTGTACAGACTGTCCTTTTCGAGTCTTGGGGCAAAGGTTTCCTTGAGTTGAAGTGTTATATCGGCATCTTCAGCCGCGTAGTCGACAACTTTCTGAATATCCACATCGCGCATGGTCAGCTGGCCTTTTCCTTTCTTCCCAATCAATGCTTCAATCTCAACCGGACTGTAGTTCAGGTAGGTCATGGCCATCATGTCCATATTATGGCGCATTTCCGGCTCAATCAGGTAATGGGCAATCATGGTATCGAAGAGCTTACCCTGTACTTCTACCCCATACTTTTTCAGCATGAGCAGGTCGTATTTCAGATTCTGCCCAATCTTACCGATACTGGCGTTTTCAAAAACGGGTTTAAACTGATCCACAATAGCCTGTGCCTCCTCCCGCTCAGACGGTACTGGAACGTAAAACGCTTCGCCTTTTCGATACGCGAATGACAAGCCAACCAGATCGGCTTCTACAGGGTCAATAGCCGTGGTTTCGGAATCAAAGCAAATGCTTTCCTGAAGTCCCAGGTAATGCACCAGACTGGCCCGTAATTGGGGCGTATCGACCAATCGGTAGTCGTGCTTAACCGATAAGATCGTTTTCCGGCGTTCGGGCTGGACTGGGTCTATTTCGTAATCAGGGTAAACATCCAGGTAAGCGGGGGCTTCTGCCCCTGTGGAGTCATCTGTCGTGATTGTATCCGTTACCTGTCCGGGAGTCGCTTCAGAAGCCGATGCAGTCGGGACACTAACCGGCGTTTTCTTCGATTTTGATGCTGTCTTTGCTGGAGTTGCTGGTGTTTTTTCTGAACCAAAATCAAACGGTAAATCATCGGCTCCCGATGGATTAACCGCTCCCATATTCGGGAAGGGCATGAAGGCTGGCGAGTTGCCACCGGGAGAATCGAACAGGTTCATTTGGGCCGTAGCTGGTGCTTTAAACGCAGCGGGCAAGGGCTTTTCGTCAAAATCGCCGAGTAATCGGGTTTTCATCTGCCGAAATTCCAGTTCATCCAACAGCGCGGCCAATCGGGGTTTGTCGTATTCGGTATGCCGAAGGTGTTCTTCGTCGAAGGGTACGGGTACGTCCAGATGAATGGTTGCCAGTTGTTTCGAGAGCAAGCCCTGTTGCGCAAAATTGACCACATTTTCCTTGAGCTTTCCTTTGAGTTCATCGGCGCGGGCAATCAGGTTTTCGACCGAACCAAAATCCGTGATGAGCTTTTGGGCCGTTTTTTCACCAATGCCCGGAATACCCGGAATGTTATCGACCGAATCGCCCATAAGGCCCAGCATATCCGTTACCTGATCGATCCGTTCAATTTGCCAGCGATCCAGCACTTCATTCACGCCCAGCTTTTCGGCGGGTTTGCCCATAAAGGCGGGCTTATAAATATGAATATGCTCTTCCACCAATTGACCGTAATCTTTATCGGGTGTCATCATATACACCTCAAAATCAGCCAGGGCCGCTTTCTTGGCAATTGTCCCAATAATGTCATCGGCCTCGTAGCCGTCCAGAATCAGCATCGGAATGTGCATGGCTTCTACAATCTGTTTGATGTAGGGCATGGCCACGCTGATATCTTCGGGTTGCGATTGCCGGTTGGCCTTATACATCGGAAATTGCTCGTGCCGAAAAGTCTTCTTAGCCGAGTCGAACGCAACGCCGATGTGGGTAGGTTTTTCCTTCGTCAGAACCTCGATCATGGCATTCATGAAGCCAAAAACGGCCGACGTATTAACCCCTCGCGACGAGATACGGGGTGCTTTGCTGAAGGCAAAATGAGCGCGGTAAATAAGGGCCAGCGCATCTAACAGAAACAGTTTTTTTTGTGGTTTAGCCATTCGAAACGATCACAGATCAAGGCTCAAAGGTCGAAAGTCTTACGGACAATCACGCAGTTTTGGCCCGACAAATTGCGAAGAAGTATAGGAGAAATTACCTATCAATACAACAGGATTATGAGCCGTTTGATTCCTATGAAATAGGTAAACGCAAAGGCAGCGCAATGGTCGCAAAGGAATAATCTTACCTTTAACTGCGACCATTGCGCTGCCTTTGCGTTTACGATAAGCTTACGGTATCAATAGTCGGTCAATAATATGAACCACGCCATTGGTTGCCGAAATATCGGCCCCAATAATGTTCGAGGCAGTATTGGCATTACCTTTCCCGGTAACGGTTAGGGCCGTGGTACTGATGCCAGCGGTTAGGGTTCCGCCCTGTAGAGTGGTTAAGCTCGATCCGTTGGTAATCAGCGGTGTATACGTACGGCTATCCAGGACATGATAACTTAAAATATTGGCCAATATGCCCACGGGGGCTTTGGCAATCATAGCAGAGTCATACCCAACAGCCTTAAATGCCGCATCTGTCGGAGCAAAAACTGTTATTGGGCCTGGTCCCGTTAGTATTGCGCCAACACCCGCTTTTGTTACGGCCGCCTGTAGCAGTTTAAACGAGACAGTAGGAAACAGAAGCGAACTATTTTGGAGCGTGGTAACCACGTTGCCTAATACAGGCGGTATCAATATCCGGTCAATGGCATAAATAACGCCATTACTGGCCTGTCCATCAGCCTGCAATACATGGGCACCATTGATTGATAACTTCGTAGAGGAAGATGTAGTGGAGGTTCCCGATAAAACTTTAGAAGTATAGAGAACAGCCGTAGGAATTAATGTCTGTTGAGCTGTATTGACCGCAACAGGTATAGATGACGATTCCAGACGGGTTCCGAGCACATGGTATTGTAAAACGGCTTTCAATGTTTCGACAGGGGCCGCATTAACCGTAGCGACATCACCATACCCAAACAGTTTAAAGGCATCGTCTGTGGGCGCAAATACGGTGTACGTACCCGGCTGGCTGAGCGTACCATCTAATCCAGTCCGCACCAGTGCTGCCTTGAGGAGCGTAAACTTACTTCCGGTGTTGATAAGCTCCGTAATTGTTGACAGCTTTGGTGTGGTATCCTCCTGTTCTTTACAGGAAGAAAATGAAATGATCAGAGCCGTTAATAACGTGAGTAGCAGACTCCAGCTACGTCCAGTAGACGCGTAGTGATGGATGGACATAATGATCGGGATTAGTGAAGAAAGTTGTACGATACTTCCTGTTGCACAACAGACATTTAGTTGATTTGTTCACCCGACATAAGCAATAGTTGGGCAATTTATACGGCTAGTGTACCATTTTACGGCTACTTTTCGTATCAGCTAAAGACCGCTGTGCCAAGTCGTTTGAATGAAGTACCAAGGTTCGGTGACTTAATAGGTAATTCCATATAAATCTTCTTCCCCCATTTGTCGGTTTCGGTTTTCGGTGGTTGGTTTGTAGAATATATCTAACAAATGCCTCAACCCAAATACGCCCGCGAGTCCATGACGGTGATGACCGAAATGGTACTACCTAACGATACGAACACACTGAATAATTTGATGGGAGGGCGACTGCTGCACTTCATGGATATAGCGGCTGCCATTGCCGCCCAGAAACACTCGAATCGTATTGTGGTAACGGCCTCAGTCGATAATGTGTCCTTTTCCGAACCCATCCGGCTGGGCAACATCGTAACCATGAAAGCACAGGTGACCCGGGCGTTCAGTTCGTCGATGGAAGTCTTTATTGAAGTGTGGGCGGAAGATATTCCAGCTGGCATTCGGGTCAGCACCAACAGTGCATTTTACACCTTCGTGGCCGTTGACCAGAGTGGGCGGCCCATTGAAGTGCCAGCGGTCATTCCTGAAACCGACGAAGAAAAAGACCGTTACGCCAGCGCCCTCCGCCGGCGGCAGTTGCGCCTGGTACTGGCCGGTCGCATGAACCCACAGGATGCTCAAGAGTTGCGGGAATTTTTGAAAGTATAAAGGAAAAGAGGGAGGAAGGAGGAGAGGGATGAGGGGGAGGAAAGGGAAAAACAATCAGTCCTTACCTTTTCCCTTTCCTCCCCCTCGTCCCTCTCCTCCCCTTCCTCCTTCTCCGCCCTACTTCGTCAATTTGAGTGACTGCCAGGCCACCATCTGCCATTGACCGGCATTTTTGACATAGACCGATAGGTAACGCAAGTGGTTGTTCAGTGGTTCGCCGTTACTGATCGCTTTCAACAGACACATGCCATTGACGGTTGCTGTAGTCCCGTACAACCGCACTTTCTGTTCTTCAATATCGATGGAAGTGTACTTTGTTTTTCCATCCCGGATAGACTGGACATACGACTGTTTCGTGTCGGTATTACCATTCGAATGTGCATAGATCAAGTCGTTGGCGAGCACCTGATCCAGTACGGGAAGATCGGCGTTTATTTGCGCCAGGAATCGTTTTTTTTCGGTCTCGATAACTGCTTTTTCGTCAGCCGATGTGGCTGCAACTGAAGCTGAAGCCGAAGGGGACACAGGCGCTTGCGCGCGAACAAATTGGAGGGATAAGAATAGACCAAAGGTCAGAAGGAATTTCATCAGATTTAGTAGGAATAGGTGGTTATAGTTGCTACGATTGGTTTATCCTGACCAGGGTATTGCGAATACTCAACTTGTTTGATTAGGCGATCCTGGGCATCATACGTATTCTGATAGGTAGAAGTATAAGCGTTTGCCTGATCCTGAGTACCGTATTGGGTCGTTCGCTTCACAACGGCATTCCGGCTTGTTTCACCAAGAAATGTAAAATAAGCTGGGGGTGCATTGTGATCCATATCGTAATCAAAAGACGTACTATTGTCTAACTTACCTGTCCTGTTACTATACTCATCAATTTTGGTTATGTTTTTCTTATCAATCGTGGTCATCTGCCGATTAGCTCCCCTGACTACTTGTTTCAGAATACCCTCCGGAGAATACTGTCTTAACGTATCGAGCGTAGCCGGTACAGGCGTACCCGTATCAGTATAGCTTCGTTTCGTATAGGCAAGCACCCGGACCTGGGCGCTATCGAGCGTAAATGAATACGTTCTTGTTCCGCCATCTGTAGTTTGTGTCTCGGTCATTCGGCCATTGGCATAGCTATAACTGTATTGATCTTTGCGCGAATGTAACCCATTATCAGAAGCACTGGTCTGAACCAGGACCTGTTTAATTAGTCGATTCTGCGCATCGTACTGAAACGAGTACTCATCGGTGCCAATAAAACTGTAAATCTGCCCATTTACGGTATCCTTGCCCACGTAATTCTTACTTTCCAGGGTCGATGTGTATTTCACTGTCATTCGGCTTACACGCTCAATGGGCACAGCTTGTCGTACGGAAGCAGCGTCAAAAAAAGGGTCTACATCCGGTGTATTGCAATTGTATAAACCAACGCAGGCAATTAGTATTAGTGTTAAACGGCTCATAATTCACAACGTTTAGCAGGTTACGTCATTTATCTGGGATCGGATCTAATTATATAAAGCACCGTCAGCCAATTTTGTTTACTAAACGGTAAATACATCAACATACAGTCCAAAGATTATCAGACGCCCTTGCCGATAAGGATATAAAAAAACCGGCCTATTGGCCGGTTAAAACAACTGTTTTCATAAAAACCGGACGTTATCGGAAACCGGCGTTACAAAACTCATTTCTTGGTTCCACTAATGGATTCGTACCGGCTAATGCGCCCTCCCTGTACCGTTTCGGTGGTTGTTGAGATAGCAATCTGGTTATTTTCAAAAACGCCCGTCGCTGTGAAATCACCGGTAAACGTCTTATTCAACACCGACATCTGATCCTGATTACGATCAATTACAGTGAATGTCTTGCCTGATTCGTCCAATTGAGCCGTTACTTTTAACGCTTGTGGCCGGGGCATGGTTGCGTCGATATAAAATTCTCTAGGATTCGACCCTTTGGAAATGACAATAGTTGCCGTTCCTGACTCTGGTGCACTTTCAACGCCACCTACCGTAAATGAGGTTTGAAAACCGCCCGTATAGGTGCCAACGTACTGATCGCGAGGGTCAACAGCATCCGCCCCGCCAGATTTTTTACAAGATGCCGTAAGCAGGCCAATTGCCAATAACGTAAAAAGCGCATTCCGGAAAGACCGAACGGCGTAAGAAGTTGCCATGGTTTGGTGTAAATGGGTTATGTCCATATGTTGTCTATCAAACGTCGTGCCGGGTTTGTGAAGTATAAACCCGGGCGAAAAGTGCAAATTTACGTAGGTTTACGGCTTATCGACGCTGGTATCTCAATCTTACGAACTCAGGTACGGGATAAGTTATTCGATACCGAGATGTGGAAGAACGGGAAATGGCCGAGTCTCGGGCGTATTTCTTGAGCCGGTGAAGTAACTGCCAACTTTTATTTTACCATAAAAAGAACTAATAGAATTTAAACTACAAACTTACTAGTTATAACAGAACTATATTTGGCTTAACTAAAGAATTGCATATCTTCCTGCTTCGTTATGGCTTGGTTCTGCTCGCTGTAACAGATTGGTTCTGAAAAATGAATCAGGTTAATCGATACATGTTCTAAACGCAGGAAAAGCTCTTGAATCGACGAGATTTTATGCAGGTAGCGGGCTTAGGCACCGGTACACTGATGCTATCGCAACTCTCCGTTTTCGGACGTCCGGTCTCCGAAGAAGCCTTGCTGATGCCGGGTCTGGACGTAGCTATAAAGAAACGACTGGCCGATGCTGCGCTGAATGCCGCTAAATCCAAAGGAGCTTCCTATGCCGATGTACGTATTGGCCGCTACCTGAATCAGTTCGTTATTACCCGAGAAGACAAGGTGCAGAACATCACCAATACTGAATCGTACGGTGTAGGGATTCGTGTGATTGCCGATGGGTGCTGGGGATTTGCTGCCGTTGGTGATGCCAAAACCGAAGCCGAGTTAGCCAAAGCAGCCGAAAAGGCGGTGGCAATGGCCAAAGCAAACGCCTTGCTATTGTCTGACGAGCCCGTTCAACTGGCACCACAAAAAGGCTTTGGCGAGATAAGCTGGAAAACGCCTATTCAGAAAAACGCTTTCGAAATACCCATTAAAGAAAAAGTGGACTTGCTGATGGCCGTCAATGGAGCCGCCACGAAAAATGGAGCCAACTTCGTGAACTCCCAGTTGTTTCTGGTCAACGAACAGAAATACTTCGCATCCACCGATGGCTCCTACATCGATCAGGATATTCACCGTTTATGGCCCAGCTTCACCGTTACAGCCATTGACCCAAAAACGGGTAAATTTGAGACCCGGGATGCCCTGAGTGCGCCCATGGGCATGGGTTACGAATACCTACAGGTTAACCCAGCGGATAAAATTACGGGCATCACTACCCGCTATAACAAGGGCTACGATATGCTCGAAGATGTGGTAGAGGCTGCCAAACAGGCAAAGCAAAAACTCGCGGCCAAATCAGTCGAAGCGGGCAAATACGATCTGGTACTCGACCCATCGCACACCTGGCTGACCATCCACGAATCGGTTGGGCACCCGCTGGAACTGGATCGGGTGCTGGGCTATGAAGCCAACTTTGCCGGAACCTCCTTTGCGACTATCGATAAGTGGAAAAGCAAAGGATTCAATTACGGCAGCAATCAGGTCACCCTCTTTGCCGACAAAACCCAAACAGGTTCGTTAGGTGCTGTTGGGTACGATGATGAGGGCGTTCAAACCAAGCGCTGGAATCTGGTTAAAGATGGAATTCTGGTCAACTATCAGGCCATCCGCGACCAGGTTCACATGTTGGGCGAAACCGAATCGCAGGGTTGCTGTTATGCCGACAGTTGGGGCTCGGTTCAATTCCAGCGCATGGCCAATGTATCGCTGGCAGCAGGCAAAACTCCGCTTTCGGTCGATGAACTGATCAAAGATGTAAAGAAAGGAATTTATATTATTGGGGATAGCTCCTACTCCATTGATCAGCAGCGATATAATTTCCAGTTCAGTGGGCAGCTTGCCTACGAAATCAAAGATGGTCAGATCGTGGGTATGCTGAAAGATGTAGCCTATCAATCCAATACGCAGGAATTCTGGAACTCCTGCGTAAAGGTATGCGACGAGCGCGACTACCGATTAGGCGGATCGTTTTTTGACGGGAAAGGGCAACCGATCCAAATCAACTCCGTCTCGCACGGCAGTGCAACGGCTCGCTTCAATGGTGTCAACGTGATCAATACAGGTCGGAAAATATAGTGGAGTGGGTGTAGTAGTTAAGTGAGTGGAGTGAGGACTGATTCCACACACTCCACTTACTTAACCACTACACCCACTCCACAAATCAACCAAACACATGGCAATCATCCTAACCGAATCAGACGCAAAGGCGCTCTTACAGAAGGTGCTGCGCTACTCCAAAGCCGACGAGTGCGAAGTGAATTTGCAGGGGGAAGAGTGGAGTAACATCCGGTATGCGCTCAATAAAGTGACCACCTGCGGGTCGAAAACGTATAAAACGATTTCTGTTCAATCGGCCTTTGGTAAGAAAGTGGGCGTTGCCACTGTCGACGAATTTGACGATGCCTCGTTGGAAAAGGCGGTTCGTCGGTCGGAAGAGGTAGCTCAGTTAGCGCCTGAAAATCCTGAATACATTGGTTTACTAGGCCCTCAGCAATACCTTCCGGCAAGCGGATTTTTCGATTCAACAGCGAACATGTCGGCGGTTGATCGGGCTAAAGCGGTGGCTCAAAGTATTCAAATTGCTAAGTCGCAAAAGCAAACCGTTGCGGGTTATCTGGAAGACCGGGTTGGCTATTCGGCCATGATGAATAGCAAAGGCTTGTTTGCGTACTACCCTAGTACAAGAGTTAATTTTAGCGCCACCATCCGTACCGAAAACGGAACTGGTTCTGGCTATGCCACGCAGGGGGTGAGCGATTTTCCGAAGTTAAATACAGCATCGGCCACACAAATTGCCTTGCAAAAAGCGCTGGGTTCTGTAGGCGCGCGCGCCATCGAGCCGGGCAAATACACCGTTATTCTGGAGCCACTGGCGGCTGCCGTATTACTTGAGCATCTGTTCCGCAGTCTGGATGCGCGCAGTGCCGATGAAGGACGCTCGTTTTTGAGCAAACCCGGCGGTAAAACGAAACTCGGCGAGCAAATTATGGACGAGCGGGTAACGATCTACTCCGATCCAACTAATCCGGAACTTCCGGCATCCCCCTGGTCGGCCGATGGACGGGCGCAGGAAAAGCTCAACTGGATTGAAAAGGGCGTCGTCAAAAACCTAGCCTATTCCCGTTATTGGGCACAGAAAAAAGGCGTTAAAGCCGTACCATCCCCAAACAACGTCATGATGGTAGGCGGAACTGCTTCGCTGGATGACCTGATCAAAAGCACGCAACGCGGCATTCTGGTTACCAAATTCTGGTACATCCGCTCCGTCGATCCGCAATCACTGTTGGTGACCGGCTTAACCCGGGATGGAACGTTTTACATCGAAAACGGCAAAATAAAGCATCCCGTCAAGAATTTCCGATTCAACGAAAGTCCGGTTATCATGCTCAATAATCTGGAAACCCTGGGTAAAGTAGAGCGGGTGGTCAGCAGTGAGGGCTCCTTTAGTAACTACCTCATTCCAGCCATGAAAATCCGGGAATTTACATTCACGAGTTTGTCGGATGCGGTATAGGTGATTTATCGTAGATGCAACTGTTCAGAGCACAGAGAAAATCTTCGGACACTGCGAGAAGCAGCGCCTTAAGTAATCGTACAAAAGTAGATTAACCACAGAGGCACAGACAACTCTGTGTTCTCTGTGCCTCTGTGGTTAAAGATTCTTTCATTTAGCCAGCCATGGTAATAAAATCAACCACTGAAGATAAAAAAGTAAGAATTAACCGACGCCAACTATTAAAACTCAGCGTTCAGGGTGCGGTAGCCAGTGCATTAGGAGCCACTACAGTCCCCGCACAGGCTAGTGTTCCCAACTTCGTCAAAGAGTCCGCTAAAAACGGCAGGATCGTCGTTGTCGGTGCGGGTGCGTTTGGCGGCTGGACGGCTTTGCATCTGTTGCGTAAGGGCTATAAAGTAACCCTTGTTGATCAATTTGGCCCTGGCAACAATCAATCAAGTTCGGGTGGAGAAACACGACTGATTCGGGCCTATTATGCCGATCCTATTTATACGGACATGGCAATTCGCGCGCTAGCTATCTGGAAGGAGAATGAGGCACGGATGGGTCAAAAACTACTTCATCAGAATGGATTACTACTTTTTAACTATCCGTCCAGTAAGGCCGAATCCGAAGCGGCTGTCTCCATCTACAAAAAGGCGGGACTACCCCTCGAGAAAGTAAGTCTGGACGAGGCCGTTAAGCGGTGGCCTCAAATTGGGCTGGACGGACTGGATCATGTCATGTACGATCCAACGGCCGGGTACCTGGATGCGCGCAAAGGCTGTCAGGCCGTTCGCGATTTGTTTGTAAAAGAAGGTGGCACGTTTCTGCAACAGCAGGTGAAACAGGAAGCCATTAAAGGTGGTAAAGCAACCTCTATTACCCTTGCCAATGGCACTGTACTGGAAGCCGATCAGTTCCTGTTCGCCTGTGGCCCGTGGGTGACACGACTTTTCCCGGAACTCACGAAGAAGCTCATTGTGACCCGAGCCCTGGTTTTCTTCTTTGCCAGTCCAGCGGGTCAATCCGATTTTATGGAGAATAAACTGCCTACCTGGATGGATCGGGACATGGCGGGCCCGTTCCGCTCGTTCGGTGTGCCGGGGAGTGATTTTCGTGGATTTAAACTCGGATTAACGCCACCAGACAACAACGTAACGGATCGATTTGATACGTATAATCGCTTTGTAAAACCCGAAGAATTTGAGTTGGCGTTAGGCGTCATTAAACGTCGGTTCCCTAAAATGGTGGGTCAGCCACTGATCGAACAGCGTGTTTGTCAGGTTACGATGACACCCGATTCTGATTTTATTCTGGACACCCATCCCGAAGCCGATAATCTTTGGGTCATGGGGGGCGATTCGGGTCATGGCTATAAACAAGGAGCCTCCTTTGGCGAGATAGCGGCCAACACAATAGCGGGTGAGCAGGATAAGATCAAACAGTTTGCACTCACACGCTTGCTTGGTTAATTTTAGTATTTTTTAGTGAAAAAATTTAACCATTTTAAACACATTTATACCTCCCCATAAGTTACTAAGAGAACGATCAATCCTCAACGCAACTATGGAAACGACCCGATTCACAGTCATTGTTCTCATCCTTCTTGTTCTGTTCGTTAGCTGCCAATCGAAAAACGACCCTCAACAAATCGGCTGTCAGCCACCGGCTACACTAATTGCCAAAGGTCCCTGCGAAAGCGGTTATCCGGGAGCGCAGCTTGTTGCGTCAAATTATTCAGGAGGTTCCGCTACGCAGTTCATTTACAGTATTTTTGTTCAGAAAGATACCCTTTCAAGCGACCTTGCCAAAAGCTCCTATGCCAATGCCTCGAACGAGCAAATCATCATCTCCGAAGCTATTCTGAAAGACGCTCCTAAGTTTGTGGTTCTGGTATCAATCAACTGTGGAACGGGTAAAGACTACTTCTCCAGGTATTTTTCATTTGTGAAACGGCCAACTGCCAATCCGGGTTGTTACGTGTGGGCCTTACAGAACCAATAGATTTAAAACTTCAGATGAATCAGGATTCATTGGTAAGGTTACGCAAACTAAATTTTGACGAGTTGATTCATATAGACACCGATGATGTCGCGAACTATACGTATGAGACCTATGCATCTAATCAGGAGCATAAGATTAAAGCCGATGGAATCGGTGGCTGCAACAAATGTGAAACCAGCAACTGTGTAACGAGTCAATCTCACTCGTTGAGGTTTATGTCACATGGGGCACATACTATCGATTATTTTAGTGGTAGCCAAACTGATTTTACTGGCTGGTCTGATGCGCCAATCCTTTTTATTTTAGAAAGCCCAGGGAGTGACGGTAAGATTTATGCTGATGCGAATAAGTTTTCTAAAATGCCAACAAAACAGTGGTACTGGGTGCACGATAATAAGCGCTTTATTGATGTAAGCTTGGAAATGAATACTAAACGTAAAAAATATGGTGAGTTCTTCGTCAGTATCATGAATCACTTCAAGCTAAGTAACGTCTACGTGACAAACCTTGTAAAATGTGGTTTGGCTGTTGGCAAAAAAAACGAATATAATATTTACAAGTATGATGAGTCTGTTGTTGCAAATTGTTTTAAAGAGTACCTAGACAAAGAATTAGAGATCATCAAGCCTCAAGCCGTCTTCGCTTTTGGAGGGCGAGTTTATAATGCTTTCAGAAATAAATATGGCAAAGACTACCCAGCAGACGAAAAGTTGTTTTGTATGCCCCATCCAAGCCCTCGTTTTATGTCTCAGGTGGGCTATCGAAAGCAAGCGCTGACGCATCTGCTCATTGGTCTATCCAAATCAGAAATTATTACTGATGTTGAAAAAGAAAATCATTTTCGACTATTGAATTTACAATGACCACCTCCCCAAACCTCTCCCCCACTGCCTTCTGGGACATAGACATGCAGTCGCTGGACTATGAAACCAACGCCCGATTCGTCATTGAAAAAGTAATGAACTATGGTTTGTGGGCTGATATACTGGAAATTTTGCGTTAGCGGTTGAGGAGCGAAGAAAGATTTTTGGGACATAGCTGAGTTACTAAACCATTTTTCACTTCGACAAATGCTCCGGTTCTTTACTACTAAATACAGCAATAGTGATCCCAGCTATGTAGGGCGCTCATTAACCTATTTTGACGATGCCGAATTACAAACGGACCCTGTAACGTTGAATTGTATTACCTGGCCCGACGTGAAACAGCGCGTTATAGAAGCTGTCAAGGAATTGGTATAACTAATCTGGCAGCCCTTTCATCCTCAGACAATTACCCAAAAGCTTTCAAAAAACCCCAGTTCTCCCCTATCAGTATCCCCCCTAATTTCCCTATTTTTACAGAGAATGAAATCCTGTAACTCAGTGAAATCATAAAAATCCCGGTTCAGACAATGCAATTCTCACACCTCCACTGCCACACACAATACTCGCTGCTCGATGGTCAGGCCGATATTAAGAAGCTGATTAAGAAGGCTAAAGCCGATAATATGCCCGCCGTTGCCATTACGGATCACGGCAATATGTTCGGCGTGTTTGAATTCGTGGCCGAAGCCAGCAAGCAAGGCATCAAACCCATTGTTGGTTGCGAGTTCTATGTAGTGGAAGATCATACCAAGAAACAATTCACCAAGGAGCAAAAGGACATTCGGTATCACCAGCTTTTATTAGCCAAGAATGCACAGGGCTACAAAAACCTGGCGAAACTGTGCTCACTGGGCTACATGGAGGGATTATACGGCAAGTACCCCCGTGTTACTAAAGAACTCATTGATAAATATAAAGAGGGCCTGATAGCCTCTACCTGCTGCATTGGCGCATCGGTTCCAAAAACCATTCTCAAAAAAGGCGAAGAAGCGGGTGAAATTGAATTCAAGTGGTGGCTCGACCGCTTCGGCGAGGATTACTACGTTGAGCTACAGCGCCATGAAATTCCCGATCAGATCAAAGCCAATGAGGTTTTAATCAAGTTTGCCCGAAAATATAACGTCAAGATCATTGCGTCCAACGATTCGCACTATGTCGATCAGGACGACTGGGTAGCGCACGATATCCTGCTGTGCGTGAACACCAACGAAAAGCAAAGTACGCCGTCGATGAAGGACTTTAGCGACGACGATGTGATGCCGAAAAACACCCGCTTTGCCTTCTTCAGCGACCAGTTCTATTTCAAGAACACGCAGGAGATGACGACGCTGTTCCACGACCTTCCTGAAGCCATCGACAATACCAATGAGATTGTGGGCAAGGTCGAGACCCTAAAGCTGAAGCGCGATATCATGCTGCCGAACTTCCCCATTCCTCAGGAATTCCAGCAGCATACCGATGACGTTCTGAATCAGTGGGAATACCTGCGTCACCTCACGTATACGGGGGCCAAAGAACGTTACGTAGATATTCTGCCGCACATTCAGGAGCGCCTTGATTTTGAACTGTTTACCATCAAAACGATGGGTTTTGCCGGGTACTTCCTGATCGTGGCCGACTTCATTAAAGCTGGGCGCGATCTGGGTGTGATGATCGGCCCCGGCCGTGGATCGGCAGCGGGTAGTGCAGTGGCCTATTGTACGGGCATCACCAATATTGATCCCATTAAGTACGACCTTCTGTTCGAGCGGTTCCTGAACCCCGACCGGAAGTCGATGCCCGATATCGATACGGACTTCGACGATGAAGGCCGTCAGAAGGTGATCGATTATGTGGTGCAGAAGTACGGGAAATCGCAGGTAGCGCAGATCGTGACCTACGGTACGATGGCCTCCAAATCGTCGATCAAAGATGTAGCGCGGGTGATGGATTTACCCCTTCAGGATGCCAACGCTGTTGTGAAACTCGTGCCCGACAAGCCGACGTACAATATGACGCTCAAGCGTATCTTCGAAGATCCACTCGACGGGCCAGGCGGTTTAGCGAGCGTTATCCAGCCCGAAGAACTGGATAATGTGAAGCGAATGCGGGCGCTTGAATCGGGCGATCGGAGTGCCGCGCAGGCCATGCGAATTGTCGATTACGAAAAGGTATCGGCCGTTCTTAAACAAGCGCGTAAACTGGAAGGTACGGTTCGTAATACAGGTTTGCACGCAGCGGGAATTATCATTGCTCCCAGCGATTTGTCGGACATTGTTCCGGTATCGACCTCAAAAGATACGAACCTGATTATCACCCAGTATGAAGGGAAAGTCATTGAGGATGCGGGTGTAATCAAAATGGACTTTTTGGGGTTGCGCAACCTGACCATCATCAAGGAATGTTTGCGGCTCATCCGGCAGAATCACGGCGGGTTTTTAATTGATGGCAAGGAAACTGACATTGATGATATTCCACTAGACGACGAGGAAACCTATAAACTCTTTCAACGGGGCGAAACCAATGCCGTGTTCCAGTTTGAATCGGACGGCATGAAAAAGCACATGAAAGATCTGAAGCCTGACCGCTTTGGTGACCTCATTGCCATGAACGCCCTCTATCGTCCGGGCCCAATTGCCTACATCCCAAACTACATCAACCGGAAACACGGCCGCGAAGAGGTTAAGTACGACATGCCAGAAATGGAAGAGTACTTGGCTGATACCTACGGCATTACGGTGTACCAGGAGCAGTTGATGCTGCTGTCGCAAAAGCTGGGTAACTTCACCAAAGGCGACGCCGACGTATTGCGGAAGGCGATGGGTAAGAAGGACAAAGCCACGCTGGATAAAATGAAGGGCAAATTTATGGATGGTTGTGCCTCTAATAATTTGCCCCTGAAAGTCTGCGAGAAAGTCTGGACCGACTGGGAAGCGTTTGCTTCCTACGCGTTTAACAAATCGCACTCCACCTGCTATGCGTTCGTAGCTTACCAAACAGCTTACCTCAAAGCCCATTATCGCTCTGAGTATATGGCGGCCGTTTTAACCAGCTGCCTCGGTACAATTGATAAGATTACGTTCTTCATGGAAGAATGTAAGAATATAAATATTCCGGTATTAGGCCCGGATGTAAACGAATCGGAACGCTTTTTCGGCGTTAACCAAAAAGGTGAAATCCGCTTTGGTCTGGGTGGTATCAAAGGTGCGGGCGATGCGGCCGTGGAAGCTATCATTGAAGAACGCAAAGCAGGCGGCCCTTTCAAAGACATATTTGATTTTGCCATTCGGGTCAACCTCCGGACGGTGAACAAGAAAACCTGGGAATCGCTGGCCTATGCTGGTGCGTTCGACAGCATCGACGAATACCATCGGGCGCAGTATTTTGAGATGGCCGAGGGCGATACATCGCCGTTTCTGGATAAGATTATCCGCTACGCCAACAACTACCACGCCGAGAAAGCAGCCGCCCAACAGTCATTGTTTGGGGGCATGATGAATGGGGAACCCATGATTGCCCGCCCCAAAGCGCCAACCGTGACAGAGTGGAACCAGATCGAAAAACTGAAATTCGAGAAAGATGTGGTTGGTTTTTACATTACCGGCCACCCGCTCGATGAATTCAAACTCGAAATGGACGGATTTTGTAACTGCACACTGGCCAATATCTTCGAGACAAAACAACCCGAAATTAAGGTTGGAGGCATCGTATCTGCCGTTCAAATGCGGGTAACAAAGAGTGGAAATCCGTTCTGCATCTTCAAAATCGAAGATTACAATAGCTCATTGGAAATGGCCCTTTTTGGGGATGACTATGTCCGGCTGGTGCAATATATTGAGGTGGGTCGTTTCCTACATATCACCGGAAAAACCCAGAACAAATGGGGCTCTGAGCAACTGGAGTTCAAACCAGTAAGTATTCGACTACTGAACGATATGCGCGAAAAATTCTGCAAAGAATTACGCGTATCCTTAACCATCGATATAGTAAATGCCCAACTTATTGCCAAACTAAACGAGCTGGCAACTGCACATCCAGGCACCTGTGCGCTTTCGTTCAACGTCGTCGATCCCATCGAGCGTATTGAGATAAGTTTGCAGGCCCGAACGTTAAAAGTATCGCCCGCGAACTCATTTTTGAAAGCACTGGAAGCGATGGACGGCGTGACGTGTAAGGTGGCGTAACGTCATTTGGGAATTCTAATTCCTTCTGCTAGAGAATTAACTCCATCTGCGGTATAGTATTCGGTATAGCGGATTGACTTCTCCGAAAAAATTACATTTTCCCAAGTGATTACTCGTGGTGGGCCATAGTTAAGTGTATAGCGAATTGACGTTTTATCTGAATTAATAAAATTCCAGGTCAATGCCACAGTAATAGCGCTATGGTCACGGTACTTCCCTGTATTGTCACTATAGAATTCGATGTATTCATCGGACAAGCTAGAGGCAGACACTCCTCTTTTATAATAGTATGCTATGTTATTCTGTAGATAACGCAATTCATCTATCTTCCAGGGATTACCAGTTAGTATCTGTTCAGGAGTTTTAGGGTCCACATTTTTTTGGCAGGCGAGCAGCGTTGAAATAAATAAAATGAATGTTATCCCAAGTGATACTTTACAAAATCTCATACGTGCTTATAAGTTCTTTCTTTTTAGCTCACTAACGGCAAAATCAGCAGCTCGGGCCGTTAGGGCCATAAACGTGAGCGAAGGGTTCTGACAGGCAACCGACGCAAAAGAAGCACCATCTGTAACGAATACGTTCTTTGCCGCCCAGAGTTGGTTATTGGCGTTGAGCATCGAGGTTTTCGGATCGCGCCCCATGCGCGCCCCACCCGTTTCGTGAACGGCCCCGCCCGGTATCGAGTGATTGTTATACGTACTGATGTTCTTCAGACCGGCGGCTTCAAGCATTTCGGCGGCATCGTTCATCATATCCTTTTGCATGAGATGCTCGTTTTCGCGAAACCGTACGTCGAAATTCAACGTCGGTAATCCCCATTTGTCGAGTCGATCCCGGTTGAGGGTAACCTGGTTATCTTCGTAGGGTAAACACTCCGCGAACCCCATAATGCCCATGTTCCATGGACCGGGCTGAGTGGCTTGTTCCTTTAAATCGGCGCCAAAGTTGGACGCGCCCCCGGCCGCTTCAGCAATGAGCCGTTGCCAGCCCGACCGGGATGCACCACCCTGATAACCAAAGCCACGCAGATACTCCCGCTTATCGGTGCCGATATTTCGATAACGGGGAATGTAAATGCCATTAGCCCGGCGACCATAGTAATATTTGTCGTCGAATCCCAGCCCATCGGCCTGTGCATTAGCCCCCGCCTGAAAATGGTGGTCCATGATGTATTTGCCCAATGTACCGCTATCGTTGCCAAATCCGTTTGGGAAACGACTGGACACGGAATTGAGCAAAATAAAATTCGTGGCCATCGCCGACGCATTCAGGAAGATAATCCGGGCGTAATACTCCGTCGTTTGATGCGTCCTGGCATCAATCACCCGAACGCCCAGGGCTCGTTGGCTCTTCTCATCGTACAAAACCTCCGAGACAATACTATCGGGCCGGACGGTGAGTCGGTTGGTTTGGCGCGCGGCTGGCAACGTAGCGGATAACGTACTGAAATAGCCGCCGTACGGACAGCCCTGGGCGCATTTATTTCGGTATTGACACGGGGCTCTCCCCACGGATGTATGCACCGGGTTAGCCTTCGACAGATTTGCCGTTCGGCCTATGGTGAGTACGCGGTTCATCTTGGTTTTCAATCGCTCGCGAACATGTTGCTCCACACAATTCAACTCCATGGGCGGTAGAAATTCACCGTCGGGTAACTGCGAAAGCCCTTCTTTATTGCCCGAAATTCCCGCAAAACGCTCCACGTAACTGTACCAGGGAGCCAGGTCTTTATAGCGTATCGGCCAGTCTGTGCCGAAGCCATCACGGGCGTTGGATTCAAAATCCATCTCGCTGAACCGGTAGCTCTGCCGCCCCCACATAATTGATTTACCGCCCAGAATGTCAGGGCGATACCAGGCAAACGGGTGAATTTCCTTGTAAGGCGCGTTCCGATCGTCGAATGAAAAATCGCCGTTTTGTTCGTTGTACGGGCGGACACGAAAATCAGGTTCCTGTTTGTCCGTAGGCAAAAGGTTACGTCCCCGATGAGCAAACTCCCAGGGGTCTTTCAAAGCAGTCGTGTAACCCGTTACGTGCTGAAGATCACGGCCCCGTTCGAGCATCAGCACGCGGAGCCCTTTTTGGGTGAGTTCTTTAGCCGCCCAGCCACCACTAACGCCCGACCCCACGACAATGGCATCGAATGTATTAGTCGCCTGTGCTTTTACATTTAGGTTCATAAGGGTAAGGGGCAGGGATTGCCGGTTTCAATCCGTCGAATGAGTAGTCAGTGAAGGCCGGTTCTTCAAGCCGACTCCACAAAAAAGGCTTAATAAAGTCGATTATACCTATCTGGAAAAGCAAGGAAAATTTGAACGTAGCACACGGGCGGAATCAGACGATTGGCCTACTCTCCAGAGCAGATTCCTGTACTCAACGGCCTTGCAAAAAACTATGCCATCTCTGATGACTGGTTTAGCTCCATGCCAAGTGGTACTACAGTGAACAGAGCTTTGGTCATGTCATCTTGGGGTTTCTTTTTTCACATGGTCGTATCTACGTCCCCCGTCATCGTTACGGACGGATCCGATTGCGGTCCCCTCGCTTTGGCAGATAGATACCCCCATAGACTAAATCCCTAGTAGTGGTAGCAAGGAGTCGGAGTAGCGACAAACTAAGAAGGTTTGTTGATCCACTGTTTAAAGATGAAAAAATAGGTACGTAAGGCGAAAAACGGGATGAGCTATTTACGCTACTTCTTGGCCGAGAAAAAGATTTTTTTCACCACAACCACAAGTTTCTCAATGATAAACCCTATTACAAGTCCGGCAGCTCCACAAGCCAGGGCCTTGGCAAACCAGGCTACTACCGGCATTGGAGACAAGCCCTGTTCTAAATCGTGCAGTACATGAGCGGTAAACGGTATGCCATGTGCAATGATTTCGGCCCCTACCCAAAGCATGGCTGCCGTACCGACATAACCCAGCCAACTCAAGAAATGAGGCATAAATTTTACAATACCTCGACCTATTTTTTGAGTAGCAGGAGGATATTTATTACCAGCCAAGTGTAGCCCCATATCATCGGCTTTAACGAGCAAGCCAACAAACCCATAGACGGCCACCGTAATAAAAACAGCCACCGCCAGCATTACTATAATCTGGTTTAGGATCGCCTGGTCGGTTACTTGGCTATAAGCAATGGCCATAATTTCGGCCGACAATATAATATCCGTGCGAACTGCACTACCAACTCGTTCCTTCTCTAATTCCTCAGGGGTAATCTTTTCTACCAGTTCTCGTTCAGTGTCCTTTTCGTGGTGGCTAAATAGAGAATGAACCTTTTCGTAGCCTTCATAACATAAATAAGCACCACCTACCATTAAAATAGGCGTAATAGCCCAAGGAGCAAAGTAGCCAAGCAACAAGGCTGCCGGACTTAATATCAGGAGTTTATTGATCAGCGATTTTTTGGCAATCTGGTAAATAATAGCCAGCTCCCGGGATGGATCGAGCCCTACCACATACTTGGGCGTAACGGCCGTATCATCAATGACAATGCCCGACACTTTTCCGGTCGTTTTAGCTACTTGAGCAGGCACATCATCTAAACTGGCGGCACTTGCTTTTACTAAGGCCGAGATATCATCTAATAAAGCAAAGAGTCCTGAAGGCATCGTCAAAAAGTTGGCTACTACTACGGGAGAGGGTACATTTATAAAAACCTACATTTTTCAGGGTCTCGCCCCTTAGATGATGCCGTTAGAGCAAGATCGGTTTGCCCTCCGATTGCTGGAGCGGTGCGATTATTTACATGAAAATTGCTGTGTCTACCCTTTATAGCAGTCTTTGAGATAGTTTAACTGACTTACTGGGTGAAAGTTGTGAACAAGCAGATAATTCAGGTCTGTTTCCTTGCAATTGTAAACTAGCCGCCTTAAGTAGAACCTTTTCGTGAATGATTACTGACTTACAAAATAAAGGACAGAGGCACCTGAATAACTGCAATAATAGTTTACTTGTCAACTCATTTAAGTGAACAATTTGTCAAGCTATTTCAGTGTAATACAGGTGCTCATTACCGGCTCAAGCGTTTGGGATGATGGCACTCTGTCCAGTAGGCAATAATGGACCCTAACTGAGCTTTCCAGTCAGCGTAGGAGGACTTCTTTTCAAATAATCCCTGAATGGTTAATTCATAGGCTTCTTCCACCAGTTGTTCTTCGACGGGATGGGTCATAAACACGAACGGAATACATTTTTTGCGCAGCCCCAGGTCCTGATCTATTTGTTGCCGAAGTTCCAGACCGCTCATCCCCGGCATACTAATTTCGGAAATAATCAAAAAGGGAATCTCCGGTGTCGTCTTCAGGTAGTCCAGGGCAGTTTGGCCATTGGAAAAAACGATGACAGGATGCGGAAGGGCCAATTCCGATAAGGCCTGTTTAAACATATCATGATCATCGTCATCGGCGTCAATAAAGATGATGGGGTGCTCGTTCATGGTTACCTAAGATACGTAGTAAGGGTAAAATGAAAGCTCGGTTCCATACCGAGCTTTCCAAGTTTTTCTGTTTTTTTCTAACGTTGAGTGAAACGATATCGATCTATGGTAGAGCTGCTCTAAGGGCAGCGAACAACTGAAGATAAAAACCCGTCCAACTTGTAGATATCTCAAATCATGCCAACTAAATGACAGAAATTCAACCAGTTGATAATCATTGACTTAACCAACAATATATGCACCCGTATTGATAAAAAGTGGTGATTTTCTTACCCAAATTTGTAGTTATAAACTCCCAACTTAGGCTTAGTTTATGACCCAGTTGTTCCATTGCCTCCCTTACCATGCTGGTCACCTTAACCTGAAATCAGTGGTTTGCTCACAGTGTGGACACATAGGTAGCCGTCTATCAATCAATTTGATCAAGCCACAACTACTACTGGCGTATTGTTCCTCCTGACTTAGCCAAATTAATTTGGGGAGTAGCGTTTACATAGAATGGCCCTGCCTGGGGTAATCTAGTTGGCCAAAAAGACACTACGTCCCTGATCGGGTTGACCGTTGAGGAGACAATCAGGTAGTGACTCCGTCTTGATAGCTTTAAGCTAGAGCAGAGCTTTTCTTGTCAGTTTGCGTACACAAAATCGACCACCGTTGTCCCTGATCGTTTACGAATGGGATACCCATCAGCCCGGTAATCGTAACTGTATTCAATCTCACTTAGTAGTTTACCGGCTTGATCTCGCTTCGTTTCCTTGATCACATTATTGGGAGAGGTAAAAGCAGGCAGGCCACCAAGTAAATAAAATGGGTTTGGCTTGTCATCATATTCATACTCCGTCGTATAGGCCTTTTCCAATGTGCTTCTTATTAGCCGTACATTATGATAGCTATCCCGGACTGCCCGGCTATAGCCCTTCACCTGGGTCGAAGAGTTCTGCTCTTTAAGTGCACCTGACCAGATTAAATATCCACTCTGGTCAAAACGGAGCAGGTAGGCAAACGTACCATCAAAATAACGATCAATTCGCCCCCCCTGGTTGGAGAAAAAAGTAGTCTGACGTGTGAGCCATAGCGGTGTTCCTGGATAAGACCCCCAATAAAATGAGACTTGCTGTAAGCCCTGTTTATCATATTGATAGACCTGCCGAGTACTGGCAATGTCAGTACCGGTATAATTAGCGTACCCTTCCACTAAACGCCCAAGCGAATCATAACGATAGGTAAGACCGTCTGCCTTAAGTAGACGAGGTCTTGTGGGTAGAGCTACTGGCGAGTAAGGGAGCTGCCGATCTATAGCTGAATCGTCGAACGTAGGGAGATCAAGTAGCCAGTTATCTTCAAGCTTTTTAGTTAAAGCAGCCTGTTCCTGCTCTTGCGTGGTTTGTGGATTAACCAGTTGAATGGCCGACTCCTTGGAATGGCAGGCTAAAACCAGGCAACTGATTGTTATAAGTTTAAGAAAAGTCCGCATGATTAGAATAGGCTACAATTCTTTATTCAATTTATGAAATTATCTATTAGCTAGAAGCGATATCAGAATTTTTCAAGTAATAGCATCCGTATCTTACTGACATAATGTTTTTCAGGTATAAGTCCCCCTGTAGAATGGCTGCTTCGCTGATACCATTTTTTAATTTAGGCTTACATAATGCCAGTTGTAGACCATAGCGTAGCAAAATACAAAGCGGCCTATCTACATAAACAGTTCCGTTTTGTATGTTACCATGATAGCTTGTCTTACTTCATTTTACCCACGTATAGCGATAGGTTCAACCCAACAAAAGATCGCTTGGCGTTCAGATTGCCAAAAGCCGTTAGACCAATTCCCACATCTTTTGTCGAAGTAATAAACCGAATCTCTGCGGGCAGACCTACGGTCGAGTATCGAACTGATTCGTACAAATGTTCGCCATAAAGGATTGGGTCACCGATTGCCGAGAGATATTTACCCCGGTTTATGCCCCAAACGTTGCTTATACCCGTTGAGAAGCGGAATTTACCCGTTTTAAGGCCATACATTAGCGCGATTTCTTGCGCCATAATGCCGGGAGCATTATTAGAAAACAGTTCCCGATTATCCGTATACCGGGTAATCAGTATAGTAGGCCTATTAATAAATTCGTACCCTAAGGCTATCATGCCACTATAGTACTGGCTTTTTCCTAAACCCACCCCGAGCCAGTAGTTGTTTTGGTTAGCCTTCTGTGAGTAACCAATTGTCGTTGTTAAGAAAAGGAGGGCCAAAGCCCAAAAGAAAGCGAAAGTTTTTGTCATAACGTGTTACCAAATGAATGCACCTGTAAAACTACAGATATAAGAAAAGAAATGATAAACCGTGAATGCAGGAGAGCGACTCCAATTTATTCGACTAATATTGTTAAAATACCAACTAGATATAATTTGTCAACTTACTGATATTGAAGTATTTTGAGACTCATTCTATAACTACGATTATGTTATGTGAATGAATTAATAATTGGCTTGATCTCTTCAAATTCTTCACTACTGAAACAATACTATTTTTTGATCAGATCGATCTGGTCAACCCCCCGGTTTAAACCATGCCAGGTCATGCTTCCAGAAGCCGTTTCCAAGGCAAAAGTTTCTAATAGTATGCCAATCTGTTCTAGAAAATAGGCTTCCCTTTCCGTAGTACCTGAATATCCAATTGGAAAGTTGTAATCAAGCAAGAAGTAAGCTTTGGGACCCTTTCTATTTAGGGAGCCAGCTAGCAAATCGAAACGTATCGGATAGGTCTTAGTACTATACTGAATAATACCCTCATATCGGTCACGGATAGGGTTATTTTGTATGGAAGCCCTTGCCAGCGTTAATGTAGCAAAATTGATTAGGGTAGTATCTTTTTTAATCTTAAGCCCAATTTGCTGGGGGCTATTTTGGTATTTGATCTGAAGCTGTTTCATTGCCCATGTACCTGTGAGCTGAGGCACTAGTTCCTTCATGAGCTGAATGCTAGCTTGTTCGTTATCAATTACAGGTTTCACCGATTTATCGGGTGAACATTGGATAAAAATAGAAAGAGTTACGAGAGTTAATAAGGGAGAGTTTTTCATATTCATTCCGTTGAAAAAGGTGCTATATAAGTGCGTATATGTTACCTAAAGTCTACAACGAACAAAATATAACCGAAGTGCGATTTCGCTCTTCGGGAAGTAAAGCAGGAAACGGCTCCCATTAAATGGGTTTAGCAAACAAAGCCGTTTCAGATGCCCCATCGAAGTAGCTCGGCAAAAACAGCCATTGGCCCAACGGCGTCTGATTACTACAGATTAAATTGGCTCCCTTCGGTAGCTGATAGCTTCATGCTCTAAGGACTTTCTAATAACTGCTTAAGCCCATTCTAAGCAGGTCCGGCGTACTTTGGTTTAGATCAGGTTAACCTGACTGACCAGTGTAGGCAGATAAATCGCCTTACAGAATTGCTCGGTAGCAGCATTTGTTTATCGCATCAACGTATGAAAAATCAACCCGATATAAAAAAACGAACGCTTGGCGTTACCTTTTCCACTGACCACCAGGCAGACGTCACGCTATGGAATCCGCTTGCCAAAAAGGTAGAACTCTCCATCAGAGGCCGATCTATATCCATCCCGTTAGTGAACGATCGTTCAGGATACTGGCATCTGGAAACCGATCAGCTTAAACCCGGTGACCTATACACCTTCACACTCGACGATGAGAAGATATGCGCTGATCCGGCATCGCTGGTCCAACCGCAGGGTGCGTATGGCCCTTCTCAGGCAGTAGATACAAACAAATTCTACTGGGAAGATTCCTGTTGGGTCAACCCGCCCCTGGATGAATACGTTATCTATGAACTCGATATGAGTACATTTAGCCCTGAAGGAACTTTTGACGCCGTTGTTAAAAAGCTGGGAGAACTGAAAAGTCTGGGCATCAATGCGTTACTTATAAAGTCCGTTTCATCCTTTCCAGGGTCGCCTAACGAGCTGTTTATCTATGCCGTACAAGCCAGTTACGGTAGTCCTTATCAATTACAACGGCTAATCAATGCCTGTCACTTTGAAGGAATGGCCGTTATTCTGGATGTAAACTATGCGAAGATCGGCAGACAGAATGACCAGCTAAAGGCTTTCCGCTCCGGCAAACAAAAGGCGGAACGAAATGGGTCAAACGGGACCAATGATGAGCATGGAGAAGCCGGGCGTCGATACCTTATCGAAAACGCGCTGATGTGGTTCCGGGATTTCCATATCGATGCACTCCGGCTAGAGGCAATTTATGCCCTACCCGATGCTGAAGAAATTTTAACGGATATCCGGACATATACGAATCAGTTAACAGCCCTGACCGGCAATCACCACTGCCTATTGGTCGAGCACGAACCGCAGAACGAGTCGGTTACCGAAAAAACGGCTACCCCAAATGCTGAGCGGGAAGGCCCATTCGAACCGGTATCAACTACCGAGCGATACGACAGTTACTGTTCTGATTACCAGCCTAGTAAACTGTCCATTAAAACGTATCGAGAGGATTATTTATACGACGATCACTTCTCGTCCGTATTGCGTGAGTTATTTGGACGACAGGCCGAACCCGACGAATCGCGGGGGCTTCTAAGGAGTTTCTAAGTATTGCTTAAGTCCCTTCTAAGTCGCTGGTACGTCCTTTGTTAACTACACTGGGCGTTCAGTAGCGCATCAACTCTATGAAGACTTCTAAAGCCTCATTTAAACGATTATTGATTGTTTCTTACCGGCTTCCGTTCACTATTCAGCAAACTAATAATGGTTCCGAACTCCAACAGAATTCAGGCGGGCTGGTTTCGGCAGTGCTGTCGATGGCGGAGCAGATGGGCCAGAATCAGGGGAGTTTACCCACAAAAATTCACTGGGTTGGGCATGGTGATCAGTCACTTCAACAACTCGACTCATCCGCCCTGGAAAATGATACATTTGTGGCCCATCCGGTTTTTATGGATGAGGCTGTTCATAAAGGGTTTTACGAAGGATTTAGCAATGATTTAATCTGGCCTTTATTTCACTACTTTCCGTCCTACGCATCGTTTAAAGAGCACGATTTCGACTGTTACAAGCAGGCCAATACCCGTTTTCTGGAGGAACTAACGGCTTTAATCGAACCTGGCGATTTAGTCTGGATTCACGATTTCCAGTTGATGCTGCTGCCCGATATGCTGCGCCAGGTCATGCCTGAGGCAACGATTGGCTACTTCTTTCATATTCCTTTCCCAACCTATGAGATCATAAAACTATTGCCCCGCACCTGGCGGCAAAGCCTCATCAATGGAATTCTAGGAGCCGATGTCGTAGGGTTTCACACGACCGATTACGTGCAGCATTTTATGCAGAGCGTTTCAGAGGTTCTGGATCTGCCGATTATTAATCAACGTATAATCCTGCCCGACCGGGCGGTGATTGTCAACGCCTTCCCGATTAGCATCGATTTTAATAAGTTCAACTCAAGTGGACAAGAGGCTGACGTTTTTGCCACCCAGCAATATTTCATGAATTTGCTACGGCACAACAAGATCATTTTTTCGGTTGATCGGCTCGATTACACCAAAGGAATTACCTCTCGATTGCTAGGGTATGAACGTTTTCTGATTCAGCATCCTGACTGGCATGATAAAGTAACCTTTGTGATGACGGTAGTGCCATCACGCGATAAAATCGCTCAATATCAGGAGTTAAAACGGGAGATCGAAGAAACCGTTGGCCGTATCAATGGCCTGTTTGGTACCATTGGCTGGCGGCCTATCGTGTATTCGTACCGATCGCTAACCTTTACCGAGCTAATGGCCTTGTATACGGCCTGCAATATTGCCCTCATTACACCTGTTCGCGATGGGATGAACTTGGTTTGCAAGGAGTTTGTGGCAAGCCGCCATGATCTCAAGGGCGTGCTGATTTTGAGTGAGTTAGCCGGAGCCGCTCAGGAGTTACGGGATGCCATCATTATTAATCCTACCGACACACAGGAAGTAGCTGATGCCATTGATCAGGCATTAGTCATGCCATTGGCCGAACAGGAACGACGCTTGCAGCACATGCGAAAGCATCTACAAAACCATAATGTTTTCCGATGGAGTCACGATTTTCTTTCCGCATTCAACGATATGATTATCAACCAGCCCAGTTTAGAAACCGACCTGCCGATTCAACCATTTATCAGCGCGTTTAGTGACGCCCATAAACGGCTGCTTTTAGTTGACTTCGACGGCACACTAGCCCCCCTAGTCAATGACCCGGCCGATGCCCGACCCTCTGAAACATTACAGACTATATTACGGAATCTGGCCGAGAGTAGCGATGTTGTGGTTATCAGTGGCCGAAACCGATCGTTTCTGGAGAAGACGTTTATGGGTATTCCCGTTTTCCTGGTCGCCGAGCATGGAGCTTTCCTGAAAAAACCGGAACAGCCCTGGCAGCAACTTGATCTATCGGCCGATGATTGGGTCGACCCGGTGCGCTCAACGATGAATTATTATGTTGATCGTTTTCCAGGTTCATTTATTGAAGGAAAAGAAACGGCCATTGCCTGGCACTATCGGAAAGTGGAAACTGATGATGTTGAAGGACAGGCTATTGACCTGGCGACCCAGTTACGGCGCGTTTCTTCCTCTATTCCACTCACGGTTATTCAGGGCAATAAAGTGGTGGAAGTAAAACCCGCCCAACACAGTAAGGGAACTGTAGCACTCGCTATTGCCGAACAAAAACCCTATGACTTTATTATTAGTATCGGCGACGATACGACCGATGAAGATATGTTCCGGCAGCTTCCGAACTGGGCGTACACCATGAAAGTGGGGTCAGGGATGTCATTTGCCCGGTATCGGCTGGCTCGTCAGCAGGACGTAGAAACGCTGCTGCAACGCATGAATGATGAATTGATCGAGGTCTGATTCTTCGGCTTATCGTTTCGTGACCACCTCATCTTTTAACACATTTTCTG
Organism: Spirosoma sp. KCTC 42546; assembly: GCF_006965485.1. NCBI lineage: Bacteria > Pseudomonadati > Bacteroidota > Cytophagia > Cytophagales > Cytophagaceae > Spirosoma > Spirosoma sp. KCTC 42546. The sequence goes on from NZ_CP041360.1 coordinate 5,682,866, forward strand.
GGCCTTCGCCCCGTTTTTCTTTTTCCTTTAAACGGCGGAGTAAGTGTTCGTAATGCGGGGGCAATTTGTCGGTATCAGAGACTTTAACGCCAAACCTGGCGCTGGTAAAATAACTGAGTACACCGAGTATACTAATTATGATTGCGATAATAAGAAACGTCATCATGCTCGTTCGGTTTTAGTAGAGCGCGAGAAATCGCTTATTCATGAGGGTTGACCCAACCCGATCAGTGAGAACGTAGGCGCACGGGTCAACCTCATGAATAAGCGCCTATGCACGCTTAATTCCCGAAAAGTATAGTTGAGTGATAAGGAGGAACTTAACGAAACCTTAGAATTTGATTAGAGCCCAAAACAATAGGCTCGCTAAGCGCTTAATTACCTGTGTACCCAGTTTACTCATCACCATAAGACGGGCAACTGGTTGCCGAACAAACTACCCGTTGCACCACCAACTATGAAACTCCTAATCGTTGAAGACGAACCCAAAACGTTGCAGGCAATCCAGCAGGGGCTGGAAGAAAGCCAGTTTGAGGTCGATATTGCCTACGATGGGCTCATTGCCAAACGACTGGCTCTGAAAAATAACTATGCCGCCATTATTACCGACCTGATCCTGCCGGGTTTGAATGGCTATGAACTCTGTCGGCAACTACGGGCCGAAGGGTTAACTACACCCATTCTGATGCTGACCGCCCTTGGCGAAACCGAGGATAAAATTTCGGGCTTCGATGCCGGTGCTGACCAATACCTGACCAAACCGTTTCAATTTTCTGAACTGCTGGCGCGCGTACGATCACTGACAAAGCGCGGCACGCAGGTCTCGCTAACGGCTCAAACCTTACGCTACGGCGGCATTGAGATGAATCTGGATGCCAAAACCGTTACCCGCGACGAACAACCGATTGAACTGACAGCCCGCGAGTTTGCGCTCCTGGAGTTTCTCATGCGCAACCAGGGACGGGTTCTGTCGAAACCATCCATTGCCGAACACGTCTGGGATTTGAATTTCGATACAGGCACCAACGTCGTAGAAGTGTACATCAATTACCTGCGCAAAAAGATCGACCGCGATTTCCCCAAAAAGCTGATTCACACCCACTTCGGCATGGGGTATATGTTTAAAGAAGAATAAAAAAGAGGAGGAAAGGGAAGAGAGGGAGGAAGGAGAAAAGGAGGAAATTACCGAACCCTTCCTCCCTCTCCTCCTTCCTCCCTTTCCTCCCTCCTTTCCATGACCATTCGCAAACGGCTAACGTTACGCTTCACGAGCCTGGTATCCAGTATTATCCTGCTGGCGTTTGTGAGTATCTATGCCTTTTGCTGGTTTTTCATTTCATCCGACTTTTACCGACGGCTCGACCGGAAAGCCAATACCACGGGCGATATGCTCATTCGGCATCGCCTGGATGCGCAACTGATTCGGCAATTGGGGCGAATCCGGAAAGATCAGTTACCCAATCAGAATATCATGGTGTTCGATAGCCGGGACTCGATCATTTTTATTACCAATGAACGGCTGCCGATCACCATACCCAAATCGGTGCTGGCCGATATCCGGCAGGATAAACAAAAGGATTTTCAACAGAAAGGGTACTATCTGTCGGGCACCCGGTTCATGACGGCTTCGGGCCAGTATGTGGTCATTGCCAGTGCGGTGAACGTTTATGGCGATGAGTTTCTACGGCGGCTTTTATGGGCCTTAGCGGTATTATTTTTCCTGATTGTGGGCATTACTGCCTTTTCGGGCTGGTTTTTCGCAGGAGATGCCCTGCGACCCATGCAGCAGATTGACCAGATTGTCAGTGATATATTTCCACGTAACCGGGATGAGCGCCTGCTCATCAATCAAGACGACGATGAGATCAGTCGACTATCATCAACTATCAATCGATTACTGGACCGGGTCACGGAGTCGTTTCGATTACAACGGATGTTTGTGGCCAACGTATCGCATGAGTTGAAAAATCCGCTCACACAAATCAGTTCGCAATTGGAAGTAAGCTTGTTAAAACACCGTGAACCAGAGGCTTATCAAAAAACGATTCGTTCGGTACTGGATGATGTGGGTGATCTGGCAACGCTTACCCATGAGTTATTGAAACTCTCTCAGGTGAATCAGGAAGATGCCATCGGGCTCTTAACCGATACCGTTCGACTGGACGAAATCGTTTGGGATATTCGGGATGAGGTAACAGCCATCAATCCTCGTTACCAAGTAACCATCGAATTCGGTGCGCTTCCCGATGACCCCGACCAGCTAGCGGTGCAGGGCAATAAAACCTTACTGGCAACGGCTTTAAAAAATCTGACGGAAAATGCCTGCAAATTTTCTGATGATGGGCAGGCGCTGATTCACGTTAGTTTTGATCCCAACTGGTTAACGATTAGCATTCAGAATAGGGGCCAATCCATCCCATCAGCCGACCTACCCTATATTTTCGAGCCCTTTTACCGCAGCCGCCAAACCGCCGATGTGCGCGGTTACGGCGTAGGTCTTTCGCTTGTGGAGCGTATCATTCGGCTGCATCAGGGCAAAATCCAGGTTACCTCAACGGCGGGCAAACCAACCATATTTAGCATCGAGTTATCCCGGCAGACGCGCCAATTCTAAGCAGTTTCTAAGCAGTTTATCAGTGAATCCTAAGTCGTGCTTAGCAACTTTGGCTATCCCTACGTATCTAACTATAACGCGATGATGACTGAAAAAACCGCAATTCAACCCTACTCCCCGTTCTTTCCCCCAGGTCCGGCAACCCCGTCGAAGACGCGCCCTAAATCAAAATACATGTACGAAGAAGACCCAAAAAAGCCAGACTGGTTACTCTTATTAATCAGTGCTTTGGTGCTCTTGACCCTGCTCATTGCCTGGTTTGTCGATATTCCTGCCTTATTCCACTACTAGTTTGATTCGCTTACTTTTTGTACGGCTCTGAAGCCACTTTTCAATGCGTTGCTTTTCAGCGTTCGTATGCTTTCGGGAGAACCGGGCATATACGAGCATGACGGTATCGGGCCGGGTGCTGTTTCCGCTCATTACCAGCGATTGGGCAGCGGTAAAGGTTTGTACATCGGGCATGAGCGTCTTAAGCTCATTTCGCAGATCGGCTACCGACAAATTCGCGGAATGAGTCAGATCGATATACCGGCGAAGGGAGTCAATGATATGGTCTTTGCGGGCAATAGACGACTGGCTGTATTTTATTACCTGATCGGTTACTGTATTCTTGAGCGCATCCACATCCACTTCCGTATCTTTAAAACTTCCCTGTTTCACCACAAGATTCACGTTACCCAGGCCATAGGCTGGCATCTTGGTACGTAGTAGGTTAATTGAGTCCTTTGGTAGCGGCTCTCCCACCAGCGAGAGTTCCAATGTACTCTGCCGACGATTAAAACGAGCTGCGTATTGGATGACTTGCCGGTACTGAAAATTACATTCAGTTGTTACAAATCGCTTTGCTGATTCCTCAAATATGGTTTTACGAACAATTTGATAGCCAAGATAGCTACTGGGTACCACCACAATGACTACAGCAAACCAGATCGTATGCCGAACCCGCTGTTCAACCTCAGGTGTAGGATATTGTCTCTGGTGGTAACCCAGAAATCGGACGATCAGAAAGGTGGCAATACTAATACATATAGCATTGATAAGAAACAGGTAAAATGCCCCGGCAAAGTAGTATAGATTACCGGTAGCTAATCCGTAACCGGCGGTACATAAGGGCGGCATCAGCGCGGTGGCTATTGCCACACCCGGAATCACATTGCTCACTTTCTCCCGGCGCGAACCGGCAACAATCCCAGCCAGACCTCCCAGAAAGGCCACCAACGCATCCCAGACCGTGGGGGATGTTCGAGCTACTAATTCAGATTGAGCCAAATGCAGCGGACTTACGAAAAAATAGAGCGTGGAGGTCAATAAACTAATGAATACAGCCAGGCCTAAGTTCTTCAACGCTCGCTGGATCATCGTCAGGTCGTTGATACCCACGCCTAGCCCAATACCCATAATAGGGCCCATTAATGGAGAGATAAGAAAAGCCCCGGTAATAACAGCCGGGGAGTTGATATTCAGACCAATAGAGGCAATAAATATGGCAAAAATCAGCGTCCACAAGTTAATGCCCCGAAACTCGATTCCCCGGCTAATGGCTTGTATCACATCCGTTTCGTCGTCTTTATCTTCTTCTAGACTAAACCGTTCGCGCAGAAACGCGCTGAATTGGGCTAAGGGTTCCGACTTTTTGATTTTGGGTTCATTTTGATCGTCTACAGTCATTTTTAAGGAATACGGTTACTAGTTATTAAGGCAAAACAAGATGCGGTTTTAATCGAAAGTTAATGTAAACTTGCTCAATTACGCCATTCACTTCATGGATCTATTCACGCTGATTACTCTACTTATTGTTATCTCGGCTCTCTTCGCTTATCTGAATACGCGCTGGCTTAAGCTACCGGATGCCATTGGCATTATGGTTTGCTCATTGAGCTTCTCTGTCCTCTTAATTGCCCTGAACTCAATCTATCCGGATCAGTTGGCCTCTGTTCGCCAGACTGTTGCCCAAATTGACTTTGGAAAAACGCTTTTCGATGTGATGTTAAGCTTCCTGCTTTTTGCGGGGGCCTTACATACCGATTCAGCCAAACTTAAGGTCGAACGGCGATCGGTTATGCTATTTGCGTTTGTCGGTGTCTTACTGAGCACGTTTTTGGTAGGTTCAGGTCTTTATTTACTAACCAGGCATCTCGACCTGAATTTATCGTTCCCGCTTTGCCTGCTCTTTGGCGCTTTAATTTCACCAACCGATCCGATTGCCGTGTTGGGAATCTTATCCAAGTTCAAACTACCCGACAACGTTAAACTCAACATTGTGGGCGAATCGCTCTTTAACGATGGCGTAGGGGTTGTTGTGTTTGCCTCTATTTACCGAATTGTCATCAATGGGGCCGACAGTGTTAGTACTGGAGAAATCGGCTTGTTATTTCTCGAAGAAGCCGGTGGCGGTATTTTATTTGGCATTGCTTTAGGGTATGGAATGTTCTGGGTGTTACGGTCGATCAACCACTATCAGACCGAAGTGATTATAACGGTAGCCGGTGTTATGGGTGGGTACTTATTAGCCCAAAAACTGCACATTTCCGGGCCACTGGCTATGGTGGTCACCGGCCTGTTGGTGGGTGGTCATCATAGCCGTCAGGATGCCATGAGCCAGCTCACCGAAGAGTATGTCGATAAATTCTGGGAGCTGGTTGATGGGATTCTGAATGCTTTACTTTTTGTCTTGATTGGCGTTGAGCTGCTCCTGATTGATTTTCAACTTACACAATGGTCAATTTATTTATTGGTTGTACTCCTGGTCCTGATAGCCCGATATGTAGCCATTCTGATCCCCTTTACCCTGGCTCGTCGCTGGCTTGATCTCGACCGGAATGCACCTATTATGCTGACCTGGGGCGGGCTACGGGGTGGCCTTTCCATTGCCATGGCGTTGTCCATTGATGGTTCGTTACCACAAAAAGAGTTTATTGTGACCATTACGTACGCAGTCGTTTTGTTTTCCGTCATTGTACAGGGCTTGACGATGGAACGGCTCATTCGGCGGCTATATCCACCTGATAAAGCGAGTTAACAACCCTCTTGGCGAGCCTTTAATCGGCCTCCGCTACGTTTCCCTTTGGCCCATAAACAGCGGGCTGCGCCATTGTTTCCTTGACAAACCCAGCTTTCAGGTGCTCATAAAACGAAACCGGATCAACCAGCGACGCGGCCCCCTGTGCCATTAGACCACCCAACAGTAATTGAAAAATTGCGGAGTGCCTGTCGGTCATTTCCAGCACCAGAATGGCCGCCGTAAATGGGGAGCGAACAACACCGGTCAGGAAACTCACCATACTCACCAGAATGACTAGATTCGTATCACTGGGCGTTACCCGGATCAGTCGCGCCAGTGCATCGCCCAGAATGGCTCCCGCACTCAGGGAAGTAGCGAACACACCGCCCGCAGCGCCACTGCTGTAACTGAGGGCCATACCCGAAAAACGAACCGGAAACAGATACCAGGGCGTCAGGTGATCGTTTTGAAACAGGAGCCGGTTAATGATGGGCTTTCCCGTACCAACCGCATCGGTACCAACCAGGTAAGCCAGCCCCGCCAGCACCAGCCCGCAGGCAGCTACCCATACAGCCTGCTCCCGACTGGTGCGGAAACGTCGTCGGTAGCCGTTGATCCACAATAACGCCTTGGCAAACACGGCCCCTGCGAAACCAGCAATCATGGCCACCAGCACAACAACACCCAAAAACCAACCAGTTGAGACCGTAACTTTGGGAAAACCCAGGTACAAATAAGGCCCCTGAATGGCCTGAGCGGTCATACCAGCAATGATTACGGCGGTAAACACAGCGGTACGAAAGCGGGTAATATGTGTTTGGGTCAGTTCTTCCACCACGAAGACAATGCCACCCAATGGCGTGTTAAAGGCAGCCGCCAAACCAGCCGCTCCACCCGTGACGAGCGCTATTTGCCGGGATAGTTGCGGCCAGCCAGCCGGTTGCAGCCGATTAATGGCCCGAAAAATGGCCGCTGAAATCTGAATGGTCGGTCCTTCTCGCCCAATAACGCCCCCCCCAATCAGCAGGACTACACTACTAAGAACTTTGACAATGGCCACCCGCATACTGAGCAAGTAAGCCGTACGTCCGTGGGTAGTTGGATTCGAGAGTTCAATACCGGCCATGACTTGGGGAATACCGCTACCCCGTGCCGCCGGAGCCAGTTTTGCTACGACCAGCCACGCTAGTAAAAAAGCAAGCGGAGTGGTAATAAATGTGAGCAGTGCATGGTCCTGAATCCAGGTAAAACTGGTTTTCTCCGCCCAGACAAACAGTTCTTCGTAGCCAACAGCCACCAGTCCGGTCAATAGGGAGGCTACCCAAAACGGCAGACTTTGAAGAATAACTCGGCGCACCCGCTCGGTGTATAACCGCTTGATAACGTGCTGATCGAGCCAGGCCAGCACCTGCGCATATCGGGAAGGTCTTTTCGCCATGCCGTAATGATGTGTATCCAGTTTGTAGTGATAACGCCATCGGGAAGCAGATGATTAGGCGAAACCCAAAGTCTAAGCAAATTCTAAGTAGTCTTTAATTCCTTTATAACCCGTGGAGGTCACCTTTGTCTCAGTCTCTCATACACCAACAACGCACGATCCGTATGAAAACAACTCCACGAACATCAACACCGCTGACCGCTATGCTGGCTATGCTACTCACCCTTGGCGTGGTTGGTGGCCTGTATCTGGATAAAACCCGAACCCTGGTTGACCGCTTTGATCAGGAAGAACGGCGGGCCGATTCGCTGCTGTCAGTCAAACTTCAGCTCGAAGGCGATGTCCGCAGCCTAACGAGTCAACTCGAAACGGCCACCGGTGAGAACGAATCGCTGGGCAAACGCATCAGTGACTTACATGGCCAATTGTACCAACGGGATGCGTCGGAGAAGCAGCTTCGTCAGCAAAATAGGTTGCGTACTGGTACCATTCGAGGTCTTACTCGAAATCTGGATTCTATGACAACCATTCGCGATAGTCTGGAAAACCAGCTAGCTGCCATGAACGATAAAATCAGCTGGCTGAGCGACTCGAATGGACTACTGCTCAAAGAGACGAAAGATCTGCAACAAAAAATAAATGAACTGAATACATCTTTACAAACAAAGGTGCCTCGCTCAGCCGTTACAGGCGATGAGTTTATGGTCGAAACGCGGAAGTCGAATCGAAAAGAAACCGCCAAAGCCAAAAAGGTGCATACATTGACTATTTCGCTCGATGTACCGCCGGAATTAGAGTTGGAGAACATTCAGGACGTATTAGTAAGCCTGACAGACCCTCAGCACAATCCAGCAATGCCACCCTTGAGAACCACAACGGTTGTCTTGTCAGATATCAATGAAGTCGTACCGGTTCATGCAATTCAACGGGTGATTTTTACCGGAAAGCCAAAACGAATTTCGATCAGCTTGACGCCTGACAAACCCCTGAAGCCGGGTACCTATCGCGCTTCGGTCTATACCAAAACCGCCTATCTAGGCTCCGTTGAGTTTCAACTCCGGGATAGTTTCTGGTTCTTTTAGTCAATGTAAAACCCTATGCAACATGAACACGCAACTAACCATTTTATTACTGTCGGGACTGGCTGGAACTGCCCTCGCGCAAACCCCTACACCCGATCCAAATACACTCATGAATCTGGGCCGCTTCGAGGAAGCCACTCAGCTTCTGAGTCGAAATGCGCAACAAAGTCCATCCGCCCAAACCATTTTCGATGCGGGCTACGGCTATCTCCGTGCTGGTAAGCCCGATTCGGCCCGGATCTGGTTCGAGAAAGGCATTGCGATGGATGAAAAACGGACACCGCTCAATGAAATGGGCGATGCCATCACCTATCTGGTCAAAAATGACCCGGCCAATGCCGAGCCCAAACTGGCCGAAGTCGTTAAAAAGAGTAAGGGTAAAAACGCCGACATCCTGTACCGAATTGGTGAGGCCTATACGGGCTATCTGACACCTGGAAATGGCTCCATCAAACCACTCTACGCAAAAGTGGTCAACGCTGCTACCGCCATTGATTATTTAAACCGGGCTACCGAACGCGATAAGAAGAACCCCGCCATTCAACTGGCGCTGGGCGATGCCTATTACCTGAATAAAGATGCGGGTACAGCCGTTACCCGCTACGAAAGTGCCCTCGAACTGGGCATGGACCCATCACGGGTGTATCAGCGAATCGGGGATATTTACTGGCAGGGCCGTAACCTGAATCTGGCTGTGGAGAACTACAAAAAAGCCATTGAGGCCAATGCGAGCTATGCTGCGGCCTACAACCAGTTAGCCGAGTTGTATTTCCTGGTTAATCGGTATAAAGAAGCCGCCACGTATATTGACCAGTACGTAAACGTATCGAAGGATAAACGGCAGGAGACCCTGTTGCGACAGGCTCAGTTTCATTTCCTGGCCAAAGACTACCAGCGAACGGTCAATCTGATCGACAGCAACCGCACAGCCTTAGCCCAGAACCCAATCGTGTATCGGATAGAAGGCTGGGCATACTCGTCTCTGAAAGAGCCCCAGAAAGCCATTCAGAACATCAGCACGTTCCTGGAAAAAGCGCCGGAAAAGGTGATGCCCGATGATTACAAATACCTCGGCCTGGCCTATATGGGTATCGAAAACCCCGGCAGTGATTCTCTAAAAGCAGTCAATGACTCCATTGGCGTGACTTACCTGGCCAAAGCTGCTCCCTTCGATACAACCGAGAATCTGTATAGCGACATGGCCAAGTATTATTACCGGGCCAAGAAACACCCCGAAGCAGTAGCCGCTCTGGATTCGGCCGCCAAGCACAACTTCAAAGCCGATGTGCAGGATTTATTCCGCTATGGCATGAGTAACTACACGCTGGGTTTCCAACGCGACAGTCTGGGGAAATTAGTACGGGATACGGTTCGGTTTGCGCAGGCTGATTCGGCGCTGGCTTTGGCTCAAAAAGCCTCGCCTGATTATGCTCCGACAGTCCTCTACCGGGCTAAGGCGAACTACTATGCCTATACCCCCGAAGAAGCCGTTCGGAATGGCAAAGCGAAGCCCTATTTCGAGCAGTTTATTGCGATGGTTTCGGATAAGGAAGACGAACGAAATCGCTACAAAAAAGATCTGTTGCTCGCCTTTAAGTACCTGATTTCGTATAATGAACTGGTAACCAAAGACGATACTGCCCGAACTGAATGGTTGACCAAAGCGAAGGCATTATTCCCGGACAATCAGGAGTTAGCCAAAATTGGGGCTCCAGTCGCTGGTGAACAATAACGGTTTCTTTTTTCATAGTTGAACATGCGAGTCCGACCGCTACGGGAGCCTGATCTCCGGTAGCGGTTTTGTGTTTTTACGGGGCACATCCTGCCGATTAGCGTATCTCTAAGGAAATTCTAATAATTTTCTAAGCTGGCCTTTACTTGCCGTATTGTATTTGCACAGGTAGCAAACAGGGCAATCAGCCCCAACTTCCTTATGCGATCTTATTCAGGCATACTTGCCCTACTTAGTACGATTATACTAGCCTCCTGCTCGGCTCACAACGAGAAAAAACAGGAGTCGGTGCCAACGCTTCCGGTGATTCAGTTGACTCCCCAGGATGCAACACTTGACCATGACTACGCCAGCAACCTGGAGGCCGTACAGAATGTGGAAGTCAGGGCCAGGGTAGCGGGGTATCTGGATAAAATTTTGGTGGACGAAGGCAAGCCGGTTCACAAAGGCCAGCTGCTGTTTCAGCTCAACCCAACTGAATATCAGGTTGAAGTAGACCGGGCGCAGTCCAGCCTGGAAAGTGCTGTGGCTGAGGAACAATCCACTGAAGTGGAACTGGGACGAGTGAAATTATTGGTCGATAAGAATGTCATCTCACCTTCGGAATTAAAATTGGCCAAATCGAAAATGGCTACGGCCCGCTCGGCTATCAACGGTGCCAAAGCGGCTTTGAACAAGGCCCGTTTTCATGTCTCGCTGACCAGCATCCGGGCTCCCTTCGATGGGGTTATCAACCGATTGCCGTTCAAACGGGGCAGCCTGATCGAAGAAGGCGCGCTGCTCACCACCATCTCCGACCTGCGGGAGATGTATGCCTATTTTAACGTATCGGAGAAAGAGTATCTGTCCTTCATCAAAAAACGGCTCGACCCCGAAAAAACGACCGTTCGGGAAGTAGACCTGTTGCTGGCCGATGATTCGCCTTACCCCTACAAAGGCAAAATCGAAACCACCGAAACGGTATTCGAAGGCAATTCCGGTACGATTGCGTTCCGGGCTACCTTCCCCAATCCCAAACGCCTGCTCCGACACGGGGCTACGGGCAAGATTCGCCTGACCACCGATGTAGACGATGCCGTTCTGGTTCCTCAGCGAGCCGTCTTTGAGGTACAGGACAAAAACTTCGTCTATGTCGTTGACGCCACGAATAAAGTTCGATCCCGAAGTTTTGTGCCCAGCAGCCGGGTCGATCAGTTCTACATCGTTCAATCGGGCCTTAAACCCGGCGATCGCATTGTCTATGAGGGGATTCAGAGCCTGAAAGATGGGATGCACATTACCCCGAAAGCACTTCCCGCCAAAAGCCTACAGGCGTTGTATGCCGCAGCGCGATAATAATTTTAGTCATTTGGTTGTCATTCGCTTCACGTCATTGGTGGTCATTATAGTACACTATTCATGGCAGCAGAATGACTATCAATGACGTGGAGCAAATGACAACCCAATGACTACCAATGACCTTTCATAACTATGTTTACAATCTTCGTTAAAAGACCCTTACTCTCCACCGCCATTTCGGTACTCATTGTACTGATGGGTGTGCTGGCCCTGACGGGTCTGCCCGTTACGCAGTTCCCCGACATTGTGCCCCCATCGGTCACCGTAACGACTAAATACACCGGAGCCAGCGCCGATGTCTGCGTCAAAGCCGTGGCTACCCCGCTCGAACGAGCCATCAATGGGGTGCCCAACATGACGTATATGACCTCGATTTCGGGCAATGATGGCACTACCCTGATTACCGTTTTCTTTAAAGTCGGTACGGACCCCGACCTGGCGGCCGTCAACGTGCAAAACCGCGTGACAACCGTCATGGACGAACTGCCCGAAGAAGTGATCAAGGCGGGGGTCGTCACCGAAAAAGAGGTGAACAGTATGTTGTTGTACCTCAATATTGTCAGCGACGATCCGAAAGTGGATGAAAAATTCATCTACAATTTCGCCGATATCAACGTACTAGCCGAACTGAAACGCATCGACGGGGTGGGTTTTGCCGCCATTATGGGTAGCCGGGATTACTCCATGCGGGTGTGGCTCAAACCCGACCGCATGACGGCCTATGATGTATCGCCCGACGAAGTGGTGGCCGGCATTCGCAAGCAGAATGTTGAAGCCGCACCCGGAAAAGCGGGCGAAAGTGCCGACCGAGACCCGCAGACGCTTCAGTACGTCCTCCGCTACACGGGTAAGTTTTTTGAACCGGCCCAGTACGAAAACCTCATCCTGCGTACCAACGCCGACGGCTCTCCCCTACGCCTGAAAGATGTGGCCGACGTTGAATTCGGCTCGCTGGATTATGGCGTACTTTCCAAAAACGACGGGCGGCCATCGGCGGCTATCATGCTCAAACAGCGGCCCGGTTCCAACGCCAGCGATGTGATTGCCAATGTAAAAACGCGAATGGCCGAACTGAAAGAAAGCTCGTTTCCATCGGGCATGACCTATAATTACGCTTATGATGTATCCCGATTCCTGGATGCTTCCATTCACGAGGTGGTTCGTACGCTGATCGAAGCGTTTGTGCTGGTATTCATCATCGTGTTCCTCTTTTTGCAGGACTGGCGGTCTACCCTGATTTGCGCCCTGGCCGTCCCGGTGGCTCTGATTGGTACCTTTGCATTTATGAGCCTGATTGGTTTCTCCATCAATCTGCTCACCCTGTTTGCGCTGGTACTAGCCATCGGGATTGTGGTCGATAACGCTATTGTGGTGGTCGAAGCGGTTCACGCCAAAATGGAAGAACTCCACTTGACGCCCCGAGCCGCTACGTTTTCGGCCATGAGCGATATTGCCGGGGCCATTGTGGCCATTACGCTGGTGATGTCGGCGGTGTTTGTACCAGTGGCCTTTATGACTGGACCGGTGGGCATTTTCTACCGGCAGTTCTCGCTCACCCTGGCCATTGCCATTGTCATTTCCGGCGTCAATGCCCTAACGCTGACCCCGGCCCTGTGTGCGATTCTGCTCCGGCCCGTTCATGGCCAACAGACCGGGTTTCTGGGCCGCTTCTTTACCCGATTCAACCGGGGTTACGAATCACTGGCGGGCAAGTATCAGGGCCTATTAAGCCGAATAGCGAATCGTAGCGTCGTAACCTGGGGGCTCCTGCTGCTGTTTATCGTGGCCACCTGGGGGATCAGCACCGTTCTGCCCGGTGGTTTTATCCCGACCGAAGATCAGGGCATGATTTACGTCAACGTAACTACCCCCGCCGGGGCTACCGTCGACCGAACCGAGAAAGTCATGGACGCCATCGAAGCGATTGCTGCGGAGCAGGAATCGGTCGAAAATGTCTCGACTCTGGCGGGCTATAGTCTGCTGACCGACGGCGCAGGCGCTTCTTATGGCATGGGCATGATTAACCTGAAGCCTTGGGAGGAGCGCCACGTATCGATGCAGGAACTGATTGCCACGCTGGAAGAAAAAACCAAAGGCATCACCGATGCGACGATTCAGTTTTTTCCGCCCCCAACTGTACCGGGATTCGGCAATTCAAGTGGTTTTGAGTTGCGGATGCTGGACCGGGGGCGTAGTGGCGATCTGACCCAAACGGCAAAAGTAGCACAGGACTTTATTGCGGCTTTGAAAAAACGGCCCGAGATCAGCGATGCCTTTACCAGCTTCGACCCCAATTTTCCTCAGTATTTATTGCATGTCGACCAGGAAAAAGCGTCGCAGAAAGGTGTCTCCATCGACAATGCCATGAGTACGCTGCAAACGATGATGGGCAGTTTTTACGCATCCAACTTCATTCGCTTCGGACAGATGTATAAGGTGATGGTGCAGGCCGCTCCCAGCTACCGAACCAAGCCCGAAGATGTACTAAACATGCGTGTTAAGAACGACCAGGGCGAAATGGTGCCCTATTCCAACTTCGTTACCCTGGAACGCGTCTATGGCCCCGAGCAGCTGACCCGCTATAACATGTACACCTCGGCCATGATCAATGGCGATGCCGCGCCGGGCTATAGTAGTGGCGACGCAATCCGGGCTGTTCAGGAAGTAGCGGCCCAGGTATTGCCCAAAGGCTATGCCTACGAATGGTCGGGCATGTCGCGGGAGGAGGTCGAGTCGGGGAATCAGGCCATCTACATTTTCGCGATCTGTTTAGTCTTTGTGTACATCCTGCTGATGGCGCAATATGAGAGTGTGTTCTTACCCCTCTCCGTTCTGTTGTCGCTACCCACGGGTATATTCGGTTCCTTTTTCTTTCTGTACCTGCTGGGTTTACAGAACAACATCTACGCGCAGGTAGCCCTGGTGATGCTCATTGGCTTGCTGGGTAAAAATGCGATTCTGATTGTCGAGTTTGCCAGTCAGCGGCAGAAGGAGGGCCTACCCATTCTGAAAGCAGCGGTGGAAGGGGCCGTTTCTCGTTTACGACCTATTCTGATGACCTCCTTTGCCTTTATCGCGGGGCTGATTCCGCTCTGCATGGCCTCGGGTGCTGGCGCGTTGGGCAACCGATCCATTGGAACGGCAGCGGCTGGTGGTATGCTCACCGGAACACTGTTCGGGCTGGTTATCGTACCCGGTCTGTATGTCTTCTTCGCCAAACTCGCCGAACGGTTTCAATCCAAACCGCCCGTCGATGACGAATCGCATGACCACTACACCCAGGAGACCGAAATCGACATCATGCATATATCCACCCAAACGCACGTAAATGGAAAAGTCATTCAATAAATCGGCTAAAAATAGCCTCAACATCTTGAATAGGAGAACTATTCCACGTTCTAATAAACCTTTTAGCCAGACAATACGTGCTATGAGCCTTGTCCGCTTATATACCCCTAAATCCCCTAAAGGGGACTTTGTCCAAAGACGAGTCAAGTCCCCTTTAGGGGATTTAGGGGTTGATCCTCGCAGAACGTTCATTAAGCCTTTGCTCCGGTTGTTAGTCTTGTGTAGTGTGGCCTGTTTACTCTTGCTGAGTAGTTGTCAGTTGCCCAATACCATACTTCAATCCGCAAACCGGCCTATGCCTGTTTCCTTTGCGGGCCATTCGGATTCGGTTGGGATTGCCAGCCAGAACTGGCGGACATTCTTTGCCGACCCGCAACTGACGCAACTGATCGACACTGCGCTATCCAGCAATCTGGATTTGCGAATTGCAACCCAACGGATCGAAATGGCCAGAGCTTCCTTTACCTACAGCCAGGGTTTTCTGGCTCCTCAGGTTAACGCCGTGGCCTCGGCGGGGGTGGATCGGTACGGTCAGTACACCATGAATGGGGTGGGTAATTACGACACGAACTTATCGGACAATATTCGGGGGAGTCAGCTGACGCCCAATCCCACGCCCGACTATTTTCTCGGCGCCCGCAGCACGTGGGAAATCGATATCTGGGGAAAACTGCACAACCGAAAAAAAGCGGCTTACCTGCGATTGCTGGCTTCCGAAAAGGGCCGCCATGCCGTGATAACCGCCTTAGTCGCTGAAATTGCCCGGCACTATTACGCGCTATTAGCCCTGGATGGCGAACTGGAAATCCTGCAAAAGAACATCGATTACCAACAAAACGCGCTGGCATTAGTTCGTATTCAGAAAGAAGCGGGCCGGGTAACCGAGCTAGCCGTTCAGCAATTCACGGCCCAACTGCTGAATACCCGAAGTCGGCAGGGGCAGGTTCAACAGCAGATTGTGGAGAACGAGAATCAGATGAATCGACTACTGGGTCGGTATCCCCAACCCATTGCCCGGGGCAAATCCCTTCAGGAGCGAGAGTTGCCCGGTCAGGTGCTGACGGGCATTCCGGCGCAAATGCTGGTTCGTCGGCCTGATATTCGTCAGGCGGAACTTGATCTTCAGGCGGCCAATATTGACATTGACGTAGCCCGCGCCGAATTTCTGCCCAGTCTGAACCTGACGGCTTATCTGGGACTGAACGCTTTCCGAACGGCAGTACTCTTCAACCCGGCGTCCATCGCTGCGGGTTTGCTGGGTGGTTTATCGGCCCCCATCTTGAACCGGCGTTCGGTGAAAGCCAACTACCAGCAGACGGTGGCCCAGAGTCGGGAGTCCCTGTATCGGTATCAGCAGGCTATTCTGACCGGTTTCAGCGAAGTGTCGACCCAATTGCGGGGCGTCGAGAATTTTCGTTCGGTCGCTGAGTTACAGGCGCAGGAGGTAGCCGTTTTAGAACAGGCCGTTTCGACCTCGAACGATCTGTTTCGGGGTGGGTATGCGTCGTATCTGGAAGTAATCACGGCTCAACGGAGCGTGCTGGAAGCCGAACTGGCCCTCATCACCACCAAACAGTCGCAGTTTCTGGCAATAACGGATCTGTATCGGGCGTTGGGGGGTGGTTGGGAATAGATCGAAAAACTCTCGAAAAAAAACTATAGTTTTACTTAGTATCAACAAATCTGGTTTATTGTGAACAATCCAAATGAGTCTAACGCTATATTCATCCATCAGCGTCTCCAATGGTTTATAGTACTGCTTTTCCTCCTGCTTGGCGCAAAAGCAGACCAATCTGCAGACCGAATCATAGGCCGGTGGCAATTTCCTTCCAAGGGATCTAGCGTTGATATTTACCGAAAAGGTAATCTCTATTTTGCCCGTGTAGCCGAGGTTGATCAGGCAGGCGAGCAAAACTTTGGCTTAATGAAAGATAGTCTTCTCATCCGTGATCTCCGTTTCGATGGAGAGGTTTGGTCTGGGGGACGCTTAATTCACCCAAAGACTGGGATGTCCTTAAACGCTGAAGTACAAATGTTCAGGCCGCAGGTCATAAACGTAACCATCTATAAAGGCATCAAACTACTTCACCGGAAATTCATAATGACTCGTCAGGAAAAGCAATAGCTTTTAGCCGCGTTCCTGATAATTCGCGTTTCAAATCTGTCAACTATTGCCCTTCGCAACGGATTATAGATACCGTTCATAGTCGGCCCATTCGTCAATATCAGTCAGTTCATCGAGTCGGGCGAAGGTCCGATTATGTTGTAGAATAGCCAGTTCCGTGAGTTGGCAAAGTTCCGGCTGGCTCCAGGGCATGTCCTGAAATAGAAAGGGCTGTAGCTGATTCATCCCCAGTAAATAATATCCTCCATCGGTAGCCGGACCAATCACTACTTCCGTCGTATCAAGTACATTAAGCGCCCGGCGAATATGGTCGGGGGTGATGGTCAGGCAATCGCTGCCAATGATCACGGCTTTATTGGCACCGGCGGCAAACTGTTCCCAAAAGGCATTCAACATGCGCTCACCCAGATCGACGCCGGTTTGCTGATGCTTTGGGTAACGGTTCCAGCCGTCATCCGGGTTGATAAAATCACCATAGTACACGACACACTCGTCGGCGAAATCTTTTACAAGTTGTTGGGTATAACCCAGCAGGTGCCGATACACGTCAACCGCTCTGGCATCCCCTACGGTACGGGCGATCCGGGTTTTTACCTGACCCGGAATTGGGTTTTTAACAAAAACAATCAGACGGTCGACGGTCATGGATACACGGGACAAATGCGTACAGAATAACTGGCAGCTATCCGCCAAACGGCTAACTTGCAGAAAAAGTTAGACAAACGATCCAGTTTATATGCTTGAACAGATTCAGCAGGCAACTCAGTATATTCAGTCAAAAACGCAGGTAACACCACGTATCGGGATTATTCTGGGCACCGGCCTGGGTGCGCTGGCCCAGGAACTGACCATTGAGACTACCTTACCCTACGAAACGATTCCACACTTCCCGCTATCGACCGTTGAGTTTCATTCGGGCAAGTTGCTATTGGGTACGCTGGAAGGCAAACCAGTCGTGGTGATGCAGGGGCGCTTCCATTTTTACGAAGGCTACACCATGCAGCAGGTCACCTTTCCGGTTCGGGTGATGCACGCACTGGGCGTTCGTACGTTGCTCGTGTCTAATGCCGCCGGGGGCCTGAATCCGGCTTTCCAAACGACTGATTTGATGGTCATCGAAGACCATATCAGCCTGTTACTCCCGCAAAATCCACTGGTAGGCCCCAATCCCCCTGCGTTCGGCGACCGCTTCCCGGACATGAGCGAACCCTACAGCAAATCCCTGATCGATCAGGCGTTTGCCCGAGCCGCAGATTTAGGCATTCCCCTCAAGCGGGGTGTGTATGTAAGTGTTACGGGACCTCAACTCGAAACGCGGGCCGAATACCGAATGCTGCGCCAATGGGGAGCCGACGCCGTAGGTATGTCGACCGTGCCCGAAGTGATTGTGGCCAGCCAAATGGGAATGGCTGTTTTTGGTGTGTCGGTCATTACGGACATGTGTTTACCCGACACGCTGGAAAAAGCCGACATCACGAAGATCATAGCAGCCGCCGGAACTGCCGAACCCAACCTGACCCGACTCATGAAAGCACTGGTTGGTCAGCTAAGTGACTGACCGTTCATCCTGGCTCTGGCTGACTGTTTGAGGAAGGTAGCTTTTCAGCCCTAATAGGAAATAGGCTTAATCTCCTCTTAATCCTCCTTGGTAAACACTCCCGGTACGTACAGGTTAATGGATTAAGCAGCGGCAATCAACATCATTGACTGTGCCCCTGTTTCTCCAGCGTATGGTCACACACTTTATGTTTGCCACGGGCATCGAAAATAGCAATCCAACAATTCAGGGTGGTACCTATCGTCAGGATGAATTAGCGAAATGCGGTCATTATCAGCACTGGCAAACGGATTTTGATTTGGTCGAGCAACTGGGCATTCACTTTCTGCGCTACGGCCCGCCCATCCATACTACCTTTCTGGGGGCCGGAAAATACGACTGGTCGTTTGTCGACCTGACGTTTGGCGAACTGCGCAAACGCGATATTGTGCCCATTGTAGACCTGTGTCATTTTGGCGTGCCCGATTGGATCGGCAATTTCCAGAATCCCGATTTTCCGGCGCTTTTTGCCGACTATGCCCACGCATTTGCCAGGCGGTTTCCCTGGGTTCAGCTTTATACCCCTGTCAATGAAATGTACGTCTGCGCCGAGTTTTCAGCGCTGTATGGCTGGTGGAATGAGCAACTTCGGACCGATACTGCTTTTGTGAACGCCTTGAAGCATATCGTCAAAGCGAACGTACTGGCCATGAGCGCCATTCTGGAAGTAAGACCCAATGCCCTGTTTATCCAGAGTGAATCGTCGGAGTATTTTCATGCCGAAAATCCGGCGGCTATCAAACCCGCCGAGATTCTGAATGCCAAACGCTTTCTGTCGCTCGATCTCAACTATGGTCGCCGGGTCGATTCGGAGATGTATGAGTACCTGATGGACAACGGCATGACCCGAGACGAGTATCACTTCTTTATGGGTCATAACCTGAAGCAGTATTGCATTATGGGAAATGACTATTACCAGACCAATGAGCATCGGGTATCGGCCGACGGAAGCACGCGGGCATCGGGCGAAGTATTTGGCTACCATGTCATTACCACACAGTACCACGATCGGTATCGACTACCGGTTATGCACACCGAAACCAATCTATGGCAGGGCCCAAACGGCGACGAAGCCGTAAACTGGCTCTGGAAAGAATGGGCTAACGTATTGCGGGTCCGGAATGACGGCGTGCCGATGGTGGGCTTTACCTGGTATTCGCTCATCGACCAGGTTGACTGGGATTCAGCTTTACGGGAAAACAACGGCACCGTCAACCCGCTCGGCTTGTGTGACCTCAATCGACAGATTCGTCCCGTTGGTCAGGCCTACAAACAGCTCATTGATGATTGGCGGCAAGTACTGCCGGCCCAGAGTGTTTGTCTGGAAGTGCCAATTGTCAGGCCCAGTGAGAGTGAGCAACCCTGGGCTTACCAGAAGCAGAAGGAGGCTAAAGTGGCTCGACAGAATGTAACCAATACCGTTTCCAAAACCAATCAGCCCGACGCGTAAAAACGATGCGATTTCAGGATAAAGTAGCGATTGTTACCGGTGGCGCCAGCGGCATTGGCCTGGCAGTAGCCAAACGGCTGGCTTCGGAGGGAGCTCGACTGGTGCTGGCCGATCTGCATGAAGACGCCCTCAATAAAGCGTTGCCCGACGTGAAAGCCGCCGGTGCGCCTGATGTGTGGGGTAGTGTTTGTGATGTCTCTGTTGAAGCCCAGGTAGAAGCCACCGTCCAAGGCGCGTTAACACGGTTTGGCAGGCTGGATGTGGTTGTCAATAATGCCGGGCTTATGCAATTCAAGGCGCTGGAAGAATTGACCGGTGATGACTGGCTTCGTATCCTGACTGTCGATTTGCTGGGTGCGTTTTACTTCACCAAACAGGCCTTTCTGCATATGAAACCCGGCGGCAGCGTAGTGAATGTGGCCAGTATCCACGCGATTGAAACCGAACCCCTGGTGGCTCCTTACGCAGCGGCCAAGGCTGCGGTACTATCGCTGACACGTTCGGCTGCCCTGGAGGGAAAACCCAAAAGCCTTCGAATCAATGCCGTTTTGCCCGGTGCCATCGACACGCCCATGTTGTGGAACAACCCAAATGTAAAATCTGGCGTAGAGAAAATTGATCGGTCCACTATTGGCAAACCGGAAGATGTAGCAGCTACCATTGCGTATCTGGCATCAGACGATGCAGCTTTTGTACAGGGAACTGAGGTCCGCGTAGACGGTGGTCGACTTGATCGGCTGTAGGGAACCGCTCTAGCGCAAAAGTTATAAGTAATTCAATCCAGAAGTAGCTAGCTTTTGGCCTGTCTGGCCGACTCATGGCTGGATACCCAGTCCAGCGAGGAGATGGCTGCGGCCAGCGACAGTTCACCAGCCGCTACGACACCCGCCACAATCTCGGCGAATTTATAGACCTGCCCAGTACCGGAACAACCCAATATGTTCAGGCATTCCTGCTGGGTGGGCAGGCCCGTGCCCCCACCCACGGTGCCGACAATGAGGGAAGGCAACGTAATGGAGCCGTATAAATCGCCGTTGGGCAACAGTTCAGAGGTGGTAATAGCGGCCGACGATTCCGCCAGACAGGCCACATCCTGCCCCGTAGCGATGAATAAAGCGGCAAGTCCATTGACCGAATGCAGGCCATTGTTGTTCGTTCCGGCCATAAACGCACCTACATTCCCGATGCGGGCGTGTCGGTCGAGTTGCTCCGGTTCGACCTGCAATTCGCGTAGGAGTAACTCTTTAGGGATAGTCACCTCGGCGGTTACGCGTTTGCCCCGTGTTTGCAGCGTGTTGACAAACGACGGCTTCTTATCGGTCGCCAGATTGGATTCCAGGTAAAAATGCTCCACATCCGCCACCTGTTGAAGCATGAAATTGCAGGCCGCCAGTGTGGCCTTACTAACCATATTCTGGCCCGCAGCATCGCCTGTTGTATAGCCAAACCGCAGAAAAAGCAGACGTCCCGCCTGATAGGGTGTTATATACTTGAGCTTAGCATACCGCGACGTTGCCTCCGCTTCCGAACGCAGTTCCGGTTCATGATCGGCCACCCAGCGAGCCAGATCACGGGCAGATCGGGCATCCTGCATGACAAAGACCGGTGCCCGCTGCATACCCTCGTCGATGACCGTGCAGGTCACACCACCGCATTGGTTAAGCAACTTAATACCCCGATTATAGGATGCCACCAATGTACCCTCGGTTGTGGCTAACGGAATCAGAAACTCCCCTTTGGCATGTTCGCCATTGATTAGCAGGGGGCCAACCAGTCCAACAGGCACTTGGGCAACCCCCACAAATTGCTCACAATTACCACGCACAAGCGCCGGATCAAACGCGACATTGGTGAGGTAATCGGGTGATGTTTGTGTATACTGACGAAGAAAATCCTGCCGCTCCCGGATGATTTCCGGCGACATATCATCAACCGGATGGCGCGGAATCGTAACATTACGTTGAGGTTCACCTCCCTGATGCTGGTCTGGTTGTAAGTCGTCCTCGATGGTAATCGTTAACGTACCAAACGGTTTAGACTGAAGAATCACCTCAATGGTGTGCCGACCGGGAGCCAGCGGTGCGGCAGTTGCCTGAACCACAACCTTCCGGCGCAGGGGGAACGCCAGTGGATTTGAATTAGATATGGCACTGACTCTGACGGCTTCGTTGCCATCCAGTTCAAGGGTAAAGGCTTCGGGTGGGTAGATTTGGCCATCAATACGAACCTGCGTCAGTCCCGTAAACTGGGCGTCGGCCAGGCGGTTCTTCAGCGAAAAGGTAAATCCAGTGGGTGTATTGTGTAAACTGCTGCGGGTATAGAGCTGCTTTAACAGCACATTGGGTATAAATCGAAACATAGTTGTTTTCTTCTACAGCAAAGGGTCCAGCACAAGGTAAACTCTCCGAACAAGAAAACAGTTATTTGGCAAACAGCTTGTGACAAGTATCTCCATCATTATCCCAACGGTCAATGAAGAACGGACACTGGCCCGAATGTTTCGGCAGCTTCGCCAATTATATCCCGCTCCCGACGAACTGATTGTGGTTGATGGGGGCAGTACCGACCAAACGCTTTCAATCATTCAGCAGCAGATTCAACTGCAAAAAGGCCTGACTGATCATCCCCCAATCCGGCTGATCCAAAGTCCGGTTGCCCGTCGTTCCTATCAAATGAATCTGGGGGTTCAGGCAGCTACGGGCGAGTATCTCTGTTTTTTGCACGCCGATACGGCCCTGCCCGATGATGCACTGCTGGTGATCCGTGACACGCTGGCCCAATCTACGGTAGCGGCAGGCGGGTTTATATCGCTGATGCGTGGCCCACTCAAAACCCGCTGGGTTACCTCGTTTCATAACTTCATCAAAACGTATTACGCTCCGCTTTTTTTTCGACCGTATTTGTTCTTCTTCAAGGGCGCGCGATTACTTTTCGGCGATCAGGTTATTTTTTGCCGACGGCAACAGTTTCTCGATTGCGGGGGGTACTCCGACGATTTACCCATCATGGAGGAAGCCGATATGCTGCTCCGTATAGTGCGTTTCGGACGAATCCGACAAGTCAACCGGGTGGTCGAATCATCGGACAGGCGATTAGTCAAGTGGGGATTCTGGCGGGCAAACGCCCTGTTTCTGTACGTAGGCGTTTTGTGGGGGGTAGGCTACTCTGCCGAGAAGCTGAAACAGTTATACGAGGATATACGGTAAGATAAAATACACCTTAACCACTATAGCTTTCCTGCTTAACTGCCCGGCCAATCATTGTAAAAACTGAACAGTATGTCCACCATCCCTTTCTTCGATTCTGTCGGCTCACCGCTACTGGTTCTGTTTTTTGCTCTGATGCTATTTCTGCAATGGCGTCGTCCGTTACGGTTGCTGCATTTTAAGCCGTTGCGCCGGGTGGTTCGAAACATTGGTTTTGCCTTACCGGCCTTTGTTATGCTCCGGCTGGCCTTATTGCCGATTCCGCTCCTGGCTGCCCGGTGGGCGCACGACCATCAGGTGGGATTTCTGAACTGGCTGCTCCCTTCAACTAGCATTGGTGTATGGGTAGGTGGCATACTGGGGTTTCTGGCCTTCGACTATGCCTATTACTGGTGGCATTACGCAACCCATAAAGTGCCGCTGCTCTGGCGTTTTCATACCGTACACCATACCGATCTGGACATGGATGTCTCAACGGCCGTTCGTTTTCATGTTGGCGAGTTACTGCTCAGTGTTGGCTTTCGGGTACTACTAATTCTGGTATTGGGAATTAGCTTCTGGTCGGCCATCCTCTACGAAATGTTTTTTGACACAGCCGCCCAGTTTCACCATGCCAACTGGCGGTTACCCAGAAAAGTAGAACAGCTAATCAATTTTCTCTTCGTAACCCCGCGTATGCACGGCATTCACCACTCAATTGTCCGCGATGAATTCAACTCCAATTGGGGAACACTTTTTTCGGTTTGGGACCGGCTCCACGGTACCCACCGCATGGACATTCCTCAGGAAGATGTTACGCTGGGAGTTCCGGCCTTTCGGGAGGAGAGCGAACTGACAATAGGCCACTTATTTCGTATGCCATTTGAGAAACAACGGGACTGGAAACTGCCCAACGGCGTCGAACCCGTTTCGCGGAGGCAATCTCCTACAGCTACGAGTGTCAATACAGCCACCGAAGAATAGTCTTCGCCCAAGCTGGAATATTTCCCTTCAATTGCTCCAAAAGAGCCGATTTGCTAACCCTCGACGCGACCGGATACGGATAGATTTTCTTCTGAATAGCGCCTGCTCCCAACCCAACCGTATTGGCCAGAATCAGATCCTGAATCATTTCGCCCGCCTGGGGGGCTACAATAGCCCCGCCCAGTACTTTACGTTTCCCGAACAGTTTATTTCCTTTAGCCAGATAGAGCCACTGTTTGCCATAGGTATAATTGTCGATAACCGCCCGGTCGTCCTCCGCAAACCCATACACGATCTTCTCAAAAGCAATCCCCTGCTGGCTAAGCTGTTTTTCCGAAAGGCCGAAAGTGGCCACTTCGGGGTCGGTGAAGGTTACCCACGAAAAATGGCTATAGGAAACTTTCTGCTTGAACGGCGACAGAAAATTATTGATGAGCAGGGGGGCCTGCATTTCGGGGGTGTGCGAGAAATAAAGCTGCCCCGTTACGTCGCCAATGGCATAAACGCATGGATTGGTGGTTCGCAGATACGCATCCAGTTTGAGCTTACCGGCCTCCGTTTCAATGCCCGAGGCTTCGGGCTGTAAGGCATCCACGTTGACCTGACGGCCAATGGCGACTAGCACCGCATCGAAGGTAAGTTGACGTTTTGTGCCCGTTTTATCTTCCAGGGTGGCGCTGGAAGCCGAGTCAAACGCCACAATCTTTGTTTGTAGCAGCACCTCAATACCCTCACGGGTTAGCCGATCCAGTAATAGTGCAGACACCTCCGGCAACTCTTTTTCCAGAATACGCTCACCCGACTGAACAACGGTCACCTGTGAACCAAGCCGATGCAGCGCCTGACCGAGTTCAATGGCAACCGGTCCACCCCCAACGACCAGCAGCCGATTCGGCAACGTATCAGCCGTAAAAATTGTCTGATTATCGTACTGGACAACCTGTTCTATTCCCGGAACCTGAAGTGGAACAGGTTGCGAGCCGGTGGCAATCACAATTCGCTTGGCGGTGAAGGTTTCCCCCCCAGCTTCCACCCTGTCTTTTCTGATAAAGCGAGCCGTACCAATCACTACATCAATACCCTGCTTCCGAAAGAAATCGGCATTTTCATGTTTACGAATCAGCTCTATTCGCTCCTGAATGTAGTGCTTGACCCGCTCAAAATCCGGTTTGCCGGTGCTTGTTAACCCAAATTCCTGGGCCGCTTTTGCCTGATGAATAAGCCGGGAAACGTGGATGAGTGCCTTGCTGGGCACGCAGCCCGTATTCAGGCATTCGCCCCCGATGTTCCGGGCATCTTTCTCGATGAACAGGACTTTAAAACCCAGTTCATGCATGGTCAGGCCAATGCTGAGACCGCCCGAGCCGGTGCCAATGACCAGCAGATCATATCGTTTCATAGACTTCTCAGGCGGTTGTGCCCCCGCAACTTGAACCCGCTCCGGCTGTGCAACCGTAGCAGTGCTGATTAACGACCACAGCCCGCTGACTCAACACATCGCCATCGAAATCCCGAACGTGCTGCACCGGGCTGGCAACTTTCAAATCCAGCATCTGGTTAAAATCACAATCGTAGATAAAGCCGTCCCAGCCAATGGAAAGCGTATTTCGACACATCACGCCCGAAGCCGCAACTGGATTAAAACTGTTGACCAGCTTCTCCATGTAGTTGTCGTAGTTACCCGACGAGATCAGGTAATCGAGATACCGGCTGATGGGAACATTGGTGATGGCATAGAGGTCGTTGAAAATCACCCCGAACTCATCCAGCAACGCTCGCTTGAACTGGCGTTTCAAACTTTCCTGCGAACCGGGCAAAAAAGCCCCGTTGGGATTATACACCAGGTTCAGCAACAGGCCCGAATCTGGTTGCCCATATCCAACAGCATTGAGCATTCGTAACGCCCGAATCGAACTATCAAAAACACCTTTACCCCGCTGCCGATCGGTTTTGTCGGCATTGTAAAAAGGCAGTGAGCTAACCACTTCAACCTGATGCTCCCGGAAAAACTCAGGCAAATCATTGTACTTCGGATTAGCGACGATGATGGTCAGATTACAACGCACCATCACCTTCCGACCCAGTTTGCGTATTTCTTCCACGAACCAGCGAAAGTCAGGATTCATTTCGGGCGCGCCACCCGTCAGATCGACCGTCGGGATGGTTGTCTTTGCCAGCGCATCGAGACACAGTTGCATCGTTTCGCGGGTCATGATTTCCTGACGATCAGGCCCGGCATCGACGTGGCAATGTTTACAGACCTGATTGCACATCTTGCCCACGTTGATCTGAAAAACCGCCGGTTCGAGTGGCTGTAACGGAAACAGCCCGGCACTAGCCAGTTTCTGATGAAAGGGCGGCAGTTGTAACGTATCGGCCAGTTCGCTCTGCAACGACTGCAACTGAACGGCTGAGTTTGCGAGAGGATGTCCGCTGGCTTTTAGGGATTTCATAAACAAAGGGAAGAAAGGGAGGAGAGGGAAGAAAGGAAGGAAAGGGACGAAGGGGACAACTCCTTCCTCCCCCTCGTCCCGCTCCTCCCTTTTCTCCCCTATTCTTACATGGATATTTCCTTGGCTTTGTTCATCATTTGAACGCCATGCACGAGGGATGCCCCGCCCCGAATAGCAGCCGCTACGTGAACCGCTTCCATCATTTCGGCTTCAGAGCAGCCTTTCTCCAGCGTATCGGTCGTGTAGGCATCAATACAGTAGGGACACTGGACCGTATGCGACACCGCGAGTGCGATGAGCGATTTTTCGCGGGCAGTCAACGCACCTTCGGCAAATACAGCACCGTAATACGAGAAAAACTTGTCGGCCAGTTCTTTTTGAAACTCACCGATTTGTCCAAATTTTTTGAGGTCTTCGGGATTATAATAGGTTTCCATGTGATTCGGTTAGTATTGATTAATATACGGGAAATAGCCTTACGACGATTTTTAACTAGACAGATAGAAACTTCATTGATTTTCAGGCGACAGTTGTTTAGACTACGCTACCGGTTTACAATGGTTAAAATTAGGGCAACTAGCTATTCGTTGAACCCATAAGTACCCTGTTAGTTTCCTGATGGGGCAAATTGGACGTTGCAATAGCATTGAGTAGCACCGTCTCATTTACATATTTATCAGGAATTTCAGTCAACAGTAACTTGAGTAGTTCTTAACTTACCAGCCAGCGCCACGTAAAAAAAGACTGAGTAAAGAAGAATATCTACTTATAAAAAAGCCCGTTCTAGTAAAAAAGCCCGTTCTAGATCTAGAACGGGCTTTTTTATATTGACTTGAAAAACTATTTAGTTAGTATCCAGGGTTTTGCTTAAATATACCCTGCTGAAGGTCCATTTGAACTTGAGGAATTGGAAGGTATTCGTCTTTCCCAGCGGTAAATTTAGCTCCTCCATACCCTAGCGTTAGCTTTTGGCTTTCATAGGCCAAATAAGCATTTAATACAGTAGAAGCCACGCCCCAACGAACAAGATCATAAAAGCGATGTCCCTCACCTGATAGCTCTAATTTGCGCTCAAACTGAACAGCAGTCCGAGCAGCGGCTTTATCGGCAAATGGAGTCGTGTAGTTGCTGATTACGTAGTTAGCGGCATTACTTCCGTTCGTGCCTTTAACCCAGAATGATGCGTTGGCAGCCCGAGTTCTAACTTGATTTATATACGTTCGAGCCGTTTCCAGACTACCAACCTCAATTTCCGCTTCAGCTGCCATTAATAAGACATCGGCAAAACGAATGATGTTATAATTGATAGCAGAGTAACCATCGGTCCAGGAACTACCATCGGTCAGTGTTTTATCCTGAGACCGATAATATACGAACTTCTTAGGCGAAAACGGACCTGCATAACTCTGGTCACGAATCCAGTCAAGACCTGGGTGCACCTGCCAATCAAGGTAGGGAATACCCCGGCGGCCTATCGACCAATCCAGACGTGGATCAACGGGACCAGCATCAGGCGTAAACGGAGCGCTTGAGGCAATACCCTGGTCATTTTTCAATTGATTGGCACCTGTATTATAAGAGCCATCTAATAAAGGAAGTCCAGTTGCACTAACGCGGAATGAGTTTGCTAATTCAAAACTTGGGGCGAAGAAGCCGCAGCAACCAGCAGGTCCATTTGAACCAGTATTATACGGAAAGTTCAAATCCAGTTCTTGTGCTGAATTGGCTACATCACCCGTGTTAACCGCAGCCTGGATAGCGAAAATAGATTCTTCGTTATTATCCTTCGTTGCATTGAAAACATCCGTATAGTTGGCTACAAGTGCGTACTTTTTACCATTTGTAGTCGTTCCATTGGCAATAACCAGATCGAATAGGGTTTTAGCTTCTGTATACTTCTTCTGGTACAAATACGTCTTGGCTAAATAAGTTGCAGCAGCCCATTTATTCGCCCGACCAGCCGATGACTGGGTTTCGGGCAGATTGTCTTGCGCAAATTTGAAATCAGCTTCAATCTTTGGCCAGATATCAGTGTCGTTTTTAACCAACTCAATACCGGAGCCATAATCGACTGTTTCATCTACATAAGGCACCATATTGAATGAGCGCTTTAACTCAAAATAATAATGAGCCCGTAAAAAGCGTGCTTCAGCACTTAATCGTTGTTTATCGGCGGCAGAAACGTCGCTACTGGCGGCAGGAAGCGCACGTAATACAGCATTAGCCCGGCTAATACCTTCGTACATACCTCTCCATTTGTCATTGACATCCCCGTTACTTGGGAGAATCTCAAAACGCTGGAAGGTATTGAAGTTTGTGTTACCGCCACCATCTCCCGAGTTAGACCCTTTGTTAGCGTCTCCCCCCGAAATACTACCACGTACCCAGTTGAACGAGCTAGTAGCTCTCGAGTAGCCCCGTCCATTTAACTGAGCATAGGAAGCCAGCAGCAAGCCTTCAAACCCAGCCTTACTCGTTATTTGGTTAAGGGCCAATTGGCCGGTAGCCGGTACATCCAGGAATTTATCCTTACAGGCGAATGTAACCAGCGAAATCATCGCCGTTACCAGTGCACCTTTTATAATGGTATTTTTCATAATATGATTTACCTGAAAAATTAGATAGTTAGTGTTTGACGTATCGAGTTCATGTCAGCATAAACTCGATACTAATTCGCCATCAGTTAGAAGCCGAAGCTCAAGCCAACGTTATACCCACGAGTAACTGGGTAGTTACCAATATCGATACCAAAATTCTGGTCAGCTGATCCACCAACGGCTGGGTCTAAGCCACTGTATTTTGTGATTGTGAACAAATTGGTAGCCGACAGAGACAACCGTAACCGGCTTAGATTCGCTTTGTCCAGAAGCTTAGCGGGGAAGGTGTATCCCAACGTCAGGTATTGCATCCGTCCATAAGAGCCATTTTCTACATAGTAGGAATTGGACTGTGTGTTCGTGCTAAAATTCGACGTGTTTTCGAAAATGGGGACAGAAGTATCCGTGTGTGTTGGTAACCAGGAGTCTTTCACACGGGCGCTGACAGCCGCTCCAGGGAAAGAGGGGTAGAAGTCAGTGTACCATTTCGAGTTATTAAAGATTTTATTGCCTAACGACGCATACAACTGGGTATTCAAATCAAAGCCCTTGTACTTCAGGGTTAGGGTTAAACTACCTGTAAATTTGGGAATTGGGCTTCCCAGAAAGGTTCGATCGTTATCATCGATCTTATTATCGCCATTGATATCCTGAAAGCGGAATCGGCCTGGAGCAGCTCCTGGCTGTGCTGGAGCGGCTGCCACTTCTTCTTTCGTGTTAAACAAGCCTAACACTTGATAGCCATAAAAAGACGACAGATCATGACCAGGTTGGTTACGAATAACAGGCGTACTTAACCGCTGGCCATTTGCCTGGAAATACGGCACGGATGGAGCAATGGCCGTGATTTTGTTATCCAGGATACTTCCCACAGCGGTAACTTCATACCCTAAGTCACTAACAATGTTGCCACGTGTCGTGATTAACAGGTCAATTCCCTTGTTACGCATACTGGCTACGTTAATATAGGGTGGGCTGGCACGATCACCAACCACGCCTGGTAGCGCCAGCGGATAAAGCAGATCCTTGGTGTCTTTCTGCCAGAAATCAAGTACCACTTCTACTTTATTATTAAAGAAGGCCCCATCAATACCGATGTTCGATGTGATACTAGTTTCCCATTTGGCAGTTGGGTTACCAAGTTGGCCGCGGAAGTAACCTGACTGTACCGATGTATTGGCACCCGTAATGTCATAGCTGTTAGCAGCGCCAGATGCATAAAGGGTAAACTGATTGGTGGCCGTTAAGTAGTTCGAATTACCCATTAGCCCATAACCACCCCGAAGTTTCAGGTCTGATACCCAGGGCAGGTTTTTCATAAACTCTTCTCCAGAAAGACGCCATGCTGCTGAAACAGCAGGGAATACACCATACCGATTTTCGGCACCAAACTGCGATGAGCCATCGCGACGAACAACACCGGTTAAAATATATTTGTCGTTATAGATGTACCGAGCCTGGCCAAACAAGGAATAGAAATTATTGCCTTTGCCATAATAGCTGTTTACACTACGCGTAGCACCTGGTGTTGTTGTGCCAATTGTGACATAATCAGGATCGGTTGTAAATGGATTCTGACCCGAACCACTGATACCACGACCGCTACCGGTATTAAGTGCTTCAATACCTGCTAAAACACTAATATCATGAAGGCCAAACTTTTGTTTGTACTGAGCCGTGTTGGTAAATGTCCACGCTAAACCAACGTTTGACCCTTCGTTATAAACATAGTTCGTATTGTTCTCCGAGTTTTCATACTGCGCCCGGTTATACGAATTATTGTAGTTGCTGAAATAGGTTCCGCCAAGACTGCTACGAAGTGTTAACGCTGGAATAACATCATACTCTAAGTAGGCATTACCAAACGCAATAAGATTATAGTTGAGATTATCTTTTGCCCCAATACGGTTAGCTACTGGATTCCGGGCATTATTGAAACCAGATGCCGCTGTACCTGCATAGCCACCGAATACATTGTATACTGGGATAATGGGTGCCTGCCGAAACGCCAGAAGAATGTCGTTCTCATCGGCAGCTACACTGGAGTTGTTGTTGGTACCATTACCGAGTGCGCTACCTGTACTTCCCTGAAGACCAGTGGTTGATACATAGGCCAATTGGATATTCTCACCGAATCGCAGTTTTTTCGTGATATCAAACTCTGTATTGACACGCAATGTGTAGCGCGAGAAATCATTGTAAGTGATGATACCAGCCTGTTTTTGCATGCCTAAACTGAGGTAGAATCGGCTTGATTCAGTACCACCCGAAAAGCCCAGTGTGTGGCGCATCAGCGGAGCAACGCGGGTAATGGCTTTGTACCAATCAGTACCTTGTTTATTGGCGGCAATAACGTTATAAATAGCACCATTGGCTGGATTAACGTTATACTTCGCGGCTTCGGCCGTTAAATCTACCTGTGATGCCGCTAAGCCAGTTTGACTACCGACCAACAGGTAGTCTGGTAAAACAGGAGTTTGTCCTGAACCATATTGACCATTCGCGATACCTGTAAAACTGTCGGGGCCTACCGTGCCGCCAGCCTGGTAAATATCATTTTTCCGGGCCTGCCAGGTCCAGTCGGCCTGCTCTTGTGGGTTTAGAATTTTCTGGCCATGGCCTGGATCTGTTACGCCATACAAACCATCGTAACTAATGCTCAATTTCTGAGCCCGACGCTGCCCCTTCTTTGTCGTTATGACGATGACACCAGAAGCCGCCCGCGCTCCATAAACCGATGCCGAAGCTGCATCTTTCAGGACAGTCGTGGTTTCAATGTCATCTGGAGCGATGTATTGAATCGATTGTGTAGGCACGCCGTCGACTACGTATAAAGGCTGGTTACCACCAAACGACCCAAAACCCCGTACCCGAACCTGACTGGTTGTTCCAGGCTGGCCATTTGTAATAACAGTTACCCCGGCAACCCGCCCCTGCAACTGCTGTTCTACGTTGGTAGAAGGGACTACTTTTAACTGGGCTGGCTTCACCGTAGAGACGGCCCCGGTCACATCCCGGCGATTTTCGGTCGAATACCCGGTTACAACGACTTCGCTTAAGGCTGTAGCATCATCCTGGAGCCGTATATCAATTGTAGATTGATTGCCGATCGAAACCTCCTGCGTTTTAAAGCCAATGGCTGATATAACCAGTACTGGGTTCTCTCCCCGGATACTCAGCGAGAAACTACCGTTTGCATCGGAGCTGGTACCGGTTTGAGTACCTTTCAGTACGACATTGGCACCAGGTACGGCACCTTCGGCACTCGTAATTTTACCCGTCAAACGACGGTCTTGGGCCATGGCAGTTAAGCCACAAAGCAGTAGAACTGCGCCCAGAAAAGCGGTCTGCAGAAACCTGTAGAGCGGTGCTTTCATGAAGATTAGGTTGGTTTTATATTGAGTTAAACGGCTCAATATTATATCACATAAATTATATTTCAAAAAGATATAAAAATAGTGCTAATGAATATTTTTTACCAAAAAAGTCAATCATTAGAATAGTTAAAAAAGAATATATAATATATACTGATTACTAGATAGTTAACCTACAAATTAGGTTATATAAATTATCTTTTTTCTGATAAATTAAATTTTAATCAACAAAAATACTTTTGTCCTATTTTTTCAATAAAATAGCCTGTTAAAATCAATATTTCCTCTAAAGAAATAATTGATTTTAACAGGCTATTTTATTGAAAAACTAAGATTCTTAAGTAGTAACTACGTGTTAATACTTAGGTAAATTACTCAGTACGTACTACAAAATAAGTACTATCTTACAGTAAAAAACGGGGTTTATGAATAAGTAATTTTAATACATTATTTTGACAATAATTTATTGCACAAAAGGAGTCTCTTTAGGGATAATGTCCCTATTATTTACTTAGTGATTTTTTACGAAAAATACTTACTTAATTGGGAAGAGTAATAGGAGCAAATTGCTATGCCTGAATCGACTCTTTTTCCACCGGCATGCAGCGCTGGCAATACACGGGTTCAACACCTAAGCCCTGCCCCATTCCCTGAGCAGCTTCCAGAGCCAGCTCAAAACTTGAATATCCACCTCGCCAACGGCCAGTCAGATAACCAAGTTTACTGGGTTGCATGCCCTTACCGTTGTTACAGAACCGGCAGCTTCCTACATGAAGCGTTACTTTTGGATTGCGGAAATAAGCATAAAAATAGTAATTCATAGCGCCTGTAATTCTACATCGTTGAGTAATACTGATGACAGATGCTATTCGTAATCCATCAACAGTCTTTTTTACTTTTTATCTGTTCTCCAGACAAATCAGCTGATAAGCGTTACAAATCTTATCAACCATTTATCGAAGACGAAAAAAAAAATGACTGATGACAGTTTTTTAGGGTTGAATTCGGGATTTAGAAGGTTGAAGCCGATACTACACGAGTGGAATTAGATTTGTATCGAAGCTCTATAATTTTATTAATCCTATATAAATAATTAAGGTAATCAAAAAAAGATAGCTCCGTTGCAACTTATAGAAACGTATTTTCCCGGAGTCGTTAAAAAATAATTAATTTATCGACCAAGCCAATCTTTAAATTCAGTAACTCGTTCAACGCTGACAAATACGTCCTGACGGGCTATTGGATGCAGCTCAACCTTGAGCTTACTACCTGAATAAGTATGTACTGACTGAATAGCAGAAATGGCCACCAAAAATGAGCGATTCACGCGAAAAAATTGACCCGGATCTACTAATTGCCCCAGCTTATCCAGACTATAATCAATCGACATTGGTGAACCTACCAGGGGCATCAGATAAGTTGCCTTGTTTTCAAAAAAGAAATAGGCTATTGCGTCGGTTCGAATGCTACGCAGTTTGGGTCCAATGCTGATCATAAAGCGGTCGCGGTAGGCAGGTGGTGTCCATTGCCGAATGAAGTGATCCGAAACCTGTTGTATTGGTGGCGATTCCGCAGGAAGTTGACGAACCAGTTTGAATTTATTCAACGCCATTGTCAGCTCATCAAGGTCAATGGGCTTGAGCAAATAATCAATACTATTTGCTTTAAAGGCCTGTAATGCATGGTTTTCATGAGCTGTAGTAAAAATGATCGGGATTGTTAGGTTCATCTGTTCAATCAGACTAAACCCTAGATCATCTTCCAGAAAAATATCCAGAAAAATCAAATCCGGCTGAATCGGCGGTGAGGATTTGAACCAGTTGATCGCCTTTGCTACCGATGGTAACTGGGCCAACACTCGAATAGTAGGGTCATATTCACGCAGTAAAGTTACCAGTCGTTGAGCAGTCCATGATTCGTCCTCAATGATTAGCACATTCATAAGAGCAATGGAATTTTAACCATAAACACACCATCCTGGTAACCAAACCAAACAGGACGTTTCGTAAGTAATCTGTAACGATCTGTAATATTTTTTAATCCTACCCCTGTCGAAACCTCTTTCTGGGGCCGAAGTCGTATCGGGTTCGTAACCAGCAGATAATCGCCTTCAGTTTGTATCCTCACCTGCAATGGCGCTTCGCTTGACATCTGATTGTGTTTTACCACATTCTCAATTAACAACTGTAAGGTTAGTGGAGCAATGCTGTATCTATTCGCCACTTTCGTAGACACATCGGTGACAATCTTCAGCTTTTCGCCAAACCGAATATGAAGTAGAAACGTATAAGCATTCGTAAATGTTAACTCATCCTGAATTTTAATGTAATTCGTGTCGCGTTGTTCCAATATGTAACGAAAGGCTTTGGCAAGTTGCCCAACAAATTGAATAGAAAGTTTAGGGTTAGGTTCAATCAATGAAGACAGGATACTCAGGCTATTGAAGAGGAAATGTGGGTTAACCTGATTTTTGAGCGCCATAAACTGAGCCTGCGTAGCTTCCTGTTTAAGCTGCTCGGCCTTGACGCGTATGTCTTCCAACCGTTTATAGCCTCGTCGGTTAGCCGCCAGATAAAAAGCCGACAACATGGCCATTACCGTCAGCCCATTATCAATTTTTCGACGTCTGTTACGCTCCTCAGGCCTAATAGAAAGGGATTGGACACGAACGGGTTGTGAAAACTGGAAGCGCTCCACGCCAGCCATTGTTACCCACAATCGATGAAAAGCCATATTGAATAAGATGGCTAATGCACCAGCCAATACCAGCGTGACCAGTTGAGCGGGTAGGTCGAACTCAATTAGAAACTCTTTATTCATTTGGCTAAAGAATCGCTCCTGAATCCAATCCGTTACCACAAGCCAAAGCCCAAAGAACAGAATCGTAATGATAATCTCCATGATCCAGAAGGGCCACACATGCTGAACCAGGGCAAGCGAGAGGTTATCAATATGAACATACAGTCGGATAGGCCAGTAAATAGCAAAAATAGTAGTAGCGAGCTGCCACTTTTGCTGATAGGTCAGCTGGCTCTCTGTCTTGGTTTTCATTATTGAGGAAGCTAAATCAGTATCTTCTTTCTGTAATTGAGTAGCAGTCTGGTATCACACTATGCTGAAACGGGAGTAACTACTAAATCGCCAACGGGAATAAGTACATAAACGATTGGTAGATCAATCGTCTTTCTTTACGCTTATACTAGTGTATGGTAGTCCTCAAAGGGTATATAGGATTGGAGATAGCTTAAGATCCTACTGATGGTAGTGAATGCTACTTCACTACGCTTGGTTTACTAGCCTATTACGCTGACAGTTATAACCGCGCAACTGTACAGGCAAGCTTCTAGGTTAAGCCTGGCCATCCTGAGAAGCCCTCAAATATATGGATTCATGCGTAACTGTTGGCCATACTTGCTCGATAAAGATAGATAGCCCCTTTTCCGCTCAGGACGCCGTGTTCTGAATTAACTCAGTTTACAATCAATTCTTCTGCTCAATTGATTCTCCCCCCGTGACAGTTCACACGGGGCTTTTTCCGTTTCAAGGCATTTGTGCCGGGGTTCGGCAAAGGCGACGCCTACTTTTGAACAGTTAAACAACATCTATCTAAAAACAGTCCGCTACAACGGATTCCTCTTTTTATGAAAACTATCATACTCTCTTACCCGAACCCTTCTGGTCAATCAGGCTTCGCTTTGAAAAAAGGGCTATTCGTACTCCTTGCTTTGATGGCTCTTTTGATGACCAGCTGTAAAAAAGAAACTGAAGTGAATCCAACAGGTACCTTAACGGCCAATGCCGGGGCCGATCAACAGGTCCAGGTTGGTCAGGTCGTTACCCTGGATGGTGGTGCCTCTCAGGATAGCCAGGGTAAACCCTTTACAATCCAATGGGCTTTGGTTCGCAAGCCAGCTAAAAGTACGATTACCCTGGTTAATGCTACCGCTGTCAAGCCAACGTTCACACCCGATGAAGTTGGTGAGTATGAACTACAACTGACCGTTTCGAATGAAAATGGTAAGAGTACCGACAACGTGGTAATTGCCGCTTCGGTAGCGCAGCCCGTCACTATCAACCAGAACATAACCGTTAAAACCGTACTGACCGACCGAATTGCCAATCCCGATCTGCCCGACTATATCGTGGCCAAATCAGTTAGTGTTCAATCTGAACTAACCATCAATCCAGGCGTCGTGATCGCTTTTGAACGCGATACCCGAATGGACATCAACGACAACGGTGGACTGATTATCGCGAAGGGTACGGCAAGCCAGAAGATTCGATTCGTGGGCGTTGAAAAAACGAAAGGGTTCTGGACTGGCCTGATGCTCTATTCAGGCAGCAACGCAAACGTATTTGAGTATGTAGAGTTACTTCATGCCGGTAGCCGCCCGCTTTATTCCCTGATAAAAGCAGGTATGTATGTTTCTGGAACGAAGGCGCAGATTGCCGTAAAAAACAGCCTGTTTGCCGAAACGACGGGGTACGGTTTATACATACAGGATGGCGGGATTATTCGCGAATTTGCTCAGAATACATTTGCGAACAACACGGAGTCAGGCCTGATGCTCAGTGCTGACAATGTGCCTCAGTTAGATGCAGCATCTATTTTTACAAGCGGAAACGGGCGGAATGTTGTAGAGGTAATGGCTTCCAGTGTTAAAGGGGCTGATGAAGTAGAGTGGACCCCATTTACGGATAAAACTCCCTACCGTATCAATGGCGAATTAACTGTAACCACGGGCTGGTGGCTGAACCCTGGGCTTACCCTCGAAATGGCTCGTGATGCCGTAATTCGGGTTAATACAGGCGGCTATATGAGCGCCAGAGGAACGGCTACAGCTAAAATCACCATTACAGGAGCTGAGCGCACCGCTGCCTTCTGGCGAGGAATTATCTGTTACTCAACTAGTGCTCAGAATATCCTCGAAAACGCGATTATCAGCAATGCCGGAAGTGTTGCCATTGTGTCGGGCAAAAAGACGAACATCGCTATTTACGGAACAGGTGCTACAATGGCCATCAAAAATACGCGCATCAGTGGTAGTGGTGGTTACGGGCTCTTTGTCAGCTACGGCTCATCGGTCAATGCTGACGTGATGACGGCCAATACGTTTGAATCAAACGCGCAAACAAACGTGCTGATTGAAAAGTAAACCGATGAGAGAGGTAGTATAAAAGTCGGAACTAATCGCTCTGAAAACGGTTTATGTCCATGAAACAAGTTCAACTTAATAAACTCATTTCAATCATGGCAGCAGGATCAAATGCCGTAGAAGCAACCGACGCAAATTTCAACGAACTTATAAATTCTGACAAACCCGTTTTAGTAGATTTCTGGGCAGAATGGTGTGGCCCCTGTCGGATGGTTGGCCCAATCGTCGAGCAACTTGCTGGCGAATACGAAGGTAAAGCCATTATCGCTAAAATGGACGTTGACCAGAACTCACAAACGCCCGCTAAATTTGGTATCCGCAGTATTCCTACGCTGATGGTGTTCAAAAATGGTCAGCTAGTCGATAAAGTGATTGGTGCTACGTCGAAAGGCGTATTAGAGCAAAAGCTGGTAGCCGCAATGGAGCCCGCTACGATCTAATCTTTAGAAGGAGGAAAAGGAGGAGGGGGAGAAAAGGGACGAAAGGGAAATATACAACATCCCTTTCGTCCCTTTTCTCCCCCTCCTCCTTTTTTTACACCAACATCCGCATTGGATCTTCGAGCAGTTGCTTAACCGTTTGCAGGAACGCCGAACCCGTAGCGCCATCCACCACGCGGTGGTCACAGGAGAGGGTCACTTTCATGACATTGGTCGGCTTCGCTACCTCATCTTCAAACTTAACCGTCTGCTTAATAGCACCAACGGCCAGAATGCATGAATCGGGTGGGTTGATGATGGCCGTGAATTCGTCAATGCCAAACATACCCAGATTCGAGATGGAGAACGTGCTTCCCTCCCAGTCTTTTGGCTGGAGTTTTTTGTCTTTCGCTTTACCGGCCAAATCCTTCACTTCGCCCGAAATGGTCGACAGTGTTTTCTGATCGGCATTCCGAACAACGGGTACCAGCAAGCCTTCATCAACGGCTACCGCCACACCGATGTTCACATACTTGTACTTACGAATTTTATCGCCAAGCCAGGATGAGTTAACATTCGGATGCTGTTTCAGCGCTAATGCTGCCGCTTTGATCACGAAATCGTTAAACGAAATTTTTACTGGGCTAAGGCCATTGACCGTACCACGCAGCGCCATAGCCTTGTCCATGTTGATTTCCATGGTCAGGTAGAAGTGCGGAGCCGTGAACAGGCTCTCGCTCAGTCGGCGGGCAATTGTTTTCCGCATCTGGCTAACCGGAACATCCTCATAGTCGCCAGTTGGCGTTGGTACTGGAGCCGGAGCAGCTGGTTGCGCAGCAGGTGTTGGCGCAGCGGCTGATTGAGCAACGGGGGCAGCAGGTTGAGCCGCTGGCGTTGCTTTACCCGGCACAAACGACTCAACGTCGCTTTTCACAATACGTCCTTCCGGACCGCTACCATGAACCTGAGCAAGGTTAATTCCTTTTTCTTCGGCAATCCGCTTTGCTAAGGGAGAGGCTTTTACTCGGCCATTCGATTCCGATACATCACCAGCGCCACCCGCATAGGATAAATCCGTATCGGCACTGGCAGGAACATCCGCCTGTGGGTTTTGTTCGGCAGTTGCGCTACCGCCTTCACTAGTGGCAGCCTGTTGGCCATTACCACCGTCGAGCAGAACTTTGAAGTTAGCCCCTTTTTCACCGACAACAGCAATGATGTCGTCAACGGCAACAGATGCGCCTTCTTTTACACCAACATAAAGCAGCGTACCTTCTTCATAGGCTTCGAGATCCATCGTGGCTTTGTCGGTTTCGACTTCGGCCAGTACATCCCCCGATTTTACAGTATCCCCTTCTTTTTTATGCCAGGCTACAATGGTGCCTTCGGTCATAGTGTCGCTCATTTTCGGCATCCGAATAACCGATGCGTTGACCTTCTCAGCCGGAGCCGCCGAAACAGCTTTCGGTTCGGGCAACTTTGTTGCGACTTGAGTACTTTCGCTCGCTGCTGGAGCCGGGGCTGGTTCTGGTTTGGGGGCAGGAGCTTCCTGGCTACCGCCACTCGATCCATTCAGCAACGCTTTGTAGTCTTCTCCATCAGCACCGATAATAGCCAGAACGCCATCTACCGGAACCGAAGCGCCTTTTTCAACACCGATATACAGGAGTGTACCTTCTTCGTAGGACTCCAGGTCCATCGTTGCTTTATCGGTTTCAACTTCGGCCAGTACGTCGCCGGATTTTACTTTATCGCCCACCTTTTTGTGCCACTCCGCAATGACGCCTTCGGTCATTGTGTCGCTCATCTTGGGCATTCGGATTAATTCAGCCATAATTAGCTATGTATGTAATCGGGTTATACAAAAAGATCGGCCGGGCCTACAACGGTGGACGACACCAGAACGTTGGGCCAACATGCCGCTGGACTGGCATTCCACTGGGCTGGCATTCCAGTTAAGAGTCAAAATTAGTGTAAAGCAAGTAAGATTGTATCTTTCTGAATAGGAAAAAGGAGGTGGTGGTGGAAGGAGAGGAAAGGGAAGCGGCAGAAAGTCTAAATTCTTACACTATTCAACCCATCCTCCCTCTCATCCCCTTCCTGGTTTCCTCCCTTTTTACTCCACCCAAAGCACCAATCCTTTCAGATAGCCGCCTTCGGGGTGAAACAAACTTACGGGGTGATCGGCAGGTTGGCTCAGGTGATGCAACACACGTACCTGACGACCGGCTTCAATGGCCGCAGCTACAATCGTATTATAAAACAACTCCCGATCTACTACCTGCGAACACGAAAACGTAAACAAAAGTCCCCCCTTGGCTACCCGACGGAACCCTTCTGCATTCAGGCGTTTATATCCCTGCACTGCCCGGTGTCGTGCCGACAGGCTTTTGGCAAAGGCAGGTGGGTCCAGCACAACCACATCGTATTTGTGGTCGTGAGCCTTTAAATAATGCATCACATCTTCGGCATACGCTTCATGCCGGGTATCATTCTCTCCAAAATTGGCCGTTACGTTCTGATTGGTCAGCTCAATCGCTTTCTGCGAAACATCGACCGAGTGCACCAACTTAGCGCCAGCCTTAAGCGCATACACCGAAAACCCACCTGAATAGCAAAATGCATTCAGGACATTCTTACCCTCAGCATATTGTGCCAGCAATGCCCGATTATCACGCTGATCGAGGAAAAAACCCGTTTTCTGCCCCGTAATCCAGTCAACCAGAAATGTATTGCCATTTTCCTGAACCGGGTGTGGCACGGGCGTTCGACCAAACAGGTACCCATTTGTAACGGTTGCGCCGTATTCTTCAGGCAGTGTGCCAGCACTTTTATCGTATACAGCCGTCAATTCATCACCAAAAACGGTTCTGAGCGCTTCGGCAATGATATCTCGTTCGCGGTGCATACCAATGGAGTGGGCCTGTACAACAGCCACACCATTGTACATATCTATAATCAATCCTGTACAACCATCGCCTTCGCCGTGTACCAGTCGATAGCAGTTTGTATCGCCTGTAACAATTACTTCCCGGATGCTGCGGATATGGGCCAGTTTCTTTGTCCAATAAGGCAGATCGGGCGTAACGGGGCCATCTGCCGTTGCGCCAAACGAGAAAATACGTACGGCAATGCTCCCATCGTGATAATGTCCTGTGGCTAGATACCGATTTTTATTATCAAAGACTTCGACAACATCGCCGTCGTTCAGGTTACCTTCATAGCGGCTAATGGCCCGCGAAAACACCCAGGGGTGGAAACGTCGAACCGCTTCGTCGCGTCCTGCCTGTAGATATAATTTGGAAAATGTCATTCGTATTGAGGAAAGACCGCAAAGATAGGGAGAAAAGGGAGGAGGGGGAGGAAAGGGAGGAAGCAGGAAAGGAAAAATCACAAACTGAGCACTATATTATTGTTCTTCCTTCTTCCCTTTTCTCCCCTTCCTCCTTTTCTCCTCTTTATTAACTTTTTTCCGCATATCCGAGCCATATTTGCGTTTTAAAGCCGCAAACTTTTTTCTACCTATGCAACGACGTAGTTTTCTTAAACAATCCGGGCTGCTTACAGCCGGAGCCTTCGCCCTAAGCCAGTCCGATTTACTAGCCAACGCTTTTGCAAAGCCCATCAACCCATTTGGTGCACAGCTATATAGCGTTCGCGATGCGATGCCCAAAGACCCGAAAGGCGTTATGACACAATTGGCTCAAATGGGCTATAAACAATTTGAGAGTTACGGTGGGCCACAGGGATTTTTGTGGGGCATGGAGCCGAAAGAAATCAAATCGTTTCTCGACGGACTAGGTGTAAAGATGGTGAGTACGCACTTCAATTATCGGGGCGAGGTTGATAAGCCAGACCAGCTCAAGAAAAGTATTGAAATGGCGCATGATGCCGGATTAACCTATCTGCTCTGCCCTTTCTACGGTCCACAGAAAACCTGGGATGAGTGGAAGAAAGTGGCCGACCAATTCAATACGGTTGGTGAAGAAGTTAAAAAAGCAGGACTGAAATTTGGTTATCACAACCACGATTACTCATTCCGGCCCCTCGACGGAAAGCTTCCACAGGAATTCCTGCTCGACAACACCGATCCTAAGAACGTTATGTTTGAGCTGGATCTGTGCTGGATTGATGTGGCAGGTGTGAATACCGAAGAACACCTCAAAAAGTACGGCAAACGCTACGAACTCTGCCATGTAAAAGACTATACCGTTAAGGATGGCAAACCCGTTCAGAACGACCTCGGCAAAGGCAATGTGGACTTCAAAAAGACCCTGCGTATAGCCAAAGACAGTGGCATCAAATACTTTTTGGTGGAGCAGGAACAATATCCTGAGTCGTCATTGATCAGCATGAAAAACGACGCTGAGTATATGAAGACGTTGTCGATCTAAACCAGGATTTTTATGATTTTATTGACTGACTATGATTTTTATAAAAGATTTCTTTGAAAGAAAAATCATAGTCAGTCAATAAAATCATAAAAATCCTGGTTCAATTTTCCTCCCTCGCCGAAAACAGCCTCTTCAACCAGCCCTTCTTTTCTTCGGCTTCCTCTTTTTGTTCGACTTCTGTAAGCTGATACTTTGCCAGTATCCGCAAATCGGGCTGGCCTGCGTCTACCCAGCAGGTGTACCAAAAATCGCCAACCATTTTGATCGACGTCCGCATCTGGCGCTCGACTTGTCCTTTCAATTGTTCGTGGTAGCGTTGTGAGAAATCTGCCGAATAAACTTTGGTGGTAATGCCATTTCGCTCTTCGAACCCGAATTTGCGCGCTTCACCCACCTCTACGGTCAGTTTCTGCTCAAAACGTAGTACTGAATCCAAGGCCGCATTCGCATTGAATACCGCCCGCCAGGCTGCTTTCTGGGGCGAATAAATATACTCGGCCTGCCCCGTCAGAAAATCATAATCTGTACTAAACAACTCCGGTAGCCGCGACTCCCAGAATCCGTGAATGCCTTGCTGGTTGGTTAACTGACCATTGTAGTTACGCGTGGTATGCAGTGGCACGTTGGCATCAGCAATATAATGCCCCAGATCGGCGGCTACACGTAGAATTCGCCGAACATCCTTCTGTTTGAAGGCTTCGGTCAGTTGATACTTTGTCAATTGAATTTGCCAGGGAACCAGCCCGTGTAATGCCAGCGTGTCGGTTCCATACTGATCTGTTGCTTCTTTATAATAGCGTGGAAGTGTAGCAGTTGATGTATCTGGGTATGCATCGAGGTCGATGAAATGACGGGGAGCTTCACCAACTACGGCATATCGGCGTTTGTCGGGATTTACGGCATTATCAGCTAAAAAATTAATGTGCTTTTTAAAAAATGGCATCATTTCGAGTGGCAGCGTAAAGACAGCCAGCCGGTTAATTTGCTGATGCGCATAAAACCCCCACA
Organism: Spirosoma sp. KCTC 42546; assembly: GCF_006965485.1. Taxonomy (NCBI): domain Bacteria; kingdom Pseudomonadati; phylum Bacteroidota; class Cytophagia; order Cytophagales; family Cytophagaceae; genus Spirosoma; species Spirosoma sp. KCTC 42546. Next base: position 5,726,164 of record NZ_CP041360.1, read on the forward strand.
GTGGATGCTGCCAATTGGGTCGGTGTTTGACCGAATGACCCAAAACTGACCAGTTTCCGATTGGATTTTCGGCCCTAACGGCGTTGCCGCTTACTAAACTTCCAAAAAAAATAGTAGCCGAAACAGACAACCAAATAAAACAATTGTACATTTGACAAAACATGGTACTTTAAGTGGAAAATAATTAACTATTCAATTAAACGACCATGCAATTCAGAATAATATTTCGAAAAACAAATAAAACTCGAACAAACATGAATGCCAAGTCAAGAGGATATACCCTCATTATTGTGTTACTCTGCGCTTTTGCTTTAACAATCTACGGTGCCTATTCACCTGCCAGAAAAGCGCAGAAACAGCAAGTTGTGTGTGTTAAATTCAAAAAAGGGGTCGAAAGTGCAGCAGTTGAGCAGCATATGAACGGTTTTGCGTCCCTAAAGCATGAAATTCCACAGGTCGTTAATTACACGTCGGGCAAGACAATTTTGCCAAATCAGGCTGTTTCTGATTATGACGTAGTCCATTACCTGACGTTTCAGAGTGAAGCCGATATAAAAACTTTTGAGAACAGCGCAGCTTACAAACAATTCGTTGCGCAGAACCAGGGTATCTGGGAAAAAACCCTGATTGTCAATGCTGACATTCGCCCATAAGCGTGGGTATTAGAAAGAATTTCGGGTGGAACTATTGCTTGTTCCATCCGAAATTCTTATTTTTGCGCCCTCATATCGCGACAACGATCTCATTTATATACCAATGGCAAACCATAAGTCATCAAAAAAAGCAATCCGGTCGAGTGCCAAAAAGCGGCTGTTGAACCGTTACCAGCATGTTACGACTCGGAACATGGTGAAAAAACTACGTCTTACTACCGATCACGCAATGGCAGTTGAACTGTTCAAGTCGGTTTCGTCGGCGTTGGACAAACTCGCTAAGCGTAACATCATTCACAAGAATAAAGCATCCAATAACAAGTCGAAACTGGCTCGTTTGGTCAATGGCCTGAAAGTTGCCACTGCTTAAGTACTAGTTATTTGTTATTGGCTTATAAGTTATTGATGGTTATGCCGCGACGAATAACTTACTGATCAATAGCCGACTTTCGCTGATACTTCATCACAGAACCTTACCTTTTTGTAGGTAAGGTTTTTTTGTGCATTTTGTCATCGAAAATCATCCCGTAACTTACTTAATCCTATGTCGTATCAGACCTCTGGCACCATTCAGAGTTGGGCCGAAGAAGACCGCCCACGCGAGAAACTCATGCTAAAGGGCAAAGCGGCCCTGTCGGAAGCGGAACTGATTGCCATTCTGATTAACTCCGGTACGGTTGATCTGACCGCGGTTGATGTAGCCAAGATCATTCTCAAAAGTGTCAACAACAACCTCAACGACTTAGCGAAACTAAGTATCAAAGACCTCTCAAAATTCCGGGGTATTGGCGAAGCAAAAGCGATTAGCGTTATAGCGGCCCTTGAACTGGGTCGCCGACGGAAAGAGCAGGATCGTCCGCAACGCGCCAAAGTAACATGCTCGCGCGATGCCTACAACGAAATGATTCCGCACCTGATCGACAAGCCGCACGAAGAGTTCTGGATTTTACTGATGAATCGCGCCAACGAAATTTTGCGACCGGTTCAAATCAGTACGGGAGGGGTTTCGGGAACGGTAGCCGACCCCAAACTGATTTTCAAACAGGCCATCGAACATCTGGCCTCTTCGATGATCTTGTTCCATAATCATCCGTCAGGCAACCTCTTACCGTCGCAGGCCGATAAAGACCTTACAAAAAAACTCAGAGATGCCGGGCGGCTGCTGGATATCCCGGTGCTCGATCACCTGATTTTTACGGACAAATCCTACTATAGCTTTGCTGATGAGGGGATTTTGTAAACGTAGCCTGGCCGGGTTACTTTAATCTTAACCCACGCATTACTTCTGCCCGGCTTAGTTCACGAACCTGACCAGGTATCATGCCTTCGGCAGTGAGGTCTTCGATGGCCCAGCGTACCAACCGAAGTGTTGGAAAACCCACGGCGGCTGTCATTTTACGTACCTGCCGGTTTTTACCTTCATGTAATGAAATGGACAACCAGGATGTTGGTATAGTAGCCCGATACCGGATAGGTGGATTCCGCTCCGGCAAGCCGGGCTCAAGCATGATACGGGCATCGGCAGGTAATGTGTGGTAGGATTTTCCATCTACCGAAATGGTAACGCCCTGAGCAAGCTGCTGGCAAGCTGCTTCTGTTAACGCCCCATCGACCTGCACGTAATACGTTCGATTATGTCGAAACTTCGGGTTTAACAGCCTATGATTTAACTGCTTATCATTCGTTAGTAACAGCAATCCCTCGCTATCTGCATCAAGCCGCCCAACAGGATATACATCCGTCGGAAACTCAAAATCCAGGTCAGCGAGTGTTTGCTTATCGCCCTCCCGCGAAAACTGGGAGAGCATGAGGTAGGGCTTGTAGATGAGGAAGTATTCTGAACCGGGATTCATGTGATTTAAATGATTTCCTTGATTTTAAGATAACACACTCAACAAAATCATAGTCAGTCAGGCAAATCTCATAAATCCAGGTTCAGATATACCGGGCAGTGATCCGCATGAACGGCATCGGGAAGCATCTGGCAGTCGATGATTTGGTCGCGAAGGTTATCCGTAACGGAAGCGTAGTCGATACGCCAGCCTTTGTTATTGTTTCGCGCTCCGGCCCGGTAACTCCACCAGCTGTAGGCTACTTCATCAGGATGTTTGTACCGAAATGAATCGGTCATGCCGGAGCCGAACCACTGATCCATCCAGGCCCGTTCTTCGGGTAGGAAACCCGTTGAATTTTTGTTCCGTATGGGGTCGTGAATGTCAATAGCCGTATGAGCAATGTTATAATCGCCAACAACAATTAGTTTTGGACGGGTCTTCTTCAGGTTTTCAATGTAATCGTAGAAATCGTTTAGAAACTCCATCTTCACCCCTTGGCGCAACTCTCCGGATGTACCGGAAGGAAAGTAGCAGTTTAGTAATGTCAGGTCGTCGAAGTCGGTGCGAAGAATACGGCCTTCGCAATCATAAACTGGCAAACCACAGCCCAGCACGACGTTGGTAGGGGCGATTTTGGAGAACGTAGCCACACCCGAATACCCTTTCTTTTCAGCCGCGTGCCAGTGGTATTGATACCCCAGTTGTTCAAACAAAGTCAGATCTACCACATCGGTGGTTGCTTTGACCTCCTGAAAGCAAATAATATCGAAGCTATTTTGGGCAAGCCAGTCGATCAGGCCGTTACGGATAGCCGCTCGGATGCCGTTAATGTTGTAGGAAATGAGTTGCATAGTAGATTAACACAGAGAAAACAGAGGAACTACAGAGACCACAGAGATTTATTTTCAGTGACCTCCGTGATTCCTCTGTTTTCTCTGTGTTAAATTTTAAAGTGATCCCGGTACTAATTCATCGGTCTTTGCTGAAACCCGCTTATTATCAGTAAAGAGCAGTACAAACACCACCAATACCACGGCTGCAATACCTGCTGGAACGAGCCAGAAGCTAGTCCAGTTAACGGTGTCTCCCACTTTAAACATAGCTTTTACTACACCCGAGAGGTAAGAACCAATTCCCATACCGATACCGTAGGTAGCTAGCGAAATTAGTCCCTGAGCCGATGATTTAATCTTTTCGCCCGCTTTATTGTCCGTATAAATCTGGCCCGTTACAAAGAAGAAATCGTAGCAAACGCCGTGCAGAAGAATGGCAAGATATAACATCCACTCGCCTGACCCTCCATCACCATAACCAAAGCAAACAAATCGAACAATCCAGGCAATCAGGCCCACAATTAGCATTTTCTTAACACCCAACCGTGTGTATGCTAGTGGTATTAACAACATGAAAATTACTTCTGATGCCTGACCCAAGGACATTTTATTCTCAACATTCTGCATGCCTCCATCTGTGAGAGAGGAGTTGGCCATTGCGTAATAGAACGAAAGGGGTATGCAGATCAGCACCGACGACAGAAAGAAAATAGCGAACGAGCGATCTTTAAACAATTTAAAGGCGTCGAGCCCCAAAACCTGCGAGAACGATGTAGATGTAGTCGCCTTGGGCGGTGTATTAGGTAGAAAAAATGAGAAAACACCAAGCGCGATTGCCGAGTACATTGACAATTGAAAAATAGTCACTTTATCACCAAAACCATAATAGCCAACTATATTGTTGACGACAATCCATGAAACGGTGCCCAACACACGAATACCTGGAAATTCTTTTTCAGGGCTCGCCATCTGCTGCATTGCAATAGATGACGAGAGCGCCAGCGTCGGAGCAAACGTTAGGCAGTAAACCAAGAGTATCCAGAAGAATTGGTCTGGATCATTAATTTGGATGAGAAAATAGAGAATTACTGCACCTAGCAAATTCAGTATACCCAAAACTTTCTGAGCAGCAAAATAACGGTCGGCAATCATACCCACGAAAAAAGGAGCGACAAGCATTGCAATCGAAAACGTTGAAAAAGCAGCTCCCTGCTGTATAGGAGTAGCATGAAGTTCTGTTTCAAGATATTTTGTCACTTGGCCATACCAGGCCCCCCAAACAAAAAACTGGAGAAACATCATGACCGAGAGTTTAACGCGGGTTGTTGACAGCATTGTAGATTTAGCAGTTAAAGTTTAAGCCGATGAAGGTAGAAAACACTCGTCAGGCTTGCAAGCCGATTGCCCGCGAAAGTTGCCGATTATGCAGTAACCCATGTAAATCCGTCCGCTTATTCAGAATATTGTCTCGCCAGTTAGGCAGCAATAACCTATCCTATTTCTTATCTTTGACTTAGTTTCTTACTAAACTAGTACATGAAAAAACAACTGATTACCCTCGTTGCCCTTGTGGCAATTCCGGCTATCTCCTTTGCCCAAACAGCCGACGAAATCATTGACAAGAACATCGCAGCAATGGGCGGAGCCGATAAAATTGCGGCTGTTAAAACGCTGCAATTTGACCAGAGTATGAGTATTATGGGCATGGATATGACCGGCAAAACAACCGTTGTTGTGGGTCAGTCCCTTCGTAACGATATTTCGGTAATGGGCCAGCAGATCACGCAGGTTGTTGATGGCGACAAGGGTTGGGCCATCAATCCGATGCAGGGCGGGTCGGCTCCACAGGCGCTACCTGAAGATCAGGTAAAAATCCAGAAAGGGAATGCCTATATCGTTGGTGCAGACTTGGTGACTGCAAAAGCTCAAAAGTATCCGGTTGAGCTGGTTGGCAAGGAAAAACTGAACGAAAAAGACGTTTATAACATCAAAGTGACACGGCCAGAAGGCGTTGCCAACTATTATGTAGACGCAACAACTTACCAATTGAACGGCATGAAGGCAATCGTTAGCATGCAGGGCCAGTCGGGTGAGGTTAAATCACAGTACAGCAATTACAAAACGGTTGATGGACTAACCGTTCCTTCTACTATTGAGCTCAATAGCCCAGCCATGCCTGGTGCGATTACAATGACTATATCGAACATGGTATTTAACCCTAAAGTTGATCCATCCATCTTTGCCATGCCGAAATAATTAATTCTTAAGTCTAGTAGTAAAAGAGACGCACAAACCGCGTCTCTTTTTTTATGCCAAATATTCATCGGCGATGCACCTTCTTTACCACAGCAAATACCGATATTTGAGAATTATACAATCTGATTCTCATGAAACTTTCCTCTCTACTTAGCATTTCTGGTCGAACGCTGGCACTCGTCGTTGGTATTGCCACCGTACAAGCCCAGACACTCTCAGGCTTTGTTCCAGCCCGACAGGCCGCCCAGGTCAAACTCGAAACCGAGTTCAAAACCAAACAATCACCAGCAGCATTTAAAAATCACCTCGAAAAACTGAGCAGCGTTCCGCATATCACTGGCTCGAAAGAAAATGAACAGGTGCGCGATTACATTGCCGAAACCATGCGAAAAGCGGGTTGGCAGGTAGACATCTACCCGCACGACGTGCTGCTCCCTAAAGGTCCCGGCGACATTGCCGTTGAACTGGTCGAGCCCGTTCGTCAGCCACTGAATATCAAGGAGTTTTTGTTCAAAGAAGATAAATACAGCGGTGACCCGCGGCTAACGCCCGGTTATAATGTCTGGTCGGGCTCGGGCGATGTAACGGCCGAAGTCGTGTACGCTAATTACGGGCGCAAAGAAGACTTCGAGCAATTAAAGGCGATGGGTATATCCGTAAAAGGCAAAATCGTACTGGCTCGTTACGGTGGTAACTTCCGAGGCTACAAAGCCCAGTGGGCACAGGCGGCTGGAGCGGCTGGGGTTATTATTTTCACCGACCCCGCCGACTCTGGCTACATGGTTGGCTTAACCTTTCCCGCCGGTCCCTATTATAGCGAAAGTGTCATTCAGCGGGGTTCGTTACTAACAACGCCTTATACCGGTGACCCATTAACTCCTGGTGAAGCGGCTCTACCAATGGACGCCAAAAATACGCCCAAACGGCTCGCTATGGACGCTGTTGGATTACATAAAATTCCAGTGACACCCCTCCCGTATGGTTCGGCAACCGAGATTCTAAAACGTATGACGGGTGCCAAGGCGGTTCCGGCGGGCTGGCAGGGTGGCTTACCCTATACCTATCGGTTGGAAGGTGGCCAGGATCTAAAAGTCCGCCTGATGGTGAAACAGGAAAATACGATTCAACGCATTTATCAAGTGGTCGGCACACTGACCGGTGCCGAGTTTCCCGACGAATGGGTCATTGCGGGTTGCCACTACGATGCCTGGTCCTATGGCGCAACTGATCCCAACTCAGGTACAGCTATGCTGTTAAGTATGACTGAATCGATGGGTAAGCTGGCGAAAGCCGGACAACGGCCCCGACGTACGATTAAAGTATGCCATTGGGATGCCGAAGAACCGGGTGTAATTGGATCGGCGGAGTGGAGCGAGCAGTTTCGTGATGAGTTGACTCAGAAAGCTGTTGCCTATATGAACTATGATGCTGCGGTGTCGGGTCGAACGTTTGGTGCCAGTGCGTCGCCGTCGATGAAAAAGCTGATTATTGAAGCCACGCAAACGGTGCAGTATCCAGACTCCAACAAAACCGTTTACCAACACTGGATGGGGCATAAAGTTGGTGGTGGTACGAATCGTGTAACGGGTTCATCGGCCCCAGCAATGGTCGTAGGCGAACCAACGATTGGTAATCTTGGCGGAGGCTCCGATCATATTGCACCCTATATGCACATTGGCATTCCAGCCTTGAGCGCGGGCGTATCAGGGCCAACCCTCTATCACTCCCAGTATGACGACCTATATTTCTACGACAAATTTGCTGACCCTACCTATAAAATGGGGCCAATGATGGAACAGGTTGTAGGCACCATGACCCTCCGGCTCGCCAACGCGGATCTTGTCCCCTACGACATAGCCCGTTATCCAGCCGATCTGGAAGTCCATTTGAAAGCGGCCGAAAAAGCTATTCAGGCGTATGCGCCAACCTATTCAATTTCTCCCCTGCTCAGCGCCGTTGCCGACATGAAAAAGAACGCTGATGCCTGCGAACTGGCCCGGCAGAACTATTTAAAAACGGGCCGGACAGATAAACTGGTGGAGCTAAACAAAGAGCTGCGCTTGCTGGAACGGTCGTTCATTGATCCGAAAGGAAACGCTTTTGGCGCCTGGTACAAATCACTGTATGCCTCATCTGACCCGAACAGTGGCTACGCATCCTGGATGTTACCCGGCTTGCTTTACGAAGCCTCCCTGAAATCGACAGCGAATCTGCCTGACCTGGAAGTTCGCTACAAAAAAGCGATTCAGACATTGAGCGATAAATTGTTGGTACTCTCCCAGGGAATGGGTAGTCCATCTGCTGTGGGCGGAGGAAAATAAACTATAGTCGATTTAATGAGTAGCCCTATATCACAGTCTGGAACTGCGGTATGGGGCTACTTATTTTTTAGCTTTCTATACGCTTTATCATCTACGGCTATCCATTGGCAAACTTTTTGTTAATCAATGCCTGTATTCGATACCGTAGCGCAACATGGTAAAGCAGTTAGTCAAAATCAGTATATGTCAACTCTGGCTAGTCTGGGTTTGTGGATATACAGCACAGGCCCAACTAACAGCAACTCAATCACTCGTTGACCCGATTGCTACTTCCTGGGCCGATATAACTGTTCGGGTTATGACTAAAGCGCCTAAGAATACCCCTACCTACGGTTCCCGAGCCATTGGATACCTGGGCCTAACCATGTACGAAACCGTTGTGTATGCCTCCCCTAGACACCGGTCGGTTATTCGAAAATTGTCGGATACCCTTTCGTTACCCAAACCCGATCTCAGGAAAACTTATTGCTGGGAGCTAGCCTTAAATGCTGGCCAGGCCTATATGCACAGGGCCCTCTATGGATATACGCAAAAAATGCAGCCAATTGATTCGCTGGAGCAGGCTATCCATCAAGTGTATGCATCCCAGCTTAATCCTGAAGTTGTTGAGCGTTCTGAGCAATTTGGTAAAGCTATTGCCGCAAAAATCTACGAATGGTCGAAGAGTGATGGTGGACATGAAGGCTATGAGCGCAACTTCCCTAAAGAGTATAAAAGACCCGTAGGTGCTGGTTTGTGGGTACCTCCTGTGATCGGGCAATCGAATACAAAAATTCCAATGCATCCAACCTGGGGCCAGAATCGGACATTTTCTCATCGGAATAGTCAGTTGCCTTTACCCAAACCCCTGGCCTATTCAACTGATACAACCAGTCAATATTACCGATATTACAAAGAAGTATATGACCGAAAAATCTCGTTAACCGAAGCCGACCGGGCTATTGTTATGTGGTGGGGAGATGACCCAACGGAAACCTGCTCTCCCCCTGGCCACTCGTATAATCTGGCTACCATTGCCATCCGGAATAGTCATGTTGATTTGGTCAAAGCAGCCGAAACCTACGCTCGTGTAGGTATGGCAGTAGCTGATGCATTTACCTGCTGCTGGAAAGTAAAATTTACTTATATGGTAGAACGGCCTTCGTCGTTCATCAAGAAAAGCATCCTCCCGAATACCACTTGGTTTCCATGGCTTCCTTTCTTCCTAGAACCGCCTTTCCCTTCGTTTTATTCAGGCCACGCTGTGCAATCGGCAGCTACGGCTACCGTATTGACCGAACTGTATGGCACTAGTTTTTCATTTACAGATAATACCCACGCCAAACGGCCGAAAACAATCTATCAGGCGCAAAATCCATTACCCGTCAACCCAAATCCGTCTACTTATTCCGATTATTATCCGACTTATACAGACTACACGTTAACGTATGAAGCCCGGCATTATGCTTCGTTTTGGGATGCGGCTCAGGAATGCGCTAACTCACGCCTGATGGGTGGTATTCATACCCGCTATGATAATGAAGTGGGCTTGGCTGAAGGCACGAAGATTGGAAAGAATATAAACTCGCTTCGATGGCATTGAACAAACCATCGAAGCGAGTTCTTTAGACAGCTTTCGCTGTTGGTTTGGCATGTTCTGGCTTTAGAACAACCACATCCCGAACAATTCCGCCCGCATTGAGCTTTTCCACCATTTTATCCAACAAGGGAGTAGCCCAATTGGGAATGTACTTGTCGGTGGTTTCAATGAGCACTTTGGGAAAATCATATAAAGCACGGCCTAATCCGAATTGTACCGCACAGCGTTTCATAGCGTCACTGATTCCTCCTTTTACCGGCTCAACGCTGGTACGGCTGGCTCCGTCGGTTTTCCGAATCATTTCGCCACCGGGCAGAATAGCGGTGATTGTACACAGGAATCCGCCTTCGATTTCCTTGATTTCGTTCTGCCAGCCTGCCCAGCCAAACTGATCATCGAACCGCTGCATCACGCACCGATTGGTGATATAGGGCACCACAATGATTTTCTGACCATCCTTTGTCTGGCTTTGCACCCGCCACTCAATTTCTTGTACGGTGAGCGGGGCGGTTAATACGTTTAGATCCATTTTTTTTGTTGTTTACTTGTTAATTACTCCATCATTTTCAGCAGCTCATTCAGTTTCAGCAAGGCTTCAATGGGTGTTAGCCGGTTCACGTCGATGGTTCGTAACTTCTCCTTGATGGCTTCTGTTTTTGGGTCACTGGATTCGATGATCCGTAGGGCCAACTCACGCTCCTGTGGCACAGCCTGCCGAATGTTTTCTTTATTCCGCTCCCGATCGTGCGACGACTCCAGTTGTTTCAGTATCTCATTGGCTCGGTTCACGATCTGAGCGGGCATACCAGCCATTTGTGCTACGTGAATGCCGAAACTGTGCTCCGAGCCGCCCTCTTTCAGCTTCCGCAGAAAAATCACTTTGTTGCCCAGTTCCTTTACCGCTACGTTGTAATTTTTGATACGCGAGTTATCCGTAGCCAGATCATTCAGTTCATGGTAATGCGTAGCAAACAAAGTTTTGGGTCGACAGTCGGTTTTGTTGTGCAGGTATTCGGCAATGGCCCAAGCAATCGACACACCATCGTACGTACTGGTGCCGCGCCCGATTTCATCCATCAGTACCAGACTTCGTTCGCTGAGGTTATTCAGGATGCTGGCCGTTTCAGTCATTTCGACCATAAACGTGCTTTCGCCCCGCGAGAGGTTATCACTGGCCCCTACGCGTGTAAAAATCTTGTCCACAATTCCGATTTCGGCCGACGATGCGGGCACAAAACTCCCTGACTGTGCCATGAGCACAATCAGCGCTGTTTGTCGCAACAAAGCCGATTTACCTGCCATATTCGGGCCGGTAATGATAATGATTTGCTGTGTTTCGTCGTCCAGGTAAATATCATTGGGAATGTAATGTTCACCAGGAGGCAACTGTTGCTCAATCACCGCATGCCGACCATCCTTGATATTCAGAACTTTGCTTTCGTTGATCTGCGGACGAACGTATTTGTTCTTCACCGCGATACGCGCAAACGACGACAATACATCAAGCACCGATAACACGCGGGCATTCTGCTGAATGGCCCCTACGTATTCGCCAGCCGCCAGAACCAGGTCGTTGAACATCCGGGCTTCGATCTGAAAAATCTGCTCCTCGGCGTTCAGGATTTTGTCTTCGTATTCCTTCAGTTCAGGTGTGATATAGCGTTCGGCATTCACCAGGGTTTGCTTCCGAATCCAATCTTCGGGAACCCGGTTTTTATGAGCATGCGTAACTTCCAGATAATAGCCGAATACCTTGTTATAGGCTACTTTGAGCGAGGTGATGCCCGTCCGTTGTACTTCCCGCTCCTGTAGCTGCAACAGATAATCTTTACCCGTATAAGCAATGGTTGTCAGTTCATCTAACTCAGCGTTAATCCCCGGCTTAATCATACCACCCTGATTCGAAAGAGCCGGAGGATCTTCACGCAGTTCAGTTTCGATACGATCCAGCAAGAATGCGACCGAATTAAGCTGGTCAGCGTATTTTTTCAAGGACGGTGACTCATTCTGACTTAAGGCCGTAATTAGTAACTCCTTGATGGGCAAAACATGTTGTAATGACCGCTTCAGTTGTAGTAACTCTCGGGGTCCAATACGCCGAACCGCCACCTTCGAGACCAACCGTTCGAGATCGCCAATTTGACGCAGATGACCAAGCATGGCATCGGCCAGATCAATATCGCCAACCAGCAATTCTACCATGTTGAGCCGCTCATCGATCAGGACTTTCTCCTTAAGAGGCAGGCTCAGCCATTTGCGGAGTAGTCGTGCGCCCATCGGCGTAACGGTCTGATCCAGAATCTGTATCAGCGGCACGCCCCCCTCCTGCTGGGCGGCAGTTAATTCCAGGTTACGAATCGTGAACCGATCAAGCCAAACGTAGCGATCTTCTTCAAGCCGCGTAACACGGGTAATATGCTGAAGGTCTTTGTGTTCAGTTTCGTTGAGGTAATGCAGGATAACACCTGCGGCAATAATGCCGTCGGGCAATCCTTCAATACCAAATCCTTTCAGTGAGGTTGTCTGAAAATGCTGTTTCAGGAAGTTATAGCCAAAGTCGTAGGTAAAGGCCCAGTCTTCGAGCGTATACGTATGAAACTTATCGCCGAACAAAATCCCAAACTCCTGCCGATTGCGCTTGCAGTACAGTACCTCGGATGGATTGAAGCTTTGCAGCAGTTTATCGACATAAGCCGAATTGCCCTGCGAGGCCAGGAACTCGCCGGTCGAAATATCCAGAAATGATATACCAAAGGTGTCGTCTGTCTTACCGAAATGCACCGCTGCCAGGTAATTATTCCGCCGGGTATCGAGAACGTTATCATTGAATGAAACACCAGGCGTGACCAGCTCTGTAACACCCCGCCGGACAATCCCTTTAGCTAGTGCGGGGTCTTCCAACTGGTCGCAAATAGCGACGCGCTCACCCGCCCGAACCAGTTTGGGCAGGTGTGTATCGAGGGAATGGTGCGGGAAACCGGCCAGTTCTTCGTTGGCTCCGCCGTTGTTCCGTTTGGTCAGCGTAATACCCAGAATCTTGCTGGCCCGAACAGCATCTTCTCCGAAGGTTTCGTAGAAATCACCAACGCGGAAGAGCAGCAATGCACCGGGATATTTGGCTTTAATCTGGTTATATTGGCGATTGAGAGGAGTTTCGTTCTTCTTCGGTTGTGGCTTCGCTGCGGTGGCTGGTTTCACTGATTTTCGTTGGATTGTCGTAAACAAAAATAGTGATTTCCGGCGAGAAAATGGCTATTTTCCACCCTGCTTACAGATACCTCACCCCAAACAAATCAGCCTTATATGATAACTTCTGCTGAACCAACTCTCCCCCTGAAGGTTAGCTTCAACCCAATCATTCGAACCTATCTCTTATTGTATATAGCTTTCTTTCTGTGCATTTCAATCATTGGGATTGTACTGCTGCCAATCTGGTTTCTGGGCGTGGGCCAATGGTGGAGCCGTCACTATTTTCATAACCTGGAATGTGAGTTATCAGAGCGGTCACTACGCTTTAAAAAGGGCATTTTGGTACAGGTCGAAAAAACGATTCCGCTCGAAAACATTCAGGACGTTACGTTTGTAGCGGGTCCGCTACTCCGGTATTTTGATCTTTGTATTTTAAAATTTGAAACCGCCGGTCAAAGCCAGAACCAGGCGAATGACATGGAGCTGATCGGGATCATTGATGCCCAGAACTTCCGGACACACATTATTGAGCAACGGCAAAAACTGATCGCCACCCGAAGCGCTCAAGCTCCAGTAGATACAGACCAGTTACTACTCACCGAAATACGCGATACTCTGCGCGATATTCGGCAATTATTACAGGCTAATTTGAAACAAACTAATATGTAAACTCATGTTTGGATAGATTTACTTTCAATCCTTTACTCGCTTCTAAGCGCACTTATGCCTACAGGCGATCCCGTAACTCCTTCAAAAAATCCTCTAGACCAATAACCCTTAAAGAAGGAAAGTCAATTTCCTTAAAAATAGCGTAATCGGTATCATTAGTGACCAGATAATCGGCATTTACACTAATAGCCAAGTCGGCAAACTTATTATCATCTGGGTCATTTGGAATTAACTCCCATCGAAAGGCGGGTTCAGCAAAAACAGTGTTGTGTGCTATAGCCAATACGTGTAAAACAAGATGAGCGGTATGTTCTGAATAAGTCAGTCCAAGTATCTCCTCATACTCCAACAGGATTTCCGTGCTTACATACCAGGCGAATAGGCCTGCTTCAAAATAGCGATAGAGGTCGTAAAAGGGGCTTTTCGGAGGAATAGACGCCCGCAAACAATTAGTATCAATGACAACTCGCATCAATTTACTTGCGGATGGCTGGAAAATTGTCATCAACCAGCATCCGACGAAAGTCTTCCTCAGTATATCCTTTTTCTTCAACAACTCGGCTCACTTCATCTTTGAGTTGAGCTGAAAAATAATTCAGCAGCAGCCGTCGAACCTCCAGTGTCTGTTGCGAATCTAATCCTTGATCTAGTAAGCGCAGAAGGCTAATCTGTAAATCTGTCAACTTACCTGTATATTCATTTCCAGATACCATATTTCTGTTGATTATACGTCTAACATTATCAAAACTAACTATTTCAGACCTTATTCCGTTCTTTATGCCTTAAGCCCAATTTATTTTTACCTATGCCTCCTCGTAAACTCTCCCTTGACGAACTCAATCGACTCTCTGTCGACGAATTCAAAGACACGGAGAAATTCCCTTACTGCCTGATTTTAGATGATATACGAAGCTTAAACAATGTTGGCTCCGTATTCCGAACAGCCGATGCCTTTCGTGCATCCAAACTATACCTATGTGGCATTACAGGTCAGCCGCCACACCGCGATATTACCAAAACCGCCCTGGGTGCTACAGAGTCGGTTAGCTGGGAATACACTGCCGATGTAGCGGCTTTAGTAAAGCAACTACAGGCCGACGGCTGGGTAGTAGCCGCAGTTGAACAGGCTGAAGGTAGTACCTCGCTAAGTGATTTTTTACCAGAACCAAACAAACGCTACGCTTTTGTGTTGGGTAACGAAGTGACGGGTGTTCAAGATGAGATTGTACAACTGGCGGATCTGGTTCTGGAGGTTCCACAGTTTGGCACAAAGCACTCACTCAATATCGCGGTCACAACCGGAATTATATGCTGGGATTTCCTTCAAAAAAGATAGTTGAAAGCTTAACATTGGATTTTTGATTGTCCCACTTATTACGTATTTATTTGTAAATTTTTCCCATCGAATCACATGGCCAACAAAACCCTTAAAACCAAACAAAAGTCGCTGACATCCGAAATCGTCAGTTCTATTGAAACCAAACTTAGCGAAGCAGGCGCGGCTACAAAAAAAATGAAGAAATCCATCGAGAAATCGGCGGAGAATCTGGCTAAGAAATTGGCTAAACTGATGCATAAAGCGGAAAAGAAAGCTGCCAAACCAGCTAAAGCTTCCGAAAAGAAGGTGAAGAAAGAGGTTGCGAAAGCAAAGAAGAACGCAGATAAGGCTGCTAAAAATGCCAAACGGACAGCAAAAAAAGCAACAGCAGTTGTAGCAGAGGCAGTAGCTGCTCCGGCACCAGCCCCTAAAGCTACGCCTACCCAACGCAAACCCACCCCTGCTCCTAAACCGGCAGCCCCTAAGACTAGCCGTGCACCTCGAGCAAAAACCACAGCTTCACCCACACCAACTCCGGCCGAACCAACCTCTGAAAATGCCTAGGTTAGTGGGTTAATATCACCAATTTTGCAATAGCCCGTTTTTTAACGGGCTATTTTTTGTTGTCAGTTATTGCATTTTAGACTATTTTCTTGTGACATTTACGAATTCTGTTCGTGTATTCTATATGTAAGCTTTCAGTACCTTAACTAACTCATAAAAGACAGCGTTATGCTGGGGCGTTCTATCCTCTACCCGTTAGCTGCTTTTGCTCTTGTGTTACTTATTATCATAGGCGCAATATTTAATGGAAACATTACATCCTTTTCGGATACAGGATTTGCTATGTCGTCTTCGCTACGGTGGATGGGCCTAATTGGGCTCGTGTTGATAGCGCAGGCATTAATGGGTTATCTGATCTGGTGGTTATTACGCCGTCAACAGCGAACGGTGGTTCAAACAGAGGTACTCCATTCCATTGTGCATGAGTTCCAATCACCGATTACCGCCATACGAATGGCGGCCGATATTCTCGACTCGCCGATTGCCCGTAATCAGCCCGAACGGACAGAGAAATATGTACGTATCATTCGGGAAGAAACCGAGCGTCTTCAGCACCAGGTAGAAACTATGCTAACCCTGGCTCGGGCCGATCGAAACACGCTCATTTTAAATCCGGAACCCATCCAGATCCATCAACTCCTTCGTTCGGTAGCTGAGCGGCATGGCGATTACCTGACCTTAAATTTACCCAGCCATGATACGCATATCCTGGCCGACCGACTTCATTTGACTAACGTATTGTATAATTTATTAGATAATGCCGTAAAGTATAGCTCAGACGAGCCGCAGATCACGCTCCTTACAAAGACCAATACGGATGGCCTTACGATTACAATACGCGATCGGGGTGTAGGTATTCCCCCGAAATTAGTTGCCCAGATCTTTCAGCCTTTTTTCCGGGTGCATGATCGTAACCAGCCCAGCGTAAAGGGATTCGGCTTAGGGCTGAGCTATGTACAACGCATTATTCAATCCCACAACTGGACAATCTGGGTAAAAAGTGAAGTGGGACAAGGTAGTGAATTCATGATTCAGGTCCCCCCTTCTTCACTCCTATCGCCGAATGAAACGGCTAGTTAGGGGATAAATCAAATCAGAGGTGTTAGAAAGTTAAACGGTCATTGTCTGTTCATCTACTGATGATTGACAATGACCGTTTAACTTTCTAACCTATACGGTTTTAAAACCCTATAGGTTTACGAAATTCTTATTTGGCATTCATACTCTGCGCTGCCTTCGTTACCCGCATCACACCATTCATCATACGCCAGTGACCTGGGAATGTGCACACAAAAGGATAATCACCGGGCGTACTTGGAGCCGTGAATTTGAGCCGATACGTTTGGTCTGGATTGACTAAAGGTGTAGCGGCAATAACCTGAGCAATAGCAGGTACATAGTTTTTCTCAGCTCCGTCTTTTGCAGTGATCAGTTTGTCGGCAGCCGCCCCAATGATCTCCATGCTTTTGGGTTTACCAATAACCAGATTGTGCTGCATAGCGTCAGGGTTTTCCAGTACAATCTCAACCTGCTTACCGGCCGTTACGGTAAATTCTTTTTTGTCGTAGCGCATTTCTTCACGTACCGTTTTCATACGCACTACTTCCACATTAGGATCAACAGGAGCCTCTTTCGTTAGTCCCCAGGCATCGTAAAGGCGGCTTAAGCGTTCGCGATTTTCGGTTGAAACGGAGCTGGTTAAACTAGCTAAGAACGACTTGTCGACGTCCTGAACAGTCGCTTTTTGTTTCATATTCCATCCTTCCGATACACCTTTTACAATAGCTTCGCCCTGCGCTGCCGCTACCTTCTGGCTTTGCCGAAGTAACGCAATCACGGAATCTACAGGCGCAACCGATGCATAACTACGCGTGGCACGTTCGAGGGTGTAAGCGCTCAGGCTTTGCGGAGCCCGGTACGTCAGCGTTTGGGTAGCGTTGTTGTTTTGCTCGTTACCTTCAGCAATTTTATTCTCTCGGTCGAGCATGGCTGTAAGCGTATATTGCCCGGCACGCTCAAAGGTTACGCCCATATCGCCCACCCAGGGACCATTGTTCGATTTACTGATGGTAACAGTTTCTCCGGGTTTGATACCCTTGTCGTGTGTTACACTCACAAAATCAATCTTTGCCCCTTCAGCCGCCCCTTTCGGTCCTTCTACTCGTACCGACAGCGGAATGGGTGTTCCTTCGGGAATAGCCACGCCACCCACATTTGTCACATCAACAAACAGACGAACACCCTCACGAACAAAAGGTGACTCCGGCGTTGTACGAATGGCGGCAATAACAAGGTCAGGCAAGTTCGATGATGAATTAGCCTGTGTAGACGCAGCTGCCGTTACAGTAGCCGACGTTTTTTCCATGTCCGCATGATTATGAGCCGCCATGTCATGCGTTGCTTTTGCGGGCGCGTTCGTAGCGAGTTGCTTCAGGTAGGTTTTCAGCAATTGCCCATTCTGGCTTGTCAGAACAGCCGCAAACGCTTCGGGTAACCAGCGATCATTCACCTCAGTTCCCTTTTCAAGTCGGGCCAGGATGGCCTGTTGCGTGGCCTGACTCTGGGGAAGTTCAGATAACTTCAACAGAGCATTCAGTACCACTAATGGCTCCGTATCAGTCAGTGCCCCCAATAGCGCATCCGCTGCTTCTGGTTTAGGCGGCATCACCTGTATAGCCGTTTTACGAACCGCAGGTGCGGGGTGTTTTAGGGCATCTGCTAACGCAATAGAAACAATAGTCGAACCGTCCAGCATGTTCAATCCTTGCAAGGTCCACAACGCGTGAATAGCGGCCGGATTATTACCAATTTCATCCACCGACCGGTCATTTACCAAAGCGATCAGTTGTGGAAACACATCTTTATTATTCCGTTCGATGAGCAACCGTTGGGCCGTCATACGCCAGAACATATTCGTGTTTTTCAGGGCTGCCACCAACTCATCAGGGCGGTCTTTACTCAACGTCATCGGTCTATAGGCTGGCGCATTTTTGTAGCCAACGCGGTAAATCCGACCGTGGGTGAAATCACGGAGTGGTGTTTCGTAGGCGTTACCAGATCCATTGGTGGCTCCTTTGGGCGTAGGATTATGCTGAATGATGTAGCTATACCAATCAACTACCCAAACAGCCCCATCAGGTCCTACTTCAGCAAATACTGGCGCAAACCACTCATCGGCTCCCGCTATCAGGTTAAAGCCATCGGCATCTTCAAAATTGGTGCCGCTTTTCTGCATCATGTTCTGGTGCAGAATATGGCCCGTTGGTTCTGCCACAAAGGCAACCGTATTCCAATATTTTTTCGGGAAAGCGCGGGCAGTGTAAAAATTATGCCCGGCTGCTGCTGTAAACCCACCAAACACATCCACCTGCCGTACTTTTTCGGTGATGGGCTTCATGTCTTTGTGCGTATCGGTACTACGGCTGCCATTTTCGCGCAGATGTGGAGCACCGTGAAAATATTGATTTGGAATGGCCATGTACCAACCATGCGAGTTGTTTGCCGTAGACCCAAAAATATCGCCGGTTTCCTGAAAGCCTAATCCCCAGGTATTGTTCGAGGTGCTGGTCATGTATTCAAGCTTCGAACCATCCGGCTTAAACCGAAAGAATCCCTGACTAAACTTCACACTATCAGCACCAATTTTACCTTTAAAACCAGAGTATCCAACACTTCCCCAAATCCAGTTGTCGAACCCGTAATGCAGGTTGCTTGGCCCAGCGTGCGTATCGAACGTACCAAAACCGGTGAAAACAATTTTCTTCACATCGGCCTTGTCATCGCCGTTGGTATCCTGTAAAAACAGCATGTGCGGAGCCTGCGATACATACAACCCTCCATTACCAAACGCCATACCAGTTGGGATACTGAGTCCTTCAGCAAAGTTGGTAAACTTATCGGCCTTGCCATCTTTGTCAGTGTCTTCGCAGATAACGATGTAATCAGATCCACCTTCGGGCTTGCGTTCGTTGGGGTAATCTTTCGTAATGAGCGCATAGAGCCGTCCACGTTCATCCCAGGCCATTGCAATGGGGTGCATAACGTTGGGCTCATGAGCAAACAGATCGAGCGTAAAATCGACTGGTACCTGAATGTGCTTCATCGATTCTTCCGGCGAAAGGGGGTTCTGCTCTAATTGAGGTCCAGGGCGCTTTTCGTAGTTAGGGAGGTTGGCATCATGGTACGTAAATGCCTGTGGTTTTAAATCGTCGTGTAGTTTTTTAACGTCATCGCCTACAGCCCACAGAATACCCCGTTCGAGCAATTGCTGAAAACCAGGCTGGAGCCAGGTGCGCTCGTCATGACCATAGGCCGTATAGAAAACGCGTCCTTTACCATATTGCCTAGTCCAGGTGTACGGTTCTTCCGATACGCCTGGCCGGTTGGCCGCTGCCATGTCTTTTGCCTGATCAGCTTTAATTTCCCGAACAGCCAATACGTTGTTATCGGCTTGCAGATGGCTGTGTAAGTACGTTTCGTCGTACGCCTTAAAGGAAGGCAGACCAGCTACAATCGGGTTGCTTGGCTGGGTGAATCGCGTTTGAATGGTATCCATTCGATGCCGCCAGAATTGTCCACCTACCACTTTGTCAACGTACTCGGTTGAGTTGCGAAAACACCAGGACGCGCAATGCACTGGAATGATCCCTTTCCCGGATGCGACATAATCCAGCATTGCTTTTTCCTGCGGCTTTGGAATACTGTCCCAGTTGGCATAAATCAGCAAGCCATCATATTTATTCAGGTTTTCGGTATTCAGATCTTCCAGCTTATCGGTGTAGGTAAAGTTGATACCTTTATCGCCTAGAGCGGCCATAATTTCAGGCACCCGTTCGATTGGCTTGTGATGACCATTATCGCCCAGAAACAGAATTTCTATCCGGCGTGGTTTTGCCCCGCGTGAATTTGCAGACTCCTGACGAACACTTGTTTTGGGAGCCGACTGGCGGGCGCATTGGGCAAAGACGGTTGCGAGCCCAATAAGTATGAGTAGCTTTTTCATGGTTTTTTAAACGCAAAGGGCGCAAAGGATTCGCAGAGAGCGCAAAGGACTTGCTATATATTCTTCGCGTTCTCTGCGAATCCTTTGCGCCCTTTGCGTTTAAAAATTTATTCGTTAAAATCTGGTAATTGAATCAACTTCCCACCCTGCAACGCTGATTCATGCGCCAGGATACCCACGCTCGTCCAGTTAGCCGACTGAGCCGCATTCGGGAAGGGCTCACGGTCTTCGACAATAGCCGATAAAAACTCATTCACCATGTGCGGGTGCGAACCACCGTGGCCACCACCCTGCGTAAACGACAGGTGTTGCTGCTCATCAGCATCGTATACGCCTTTGGTTGTGAAGCGCTGAATGGGCTCCGGTAACAAATGCGCGTAGTCGGGTACGGTTACTTTCTCGGGGATTTCCGGCTCTGGCTTTTTAGCGGTATGAATCACCGGTTGCTCATCTTCAATGAGTTGCCACTCGAATGATTTTTTATCACCGTACACCTCAAAACTCTCGCGATACTGACGCGCTACGTCGAACAGTGACCGATAGACATAGGCCGACAAGTCGCTGTTCTTAAACTTAATATGGGCCGATTCAACCGCAAATGGCGAATTGTGAATCTTAGCCAGTTCCTCCCGAATTGTTCCCGAACCAAAGCAGGACACATAATCGGCTTCGAGCTTGAGTAATCCGGCCACCGGGCCAACGCAGTGCGTGGCATAGTGCATGGGCGGTAATCCAGGCCAATAGTCAGGCCATCCGTCCATGTCCTGTTGGTGACTGGCCTTCAGGAACTGTACTTTGCCTAACTGCCCTGTTTCGTATAACTCCTTGACAAACAGAAACTCGCGACTATACACCACGGTTTCCATCATCATGTATTTCTTACCGCTTTCCTTAGTCGCTTTCACGATTTCCAGACATTCCTCAACCGTAGTGGCCATCGGAACCGTACAGGCCACATGCTTACCAGCCCGCAGCGCTTTTAGGCTTTGCTCGGCATGATTCGGAATCGGTGAGTTAATATGAACCGCATCGACGTTCGGATCGGCGAGCAGTTCGTCGTAGTTACTGTAGCGCTTTTCAATGCCATACGCATCGCCGATTTCGTTTAGTTTTTCGACGTTACGCTGGCAAATGGCGTACATGTTTGCGTTTGGATGACGCTGATAAATCGGAATAAATTCGGCCCCAAAGCCCAGGCCAACAATAGCGATATTTAGTTTCATTGTAGTACCGACCGTCCCAGTCGGCTGGAAGGTTTATGATTTATAGTCTGTTACCCACTAAATGGTCTACGGCATCGGTAGTTGGCGTTAGTTGGCTTTTTATAAATGCCAGCCCATCTACCGCCAACTGCTCCGGCGACTCGAACATGGGCCTGAAAATATGCGTAGCGGCTGCAAGTTCAGGTGGATTTGGGCCAAAGGCTTCAATGGCAATCGGCCCATCGTAATCAACTTCCTGTAAAACACCAAATACCTCATCGAAATTGATATGACCCTTTCCAGGTGTGGAACGGTCATTTTCCGAAATCTGGACGTGAACCAGGTAAGGCGCTACTTTCCGTAAGGCATCACCGATGTTTTTCTCCTCCATATTTGCATGGAACGTGTCAAATGCAGCCTGGCAATTCGGGTGGGCAACGGCCTCAACGTAACGAACAAGATCATCTACGCAAGTGAGCAGGTAGGTTTCAAACCGATTGAGATACTCTATAGCCAATGTAACACCTTGCGCTTGGGCGTGTTCGGCTACCTCACGCATTCCGGTTACCGACCAGTTCCATTCCTCTTCCGTAGCTGGCTTACCCGTAAATGTTTTGAATCCTGCGTATAAAGGCCCCATCAGGATGGTAGACCCAACCGCTTTTGAGCAATCGACAATTTGTTTAAGGTAATCAACCGCGGCCCGACGTACAGATGCGTCTGGACTAATAAGGCTATGCTCGTGGCTGCATATTGTACAGGACTGAACGCCTAAGTCCAGCGCTTTTAATTGCTGACCTAAACGCTGCCACTTTTCCAGATTAGCAGGCGTACCGCCCGGCTCATTGATGGGGACTTCAACAAAATCAAAACCGCTCGTTTTCAGGAACGACAACGTATCGGACAAATTTTCGTCCATTGTCATCGTCCATACGAACATATTCATTCCTATCTTATTCATATTGCTTCTGTGGAAAATTACACAAATCTAATCAGTAGTAAAATTCAAGGTGTAGCTTTTATTGGCCAATACCGACTATATTTTTACACGAATCAGTGGGTTTAATCGTTATTTACGTTAAAAAGAAGTAATTGAATGAAACAGCCCCTTCGTAAAGATCTTGAACCTGTTGCGGCTTCATTCACAGTGAAAGAATTGGTGGAGCCTCACTTTGACCCAAACTGGCATTTTCACCCACATTATCAGTTATTTCTGGTGGAGGAAGGAACCGGTACGCGTTTTATTGGCGATTCTATAAAACCCTTTGGTCCAGGCGATCTGGTTTTTCTGGGCCCCAACCTGCCCCATCTCTGGCGAAGCGATCAGGCGTATTTCGACAGGCAGTCGAACCTCAAGACCAAAGGAATTGTGGTGTATTTCACGGGAGATTTCCTCGGAACTACTTTTTTTGAACAGCAGGAGATGGCTCCGTTGCGGCAGTTGCTTGGCCATGCCCGGCAGGGGTTAGAGTGGAATGGCCCCACCCGCAACCGGGCTGCGGCTGCTCTGCGCCATCTAACCCTACAGCCGATTACCTTTGGCCGTATTCTGAGTTTGCTAACGCTGCTGAATGATCTTTCGTACGCTACCGATTATCAGTATCTGACCAGTGCGGGCTACACAAATACGGTTAAGCCCACCGAAACCGACCGTATGCAGTTGGTCCATGATTATGTACTAGGGCACTTCCCTGACGATCTCAGTCTGGATCGGGTTGCGGATCTGGCCGGTATGACATCCCCTGCTTTTTGCCGCTACTTTAAAGCTCGTGCCAACAAAACCTTCTCCGAATTTGTCTCCGAAGTCCGAATTGGTCATGCCTGTAAGCTCTTGATGAGTGGTAAATTATCAATCACTCAAATCAGTTTTGAGAGCGGCTTTCGAACCTTATCGAACTTTAACCGGCAGTTCAAGGACATTACGGGTCAGACGCCGTCAACCTATGTAAAAACGTACCGGCAGTTCCAGTAGTTAATCAGAAAGGTGATATTCAAGTCAAGAATTGCCAACCTTGCTTATAGCCCTGGTTTTCTTATAATAAAGCGCCCCACTTTACTGAAAAGTGGGGCGCTTTATTATAAGAAAACCTCTAGATGAGGCTAGTATATGGTCGTTGTTCCAACTGGCTGCCGTACGGATACTCCTTCCAGAATAAATGAAAGTAAATCGTCATTCAGGCGGTCTTTCTGCGTTACAAACAGACCGTGCGGTTCCCCTTCATACACAATATATTGGGCAGTTGGCAATGCATTGGCTGTCCGTTCGCCCGATGCTTCAATGGGTACCGTCTTGTCTGAATCCCCGTGAATAATCAAAGCCGGAACCTGAATTTCTGCCAGATCATCACGAAAATCCGTAGTTGAGAATGAAGTAGCACAGTCGAGAGTAGCTTTATGCGATGCTACGTAGGCGCGGGCAAAATCACCATCTAGATGCGCCTGACTAACAGGTTGGCTCAAGAGGCTTACGCCATAAAACTGTTTGCCGAATGTTTGAAGGAAATCGGCGCGATCTTTCTTGATGTTGGTGGCGATTTCATCAAAAACCTCCTGATCAACGCCATCGGGGTTATCATCTGTTTTAAGCAGATAAGGTGTTACGGCACTGATGAACGCTACTTTCGAAACCCTAGCCCCGCCGTGGCGACTCATGTATCGAGCGACTTCGCCCCCGCCCATCGAAAATCCGACTAATGTCACATTTTGCAGGTCTAATTCATCGAGTACCGCTTTCAGATCGTCGGCCAGTGTATCATAATCATAGCCATCCCAGGGCTGAGACGATTTACCGAACCCCCGACGGTCGTAGGCAACCACACGAAGACCATGAGCAGGTAATTCGGCCAATTGATAATCCCACATTTCGTGGCTTAATGGCCAACCATGAATTAATACAACGGGTGTACCGGTACCCAGATCCTGATAGAAAAGCTTAATGTCGTTGCCGGATGCATCCGTGCCTGCTTTAATGTAGCTCATAACGCGTTAAATTTGTTTTGTTGAGTTATTCGATTCACTTAGTAGAACTATAGCTACGAAGAATGGTTTGTAATGGATTTCCCGTTTGCTAGTTTTTCATGATTAGTCTATCATTAAAGCATGAACCAATCGCTACTCTCCCGCTTAATCAATCAGCCGGATGCACTTAACCACCTGTTAGCTGGCCTTACTGAAAGTGAAATCCGTCAGCGGCCAGAACCTACTAAATGGTCTATTTATGAAAATTTGGCCCATTTGGGCCGTTATCAGGAAGTTTTTATCGAAAGAATAGAGATGATTATCACAGAAGAAGTCCCTTCTTTTAGTCGATACGTAGCCGATAGTGATCCTGGATTTGCCAGTTGGACACAGTTTTCGTTTCAGGAATTGCGGGGGCAAATGAAGGCGAAACGTACAGTGTTACGGGACTTTCTGGATAATTTGCGAGAAGATCAACTTACTCGTATTAGCCTACATCCGGCTTACGGGCCAATGACAATTGAAGGCTGGATAGAGTTTTTCGTGCTCCACGAAGCACACCACCTTTTTACGATTTTGAAGCTTGGTGGTGCGCTTCGGTCAAGTGAGCAGCCAATGGGGTTGTAGTGGAGACGAGTGAACTAGAGTTATTTCTTGGGAGGAAATTTCTTATAAATATCTTTTCGATTCAGAATTCTGGATAGGACAATCGTGTCGCCTTCTAAATAAAACCCAATCCGATAATCGCTATTTTCACTCAGGCGTAACCGAAATGCTTTCACTTTTCGGCTCCCTTCCATTTTCTTAATTGAGTAGACTACGTCATCCAGGGATTGAGCTTCTCCAAGTATCTGGTTGACTATTTTCAACTCATCAAGTACTGGCTCAGAGAGCTTCTTGGCATCACGAACGAACGAAGTATCGATTTCGATTTTCATGACACAAAGTAAAATCGAAATCGTCAGAAATATGACTTAATAACTAATTTTGGTCACTAGATATAAGTCTTCTTAGTTATAGTTTGTATTGGTTCGATTCAAAGCAATTGCCGTTTTCATCTATTATTTAACCAATTCAAAAAATCATCATGCTCTTTTTCATTCACTCGCCCTTGCTTTTTCCCTTCCTCAATTAGTTTCATTAGTGCCTTATCTTCCTCCGCTTCAGTCAGGTAATGCTCATCAACCTGCAATTTGGCTTTCGCAGCTTTTGCAGCTTCCATAAAAAGTTTCTTATACTGCTTATCTACGTCTATGACTAATCGCATATCCAGTTTCTATTTTCGTCAAATGTACTAAAAACCTCAAATCAAAACCCCCTGAAATACCTCATCTAGTCTCGATACAGGCCTGATATGAATTTTGTATCCCTTGGTATCCAGGCCCTTCATGTTGTATTTGGAAATAAACATCTGTTTAAAGCCCAGTTTTTCGGCTTCAGCAATGCGGGATTCTATCCTGCTCACTGCTCGCACTTCGCCCCCAAGACCAACTTCAGCCGCAAAGGCCACCGATGGCGGAATGGCAATGTCTTCGTAACTCGATACAATAGCCGCGCAAACGGCCAGATCAATGGCCGGGTCTTCCACACGTAAACCACCTGCTATGTTCAGGAAAACGTCCTGCTGACCAAGCCGAAACCCACCTCGTTTTTCCAGGACAGCCAGCAGCATATTCAAGCGTTTAGCATCAAAGCCTGTACTACTACGTTGCGGTGTGCCATAGTTGGCCACGCTTACAAGGGCCTGGGTTTCAATCATGAGAGGGCGATTCCCTTCCAGCATTGAGCCAATCGTGACGCCACTTAGTGCTTCATCACGTTGCGAAATCAGAATTTCGGATGGGTTAGTAACTTGGCGTAGGCCACTACCCAGCATTTCATAAATACCTAATTCGTCGGTGCTTCCAAAACGGTTTTTAGTGGTTCGTAGAATTCGGTATGTGGTGTGTCGGTCGCCCTCGAAAGTCAGTACAGTATCGACCATGTGTTCCAGCACTTTCGGGCCGGCCAGGGACCCCTCTTTGGTAATATGGCCAATCATGAACACCGGCACACCTGATTCTTTGGCATATTTCATAAACTCAGCCGTGCATTCACGAACCTGCGAGACACTGCCTGCCCCCGATTCCACCAATGACGATTGCATGGTCTGAATCGAGTCAATAATCAGGACTTCGGGCTCAAAATGCTCTACCACCCGAAAGATATTTTGGGTAGAGGTTTCCGTCATCACATGGCAATCGCTGGTAGGTGCATCCAGGCGTTCGGCCCGCATTTTTATCTGCTGCTCACTCTCCTCACCCGACACGTAAAGTACACGCATGCCCGCTAAGCTGAGCGCAATTTGAAGTAACAGTGTAGATTTCCCGATACCAGGTTCTCCACCAATGAGCACCAGTGAGCCTGCCACAATACCTCCACCGAGTACACGGTTCAGTTCAAGATCAGTCGTCCGAACACGCGGCTGTTCTTCATAATTAATGGCATGGATTGCTTTCGGCTTAGCTGCAATTTTAAGTCCGCCTGGGCCAGATGAGGGACTTCGCCAGCCGCCTTTCTCGGGTTCATCTTTCTGAACGAGCTCCTCCACAATTGTATTCCACTCACCACAGACTGGGCAGCGACCCATCCATTTAGCAGACTGATGCCCGCAACTCTGACAGAAATAAGTAGTCTTTAATTTAGCCATTTTATCAGTTAACAGAAAGCAAGAGAGCGCATTTCAGCAAACCGCATCAGCAATTCTACTTGTGACCGGTTAAACCTTTTTGCTAACCTTTTATCCAACCCGCATTAGGAAAAATACGGACACTTTTTTGCGGATAACTGCTCACTTTATCAACGCCGTTTGCTCGAAAATAGTTGGCTTTCTGTACCGTATTGGCCCAATTTCCGTTTAACAATCAATACTATAATTTACAACCATCTATGAAAAAAATCCTGCTTTTCGCTGCATTAACGTTTCTGCCTGCTTTGGTATTTGCCCAGGGCTTCCAGATTGGCATCAAAGGAGGGGTCAACCTCTCCAAGCTTACTTTTGGCGATTTCGTTTCAACAGGCACAAATACCAATGGATCACCCAATGTTAGCGTTGATGGTCAAACGTTTCGAAATAATTTACAGGCCAGTCTAGACAGCAAAATGGGTACATCTTTCGGGATATACATGCGTTTTGGCCGTAATTTATTCATACAACCCGAGCTTTTATACTCTACCCGGTCGGGTTCATTTAGTGTCATTCGAAATGGACAAACCGAAATATCGACGGTGAAAACAACCAGTTTCGATGTGCCTTTACTGCTGGGCATTAAAGGTGGTCCCATCCGAATTGTTGCTGGTCCGGTAGCTTCGTTTCGAATTAACGATAATCAGAAGTTAGGCGATGCGCTGAGTCAGTATACGAAGGGGTCATTGAATGACGCCTGGGCACAGGCTTATTATGGATATCAGGTAGGTGGTGGGCTGGACATCGGCTCGTTTGGGCTCGATGTTCGCTATCAGGGGAATATCTCAGATATTGCCGAAATTAAAGACAGTGGTGCCAAATTCAGTCAGGGTATGAAGTCGTGGCAAATTACACTTGCCTATCGGCTCTTTTAAAGTTAGTTCAGTAAGTAAAGAAGGTGTAGTAAGTGAAATAAGTCGATAAGCTAATGCGTAATCTCGCGTTATACTTACCAACTTATTTCACTTACTACACCTTCTTTACTTACTGAACTAATCGACTAACTCTTAATTATATAGCCGCTGCCAGTATTGGGCAAGTTGTACAGAAATATCTTTCATACGTCGACGCGAAATAGCCACCTCACGCCCATCAGCTAAGCGTACCTGACGATCCCGGTTGAAGATGCTCCGTTGTACATAAGCCAGATTGACGATATATGATTTGTGAATACGCAGGAACATGGCTCCGTCCAGCGTTTTTTCAAATTCTTTAAGCGTTTTCGATACTAAAAATCGTTTCCGATCACGGGTATGCAAAAATGTGTAGTTGCCCTCTCCCTGAAGACATAAAATATCGTCTACAGAAATAAAGATTGTCCGATTCAGGTAAGGCAATGCAATGCGCTGAGCACTACGTTGATAAGAAGATGGAAAATGAGGAACAACCGAAAGTGGCTGAGCGGGTGAGAAAATTTTGGCTTCCATGGTAAAGAGTAGTTTTGGTTCGGCTTTTTAGCTCCTGATTGATGAAACAAAACTACTTTACGCCCACTGGTTCAAAAAAAATAGCCTGATCAACAAGGGCCAACAAAAGCTGTCAACCAGTTGCTAATCAGACCATTACGAAGATAATTCGTATACTCTTTGAGTGAATTTACCCACCCTATTGCGTAAAACTACGTACTTGGCACGTGTGTGATTTTGCGCGACAATTTTCGGAAAAACCCCACCACTTCAATTAAACCAACGCTACGGGCTGAAAACTCCGGATTCGATCGATGAACATCTGTGCCCGCCGACGAGAAATTTTCACTTGCTGACCATCAGTCAATTCAAGTTCCCCTTCTTTCTTCACAAAAAACTTACGGACAAAACCAAGGTTTACAATGCATGATTTATGTACCCGAACAAATGCCTGACCATCTAATAAGGTTTCATATTCTTTAAGCGTGCGCGAGACCAGCATTTTTGTACCATCTTTCAGAAAAAATTTGGTATAGTTACCACACCCTTCCAATCGCACAATTTCATCAACAGATACTGTGCGTTTACGATCATAAAATGGGATGAGCAATTTCTGTAAACAGGCTGAATCGGCAATTTTTTCCACACTATTGTGGAAAGGCATAGACAGTGTATCAAAAATGGAGTCGTTAGCGAATGCGTTCATAATCGTTTGGTTATGTGATTGATTAGTAGTAGTTATGGGTTGATATTCAGTTATTTACTCTACCGATCCACATACCGGATTTACTGATTATCATGTATTCCCCATGGAATCAATCTACAAGAATCAGTCCTACTTAGTTAACTGTATCCATATAAATCGCTCCAGTATTATAACTGATTAATATTCAGTATAATTTTACCGTTTACTCAACAAATATAAAATAAATTCGTTACTCTATTTCCAAATTATAACCAGTCAGGGTTTGAGGTATCCGCTGGCTATACAAATCAGAGTCTTACCCAACAGATTCGTATGCTCTTCTCAGTTTTGCCTACCTTTGTGCCAGCGAATAGGGAAACGAGTTGCGTATGCTGGATAAAGTAAAAGATCTCCACCTCGAGATTGACCAATACAACATTACGTCGCCGGAACAATTAGAACAGTTCCGAATGCGATTTATCAGCCGTAAGGGTGTTATTACGGAGTTGTTTGAACAACTCAAAAGTGTTCCACAAGCAGACCGGCGAACTGTTGGTCAGGAATTGAATGGCCTGAAAAACCTGGCTCAGGAGCGATTTGACGCTTTTAGCCAGCTAATTGATGAGCAGCGAACAGCCGCCAACAGTGCTCCACCTGTTGATCTGACGCTACCAACCATTCCTAATCTGACCGGTACACAGCATCCACTCAGCCTGGTTCGGCAGCGGATAATTCAGATTTTTGAACGGATTGGTTTCAACGTTGCCGACGGCCCCGAGATCGAATCGGACTGGTACAACTTTGGCGCACTTAACTTCCCTGACAATCACCCGGCCCGCGATATGCAGGATACGTTCTTTGTCGAGAAAGCAACTTCTGGCGAAACCTCGGCCGATATGCTCCTACGAACGCATACCTCCAACGTACAGATTCGGCTGATGGAGCGACAGAAACCTCCCATCCGATCTATTATGCCGGGGCGCGTTTATCGGAACGAAACCATTTCGGCACGGGCCCACTGCATGTTCCATCAGGTGGAAGGTATCTACATTGATCGCAACGTCGGTTTTAAAGACTTGAAAGATACCCTCTATCATTTTGTAAAGGAGCTATTCGAGCCCGGAACGCAGATTCGTTTCCGTCCGTCGTACTTCCCATTTACGGAGCCCAGTGCAGAAATTGACATTTCGTGTCAGATTTGCGGGGGCAAAGGGTGTAACATCTGTAAGCACTCGGGCTGGGTCGAAATTGCCGGATCGGGTATGGTTGATCCACAGGTAATTGCCAATTGTGGAATTGACCCCGAAGAATATACCGGCTTCGCTTTCGGAATGGGTATCGAGCGTATTACGCAATTGAAATACGTTGTGAATGACCTACGACTTTATACCGAAAACGACGTACGGTTCCTGCGCCAGTTTGAAGGACTTTAACTGAAGGAGGAAAGGGAGGTGGGGGAAGAAGGGGAGAAAAGGAATATAACATTCACCCATTCCTCCCTTTCTTCCCCTTCCTCCCTTTCCTCCCCCTTTTATGTCTCCCATCCGCCTTTCTGATTTAGCGTTTACACTCGAAGCCGTTATAGACGAAGCGTTCGGGCAGAAAGCCGTTTGGGTGGTAGCCGAAACGAGTGACATCAAGAATTACCCCGACCGGGGCTACTGTTTTCTGACACTGGTAGAGCGGGAATCGGCCGGACGCGAGACGCTGGCTAAACTCGATGCCTGTATCTGGCGTAGAAACTACCACACCATCGGTGCTTTTGAGCAGGCAACGGGCGTGGCTTTCGCCCGTAATATTCAGCTCTTATTGCTGGTATCGGTGAGTTTTAGTCCGGTGTATGGGTTGCGGCTGGAGATTCTAAAAATTGATCCATCTTATACGCTCGGGAATCTTGAACGTGAACGACAGGCTGTTCTTGACTCGCTGGTACAGAATCATCCCGAACTTATCTGGATCGAAGCCGGTCACTATATAACCGCTAATCAGTTGGTAGCGCGGCCGATTGTCATGCAACGACTCGCCTTGATTACCGCTCCCAATTCGGATGGATGGCGTGATTTTAGGCACGAGTTGGCGCAGAACCCATTTGGCTATGATTTTGTCGTTGATGAGTTTCTGACGCAAGTGCAGGGGCAAGGAGCCGAACGTGCTATTTGCGGACAATTGGAGCGCATTCGCAGCAGTGGTATCGCCTACGATGCGGTTGTGATTGTGCGAGGTGGCGGTTCTCAATTGGATTTCGGTTCCTTCGATACATACCTGATGGGCGAAACAGTAGCTGGTTTCCCCATTCCCATTCTAGCCGGGATTGGCCATGAACGCAACGTCAGCATTACGGATTTGCTTTGCCATCAAAGTGTAAAAACGCCTACGAAAGCAGCCGCGTTTCTTATTGAACATAACCGACAATTTGAAGCAACCTGCCTGCAACTGCACGAACGATTAAGGGTAGTTGCCCGCGAAGCCATGCAAACGGCTCGGGAAAATTTAGATCGTGAAACGGAACGACTTCGCTTTGCCGGTCATACATATTTCCGGGAACGCCACACAGATTTGACTGAGAAAGCCGTTACCCTACGACACCTCGACCCGTCTAATGTTCTTCGTCGTGGCTATGCGCTTTTGCTCCGGAACGGTCGGATACTGACACAAACCTCTGGTATTCAATCCAACGAAACCCTGCAGGTGCAACTACATGACGGAAGTATTCAGGTAGTAGTGAGCGGATAGTAGCCACTTTCATCTAACTACTCTTGATTAACGACTGACTACTTATGACTTACCAGGAAGCTTACGACCAACTAACTACGCTGGTTGATGAAATAGAAAATGATGAAGTGCCACTCGATGAGCTACCAGGTAAAATCAGACTGGCCGCCGAGTTGATTGCGTTCTGTCAGGAGCGGTTGCGTGCCGTCGAGACGGAGTATCAGGAAGTTATAGAACGGTTACCCAAGCGATAAATCGGGATTTTATTATTCGGCCATGTGCGAGCTTTGCTAATCCTTGCCTAATTTTATCCCCTGTGTGAATCCCACTGGTACTACTATGCCCGGGTAAGGTTGTGATGTAAGAATTAGTACCCATTTACTGCCTGATTGAGTCTGTTGATTATATGAATTTATTTGCCAATCTAACGAATGTATTAAACTCGGACGTTCTGTCGCGTATTGCTACGTATATTGACGAACCCGCCGAAAAAACCAGTAAAGCCATTAATGGGCTCGTCTACACCATTGTGGGTGGACTGATGAAACGCACAACCAGCGAAATTGGCGTTAATCAGCTCTATAATCATATCCAAAAAGGACGATACGACGGTACTCTGACAGAGAATTTAACAACTGTATTACGCGATCCGGCCCTGACCAATACGCTTATTACGCAAGGTAACGACGTGATCAGCCACTTACTGCCTGCCATGAAAAGCTCAATTGGCAGTATGATCTCAGGCTATGCTGGTATTCGTAACTCGTCGGCCATTGCCCTATTGGGCTTAACGACTACCATTGTGCTCCATGTGCTGGGCAAGCAGGTAAAAGACCAAAAATTAGATGCCGATGGGCTAGCTACTTCGCTGTTTAGCGAACGGGATGCATTTGTCAATGCAGTGCCCGACGATTTTATGCCCCAGTTGGTTGAGAAAGTAGGGCTCCATCAGGTTGTTGCTGGGCTGGCTATGCCTGCACGACGATCAACCACTGAATCATCAGGCCGCTCAACCACTACTGCGACCCGTCCAGTCATTAGTTACGAAGCACCCGATGATTCTGACTCTGAAAATGAAACACTAACGAAATGGGGTGTAGGTGCATTAATAGCCGTAGCACTGGCTGTTGGTGGTTATTATCTGTATCAGAATACCCAAAAATATTCGGACGGACAGGAGGAAGCCCGTGATGTTACCACCGTTACGACCGATACCATTCAGGCAGATACTGTTGCACGATCACTGGCAGTTCCTAAAGAACCAACCGTCAAAACGGCCCCCAAGTCAACTTCTGCCACCGCTACAACCAGCCTGGCAGGTGTTACACCCGTTATGTCTACCAGCGCTTTAACGCAACAAATGGCACCTTATCTGGGCAATGCGGCACTACCTAAAGGTCGTGTATTTCCACTCACAGGCATAACATTCCAGCCCGGTTCGTTATCAATGACGGCCAGTGGGCAGGCAACGGTTGGGGAATTAGCCACTATTCTGAAAACATACCCCCGTTTGCAGGTACAACTTGTAGGCTATGCCAATGATGCGAAAGGTGATTTAACTAATAAGAGCCTGTCGTTCAAGCGAGTCAATCAGATCAAGCAGCAATTAATGTCGTCGGGCATTGATTTTGTTCGCATTGATGCCATTGGCCGCGGAACGGGCGTAGCTAAAAACGATACATCAGGTATTGCGAAGCCAACGCTACGAAAAATTGACCTGAAAGTGGTGGTTAAATAATACTGCATTCCAATCGTCGACATAAACATAAAAAAGCCTTTCCAGTAGTCCTGGAAAGGCTTTTTTATGCCCTGTAATTTTTCAGCTTATGACCCAGATCGTTCAGAAATCTGCACATTTTCTCTAAACAACTTCTGATAGTGACAGTTCATACCCTTTAGTAACGAACCAACTACGTGTTATGAACACAGGAACAGGAAAAACCGCTCTGATTACAGGTGCCTCTAGTGGTATCGGTCAGGAACTCGCCAAACTGTTTGCACAGGACGGCTATAATTTAGTACTCGTATCTCGCAGCGACGACAAGCTGGATCGCCTTGCCGAAGTCTTCAAAAGTAATTACGGTACGCAGCAGATCACGGTCATCGGTAAAGACCTGGCTACGGAAGATGCCGCTCAGGATGTTTACAATCAGGTTAAGGCAAAAGACATTACGGTCGATGTGTTGGTCAACGATGCCGGGGTTGGGCTGTATGGTCTCTTTGCCACCGACACCGACTGGGAACGAGAGAAGGCAATGATTCACCTCAACGTGCTGACATTGACTCAGATGACGAAGCTGTTTTTATACGATATGCTCGCGCGAAACGAAGGTAAGATTCTGAATCTGGCCTCCTTACTCTCCATTACGCCTACCCCACTCATGGCCGTTTATGCGGGAACCAAAGCCTACGTCTACAACTTTACGCAGTCACTTATTAATGAGGTGAAAGACACTAACGTGACGATTACGGCCTTATTGCCTAACGCTACGGACACCGACTTCTTCCATAAGGCTGGCGCTGAAAATACCAAAGTAACGGATGAAGTTCAGGACCCCGTTATGGTAGCTAAAGCAGGCTATGATGCACTCATGGCGGGTAAATCTAAAGCCATTCCAGGGGGCCTGAAGAATAAGTCGTATGAAGTAATGTCTTACGTTGCTCCACAAGAAGCTCTGGCGGCTGTTATGCGTGGTAAGATGGCGCAAAAGCCTGAACCAGAAGAAAAAGAACCCACCATTTCCCTGGCCTGGGGCATTGGATTTGGTATAGCCGTAGTGGCAGGCATTGCCCTGACCATCGGTTATAAAAACACCAGCGATTTTCAGAAAGCCCGTTATCGGTACAAAGCTAAATCGGCAGGGAACGCAATATCCGATACGCTGTCGTCTGTTTTGGATACAGTTGTTGAAACTGTTGCTGATGCGTACCAGAACACGAAGGCTAAGGCGGAAAAGATTGTTGCAAAAACGGAGGATGTTGAAGAGGAAGTAGCTGCCTAATTTTTTTGACAGGGTTTAGGGGATGAGCAGGATTGAATTCTAGAGAAAAATTCTGTTTTATCCCCTAAATCCTGTCGTGAAAACAATTCTGTCATGAAAAACTCATCATTTTGGCGAATTGCCACTGCTGCCCTTGCCGTTGGCAGTATCATCTACACGACCGTATCGAGCAATCGGTCACGGCAGGAAAGTAAAGAACGCAAAGAATCTGAACAGGGTGGTCTAGCCTATGAGTATGATGTTCCGGAAGAATACGAACGCGTTTTCGAGAAAAACATGATCGTTCCGGACGGCTGGACTTTTGGTGTTGTCTGGTCAACGATCTATTCTGGCCTGACCGCAATGATGGTTCACCAAGCCCTTCCTTCGCAGGAGCACAACCCACGTTACCAGAAAGCTTTGCCCTGGTGGTGGACCAGTTGGGCGCTCAACGCTATTTTTGGCCGGTTCTTTTCTCAGAATGACCCACGAAGCATTGTTATTTCCGACCTCACAACGAAGTTTAACTTACCAGCGGCTTTAGCCTTACACCAAAGCCTGGAAATCGGTAAAACGGACGTTCCCTCGCCCGAAAAATACCTTCGTATTCCGGTAAGTCTATATGCGGGCTGGCTCACAGCCGCCACAGTAGTTGGTACGCCTAATACCATATTAACGTTGAACGCCTGGAAGCCTGACGAAGAACGCGACGAACCGGTAGCAGCGGGTATCCTGGCCGCTACCGCGGGGGCGGGTTACCTCATTGCCCGGCGACTTAACGATCCCTGGTATATGGTACCGTTCGTAGCTGGTTTTACTGGTATTGCCACCCGCGATTGGCAGAAACAACCTGTTGTAGGCTGGACAGCCGCTATTTTGGCCGCAGCCTATGCTGGTTTGCTGACCTACTGGCTTCCACAAGGCAAGTTTCATGAGTATGACAACGGTGTCATCTACGATGCAGAAGCCGAAGTACTGGCAGGGCCCGTTGAAACGAAAGAACCTTATCAAGCCCAAATTGCCCGAGAGCGCATGAAGCCAATCGAAGCTGAAGGGCTGGATTAAGTAGAAAAGCCGCCTTG
Source organism: Spirosoma sp. KCTC 42546 (assembly GCF_006965485.1). Lineage (NCBI taxonomy): Bacteria > Pseudomonadati > Bacteroidota > Cytophagia > Cytophagales > Cytophagaceae > Spirosoma > Spirosoma sp. KCTC 42546. Next base: position 5,762,134 of record NZ_CP041360.1, read on the forward strand.
TAATCACAGGGCGGCTTTTTTGTTAAACGTTGCTAATGGAGCCATGCCATATGATGCTTTTTTCTAGCAGACTCGCCTAATCAATCCAACATAACAGATTGATAAATGGCAAATACGTACACACAATTATACGCTCAACTTATCTTCGCAATAAAAGGCCGCCAAAACCTGATTGCTTGCGCACACAAAGCGGAACTACATCAATACATAACCGGCATCGTACAAAAACGAGAGCAAAAACTACTGGCTATTAATGCGATGCCGGATCACATTCATTGCTTCATTGGTTTTGCACCTTCACTTACGCTTTCAGATTTGGTTCGCGATATAAAATCGTCATCATCAGGTTTTATCAAAGAGAAAGGGTGGTGTAAGCAATCGCTTGGCAAGAAGGTTATGGTGCATTTACCTATGGACAATCACAGGTTCACGATGTGATTCAATATGGGTTAAATCAGGAAGAACACCACCGAAAACGTACCTTTCAAGATGAATATCTGGCATTTTGAAAGCGTTTCGAGGTGCAGTATGATCTGAAATATGTATTCGACTTTTACGCTCAGTCGGATAATATCAAGCCCAAAGAGTGATTCAACTGATCACACTAGAGCCCTACGATGGTTACCTATCAATAATAGAATTCTTATTATAAAGCCCTGTTAGGGGCGACCTATCAATAGCAACGCCCTTAACCATACATTTTCAAAGCCCTGTAGGGGCGGCCTAACTAGTTTCGCATTTTTAGGTCGCCCCTACAGGGCTTTACTGGATTTAACGTCTTGGTGTGCTATTGACAGGCCGCCCCTAACAGGGCTTTGCTTTGATCAACATTTTACTCGAGGTATCTATATAAACCATATCCAACCAAAGCCAATCCTAATAAAACGGTAAGAATTGCATTAAAACCAGTACTAGTTCTATCATTAAAAACAATAGTTACTGGGTCTTCGGGATCATACCAGATTGAAATTTTATCTCCTTTCTTTAAGTTAGTTAGCCCTCCTTTCAATTTCCCTGCGACCCATTGATCTTTCTCGTTTTGATAACAAACTGTCGTTACTGTCTGAGAATGAATAGAAATTGGCCCAATCCAAAATCGAAAATCAGGTTTCTCAACAGAAAAGACATCAGCTTCTACTACTTTGCCAAATCTCTTTAAACGAGTTATTGCTTGATACATCCGACCACCAGTGTATAATGCAATTAGGCCGATAATGGTACACCAAAACATATTCAGTACTATTTACGACATTCTGACACAATGAAAAGCAGAAATCACGCAATTTCCGCCAAAATGTCCGAAAAACCACCTCGGCCCGTGATTTGTTATTAAGTAGTCATCCAGTAAAACACCCTAATCCTCTCAACAGTCATGGACTTTAAAAATTACACCATAAAAGCACAGGAGGTCGTACAGAAGGCGTCGGAGATTGCCCTCGGTAACGGCCAGCAAGGTATCGAAACGGGACATCTGCTTCAGGCTATTCTGTCGGAAGACGAAAACGTAGTTGGTTTCATTGCGAAAAAGACTGGGATCAATCTACAAAATACAAATGCGGCTCTACAAGCTATTCTGACCACCTATCCCAAAGTTTCGGGAGGCAACGGCAGCGTGTACCTGAGCAACGATACGGCCGCGGCCCTGGCCAAAGCCAGCAGCTATACCAAAGAATTTGGCGACGAGTTTGTGAGCGTCGAACTGATGCTGTTAGGACTAATGGGCGGCAAAGATCAAATTGCAACCTTATTAAAAGATGCCGGTTTCAACGAAAAACAAACGAAAGCGGCTATCAACGAACTTAGAAAAGGAAACTCGGTGAAAGACCAAAACGCAGAAGCGAAGTATCAATCTCTGGAACGTTTCAGTATCAACCTGAACGAACGTGCCCGCACGGGTAAAATTGACCCGGTGATTGGCCGTGACGAAGAAATCCGGCGGGTGCTGCAAATCCTGAGCCGCCGAACCAAGAATAACCCAATTCTGCTCGGCGAACCGGGCGTTGGTAAAACCGCCATTGTGGAAGGACTTGCCCAACGGATCGTATCGGGCGACGTTCCTGAAAACCTGAAAACTAAAACCATCGTCTCGCTCGACATGGGCTTGCTAATTGCGGGTGCCAAGTATAAAGGCGAGTTTGAAGAACGTTTGAAAGCCGTTATCAAAGAAGTAACGGATTCGGATGGACAAATTATTCTGTTCATCGATGAAATTCACACACTCATTGGCGCGGGTGCCGGTGGCGAAGGAGCCATGGATGCGGCAAACCTGCTCAAACCTGCTCTGTCTCGCGGGGAACTGCATACGATTGGTGCGACTACGCTGAAAGAGTATCAGAAATACATTGAGAAAGATAAAGCGCTGGAACGTCGGTTTCAGGCTGTTATGGTCGATGAGCCCGACATGCCTGATGCTATTTCGATCCTGCGAGGTATCAAAGAGAAATACGAATTGCACCACGGGGTCCGAATCAAAGACGATGCCGTAATTGCCGCTGTTGAACTTTCGACGCGCTACATCACGGACCGTTTTCTACCGGACAAAGCTATTGACCTGATGGACGAGGCAGCTGCCAAACTCCGCCTGGAGATGGACTCCGTACCCGAAGAACTCGATGAACTGAACCGACGCATCATGCAGTTGGAAATTGAGCGGGAAGCTATCCGTCGCGAGAACGACAAGGAAAAGGAAACCGTACTCAACAAACAGATCGAAGATCTTAGTGAACAACGAAATAGTCTGAAAGCCAAATGGGAAACCGAAAAAGCATCGGTCAACGAAGGAAGAACGCTGAAAGAAGAGCTTGACAAACTGAAGCTGGAAGCTGACCAGGCCGAACGCTCGGGCGATTATGGCAAAGTAGCCGAAATTCGCTACGGCCGTATTCCCGAAATTGAGAATAAGCTAAATTCCCTGGCTAAAGAAGGTTCTGATAAAGACTCATCGGATCGGATGATGCAGGAAGAAGTGACTGCCGATGATATCGCCGAAGTAGTGGCAAAATGGACCGGCATTCCGGTTTCTAAAATGCTGCAAAGCGACCGGGAGAAGTTGCTCAACCTGGAAAAAGAACTTGGCAAACGCGTAGCCGGACAAGCTGAAGCGATTGAAGTCGTGGCCGATGCGGTTCGTCGGAGCCGGGCTGGCATGCAGGACCCGAAACGACCTATTGGTTCGTTTATCTTCCTCGGTACTACAGGCGTTGGTAAAACCGAAGTGGCCCGGACGCTGGCCGAGTACTTGTTCAACGATGAGAACGCCCTTGTGCGGATTGATATGTCGGAATACCAGGAACGCCACGCCGTTAGCCGACTGATTGGTGCTCCTCCGGGATACGTGGGCTACGACGAAGGGGGGCAGTTGACTGAAGCTGTTCGTCGGAAACCCTACTCGGTAGTGTTGCTTGACGAAATTGAAAAAGCCCACCCCGACGTTTGGAACATCCTGTTGCAAGTGCTCGACGAAGGCCGCCTGACCGACAACAAAGGCCGTGTAGCGAACTTCAAGAACACGATCATCATCATGACCTCCAATATCGGTAGTCACCTGATTCAGGAGAAGTTTGCCGAGGACGAAGGCTGGAACCACTCGCTGGTGTTGGAAGAAGCGAAATCGGCCGTGCTGGAGTTGCTTCGGCAGACCATTCGCCCCGAGTTCCTGAACCGGATTGATGAAATCGTAATGTTTGAGCCGCTGACGAAAGCCAACATCCGCAAGATTGTGGACATTCAGTTCCGGGGCATTAAGCAACGACTCGCCGAAAACGGCATCCAGCTCGACGCTACCGACGAAGCGCTGACCAAGATTGGCGAAGAAGGTTTCGACCCACAATTTGGTGCCCGTCCGCTGAAACGCGTGTTACAACGCCGGGTGCTCAACGAACTCTCGAAGAGCATACTGTCGGGCGAAGTCAAGAAAGATTCCGTTGTATTGATGGAGTTGAACAACGACGGCGAGATTGCCTTTACGAACCTTGACGCGCACATTGAGAATTTATAATTGATTGATTTTCAGAAGCCCGGTTACTGCGAAGTGGCCGGGCTTTTTTTGTATATTTGAGTATGGCAAAGAAAAAAGGGCAGAGTCAGCATATTGTCCCAAAAGTATATTTAGAAGGCTTCACAAAACAAAATGGCAAATTTTTCAAATTGAGGATTGATTTAGATAAACGACCTAACCCAAGAGAATTCCACCCTTCTCAAGTTTGCTACCGGCCAGACTATTATAAATTTGAGAACAATTCTTTTCTTACCAAATACAAGATTAACGATTTGAATATTCTCGAAAATTACGGATTTCTCTACGAAAATACACTGGGGAATATCATAGAAAAAATTAGCAGTGCTCCTTGCTTGTCATTTGAAGATGTCTCTATTTTATCCGAAGCTTTATTAGACATTAAGTTAAGGAATGATTATTTCAGAAAATCAATTTATAATACTGAGCATGTTGGACAAGTATTTGATAAAGTAGTTGAAGAGCTTATAATTGCAGAAGATAAAATAAATCCATTACTTCAAGCAGGCAATATTACTTTTGATCGCTTTATTGAAATCAAGGAAAAAATCAAAGAAAATATAGTACCAAATGCGTCTTATCAAAAAGACCTACATAACAGTTCTATATTACAAAACAAAATAGCCCATAACTCTGTAAGACAAGACATTATAAATAAAATAACCAGAGCAAACTGGATTGTATTAGAAACAACTATGAACCATCAATTCATAACATCTGATAATCCAGGTTTTTGTATGGATAGCTCTAGTCATATTCATAACACAAAATTTGGAGAAGATTTCGCCTTCTTTTTCCCATTAAATCCATATAAAACTTTACTAATATCATCATTCGTAAAAGAAGAAAATTCATCCCACACATCTAGCGTAAAAAATTTAAAATACATTTTAGTCAACCAAGATTGGGTAAAGGGTATAAACCAAGGTATTATGCATATGGCTGTTAGAGAAATTTACGCAGCTCACGAACAATCACTATTAACAACATGGTACTCGATAAATAAACCTTTTTTATCAATATAGCATTTTCTAATTTTATATGTAAAGTATTATGGTTGTAGAGATAAGGGCAAAGGGAGGCATTTTTAAGCTATTCATAGCCAACTTGATAAAATGACACTAAGTTATCAACAAGCAACTAAATCGTATGATGGTTTTTACAACAATATCACTCATCTAGCCTGTGGAATCTAAACGTTTCCTTTCTGTCCAGAAACAGGTTTGAATTCGTTCAGTTCTCACGTTGTTACCTAAATGACGGATGCTCTGCAATTGCCCATTAAGGAATAAAGCCTCAAACTCGAAATACGCATAGGTCTCGTCACGAACAGAAGTATAAAAGTTAATAGTACCATTCGCGTCGGAAATACGGAAGCGCTCGTCAAGGGGATTTATGATCCAATCTTCGTCTGAGAAATCAGGGCCCGGTGTCATTTCTAGATAACCATCTTCGGTTATGTAATAATCGGTCAAATCACGGTTTAGTGATTTAGTCTGAAAGCCTTCATTACCAATCAGCCGATTTCGCTCCTCTTCTGCCAAAGGGAGCAGCGTCAAATTGACGTGCATATAATCGAACATGCCCATACTTTGTCACCTTTTTTCGTAATTTAGAAAAAATAGCAAGATGAGTCGCTCTAAACGCAAAGCCTCTATTCTAGGGATCACTATCGACAGGACAAACAATCTACAAACCGACGTTATGAAACAGATAGTAGCCGATCAAGAAAAATACGAAATCGAGAAGTCGACCAAGGCAAGATTACTTACTGAATTAAAAGAAGCTGTTCAAGAACTAAAAGCCGTTGAGCAAGGAACTAAACAAGCTCGGCCTTTAGCTGATCTGCTCAATGAGTTATAAAATCCTAATATAGAAAAAAGAACAAGAGAGATACAATAATCTGAAATATATTGACTTAACATCCCATTTGAGGTATATTGCGGGACTTACAACACCGTATATGAATCTGCCGCGTTATGAAGTCAGGGCCTCAACTGACCGTTTAAATTACATGTTTGTAAGTGAAGGGCCTAAAGGTCGCATTCTGAAAGTTATTTCTTATTCATATTTGGAAGACCTTGAGGTTTGGAATTTGGGCTTTGGCGACTACAACATATTAACCGACGAGATTGATGATCAAATTGTTTCTAACAATGGAGACGGGCGTAAAATACTAACTACTGTTGCCTTCACATTGAATGAGTTTTTTGCTACTCAACCAAGCGCAGTTGTCTTTTTTACAGGTAGCACAAGTAGACGAACGAAAGTTTATGGGCGAGCTATTAGTAGCTATTGGAAAGACATTTCGGATCAGTTTCTTGTTGAAGGAGTAAATTCATACGGAGTATCCGAGCCATTTCAACAAGATAAATTGTACGCCGGTTTTCAAATACGTCAGCGATAGTGTATTTTTATTAAAAAGCAAAATAGATCATGCGAAACTCACCTAAGCCGCTTGAAGTCAAACCAAGTACAGTCTTACTAATAGACGAAACATTAGATGTCCGCTTTGGCAATCGTATTCTATTCCCCAAAAAGATAAAAAAAGCACGCCAAATTCTCGGCCAGAAAAAACAAGTACCCAGAGATGAATAGCTCTTACTAATCAACTTGTTCTCACATGAGTCGTTCACTTCGCAAAACACCTATTCTGGGAATCACTACCGCGAGCACTGAAAAGCAAGACAAACGGTGGGCAAACCGACGGTTACGACGCATAAACCGTGTTCGTATTCGGAAAGCTGATGAACCTGCCCGGCTACGTGAAGTCAGTAATGTTTGGGATTTCAAAAAAGACGGAAAAATGTATTATTTGAGTCCATTAGCGGCTTGGTTACGCAATTGAAGAAGATTTTTTTCTCAGATCTCCCAAACCCCATCAAACAAAAAAGCACTCCTCCCGAAGTGCTTTTTTCATTTACCAAAAACTCCACTCTACCGTCGGCGCCCGAACAGGCGTAGCATGTAGAGAAACATATTGATGAAATCCAGGTAGAGCCGTAGCGCCCCCATGATGGCTCCTTTACGCTCTTCGTCGGTACCAGCATTGCCGATAACATTCATTTCCTTGATCTTCTGGGTGTCGTAGGCGGTCAAGCCAACAAAGATCAGTACACCGGCATAGGTCGCGATCCAATACAGCGTTTCGTTCTGCCAGAAAATATTTACGACCGAGGCAATGATCAGTCCAATGAGGGCCATCATTAGAAAACCACCCATTGAGGTCAGATCACGTTTGGTGAAATAACCAAAGGCACTCATGGATCCAAATGTCCCGGCTGTGACAAAGAACGTCGAGGCTATTGACCCACCGGTATAGAGCATAAAAATCGACGCCAGCGTCAGTCCATTCATAACGGCGTAACCCAGAAACATGGCCGTTGCGGTTCGTGCCGATACCCGTTGCACTGCCGCCGATAGCGAGATAACCAATAACACTTCGCCAATGAGCAAGGCATAAAAAACCAGCCGATTGCCAAAAATGAGCTCCAGTACGGCGGGGGTGCTGGCTACCCAAACAGAGACTGAAGCTGTAACAAGCAGGGCAACGGTCATCCAACCGTAAACTTGTGTCATGAAAGCAGCCTGCTCTCGTTTCACTTGATCGGCTGTCAGAAAAGGGTGCTGGCGTTCAGGGTAGGATTGTGATTCCATTAGAGTAAATAGTTTTGACGTCCGAAAGAAAGCTAATGAACAGATCAGATGCAACTAAGTGACTAAGAGGGCCTATTTACAACCCGTTAATAATCCGGGCATACACATTATTGGCAGTATTACCATCATATCCTTTTGTTGCATCATCACTGATGTTCACCGTAATAGTGGATGTACTACCCGAGTTCGCACTCGTACGGGTGACGCTAAAGCCCAATGCAACCTTGCCCCCTGCTCCAATAAACTGATTGGCCTTCATGACTAAAGAGAGTTGCCGGTTTGCCAGCGAACTCGTCACTGACCAGTTTGAATTATCGATCGCTACCGGATTCTCTGTCCCACCCAACACATTGATACGGGTACTGGACGGGTCAAAGGAGATCGTATAGCCAGCGGGAGCGGTGATGGTTATGGCTACATTGCTCATGGTTGTTGGCAATCCGGCTACCTCAAAGAGGTTGACGACCAGATTGGCTACACTACCTGTTGCCGCAAAATTAGCCTGCGGCAAAACCAGTGTAGGCGTTAAATCTGTACCGGCCAGGGCTAAACTAGCTGTATTGGAACAACCAGTACTGCTCGTAACCGTTACCGAATAAATACCCGATGCGTTGACAATAGCCGTACCAGACGTAGGATTCTGGCTCACCAAACCAGGGCCTCCAAACGCATAGGACGTGCCGCCCCCTGCCGTCAGTGTAACACTCGTTAAGGTACCACTCAGCGGGCCATTGTCTTTCAAGGTGGCTGTAGGTAACGCGTTGAGCGCAATCACGATCCCATCGCTTTTAACCGATGGTTTATTACTCACCACCCGGACTAAATACCCAAATTTTGTTGAATAATATCCGGTCGGTATTTTTCCGGTTATGGTAGTTCCATTGGTGCCATTACCGCTTGCCAGCGTTGTGGCCATGCCGAAGCTATCGACAAGTTGTAGGCTGAACGTATTATCTGGCTCAAAGTTGCCACTTACGGTAAACGACGCATCAATTGTATTTCCAGGACAAACACTAGTAGTACTCACACTATTTAACGTGATAACAGGGGTACTTGCTGGAAACTGAATCTCCGCATTATACACCGAATTTGCCCCGTTGCGAAAATACGCATTCTGAACATCATACAGTGGCATCCACTTATAGACGACAACCGAGTTGTACGTAGCTTTAACCAGAAAATTGCAATATTCTATATTCCAGGGGAATCCACTGGATAGTGGATAATAGGGATTTCTTGAGAATGAATAAATCCCGTTTGGGTTAGTTATGACTGTATAAATTGCGTTCCCAGTAACGGCATTAGAATACCAATTGACAGTATATATATCCAGTTGTACATTTCTTAGCGGTTTTCCCTGCGAGTCAATAGCCTTTATACCAATTGAGTTAGGGAATGCATCTGTTATCCAGGTATCTCCAACAATAGGATCTCCTCCCGTAGCGTTCAATAAATTTGTCGTATGCTCATCCCAGACAACATTGCCATAGGGATAATTCATGATCGAGTTTACGGCCGCAAATGAAGTGCCATTCACCGGATTCTTTTGAGCGTCTACCTGTAACGCATAGATATCAATTGCCCCGCGGGCGTGCCCAAATTCATGCGTTAAACCATCAGTAGCTGTCTGCGCAAAAGGCCCATCGAAATAATCCCATTTCCAGTTGTGGTAGATAGTCTGACTACTACCATACCACCCTCCTCCTGAGGTAATATCCGAAAACCCATTAATCACAATGCCGTACATATATCTGGGGTGCGGCCTGGCAATTTCGTCACCTACTGCACCGTCAAACACATATACAGAATCGACCCGAAAGTTATAGATACCGTTGAAGTTAGGCGAGCTGTTAAAATTGGCGTTGATGGTAGCCAACTGCTCGTTTACAATCTGGGTGATCGTCTTCGAATACGCAAGTTGATATAAATCGGCAGTACGTTTCTCTACAGCTACTACCACACTAAACGTCCAGGTTGGTTTGGCAAAGAGCGGGTTGCCACCCTGTATGGCAACCCCAAACATAGTTAAGAGCAGGTAACGTAGAAAAAGAGCCATAAGTGGAGTATGTATATAAACGAGCTGTTAAAATAGCTCCGTAAACTACCCTCCATTTATAGGATTTACGTATGACTTACCTCAACGAAGTGGCTGATCTTTCTCTACCGGGCCAGTCCATCCCGACGGGCCCGGTCACGCACGCGTTGCGCTCTGGCCTGACTGTCGGGGTGTGATGACAGGAATGTTGGCCCTCCCTGCCCGCCACTCAGTTTGGCTAATTTCTCAAAGGATGTCGCCAGGGCCAAAACGTTATAGCCATAGCGTTTCAGAAACCCATAGCTGTAATCATCGGCTTCGGTTTCCTGCTGGCGACTAAACTTGGCACCCAGCAGACCGTCAGCAATATCGCCTAATTGTGATCGGGATAGCTCCCCTAATTTACCCGATGTTGAACCCACGGCATCCCGTACGGCGGAGCGCCGGAGGGCACTTTTCATACCATCGCGCGTATCATGGTTGACAACATGGCCGATTTCATGTCCCATGACAGCCAGTAACTCATTATCGGTCATGATGTCCATCAGGCCCTTAAAAACACGCACACTGCCGTCGGCTGTTGCAAACGCATTAACATCAGCCACTTTATAGACTTTATAATTGACGGGAATTCCACTAATCGTATGATGGCGGCTAACAATTTTATTTAGTCGTACTGTATAGGGATCATTGGCAGCGGCTACTGGATTTTTAGCATCCATTTCGACAATCGCCTGCCGCGAAAGTTCAGCAACCTGGGCATCAGACAGGGTAGCCGAACCAATAGCTTCCATAAGTGCCTGCATCAATCCCTGATTGGCATTCGTTTGAGCCTGGCTTACTCCAGCAAGCCCAACTACCAAAAATAGTGTGATGATAATACGTTTCATAAGTTGAGTTATTTAGTGAATGCATGTAAATAGTATGCAAAAGGATTTAACTATTGACTCTTTTCTAGACAAAAAGTTTATCAAATGATTAATTTCACCTATCCGATTCGCTCAATTGACTGAAAATAGACAGGCATCCAGCTTCTGAACACCCTGATTTTTCTTCAGATTTGTCTAAAGACAATTCGTTTGGCAATTTTACTTCCCAAAGGAGCCTCGTTCCTTATCCATCCAATAGTCAGGCATACAACATGAAAGAGCAATCACGAAGAAGTTTTGTTAAAAATAGCGTTGCAGCCGGACTAGGTGCCGGATTGCCAGTCATCGACTCAGCCCCTAAAGAAATGTTTGTTCACCACGTATTTTTCTACCTTAAAAACGCTGGCAGTGAAGCGGATAAAGCCAAATTGCTGGAAGGTTTAAACAAACTGGCCAAATGCCCCACCATCAAAATGGTGCATATTGGTACACCCGCTGGCACAACCCGAGCTGTTATTGAGCGGACATACACCTACTCCTGGCTATGCTTTTTCGATAGTCCTGAAGATGAAGAAGCCTATCAGAAACACCCTATCCACGACGACTTCCGGAACAACTATTCCACACTATGGGAGAAAGTAGTCATCTTCGATTCGGTTGGACCAAAGCGGTAAATTGTAGCGTGGACGTCTCGTCCGTATAGCCGAAGGCTATAGTTAGCCACAACTTAGCCTTCGGCTACGCGGACGAGACGTCCACGCTACATTTCCGGTACAGCAACCGGCGATGAAGGTTGTGGCGTTTTCCCTCGGGTGAACGAAATAAGGGCTCCGGTTAGCACCAAACCAGCCATGATCAGGTAAGCGTAGTGCATGCCAAGTAGCTGAGCAACGGTTGTTTCTGGCATTACATCATGCGCCAACGCGTAGCGGTTGCGGGTACTGTACCACACGGCGGCTGCTAAGGCAATGCCAACCACGAAGCCCAGATTGCGCATGAAGGCAATCATACTGCTCGCAATTCCCCGTTGCTCAAGGGGTGCCGCATTAAGGGCACTACTACTATTGGGTGACTGAAACAAGCCAAAACCCAGACTAACCATCGAGCTCCGCCAGATTACGTCTTTCCAATCCCAACTGACATCCAGGAACGAAAAGGCGAAATACCCACAGGCAGCAATCAACAAACCTGCGCTGGATAACCAGCGGGTGCTAACCCGACTAGACAAATAACCACCCAAGGGGGCCACAACACTGAGGGTTAAAGGTCCTGCCAACAAGACCAATCCCGCTTGCCCCGGATTCAGGCCTAACAACTGTTGCAAAAAGAACGGAATAACAAACAGATTACCACCAGAGGCCACAAACCCAAAAAAGGCAGCCAGAATAGCGGATGTATAGGGCCGGATACGGAACAGGCTTAGTCGTAACATCGGTTCGCTAACGCGCATTTCCCAAAAAAGAAAAAGCATCAACAGAACCGCCCCAACGGAAAGCAATCCAACAACAAGTGAGTGATTCCATCCGTATTGGGGTTCAGGGCCAAAATCCAGACCCGTCAGCAAAGTGGTTACACCGATCAGGAATAACCCCGCTCCTACCAGATCGAAACGTTGATTGACTACCTTCGGACTTTCCGGGAGGATGGTCCAGGCCCGCCAGATCGCGATCAACCCAATGGGTACGTTCACAAAAAAGATGCTCGACCAGCCGAATTTACCCAGTAAAAGTCCGCCAATCACCGGCCCTGCACTGGAACCCGCAGCTACTACCGAGCCCATAAGACCCAAGGCCTGTCCTCGCTCCTTCGGCGAAAATGCATCGCCGATGATGGCTGGACCGATAGCGTAAATCATAGAAGCACCCAGTCCCTGTAACACCCGAAACCCCACCAGCGACCAAAGATTCCAGGCCAGACCGCAAAGTAACGAGCCTAGTACAAAGACGCAGAAACCAGTAATGTATAGTTGTCGGCGACCCACCCAGTCAGATAATTTACCCATAATGAGCAACGTACTGGTGGTTGTCAGGAGGTAGCATAACACGATCCATTCCACACTGTCTCCCGCATGCAATTCCCGGCGGATGGTCGGTAACGCAATATTGACAATACTACTATCGAGCGTTGACATGAACGTGCCGAACATAATCGTACCCAGAATAATCCATTTATTGGGTGAAGATGTAGTGGCCGCTGAGACTGGCGATACTGACACGGGCAAATCAAGTTAATTCGGAAACCTAACAGGCAGAACAGGCCGGTTGTTCACACGAATCTCAGCTATAGTTAGCCATTAGGACGGTATAACGTGATCAAATAACTCCTGATTTAGTATCTTACTACGCTTATTCTCTGAGCAACTCAATCATACAACCTGATGAAAACTTCACGACGAACTTTTTTACACAAAACCACCCGAAACGGGCTGGCCCTTCTCTCAACAGGTGGCTTAACTGCCAACACACTTACCAAACTAACTTCCGGCACGGACCATACCGAAAAGCCTGCGAGTACGTCATCCGCTATCAAACCCGATCATGTAGTTCGCTCATTACCCGAAAATATGGTCTGGGGATATTTTGGAGCCGATGTGCCGCCCGTCTATAAAGTGAAAGATGGAGATGTGGTTGAAATTCAGACGGTCAACCCATCGGGTGTGAGCCGGACTAATCCCGAAGAATTTTATACCAAAAATAACCTGCCGCTCGACCAACACGCCCAGGAGGTCATTGCGATTCTGAAGAACGTAAAACCCGAGCCGTCGGGCATTCGGGGACACATGCTCACTGGTCCCGTTTACATCGATGGTGCACAACCCGGCGACAGCCTTGAAATTCGTATCCTCGACCTGACGTTTCCGGCTGGCTTCGGCGTAAATAGTGTGTGGCCTGGAGGGGGCGGCATTCCCGATGACGTTAAGACCCGCGAAACGTTTGTGTATCGCTACGATGCAAAGCGAAAAATGGCCCTGCTTAAAGAAGGCGTCGAAATTCCGCTCAAGCCGTTTATGGGTGTTATGGCCTTATCACCCCCTGCCGACTTGGGCCGACAAAGCTCTATTCCCCCTAATTTTTTCGGTGGCAATCTGGATATTAAGCACTTAATAAAAGGCACAACGCTACACCTTCCGGTTTCTGTACCGGGTGGGCTATTCACGACGGGCGATGGCCATGGTGCACAGGGTAATGGTGAAGTGAGTGGTGTAGCTATCGAAACGGCCATTAACCTTACGGTTAAATTCATTGTCCATAAAGGCAAAACGCTGAAACAACCCCGTGCCGAAACGCCAACCCATTTCATTGCTGTTGGCCTGGATAAAGACCTGAACAAGGCTATGAAAAACGCTCTTTCCGAAGCCTGTGCGTTCATTAAAGATGAACTTGGCTTTACCTTCAACGAAGCGTTATCCATCGCCAGCACGGGTGTCGATTTTGAAGTGAGTCAGGTAGTGGACCAGACACTGGGCGTTCACGCCATGATCCCCAAGTCGATTTTCACGAAGAAGAAATTCGATTATTGGTCGTAATTTTTCTCAAGTGAGCTTCTGCAGGGGTGGTTCGGCCAATGCGGAAGCTCAACATCAATCCTATGCAACTACTCAAAGGACTTAACCAGATCGTCTACTTTTTGATTGAACTCAGCATGTTAGGGGCCTTTGGCTATGTTGGTTTTCATAGTAGCCAGCATCCTTATGGAAAGTACGTATTGGCTATTGGACTTCCGATAGCCGCGGCTACCTTGTGGGGAATTTTTGCAGCCCCTCGCTCTGCTTACCGGCTGGAGTTTCCGTATCGCACGCTATTTGCGTTAACACTTTTTGGCCTTGCTTTTCTTTTGTTATACCGAACGGGGTATCCACGTCTGGCAATCACATTAGCAGTTGTTGCGCTAACCAGTGAATTAATTGCTCTTTCATTAAAACAGTAAGCAGAAAATTTATCCTTTATGGTTTCAAGAATTCTTATTTGTTTGGGGTTATTTTTTTACAATACAGCCGCTTTTTCACAGCCTGTAAATGACTATTTTGAGAAGATACGCAACAACCATGCTTTATTAACAGCTTTCTTTTCGCAAATGCCCAAAGGTGGCGATTTACATCACCATTATAATGGATCAATCTATGCCGAAACATTTATTGACTATGCCATAAAAAACGATTTATTTATCAACAAGAAAACACTTAAAGTTTCTGACAAACAACCAGTAGATGGTGATTGGGTTAATTTTTCTACCCTAAAGAAAGAAGGCACCTTACCTGACTATAAACAGAAACTATTTCAGAAATGGTCAGTAAAGGATTATAACTATGTGGATTACCCGTCTGACAAATTATTTTTCGAAACATTTTCAAACTTCGGACTTATCAGCCGAGCCGAAGTCGATAAAGGGCTGCTGGAACTTAAAAATCGGGCAAAGAAAGAAAACGTTAGCTACATAGAAACCATTTTTGTTGGTGTTCCCTGTGCGCTATCAGTAAATGATCTGGTGGGCTCAGTAAGAATATTACGGGATCAGCAGGCAAGGCAGGATACAACTGCCTGTTTGAAGTTATTAGATTCTCTTTATACAACAATTAAGGGAAGAGGTGTGCGTGAGTGCGCCCTAACCTTTAACAATGAAGTACTTAAGCCCTTACACACGAGCTTAAGGATCGATGACGCAAAATTTACGATGCGCTATCAAAGCTACGTTATACGCACCATCGAACCTGTCGACTTATTTAAAAGCATGATTGCCGCCTTTGAATCCGCTGCCACTAGTCCGCTGGTAGTTGGCGTAAATATTGCCGCTCCAGAAGATAATGACGTAGCCCTAAACGACTATTGGTTACACATGGTTATGTTTAACTATTGCCACGCTAAATACCCTAACGTAAAAATCACATTACATGCAGGCGAGTTGACGTTGGGCTTAGTAAAACCGGAAGAATTAACCTGGCATATCAATTCGGCAGTTTATTTAGCTGGGGCGAATCGAATTGGTCACGGTGTCGATATAGCCTACGAAGCCAATTGCTATGACCTGCTTCGGTATATGAATCAACATAAAATAGCCGTAGAAATTAATTTATTTAGTAATGAATTTATTCTGAAAGTAAAAGAGGATAAACATCCAATTACATTATACAACGAGTTTGGAGTTCCTATCGTTATTTGCACGGATGATGCGGGTATTTTGAGAACAAATCTTACGGATCAATTCGTACTTTTAGCGAAACGATACAAACAAATTTCCTACGCCGATATTAAAAAATTTGTATTTAATAGCATTGACTATAGTTTTATCAAAGAGGAAACAGTACGAAAAGCATTACGGGCAGATTTGACGCAACGATTTAGCAAATTCGAGAAATCCATACCCACTGCCAAGCGGTAGAAATTCCATCCACTACTTCGCAATCACCTGCACAACATAGGTCCGAATCGTTAGCCCGTTGCCTGTTTGATTTAAGAGTTTTGTGGCAAAAACAACGTTGGCGGTACCGGCCGTTATGCCTTTGATCTGAAAAATTGTTGGCCTGGCATTATCACGTGTAAGCGTGTCAACCGCTGGAGCCAGTTGTTGCCGGGAAACCTCTACAACTTCCTGGTTATCGGATGTACCAATCAGCTCCGACGTACCATCTCCACGACCTGGCAATGAAATCTCTTTGATTTCTCCAACAGAAATCCGCAGCTTTTTCTGAGAACCTGAGTTCGACGGGTTAGCTGAACTACAGGCAAACAGACCAGCTGCCAGCCAGAAA
Organism: Spirosoma sp. KCTC 42546; assembly: GCF_006965485.1. Classification (NCBI taxonomy): domain Bacteria; kingdom Pseudomonadati; phylum Bacteroidota; class Cytophagia; order Cytophagales; family Cytophagaceae; genus Spirosoma; species Spirosoma sp. KCTC 42546. The sequence goes on from NZ_CP041360.1 coordinate 5,778,456, forward strand.
AGCGTCAACTGTTTTGGGATTTTCTTGAACAGAAGGTAGCAGCTTCTGGTAGTCCGGATTGCGGGGGTTGTATACGTAGCCATAGTTGCTATAACCTTCGGGCTATAGCAACAGTTTTAAATCTGTTTGCAAAGGGCCTAAACGCCAAATTGCCTTAAGTGGTGGTCAAGATGTTTATACATGCCAACGCTCCATTGATTGGGTGTTAGTTCACCAAAAAACGAGTGAGGGTGGGTCGTACACGCAGTTGGGCCACCCACTGAAAATAGTTTAATACCTTCCACCAACTTATCTTTTTCGCTTGTAAACTCGCGTTGATCGGCAACAATAAAGCTCTTATCAGTCGGACCATTTTTGTTAAATGGTTTCTCGTTATAAAAATTTGGTTTTATCAGAGGCCCTAGAATCCGGCCTATGAACATTCTTGGTGGAGACGTTCGCCCGAGTGCTACATCTAAAGCAGCCGTACAATGGGCCAGCATTTGGGCAACGTCCATTTTGCCCCACTGCCGTTTTGATGTCGGCTGCAGCTTATCGATCCGGCTCAGCACCTCGGCTAAGGCATCTGGTGTGTATAGGCTTTTCATCGTATCTGTTACGGTGATTCAGGTGTGGTTACTAGTCCTTTTTCTTACCTAACTTAAGCGATGTTTTTCCACCTGTGATTCGCCCGTTTTCATATTGGTAGCTCGAATTAACCCGCTTCTCCTCTATTTTCTTGACCAGATCAGGGTTAGGCTGTCCGCTCTGGATTTGATTGGGAGCCGGGGCGGGTTGTATACCATATTGACTCGGCTGCTGGTACTTCGACAACGTATTTGCTTTGGGAGCTTTTGCCTTCGTGCTATCAATTGACTGAGCAGTAGCCACTACTGACACACAGGAGATCAGGATTAAAAGTATATATTTCATTGCCGTACGATTTAGTAGCAATAAAAATAAGGTAAATTAATAGGATAGCCTACGGATTTTGTACGGGTTCGCCCCCCTTTAGGGTCGCCTGTTTATAGCAAAGAAGAGCGCCTATAAACAGGCGACCCTAAAGGGGTGAACGGTATCATTTACATAGCTTTTAACCTATGCTCAATGCATTCTATTTCGCCTTTCTACGGTAAAAAACAAAGCCGTTTTCTTCGCCTGTTTTCTTCACATCAGGTAGCGAATCGAGCAGGGTTGGCTGCTCGGAAGAATGGCGAATGAAGAGCACATCTTTGTCGATCCGTCCCCGCAAAAGCCACTCATCATTGTAGTAATTGGGGTTGGTAACAGGAGGTTTGAGCGTGTAGAAATAAGGCCCGTAGCTATGGTAACCATAGGTTTTTACGTATACATTTTGCCCCTGCGCCCGTTCAAAAAAGCGCATGGCTGCATCCTGCGAAATTCCTTCAATCCGGCCAATGAAAAACCAGAGTGTCAGGGTTATGAACACCGCCATACCAATGAACAGCATCAGCGAAGCACGTGCCATTTCCCGGTTGTTATACCAGATTAAGGCCAACGCCAGAACAATAATCAACCATACGCCCGGCAACGCTTCCCAACCCGTCCAGTCAATTTTGGCATCCAGATTACCCTGTGTAAACGCATCCTGATCGGCCGCTGCCTTTACGATATCCATCCGGTGTGCCAGATAAGGTATGCCAACAATAACGGCCACGTAAATGCCGCCAATCACCAGCAAACCAGCTCGCATCCAGTTGTTAAACTGAATTTTCCGATCCTCCAGTTGCAGAAGCGTGAGCGCGGCAAAGTACGTTAGGGGGAAATAGCACAGCGAAGAGTAATGCACAATTTTCGACTGCACAATGCTGAACAGAACCAACACGACCCAGAACAGAATTAGCATCCACCGGCGAAACTCGCGCTGATAATTACGCTCGATAAACAGCGTTCCAAACGCCCGGATAGCGAATATCGATGCGGGGAAACAACCTACCAGTAAAATAATAATATGATAGCCCGGAAAACCAACATGGCCTGCATCGGGAGTACTGAACAACCGGATGCTATACGCCACAAATTCGCGTACCAGTGTTGGACCGTGCAGGTAAATATCGAGTCCATACCACAATAGTGACCCTGCCGAAGCGGCTGCCGTAAATGCCAGAAATTGCAGCGGTGTAATGAACCACCGGAAACGGTTCAGCATCCAATACGTAAGAAGCACTAGGCCTACGATAAGATAAGCAACCGGCCCTTTAGTTAGGATAGCCAGACCGAGTACTGTGCCCCCCAGAAGAATATATGTCCAGTCGCTTTTGGGTACGGTCATAGCACCGCCCAGGCGTTCGCGTTTCCAGGACGCAAAAATTACGTTGACCAGGCTGATGAAAATGAATAGATTGAAAAAAGGGTCGATTATGCCCGATCGGAAATAAAGATGAGGAAGTACAGATCCCAGATACGCCAGCGACCATAGCAGCCCGAAACGATGCCCATGCAGTTTCTTTCCGATATGATAGAGATACACCAGCGTAATGATACCACAAATGGCATTCGGCAAGCGGGCCGAAAACTCATTGATGCCGAAGAGGTTCATCATCATAGACTGGAGCCAGAAAAACAAGGGTGGCTTCTCGTAAAACGGCTTAAAATCAATATGAACATGCAAGTAGTCGCCCATCGCAATCATCTCGCGGGCACATTCGGCGAAATTGATCTCGTCCCAGTCAAATAATCGAACACCCCCCAAAAACGGGATGAAGAATAAGATCCCCAAACCAGTCAGTACCAGCGAATAGAAAAGTTTTTGATTCATTAATGAACGTATTGATGTCAAAAAACAACGATCCCGAAAGGAAAAGGCGCGTAAAAATAGCCGAAAAAAGATTGCCGGGATTGACGATATTCGCGCCGACAAGTTAAAATAGGTAGTCAAGTTGTGGTTTTCGGTTTACGGTATTCAGTTTATGCGATGACTCGTGTGTCCACAGGGACGTCAAGACAAGGGCCATACTGTAACCCGAATGCCATATCTCGAAAACAGACTACCATAATCCGACTACTGTAAACCTGAAACGTATGCTCGCCAACCACCGATTTACCGACTTACCGGCTTATGCCCACCTGCAAGCTCACTACGATGGCCTGAAAGATCGCCATCTGCGCGACCTGTTTGCCGAAGATCCGGAGCGGTTTACAACCTTCACGCGCCAGTTTGAGGAAATTCTGCTCGATTTTTCAAAAAACCGCATTACTGCCGAAACACTTAGTCTGCTTGTTCAACTAGCGGAACAGGCTGAGCTAAAAAAAGCCATCGGCAAGATGTTTTCGGGCGACAAAATCAATCGGACAGAAGACCGGGCCGTGCTTCACATTGCTCTGCGCAATCGCTCCAATACACCGATTCTGGTAGATGGTCAGGATGTTATGCCTGATGTAAACGCGGTACTGGATCACATGAAATCATTCACCGAGCGGATACGGTCGGGCGAGTGGAAAGGCTACACCGGCGAAGCCATTACCGACGTCGTGAACATCGGCATTGGTGGCTCCGATCTGGGCCCCGTTATGGTAACCGAAGCCCTGAAGCCTTACGCCGATGATAAAAAATTACGGGTGCATTTCGTGTCGAACGTAGATGGTGTTCATATTTACGAAACCCTGCAAACCGTCCGGCCCGAAACGACGCTGTTCCTGATTGCATCGAAAACCTTCACCACGCAGGAAACCATGACCAACGCCCAAACGGCACGGCAGTGGTTTCTGGATGCCGCAAAAGACGAAGTCGCCATCGCGAAACACTTCGCAGCGCTTTCCACCAACCAGAAAGACGTTGAGAAATTCGGCATTGATCCCGATAATATGTTCGGCTTCTGGGATTGGGTTGGTGGCCGGTATTCGCTCTGGTCGGCCATTGGGCTCTCCATTGCGCTCTATATTGGCTTCGATAAATTTGAAGAATTGCTGGAGGGTGCCCATGCCATGGACCTCCATTTCCATGATACGCCACTTGATCAGAACCTTCCCGTGATTCTCGGTCTGGTGGGTATCTGGTACAATAACTTCTTTGGGGCGCAAACCGAGGCTATCCTTCCCTACGACCAATACATGCATCGCTTTGCTGCGTACTTCCAACAGGGCGATATGGAAAGTAACGGCAAATCGGTTGATCGGGCGGGCCATCCCATCGACTACCAAACCGGCCCGATTATCTGGGGCGAACCCGGCACCAATGGTCAGCATGCGTTTTACCAGCTAATTCATCAGGGCACCAAATTGATTCCCTGCGATTTTCTGGCTCCTGCCATTAGCCAGCGGCCTATCGGCGAACACCACAAAATTTTAATGGCTAATTATTTCGCACAAACGGAAGCATTGATGAACGGCAAAACAGAAATTGAAGCGGCCGAGGAATTACGCAAAACAGGCAAGACCGAAGACGAGATTAAAGCCCTGACCCCCTTCAAGATGTTTTCAGGAAATCGTCCTACGAATTCCATCCTGTTTAAGAAGCTGACACCTCGCACGCTCGGTAGCCTGATTGCCATGTACGAGCACAAAATCTTCACTCAGGGCGTAATCTGGGACATTTTCAGCTTCGATCAATGGGGTGTTGAACTGGGTAAACAATTAGCTAGCCGCATTCTGCCCGAGTTGCAGGATGATGCCCCCGTTAGCACGCACGACAGCTCGACAAACGGACTTATGAATGCATTCAAAACTATGCGAACGCAGTAGCTTACTGAATACAGAGCCAAAGAGAACACAGAGCTATTGAAGCCTATTTTTTCTATGTTCTCGGCGACGCTCTATTCATTAAAATAAAAATAATTAAAAACATTGGCTGGCAACGGCCTGTTAATGGGGTGTAATCTAGATTACGCCCTATTTTCATTTATACACTCAACGAGAGAACAAGTTATGAAAAAGCAATTCTCACTTCTGGCAGCTTGCCTATGTGGTATTGGCCTTGCGAATGCCCAGACCACAACTCCTACGTATTCGACAACGAGTACACCAACGAATTCATCCTACTCGTCATCAATGACAACGGACAGCACGGGCTCGATGAATAACAGCAATTCAATGAATAGCAATTCCTCAACAACCAACGGAACCTATTCAACGAACACCATGGCTACTGATGGTACCACAACCACTACATCAACCGAAACGTACTCAACTGACCGTCCGGCTCGTACCAAGGCAGGCGATTACAAAAACTTTGTGTTCGGTATCTATGCGGGCTTAAACAGCACCAAATTCAAAGGTGAAAGCGTTAATACCGGTGGCGATATTTCAGGACGGATAGGCTATCAGGCTGGTTTTTTCGTGCGCGGTGGTGGCCGGTTGTTTGGCCAAATTGGCGGTGAATATTTTGCGTCGAGCTCAAACTACTTTACAAGAGGAGACGGTCAGTCGGCAGCTAGTATTCAGGACCAGATCAACATTCAGTACGTTCAAATCCCTCTGTATATTGGCTACAAGTTACTACAATCGGATCGGGGATTATCTGCCATTCGGTTGCAGGCTGGCTTGGAGTATGCCAATCGTATCAGCTCCAGCAGCGGTAAGTTTAACCTGACTAATGCTGAGATTAAAAGTGGTACATTCAATGCATTGGCTCAGTTAGGATTTGATATTGGTCCACTGCTCATTGACCTGACTTACCACCATGGTCTCAGCGATTCTATTAAGAATCCAACTAACGGAAGCACGACAACAACGGGCTTTGCAGGTTCGCAACGACGGATTCTGAGCGCCAGTGTTGGTTTTAAATTCTAACACTGTTTTGTCACGCTATTTGGGAAGCCGCTCTTTCAACAGGGGCGGCTTTTCTTATGATTATTGCCTTTTAAGGTGACTTATTAAACATGATTACCCAAACATTCCTTTGCATAGAACGGTTTTAAGACTGAATCTATGCATTCATTTACTCAACTCAACAGGTTATGAAAACATTAACTAAAACAGCTCTGCTCCTAGCAGGGGTTTGCAGTACAGGTATCGTATTAGGGCAACAGAATTCGTACAATGACCGGTACGATTACAACCGAAACGATAACCGCGATCAACGACGTTACGAACGGCAGGATGAACGACGATTCAATAACACGATTGACGAACGGCGCGAATACAATCGCCGAAATGAAGAATACCCCCGCTATGACAATCGCTACCAAGGACGTATTGGCGATAATCGCCAGTTCGATGAGCGGGATCTAAGCAAGGCGTATGATGAAGGGTTTGAAGATGGACAGCGGAGCCAGGAGGTATCTGAGCGGCAGGAGCATCGCGAAAATTATAAGCACTTTACATTTGGCATTTATGGAGGTGCTAACTCAACCCGATTTGAGGGTGAAACCGTAGACGGCCAAAACTTGACCGGCCGATTAGGTTATCAGTTAGGCTTCCTGGTACGAGGTGGTGGCCGAATTTACGGTCAGGTTGGCGCGGAATATCTGGCATCCAGTTCGCAATTCTTTAAACCAGGCGATGGTCAGGTAAATGGTGTTAGTGATATTACGGCTAACATTGACCAGCGGTATTTGCACATTCCAGCTTATGTTGGTGTAAAACTGGCCCAGTCTGACCGGGGTGTGTCGGCAGTTCGGCTGGCGCTTGGTGCTGAATACGCTACACCGTTGGGTACGGATAAAAATGATTTTAACTTAGGCAACGCCGATTTTCAGGCGGCAACCATCAATGGTCTGGTCAACCTTGGCTTTGATGCGGGCCCAATTATGCTGGATTTTGTGTACCACTATGGTTTTGCCGATGTGCTGGCTAGTGGTAATAGCAAACGCCGGATTCTGGGCGTGAACCTAGGGTTTAAGTTTTAAGTTAGTTGGTAAGTCGATAAGTCAGTAAGTAGCTGACTTATCGACTTACCAACTAACCTATGAATACCCTCTTCCCTATTTTCGTTAAAGCCGAAAACCTGCATATGCTTATTGTGGGTGGTGGTTATGTTGGCCTGGAAAAACTCACGGCGCTGCTGGGTAATTCGCCAGAGACGCGGGTTACGCTTGTAGCCCCTGAGATACGGGACGAAATTTGGGAGATGGCTCGCCAGAGTCCAAAAGTGCAACTGATCCAGGAGCCCTACCACGAGATCTATTTATCAGACATTGATTTAGTCATTGCCGGAACTAACGACAAAGCAGTTAATAAGCAGGTACAGGCTGATTGCAAAATCCGGCGAATTCTGGTCAATGTAGCCGACACGCCCGATTTATGCGATTTCTACCTAAGTTCAGTTGTCAAAAAAGGCGACTTAAAAATTGCCATTTCAACCAACGGCAAATCGCCGACCTTCGCCAAACGATTCCGCGAGGTTCTGGAAGAGATTCTACCCGATAGCTTACAGGAAACACTAGATAACCTGACAGCCATCCGCAACCAGCTCAAAGGTGATTTTGTCCAGAAAATGGAGAAACTAAACGAGATCACCAGGGTGTTGCGCTAAGTACGAACCTCAACACATATGCATATTCTCGCGATCTCCGGTAGCCTTCGGGCAGCCTCTACCAATACATCGATTTTACGGGCTGTTGCCGAACTAGCTCCCCCAACCGTAACCGTCACTTTGTACAACGGGCTCGATAATCTCCCCCATTTCAGCCCTGAGCGCGACATTGATCCGGCACCTGAAGCGGTAGCGACTCTACGCAACCAACTTCGGGAAGCCGATGCCGTGATTATCTGCACACCCGAATACATACACGGTATGCCCGGTGTTCTGAAAAACATGCTCGACTGGATTGCCTCGTCGGGTGAGTTTGTGTACAAACCCGTTGGTGTAATTAGTGCTGGCCCATCAGACACAGGTGGCTCTCGGGCACACATAGCACTCGTTCACACAATGGACGTGTTAACCGCGAACTTACCCGAAAAAGCATCACTCAGCATACCGTTTGTACGGACGAAGTTAGATGTAACTGGGCAGGTAACAGACTCGATTCTGACTCAGGAATTGCGCGATGTGATTGATACATTGATTGAAGCAGTCCAAAACCGAAGTACGATCGCCTAAAAACACGCCTACAAAGCCAGCTCAACGGAGGGGTCCCAAAAAAGCGTTTTAAAGTCAACGACCTTATCATTCTCCACCCGAACCCCCTCCACTTCCAGTAATTGCTGCATACCATTCGGTTCTCCAAAAAAATGTTTGCCGGATAACACGCCAACGCTGTTGACCACCCGATGAGCGGGAACGTCGGGCCTGTTATGACACCCGTTCATAGCCCACCCCACCATCCGGGCACCCGCACGCAGGCTTAGGTAACGGGCAATTGTGCCATAGTTTGTCACTCGTCCTTTTGGTATTAAGCGGACAACGTCATAGACCTCCTCAAAATAATCGCGCTGTTCAGGCATTGCGGTGAACGAATAGAATCAAGAACTAGCTTATTTAGCTTCGTTTTTCTCGTCAATTGCCTGCGACAATCGGTCATACCACTCTTCCCCGTAGGCCCGAATGAGAGCTTCCCGGACAAATTTATAGATGGGCACGTTCAATTGTTCACCGAAACTACAGGCAGGGCTACAGATAGGCCAACGGTCGTAATTCAATGCATGGAATGATTCGTATTTAGTAACCCGAATGGGGTACAAATGGCAGGAGATGGGTTTTTTCCAATCAACTTTACCATCGTTATAGGCTTCTTCAATACCGCATTTTAGAATGCCCTTGTCGTTCCAGGTTGCATAAACACACTCCCGCCCACCAACAGTGTTTGTAACAAAGCCACCATGTTCATCGGGCTCGTAGCCGCCTTTCTGCTCGATGACCCGAATACCTTCGGGTGAGAGGTAGGGCTTTATATCGTCGTAAATCCGGTCAAGAATGGCGGGTTCATCACCTTCCAGCGGGGCCCCCATGTCGCCCTCAACACAACAGGCTCCTTTGCATTTATCAAGGTTGCAGACGAAGAACTTTTCAGCAACGTCGTCGCTGATGCAGGTAGTATCAATCAGAATCATAGCATGTAAATGTAAAATGGAGAATGTAAGATGAATAACGTAAGACCCATTTCCGGCGGGCGGTTTTACACTTTACATTTTCCATTTTACATTATTCATTAGTTTTTTTTAGAATCTTAATTTTCTGCCCCACTTTAACGCCCACATCCGATAGGTTATTCCAGGCCTGGATCTGCTCGATGGTTACGCCATAGATTTGGGTAATCCGAAACATTGTTTCGCCCTTTGCCACGGTATGATAGGTTACCGCCGACGGGGAAGTCGATGCAGGTACTGCTTTAATCGAAGGTGATGGCTGAACAACCCGGCCTCCGGGGGTGAGTTTTACGGCAAGTTGCTGGCCAACTTCAAGCTTATCATTCGACGTCAGGTTGTTGAGCGATAATAACTCATCAACACTTAATCCATATAGTTTTGAGATGCTGTAATACGTTTGCCCGGCTTCTACGGTATGTGTTGTGGCGGAACGGTTCGCGACCGACGTAATTGGAGAAACAGGCTTGGGTTCCGACGTTGTCGTAGCGGGTGCCGTTGGCCGGGAATCTACCTTAGCAGCCGGGCGAGGGGGTGCTTTCGTTGGTGGAACTGCGCCCGGAACGGTCAATGAACCATCAGCCTGTTGCTCACGTGGCCCCTCGTACTTGCCCGTTTCAGGTCGTCCCATATCAATATCGGTAGCGGGAGTCGGTTTAGGGCGTTGGGTAGTAGCATAGGTGTCGGGTGCATTTGTTTTTGGTGAAGTCGAACCAGCGGTTCTATCCGGTTCAGGCATGGTAGCCACCGGTACTGTTTTCGTTGGTTGCGAGCCATCCGGCGTACGTACGATCACGACGCGCTGCGACCCATCATTAGTACCTGTAGGCGTACTGGCAGCCGGTACTGACCGACTGTTTGTGGGCTGGCTATTCGTTGGCTGCGAAACCGGACGCGCTGGTGGAGCCGTTGCGGGTTCAGACGTGCCATCGTTCGGGGTTACACCACCACCTACCAGCTTCGGCTGGTACAGTTTCCGTTCTGATGGGTTACGGGGTACACCATCGCTGCCGTTTACCGGGCGAGGGACTCCACCGGTTGAAGATGGCGTATTCGCGGCCACATCCGCCCGGCTAGGTGTTGGTGTCTGATCGTAAACAGGCGGAGTTGGCGCATTTATGATTTCGACCGGTTTATTACTGGGTCGGCGTTCGCGCAGCCACATTACCCGGCCCGTGGCCAATTTCTGGACTCGATCCAGGCGGTTATAGCGCATCAATTTCTTCAGCCGGATGCCGTAGCGCTGCGATATACTCCGGGCCGTTTCATCGTCACGAACGGTGTGAAAAGGTACCAGCGCTTTTTTGCGTTTCTTGGCCAGATAATACACATCATTGACAATTACCACATCCCGATCGCTCATATCATTGTAGCGCAAAAAACTAGACAGGCTGATCTTTGCTTTTCGGGAGAGCGATGCTGCATTATCGCCAGCCTGCGCCTGAATACCCGGCAAGCCATTGATCTCGAACAAGATGGGATCGTTTTTGCTACTCAAGCCCGTTGTAACTCGTCGTAAAACCGGAAAACCCACGTCGTTCTGAACAAAATCGGGGGTCTTTTTAGCACCAACATTCACGATTTTCTGGCGCACATCGTTGATTTGGTTGCTCACGACTGGAACTGCCATTACATAAGCTTTGTCGGTTGGTACAGCATCGCCGAGTACCCAGCGGTTGTACTTCCGAAGCTCAAACTCATCGACGCTTAACTCGTCGGCAATGGCCTTCATGGTTTTGCCTCCCCCATTTGGATACTCGATCAACGCAAATCGATTGCTGGTCTGGTGGGTTTGTAAGGCATTTTCGATCGCAATCTTATGGGCAAAGAACCGCAGAATATAGCGATCTGTCCGACCATCCAGGGCAACTTCACGAGCATACGACCAATCGGGCGGAATTAATTTAGCAATACCCCCTGCGCCCAGGTAATAGGAATAGAGGGAGGCTACCCAGTTATTAAATTGTGAGTTACTTCGTTTCAGGTATTTAGCTGCGCCATGGGTAGAACCTGTAATACTCTTCCGCTCGTCTACTGTGTCATCTACCCGCATGCCATTATCCATGGCCGTCTCGCGTTTGAACTGCCAGTATCCCACAGCCGTCGACGACGATACTGCATCGGGTGTCAGTGAGCTTTCCTGAACGGCGAGGTATTTAAAATCGGTGGGTACATCTTCATCGATCAGGATGGCTTCGATCATCGGAAAATAGAGGACCACCCGATCAAGTTTGGCCGTCCAGTATTGCCGGTTTGCCATCAGTGCATTCACATCCTGCTGCACAATACGTCGGGCATCGGGGTCCAACTGCACCGAAATATCAGCAAACGTTAGTTGTTCCGGCACCGTTGGTACGCTTACTTGCGCCGATGCCATGAAGCCTGTCAACAGGAAAAGTAGGGATAGGACACGCATTCGTTTTTTCATAAATTATACCGCTACGGCGGCTCATTTTGTCAATCGCACTTATCGTTTTCGTATCATCATAATCCCGTCTCGTACGGGTAACAGCACATTTTCCACGCGCGAATCGTTCTGAACTTTCTCATTAAAAGCCAGCACCGACTGAGTGTCAAGATCCGATGGTTTTACCAACTCAACAACCTTGCCACTCCATAATACATTATCGGCCAGCATGAACCCGCCAGGTCTCACCTTGTCGAAAATCAGATCGAAATAGGCCGAATTATTACGCTTATCGGCATCGATAAACACCAAATCAAACGTTTCGTTGAGCGTTGGAATTATATCCATTGCCGAACCGAGCCGAAAATCAATTTTATCATTCAGGGGTGATTTTTGCCAGTAAGATCGGGCAAAATCTTCGAGTTCCTCGTTATGATCGATTGTTATCAACAGGCCGTCATCCACTAATCCTTCGGCTAAACAAAGGGCTGAATAGCCAGTATACGTACCAATCTCGAGAATTCGACGCGGGCGTATCATCCACGAAATCATCGATAAAAAGCGGCCTTGCATATGCCCCGACAGCATTCGGGGAGCCATAATCTGAGCGCGGGTATTTCGGTTAAGCTGATACAACAACTCGCTTTCGGACGAGGTCGACGCTTCCGCATACGCATTTATGTTGGCGGGCAAAAAATCCATTCGGCTATTTACCTATAACTCCATTTGGGAGACAGGCAAGGGCTGGTTTCAGTAAAAGTAACGTATAGCTAGCATAAATCGGTAATCTAACTAGACTAAATCCGGTTTTTCGAGTCTATTAAAATAGTAACCGGTCCATCATTGAGTAAGGAGACCTTCATATCAGCCCCGAATGATCCGGTTTGGATTGGTTTGCCCAGATCAGCCTCTAATTGTGTAATCATCGCTTCATACAGGGGTATGGCTACGTCTGGGCGTGCGGCTTCAATAAAACTAGGGCGATTCCCTTTTTTGGTGCTGGCATGAAGCGTAAACTGGCTGATGAGTAAGATATCTCCATTAACAGCGGCTAAATCAAGATTCATTTTATCATCGGCATCATTGAAAATTCGCATACCAATTACTTTCCGGCTAAGCCACTCTACATCGTCGCGCGTATCGGCATGGGTAATACCCAGTAAAATTAAAAAGCCGGTTTCGATTTGGCCTTTAAGCTGATTATCAATACTAACCGAAGCGTGTGAAACGCGTTGAATAACTGCAATCATCGTAAAAAATAAGGCTGGTTCATGAGAACCGTTTACTAAAACAATATTTCCCTTTTACTGATACTCACTAGTTTTCGAGTACAGCGACTAAAACTGGTTAAACTTATTGAGAACGCCATGGAATCGGATAGTATAGAAAGCTTGAAAGGGTAAATACCTTCAATTAAAGTTATGTAGAGTTATTTAGTAACTAACTTTACAAACTAATTCATTAAAAACTCTCTAACTTGCGCGCTCTAATCAAAATAGAGGATTTTTAATTTTCGTTTTATCTACTCGTTTTACGTGATTAACTAAATTTTTAAAATCCTCTTTAAACTTTACACTAAAGTAGATGTCATAGCTGGGTTATGTACGATCAACTCGCTTCGACAGACAAAAAAATGAGCAGAAAATTACTGATATTGCTAGTTATACTAGGAGCTTTTACTCTATTTATTGGGTGTTCCTTAGCCCTTATTCAGTGGATACAGAGCTATATGAATGGTGTATATAGCCACACCACCACCGAAGCTTTATTGGGAACAACAGCCTTAGTAATTTATATTTATTTTGGTATTCGATTTTTCAATCGGCACTTTAGCTCTTTACGATAAACTTAGCACATAACCACTTATTTTTAGTCCATATCCTGTTCTTATAGGCTCTGATTTATAGCAAATTGCCAGTAGTTCAACACATGGTTTGTATTTACTCTAAACTAGCTTTTTTAGGCAAATTCTTACTGTAAATACATGAATAGTGAGAGCCCCAGCTCGTTATCTATAATCACGGCAATAGCTTATTGCTCAGCCACAGGATTACATTAGCTCGGCTCCATCAGTCAACCCTTTATTGGTTCATCCCCATTCAACATTGATAAGAAAGTTAACCTGACAATGAGCTGGCGCTACATGTGCTGGTTCAAACTATACCCACACAGGAGAGTGCATGATAGAAGACCAAAAGAGTTTTGTAATATTTGTTAACTCTATATTCTTTTACCAACTTATTTATGCTTACCTCCTCCCCCCGTACACTACTACTTCTGGTATTGTTAGGTAGTAGTCTTACCCTTCAGGCCCAGCCTGGCGCGCCAAAAGCTAATGACTCCACCACACCGCTACACTTGCTGCAACCTGATTACCCGGTGCCGTATGGCCAGCCTAAAATCGAAGACGTGACTGGCGTAATTCGCCGGATCTATACTTATCTAGATGCCAATACGCCTACGCAGCTCATTGACAGGGAGACGAAGAAAGACATCCCTTCAGGGGGTGTATTCAACCCGAATGCCATTTTTAAACCCGGCGATTTTCGGCTCATCAGCTATGAATGGGGGGTTACCTATGCCGGTATGCTGCTGGCCAGCGAGGCTACCGGCGACGCCCGCTATGCCGACTATACCAATAAACGGCTCCAGTTTATTTCGGACCAACTTCCGTACTTCCGGGCGCAGGTTCTGGCTGATCCTAAGGCGAATACACCCATGCGCTCGGTACTGGCACCGCACGCGCTCGATGATGCCGGAGCCATGTGTGCCGCTATGATCAAAGCGAGCCGGGCAGGAGGCATAAAAGCGGATCTGCGGCCCATGATCGATAACTACATAAACTACATCCAGACGAAAGAATTTCGCTTAGCCGATGGCACCCTAGCCCGTAATCGTCCGCAACCGAATACGCTCTGGCTCGACGATTTGTTTATGAGCGTTCCGGCGCTGGCGCAGATGGGCAAACTCACTGGCGACAACAAGTACTACGATGAGGCCGTTAAACAGGTTACCCAATTTGCCAAACGGATGTTTAATACCCAAAAAGGGCTGTATATGCATGGATGGGTTGAGGGGATGACGGTACATCCAGAGTTTCACTGGGGCCGTGCCAATGGCTGGGGGATTCTGACTGCGGTTGAATTGCTGGACGTGTTGCCGGAAAACCACCCCGGCCGACCTGCTATTCTAGAGTTGCTCCGAGCTCATGCTAGAGGCTTAGCCGCCCAACAGTCTGGTTCGGGTTTCTGGCACCAGCTACTCGATCGCAACGATTCGTATCTGGAAACGTCCGCTACAGCCATTTATGTGTATTCATTCGCACGAGCTATTAATAAAGGCTGGCTCGATCCGCTAGCCTACGCACCAGCTACTTTATTGGGCTGGAATGCCGTAGCGACCAAGGTTACTCAGGCAGGGCAGGTTGAAGGCGTTTGTGTAGGTACGGGTATGGGTTTCGATCCGGCGTTTTACTACCACCGGCCTATTAATCCATATGCAGCACACGGGTATGGACCAGCACTGTTAGCGGGTGCTGAGGTAATTAACCTGCTGAAGAAATATCCGTTTGAAATCAATGACAGTTCACTGCAATTGACGCAAAAGAAATAAGTACAACCTAATCAGTTCGTGCGAAACAGCTCAGCAGCAGCCTAATGCACTAAACAGGACCTGGCTACTCCTGAATATACCTGACAATAGTTATTTGGAAATCAAGCAGGTGAGTTCAGGAGAGTTAGCCAAAAAAAACGGGCGTATATTTGTACAATACGTTTTATCATAGGTTTGTTATAGGATAAGCCCACCAGATATCTGATGGGCTTATTTAGTGTACCAGGCTAACTAATTAGATTTTTACAGCTTGCCGGGCGAGTAGCTTCCAGTTTCCTTTCTGCTTGATCCACACCTGTAGCACGCTTAGTTTCACTTGACCTGGCTTACCATTATCAAGTGTTTCTCCCATCAATTTATGACGTACCAGCGCCGTGTTATCCGTGACCGAAATCGTTTGATCAACTAGCTCGATACTAACAAAGTCGGATGTACCACTTGTAAGGGCTTCTACAAAAGCCGCTTTATCCTCTATTTTTCCACTTGAGTGCCCATAACTTAATTCATCGGCGGCAAGGGCTTCTAATTTGGCTTTGTCGGGCGAAATCATCAGCAAACGTAGTTGCTCAACAGCCTGGCCAACAGCTGTCTGATCTTTTGTTTGATTAAAACTACCTGTGAATGAGAGACTACAAAAAGCAATAAGTGTAAGCGCAACAATTTTTGTGTACATGATTAGAACGTATTTCTTGGTTTCGTTAGAATTGCCTTACCTAGGCAACCATACTTTGAAAACGCAAAAATCGAAATTTTTTACCGTAGTGTTAACTGAAAGTTATTTTGTAGTACATAGAAGTTGACTACAGGCCTGCTAACAGCATATTATAACCTAAAACTCTCCTTCTCCCGGCTCTTTCATTTTCTTTTTAGCCTGGTGAAGTCGGTAATTGAACGTTAGGTTAATCTGACGTAACCGTCCCTGCGAGCTGCTTTCTGTATAAAAATTAGCGCCTTCAGTAATGGATCGGTACCGCCGGGAATTAAATACATCGAGTACATTAAGTACCAGCGTGCCGTTGTTGTTGAGAATATCCTTACTGACAGATAAGTCTAACGTAGCGATGGCCTGCCGGGTCCCCTGGGGTGTTTTCTGCGGAGCCTCGTAGTTGCTCCTCATCTGAAAATCGGTGTTTTTCCAGAGGGTAAACCGAGATGTCATCCGGGTGAACCAACTGTACGTATCGCTTTGATAGCTTGCATCCAAATTGCCGCCATTCGTGATAGCCCGAAAGAAATTGACACTGCCGTCAAGTTTCCACCATTTGTAGAGCGCATACGAACCAGCAAACTCGGCCCCGTAGGAGTCTTCGGTAGCTAAGTTTTCGGGGCGGGTCGTTGAAAATCCCTGATCATTTACCCGCCGAATCCGGATAATTTTCCCAGTGGTGTAACGATAATAAATCGACGAGCTAATCGATCCTTTTTCAACGTATTTAATATGGCCGAGTTCAAAGGCATCTGTAAATTCAGGATTCAGATCAGGATTTCCACTGAAGAAATTCCGGCTATCGCTAAAGGTCATGAACGGGCTCAAATCATTGTACTGCGGCCGTCGGACCCGGCGGCTATAGCTAATTTGTAAGGCGTGCTGGCTAGGCAGATCGTAGGTGGCATGGATACTCGGAAACAGATTGGCATAACTTCGGGGATTCACATCGTTGGTTTGTTTCAGGGTGGTCGTCACGGCCGTCCACTCGGCCCGAACCCCCAACTGATAGGAAAACTTACGAATCTTGTTCCCTACAATTCCGTAAAGCGCATTGATCTTTTCTTCGTACAAAAAATTATTGGTCAGGTTCGGCAATTGAAACCAGCTTCCATCGGCATTTTGCTGAATAACGGTGTAATCGTTGGTCATATTCCGCGTGCTGCTGCGGAGTCCACCTTCCAGCTTCCCGTCTTTTTTAAAAGGCCGAACGTAATCCACCTGCACTAAAAGCTGCTTCTCGGTTTCATCATTGATAGCCCGTTGCAGCGTGTTAGGAATTCCGGAAACAGCGCCCGTTGGCAACAGCGTTTGCTGAGCAAAATACTGGTCCGACTTTTCCCAGTTATCCAGATACCGAACGTCGGCGGTAAGCTCGTGACCTTCGCGGGCAAAGGTTTTTTTATAACTCACAACATACTCCGAATTGGGTTCAGTTTCGGTCTCGTCCTGGGTTCGATTTGTAATCGTTTGTAATACACTTGTGTTGGGCCGGTAATCCAGGTACTGGATGTCGGAAAAGCGTTTACCCTTGCTCAATCGCCAGGTGTACGAGGCCGTCAGAATACTTTTGGGGTTAAAGAAATAGTCGATACCGGCCCGGGCATTATTATTTTGCCCTTTTAACTGGCTGGTCGAGCTTTGCCGGTACGCAAAGGTTGTATCGTTACTATACACTTCCTGATAGAGTGAACTTCTGCCGGGGGTATTGCGGTACGATGCGGTATAATTGATGAAGAAATTCAGGTTTTTGCGTCGATAGTTGACGTTGGCGGCTGCTCCGAAATTAGCCGGATTCCCCGTGATAATATCGAATGAGCCATTGAAGCCTTCTTTACGCTCTTTTTTCAGGACAATATTGATAATACCACCCATGCCTTCGGCTTCGTACCGGGCCGATGGGTTCGTAATTACCTCAACCCGCTCAACCATACTTCCCTGTAATTGTTGAAGCCCACTCCCACCCTTCAGGCTCACCAGTCCAGAAGGCTTACCGTCAATCAGTATACGGACACTGTTACTTCCGCGCAAACTAACATTACCATCCCCATCAACCGCCACCGACGGAATGTTTTTCAGGATATCGGAGGCCGTACCTCCCGCGTTCGCCAGGTCTTTGCCTACATTGAAAATTCGCTTGTCCAGCGATAACTCCATCTGGCTTTTTTCACCTTTTACGGTTACTTCATCCAGTTTTTTTGCGCTGGATTTAAGCACGGGGGTGCCAATTTGTATATCCTGATTAGCGGCCTTAATATCAGGAATTGTCTTATCCTGATAGGATAATGCCGTCACTTTCAGATAATAACTGCCGGGTTTGGTCTGAAGGGCAAATTTTCCGGCTTCATCTGACACGACACCAGTTACCAGAACCGACCCAGCGGCCTGGTACAACGCAACCGAAGCAAAGGGAATTGGCTTATTAGTCTCATCGACAAAGGCGCCCCGAATCCAAATCTGCTGCTCTGATTTACTAGGCTGGGCGAAGGCCAGTGCGGGAACGACAAAAAGAAGAAGTACGAACAATCGTATACGAACCTGATACATAGTTGAGTAAACCAGCCTGACAAGCATAGTTAAATCAGGCTGGTAGAGGAAGATTAAAACCGTAACGACTACATAAAGAGGCCAACGCCTGTCATCTACCAGTTCTTTTCTGTTTTTTCTGGCTGATACGAATTATGTAGTGGTTATGAATGGCCAATTTTAATGAGCTCTAAAAATAGGTGAGCAGCCGGCTCAATCAGGTTATCGTTGAAATCGTAATTGTCGTTGTGAAGGGCGGGCGAATCTTCTCCGTTACCAATACCAAACATAGCACCGGGATACTGTTGGGTAAACAACCCGAAATCTTCACCCCATTTAAAAGGTTCCTGTTTTTCGATAAATGGATAGCCGAGTTTTTGCGCACTTTCCTTGATTTGACTGAACGCCTGAGGATCATTTTCGTTGGCGAAAAACGCTTCTGTATAGGCGATTTCAACGTTGATGCCACTTCCGGTAGAGAGCTCCGCCAGTAAGTCCAGAAGCTGAGTTTTCAGCGTTTCCATCCGTTTCGCATTCCGGGTTCTGAGCGTTAGATGCACCTCGCCGTAACCTGCCGATATGCCATAGGACTTCTCACCCATAGTAATGTAAATTGGAGTTATCAGCGCAAACGCTTCGGATTGAGGCTCTGGATTCTGTATCTGTTTCGTTTGCAGCATAAAATCCGCCAGTACATAGGCTGGATTGAGACCCTTCTCGGGTTCTGCAGAATGCGACACCTTTCCGGTAAACGAGACAATCATGCTGAGAACGGATGAGGTAAACGACCCTGGTTTACACACAATCGTACCTTCCTGATAACCGGGCAAATTATGCAGCGCAAAGACCCGGTCGGGGCGAAGTGCCGCAAAGGCAGGGTCGTTCAGAACCGCTTCGGCTCCTTTTCCCGTTTCTTCGGCGGGTTGAAAAAGCAAATACACCCTGCCGGTTGAAACAGGCTTTTCGGCTAATAAAGAAGCTAATCGGGCGAGGATGGCAGCATGACCATCATGTCCACACTTGTGCGAAACGCCCTTGTTCTGTGATTTGTGGTCAACTAGGTTAACCTCCTGAATAGGTAACGCATCAATATCGGCCCGGATTAACGTAACCGGGCCGGTAGTACCCTGACCATATTGCAGCAACAAACCCGTTCCGCCCACTTCGCGGATAGAAACCGGATTGAACTGGCTAACAAAGGCTTTTATCCGTTTCTGGGTCTCAACTTCGTGGCCAGAAATTTCAGGAAACCGGTGAAGCTCGTGCCTGAATTGTGTGAATATGTTGGAAATAGGTGAAGACATATTGCTAAGATTCGCCTGGCGCGGGTATTCATCCGTGCCAATTAATAAACGCGAGTGTATACTCGCTTCATTGAAAGGCACGGGTGAATACCCGCGCCAGCCCCTTACATCTTAAGCCATTCCCGAAAACTAGCTGGTTGGCGATCTATACAGCTATAATAGGCAGCCAAAACACTGTTGATAAGGAGGCAAATTAGTACCGTTACTACCTGGCCTTTTCCACTTTTCATAGGAATAACCATGGCAAACATCACCCCCCAAACAATCATCATGAGGATGCAGACTATTACTTTCTTGAATTTCGCCATAGTGATTATTTGTTGCTGGCGCAGGTAAATACCTACGCCAGATTCCATTATCTACTGCCTGAATACTTAGCGGGTTCGCTGTTCTTGGGTGTGCTTTTCTGGATGAATTTCCGAAGCCGCTCGTTGCTCGTAGCCAGGTCTTCTTTGCGGAGGTACATCATGTGGCCACTCCGGTAGCCTTCCCACTCCATCCGGTCTTTTAACTTGCCGCCAGCATCCAGTTGCCACAGGTTGTATTTGGCATTGAAATAGTCGCAGGCACCATCGTAATAGCCCGATTGCACCAGCAAGTGCAAATAGGGGTTCTGGGCCATAGCCTGTCGAAGATTTTCACCGGTATGGTTGTTCGTATTGTCCCAGGGGAATGTAGGGCCGAACATGTAGTATTTCAGATCGGTTTTGTAATTGAGTTCTTCACGCATGAACAGGTTGATGGCGGGCGTAAACGAGTGCAACCAAGACGTCAGTTCCGCGTTGTATTCAGGGCCAATACCGGCATCTTTACTGTCGATACCCAAGTAGCGTGAATCCAGGCGACCAACTGTCTGGCCTTTACTCCGAAGCAGTTCTTTCCAGAAAAAGTTAGTAGGTATATCCAGATTCTGTTGTAGCACCGCCGTTTCCGACAAGCCCGAATACCGCGCTACTTTGGCTGCTATCTCCTTCCGTTTTTGGTCACTTAGTGAACCCCCTAACGCGAGGGCTGGCAGGTATTCCTGAATGGCAAAGGCTTCGACCTCGGGCAGAAAATCCGTCAAATCCTTCTTTTGTAAATCAGCCGATAGCGCCTTATGATACCAGGCTGTAGCGGCAAAATAAGGCAATTTCAATACGCCCTGGGCCGGACCATCCCGCTCGATGCCCAAGCCCGTTGGCGACACTAAAATGACCCCGTTCAGGTACATCCAGTGAGCGTTCTGTAACTCCAGCGCTAGCCCCGACACTCGAGCCGTGCCGTAGCTTTCACCAATCAGGTATTTGGGTGACGACCACCGGTTGTACCGACTCACAAATGTATTGATCCAGTCGGCCAGATACTTGATATCGGCATTGACGCCAAAGAACAATTTCGCCGATGGAACATCTTTATTGACAGGGCGCGAAAATCCGGTGTTGACCGGATCAACATACACAATATCGGCCACGTCCAATATTGAGTGAGGGTTGTCTTTGATGCCATAGGGCTGAACGGGGTAGCCTTCATCATCAACTTTCAGAATACGCGGGCCCGTATAGCCAATCATCATCCAGACCGATGCGGTACCGGGGCCGCCGTTGAACGAAATGACGAGTGGACGGGTAGCTCGGTCAGCCACATCGGAGCGCTCGAAGTAGGTAAAAAAGACGCCCGCAACCGGTTTGCCTTCTTCATCCCAAACCGGAATGGTACCGGCCGTTGCTTTATAGGGAACCCGCTGCCCTTTAATTGTGACCTGTCCGTTGGTAACAACCTGCGAGTCAATGTTTAAGGTACGGGATAAAGAAGACGGCTTTTCGTCTTTGGGAGGTTGCTTTTCGGCAGTAACTGGTTTCTGTGCGAATGAGCTGGTAATAAAGAGGTAACAGGTAAGCCAAACTAAGGAAACTTGTTTCATGGATATGACGTGATTGACGAGTGTACGGGTAAAAGACAAACAGACAAAATGCCCTTTTTGATCGAAGATAAGGAGAATAGAAGAAAAGTTTTTCAAGCGAGTAGACCTGAACAAAGTAAAAGTTGTACTTAACCGAATTGATGCACTATTGGCCTGTAACTTTCCGTATTTTAGCCCATTAGCCTACTCAAACTACTTCATGAAACAAATCTTCCTGCTTCTGCTGATGGCCAGTTATGGTGTTTCGGCTCAGTCGCTGTCGAAACCCGAAACGGCTGTTATTGCCACCGTAAAAAAGCAACTACCCGAAACCGAAGCCTTTCTGGAAAAAGTCGTCAATATCAACAGCGGCACCCTCAATAAAGAAGGTGTTCGGCAGGTTGGGAAATTAATGTCCGATGAATTCGACAAACTGGGCTTCAAAACCGAATGGGTCACGTTGCCTGACTCGCTCAACCGGGCAGGGCATCTGGTTGCCACCCGGCAGGGAAAGAAAGGAAAAAAGCTCTTCCTGATTGGCCACCTGGACACGGTGTTTGAAAAGAGCTTACCCATGGAACCCTTCACCCGAATCAACGACTCCACCGCATCCGGGCAAGGTGTTGCCGATATGAAAGGGGGCGACGTGGTGGTCATTGCCGCTCTCAAAGCCTTACACGCCCAAAAACTGCTCGACAATACGTCCATCACCATTTACTTTACAGGTGACGAAGAGAGTTCGGGCGGCTCAGAAAGTCGGCGAGATTTCATTGAACGGGCGAGAAAATGTGATATAGCCCTGGCTTTTGAAACGGCACAAGGACTGAGTAGTGTTACCACAGGTCGGCGGGGTTCGAGCGGCTGGACGCTGAATGTAAAAGCCCGCACAGGCCACTCATCCCGAATTTTTAGTGACCTGGGCTATGGAGCTATTTATGAAGCGGTTCGGATTCTGAATGAGTTCCGGCGGACGCTGGGACAGGAGCAATACTTAACGTTCAACCCTGGCCTGATTGTGGGTGGTTCGGAGGTACATTACGATGAAAAAACAGCCAAAGCCGAAACGATTGGCAAAACGAATATTGTGGCGGGCACGGCATTGGTTAAAGGTGATCTGCGTTTCCTAACCGAAACCCAGAAAGAAAACGCCCGGGCCAAAATGCGCGAAATCGTTGATAAAAGCCTGCCACTTACCAAAGCCACCATTTCGTTTACCGATGGCATTCCGGGTATGGAGCCTTCCGCTGCCAATGATGACTTACGAAAGCAAGTAGACAAACTCAGTAAGGATATGGGTCTTGGCCCCGTAAGCGCCTTTGATCCGGGTGCACGGGGCGCTGGCGATGTATCGTTTGTGGCCCAATATATGCCGTGTCTGGATGGTTTAGGTGCATCGGGAAAGGGAACACACAGCATCGAAGAAACGATGAATACCAAAGAGTTTCCGCTATTGATTCAGCGAGCAGCTTTGTTCATTTATCGGCTGACGAGGTAGGAGTTTGCCCGCGGCAGATACAACGATTGTCGTGGGCAGTTCGCTGGGGGGTACCTAACGCAGTACGTGCTGGCTACCTATCCACAACGGGTTAACAAGGCCGTTCTGGGTAATACGTTTCCGAAGAACGATATCTACGAAGAAACGAATAAAACGAAGGTTGCCGTTGCGTTCTGGTTATCGGAATGGCTCGTGATGACGAGCTTACGACGAAACTTGATTGACGTTGCTATTCCCACATCTGAAAACAACCCAGTAGCCAAAGCGCAACTGCTCGAAAATACCTACGGACGTATGTCGAAGTTCCAGTTTTTAGCTCGTTATCACTGCGTGATTGATAAATTTCAGCCCATCGACGGGAAGCAAACGTCGATTTCCTTACTGATCCTGGAGTCAGACAATGACCCACTGGTTTCGGTTGATTTACGCACGAATTTGAAACAGTATTATACGTCGGCACAGGTGCCTACTTTTCATAACAAAGGGCATTTCCCCTGCCTGAATGTTAAGGATGACTACAACACCGTGTTGAGGGAATTTTGGTCAAACTAGTTTTAACCACAGAGCAGTTAAAACTAGTTTGTTATAGTCTCATTATCAATTAATTTAACTTACATTTCTCATGAAGTATCTTCTCCTTTTTCTGCTTGTTTTCAGTGTCAGCCTTTCGGTATCAGGGCAGCACAAACAGATTGTGAAGCCCCGAAAAGCACCCGCTATGCCGTACCCGTTCAGTATGGGGGTTATCAGCAACGGCCTTTTATTTGTATCGGGTCAGGTGGGCACCGACCCGCAAACCAGCAAAGTAGTTTCGGGTGGCGTTGAGGCCGAAACGGCGCAAACCATCCAGAATATAAAAAGCATTCTGGAAGATGCTGGCGCTTCGCTCGATGACGTAGTGAGCGTAACGGTCTATTTGAGCAATATGGACGACTTCGCCAAGATGAACACCGTGTATAAGCAATTCTTCAAGGAAGGGGCCTATCCCGCCCGAACAACTATAGGCGTGGCCAAACTGGTATTCGGAGCCAGTGTTGAAATGACCATGACTGCTGCCATGCCTCAAGGGAAGAAATAAGGAATTAAGTGAGGTTGAGAGGATTTGTAATCTATACATAAAACTCAAGAGTAGTTTTTTGTCATCTCGACGTAAGGAGAGATCTCAACTTCACTTACTTGAGATCTCTCCTTACGTCGAGATGACAAAAAACTAAACGATTTCCTCAATGAACTTCTCCACCAAACTACTTACAACTGGTTTTATTTTCTGTACTGTGCTGGCGATCGCTCAGAAACCTAAAGCAAACAAAACAGCTACCCCAACTCCTGCCCCAGCATTCACCGTTCCGGTTCGCATAGAGCAGGAACTGCTGCGCTTGTCAAATCTGTCTGCTGGCAAAGTGGGCATTTGTGCGGTGCATCTGGAAAGTGGGAAAACCATCACGCAAAATGGGAAAGATCACTTTCCGATGGCCAGTTCGTATAAAGTGGCCATTGCTACTCAATTGCTGACTCGCGTTGATAGTGGTAGCTTAAGTCTTGCCCAACTGGTACCAATTGTCAAAACGGATTTTCATCCGGGTAGCGGGATGCTGTCGGATCGGTTCAACTGGCCTAATTCGCCAAATTCCGACCTGTCACTATCGGTTAGAAGCTTGCTCGAATTGATGCTGTTGATCAGCGACAACAGCGCAACGGATCTTTGCCTGCGTCTGGCCGGTGGCCCCGCTGCGGTGAACGCCTGCCTGAAGCGACTGGGAATCGAAGGTTTACGGGTAGATCGGCCAACGGCCTGGCTCATCGCCGACTGCGTAGGTATACCGATGGATATGAGTAAGGCCTGGTCGCCCACCCGTTATGACTCGTTAGCGAAATTTAGTACGCCCTCAACGCGGGAAGCCAGTTATGTTGCTTTCGAGAATGACCTTCGGGATACATCGACCCCCGAAGCCATGACGCTGCTCTTAACCAAACTCTATACGCAGCCAGTTCTTAAACCCAATAGCAAAGCCTTGCTACTTGACATCATGAAGCGTTGCGAAACGGGACTGGCCCGCTTGAAAGGAGCCCTGCCACCCGACACCGAAGTGCTGCACAAAACGGGAACTATTGGCCTCACAGCCAGCGATGTGGGCATTATCACGCTTCCCGGTGATGCGGGCCATGTTGCGATTTCGGTCTTTGTAAAATCATCCAAAAAAGAAGGTAGCGTGCGTGAACGAACCATCGCCGAAGTCACCCGAACGATTTACGACTACTTTCTTTTTCAATGAGTTGTCCTGATACGGACTGGTGGATTTCCAGCGAGTTTCTGTTACTAGTCTATCCAATTTTCGAGCTGAATTCCGCTCATATTGGCAAAATGTCGGGTGTTCCGTGTTACGAGCGTTAGGTCATGAACAATGGCGGTTGCACCAATAAGCAAGTCAAAATCATCTACCGTCTGTCCTGCCCGCCTGAGTGCTGTTTTTTGACGAGCATATTCATGTAAAACCCTACCAATCGAGAGAATGCGTCCACCAAAAATAGCCTGAAACTCGTCAAAATTTTCTCGGTTCCGCTGTCGTCGTTCCGGTGCACTGTTTTCGATGCCGAATAGCAATTCGGCAACATTGATTTCCGAGAGAAAACAGGATCGCGTGCCGACATCGGCAATCTTCTGTTTGACTCCGAATTCGTTTTTTAGCGCATGCACGCAGATATTGGTATCAAGTAAATACCGGTTCATAATTGTATGTCGCGCGTGCCGAAGTGCCGGGTGCTCTGAATCATCGCATTCAATTCATCACCCGTTTCATCACCTTGCCAACTGACCCGCTCCAATAACCGTAGCTCCTCAGCTTCGCTCAGGCTGGTTTCTTCCACGTGAGTCTCCTGGGATCGTAACCCCAAGCGGTCAGCCAAGAGCTTAAAAACGAGCAGATCGTTTTCGCTTTGGGTTTCAATCGTGATTGTGTGCGTCATTGGATTAGCCTAAATTACCACTCAGTAAACCGAATTTCTTTTTAACCTGTTCCCGGCTCAATGTAAAGTGATTGACTATCCTGCCGGTGGAGCACGGCAACATCAATTAGTTGCTGGAGTATTTAACTAATTCACCAATACAGTCGTTTTTTTATAGTTAATATCCCTTGACTGCCTGCTTGGTGGCCCTTGTCCTGTGCTACCTGCCGGGATTATTCATTACCGCCGAAATGAGAAACAGACAGTTTGGCTAAACGTAATCCTGTTTTTGCTCTGCGGATTTGTGGTATACGGACGGGGACTCTAAAAAGCAGTAGGGCAATTCTCAGAACTGCCCCACTGCTTTTATAAACTTCTCATTACAGTCTATTAATCACAACGATCCGCGCCGAATCATATAAAATGGATTCTTGACTTTTATACGCTTATGGTCAAGTAACAGCGAAGCTGCCGTAAAGCCCATCGCTTCAAAGTCGGTCGTGATCACCGTGATGTTCAGTAGCTCCTTTAGCGTCGTTTCATTGAACGAAATAATCCCGATCTCATGCCCTAGCTCATAGTTTGCCTGACGTACCTTTTTCACTACTTCCGACAGATCCGTTTCCTCGATAACAACATAAGCCGTTCCTGCCTGAAGACTCTCATTTGTTGCATTCTCTTTAATGCAGAAGTCCTTTCGGTAATTGACGCAGAACGACCGAAATCCATGGGCAATTTCGGTTGGGTAGTTGCCATCGCTGGGTAGGATGAGCACCATCCGGCTGTATTTCATCAACAGGTCCTGGGCATTTTCCAGGGCTTCGCAAATATCTTTGTCAAAGTTTTGATAAACGCTCAGCGCCGAACCGGCCAGGCCCGATACGTCTTTATCGAGCAGCACCAACTCGTTAGTCGGGATCGAGTCAAGTACCTTCATGTAATCGGCTTTGTCCAGATCCTGAGTAAAATGGGGCATCACAACGTAGTAATTGTATTTGCCCAGATTCTTCTCAATGATTTCCTGAAAATGGCAGGCACTGTAATGATGAATCTGAAGATCGACGGTTGCCTTATCGCCGAGGGCTTTCAGGAATGAGTAATAAATGATTTTCTTGTACGAACTGAGTTTGTTAAAAATCAGCAGAATCTTCAGCTTAGGGGCGGCATTGGCCTGTACATAATAGCCCTTCCCCTGCACCGATGTAATGTATCCGTGCTCCCGAAGCTCTCGATACGCCTTCTCAACGGTATCACGCGCCAGGTAATACTCAACACTTAATTCGCTGATGGAGGGGAGTTGCTCATTATTTTTCAGTACACCCCGCTCAATGTCGGTAATTACCGACTGAACAATCTGCTTATACTTAGGCGTCTTATCTTTCGGGTTAAACTGAAGTTTATAAAGCGGAACCGACGGGCTGCAATTCACGTCAGCGAATCCGTATGTCTGCCGACGTCCCTGAACCGAAGAAGAAAGTTTCGCTATCATAATTAGTAGTGATTTCTGTATTATTTTGTGATGACCTCATCATTATTGAGGGTATCCTAGTACTAATGACCTTTATAAGTTTCTAAAAAATACTAGACATAAAGAAGAAAATATCCGATTATTTTTATGCAAACGTTACCGGTAACGTTGCCGAGACATAGGTCAATCTAGTTTTGTCACAAAAAATGGAGCCAAAAACGAAAGTAAAGGCGGATTGACAGGTAAATCGGGTAAGCGTAGATGTTTTTATTTTTTGTATTTATCAAAGTAATAAGCGCTAATCAAACAGTCTGGATAGAGCTCATTATCGCCGTAAAACTAATCAATTTACGGGCTATGACGCTTGTATCAGGTATAGGATAAGTTTAAGTTGACTTACTAGCGGCACAGATTGTGTCT
This sequence comes from Spirosoma sp. KCTC 42546, assembly GCF_006965485.1. Lineage (NCBI taxonomy): Bacteria > Pseudomonadati > Bacteroidota > Cytophagia > Cytophagales > Cytophagaceae > Spirosoma > Spirosoma sp. KCTC 42546. The sequence continues at coordinate 5,806,180 of NZ_CP041360.1, forward strand.
CTTTTTTAGAGAGAATTAACAGGACTGATTTAACTAAAAATCTTGTTAATCCTGCAATCCTGTTTAAAAAATAAGCTTGTTCTACACTCTTTTAGTCGTTTATTAATCAGGCAATAGGAGAGTACAGGAAAGATTAGGAATAAGAAAGAACCTACTTTTGTAAGACGATCTGGTACGAACTCAGCAAGGCACATAGTTAGCCTGAATCTATATGAAAGTTGGTTTATTTATTCCCTGTTACATTGACCAGTTTTACCCGCAGGTAGCTATTGCTACGCTGAAATTGTTGGAAAAAGTAGGGTGCGACGTAGAATACCCGCTCCAACAAACTTGCTGCGGCCAGCCGATGGCTAACTCAGGCTATGCACATCTCACAGGCGGTTGTAATGATAATTTCGTGAGCAACTTTGCCGGATACGACTACATTGTTTCGCCATCGGGAAGCTGTACGCTGCACATCAAACACCATCTGCATGCAACCAACGAAACGGCAGCAACGCAAATCCGATCACGGATTTACGAGCTTACCGAGTTCCTGACCGATGTGGTGAAGGTATCGACTCTGGAAGCTACATTTCCTTATCGTGTTGGTTTGCACCAGAGCTGCCACGGGCAACGGGGATTGCATCTGGCGCAGATGTCAGAGCTTGTGGCTCCGCCATTTTCCAAGCCGGTGCAATTACTCAATCTGGTGAAGGACCTGGAGTTGATCCAGCTTGACCGGCGTGACGAGTGCTGCGGATTCGGCGGTACGTTCTGCGTGACCGAAGAAGCGGTATCGGCCAAAATGGGGAAAGATCGTGTAGCCGATCATCTTCGGCATGGTGTTCATTACATTACCGGCGTAGATGTGTCCTGCCTGATGCATATGGAAGGCATCCTGAAACGGGCAAACTCCAACGTTCAGGTCAAACACATTGCTGAAATTCTAACCGCTACCTTGTAAACGAGCTTAACTCCATGAGTCAACTTACTCTAGATCACGCCAGTGCTTCCGTTGAGTTCAACAAAAACGAACCCCGGGTCGATTGGCACGATGAAACGCTTTGGTTTGTTCGTACCAAACGCGACCGTGCTGTAGCGCAGATACCCGAGTGGGAGCAGTTGCGTGAAGCAGCCTCGCAGATTAAAAATCACGTGCTGTCAAACATGCACGATTTACTGGTTCAGTTTGAAGAGAATGCCAAACAAAACGGTATTACGGTGCACTGGGCGGCTGATGGAGCCGAACACAATGCCATCATTCACGGCCTGATCCAGAAAGCAGGGGCCACCCGAATGGTCAAATCGAAGTCGATGCTGACCGAAGAGTGTCACCTCAACGACTACCTGACCCAGCACGGCATTGAGGTAATCGACAGCGATTTAGGCGAACGGATTGTGCAGATGCGCAAGGAGCCGCCTTCGCATATTGTGCTGCCCGCCATCCACCTCACGAAGGCCGATGTAGGCGAAACCTTTCATGAACATCTGGGCACAGAAAAAGGAGCTACCGACCCCCAATACCTTACCGAAGCCGCTCGCCAACACCTGCGCGAGACGTTCCTGACCCGAAAAGTAGCCCTGACTGGGGTTAACTTCGCTATTGCCGAAACGGGTGGATTTGTGGTCTGCACCAACGAAGGAAACGCGGATATGGGTGCGCACCTGGCCGATGTACACATTGCGGCCATGGGTTTTGAAAAAATCATACCGCGCGCGGAGCATCTGGGTGTCTACCTTCGTTTGCTGGCTCGCTCTGCAACGGGTCAGCCCATTACGACTTTTTCCAGCCATTTTCATCGCCCGCGTCCGGGTCAGGAAATGCACATTGTGATTGTTGACAATGGCCGTAGTCGCCAGTTGGGCAGACCCGATTTTCGGAACTCGCTCAAGTGTATCCGGTGCGCGGCCTGCATGAACACCTGCCCCGTTTACCGGCGGTCGGGTGGGCACAGCTACCACAGCGCCGTTGCGGGACCCATTGGTTCCATTCTGGCCCCCAACCTGGACATGAAACAGAACGCCGATCTACCTTTTGCTTCGACGCTTTGTGGATCGTGTTCTAATGTGTGTCCGGTGAAGATTGATATTCACGACCAATTGTACAAATGGCGGCAGGTGCTGATGCAGGAAGGTTACGGGCCAACGGCAAAAACGGTATCGATGAAGGCAATGGCTACCGTGCTGGAATCGCCCCGCTTGTACCGGATGGCAGGTAAAATTGGGCGGGGTGTCCTGCGTTTTGCCCCCGTTACGGTCGAAAATCGCTTTAATCCGTGGTACAATCAACGTGAAATGCCCGAACCGCCAGCCGAAAGTTTCCGCGACTGGTACGTTAATCATAAAAAGTCATGACCACCCGCGAACGCATCTTAAACAGCATTCAGGCAAATCAGCCCTCGCTCCTACCTTTACCCGAGCAGTTTACCTTTACGTCCTCGTTCCCGGATCTGACGAAGCAATTCAGTGATTCATTGGCTTTTGTTGGCGGTATGGCGGTGGTTGTACCCGATCACAAAACCATTGAAGCTCATTTGAAGGAGCATTACCCAGGTATGACCAGTGTAGCGTCAACCTGCCCTGAACTGGCGCATCTGGCCGATAGAGGTCTGGATGTTGCCGATCCACATGAGCTGGCCAGCCTGAACCTGACGATTATTGAAGGCCCGCTGGCCGTTGCCGAAAATGCTGCCATCTGGGTGGACGAACGGCAGTTGCCCCACCGAGTTGTACCAATGATTACCCAGTACTTAGCCATTATCATCCGGCAATCGACCATTGTACCAAACATGCACGATGCATATAAGAAGCTCAAAGTCAATGAGACGGGATTCGGTACGTTTATCAGTGGCCCTTCCAAAACCGCCGATATTGAGCAAAGCCTGGTAATTGGAGCCCACGGCGCCCGATCGCTGATTGTGTATGTTCTACCCTGATAGCTAGTATAGTACAACATTCACGTTAGCCTTGACTTCCTCCGACGCTATTTCTACCTACCAGCCCACGTTATTTTCGATTGCCTATCGAATGACCGGGGAAGTAATGGTTAGTGAAGATATTGTTCAGGATGTCTTCATAAAGTGGATGAGTCGGCCGTTGGAGGCTATTCAGGATGACAAAGCCTATCTGGCCAAGAGTGTCATAAACGCGTCGCTTAATCACCTGGCGCAGGTAAAACGGCATCGGGAAGCGTATAAAGGTGTTTGGCTACCAGAACCCGTTTTGGCCGACAGTCATGTTAGTGACGCCAAACTGGACATTTCGTACGGATTCATGCTCCTGCTGGAAAAACTGTCGCCCCTGGAGCGAGCCGTTTTCGTGCTCAAGGAAAGCTTCGATTTTGGGTATCCCGAATTAGCCCAGTTGTTCGATACAACGGACGTTAATTGTCGGCAACTTTACCGACGGGCGAACGAAAAAATCGCGGGAGCTAACCGCCGTTTTGTTATCGATCCAACTCAGCAACAGGCACTTCTGGATGCCTTTTCCAAAGCCAGCGAAACGGGTAATATCGACCTATTGATCCAATTACTCAAAGCAGATGTAGCCGTTTACTCGGATGGAGGTGGCAAGATTTCGGCCGCCCTCAAACCACTGGTCGGTTCAGCTATCGTTGAACAGTTTCTGCGATCACTCACCACTAAGCAACGGGATAAATTGCTTGTCCGGCCAACCCTGGTCAATGGTGAGCTGGGTTTAGTATTCAGCCAAAAGGATACCCAACTGCTTGATACGGTTATGGTTATCGAATCTGACCCGACCGGTATCAGTCGGCTTTATTTCATTCGTAACCCGGATAAATTAGCCCATCTCCATTAATTTTCAGGGCGCCTGTCACAAACTACGGCCCTGGTTTGTCTTGTGTGAGATTTCATCAAAAATGTTATTCTTATGCAAGTCAAGCAAGTCCGCTGGGTACCAATCACCCTTCTTTATTTAGCCATAACCAATGCGTTTCCGGGTGTGTGGGCCCTGTTCATGCCCCGTAGTTTTTATTCGTCCTTCCCTGGCTTTGGCCGGGTTTGGGTGGCCGTTGATGGTCCTTATAACGAACACCTGATCCGGGATGTAGGTGGCTTCTTTCTATCTCTTTCGGTGCTTACTTTTCTGGCCTTACTGGCTCCTCGTCTGGTAGCTGTTCGGGCCACAGCTATCTGCCTGCTGACGTTTACTACGCCCCATCTGCTGTATCATCTGATGCACTTACACATGCTTCCGCTTATTGATCAGGTCGGGAACGTAGTGGCACTATCCGCCGGAGTATTACTTCCCATTCTGCTGTTGCTCCACAAACCTGTCCAATCTGCCCTACCCTACTCAGAATCTTCTCATGAATAAGAGCTTAGTCATCGGCGGATCGGGTGTATTGGGCTCGGCAGTTGTACATGAACTACAGAAAAGCCAGATCAACTTCCAGATCGGAAGCCGTAACCCCATCAAAACAGATTCGTATAGTACCGTCAATCAGGCATCTGTGCCCTGGACGCACACCAACCTGGCCACGGGAGACGGCCTCTCAGAAGCACTTGCCGGAGTCGATACGGTTTTTCATTTGGCTACAGGGCAGGGAAAAATTGGGCGTGAGTCAGACGAAGTTGTGTTTACCCGTAACCTGCTGAATGCAGTGAAGCAGTCAAACGTGAAGCACTTGATTTACAGTTCCATTGTGGGTGTCGACAAAATTCCCTACAGCTATTACCAGGCTAAACTCAACGCCGAAAAATTGATTCAGGCGAGCCAGGTGCCTTACACAATTTTACGCGCGACTCAATTCCACGATTTCGTCGACTTTGTACTGGGGAAACTACTGAACTTACCTATTGGGTTTGTCCCAAAAAAGCTATTGATTCAGCCCATTGATGTTGTAGTCGTGGCGCAGGAATTGTGTCGACTGGCTCAGGCTGGTAGCCAGCAGACTACTTTACAGTTAGGAGGACCGAAGGTGTATGATGCAGGAACACTAGCGAAACGCTGGATGCAACACCGGAAGGTTTCAAAACCAATCATCCCGATTCCTGCCATTGGGGCAATTATGAAGCCTATTGCAGCGGGTCGTGCGACCTGCCCGGAAGCGGCCATCGGCACAAAAACCTGGAAAGCGTATCTGACGGAACGGTATGGCGAGTTTTAGAAGACTATCTGAAAACGGAGGCTGAAAACGAAAAAGCAATCAGAGGGATGATTAACTAGATAAGCTGGCTGTTTTTCACCCACTTGTGCGCTAACTTTACAGAGCTGCTTCATCTTTCATGACTCCTTCCTCAAACTATATGACTTCGTTATCGATACCGAAACTCCGCACGATTCCGGTTTTACTTCTCGCGATTCTCTTCTGTCTGGATCTGGGATGGGCGCAACCGATCAACCAGATTTCTGCGGACAGTGTGGATGCAATTGTCCGTACCCACATGACCAATAAACACATTCAGGGTGTTTCGATCGCCATTGTCCGTCAGGGAAAGGTGATACTGGCCAAAGGGTATGGGCTGGCCAACGTCGAACTGAATGTTCCTGCGACTCCACAAAGCGTGTATGCGATTGCTTCTGTCAGCAAACAATTTCTTGCAACCGGTATTCTGATGCTGGCGCAGGAAGGTAAGCTGAAACTCGACGATGATATTCACAAATACTACCCGCAGGCTCCTCAAACCTGGCAGGGCATTACGTTACGACATTTATTGTCGCACACATCAGGAATCGTCCGGGAAGCACCCGCGTTTGACCCGGCCAAAATTCAGCCCGACTCGGTTGTGGTTCAGTCGGCGTTTCCGTTGCCTTTAGAGTTTCCGATTGGCACAAAGTGGCAATATTGTAACGTAGGTTATTTTGCGTTGGCCGATGTTATCAGTAAAGTATCAGGACAACCCTGGGCTACCTTTCTGAAACAACGGGTTTTCAGTCCATTAGGCATGACCGCCACCCGGACCACGACCCTCAGTGAAATTGTACCGAACCGGGTCGATGGCTATGAATGGGACAAAGATCATCTTCATCGGGCCATCCCTTACCGGGCATTGCGTCCCAGCGGAGCCTTTCTGTCGACGGTTCTGGATTTAGCGAAATGGGATGCTGCGTTGTACACCTCCAACTATCTGACCGAAGCCAGTCAGAAGCAGATGCTGACACCCTTTGTGCTTAAAGACGGCACGCCCTACCCCTATGGACTAGGCTGGCGGGTTGATACGTTTCAGGGCACGCAATGGGTTCACCACGGCGGCTCGTTACCCGGATTTCGGACGGAGTACGCCCGTTTCCCACAGAAGGGCCTATCCATTATTATCCTGACAAATGGCGAAGAAGCCAGTCCCGAAACCATAGCGAAGGAAATTGCTACCCTTTTTTTGCGATCGGGAGCAGGTAAAGTGGCTAGTGGGAAGTAAAAATTAACCGCAATGGCGCAAGGGGTGTGATGTCAGATTCTTAAATCAGACGTTTTAGGTTTCTCAAAACCTATTTTCTCTCAATAGGTTTTGAGAAACCTAAAACGTCGGTTATTAGTAACCGACACCACATTAACCACAGCAAAAGGTCGCAAAGAATAGAACCTTTGCGACCTTTGCGTTAACCCTTGCGCCTTTGCGTTAAAACCCTTAAATCCTATTTCAACAACTCAGCCAGTGGCCAGACGTTCCCGTTTTTAATTGTATAGCGAACATTCATAGAATCCCGAATTTTGGTCAGCGGGTCGCCATCAACGGCAATTAAATCAGCTATTTTACCCGCTTCAATACTGCCCAGATCATTACCCACACCAGCCGCTTCGGCGGACCATAGTGTAGCGCCCCGTAATGTCTCGAAAGGCGTTACGCCCCCTTCTACCCAGTTCTGCAATTCTACCTGTAAGCTTAGTCCGTAAGGAATCAGCGGTGAGTCGGTTCCCGGTGTCATGCGTCCGCCCGCGTCGATGAATTTCTTCACATTGCTGGCCAGCGTTTTAAAATTCTCGACCGCCCCCGGCATGATCCGACGCATGGTTTGCTGCTGCGCCATCAGGTTGTTCCGGTACACCTCATTGTAAAAATGAACGTACGGCGGGTAGCTCAATAAGCTAGTATCCTTTCGGGTCTGGAACGAAAAACCGCCCTGTAAGCTCGTGGTAGGCGTCATATTCATACCCGACTTCGCGATCAGGTTCAGCACATCGGCATAGATATGGTTCGTTGAGGTCAGCTTCATCGAGAAACCCCGGCGGCTGGTGGCCGACGAATGTTCAACGCCATCGATATTGTACTTCACGGCCGGATACAGTTCGTGCGAGGTGACGGGAATCCCAATCTGATGCGCCAGATCGGCAGCAAGTTGCTGCAAGCGGTCGGGTAAGCGGACGTAGCATTTCAGCAGATCGTAGTCCAGTCGTTTGGCCCGGTCGAGTTCCATGCGCAGTTGGGCTTCACTTCGGATACTGGTAGCCAGCCCATAATACAGTCGATAGCCTTCGTTCAGGGTTCCAGTGAAAAACGAGCGTGGGCCCGGCCGGATACCCGCATCCCAGGACTCCCTTCGTTCAAGCGCATCGTAGGGATCGGCACCCGTTTCGCGAATACTGGTAATGCCGTGGCTCAGCCAGATACGCCCCTGTTTTTCGCCGGACAAAATGGTCTGGTGGGTGTGCATCTCCCAAAGGCCAGGCATAACGGTGAGTTTAGAGGCATCCACGAGTTTGCCCTTGCGTCCGGCTTTATGTGGCTCAATAGCCTGAATTCGGCTGCCTGCCAGAATAATGTCGACGTTCTCGCGGTACTTATTTGTTTTACCGTCGAAGAGTTTACCCGCGTGAATAATCGTGGGTTCTACAGGCAATTTCGGCTGGTAGGTCAACGTCAACGGAATAATCGAAACCTTACCCGTTGTTATGTCCATCTGCTTGAGCGAATCAATGGCCATATAGACCAGCGTCTTCGAATCGGCGGTCCAGGTCATGTTGTCGGCCAGTGCCTTCGTACGTTGAACGGCTGGCCCCGTCTGCTTCCCTTCCGGTGTAACGGGCAACGTCCAGAGTACGCCATCGAGCACGTACGCCATCCACTTGCCATCCGGCGACCAGCTTGGGCCACTCCGTCCCCGGAAACTGATGGTCTGATTCGCCGAATCGGGTTTCATTTCCGACGCACTCCCTCCACCCTGACTGGGGATGATCAGAAACTGGTTCAGCCCTTCCCGAAACCGGCTGGAATAGATATCCAGCGCCGAGACCGCAATCTGCTTGCCATCCGGCGACCAGCTCGGTACACCGGGTCCAAAGAGTGGATCATATACTTTTTGAGGTATGGCAAAGGGTTGATCTTCTGATGTTGGGAAAGTGATGGTGTGCAACACGCTACGGCCAAAAGCGGCCCGGTCGAGCATGAAGAATGCAATCCGTTTGCCATCGGGCGCAAAAATCGGGGTATTGATTTCCTCCGTTCCATTCGTCAACTGGCGGTCCTGGCCCGTTTTCAAATCTCTGGCCCATAAATTAATCCCCCCTGATCGATCCGAGGTAAAGATCAGGAATCGACCATCAGGTGAAAAACAAGGATCGGCCTCAATAAACGCATCGTTAGTTAACTTCTGTGGAACGGCTACACCAATATCCAGCCAGTATAGGTCACCAAGGGCCGAGAAAACAACGGCTTTCCCATCTGGCGAAACAACCGGTGCCCGGATACCTTTAACGGGTCGGGGCTTAGGATTATCGAGCAGGTATTTTTTGCGCGTATAGGGCTTACGGTTCAGGGCAAAAGTAGCCTGCCAGGCCAGTTTTTCGGTCTTAGCGAAATCGGCAGCCATATGCTTTATCGCGCCATCGGCGGTATACCAGATAGAACCATCGGCAGCTATGGATGGCCGAAACGGGAATACATCTTCGCGGGTTGCCGATAGTACTTTAAGGTCAGCACTGGATTTGATCTCTTTCACCACCAGCGACGTTGCGCCATCGGCTACTGCCTGTAAAATCAGCGAGCTACCATCTTTTGTCCAGGCCGGTGCCCCAAGCGTGGCGGTCGTTTTCCAGATCAATGTCTCTTTGCCCCCTTCCCAAACGTACAAGCCAGAAGCATCTGACCGGGTAGCAATATACGCAATGCGATTTCCATCGGGCGAGTAGGTTGGGGAATACTCGTTCCCTCCATTTTCTGTCAATTGGTTCAGTTCGTTCGTTTTCAGCGTAAGCACCCACAGGTTGTAACTCCCGCCCTTGTCCGATGAGAAAATCAGTTTACTTCCATCAGGAGAATAACCTGGCTCCCGATAGTCAAACTCGCCAGTGGTGTGTTTTTGTAAGTCGGAGCCATCGGGTTTTATACTATAAATGTGGAAGGTGCCGTCGCGGAAGGAGGAGTAGGTAATCCGTTTCCCGTCCGGCGACCAGGCCGGTTGGTGCGCATCGTCACGAAAGTCCGTTAAGGCTTTCGCAACGCCACCTTTAGCCGACAATAGCCAGATGGTTCCCTGCATGTCCATCACAATCGACTGACCATCGGGTGAGAGCGCGGCTGCCATATTGGTCCCTTCCGAAACCGTGATGCGTAAGGAATCAGATTGGGCCTTCGACCGGACAACGCAAATTCCTAACAGGAGTAAAAGCCAGATAGACCGACTTAGTACAGAATGGATCGTCATAGACTAGGTTAGTTAGTGGTAAAAAAGAGAGAAAAAGGGGCAACTGATTTCAAAAAAATAACGGGTAGTCATTGATCTGGAATCACCTGATCACACAGAATAAGCCTATTCTATATTCGTAAAATCAATAGAAATCCTGCACGATCAAAATCGTGTAATTTTTCCATTAAAATTCATTAAAATACCTATCAATCAGTTGATTAACAGGCGAATACAAATCAACAATAGGCAATATACCGAATGGGTTTTTAAATCCAAACAGGGCTTTGTAAACCTTGGAATTTTATAGGAAGGGGAATATCAATTCAGCTATATTTCTTTTCATGTGCCACATTCTATTTACTCCACTCGTATACACTAGTAAGTAAATACGCTCTGGTAACCCATAAAATGAATAGACGAATTATTTCCGCAATAGGCATAGTACTATCATTTACTTTAATCTCCCTATCGTGTAAGACGAACGAGGTGGCAACCAATACACCGACTATTACTACGCTCAGTTGTTCAAGTGCCACATTTTCGGCGTCTGCCACCAGTGGAGCCTCGTATACTGCCAAGGCCAGTGTACCCTATATAGGCGGAAATGGCATTGCCTATGCCGAAGGAACTGGGGTTACTTCAACGGGCGTAACAGGCTTAACAGCAACCTTATCAGCAGGGACTTTGTCCAGCGGAAGCGGTACGGCCAGTTTCGCTATTACAGGTACGCCCGCAACGGCTGGAACAGCCAGCTTTTCAATTATTTTAGGTGGACAATCCTGTGTATTGGACCTGCCCGTAGCTGTTTCTAAAGCCAGTGTTTCCAGCCTGACATGCACGGCTGCTCCCGTAAACGGAACAAACGGTATAGCGTATTCAGGTAACGCTACAGTGACCTATACCGGTGGGAATGGCGGTATGTATGACGTGTCAACAGCTACGTCAACAGGGGTTGAAGGGTTGACCGCAACCCTTGCCGCAGGAACATTGGCTAACGGTTCGGGAACGTTAGTTTATACTATTTCGGGTACACCAACCTCATCGGGTACGGCTACATTCAATCTAAGCTTAGGAGGACAAAGCTGCACAGTTACGGTAACAGTAGCTGCGTCGGGAACGGCCACGGCGGCCACCGATACCGTTGTGATTGTGTATGCCGGTACAACGGCCAGCGTCAGTAATGCGTTTCAGGATGCAGGTGTAAGTGTGGCGGTAAGTGGTGCTGATATAACGGTAACGTCGACCAATACGACCAAAGAAATTGTGTATGCCTTATCGGGCACAGCCACAAAAGGAAGCTTCAAGATTTATAGTCCCTATAAGTTCAATATCACAATGAAAGGCCTGAGCCTGACGAATAGCACGGGGCCAGCCATCAACAGTCAGTCAAGTAAGAAGGCCACCATTCATGTGGTGAGCGGCACAACCAATACATTAGTCGATGGGGCTACCTACACAACGAGCACAGAAGATCAAAAGGGTACTTTTTTTAGCGAAGGTCAGCTCAGCTTTATGGGTGCCGGAACGCTGAACGTAACCGGAGCGAATAAGCATGGTATTGTATCCGACGATTATATCTATGTGAGTGAAACAACGATCAATGTAAAGTCGGCAGCAAAAGACGGTATCCATGCGAATGATTATTTTGCGATGGATAACGGAACCGTCACAATTACAGCATCTGGTGACGGGATTGAGGCCGAGGAAGGGTATATCGCCATTAACGGAGGTACACTAACGGTAGCTAGTGTTGGTGATGGCATAAAGACATCATATGAAGGAACAGACGCTACCATTACGCCCTATATTTCAATCAAAGGGGGAATCCTGAACGTATCAACTACGGGCGATAAAGGGAATGGCATCAAGAGCGAAGGCTATACAACCATAGCCACGAATAACCCGATTACGTTAGCCGTCAGTGGCAGAGGGTCAAAAGGAATCAAAACATCCGGCGACTTCACCTTAACCGCCGGAACGATCAAGATCACAGTTTCAGGTGCTGCCTATTATGTGACGGCCGATGCAGATATTGCGGCTCCGGCGGGCATCAATTGTGATAAAAATCTAGCCATTAATGGGGGGAACTTAACCATCACCAACACCGGAACCGGTGGGAAAGGCATCACCGTTGATGGGACGGCTACAATTAGTGGAGGCACAACCACGATTACGGCTTCCGGGGCAAATTACACGTACAGTAGTACGCTAACCAGTGAAGCAAAAGGCTTTAAAAGCGACGGTGCCTTCATCATGAACAATGGTGAACTCAACATAGCAGCAACTGATGATGGGCTGAAGTCCGGCACGTCGATCACCGTAAATGACGGCACCATCAATGTCACGAAATCGTATGAAGGTATGGAATCCATCTTCATTACCATTAATGGTGGTATATCGAACCTAACGGCTTCAAACGATGGTGTCAATACCTCTTATGGCACGGTTTCTGGCGGCACTGAATCAAACGACAATAGTGCGTTGACGGTAAGCGGAGGAATATTAATTGCTACCGGTTCTGATGCGATAGACAGTAATGGTAATTTCACCATAAAAGGGGGAACTGTCATTGCAAACGGCAATGAAGACATTGATGTTAACGGTAATTTCCTGATTACTGGCGGGGTTTTACTCGGGGCAGAGCCCAGTAATAATATGACCAAAGCAATGGGCACAGCGTCAACGCAGGTTGGTATGTTTATCAAATCGAGTACGCAGGTGGCACCCACTTCGGTTATTCATATCGAAGATGCTTCCGGAAAGGATTTGGTGACGTTTAAGCCTAAAACGGCTTCTGCCTACTTTCATTTCTCGAATCCGGCGTTAGCAAAAGGGGCAGCTTATAAACTATACATTGGTGGAAGTTATAGCGGTGGAAGTTTCGTAGGCAATACTACCGGCTGGGGAATATACACAGGTGGTACGTATTCAAATTCAGGCGCAACCTTAAAAGCGACGTCGACAACATCGACGACAAGCACAGTCAATACGATATCGTTCTAAGCTAATTGTGCCTAATCCCGAATTCACGTTACACTACTATCATCTCACCCGCTACTGCTCTGTCTCGTCCTTGTCTTCTTTGTTCTTCCCAAGTTTAACCTTCGGATTGGTTTGCGTACCTGTAATGGTCATAGGAATACCCAGAATGCCCAGGGGTGGGAGCCCCAGCCGGAAGTTCAGGTTTAAGCGTCCATCCAAGCCTACCTTGCCTTCCAGTCGGGGACGGAATCCGGCCACGCGTAGTTTGGTACGGGCAAGAGTCATGGTGTTGCGGGCAATCGTGGTTTTAATGGCTACTTCCGATATATCGGGATTGCTGATGTCGTGACCGGTTTTCTTGCTCACCGCGCCAAACAAGCGAAACCCGTTCATTTTCACCTTCCGAACCGACAACACCCCACCACCCACCAGCGACGGCATAATTGGCTGCATATCCGCATTCAGGTTTCCTTTCAGTTGGTAATCCAATGACACCAGTCCCTCGGCTTTCGCGGCAGACGTCGCTAAGGCCCGGAACAAGGCAATTTCGCGATAAGCGCGTTTAATATCGAAATCAACGGCGTTGATGTGGTAGTCAAAAGCGGCCCGCTTGGGGGATAAGCTCTGATAGGTAGCATCCATCGTAACGGGCGTACCAATTACGGTAAAGCCCGTTTGCCGGAGTGTAATTCGGCCACTATCAATCCGCATCTGTCCCTGTGCATTCTGAAGTTTCAGCCCGTTATAACTCACCCCTTTGGCCGTTGCCTTTACGTCGATGGCTAAATTCGAGGGCACGATCACCACGCCTGACGGTTGAGTCGATTTGGCCGATGAGGCTGTGGAGTTGCTGGCAAAGGCCATAAATTCATCGACGTTTATCGCGTTGCTGGTTAGTGTAAACCTCCCTCGCAGGGGCGACAGAGGTTTGGTTAAATAATCGACCAGGTTGGTTAAGTAGCCGTTCATAGCCACCGACGATGAGCCATAGGTAGCTTTAAACCGGTCGAACCACACTTTATCCTGATCGAAACGGAACAGGCCCGTTTTAATCAGGAAGGGCAACGGAAATAAATCCGACGAAAGCAGCAGGTCCTTTACCTGTACAGTTCCCTTATTAAACAGTTTATCATACCGGCCAGCCGTAGCATCGTCCTGGTTACCACGCAAAGAAAAGTCCGTTTTGATAAGACCCTTCACATTGTATCCCTGTTGCGCCACAACCTGATAGAGCTTACCCACATCAACAGTGCCTTGTGAGGTAATGGCATAGGTTAGATTGTCGAAATTTTTAAGATCAGCCTGCACCTTGAAGGGCTCTCCCTCAAACCAGAATGAAATTGGACTGAGGCCAACCTTGAGGGTATTCAGTGACAATGATGTGTTTAGAATATTGGCGTTGACATGAATGCGCTCAATAGGACGTGGATAGTACTTCGTTTGAACAGTGCCATTGGTTAATTGAACAATTGCTTTAGTGATTGGGAACTGTCGTTTTTCGGGAACGTACTGGCCTTCTGTCTCGGCTTCAATCGTCAGTTTGCCAGCTAGTTTCAGACTGTCATTGAGCGGGTAAAACGAGTTTAGTTCGTCTAAATGAAGAAGGCCATCGAGTCGGCCCGTAATGAACAAATCCTTGGCATTCTTAAGTTGAACAAACCCACTCACTACATTTTGTAACGCCTTCAGGTGGAGATTTTTCAATGCCACCTGCGCATGCCGATAATCCTGATCAGGGCAGGAAGCATCCAGATTAAACCGTATATCACGAACGGGCTGCGGTAATGAATCATATTTGATGTAGCCATTCTCCAGTGAGGACGTGACGGTAAACTGTGGGATACTCGTAATGGTCTGCTCCGTTTTGCTCGAACTGATCCGCTTTTGGGCAACGATATAATCACCATCTGCCTGCATATCCAGCCGATATCGGCCTTTAACATCGATCAATGGAATGCCAAACGCTTTATCCCATTTCTCCAGATCAATATCAGTATGCACAATCGCATGAATAGTTGGCTTGCTCAATCCGTTTACATGTAAACGGGAACCAAAAAAGTCTTTATTGATCGTAAAATAGAGTGAATCCATGGCCAGTTCCAGTTCTTCGGGATTCAGGTTGGGCAGTTTGACCGCTAAATCGAGCCGTAGATTCTTGACGGGATCGGGTGCTTTTTCATAGGCAACAGAGCCATCCCGCAACGTAGCATTGATGGTCAGCGTAGGCTTGGTATGGTTAACGACGCTATACTCTCCCGACAGCGATACCCCAAAAGCGCCGAACCCGTTGATGTCGGTTTTAGCCGCCCAACGTACCAGATCGGGAGGTAGGGCGGTAATGATATTATGCAGGTCGGTTTCTACCGATGCCGCCTTGAAATCCATCGTATAGCCGTCGCGCAGAAACGCGAATTTACCCTTAAACTGAACCGGTAGCTTATTGATTTTCAGGTCGTTTTTGGTGAATACAAACGCCAGTGAAGTCGTATTCACCTGCGTAATCAGATCCGCATTCACCTGTTTCCCAAGGGCGTAGGGTTGATTATCGTAATACAGATCAACCGAGTCGATGTGGGTGTGCGTGTAGAGGTCGAAGACGGACTTACTCAAATCGCCCTTGCCTTCGTAGAGTACACCCTTGGCCCGGATAAGCATCGGAATCGACAGGTCATTATAGATGATATTGGTCCGTTCGATTTGAATTTTCTCAATTGTCAACGCGGTGCTATTCGTGTCGGTTGGCGTAGCCGATGAATCTGCCGGGGCTGCATATACGTTATAATTGGCGTGCCCCTGTTTGTCAACCTGAACATTGATACGCCCATCGGCCAGAAATATCTTGTCGATTTTAATCCGTTTTTCAAACAAACTGGCCAGATCGACGCCGAGACTGATTTCCCGGGCGGCTACCAGCGTGTCCTGTTCAAACGGTGCTGACCCTTTTAAATTAACATCATGAAGGGTCAGCGTCAGATTCGGAAAATGAGCAAAAATGGAGGGTGTTGCCTTGGAAAACGTCAGCTTCCCGCTGAGGTGACTGTCCGTCCACTCCTTGAGTTTTTCGCCAATAAGATCAGGGAATAAATAAGGCAGCAGGCTGATAAACAGGCCGCATACTAGAACGATACCGCCTATGCCAAGGCCCAACCAGTTGAGCCCTGTAGTTACAGATTTCGAAGTAAATTTCATGTCGGTGGGTTGGTGGCGAACGAGAGGAAACCGTTCTTTCCAAACAACTAGTTTTGGTTGCCAGCCAACCACAAAGTTAGTATAGGGTTTCAATAATCAACCTGTTGTACCCTACTGGTCACAGGTGCAAACCCGAATTACTTGCTGACTGACTGTCCGTATATACGTAAGGCAAGAATCCTGCCACTCGTGTTTGTCGATGAGAATTTACGACTACATTAGGTCAGCCTGTTCAATTAGCTGTTATTTTGTAGTCAAAACCAACTTCACTCCAACATACCCATTGAAAACATTCTTTGCCCTTCTGCTGCTGATTCCCGCCATTGCCGTTGCTCAGACAACGGCACCGGCCAATTCATACCCGTTTACGCCCGTTCAGGACTCGGCGTACGTGCGCGAGAACTACCAGAAATTTGAATTTATGGTGCCCATGCGCGATGGCACGAAACTGTTCACGCAGGTGTATGCGCCAAAAGACCAGACGGTAAAGCATCCGATCATTATGCAGCGGACGCCCTACAGTTGCCAGCCGTACGGAACCGACCGCTTTCGTCGGCGGGTTGGGCCAAATCCGTTTATGCTTCGCGACAACTACATTGTTGTTTATCAGGACGTTCGGGGCCGGTGGGCCTCAGAGGGTACGTTTGTTGAAATGACGCCCCATGTTGATGTCAAGAAAGGAAGTGCCGACCATGATGAAGCGACTGATACCTACGATACCATCGACTGGCTTCTGAAAAATATACCCGCCAACAACGGAAATGTAGGACAATGGGGCATTAGCTATCCGGGGTTCTTCACCTCTGCGGGCTCAGTTTCAGGGCATCCAGCCTTAAAAGCGTCGTCGCCACAAGCGCCCATGGCAGATCTCTGGCGCGACGATGCCTTTCATAATGGCGCGTTCATGTTAGCCGCCAACTTCAGCTTTTACCCTTTTTTTCTGGAGCATAAACAGCCAACGAAGCAAAATCCGCCTGCTTTGTTTGAGATCGACGATCCCGACGGTTATCATTTTTACCTGAATATGGGGCCAACCGCTAACTCCGAAAGTCAGTTTTTTAAAGGGCGTAATAAATATTTCTATGAGAATTTCCAGCATCCCGATTACGACGAGCACTGGAAAAAGCGCAACATTCTCCCGCACCTCAAAGGCATTAAACATGCCGTAATGGTAGTCGGTGGCTGGTATGATGAGCAGGATTTGTATGGAACCTTCAACACCTACAAAGCCATCGAAAAGCAGAATCCGGGTATCCAAAACGTATTTGTGGTAGGTCCCTGGATACACGGCGGCTGGGCGGGTCCATCCGGTCAAACCCTGGCCGATCAGGATTTCGGCTCCAAAACATCGCCCTATTATCAGGAGACGATCGAAGCTAAATTTTTCAAGCATTACCTTTTTAACGAAACAACGCCTTCTCCTCTACCCGAAGCTACGCTGTTCGAAACCGGCACCAACCGCTGGCGCACGTTCGATACCTATCCGCCCAAAGAAACGGTACAAAAACAGTTGTACTTGGGGGGTAATGGTAAACTGAGTTTCTCTGCCCCAACATCGGGAGCGGCTTTCTCTGAATTCCCGTCCGATCCGGCACACCCGGTACCGTTTTCCAGCAAGATCAATGATGGTTTTTCGGCCGATTATATGGTCGAAGATCAACGGTTTGCCTCCTCCCGGCCCGATGTATTGACTTTCCAAACCGACGCCCTGATCGAAGACCTGACTCTGGCGGGCCCGATTATGGCCCAGCTTACCGTCTCGACCACCGGCACCGATGCCGATTGGGTGGTGAAGGTGATCGACGTGTACCCGCCCGATGCGCCACAGAATCCTCAAAAGAAAGACGTTGTCTATGGCGATTATCAGCAATTGATTCGCAGCGACATTATCCGGGGACGCTACCGAAACAATATCAGCAAGCCTGAAGCCTTCAAGCCCAATCAACCCACGCAGGTTCCGCTGGAGTTGCAGGATGTGTTGCATACATTCAAAAAAGGCCATCGGCTGATGGTGCAGATTCAAAGCTCATGTTTCCCCTGGGCCGACCGAAATCCACAAACCTTCGTACCGACTTTCTCCGCTAAAGAATCTGATTATCAGAAAGCAACGCACCGGGTGTACCATGGCAAATCCGGCGCAAGCTTCCTGAAAGTTGGCGTGTTGAGTAAGTAGTCATGTATAGTCAAGCATTGTCAGGAGTAGTTAAGAATTGTCAAATACTCGACTGTGCCTGACAGTTACTTAAATCGGCAAATTTACTTCATTAATGAAACTCCTCTCTTTCCTGCTACTTGCCAGCCTGTATACCTACGGCCAGCCAACAACACCCATACCCGTAAAGGTGGTGGTCGTAACCATGTTCGAAATTGGCGCTGATACGGGCGACCGACCCGGCGAATTTCAATATTGGGTTGAACGAGTCCCGCTGTCGCAAACGATTCCCTTTCCACAGGGCTACCGGAATCTTCGGTACAATGCTGAAAAACAGGTGCTGGGTATTTGCACAGGCATGGGAACCGCCCGCTCTACCGCTTCGATCATGGCCCTGGGTATGGACCCTCGCTTCGATCTGTCCCACGCCTACTGGCTGGTGGCAGGCATTGCCGGAATCGACCCCGAAGATGGCAGTGCTGGTTCGGCCGTTTGGGCTGAATGGCTCGTAGATGGTGACCTCGCTCACGAAATCGACCCACGCGAAATTCCAAAGGAGTGGCCTACGGGTTATCTGCCTTTACGCCGGGCCAAGCCCTATGAAGAGCCCGCTCAGGACAACGACTTTATGGTTTCGATCCACCTAAATCCTGACCTGGCCAAGTGGGCATATGGCCTAACCAAAGACGTCAAACTGGCCGATAGTGAAACACTTCAGAAAATGCGGGCTCGCTATCAGGGATTTCCTGAAGCCCAAAAACCACCCCGAGTCATGATGGGCGACCACATTGCCGCCATGACCTTCTGGCACGGCAAATACCTGAACGAGTGGGCTAACAAATGGGTCAGCTACTGGACAGGCGGGAAGGGGAATTTTGTAACATCGGCAATGGAAGATACGGGTACCGGGCAATCCTTACAATGGCTCACGAATGCGGGTAAGGCAGATATTAACCGGTATCTGGTGTTACGAACGGCTAGCAACTACACCATGCAACCACCGGGCGTTACGGCTGCCGATAATCTGACTAATGGCGGCAAAGAAGTCGGCGAACGCTATACCGCTTACGTGCCTGCTCTGGAAGCCGCCTACCAAACGGGTATTGTAGTAGTAGACAAGTTGATTGCCAACTGGACCATTTATAAAGACAAGGCTCCAGGGAAATGATAAATTTTCAAAGGGCTGTCTTTACCGTTTTTTACTGATTCAAGCTGACCAATGCGCACTTTAGTCACCTTTTTGTCATTGCTATTTCTTGCGAGCGTTGCACAGGCTCAGCAAATTCAAAGGCCTAAGCTGACGGTTACACCGCTCAATGATCGAGTGTACGTTCATACAACTTACGGCATTTACCGCAACACAGCTGTCCCTTCTAATGGATTGATTATTAATACCAAAAACGGAGTTGTGCTGGTTGATACCGGTTGGGATACCGACACAAACACCGACAATACACGGGATTTGCTTCAATGGGTTGCTACTAACCTGCACCAGCCCGTTCGGTTATGCATTGTCACTCATGCACACGAAGACCGCGTTGGGGGCATTAGTGAACTCCGTAAAGCGGGTATCCGGGCAATTAGTACGCCATTGACTGCCCAGAAATCCGTTAACCTCGGCTACGAATCGCCAGACGGTATTTTGCCCAATGATACAACCTTCACCATTGGTCAGGAGCCGATTCGCTGTTACTTCCCGGGCCAGGGGCATACCATCGACAACATTGTTGTCTGGTTGCCCAATCAGAGGATTTTGCACGGAGGTTGTCTGATAAAAAGTGTAGCGGCCTTCGGGATGGGGAACCTCGCCGATGCAAACCTGAATGCGTGGGCAGGCTCCGTTCAACATGTGATCAAGCAATTTGGGACTGCTAAAATTGTAGTACCCGGCCACGATGAATGGGGCGACACCAAGGCGCTGGAGCACACATTGGCATTGCTAAAAAAGCATGCAGAAGGCAAAAAGTGACTGGTTTATTGAGTCACAGATACGCCATATCTCTCAGATATGGCGTATCTGTGACTCAATAAACCAGTCATAATTTCTCTTAAAATCAGCCCCCAGAGCGGTTCTATTCACCGTTGGCCTCTTTTTTGATTAATAAAGTAAATCGGTCGATTCCCGCAGATTTCAAGAAAGTTGTTGCTGAACGTTGCCAGGCTTTCGTAGCCAACTGCGCTGGCTATTTCCGAAACGTTGTTATTTTCAGTTTCCATCAATTCCAGAGCCTTCATGATCCGGGCCAGTTTGCAGTAGCTGGAAAAGGAAACCCCTAACTCTTGCGTAAACAAACGGCTCAATGTGCGAACCGAGAATCCGAACTGGTGAGCCAGACGTTCGATACTGATTTTTTCGTGTAGGTGCTGTTGTATATAGTCCAGCAACTGGCCCAGTTTCACATGACTCGTAGAAGGGAGGCAAACCTGTATGGATTTCGTCATCTCTTCTGGCAGGAGATTTTGTAAAGCGCTCAGAAACGTTGTCTCCCGGAAATCAGCCTGATCTACCCGATTCCATTTCTCCGTATACCGCATCATCTCCTTCAGCAAAGGCGAAACCGGAAATACGGCCAACTCATGACGTATGCTCGTTTCATCTGTTGAAAAACAGATTGCCCGCATATGCAGAGCAGGGCTGTCAGACCAGATTTCATGAAGCGTATCAGGAGGAATCCAGGCACCGTACCAACTGGGCAATACCATCTTTTTACCCGCCACATGAAGGTGAACAAACCCATTTTCGGCGTAGATAAACTCGCTCCAGGGGTGCTGATGCCAATCGGAATGAAACCGACCTAACTCCTCGTGATACACAAAAGACGGTTTCTGGGCTGTGATCGAAGCACAGCTTACGGGTTTTCGCCCCGTGGCCGATACAAACAAAACATTGTCCTTTTCTGACATGTGGGCCAAGTTAGCTAAATCTACTTTTGCAAACACCTATTAGAAATTGATAATCAAACAGGAACTATATGACTCAAGGAAACGAAAATGTATGGCCAGCTCCATATAAAGCCATTTTAAAAGCAACGCAGGAAGCGGGATTTTCCATGGCATCTGACCCACTCACCTGCGCCTTACTCAGCACGCTCGCAGCTAGCAAACCCTCCGGAAAGTTCCTGGAATTAGGTACGGGCACAGGGTTGGCAACCGCCTGGATTCTGGCTGGAATGGATCAACAATCAACCTTACTCTCAGTTGATAATGATTCAGCTTGTCTGGACATTGCCCGACATTATCTGAGCGAAGACGCCCGTCTACAGCTTATTGATGCAGATGGAGGAGAATGGCTTAAAGCTGCTGGTGATCAGGCATTTGATTATATTTTTGCCGACACCTGGCCAGGTAAATACCTGCTTTTAGACGAAACACTGGCCTTGTTAAAACCAGGTGGCTTCTACCTGATTGACGACATGCTCCCTCAGCCAAACTGGCCCGTCGGCCATGAGCAGAAAGCAACTGATTTGTTGGCGCATCTGGAAGCGAGAAACGATCTGCGAATCAGCCAGTTAAACTGGGCAACGGGTATAGTTGTCGCCGTCAAATTGTAAACCCGCTTGCTTCTGCAAAAATGAGCACGTATACTGCCATTAAAATAAGCGACCTGCGAGAATACAGATCGAGGAAACAGAGGCAGGAAATCATAATCGCATCGGCGGCCCATTAATCTTAAAAATCATAATAATCCGCGTTCTATATGCCTAAACTCGTTCTGATGGATCATGACGGTGCAATTGACGACTTACTGTCTCAGTTGCTGGTACTCACCATGCCCGACACTAAATTGATCGGCGTTACGGTCACGCCCGCCGATTGTTACATTGAACCCGCCCTTGAATCGACTTATAAACTCCTCCAGATAATGGGGCAGGAACAGGTGGCGTTAGGGCGTGGTGATTACTATGGCATCAATGCGTTTCCGAGCGAATGGCGGGCACGCCCCGAAATCATCAATGCTTTACCCCTGCTGATTAACCTGCCGAAATCACCCGACCCGTATGCTTACCCGAGTGCGCCTGAGTTACTCATCAACAAACTATCATCGGCTACTCAAAAAGTAACGATTCTGATGACCGGCCCCTGCTCCAATCTGGTACTGGCTCTCGAAAAGGCGCCCGAATTAAAAGCAAAAATCGAAGAGATTGTCTGGATGGCGGGCGCCTTTCGAACCACCGGAAACGTGCAGACGTTTCAACACGATGGTAGTGCCGAATGGAATGTGTTCTGGGACCCGATCAGCTCACAGAAACTGGTTTCCTATGAACTGCCCTTAACCTTGATTCCCCTGGACGTGACGAATCATGTGCCTGTCACGAAGAAGTTCCTGTCTACGCTGGCCACGCAGATCGATTATACGCTATCCAACCTGACGGGTCAACTCTGGGCACTTACGCTCGATACGATTCCGAGTTACCACTACACCTATTTCATGTGGGACATTCTGGCAACCAGCTACTTAGCCATGCCCGAGCAATTCACCACCGAAACGGTGAAAGCAAACGTAAGTACCCGACCCCCTAACGCCGGACAAACGTATCTGGATGAAAGCGGCTACGAACTAAAAATCGCGACGGACGTGAATGTGGCGTATTTTTACGAATATATTCTGACGCAGTTTAAGCGATAAGGCTTCAGTTTAAACGTGCTTACGGCTATGATAAGCGAAAAAGAAAATACCCGAATCAGTAAACTATTAAGCTTAGTGCTCAGGCACCGCCCCACCTTACTTGGAATCGAATTGGATACCAATGGCTGGACAGATGTTGAGACACTCCTGAGCAAAGCACAGATTGACAGACCTACCTTAGATCATGTTGTAGACACGAATAATAAGAAGCGATTTTCCTTTAATGATGATAAAACCAGAATTCGAGCCAATCAAGGTCATTCTGTTGAAGTAGAACTGGGCTACAAGGCCGAATTGCCGCCCAAATTACTATATCATGGAACCGGTAGCACTTCTGTTACCTCCATTCTTCGAATGGGGTTGGAGAAGCGAAAAAGACACCACGTTCATTTGAGCAGCGATAGTGAAACAGCCTATAAAGTTGGCCAAAGACATGGGGTACCTGTTGTTTTAGAAATCGACGCAGAACAGATGAGTAAGGACAATATAGAATTCTACCTATCGGCCAATGGGGTTTGGCTAACCGAACAGGTACCCCCAAAGTACATCAAACGCCCTTGACTTATAGGATCAATACAGACTTAAGATCTGTTTCCACTTCACTTTTTCCAGTAGTCCCTTCTTCCTTTAACCGCAAGCCTTTTCACTGGCCATGGAAAGCCAGGAAAAACCAATCGCCTACTCCTCGGAGCATCACTTTCCGCGAAGGCATAACGTAGTTAAAGGCAAACCACCGCATTAACAAGGCCACCAACCCTGTAAGCTGGAAGCCATATACTTCTGCAATCCCCCCCGCCCAACACCAAAAACTGGCAAACTGCCCCAATCCACTGGAAGAGAAGGGCTTTAAGGATTGTCCCTTGAGTGCCCGGGCCATATTTTGCTTCAAGTAATCGCCGTGTTTGATAGCCCATAAGGCATTTGCCGGACAGGCAGCTCCGGTGTTTATGGGTTTAACATGACAGCCATCACCCCCGCCCCAAATAATTATATAACCCGGAATCTGCTGGGTAACGATATGAACTAAATAAATAGCATAAATAAATATATACCGAATGTTACTTAACAGGCATATGGTTTAAATTAGTGCTCTGATTAGCCTTCCTAGCCCTATGAATTATTTAGTCAAGCTTTTACTTAGCGTCACGTTTTGTGTGATACTGTATACAGTAAAGGCCCAGAATGAATTACCACCAACCTTGTTGAACGCCCCTGATTCAACCAAACTGCGCGTACTTTGGCATACAGGTGATTCTCTGATCAATGCCAGTCAGTTTATTCCCGCGAAAAAACTATATGAACAAGCCCTGACGATTGCCCAGTCAGGTGATGATAGTAAGTCGACCGGGATGAGTTACCGTAAAATGGGTTTATGGTATGAATCAACCGGCGATTTTGGCCCGGCCATTGAAGCGTACCAAAAAGCGCAGACTGCTTTTAAAGCAGCTGGCGATCATCGTCTTTATACCCGAACGTTTCACTTTATCGGCTTTTGCTATAATCGGCTTAATAATATTAAAGAGGCTCGTCATTACATTCAGCAAGGTCTGGCCACTGCTCAACAATTCGGTCTGGAGCAGCTTTTACCTGAGTTTTATAGCGAATTGGTCAACATTGATAGTCAAAGCAAGCAGTACGCATCAGCCTATGCCAATACAGAGAAAGTATTAGCCTATTATAAAGCCAAAAAAGAGTGGCAAACGTATTATGGCAACCTGTTCAACGCGGGGTTACTGTATAAAAACATGGGGCAGTATGCCCGCGCCGAGCAGGCATTCCGGCAGGTGATGGCCTATGCCAAAACCGAAAACGATGAGCTATTACAAGGCTATGTAGACGCCAGTATTCCCTACGCACTAATTCCGCAGAACAAATTAGACGAAGCCGAGCAAGCCTGTTATCGGGCACTGGCATGGTCGGAAAAAACCGGGACAGAAAAGTATGCCATGCAGGAAGACATAAACAGCCACTTAAGCCGAATTTGGGAAAAACGAGGTGACTTCCAGAAGGCACTTACCTTCTATAAACGGCAGATGGCCAGCCACGACAGTGTATTTAACGCAACGAAAAACCGACAGGTTGCGGAACTGGAAACGCGCTACCAGACCCGCGAAAAAGAAGAAAATATCCGGCAGCTAGCTGCTACAAATGCCCGGCAAACCCGCCAGCTTTGGGCAGGCGCAGGTGGCTTAGTAATCCTGACTATTCTGCTGGGAACACTGTACTGGTTATACGAACGGGTCCGGCAAAGTCGGCAGAAAATTACCCAGCAGTCTGTTCAGTTAACCCTGATGATGAAAGAGTTACACCATCGGGTCAAAAATAACCTGGCCATTGTGTCCAGCCTGCTGAAGCTGCAATCGAACCGGATGGACGACGAAAAGGCCATTCAGGCCGTGCGGGTAGGCCAGCAGCGGGTAGAAGCCATGTCGCTTATCCATCAGCGGCTTTATCAGACTGACGAAGTAACAACGGTGAACATGCGCGATTACCTGACTGATTTGTCGGAAAGCCTGATGCGGGCCTATGATTACCCTGCCGACGAGTTCGATCTGCAACTCAATATTGAGCTACAGGAACTGGATGTGGATATGGCCATGCCATTAGGGCTGATCGTTAATGAACTGGTTACCAACGCATTTAAATATGCCTACAGCAAGACCAATGGGAAACGCCCACTACTACGCATCGACTTACGACGACAATCGGATTCGGCGCATCCGGGTATTACATTAGAAGTGCAGGATAACGGACCGGGTATTGAGGTGGCCGACTGGCAGCAACAAGGCAATCGGTCTTCCTTTGGCAAACGCCTGATTGCGTCACTTAGTGAACAACTCGAAGGGCATTTTGAGTTACTCAAACAGAATGGAACCTTGTTCCGGTTACACATGCCTACCATTCGCCCACAAGTATAAGCGTACTTCAGTAACCTTTATTTTACAGAATGGCAGGTCTGAATCCTGTTAATTAGCTCGTTATGAACCCGGATGAACGCGTAAAAATCCTGATTGTTGAAGATGAACCCATCCTCGCGATGGAATTGAGTGATAGCCTGGAGGATGAAGGATACGACGTAGTTGGCACTGCTAATAATGGCCGTAAAGCTCTGGATCTATTCAAACGGCAACCCGTTGATCTACTGCTGTGTGATATCACGATCAAGGGCGATTGGGATGGCATTCAAACGGTTCAACACCTGGTGGCCGAGCGACCTGTACCTGTCATTTACCTAACCGCCCTGACTGATCGGGAAACCCTGGATCGGGCCAAGCAAACCTACCCGGCGGCTTATGTCAATAAACCGTATCAATTGCATAGTCTTCGAACCGCCATTGAACTGGCTATCCACAACTTTACAGCCCGTGCTACGCCCACTCCAGCCAACCAACCCGTAATCACGCCATCAGAACGTGATGTACTGGGACGGGAAGCCATACTGCAAATCAATGACTATCTGTTTATCAAGCAGAACTATCAGTTCGTTAAAGTCAACCTCAGCGACCTACTGTATTTAGAGGCTGATAATATCTATACGACCTTATACACCACGGGCCGTAAGTACGTGCTTCGACTTACCTTGAGTGGTATTCTGGAACGAATCAATCAGCCCGAGCTGGTTCGTATTCATCGTTCCTATGCTGTCAATATCCACAAAGTAGATTCGTTTAATGAAGCGGAGGTAAGCATTGGCCCACAGTTAATTCCCCTAAGCCGAAGTTATAAGGATGACTTTTTGCGACACTTCCTGCATCGGTAAGAACCCATTTTATTTATTAAACACAGAGCCACAAAGAGCACAGAGATGTCATTCATGAGAACTAGCTTTCTCTGTGATTTCTGTGACTCTGTGTTTAATAAATTAACGCGGTTATCTGACTACTACGCTATCATTTCTCTATTGTATTTATTACGATAATCAATGGGGGCTAATCCTGTTATTTTTTTAAATATGGTTCTGAATGCTTTAGTGTCAGAATAGCCAACATCATACATAATTTCATTGACTGTTTTCCTTCCCGTTTCCAGACTTTTTTTAGCAGCTTCCATCTTAACCCGTTGCATATATTCAGCAACCGTATTGGAAGTCGCTTTTTTAAATCGTCGTTCTAGATTTCGTCTTCCCAAAGCAAATTTAGATGCCAGATCCTCTACCGATATTTTATCCTGGAAATTCTGCTCAATAAACTCCTGCGCTTTTTTTATCGGCTCATCCTCATGCTCTTTCTGGCCCTGAAAAATGGTAAAGGACGATTGATTATCCCGTTCTATTTCTATAGCAAATACCTTGGCAGCCAGAATAGCGATATCCCGTCCGGCATATTTCTCAATTAAGTATAAAATAAGGTTCAGGTAGGAAAAAGCTCCTCCACTCGAATAAATGCCATATTCATCGGTAATAATTTTCTCCGTCACTAAATCTACATCCGGGAAAAATTGCCTGAACTGATTTTCCGCCAGCCAGTGTGTCGCGCATTTTCGACCTTTAAGTAAGCCTGTTGAAGCCAGTAAAAAAGCGCCTACACAAAGGCTGGCTATCTCTGCGCCATTTTCATATTGGTTGACAATCCAGGGAATAAACTCCCGGTTGTTTTCTATTGCAATTTTCAGATCACCATCGAGCGCCGGAATAACAATTAAATCTGCTTTTTCTACTTCATTTAACAGTAAATCTGCATGGACAGTAAATAAGCCTCCGCTTATAGGAGTTTCTTTAGAAAGGCCTACTAATTGCACATTGAATAAGGGATTTTCACCCCTCATTCTAAAAAAATTATTTACTTCCGAAAACAATTGGCGAGTGCCTTCTAGACTACCTAAAATAGCACCTTTTGGGATTAGGATCGATATCTGTTTCATAGACCAAAAATAGCGAAAAATGGTGTCGGAATCAACCCTTAAATTGACGTATTTACCCCCTCTCTTCATCGACAAATACCAGTACATTTGCCTATATCAAACCAGAAATCAAGTCAACTAAAAGTAGTATGAGAAAAGTGATTTTATTCATGCACGTATCGCTCGATGGCTTCGTGTGTGGCCCCAATGGTGAGCAGGATTGGATGACCCGAAACGATGATGACATGGGCAAATACCTGGAATCCGACTTCCTGAGTACGGTAGATACCATGTTGGTTGGCAGGGTACTGTACGAGGGGTTTGCGGGCTTCTGGCCGTCTGTTCCCGAGAATCCAGACCTCCCGGACGAGCTGGTTGACTTTGGCAACTGGATGAACAATACGCCCAAAGTAGTCTTTTCGAAATCACTAAAAACGGTTGGCTGGACGAATTGTCGGTTGGCAGAACGGGAGCTTACCGATGAGATTGCGTACTTAAAAGAACAGCCCGGTGGGGATATGATCACCTTTGGTGGGGCAGCCTTTGCTGCTGCTTTAACGGAGTTGAATCTGGTTGACGAATACCGCATTAAACTGGAACCCATTGTTTTAGGTACTGGGAAACCCTTGTTTAAAAACGGCATTGATCCAATAAAGCTGACACTCATCAAGTCCAAAGCGTTTAACTCCGGGGTTGTAGGGCTCTACTACCAGGTCAACAGAAACTAACCAACCCAATCACGACACAACTTAATGCGTATCTGAATGTCAACGGCAGCTGCCGTGAGGTTATGACCTTTTACCAGACGTGTCTAGGTGGTGAATTAAGTGTCCAAACGATTGCCGATGCGCCATTTGCCAGTCAGATGCCTGCCGAAGCTCAGCAGAACAGTTTACACGCCACCTTAACCAAAGGAAGTCTGGTGTAAAATCTAATTGTAATTACTATCAGCCCTATACCCCATGAGAAAGTTAATTTTTTTTATGCACACCTCCCTCGACGGTTTTGTGGCAGGCCCAAACGGAGAAATGGATTGGATAAATCTGGACGATGTGCTGTTTGACTTTGTAGGCACCATGACTGAGCAGGCAGATACAGCGCTCTATGGTCGGGTAACCTATGAGATGATGCAGGCATACTGGCCCACAGCCGCCGATCAACCCAATGCGAGCAGGCACGACATTGAACACAGCAGTTGGTACAACAAAGTACCCAAGGTTGTGCTGTCGAAAACAATGAGCGAAACGGGTTTAACCAACACCACCGTTATTAGCGATCACCTTTCTGACCATATACACAAATTAAAGCAGCAGGAAGGACGAAACATTTTAATTTTCGGAAGTCCGGGGGCTTCTCAATCATTATTAAATCAGGGGCTAATTGACGAGTTCTGGTTATTTGTCAATCCAGTTATTCTGGGGCAAGGTATGCCTCTATTTAAAAACATAACGGGCAGGACCAGGCTAAAACTTGTTGAAACCAAACCGTTTGATTGTGGTGTTCTGGCCCTTCATTATGAACAGTTAAGAGAATCCTGAACGAGTATGAAACTAGCTGCCACAGTCAAAAACACGTTTCACCATCATGAAGCAGTAGTGCAAACAAACGATGATTCCAAAGTCGTTGAAATCCCAGCGAAATCCTCAGGCTACGGGTCTTCTGTGAATGGCGGTGAACTTCTCCTGCTCGCTCTTGCCACCTGCTTTTGTAACGACATCTACCGGGAAGCGGCTAAACGAGAGATAAGCGTATCGGAAGTGGAAGTTGTGTGTACAGGCGAGTTTGGCGCAGAAGGTGAACCCGGAACAAACTTCCATTACAAAGCCAATGTGGTTGCCAACGCACCTGCTGAAGAGATCGATGCATTAATCAGACACACTGACAAAGTCGCGGAGATTCAGAATACGCTTCGGAAGGGATTGAACATTACGTTGAGTGATTGATGTCTGGCTGTCAGTTAAGTTCGGCGGAGTCTCCAGACTCCGCCGAACTTCAGACTTTCTCAAAAATAACGTCAAATTAGTTTCCTCAGCTTCAGCGTTAATGAATCCTGCTTATAACGCCCCTGCATCGTTAGCGTGCTGTCGTTCAGTAAGGTATAGTTCACTCGAAGTGAATCGCCCGGCTCACCGTTTGTTTTTGGAAAATCGACGCTGAGCGTTTTCAGTTTCTCATCCAGTTTATACATGCCGTGCAGATCCTGCTTCTGAAACCGATCTGGATTGTATTTGAATAAACAACCATAACGCCACTCAAAATAAATCTTCGACCAGGCCGAATCTTGAGGTGTTGCGGCTGACACAACCTTGTGGTTTCGAGCCATGGTTTCCACTTGCCAGACGCCGTTGAGTTTCGTCTTCGGTTCAAAGGAATCCCGCAGGCTGGCGATCCGCCAGAACGATAACCCGATCACCAACACCCGAACGATATTAAGGAGGATTGTCTTCCCGTTCAGGCTAACGTTTTCCTGATACGACAGAAACGCAGCCTTCAATTTATCATAATCCAAGGCCAGCAGGAAAAACAGCAGGAACGTGTAATGCAGCGCGTTATAGTAGGCCAGCGGAGAGATTTCGTAGAAGTGATCGATCAGGTCGATGTTGACCATAACGGGCAGCAATACAAAAACACCAATCAGCCGGGTACGTCGAAACAGGAGCAGAATACACCCTATAATTTGGGTCCAGCCCAGAATATAGGCCATTGTCTGCGAATAGCCGTAATAGGTCCAGGTTAACCAAAACCCGCTCAGGTCTTTGATAGGCGTTTCGAGGACATAATTGGGCGGCTGAAACTGCGTTTTCAGAATTTTGGCTGCCCCATAGCCTGTAACCGAATAGGCGACGTAAAACGCTATGATGGTTTGAAACAGAACATGAAGCTGTTCGCCTTTCCCGCTACGCTCCCAGCCGTAGGCTATCCCGAAGCTAACCACCAGCATACCGGCCAGCATTGGCAATGATTTGGCCCAGTCGTTCACCGTTTCAAATTGCCAGCGCGACAGCGATTCAACGGTTTGCATTAACCCGATCAGCACAACAATCAGGCACAGCACTTCGAAAAATTTAAGCCAGAAACTACGAGTCGTTAGCATATGATGAAAGTCAAAATAGACCACAGATTCTTATGATTCTTATGGTTTTGGTATGATTTCAAGTATTCGAAAAAATCATGACTGATCAGAAAAATCATAAAAATCTGCGGTCTATTGTATTGCCAGCTTTAGTTAATTTCCACCACTCGATTTCGTTGCCGGAGTCGCTTTAATTTCAGCCGTAGCTGCGGGAGCGGGCGTATCGAGGTGGTTCCAGTTGATCAGCACATTCCAGAGCAACGGCGCATCGTGGTGGTTCAGGTAACGGTGCAGCGGATCGAACGTGAACGCAATGACGCGCCCCGTTCCCACGGGCACATTAAAAATACCGCCATGTCCGATAATCGTTTGCTCATTCCGAACCATACCCGAGAGCACATAGGGATCTTCCTTTTTCGGGGCAGCGGTTTTCGGAGCTTCTTTAGCCGCCTTTTTATCCGGCATACCCATAATCAAGCCCTTGTATTCTTCCTCGTCCTTGAGTGGCTTGGTACCGTACTGCATCAGCATCATGTCGCGGTTGTAGCGCTTCGTTTGCAGCAGGGGCGCAATACCCCGGAAAATCGGGAAGGTTTCGGGAAAACCGTACATAACCGGGCTATCGGGGCGACGATTCTTCACCGTTACAATCGAGCCGGGATGGAATAAGGTTGGGGCACTTACTTCGTCCAGATCGCGGGTAATGCCGGTTTCGGCAATCATCAGCGAGGAGTTATCCAGCGTAACCAGCACACCACCCGACTCCACAAACTGCTTCAGGTTTTCAACGCCTTCGAAACCAGGACCGCCCGTAATATCGGTGGTGGCATCGGGGAAACCATGCGATGGAAAATCGGGCGTTTTGGTGTATGGAAGTGGGCCAAACCGCTTATCAATTTCGTGGATGAAATTGGTCGATGAACCGCGCATCCGAGGAATCAGAATGACATCGAATTTCTTCCGAAGCTCACCCGCTTTTAGCTGATCTTTGTTAATCGACGTGTACGGAATGCCGCGTTGCTCGAACGTATAGCGCGCCCAGCCTTCATCCTGGGTGTTGTACCAACTGTGGTAAATGGCTACGCGGGGCAGGCTTACGTCGTGCTGACGCAAGGGCGCGCCGAGTCCGGTTGGCTCTCCTTTTGCCGCCTGTAAATCAAGGCCATATTGGGTTGCCAGCTTTTTAGACTGATCGGCAGTTAAGCCTTTGAACACCACAGCTCCGGCTGCCAGTGTGTCCTTGATTCCCGCAATCGTTGTTTTGGTATCCAGCACCACCGCTTTGGCCGTTTTGCTCCCCTGCGATTTCATCCAGAGAAGTGCGGGCAGCAGGTTGTTCTGGCCTTTGTAATTCAGCACATAGCTCGTTCCGTCACCCTCAATCGTACCTGCATACTTCACATCGTCGCTAATCATTTTCAGATCAGCCGTTGCATACTTGACGCTGTCTTCGGCTTTCACATCTACGCCATAGAGGTAGCCCAGTGTCCAGGCAATGTCATCGTAAGGCGGAAACTTTGCTTCTTTCGGATAGTTCTGTTTGGTTAACAACGACATCGCCAGATTGCGATAGGGTTGATTGAGCAACACCACATAATCGCCCTGATTTTTACCCGATTCGGCCTTGTGTACCTCAATGGCCTGCGCCCGAAGCTGGTTCACCAGGTAAGCCGCCATAGCGGGGTCCCGCTGATCTTTCGGAATGACAAACGCGCGGGGTTTTTCTTCGGTACCTTTTCGGATGTTATTCAGGCCTTTCTGATAGAAATTCTTCAACATCATCCGGCTATTCGTGGCCCCGTACGACAGGGACGCCAACACCCCGGCCTCCATGTAGTTGATGCCATTTCGATACGACCAGTACACTTTTTCGGTAGCCGGATCAGGACGGTACCACTCTTTGGAGGTAACTTCATCGCCCGCGTATTTCTGATTAGCCAGATCCCGCAGGTAGGTATTGGCACCCGCATTACCAAAGGTTTCGTAAAAACGGCCAACGGCATTGTGGTTGTTGGAAATCCAGAGCGCATAGCCGGGATACCAGCCATCGTAAAACGCCCAGGTAAATACGCCGGGAATACCCTGCGCAGCCAGCGCCGTAATGTCGTGGTGGGCCATGATCTGCCATTCGCCAATGGTGATCGGGTCGATGGTTTCGTTGTAAGGGCCGGTTCCGGTCGAGATGTATAGCAGCGGCACCGACTCGTGTAAATCGAGACTAGCCGTTGGGTGCCACTCGTAAAAGATTTTGTACATCGCTTTGGTCAGCGACTGCGAAATCTGTAACCCATCGCGGTTGTTATCGTGGTAGACATACTTGCCCCAATACGGTGGTGATTTTGGGAAACCATCATCGAAGTCTTTACGCACTTTGGAGTAGCGATTATACCAATCCACCTGCTTATCCCAGCCGTCGGGTTCCGATACGGGATTGATGATGACGATGATGTTGTCCCGAATGGTTTTAATATCGGGCGACTGGCTGGTAACCAGCCGATACGCCAGTTCCATCAGCATTTCCGGCGAACCCATTTCTGGCGAGTGAAGCCCCCCGTTCAGGTAGTACACCAGCTTGGTATCGCCCAGCACTTTCTCGATGTCCTGATTGCCCATTTTGCGGGGATCGGCCAGTAGCGCGAGTTGCTTTTTGTAATGGTCCAGCCGTTTCATGGCCTCCTCGTTGCCGATCACCACCAACTGAATCGGACGGCCTTCCTCGGTCGTGCTCACCTGCTGCATGGTGATATTGGGCGAGGTCTCCGCCAGTTTTTTGTAGTAGCCATAAATCTCGGGCGTGCGGTGAATGATGCCCGGTGTCCCGATAATCTGGCCAAAATGCTTGAGCGGAGACGGCACTTTCGGATCATCGGGAAGGTTCAGGACAGACGCCGGCAGAAACCGCTTATCCGTCGTGTATTCCCTGATTTTCTGATTATAGGTGTCGTCACGGTCCGGCGTTCCGGGCTGTTGTGCCCGAAGCGATGAGCTACCGAGCATAAGCCCGGCTATCGCCAATGAGCCTATTCGACCAAGTCGTTTGTTCGTAAAGAGTTGCATGAAGTTAGTTGATTGGGTAGTTAAGAAAGGTATTTATGGTTTATGGTTTTCAGTATACGGTTTACTGACCGCACCAGCAGGCTGGCGTCAGCAGTTTGTTTATGCGTCAGCCAACTGAAAACCGTATACTGAATACCGTAAACCGAAACTATTGCTTCAGCTTCATCAGCTTCCGCTTAAAATACTCGGCGGTGGCGTTCCCCATTTTCAGCGCGTTGGTGTGCTTCATCCAGTGGTGGGTATCGTCAACAATGACGAGGGTTTCCATGGGTACGCCCTGCTTGTCGAGCCGCCGAACGAGGTCGGTACTCTGGTTGAAACGTACGTTTCGGTCGTCGTCACCATGAATGATCAGCACGGGCGACGTCCAGTTACTGATCGACGAAATGGGCGAGGATTGGTACACGATTTTATTGGCCGTCTCCAGATCAGGGATTTTTTCAAACCGGCCGGTCGAGGCTTCTCCGCCGGCTCCCCGTTGCTGGCTCCAGTCGTGCACACCGTGGATATCGACGCCCGCTGCGAAGAGTTTAGAATCGCGGGCGAGTGCCAGAGCCGTTAGGTAACCGCCGTATGACCCGCCGTAAATACCAATTTTAGCGGGATCGACCTGCGGTTGTTCTGAGAGCCAGACAGCAGCCGCCCGAACGTCCTGGTATTCTGACGCCCCCAACGCGCCACCGTCGGCAGGCTGATGAAAGCCGTAGCCATACCCAATGCCCAGCCGATAATTAACCGATAAGACCACAAAGCCCTGACTGGCCAGGTATTGATTAAGCGCGTATGAGTTGGCATAATAATCCGAATAATTCCAGCCCAGCAGCATCTGCCGTGGTGGGCCACCATGCACATAAATGAGCGTGGGTTTCTTACCAGATCCACCAACGGGTTCAAAAAGCTGGCCATGTACCGTCATCCCATCTGGTGCTTTAAAAACAACTTGCTTCGGGGTTACTAACTGGTTTTGCGGAAAACTGGCAGGCACCAGATTCTGAGCAAGAATTTTGGGCGTACCTTTCGTAAACGCCATGACCGTTGGCAAGGGAGGGCGTTGCGCGGTAGCACTAATCATGGCAATAGTGGCACCATCGCCCGTTACAACCGGCATCCATTCCAGCCCAGCGCCGGGCGTAACGACTTCCATAGCGGCTTTATCGACGGGAACCCGTACAACGTGTCGTCGGTCGATGTCTAATTTATCCGGGCCCGTATTACCACTGAATACCAGCCATTTTCCATCATGACTCAAGGTAATATGCTCGGCCATAAACGGAGCGGGGGTTAATAACAAGGGTGCGCCACCGGTCGATGCAATCGAATACAGATGCGGCCAGCCGTCTTCATAAGACAAATAGACGATTCGATCACCAGCCGCCCAGTGGAGATTAAAGCCCCCATGCGTACTGGGTACCGAACCGGCCAGCGTTTTAGGGGCCTGCCAGAGTGGTGACGCGATTCCTGAGGCTACGTCGGCGGTCCAGATAGACCAGGGGCGATGTCTACGAACAAGAATAGAATCGGGAGCACCACCCGTGCCGGACGTACGAACAAATACAAGCCGTTTTCCATCTGGCGACCAACGTGGCGAATCATCTTTTGAGAACGACGGTGCAATCCAGCTAATCGGTGTTTTTTCATCGGTAAACACGCCTACAAACGCATGGTCTTTTCGATCACAGACAAAGGCCAGTTTCGCCCCGTCGGGCGACCATTCGATGGAGCTATTCGTACCGCGTGCGTTGAAGAGTGCTTTTGCTGCCGACGAAGCATCCATCGGCGAAACCCAAACCTGACCACCTTTTATAAATGCAATCCGATCACTTTTCGGCGAGATAACGGGCGCATCACCCTCGGCAATGGCTTTCGGCTCACCACCCGCAAAGGGCACACTCCAGATCTGCACTTTAGGCGAAACGGGGGAGGACATGGTATTTACCGGCAGTTCATCGTCCCAGTTGGAACCATGATCGCCACCGCGGACATAAACGACCCATTTTCCATCACTGGAGATGGACAGACTAGTGATTTCCTGTCCATCATCGTCCGTATAATTGGTGAGTTTTCGGGGCGTAAAGTCTGGCCCTTCGGCCACATACACATTGCGTTTGCCCTGCTCTGCAAACGCCCACGCAATGCGCGACCCCGTTGCCGAACTCGTCAATTCAGTTGGAAACGGATAGCTTTTTACGGCTTCCAGCGAGAAGGATTGGGCTTGTAAACGAGTTGTTTGAGTAAGAAAAAAGCCTAGCGTTAGGCAGAAGAAGGTAAGCGTTTTCATGGGCTGCTGAATGAAGAAGACTATGCTTGAATGAGCCAATTAGCTGAACGACTCAAACTAAGCATATTATTTCCTATTCTGCTCGATCGGAGAAATAAAATTCTACAAATCAGCCCTATTGTGCTATAAGTTGAACTAGTCTTTAGTTTAAAGTTTGAGGTTTGTAGTTTGAGGTTGGCTGACGCACACTATTCTCGCGTCAGCCAACCTCAAACTTTAAACTGATCCACCTACACGGGTTCGTCGCTCTTGATTCTAAAAATTGCGCCCTCCACTGATTCATCAATTCGAATCTGACAAGCCAGTCGACTATCGGATTCAGCGTCGGGTAAGGTGTCGAGCATATCTAGCTCGGCATCCTGCGGAGCGGATAGGGCATCCAGCCCATTCAACACCTGGACGTGGCAGGTGGCACAGAGCGCCATACCCCCACAGGTGGCCAGGATGTTGTAGTCCGACGCTTTCAGTACTTCCATCAAACTCAGGTTAATGCCCTCAGGAATTTCGATCGGCTGTCGGTCGCCGGTACGGTCTTGTATAGTAAATTGGATCATTTGGTGGAGTGAGTGAAGTAAGTGGAGTGGATGGGGCTGGTGGCAGTACTTATTCCACCTATTCCACTCACTACTAAAACGTAGGAACGCCGTTAACGGTTGTGTATTTAAAACTCAGTTTCTGATCGGGGTGAACGTATCGGAAGGCGCTTTGGCACATGAGTGCGGCTTCGTGGAAACCGCACAGAATCAGCTTTAACTTACCTGGGTAGGTGTTTATATCGCCGATGGCGTAAATGCGTTCAACATTCGTGGAGTAATCCGTCGTATCGACATGGATAGCCGATTTATCAATCGTAAGGCCCCAATCGGCGATGGGCCCGAGTTTGGGCGTCAGGCCGAAGAGCGGAATCAGGTGATCGGCAGGCAGCGTGGTTACGGTTTTGTCTTTGGCCGTAATGCTCACCTCCTGCAAATGCCCATTGCCATTGATGCTCGTGATAGTCGATTGCAGCACCAGATTGATTCGTCCCTGACTGGCCAGATTGAACACTTTTTCGGCCGAGTCAGGAGCGCCCCGGAACGTATCGCTCCGATGCACCAGCGTGACTTCGCTGGCAACATCGGCCAGAAAAACTGCCCAGTCGAGAGCCGAGTCGCCCCCACCGGCCAACACCACCCGACGATCCCGTAACTGTTCCGGATTCTTGACCATATAGGCAACACCCTTACCTTCAAACCGCTCCAGATTAGTAATTTCAGGTTTACGCGGTTCAAAACAACCCAGTCCCCCCGCAATAACGACCACCTGACAATGGACAGCGGTTCCCTCATTGGTTGTTACGATGTACGAACCGTCACTTTGCCGATCAAGTCCTTCAACGCGTTCGCCCAGTGTGAAGCCGGGGTTGAAGGAGGCAATTTGCTCCATCAGGTTATCGACCAGCACCTGGGCATTAATGGCCGGATAACCGGGAATATCATAGATTGGCTTCTGCGGATAAATCTCTGAAAGCTGCCCACCGACCTGGGGTAAGGCGTCAATCAAGTGGCAGCGCATTTTCAATAAACCGGCTTCAAAAACGGCGAACAGGCCCACCGGACCCGCGCCTATTATGCAAATATCTGTCGTTATCATTTGATTGGTGGATTGGCCGCTAAGTCTGGCATGACTATATCCAATCCGCTCTCAGTACGCCGTAAATGTAGGGGCGTATTCGTATCAGAGGGCATTATAAATCGGAATGATGGATAAGCAAATGGAATACTTCCTCACAGTCCGGCACGCATCTTTCCGGGTTCGTGAGCGACTTTCCCCGGTTCGTCGGCAGCGTATTCCGGTTCAGTCTGGCGGGTATCAACTTTGTTGCATCAATCAAACAATAAAGCGATGAATCTCTTTATCAGACTACTTTTTAGTGTATCATTTGTCCTTAGCTTCTGCCTGTTAGCCAAGGCACAAACGTATAAAAACACCATCGGCCTATCGTTGGGTACATTCCGGCTTCGGTCGCTCGATCAACAGGCATCGGTGCTTGAGTATGCAGGACAGGCCTTGCCCCTCTTCGGGCTTACCTATCGACATCAGTCGGAAAATTCGCGGTTTAACCTCCGGCTCTCGGGCGGAGCGGGGCAGATGAATCCCACCCGATTCGGCCCCCGCACCTACACCACGCCCATAGGCGATGGTAAGGAGTTCACGTATCAGATTTCGTCGACCATGTATGCGTTTACACTGGAGGCCGATTACCTCCGGCGCATCGGTGCTACCGAACCGGGTAAATTCAACACATGGGTGGGCGGTTCGATTCAGGAATCTGCCTGGTATGCCGATGAGGTCGGTAACTTTCCCTGGCTTGTCAATACGGCAACATTCTCGCCGGTAGTGCAAACAGACTATGCATTTCAGCCAAATCACAGTCTGTCCCTGCGAGTTGACATGGCTGTTGTGGGGCTAATTACCCGTGCTATCTGGTCTAATTTCCCGAAGTCGACGACGGATAATAATGTGGAGGCTTACTTCAAACAAGGAACGCGAGCTGCGACTGTGAGCAAATTGGGAAATGTTAACGTACAGTTTGGCTATAGCTATCGGCTGAGTTCACGCATGAGTGTGGGCGCTACGTATAGGGCCCGCTACCTGTCCTATCCCGACCCACGGCCGATCCAGGCAATCAGTAGTTCGATCTCGCTGGACGGAGAAATTCATTTTTAACTCACGCTCATTCCATCTTACAAATGAAAAACATACCTCTCTTTATGCTATTGCTGCTCACCACAGCCTGTACATCACAGCTCATCGGGCCACAAACCCCCAATTCACCTGTTACGAATTTTGATTATTTATGGCAGGAATACGACCGCCTGTATGGCACGTTTGAGCCGAAGAAAATCGACTGGGATACGGCCTACAAAACGTACCGACCGCAGATAACTGAACAAACGACCGATGCCGACCTGTATCGGGTCATGACCAAAATGCTGGACATCCTGGACGATAACCACGTCTATCTCCGTCCGACAGCCGATACAAAACTACCCTGGTATTCGGGTGGAATTCTGGGACGAACACAGGTGGAAGACTACAACGGCGACGTAGTGAAAACGTACCTGACCAGCACAAAGCAAATTACGCACGAATTTGTATGCAGCAAAATCAAACAAAATGTTGGCTATATCCTGCTAAAAGGATTCGAGAACGACTTCTCGACCTACGAAAAAACGATGGATTCGGTGCTGACATACCTTGCCGACACAAAGGGAATCATCATTGACTTGCGCGATAATGGCGGTGGCGAAGACCGGGTGGCGCAGTACATCGCGAATCGCTTTGCCACAGAACGGCACCTGTCGTTTACGTCCAGGATGCGTACTGGCCCCAAACACGCCGATTTTGCGCCAGAGCTGAAGTTTTACACGGAGCCAGCCGGTCGTTTTCAGTACACCAAACCAGTTGTTGTAGTGACCAATTTATCGGCGTACAGTTCGGCGGAGACGTTCATGCTGGCTATGTTGCAGAACAAGCAGGTTACACAAATTGGCGAGGTAACGGGGGGCGCTTTCTCCGATGCACTCCCGCGTGATTTGCCCAACGGCTGGAGTTTCCGCGTGCCCATTGCCGACGTTCGTGATGCTAGTGGGCAGAGTCTGGAAGGTATTGGCATCATGCCGAAAATACGCATAAAAAATACACCGGAGGAATTAAAAGCAGGTCACGACCGGGCATTGGAGCGAGCTATCGAGTTGTTAGAATGAACACACGCGTTTATTTTGCATCCTTCAGGCAACGGCGGATGATACGGTTAAACGACAAATGGTTTCGGCTGGTGGGCATTCCAGCGATGGCGTTGCTGGCCAACTGGATTTTTTACGACGAAATCAATCGGCAGCACAACCAGAAATTCTGGATCGACTGGGTTTTCAGCCTGCTGGAAGTGTCATTGCTCTGGACGTTCAGTCGGTATGGCATCCTGAGGTCGCGACGACGCTACCCGGATCTAAGCCAGACCCGCCAACGTATTCTGTTCCAGATACTTTGGTTCTTGTGCATAACCGCTTCATTTCGGTTGTTGACGACATTCCTGTACGACGTAACGATGTTCTGGGGCTATCATTATACACCTATTCGTTACATTTATAATGTGGCGGTAGGTCTCTTCGGCATCGTGCCCGTAGCCGCTATTTACGAAGGCATGTATCTGTATCGGCAATGGACTGTTACCTATTACGAAGCGCAGGAACTAAAAAAAATCAATCTGCAAACGCAGTTGGAATCGCTGAAGGAGCAGGTAAAACCACACTTTCTGTTCAATAGCCTGAACACCTTGCAGGGGTTGGTGATGGAGGACGATAAAGAGCAGGCCGTGGCCTTTATCATCAACCTGTCGCAGGTATACCGTTATCTATTGCAGAGTAACGAGCAGGTGCTGATTCCGCTAGCGAAAGAGTTGGAATTCAATCAAGCTTATGTCGATTTGCTCAAAACGCGCTACGAACGGGGTCTGGTAATGGAGGTGAACGTTGCGCCCGATGTGCTTACTTATATGCTCCCTCCGCTCACGCTTCAGATGCTGGTGGAGAATGCTGTGAAACACAACCGTATCTCGACCGGTCACCCGCTCACGATTCGTATTCATAGCGATGCCGCACACAACTTACTGGTGGTCAATAATTTACAGCGAAAGCAAACGGTCGTTCCATCGAACCAGATGGGTCTGGCTACTATTTCGGCGAAGTATCGTCTGCTCAATCAGCCCGATATTGTTATTCATCAGACCGATACCATTTTTCAGGTATCGGTTCCTTTGCTCCAGAATCCTACCTCATGAACGTATTGATTATCGAAGATGAAGCGGTGGCGGCCCGACAACTCAAAGCAATGGTGGAGCGGGCAGGTGATGACATTACGGTATTGGCCGTACTTGACAGTATCGAACGGTCGGTGGCGTATTTGCAGCAAAGCAGCACTCAATCGGGCGATCCAAATTCCCCAATTCATCCTGACCTGATTCTGCTTGACATTGAACTATCTGATGGACAGAGCTTTGCTATTTTCAATCAGGTATCGGTAACCAGTCCCATTATTTTCACTACGGCCTACGATGAATTTGCCTTGCGGGCTTTTGAGGTTAATAGCGTGGATTATCTGCTGAAACCCATTCAGGAAACCGCGCTGCGCAAAGCCCTGCAAAAATTCCGACAACTTCAGCAAACCTACGGGGGCGTCACTACCGTAACGCTTCCCATCGATGACCTAATTCGGCAGCTTAGCGAACGGCAATCGCCAGTTGCTTCCTTCCGCGACCGATTTCTGGTGCATGTTGGTCAGCGGTTGTTACCCATCGATAGCT
Source organism: Spirosoma sp. KCTC 42546 (assembly GCF_006965485.1). NCBI lineage: Bacteria > Pseudomonadati > Bacteroidota > Cytophagia > Cytophagales > Cytophagaceae > Spirosoma > Spirosoma sp. KCTC 42546. Next base: position 5,847,288 of record NZ_CP041360.1, read on the forward strand.
CGGAAGTAGCGTACTTCTATTCAATGAACAAACTGACGTTTTTGAAAACGCACACGGATAATCAGTACATACTCAACTATTCGCTTGATGAGCTGGAAAAATCGCTTGATCCCCGGCAGTTTTACCGGGCTAATCGTCAGTTTATTGTGGGCCATAAGGCCGTGCAGAAACTCCATTTGTATTTCAACAGCAAATTGAAAGTAGATCTTCGGCCAACTACGGAAGAAGACGTGTTGATCAGCCGCGAAAAAGCGATGGCATTTCGGCAGTGGCTGGGAGAGTGAGCGCAAATGGAGCTTGGCAGGCGGAATACACAGAAAAAATGACGAGCTTACGAACAAACGCTCGTTTGCGTTTCAACTACATCAACCTGAAAAGACAAACTATGCTATTCCTCAACCACTCAATCGACACGATTGTGAGCCAATCATCTGTTTCCCATTGGCTTGCCCTGCTTCTTCTGTTACTCAATTCAAACGCAACCTTTGGCCAGGGCCCTCCCGATGCCGATATTTTTCTGGTTGATCTGACACCTAAAAACCGGCCTACGCTGGTAAGCAAAGCGGTAAACATGACCCAGCGTAAGGGCTACGACAATCAGCCTTCGTTTACGCCAGATGGGAAGAGTGTGCTGTTCACCTCCATGCACGACGACGGACAAACCGACATCTACCGCTACGATCTTCAATCAAAGGCAACTACGCAACTCACTAAAACACCCGAAGGCGAATATTCACCCACCGTTACGCCCGATAAAGCTTACTTCTCAGTCATTCGGATGGAGATGGACAAAACGCAACGCTTGTGGAAATTCCCGATCTCAGGCACCGGAGAACCAACGCTGATTCTCACAAACGTGAAACCCGTGGGCTATCATTGCTGGCTCACACCCGACTGGCTGGCTCTGTTCATTCTGGGTAAACCGAATTCACTCCAACTGGCCCACGTCAGTACCGGCGATACCACCCGAATTGAAGGTAACATTGGCCGCTCGCTCCATAGAGTTCCGGGTAAAAATGCGTTGAGTTTTGTTCATAAACGGACCTCCACCGAGTGGGAAATCAAGCAACTCGATCTAAAAACGAGCCAGATCACAACCATTGCCCCAACCCTACCTGGCAGTGAAGATTTCGTCTGGACGCCGGATGGTACGATACTGATGGGTCAGGGGGCAATCCTGTATCAACTCAATCCGAAAAGTGGTCAGAGCTGGACACAACTAGCCGACTTTAGCTCAATCGGCATTAAGCAGTTGACCCGACTGGCCATTGATGCTGACGGTAAAAAACTAGCCTTGGTTGGACAATGATTCAAGTAGATTTATTGAACACAGAGGCACGGAGAACACGGAGTTTAAAAAATATAATTTCTGTGTTCTCCGTGCCTCTGTGTTCAATAAATCTATCTAAAGAAAAGGCCGGGGATCGAACAGGACTTTGAGTGAGTCTATTTTCCCGTCCGAAACATGGTACCAACCACAACCGAATATCGTTTTACCCGACATGGTGAGATCATAGAGCAGACAGACATCATCGCCATCGGCAAATGCCTTCTGGATGGCATACGTTAACTTCATCTTTTCCATGTCCTGGATATAAGCGTCACCGCCCTCCCGCGACCCAAGGACACCTTTAAACGTCATCGCATCGCTCGCCAAACGTCTGGCGGCCTTAAAATCTTCGTCATTGATCGCTTGTACGAAGGCCAGCACGGTTTCCTTGCTATCGGTTGCTACCGATCCCGTTTGATTGTCTTGTGCCATTTCCTGCCTGATTTGTTGTCGATTACTGGTAGAGCGCTTGGTTGTTATTGCTCTGGTCTCCCTATAAAACAGGTAATAAACCTCGCCCCAGACCCAAAGGTTTTCTCCTGATAGCTCCATATATGTTGGCAATGAGCCTGCCAGATGGCATATTTGTGCTAGTTGATAAATGGAAATAGTATGGCGACTGTGGGTTCAAAACTAAGCGTATGGCTTATCCGGTTTGCCGGGTTTATTGGCGTTCTTGCGTGCTTTACATCCTGTAGGTCTCTGAAACAAAATCAGAAAGAAGTGACCGCCCAGAATACCTATTGCCACCCAACAGTCGACTACAAATACGATTCAACCTATTTACCAGAGGCCAATATTGACGCCATTTTGAAAGCCGATACGGCGCTCACCAGACGGTATTCTCACCATGATTTGGTTATGGCCAACGCCATTGGTGTCATCCCATTGCTACGAGAACTTAGCTCGTTAGAAACAAGTCCCAAAGCCGATGCCCGCCTGGAAAGCGTTGTCAAGCATCAACAAATTCTCAACCGACTTTTAGTGGCTTCCACGCAAATTTCCAGCGTAGCCGCCGAACTCGACTGCGAAGGCGAACGGGCCAACCGATTAGGCACCTACTTAGATCAGTACGATAGCCAGCGCATCCGACGGCTAACACTCCTATCAATTATTGTGGGGGCCGCTACAACAGTTGCCACAACACTCATTCAATCCGACAATGCCAGCAAAGTAGTCGGCATAGGCGGGGGAATTATTGGCGCAGGTTTTGGTGGGTTGGCCGCTTTCTCGTCGAATCGGACGATTCACCTGAGTCATGAACGCAACTTATTGACTGACGTCTGGCAACAAAATCAGCAGTCGTCCATTTATCCACCTTTTGTGTGGTATGTACTGAATGAGAAGGTGTTCAGCAATAGCAACCAATATTCGGTGAGCCACAACATTCGCCAACGGTGGCAGAATTATGTTCTCAACGACAGTTCTCCAGACGAACAGGCACTTTATTTTGGCAAGGGTGGCGATTACAAAGCGGATGATTTCCATGCGCGGGCCAACATGCTCAATCAACTTCAGTCATCGGTACGCTCCATCAACCAGGAGTTACACAGTTTAGCACTGGCGCTGGCGCGTTAAGGTTTATTAATCAACAGGGGGTAAATCTAAAATTCGTTACTTAATGGAATGGGGAATTAGTAGCCTTTCCTGAGCAGCAAAAAAGCTACTGATTTCTATAGGTATTGAACTCTACTAAATTGATCCATTTATTTGGCCAATATTTATATTATTCTCATAGAAGTCCTGTAAGAGCTCTTATATTAATGAACTATTCTAAGATCAACCAACCCGTACAAGCCCTAAAAACAACCCCGATTGCACGTTGGAAAGGGTAGAAAGAAAGTCTCTATTATGTTAAGGGAGTATCTGTAGATCGAGCGTGTCGATTCTTAAAAAGAGGCTTCACTAAGACTTTAGAATTATTTTCAACATGCCCCAAGATCAGCTTAAGTTCAGATTGGTACAGTTATATGCCATTTGCACCGCTGGTCTATTTTTTCTTCTCTTAGTTGGTATCTTACAACTATTTTTTGACCGATCTCCTTTAGAAAACGTGGAAGAAGCCAATATTTACCCTATCATTTCCCAATCTCAGAAACCACATATTCTTCAGTGGATCGGGTTAATAGTTTTTACGCTTTTCTTTTTAAGTTTTTTAGGACTGTCGATTGCAGATGCAAGTTGGGCTTCATTTGCTATAACCATCGTAGTCTATATGATTATTTTGATTAGAATGCTAATTTCTATGTTTTTAAAAAAAATATACTACTTAAGCTCTGATAAAATAATTGTTGCCGACCAAAAAAATGAATACATCACTGAGTTACCAATTAATGAAATAGAAAAATGGAACTATTATTCCGACAAAAAAGAAGATTGTTTAGTTGTTTCAGGTCGATATTCTAGTATCATAATTGAAAAAGATAGTTATGATAATTTTGAAGAAATATTAACTTTTTTTACAAATGCTGGTTTAGTAAAAGATAACAATTTAAAAAGTTCTGGAGTTAAAAATGAAGTAATACAAGATGTTTACACATACGAGTTTATTTATTTATTTTTATCTATTGCTTTTATATTAAATTTCCTATTCTGGATCATTACTCATTCGAAGAGTGCTTCAACAGAAATACAATATTTTCAAGGGCATATCCAGACGATAGAGTCTTTCCAAAAAAGCAATACTGTCAGAGTTGCTCTAGAAGAGTATAATAAGTTCACTTTCAAGTTTAATGGAGAAGATGGAAGAAAGTATAGTTTAGCTAATAAAGCCGATTTAATAGGAAAGAAAGTTAAGATTGGAATCTTTAAAAGTGATTATGAGTGGAAGATAAAAAATAAAACTATCAGAATGCTTGACTTGAACTCTATTCCTTACCTAAATGCAGTAAGTTTAGAGCAAACGGGTCAACTACAAGTAAAGTGAGTAATTACAAATTTAATGCTCTTAGGTTAACATAGTGCCACTTATGCAACAGATGAGATATGCAAAATGGTTAGTTTTAATCGTGTCTCTAACCGGATGTGATATACTTAGTGCGGGTACATTAGGAGCCTTTCAGCAATGGAATTTTTCTGCTACTGAAAAACGTCTTGACAAAGAAATGGCAGTTCTTTACAAGAATAATCCTGAGTATGTGATTCCTGAAAAATGGAAATACTTAGATAGCTGGCAAGAAAGTGGATATGGCTCTTTGAACGGTAAAATTATTTACTTTTCAAATAGACCAGAGGAGATGTATTATATTTCTTATTTTGAAATAGAGGCTAATTCACCTGGTAATGATAGTGATTCCACTATAACAACTATAGCCGTTCGAGCAGTGAATAATGGCAATAGTAGTTGGGATACGGCTGAAGAATTTGAGAAAAATAAGGCAGAAGAAAAAAAGATTAACAGTCGTTTTTATAATGAAATAATTTCTAAATTGGAAATACAAATAGGTCAAACAGCAAAAAAAGAAAAGGCCTAGTAAATTGTATTTTATCTAGCCCCTACCGCCTGTTATAGAAATTAGTTTTCAGGAAAATTCTCTTTACATATTCCTAGCTATAAACCTGCCTTAAGAATAGTGCAATAACTTGTTCATCGGAAATCTTATCTTGTAGTAGACTATTTTTATAAACAGCTCACTACAGCATGAAATAGGCTACCTCTATTTCCGAGGGCGGACATCATTATATCTTGTCAAAATGAGTTGACTTCTACGATCAACTATTTTGTAGTAATAAGTAAAAGCAGGTTTTAAGGTGTCTTCCGCCGATTCCACAAGAAACAAATACCGTGTTCCCTGAATATCGTTATGGTTATCTAATTGGTAAGGATACCACCAAGACTCTGTCGATGTATCATGAACAATCCCCCCAATCCGATTGCGATTCAAAAATTTTATCACTCCTAGCAACCGAGCAACCCTGGCTTTCGGCAGACTAACAAATCCCGGATTGCGTAGGGATACCGTGTCGATTCTGCCTATATTGTAGTGAGAGCCAAGCATAGTAGCTTTATCAACCTTAAAATGAAAAACGCTATCCTGGCGGACATAGCAGCTTAGAAATATAGTTGGATTGATCGCTTCACACAAGTGACGTAGTACGCGCATTGAGTCCTGAACGGATTGGACCGGATCTTTCAGCACGATCTGGGATTGATAAACCGCCGGGTTTGGTCTGAAAGCAAAGTAATGGACCAACCCAGCCATACATATTGGAGCAATAATAAATTTCATGTAGGGTACTTCTAAAAAGCTGTCATATAGGTGCAGTGGCTGTTGCAAAAGTAGATCATAAGTTTTTGATTCTATTTGGTGAACACTTTTTGACCTCGACTTTTGCAAAACTTATAGAGATTATACAACAAAAATGATTCAGACGTTATGGGAATAAACCACTTGTAAGTGAAAACGACGCTACTTCGCTGGCTACTTTTTATGGGTCTGACTGGCTGCAAGGAAGAACTCTTTCCCTTAACGCCACCGGATTATTCTATATCAATCCCTGGCTGTCATCCACCCGCTATAGATCAAAATATCGTTGGTACATGGCATTTTGAATCTAATCTTGCCAACAATGGGGCCGGTAGAGTTAGCACAAAAGGTACGGTGACCTTCGACCAAAAAGGCAATATAATTGACCCTGATACTCTATTTTCCAATGATTTGGGGAGTGGTCAAATTCGAACCAAAACGTACAATCCAGCTGTAAATAGCCCCTTTTCGGACTACCCCCAACAGTTATTCGTGGTGTACCGAACATTTAAGGATGTTACAAATACCAGTTCTAGTGCCGAGTATTTTTATGTGGTCAGCAATGAATGTGATCGCATTCATATCAGCTCGTTGCATACCAATAATGAGATAGGATTTGTGCTGACAAAGTAACTTGTTCTATACGTTAAATGCATTGGTTTTGGCAAAAGTCAGCAATCTACTTTTCCCGCAACCACTGTATTTAAGTTAGTTAAACTTAGCGTGGACTTAACTGATAAGTTAGTCCTACCTGCCAGTTTTGGTTTGTAAATGAGTAAGTACCCGTACTCGTTAGGTCGTAAAAAGTTATTGCTCTAAAATAACCCCCTGTTATACCGATGCGACTAAACTGGTAACGGCCACGGCCGGTTAAACCTATTTCAATAGGTTTGCTGTTAGACCAACTGGTTGATTTACTGATTAGTAGATTTACTTCAGGGCCAATCAAAAAGCTTAACTTCTTCACTGGTTTAACACCAATGGTAGGGTTAATACCTATATAAGTGTAACGGACTGGTACGAGCCGTTGCTCAACCGAACTCTCGTATCGATGTCCTTTCTGTTGAAGATTTAGCTCTAGCTGGGTAGTAAACAGCCCTGATAGTTGATGCTCATAGGCTAAACTTACATAAAACCCAGGCTTAGGTTTGATTGGAGCGATTCCAATCAACAAAGTATTCTCTATGGCAATGATTGTATTGGAATAGGAGTAACCAGCACCAATATTGAATCGATTCTTCGACTGAGCAGACGATTGGTAGCTGTTACCTAATACAATTGTTAGTAAAAAAAGAAGGTATCTCATACTTTGAGCGATTTGTTTGCATAACGCGTAGTCTTTTTTCTGTTGTATAATCAAACGTTGTAGTAACCTACGAAAAAATCAACACAGCCTTATTTTAGTTAACACGCAATTTTACACTTACGAAAAGTGGGCCTTGTCTCCGTGTGACGAATATGGCCCTTTTTTCAGATTTAGCCACAGGATAAAATAGTTACCGGAAATGTACCCATGAGCTTCAGCCCGTGTTCTGTACCTATACTGGCTGAGGCCGAACGCGGCCTGGCTTGTGGGTACATAGCTAAACGACCATGGACGAATTTGTTGTGCGGAAACAAATCAGCCTCAAAGCGGAGCCTTCTGAGGTCTGGAATGCTTTGACCAATCCCGAAAAAACGAAACAGTACTTTTTCAACTGCGAGGTCTATTCGGATTGGGAGGTGGGAAGTACGATCCTGTTTACAGGCAAACTATTCCTGATCAAAAAGATTGAGATGAAAGGGCAAATCGTAAAAATAGAGCCGAATAAGCTGTTGCAATACACGCTGGCCAACGAAGACGACAAAGACCCTGACAATTTTTCGACTGTGACGGATGAGTTGACCTACGAAAATGGCGAAACGATCTTATCCATTTCGGATGATGTGGGTCAGGGCAAGGGCGCTCAGGAACGCTACGAACGCTCAGAGAAAGGCTGGGATAGTATACTGAAAGGTTTAAAAGAACTAGTGGAAGGCACCTGACAGCTTTGTAGGATTCCACACGATAGCATTATTATACCGCTTACTAAGAGCAGCGACGCAGTTAAGGGTCTTTGGAGTAGCTTAGGTAGTCAGTCAAGAAACTGGCTATCAACACGATCCAAACTAAACTTGACTGATTATGATGCGTCGAAAATTTCTTCAAACAACCCTGGCCGCTGCGCCGTTAGCGGCCACTACTGCACGTTCATCCACTATTGATCGCCCAACAAAAGGTTTCAAAGTGAATGCTGGTGAGGGTCGATTTCATGGGCATATTCAGTTGAAGGGAGTCAACTCAAACATTCTCGATGTGAAAGTATCGGGGAAAGATACCAATGGAGATCTGGCGGTGTTTGAGCAGACATCTTTATCGCCTAAACGAGGCACTCCCTCCCATGTTCACCTCAATCAGGATGAGATGTTTCATGTTCAGGATGGGGAATATCAATTTCTGGTCGGTCAGGATACATTCCACCTCAAAACGGGCGACAGCATTTTCTTGCCCCGAAAAGTGCCCCACGCCTGGACGCAAGTCAGTGAACGGGGCAGAATGACCGTCATTTTCCAGCCAGCCGGTAAAATGGAGGAGTTTTTCGTAACGATGGCCGCTTTAGAGAAAGAGCCCTCAAAAGAAGAAATCGCCAAAATCTTTGCCGACCACGATATGCAGGTAGTAGGCCCCCCGCTGAAAGTCGACTAAACAAAAATTGTTTAAACACAGAGCCACAGAGGGCACAGAGTTAAAATAAATCATAATCTCTGTGTTCTCTGTGACTCTGTGTTTAAAACTTATTTCCCGATCGTAATCTCTTTCTCTTTATAGCCCCCACGGGTGGAAAGCAGTTTGAGTTTCGCTTTCACGGAACCCGGCTGGTTGAGTTTGACATGGAATATAGCTTCTTTTTTTTCACCAACGTTCGTGTAACCCGCATAGATCGTCTTGTCGAACAGCGTCGGCTGGGTGATCACGACTTTAGCATCAGCATCACCTTTCAATAACGCCTTATCGAAGTCGAGCGTTACCCGATCTTCCTGCACCATCTTCACGCGTTTCGCCTGCTCTAACGCAACCGGCAACTGGCCCGAATTTGTCCAGGTCGCTTTAACTTCATACTCGTTGTTAGCCAGCGCTTTCACGGTCACATCGGTCAGTTCAATTTGCGGAAGTTCTTTGGCCATCGCCAGGTTAAACTTCGACTGTTTCGAAATCCAGTTGTCCAACTGCCAGGCCGGACCATTCTGTGAGAAAAACTTAGGATTGAAGCCCCCAATTTCCACTTCGCCCAACTGCGGGTGGGTCATTTTTGTCCAGACCTTAAACCCGCGTTTGCCGTTGGCTTCATCATCCCACATCAGGGCATCGTAGTCGTCATAATCGCCATCTTTATCATAATCCTTCATGGCTCCGTTGTTCCAAAGCTCATCGCCATACCACACCGCACCATACTGGAAATAGCCAAAATCAGGGCCGTGACCAAATAAGGGCGTTGGTTTGGTGGGGTCACCCGTTAAGCGATTGAACTTGTTGCGCGTGTTATAGGTCTCATACACATCGCCCGCCCAGGGGTAGCCCGTAAACGAAAGCCCCAGACTATCCATGTGTTTGTAGATGGCCAGATCGGGCGGGAACATGCTTTCAACACTGCTCGATGTGGAGGGCGGACGTAAATGCATCGGTACGCTCGTATCCATCGAGTTCACGACCGTAATGTTCGGATGACCCATGAGCCAAAGGTAGGTAGCTCGGGTTTCGGGTTCGCTCAATGGATATTGGCTGGCTCCACCCTGTGTATAACCCCGGCCTGTAAAATCACCATCCGTATCAGGACGCCAGTTTTCGGGATAGTTGCGGTGGTTATCCAAACCGCCAATTCCATCTTCATTATATTTCCCATCGCCGTCATTATCAATACCTTCCGAGTAAACAAGGTACGTACCCTTTCCGGCCTGAACCCGCTTCATCAACCGACCCGCTTTGTCTTTGGGATCAATGACGTAATCGGCTTTTTCCAGCTCTTCTTTGGTAACGGCCTTTTTCCGAAGCTGATAAATGACGCCATCGCCATCGAGGTCATCTTCAGAATCTTCGTCGAACAAACCGTCGCGGTCGTTATCGTAGGGACGCATGGAACTCCGGTTCCGCTGAGCTGTATACAGATACATCGTCGCACCATCCGGGTTGTTTTCCGGACGTAGGTAAATCGCCTTGGTATCCAGCAGTTTCGTGATGGCGGGGTCTTTCCCGTAATTGTCCAGCAGGTGCTTGGTCAGCCAGAGAACGGCTTCGCTACTGGTCACCTCACCACTGTGCCGACCGCCTTCAAAATAGGCAGCGGGCTTATCGGTATGCTTGCCCGTTTTCTTATTCGTAAGCGTCATTTGCAGAATCGGCCGACCTTCGTAGCTCTTGGCTACTTCGTACAACTCAACCAGATTCGGGTATTGTTCGGCCCATTTCCGGCACCAGCTATACATCACATCGGGCGTATGGTAGGTGTCGAACGCAAGCGTTGGTCCCGGCTGATACTGAACATCTTTGAACTTATGTTTTTTGAAGTAACTAATGCCGTGCCGTTCCCCTTTTACGGTGTATACTTTACGGGCGGTGTCCTGCTCCGGCCATTTTTCTTCGGTGCCGTAGTAAGATTTTTGGGCGAAGATGGTTGATGAACAGACAAGACAGATCAATAACGTACTGATGTATTTCATAGATTATTGGTTAGAAAGAGACAGGTGAGCTTTACCCCAAAGGATGATTACAGGCGGGCAATTTATCAATGATTTTGCATACAGCGAAGAGTAACGAAGAATCTATCCAAAAATACCATAAACACCAATTTTTGTGTGGATTTGGCAGGATTTTGTTGTCATTTTTCAGGAGTGTATTATCGTGGTGTCAGGTTCTTTCGTGTGTTGTCAGGTTCTTCAACCTGACAAGCGAGGTTTCTCAAAACCTTGCCAAAGGATAACACTAGGTTTTAAGAAACCTCACTATGTCGGGTTGAAGAACCCGACAACACGACCACAGCATCACCAAATCAGCTAGTTACAGAAGCGATTTCAAACATAATTCCGTACTTGCATTTACCTTAACCATTTACTCAGTCCCTATCCTTTATGAAACTCCGTTTACTGATTGCCTTCCTTCCGTTCCTTTTCTGGTACTGCTCCCAAAAGCCAGAGCAACGTACAACTAAAAACTCTAACAATCAGCCAATTACCTACGCCGACTCAGGCATATCATCGTTCCGCTTTACAAAGAAAGATACAATCCATGGGCAGTATTTTAGAATGGCTGAAACCACCTATAAGGTTGTCAATGCCGATTTATCCGATAAAGATTCCCAGCATTATCTGGTTAAATTCCATACAATAACTGATGCAGGCACGGGCATGGAAGGTCAAAATCGAACGATTCAATTTTTCCTGAGTCCATTGGAAAACCCATCGAATACAATCCTGACCGCAAAGCATGAATGCGACGAACTAACCTTCGACTGGCATCACTATCAAACCATAAAATATGGCTGCTGCGGGAGTTTTAATCAGCTAAAATTTTATGATTATCACGCCAAACTGCTCGTTGAAGGCTATGATGAAATTATAACAGCCTCCGTCCCGAACAAGAATTTCAGGTTTTATATGGCTTTTCAGCCTGAAGAAGGTAAGGATACAACGACGCTCGGTACCCTCCAGTTGAGTTATAGTAGCAGCGAAATCTATCGCATAAAAATAAAATCTTTACAACCATCCTCGAATGACTATTATCCTATGGGCGTATTACCAACGTTAACCCTTCGGTCGTCCAGCCATAAAGACACCTACGATAAAGATCAAAAGGAGTATAGTTTATGGTCGTTGGAGCACAGTACGTTGCCCTGGCCTCAGCAGGTTAATGGTTTTACAATACGAGCCAATTTTGACCTTGATCCAAAACTTGGCCTCATTGACATTCCTATCATTAATGGTCGTCCTTTTGGCAAAGAAGATAAGAATCAGGTGTATTGGCTGAAGGGAAAAAGTAGACAATAAATCTCAGTTTCATAACTTTATCTTTGCATACAAACCTTACCCCTACCCTAGCTCCCCAAACTGATGAAACCCTATCTTCTATTCATTACCACCTGCCTATGTACCCAACTGGTCTACGCCCAGGCCGATGTTCAGAAACGCTACCAGACCAAATTGATCATGGCCGATAACGGGAGCACCGTCGACCTAGATGACGGGACATTTACGTTCACGGGTACGCTCTCGCTTGAAGACAAAAAACGCATTGTCATCCGAGGGAAAGGCATCGACAAAACCATCCTGAGTTTCAAAGGCCAGACCGACGGAGCCGAGGGTCTGCGCGTTTCCAATGCGGAAGAGATTGTCATCGAGAACCTGACCGTTCAGGACTCAAAAGGCGATGGCATTAAAACCATGAACGTGAAAGGCATTACGTTCCGAAACGTGAAGGTTGAATGGACAGGCCCACCCAAAGCTGAAAACGGCGGCTACGGCCTTTATCCAGTCCAATGCGACAACGTCGTGATCGATGGCTGCACGGCCATCGGTGCTTCCGACGCGGGCATCTACGTTGGGCAGTCGCGCGGGATTGTTGTGAAGAACAGCAAAGCCTACCATAACGTAGCAGGTATCGAGATTGAGAATTCGCGCAACGCCGATGTGTTTGACAATGAAGCCTACGACAATACCGGTGGCATATTGATATTCGACTTGCCCGATCTGGTGCAGAAACAGGGCGGAAATGTACGGGTGTTCAACAACTACGTGCACGATAATAACCTGCCCAATTTTGCTCCCGCTGGCAACATCGTGGCAGGCGTATCGGACGGAACGGGTCTGATGATTCTGGCGGCCAATGGCGTGGAAGTCTTCAATAACCGCTTTATCCGAAACCAAACCCTGGGAACGGGCATCATCAGCTACCTGCTTACCGAGCGCCCCATTACCGATAAAGCCTATTATCCCTTTTCAACGGCGGTTTCCATCCATGATAATGTCTACGAGCGAAATCCAGGCCCAGCCAGTTCGCGCGGTCGTTACAACCAGATTTTCGATAAGATTCTCAAATCAGGTCAGGCCGTACCAAACATCATATACGATGGTATCGCTGATCCTGCTACCTTCGATAAAGACGGAAAGCCGCTGGCTGACAAGCGTATCTGTATTCGAAACAACAAAAACCAGAGCGTTGTCAACCTCGATGCCGGACGGCAATTCCAAAACGTTTCGTTTAGCGCGACTCCCTTCGATTGCCAGTTGGAGCCACTGAAAACAATGACGAGCGCCCGCTAAGAACGATGCGTACTTACCTGTTTTGGTCTCTGTTTCTGGGCATTTCCTGGCTGACCTTAGTCAGTTGGCGAACAGTTGCCATACCTGAAAAGCTATCGGAATACAACTTCTTCAAGGGAAACCCAGCCAGTCAACAACCGGCAGCTGGCGTTGTGCCCTATGCCCTTAACACGCCTTTATTTTCGGATTATGCCGAGAAGTTACGGTTTGTAAAGCTACCTGCTGGTCAGGCGGTTGCGTATAACGATACGGCTGTTCTCAACTTCCCCGTCGGTACCACACTGATCAAAACATTCTACTACCCGAACGATTTCCGCGACCCTACCAAAGGGCGTCGATTGATGGAAACGCGCCTACTTATTCGCCAGTCCGAAGGCTGGAAAGCATTCGATTATGTGTGGAATGACGAACAAACCGACGCCCTGCTGGAGGTGGCGGGTGATACCAAAAGCATCAGTTATGTCGATGCGAAAGGTGCGACTCGCCAGCATAACTACACCATTCCGAATCTGAACCAGTGCAAAGGATGCCACAATCGGAACGAGGTGATGACGCCCATTGGCCCATCGGTGCGGCAACTCAATGGTGAACTGGCTTACGGAGCAACGAACGAAAATCAGCTGGCACATTGGAAACAGGCCGGTATGCTCACAGGCTTGCCCGCCTTAGCCAACTGCCCCAAAACACCCGTTTGGAACAAGCCCGAAACCGGTTCGCTCAACGACCGGGCGCGCGCCTGGCTCGACATCAATTGTGCCCATTGCCACAACCCCAAAGGCCCAGCCATGACATCGGGCCTGAACCTGAGCATTTCAGAAACAGACCCAACAGCCCTGGGTATCTTAAAAACGCCCGTTGCCGCTGGTCGCGGATCGGGTGGACACCCATTCGATATTGTACCGGGCAAACCCTATGAATCCATCCTGATGTATCGACTCAACTCAACCGACCCCGGCGCCATGATGCCCGAACTGGGCCGAAAAACGGTTCATGCCGAAAGTGTAGAATTGATTCGGGACTGGATAAAAGCAATGAAGTAGATTAGTTTTGACAGGATTTATGGAGTTGACCGTGCTGTCGGTTAGTAGTAACCGACATACGAGGTTTCTCAAAACCTATTGTAATTGGTTCGGTTTTGAGAAACCTCCCGTGCCAGATGTAAGCATCTGACACCACTAATAAAAATCCTGTTCATCCTGTAAATCCTGTCAAAATCTTTATCTCAACTCTATGACACAAAACGCGTCCAATTCGTCTACCCTCTCCCGTCGGGGATTTACAGCCGGGATAATTTCAACTGCTGTACTGAGTAACACCTTCGCAGAAGCCGCCGATAACCTCCTGAATCCTGCCGTTTCACGGACCGACAAACTCGTTATTTACCAGATTTTTACCCGCCTGTTTGGGAATCAGAAAACAACCAACAAGCCCTGGGGCACCCGCAATGAAAATGGCGTTGGGAAGTTTAACGATATTACAGACAAGGCGTTGCAGGAACTGAAGACGTTCGGTATTTCGCACGTTTGGTATACGGGCGTTATCGAACACGCGCTCATCACCGATTATTCGTCAAGTGGTATTCCGAAAGATAACCCCCAGATTGTCAAGGGCCGCGCGGGATCGCCTTACGCCATCAAGGACTATTACGATGTCGATCCTGATCTGGCGGTGGATGTTAGAAATCGAATGCAGGAATTTGAGGCTCTGATCAAGCGATCGCATGCAAATGGGTTGAAGGTAATTATTGATTTTGTCCCGAATCACCTGGCTCGTCAATACCATTCAGATGCGAAGCCATCAGGAGTTGAGGACATGGGACAAACCGACGACAAGACGAAAGCGTTTGATCCAAAAAACAATTTTTATTACCTGCCCAAGGAATTGTTTCATGTACCCGACGGTGTCCATGTACCAGAAGGCCTGTCATCCGGCCCGTATATCGAACTGCCTGCCAAAGCAACAGGAAACGATGTTTTCAAGGCCAAACCCAACCTCGATGATTGGTACGAAACCATCAAGCTAAACTACGGCGTCGACTACCAGAATAACCGCCAGACCCATTTCAACCCTATCCCGTCGACCTGGTTCAAGATGCGGGATATTCTGCTGTTCTGGGCCCAAAAAGGCGTTGATGGATTCCGTTGCGATATGGCCGAAATGGTTCCTGTTGAATTCTGGGGCTGGGCCATCCCGCAGGTAAAAGCGTTCAGGTCCAGTCTGGTGTTTATTGCCGAAATCTATAATCCGAGCGAATACAAAAACTACATTCAGACCGGCAAATTCGACTACCTCTACGACAAGGTCGGCCTTTATGATTCTTTACGGCGACTGATGGAGGGCAAAGGAACGGTGGAGGATATTACAAAAGTCTGGCAAACCGAATCCGGGGATATTTCGGAACATATGGTCCGCTTCCTGGAAAACCACGACGAACAGCGCATTGCGTCTAGCTTTTTCGCAGGCGATCCATGGACGGCTGTTCCGGCCATGACCCTTTCGGCAACGCTGCACACGGGTCCGGTCATGCTTTATTTTGGGCAGGAACTGGGTGTAAATCCGACAAAAGCCGAAGGTTTTCAGGGCGATGACGGGCGCACCACTATTTTCGATTATTGGGGAATTCCAGAATATCAGGCCTGGACGAATGGCAGGAAATTCGATGGCGGAAAATTAACCGCTAATCAGAAAAAACTACGGCAATTTTACCAGCAACTCAACCAGTTGGTCAACACCAGCGACGCCATCCGAACGGGTAGTTTCTACGATTTACAGGCCAGCAATCGTCAAAATGCCGACTATGACCAGAAGCGGCTGTACAGTTACCTGCGGTATTCCGGCAAACAAAAGCTACTGATTATCTGCAACTTCGACAAAACGAAGTCAGCTTCTACCCTGGTCAATATTCCAGATGATGCCTGGCAGAAGATGAAACTAAAAAGTGCTGACATCCATTCGTTTCGGGATATTTTTCGAACCAAAACGAACCTTCAAGCCCCAAACAGTGTGCCTATTGACCTGCCTCCGCTGGGAGTGTTGGTGCTAGAAATTGTGTAGTTATTTTCGACAGGATGAACAGGATTTACGCGATTGAAATCCTGTTCATCCCGTAAATCCTGTCGAAAAAATCAAGTTTGTCTTGCCGAGCCGACAAGCACTATAAATCCAGATGCGATTATTTGGTAAGTTAGCCGACTTGAACACAACCTCTCTATGAAACAGCTTCTCCCGGCTCTCTTCCTGATGGCTTCTTCCGCTTTTGCCCAGACGGGTGCAACGCGTACAATGGCCCATGTAACAACCTACCAGCCCCCCGTCTTCACTGACGCCGACCGGCTAAAACGGCTGGAAGCGGCCTTCCCTGTTGTCGAAAAAATATATAAGGACGCGGCCGAGAAACGTCATCTGCCGGGCATCGCGTTCGGCATTGTGCTGGATGGCAAACTCGTGTATTCGGGAGGAGTTGGCTACACGGATGTCGCCAAGAAAATACCCGCAACGGCCAAATCATTGTTTCGAATTGCATCGATGACCAAGAGCCTGACATCGATGGCGATCCTGAAACTCCGCGATGAAGGCAAACTACAACTCGATGATCCGGCCGAAAACTATATCCCGGAACTAAAATTGCACAAATACCTGACGGCCGACGCGCCCAAAATTACGGTTCGTAACCTGATGACCCACTCGGCCGGTTTTCCCGAAGACAATCCCTGGGGCGACCGGCAACTGGATGATTCAGATGCCGATTTGCTCAAGCTGATCAAAGACGGCATCTCGAATTCAAACGTACCGAACGTTACCTACGAATACAGTAATCTTGGTTTCGCCATGCTGGGCCACATCATTACGGTTGTATCGAAAAAGCCGTATCAGCAGTATATCACCGAAACGATCCTGAAGCCACTGGGCATGAACGATACGCAGTGGGAATACACCAAAGTGCCCGCCGAGAAACTAGCCCTGGGTTACCGCTGGCAGGACGACAAGTGGCTCGAAGAACCACTCCTGCACGATGGTTCCTACGGGGCAATGGGTGGCCTCATTACCTCTATCGATGATTTCAGTAAATATGTTGCTCTCCACCAAAGTGCCTGGCCACCAAGTAATGCCCCTGATACTGGTCAGAATGCCGCATCACCCATCAAACGGAGTTCGCTGCGGGAGATGCAGAAACCCTGGACATTATCAGGGCTGAATGCGCAGGCAAAAAATTCGGCGGGCCAGCTATGCCCTGAAGTAACGGGCTACGGCTACGGACTACGATGGGGCCAGAACTGCAAAGGGCAGGTAGGCATAGGGCATACGGGCGGACTTCCGGGCTTCGGCAGTCAGTGGCGCATCCTGACCGATTATGGCGTTGGCATCATTTCCTACGCCAACCTGACCTATGCCGGGATGGGCACCGTAAATGCAGTTGTACTCGATACACTGGTGGGTATTGGAAAATTGCCCCCACGCCAGCTACCCGTATCGCCCATCCTCGCCCAACGCAAAGCTGAACTACTAAAACTCCTCCCCGACTGGTCAAATGCGGAAAGAAGCGGCATTTTTGCCGAAAACTTCTTCCCGGACAAGTCCGTGGCCATACGTCGGAAAGTAGTGCAGGATTTATACGCTAAAGTGGGTAAAATTGAGCGAGTCGGCGACCTCATTCCCGAAAATCAGTTGCGCGGCCACTTCCTGCTGGAAGGCGAGAAAGCTAACATCGACGTATTTTTCACGTTAACCCCGGAGAATCCGGCGCTGATTCAGCAACTGGATTTTAGAGAAGTGCCTAAATAGTTCGAAGTTTACGGTTTGGAGTTCGAAGTTTACGTAGCAAAAACGTCAGACTTCGAACTCCAAACCTCAAACCCTGTGACAATGAACGAACAAATTTCCCCGGCCACTGAGCAGGATATTCCAGCATTAGATAAGCTCGTGAATAGTGCCTATCGGGGCGAAAGCTCAAAAAAAGGCTGGACAACCGAAGCTAATTTAATCGATGGTATCCGAACAAATGAAGAAGGCTTGCGTACGATGCTCCAGACGCCGGATGCCACTATCATAAAATATGAAGAGGCTGGCCAACTCCTTGGGTGCGTCTATCTGGAAAAGAAAGGTCCTGATTTATACCTGGGGATGCTCACCGTTTCGCCCGAAGCGCAGACGGGTGGCATTGGTAAACAATTGATGGCCGCTGCCGAGCAAACCGCTATAGTCCAGCATTGTCGGGCCATTACGATGACGGTTATTACGGTTCGTCATGAACTGATTGCCTGGTATGAACGACGTGGCTATCAGTCAACAGACGAACGGATACCTTTTCCCAACAACCCGAATTTAGGGATACTCAAACAGCCCCTGGAATTCATGGTCATGGAAAAAGTGTTGACATAATCAGGAGAAACTAGCCCTACCAGATCCGATTTGCGCGCCAATTACCGGGGTGCCTCTTTTCTCGATTAGATACACAACAAAGAAAAAAAAGAGACGCGAAAGCCTTTTGGGACAAAAGTACCTTTGCGTTTGCCGATTTAACTCTATAATTTCACCACATTAAACCGAAACAACGATACCACAAGCCTTATGTCAGCTTCCAAACGCGTCCTGATTGCCGAAGATAGCTCCGTTATCCAGAATCTGGCCCGCAAAATACTTGAGTTTCAGAATTATGACATCACCGCCGTTAAAAACGGAGAACAAGTGTTGCAGATTCTGGAGAAAGAAGACTTCAGTATTCTCCTGTTAGACATCAATATGCCGTTGATGGATGGTATGGAATGCGTTCGGCGGG
The DNA here is from genome assembly GCF_006965485.1 of Spirosoma sp. KCTC 42546. NCBI lineage: Bacteria > Pseudomonadati > Bacteroidota > Cytophagia > Cytophagales > Cytophagaceae > Spirosoma > Spirosoma sp. KCTC 42546. Next base: position 5,865,970 of record NZ_CP041360.1, read on the forward strand.
TTCGGGCGTTACCTGAAAAAGAAAAAGCCAGCGTACCCATTGTTGCCATCACGGGTAATGCTAAAAACTACACCGAGGAAGAATTTAAGACCGCCGGTTTCAACGATGTTCTTGTAAAACCCCTCAACTTCGACCGTCTGGTAGAAGTCGTTAATCAGCTTACAGACAAATAAAAAGGGAGGAAAGGAGGATGGAGGAAAGGGAGTAAAGGGTTTATACTACCAAATCCCTCTCCTCCCTTTTCTCCATCCTCCCTTTCCTCCTTATGATTATCACATTGCTGGGTACAGGAACATCGTCGGGCGTGCCACTCATTGGCTGCCAGTGTGATGTTTGCCGGTCAGTCGATTTTCGGGATAAGCGGCTTCGTACCTCAGCCCATATTTCGGTGAATGGGCGCAGTTTTGTGATCGATACGGGTCCTGACTTTCGCCAACAGGTACTTCGACTGAATTTGCTGCAACTCGATGCCGTTCTGTTCACCCATGAACATAAAGATCACACGGCGGGCTTAGATGAGGTGAGAGCCTATAATTTCCGGTCCGGGCAGGATATGCCTGTGTATGGTCGCCCAACTGTACTGGCGCAGTTACAGCGCGAATTTGCCTACATTTTTGCCGAGCATAAGTATCCCGGCACGCCCCACGTTCTGTTGAACGAAATCCGTAACGAGCCCTTTGAGGTTTTGGGCATCCCGATTATCCCAATCGAGGTCATGCACCACAAACTTCCCGTATTTGGCTACCGAATCGGCGATTTCAGCTACCTCACCGATCTTAATTACATTGCTGACGAGGAGTTGGAAAAAGTAAAAGGCTCTAAAGTACTAGTAGTCGATGCACTTCAGCGTCAGGCCCATATTTCGCACTTCACGCTCGATCAAGCCATTGCCCTGGCGCAACGCGTCAATGCCGACCGCACCTATTTCGTGCACATCAGCCACAAACTTGGTCTGCATAACGAGGTCGAGAAAGAGCTTCCGGCTGGCATTCGCCTTGGCTATGATGGTTTGCAAATTCGGTTGTAGGAGTTACAACTAATAGTTTTCTTTTATCAACTACAGCAGTAAGGGCAGCTACGGCAAACCAAATCCCGTAGGGATAGCTCATGTTGTAGCCGTGGGTTCTAACCTACAGGCTAAATCGCCAGACCCGTTTCGGCATCAAAAAAGTGGCATTGATCAAGATTCCAGAACAGATTGACAGGTTGTCCGAACGGGGCAACATAGCCCGCCGATAAACGGGCAATTAGCCGTCCCTCATCAATCGGGCAGTAGACCAGCGTTTCGTTGCCCATGTTCTCAATAGCCTCAATCGTTACGGGTTGTACATGAACGGCCTGCGCTACCGGTGGCTGCTCACTGAGGTGTTCGGCCCGGATACCAAGCGTAATGGGCTTACCCGCATACAGCCGTAATCGGCTGGCCCAGGGCAATGTTGACAGATCAATCAGTACTTGATTACCCGCACTAATAAAGCGTAATGAGGTATCATCCACAAGACGACCCGGCACGAAATTCATAGGTGGTGTGCCAATAAATCCGGCCACGAACTGCGTTGCGGGATGGTTGTATAAGTTAATCGGCGTATCCTGTTGCACCACATCACCATCGCGCAGCACCACGATCCGGTCGCCGAGGGTCATGGCTTCCACCTGATCGTGAGTGACGTAAATAATCGTCGCGTTCAGTTCCCGGTGAAGTTTCTGCAATTCGATCCGCGTTTGCACCCGCAGTTTCGCGTCCAGGTTACTCAGGGGCTCGTCAAATAAAAACACCTTGGGGTTGCGCACAATGGCCCGCCCAATGGCCACCCGCTGCCGTTGTCCCCCCGACATATCCTTAGGCTTTCGATCCAGTAATGCTTCTATTTCGAGCATAGTAGCCGCCCGATTGACCCGCTGTTTGATATCCTCTTTCGGTAAACCCGCCAGCTTTAACCCAAAAGCCATATTATCAAACACAGTCATGTGCGGATAGAGGGCATAGTTCTGAAACACCATGGCAATGTCGCGGTCTTTGGGGGGTACGTCATTAACGCGTTTCCCGTCGATCAGCAGCTCGCCCTCGGTGATTTCTTCCAGACCTGCAATCATGCGCAGCAACGTCGATTTGCCACAACCCGACGGCCCAACGAGCACCAGAAATTCCCGGTCGTTGACGGTTATGTTGACGTCCCGAATAACGCGTGGGCCTTTCTCGTAGGCTTTGGCAATATGCACCAGTTTAACTTCTGCCATAATTAAGGGTATTTGTTTGCCTGGGTTACGGCATCGGGGTAATTCTCCAGTCGCTGAAAAGCCAGCAACGCTTCAATGGTGGACTCAGCACCCGAGTTTTTATTGATCTGAGTATCCGACGTAATCCCATCGAAGCCCAGACCAGTTGTTTTATCATACATAGTTGCTTTCGCGGGGTTATTGCCTAAAAACCAGCCCGCCAGTTGCCCCGCCAGCGTAACGTATTGGGCATCTTTTGTCTGGTCATACAGTTCGAGTGCCGCCCACACCATTGGCCGCACGCCATAGGCAATCTGCGAAAAACGCGATTTTTTACCGAAGGTAAGCACTGTGCCCTGCTGACTCACATCAAACGATTCCAGAAAACCCTCTTTGAGCAAATACGGATAAAAGTTATCAATTTCCCGTTTGGCAACGGCAATCCAGTCGGCGCGGTTCAGGGCTTTACCCACCCGTAAAAGTGCATAGGACTGATCACTCCCATAGGCATGCCAGCCATTGTCGAAACTTAAAATCGCCCCATACGGCACCTGATCAGGTCCGCCGAACTGCATCTGAACAATCCCATCGCCCAGCGTACCAATCAGCTTAAGAACCTGACTATCGGGAGTTTGTTGCTGGTAGTTGAGCAGCCCGAGCATCATGATAGCTGCCTGATCGGAGCCGGAACCGTAGGGCAACCAGGTTGGAATTTTCAGCCCCTTCACAAAATTGTAGGCCTGGGCTTTACTACCAAAATCCCGAACCATATTCGTTACGAGCCGCTGACTGGCCGTTTGCAGGCGCGTGGCTAGCGCAGGATCGGCCGTTTTGTAATACGTATACGCTTCGGTCAGGCTCCAGAGCGCCCGCCACGACCACCAGTTAGGCTGGTTGATGCTGGTACTCCCCGACTTGTTGATCGACAGGTTGCCAAAGATGAAATTATAGAAGTAGCCGTTATCCGACTGCATCTGTAACACGAATTCCGTCAGCTTACGCAGCTTATCCTGCTTGGCAGTATTGGTCGTCAAATCGGGTTCGTTTACCAGAAACAGAACCGTTCGGGCTATATCATCGACGCAGGCCGCTCCTTCGTCGTCGTCGGCAACCCACTTATAATCAGGATACTCGCTATAGATATTAATCAACCCCACATCAGCACCATTCAGTTTGACAGCCTGGTACAACTGATCGAGGTGAATGGTATTAACCAGTCGGGCACTCACTGGCGTGGGTTGAACCGGCTGGTTCTTGTTACAGGAAACCGATAACAGCGGAAGCTGAAACAGGAAAAGCCAGAGGAAACGATAATGGGTTTTCATAGCGATAGAGTAGTTGGTTAATGGATAATGGTTAATGCACAATGAATAATTTATAATGCATAATGACCTAACTATCAACTAAATAACATTATTCATTATTCATTATTCATTATTCATCAGTTAATCTTTCAACCCCGACGAGGCCATACTGCGGATAAAATGTTTTTGAAAAAACAGGTATACAATCAGAATTGGCAGGGCCAGCATGACGGCTGCGGCAATCTTCACACCTAATTGCGCATCGGCCCGGCCACCTACCGAAAATAGCGTCACCATCTGGGGCATGGTCATAGTCGATTCATTACGAATTACGATCAGTGGCCAGAGGGCTTCGTTCCACAAACCCATGAATGTCAGAATGGTAATGGTCAGAACGGTTGGAATAATGTTGGGTAGCAGAATCTGAAAAATGATGCGCAACTCCCCACAACCATCAATTCGGGCGGCATCGATCAAGGCCTGGGGTAATCCGGCAAACGCCTGCCGAAACAGCAGCACCGCCAACGAGTTCATCACAAACGGAACAATCAGCGCAAAATACGAATCCACCCAACCCAGCTTCACCATCGTGATGTAGTTGGGAATCAGCGTGATCTGAAAAGGCAGCGTCATTGTAAAAATGATGAGGTAGAAAATCAGGTTACGCCCTCGGAACCGCAGTCGCGCGAGTGCATAGCCGACCATAGCTCCCAAAACCAGCACTAACCCTGTCGTGACGAGTGCCACCAGCAAGCTATTGATGAAGGCCCGACCGAGTGGTATCCGCTCAAAAACGGTGGTATAGTTTCGGATCGTCAGGTCAATAGGCAATAGCGTCAGCGAGCCAATCCCCTGCTCCGACGACAACGACGCGCTCACCATCCAGACAAACGGATAAATGAACGACAGAGCCGCCAGGATTAGAAATGTATATCGGAGTAGTTTCATACCATAAAGAGTGAATGGGTGAAAGAGTGAATGAGTGACGAGGCATCTTGAGGTTGATGAAGCGCTCTTTCACTCATTCGCTCTTTCGCTCTTTAAATTTCCTGTTCGACGTATCGTTTTTGAATCGCTACCACACCTAAAATCAAGAGTGCAAAAAAGAACCCCAACGTGGCCGAATAGCCCATGTGGTAGTACTGAAAGGCCTGTTTGTAAATGTACATGACCGCCGAAAGCGTACTGTTGAGCGGCCCACCCTCCGTCATAATGTAGGGCTCGATGAAAAGAGAAAAACCGCCAATGGTAGACAGCACGACAACCATAAAAATAGTGGGATTGATCATGGGCAGGGTGATGTAGCGAAACTTCTGCCAGTGCGTTGCGCCTTCCATATCGGCAGCTTCGTAATACTGAACCGGTACCGTTTGGAGTCCCACCAGAAACAGGATCACGTAAAGGCCTACATTTTTCCAGGTTGCCATCAGCGCAATGGCATACATGGCAATGCCGGGGTCCTCCAACCAGGGCACTTTCGGCAGCGACAACGCCGACAATCCCCGATTCAGAATACCCGCATTAAAGCCTAAAAGCTGCTGCCACAGAATCGTAACCACCACCCCCGACACGATGACCGGCAGGAAAAAAGCGGCCCGAAAAAACGACTTGCCCCGAATACTCTGGTTGAGAAATTCCGCCAATGCCAGCGCCACGACGATCTGCAGCGGGATATGCACGACCAGAAACCGTAGCGTATTGTAAATCGCCTGCCAGAACAGCCGATCCTGAAACAACCGTCGGTAGTTGTCCAGCCCAATAAACTTCATGGGCGAAATAATATTCCAGCTATGAAACGTCAGCACAATGGAGAATACCACCGGAAACGCCACAAACACGCAGAAGTACAGGATATACGGCGAAACCAGCCAATAAGGAATGAGTTTCTTCATAGGGTTAACGAGTGAAAGAATGAATGAGTGAAAGAGTGATGATCAAGCTGGGACAGCACTCATTCACTCATTCGCTCTTTCACTCAGTAATAACACATCAACCGCTTTGGCCGCGTCGCGGATGGCTTCTTCGGGCGTTTTTCGGTCGTACACGACGCAGGCTTCGTACTCCTGCGAAATGATATCGAACACTTCGACAATCACCTCGCTATTGTCGACGCCCTTGATGTAGCGCGACTGTCGGGCGAAGGGCAGCAGCTTCGGATTCTTTTGCAGAAACGCGCTGAAATACGGGTCGGTATCAACAGCCCGCCGGTGCGGAAACTGGCCCGTCAACTCCATCAGCCGTAAATCGCCGGGTTTGTCGACCAGCGTTTTAATGAACTCCCAGGCCGCTTTCGGATCGGGGCAGGTATTGAAAATAACAATGTTTTTCGGGTCGCCGTAGGTGTAGGCCGGACCGGTGTGGTTATCGGGTACGGGCATTGGCCAGGTATCGTAGTGCAGGCTGGGGTCCTTGTATTTTTCCAGAAAACCCACCTGCCAGGGCCCCGTAAAGGAGGTTGCAATGTGTTGATCCAGAAATGGGTCACGGGTAGCGGAGAGCCGCTCTTTCGAGAAGTAGCCATCCCGGTACAGTTGCTGCAAAAACCGAAACACCTCCACCGCGTACTTGTTGTTGAAGGCCGCCCGGTTGTTTTTCACCAGCGGAGCCCCGTTAGACGCAGCCAGATACAGTGGATAAAAGTTAAAAAATCGCTGGTACCAGATCACTTTCACCTCAGTGTACCCCAGCCATTGGTCCGTATAACCGTCGTGATTCAGGTCCTGCTTCAACCGTTTCCCGGCTTCCATATAGCTGGAATAGGTGTAAGGCGGTCGTTTCAGACCCGGCTCGTTCACCTGCCCGGTATTGCAGAGCGTCATGATCGGGTTCACTTTCCAGGGAACCTGATAAATATGTCCGTCCGACGAAGTAACTTCCTGGATAACAAGGCTATCGCAGCGTGCACGCAGAAACTCCAGGAACCCACTAATCGTATCGAGGGGTACCAGCACGCCCGCTTTGGCGTACATCTCAACACTCCCCTGCCACATATTGGCGTAGATATCGGGCGTGGTTTTGCCGACTACGGATGCCAGAATGATCTCCTCACTCGATTGTCCTTCGGGAATGGGTTGATAGTGCAGGGGCTTCTCGGGATGCTCGCGTTGCCAGCGGTCGGTAAACTCCCGGGCGAACGTGATCTCCCCGGCATTGTTGGAGCACCAGAATAGCAACGGTCGCTCCGTTTGCGTCTGCCGACAGCCTCCCAGCACCAGCCACCCGATAAAAACAACCCACCCGATTTTCTGCATACACGAAACTTAAGACAAAATGCTTGATTTTAAACACAGAGACACAAAGAACACAGGGTATTTAATAGAAACTAAAACGGAATCAATTATTACCCAATTGACTAAAATCCCGCATTCGCTTTAATTACTCTGTGACCGCTGTGTCTCTGTGTTTATTTCTTGTATTACTGACTCTTCTCCGCGTTGTATAACGACGTAATCTGCGTACTGGTTAGCACCACATTGTAGATACGAACGTCGTCCATGGAGCCGGTGTAGTAGCCACCCCAGGGGCCATTGAAGTTGTTGCCATCAGCATCGTCTTTCTCATTGGCGGTGTACAAACTCGTTGGCAAATCCTGTCCGATCGTCATGTTGATCGTGCTTTTTACCGGTGCCAGATCGCCCGTTACGTCGGTCCAGCTTTTCACCAGCGTTCCATCGATGTAGAAGTTCATTTCTCCCGATTTATAACTCACGGCGATATGATACCACTTGTTGTTGGCCAATGTCACCGACTCATCGTCTTTGTCCTTCGCACCAGCGGTTGTTTTCACCGTAAAGAATACTTTATTAGCCTCCTGCAACTGGACTTTATAGCCATTCCAGCGGTTCAGTGCCAACAGGTAATTACTGGCCCGGGTTGTATCCCGTTTGATCCACATGCTGATCGTGATTTCTTTGGATGGGTTCAGTACCGAATTATACGGAATCTCGATGTTACCCCCTTTATCGAAATGATACGCTTTGTTGGCCACCCCAAATCGGTCGGCGGTGAGTGTGGGCGTACCGGCACCCCATAAGGCGCTACCCGCTTTCAGGGTTCCGTTGAAGCCTTTCCCTGATACATCGGTCGCATCGCCATTGAAGAGCATATGCAGAATGAGTTTATCGGGGGCAATTTCGGCAACCTGCTTGCTCTTGAAGGTCGCTATGGCCTGCCCGAGGTTCACATTAGCATTGTTGACAGCCGTTTGCGTGGCGGCATTGTCGCTGTTAACGGTCGTAGCTGCATCGATCGCGGTTTTGAAAGTCGCTTTCGAGCCCGTTTCATACCGGCCGATAGCCGTTCCTTCTACGGCTGCCGTGTATAAAGCATTGGCACTGTCGAGTCGGGCTTTGAGGGCGGTTTTGTCGATGGGCGTAACCGGGGTATCATCATTCTTTTTGCAGGCCTGAAGCACAACCAGCAATAAGCATAGAGCCATCAGACTCCGTAGTAAGGCAGTAACCGAAACAGGTAAGTTTTTCATGAGCGTACTGGGTTTTGACAAATTGATTAGTGAACAAACTGAATTAAAAAACAAGGCCTTTGTTGGTATCCCGTTCGCTCTGCGGAATCGGGAAATAGCGGTTGGTTTCGTACTTGAATGACGGTTTATCGCGCAGGGCATTCTGGGCGTAGTCTTTGCCGTAGCGCATGATGTCGAAGTATCGGTGAAATTCAAAGCCCAATTCCACCCGACGCTCGTGCCGGATGATATCGCGCAGGCTCGACTGACTCGTATTCGTTACATCGGGCAATAGACCTGCCGGAACCACTGGCGTTGGCGTGGCCATGCTTAAGCTGATGTCGTAGAGGTAACTCTCGCGCGCCCGCTTCCGAACCAGATTCAGGGGCACCAGCGCATCGGCTGAGCGCCCCAGTTCATTGAGTGCTTCGGCCTGAATCAGCAGCACTTCGGCGTAGCGGATGGTTACGTAGTTCAGGTTCCCATCGCCCTTCGTGCTTTTGGGAACTTCTGTGATGGGCTGAACGTGCTTTTTGTTCAGGTAACCCGTTGGCGACCAGAGTGGATCGTAGGTTGTCCCGTCGATCCAGGGATGGCCCGCCCGCGCTACAGTATAATCCAGACGCGGATCAACAACGCCCGCGCTCGTCTTCTCAAAGGCATCGACAAAATTCTGCGTTGGCACATTGAAGAAATAGCCGTTTTCGGGGTTTCGCGGAGCAAACCACTGATTCAGCCGATTCCCCGTAAATGGCACTTGCCCCGTCAGGTGCTGCACCGCAAAGACCGTCTCGCTGCTGTTTTTGAAGGCCTGGTTGAAGTTTTGCGAATACACGGGCAGCAACGAATAAACTCCGCTGCTAATGACCTGACCGGCGGCATCGGCGGCCAGTTGCCATTTCCCTTCGTACAGATACGCCTTCGCCAGCAATGCCTGAGCCGCCCCTTTGGTGGCCCGGCCTACATCGGCACCCGTATACGTGGCGGGTAGACTTTTAATCGCTTCCTGCAAATCAGCCTCAATGGCGTTGGTATACACATCCGCTACCGGCGACTGCGGAATTTGTAGCTGATCGGCATTTTTGGGCTCCAGCAGCACGGGCACCGGGCCGTAAATATTAACCAGGTAGAAATAATTCAACGCCCGCAGAAATCGCGCTTCGCCCAGAATCCGCGCTTTCAGATCGGCGGCTATTGCAATAGTTGGCACCTGCTGAATAACCCGATTGCAACGACTGATGCCTTCGTACAGCAACCCCCACTCCGATTCGACCGGCCCGTTGTTAGGGTATACCGTGAAGTCGTCAATCAGACCAATATCGGCCTGATCGCCGGGGTCCCCTCCCTTGGCGGCATCGTCCGATGCCACATCACCGAACACCCACAAGCGGTTATTATCCGATGAAAACGACAGGGTCTGGTAGGCAGCATTCAGGGCCTGCAACGCCTGCGCCTGGGTCTTGTAAAACGTGTCTTCCGAATAAGCCGCCCGTACCTCTTCGTTCAGAAAATTAGAGCAGCTACTGACCGAAATCAGCAGCGTGGAGAGTATGAATGTGTATGTCTTTTTCATAACGGATTGCGCTAAAAGCTTACATTTAATCCAACCGTATAGGTTTTGGCGCTTGGATACGTGCCCCAGTCGATGCCCACGGCCACATCGCCCTTGAACTGCTCGTTGTTCACGTTGTCGCTGCTTTGCTGTTCGGGGTCCAGGCCGGGGTACTTGGTGAACGTGAGCAGGTTTTGCCCACTCACATACACCCGGATGGTGGAGGAACCCAGTTTTTTGGTGAGGGTGCTGGGCAGCGTGTAGCCGAGCTGGAGATTTTTCAGGCGGGTGTAAGCCCCATCTTCCAGAAAACGGGTCGATGGTTGCTTGTTATTGGCCGATCCACTCCACGATACCCGAGGTTGTGTATTGCTGGTTCCTTCGCCATGCCAATGGTCGTCGACCACCCGTTGGGTTACGTTGAACGCCCGGTAAAATCCTTCAATATCCGTGGCAACCTGGTAATAGATCTTGTTGCCCGAAACACCCTGAAAGAAGGCCGACAGGTCGAAGTTTTTCCATTGCAGGTTGGCCGTCAGGCCGTAGGTCAGCGTGGGAATCGGGCTCCCCACGTGCGACCGATCCAACTGGTTAATGAGCCCATCGCCGTTCATGTCTTTGAAGCGGACGTCGCCGGGTTTGATGTTATTACCCTGAAAGGCACTGGTAAAAATCTGGCCTTCGTTCTGAAAAATTCCGTCCTGCTGAAGCAGGTAGAACGAGCCAATGGGATAACCCGGCTCGGTCAGTGTACCGAAGACGCCGTTGTCGATCCGCCCGCCGGGAATGGGCCGACCTTCGCTGAGCGACAGGACTTTGTTGTGAATGAAGGAGGCATTGGCGCTAATGTCGTACGAAAAAGCGCCCTTTTTATAGCGAAAAATCAGGTCCAACTCCAGGCCACGGTTCTCCACCTGACCCGCATTGACATAGGGAGCAGCCGCACTACCGCCCGATTTGGGAACCGGGATTGGAACCAGAATATCGGAGGTTCGTTTGATGAAATAGTCGGCGGTGATCTGGAGTTTATTCTGAAGAAACCCCATTTCCAGGCCCACGTCGGTTTGGGTCGACGACTCCCATTTTACGTTGGAGTTTCCCCGCGTCACAACGGCATAACCCGCTACAGTTTGTGGACTGGCCCCGAATACATAGTTGTATCCACTACCTACCAGCGAAGCGTAGGGATAGTTACCGATATCCTGATTCCCCAGTTGACCGATGCTCGCCCGTAGTTTCAACAGGGAAATCGTGCGGGACAGGGGCTGAAAAAACTCCTCCCGGTCGATGTTCCAGCCTGCCGAACCCGAGAAGAAATTGGCGTATCGGTTCGTAGGCGAGAAGCGCGACGATCCATCGCGACGAACGTTGACCGATGCCAGGTATTTATCCCGAAACGCGTAGTTGACGCGTCCAAACAGCGAGAACAGCGACCAGCGGGAATCGCTTTCGAACGACTGCCGCCCGGTAATGTCGGCCCCCTGACCGAGGTAACGCAGGTTGCTCACCTGATCAATGAAATTCCGGTCGGAACCGCCCACATCGCGACTGACGCTGTGAATGGCTTCGGTACCCGCCAGCGCCGTTATCTGGTGGTTTTCACCGATCGTGATATCATAATTCAGGGTGTTGTTCCAGGTAATCGTACTAGCCGGACTAAACCGGTTGACGAGTGTGGAGGGGCTATTGATCCGATTGTTGGTGCCCCAGTTTTCGTTATAGGTTTTCCGGTTGACGATGTTCAGGTCGAGCCCGGCATCGGTCCGAAACCGTAGCCCTTTCAGGATTTGCCACTCCCCAAAAATATCCCCGAACACCCGATACTGTTGTTCTTTATTATCCTGTTTCTGCGCCAGCCCAACCGGGTTGTAGCCGTCGCCAAAGAAGGCCGGGAACTGGGGCAGATCGGCATAGTCGCCGTTTTGATCGTACACCGGAATGGCGGGCGTCCGGAACAGCGCATACCGAACAATGCTGCCGCCGTTGCCCCCGTACCCATCGCCCGAACTCCCCACAATACTGCGCTGCGAATAGGTGATATTCAGGTTGGTTCCAATTTTAACCTTTCGGGCAATCTCCGTATCGATGCTGGCCCGGAGTGCGTAGCGTTTGTAGCTCGAATTGAGAATGATACCCTGCTGATCGAAGTAATTGGCCGACAGGAGGTAATGCGACTTGTCGGTGCCTCCACTAACCGACAGTTGATAGTTCTGAATGGGAGCCGTACGAAAAATGGCTTTCTGCCAATCGGTATCGGCCACCTGAAGCGTACTCGGAATCAACTGGCGTTGCAGGCTCGGATTGGTAATTGACGCGTTGTCGTTGGTAGCCGCTTCGTTGTAGATGTTGATGTACTCCTGGGAGTTGGCCATCGGAATCAACCGACCGTGTTGCTGAATACCGGTATACGCATTAAACGTTACCCGAGGGGCACCACTTTTGCCGCGTTTGGTCGTCACCACAATCACGCCGTTGGCCGCACGTGCGCCATAAATAGCCGCCGAAGAGGCATCTTTCAGCACCGACATGCTTTCAATATCGGCAGGGTTTAGTACGCTGAAGGCATCTTTGGTTGGTACACCGTCAATGATAAACAGCGGGCTATTATCGTTGATCGTTCCCACCCCGCGAATCCGGACAGCAACCCCTTCGCCCGGAGCACCCGTTGACTGGGTCACGCGAACGCCCGATGATTTTCCCTGTAATGCCTGATCGATACCCGCCACAGGCAGGCGACTGATGTCTTTAGCCGTAATCGTCGAAACCGCCCCCGTCAGATCCGATTTTTTTTGCGATCCGTAGCCCACCACCACCACTTCCGACAGCGATTTATTATCGTCCTGCAAAGTGACAGTCAGGGTTGTTCGATTACCCACTGCCACCTCCTGCCCCAGATACCCGACGGAAGAGAACAGGATAACGGCCTGATCGTCGGCCACCGTAATCCGAAAATTACCCTGGGCATCGGTGGTGGTACCGGTCTGGGTTCCTTTCACCACCAGGTTGACACCCGGAATGGGCTGACTTTTCTCATCCAAAACGGTTCCCGTAACCACCTTATCGACACTCGCTGGGGTTTCGGGGGCCAGGGAGGCCCGGAAGTCGGACGAGGGTGGCAGCACGGCCTCACCGGATCTGGGTTTCAGCAGGATCAGTCGTGGACCGGTTACGGAGTAGTCGATCTGGAGAGGTGTTAGTAACTCGTTCAGCACCTTTTCCAGACGCTCATTTTTGACCGTCAGGCTGGCCTTCCGATCCGCTTTAATAAGCTCGAAGCTGTAGGCAAACTGCACATCGGCAATCTTCTCCAGCCGTTCCAGAATCGTTTCGACCGACTGGTTTGCTATTGACAGGCTTACGGTTCGTTTCAGTGGATTTTGGCCATGAACGGGTCGGGCAATCAGGCTGCCCATGACGCTGATGAGCAACAGGAACGGGATAAAAGTTAGTCGCATAAACCAGCGGAGGTACGAACGATGGGGTAGCGTTTTCATCATGATTGTGTTGAGTAAAGGGTACGTTTTCGGGTGGGGCTAACTAGCGACAACCCGATGAATGAATAACCAGTTGGCCATTTTGCAATTCGTAGGTTGAGCCGGTAATGGCAGCAATCACATCAAGTCGGGCAAAGAGCGACGGATCATCCAGATGCGCGGTGAGTGTGCAGCCCGATAACGCATCGCGATCAAACTGAATGTCGATCCCGTACGCCTTTTCGAGGGCATCCAGCACCTGCGGTAAGGGCGTCCGTCGGAACGAAAAGGACTGCGTGGTGGCGGGTAATACCGTAGCTTCGGCTCGGCTGACCTCGCTTTTAACCAGACGGGCATCTTCCTTCGAAAACGTAGCCTGCTGATTGGGCAAGAGCACAACGGCCATTGGCTGAGACAGGCCAGCTTTCGATTGATCACTACCTTTCGGATTGGTCGACACGGCGACTTTCCCCGTTTTGACCACTACGTTTACCTTGCCGCCCGTTTCGGGGGCATTGATCAGGAAGCTGGTTCCCAACACCTCGGTCGTTACGTCGCCGGTAAACACCCGGAACGGCTTCGCTGGATTCCGGACAACTTCAAAGAAGGCTTTCCCCGTTAAGAATACATCCCGTTTAGCGCCAGCAAATTGCTTTGGAAAACGGATTCGGGCATTTTGTTGCAATACAACCAGGCTCCCATCGGCCAACCGAACCAACCGGGGAGCGGTTTTCAGATTAGCCACCTCGAGCAGCGCTGCGGGTGATGTTGCCGCTTGTTCTTTAGTCGCAACGACTGGCCCGCGTCGGTTTTGCTGCCAATAGCGCCAGCCAAACCAGCTCGTCAACAGCAACAGGGCAACGGAAGCCGCCACCCGAAGCGGTTGCCAGTACGACCAGTCCGACAGCGAACGAACCAGGCCACGGCGTTCATCCGGAACCGCCAACAAAATACGCTCGACAGCCTCACCGATTTGCTGATCGGGTAGTTCGGGCAGTTCACCTTTTGCGGTGAGCAGGAAAGTTCGGGCCAGCTCAACACTTTCCCGATCGTCGGGATACTGAGTCAGGTAATTTTCCCAATAAGCCACCTCAATCGGTGTGCTGGCAAATACCCAGCGCCGAAACGATTCATTCTCAATAAATTGCTGCGGTGTCAAGGCGCGTCGTCTGTTCTGCGCAAGCGGCTTCGATGCCACTTGTAAGACGAGGAGTGGCGAGGGTCAAAAAAGTAACCGTCGACTATGAAAATTCTTTTAAAAAATAAAACTTAAGTGGGCAGGCAAGGCGGAGATTCTAGTGACTCTTTGGATTCCTCTGTTCTCGCTTGGCTTCGCCGAGTGAGGGGTATATTTTTAACGGCCTCTGGCCGGTCAATGCAATTGCACTAAAACGGGCCAGAGGCCCTTGAACGAATAAACCTCACTCGGCGTAGCCAAGCGAGAACGGGGGATTCTTTTTGGTGTTGTTCTGGTGATGTCAGTTTCTTAAAACTGACATGTGAGGTTTCTCAAAACCTATCGAGTCAGATTGGCACTAATCGAGGTTTTAAGAAACCTCCCCGTTCCCCCGTTCTCACTCGGCGAAGCCAAGTGAGAACGGGGAATCGCTAGAATCTAATCCAACTCGATTCTGTAGATCACTCAATAAAAAAACGTAATGAAGAATAAAAAATGGGACAGATCCTGCCAGTGATCGCGGAGGTTGTGCAGGGCATGCTGTAGGTAGTTCGCCACGACCTGTCGATTTACGCCCATCGCCGTAGCAATCTCTTCATAGCTGAGATTTTCGTAGTATTTGAGGTAGATGGCTTCCCGTTGCCGCTTGGGTAAGCGTTCGAGTGCCTGTTTCAGATACGCCTGCTTGTTCTGTTCGTTTTCGGCCTGTACATAGAGCGATTCGGGGTCGCTTAGCCAATCGGTTAGTACCTCCGACTGATCGACATCATCATGCTGACTATCCTGTTTTACCTGACGGAGTATATTGTTGCGTAAGGCAACGAAGAGGTATCCTTTTATCGACTGTAAAACCTGAATCGACTGTCGTTTCTCCCAGACAGTCAGGAACAAATCCTGAATACAATCCTGAATACAGGCATGATTCGTCGTCAGTTTCGTACCATAATGAAATAAGGAGCGATAATACCGTTCTGCCAATGAACCCAACGCTTGTTTATCGCCCGCTTGTAGCTTAAGCCACAGTGTATCATCCGTTAAACTAATGTCAGTCGGTAAAGCAGACATAAATAGGTACCTCTCTTACTAATAGATCATAATATTACAATTAATTAACGGGAAAGTTTCAGACTACGCTATACAACTGCCGGAAAATCCGACGCATTGGTGGCGATCACAAAAACCAATTGGTTATACCCAACGTTACCCAGATGCGTATACGTACTCCCCACTCCGATGCCAGTTCTGATTAAGCCGACCCGTTTATTTTCTGATGAGTTATTGCAACACTACCGGCAACAGGGCGACGCACCCGCCGACGACGTCATTGCAGCTATCATTGCCGCAGATGGCCCCGCCGGACTACGGGCGTTGATGCGCTGGCTGGCCGATACAGCTGATTTTTCGCTGGTGGAACAACATCCCGCGGTTCAGGTATTTTTTAGCGAATACGCAAGTCTGCCCAGTTGGGCTAAACCAGATGCGATGCAGCGGGGCATGAACTTTTTCCAGAAAAACGCCCAACAGATTGGCCTCGTCTTGGGCTTCTTTTCACTCCCTTACTCCTACCTGGGCGCCCACGGAGCGCAGGTTTTGTGGTTAACCGAGCGCATTAAAAACGACACCGCCCGCCGATTGCAGGAAACCGGCGAATGGGTGTTTGCGGTCAACAATCCCAAAGAGTGGAAAACCGGCAACGCCATTGCCAGAATCCTGAAAATTCGCCTGATTCATGCCGGAGCCCGCTGGTTCTCGCTGCATTCGGGCCGATGGACGATGGACTGGGGCTATCCGGTTAATCAGGAAGATATGGCCGGAACGAATATTGCCTTCTCCTACATTGTGATACTCGGCCTTCGCAAGCTGGCTGGACGGTCTATGTTCAATGCGGCAACGGAACAGGAAGAAGAAGATTACCTCCACCATATCAGCGTAGTCAACTACCTGAATGGCGTTGTAGATGCGTTGCTTCCTCAAAACCTTCGGGAAGCGTTTATGCTTCATCAGGTCATTTCCCGGCGACAATTTGCCCCTTCCGAAGCAGGTGTAGGCCTTACCCGCTCGTTGCTGAATGCGATGGCCGACGTAGCAAATAACCCCCAGTTAACTAAACAAGAGTCAGCCAAAACCAAACGGAGCAACATCGGAACGGATAGTATGCGGAACCTCGCAGCCGGTGAAATGCGTTTCTTCCTAGGCGATGACTATGCCGACTGGCTTGGGATTCCAACCGTATCCGTTGAGAAACGCCTGATTGGGTTGCTAAATAAGCTCCCCATTTTCCCGAATAAAGTGTAAGAAGCCGTCTAAAAACCCCTAAATCCCCTGAAGGGGACTTTATCTAAGAGTGAGCAAAGTCCCCTTCAGGGGATTTAGGGGTTTTAGCCTGATTAGGAATTAATTTTCAGACAGTTTCTAATGTTTATAGTATAAGCTACAAACTACAAACTACAAACTTGTTTCAGTTAGAACCCATTGCCGCCCTTGCCACCGCGCCGGGCATTGGTGCCATTGCCGTTATCCGCGTATCGGGCGAGGGTGCCATTGAGATCACCAACCGTATTTTCCGGGGTAAAGACCTCACCCAACAGGCTAGCCATACTGCCCATTTCGGCACCTTGAGGAATCGACCTGACGCGTCGGGTACCGAAAGCATCATCGACGAAGTGCTGGTAACGGTTTTCCGGGCACCTAAGTCCTTCACCAAAGAAGATGTGGTCGAGATTTCGTGTCATGGGTCGGAGTTTATCAGTCAGCAGATTCTGCGTCGGCTTACGCAGGAAGGGGCCCGACTGGCTAAACCAGGCGAGTTCACCCAGCGCGCTTTCCTGAACGGCCAGTTCGATCTGGTTCAGGCCGAAGCCGTAGCCGACCTCATTGCGTCGGACTCCGATGCCAGTCACCGGGCCGCCCTGAACCAGTTGCGGGGGGGATTCTCGAAGCGGTTGAAAGAACTGCGTCAGCAACTCATTGATTTTGTGGCTTTAGTAGAACTGGAACTGGATTTCGGCGAAGAAGACGTAGAGTTTGCCCACCGCGACCGGCTCCGGCAATTGATGCTCGATATCCGGCGGGTGCTCCATCCGCTGATCGACTCCTTCTCAACCGGAAACGCCATTAAAAACGGCGTACCTACGGTAATTGTCGGCAAACCCAATGCGGGCAAATCGACCCTACTGAATGCGCTGTTGAACGAAGAGAAAGCCATCGTTTCTGATATTCCCGGCACTACCCGGGATGTTATTGAAGACGAATTATTCATCAACGGCATCCGCTTCCGGCTGATCGACACAGCCGGTTTACGCCAGGCCACCGACAGGATCGAAGCTATCGGTATTGAGCGAACTCAACAGAAAATGCGCGATGCGGCTCTGGTCGTTTATTTGTTCGATGGCAAGAATATTGAACCTAATGAACTACAGCTAGCCGTTACGGAAGTACGCGAATCGGGTAAGCCTTACCTGCTCGTCGGAAATAAACTGGATGCGATTACGGATCAGAAACGCCTGGCCTTAGAAGATATACTGGGAGAAACGGTCGTCTGGATTTCGGCTGCGAAACAAACGCATTTAGAGGAACTGAAATCTGCCCTTTCGGCCCGTGTACTGACCGATGCCGCCGTCCAAACGGGCAGTGCCGTCGTGACCAACGCCCGCCACTACGAACACCTCACCGCCACCGATGAGGCCCTCGCCCGTGCCATTGCCGGGCTGGATTCGAACGTAACCCCCGATTGGTTAGCCATGGATCTACGCGTTGCATTACAACATCTGGGTGAGATAACCGGCGAAATTACAACAGACGATTTATTAGAGTCGATTTTTAGTAAGTTCTGTATTGGAAAGTAACCACACTGAACAACCTTTTTGCATCATACCACTAAACAGTACCTAAAGCCCTGAAAATGGGCTTTTTCTATGCCTAATACTACTGATTTAGTGAGTGATAGTGCTAGTTTGTTAAGTAAATATTTGTACCTTCGTTGTACCTCATTAGCGGGTTTCCTATAGAATCCCGTTTTTTAGGCGAGATAATGGCACAAACTGACACACTAGCACACATTGAGTCATTGAGTTAACACGGCCTGACATATGAGTTCAAACATACGCATCATCCGTATCTGTCAGCAATGCGGCAACGAGTTTGAAGCACGTAAGACAACGTCTAAAACGTGTAGCGATAACTGCGCCAAGAAAGCTTATAAAGCACGTCAGAGGTCAACAAATGTCCAGACGAGTGCTGAGCAGACGTTGCAGATAAAACTGAAACCTATCGAAGACATAAAGGCGCAGGAGTTTCTGACAGTTAATGAATCGGCAATGCTTATTCGTATCAGTCGGCGTAGTCTGTACCGGCTCAATGAACGGGGTGAACTACCCTTTGTCAAACTCAACCGCCGTACCGTTATCCGCCGTTCGGACATTGACCGTCTGTTTGATCGTCCAGCCGAGCTAATGGAGAAAAGCCGTCCGGAACCGGTTGCATTGGCAGACTGCTACACCATGAAGGAAATACGAGAGAAATACGATATATCTGAAAAAGCACTCTACGAGCTTATTCATCGGCATGAGATTCCTAAGCAGTATAGCAGTATCTATGCATATGTGCCTAAATACAGAATCGACCAGTTGCTATCTAATCCTTCAAACCTATCATGATTAAGGTCAAAGTACGAAAGAAGCCAATCAGTAACGGGCGAACCAGTCTGTATTTAGATTACTATCCGGCTATCCCCCACCCTGACACAGGTAAACCTACCCGGCGAGAATTCTTGGGCGTTTATCTTTTTAACCGGCCAAAAACGCCAGCCGATAAGGAACAGAATGCTGAATCGCTGGCACTAGCTGAAAACATCCGGGCTAAGCGGCAGATCGAGGTTCAAAGTGGAGCCTATGGGTTTCTATCCAAAAAGAACCTCAATATCTGCTTTGTGGCTTATTGTGAAGGGCTGGCAGCATCACGAACTGGCAGTAATAAAGACGGTTGGGATAGTGCCTTGAATTACCTACGCGATTTTACAGGCGGAACACTCAAACTATCCGACTTAACCCAGAAGAAATGCCGGGACTACCGAGCGTATTTAATGGAAGCTCCAAGCCAGCGAAACGGCGAACCATTAGCCATAAATTCAACGGTTGGGTATTTTAACAAATTTAAAGCGGCTTTGAAACAGGCGTTCAAGGACGGATTAATCAGCACCGATTTGAACGCTAAAGTGGAGAGCATCAAGCCTGAAGAAACCCGGCGCGAATACCTGACTTTAGCTGAATTACAAACCCTTGCCAAAACAGACTTACAGTCGATGCCTGTACTCAAACAAGCGGCATTGTTTTCGGCTCTGACTGGCTTACGTTACTCTGACATTGAAGCCCTGACCTGGGATCAGATCCGGTATGATCCTGCAAACGGTTATACAATTGATTTCCGACAGGAGAAAACAGATGGAGTCGAGTATATGCCCGTTTCCGAACTGGCTGTTTCGTTATTAGGCGAACGATTAGAAGCTAGTCATCCTGTATTACCTGGCTTATCTTATTCGGCTCATTGGAACAAGATCTTAAAACAGTGGGTGAAAGATGCTGGAATCACCAAGCCAATTACGTTTCACAGTTTTCGCCATACTTTCGCTACACTTCAATTATCACTTGGTACGGATATATATACCATATCGAAAATGCTTGGACACCGCGACCTAAAGACTACGCAGGTATATGCAAAAATTGTAGATCAGTCAAAACGGGATGCTGCCGACCGCATAAAGTTATGATGCATTTCAACAAGTTCTACGAAGAATTACGAACCATTGATTACGGATTATTATGCGTTGACCTTTACCATCTAGCTGAACTCCCCCTGATATCTAAACCTCCTCAAGCCGCAGAGTCTAATAAGTGGGCTAGTGGATATAAGGAGGGAAGTTTAGAAGATCAGAATTGGGCTATTGATAAACTAAGAGAAATTAGCCAACAGAGCCCTCACCAATTTCAATGGGGTTCATTGGAATTTGACAAATCGAATTTAGAAGAAGTAACCGAGGACTGGTGGAATGCGGTATGGATAAAGTATTTTGATATGAATTTTGATTTAGCATATTTCCACACTGCGTTTGACAATAAATGGATAGATAGGACACCAGGCCTAATGCAGATTGAAGAACCGATGTCTGATCTTTTACCCTTACAGTCGGACAAAATTCAAGTTTACTTAAATCGGCTCGTCAATTTGGCTAGTAAATTAGCTGATAGTTCATCGGCACTTTGGTCTAATTTAAGAGAAATTCCCTACTTCCCAGGAGAACCCCTTTGGATATCACTCCGTCATTTCGAGCTATTCCATCGTTATATATCGAAGAATTTTAACACAATTAACTATCCACCTTTCGGCAAAATAAACAAATTGTATTTTGGCCGAGATTTTCTGGATAGGTACGATATACTGATATTCAGAAAGGTTGAATTGATTTACTTTTTCATTTCAGAAATAAATACACTAACGGGCGTTTTACCAAGGATTGAAAATAGTGCAAAGGACAGTTCAGAGGAAAAGACTGACAATAAATTTAATGATATGCCTCTATCAGAGGTCAAACAGTGGTTTATGCAGTTGGCAACGAGGACAAATAAGGATGGTCAACACTTTTTGACAGAAGACCAGGTTTGGCAATTTATCAACCGGGCTTTTTTGAAAAATAAGCCTGATTCCAAAAAATTAAAGGTAAATTATGGGCGAGACGGCAAATGGAATTTTGTCAGATTATTCTTTGACTACTATTGGCATTGCACTACTACTAGAAGAGATAATTTGAATCCATTAGACGAAAGACCCAACATACGTAACGAGTACATAAAACTACTTACGGATAATTTTGAGGGTTTCAATTTTGATGAAGTGAAGAAAAATTTCAGTAAGAAAATTGGGCCAGCATGGATAATATAACCTAACTCTTACTTCATTTCTTACTTACGTTACTTCATTTCTTACTTGACTTACTTGCCCAAAATATCATACTCAATAAACCAGTAATGTTGTTCAACGCTTCAAAAACGCGTGTTGAGCAATATGCAAAGTACTCCTATTACCTTCGATCAACTTCCCACAGCGGTCTATGAGTTAGGACGCAAAGTTGACGACTTGACTGGCTTATTGAAAGCAATGACCAGCCAGCAAATCCCTTCCCCTGACCGCTGGTTCGCTATTGAGGAACTTAGTGAGTATTTACCGGGGCGCCCAGCCGTAACAACTCTGTACGGAAAAGTTCAACGGCGAGAAATTCCATTTTCACGAAATGGTAAACGATTAGTATTTCGGCAATCCGAAATTGATGCTTGGCTACAAAAGGATCGCGTCAAAACAGCTACTGAACTAGATTCATTGGCAGAGCAACACTTACTCAAAAAATCTTCTTCGCACAAACTCAACAAGCAGGATCAGAAAGGAGGGCAGCTATTATGACCCTCTTCGATATAGCCTCTACTATCCGGAAGTTCGGCGGTGAAGTCTGGTTTGTTCAACATGGCCCATCCGGGATTATCCTTCGTTCTTCACTTGCAGGTCGACAACTGCGCATCGGCGTTCCACGACCTGGAGATACACCTGCTCCTTTTCCTGAGGAGAAGAATTCAGAACTGCTAACACCCAAAGATTTATCAGTCCTGACGCAATGGCTCACCGGATTCATTCAGTCACAAAAAAAAGGGTAGCCCCTCGACCGGCTACCCTCTCTTAATCATGCGTTTATGCTACTCAAAGATACAACAGTTCTGGAAAATCAGGAGCAAATTTTTGAATTGTTTCCATGCATCAAAGCTCCTCAGTCAGAGGGAGGTGTAATGCTAAGTCAGCTTCTACAGCGTATAGATAAGGGCGAGTACAAGGAGAAACACATTGCTTATAGGCTAACGCCTGATGACCAAAAGCTAGCTTACAGAAATAATTCTCTACCCTGCTTTAGGGTGGGCGGGCTTAACAGCCCTCAAGCAAAGATATCATTGACCCTTCAACATTATAATAAAGTAATAGCGTTCAAGTTGACAGGTATCATTGGAGAGCCTCTGGAAAGTTTGCATCATGACAAGCACACGTTTGCACTGATTCATACCCTCTCTATAAATGAGTTTGTATTATTGGTTCTAACGGGTATAAACGATCCTAGCGATCAGGCTCAAAGAGATCAATATGCAATGAAACTCACCTTATATCTACAAGAATACCACGGTTTATTGCCCGAAGCGATTAAACCGTTAAGTCCATCATCCTTTTGCTGGCCAGGCGAGAAGCAACACTTTATGAACCCTGCAGCACAGCCCTGGTTTATAGATGGCACTCCGGTGCAGACTGATAAAGCATTTAGCCAGACGGCTACACTCCGAGATAAAATCGATCGATTGCTGATTCAACAGGTGGAGACTGAAATGGAACACCTGAGTGAACAGAAACTGGAATTCGTCCCGACTATTCAAGGACAACAAGTCGGTCCCTTTCCCATTGAAGCATTTCCGGATCTCTTTCAACCAATTATCCAGCAGACTAGCTTACATATGAATTTTAGACCTGACTGGATAGGATCAGCTATTCTGTATGCAGCGAGTGTGGCTGTTGGTAACTGCTACGCGACTCGTTATAAGGATTACTCCCAAAAAGCGCTGCTGTATTTGGCTATTGTTGGCATGCCTGGAACAAATAAAAGTGGTCCCCTCGAGTATGCAATTAAGCCGTTACGGCATGTCGATAAAATTGCTTATCGTAAATATATCCAGCAGAAAGCCGAAAAATTAGCGGCTAATCTACCTTCTCCTATTTACCAGACGACTTTAGTTTCCGACGTAACACAGGAGTTTTTAGTACAAACAATGGAGAATAACCCTATAGGGCTGGGTCTGTTAATGGATGAGCTAGCCGGTTGGTTTAAAAACTTTACGCGCTATAATAAAGGGAGTGAAGAACAATTTTGGCTATCCGTTTGGTCTTTTTCACCTGTTAAATCTGGGCGAAAAGCGTCAGGAGTTCAGCATATAGATAACCCTTATTTATCGGTGGCCGGAACTATTCAGCCTGGCGTATTAAGCGAATTAGCCAAAGATGGACGTAGTCAGAATGGATTTATTGACCGAATCTTATTTGCCTACCCTGATGATCAGCAGAAAAACAAAGACTCGGATACGGAGCTGGATCCTTCTATTACCAAAGAGTATTATAGATTGATTGATAAGCTTTTAACGCTCCGACAGGGCGCTGTCATTGATGAATATGGATCAGTCGAAACCAATTGGATACCTTTTGCCCCTGATGCTTTTGATCGAATGCGCCAATGGCGTGACGATAACACGGACCGATCCAACCAGACTCCAACTCAAGCCCTTAAAGGAATCTACGCTAAATTCGATGCGTATTGTATTCGATTTGCTTTGCTGATCGAATTAATGAAATGGGCCTGTGATCAATCTGATCTGACCCGAATCCGTCTTGACAGCGTTGAACGCGCTATTGTATTGGCTGATTACTTTCGGCAAAACGCGGAGAAAGTTTATAATGAGCTTCGCCAACAGTCTCCTATTGGTCCATTATCTCCTGATCGACAACGCTTATTCAACGCCCTTTCCAATCAGATTACAACGGCGGAGGCCATCGATATCGGGAAGGATCTTACTCCACCTGTCTCCGAGTCGACTGTGAAACGGCTTCTTTCCGAGGACAAATTTTTTAAACAAGTCAAACATGGCGTCTATTCTAAATTGGCTTTCTGACACATTGACATTTTGACATTTTAGATGTGCCCTGTTTACTGTTCTCTCCTTAAGTAGAACCTGAAGGTGTAGAGGATGATCATTCGTATAAGTCAAAATACATTCAAATAGGATTGATATTCTGACACCTTGACATTTTGGGAAGGCTCAACAGTGAAAGAAGCCAATTTGTAAAGTATCAAAATATCAAAAGTTCATAGGTATAATTTTTATGAGCGATTTATCAGATCAACTAGAAATTGAATTTGGTGCCGAAATTTTATCTGAGTTAACAGGGTGCCGCCTTACGCGGAACCAACAGAATGTACGGTTATTCGATCAAACCAGGCACACGGCCGAGTGCTATTACAGAGCTGATGAAAAAGGGAAACCTTACATTCAGGATCATGCCATAAATAAGCGCTACTATCCTGTTACAGCTTACTGCCAGTTTCATGAGATTGAATTCCTAACAGCCATAGATGAATTGTCTCGGAAATACGGCCTGGCTAGTTCATATTCTACAAAAAAAGACCTGAAGCTACCCATTCGATCTAGGCCAAATCAACAACGTCTAGTTACTGAAATACCGATTGATTATCTATCCATGGAGATATATCGGCGCAGTCAAAGTCATTTTGAGCGAAATGGATTCTATCAGTACTTAAGCCGCTTTTTTAATAAGCCAACTGCCGATTTACTCTTTGCTGAGTACCAGTTAGGAACTTCCCGTCGGTGGACATTTGAAAATACCCTTGCAACCTGTCTGCCTCAAATCGATCACATTGGGAACCTACGGCAAGTGAAAGTAATCCCTTTTCACCCCATGACAGGTCACCGGGCCCAAGATCATCAGAATGCTCGTCGATTAAACACGAATACAGGTCAATACGAGACAGATATGAATGGGAAGGTCTGGTTCGCTGGTAAGACCCTAGCGGGTAATTATACAATCAATTTGAAACAGTGTTTTTTTGGAGAGCATTTACTAGCTCTGTATCCTGACAAACCTGCTGCCTTGGTTGAGGGGGAATCTACGGCTATGGTATGCTCGATCTATTTACCTAACCGCATCTGGTTAGCAACGGGTGGGAGTAATGGGTGTAGGTGGTACGATCCAGAAGTATTTGACGTGTTTAAAAAGCGCAAAGTCATATTATATCCCGATACGGGAAAGTATGAAGACTGGTGCAATCGAGCTTCTCTTTTGCAGCGGTTGGGCTATAAATTAGAAGTTAGTTCGTTCGTTCAGAAAAAGACGCCAGCTGGAGTTACTAATGCTGATTTACGCGATTTATTCACCGGACCACGTTGGCTCCAGAAGGAAAACAACATTATCTTCGGAGAAAAACTAAAAGTCGATCCATGCGACATTTATCCACCTAGTTGGGATTAGTAGTCAGCATTGATTCCGCTGCTAAAAGTGATTCATCTAGCCTAAAGCAGGCCATCAAATACCTTTACCATGTCCAATGCACGTATATACATAACCGTATGTGCATGGTTGCTAGAGCCTAAAGGAAAAATTCAGCTATAATTCTTGGAATGAATAAGAAATCAGAACGGGAGGTAGATGCCAATGCGGTATTTATATCACCTCAACGGTTGCAGGCGTAGTCTTGTCGGTTCTACTTCTAAATTTTACTAAGTGAACTTTTGACACGTTGACATTTTCAAGATGACCTTAATTATAGGAACTCTTGACATTTTGACACTTTAGGCAATTCCTAGTATTTACCGATCCAGACGAAAATGTCAAAATATCAACGGTCAATTCACTCTAAATTAAAAATTCGTAAAACGGTCCCTGCCTGATATGAACACGCAAAACGGAATAAGATAAGCGATACGTACGACTATCGATTAAAAGCATTAGAGTATAGTTTGGGATTTTAAATTATCACCGGGCTACATCAATCTATTGCCAAGGCTCATCCAGTCATATTTTAGGGTGAACTTTTGACACGATGACACTTTTAAACATCCTTATCATCCTAAAATCAACATTATCTGAATGAACTCTTGACACGTTGACATTTTTGGATTCCTTAGTCAACCCCAGCCCCAATAGAACACTAATGACATTTTGATATTTTGACATTTTTGCCCAGTATCAATGCTCAATAGATTTTTCCTAAAGTGTCAAAAGGTCAAAATATCAATAGATTAAATTTTATCCTCTCTTGAAAGCCAGATCTTAATACCCATTTGGAAGCATGAAGAAATATTAGTAGACCCGAGCGATGAATAGGACTACTGCTTTAAAGAGGCCGGGGGTAACCATGCGTTTAGAAGTACCCCCCGCTCCAAATAGATTTCCGGCCGAATGGGTCCCATATCATCGCGTTAATACGAGACATTTTGAGATTTTGACATTTCACGCTTCTCAACTGGTAAACCGGCCTAGCTTATCTGTATTGATATGGGCTTAGCGACCCCTGGATTTAGCCAAAAGACCGATCGGGTTCGATAAGCCATCAGCTTAAAATGGACGAGCTCACGGATGCCTTTTCCAATATAGCTACTATCCGTCATGAACTTTGACGCCATTTTGACTGGGGATAACTCCACCGAACCGTCGGCTTCCAAATGGGCTAGCGCGTAGAACAGCACACGTAACGAGATAGGTCGTAAGGTGACCATTATCAGATTGAGCTTATAGTCTTCAGGCTGAAAAAATGTTCCTTGCACCAGATCATCGTGCCGAGGATAGGGATTAACTTTTTGATAACTCATGGTCAGAAATTTAAATGAAGGGAATCGTTTACGAATAGGTAAAAGAAGATAAAACTAACCGCTGCTTGCCACATGCCTAAACGGATTCAGACGCGAGCGATGTGTGGGACTACCGGTTAAAGCCCCCCCGGGGTCCGGCTCGTTTTTAAACCGGCCCCCGCCCAACTAAGACCTATCCTGCCAAGGGGACCCAGTGATTTATTGGCCAATTAAAAGCTTAGGCTTAAAAATTCTGCTCACAACAGGCTCAATCATTCCAGAAGTCAGGACCTGGTTGTGGTTACTGGAGTGAAGCTAGTCGTCATCATCCAGACCAAGTGCGTACGGGTTCGCATACTCGTTGGTCACTTTCTGGCCGGCATCCTGATTGGAGAAGTACCGGTTCAAGGCTGCATTCTTATACAGCGCACCAACCGGAGCATACAGCGTGATTTCACGCGTATCCTTGTTGTAGGTTCCTGCCCCAATCCGCGTCGACGAATTGAACATACCTTCCAGCAAGCCCGCTTGCTTGGCATCGCTGTTGGAATCCATGCGCAGGGTAACTTTCACAAATCCCATGGGTCCATTAGGACTCAGGGGCTGACCCGACTGCCCGAACTCACGGGGGTTGGTGTAGATTTTATTGTCGATATGCACGATCTGGTGAGATGTCCCCGACAGATCAATCGCATTAAACCCATTTTGGGGAACAATACCTTCCAGAATCTTACCACCCCGCCAGCCGGTTGGATTCTCTTTTGAAACCGGCACTTTCTCCGCTCCTACCAGACTTCCCAGCGCCCCCGCCGATTCCTTGTCATAAACATCAAGTGCCTTAAAACCAACTTTACCCGTACTACCACCCCCAAAACTGCCCAGATCATAACCCGAATGCCGCAACACCTTATGACCTTTCAACTCATCATCCTGCACGTACGCCACGCCAGGCTGATCTGTCGACTGGGGGATCATGTGACGCAGATACGCTCCCGGATCAGTACCGTCGGCTCCTGCATTTTGCAGGCCTGCCAACTTGGTTTGTTTGATCTGATTGCTTAACTGTAATCCCTGAGCCCGCAGGTTATCGAGTGCCCCTTTCCGGTTATGGTCGGCAACTTTCATCTGATGATCCTGCTGCTTTAGTTTGAAGTCAACAAGCTCATCGAGTGGTTTAGTCTTGTAATAGATCTGCGCACCCCGATATTTTCGATGGTATTTATCCTCTGCCACTTCGCGGGGATTAGCGGCTAATAGATATTCCTGGATAGCCTTATCATCGACTGCTGTTTGCTCGTAGGGAAGTTTGTTAGGAGCGTACTGTTCGCTAAAATGCTTGAGTAAATTATCATCGTCTTTATAGCTCCCTTGAAAATCAAACTTGGGTAGCTTTCCGGCATAGTAGTCAGCTATGCGTTTATCCGCCGATATATACTGCTTGGTACCATTGACATCCCGAACCTCACCAATCAGGTTTTCGCCTTTCCGCATAGCTTCCTTAGCCAGCGTGATCTGCTCCAGATTGTGGAGTCCTGTTTGATACTCATTACTTTGCTCCAGCGCTCCCAGTGTGTGATCCATCCAGGCTGCTCCCTCAACTGCCATGAATTTTTTTAAACTTCCTTGATACGAGTTCTCCAGCCGATCAGCAATGGATTTCTCTTGTCCCAGTAGCCATTTGGACACCCGCACTTTATCCGGCCGCTCTAGCGGTAAAGTGCGAATCTTTTGTTGAAAATTGGCGATCTGAGCCGCGGCTTGCTGTTCCTGCAATAACTCCTGCTCGGACTGTTGGGTAAGATAAGTTTGCTGCTGTAACTGGTTGTCTTTGGCAGCCATCACTTGCCCCCAGTTCGTAGTGGGAGCCATTAGCCCGGCGATCAGGGCATCTGAACCAATTGGACGGGTCATATATGAACGATGTTATATGTTCATATAAATATAGTAAATGTTTTTGAATTTGAACGATAGTGTATATACGCATATTGGCCTATTAGGAATTATGCCAGTTGCTAATAGGCTTGAAAGGCCAGAATTAACAATACTGATTAGCCCCCGCAGTTAGTTTTATTGACAAGAATCAGGGCTAATTATCATTTTTGAGCGACGTTTTCTCCTAGGATAGCTCGATTGTTTAGGTAATTTCACTCCAACTATATTATACTCGTCAACAAAGATCATTAAACTGCTAGCCGAAAAAAGTACCCGACTGGTGAACCGGGTTCCTGTTAGCTTACCTGAGGCTTCATAGCGTTCTACCTGCTTGGTTGAACAATGCAGCATATTGGCCACTTGCTCTTTATTGTAAAAAATAAGACCTGCTTTCAGCGCTATATTTTCACGGTTGATCGTTTCGGCTAATTCAAGTATTCGCCTTTCACGTGTGATTGCATCTTGTCGATCCGTCATCATCGCTTGAAATTGTTCTTCAGTTAAGACTCTAAGTTCCATGGCCGGTGTTTTCATTTTATAAAAGTTGTTTGTCTTGTGCTATATTGATCCTTGTTCAACTATGTTAAAAACTTTAAAATTACAGTGTAACTATTTATATACACATGAGTGCAAAAAGCATGAATACGCCTAAAGAATTAGGAAAAATGATTCGAATCCTGCGCAAGAAGCAAGGAATTACTCAAGAGGAACTAGCGAAGCGATTAGGCCTTGCCAGGGCAACTATTGGCTATTACGAAGTAGGTAGAAATAACTTTACTGTTGAGACACTCGAACGGGTTATCGACGCACTTGGCCACAAACTCAACATACAAATTGAAGTAAAATAGTAGGTAAAAAAACACAATAATTTGCGCTATATATAGCACAAGGCGTTATATTTACTACTAGTTTTTAATTCAAAGAAAACCCCGTCGCTTAAGTTTCTGAGGCCTCGGCGCGGGGTAAGTGTCAACATTTAAACCTTCATTCAAATGAACACGGAGCAAAATTACTCCCCACGGAATCCCCATGCAAACACGACTGAGCAAACGGTCAACTCAGATCAAAATGCAACAAGTGCTGGTAGCCAGTCAGAATCCATTAATGCAGATTGGTTTGTAGAAACCGATTCAATGTATCGAACCGTATCCGCTCAGGCCAGCACTACCATCATCCAAGAAGTAGCGGGATTATTCGAAAAATTCAGCTCAAAGCAAATTACGGCTACTCTCCAGGAGGTGATTGTATTCTATCAAGAAAACCGTGAATTAGAGCCGGATGAATTCAGCGCACTAGTAGCGCTACTGCAGACTATCCCTCAACTTGAGTTGCCTCTTCTGCTCGGTCGAAAGCAAAACTGAATATCTTATTAGGAAGTGGTTCTGATTTCGTAAAAGGTGAGTTTACATTCGTAGCGGTTTCTGGCCATCGAATGTAAACTCACCTTTTCTTGATTCATTAGGTGGCTGTCTATTCTGTTTTGATAAATAGGGGTCTAAATTTTGTTCGTAAAAAACGGTAGCAAATCTGATGACTACAATAGCGATAGTAAAAGGAAAAGCGGCTCGTAAGGATGGCAAATATCCAGTGATGATTCGAGTCGGTAAGAACCGCAAGTATGCTTATGAAACACTTTTCCACATCAAGGAAAACCATTGGAATGACTCGGCTAAACAAGTTCTGGCCTATGACTCCCAGAGCAAGCAGTTAAATGCTATTCTGCGAGAACGGTATAAGCAAGTCTTTGAGCTTGTTGACTTTTATGATCAGAAAAGCTGGCCCTACACCACTCAGGATATTCTACGGATAGATTATCCGACCTGGAAAATAAATAAGCAAAAAGCCATCCCGGCACTACCCTTAGGCCTGCTTCATTTCGGCCGTACGGTTGTAATTCCCTTTTGGAAGCACAGAAATAATCTAGCTAATGCGGGTAAATATACCT
Organism: Spirosoma sp. KCTC 42546; assembly: GCF_006965485.1. Lineage (NCBI taxonomy): Bacteria > Pseudomonadati > Bacteroidota > Cytophagia > Cytophagales > Cytophagaceae > Spirosoma > Spirosoma sp. KCTC 42546. The sequence continues at coordinate 5,896,466 of NZ_CP041360.1, forward strand.
TAGAGATAGATATTTTCGAAGATTTCTTAAAAACCCTTCAGCCGCCACGGACTGATATTTCTATGATTGATATCGACACAGAGTTTGTTGAGTCTTATCTCAATTACCTCCGTACTAAACCGGTGCCTTGCCGCAAAGACAGCACATTAAGACGACACTTGGCCCAATTAAAAGCAATTTTAAATATGGCCTTACGTCGGGGAATTATTCCCATCTTACCTTATTGGGAAATTGATCTGGACGTACTCAAGTCAAAAAAACAGAAGCTTACCAAAGAGCAGATTGAACAGCTTGAAATCTTCGCCATGGATTTTTCGCCACTCCCAGATCAAAAGATACTTAGGCATCGAGAGTCCATGCGTTTGTCTGTCCATACATTTCTGATACAGTATTATCTATTTGGAGCTCGGGTAGGGGATGTACTGTTACTTCGAAATTCGAATGTGATCTTGGTAGGAGGAAATCCCGCCCGGATCGAGTATTACCAACAGAAAGGACGCAAGAAAGGAGGGAAACAGATGTTAAGCATTTATATTAACCCGCGATTATTACCCCTAATTCGGATCTATTGGAACCCCGTTAACCCTGACGGTTTCCTTTTACCCTGGTTAACTTCTCGCTGGAAGGAGCGTCTAACCTTATCACCACCGGAGAATGCTTATGCCTTAAAGCTAGCTGTCAATCAGGCCACAGCATCCGTTAACCATAACTTAAGACGGGTTGGCGTATTTCTAGAGATGGATTATACTTTTTCGTCCCATTCTGCTCGTCACTCCTATGCCCAACGAGCCAAGCAGAAAGGGAAGCCAATGGAATGGATTAAAGATTCACTGGGTCATAGTAGCTATGATATCACGGCGAATTATCTACAAGATCTGGACACTGACGAATTGAACCGGGGAATGGCAGATGTCTATGACTAGTGAAGTAAATCAATACAAAGCGCAATTATCTGACTAACAATTACTTCTTGATGGACTTAAAGAGCCAACTCGAGCGACTTCGAACGGAAACTATTTAAATGATTAAGCAAGCTGTCTATAATCGGGTAAGGCCAGCTAGCTTGTGACTAGCTGGCCTCTATATATTTCGCCAATCACTCTTCTCTTTTCACCCGCATCTGTTCACTTTTGATTGACGACATACAGTTAATAGTCAAATAAACCACCTGCTAAATACTTCATGCCTGAATCACAGGCAACGGTCACAACGGTATAACCAGGGCCCAACTGGCAACCAAGATATAGGGCAGCCGCTACGTTAAGCCCCGTAGAGGTCCCGGCAAAGATGCCTTCCCGAGCAGCTAACAGCCTCGCTGTTTCTCGAGCCTGAGCTTCTGGTACAGCACGTACTTCATCGTAGGTTTCAGCCGATAACAGCGGTGGAATAAAACCTACTCCCACCCCATCAATACTATGGTTGCCTTTCACTCCCTGCGTCAATAGGGGTGATTCGGCCGGTTCAAGAGCAATTACTTGCGTGCCCGGACTGACCTGTTTCAGTTCCAGTGAGACCCCGCTCAACATACCCGCGGTGCCCACTGCTGCCAGGAAAACGTTTACCCCAGCAGGACACTGTTGCAGAATTTCCCGTCCCATTTTACGATAGCCTTCAATAGCATCCCGGTTTTCGAACTGGTGTGTCCAATAGTTTTCCGGGTGTTGGGCTAATTCCGAAGCTACCCCAATCATTCGAGGAATTAAGTCGGGCGTAATGCGTCCTCCCTCACTAGGGACAAGCTGAATATCCGCGCCCAGAGCACGCATAGACTGAAGTTTTTCTTTGGCAAAAGCATCCGACGAAATCACCCGGAAGCGATATCCTTTCACCGCGCAAACAAAGGCTAAGGCGGTTCCTGTACTACCCGCCGTACACTCTACTACGGTCATTCCGGGCCGGAGTGTACCGCGTTGTTCGGCTTCTTCGATAATGGCCTGCGCCATGCGATCTTTATATGAGCCCGTTGGATTGAGGTACTCCAACTTCAGGAAAATATCAGCACACTGTGGAGGAACGATGTTGCGTAACTGCACGAAGGGTGTATTGCCAATGGCCGAGAGTGCACTATATGCTGGTGAATACATGGGATGTGAGCGATAGAGGTGTCACCAGGGATCAAAATCGGCTTTGTTGGTATGAAAGACTCGGCTGTAGGTACCCCGAATGTAGCGTACCTGATACCGGTGACCGGACATATGTAAGGTGTGGGTTTGTAGCAGGCTATGAATGGTTACCGGAAACCGGCCAACATAGATAATTTCTTTTTTAAATGAATCAACGGTCAGTGACTCGATGAGTCTTGCTGAGCAAACTCGGGCAGCGTCAAACCGTTCTTTGAGTTTCGGCATGGAAGATTCTTGTACGATCGTTGGTTTTTTATCGGTTAAATAGCGCCCTGTATTCTCTAAGGCGTCGGCTACATACTCCTCAAACCAGCAAAGATGCCCGACCACCCAGCGCACTGAATTGGATTCAGGATTTGGCTGCCAATCGGCTTCCTTCTCGGTAATACCGGTTAAGTTTTTCCACAGATTGGCGTACGTGTCAGCCGCCATTTCCCGAAGGAGGCTGACCTTGTTTATTAATAGCTGATCATTTTCAGGGGTATCAGTCCCTGCCAGTATAGGTATCATACCGGACGAAGCGGTGAAAGCAGTAAAGCCCTGTTTCACAAAAGATCGTCGGGAAGGCAACTGTGAATCAGCCATAGGACACGGGAATAGTAGTTATAAACATGTGACTTTTTTTGAAAAAGAAGAGTTAATGTAAAACTAATGATGGAGCGAATCGCCCAGTCAAAGTAGTTGGCGTTAAATCAAGTCCTTAGCCCACATAGCTTGTCCTATTTAGAAAACGTCCCAGTTATAAAGGGCTAATCTTGATGTGAATAGTAAGCGCAACTGTAAATTATTTCCTAATTCAAAATCTCACTAGCCAAATTTAGAAACGCATTTATGAGAACTACTTTACGTCAGTAATCACTTAATCAAAACACGGGTTAGGAGCCGTGAATAAGTATACATTGGCGGAAGATGCCTGGAGCCGACCACCGAATTTGTAGTTCTTCCTTGAGCATGAATTTTTCATCGGTGTAGGGCAGGAGAACCCACTTACCGTCGATGCCTACTATGGGTGAATAATGACCCACATCCCCTTCGGCATTATAAAGAATGATGGGAATGCAACAGGAGTTAACTTTGGCTAATATGCTATCTAATGCGGGCGGCTCATTCCTATAAATACCTATTTCTGCTGCGCGCCCATAACACTCTACCTCAATGAAGTGCATGTCTGGATCAGCTTCGGAATAAAACTCTACCCCTAGCCCATGCCCTTGCTCATGAATGGCAACTGCCAGAGCGATTGCGAATGTGCCATGTTGATGGGTATGTCTACAAGCTTTGAGGAGACTGGTAGCAGACGTTCGTTTGCGAAAATGTTGTAGCACCCCCCATGCCGCGAGAGGTCCGCAGGGGCCGTCCACTGCATGAAGTGCAATTGGTGCTTCAGAAAGTTTAGGCAACTCGAAAGGTGACATCTCAGATCTTTAATACTAACAAACTATTTGTAAGAATACGGAGAACCAGTAAAGTCGCAATGATTTGGATAGACTAAAGCTTTCATTTTCTAGGCTAATTGCTACTCATTAATATACTAGTTCAAAACCGCATCCGAACGGCCAGTCCAGCAGTTTGCTGATAGGGAGTATAGTAGGGAGATAAGGTTATTTGTTTTTTCGTGCTATTAGTTTCCAATCGTTCAAGTTCTTGCCGATAAAACTTGTTTGTTCGACGTAAATTTTTCGCATTAGAAAATGAACTGATCGAACACATTATTAGTACTCCCGTTCCCACACCAGCAATAACTGGAAGGGATGCGTCAGAATCTTTATTACTGTCTTTATTTGAGATTTCCTGAGCTATAAAACCACCAAAAAGCCCAATACTTGCTAACATCGTCAGCCACCCTTTAGCTTTTTTACCAGTAATCCTACGCTGGTTTTCAGGAATAATTACACGGAGATTTCGCATCCTTTCAAAACTTGCCAAACGTTGCTGTTGCAATGCAGCCAATGAATCATCACTCCTTTTCTTAGTTTGAACGGCTTCGCGTTCTTGGCTTTCTTTCCTCATCCTTTCTACGAAAACTACATTCTTCACCATCTCATCATAACGAGCATCACGAGCTATTTCAGGCGTTACGGCAAAATAGGTTTTCAGTTCTGCGTCGGCAGCCGGGTATTCTTTGGCGTTGAGCAGCACTTTCACGAGCAGATACTGGATCTTGCTATTGGTCTTGCCCAACAGGTCGCGAGCTTGTTTGAGATAGCTGAGAGCCTCGGTGTAGTTTCCTTTTTCATAAGCATCATTGGCCGTTAGATAAGCAGATTGAGCTTTTTCATCGGTCGTTTGAGCCCATACTGGTTTGCTCCAAAGTAACAGGCAGAGAAAGCAGACATGTAATAATGATTTCATAGATGGTTGGGATTAATTGTTCCAGAAAGAAGTTTTTGATTTCTGCTTTTCAGCTGATTTTGACTGACCGGATGTGTCTTTCTTTTCCCCCCAGAAATCGGTTGATACGTTGTCCTGCCCTTCGGCATTTGGAGAGCCAAACGAAAACGGATACACCATAAAGCCAGTCTGTTTAAGACTGCGGATTGTTATTTCTGTGCGAGCCTGTTGTGCTTCCTCCATACGGATGTAGTAGCCACATAGGACGGGTAAAACGTCAGCTAAACCATAGTCTTTTTGAAGTTTGCCTTGAATTTGTGCTTCCACGTCTCTCAGTAACGGCCAGCTACCATCAGCGTACCGGGTAATGGCAAACGGCTCGTCGGCCAGCCAAATTTGTGTTTCGTTCAAAACGACGTAGGGGAGGTAATAAATCGACCGCGTCTGGCTATTAATAGAGGCCGATGGCAATTGTTTCGCTTTCGCTGGCGACAGAATGTAGTCGCGTTGCTGACGGATTAGCGCCAGCCGCTGCCGTTCGGCTTCGGCGCGGGCTTCTTCAGCTTCCCGGGCCTCTTCGCGTTTTTCAGCCAGCCGTTCCTCATAAGCGGCCCGTTTCTGTGCTGCTGCTTCAGCCTTTTCGCGTCTCTGCCGTCCCGCATCGAGAAGGCCAGCAATTAAACCCCCTACGGCTTCTACACTCTGATTGACTGCCGCCTGCTGAGACTGGTACTGATTGATGGTATTGAGGTAATCGCGCCGTTGCGTTGGGTCTTTTATGGTCTCCCCAAGCTGCTGTTGCTGTTCGTATAAGGCTTGGTTGGTAGCATTGGTACTACTGGCAGCCCGTTGGCGAATCTGCTGATCTACGGCATACGAATCTCTTTCCAAAGACTCACTACTGGCAAGAGATTGCTCATTATCATCGGCGCAATAAATCAGTTGCTGAGTTGGCTTAGTGCAAGTAGCTATCGAACCAATTCGCAACTGATCAGCTAAACAACTATGATAGGTTGCCTGGGCCGAATAAAAAATCCGATTGGCTTCGCACTTTGTTTTACGAGCGGCCTCCCCATATAACTGAGCCGCTTTTAGATACTGCTCCGCCATTTTCGATTCACCACCATCTCCTTCAACAACCGGATAACCCGTATATCCAGGGCTGCTGCTAGGGTTTAGGGGCTTGGGGGGCGAGGAAACTGGTTTTGTGGTAGTATGAATAGTGCCTGCCCATGACCCCTGGCTGAAAGCTTCGTACTGGATAAACAGGTAAACAGTTATAATACCGCAGAAGATCTTTTTCATAAGTGAAAATGGCGTGAATAGCCTGATAAATTCGTAGATGATGATACTTAGGCTAAATAAGAATGCTCATTAACAGTTTCTTAATCAGGAATCCATTGCTTTGACAACCCATTTGAGTTGACGATTTGGTATCGTTGTACACCCACCATAGACGAATAAACTGGCGGTACCTACCCGTCACTTCTCTGCTAAGTCAAGCGTACGGTCCTGTCGAAAAGCACTATTTTTAGGTCAATCCGCTTCATCCCGGATAAGCCCTTTCATTTGGTCAACCAGCACGGGTGTAAGGGTTACCTGATGGACCAGCTCAGCATGCTGAGTGGCCAGTTCGAGCACTTCGCTTTCGGTGGATGCCCGAATAATGCCCGCGCAATTGAATCCGGCATCGTGACAGTGTAATACTTTCATAGTAGCTTTGAGTAGCTTGACTAAACTTTTTCTACTGGCAAAGGTCGAATCGAGCTAGCTGCTGGACTATACCACGAAAGGGGTATTTTTACTCAAAAGTATGATACCTTACTTTGGGTGGTTCTTTCTATCGGTCAATCATGAATCGTATATCCCTGCACATCCGTGAGTTCATTAGCTCAGGAGTATCTCGTTTGATTTTCATCATCGGATGGGTAGTGGTTCTTTCACTGGGTAAGGGACGGGGACAAGCGCACTTAATTTATCCCATTGTTCCGCCCGAGAACATTAACTGGGTACGATTGACCACCATTGCCCAGGATCAGCAGGGCTATATCTGGCTGGGCGGTATGGGGCTGTACCGATTTGATGGCCACCGCTTTACCGCTTACCTGCACGATCCGACCAATTCCAATTCACTGGCAGGCGATAAGGCGGAGGTCGTCTACTGCGACCGCCAGGGCTATATCTGGATCGGGCTAATGGGGGAAGGACTCGACCGATTGGATCCGGCGACGGGAATCTTTACCCACTATCGGCACGATCCGCGTAACCCAAGTAGTCTGAGCCATGACGAAGTAACCACCCTTCTCGAAGATAAAAGCGGCAATCTGTGGATCGGTACCCACGGAGGGCTGAACCGTCTCAATCGCCGTACGGGTCAGTTTACCCGCTTTCTCCATGATCAGGCCAACCCAACTTCACTGAGCAATGATCAGATCCGGGTCTTGTATGAAGACCGCCATAACGTTCTTTGGATTGGTACTGGCAGTGAGTGGGGCCAGACAGCGCTCAACGCGGGTGGACTTAATCGGTTCAACTCTGCTTCCCAGACGTTTACCCGCTTCTTACATCAGAAAGGTAACCCGCGTAGCCTGGTCGACAACAAGGTACGCGCCCTGTATGAAGATAGCCGTGGCACATTTTGGGTAGGAACCTATGGCGATGGTCTGCATTCCATGGACCGCAAGAGCGGTCAGTTTACCCGCTATCCATACGATGAGAAACAACCAAACCGACTCAGTCGGCCGCTTCTAAAAAACAAAGCCTCCCGCGAGCCCGATGGTATTTCCTTTATTCGGGAAGATTCAACCGGAGCCCTCTGGATAGGGGCCTACAAGAACGGCCTGAATCGGTACGATCCCGTCCTGAGTAAAGTGCAGCATTGGGAAGCACAGCCCGGTCAACCCAATTCGTTTCAGGAAAACGGTCCCTGGGCATTTTTCACCTCAGCCGATGGCGTCCACTGGGTCAGCACCTTTGATGGCGGACTATACCGAATCGTTCCAACGCAGACGACGATCGGCTTTACTCGCCTGGGCACAACGGCTCATGCGTTCTGGCAGGATCGATCGGGTAAACTATGGATTGGTACGGCTTCGGGCCTACACTATCAGGATCCTTCCTCAGGGAAGGTGGGGTGGTTTACCCATAACCCGGACCAGGTAACTAGTTTAGGGGCAGATGATATTAGAGAAGTCTATCAGGATCGGAAGGGGACCCTATGGATTGGCACCAAAGGGGCTGGGCTGAACCGGTTTGACCCAACATCCCAAACCTTCTACCAGATTCCGTATAGCGGGAAAAACAACACCTCACTCATCACCGATAACGTGCATGTGATTCGGGAAGATCGGTTCGGTAAGCTGTGGCTGGGTACTACCCAGGGGCTGGATGAATTTGACCCAGCGACGGGCCGTTTTATCCACCATCAACATAATCCACTTGATTCAACGACGTTGAGCGATAATGGCATTCCTATTTTGCTCGAAGATCATCTGGGTACCCTTTGGGCGGGGGGCTACTTTAAAGGGGGCGTTAATCGCTACAATCACTTAACCCATTCCTTTCGGCGTTATCTGCCTGGGTTACGGGTAACAGGGATGGTGGAAGATCGTCAGGGTGTGCTCTGGGTAAGTGGTGTGGGGGGGCTGTTTCGCTATAATCGGGCCACTGATCAGTTTGGCTTAGCCTTTCCGACCGATCCCGACCGACCCACGAATATAACCAGTGTTCAACTCGATAAGGCGAATGGCTTATGGATCAGTGATCTGTCTGGCATCAAAAACTATGTGCCTCATCAAGGGCGATTCAACCGCTATGGCCCTCTACAGGGCGTTAATGGCCGGACGATGTGGGAGTTTTCAGGCTATCAGGCACCTGATGGGCAATTGTTCTTTGGGGATCGCATGGGCTACTACGCCTTCTACCCAAGCCGTATTGAGCACCGTGTTCGACTAGCAAAAACGGTAATCACGGCTCTGCTGGTCAATGGCCATTCGTTCCAACCCTCTGCTACCGACGGACCAACGGATCGACCGTCTAATCCACTACAACTAGCCTATCATCAGAATGACCTATCCTTTTCGTTTGCTTATATGGATTATCAGAGCCCGGAAACGAATCGTCATCAATTTAAGCTGGAGGGTTTCGATCCAGCATGGCACCTCGCTGGTCCAGACCGTACGGCCTCGTATCTGCAAGTCCCCCCGGGGACCTATACATTTCGGGTTCGGGGGACCAATACTGATGGGGTCTGGGTTGAGCAGCGACTCCGCATGGTTATCCATTCGCCCTGGTGGGAAACCCTGTGGTTTCGGCTGGCCGTTATAGTGGGCTTATTGCTACTGACAGCCTTGTTAATCCGGCACTATACCCGCGCTAAATTAAGTCGGCAACGGGCCGATCTCAAACGGGTACTGCACGTCCAGGAGGAAGAACGGCAGCGATTGGCAGCGGATCTACATGATGATCTGGGTGGTACACTGGCCACTATTAAAGGGCAGTTGGAACTAATGGCTCAGTCCAGTACTGGATGGCGTAATCCCATTGAGTTACTGGAAAAAGCGATTCGTGATTTACGGTTGATCTCCCATAACCTAATGCCGCCTGAATTTCGCAAACTTGGCTTAACTGAAATCCTTAGGGAGGCCATCCAACGGTTGGATGCCACTAGTCCTACCCGCTTTTTATTCGTTACGTTTGGAGCGGTTCGCCGACTCGAACCGGAAACCGAACTGATGATCTATCGCATCGCGATTGAGCTGGTTACCAATGCTTTAAAACACGCTCAGGCATCGACCATTACGGTTCAATTGCTTTTCCACCCTACCTTTCTATCGTTAATGGTGGAAGACAATGGAATAGGAAGTGGGGCGACGGTAACTCCCTCGGATGGGCTTGGGTTACGAACGATTCGATCTCGAGCGAATTATCTCGAAGCAGCCCTACTGGTTGACACAAACCAAAACGGAACAACCATTACGCTCACGGTTCCTACTGAGCAACAGACCGTAACTTATGGAAAATAAAACCAGTTCGACCACTGTTCTTATTGCTGATGATCATCAGCTGTTCAGTGATGGTTTGCGTACCTTACTGACCTCCGTCAGCCCATCCTACACTGTAATCGGGCAGGTGTACGATGGGCGTGATGTGATTCCGGTCGTCCATACCCTTCAGCCCGAGCTGGTGCTGCTGGACATTAATCTACCCCATCGCAACGGGATCGATATTGCCCGGCAACTTCAGCAGGAATTTCCCCGGGTCCGGGTGGTGATTATTACCATGTATACTTACAAAACGCTTATTGAGGAGTTACGGGGAGCCGGGGTGGCGGGTTACCTACTCAAAAGTGCTTCTCCCGATCGGCTGCATACCTGTTTGGTAAACGTAATGAAGGGCCAATCGGATTATGATCTGCCCGTACCGGGGTTTAGCCCAGACTTACATCGTGGCGATTTGTTCATCAAACAATTCAGTTTAACCCCCCGGGAAACTGAACTCATCAGCCTGATGCGCCAGGGCTTGTCAACGCCCGAAATGGCAGATCGATTGTTTTTATCTGAAGAAACCATAAAAACGCATCGCAAAAATATTTACTTTAAATTAGGCATCAGCAAGTTGTCCGAGCTGATCCAGTTTGCTCATGGTCATGGGCTTTGAGTAAGTCAAATCTGCGTCAACCACTAGTTTTTTAGCTAGTCAACCTACTGTTTTGTCAAACAACGGGCCAAGTGTATCCATTGATAAATAGGTGTGTAGTGCTACTAAAGGCCATAATTTAAATAACTGTCAACCACAATCCGTAGCATATACCATTGCCTGGAAGAAAAAGTAGACCTATTCGAGTAGAAAGCGGCCTTGCTCTCGGAGCGTATCGCTCAGTACGAGATTGCCTTTTTGGCTCAGGCAATCAATGATGTCAGGCGACTGAATTGAAGCTGGGCCTTACACATCTGTGACTTTCTCTGTTCGATAGAATCAAATAAGTTTGACGCCTACTTTAAAGCCCGGAACCCAATTTGCGGCCGGGCTTTTTTATGTTCATACTAGCAGCGAGATGGCTAAGTCAAGTTGCTCCATAAAATGGGTAAATGCCATCTCATACGTTTCTATGGCCTGAGCAGAGAACTCAACCCGTTGTGAATTGGCAAACGATTCTTGAAGTGTCTTCAGATCAGATGGAGCATAATAAGTGACTAGATTCCAGGCTAGCAAATAGCGAGGATTGTGCTCGTTGGTCTGCCGGAGCCGGTCCAGCAACTCTTGGAGTTGAGAAAAGGCTTTTTCCAGGCTGGCGATTCCTTTAGCAGGGGTCATTTGCTGAATGGCCGTATTGAGGTGGAGAATCTCTCTAGTTAGCGGCATAGATCGGTGTGGTAACGTTGAGATGAAGTGACCCTATAAACTACGTTCAGGAACAAGACCTGGATTCTCATTCCCTAATGAAAGCTTGAAAAGAGGCCAGTTAAAAGACTAGTTAACGTTCTATTGCTTTAACAGGCGTAGTGGGGCTCAGCTACCATATAATTGATTTTGATGAGTTTTTGGGTGTTAAAACTAGGCCAATTGGAAGCCTTTTTGCATATTGTGACTACATATATGGGTAAATAAACGCTGGTTCTCCTGGGGCCAGCATTTTTTTTGTGAGGTGAGGTAACGATCTATAACTAATTGAGTCTTAAGTGGTAATTACCCATATATGTAAAGGAGCGCCTGATAAACCAGCGAATGCCTTTGCCGCCTGGCAAAGGCAAACACCTTAACGGGTTCGTTGACAAGTCAGGTGCTTCCTTCCTCATTGCTAAATGAAGAACTAGAAGTTCCAAATGAGGCTTCACTATGCTCGCTAAGCGGCAGAGCATCGAGCCCTACAACAATCGGCTGGCTGGCCTAAAGATGTGAAAGCAAAGGAGACTAGGCAGAACGTTGACCACCAGGTAGTAATTGGTCCGGCGACAATGAAGCCGGTCGAGTAACTGATTTATAGAAAAACGCCCCACTCAATTGAGTCAGGCGTTTGGGTAATTTCCGTAACTTAAATAAGTTATTGGCAAATATCACGTAAAAAACTTGATTCAACACGGACGCGTGTTTCCATTCCTTCCTCTTTTAATTAACTACTCAATTATTTAGGCCGCTTTCTGAATTGTAGCGTTTGCACCCTTGCTCCAAAATTGGAAACACCAACCCTTTAGCTTATTGGCGTCAAACCCATGCAAGTCATTAACGACCCGTCGAGGAGTAAGACTTAGCCTTGCTGGTTTTGCTTGTACTCTTCATTTTTCGACTACTGCTTTTCGATCCACCCCGGCTCATGGTGCCTGAGCCGGTCTTGGTACCCGAAACGGTAGCGCCTGTCGAGCCATTTTGGGCAGGGGTGGATCCTGTTGTTGGCGTTCCGGTATTACTACTGCCGGAAGCTGTTGATTGTGCCTGAGCGCTAAAGCTGGCCAGGCTCACTAGTAAAGCGCCTAGTATGATTCCCTTTTTCATAATCTTGAGTCAATTTAAAACCACTGCATACCCTAACCACCTTGATTAAGGCATTGATTAATTAGTAGGCACTAATTGAGTGAATGGCTATTGTATTGTTGCTGGGAAACGAACGTGGTCAGGGAGCATACCGGCTGACGGGTCTTTGCTGTGAATACATTATCCTTCCAGAAATCAAGCTGGACAATAATCGCGCGTTTTCTACGCAAGGAACCTATTTTACCTTCACTGGGGCCGGTTTCGCTAGCATCCCAATCACCATCAGCGGTCAAGTATCACTCAATGGCAACCTATTGACGATCCGTTATTCCGTCAACTCTACATTAGCGACCTATTCACTTAGACCAGGAAAAGCGACGATGGCTTATTTATGTGGTTGTGATTAATCCCAATTCGGGTTTTACGTCGGTGTAATTGTCAGGCCGCTTTATAAATTTTTGGTTGGCGGGCCTACTTTAAGCGGAGCAACTTTCAGTGGTTAATTGGCAGTTTATTTGTTCAACAATAAAGCATATAGAAATTCCGGCAGCTTCCGAGAAGACAGGGAGGGTAGCAACCGTTCAATCTAACATCTAATGATGGTTTGGCTATAGCTTTGGTTGCTGAACGATGTAGAAACTGACGTAGACACTTATCCGAAAGAAAAACCACATTAACAGCTGGGGAACACTAAGCAACTTATGGGTAAACAAGTATATTTGCGCATGACTCCCTGACTTGGTTCAATGCCTACTACCTTCACCATTCTTCTTGTCGATGATGATCCTGAAATAGCTGACATTTTAACGCGGGTATCCATCAAATCATTTCCAGAAGCCAGGTTCATCCATGTTAGGCACTTCGCCGATGCAGTAAAATACCTTGATAATTTGAATGGCCTTGGGCCAAATGTTGTCCTGTTGGATATCCACCTACAGACTGAACCCAGCGGTTTCGAATTTTTAACCTTAATGCGCAATCATCCCATTGGTTGTCTAGTCCCCATTATTATCCTGACGGCTACTTCAACCAAAACCTTAGCGTTAGAAGCCTATAATCGCGGAGCTACCGCTTTCACCGTCAAGCCTTTTACCTATCATGATTGGAAAACGTACGTCGATCAGCTTCGGCTGTACTGGTTTGAAACAGCTACGATTCCCAGACTCTATTTCAGGTAATACGCTCATCAACGTTGCCAAATCAATTGCCCAAAAGAAACAGAGTTGACTTCACATCCTTTACCAGCCTCACGCCAAAAACAAGTTAGTTAATTCGCCTGTTAAGTCCTACCTTGTTTCAATAGTCATCTAGTATGCCAGACGTAAAGCCCTTTACAATCTTAGTAGTGGATGATGAGCCACCCATCTGCGAGTTATTAGCCAGACTAGCTAATCAGCTTTTTCCTGAAGCCTCGTTTGTCAATGCGCGGTCGGCCCAGGAAACGCTTTCTTATTTAGATAAGCATTATGAAGAACCTCCTCAATTGATTTTGTTAGATATTGACCTTGGCCACTCGATTAATGGGCTAGACTTGATCCCTCAACTGAATGATCACTTAAAAGGACGGGTCCCTATTGTCATGTTAACCTCCACGCTTGAGCAACCTGTCGTAAAGCAGGCGTATGAAAAAGGAGCAGTAGCCTATACCCGCAAGCCTGACCAATTACAGCAATGGAAGAATTATGTGTCAAGTCTACGATCCTACTGGCATGATACCACCCTGTTACCGACAACTGCCCAACCTTAGTTAATAACCTGTCCACCCTGATGTTAAGATCGATACGAGGGTTTTCATATACCTCGCCATACGCTCAAAACGAATAGCCCAGACTAACCCCTGCCCGCAAATCCAGGCGATGATAATCGAAGCCATTGGTGGAAATGACGGTACTGTAGCGCATGGTATGCTGGTAGGTGCTTAATCCGGCAGGCATAGACCCAAGTCCAAAGAATAGATCGCCCGTAAAGCCGCTTCGGCCTACCCACTGATAGCCGACCGTTCCCCAAACCCAATGGACTGAATAATCACCTCGTCCAGATCACCAACTTTGTTAAAACCCCAACCAATTTCATTGATATACTTCAGCGAGCGGGCTTTTAGATAAGGGCTTACATATAAACCAGCCGGATGCGCTTGTTTGGCCAGCCAATGGGCATCGTTCAAATAAAATCGGGCTTCCAGGGCAACATTGACAAAGTGTACAGGATGCCGTTCGGTATAGCTCAACCAACGGATACTTCCCTGAAGGGCAAACCGCTCGGTGAGCGCCCGCTCAAAAAAGAGGGACACAGGTGCCAGCAAATTCGTTTTTATGCCGTTTGGTCTGTGCCAGTGGCGAGTCGAATCCTGGGCAGACAAGTCGCTATTGGTTGCAGCACTAACGAAAATAATATAGACTGTTAATCGTAGTAGGACAGCCATGGGATAGGTACTGAAGTCGTGTTAAGTATGGATAGATTGGGAGCGTACATCAGATGATAAATTACTGTCGATTGTTGAGGGGTAACCTGCCTTCTGTGCGCCTACAATACTATCCGATTAATTCGATTAGATCAATCAGATAAATATATGATTGGACTTTGGAGATCCTGCTTCGGCAGCAGTTAGACTATGGGGCCTTATTAAATGGGATAGTAAGGCCAAAATATGTGTCTTCAAACCTCTTTTCGCAACCAAAGGTCCCAACTCTAAAAGGGCTAGATTTTCAAAACCCACTCTATGAAGGCTACTCTTATAGTTGTAATTCGTGTTTTCTGCTTTCTTATAAATATGCGCACTGGGAATTGCACCACTAGTAACAGGAGTCTCCTAACAGCATAGAGGGGTTCTATCCACTTCAAATACATGGCATTCAGTTCTTCGTTACTGGGAGAGAATCTTGCGAATAGTTAGTAGTCTATGTCGTTAAATCTAACCAACTTGTAAATTTTCGAACACCTCGGCAGCCTCATGTTTAATCTGAATCAGCAGCTATACTTTTCTTGCTTATAAGTCGATTCATTAGCTTAGCCTGAGCTAACTGTAGTGCTCAGTTCTAGCAAGACTACTACGTAAAAATCAGAGATATAGGATACCAAGGCCCTATTTCTTGTGGGCAACCAGCCACCGATCTACTTCGGCGCTCACCGTGAAGCGGATGCCTTTAAATCGTTCGGGAGGTGGGGTGTTCAGGGCCTGCTGTAGTCTGAGTACACCCGGATAATAATCAACGCCCTGTTGCTGAAACTGATCGTCAATGGCTCTTAGTAGATGACCGATTCCATACGAGTCAAATGTCCAGTCCTGGAGGTTGTTGCTGTCGTCAATACCTGTTTGTATGCTGACCGATAGCCTATCAATGCTCAAATTTAGTGGCTGGGCAAACATTGCGGGATGATCGACCCGATTACTACCTAAAAAGGAATACACTTCCTGGTAGTAGTACTGATTAGCCAACAAGGCCAGGAGTTTGGCTTCCCAGTCAGGATGAGCTTTGATTTTGGCTAGAGCAGCCTGACGCACATCCTCCTCATGGTAACGAGTCGTAAACACTAATAGTCCGACTAGGGAGTCCTGGGGTTTGTAAGCAGCTATCTCGTTTAAATTTAGTTGGTGCTGCTGGGTCTGCTGGTCGATTTGGCGGGCCACTTCGGCCTGTGCCCTCTGGTCAGCCTCCCGCACATAACCGACTAATAACCCACTACTAAAAACGGCACTCATACTCAATCCAACCCAAAAGGGAATGGTAATCAGGGGCAGCGAAAGGGTTGTTTGCCAGCCTGGGTTCAGAGAGAGTAAACACGCTATCAGCCAGGGTAAGGGTATCCATAGCTGGCCCTGGGTGAGGGCTATCCAGTGCAAAAAGGGCGGATACAGGGATTCGGCTCGCCATTCCCATTTGAAAATCGTACAAAAAAAGATCGTTAGGGCTATCATCAGCCAAGCCAGCAATACCACTGCCGTACGAGTGGCTGCTTCTTGGGCTACCCAATCAAAACTACCTTTAGAGCGAATCAGGATCGTGAGCAGCAAGCTGGAGATGGCAAAGCCAATCGTTAAAAACAGCAATGCCAAGCCATATCCCATAGCATCATTGCCATTCAGGGTGGGCTTGGACATATTCAGTATAGCCAGACCTACGTAGAAGATGGCCGTGAGGATAAAGAAAATGAATCCAAGTAGTTGCATAGTATTTTTCTTCGATAGACACACTCTTCACCGTTTTAAGCTGTTCCTATCTAGTTGACAAAGCAACTTCTTTCGCAGCTACCCTTAAGCCAGTAGTGAATAGAAGGCGGAAATGAATCGATAAGTCGCGGGTTTGAGCCAATTTCAGGCAACCTGGCCTTAGCCCCAAGCTGGCTAGACAACTCAATCCTAGGGGGATTATTAGCCCTACCGTCTAATAAATTTCACGTAGGCTCTCCAAGCACTTGAAATAAAGCGCTATTAATTAAATAGGGTATATACTTTACTTACCACTACAAATAGGCCAATTTATTATTCGGTAGGTTATATTTTAGATTAACCACAAGTATAGACACTAATTGTATAAACACTATTTGGTATAACATCTAGTAAACTATTTATACATCCAGCCTGGTTATGTAACCATTATCAGTATCTAACCCATAAAATAGCTCTTCATGAAACGCACTTCCTTAACAGCTGACCAGCTGCTGAGTCGGCATGGCTTTAGCTCACCACCTAACACCTTTGAATCCCTCTACACTCAATACGCCAGTAAAGTCTATCGAAAATGCCTGAGTATGACTAAGGATGCGGACATGGCCCAGGATTATACCCAGGACATTTTTATCAAAGCCTTTGAAAAGTTTGCTTCCTTTCAAAATCGCTCCTCCTTGTCCACCTGGCTTTACTCGATTACATACAACTATTGCGCTGACCAGATTCGATTAGCCAAACGATTACCCACCACGAATTGGTTACCAGAAAACCCTACCCATGACCGGGCGGATACATCAGAAACTGATCTGCATGAAGAAACGCTTCAGGTAGTCCGACAGGCGTTGGGACGGCTTTCGGTTGAGGAGCGAACTTTGCTTCGTTTAAAATATAATGAGGGTTTGACCATTAGTGAGCTTACCACTTTATACGCCCTCAAGCCCAGTGCGGTCAAGATGCGACTGAGGCGAAGTCGAAAGCGAATACAGCTGCTGTATGCTAAGCTTACTAGCGACTGATGCTGAACAGGTAAAAAGTGAGTACTCGACGGCCTACTTCTCAGGACTGATTCTTATATAGCTCGCCCTAATCAAATCATCAATAAAATGATCCGGGGTATCAGTTCGGATCAATTCGCCCCGCTTATTCATCAACTGAGTGGCAAAGTGGATCATAAATGCCGATAAAGACAGGTTTTTTGGGGGGTGACTCATGGCTTGCAACTGTTCAACCAGTTGGGTCGAGGAACTAGCCTGAAGCTGGATGGAGCCTTTACGGGGTGAGTGAGCCATGAGTTTTAGGCATCGGCTCGCAGGAGGCTTTCGATTTCCGTTGCCCTGATCTGCAATCGTTCTAAGATTATCTTCCGTTCATCAATAGATGAGTTGCTACTCGTCTCAGCAGGCGAGAAATAAAGTAAGTCCGCTTCACTTTGCCCGTGTGCCAAATTGTAAGCTTCTACCTCAGGCTGTGTCTGCGGGGCAGGATAAACCGGTAATTCATCGGCAAAGACCTTTATGGTTGTAAATAAAGTGGTGATGGTTTCATTATCGGCCGTTGGTTCCAGCTGAACAAATTCATGGATGGCTTGGTATAAATCCTGCTTAACGGTTTGATTATCCATAGGCTTGACTGGAAATAGAAAAATGGAGAAGCTACTTTTCTATGTGGATTGCAGAAGATTAGATATCTTAGGAGTCTTGGGTTTAAGCTGAATTAGACCTGCCCGTTTTTCATCATGACTGACTTATTCATTAAGTTAGAGCAGGCTTAACTTAATACCCAGTTAAAGGAATAAGTACTAAGTGTGTAACTGAAATCCAGGGCTTACTTCTTATTAATGTAGTCTATAATAGATGATACAAGTATGTAAATTATGGCAAGCTAAAAAAATAATAGAGAGCCCAATGAAATACCAGCGGTGATACAGCAAGTTAACGTAGAATGGATCGCCGATTAGGCCAATTCCAGTTAGCCACACCAATGGCGTGTAAGCTGGAGCCACAAATCCTGGCAAGCTAGTACTCCAGACGCTATGAGGGAAAAAAATCAGAACTAGCCAGGACATGAAGTAGATCAAGGTTCCTGAAAGATATACCCAAAGGCCTTGTTTCTGTGCAGGCCTTTCGATGCCCAAAGGCATCAGTATCGCCATAATAAACACACCCATCCTTGATGTATTTTCAGCGTACACTAAAACCAAAGGGATGTTGTGCCAAAACACTTCCGCTTGAAAAGCTTCCGGTAATTTGTTGGCTAAGATGATATTCCAGATCAGAATTGGCAGGGTCAACAGGGAGCAATTATAGAGGTATCTTTTGGAGCTGCTTAAGGTCATATACAGTTCATTTACCCGTTACCAAGAGTGTATATTGTCGAGGAAGGTCTTTAGAATCAATAGTATCCCAATGGCACAGGAGTCCTTATCCATGCCAAGCCGATCAATATTTCACCCATCATTTTCTCAACCCGTTAGGCTCGCAAAGAAGACCGGATAAGTTTGACAAAGTTAATTTGGCCAACAGGTGAATCAACTGACTTTTCTGACCACCCAAACTGATAGATATCAGCAACTTTTTTACTAAGTTGAAGAAGCTAGCTCACCTCTAATAGCCATTATGGGCTAATAAGCCACTCTTACTCGCTGGGAATGAGACTAGTAAGCGGTCAACTTACACACTGTTGAACACATAAACTTTTTACCTTTTCCCGGCTCCTCTTGAGCCGCATCTTGACCGCACTAGGCTTGAGATCATACAACTGAGCAAGTTCGTCAATACTCATGCCGTCCTCGTACTTCAGGCGCAGGAACGTTCTCTCCTCGACCGAAAGAGTAGTCATGGCTTGCTGAACGACTTGGAGGGTTTCCTCATGCAACTGAGTTTCCTCCTCATCAGCAGTATTGTGGTCAATGCCGGCTTCTTCCCAGGTAGTGGTGGGCAATCGCTTGGCCATACGGAGTTGATCAGCACAGTAATTATACGAAATTGAATAGAGCCAGGTCGAAAAACTAGACCGTTCTTGAAAGGCATCCAGTTTGTTGAATACTTTCAGGAAAATATCCTGTGTAAAATCCTCCGCCTGTTCAGCATCTTTGGTCATTGATAGGCACCGCTGATAGACCTTTTTCACGTATCGGGAATAGAGGGCTTCGAAGCATTGATTGGGTTGACTAGGCAATAATTGACGAATAGTTTCTTCGTCGGATAAGGAAGCGTACATGAATAAAAGAAACGTTATAAGTTTAAGCTTTCATGTATGATTAAATAGAGAGGCGTTTATAATATACTTTAGACAATAATCGAGTACTTAAGACACAATTAATCTACTAGGCGGTATACAAAGTTAGGCTTACGAGTCAGGGCGAGTTTTAGCTCGATCCGTAGAATTACTTAATCACAAGAAGCCCTGGCCAATCCAGTCCACTTAAGGTGCGCACCGGGCATATAACCCCTGCTTATCGTTACTTTTTGAGATTCTTACCGTCTAAGGAATATGAGTATTCATACTTCCATTTCCACTATACTTTTGGTTAATAGCGGTCAACCTCAGCTACTATTTATTGAAGGGCCTTTAGTACAATCATCCTTTAACTAGCTAATCTTCTGGTCGATAGTTGCTGTCAGTGACTCCCTTGTTCTTCGACGCAACCTTTCTGCTAATACTTCCGTATCCAGGGATAGGCTTGAAAAGCTCCTATTGGTAGCAAACGTCAAGCCCCATTTTACCAGTTGAGGGCTACCCTATACTAATTTTTACCCTTTACCATCTATGGATACTAACTCCTTCCAGAGCCACCGACTCCACGCCAAGCCAGTAAAAAGCCAAACACTGATCGCCCATTGGGCCGAATCGCTAGCCACATTTACTAGCAACTATCATAAAGTGTTAGCCTGTCTGCACCACCAGCCCAGCGTCGGAGAGTGCCCCTCGAAATACTCCCAAGAGACATTTGAGGCGTTGCTGATGAAAATGCAGACAGAGGTACAACTACTCAATCAAGACATAGATAATTTTGACCCCTTTACAGCTGAGCCTAATCAGTGCTTTCACAAAAAGCTAGCCACTCACACTAGATACCTAACTCGATTGAATCAGCGTGCTTTTCTGCTACTGGTTGATCAGTCCCCCAATTAGGTGTTTTACGCTTGCTCAGCTGCTCAAGCTTCGACCGTGACATTCGCAATCGGCATCCCAATGGCGACCCGGCCGCATTACCCTGCGTCTATGCCACTACAGCATATCGGGTTATTCAGGTTACATTATCCGTTCCTACTGGCAATACCACCATCATCTTACCCAGCTTGGCAGGAACTCTAAGCTTTCTATATACAAGCCTGTGGCTCAGCTTATTTTCTCACTACTGCTTCCAGAAGGTTGCAAAAATAGGCTATATCGGCAAGTAGACACTGAAGGTAGCCCCTTGTCCTGGCTTACTGGTGGCCGTGATAGCTCCGCCATGATTTGTTACCACTTTTTGACAAATGGCTAGCCCAATTCCCGTCCCGGCAAATTCATTCTTGCCATGTAGCCGCTGGAACACTTGAAAAATGCGATCCCTGTATTTCTCGTCAAAACCGATGCCGTTATCCATAACCTCAATACACTGGTAAATTCGGGCCAATCTTGTCGGCTTCAGTAAAGCCGGTAAGTCCGAAGCCAATACCTGATGAGTCCGCACGATGATGCGAGGAGGCTGGTTACGGTCCAAGTTATCGGTACGACTAAATTTGAGCGCATTACTGATCAGATTTTGAAACAATTGCTCTAGTTGTAGAGCATCACCCGGCACCATCGGTAATTCGGCCACTATAATTTCCGCCTTAGCTTCCTTGATGGCTACCGCTAAATTATCGAGTGCGTTAAGAATAACCTGACTAAGAGCGACCGGATCGGTAGGGGCGGGTTGGGTTGAAATACGGGAAAAGGCCAACAGATCTTTGATTAAGCGGGACATCCGGCTGGCCGCCACCTGCATCCGTTCCAGATGAGATCGCCCCTCTCCTAACTCACTACCGTACCGGTTGATTAACAAATCACCAAACTGTTGAACCTTGCGTAAGGGTTCCTGTAAATCATGGGAAGCAATGTAGGCAAACTGTTCGAGGTTTTGATTGGAACGGATCAACAGGTGATTGGCTTCTTCAAGCCGTTGATTGGCCCGCATGACGTCTTCACTGGCAGCGATAAGTTCCTCATTATTGGCGGCCAGTTCTTCATTGATCGCTTCCAGTTCCTCCGTGCGTTGTTGCACCTGCTGCTCTAAGGCTAATTGGACATTGCGTTGCTCGGTAATATCCTGTACGGTCCCACTGAGTCGATAGGCAATGCCTTCGGCAGTAAAGTAGGCTTTGCCCTTGGCCCGTAAGATCCGCTCCTGGCCTGTCAGATCAGCGTCCACCGTATATTCGATATCATAGAGGCCTGAAGAACCCGGTATCATGGCTTTGGAAAGTGCTTGTTGAATCCGAGGTAAGTCCGTTGGGCGAATAGCTGCTACTGATTTCGGTTGGGTTAACGGTTCATCCGAATCCAACCCATACCAGGCCCTGAGCCGGGGGGAATACTCAATGGAACCCGTTGCCAGCTCAATTTGCCAAGTCCCTAACTGAGCCAGTTCAATGGCTTCCTGTAGGGCCGCTTCGGTTTCTTCCACTTTTTGGCGGGCCAGTACTTGCCCCGTTACTTCGGAGGCCGTCACAATTACCCCATAGGTTTCACCGGCCGTATTGCGTAACGCTTTGTAAATGCAATCATAATACCCCCATTCCGCTTGGGCTGACCCGCCCAGCTGGATTCTAACTTCGGGTTGGTAATTAGTTTCTCCGGTGGTAAATACTTGATCTAGTGGCTGGGCAAAAGAACTAGCCAGTAAGGTAGGCATCGCTTCCTTGAAAGGCTTTCCAATGATCGAGGTAGCTGTTCCCAGCAAAGTCAGCATCTTTTCATTGACGGTGCGGACGACCATCTCCTCCCCTACAAAAACCACCTTAGCCACTGGTGAATGATGAAACACATTCCGGGAGAACAACTCACTTTCTTCCAGCGCCCGTTGAGCAAGCAGTTCCGGCCTTCTATCCCGCATGACAGCACCTACGGCTATGGGCTGTCCATCATGGGGATCGTCGATGCGAATGGTATTATTAAACACGGGGAAGATCTCGCCCGTTTTTAGATGGCGAACCAGCATTTCCCCCGACCAGCGCCCAGTATTCATTACCGACGGCAGCACCTGTCGTTCAACCAGGTCAAAATGTTCAGGCGCATGAAGCTGGGATATAGGAGTTTGTTGAACTTGCTGGGCATTATCAAAACCCAGCATGGCTATTCCTGCCTTGTTGATATAGGAATTTTTGCCATCCATTTCCAAAATAGACATCAGCTCAATGCTGTTATCGACCAGCGTCAGCAATTTTCGTTGCATTTCCTGGGCCGCTAGCTCGGCGCGTAAGTCCCGTAGGGTGAACCCTCTTCCGATTGGCTTTCCCGAATGAGGATCATCGATCCGAATAGCGCTTGCCTGACAGGGAATTGTTTCGCCGGTTATAAAATGCCTTACCTCTACCCGGCCTGTCCAGTGTCCCTGACTCAGCAGGGTTGGCAGGGCCAGTTCCTGGATCTGGCGGTAGTGTTCGGGAGTATAGAAATCCGCTATCTTTTTATCAACCAGCCTAGCGTTATCCAAGCCGACCAGCCTCCGACCAGCCTCATTCATATAGGTGACCCGTCCCTCCCAATCAGCGATGGTCATAAAGTCGAGTCCATTGTCAACCAGCGCTACTAATTTTTGCTGTTCATCTCGTTGGGTTACCTCTTGGGTAACTTCCTCAACGATCGAAAATAGGCTTTGGATTTGGTCTGTTTCGGGCTCAAGGATCGTTGTATGAAGTTTGACCCATATCTGATGGCCTTGTTTATGGAGGCAACGTAGGTGGATAACTGGTGAACCCGGTCTACTCCTTATTAATTCACTCAGGTGATGCTCATAGTACCTCTGATCATCCGGGTGAATCACGAACTCAAACCGGTTGTTGATCAGCTCATTTAGTGAGTAACCCGTTAGATGCCCGTATGCGTTGTTAACGTGGATAACTGTTCCGTTTATCTGAGAAATTACCAGGCCTAGGGGTGCCTGGCTAAAGGCTGTAGCGAGGTGTTTTTCTATTGGCCGCAGCTTACGCTTCCCGACTCTTCCTAAAGTAGTTTGTTTCTTAACCAGGTTCTTGTCGTTTGCCACACGTCTTTACGTCAAGGGAGAAGTACTAATTGATAGTTTGTCTGGATACTAACGGATTATACAGGTAAATCTACTCGGTCGCCAAATAACTCAGTACTACTTCAACGTAATAATAAGACCCGGTTGATTCTGGGCTTTATTTGTTGATGAAAATACCGTGGATTAGGCAGTTATGCGGAGGTTTGGGATTGAGGACTACGGTTTGGCGGATAGTGAGAGAGTAGAATAAGAGGAAAATTTTAACTGGATAAAAACCAATCAAGCCTTTCCTGCGTATACTGCTATGACGCCAATGCTTTCTTAACCAACCTAATCAAAATAGCATATCCTTGTGATTAGAGCCTATTTTTAGAGTAACAAACAGCCGTAAAAGGAGGATTATTCGTGTATATTATCTTGCCAGATAAGTTGGGGGAGCTGAACTAGTTTTAACCAATAGGTACAGAAAGCATCTATATCCTCTAAAGCCGTTTGTTTTAAAAGTAGCGAATTAACCCCCGCCCGATAATATCGCGTCACTTCACGCTCTGAGATTTCACCGGTCCAGATCACAATCGGTATATGCCTCCAGGAGGCAGAATCCATTAACCAAACGACTAGTTCATACCCATCCATTAAAGGCATCTGTACATCAACTAGAATTAAGTTAGGGTGTAAGCCATTTATCAGCTTTTGGGTTGCCTCCAGTCCATTCTGAGCATAGTGTAGGGTTACATCTTGATGGCACTGCTTGATTAAACTGGATAATAGCATAAAGTCATCGTCGTCATCATCGACTACTAAAATAGTATACTGCATAAGTAGTTGAGTAGGAAACTGACAAAAGATAGGACTCGCCCAAAAGCCAAACTCGTAAAAACATTAGTTAGACATGAACTTATTAACAGCTATTATTAAGAATAGTTTTAAACTGATTATAATGGAGTTAAACACTAACTTACCCCTATGTCAGTGCTTGTTTATTGATTGTCAATCCGGTAACATTGTATCTATCCGTAGCTTATCACATCATGGCCTTATCAATACCACCCACCGTTTGGATTATTGACGACGACGAAGATGATCAACTTTTCATTCGCTATGCTTTCCTGGATGGGGAGCCTTCGATTAGTGTCCTGTCGTTAAGTGATGGGGTCGATCTGCTACCTAGGCTGGCTGAATGTGTTGAGTTACCCCGCTTACTGCTACTAGACATTAATATGCCGCTGAAAAACGGTTTTGAAACGCTGAAGGAATTGAGGAGTATACCTGCTTATGCCCAACTACCTGTGGTCATGTTAACAACTTCATCCGATGAAGATGATCGTCAGCGTTGTTTATCCCTGGGGGCAAATCAGTTTTTGACTAAGCCTCTTACGTATGAGCAGTTACGTGAAATGGCGCAGGAATTGAGCAGCAACTGGGAGTTAATCTAACTCGGCTTTGTCGTTTGCGATTGCTTAAAGTTTTGATCTAACCGCTCCAGCGGCCTGGCGCAACAGCTTGTACGCTGGAGCGGGACTGTAAACTATAATACAAGTGATAAATTCTCCGGTCGGCTGCTACCGTTTGAAACAGCAAAGCGACCTAAATGCCTAACTTCTATTACTTTATACTGTTTTTAAGGGCAAATAAATAATTCTCTTTGCTTGATGATTCAAAATACAGTAGGTTAATTTGTAAAGCTCAGGATTTTCAAGGAATACATAAGCTCAATCCCAATCCTTTATGATCCTTAAATACACGATTCTATCCGCTACACTCGCTTTAGGCCTACCTCTTTTGTCCTGTCAGGATCACCGAGATCTATCCGTTACCCTGAAAGCTACGCTCGATGGCAAATCGGTAAAGCCATTACCGACCACTTCGACGGCGACTGGTTTATTTACGGCTAACCTTGATTTGACAACCAGGGAGTTAGCCTACACCCTTTCCTATTCAGATTTGTCTACGCCATCCGTAGTGGCTCACCTGCATAAAGCTACGGGGGTAACCGGTACGGGTCTGGTTGATATTATTATTCCAACGCCGAATAACACATCGGGTAGTGTCAATAGAACCACATTTCCGCTGAGTCAGAATCAGGTTGACAGTCTGGTAGCAGGCTTTTACTATGTTGATGTGCACACGCTATCTTATCCAGCTGGCGAAATTCGCGGAGAGGTCATAAAGCAATAGGGTGTTATTGGTGTCAAGAAGACTTGTTATTTATCATCTGTACTACTTAATGGCTTAGCTATATCCTTTTTAGGTTGCTTTTAGGCCATTATTTATCCTTCCCACGAGCTGTACCGACTTAGTAAAAAAGCGGGAAAGTGAGAAAGGATGAATTTGGTATCTCAAAGTATTGCCTGTATAAACCATCAGGGTAGCAACCGAATTGCTTCTCTTACTTTATTCTGAAAAGCCTGCTGTCATTACCTTGCTGAAAATCCAGAAGGTCGACCTTTGCGTAGAGGTTGATCAGGTTTCAGGTTTGGGTAAAGGGATCAGGATCAGGAGACACTTCAATTACAGTCCAGAGTAATTCACGGAACTCTTCGAACTGCTGGGTAATCACTTCGGCTCCTGATCCAGGGGGCAAGCGTATTTATTTATCTGCTGCCAGCATCAGTTGCGCAATAGGCGAATCGGCTGGCGGCTTAGGCTTACACATGAACAGGGTTTGTTGTATAGTCTACAAAATTAGTTTGATTGGATGAAGTTGCTCCTTTACATAAGAGATGACTGGAAACCTATCTGATCAGTTTCTACATCAGCTATTAAGTTTTCTGCTCGTAAAACGAAGGCCAAGAACGGTATAAACAACCAGGGCTGAGGTTTCACAACAGGCTTCAAAAGGCTCCCGATGATAAACTCCTGTTCGATAATCCTGCACCCAATCAATCAGGGCATAGCAGTAGCCAGCGAAGCCAAGCAAAGCGCCTAACCCTAACAGAAATAGAACGAATGAATATTTCATAGTGCCCCTAGTGGGTGAGGTTTTATGTGAATTATTAACATTATGGTGTGACTGCGATATAGACCGTCAATCCAGTAGAAAGTTAAAGGGGGCTTTGCCAAGCCGTGCGTTAATCCAGGTAGCTATTGGTAGGTTGATCAACGTTTTCTTATTTTGTCTTATTCAATATGGAAACTTGACCTAAGGCCACCGGCCAGTTTGGTTGCTTATCCACCATTGAGTAAAATAGTTATTTGATTCAGAAAGGCTATCCGCATTGTGGGTAGCCTTTTTTAGTGTTTTAGCACACCTAAAAACCAGGCAAAAACCTAAGCCGTAGGGAGTATCTTGCCTGGCTTTGCAAGGACTGTTTCAAGGACTAGGAGGTCAAAACAGGCCTTCTTTGCGAAAGCCCACATAAAAGCCCATTCGATTCTCGTACAGCTCACCCTGGTCGGTCGCTAGAGAAGCCGTGGCCGTGGTTCCTTTTAAGTGTCGGACTGGTGAGGAGATCGATAGTAGACCAGAAAATTGATAAACAGGATTTAAAAACGGCACTTCATAGGTACCTATATTCTCACTATAGGAAGCCTTCAGATAGAACCGAAAATAATCCATGATCAGCCCCGATAGCCCCAGATGCATTACCGCCACCCGGTTGTTGTTAGTAAAACCGTACCGGGGTAATTCAGCACGGCTGTCAGTGGTTGGGCTAATAAACGGGGTGCCAAGCGTTAAGCCGTAGCGCGACCAGCCGTCCTGATATTGCGAATGATTGAAGTAATTATCCCGGCCCCGCTGTGCGTCATTTTCCAGAAATAAGCTGCCGCCCTGGCTTTGGGTATATACATATTCCAGCAGAACATCCTGAATCTGTAAGCCGTTGGGATTGCGGGGGCGACGGTTGCGAATCCGCAGCCCATTTAGTCCATCCGCCAGATTGGTCAGGTGAAATAGAGAGCCATCTTCGTATATATTTTGCCGGTAGGCAAACACCGAAAACGAGCGGGCTGTGTATTCAAGCGCCAGATCAACGGTTCCCAGATGATTGCCAATCCGATTCTCATGATCAAACGTACTGATCCGACTGGTGTCCAGATCCGTCCGGTCGCCCAATGGCCGGGCCAATACGACATTGATATAGTCACTGAATTGGTTGGGCAATTGATCATTCTTGATCACCGACTTACCCGCTAACTGGTTCGTCGTACCGCTCCACATGACTTCATGATTCATGCCGGTGTAGAGCTTAAACCGCCAGTTTGGCTTTCCCAATCGGCCATAGAGCGCTTTTTGATGGAGCAGTACATGATTGACTAATCGATCATTTTCAAACCAGCCATGGGCATAGAATCCTTTAATGCCAAACAGGGCATTTCCGGGTACGTAGTCTGGCAAGCCAATCTGGAGCTTAGTCATGGGCAAGGCGTTGCCCGACCAGGCGTAGGAGCCCGACGAAAGGGTTGAGTCCACCAATCCAATGATTTCCCGTCGTCGGCCCGCCCACACTTCCAGGTTTTTGCCAAACTTGACCTTTACGTAGGCAACGGGAAGGAGTAGTTTATAGCTAGCGCCCGCATTCAAAACGCCTTCCACTCCCCAGCCCCAGTCAATCCGTCGCTTGTGGGCTGGAAGACTGTCGTTGTTTCTGGTTACACTACGATATGCCCTACTGAAGCCTTGACGCAAGGTCACGGAGGGTCCCTGGCTGGGTACAATACCATACTGATTGGCGCGTAGCCAGAACGGAATGCTCGTTCCGTAAAAGCCCACTTCGGTTTGATATTGGACTGGGTGGGTAGGCTGTGCAAGGGCCGAATAAACCGCCAACAGGCTACTCGCGAACGGAATACAAAGCTTAACGTTGGTCATACTATCGGCTATCGCCGGGATACAAATAAGTTCGTGTGCGCTTTATTGTTGAGGAAGGAAAGTGCCTGAATAGAGGCCCGCCATAGGAGGATGTGGAAAACCTCATTCGGGGAATCCCATACGGTTGATATAGACAACATCAATGCCCCGAGCTGATCGCTACCCATCCCGGTATAGGGAAGCGACCAGCTTCAATATGTTTTTAGGCCTTGCGGGGCTGTACAGGGGCTGGATTACCCGTTGGCCACTGGGATACAGTCGATCCAGTTGCCTCCTTTTTGGTCCAATGAATAGGAAAGGATTTACCCTTCGCCTTGGCGACACCTGGTTGGTTCAGTAAGGGGATACTTCGCTTTAACCGGCTCGTAATAAACTGATAAGCCAGATAGCAGTAGGCCACAACAACAACTATCTGACAAACGGCCTCTAACGGATCGCTATCATAGCGGCCGGTTTTCATATCCCAAAACCAGTCCAGTACTACCCAGCCATAGGCCGCCCCACCTACCAGGGCCACCAGAATCAGGCTTCGCTTTACGATGGGCTGTCTCATACTAATTCGGGAATAAGAGTTGATTTAGGAAGCGTGTAAGCTGGCCCCTTCCTCTTGGGGCTAGCGAGCCGATTGAGTTTAGCCACCACTTGTTCCAGGCGTCTACGGGACACCTTTGCTTTATACTCGCCGAGCAGACAAACGGTTGATTGCAGGGCATCATCAAATACCAGAGCCCGAATGAAAGCAGGATTAATTAGCTCGGATTTATGCACCCGCACAAAGCCGGGCAGTTGAGCCTCAAACCATTTAAGGGTCAGCGCGACCAGCATGGGCCTGGGTTGTGTACTAAGGTATACCCAGGTATAATTACCAAACCCTTGCAGGCGAACAATGGCTTTTAGGGCTAGAGGTCGGTCCTGGCCAGGGAGCTTGATGGAGCCCGCTGATGAATTGACAGACTGATTCATGAACTTATTATTAGGTAGTGATCTTGGAATTGGAAAAGCCGCACATATAGCCCTAGCTAGCCTCAAACGAGTCGATTGACTACCGTTGGGGCAAGAAAGGGAAGGTAACCTATCGGCCGGAAAAACCAGTTGACCGAGATTGACGCACGGAGAGACGATCAACGCGTCGGTTGACGGATGATTTTTCCTGGTAACAGGTTATAAACGAAAAGGAGTAATCCCTACGACGAGGTGGGGTAATCGATCAAGCGTTTAAGCCGACGTGGAGAATAGAGAGTCAGACTAGTAGAAGCCTGAGAAAACGAGCCGCTATGCGCGTGCTGGGGAGAGGAATGCGCCTGGGCGCGTGGCAGGTTGCCAATTGAGTTTAGTGCGAGGGTAGGCTGTCCGGAGAAAGCCAATGGCTGAGCGCTTTTCTGTCGATCCTGGATCGAGGGAGAGGTCTGTCCTAAAGCCAGGGCGGACCTTCTGAAAACACCACGAAAACGATTCATTGGAGTTGAGTTTAAATTTGACAATTATACCTAGTTTACACGTGGTGAAGGATTGAAGCCAGGGAAGGACTAAAAGCCATTTCTGGTTGATAGGATGTTAAACGGGCTAGTCTAAAAAATGTTTAAAGTATACAATATGCAGAAAGAATCTAGTGCAATTACATAATATAAATACCTACCTCAATCACTCGTTGCGCACGCTGTAGCACATTCGATAATATTTATACTTCGTCTGATTCTTTACAGTAACTATCGACTTCTTTACAGTAACTATCGACCGTTCTAGGGGAGCTAATCCGTTCGTTTGTTCATGGAGATTTCACGGACATAGATCACCTGATTTTGTCACCAATTGACCAGTGTATCTAGTTCATCAAGCAGAGGCTAACGTGCTAAAGAGAAATAGGGTGGTGAATCATCTGCGAAATCGACTGATCTGACGTTGACGGAATGGGATGGCCAATTTGCCCGTAATTACCAGTCAACAACTAGGTCTTTTACAGTAAGAAGTTAGGCCAAAAGAGCAAACCCATTTTAAAAACAAATTTCCTCTTTTGGCGTAAAAATTAGGGGAACTAATTAGACACTTCGGCCTTGAATCAATCGAAAGATAATGGCAATTACGGCAATCACTAATAGAATGTGAATAAGGCCACTAGCTGCAATGCCTGCGCCCAAAACCCCTAAAAAACCTAAGAGCCAGATGATGATCAATACCACGGCGATTGTATACAGAAGATTGCCCATTCGTTTAGCGTTTAGGGGTGAAACTTAATTGATTTTCAAGTAAAACTTTTTAGTTATGAGTATGTTACGAAATCTAATCCAACGGTAAAAGCTCATAGTCTCCGAAAATAGCTCCCCATTTTCCTAGCCCTTACCGTTACCTCAGATTGTTTGAACATAGCGATCTAGCTTAGGTTTGTTTGTAACCGGCTAGGCTTTTTTAGCGGGTTTACACAACAAAACCAAGAAATCTCATGATCAGTCAACCAGACAACACCAGCCTAAACAGCACATCGACTACCGGATCATCAACCCTGATGACGGCTATTTTCACCAATCGTGAAGCGGCCGAAACGGCTTATGACTCGCTTTTGTCACATGGTTTTTCGACAGATGATGTCAATATTGTCATGACGGATGAAACCCGAAAACAGCATTTTGATGCAAGCGATTCGGACGATTCAGCTTTAACCGATAAAGCGCTGGAAGGGGTCGGCAAAGGGTCGGCGATTGGGGGGACAGTGGGTGCCGTGGCAGCCGCCATTGCCGCCATCGGGACGACATTGGCTTTGCCAGGCTTGGGTTTACTGATTGCGGGGCCGCTGGCAGCTGGGCTGGCGGGTGCAGGTGCAGGTGGTTTAGCGGGTGGCTTAATCGGGGCTTTAGTCAATTCAGGTATTCCAGAAGAAACGGCCAAAGCGTATGAATCGGGCCTAAAAAGTGGGGGTATTGTTGTTGGGGTGCATCCTCGGGATGAAGCGGATAGAGTATATTTAACCCAGCAGGGTTTTCATTGATCCCAAGCTTGAAAATGAGTAGAGGTTCGACTTCATTGTAAGCTAAATAAATGGTTTTTCAACAGAGTCAAAGCAACTTTAAGTAGGTTGCTTTGACTCTGTTTGCTATTCCTGGGCAAGCCTTTTTTATAACATCCAAAAGACTGGTTTGCATCTTGTAGGCCTATTGCTCCACTGCCCGTGTTGGGTATTATCTTGCTTTGCAATAATGTGCGTCCTGGTTTGGTTTCCAGTAAAGTTAGACTCTCAGAACGTACTTGTCCTATCAATAACAACCGGTAAGTAATGTGACTTGTATATTCTTCCTTAAAAGGCTAGGTTGCTTCTTCATTAACATATGCTCTAGGGTATATGTATGGTGTGGATAGAATGCTTTAACGCTGACCCCATCAGAATCAGCGTTTTTTGTGATGTATTCCCTGAGTTGTCGTCTAAGTTGTGCGATTGCACAATATATATGCAATCCTTACGGTAGATCTTAACGCTGACTTCTCTTGAGGTCAGTGTTTTTTTATAGCAATTTCCCTAAAGACTTTTGGCATGAGTTCAGTTATTTTTTCTGGTTATCGGGTAAATGACGAGAAGATAATGAGATGAGAAGATAATGAAGAGTATATCTAATGCAATAGCATAGGCCGCTTTGGAAAAATACAACGTTGGTATGCCTTTCTCGTAAAAATTAATACGTACTTTAATTAGTAAAGTACGTATTAATTTTTACGAGAAAGGCATACATCAGGATCGAATTGTGGGTAATTGACGACCTACTAGACTTGACTTGCAACAAATAAGATATTGTATAGTTGGTTAGATAGGCTTAC
Organism: Spirosoma sp. KCTC 42546; assembly: GCF_006965485.1. Taxonomy (NCBI): domain Bacteria; kingdom Pseudomonadati; phylum Bacteroidota; class Cytophagia; order Cytophagales; family Cytophagaceae; genus Spirosoma; species Spirosoma sp. KCTC 42546. The sequence continues at coordinate 5,928,385 of NZ_CP041360.1, forward strand.
CACTTCCTGAAAGCGTTCAGCTTATTCGCCCAGTTGCTCAAGGTGGGACTACAACTCGTTGACGAAGCCGTGACAACCGGTTGTTGTTATCCGATCAGTGAGCTTTACACTCAATTGATTGGGCAAGTGTGGGTTTATGAATAAAAAAGGACCGATTCTGGTCATCGAAGATGATGACGATGACCAGATGTTGATAGACTTAGTTTTCCAAAAATTGGCCTATCCTAATAAAGTCATTTACTTCCCAGACGGCCAGCAAGCCTTAGATTTTTTAGAAACGAGCCTTGAGACGCCCTTTCTAATCTTGTCTGACATCAACATGCCCAAGTTGGATGGGTTTGCTTTACGGCAAAAAATCCATGTCGATGCGCAACTCCAACTCCGATGCATCCCGTATCTGTTTTTTTCCACGGCAGCCACCCAACAAATGGTCATTGAGGCCTACAGTTTATCGGTCCAAGGCTTTTTTATTAAACAGACTAGCATGCAGGAACTGGAAAAAACCATCACCGTCATCATGGAGTATTGGCTTCGATGCGCAGCCCCTAACAGTTTTGATAACCCCATTTCTTGATCGTCAGCCTACTTTCTGGGTACTTGACTTTCAAACGTGCAAATACCAGCAATAGAGGTTTAAAGGTTTTTGTTCATTAAATGAGGGCTTTCACATATTGGATTTGGGTATTCAGCTACCTTTAATGGCCCTATATAAAGGCGAAGAGGCATGTTTGTCACCGAGACCCTTAGGTCATCGAGGGTTAATTCTTAGGGTATTACCTAAAAGACTGCTTACTTTGACAGTCTTCTTTTGTATCAGGTTGCACCTGAGCTTTCGCGAACTGGTGACTTATTTATTGTTTCGACACCTGCCTGTCCCACCGTTTGTTAATTCCCCCGGGCGCGTACCTCCAACCTGCTCAACTGTGTGAAGCTGGCCGTGGCCACTGCTCAGGATAGCAACAACTCAAGCATTCGGCGGCTACAACTGATCCGCCACCGATTGTAAGTCAACAGGCAGTAAGTGTAAAGTATTCAACCCTGCCGTTACTTTTTTGAAACTCCACGTCAAAAAGGTACTTTCTCCAAAAAGTTACCCGTAAGTGCTAAAAGTCTGACCGATAGGGGTCATTTGTAATACTTCACTCGTAGGGAGGGTGAACATTAGAAACGTTGATTCATTTGGGGTCAGCGTTTTTTTGTGGCATATTGATATTAATTATTATTGGCTAGATAGCTTTCACCCAAGGAAGGATAAAGCTTTAAGAGGATGGCCAGTTCACGCCAGTAGTCGCTAAGAAACCAATGCAAGTCAAGCGATTCTGTTTCCTGGATTTGATCGTAAGCTAAAATCATTGACCGATCCTGAAGAGGATGGGCTTTATCGAGGATAAATTTTAGCCCAAAATGGATGGCACTCAACTCCGATTGACTAAAGGGTGTCCCCCATTGGCGAGGCAGAATACCGGGGAAGACGACTTGGGTTGCAAAAAATGTCTTGATGTACTCCTGAAGGAGATGGATGTTTTTGGTTAAGTACATGGTATGGTGGTTTTTTACCTAAAAAAGGAGCTAAAACCTTGCCAATGGATGGTATGTGAATGCCCCTCCCCAGAGAAAATGGCATAAATTTTTTAAACGGTAAGGCACTGTTTGTCTGTTATTTACACCTTTGGATCAGCGGTAAACTAAGGAGATCAAAGTAACGCTGATTCATACACGCTACCACTATTTATGCCAGTTTCGTTCTGAATATAAAACGCTGGCTTTGTGACTGGCGTTTTAAGTAAGTCATAAGCCGCTAAAGTTTTAGGTATATAAAATCAACTGCTCGTTATGACAGCTTTGGCTTCAATCATCGTCTGCACATTCTGCGACACATTCGACCGCTAATCATACCCCGACAGTTTCTCCACGGCAACGGCCGACCGTCTCATCCACGTTTACCTAATAATCCAGTCAGGCCTCTTTGTAGCCACATGCGTATTAAATTAAACAGATCGGTGGCGGTCCTTCCTAGCGAGAGGATAAGGCTTGCTTTCAATCTACTCTAAACCTTACTATTCAGCTAGAACAAATCAGCACCACCTCGATTCGAAGTGGCTTGAATACAAAACACACCGTATCGTAAACTTGCTTCCATAACTCTTTGGAGTTAGGCAACAAGCAAAATCAAAGCCACCCCGAACTTGAAGCGGCCTGAATAGAAAACCTTTCAATAGCTGAATACTTGCCTGTAACCCCAACAATGAGGCCCGTGGCTTGGAGAGTCAGGTAATGGTAAGCCTGGTATCTGAGTGGGCATTGATCACAGGCATGCTACATATCCAACCCGTTTAGATATTAATTACAACAATTCGCGCCGAAAAATGACCAGTATGGACGTTTCGCCAGTTGGCTGACTTTCTATTACCATTGAGCCCTTTGTTAAAGTCAACAGTTTTTGGACGATTGCCAAGCCCAGACCCAATCCTTGCTGTTCATAAATGTCACGGTCGAATTGCCTATAAGGAGCAATCCGGATAATATCCTCGGGTTTAAATACCCGCCCATGGTTCGAAATCGTCAACTGATAGTTTATTTCTCCCCGGCGACCACTTAGCTTAACCGGATGAGATCCATCTGAAAACTTGAAGGCATTGTCAAGAAGCTCTTCAAGGATGACTCCCAGGCTAGTCTCCGAAAGGCTAATCTGAGCGCTTTCCAGATCAAGATGACAAGTTACGTCTAGCTCCTGTCGATCGTTTATACGGCCTATGGCTTTGTTTACCAGCTCTTTATCAAACATAGTACTACCAGTCGTATAAGAAGAGGGTACCCTATCTATTTGTTGCAACTCCTCCAGTAACCGAGGGTTATCTATTGATCGCTTTAAGCGTAGGCTGGACGCTTTGATCATGGTCAGCATCTCAAGGCTATCTTCCCGACTAAATTCGTCGTAACTATCTAGCAATAAGGTAGTAAATCCAATAATGCAGCTTAGGGGCGTGTTGTATTCATGACTTGACAAACTATTGATCGAACGGCGAAGTTCAGCTAGGCGTCCTTGCAAATCGGTTTCCCGCAGAGCCTCCCGCTGAAGGCGGCCGGCGATGGCCGTTAACAGCCCACTCAGGGTGAATGGTTTGGTCAGATAATCATCTGCCCCTAGAACCATTCCTCGGCGAATATCTGATTCTTCTGCTTTGGCCGTTAGAAAAATAAAGGGAACTGTTTTTAAGGATCGGTAATCGCGAACGGCTTCTAGCACTTGATACCCATCCATCTCTGGCATTCGGATGTCACACAAGATCAGATCAGGGCGGTGCAGCATTGCCTGAATGAGGCCTTCCCGGCCTGTAGAAGCGGTTACAACGTGGTAACCATTCAACCTTACTAACTCGGCTACATTTTCCCGGATCAGGGTTTCATCTTCAATAATTAATATTTTCGTAGCCATAGGCGTTGATTCATTAGATAGAAATGGTGCAGACTATTAATACGCCTAAATAAGTGCTTGAGGGCCTGGTTCAGTGGGTAGTATGATGGTAAACGTGGTGCCTTTGTTCTCTTCACTCTGAACCAAAAGTTTACCGCCGTGGAGCTCCACATACTGCCGGGCAATAACCAGCCCTAACCCCGTTCCGGGAATAGTGGCGGAGTTACGGGCCCGAAAAAACGTCTGAAACAAAGCGGGCAAATCGCTAACCGGTATGCCTATTCCCGTATCGATGACGTTAATAATCAACTCCTTCTTCAGAAAACGAATCGTTAAGCTGGGATCATCTTTCGAGAATTTAAAGGCGTTTGATAGCAAATTGATCAATACATAACTAAGTAGTTTTTTATCAAAATAAGTACGGTAAGGTGTTTCCTCCACCGAAATATGAACTCTTCGTTGATCGGGTTGGTGACTAAAATGACTGGCAACAACCTGTTGACAAAGGGTCAGAACGTCGCCCCAGTCAGGATGAAATATAATTTTCCCGGCTTCAATCTTTTCGATGCTGAGTATGTCCGAGAGCAGTCCATTCATAGTCTGGATTTGACTGGCAATTATCCCCAGGTATTTTTGAATGAAGGGGGTAGCAACCGCTGGCGGTTGTTCCAGGTACATCCCAATCAAATCAGCGCTGGTTTGGATGGTCGTTAGGGGGGTTCTGAACTCGTGGGAGGCCGTGGAGACAAATTGTGATTTGAGGAGATTTAACTCCTGTTCCCGCTCTAGTGACTGCTGTAAAACCAATTCTTTTTCTTTCTGGCTGGTAATATCATTGGCAATGCCGATATAGCGAAGTGGAACTCCGTGTAAATCATTCATGATGAAGGTGCGAATTTGCAGCCACCGGATTGTTTGGTGAGCCCCCTGCACCCGACATTGCACTCTCACCTCTTGTCCTTGTCGGTATTTGTCAAACTCGACCATCACCCGATGGCGATCTTCCTCCAGTATGGTATCCAGAAACGAGTTGGAACCGTTGGTATCTCCACCCGGCACAATACCAAATACCCGTTCATAGGCCGGATTGATGTATAATAGCTGGAATGAGTCCGCTGAGTGAATCCAAAAGACCTCATCCACATTTTCGGCAATTTCGCGAAACCGTTGTTCACTTTCCCGCAATGCTTCCTGAGCCTTCTCGTACTCGGTAATATCACGGGCTGACGAATAAACGATCTCCTCATATCGATACGCGCGCCATTGGAGTAGTCGATACTGACCATCTTTGTGTCGATACCTGTTCACGTATCCATCAATAACCGGTTGCTGGAAGACTTGCCAGGACGCAACCTGATCGTCTGGGTGGACCCACTCGATAAACCGATGCCCTTCCAATTCGTCTATTCGATAACCCAATGTCTGAGTCCAGGCCTGGTTTACCTTCGTTAAAGTGCCCTCCATGGTGGTAATACAATACATATCGAGAGCTCCTTCAAAGAAGATCGTTAGCTCCCGACTTTTTTGCTGCAAGGCCTGTTCAGCTGCTTTTAATAAGGAAATATCGGTGGCCATTCCTACGAAGCCCGTAACTGCGCCGGCTTCATCTTGTAGTGTACTAGTTGTCAATAAGACAGGCACCCGTTGTCCCTGTTTGCCTTCAATCAGGCATTCGGATTGAAAATAGCCTTGCTTGAGCAAGATCGGCTCCAATAAAAACGAAGGCCTAAAATCTGTTTCCTTAGCCTGGTAAGTCAGGATTGGCAGCGATGTTTCAGAAGGCTCAAACCGAGCCGAAGGATGCCTGCCGATCAATTCATCCGCCTGATACCCTAATACCTGCTCAACGGCAGGATTAGCGGATATGACAACGCCATTGGTATCGGTTGAGATAATGGCCTGACCCGCGTATTTAAGAATGGCATTTTGGAGGGCCGACAGTTGCTGGATCTCCTGAGTGCGCTCTAAAACACGTAATTCAAGTTGTTCTGTATACTGCTGGAGCTGTTGATTGAGTTGCTGCTGGCGTAAAACAATGGCTAACTGGCTCCCCACTTCCTGAGCAATCTCCAAATGATCAGCTGTAAAAAAATGAGAGGAATAGGCCATCAGCACAAAAGCCCCGATATACTGTTGCTGGCTGAATAGGGGAATAATGATCATTGATCGAAACCCACGTTCATATAGAGCCAGTTCAGGTGGGATACCAGCCGTCGTGGACTGTAGCTGATCGATGACAAGAGGTTGTCCACTTAGGAGTGGCTCAATCTCAAAGAGATGGATAGGCAGTTGGGATCCCGCCCGGACGATCCTTTCTCCATTAACTAACCAACTTTTAGCCTGAGCCATACCGGTTGTCAGGTCAAACTGATAAACGACCAGCCGTTCACATGGAATGAGTTGTCGGGCGTGTATCAAAGCAGTTGCCTGGGGTGCTTGCTCGGTCAGACTCTGATTGAGTAGTGTCCGCTCAATGGCCTGTAGTCCTTGAAGCCGCTGATTAGTTCGCTCCAAAGCCCTATTGGCCTGATGCAGCTGCTCATTTTTGTATTGCAACAGGTCGGCCTGCTCCAGTAAGACTTGTTGCTGTTGTTTAAGGGACGAATGGTCCGTATAGATCAACAATACTCCGTCATCAACCCGAACCATATGGCTATCCAGCCACAAATCCACCCCATCCGCCTGATAGTGAGTCTGGTAATGCTTAGAAACGTCCGTTTGAAACGCGTCAATCAATCGCCCAAAGGTACCTTGCTGCTGAGCAGAAGGATATACCTCCAATAAATGTCGGTTGATTAGTTGTCCCGTGGGATAGCCCAGCAAGCGATCATTAGCCGGGTTGGTTAAGCCATAACAAAAGTCAATAATACCCTTTTCTGGAGTGCGAATTGGATGAAATAGGACAAGGCCAGCGGGTAGCTGCTCGACAATGTTTTGCAGCAATTTAGTTTGTTGCTCCAACGTCTGCTGAGCTAGTTTGGACTGGGTAATGTCGATCGCGGTAATAATGAGTCCCTCATATTTTTTATTAACCGATACATCGACCCATTGCATAAGCTCACCAATGGGATGCTGTCGTTCGAATCGTTGTGGTTCGCCTGTTTCCCATACCTGGACATACCGATTAAAGATACCTGAATCTACAAAGCTGGGAAAAAGTTGAAGCATGGTCATCTGGCCAAACTCATCTGGGCTCAATGCGGACATCTGATGCGCCATTCGATTCCCCCATACGTATCGAAAGTCCAGAACCTGATCATGCTGAAGAATGGGCTGACAATGCAGGACCGCCACCGGGATTACGTCTTGAAAGGTCTCCAATTGTTGAGCTTGGAGCGTAGCGTCAAAATCAGTCTTATCCATGATAATCATTCGTTAATACCAGTGCTAAAAGATACCTGACAAGTGTTGATTTTTGCTTGGATAACTAGCCAGATGTCCCATAATCGATTTTACAAGTTGAATGAAAAGCATTTCAAAAAAGAAGTGTCCGGCTGACACAAATGTCTTCGCCAGTTTAATCAGGTTGATTGATTTTTAAGCCTAAAGTGGGCTTGAAAACCTACTCTAATCGAACCAGTAAGACAAAAAAAGATGAATATTTTTACCAATCTACCATTAAAGGCTCGTAAATATTAGTAAAATATATATTTTGGTAACAATGTGTGTTATAAAATAAAGTAGAAATATATCATTAGGCGTGTTCGACTGCTGGAGTTGTTCCTTTGTCACCTTTTGCCTCATACTAGAAGGAGGCATGAGTCAAGTAGGCACATATTGCTCACTAAAAATAAGCCGGTCAATCGCCGGGCATTTTTATGTTTTAATATTAATTCTATCAATACCTAACTCAGCTACTTGTTGCACACTGTCCAATACATTTGACAGTAAATCATACCCCGTTTGCTTCTCCACAGCAACGGCTGACCGTCTCATCCATGCTAACGCGATAGCTTTCCCAGGCTCCTTAGCCGGTTGCATTCGTGTTCGGCATCCAGACTGCAATAACTCGCGTCTGTGCGTTTATCCTGTTCACATCATCCGTACCCACAGGTAGTACCACAATCACCTTCCAGAGAGCAGCAGGGACGGTTAGCTTGCCACTGGCAATAGTTGTAGCCTTTCCGCTGTCGCACTCACCACCTTTGCCCGCTGTTCCAGCAATAATATATAGCTCATTACCCTGAACCACTAGATTACGGCAGTAGTCCTCCAGTCGCAGCCAGGATTGCCGATTCAGTTGAGGTGCCTGGGGCACGATGTTGGTTAGAATGAAAGTCGTCTTGTTTTCCTATGCCGTACTATCCCGATCACCCGAGTGGCAGAGGTGGCCACGGTCAAAGCCGGTATTCTTATAATCCGCATGGTGATCCTGATACCACCCAGTAGGTAGTGATTGGTCTGGTATGAAGTTACCGACTTAGTGAGAAGCTACTCCCTTCCAGGCTGAACTCAGATGCCAGCTTCACTAGTGGGCTATACCGGTCGATTGGTTATAAGAAAGTGAGTATGTTGAACGGGTAATCAGATATGCGTTCGGGCTGGACTCTGAGGCTTTTGCTTCGTCAGGATGACCCATCGCCATATTATCGTCACGAGTAGGCGTTGTATTGGCCGGAATCGGAACACAAGCTTGCTTACACTGGTCTAATGAAAGGAACAATAGCAGACCAACGCAGAATCGAGAATACGATGTCATCGACCTGGTATAATTAATTTTTAGCAACACAGCGGAGGAGAGGTTCGTGATAAAGTAGATGTAATAAGTCAACAAACAGCTATTGGATTGGATTAATAGCCGAATTAATAAGGGCTAATAAATCCTGCAACTTACTAAAAACATGGGCAATGATATGCCGATCTGTATCAGGCAGCGGGCTACGTACATTCTTTACGAAGTTAAGCCATCGGTTTGCAGCCTGAGACCCAATATCACTCACCGTCTGTCGAACAGTTAACTCTTTCTGACTTCGCAGCAGTTCTTTTAGGGTATCCTGCCGCCGTTCGTAAGGCTGTCCATTGGCAAGCGCGAGCTGCTCACTCAACACCGTAGCCATTTTTTGCAAGTGAATAATAATCTTGCGTAGCTCGGTAGACGAAAAATTCAGGTTTGGTATGTTGGGGCGGCCTTGGCGGCTACGATTGGTATCATTCTGCCCTCGGCGTAATGTGTACATCTCGTCGAGTTTACCAAGAAAGGCAGTGTCTTCATCAAAGGCAGTATGTTTGATTAACGGATCGTTGATGATCTTCAAAATCAACTCCTGTTGTTCACGCTGCTTTTTAGTTAATGATTCAGGTTTTTTGTAACCGGCCTTAAAATAGAAATCTGGAATCTCTCCTTCCTTCTTCCAACGGTACTTAGTGGTACGGCCAAGCCCATGCTCAGCAATCACCTTAGCAGCTAGCTTTTCTGTGTAGTCCATCAATGTGTTCGGAATGGTGTGGCAAACTGTTTTAATGAATTTGCCTGAACACAATGCGCTGCTCACCAATTAAAAAAGTACTTAACCGTTCTGATAAGCGGTTAATTGCTATCTGGTTTAGGATAAGGTTTAAATGTAAGACTGAGAGTTAGTTTTGCAGATTTTGTGCACTATTTGTACCCTAATCTATATTTTCAATTAATAATTCATTGATTATCAATAGGCTATTAACTATAATTACTTTCTGTATTGGAAAGTAAGTGTCCTGAACAAGCCTCTGGATCTAATCAAACAACAGCACCTAAAGCCCTTCTTAGGGCTTTAGGCATATATTACACTGCCAGTTTAGTTTATCATAGCGGTTGGAATTTCTTTATAAACCAACCGAGCCGCCCTACTGGTCCGATAATAGTCATTAGCCGCTATTAGTTTAGCTGGTTCCAGTTGCCATTGTCTAACCACAAATGAAGCCTAAGGTAACCTGAGGCTCATATAGTATAAACTGCCTATGGTGAGCTATTGGCACTTGCTGGCCAGTCGATTAAGACGACCAGGCAAGCGTGCCATCCTGATAATACCACGTCTCCTTAACGGTATCCTGGCCAAATTCCAATAGCGCAAACCCATTCTTGATCCGCAATGCATTACGAGGATCTGTATCGCCAAGGGGCGAATTCGTATAAAAGGAGATATTCGCATTCGTATCGTACCAGGAGGCATGCCCAATTGGAATAGCGGAATTGCCCTGGCACCTGCACTTCACGGACCCAGCCGCTGACTTTTCTGAATACACAATACCATTATGCACATGCCCCCAGTACCAGTAGTCTGGGTTTTTCCCCAGGGCTGATACTACATTATTCCACAGGTTATTCTGGATCGTTCCGGTTTCGTTTATTGGATTATGGTGAGTAAAAATCATGATTTTTTTTCCACTAGTCCCCGCGTCCTTCAACAGTTTTTTCTGGGCCGGATCGGTTATTGCTCCGTCCAGGTACATGTTACGTTGAGGGGCATTATAAGCAGAGTCGAGTCCCAGAATCAGCCAGTTACCAAAGCTAACGCTGAAAAACGTCGAGCTACCCTGCGCCTGAAATAAGGGTGTACTAGCTGGATTGAGGGCAATGTTGAACAGACCATGTCCTCCATAATACATTTCATGATTTGAATTTAGGGTAAAATTTCCCAGAGGTGCTTTATACGTCCAGCTATCTACCAGCCTAAGATGCTCTTCAACATCCATTCCGGAGTAATACACATCGCCAAGGTGAACGGCCATATCCGGAGCCTTTTTTTGAATCTGCTGCATTACCAGTTGCGAAGGACTGGCGGCTAAATTCCCATCCAGATAAGGCCCAGTTCCCCAATCGCCAAACAGCGCCATCCGTAAGGGAGTTGGGCGAGTGACCTGAATTGTTTTCCCGACTGGATTAAACGGTACGATCTTTCGTATACCTAGTTTAAGCGATAAAAAATTGAGCAGAGAAAGCGCCCAGCCTGGATCGATAAGTGCGTAGCGGGCCGTTGACACCAACGTACCATCGCCCTTTAGTACGCCCGCGCTGTCTAACTGAATTAACCAACGCTTCCATTGAGCTGAGGTTATCCTGCTGGTGGGCATACCCCCTATACTCGTCAAAATCAACTTAATGCCCTGAAGACTAGATTGAATCAGAGGTGGAACATTAGGCATCATTCCATTTAGGAAATAAAGGCACCACCCAAACTCTATATTTCCGGAGGCATCGGGTTCAGGCGGTGTTGGGCCATCCATCAATTGAATAAGCTGGCGTTCACTATCTTTCAGGAACGACCAGATTGAGGGGTCGAATCCCAGCCCTAAATTCAGGCCCAGAGCCTGGGCAAGATTGAGCTGGTTACGCTGATCTTCTAAATTAATGGCGAATTTTTCTGTAAATACCATGATGCGATACGAAGGTTAAGGAGCGAACTGGACAAATCGGATTTAGCGAGAAACAATCGTGTACGTGAAATTTTGAGACGCTGCCATTCGGCAATAATTTACTATATAGCCAACGGATACCTTACGCATGTACCCGACTGTATATGGCCTTATCCGCTGGGCAACGACTTATCCCTGCCGTTTATTCAGCACACATACTACGGTAAATCAGCCAGTTACCACTAGTCTAGTGGTACGTTTAAATCGCTCAGGAAATCCCTATTCCTTTAACCAGATATGCTAAAAATTACAAGTACTGGTCTATAAAACCGGCTTCAGCGGTATTGTTAATGGATCAGCAAAGTATGGTTTTACCTATATAAAAATCAGCGCTCAAAAAAGAACGATACAGAATACGAGGGGCGTATTTGAACTGCTCACCCCTGTAGGTAGCAAGCCGCCTGGATGACATACAGATGTGTATAAAACACAAAAACGACCCGACCACCGATTAGGTTAACGGGTCGTTATGACGGATAGTCTTCCAATTTTAGTTTCTATTTTTTGTCAAGTACTAGTCGTTTTTCTCTTCATCAACTACCTCGCCTGATGACGTTAACCCGGAGGCCGTCTTGACTAATCGCACAAATTCGCTCCGGTACCCTTCTGAATCGTCAGTAAGGGCTCCCTTTGCCAGTTTAACCACCTGCCCATAGCGCGCTGATCCTTTGTAGGCGGATTCGCTCAATAGTAAGCCAAATTCGGCGACGGCAGCCGCAAACCGGAAATCAGCCGTAGCCCGGTCAAATGAAACAGTCTGCGTTTTAACTACGTGTTGAAGTTGCTGACTAACAGAATCGGCAGGTTGTTTATACCGGACTTTAAGCGTTAGCAATTCGCCCGATTGTGTAGACGCTTTGGTATCAACAAATGTCTGGTATTTTAACGAGTCTGTTTTCGGAAGATATTTGCTTTTGGCACCGGCTGGAATCAGTTCGTAGAGGGCTGTAACACTGTGGCCCGCCCCCAGATCACCCGCGTCTTTTTGATCGTTTTTAAAATCTTCGTTAGCTAACCGTCGATTTTCATACCCCAACAAACGATAGGCTTTCACATAGGTTGGATTAAACTCCAGTTGTAGTTTTACATCTTTGGCTACCGTAAAAAGAGTACCCCCAAATTCATGAATGAATACTTTTCGTGCCTCAGGAAGATTATCAATGTAGGCATAGTTACCGTTTCCTTTATCGGCCAGCGTTTCCAGATTAGCATCTTTTAGATTCCCCATTCCAAAGCCTAATACGCTTAGAAAAATACCTTTTTCCCGCTCCTGTTCGATCAGTCGCTGTAGCTCACCTTGCCCCGAAATGCCTACGTTGAAATCGCCATCGGTAGCCAGAATAACCCGGTTATTGCCGTTGCTTATCAAATTATCCATAGCCACTTTATAAGCGAGTTGAATACCCGCCCCGCCCGCCGTAGAGCCACCTGCCTGTAATTGGTTGATGGCATCTTTAATGCGCTGGGGTTGATTGCCAGGCGTTGGTGGCAACACTAACCCAGCCGCTCCGGCATAAACAACAATAGCCACTCGATCTACAGGACGAAGTTGATCGACGAGTAGATTGAGGGAAGCTTGTACCAGAGGTAGTTTATTGGGGGCATCCATCGAACCTGATACATCAAGCAGGAATACCAGATTTGATGGGGGAAGCTGGTCATTTTTAACACGACGGGCCTGTAGCCCAACCCGAAGTAGTTGCAGCCCTGAATTCCACGGGGATTCAGTCAGTTCGGTTGTTATAGACACCGGCGCTTCACCGGCCGGTTGTGGATATTGGTAGCTGAAGTAGTTGATCATCTCCTCCAGTCGAACGGCATCTTTAGGAGGGCGTTGGCCGTTGTTAAGCAGCCGGCGGATGTTACTGTACGAAGCACGATCTACATCGGCCGAGAAGGTTGTAACGGGCTGTTGACGAACCTCCTGAAAACCCGTTTCCTCAGTGGCTTTGTAGCTTTCTGTTGAGGGAGTAGACTGGGGGCGGTATAATCTGGGTTGAGAACCAATCGTGGCAACGCTACCCGTGATACTTCGTTTGGCTTGTGTCTTATACCCGGTCACAACGACTTCGCTTAAGGCCTGAGCATCGGGAGCCAGTGCTACGTCAATCGTTTGCCGATTACCAATGGCAACCTCCTGCGTTCGGTAGCCAACAAAACTGAATACCAACTGCGTAGCGCCTGTAGGGACCTCTATGGAGTAATTGCCTTTTACGTCCGTAGTAGTTCCTTTGTTCATGCCTTTAATCCCTACGACCACGCCCGGCAATGGACTGCGCGAGGTTTGTTCGGTTACGGTCCCCGTAATAGTTCGTACCTGAGTGGATTGGGCCTTAGTACTGGTGATTAACCCCAGTAGTAGCCAGCATACAATGAAATTTTTCATAGTCTATGGAATTTAGGATAGCTTACTTCTCCGAAAACGCACTGCCACTATCTACCTGGATACGTTTTGGCTGTGATAAATTTACCATTTCCTATTGATTCATCACAGCCGCACGAGCGAACTTGTTCAATCGAATACAAAGGCATTGAAAACAGGCCATTAAAAGCGCTGAGCCGTTAAAGAAGGAAGTCCTGGTCAGGTGAGATTTACCGATACGACAAGCTAAAATCAGGGTACGAGTGAAAAGGTAACCTTGAAGGTTGTTCCTACTCCTTCTGTACTGTCCACCTCAATACGGCCATTCTGCAAGGCTATATATTCCTGACAGATAGCCAAACCAAGTCCTGTTCCCTGGAAGGTATTGGCATTACTAGCCCTGAAGAATTTACCAAATAAGTTAGGCATGTCTTTTTTAGGTATGCCAATTCCTTCATCTTTAATAAAAATGCAGACTAGTTTCTTTTGAAAAGAAAGGTTTAGGGTCGGGTTTTTTGTCGAAAATTTAAAGGCATTAGCCAGAAGATTGGTAAGAATATGCTCCATCAGTTTTTTATCGATCAGGATGTCTACCGGATTGCCATTGACTATAAAGTCTACAAAACGATTATCCAGCCGATCGCCAAAGTAAGATTTTACAATAGTTTCACAAAGGCTCGCCAAATTTGTCAATTCTGGATGAAATGCTATTTTACCTTCATCTATCTTACTGATTGTTAGTGTATCCGCTATAAGATCGTTGAGTAGAAAAACTTTTTGATAAATATTTTCAATATGTTTATTAATTACGGGTTTCGAAGATAGTTCGTCTATTTTATCAATATAATGTTTTACCAATTCTACACTTGAACTAATGGTGGCTAATGGCGTTCTGAACTCATGCGATGCGGTTGTTATAAATTGAGACTTAAGTACATTTAAATTTCGTTCTTTTTTTAATGATTCGTTCAGAATTAATTCTTTTTCAATAGTCGTAGTAATATCTGTAGCAACTCCGATTCGGCGAGTTACGATGTTATTTTCATTTTTGACAGTAAATAGTCGAACACCTAAATGACGAATACTTCCGTCCTGATGCCTGGCCCGGAACTGAAAGTCCAGGTCTGGATCTTTATGCAGAAAGAAATCCATCACTTTCTGCCGGTCTTCTTCCAGGATAAAATGTAAAAATAGAAATGGGTTTTCGTACAAGAGCTGGCGATTTTGCCCGCTGAATTTTTCGTAAGCCAGATTCATATAAATAAATCTGGGCTCATTAATGTCTCGGATCCAAAATATCTCGTCCACATTTTCTGCAATATCACGAAACCGCTGCTCACTTTCTAAAAGAGCTACCTCTGCTTCTTTACGGCCTGTAATATCTGTCAGCGTTCCGGCTATTCCCGTAATTTGATTGTCCTGATCCTGTGTTACCTGAGCAAACACTTCGATCCACCGGTACCCCCCATCTTTATGAATATATCGAATAACATGCTCGCAATACTTTTTTTTACGAGCTAGCAGCAGCTCACATAGTTCCTGATTATGCGCCCGATCATCTGGAAATACGAAATCCAGAAACGGTTTACCCAGTGATTCACTGACACTGAAGCCCATTACCTCCTGCCAGGCAGGGTTTAAATAAATCCAATGGCCTTCTGTGTTGATTTGAAAGACAACCTCTTTAAGGTGGTTAACCAACGAGCGATATTGTGTTTCGCTTTCTTTCAGGGCCTGATCCGCTCGTTTCGTGGCTGTTTGATCGCGAATTACCCCAATTATACGGTCCGTTCTTCCTGGTTCATTTTGAAGAACTAAACCGTCCGCTTTTACATAATGGATCGACTTACTTTTAGGTAAAATAACTCTAAATTCAACATCTAGCGGGGTTTGTTCTTTAATGGCTTGTTGTATATGTTGATAAAGCAATGGCAAATCGTCGGGGTGAACCAGGCGCTCAAAATCACTCATTCGATTGCCTTCAAGCTTTTTTGCCATGCCGAATAGGGTGAAAAAATTCGTATCAAGTACAAGCTCGTTCGTACCTAAATTCCACTCCCAAATGCCCAGTTTACCAGCTAAAGTTGCCAGTTGAATACGCTGATTGGCCTGTTTCAGCTCCTGTTCAATAGCTTTTAGCGTAGATATATCTGTGGCTAAATCAACAAAGCCGATCAGCTTACCCTGGTCATCATAGAGCCCGCTGGAAGTTGACAGTACCCGTATACGTTTACCCTCTTTAGTTAAAAGGGTATTCTCTCGCTGTAGAAAATCATTCTCTCGTAAATAAGCCGCAATTAGCTCTTCCCCATTCAGGGATGAGTTGTCCATTTCGGGCTTCAACTGATCGATTTGCTGTTGATGGATTTCGGGGTCCCTAAGCGCGCCAAGGGTTACTTTCCCGATCAATTCATCGGCTTTGTAGCCGATGAGGGCTTCAAGAGCCGGATTAACAAGCTGGATGACGCCAGTTGTATCACTCACCGCAATGGCCAGACCGGCGTACTTCAGAATAGCCCGCTGCATGGCAGAAAGCTGTTGAATTTCGGCTGTTCGATCGGCTACCCGCTTTTCTAAACCAATGTTTGTTTGTCGAAGCTGTTCCTCAATCTGTTTAAGGTGCGTGATATCATTTATGGTCAGTAACAGGTTGTCTCCAACCCAAACCAGTGAGAAATCACCCCAGAAGTCGCCCGCAGGCAGTTTGTCCATAAACTGGAAACGTTGGGTTTTTCCCGATTCTGCCCGTCTGACTAATTTATCAAATAGCCCATTTTTGAGAACATGTGGGAACAGACTAATATAGGATTGCCCAACTAGTTCTTCCTGGCTTAACCCCGTAATGGCTGCACTTACCGGATTGATTAATAAATATGTAAAATCGACAATGGATCCATTTCTGCGGATTGGCTGCCACAGGGCTAATCCAGCAGGAATATTATCGATTACAGCCTGTAAAAACTGGTTATTTTCGTTTAGTTTATCGGCCTGCCTGGTTAGCTGCAGATTTACCTCTTCCTGGAATAATAATATGGATAACTGATCGGCAACCTCACGGGCTATAAATACAGATTCCTGGGTAAAAAAATCAGGCGATTTGTCGAGCAACACCAGTATCCCAACGTATTGATGTTGAGCAAACAGCGGAATTGCCAAAAAAGAACGATGACCCCATTTGTAAGGGTTAAAATCGGCGGGAAAGCCAGTTGGTTGTAACTTATTTAACAGAACCTCCTGGCCGTTTGACAGTGTATCATAGTAAAGATATTTAGCCAGAACACGGATTCTTGGCAATGACTCCCATTTCCCTTTCCGCATTCTATTTTCTGCGTATGCAAACTGGCCATCCTGATCAATACGAAAAACAATTCCCATTTCACAGGGAATCATTTCATGCATGTATTTCAATGCAATCTGATCAGGCTGTTCATCCAATAAACTACTTCTCTTCAGAGCTTTACTAATTCGGTTTATCCCCTCAAGCCGATCGTTCGTGCGTTGCAGGAGTTGTTCACGGCTAACCCGCTCCGTAGTCGTTACAATCAAGCCAGAAAAAGTAGTCAATAAGTCAATGTCATTTTTATCCCAGTGCCGCTGTTTTCGAACCGTATCAAACCCAATATAGCCAACGAGTTTATTGTCGAACATCATAGGCACGACCAGTAATGATTGAATGTCCTGTGCCCTCAGACTCTCTTTCTCAGGAGCGGCACTGGTCGGTAAATCATCAAGTGATGTTATCAGAATAATTTCCTCGTTTGCAATTTTCTGATGCCACCAGGGGAAGCGATTCGTGGGTACATGTTGAAATTGTTTCTGGAATGGCTCGATACCTTCAGCACACCATTCGTAGGCACAATTCATAAAATAACCATCTATCGAGTAATTAAAGAGATAGGCTCGATCTGCACCAGTATATACACCGATCAGGCCCAATGACTTAGTAATATAGGCATCTAGCTTAGCAGGTTTGATATTAATTAAACGGCTGGATATTTCTGAAATAATAGATTCAAGCTGTAGTCTGCGCTGTAAATTATTTTCATTCTTCTTTTTGGCTGTATTATCCTGTAAATAGATAATACAGCGTTCATTAGTTCGATTAATTGAACTCGTTATCCAGTTTCCGTTTTTTGGCTCGTAGGATTCTACAGAAAAAGGTATGCCCGTTTCCATTACAGTACAGGCTGGATTCAAAAGTGATTTCAAGTAAGGCGATTCGTCCAGAAAAAGAGCTTTTTTTCTGGACGAATCAATAGAAAGTAAGGCTGAGGCAAATGGATTACAATAGGTAATAATTAAATTTACAATAGCCCCGTTATCATCTATCAGGGGAGTACATACGATAATGCCGACTGGCAAATTCTCAAAATCCGTTATGGACAACGTAGATAATACTAACCCCTTCTTTACCTTTGCGTTTTTTTGTGCGGATTTATGCATCGAATTCTTTTTAGGCATGGCGGTTTCTCAATTCTACTCACATTTGTATTCCAATCGTATAAATGAAAATCATATATGTAGTTAAATTTATTTGATCAGGAAATTTGTTTTGTTTCCCAATCCGCTAGTTATAAGTGATAGTTTATTTGCTTGTGCCTGAAGCAAAAATTAATACAGGTTGCGGCAACAGAAGTCGAGAATAACAACTACTCACTCCTTAATCCATATTTTTTCACCAAGACAACCTAGCCATGGAAAAATTAATTTGTGCTGATTTAGGGGCAATCAGGTCGGAGGACAAGAACTGAGTTAGGCCACTAAAGATATATGCAAATCATATGTTAAACAAATAGCAATATAGTTAACATCTGATTTAATCCAGACCAAATGGAGGGCTTTATATGTATTGCCAAGTAAAGTCAACTGACAATAGGACAACTAGCTATATGACAGCTATACCTAATTACAAAACAGGTGATAACGAAAACACAGAAGCTACCCTCAATTCGCTAGATCAGTGTGGAAACCTGCCACTTGCCATCCTGAATGGCTTTATGAAGTTTATCCGCGAAACGTCCACCGCCAGTTGACAAGCGGCTTATCCTGACCTGATCAACCTTTGAGGAAAGGTCTACGCAAGAGCAGCATCCAGCTTTATTGAGCCTATACTCCCGCTTGGTGCTAAATGGGTAGGATTATAACGGGTTATTTTAACTGAGGATGACAAACTAGTTTTAATCAATGATCGATGGACACGCTGGTCTCGCTTTCCGATAGACTTTCCATTGCCCGCCGACCCTGATTTAACGTTAAAATCTTTTTTACAATCGATCATCCCAGGCCAAACCCCTGCTGTTCATACTGATTACGACCATATTGTTTGTAGGGAGTTACCTGATCGAAATACCCGGCTTTAAAAACCTTGCTTACTTGGTAAGTTGATTGTACAGATAGTTCCTACTTTTTCCTGACTCTGTACGTTGAGATTGCCACCGTGGAGTTCCACAAATTGACGGGCAATAACCAGTCCCAGGCCTGTACCCGGTATACCAATTGTATTACTAGCCCGGAAGAACGGTTGAAACAGCGTAGAAAGCGCTCGTTCTGGTATACCAATCCCTTTGTCAATTATCTGTAAAACAAGGCTTTTATCCGTAAACGAGATGCTCAGACAGGGGTCTTCGGTTGAAAACTTAAAGGCATTTGACAGTAGATTGACAATAGCATGACTAATCAATTTATCATCCAGATAAACCTCGTGGGGCGTTCCCTCCCATACTAATCGAACAGAACGTGAACTCCCCGGTTGACTAAAATGAGTGGTAATGATCTCTTCGCAAAGCAACACAACATTAACCCATTGAGGAGTAAAGTTGACTTTCCCCGACTCGATTTTGCCAATTGTCAAAATGTCGGTAAGCAGTCGACTAAATTTGTCTATTTCTTTTTCAATTACAGCCAGGTGCTTTTGAATGGAGCCCCGTGATTTAGCAGCCGGCATGGCCAGATATAGCTTTATCAATTCAACACTGGACTGGATTGTTGTCAGCGGGGTACGAAACTCGTGGGAGGCTGTGGAGACAAACTGTGATTTGAGTTCGTTCAGCTCCTGCTCCCGAATTAGCGATTGCTGAAGAACAAACTCTTTTTCTTTCTGGCTGGTCACCTCACTAACAATACCGATGTGGCGGAGTACTTTCCCCGCTTCATCGCGAATGATAAAACTGCGGGCTAGTAACCAGCGCAGGGCTTCGCCTTTTGGCTGTATCCTATAGTATAATTCACTTTCTATACCGGCCTTATAGTGATCAATGAAGGTCAATACAGCAGGTTTGTCTTCTGGTAACACAGTAACCATAAACGCCAATGGATCCTGTTGTAATTGCTGAAAAGTTATGTTCCACACGCGCTGGCAGGCCGGGTTGATATAAATTAACTTGAAAGGGTTAGCCGAATGAATCCAGAAAACTTCATCTACATTTTCGGCAAACTCCCTAAACCGCTGTTCACTTTCCCGAAGGGCCGCTTCGGCCAATTTTCGTTCCGTCACATCCCAGACAACCCCCACGCCCCTAACTAATTTACCTTGTTCATCCCTGATTAATAGCCCATTGGTTTCAAAGTAGCGAATCGTTTCATCAGTCTGTCGTATAACCCGAATAACATCCGAGATCTTCCCTCCGGATAGATCTCGGTTAAAGCGTTCCGCAAACGCGGGTAGATCTTCGGGATGGATCAATTTTGAAAATTCCTGAAAGTTCCAGTTATCCTGGCGCGGTTCCAGTCCATGTAATTCCCATAAGCGCTCATCCCAAATCAGGCTTCCCTTCTCTACATCCTCCTCCCAAATTCCCTGACCAGCCGCCTGAGTAGCCAGTTGAAGCCGCTGGTTTAAATTTCGCAACTGATTTTCAGCCTCTTGCCGATCGGTAATATCCCTGGCCGATCCATACACGACGTTGTTAATACCGATGGCATTCCACTCAATGATTCGGTAGTTACCATCCTTTCTACGCATCCGGCTGACCTGGTTGCGAACCGGACGCTGAAGAATATCTACGAGTAAATTCTTGTAGACGTCTTTCTGCTCATCAGGATGAATCAGATTCAGAAACGGGATAGCCGTGAGTTCGGCGGCCGAATAGCCCAGCGTTACCTGAAAAGCCCGATTGACCTTCGATATATTCCCCTGACTGTCGGAGATGCAATGCATATCCAGAGCCCCTTCAAAAAAGGTATTTAATTCCTGATTTTTTTGACTGAGTTTCACTTCGGCTGTTTTTAGCGCCGAGATGTCCGTCGAGATTCCAACATAACCAATAACAACACCCTGACCATTTTCTAATGCGCTGGCCGCTAATAGGATTGGGATCTTCCGTCCTGTTTTCGTGAGGGCACTACATTCAGTATACAAATAACCTTGCGTAGCGAGTGCCTCCATGAACCTATTGGGAGGTGGAGGAAACTGCACACTAGACTGATAAACAATACACGGGACCGAATCCTCGGGGGAGGGAAGTTCAAGGTGAATACACTGGCCAATTAGTTCATCGACCCGGTAGCCTAGTAAGCTTTCACTAGCCTGGTTGGCCGTTTGGATTACCCCATGGATATCTGTCGAGATAATAGCCTGGCCAGCATGCCGCAAAATGGCCTGGTGCAAGGTCGACAAACGCCTGATTTCGCTGGTACGCTCCTCTACCCGTTGTTCCAGTTCCTCGGTGTATTGAGCAAGCTGTTCATCCAACTTTTGCTGCTGAAGAACAATAGCGAATGGACCAGCCAGTTCCTCAGCAATTTGACGATAGTCATCCGTAAAGAAATAAGGATTAACCGAGACCAGAGTTAAAACGCCAATACATTCTTTCTGGCTGTATAACGGTATGGTAACTAATGAGTGCGCCCCCGCTTCATAGATAAGCAACCCAGGCACAACCCCTAAATTATAGGCCCGTAAATCAGGATAATAATTTGATTGATAGGGAACCTGAGTTCCCTGAAACTGCTCATAGAAATACTGTGCCGGCATAATAAACTGGGGGTTCATATCCAGCTCTCCTTCAACAATCCGGTATTTGGCGGTTGACAGTCCCGTGTTTTCATCGATTTGGAATAACGTTATTCGATCACAAGGGACCATGAAATTTATATATTTCATGGAGGTGACCACAGGCGATTGATCCGCTAAACGATAACTTAATAGTGTCTGGTCAATTGCATGTAAACTTTCCAGACGCTGGCTGGTACGCTGGATCATGGCTTCCTGCTGTATACGTTGAAGCACACTGGCAATCAACGTACTGAATGTCTCCAGCAACAAAATGTCATTCTGATCCCATTGCTGCGGATGCCCGATTGTGTAAAAAGCGATAAACCCAAACGTTTTTCTGTCCTGAATCAGCGGAAGATTGATGACCGAATAAATCGACATGGCTTTAAACAGGGCTTCCTCCTCTATTGCATGTGGGGGAAGCTTGTTGACTTCCAGGCGAATTGTTTTCCCTTGCTCTAACTCCTGATGTGCCCATTCGAAATTGGTAATAGGCGCATTTTTTAGTTTATCTTTCAAGGACAGAATACCAGGCGCACACCACTCATGAATACAGCTCCCTCGTGTATAGCCATCCGAATACATGAAAATAGACGCCCGCTCGGCGTTTATGTGGGTACTGATCTGTTCCAGCGCTTCTTCGATATATCCATCAACGTCAGTAGCCTTAATAGTCAGTAGCTTACTTGACACCCGTGATATAATAGATTCCATCGCCAGCCGTCGCTGTAAGGTAATCTCCGTTCTTTTTTGCGCACTTACATCCTGAATGTTCACCAGAAGCTGGTCGTCTATCCGGCTTAGGCTAACCTTGAGCCACATATCTTCCCCTTCTATAGCATGGCATGTAAGCAATTGTTGGGCTTCTCCTGTCTGGATAACCGTTACGGCAGGGTCAAAAAAACTGTTCTCCTGACCGGGTTGAAAGACCCATTTAACCGGCTTATCAATTAATTCTTCCTGTGTTCGCCGGAACATGTGGGCGAATGCATCATTAACCATCTGATACCGAAAATCGGTTACTTCTCCCAGGCTATTGCAGATAGGCTTCACAAAGGCGACCCCTTGTAAAGATGTGTAAAACCATCTTTGTAGTAGCTTATCCATTTCTAACGAGAAGGGTATCGCCCAGCAATTAATATCCTGATTATCAGTATTTTTTCAACAAAAAAAATCGACAGTGAGTAGCTGGATAAGCGGCCTGAAAAACTAAAAAGGAGCATTTTTCGTGGCTGATCAGGTCGTTGATAAACAGGATAGAATACATAGGAAACCAATAGATTTAATTGTCACTATATGTAAGGTTGACATTTAAATAATTAGCTGACAAACGTCTAGCACTTTTTCGGTGACCATTATATTTGTCAAGGAAAGCTGTACAATCCAGATCGGTATAATGGATACTATCTACGGTTTTGGCTGATGCATTGTAGGCAATAATTGGGATTGACTTCCAGGCTGTATCTCTTTTGAGCAAAAGCAGTACTTCATAGCCTGTCAGGATGGACAGTTGTAAGTTCAATAAAATCAAGTCAGGAAGTCGGTTGTCCAGGCGGTGGGTAAGTTGAGTGAGCAATTGAGTGCCATCGCTAAAAAATCGCACGTTACAATTTTCCGGTTGATCAGCAAGAATAAGCTTAAGCAGATAGTGTTCCTGCTGTCCATCATCAACCACATAAATCAGAGAGTTTCGATAATTATTCATACGGTAGATAGTAATTATTCCGTTAAATTTAATTCTCCACAAAAAATTTTTTTAACTAAATCAACCTACATGCACTACTAGTTCATAAAATTTGGTGGTTAGCTAAGTAAAAAATAGTACACAGAAATGCCTATTCTTTAGCTAGCCAACTGTTTTATTTACCACCACAAAGCATCTGTATTTTTTCAAGTACTATGTATAAAATTTTAATATATTCCCCAAAAAAAGCGATTTTTCCATAACAAATTAGAGTAGGTAATCAACTTTTACGACTAACGTATTAGTATAAATCAAGTCATTAGTAAGTCAGGAAGTGCCAAACAATAATTTACTTGCCAATAAAAAGCAATGAACAGCTAAAATTATTTTCCTTGTTTATTGTGGCTGATGATTATTAACTCTATGTAAACCTAGTATATGTAGATATAAGGACCTAACAGCCATACTCAGGTTTTGCGTGAAATCGCCAATTTCCTGGTCGAAATGACCTAAATAGCCGTAAACGATATATCATATGTGTTTCATATCATACAATACATAAACAGGCAGTAAATTATAATAATATCTATTTTTACATAACTATACATATAATTTTACCCTAAATTAGTGACCTCTATAATAGACATAAAGCATAGTACACTGAATTATAGCCAACTTAAGTTTCAGGTACCATTCAGTATCAATTACCCGACCAAGCCAATTTGAGCCTTCTTTTTAGTAAATGTTTTTTAATCTATCATTGTTAAGTTCTATATAATTACTTTTAACTCTTTTTATTAGAGCTGTTGCCATTCACCTAAAGCTAACAATTCGAATTTACGTAATCAAAGACTGTATAATTAAAATAAATTTCAGAATATAAACAGTACAAATCATTGACTTTTCCATTGATAATAAAGGTAGGATTACAAATAATAGTAAGTAGCAAAAACAGACAGCGCCATTTTTTATTTTTACTGTTATACAATCATATTTCCAAATCTTCGTGGTTGATCATGCTTGAACTTTATAACTGACTAAATCATAATACCTACTTCCGCATATAAGCCCTACAAACGAAAGAAGGTAAAATCAATATTCACTTTTGGATTGATTTATAAATAAAAATCTCTATTTACGCGAAAATCAGTTATTCGAAAATAAAACCTAAACCGTACTTTGTAATAATAAACCATTTACTTCTGAGCCTATTGCTAGCTAGTAGCTTACCCGGCCTGGCGCAAAAAGCGATTCCCGGCAAAATTGAAGCTGAAAGCTATTCTGCCAAACAAGGTGTAAGTACAGAAACTACGACCGACACTAATGGTGGGGTGGATGTGGGGTGGATTGGAAAACAAATCGTTGCATCCTGGCCACCCTGATCGCCGAATTTCCTGTGCTGAACCTTTGTGAAGTGGATGACGTCTACTTATCAGTTTTACTGACCATCAATCATCCATCAACAACGAGTCCATGCGTTTTTTTCTTTTCTTATCTAGCTTCTGGGTCCATGTAGCCTTCTCCCAATCGGCTATGGTGAAGGGGTTACTCCCGGCAAAATTTTCCGGGAAGCCGGTGCAATTAACCCTCATGAATTATGAAACACGCAAGGACAGGAAAGTCCAGGAAGTAGTTGCCGACGCTAAAGGATCATTTCAATTTACGATACCGCTGAAAGAACCGCTCATTTATACAATCAGCGTGGCGGATTCGGGACTGGTGCAGGTGGTAGCCAAGCCAGGTGATGCGCTCAAGTTGGAATTCAAAAAAGATGAAATCGTATGCTCCGGTTCTAAGGACACACAATACCTGATCGACTACGAGCGTAATCGCCGGGATGTGTTTGCTAAATACCTGAAGCGCACCTATGATTCATCGGCAGTAGCGGTAAAAAGTGGTAACAAGGCCCGGATTGAGTACTGGAACGTTGAGCACGAGAAAGCGTCTGAAAATTATAAAGCTGAGCTGGCCACCTGGGTTGAACAGCCTTTCTTTATCAACTCACTCGCTGCGGTTCATCACAGCATGCGCTGGCATTCGGATAATGACATCAACCTGATGGACCAGATGGTGGCCATCTTTCAGAAAAAATACCCTGGTTTTGAATTAACACGACAGCTTGTTAGCAAAGTGGCAGCTACCAAACGTATTGCATTAGGCGCTATAGCCCCGGAATTCATGGCAAAGGACACGGCTAACCATACCGTCGATTTGAAAAATTATCGAGGTAAATATACGCTGGTCGATTTCTGGGCTTCCTGGTGCGGCCCCTGCCGACAGGAAAGCCCAACGCTGGTGAGACTTTACAAAACGTACAAAGACAAAGGGTTTGCTATTTTAAGCGTGTCGATCGACACCGATAAATCCAGGTGGGTGAATGCTATCAAAAAAGATGGCTATACCTGGGAGAATGTATCTGAGTTGGATGGCTATTCGGGTTCAACGGCCGCGTTGTACACGGTTACCGCCATACCTAATAGTTTTTTGCTTGATAAAGACGGAAAAATTATCGCCAAAAATCTGAGGGGTAAAAACCTGGAGGACAAATTAATTGCGCTCATGGGCCAGTAACCAGGGAGAATGGAGGTAACTGGTAAAGAGAAGGTCAGGGAATATACCTATTGGGGCTTTCGTAGTTAGCGGCTTAATTTGGGCAATTACTAGAAAAGCCGCGTCAGCATAGGCTGAGCGCGGCTTTTCTAGTAACAACGAATGAACTGGACTAGATTAGGGCTGTCCTCCCCCACCAGCCGCTCCGTATACCTGGCCTGTAGCATAACTGCCATCATTAGCCGCCAGTTGAACGTAAATAGATGCCAGCTCGGCGGGTTGGCCAGGGCGGCCCAGCGGGGTATTTCCGCCGAAGGTTTTTAGCTTTTCCTGCGTGGCCCCACCGCTGGGTTGTAATGGTGTCCATATAGGGCCCGGCGCTACACCATTTACCCGAATACCCTTGGGGCCAAGCTGTTTAGCCAGCGACTTGACAAAATTCATCGTAGCCGCTTTGGTCTGCGCATAGTCGTATAAATTGGGCGAAGGGTCATAAGCCTGCTCGGATGTTGTTCCGATAATGGACGATCCGGGCGGCATGTGCGGTAAAGCGGCTTTAATAATCCAGAAGGGTGCATAAATGTTGGTTTTCATCGTCGCGTCAAAATCTTCCGAAGAGACATCCAGTATAGACTCCCGACTTTGCTGCCGGGCCGCATTACTCACCAGAATATCTAATCCACCCAATCCTTTTACGGCTTCCTCCACCAGTTGCTTACAGAACGCTTCGGTGCGGATATCGCCAGGAATAGCAATCGCTTTCCGGCCTTCTTTCTTGATTAAATCCACTACCTCCCTGGCGTCGGATTCCTCGGCCGGCAGATAGTTAATGGCCACATCGGCTCCTTCGCGGGCATAGGCAATTGCAGCGGCTCGACCCATGCCTGAATCTCCTCCGGTAATCAACGCTTTTCGGCCAAGTAAGCGCCCAGATCCTTTATAACTGGTCTCGCCATGGTCGGGACGCGGGTCCATTTTGCTGGCTAACCCTGGCCAGGGCTGCGGCTGGGGCTTAAATGGAGGTTTGGGATATTTCGTGGTCGGATCGACAAGCGGTGCCGGAGCCAATGACCCTACTACCTGAGACTCCGAATTGGCCAACACTGCCGGTGCCAGTACGGTAGCCGCCAGACCACTGCCAATGCCACCAATGAGCTGGCGTCGGCTGAGTTGATTTTCATTGATCATGGTTGTTTTCGTAAGTTGAGTAAGTGATTACTACTTGATATTATAGTTAGCCCGTAGGTTATATGCCTCAACGAGTCGTAGTAGCGTAAGGTTAGATTTTTCTTGCTATTTAATGAGGTAGGGCTTTTTGAAAGCACCGGCAGTAAACTCAAGTGCCCCGGCAGGCAACTGTTACTACGCTTCTCTACTAATTCATGCCATCTTTAAACGTCTATTCGATTGCAGTGTTGCCCTCACCCGTATTCAAACTGAATCAGTATACCACCAATCACCCACCCTCTTTATGAAACCAGGTTACCTGTTGATTCCTATGCTTTTCGGAATCGCTCTTTCGCCCACATTTGGACAGGAGCACTCGACTCAATACACCCAGGCGCGGCCTGGCAGAGCTGTGCTGGACATCGGAATCCGACTTCAGAAATCAATTAATCTGTATGCCGAAAATGGCCTTACGGTGCAGTATACTCACCCCAAACTGGCGTCCAGCCGATTGTATATCGGGCTCAGCTACGTTAGTTCGCGACTGGGAACAGCCTTTCACTCGAATGCCATTAAGCAGGACAACTACCTGGTCTCGGCTTCCTATTATTTCAGGCCTACATGGTTGATTCAACCCGTTGTCAAGGCGAATGTGGGCTACTTTGCCGCCCATTATGGAAGCCCCCTATTCGACGAATTAGCCAGAACCTCGCTGCTGGCGTCTCCTGAAGTTGGCCTGTGTTACTGCCCCAACTTTCCACTCAAAATCAACGCGTCTGTCGGCTATAACCTGCTTACCGGCAACGGTCTTTCAGGGCCAGGTACGTTGTATCCTGTTTTTGTCCAGACCAGTATCAGCTGGAACATTCTTAAAACGCCCAAAAACTAATATGAAAACAATCCTTAGTCTCTTGGTCCTACTTGTGATTACCCTGGCCTGTTCACCCGAACCCACCATCACAAAAGACATGCTGGATGGGGGAACCTTGTTCGATCCATCGCTCTACAAGCCAGCGAACTACCTGGTATCGAAAGCAATGCCAAACCCGACGCCTGAGCAGGCCAGGAAACCCGTTATTATTGCCTGTCATGGCTATTCGGCCACTACATTTGAGTGGGATGAATTTCGAAGCTGGTCCAGTGGCCGGACTGATTTTTACCTGTCGCAGGTGCTGCTGGGCGGACATGGGCGAAGTTACGACGACTTCAAAACGTCAACCTGGCACGACTGGCAGGCGGCCATTATGGATGAATATAGTCAGTTGGAAAAGGCTGGCTATCAAAATATCAACTTACTCACCTCCTCTACGAGTGGCGCTTTACTACTGGAATTGGTTGCTTCTGGCTACTTTGCCAACCACATTAAACCCCAGAATCTGCTGCTGGTTGATCCCATCGTAATTCCCTCCGACAAATCCTTATCGCTAATTGGGGCGCTTGGGCCTATGCTGGGTTATATTGAAACGAAACAGTCGGCTGATGAGGATAAAGTCTATTACCACTTTCGGCCCCAGGAAACCCTGCAACAACTCCAAAGTCTGCTGACCGTGGTTCGTCAGGATTTAGAGAAAGGAATAACGTTGCCTTCGGGCTGCAGTCTGAAGGTCTACAAGTCGAAAAAAGACCCATCAGCCGATCCGGTCAGCGCAGTACTGATCTATCAGGGCAGCCAAACCGCCGACGGAAAGCCGATAACCGTTGAGTTGATCGACTCTGAACTACATGTATACACACGCCTGAAACTTCGGGATTCGGTTACGGCCAAAGACCAGCAAAACCAGACGGCTACCTTTACAGACATTAGCAATCTGGTTATTGGTCGTTAGGTATTGGTTATTAGCTATCGACTATTATCTGACTATCAAACAAATAGCCAATAACAAATAAAATATTCAGTTATCCAGCCCCATCTTTTTTAGAAACTCGGGCTTTACCCGTCGGGCTACATCCACCTCGCTCCCATCTGTCATCATTAGGGTGCCTCCATCGCCCCGTCGATACTTAGTGATGTAGTTCAGGTTAACCAAGTGGGATTTATGCACCTTAAAGAAATGGTCATGGTCAATCAGCACCTGCTCAAATTCGGCCATTGAGCGCGAAGCCACCAACTCCTTTCGGTTAATAAAGTGAACCGTCGTGTAGCTGCCCATGGCCTCAATTCTGATGATGTCGTCGGAAGTAAACAGCAGAACACTTTCCAGGGTTGGAATAGGTATTTTCCTGACCCGCTCGCGCTCTTCCCGGATCATTTTGAGCACTTGCTGAAGTTCGTCGCTGGCGGTGGGTTGTGTCTGCTGCAATTGATTTTCCAGTACCAGATTATGTCGTTCAACCAACTGCTGGTTTTCGTCAAGTCGTTTAAGTGCCAGTTCCTGCGCCTGGCTGATACTGTTACGCAGTAAGTTGATTCGGTCAATCAACGCAAACGTAAGCAGAGTCACCTGGCAAACGGCCCCAATCTGATACCCATAGTAGGTTACTGTGTGATCGAAGGAGATAATATTGAATAGGGTAAGCACCAATAATAAAACTTCAACGATATAAATACCCCACCCCAGCAGGTAGAACCGGGCAGGCCGAAAGCCCCGGCGATACAGCCAAAATCCCGTGGCCAGAAACGACAGGAAGGTAACCAGAACAATTACGTTGAAGGCCATCTCGGCCGACTGAATACCCATTATTTTAGCCAAAACGACCCCAATGGCCAGGATACTAACCCCCTGATAAGCTCGATTAATATGGGGGTGAACGGCGCTGATGTTCAGGAAAGAAACCGAGAACGCAATACTGGTTAGCAACGTAAAGAGCCGAATGAGACTGGAGTTGATCCCATTGTTCATGTAGGGCATATCCCGCCAGAGAAGATCGAACAGGTACCCCTCAAATGTCAACAGTGTGAGTGCTGAGAAGATCACATGCAGGGTATACAGGAGGTAGGTTCGGTCATGCAGTGACACAAACATGAAAAAGCTAAACAGGGCAATCAACGCCATGACACCCACCACGAAGGCGTTGATCATTGTTTCGCGGTATACTTTTTGAACCACCGGCCGAATAGTACCCAGTTTAATGGGTAACACCAGCCCGTTCATATCCTTGAGCGCGATATACAACTGCCTGGGGTGCCGACCCAGATAAAGTGTGATACTATTAATGCCAAAATACCGGTTTGAAAATGGACGCAAGACCCCCGTCTCCAAAAAGTAAGTGGTATCCTCGCTGACAACGTAGGCATCGACAAAGTCAACATCCTGAGCTTCCAGGATGGCATAGACGGGTTCGTTGGTTTGATTGCCAATATCCCACTTAAGCCAGATTCGGGAGGAAGTAAATCCCAGGTTGATGACCTTATCCAGGCTGTTGGTAAACTGGGCATCCGGCATCTTACTAATCTGAACGTGGGAGAGTTGATTCGTTGTATCCTCAAAATAGCGAGCAAAAGAGCCCATCTCAAGCAACTCAGTGGCGCGGTCGTAACGGATAATTTGTTGAGCCTGTAAACAGACTGAGGTAAGCAGGTAAACGCAAAACAGGGCAAGTATACGGTTCTGCATTATTTTGGACAAAATAGCACCTTAAATATATTCAGTTTCTTTATTTGGGTAATATAAGTCTAAATTTCAGGAATCGGGTGCCTTTCGCCGATTTCGCCACTCGATTCCCAGTTTTTTCCGGATAATCCTCTATTAGCTACGCTTCCGGCCAGGCAGAATCATAAACTTGATGTCAAGCTGTTTTTAGACAGGCTTGGTTTGTAAGGACTTCCGGCGTGGATGTAGCCTGGTGCACCTCAGGTTATTTTTCTAAAGAAAATGGCCCAGAGTCCTAAAAATGCCATTCGTAGTTTCCCGCCGAAGATAAACTCAGACCTGCCGAAGGTAAACCGGCAACTTGATAGCCCGCTAGTATACGCTACGTTTGACCTGTTCCTTCCTGAAATAAGTCAATTTTTTTCAAGTTACTATGGCACGCCCAGTTATCCTCTCCCTTACTTTCCTGGTCAGTTTAATATGTATACCAGCCTGCCAGCGGCAACAAGCGTTGGTTCCACGCTCAAAGCCATACGACTATGCATCTGCTACTGAAGTTCAGGCTGAGATAAAAAACGCATCTCTATATACGTTAGCTATAATTTCGAAAATTGGCGAACAGCCCTACGACTCAGTTGCCACCAACAGTAGCCTGCAGGTGCAGCCTCAACCATCCACTAAGCCCGATGTTCAACTACGAAAGGGATTCCGGCAAGATACGCTTATTGCTCCAGCACACCAGCTAGCCCCTATTGAAACGGATCTGGATACGAAGGTTGCCCAAAAGCCGATGTACAATTCAACAAAACAGCAGGGCATTTCTACGCTGTTAGCTGTCGGACTAGCAGTGGTTGCCGTTACGAGTGGAACCTTTAAAATACCTAACCTACAGGATCACATTATACCTGGTCTGCTGTCTCTTATTGCTGGAACAATCGTATTCTTTATTCGTAAAGCGTCGGGTAAGTAGCTTTTTCCCCTTTGACTATATTTCACACTTTTGATCTCCACATTCACATGAAAACCCGCTACCTGGCAAAATTTACTTTCCGCTTCCTCATCCCATTTAGTAGTTGTTTTTCGGCCAATGCTCAACTAACCCAGACGTTACGGGGGCATGTTGTCGATAAGGAGTCCAAATTTCCATTGGCTGGTGCTACGGTTCAGATAATAGCTACTGGAAAGGGCATTTTGAGCGATACAACAGGGACATTTCGCCTGACAGGCGTGCCCCTGGGACGCCATACGGTGAAGGTTTCCCTGCTTGGCTACAAGGATATGTTGCTGAATGATATCCTCATTGATGCTGGACGGGAGAAGATCCTGGATATTGAGCTGGACGAGGACATCCGACAGTTAGCTACTGTTACCGTAGCCGCCCAACGGACTGGCGAAGCCCGTAATGAAATGGCCGTTGTATCGGCCCGTCAGTTTTCGGTGGATGAAACAAACCGCTATGCCGGTAGCCGGGGTGAACCCGCTCGTATGGCGTCCAACTTTGCCGGGGTTCAGGGCGCTGATGACGCTCGGAACGACATTGTAATCCGGGGGAATTCGCCACAGGGCGTACTTTGGCGCGTTGACGGTATCAACATCCCCAACCCAAACCACTTTGCCATTGCCGGTACATCGGGCGGGCCCGTCAGTATTATCAACAATCGGTATCTGGCTAATTCCGACTTTTTTACGGGTGCGTTTCCCGCTGAATTTGGGAATACAGTAGCAGGCGTGTTTGACCTGAAACTACGAAACGGCAACAACGAGCGACACGAAAAAATGATTCAGTTTGGCTTTCTGGGTACTGAAGCCATGGCGGAAGGCCCCCTATCAAAAAAATCGAAGTCGTCTTATCTGGCAACCTATCGGTATGCCAATCTGTGGTTATTTAATAAACTGGGTATCGACATTGGCACGCAGGCTGTACCGGCCTATCAGGATGGCTTTTTTCGAGTTAACTTTCCGCAGAAAGATGGCGGAAACCTGTCACTTTGGGCATTGGGTGGAACCAGCACGGTCAATATCCTCATTAGTCAGCAGGAAGTAAACGATCGTAATATCTTCGGCAATAACGACCGCGATCAGTATTATACCTCACGGATGGGCGTGGCCGGGCTAACCTATACGAAGCCACTCAATCGAAACACGTTCTGGAAAGCTACGCTGGCCGTATCCGGCAACGCCCAGATTGCTAACCATAACTATTTGTTTCTGGAAAAAGATAAGCGTGGCAATCCACTCGTTCAGAATAGCCGGTATGTAATCGACTCACTCAGACCCATTCTGGATTACCGATTCTCGGAAGTCAAGTATTCGTTATCGACTTTCCTAACGCATAAACTCAGTAACCGGTCGACGGTTAAAGCGGGGATGAACACCGATTTGTACCACTTTCGGGCCTTCGACAGTGTACGAACGTTTACGGATATCAACGCCACTACGTTCGGTCCCTGGCGCACGCGCTGGAATACGAATACTGGCTTCGCGCTTGTGCAACCCTACGTCAGTTATCGCAACCAGCTGACAGAGAATCTATCGCTGACAGTTGGCCTGAATGCACTCTGGTTCACCCTTAATCGCTACAGTTTATCGCCCGTTGAACCGCGCATTGGCGTAAGCTGGGCGTTGCCCAATCGTCAGAAACTGAGTCTGGCCGCTGGGTTGCACAGTCAGATTCAGCCTGTTTATTCCTATTTCTATGGCGCAGATCTCAATAGTCAATCGGCATCCGGGCAATTGGCTAATCGGACTATGGGCCTGACCAAAAGCTGGCATTATGTGGCCAGTTATCAGCGGCTTATAGGTCGTAACATTCGGTTACTGATTGAGGGATATTTCCAGCGACTGTTTGCCATCCCGGTTGAGCAGGGGCGGTCATCGTTTTCAATGGTAAATACCGGAGCGGCCTTCTCCCGAATCTTGCCTGGCCCCCTCGTCAACACGGGTACAGGTCGAAATTACGGCGTTGAGCTAACGGTGGAGAGGTTTTTTAGTAACCACTATTACTTTCTGCTGACGGGTTCACTTTTCGATGCCCAATACAAAGGTTCAGACGGGATATTGCGAAATACCGACTTTAATGGCCGTTACGCATTCAATGCGCTAGTTGCCCGAGAAATTACTTTTCGTCGGTCATCGCTTACCCTTGGGTTTAAGTTTACAACCACCGGAGGGCGCTGGTATGGCCCCGTTGATGAGCAGGCATCCCGGCTAAATCAGGAGATTGTTTACCAGAGTGAAGGCCGGAATACGGCTCAGTTCGCACCGTACCGGCGTTTTGATCTCAAAGTCGATTATAAATTAAATCGAAAAACACAGAACAACAAGGGGCTGACGCACACGATTTCGGTAGATTTCGTCAATGTGCTGGGGGTTCAAAATATTCTATCGCTGAGCTATGCGCCACAACCCGATGGAACAGTTGTCAAGAAAGAATACCAGTTGGGCTTCCTGCCTGTTTTTCTATATCGAATTGACTTTTAGAATAATAGAAGAATCCAGGTATACCTACTCAGTCGGGAAGACCAATGCAACGTTGGCGAATGGGCTAAATTTAGGAGCTCCATATTGATTCAGAATCGTTCACGAAACACGGTACCTATATAAAGGCAACACGAATAAGCATATGCTGAAATGATCACAATCGAATTCAGGGGTTTCTATGCGTCCGCATGTACTCATTTCTTTCCTTCATAATGAATAGGTAGTTGGTCCCCAAATTGGGATAGAATCCTAAAATGGCTACCACTTCATGCCAATAGTCGTAGAGAAACCAGTGTAAATCCAGCGCTTTCGCTTCTTGGATTTGCTCGAAGGCTGCAATCATGGCCTTATCCTGAAGTGGATGAGCCTTTCGAATGACAAACTTTAATCCAGCATACATCGCATTCAGTTCAGAAGGACTAAACGCTACGCCCCACTGTCGGGGCAGAACCCCTGGAAAGACTACCTCCGTTGCAATGAACGTCTTGATATATTCTTTCAATAAATGTATGTTTTTAGGGGAGGATATAGTGAATGTTTTCATACATGAAACAGTGCTAAAACCTTGCCAACGTACATTTTTTTAGCATGAACAAGCGAATTATTATTATATTTTTTTTGTGCACTAAAAAACTATAAATCTGTTATTTACTCCTCTTAATCAATAATAAACTATTATTAACCTTTTAAACATTATCAACTACATTTAACTCCTCACTAATATGACACATATCTGTATACTTACTCCTATTATTAAACAACAAAAAGTTATCCATTTAAGGCAACATCTGATCAAAACCACTTAAAGCCGAAGGCATTAGCTAAGCAGTTGTATAATCAGTGTAACACAATCTCTGCCCTAAAAACACAGTAATCACAATTCGCTGCCCTAGATTTGCTGCAAATTGACTAGATGATTTAGTCTGGCGATTCATAAAGACACAGTGCCGCCCAATAAATAAGTTACCATATATTAATTTATACCTCCATATTGTTATCATATTCGTGATAAGTTATGGGTTTAGGTTAAAGTAATTACGTACTGAAATACTGACTTTTTTTAAGTCAGTATTTTTTTTAACAAAAAAGCCCCGCCAATTATGACGGGGCTAATAACGTTAAAGTTGAGCTACACCTATGGGTTAGATTGATAGTTCTTCCCTTAAGACGTAAAAAATTCAATTGGGACACAAAAACGTTGATACTATTTGTGCCAACGTTCCATCTAGCCCATAAGAGCTCGCAAAGTGCCAGATCGGCAAATCACAAGTAGTCCTACCTTAATGGCAAAGTCAGAGATATATAGTCTATTGATAATCTCTACAAATCTGGTGATCTGCCCCATACTATCATCATTTCGTACCACTTAATAGATACAGCCAACAATTTGGTTAAACAGTAAAAGCAAGCGAGTTATACCGAATCAACGTTATGCAACTTGTTTAATGGAAACGTCTCGACTTATCTTCATTGTTGATGATGAAACTGATTATCTGTTCTTACTCCAAGCGCTGTTTGCCCGATTTTACCCAACCTATACGGTTCGCTTCTTTACTAGTGGCAAGGCTTTATTAAACGAGCTTCATCGTTTGTCCGAGCAGCCAGACTTAATTCTATTGGATCGGCATATGCCTGAACCAGATGGCCACCAGACCTTACTTGCCTTAAAACAACATCCAGCCTTCCAACTAATTCCAGTAGTGATGATGAGCGCCCAGGCTACAACCGAAGAGATTAATGGTTGTTACCAGGCAGGGGTTAATTCGTTTCTACTGAAAAGTCTGGATATACACTCACTCAAACAAAACCTAACCGTACTATGCCAGTATTGGCTGGAACTCAATCTGGTAGCCAGGTATATGTAAGTCTCTAACCACCTGCTTCAGCTCGTCAATCTCAGCTTGCTGTTTCTGCTGTACCCAACAACCGTTTTTCCTGCTGAAGAGCATCCCGACTGAGATCAGAACAACAGATTACCAAGACAAGAAAGTCTACAATAAGTCACTAAAACACTAAATCAATCCCTCATTCTAACCTAATTGCCCTTTTGTGGTTAATAAGCTAGAGAAACATAACTCGCTACGGCAATGGCAAAACGTAAAATGATACTTCCGCCGACCCGAAATGAGCTAGCCGCTCAGGAGATTCAGTCCAATCAGGTATTTGCGCTTGATAACGTTACCCAGTTACGACAGGCCGTCGATCAGGCCGTCTATGGCGAACTTCAGGCGAACATGCCCACTGATACAGAGCGAGCCCAAACCGTTGAAGGGTTAACAACGCTTGGTCAAATGGGGCTTTTGACCGAAACGGATCTAGATGAAGCCAGAAAAGGTTATTTATAAATCAGCTTACCTGATTACTATTCAGATTGTTCGCTTAATATTCCATGGAAACTATCTACGACTGGCTCCTCCACAATATAGGCAATGAGGGCAATTACCTAACCATTCTGAATGTTCAGCGCCAATTAGCGAATAACGAACTGGACGGACTCGATGTAATGGCTCGTACCAAAGACTTCAAGGTGATTAACCTGTTTATTCAACCCACAATAAAGCAGGATTCAGTATCGGATGAGGGGAAGGGAAGAACACCGAAAGAAGATTATTTCTTTGGAGAGCCAGGCCAGGTAATTACCTATTTATCAGAAGGTAAAACTATCGACTTAACAGCTGATTCAGCGTCAGCGCACATTCACATTGGTATTCTGGAACCGGTTGGCAATGCGGGTTCCGTTAGTTTTCCTCCCAGGTAATTTACGGTTGATTTGCTATTGGGCTACAAACGGTAGCCCACAGGTTAAGCGCCTTATGGCCCGTCTAAGCCTACACAACAGAATCAACTGAATGGGCTAACCCTACTATAGCGTAAATTATCTAAACACCATAGCTACTAAAGCGCTTACTTCATCAGAGTAAGCGCTTTTTTATTTATACCTACTTGAGCCTAAACGCAACCTTACTCAGTATCTCTCCGTATTAGCAATATCATTGGCGGATGCTTTTCATCGCGAAAATGCAGAACCCGTAGTTACCTTTTCAGGTTCGACCGCTTACTGGCTATTCACATATGGATACTTACACCTTAATGAACAATCGCTCCTACTCCAATCAATGGGAATGTACCAATGTGGTAACTGAATGGTGCAAATCGATGGCGACTTTTCATGACTGTTATTACAAAGTAGTAGCTCATCTTAACGAAAATAAACATAGGCATGTAAGCCTGCCTTCTGGCCTATGCACCCAGGAACCGCTACGAGTACTTTTGATGACAATGCAGGTGGAACTGGAAACACTCGTTCAACATGCGGATCGCCTTGATGCCTGCACACCTACGGCTCGGAAACAATTCACGAAAGAGCTGTCTATTCACACAAAGCACCTGAACCAGTTAAACCAGCGAGCGGTCTTACTGCTTGTTAGCCAACTGGCTAACTAAGTTTATAACCGTATTTTCGGCTCTCCCCGTAGCTGAAAAATCAAAGAAGTCAATTGGATCAAGACACCTGCCACCCTTTAGAAACTACCATCGAATACCTTATTCGTTTTCAGGTCCTTCAATAAAAATGAGTTGACCGTACCGATGCCTGAAAAGCGAATCCTGACGCCGTACACGCGCTGAAGTGGCGTTGTGTAGTGCGTTTCGTAAACCATCCGCTTGTTAATAAAAATTCGAACCCGCTTATTCACGACTTCCAGTTTTAGCGCCCCACCCGAACGAAGATCGGCCCCCAGGAAACTCAGATCGTCACGCTGGCCATTTTTTAACAGATCAGACGTCTGTAAATTGGTCCAGTGAACACAGCCGGGCTTTATGATATCGAATAAATGCTGCGACGACTCGCCCCACACCGTAAGCCCCACCTGCGAACAGCGAACGCCCGCCCGGTCAGGGGATGTTTGTACCTGGGTTATCAGTTCAAAATTATCTCCGTCGATGGCAGACGGATGGCTATTGATAAACTCCATAAAAAAGGTCCGGTTGGTATCAATACCGGCATGCGCTGCCTCCCGGGCGCTAACACTCCGCTGCCCATTGCCAAACAGATGTCGAACCTCAATGGGATATACCCGCGTGGTATCATGCATCATATTGGCGGTCACTGTCCACCCTTTTGTCTGTAGGTAAATCATAGCGGTATCCATGTTCTTGCCATTTCGTTGCAGGACAGCGAAATAGCGACCCGGCCGCTCATAGTAATGGGTATACAGGCTATCCGACGAGTTTATACGTTCTTTTTTACCATCCCCGTATTGAATCATATAGGTATCTGACTCATCCGTACCGGGAGTCGGTCGTCGAACGGCAAACACGGCCGAATGGGGATTTTCGCCAAATGGATTCCGACAAATGAAGTGCACAGGTTCGCTGGCTTTCGTAGCTCGGTTCAGAAAAAACAAAAGCCCTACGGCCAGCGCAGCAACGCTAATCAATGTGGGCAACAACCACGTTCGTTTACCAGTCGATTCTGGGATTGGACTATCCAGAACAAGGGCAACTGGCTTCTCGATCGGTGGTTCGATTTTGCTAACCGCAGTTCGCTCGATCAATTCCTGTAGTTGAACGAACGACTCCCAATCCGTATACCCTATGTAAATCGCCAGCGCATCCCGGGTCGCTTTTTGCGGATAGTAGCGGGAGTCCGTTTTGATCTTGCCAAAAATTCGCTTCAGCGTATTCGGACTAATGCGTACACGGGTTTTCCTGAAAAGGATCTGGCTTAAACTAACGTAGTCGCTGTTTATCCACTTTTCCCAGTCAGGCTTTCCGTACGTTTCGCTGACACGCTGACAACAAACGTCTACATGATAGAGAAGTTCAGCCTTGCCATGTTGTCCATTTTCCGTGATCATACACCGTAAAACACTGCCTATTAGACCGTTAGCTTGTCCATAATTTCGGATAACAAAATGGCTAAGGCCATCCCACCATCTCCCTATAGTCCAAAACTACCTTTGTATTCTCGCATTTACCTAAATCCAGTCGCGGGAACAATTGGTATAAAAACTATAAATATCTGAATATTATGCGACAAAAACTTTTACTGGGTTTCGTTGTTTTTTTGGGGTGGTTATCTCCCCTGTTGGCGCAGGCGGGGCCACTGAACGACAGGATCGACGATCGGGTTATTACGGGTACCATCACCGACGAAAAAGGGACTACGTTACCAGGCGTCAGCATCCTGCTGAAAGGCACCGGCCCAACGGGTCGGCAACGTGGAACCGTTACGGATGGGAAGGGACAATTTAGTCTGTCTGTCCCTGATAAAGGGGCTGTCGTCGTGATTAGTTTCGTCGGGTATCTCAGTCAGGAAGTAGCCGTTGGCAATCGGACGAGTATCGACATTCAGCTTTCTCCCGACTTAAAAGCCCTGGAAGAGGTCATTGTTGTGGGCTATGGTACGCAACGAAAAATTGAAACCACCGGTGCCATTGCCTCCGTAAAAGCGGCCGACCTTCTGCAAACCCCCGTAGCGAACGTAGCGCAAGGGTTACAGGCGCGGGTGGCGGGTGTACAAATCACGCAAAACTCCGGTGCGCCTGGTGGTAACGTCAGCGTCCGAATCCGGGGAACGAACTCCATTAACGGCAGCTCAGAACCGCTCTATGTAATCGACGGCATTCAGATTTCCAACAGTGGTGGCATCAACGACGTGAGTCCACTTTCGCAAATTAACCCCAATGATATCGAGTCGATCGAAGTCCTGAAAGATGCTTCATCCACCGCCATTTATGGAGCGCGGGCTGCCAATGGGGTTGTACTCATCACCACAAAACGCGGCAAAGATGGGAACACGCGGGTTAGTTACGATGGCTACGGCGGAGTGCAGCAGGTGAATAAAACGCTGGATGTGCTGAATGCCTCGCAATTTGCGCAACTCGAAAATGAGGTCTACAAACGGGCAATTTACGCTGACCCAACCACCCTGGGCCAGGGCACGAACTGGCAGAATCTGATTTTCCGAAAAGTCCCCATTCAAAGCCACCAGCTTTCCGTCTCGGGCGGAAACCAGAAAACCCAACTGGCGCTCTCACTGAACTATTTCAATCAGGACGGCATCATTAAAAACTCCAACTTTACCCGCTACTCCTTCCGCTCCAACATCGACCATCGCCTTACTGACAAAGTTCGAATTGGGACTAGCTTATATTATGGCTATTCGGTGAATAACGGTGTAAGTGCCGGTGGTACCGGATCGGACGTGACCAGCAGCCGGGGTGGTGTTTTAGGTGCCACTGTGGCTGCTCCGCCAACGCTGGTCCCTTACCGGGCAGATGGCAGCGTGTTTCCGTTTCAGGACCAGATGAACGGTCAGTACCAGGAAGTATCCAATCCACTGAATTTTATCACGCCCATCAACCGGCAGACAACCCAGCGGATTCTGGCCAACGTATACGTTGAGTTTGCGCTGTTCAAAGGCTTTACCTACCGTCCTAGTTTCAACGCCGATCTGGGTACTACACTGAATGAGTACTATTCACCTTTGTCCTTGTTGAGTGTATCTCAATTAGCCTCGGGCGGGGGTAACGCCACCAATACCAGTTCCTACGGCCGGACGTTGCTACACGAAAGCATATTCACCTACCGAACCCGACTTGCTACCAACCATACCCTTACGGCAACGGCAGTACTAGCCACGCAAGCCAATGTTAATCAGGGCTATACGCAAACGGCTTCTAATTTCCCGAACGATGTAACCGAGAACAATTCCGTTGGATTAGCCGTGAACCAGCGCATCAGCAGTGATAAAAGTAAATCCCGACTGGACTCGTACCTGGGCAGGATTAACTATGGGTACAAGGACAAGTATTTCCTGGATTTAACAGCTCGTGCCGATGGCTCCAGTAAGTTTGGAGAGAACAATAAATACGGATTTTTTCCAGCCGTAGCGGGTGCCTGGCGAATTGTGGAGGAATCGTTTATGAAGTCGGTGCCGGTTATTTCTGATTTAAAACTGCGCGGAAGCTGGGGTATCACCGGGAACGCCGGAGCCATTGATCCCTATCAATCGCTGGCCACGGTGAGTGCTTCGGGCCTGAATTACAATTACAACCATAACCCCGTAACGGGCATCAATCCCGCTGCGATTCCAAACCCGGATTTGAAATGGGAACGATCAACACAGGTAGATATTGGTCTGGATGTGAGTCTGTTCAACAGCCGCCTGTCATTGGTAGCTGATTACTATAACAAACGGACGGATAATCTCCTGTTTCAGAAAGTGTTACCGATGTCGTCGGGCTATACAGCGCTGACCGGCAATTTCGGTTCGATCCAGAATCGAGGGCTTGAACTAGCGCTAAATGGGCGGATTATACCGGGTGGTGGCCGGTCTCTTCAGTGGGATGCCTCGGCCAATATCACCTTCAATCAGAACAAGGTACTGGCCCTCGATGGCATTCTGGATGAACTCCCCCGCTCGGCGTATGCCTTGCTTAAAGTCGGCTACCCGATGGGCCTGTATCGAACCTACGTCTTTGACGGCATCAGCCAGACGGGCGAGACTATTCTATCCGGCTATGACGGACGACTGGGTGGCCAGAAAGTAAAGGATATAAACGGCGATGGGACTATTACAGCCGCCGATCAGGTGTTAGCAGGTAACGCACAACCCAATTTTATCTTCGGTTTTTCAACCTCCCTCCGCTACCGGGGTTTCGATCTGAGTCTGTTTGTTCAGGGTGTACAGGGCAATAAACTCATGAACCTGTTCCGCTATACGTTCGAAACGGCGCTGGGGCAGCAGAATGTACTGGCCACGCTGGCCAATCGCTGGTCGCCTACGAATCCGAGTAACGAGTATGCCAGCGGATTTCAGGGCGGTCGGTTACCGCTTTCGGATCGGTACATTGAGGATGCTTCGTTTATTCGTTTGAAGAACATTTCGCTGGGCTACACCCTGCCTAAAATCAAAGGAATTAGCCAGATTCGTCTGTATGTCAGCGCCAACAATGCCCTCACGCTCACGAAGTATTCCGGCTTCGATCCAGAAGTGAACAACTTCGGCAATGCAACCACGCAGTTCATTGATAACGGTACGTATCCCATTGCCCGCTCGTATTTAG
The DNA here is from genome assembly GCF_006965485.1 of Spirosoma sp. KCTC 42546. Classification (NCBI taxonomy): domain Bacteria; kingdom Pseudomonadati; phylum Bacteroidota; class Cytophagia; order Cytophagales; family Cytophagaceae; genus Spirosoma; species Spirosoma sp. KCTC 42546. The sequence continues at coordinate 5,970,027 of NZ_CP041360.1, forward strand.
GTGGTCTACAGGTAACATTCTAAACCGGGATTTATATGATTTAACTGACCGACTATGATTTTAGCAATCTGATATTGCTTTCAAAGAAAGCTAGTTTATGAAATCATAGTCAGTCAGCTAAATCATATAAATCCTGGTTCAGACAATCTCTCTAAACTCATGAAAAAACAACTTCTGCTGCTACTGGCTTTGTCGGGCCTCACGTGTTCGTGCAGCAAACTGGGCGAATCGGTATATTCCTCCATTTTTACGACTAACTTTTACAAAACCGCTTCCGATGCCGAAGCGGGAATTACCGCATCGGCCGGTTCACTCATCAATGTCTACGGATTTCCGCTAGTGGCCGCTTCCGATTTCGCTGCCGATCAGGCCTATCCTCGTGCCGTAGTGGGTCGGAATACCCTGACGCTATTTACCTACGACCCTTACTTCACGGCTCAGCGTAACTCAGGACGTCATGAAACCGAAGGGCCACAGGGCGTCTGGCGATTTAGCTACAAGGGTATTGAAAACGCGAACTGGGTGATCGAGAAAGTCCCTACGATTCAGATGGACGCCCAGCGCCGGACCGAGATTGTGGCCGAAGCCTATGCACTCCGGGGCTTATACCACTGGCTTCTCACCAAAACGTTCAACGAGATTCCGGTGAAAACGAAAGCCAGCACCAGCGAAACCGAAGCGCTCATTCCCAAAAGTTCGCGTGCCGACATTTACAAACAGATTTACAGCGATTTAGATCAGGCCATTACTGGGTTGCCGTCCTATTCTGGCAGTCTGGTCAAAGGACGCCCCTCAAAAGAAGCCATCCAGGGCCTCTATGCCAAAGTCGCCTTGTATAATGAGGACTGGGCCAAATCGTTGCAGTTGGCGCAGGCCGTTATCAGTTCGGGCAAATACTCGCTGATGCCGAATGTACTGGACGTATTTGATGTCGATAAGGAAGATGCGGCTCGGGTCGAAAATATGTGGGCGGTTGAAGCCGATCGGGTTACGCCCAGCCGCTGGTTGACGGTTATGGGCATTGCAGGGCCCAAAAACAGTAGCGGACCCGATTACGCCAAAGTATCGTTCGGGTCGTGGTTTGCCTATCAGGCTTTCTTTGATTCGTTCGATCCAAAAGACAAGCGACGCCAGTTACTGGACACGACCTATCGCGATGTGTCGGGGAAGATCGTTCTCCAGAAAGACGTCACACCCGTAACACCGAAAGGGGTACTCATTCGCAAATACCGCGACCCCAATTCCATCGGCGAAGCCAACAACTGCAATTTCCCAATCATCCGGTTGGCTGATGTTTACCTGGTTGCGGCCGAAGCCGAAGCGCGTCAGAATGGCGTTACCGCTTTAGCCTATGGCTACATCAACACCATTCGCAAGCGGGCGGGTCTGAGCGATCTGACGCCAGGCCTGAGCAAAGACGCCTTTATTGCGGCCGTTCTGCAGGAACGCTCCTGGGAACTGTTTGCCGAAGCCGATCGCTGGTTCGATCTTACCCGAACCAATACGTTCATGACCGTTATTTCCAAAGCCGTCAACGATGTATATCCCGTTCGAACACCACAGGCCAAGCATCGCTATTATCCAATCCCACTGGAAGAACTACAGGCTAACCCTAAATTAACACCCAGCCCAGGTTGGGAGTAAATAAAATAGAACACAGATTATTATGATCTATATGGTTAATTATGATCAATCATATAGATCATAATAATCTGCGTTCTATCTCATTTTTTCCAGCATAGATTTATCATATTATCCGTCAATCAATGAAAAAATTTATTCTTTTGGCCGCTGGTTTAGGGTGGCTCATAGGGCTCAGTCAGTTGTCAATTGCCCAGTCTACATCGTTCCCCTCCTACAGTGGCATTTACCCGCATCTGGCCATGTATAACAATGAAGGTGAATGCGGTACCGGCGCGGTTGTTCCCTGGGCCAACAAGCTGTGGGTGGTTACTTATGGCCCGCATTTACCCCTGGGCTCGTCGGACAAGCTGTACGAAATAAGCCCGGATCTGAAGCAGATCGTACGGACGGAAAGCATTGGGGGAACACCCGCCAACCGGATGATTCACCCGGAAAGTAATCAACTGTTTATTGGGCCGTATGCCATTGATAACAAGGCTAATGTCCGCGTGATACCTTACACAATCATGCCGGGACGCCACACCGGAAACGCCCGCCATCTGACCGACCCCAAAAACAAGATTTATTACGGAACGATGGAAGAAGGCTTTTACGAAGTGGATGTAAACACCCTGACGCCCACCATGCTCTACGAGGATGGTAACGTACACCATCAGAAAGTGGCCGATGAATCCAATAACCTGCAAAATACGCTACTGCCGGGTGCGCACGGCAAAGGCGTGTATTCGGGTCAGGGGGTTATGGCGTATTCCAACAATGGCGAGCCCGGCCCCAAAGCACTTGCTCAGTTCGATATTCCAGCGGGTTCCTTATCGGAGTGGAATGGTAAAAACTGGACGGTTGTGCGTCGGAATCAATTCGTTGAGGTAACCGGGCCAGGTGGCATTTACGGCAACAAAAATCCAGATACCGATCCAATCTGGGCGACGGGCTGGGATCATAAATCTGTGCTGCTGGGTGTTCGGAATAAGGAAACAGGCTGGCGTTTCTTCCGGCTGCCCAAAGCCAGTCATACCTACGATGGTGCCCACGGCTGGAATACCGAATGGCCGCGCATCCGGGATGTAGGAACAACTCAAAAAGCCGATTACCTCATGACGATGCACGGATTATTCTGGCGATTCCCCGAAACGTTCACCGCAGCCAACACCGCAGGCATCCGCCCCCGAACCGCGTATCTGAAAGTAATTGGCGACTACACGCGCTGGAATGACCAATTGGTATTTGGTTGCGATGATTCGGCACAAAAGGAGTTTCTGAATAAACGAAAAGCCAAAGGCAACCTCGAAGGGCCGGGGCAATCCAACTCAAACCTGTGGTTTACTTCGCTAAACACACCCGATCAACTTGGTCCAAACACAGCCGAAGGGGCCGTCTGGCAGAATGAAGCCGTGAAAGCCAATGAAGCCTCGGAGCCTTTTTTATTCGCGGGCTGGTCGAACCGCTCGTCCTGGGTACAGAACACCGGTGATGCCGATGTTGTGCTTACGTTTGAAGTGGATAAAACCGGAACTGGAAGTTGGACTACTTTGCAAACGACTACCGTTGGTGCCCACAATGCCGCTCATGTAGCCTTTTCAGCAGACACGCCCGGCGAATGGATTCGGGTAAAATCGAGCAAAGCGGCTACTATATCGGCACACTTCTTTTATAGTGCAACGGATGCCCGCACTACCAAAGCCAATCCGCTATTTACGGGGTTGAGTACCGTAGCAGCGGCCAATACGACTGGCGGTCTGATTTATGGATTAGGCAAAAATCGGCGGGCGCTGGCCATGGCTGCACAGACGTATTCAGGTAAGCAGGTATCCGATGTAGGCTACTATGAACTCAATGGCAGCATGCAGTTGGTTCGAAAAAACGATGCCGGAACCGAGTCGTTCATTAAAGACAAATTCGCCATTCCGCAAAAAGCCGTAACGATTGAGGAATCGAGCGTTTTAGTGGTCGATGACAAAGGTCGGCGGTGGCGGTTACCGCTGGGGAACGCGGCCTATACCGACCTCACCAATCAGGCCGCGTTGCGCATCTGCCGGGAAGTGGCCACGGAACGGGACCTGTTCAATTGCCACGGTACCTTTTACGAACTACCCGCCGAAAATGCCGACGGGTACGCTAAAATCAGACCGATTGCCTCCCACAATCTTCGTATCAACGATTATGGCTCCTATCGCGGTTTGCTGATCATGACAGGCATCGACCTGCCATCCGCGTCTAAAAATGAGCACATTATCGTATCGGATGATAAAAAAGCAGCCGTTTGGGCAGGAGCCATTGATGATCTCTGGAAACTGGGCAAGCCAATCGGGCACGGCGGACCCTGGAAAAACACAACCGTCAACGCAAATGAAGCCTCTGATCCCTACCTGATCGGGTTTTACGACCGTCGGAGCTTGCAGCTCTCCCACAAAGCCAGCTCGCCCGTAACATTTACCATCGAGGCCGATCCCGTAGGTAATGGAAGCTGGATGGTTTACAAGACTGTTACGGTGGCAGCGGGGCAATCCCTCAACTATGAGTTCCCGAAGGATTTCCAGGCGCGCTGGGTTCGCTTTAAAACGGATAAAGCTTGCGAAGCCTCAACCCTGCTTCAGTATAATTAAGCGTTCGTTAGAGTTATACAAAAATAGGTCTACTGTCTTGCGAGTAGACCTATTTTTGTATAACTGTTTTTGTGTAGCGTCCTTTCTCTGCGCTTCGCAAAAAGCATTTTCCTGTACTTCTAACGCCATACAAACAGGGCTTGTCCCATCAAATCGATTCGTATCGAGTGCTACTTGTGATAATTATGGAATAAATCCGGCGGTATGACGTAATCGACCGATCAGTCTACTTTCATCTTCCTGCCCGAAGGCGTGTTGAATTACCTGACAGGTTTACACTTGATCGGCTTTCAGCTCAGGGCATACCGTAATTTTCATGCTTGATTCTATAAAAAGCGCTATATCTTCACATTAATCATTAATGCCTTTAGTCTTTACGTCTTATTCATATAGCGCTACTTTGGCTTGTAGTCTGATGCACGAGTATACGGTCCAATTTTTCCAAACCAATAAAATTGCTCTATTTTCAGGCACCGGAAGCCAAAGGTGATGGACGATTCGTCGACGCCCTAGCAGAAGCTTCCTGTTTACAGATAATCTACTTCATTGATTACAAAAAAACTTATATTTGTTTCCTTAATAGCTCTATTTTTGTTTACAAAATATGAAAGTCGATTCGCTTGCCAACAAAGCCTATATCGAAATCAGGCGAAAAATATTATCCAACCAGTTAGTGGCGGGCACGCGCTTAAAAGAAGATCTCTGGGCTAAAAAGATGGACGTGAATCGGATGGCGGTTCGCGAAGCACTTACCCGGTTGCAGGGTGAGCAATTAATTGTCTTTGGCGAAAAAGGGGGCTATTTCGTGAAATCCATGACCGCCAGCGACATCCGGGAAATCCGCGAAATCCGTGAACTACTGGAATTAGGGGCGCTCCGATTAGCGATCCAAAAAATTGATGATCAGCAGATTGCTAAGCTGGAAGAAATCTGCAACGACTTTTCATCCATGGTGGAGCGCGGTTATCTGAGCGGTGCCCTGGAAGCCGATGTTAAATTCCACGAAACCTTAATCGACTGTGCGGGTAATTCCAAGCTGATGGATATCTACCAGATCAGCAATATTCCCCTGTTTCACCAAAAAATCGGGAAGACGCAGATCCACATGGACGACTATGAACTTACCGACCAGGAGCACCGCCAGATCCTAAAAGGACTGAAAGAGAAAGACTTACCACTCGCACAAGAAGCCCTCACCAAGCACTTACTCCGGGGCGAAACCGCTTCTTTAGAGATCGAATAGGAGCCATTTCCCGTTTGTCTTTGCCTCTCAGTAAGCTCTAATCAGCCCATTTCCTGCCTTTCAGTGCGGCCAGTGATGTCAGGTTCAGAACCTGACAGGGGAGGTTTCTCAAAACCTCGTTAAGTAGACAGCCTATCCAGTAGGTTTCAAGTAACCTATAGTGTCAGCTTTAAGAACCGCGCGGGCGGCCCCGCTAACATCACGACAACAGCCAGGCCTCACCTTAACCTGACGGTTATTCGCCAGTTCCGGCCTGAAACGATCATTTCTACACTAATTAGCCTCATCTACCCTATTTCCTGACTGGCCATCGTCAGTTGACTTAAAAATTATTCTGAATTTTTTTTGTTTACAAAATTGTGCTTTATTTGTAATCAAATACAGAGAGTAGTTCTGTAGCACACCCCACGCAATAGAATACGTAACTACAGCCGCGCCCTGATCAGGCCGACTGGACATTTTGTATTATCTAAACAGGCAGGGCCCTACCAGTTTAGATAGATGAAGGTTCGTTAATGGTGTTTGTACAACACACCATTTTATAAAATTTTACTGGAATTGATTCGCTCGACGTAACTGATAAACGGCTCTTTTCGAAGGGATCGTACGTGACTACGATGGAGTACCCAATGGAAACACTCTTCAAACGCGTAACTCATTTTTTAAACAGATTATGAACGACTCACTACGTCTTAGAAAAGAAACGGTGTGCATGCTGCTCTTCTGCATGCTGGCAACGGTTTGGGCAAATGCGCAAACACTGATTTCAGGGAAAGTCACCAGTGCTGAGGATCAGCAACCCATTGCGGGCGCCAATGTATTAGTAAAAGGCTCAACAACCAGTGGTACATTTACGGGTGCCGATGGGGGCTTTACCCTCTCCGTCCCAACCAACACCAGCCTGATTATTTCCTACATTGGCTATCAGGCGCAGGAAGTTGCGGTTGGTTCACAGACCAATTTTTCTGTTGTATTAATCCCCTCCATTACCTCACTCAGCGAAGTGGTGGTGACGGGTTACTCATCCGAAAAGAAAAAAGACATAACCGGTTCCGTGTCTATTGTCGACGTAAAAGCCTTAAAGTCAATTCCTTCAGGATCGGCCGTACAGGCACTTCAGGGCCAGGTGCCGGGGGTAACCATTCTAAACTCAGGGGCTCCGGGAAGTCCGAGCAATATCTTTATTCGGGGGATCAGCTCTTTTGGTAATACCCAGCCGCTGGTCCTGATCGATGGTATTCAGGCGGAGCTGAATGATGTAAGCGCCACGGATATTGAGTCGGTTCAGGTGCTGAAAGATGCGGGCGCTGCTGCCATTTATGGGGTTCGGGGCTCGAATGGGGTCATCATCGTGACCACAAAAAAAGGCCGATCAGGGCAGCCAACCATCGCGTATGATGCCTATTATGGCTCTCAACGACCGTTGCAGGGTAATGTGTTCAACTTAATGAACTCGTCGGATTTTGCCCGCCTGACCAAAGTGGCCTACCCCACTACGGGCCTGTTTCAGAATGGTTTACCCGATTATACCTTCCGGGGACCGGGCGCAACGGGCATTGGCAATACAGGTGATGCCGCTGTTGATCCCGCGAAATACAACTTCGACGCCACCAATCCGGCCCGGAATTACCTGATTCAGGCGGTCAACAAAACCGGTACCGACTGGTTTCACGAACTGTTTAAAAACGCGCCGATGACCAGCCACAACCTGACGGCCAGTGGGGGCACCGATAAGTCGAACTACATGGTTTCGCTCAATTATTTCAATCAACAGGGCACCATGCTGAAGACCTACCTCAAGCGGTATTCGGGGCGCGTAAACACGCAGTTTAAAGTCAAAAACAACATCCGCATTGGCGAGAATGCGTATTTCTTCTACAAGCAAAACCCTGGTTTCGATAACCTGAGCAGCGGTAATCCTATTGCCTGGACCTACCGGGCCATGCCGATCATTCCGGTCTACGATATCAAAGGCAACTACGGTGGAACCTTTGCCGGACCCGAATTAGGTAGCTCCTCGAACCCGGTGGCTGTTCAGATGAACACGTCCAATAACAAGACCAATGCCTGGGATGTGGTTGGTAACGTATTTGCCGAAGTCGACTTCCTGAAGCACTTTACGGCCCGCACCAGTTTCGGCGGAAGTATTGATAACCAGTACGCTACGAACTTTACGTTTACACCGTACAACAATTCGGAAGGAAATACGAACCCCAATTCGTTTGCTGAGGTGGCCTTGTACAACACGAATACCATGTGGACGAACACCCTGACGTATGCCAATGCGTTCGGGAAGCATAACGTGAAAGTGATTGCCGGTTCGGAAGCCATTCGGAATTATGGTCGGGCGGTAACGGCCTCCAGCAGTGGGTTCTTTTCCACCAACTACGATTACCTGACACTCAATAACGGTACCTCGAACGTAACCAATATCAGCAGCGCCTACGAAAACACCTTGTTCTCGCTCTTTGGCCGACTGGATTACTCGTTCAATGAAAAATACCTGTTAGGCGTAACAGTTCGGCGCGATGGTTCGTCGCGGTTTGGGTCCGAGCGTCGGTACGGTACCTTCCCATCGGTATCGGCGGGTTGGCGCGTAACGGGCGAGGAATTCATGAAAAACGTGACCTGGCTCAATGACCTGAAACTGCGTGGCAGCTATGGCGTTCTGGGTTCTCAGAACAACGTTAGTCCCCAAAATGCCTTCACCCTATTTGGTGGCTCGTTCTACGATGCGTATTACGACATTAGCGGTAGTGGTAAACTGGCCCAGGGTTTCGCGCAGACGAACATCGGCAACCCAAACACCGGCTGGGAACAAAACGTAGTCACTAACGTGGGTCTCGACGCTACGGTGTTCAACAAGCTGGACCTGTCGGTTGAGTATTACAAGAAGTCGATCAATGGGCTACTGTTTGCCCAGACCCTGCCCGCAACGGCTGGTGGTGCCACCGCACCTACCGTGAACGTTGGCGATATTCAGAATAAGGGGGTTGACATTGGACTAACGTATAGAGGAACCGTTAGTAACGATCTTCAATTCAGCGTCGGTGCCAACATTACCACCTACAACAACAAGGTGATCAATATCCCCTCGCCCACCTATTTCGAAACCGCCAATACCCAGAATCTGGGCAATGTAGTCCGAAACCAGGTTGGCCAGGCAGTGAGTTCGTTCTTTGGGTATAATGTGATTGGCCTGTTCAAAAGTGATGCTGAGGTAAGCGCGTCGCCTACGCAAAGCGGTGCCGCTCCGGGTCGCTTTAAATACCAGGATGTGAACGGCGACGGCAAAATTGACGCCAGCGACCGTACGTTCCTGGGCAGCCCCAACCCCGACTTTACCTATGGTCTGAATCTGGGCCTGACCTACAAGCGCTTCGATTTTTCGACAACGCTCTATGGCTCGCAGGGGAACGAGATTTTCAATACGGTGAAATCGTTCACCCACTTCTTCAGTACGTACGTGGGTGCCAAAAGCAACGATCTGTTAAACGCCTGGACACCTGAAAATCCGAATTCGAACATCCCAAAGATCGAATCAACCGGGTCGTTCAGTTCATCGGGCGTACCTAACTCGTTCTACGTTGAGAACGGCTCGTTCCTGAAAATGCGCTCGCTGGTGATTGGCTACACGGTAAGCCCACTGCTGTTACGGAAGTACGGCCTGAATAAATTACGGGTTTATGCCCAGGGTGCCAACCTCTTCACGATAACGAAATACAGCGGCCTTGACCCTGAAGTAAGCGGGCTTAGCTCGTCGTTTGGTGTCGATTACGGCAACTACCCCAGCAATCAGAAAAATTTCATCTTCGGCCTTAACGTCTCTTTCTAAAATACCATAAACCGTTATCAATCATGAACTATACCAAGTTTGTTGTCGGCTTATCGTGTTGCCTGGTATTTTTAACCGCAACCAATTCCTGCACCAAAGAATACCTGGAAGTTGGGGCCATCGGTGCCACCAGCGAAACAACTTTAGCCAACAAAGCCGGTGTAAATGGCTTGCTGGTGGGCGCGTACTCCCTGCTCGACGGCTGGGGTGTACCCAACACGACCTACTACTTCATTGGGGTCAGCAACTGGATTTACGGGGGCGTAACCTCCGATGATGCCCATACCGGTACGCAGGCATCCGCGCTGCCGCCGATGGAATCGGTCGAGAGTTATAAATACGATGCGACGATGGCTCCGTTCAACAACAAGTGGATTGTGTTGTATGCTGGTGTGCAACGGGCAAATGATGTACTCCGGTTATTGGCGAAAGTAACCGACAATTCGATGACGGCGGAGGAAATCAAGCAGGTGAAGGCCGAAGCCACGTTTTTACGGGCGGTCTATCATTTCGAAGCCGCTAAACTGTGGGAGAACGTACCGTATCTGGACGAAACAGTGAGCTATGCCAACGGCAATTACAACGTAGCCAACACAGCTTCGATCTGGTCGAAACTGGAAGCCGATTTCAAATTTGCGGCCGATAACCTAAGCGCCACCAAACCCGATCCAGGCCGGGCTAATAGCTGGGCAGCGAAAGCGTTTCTGGCCAAGGTATACATGTTCCAGGATAAATACACCGAAGCAAAGCCCGTTCTGGCCGATGTGATTGCGAATGGCGTAACGGCCTCAGGCTTGAAATATGCGCTGGTCAATTTCTCCGACAATTTTAACCCATCGAAAAAGAACAGTGCGGAGTCGGTCTTTGCCGTGCAGATGTCCATCGACCAAACCTACCAGAACGGCAACTATGGCGATGCGCTGAACTTCCCGATGGGTGGCCCGGCTACCTGCTGTGGGGCCTATCAGCCCTCGTTTAGCCTGGTCAATTCGTACAAAACCGACCCCAACACCGGCCTGCCGTTGCTGACAACCTTCAATGACTCCGACATAACTAATGATCAGGGTATCGAAAGCAGCGCGCCCTTTACGCCCTATACCGGAACGCTCGATGCGCGTCTGGATTACACGGTTGGTCGCCGGGGCATTCCGTATCTGGACTGGGGAGTTCACCCAGGTAAAGCCTGGATTCGGGTGCAGTCCGTAGCGGGTCCCTACAGCCCGATCAAGACGATTTATTATCAGGCAGCTCAGGCCACAACGTCCTTATTTTCGCGCTGGACATCCAACAATTACACCATGATTCGCTTTGCCGATGTGCTGCTGTGGGCGGCTGAGGTCGAAGTTGAAATTGGCTCACTGGCCCAGGCGCAGACGTATGTCAATATGGTTCGGGCACGGGCTGCTAATCCAAACGGCTGGGTGAAGAAGTACGTCGACAACAGCGCTCCGTTGAAAGGCTTTACCAATGAACCCGCGGCCAACTACAAAGTGGGTTTATATACGACTGAATTCACGGCCAATGGGAAGGATTTTGCCCGTGAAGCGGTCCGGTTCGAGCGAAAGCTGGAGTTTGCCATGGAAGGCCACCGGTTCTTCGATCTGCGTCGCTGGGATAACGGAACGGGCTATATGGCCACAACCCTGAACAACTATGTCCAGCACGAAACGTCGATTCCGGGCTACGACTTTACCTATATGAAAGGGGCAACGTTCACAAAAGGCAAGAACGAACTCTACCCAATTCCGCAGGCCCAGATCGATTTAAGCGTAACGAGTGGGGCACCGGTATTGAAACAAAATCCTGGATATTAAGGCAGATAAGGTTAGATTCTATTGATCTTGAATCTATTCATTAAACTATTCCATCTGTAGAAGAAGCCAGCCTTTCTGTCATTCCGACGTCAGGAGGAATCTCAAACTCCCATATCAGTCAAGCTTGAGATTCCTCCTGACGTCGGAATGACAGAAAAAAAAAACGATTACGACTTTAGTTGAGAAAGCTCAAAAAAAAACCTACTTAACTTATTGGCTTTCAAAATAATATAATCTAAATCGTCCAACTTCTGACTATGCTGTTTTACGCATCGACTTATAGCGACATCAAGCAGGCAGGCAAAGACCAGGTTATCCTGCTACCACTGGGTGCCATTGAACAACACGGCCCGCACCTGTCGGTCTCGACGGATACGGATATTGTTACCCAGCTGGCGCTACAGGCCGAAAAAGCGCTACCCGACACAGTGCTGCTCTGCCCGACCTTGCCCTATGGCTCCAGTCACCATCACCTGGCATTTGGCGGTACTATGAGTCTGGCCCCGGAATTATACACGCAGGTGATTATCGATCTGGTGCAGTCGCTGGTGCTCAGTGGGCACCAGCGGATCGTGCTGCTCAACGGGCATGGCGGCAACATTACCCCGGTTAAACAGGCGCTGGCCGTGTTGAGTAAACGCTTCGATGCGAGTCATCAGCCCACTATTGCCCTGGCCACTTATTGGGAATTAGCCGGTGGCGTGTTTGGCGGAGAGGCACCTATGGAAAGCCCGGCGCTGAGTCATGCCTGCGAATATGAAACGAGTCTGATGCTCCATCTTTTTCCCGAAAAAGTCTGGATGGATCGCGTAGAACGGGCGCAACGACCCGAACGAAATGGGTATATCGGCTGGGAAGACGACGAGCCGTATCGGGGCGTAACCGTATTCAAGCAAACCGAATTTATTTCAAGCAACGGCAGCAGCGGTGAACCTCAACTGGGCACTGCCCAAAAGGGAAAGCATTTGTTCAAGCATGCGCTACAGGCGCTGGTTATCTTTCTGGAGTCATTCAAGAGCTGGCCGTTATCCGAAAATCTAACAACAAAACCATGAGTAAACTGGAAATCAAACACCCCGACAAAGCCGTCAACACAGGAGCCTATTCATCGGGCATACTAGCGGGCGATTTGTTGTTCGTGAGCGGACAGGGGCCATTGGATTTAGTAACGGGAGAGGTGCAGCATGGGACGATTGAAGAAGAAACCCTGCTGACGCTGTCGCACATTCAAAAGATTGTGGAAGCCGCGGGTGGCACCATCGACGACATTGTGAAGTGTACCGTCCATCTGGAAGATATTCGCGAATTCGACCGTTACGATGCCGCCTATGGCTCATTCTTCACCGGCATACGCCCAGCCCGAACCACCGTTCAATCGGTATTGTCGGATGGGATCAAGATCGAAATTGACGCCATTGCCCGAATTACGCCCAAACAAGCCTAACCCAGTACGTTATGACATCGAAAATACGCATCGGCACCGTAGGACTCGGCTTAATGGGTAGCAGTATCGCTACCTGTATTCTGGCGGCTGGTCACGCGGTTACATCGCTGATTAAAGAGATCGAGACCGCCGATGAAGCGCGGGTTCGTATCCTGGGTTATCTGCGCCAACTGGAACAGGAAGGGTTGCTAATCGACACACCCGAAACGATTATTGAGCGCCTGACCATCACCGACGATGTCTCGTTGTTAAGCAACCATACCGTTGTGATTGAGTCGATTACCGAAAACATCGATGAGAAGAAAAGCCTGTATCAGCGCCTGGAAACCGTCCTCTCGCCTACCGCTATCATCGGTAGTAACACATCGGCCATTCCGGTATCGGTGTTACAAAGCGGACTCAAACATCCCGAGCGGCTGTTGGGCATCCACTGGGCAGAACCGGCGCACATTACGCGATTCATGGAGGTCATCTGCGGAAAAGATTCCGATCTAACCTATGCCTACGAGATCGTTGCGCTGGCCGAAAGCTGGGGCAAGGAACCCTCGTTGCTGAAGAAAGATATACGGGGATTTATTACCAACCGGATTATGTACGCCATGCTCCGGGAGTCCTTCAATCTGGTCGAGAATGGTTACGCCACTATTGAGGATGTGGACCGCTCGCTTCGGAACGACCTGGGTTACTGGATCACCTTCGCCGGGCCGTTTCGGTTCATGGATCTCACCGGCATTCCGGCTTACCTGACCGTCATGAAAGACCTCTTTCCCGAACTCAGCAACAGCACCGAAACGCCGAAACTGATGGAAGACCTGGTGGCGTCGGGGGCGAAAGGTGTACAGAATGCACAAGGGTTTTACCCTTATACACCCGAGTCAGCCAAAGATTGGGAAGAGAAATTCATTGATTTCAGCTACGACATCCGGAAACTCGCCCAAAAACATACACCCACTTCCTCCGAGGACGCCCAATGACACGCATTCAATCCATAAAGGCCACCGAAGTGATTGTACCGGCCAAACCGGGCAGCCTGAACTCCGATGAGGTGGTCGACAAAGATTCGGCCTTTGCCAAAAAATTCCTGACGGGTGAGCGGTGGACCGAGTTCGCCAATCAACCCAAATGGATCATTGAACTCACACTCGCCAATGGCCTGATTGGTATTGGCGAGACTTACCGCAGTGCCTCAGGCGCAATACTCCACCGGGCCATGCAGGAATTGGTCGGACAGGATGTACTGAAACTGAACTGGCGCCGACTGCCCGTTACCGACCAGCGGATTTATGAAGCCTTCGAGTCGGCGGTGCTGGACGTAGTGGGCAAGTTGTTGAACGTACCCGTGTCCCAACTCCTCGGCGGGGCATACCGCAACCGGATCGACTGCTTCGGCTGGACCGGGCGACGCACCCCCGAAGATGCCGCCCAGAAAGCCTATGATGCCATGCAAAAGGGCCATAAGGCGTTCAAATTCAAGTGTTCCGACGAAGATCCCGTTCGGCTTTGGACGGAAGCCATTCGGGACAAATGCGGGGACGGTATCAAAATCCTGCTCGACCCAAACCAGCGCTGGACCGATGTCGAGACAACCCTCCGGTTAATGGAGGGCGTCGACAAAACCGTCATGCTGGGACTGGAAGATCCCATTTTGCACGCCGATGTAGCCGGGTTCAAGTACCTGCGCGAGACGCTCGGCATGCCCATGTATCGGCATATTTCACTGCCCTACACGCAGGACATCCGCGACATGATCGCCTTTGTCCGGGCCGATGCGGTCGATGGATACAACTTTAATGGATCGGCTTACAACTCGGTGCTACTGGCCGAAATCGCCCATCTGGAGGGCAAAGCCTGCTGGCGGGGTTCGGAAGTGGATTTAGGGATTTCAGAAACGATGGGCCTGCACATTGCCGCAGCCAGCATCAACTGCACAATCCCTTCTGATTTGTTCGGCGAACTGGTCCGCACCGACGACCTGATTACGGAACCTATCCGATTCGAGAATGGCGCAGCTTTGGTTCCAACCGGCGCGGGACTGGGTATCGAACTGGATTACACCGCCCTGGATACCTACAAAACGAATCAATTTTTACTCAGCAGCTTATGAATAAGTCGATTCAGTCGTGGGCCATCCTGTTTTTCTGCAACCTGATCTGGGCCTTTCATTTCACCAGTATCAAGCTGACCCAGGATCAGGTTGGCCCGTATTTTACCGTCTGGGCACCCATGCTGCTAGCCACGATTTTCCTGGCTCCGTTCGTGATCCGGGATTTCCGAAAGGGCGGCAAGAAGCTGAAGGATATCCTGATTTTCGTGCAGTTGGCAGCTCTGGGCGCGTTCCCGTCGCAGGTACTGATGACCTGGGGAACACAGTATTCACTGGCCAGCAACGCAGCTATTCTGGTCATGACCCTGCCCGTCATTACGGCCGTTTTCGCCTTCCTGATTCTGAAAGAGAAGATGAACACTGCCCGCTGGATCAGCTTCGCCATTGCGATTATTGGGGTGGCCCTCTGCTCAACCGACGACATTAAACGGGTAGACTTAAGCTCGCGCTATGCCCTGGGCAATGGGCTCATTTTCCTGGCCATTCTGGGCAATGCGTACTACAACGTGGGATGTAAAAAAGTATCGAGCCAGTACACCGAAATGGAGATGGTTTTTTACACCTATCTGGTCATGTCCATCCTGCTGACGCCACTTGTGCTGTATTACGAGCCCGAGATGTTTTCTAAAATCCCCGCCTTTACCACCAACACCTGGATCGGGATGATCTCGCTCACACTCTTTCATAATTTTCTGTCGATGCTCCTGTTTTTTAAGGCGTTGAAGAATCTGGATGCCACGCAGGTTGCTTTATCCAACTACCTCATTACGTTCATGGGCTTACCCATTGCCGCCATCTGGCTCGGCGAAACCCTGAACCAACAGGCCATCATTGGCGGTGTGCTTGTGCTCGTCTCAACCCTTATTTTATCGATCGTCGATAGTAAAGTACAACAAAAAAAAGTAGCTAATATCAATCAAGAACCGGCAAAGTTATGACTAACACAGACAACGAACTGTTTGGCGTAGTACCCATCATTCCAACACCATTCACCGAAAATGAGGAGATCGACGAAGACGCGCTCCGTAGTTTAATTGACTTTGCCATCGACGGTGGTATCAAGGCCGTTTGCCTGCCCGCCTACGCCAGCGAATTTTACAAACTCACCGACGACGAAAAATTACAGGTTGTTCGGGTGGCGGTAGAACGGGCTGCGGGTCGGTTGAAAATCGTCGCTCAGTCGAACCACCCCTCGCTGAAAGTTGCCATCAAACTGGCGCAGGCTAACGTGCAGGCCGGTGCCGACGTTATTTCGCTGGCGGTTCCCCGAATTTTCAGCTTACCCGAAAACTCCCTGAAAGCCTATCTGTCGGAGTTTTTACAGTCGATTCCGAACACGCCCGTTCTGATTCAGGACTTCAACCCCGGCGGTTCGTCGATCAGCGTAGGGTTCATCAAAGAGCTGATGGACGAGAATCCGAACTTCAAATACCTGAAGCTGGAAGAACCCCTGTGTGCGCCCAAGTTCGAGCAGATCATTCAGGCCACGAACGACAAAATCGGCCTGTTCGAAGGCTGGGGCGGCTTGTACATGCTCGAACTGGTGCCCATTGGTATCCGCGGAGTTATGCCGGGACTGGCCGTCGCCGATATTCTGCAAAAGATTTTCAGCCTGCGTTCCAGCGGAGAAGATACCAAAGCGTTCGAACTGTTTGAGCGGGTGATGCCGCAGATATTCTTCTCGTTGCAAAACATGGAATTGTTCCATTATGCCGAAAAAGAACTGTTGGTTGCCCGTGGCGTTTTGAGCAACAGTATCGCCCGAAAAGCTGCCTATATTCCCGATCCGTCATCGATCAGCTACATCAAGGAGCTAAACCAGCGCATCCTCGACATCGTCAACGACGAAAAGTACGCCATCCGGCCGGTAGAGAACAGCCTTTATTAAGCTTATCCCCATCGATTTAGACAAAAACGAAAACGTATCATGGGAGAATTTAGTGGACAGGTTGTACTAATTACCGGAGCCGCATCCGGCATTGGGTTGTCCATCGCACACAAACTACTGACCGAAGGGGCACAGGTTGGCCTGCTCGATTTTAACGAAACAGCTTTACAGCAGGCGTTTGAAAAATATGGCCCGGATGCCTTGCTCATCGGCATCGACATTACCGATGAAGCTCGGGTAGCACAGGCGGTTTCGCAGGTGCAGGAACAGTTTGGCAAGATTGACGCCCTCATCAATTGCGTCGGCATTACGGGCGTCACAAACGTACAAAGCCATGAGGTGAGCAGCGAAAACCTGCACAAGGTGTTTGAAGTCAACTTCATGAGCAGTTTCTACACCTCCAAAGCGGTATTGCCGTTCATGCTGGCCCGCAGTTACGGGCGCATCCTGCACATTGCCTCTATTGCGGGCAAAGAAGGGAACGCCGGTATGCTGGCCTATTCAGCCTCGAAAGCCGCCGTGATCTGCATGGCGAAGGTGCAGGGGAAAGAGTACGCCGAGAAAGGCATCACGGTCAACGCGCTGGCCCCGGCGGTGATTCAAACGCCCCTGGTCGATGCCATGCCCGAGGTACAGGTTAAGTACATGACCGATAAAATTCCAATGAAACGTTGTGGTACACTCGATGAAGCCGCTAACCTGGCCGCTTACATCGTATCGCCCAAGAACAGTTTCACTACCGGTTTCACCTTCGATTTATCGGGGGGACGGGCCACATATTAGGTTGGTTCAATATGGCACGGGCAATTGCTCGTGCCCATATTATCCTGGCCTGGCGCGAGCATTGGCTCGTGTCCACAATTTCGTCAGTATTTACTGACGCCTTGACAATTCTATACATGCGTCAGTAAATACTGACGAAATTATGGACACGAGCCAATGCTCGCGCCAGCTAACCAGACATCATGAAAAACTTCTGGATCAGTTGTATTATCGTTTTTTCCTGGCTAGGCGCAGTTTCGGCGCAGCAACGTCCTGTATTGCTGCCAGCACCGCAGTCCATTTACTACGGGCAGGGGGAATTGCCTGTCCAGAACCTGACGGTGTACGTACCGTCCAACGCAACAGCCGATGTCGTCTTTGCGCTGAGTCAGCTTAGGAAATTACTTGCTGAACGCAGTGGAAAACCCGTACTGGTGAGCCCATCGGCAACGGCATCAACTATTCGGTATTCGGTTAAATCAGCCGGTCAGGAATTACCGGGCACCAACGAGGCTACCAACGGAAATACCCGCGAGCACTACACGCTGACCATCACCCAAAAAGGCATCGACATTACCGCCCAAACCTCAACGGGACTGTACTACGCCGTACAAACGATTCGGCAATTGATTCAGGGCGAGGGTACGAAGGCCTCGCTTCCTCTCGTCACGATCAGCGACCAGCCCAAACTGGCTTACCGGGGCGTAATGATGGATTTTGCGCATGGCGGATTGCTGACGGTCGATGAAATCAAAAAGCAGATCGACTTTTTGGCCCGCTGGAAAACCAACCAATATTACTTCTACAACGAGGTTAGCATTCAACTGGACGGCTATTCGACGCTGAATTACAAGGCGAATTATTCGCAGGCGCAAATCAAAACGATCATTGCCTACGCCCGCGAGCGGCACATGGATGTGATTCCGTTCGTCAATTTCTACGGACACCTGCATGAGCTGATTCGCAACGAGAAATACGCGTCGCTGGCCATCGGTCACTACGGCCATGAAATGGACCCACGTAATCCGGCCGTGCAAACCCTGCTGAAAAACTGGATCAAGCAATACACAACGTTGTTCCAGAGTCCGTTCATTCATGTCGGCTTCGACGAAACCTGGGAAACCAAGCGGCTGGCCGGTTCGTCTCCCACAAAACTGGACCCCGAATCCCTGTATATCCAGCAGCTCAGTTTCGTGAGCAACGAGTTCAAACAGTACGGTAAAACGCTGTTGGCCTGGACGGATATGAACGCGTTTTACCCGAATATTCTAGCCAAATTTCCCAAAGATGTCATCCCGGTTATCTGGGAATATTCGCCCGATACAACCGCTATCAACAACTACTTAAATCCAGTTCTGAAGGAAAAGAAACCGTTTTTTATTCAACCCGCCGTTTCGGGCTGGGGGCATATTTACCCCTCTGCCAACTATACCTACGAAAACATAAACCTCTGCCTGAAAGCGGGCCTTCAGCACAACACGCTCGGCTTTATCACTTCCGTCTGGACCGATTCTGTCGAACCCTTTGTTCGGGCTTCCTGGCTGTTTATGGCCTATGGCTGCATTGCGGCCTGGCAGGGCACTGTGCCCGATAAGACCACCTTTGCCGGACACTATAGCGCGGTCGTTTACCCGGCCCTAGCGCAGGATATGCAGGCCGCTTTCGACCATATCGCAACGGCCGGTCAGTACCTCGAAAAGTGCCTGGGCAAGAACACCCAAAGCCTACCTCGGGGCACCCTCGTGGAAAGCTGGTCGAATCCATTTTCGGCCTATTATCTGGCCAACACCAACGAACACAAGGCCGATTTTGAGCAGGTTCGTACGCACACGGAGGAAGCACAGGCACGGCTTATCAGTGCGCTTCAGGCGGCAAGTCCAGCCGACACCAGTTTCATTCAGTCGATGCTGGTATCGGCCCGGCTGATCAACTATTCGGCCAGTCGGTTTTTGTGGGCCAAAGCCATTACAGATCGCTGGAACGATGGAATGATGGCCCAAAAGAAGGATGATTACGTATTCTATGATCTGACGTATCCCTGCCACAGCCTGCTGGTCGATGCCATGGACGAAACGGGTGAACTCAAGCAAGCCTATGCACAGGCCTGGCTCTCGGAGAATATGCCGTACCGACTAAATACCATGCTGGGACGCTTCGATGTCGATTTTGGGCTCTGGCGAAAGCTGCATCTGAAACTACTGGACTATAAGATTCAGAAGAAGACTGAACCCCTGAAATCCTTTGAACTGCTCTTTACCCCCGACTTTTAACAAAAAATGGAACGCTGATTTTTATGAATTGCCTTTAGATCAGTATCTAGTTGCTCCAGCCCATTTTACCCCTGAATCCCCTGAAGGGGACTTAGCTCACACTTAGACAAAGTCCCCTTCAGGGGATTTAGGGGTAAAATAGCCTAAATAGCTCTATTATCTAGTCAACCACCATGAACAATATCCAGTTCTTAAACCCTATTGATGGCGATATGCTGCATGCCCGTGATGGTGTGACAACAGCTGATGGCTTGGAAATTGATATACAGGTGTCCGCGCCCTCGTCTCATTATCTAACCATCAATGGAATCGGGACGAGTTATAAGCAGGGCGTCTTTTCGGGGAAAGTGCGGTTGAATCAGTATGCCAATACGATTACCGTTCACGACTGCACCACCGCCGAGACTAAGTCGATTCAGGTGTACTGGCTACCGAATTTTGCGAGCCACTATCGCCTGTCGATCGACGATAACATCTGGTTTCTGCGGGATATTTATCAACAGAAAGACAACTATCAGTCGCTGTTCGATAATCCCTATCTGGGATTTTTGAAGCAGGTTCATACCACCTACGGCACTAAAATTCACCTCAACCTTTTTTACCAGACGGAGGGCTTCAACCTATCGCAGTTTCCCGACCGTTTCAAGGCAGAATGGCAGGCGAATGCCGATTGGCTTCGACTGAGTTTCCATGCCTGGGGTGAATTCCCTGACCGACCCTACCAGCAGGCTGGCTATGAGCAGGTGAAGCACGATTGCGCCATCGTAAAAGAGCAGATTCTACGATTTGCGGGCGAGGCTGTGATGGGTCCCGTAACAACGCTGCATTGGGGAGAAGCTACGGTTGAAGGCTCGCGGGCCCTGCGCGACGCGGGCTACATCGGGCAATTGGGCTATTTCAACGTCGATGATGAGTTGCCCCCCGTTTCGTACTACCTCAACGTGGAGCAACGACGGCACATGAAAAAACGGTTTGTCTGGCACGATAATCAGGAAGACATCACTTTCATTCGGAGCAGTATCGTCATCGACAAAACAGAGTTACCCGACATTGTTCCATTCCTGGATAACTACGCGAACCAGCCATCGGGCCTGCCGCCTTTTGTCGATTTACTCGTTCACGAACAATATTTCTACCCCTTTTACGAAGCCTATCAACCCGACTTCCGGGATCGCATTCTAACAGCGGTGAAATGGGCTACCGATAAGGGGTATACGCCCGCCTTTTTGGGTGAGGCATTATTTAATTAATAATGGATAATGAGTAATGGAGTACAAGCAGTCTGTTTATCCCCAATTATCCATTTTACATTATCCATTATAAATTATGTTTTATGGAAAACACGCGAAGAAATTTCTTAAAAACGGCAGGACTCAGCGGTTTGAGCCTGGTAGCCGCCAGCCCCTTTGCCGCCTACGCAACAACGCCTGAAGAACTGGAAGTCATTGGCGAACAGGCCACTAGAACCCCTCCGCAGGTTTTTAACATGAGTGGGTATGCGGCCCCGAAGCTCGATGTTGTTCGCATTGGATTTGTGGGGATCGGGAACCGGGGCATGGGGGCCGTGGAGCGGATGAATAAAATCGAAGGTGTTGAGATTAAAGCCCTGTGCGACCTTCGGCCGGAGCGGGTGAACCTGGCACTCAAGAAAATAGAAGCCAATGGCCACCGCCCACAGCTCTATTCGGGTAGTGCCGATGCCTGGAAAAAACTCTGCGAACGAACCGACCTCGACCTCATTTACATCGTGACGCCCTGGGCCTTGCACACGCCCATTGCGGTGTTTTCCATGAATCATGGCAAGCACGTTTGTGTGGAAGTCCCAGCGGCTAAAACCCTCGAAGAGTGCTGGCAACTGGTCGAAACATCGGAGCGCACCAAAAAGCACTGCATGATGACCGAAAACTGCTGCTACGACTTCACGGAGTTGCTAACGCTGAACATGGCGCGGCACGGTTTCTTCGGGGAAATAGCCCATTGCGAAGGGGCGTATATTCACAATCTACAGGAACTGGTCTTCTCAAAAGAGCACTTCTACCAGATGTGGGAGTTGGATGAAATGTACAAACGTACCGGTAACCTCTACCCTACCCACGGACTGGGGCCCATCTGTCAGGTGCTGAACATCAACCGGGGCGATCAGATGGATTATCTGGTCTCGATGTCTAGTAATGATTTTGTGCTGGGTAACATGGCCAAAGAACTAGCTGCCAAGGACGACTTCTACAAACCCTACGCCGGAAAGCCCTACAACGGCAACATGAGTACGACCACCATCCGAACCAAAAAGGGGAAGACGATCATGGTGCAGTACGACGTATCGTCCCCCCGGCCGTATTCACGTATTCAACTGGTTAGCGGCACCAAAGGGGTAGCGCTAAAATACCCCGAACCCGCCCGCTATTCCACAGGTCACGAGTGGATGAGCGAGAAGGAGATCAAAGCCCTTGAAGAAAAATACATGCCCCCCATCGTGAAGAAAATGGGCGAAGTGGCCAAGAACGTGGGCGGTCATGGCGGCATGGATTTCCTGATGGACTGGCGTACGATCGACTGCCTTCGAAACGGTCTTCCGCTCGATCAGGATGTATATGACGCGGCCTTGTGGAGTTCGGCTGGGCCCTTAAGTGCCTGGTCGGTAGCCCATCGGTCCAATTCGATTGATGTGCCCGATTTTACCGGCGGTTCCTGGCAAAAGAACACACCCGTCGACATTTCGATGACCAAGGGTGGAAATACACAGGCAAAAGTGTAGGTTTCCTTGGTGATAACAGTGATGTCGGGCAGGTTCCAGTGGTGTCAGGTTCTTAAACCTGACTCGCGAGGTTTCTCAAAACCTCGTGAATACTATTTATAATAGAGGAGGTTTTGAGAAACCTCACGTGTCGGGTTCTTAAACCCGACACCACCACAAGTTTTAATATCCTAAATCCATGACTACCAGTCGACGAACATTTTTGAAACAGACATCCCAAAGTTGCGCGGCTTTGCTGCTGGCCCCTACGCTGCTCCGGGCCAGACCAACGGTGGCAACCGGCAAACGGGTGGGTATTATTGGGCTGGATACCTCGCACAGTACAGCCTTTGTCAAGGCCCTCAACGGCCCGGATGCCAATGCCAGTTTCCTGGGCTATAAAGTCGTGGTGGCTTATCCGCAGGGCAGTAAAGATATCGAGAGTAGCACCTCGCGCGTTCCGGCCTACACGGAAGAAGTAAAAAAGCAGAACGTCGAAATCGTCAGCTCCATCAGCGACTTACTTAAAAAAGTTGACGTGGTGTTGCTGGAAACCAACGATGGTCGGCTGCATCTGGAACAGGCCTTGCAGGTATTGAAGGCAGGCAAACGCGTGTTTATCGACAAACCCGTTGCGGCTTCGTTAGCCGATGCCATCGCCATTTTCGAAGCTTCTAAAAAATACAACATTCCCCTGTTTTCGGCCTCGTCGCTTCGGCACATCAAAGGCATTGAAAAAGTAGACAAAAGCAAGGTCGTGGGGGCCGATACGTTTAGTCCCGCCGTTCTCGAAAAGACCCATCCCGATTTTTACTGGTACGGCATTCATGGAGTTGAAACGCTTTACACCGTTATGGGCACGGGCTGCAAACAGGTGGTTCGCGTGCATACCGACGGCACCGACATTATTGTAGGCACCTGGGCCGATGGGCGCGTTGGCACCGTTCGCGGTACCCGCACGGGCAAGCACGATTACGGCGGTACGGTGTTTACCCAAACGGGCAATCTTGTACTAGGCCCCTACGGTGGTTATGAACCGCTTTTGCAGGACATTATTACCTATTACGAGACAGGAGAGGTGCCCGTTACACCCGAAGAAACCATCGAGATTTTTGCCTTTATGGAAGCAGCGGATGAAAGCAAGCGTCGCGGGGGTGTTGCCGTTACCCTCGAAAGTGTACTGGCGAAAGCGAAGAAATAACCTCAAAAACTCAAGATCATGTCGCATTCCAATGTTTCAAGAAGGGAGTTTTTAAAGCGAAACTCGTTAACGGGTCTGGGTGCCCTCCTGACGCCTTCAGCACTCACAAATATTCCAGCCCTCCCCCCCGAAACGGCACCGAAAACGGATATAAAACCGGGTCCGTTTTCGGTAGCAGCGCCCCCGGCCTTATTGGGCGGCAAACCCGTTCGAACCGCCCAATGGCCAACCTGGCCCCTCTGGAAACCCGAACAGGACGAAAAGCAGTTGCTGGAGGTGATCCGTAGTGGCATCTGGTCAAGGGGCAACGTGGTGAGTGAGTTTGAAGCCAAATGGGCCGCGGCTCTGGGCGTCAAACGCTCACTGGCGGTTGTGAATGGAACCAACGCTATCATGGCGGCATTGGCGCAACTGGATATTCGCGGGGGCGATGAAGTGCTGGTACCGCCCTATACGTTTATTGGAACGGTAGCTCCCGTTTTGGCGACAGGTGCCATGCCCATATTCGTGGATGTTGACCCAGAAACGTTCCAGATCGACCCGGCTAAGATTGAAGCAAAGATCACCCCTCGGACGAAGGCGATTATTCCAGTGCATATTCTGGGCTTACCCGCCAACATGCCCAAGATTCTGGCCATTGCGAAAAAACACAATCTAGTCGTGATCGAGGATGCCTGCCAGGCGCATCTGGCGGAGATCAATCACCAGAAAGTGGGCACCTTCGGGCATGCCGGCTGCTTTAGCTTCCAGAATTCCAAGAACTTAGCCATTGGTGAAGGCGGAGCTATTGTGAGCAATGATGATGCCTTTATGGATCGCTGTTTCTCGTATCATAACTACGGAAATCCCTACGGCATGGTGTCGGGCGTGATTGGGGCTGGCACGCTCATTCAGGGCACAAAACTTCGGTTAACCGAGTATCAGGCGGCTATTGGACTGGCGCAGTTAAAGCGGCTTGATGCCGAAACAACCACCCGAAACACGAATGCGGCTTATTTGAAAGCCAGGATTAAGAATATTCCGGGCATTGTCCCCTATAAACTCTACGACGATGTAACCCGGGCGGCTTTCCACCTTTTCCCCTTCCGGTACAAGAAAGAAGCCTTCAAAGGTTTATCGCGCGAGGTGTTTATGAAGGCACTTACGGCGGAGGGAGTTCCCTGCTCGAAAGGATACGCTACGCTGAATAACATGCCCTACCTCAACGACGCGTTCCAATCGAAAAATTTTCAGAAGATGTATCCCAAGGCGATGCTGAATTTCAACAGCTACGTTGAGCGGAACCACTGCCCGCAAAACGACCGGCTTTGTAATGAAGAGGCCGTCTGGTTTACCCAGAATATGCTGCTGGGCAGTCAGGCCGACATGGATGAAATTGCCAACGCCATCGAGAAAATTTACACCCACGCCGATAAACTCCTGAGTCAGAAATGAGAAACGTATTGAGGTTTGTCTGGCTGGCATGGCTTGGGGCTTTGATCAATGTCCCGGCCTCGGCTACGGGCTGGAAAGCGGGTACTGCCAGCGTGGTCATCACGCCCAAAGAACCGCAATGGCAGGCGGGTTATGCCTCCCGTACCCACGCTGCCGACGGCAAAATCCACGATTTATGGGCTAAAGCGCTGGCATTGGAAGATGAAACGGGCAAGCGGGCCGTTCTGGTCACCACCGATATGCTCGGCTTTCCCAAAGCCATGTCGGATCGTATTCGCGAACGCCTGAACAGCCAGTTTGGTCTCTCCAAAGCCCAGATCATTCTCAACAGCTCACATACCCATTCGGGGCCCGTGCTGGATAACGCGCTACAGGACATTTACCCCCTCGATGCGACCGAGCAGGCTAAAATTAACCGGTACTCCCGATGGCTGGAAGCGCAGATCGTGACCCTGGTTGGTCAGGCGTTCCAGAAGCTGGAACCCGTTGCGCTATTCTCCCAAAACGGGGTTACGCGCTTTCAGATAAATCGGCGAAACAACAAAGAAGGTGCCCTGCTGGAACAAACCGAACTGAAAGGCCCGAACGACTATGCCGTTCCGGTCATCAAGGTTGTTGATGCCAGGGGTAAACTCAAAACCATTGTGTTTGGGTACGCCTGCCACCCTACGGTGCTGGATTTGTACCAATGGTCGGGCGATTACGCGGGCTTTGCGCAACTGGAGTTGGAGAAAGCCCATCCCGGTGTAACGGCATTGTTTTTTCAGGGTGCCGCTGGCGATCAGAATCCGCTACCCCGCCGTACCATACCCCTCGCCCGGCAGTATGGGCGGGAGCTGGCCGCAGCCGTCGACCGGGTCCTTGATGAACCCATGCGGAACCTGAGCGCGCAGCTTCGTACGGCCTATTCAGAAATTGACCTACCCCTTTCCGCTCCACCCTCCGAAGCGGAATTGACGAAGACCATCCAGGAAAACGACGGATACCTGAAACGCTGGGCGACGCGGATGCTGGCCGAAACGAAGCAGGGCAAACCGTTTGTCAGGAGTTACCCTTACCCCATGCAGATCTGGCAATTGGGCAACCAGTCCATCCTGAGTTTTGGTGGCGAACTTGTTATCCAGTACGCCCTCGACTGTAAGAAACGCTTCGGGCAGGATAGTTTCGTGATGGGCTATTCCAACGATGTAATGGGTTACATTCCCTCAACCACCATTTTGCAGGAAGGTGGTTACGAAGGCGCTTCCTCGCAAATGGTCTACGGCCTACCAAGTATCTGGGCACCAAACGTACCGAACCTGATTGACCAGGAAATAAACCGGCTGGCCAATCAGATTGGCATGCAGAAGCTGAAGTAATATTTATGGAAGCCTTGTCGAAAAATCAGCTACTGCCGTGAGGTCAGGTTCTCAAAACTGACCCTCCGTTCTCGCTTGGCTTCGCCGAGTGAGGGCTATTTTTTTAACGGCCTCTGGCCGGTGTGATTATAATAACATCAAAAACGGGCCAGAGGCCCTTGAAGGAATAGACCTCACTCGGCGTAGCCAAGCGAGAACTGGAAGGTTTCTCAAAACCTACTGACATGCTAACACGAGGTTTTGAGAAACCTCTGTGTGTCGGATTTAAGAATCCGACACCACGGGAACCACGGGAATCCGACACCACTAACAAAAAACGGCCAATGAACCCAGTCAACGAAACCGACATACTCGAATCCTCCTCGCTAATTGCAACGCCTTACTATTCAGGTTTTGCGTTGGCGCATGATACCTACAATGCCATTACGGCCGCCAGTAACGGCAAAATCTATTACGTGCTCTGCTCAGAATCTTACGAGCAGGGGGGCCAGTTTTACGTGTATGATCCCGCAACCGACAGTACCAAATGGCTGGCGGACTTAACGGAAATTTGTGGCGAAACCGACGCCAATGCCATTCCGCAGGGTAAAAGTCACGTCCGGTTTTATGAAAGCAATGGCAAGCTGTATTTCGCCACACACATTGGCGTGTATGAGATGATCGACGGCATGGAGCGATTGCCCCAAAACGCACCCGATGGAAAGAACCTCTACCCCGGCGGCCATTTCGTTTCCTACGACCTGACCACCGGCACATTTAAAAATCTGGCCCTGGCACCCGAAGGCGAAGGCATTTTAACGATGACCATCGACAAAGAGCGCGGGTATCTGTACGGCATTACCTGGCCGCTGGGCTACTTCATTCAGTACGACATCAAGGCCAATACCCTCAACACAATCGGGCTTGTTTCGGAGAAGGGCGAAGCGGGTATTCCGGGCGATGACTACCGGGTGTTATGCCGATCCATGTTCGTTGACCCACGCGATGGAGCCGTTTATTTCTCCACCTCCGAAGGGGATATTTTCAGCTATCAACCCGGTCGGGAAAGCCTTCAAAAAATTCCCGACGTTGACTTGCGACTCGATTATTTTGGCCGCTACGACCCAACGCATCCCGGTAGTATGGGTTATAACTGGCGCAAAATTTTCTGGTACGCCCCCGACGAAGTAGCGTATGGCATTCATGGCAATTCGGGGTATCTGTTCAAATTCGATCCCCGTCGGCAACGGATTGAGTTGGTGGTGCGGTTAACCTCGGAGCCGTCGCGGAAGAGTGGGATGTTCGATCAGTTCAGTTATGGGTACCTGGGTTTTCAGCCGGGCCCGGATCAGGAGACGATTTATTACCTCACGGGTGGCCCAATTTATCAGGATGGCAAACGTCTGAAAGGTGCCGATCAGATTGCGAAGGGAGCGGCTAAAGGACTCGAAAACCTTCACCTCATCACCTTCCATATGCCGAGCCAGACCTATACCGATCACGGGCCTATTTTTTACGCCGATGGCTCTCGTCCGACATACGTCAATTCGATTGCGATCGGCGCAGATGGCTCGGTGTATACGCTCGCCCGTTTTGACCATAACGGGCATGAAATCCAGGATTTGGTCAAAATTCCGGCTGTGTTTTAGTAATCAACAGACCCAGGACAAGTTTGTTTTTCGACAGGATTACAGGATTAACACGATGATTATCAATTGTAAAATCCTGTTAATCCTGTAATCCTGTCGAAAAAAAATAGGCACAATCTGTGTCGATAATCATTTAGATTAAGCTTGTCCAATACCTAGTCAACTGTCAACATGACTTCGATCAACAACCGATTTAGGATGGCCGCATTTATTCTGGCTACAGGGTTATGCGCTTCCTGCTCGCATTATAAAGATGCCCTCACGCCCGAAGAAGCACTTCAGAGTTTTAAACTAAGTGACGACAGGCTGGCCGTTTCGGTCTTTGCCGCCGAACCGCAGGTACTGGACCCGGTCGAAATGGTGTTTGACGAAGACGGTAACGTATTCGTGGTCGAAATGCCCGATTATCCAGCCAAGCCTGAAGACGGCTCGCTGGGTGGGGCCATTCGTATGCTGACGGATACCAATGGCGATGGCCGCATGGATTCGGCAACGGTCTTTGCCGATCACCTTTCCGAAGCCACCAGTATTTTACCCTGGCAGGGCGGCTTGCTGGTGACGGCGGCCCCCAACATACTATTCCTCAAAGACACCACGGGCGACCATCGGGCGGATATAAAGGAAATCCTGTTCACCGGTTTTTTTGCGGACAACTCCGAAGCGCAGATCACTAATCTCCGGTTCAGCGTCGATAACTGGATTTACGCGTCCAATACGGGCCGGGAGGGCGAAATCCGATTCACCCGAAACCCTAACGCAAAGCCCGTTTCGGTAAAAGGGGGCGACTTCCGGTTTCGGCTGGATCGGGGTCAGTTTGAAATTGAGTCAAGTTCGGGGCAGTTTGGGCTGGCTATCGACGACTGGGGCAATCGGTTCTTCACCGAAAACAGTATGCATGTTCAGCAGGCCCCCATTCCGGCGCGCTACCTGTATCGGCACAAACACCTGCCCTCCGTCGAGCCAACCCTCAACATTTCTGACCACGACCCGATTATGTTTCAGGAAACGCCTGCACCCTACTGGCGACAGGAGCGCACAAAACGCCGGAATCAGCAGTTTGAGGAAGCTAAACTCAGTGACCGACACGAATACGCCGACGACCATTTCACCGGCGCATCGGGCGGTACGTTTTACGGTGGAGACGCTTTACCTAAGGACTATTATGGGTCGATCTTCACGGGCGAAGTCGCGGGTAATCTCATCCACCGCGATGTACTGAAACGCTTGCCCAATAGCCCCAAATTCGCAGCGCAACGCAGCAACGGAGAGAAAGAGCACGAGTTTCTAGCCTCAACCGACCCCTGGTTCCGGCCCGCCAATTTTACCGTCGGTCCCGATGGGTCCTTGTACGTGATCGACATGTATAGGCAACACATCGAAACGCCTACCGCCATCCCGGAAGATCTAAAGGAGGATATGGATTTTATGAACGGCAGCAAGCTGGGACGTATCTATCGGATTGCCGCGAAAACCAGCAAACCAGCCGTAATACAGCCTAAACTGAGAAGCAAAACCAGTGCAGAACTCGTGGCCTTACTGGCCCATCCGAACCAATGGTGGCGATTACAGGCCCAACGGCTTCTCCTCGAAAAACAGGATAAATCCGTCATTCCAGCGTTAAAAGACCTATTCACCAAAAACACCGACGCACGAGCCCGCCTGCACGCGTTTTTTGTACTGGAAGGCCTGAATGCCCTGGATGTCAGCCTGGTAAACCAGGCGATGCAGGATGCTCAGCCTGCTATTCGCGCTTATGGACTGATGATGGCCGAGCGTTTCCCGACCTCCCTACCCCAGATTATCGAAAAAGCCAGCGATCCATCGGCCCCGGTAGCATTTCAGGCAGGATTAAGTCTGGGTCAATTTCCAGCCCAGCAAGTCGCTCCTGCGTTGGCGGGTATTTTGGGAAAGTATGGAAAAGACAGCTGGTTTCGAACAGCCGTCTTAAGTTCAGAAGCGGGTTCCTCGCTGGAATTGGTGCACCAACTGGTGGGCAATAGCGGCTATTTCAAATCAATAACGCCCGAAAAAGACACACTCCTGACAGATTTAGCCTTCGTGATTGGCTCCCGGAATCGCAAGGACGAAGCGGTTCAATGCGCAACCTTATTCGACAATCAACCACATTGGCAGCAGATCGCATTAACGGGTTTGACTAATGGGTTAAAAGCCGCCGGTGTACCTGTTGACGCCCGGTTGAAACGTATGGCAGACGCTAAATCGGTTGCCGTGAAGTAGGGGGATTAAGAAAGAGATACAGGCTCCGCACGTTCTCGTCTGGCCCTCGTTCTCGCTTGGCTACGCCGAGTGAGGGCTATTCTTTCAAGGGCCTCTGGCCCGTTTTGGACATTATGCCTAATCACACCGGCCAGAGGCCGTTAAAAAATAGCCCTCACTCGGCGAAGCCAAGCGAGAACAAGCGAGACTAAAAAATAGAACAGACGAATGAACCCAGACAACAAACAGCAACACTATTCCCGACGGCAATTCATTGGTAAGTCCATTTTTTCGGGATCGGCGGCTTTAGGGCTATCGCTGGTGCTGAGTAGGTGCCAATCAAAAACGACTTCAGAGCATGAGGAGAAAAAGACGGCCGTTGACCCCTGTACTGACTTTTCGGTTGTCAGCGAAGCCGACCTGAAAACACGAAAAAAGCTGGGTTACGTGAATCAATCCCCCCGGCCGGAATCGAAGTGCGGCAACTGTAATCTGTGGCTTCCGCCCAAAGAGGGTCAAACCTGTGGTTCGTGTATGCTGTTTAAAGGACCGGTTTACACAACGGGTTATTGTACGTATTGGGCTCCTCAAGGCAAATAAATACTAGCACCGAACCGGCTGACCAGCCTACTTATAAAGATCGGTTATGATTTATCAAAGGCCTGATGTCTTTACTTTCTAAACTCATTCTTCAATCATATCGATCCTAAAAATCAGCGTTCTATCAATGATAAAAAACACAGAAAGCAACACCAACTCCCGGCGGGATTTTGTCAAAAAGACGATTATCGGTACCGCAGCTTTGTCGGTTGGGGGTATTTTGCCGGGCTTTAGCCCAAAAAGTTACGGGCGAATTTTGGGGGCCAATGAAAAAGTGAAGGTTGGTGTCATGGGCGTCAACAGCCGTGGACTGGCCTTGTCGAGCAACTTTGCGTTACAACCCAACTGTGACGTGGTGACGATTTGCGATGTTGACACGCGGTCGGCTGACAAATGTATCACAACCGTAGACGGCATTCAGAAGTCGAAGCCCAAAAATCAGCCCGATTTCAGAAAGGCGCTCGAAGATAAGGACATGGATGCCCTCGTCATTGCCGCCCCCGACCATTGGCACGCCCCAGCGGCTATTCTGGCCTCGAAAGCAGGCAAGCATGTGTATCTCGAAAAACCATGCAGCCACAATCCACACGAAGGTGAACTGCTGGTGGCTGTAGCGGCAAAGCACAAGAATGTGATCCAGATGGGCAACCAACGGCGTTCGTGGCCCAATGTGAAGCTGGCCATTCAGGATATCAAAAACGGAGCCATCGGCCGACCCTATTTCGCCAAAGGCTGGTACACGAACAACCGGGCAACCATTGGAATCGGCAAAACCGTGCCCGTACCCACCTGGCTGAACTATGACTTGTGGCAGGGGCCCGCTCCCCGTCGCGCCTACAAAGACAACGTCATCCATTACAACTGGCACTGGTTCTGGCACTGGGGAACGGGCGAAGCCCTGAACAACGGCACCCACATGCTCGACCTGATGCGTTGGGGACTCGATGTCGAATACCCCAACAAAGTAACGTCGCTGGGTGGTCGCTACCGATACAAAGACGACTGGGAAGCCCCTGACACCCAAGTCATCAACCTGACATTTACCAACAATACAGCCATGACCTGGGAAGGCCGAAGCTGCAATGGCCGAACGGTTGAAGGCAGTGATGTGGGCGTTACGTTCTATGGCGAAACGGGTTCCCTCCAATACGGGGGCGGCAACGCCTACAAAATCTTCGACCTCGACAATAAACTGATTAAAGAGGTCAAGAATGACATGCCCATCGACCCGCGCAATAAAATGAACCCGTCGCAGGCACTGGATGCCACGCACTTACAAAACTTCGTAGAAGCAATCAAGACCGGTGCGCCCCTGGCGTCGGGCATTGTGGGTGGGCACCAGAGCACGCTGCTTTGCCAGTTGGGGAACATCGCCCTCCGTTCCGGCGATGCCCTGGATATTGACCCAGCCAACGGGCATATCCTGAATAATAAAGCAGCCGCTAAATTCTGGCAACGCGAGTACGAAAAAGGCTGGGAACCAACGCTGTAGCGCAAATGGCCCACCGTGTGATGGAAACCCGCGATTGGGCAGTGGTGTCAGGTACTAATACCTGCCACATAAAGGTTTTAAGAAACCTTTATGTACGTTTTTTTAAGGAGGTTTCTCAAAACCTCCCCGAGTCGGGTATAAGTACCCGACTCCACTCAAAAAAATCAAAACAGGATGGAAACAAACACACTAGCTATTGACGTCAACAGCTTAAACAAGCGGGAAACCACGATTTCGATTTTCCTGATCGGGCTCATGTTCTTTATCTTCGGTTTCATTTCGTGGGTAAACTCCATCCTGATTCCCTACTTCAAGATCGCCTGCGAGTTGACCAGTTTTCAGGCCTATCTGGTGGCGTTTGCGTTCTACATTGCGTACTTCATCATGTCGGTTCCGGCTTCTTATCTGTTGAAAGCAGTCGGCTTCAAAAAAGGGATGATGTTTGGATTCTGGGCGATGGCGATGGGCGCGTTTATTTTCATCCCGGCCGCCATGACCCGAACCTACGCGGTGTTTCTGATGGGTTTGTTTACGATTGGGATTGGCCTGGCCATTTTGCAGACGGCTACTAACCCCTACATCACCATTCTGGGACCCAAAGAGCGGGCTGCTCAACGCATCAGCATGATGGGTATCTGCAACAAAGCCGCGGGAATTCTGTCTCCGTTGATTTTTGCCGCCGTCATTCTGCGTCCAACCGATACCGATCTGTTCGCCCAGTTAAGCACCATGAGCGCCGACCAGCGGGGAGCGGCCCTTGACGAACTGGTTCGGCGCGTTATTCCGCCCTATGCAGTGTTAGGCACGTTTCTGTTTGTGCTGGGTTATCTGGTGTACCGGTCTCCCCTACCCGAAATCGACACAGAGCACGAAACGCCGGATGTGGCAACCGCCAATGCCGGGAAGACCAGCATCCTCCAGTTTCCGCATCTGATTCTGGGCGCTTTCGCTATTTTCCTGCATGTAGGCACGCAGGTTATCGCCATCGACACGATTATTGGCTACGCCAATTCAATGGGGATCGACCTGCTGAAGGCCAAGACCTTTCCGTCGTATACCCTGTTCTGCACTATTTGTGGCTATACTATCGGCATTATTACTATTCCCCGATTTATCAGCCAGGTGAACGCCTTACGCATCTGTACTTTACTGGGAACAGCCTTCACCTTACTTATCATTTTTACAAATGGAACGGTAACGTTTCTGGGACATACCGCCGATATATCCATCTGGTTCGTGGTATTGCTGGGCCTGGCTAATTCGCTGGTATGGGCCGGTTTATGGCCGCTGGCCTTGGATGGACTGGGCCGCTTTACCAAACTCGGGGCTTCTATTCTAATTATGGGCTTGTGTGGGAATGCCATCATGCCGCTTTTTTACGGCTATTTTGCTGACCTGTACACGGTTCATACGGCCTACTGGGTACTTTTTCCCTGCTACCTGTATCTGGTCTACTACGCCGTATACGGGCATAAAGTAAAACGATGGAGTCTCTGATTATGCGGCAAAAAATAGTAAACGGCACCGTGTTGACGCCCTTCCGAACGATCAGGAATGGAACAGTAGTCATTGACAACGGTCAGATTATGGGTATCCATGAGGGCGCAGTCGATGTTCCCGACGCTATCGAAATAGATGCACAAGGCCAGTTTGTTGCCCCCGGTTTCATCGATATTCATGTACACGGTGGCGGAGGTTTCGACTTTATGGATAGTACCAAAGAAGCGTTTCTAAAAATTGCCGAACTGCACGCTCGCTACGGCACTACGGCGCTGGTTCCCACTACCCTAACAGCGGAGAAAGAAGACCTTCTGCAAACCCTGGACGTGTACGAACAGGCAAACCGGAGCAACACGCAAGGAGCTTCGTTTCTGGGGATGCATCTGGAAGGGCCTTATTTTGCGCTTAGTCAGCGGGGAGCTCAGGACCCTCGCTACATCCGAAACCCCGATCCAGATGAGTACGAAGAAATTCTGAGTCACTCCTCCTCAATTGTGCGCTGGAGTGCGGCCCCGGAACTGGAAGGAGCGATTCCGTTCGGGCAACGACTTCGGCAGAAAGGAATTCTGGTGGCTATTGCCCATACCGATGCGCTTTATGATGATGTGCTTATGGCTTACGAAAACGGCTACTCGCTGGTAACCCACTTGTATTCGGCCATGTCGGGAGTAACACGCCGGAATGCGTTTCGGTATGCGGGTGTGATTGAAAGCGCTTTCTTACTGGATCTGGATGTTGAAATCATTGGCGATGGCATCCATTTGCCGCCCCCACTGCTCAAACTGGTCTATAAAATCAAGGGAGCCGACCGAACTGCATTGATCACCGATGCCATGCGAGCGGCTGGCATGCCCGAAGGCGAAAGCACCTTAGGCTCACTAAAAAACGGACTGAAGGTCATTGTGGAAGATGGGGTGGCCAAACTACCCGACCGAACCGCCTTTGCCGGTAGCGTGGCCACCATGAATCGCCTTGTCCGAAATATGGTGCAGCTAGCCGATGTCCCCTTACTGGAAGCGGTTCGAATGGCCAGCACAACGCCCGCCCGCATCATGGGTGTCGATCACCGAAAAGGATCGCTCGCCAAGGGTAAAGATGCCGATATCGTGCTCTTCGATCAGGATTTTACGGTTGGCATGACCATGGTGCAGGGCAAAATTATTTACATGACCGAAGACTTGACATAGATCTAGCGCTTAATGTGGTGTCGGTTTTGAGAACCGACACTCAGTGCCACTACTTGCGTCGGTTTTGAGAAACCGACACCACTCATAAAACTTATAAGATTGCTCGATGAACCCCAATTTTTCTCCAATCAGCGAATTCAGCGTTGATAAACTCAAGGTTAAACTCTTTGCCAATCGCCAGAGTCTGGGCGAAAGCGCTGCCGAACAGGCCGCTGCTGCCATTCTGAGTTTACAGGCAAACCAGGCTATTGTCAACATTATATTCGCAGCTGCGCCCTCGCAAAATGAATTTCTGGATGCCCTGGCCAACCAACCTGGCATTGCCTGGGAGCGCGTTAATGCCTTCCATATGGATGAATACATTGGCCTGCCCGACGACGCTCCACAACGGTTTGGCAACTTCCTGAAAAATGGCCTGTTCGATAAAGTACCGCTGAACGCGATCTATTACATCGACGGCAATAATGACCCTGACGTTGAATGTAAACGCTACGAAGCGCTACTTCATGCGTACCCCACCGATATCGTTTGCATGGGCATTGGTGAAAATTGCCATATCGCGTTCAACGATCCCCACGTGGCTCGCTTTGGCGACCCGGTGCTCGTAAAAAAAGTGGGTTTGGACCTGACCAGCCGCTGGCAGCAGGTTCATGACGGCTGTTTTGCCAGCCTGGAGCAGGTACCCGAATACGCTCTCACGCTCACTATTCCGGCTCTGGTAAAAGCACCCGCCATTTTTTGTATGGTGCCAGCCGCTCACAAAGCAGAAGCGATTCACCATACCCTGACGGATGCTATTTCAGAAGACTATCCCTCAACTATACTACGACAACATGACAACGCAACGTTGTTCATTGATCAGGATAGTGGGGCGCTGCTACAGATAACTGATTAATTCGCTTTCATCAAGTTATGGCCACTGTACACTAAAACCGAATCTACCCGACTAGTAGAGAAGCTGGACTTTTTAGGCTAAGCACATCTGCGATGCTGAAAAAGTAAGACACCTTAAGCATCTGATTGTCTGTATCAGACCAAGGGCCTCTTCCTAACCAGCTTCCTATTATAGGTCGGCCAATAACTCTCCCTTACCTGTTTTACCTCATCAGCTTCGTCAAATTGCCCCCACTCCTCAAGCCGGGCTAAAAAGACTTCAAACAACAAAGCATTTATACCTGGATTGGTTGGATCAGGAATATGTTTGATTCGTGTAATATTGGCAACTACATAAACCGGCAGTTGATTATCAATTAGATTATCATCGTCGACCCGGTAAACTAATCCATAACGAAACAAGGGGTATTTTGTCACTAACTTGTCGGTGCCCAATTGGCTGAAGCTCTGGCGGGATGGATTGTCATAAAGTTGAAAGCGTAGAACGTATTGCATGATGTAGATTTAGTATGATCATTCATTCTTACAAAGATAGATGGTAGGTTGAATCTGGCAAAACAGCAGCAACCCTATCAGAGTCACCTTGTTTACCTACACGTTGTAAAAAAACCTTATCCTATAGGGTAAGACCCCAAATTATACGGGGTAGTTGCTTCACTGGTTATATATTGAGTGAACGGCAGTCTTTGGCAAGATACTAATTGGCCTGATTATTGCCCACTATATTTTCGTAAATTGCATAAACCATAAGATTTACTGGCAATCATAACATAAACTCTTGAAAAATCTACTGATACAAATCAAGTTATCACTTTTATATCAGTTATTCATTCATAAGTTACCAGACCAGCCTGGCCTTTCTTCACATAAACCCATAGATAGCAAAAGCCCCGTCCTAACTGGCGGGGCTTTTGCTATCTATCAAAAACAAGACTATTGGCCTATTTACCTACATACAGGCATAGATTGCATGTATAGATCATCCACTGGATAGTATAAAAAATAAACTGAATTAAATAGCTAATTTATTCAACTCAGCGCTTGTCGGGCATATAGATGTTGAACCTTCTCTCGACTTCGCTTCAGTCGCATCTTAACTGCGCTGGGTTTAATACCATATAGTTGGGCTATTTCGTCAATAGTCATGCCATCTTCATATTTTAAGCGTAACAACGATCGCTCTTTGAGTGAAAGTGTTTCCATAGCCTGCTTAACCATCAAAATCGATTCTTCATGCAGTTGTGCTTCGTACGACTCATCCACATGCTGTTCCAGGCCTTCCGTACCCGTTGTATTAAAACGTTTGGCTACTCGAAGTTGATCAGCACAGTAGTTATAAGCAATTGAATAGAGCCAGGTCGAAAAACTTGATCGCTGTTGAAACGCATCTAGTTTATCGAATACTTTTAGGAAAATATCGTGTGTAAAGTCTTCCGCCTTCTCAGCGTCTTTAGTCATTGATAAGCATCGCTGGTAAACCTTGCTAACATAGCGATTGTAAAGAGTCTCAAAGCATTGATTAGGTTGGGTAGGCAGACATTGACGAATCATTTCTTCGTCAGTTAATGAAGCGAGCATAAATAGCTATAACGTACAAGTTAAAAATATTTCATTTATATAAACAAATATTAACTTCAATACACTTTAGATCATATTCAATAAATTAAGACACATTAAATATACTATACGGTATATATATTTTTTAAAATAAATCATGAATTGGTGTGACCATAGTAAATTATCATATATATATCGCATTAACTTACCGAATTAGTTGCCTGTTTTGAGTGAACAAATTCACCCGTTTGCGTTATAGACAAATAACAAACAAACTCGCTCAACGGACATGAAAACGAAACGGACGGACATTCTCCTGCCCCAACACATACCTGACCCCGACTTCATCACTATCACTGAGCACCACCTCAATGAGTGGCTCCATCTGCTGGACCATTTGCAGGATGCCCATGCCCCAACCGACCAATTAGCTTACTGTCGGAATCAAGTCACCCGACTCCAGCTTGAGCTCTATCAGCTACGCAACACCAACTGGCGGACAACCGTTGGCCAGCCTGAATAATCTGTCTCTTCAACTCTTCCCATTAAGCCTTGCGAACAACATATAGCCGGTCAAAGTAGATAGTATAAAACCCTATGGCTAAACCGGTAGTTACCTGATTACCTTAAATGGCTTATCCGGTGAAGAAAGTAGCGCCCTTTTTTCTGCTCTTAAAACAAGCGTTTACGAATTTGCAGGCTAATGATCCCATTAGGATGGCTGGTGCAACTGCTTTTTTTTCCTTTTTTGCTTTACCACCTATTGTAATTATACTCAGTAGGGTCCTTAGTCAGCTCTTTAATGATCACTACCAGCGTATTAGTGGCCAGCTATTTGATGAATTAGCCGACTTGTTTGGGCCTAAAAGTGCGAATCAACTGGAAGCGATTTCGCACCGTCTTCAACTGGCTAAACCTAGTTTCCCATTAACGGTGCTCAGCTCTGTATTAGTGCTGGTAGCCTCCACCACCTTATTTGCCATTATTAAAAGCTCCCTCAATCAACTTTGGAATATCAAAAAGAAATCTGGGCGTAATCTCCTTCTTATTCTGATCGACAAGTCAGTTGCTTTAGCTATTATACTAGGCTCAGGTTTCTTATTCAGCCTCTCGTTAGCCTTGGAGCAATTGTTAGTTCAGCTTAGTACGAAGTGGTCTCTTTCTTCACTTACCCATTATCAGGATATAGCCAATCTTGGGCATATATTGGTCTCTATCCTCATCCGCATGATTTGGTTTGGTATTCTGTTTAAGTTTTTACCCGATGTTAAAATCTCCTGGCGAGCTGTCTGGACAGGTGCCTTGTTCACTAGTATTCTTTTTAAAGTAGGGGAAGCCATACTAAACAACCTACTGATTAATAGCCAGGTAGGTCCTTTATATGGCAGATCGGGAGCGATCATTTTACTGTTGCTGTTTGTTTTCTATGCCTCACTAATTTTCTACTATGGGGCAGCTTTCACCCGTCAGTATAGTGAATGGATTCATCTGGCAGCCAAGCCTAACAGCCGGGCCATAGCCTACACGATTACGGAAGTGGACCCATCAAACCCGGGTGTATAAGTTGGTTCTCTACGATTTACTTATCGATGACCAGATGGGCATTGGGTGCTCATTTATGATATTATCTACCTAACAGCTGGTACAGAACAGAGGTATTTTTAACCAGTTTGCCCTAAGCGTTCATACATATACGTACAACAATTACTTTCTATTTTTACAGTGCAATGAAATTAATTCTGTACGTTGTGACTATATTTAAATTATAGAGACTATATTTATAAGGAATTTCAACAAGTAAGCGTCAACTTCAGATTGTAAGTTCTGTAAATTACGCTAGTTTGGCAGAGAACCTGAACTTGATAAGTTCTATTTACTCAACGGTAAGTGCAATTTTTACAATTTTTATTTATTTTGCTACCGTTTATTCTTCTCTGGGAACTCTATGTCCACCAAGAAAAACTTCCCACTACCAGGCCCCTGGACACTAGTGTTTGCTATATCAGCCTACTTATTTTGGCTGACTGTTAAATGGCTTTGTCAGCTACTGTTCTAAGTAGCCAGTATCCATTTTCTTTTTGTAGTAGCAAAGTATGCTTTTCTTACTTCTAGGAGTTAGTTTCTATCGTATACAGATCAACCGTTAAGTTCTGTTGCAATGAAATGTTGGCACTTCACTTTGTTTACTCTAGCAAGTACCTCCCTGGGCAACCGTATTGCTACGTATGCTCCTCTACCCGTATAGTGTGGTTATATGTTTGCGCTAAGCCATCCGACTGAGCATGCTTAAGCAACCAGGATCTCACTTCGCTAAGCATAAGGGCCGCCGACTTTCTGGTAGCATCAACCTCGCTATAAAGCTGTTGAAGCCGTGTATCTACAGCTCCTGCCAAGTTGAGCATAACACTGTATTCGTTAATATGCTGGGGGCCGGTGGGCAACTCACGGTCCGAAAAAAAATCAACTAATTCCTGGTGTTCATGACTAAGATTCATAATGCGAAAGTAGGTAGCCAGCATCTTAGTTGCACACAGCTCAAGTGAAAATAAATTTCCACAGGTCGAAAGAAAATGGTTACAGGACTTGGTTGTATGCAGTAACTCAATGCGTTGCAGATAACTTATGAATCATGAATAGTTCAGCCATTTTTCATTTAGGCTTTTGCCATTCTAACAGCTTTCCCCAACCAAATAAAATTTTCCTGAAAGGATGCTGATTCTGAGAATAGTAGCCTTTTTATATAATAGATGTATACCTAAAGGCTAACTGATATGGCCTAACTAATGCGCCTTGGCTCAATTATTGAGGTTTTTTTCCTGAGAATTTACAAGCCAAGCTATACTTTGGTTTGTAGTTGGATAGTTCATTAATCGCTGACTCCCCTGGAGTCGGCGATTTTGAACTATAATTTTCGAGGCTGTCTTCCTAATGACGCTCTATTTGGGAGTGCCACTATTAGTAAAATCCCCTTCATACCTGATGGGGATTTTTTATATAAACCAATTGCCAGAAGGCAGGTAACACTTTTGGGCTGGATTAGTAACTGAGTTTCTGATCCAGGGCTACTTTCTCCTGAGCCTGTCGCTTCTGGGTGACTATCCGCCCTTCCCGATCCTGATGCTTTAGTTCATCAAGTTCCCGTGCTTGTCGTATAGCTAACGTTGCTCGCTCATGAAAGTTAATTTCCTCCAGATATAAGCGAATATTTTCCTGTTCATGTTTTTTTATCAATGCAAATCGAACCTCTATTTCAAGAGCTAAATTGGTATTCCATTCCTTAAGATGCTGACGATTCAACTCAATACGCTGTTCGCTTTTTTCTCGTTCACTATCCATACATATACATAACTATCCAGATTGGTCTGTGGTGGTAATTATCTTTTAATTTTCCAGTAAAACTCTGTGAGTAAGCCAGGAAGCAGCCTCCCTTTATCAAACAGTTGCCCTGCATTTAGTAAATCTATAGTCAGCTATGGCCTGAATTTAGTAGCTTGCAGTTATTGTTTTATCTGTTAAGTGCAAAAATCTGAGGCTGCTGCGGTAGGTATCTCTAAGTTAATTATCGGCAACAACAGTCTTTCGTTAGGCAGTGGCCATCTTGTTCCACAACTTGTCATAACGAAACATCAATCTCAAAAAGAACCAATCTGCATAGTCTATAAATCATCACTTAAAGCCAATGAATCCATTTATCAATTTAAAGAGATCGTCGCAATACGGAGGAGTAGAGGAATACGTAGTCAATGTCAATCACATTGTACGAATTGCCAAGTCAGTTACTGGAAGTCAGGTCTTTACACTGGCAGGGGAATTTTTTTGCGATGAAAACCCGAGCCAAATCACGATCATGATAAAACGTGCATTTGATTTAATTCTGGGAGTTTCACCAGAAGTACAATCCAAGTAATAAGCTTAATGCCATCGGATCAACTACAAACACTGAGTTTACCACAAACTGGGTGTTTGTAGCTGCATTTTAAGTTTACAATAAAAGTAAGTTAGCAACTTTTTGCTCTTAATCAGTTACGGTTTTTTAGTTTATCATAAAGTAATCCCTCATCCTCAGCACGGGAAAATTTCATCACCATTCATTACTCAACTGACCAGAAGAAAACTATGCATACTGATTCAACATCAAAACTGGTTAGAAATAACTTTCAAGGGGGTAGTCTATTGGTTATTGAAGATAATGCCGACCACTGGTTATTAATTCAGCATGGCTTACAAACCATTTTACCGGAAGTGAGACTAACTCGGGTAGCCACTGCCCAGGAAGCTACTGACTATCTTCAGGATTGTGTAACCAGGCAATTATCATTACCTCGATTGGTTCTGCTGGATTTATATCTGCCTACACGGGAAGCTGGATTCGCATTTCTCAACGCTATCAAAACCTTCACGCCAATCTCAACCCTTAGACGGTTACCTATTGTTATTTTGAGTAGCTCCGATCACCTGGATGATATTGGCCAGGCATATGAATCAGGAGCTTCTTCATACTTCACGAAACCCACCTTCCCACAGGAGTGGACAGCCTATTTTCAGGCAATATTTGAGTACTGGGGTCGAACGGTTACGCTACCAGACAGTAATGCCAGTTAATACCAATACTTCCACTCACAAGTAGGACCAAGTCCATCTAGTCAATTAGGCATCATAAAACCTCGCCGGGCATTCACTAACCCGACTCGTAAATGGCTTTTGTAGTCAATGATTCTACTGTCTTTTTAAAGTTTCTGCCTGCTTCCGTATTTTTTTGGCATCATTTTCCCTTTGCCTAAAAAAATACACGATCCGAAATACTTTAGCCACTTATCTTCGTTAGTTCACATATAAGCCCTTTTCGATGCACAGAAGTTAACAAAAGGCATGGATTTCGCTATAGCTCTACGAAAGCTTATACCTGTACTGACCGCTTACCTCAACATGACTCTTACATTTGCCCAATACAGTATTCTCAAGGCCACTTATAAAGGGGTGACCTATGGACAACTAGAACAGGAAACCAATTTTGATTACCTGATGATTACATATTATATCAGTGGGTTATTAACGATTGGTTTGATACAAGCGAGTAATAAAGAAGGTAGCGAAACTACGTTCTACAAACTAACCGATGAGGGCGAGAATTCGATTGAAGAGTATGAACGGGCGAATCCGGCCCTGATTATTAAACAGGCTAGTAACCAGTCGTAAACTCTTACTGAATCCCGCCCATCCACTTCCTAAGCGGTTT
The DNA here is from genome assembly GCF_006965485.1 of Spirosoma sp. KCTC 42546. Lineage (NCBI taxonomy): Bacteria > Pseudomonadati > Bacteroidota > Cytophagia > Cytophagales > Cytophagaceae > Spirosoma > Spirosoma sp. KCTC 42546. The sequence continues at coordinate 6,012,672 of NZ_CP041360.1, forward strand.
TGCCAACAGCAATAGCAGAAAACCAAAACCTAAGCTGAAATACGCGACGCTTTGAAACATGCTGGGCATCTGGCTCACATTTTTTTCATCGAAGCCCCCTGCAAATAACCCGGCAATCAGGTTCCCCAGTGATGTGCCAACGAACCATACACCCATCAATTGGCTGGTGTATCGTTTCGGTGCCAATTTAGAAAAAGCACTTAAGCCCACCGGACTCAGGAATAACTCGCCAAGTGTAAAAAACAGGTAGGTAGATGACAGATAGAAAGGCGATATGCGTGTTCCTTCTAACGCCAGTTTAGAGGCAATTACCATTATTACGTAGGCCAGACCAAGCAAAATGAGGCTGGTTGCAAACTTGGCAGGCACGGAATAGCTAATCTTCCGGTTTGCCAGAAAAACCCACAACATGGCAAGAACGGGCGAGAAAGTCAGGATAAAGGCCGGATTAAGGTTCTGAAACCAGCTCGATGGCATTTGCCAGCCAAATAGGTTAAGGTCGGTATACCGGTCGGCAAAGATTTGCAGTGAAGAGCCTTGCTGTTCATTACCCGCCCAGAACAGGGCAGAGGCCAGAAAGAAAACAAACAAGACGACCACCCGCTTTTTCTCGACAGTATCCAGCCCACCCGCTAACAGAATATAGACAAAATAACCCACAGCGATCAGCGAAATGATGGTACCCATCGCGCGGGCCAGCCCTTGGGCAGTGGTCATGTCTAAAACACCGGTCAGTTGGAGTGTCGTTAACAACACGATAATAACCGCTAAGAATGCCAGTAGTGAGCGGTTACCGGTCGATGAGGCCTCGGTTGGGGGTTGTACTACGTAGTTGCCGTGTTCGCCCAGAAACCGCTGCCCAAACAGTCGGAATGTAACAAGGCCCAGCGCCATCGCTACGGCAGCAGCTCCAAACCCATAATGCCAGCCAACTCGCTGCCCCAGGTACCCAACTGTAAAAATACCGAGCAGCGAACCGAGGTTGATCCCCATATAGAAAATAGAAAAAGCGGCATCTTTACGAGCGCCCCCTTCAGGATATAGTTCACCCACAACGCTGCTGATGTTCGGCTTGAGAAGCCCAGTGCCCATAGCTACCGTGCATAGACCCGCATAGAATAGCCCCGGTCCGGATGGAATGGCCAGAATGATGTGGCCGAGCATGATGATTAATCCGCCATACCAGATGGACTTACGCTGTCCCAGAATGGTATCGGCAATCCAGCCGCCGGGCAGTGAGAGTAGATAAACGGATGCCGTATAGATTCCATAAATGGCCGCGCCCTCGGTTTCATTCAACCCCAAACCACCCCGAACGTTGTCGATCAGGAACAGCAACAAAATGGCTCTCATGCCGTAGTAGCTGAACCGTTCCCACATCTCGGTAAAAAACAGGACGAAAAGACCTGCCGGGTGCCCGAAAAGGGTAGTCTTGTCTATGGGCTTTTCAATAGTGGCTTCCATTTAGTTAGGTTAAGTGTTCAGTTTGCCGAAGAATCTATTCGTAAGTAACAAAAAAATAGATGTAAATATACTGCTGGCAACTGAATCCGGCAAGGCTACGTATCAGAAGCCCGGATCAAACGCCCACAAATCATCGAACCGTGTAGTACCAGTCGAACCCGTACTTATATAGCCTTTCGATCCGACCGCAAAACCAACCGCTTTTATCCGGGCTGCACCTTCAAAAGATCCTTTTTGAACCCATGAATCTATTTCTGGTCTATAAGCTAAAACCTGGTTTAGGCCCGCACCTATTGTGCCGGTTATCAGATAGCCAATACCATTAACGGCAAAACCAACACTATATGAACTATTAGAGACTTCATCCGGAATACTTCGACGTTGCGCCCAGCTATCTTGATCGGAATCATATACCCACAGATCGTTATGGGTCTTATTTAGTGAGCTTCCCGCTCCAACATAAGCGAGATTATTTATGACAAACGTAGCCGCACTAACGCGTGTGCCATCTCCGAAATCCTTGCGCTGTGTCCAGCTATTCGTAGAGGGATTAAATCTCCAGAGGTCTGCTTTTTCACTTCCATCGAAACCTAGCCCAACAAACCCCGCATCATATAGAGTAAAAGCAACCGCCAAACGCCGGGCACTACCCCCAAAATCAGCTACACGCATCCAGGTATTTGCGGTTGGGTTGTATTCGTAGAAGTCGCGGAAGAAATTACTCTGTGCATCTACCCCAGTCCCAACATAGCCTTTTGAATCGACAGCGAAAGCAACAGCTTCAGTACGTCCTTTTCCGGGTAAACTGGCTATCTGCGTCCAGGTATTTCGGGAAGGATCATATTTCCAAAAATCATTGAGCGCGTTATTGGAAACATCCAGCCCAGTGCCAAGGTAGGCCATATTCCCGATCGTAAAGGAAACGGCTGCAGCCCGGGCTGGCCCTTCCAATTCAGCCTTCAACGTCCAGTTGCCCAACAGGGGGGATAACGTTATTGTACGCTGTGTACACTGCTGGAGCAGGAAGATTAAAACCACGCTTAAGCTTAGGACTATATAATTGACTTTCATTGGATTAAGAGATTTAGTTAAACAAAAACGCGTTTTCCTGCATAAAAAAGATGGTGATTAGCGATGCTTAACTTAGTTTAAGGTAATGTTTCCCAGGTTTACTTCGAACGACTAATGCTTCTCCCCTTCGACTATAAAAAAGACCCTTACCTGATTCTTGACTTCTCAGCTTCCAACCCTGATCTCGAAACACTCGACCTGACGGATACGGCCCTTTTCAGTGCATATGTATACGGTAAACTTCGGGCAGCCGGTGCCAGGGTGGGTATGGGTGGCTACAACGAACACCGGGTTATTTACCGGCGGAGTAAGCATTTTAATACATCTGACGAAACCTCCCCGTACAACGGTCCGCGTGAAATTCACCTTGGTATCGACTTCTGGGCCGAAGCCGGAACGCCCGTTTTCGCCCTTCTGGCAGGTCGTGTGCATAGTTTTCAGGACAACGCTCACTTCGGCGACTACGGCCCCACAATTATTCTGGAACATACGGGCAACGCGGCTGGAAAGTCGTTTGGTCAAACGGCTTTCCAGCCGCGTTACTCGCTGTATGGGCATCTGACCCGCCAATCGCTGGATGGGTTGCAGGAAGGAATGGAATTTAATGCCGGTCAGAAAATTGGCGAAATTGGGCCCTATCCCGAAAACGGCGACTGGCCTCCTCACCTCCATTTTCAACTCATGACTGATATGCTCGGACTAAAAGGGGATTTTCCGGGTGTATGCTCCCTAGCGGATCGTGAAAAATTTCTCCGTATTTGCCCCAACCCAAATGATTTATTAGGCATTGCTGGACTAGGTTAATTCATTGGCTACAAAGCTGTTTAGGCTTTACTTTTTAATGGATGAGTACTTAATTTTATCAGTCAGTTTTACCCCTAAATCCCCTGAAGGGGACTTTGCTCGTGTTCAAACAAAGTCCCCTTCAGGGGATTTAGGGGTAAAACAGGTTAGAAAAATAATCCTAAACAGCTTTGTAGCCAACGAGTGTCTTGCGCAACCATTTCTTTCAAAATATTTTGAAAGTATAAAAACAATTGCTTATCTTTGAGCATGGAATTCAACGAAGCCAAGGATAAATTTATTCATACCTGGGGTACACTAGCCACCCAATGGGGTATCAATCGGTCGATGGCGCAACTGCATGCGCTGCTGCTAATTGCCCCTCAACCGTTGGCTACAGAAGATGTGATGGAACAGCTGCAGATTTCGCGTGGCAACGCCAGCATGAACCTGCGCGACCTGATGGATTGGGGCCTGATTTATAAACAATTGAAACCAGGTGAGCGCCGGGAGTTTTTCATAGCCGAGAAAGACATCTGGAAAGTGGCCCGGCAAGTAGCCAAAGAACGTCGTCGCCGGGAAATTACGCCGGTTGTTGAGGTATTAAACGAACTGAAAACTATTTCAACCGACACGCCTGAGGCAAAGGAGTTTCAACGAGTGATGGAAGGGTTAAGTAGTGTAGTGAGCTTTGCCGATAGCACACTTAACGCCGTGATCAAAGCCGAAGAAAATTGGCTGATAGGTCAATTTATAAACGTATTCCGGTGATATTTTTTTACCATTATCTTTCAATAGTTTCTGAAATTTTAAACAGTACAAACTAATGAAAAAATTAATCGTTTATGACGAAAGCTGCCCAATGTGTCGACTCTATACAAAGGGTATGGTGGCTGCCGACACGAGCGGCTGCCTAACGCGAGTCAGTAGTAGTAAGTTGCCGCCTGAATTAGTGATTAATCGTTTGGATAAGCAACGGGCACGTCATGAAATACCCATGATTGACCTCGACGGTGGGGAAACCCTCTATGGAGTTGATACTTGGATTTATGCAGTTGGCCAGATGAATCAACAACTACAGAAGCTACTATCACTCAATTGGTTAAAACTCATGTTGCAAAAAATATATGCATTTATCTCCTACAATCGACGCATCATCATTACCTCGCCACCAGGTCGCTGGCAACTATTGGACCTTCAACCCGATTTTCATGCAGGTCAGCGGCTTGCCTTCATCCTATTCATTTTTGGGTTAACAACCAGCCTTTGGTTTTCTGGAAACAGCTCTGCCTGGCCACCAGCTCTATTCCTAGTAACAGTGGGTCAATTAGCAGCTGTTAAGCTTTACTTGCTTACACAACCATCGGCCAATACCACTGAAACAGTACTGGATTACACAGGTCACCTGGGCATGAGCCTTTTCCTGGGAGTACTGATTATCAGCATCAGTTCTCTTGTAGGATGGCAGATCCTTGGTCTGGTTGGCTACGCACTAATGATTGGTCAGCATTTTATTCGAACCTACCGGCTTGGCCTAAGTCCGTGGCTAAGTATCTGGTTTACTACGCTGGTTTTCGTACTGCTTCTGCAAGCGTAAAGCAGAGTTGCAAACATCCATAGGTAGGAAGTAGCAAAATCAAATTCAAGCAACGTTTTTCTAGCCGATTATAACTATGCGAAATACGTTCGACCCCTATACTTGGCACAACAACCTGTATTTTCGGTGGACAGCCCTACCGGTTTTAGCGCACATGTTCAGTTGGATGACTGGTGTTGGTGGTGTACTTCTCTTCCCGATTCTGATAACGGTTGCCCAGTATCTTATTTTCAAAGTTCATCCAGCTGTTGCGCGACCCGGCTTCTGGTTCGTAACCTTACCGATCACGTTTATTTGTTGGGTGAAATGGGGACCATTTATTACATCCACTCAGTCAGGGGGCATCATACAGGGAGTAACGGCTTATTATATAGGCCAGCTTGTCATCGCACTGTTTATCCCCCTGATAATCAAACCGGAACGGCCAGAATTCTTACTAAACTGGATTGGGTGTACTATAACATCTGGCCTAGGCTGGGTCGTACTCTACTGGTTTGTAACGGGTATGCAGGGCAACAAAGTCAATATCCCAGGAAACGTTACCATATTCCTGATTTATCCGGCAATCGCTTTGATTGCGAACAGTGCCAGTGGCTTTTTCCTGTTAAAGGAGTAGTAACCAGATCACACTGACACATCTATAGCTACGGTTTCGTCAAAAACTCCACGACGGCTTTCGAAAACTCAGGCGTACGCATGGCACCACCATGATTGCCCGGTACAATAACCAGCCTGGACCCCGGAATAGCATCTACCAGTGTCTGCGGATCACCATTGTCCTTATCCTGATCCCCGTTGACAACAAGCACCGGAATCTTAATCTTCCCTAAATCGGCACGACTCGTCACAGGCTGAAACTCCTGTAGACGGGCCAGCACAAGCGTATCGGCTCCAGCCTTTTTAGCATTATCTACAGCTGGTTGCAACTCAGGATGGCTGCCGGGTTTTGTTAGGGCTTCGTGGAAATTTTTGCGCCGAATCCAGTTGGGATCCGAAAAATCGACACTAATGCCGCCCATCACGGCCCGACGCACCAGTTTGTCCATGGTCAGTAGTTTAGCTGCCAGAATGGCTCCCCGCGAATAACCCACCACATCATAACTGGTTATGCCAAGGTATTGCACTAAGGCCATCACATCTTTCAGCTCGGCATTATTATCGTAGGCATCAGCAGCATGCGGCTTATCTGATAGGCCGTTGCCGCGTAAATCAAGGGTTATGACTTTGAATCCAGCATCGGCAAGCGACTGTCGTACAGGTGCCCGTTTCCAGCTTTCACTGGTCGAGATAAAGCCATGGAGTAACACAACCGGCTTGCCTTCTCCTATAATATCATAATGAATTTTCGTCCCATCGAACGATATAAACAACGGGTCACGAGTGGATTGAGCGCGAACAGCAAAAACCGTCGACAGACAGAGCAGAAACAGAACTGATTTCATAGCGTTTGTGAGCAATCTAAAGATGCCAGGCAACTGGACAAGTCTAACTTTTCGCTATTCTAATGAGTTATTCCCTCATAAACAAATCACTCAACGACTATGACAACCCTATTGACTCATGAAGCCCCCGCCGATGCCGAATTGATTGGTTCCCGCATTGGCCGTATTGACCCCGACAATTTTGAGAATCAGAGTGGAGCGGCCATCGAAGACGGCGACGATACAGACGAAGAAACTACTGATGAGGAAGAACTGGCCGATGAGCCACTTGACGAAGATGGTGACCCAACGGGTGAACACGACCATCATCAGGATGATAATTATGCCCTAGGCGGCCATGTGACTCGCTCAGGTAGCTAATCCATACATAGTTTTAAACTTACTATGAACACGACCAACGAAAATTATAATCCTGCCGACGATGGCAATCAGGGCGTTGTCCAGCTGATGGCGCAAAGCGAAGAAGCGAATGCCAGTGTTGCGCTGGATCAGCAAATGAACCCTGTTCACGCATCAGGCCCCGAACCCGAAAAAGCAGAAGTCAATGATTCTGACGTGGATGCAAATGGGGTCAACAACGATTTGCTGGAAGAAGAAGAGGTAGAGAACGGGGTCATTGATGAAACTGAAGATGACCAATAGCCAGTTAGCGCAACTTGTGATACGTATTGGACTGGGCATCAACATGCTTATGCACGGTTTGGTACGTATTCCTAACCTGAACGCCTTTGTCGCCAAAACGGGAGCCGGGTTTGCCAGTACCATCCTCCCCCCTATTTTGACTAAAGCCTTTCTCTATACCTTGCCATTTGTAGAATTGACTGTGGGTATTCTCATTCTGCTGGGTGGTCAGTTTAGTAAGTGGGGCTATTTGCTGGGCGGCTTAACGATTGGTGCCTTATTATTTGGCACAACGCTCAAAGAAGACTGGTCTGGTGCCGGAAATCAATTAATTTATGTGATTGCTTTTTATCTCGCATTGAGAGGGTTAGATGAGTCAGGGCGTCGGCGCTAACGATTTGATGATTGATTTTGCAACGGTTTGTTGGTCGCTTGGGTCAACAAAAGCAAACCAATTCATATAATCATGACAGTAAAATCAATTCTGCTCTTCGTCACAATCAGCTTTTCATTGATCGTTTCCTCCTGTAAAGAGGATATGACGCCAGTACAATCCAACACTCTCTATCAATCAAACTTTCAACAAAACCAGGACGGCTGGACTGCCGACATTGCCGATTACAGTACGCAACAACAGGACATTCGCTTTGAATCGGGATGGGCTGGCTTACCAAGCCCTCTGGATACTACCCGCAAGTCGATCCGGGTATCGAGCATGAATCGGAGCGACGATCTCTTTATGTTTCTGAAGAAAAAGCTCACAGGTCTTCAACCTAATACGGATTATAGACTTGTTTTCGACATCGAACTGGCATCGGCCTATGCTACAAATTCAATAGGTGTTGGCGGCTCGCCGGGTGGCAGTGTCTATCTGAAAGCGGGGGCCACGGCTACGGAACCAGCAAAAGTGCTGGACGATGATTTCTACACCATCAACCTCGACAAAGGGAATCAGTCGACGGGCGGAAAAGATGCCGCTCTACTGGGCAACATCGGCGCGGGTGAAGATGTAACTGATTATAAGCTAATTACTCGCACCAACGCCGAAAATCCGCTTACGGTTCGCTCAAACGCAGCAGGTGAACTCTGGCTTGTTGTTGGTACCGATTCAGGCTACGAAGGCCTTACAACGCTGTATTACAGCAACATAAAAGTGACAAAGAAGTAAGTAGCCCTACTTTCATCCATCTAACCAATGCCATCACCAGAAAGTGATGGCATTTATGTTTTACCAATCAGGTTAGTTAGCTAAACTCAGAAAGGTTGCTGAAATACCGAGAAGAAGTTCAATATTGATACGTCGTTGAGGAGATGCCATAACCAGATAGACTATACGTATTGAAATACCCGAAATAACGGAAAGTTTCCGATATTTGTCCAGCCTGCCCGGAACGTACCTATAGGGCAATTTGTTAAAAAAGCAGTGCATTGGTTCACTACCATGCAACTAACCGAGACTATGAGCAAGGACGTTGAAATTTTAGAGAGTATTACCAACGCCGAATATAAATACGGATTTGAGACGCTAATTGAGGCCGATGAGGCCCCTGTAGGCCTTGATGAGAGTACGATTCGCTTCATTTCTGCAAAAAAGAATGAACCCGACTGGTTGCTCGAAAATCGCCTGAAAGCCTTTCGGATGTGGCAGGAAATGACGGAGCCGAAATGGCCTAATGTTTTCTATCCCAAAATTGATTATCAGGCCATTAAGTATTACTCGGCCCCGAAACAAAAAAAGACGCTTAACTCCCTCGACGAAATTGATCCCGAACTGCTCGATACGTTCAAGCGGTTAGGCATTTCGCTGAACGAACAGAAGCGGTTGGCAGGTGTAGTTGACGGACCCGATGAGGATTCAGCCCAATCGAATCGACCACGAGTAGCGGTTGATGCGGTCATGGATTCGGTATCGGTAGCAACTACGTTCAAAAAAGACCTTGCCGAACGCGGTATCATTTTCTGTTCCATCACTGAGGCTGTTCATGAACACCCCGAACTGATCAAGAAATATCTTGGGTCGGTTGTTCCGGCTAAAGACAATTATTTTGCAGCCCTGAATGCGGCCGTCTTTACCGATGGTTCGTTCTGTTACATTCCAAAGGGAGTTCGTTGCCCCATGGAACTGTCGACCTATTTCCGCATCAACGCAGCCGGAACCGGCCAATTCGAGCGGACGCTAATCATTGCTGATGAAGGTTCGTACGTAAGCTACCTCGAAGGCTGTACCGCCCCCATGCGCGACGAAAATCAACTTCACGCTGCGGTTGTTGAACTGATTGCGATGGGTAACGCCGAAATCAAATACTCGACGGTACAAAACTGGTATCCAGGCGATAAAGAAGGCAAGGGAGGTATTTATAACTTCGTGACCAAACGCGGTATCTGTGATGGTCCGAACGCCAAAATATCCTGGACGCAGGTGGAAACCGGGTCGGCCATTACCTGGAAATACCCTTCGGTCATTCTGAAAGGCGACAATTCTATTGGTGAGTTCTATTCGGTTGCGGTAACGAACAACATGCAGCAAGCCGATACAGGCACCAAAATGATTCACATTGGCAAAAACACCAAAAGCCGGATCGTATCGAAAGGAATTTCGGCTGGAAAAAGCCAGAACTCCTACCGGGGTTTGGTGCAGGTGATGAAACGTGCCGAAAATGCCCGCAATTACTCCCAATGTGACTCGCTCTTACTAGGCGATAAATGCGGAGCCCACACATTCCCCTATCTGGAAGTAAACAACCCCTCGGCTACGGTCGAACACGAGGCTACGACCTCTAAAATCGGGGAAGACCAGTTGTTCTATTGCAACCAACGCGGTATCCCAACTGAACAGGCTGTAGCACTGATTATCAATGGGTACGCCAAAGAAGTATTGAATCAACTTCCTATGGAATTCGCGGTAGAAGCTCAGAAACTGCTCGCAATTAGTCTGGAAGGAAGTGTTGGGTAACTAGTTTATTAATTTTGTTTATATTGGAGCCTCTGTGAAAACACAGAGGCTTTTTTGTTATATTTGATTAGTCCCATCCGTACCTAATGACCGAAGATGAACATACAGACCTGCTAAGATTAAAAGCATTTCTGGAAAAAGCGTTGATCTCAGCAGAAGATGATCTGATACTTACTGACCCAAGGTTGTCAAAAAACGACTATGATTTTTTGATTAAGAAAGCCAGAATGTATCGTAATAACTTAGATAAAGTAATTGAATTACTGAACGAATCTAACAGATTGACATGAGCATGAACATAGTAGACGAATATCGGAACCGAATTCGCAAGGCTACTAACCTTGACGAGAAGAAAGCTATCGCAGCAGAACTTCATCTGTTGGCTGATACATTCGACAAAGTACAACGATCTAATTATGAACAAGCGATGCAGGAACTGCGTAGTGATATTGCCTTTCAGCTAGAAGTTATTGATCCGATTTCCCAACGTGCTGAAGCCATTCTGAGCCAATATTCATCCGTCGTAAAAGGGTAATATAAAGTGTTTGATGTGACCCCTATACAAGCGGAAGCATTATTACAGAATCTTGTATTACGCAATGCACGTTTGAGTCTTGAACTAAAGTAGAACTTGAAATAAAGCTAGCCCAGAAGAACAGCTAGTATCAGCTTGTCATACTATTCTATTTAATCAGCGGCTCAATTACGTTTCCCACGCTACCACTGGGTTCCAGAATCTTAAGCAGTGCCGATACAGTTGGCGCGGTATCGGCAACAACAGTACGGTTAAAGGTCTCGCCCGCTTTGACACCCCAGCCATAAAATAGCAAGGGAATATGGGTATCATACGCATAAGGCCCACCGTGACTGGCCGCAATAGAGCCCGCCATCCAGCCCGGTTCAATAACAAGCTGAATATCACCACTCCGTTTAGCGTGCGTACCGTTTTTATATAACGTCAGTTGGTAATCGTTCAAATTAGCCGTTCTTAACTCATGCAGGTTAAGAACATCTGCCACACCGTCCGTATTGAGAATGACACCACGAATAGCCAGATAGACGTCGTTTACCGAAATCTTTTTCGTTTGTAACAGCTCATGATTGAGATAAAACTGGTAATTCTCCGAAGCCCGGATATAATCACCTTCGCCAAATTTCTCCCTAAGCGCAGTTTTCACCGCAGCATTAATTCCACCCATATTGAGTCGACCGGCGGGCAGGTGGTGTTCCTTCAATAACTCCACTACATCCATTACACCGTGATCGGCAGTGATAAAAAACAGGTAGTTGCCTTTGCCAACCCAGGTATCTAATGTTGTCAGCATATCGGCCAGATCACGGTCAAGGCGCAGGTAAATATCCTCTTCCTCAACTGAAGTTGGGCCAAAAGCGTGGCCTACATAATCGGGCGTTGAAAAACTGACCGCCAGGAAATCGGTAGCGGTTCCTTTCCCCATATTTTCGTTTTTGAGTGCTTCCAGTGCTATTTCCTTCGTCAAGGTATTGCCATGGGGCGTACTGGCTATAATCCCGAATGCATCCCCCGACCGACCGGCCAGATCATACGGGAAAACCGATTTTTTCGAACCTGCCAGCTTGAATTCATAGGCTTTATCATCGGCGGTACTTTCTGTGTATTGGTCAATGGGCAGCAGCGTCTGCCAGCCTAACTTCATGAGTTCAGAGGGCCGTTTTCGGTCGTTATACTCCTTTACCCACTGCGGTAGCTCAGGTCGGTAAAATGTACTGGTGATCCAGTTACCCGTTTTACCATCAAACCAATACGCCCCATTGGCCGTATGCCCAGCGGGCAAAATGGCACCGCGATCTTTGAACGCCACGCCAATCGTTTTCGATTGATAGTTAGTGCCAATCCGCAACTGGTCGGTAACCGTACTGACCATCAGGTTTCTCGGCGACATTTTTCCCGCTGCGGCATTCGTTGTCCCCACGGCCTGAACGGAACTATCGCCCACGCAATACACACCTGTGCCCTGCCGTTTATCATACCATTCATTACCAACAATGCCGTGAATAGCCGGCATTGAACCGGTATAAACGGAGGCATGACCCGCAGCCGTAACTGTCAGTGCGTAGTGGTAATGATGGTTTCGACAGTTAAATCCTTCGCGCAATAAACGCTTAAATCCTCCTTCTGAATATTTATTGTAATAGCGATACCAGTAATCATAACGCATCTGATCCACGACCACACCAACCACCAGTTTTGGCCGGGCTAACGGTTGGACAGTCGTTGTTTTGTTCGTTTGAGCGAAAAGGGAGGATGTGACCAGCAGCAAAAAAAGCGAAAGACGGAACATAGTCTAGATAAATTGGGAGAATAGGAAATTGAATAGAGAACACAAAGGAACTAGTCAATTCTGGAAAAATTCTGCATTCTTCGGGCCGTAGCGACGGCCCACTTTCTGTTTTTAAAACGAATACGTGACCGATGCCCAGAAGCTTCCTGGCAGAATGATACAGCCAATTTGCCAGGAACCTCTCTCGAAATTGCCGTTTTGCAGGAACTGATCGCCACGAACGTTGCCTTCCGTTACCCCCCGACTATTGAGCAGATTGTCGCCCCAAATACGTAAACCAATTGATTTGCTCAGCCGATAGTCGACGCCAATGGATAGTTCGTCATACCCCCTAATTGATACACATAACTCGGCGAACTCCACCGCTTCCACGGGTAAATTTCACTTTGCCCGACAATTTATCTGTACAACATGTGGGCCTCTTACGACCGATGCCATCCTGAGACTCTACAGAATCCAGAGAATCTGGTTTAGTATCGCCCGCAAGTTGATCACCCCAGCCTCATGATCGCATAGTTAAAAACAGCCAGAGTGGCCCTTTTATCAAAAAAAATCTGAATTTTACCGCATGAAACTTTTCCGCTTCGGCTTGCCCGACCACGAACACCCCGGCGTAGTACTGCCCACCGGCCAACATATTGACGTAACCCACTTTGGTGAAGATTACGACGAATCTTTTTTTGCCAGCAATGGTCCCGAACGCCTGACGCATTGGCTTACGGCTCACGCACACACGTGTCCCGAAGTTTCGGCTGATGAGCGCTTCGGACCCTGTGTCAAGCGGCCATCTAAAATTGTATGTGTTGGCCTGAACTATGCCAAACATGCGGCAGAAACCAACGCTCCCGTTCCAGCCGAGCCGATTCTGTTCTTCAAATCGACCAGCGCGATTGTTGGCCCGAATGACAACGTCGTGATTCCCAAGCGCTCTGAAAAAACTGACTGGGAGGTAGAGTTAGCTATCGTTATTGGCAAGAAGGCCAGTTATGTTGAGCTGGACGATGCTTTTGATTACATAGCCGGTTACGCACTGCACAACGATTATAGTGAGCGGGCGTGGCAATTAGAGCGCGGTGGTCAATGGGTGAAAGGCAAAAGCGCTGATACGTATGCGCCCCTGGGCCCTTATCTGGTCACGAAAGACGAAGTAGCCAACCCTAACGCCCTCAATCTGTGGCTAAACATCAACGGTGAGCAATTGCAAAATTCCAATACCGACGACATGATTTTCAACGTCCCAACGCTGGTTAGCTACATCAGTCAGTTTATGACGCTGTTACCTGGCGATGTAATTTCCACCGGCACCCCAGCTGGCGTAGGAATGGGGCTGAAACCCCAGCGCTTCCTCAAACCCGGCGATGTAGTCGAATTAGGCATTGAAGGATTAGGTGAGCAGAAACAGACAGCGGTCGCATTTACTTAATGGATAATGAATAATGTAAAATGCATAATGAGGCTATATCCATAATTCATTATGCATTTTACATTATTCATTATCCATTCTACATTAACGTTATGACCATCGACTCACACCAACATTTCTGGTATTTCGATCCCGTTCGGGATAGCTGGATTACGGATGATATGGCCATCATTCAGCGCGATTTCTTACCCGCCGATTTAGAGCCGGTTCTGACGCAGAATGGCATCGATGGGTGCGTGGCCGTTCAGGCGTCGCAATCGGAGGAAGAAACGCTGTTTCTGGTCAAAATGGCCCAGAATTATGACATCGTGAAAGGGGTGGTTGGCTGGGTAGATTTGCAGTCCGAGCAGTTGGCAGATCGGCTGGAGTTGTTTTCGCAATACAAGGAAATCAAGGGCTATAGACACGTAGCGCAGGCTGAGCCCGACGACTTTCTGGCTCGGCCGGCGGTTATCGACGGCATTCGGCAACTGGCCCATTTTGGTCTGACGTACGACATCCTGATTTACCCCAGCCAACTGAAAGCTGCCCTGCATCTGGTACGGGCTGTCCCTGAAGTCAACTTTGTAATTGACCACCTGGCAAAACCATATATCAAGAAACAGGAGATCAGTCGGTGGTCGAATTTCATGACCGAGCTAGCAAAAAACAAGAACGTTTCGTGTAAACTATCCGGCATGGTAACCGAAGCCGATTGGCACAATTGGAGCAAACGCGACTTCTTTCCTTACCTGGATGTAGCGTTCGAGCACTTTGGCCCCGACCGGCTCCTGTTTGGCTCCGATTGGCCGGTTTGCTTAGTTGCAGCCAACTATACGCAGGTTAAAACACTGGTGGAAGACTACGTTGATCCTTGGGGAGCAGAAGCCCGCGCAAAAGTCTTCGGCGAAAATGCGGTGGCGTTTTATAAGCTGACTGACTCATGAACAGTTATTACACAGAGAGTGATAGAGATACATGGAGAACAAAGAAAAACTCGGTGTATCTCTATCACTCTCCGTGCGTCTCTGTGTTTCATTTTTTTATCTCCTACTTATGAATTGCTTTGTTGGCGTTGACGTCGGCACAACCAACGTAAAAGCCCTGGCGATGCCGTCGGATTTGAGTCAGATTCTGGCCCATGCATCCGCTCCGCTTACCACACTCAACCCCGAAGCGGGTTATGCTGAACAGGACCCCGCCGAAATCTGGTCGGCTTTTGTTCAGGTCATTTCGGAAGTAAGTCGCGAAGTAGCCCAAAGCGGCAATGTGATCACGCACGTTGCCTTTTGTACGGCCATGCACAGCCTCTTGCCAATTGATGGGAATGGCAACCCGCTTGGCAATGCCATTCTCTGGTCCGACAACCGAGCCGAAGCGCAGGCAAACGAACTCCGAACCACGCAGGCCGATCTGGGAAAAACCATTCATGAAGAAACGGGCACACCCATCCACCCCATGATTCCGCTTTGCAAGCTGGCCTGGCTACGTGAACATGATCCACGTCTATTGCGCCGTACAGCTCATTTCGGTTCAATCAAAGAGTTTTTATGGCAGAAACTAACGGGTGAGTTTGAGATTGATTTTTCAATTGCAACCGCTACGGGTTTGTTCAACGAAAGCAAGCGTCACTGGAGCAAGCGCGCCATGGATTACGCGGGTGTACGGGTCGACCAGCTATCGACGCCCGTTCCCACAACCTACCAGCGCACCTACCAGCGCAGACCCGAAACAGCCGGAACCGGATTGCCAACGGGAGTTTCCCTCCTGATTGGTGCCTCCGATGGCTGTCTGGCTAATCTGGGCGCCGGGGCCATCAAACGGGGCACCGCTACGCTGACCATCGGCACAAGCGGAGCCATTCGGCAAACGGTTCGTAAACCGCTACGAGATCCGCAGGGGCGCTTATTCTGTTATTATCTGGATGAAGGGTATTATGCGGTTGGCGGCCCTACCAATAATGGGGGTAATGTATTGGAGTGGGTTTCCGAAAAATTAACCCAACAGGATACTAAAACCGTTCTGGAGGAAGCCGCCACCATTGTGCCCGGCTCGGATGGTCTCTTATTCCTCCCCTACCTGCAAGGCGAACGGGCACCTTTATGGGATGCCTCCGTACGTGGTGCCTACCTGCACGTTGATTGGCAGCATACGCGAGCGCATTTTATACGTGCTGCGCTGGAAGGTGTCTTATTTAATCTGCTCAGCATTAACGAGCTTCTGAAGGAGTACACAGGCCCTGCGCGGGTTATTCATGCCAACGGAGGCTTTGCCCAATCTACGCTCTGGGTGCAGATGCTAGCCGATATGGCGGGTGTTCCAGTGCGGCTCAACGCCAGTAACGAAAGTGGTTCAATGGGTGCGATCTTGTTGACCATGAAAGCCATTGGCATCGTAAAAACGCTGGACGAAGCCGCCGAACGAGTTGCTTTTGGCGAAACGTTTGAACCGGACTTAACCCGTCATAAAACGTATCGCGATGAGTTTAGAAAGTGGCAGGATGCCCTGACGCGGCTATGAATTAACAACTGGCGTTCCAAATAATAAAACCTCGTCACCGGTTGTAAGACGTACAGGCCGCTCAAAACGTAAGCCCAGCTTTTCGAGAAGATGAATGGAGTTTTGGTTATCAGGATTGGTAATACCGACAATTCGGGCGGCACCCAATACGTCGCGGGCATAAGTCATGACGGCGTTAGCAACTTCATAGCCGTACCCTTTACCCACATAACCAGGCAGCAAGGCAAAACCGATGTCAATATCCTCCAGGGTATCGCGCTTAAACAGGCCGCACATGCCAATGGAGACTCCATTGCTTTTTAGTGCTACACGATAAGGTCCAAAACCGTGTTCTTCATAACTTTTGATCGACCCATTTTGAATGTACTGACGTGCATCGTCCAGGTTTCTAACACCCCGATCACCAATGAACGTAAGCCACGAGGGTGTATTCAGAAGCTCAAGTATGAATGGAGCATCCTCTATCGTGAACTTATCGATTAGTAAGCGGTCAGTTTCAAGCATCACACGTAGCCTGGATGTCCACGTCCGGGTATTGCATTATCCTTTATACCTTTACCCAGACGTGGACGTCCAGGCTACAGTATACTTAAAACGCTACTGATTTCAGGCGGAGTCCCGTATCCTCCGGCAAACCGAAAACCAGATTCAAATTTTGAACTGCCTGACCCGATGCACCTTTGGTCAGGTTGTCGATTATACTGGTAATCAGCAATTGGCCATCGTGTACTTCCAGATGCAACAGGCATTTATTTGTATTTACAACCTGCTTCACATCGATGGGTGCGTCGCTCACGTGGGTAAACGGATGGCCTGCGTAATAATTTTTGTAAAGTTGCTTCGCTTCTTCCAGGGTACCTGAAAATGGTGTATACACGTTGGCCATAATTCCTCGTGTGTAATCACCGCGATACGGCACGAAATTGATAGCGTGGTTGAAATCAGGTTCCAACTGAGTTAGACTCTGACGAATTTCGGCTAAGTGCTGGTGCGTGAAGGCTTTGTAAATCGACACATTGTTATTTCGCCACGTAAAGCCTGTTGTAGGGACAAGCGCCTGCCCTGCACCCGTACTTCCTGTAATGGCACTTACCTGAACCGCATCGGTTAGCTTTCCAGCTTTAGCCAACGGCAGCAACGCCAACTGAATGCTGGTTGCAAAGCAGCCCGGATTCGCAATGCGCATGGCTTCCTGAATACGCTCCCGCTGTAATTCGGGGAGGCCGTAAACAAAATCATCGTGCTCATCGCGAAAATCGGCACTGAGGTCAATCACCGCAACGTCGTCGGATATGTCATGCTCAGCCATAAACGTGACCGATGCACCATGCCCTGAGCACAGAAAAATAGCGTCAACGGTTGCTTCCCCATCCCGCAAGGACGGAACCTCACCCGAAAACGTTAGGTCTGTATCGCCCAGCAAATCAGTATGTGTAGACCAGACAGGTTTACCAGCCTGGCTATTACTGTACACGAATGCGACGTTAACAAACGGATGATTTATAAGAATACGGAGCAGTTCGCCACCCGTGTAGCCTGCCCCGCCAATGATACCAACATTTATTTTTTCCATACTTTTTAGCTAACGACCGCCTTAGCTGATTGATTCACTTCGAACTAGTAACCCGGCTCCGTTCATTCACGTTCCGAAACCAGTCCATTGCTTGTTCCAGCACAGCGTCATCAAAAACGGTAACATATTCACTCTGAAAGCCAGGCCGATCAAGAATCAACGAGCGACTCAATTCATGATTATGAATCACCATGGTTGGCTGGCTGGCGATCGGAAAAAATTGAATACCCATACCATTTTTCTGAAACGAAAATGTTGGACAACCTAAACAACAGAGGTGCATGGGTAACGAGTCGAGTGTAAAAGCGGCTTGTGCCTGTTCGCTCAGGCTGGCAATATCCTGAAGGTTCAAATTACCAACGGCAGGTGTCAGTCGATCAGCCGCAGCTGGGTTCTCGGCCCGAACGCGTTCGTATAACTCCGTTGTGAAGGCTTTCTGGCCACTAAATACAAGTGGGTGTGGCGTTTCGATTAACAACCGTTTTGCCAACTGACTCCAGTAATCAACGGAGAGCATCCGAACCTCACTTCCTGATTCAGGAAAAATCAGAATAGGTTTCTGCAGAGGAACAGGGCGGTTTAACTTTGCCCACAACTGGGCTGGCGATTGGTCTGGGTGAACAAAATAGGGTTCAACCGTTCGTAAATCGCCGACAACACCCATTGGCTTCAGTACCTTCAAAATCAGGTCGAAGTTATGAACTTCCTCATCGGGCATAAAAAACTCATCGTCGAGCAGACCGCCAAAACCACGGGTACCAAAGCCAATTTTGCGTTTGACCTGCAAATAAGGCAACACAAAGTGCATGGGCGAATCCGAGAACCGAACATCAACCGAGTAATCATACACCGTATCGCGTAGGTCTTTTATTGCCGATCGGGTTGTCCGGTAAAATTCCTGCCATTTGGCCCATTTCGACAATGGACGCCGATTTGTGCTGACGTGGTTGAGGTGAACAACCCGCCGAATGTAGGGGTTACCTTTCCAGATGGGATCGCACCAACTCCCCGCCAACACGTCGATTTGTGCGTTAGGGTAACGCTGACGGATGAGCGGGAACGCATACGACAAAATCAGGGCGTCGCCCAAATGTCCCGACGTCATGAGCAAAATTTGGGGAGCCTCCTCATCCAGTGAACCGAAATCGCGCTGGCTGTAGCTTCCCCGCGCGTACTGATCAACCACAACATCAAGGAGTTGAAGTGGGTAACCAATACGCCTGGGAGCGCAATATTTTCTCGGTTTACCGATCACTGATTGTTAATTTTCTCGTAGATCATCACCTGGTTGGAAGCCACTTTGGAGAAGCCCCGCACATCATCGCCAGTCCAGGCGTTGTTCATTTCGCCATATGAACCAAATTTCGACGACATCAGATCATGGTCCGACTCAATGCCCAGTACCTGGAACCGATAGGGTGCCAGCAATACGTGCACCTTACCCGAAACATGCGCCTGCGTATCGGCCAGGAACGTTTCAATGTTGCGCATTACGGGGTCCATAAATTGGCCTTCGTGTAGCATCGTTCCGTACCAGTTGGCCAGTTGCTCTTTCCAGTACAACTGCCATTTGCCCAGTACGTGTTTCTCGAGGGTATGGTGCGATTTAATAAGAATCAGCGGAGCAGGAGCTTCGAATCCAACCCGTCCTTTAATACCAATGATTGTATCGCCTACGTGGATGTCGCGGCCAATGCCAAACGGCCCGGCCAGTTCAGTGAGTTTACGAATGGCATCAACTGGATTGGCAAATTTCTCGTCTCCAATTGCCTTGATTTCGCCGTGCTGGAAGGTAAGCGTAATGGTCTCCTGCTCCGTTTTCGTTACCTGAGTTGGCCAGGCTGACTCGGGCAGAAACTGGTCAGATGTCAGGGTTTCCTTACCCCCTACTGAGGTTCCCCACAGTCCTTTGTTGATCGAATAGGCGGCTTTGTGCCACTCCTGATCGACGCCTTTAGCCTTTAGGTATTCGATTTCGGCCTCCCGCGATAATTTAAGATCACGGATGGGCGTAATGACTTCGGCATCGGGCGCAATGATCCGAAATGCCATATCGAAACGAACCTGATCGTTACCCGCACCAGTACTACCGTGTGCAATGGCCGAGGCACCAATTTCCCGCGCGTATTCGGCAGCGGCAATCGCCTGAAAAATTCGCTCGGCACTTACGGAAAGTGGGTAGGTGTTGTTTTTCAGGACGTTACCGAACACCAGAAACTTCAGGCATTGTTGGTAATAATCGTCCGTTTTGGAGATCGTCACGTGGGACTTAACCCCTAGTGAGTATGCCCGTTCCTCAATCGCTTTGAGTTCGGCATCGGAGAAACCGCCCGTATCGACTAGCACCGAGTATACATCCATACCCCGGTCTTCGGACAAATATTTAACGCAGAAGGAGGTATCGAGACCTCCGCTGAAGGCAAGAACTACTTTTTGAGACATCAGACAGAAGACACCGAACGCCATAACGCCCGGCATCAGTATAGTTTTGGAGGAGCAAATATCGGGCTTTTGACGTTTAGTTGCGCTAATGACTGTAAAAGGGTGCAAGACAAGTCCATTTTTACGGCTTATCAGCGCAGATTGTGTCTATTTGTATGACAGGATTACAGGATTTCGGTTTACCGATAATCCTGTAATCCTGTCATACAAATTTGTTTTGCACTCGTAAGCGTCAGGGTGGTTTACAAGGTACTCGAAAGATCCTAATCACATTTTAATCCCTGATTACAGTCAGATAACCAGAAGGTTATGCCCACTTAGCTTATCCGAAGAGCAAGTGCCTTTTCCTTACTATTCACAAATCCAGGAAAATGAGTTTTATTAAACCGCTTTTAGGCTGATGCGCGTAACGAGTTCTCAACCACCAATGGGTTGCCTTGGAGAACAAGGCCCGTTACAAACAAAATAATACACAAACCAACTCGATGTTTATCTTAAAAACAAAGACGATTTATGACCAATTTATTCGTTAAACAGTTATGTACTGTTCTAATTGGAGCAGTTATTCTTTCTTCGTGCAGTAGGCCCGTCGCTTATTTTCAGCGTAGCCCTGTTGAACCGGCAACTCTATTCAACACGCAAACAGCAGCTATTTCGACACCTACTCAGGCTATTCTGGTACCAACTGAGACACTCACGCCAGCCAATGATACCAGTAAGCAACTTGACATCTATGCTCGTACTGATAGCAGACTGGTGGCCAACAAAAAGTTAAGCAAGCGCATGGATCGGGTGAGAAATTTGTTGGCCACAAGCTTTGGAGTAAAGGCAGCAACCGGTGCGAATACCCCTCGTAAGATGAATATGGTGGAGCGGTTAATGCTTAAGAAGGTAAACAAGCAGATCAATCGGCAACTGGCCCCTACCCATCCAGAAAAAGCAATGCTTAGCCGGGGTTATCTGATTGGAGGGGGCGCGGTTCTGTTGATTGGCGGTTTACTGTTGCTAATCATTGGCACGGGTACTGCTGCCTTTATCGGCCTAATTATAGCCCTCATAGGTGCCGTTGGATTAATACTTGCCCTGTTTGGTTATTGATAATAGAACCGCTTTAGTTACAACAAGACCAGCAAGCTTCCCGGCAATATCCGTACCTCGGCGCGGCCTGTGGGTAATATCAACGGTTCACCATCGGCATGAATCAATAAAGGTTCACTGGTTTCCACGGTCGCGTTCGTGATTGAGTGCCCCCGCCAGTAGCTTGATTGATTTAGTGTTTTGTTGAACAATCGCCAGGTGATCATTGGGGCCGACTGCGCTGGGAAAGGTCGAATTTCGCACTGTTCCAGTTTCCCGTCGGCAATGTTGGCAGTGGGGGCCATCCAAGCGTTATTGCCAAACTGCCCGGCATTGGCGAAGGTTAATGAGAATACTTCCTTAGGCTGCCCATTCAGTAGGAGCCTCTGTGGCTTATAAGCCTGAAAAGCCCGAAAAGCTGTGCGGACGTAGGTTGGTAGTCCACGTACGGGTTGCTTCGCAAACTCGTGGGCCACGTAGGCTTCAAAGCCCAGCCCGGCGGTGCAGAAAAATGGGTACTCGTTAATTTCGCCACTGTCAATCACAACCGGACGACCACTTAAAGCCCGCTCAACAGCCTTCATTGGGTTTAGCGGAACACCCAGATGACGGGCGAGTCCATTCCCTGATCCAATGGGCACAATACCCAAGGCCGTCGCCGACCGCCGGAGTGCTTTTGCGATTTCGTTGATGGTACCGTCGCCCCCAATAGCGAGGATACGCATAACCCCCCGCTCAGTAGCTGCGGCTGCTAACTCGGTAGCATGACCAGCATGCGTTGTGTGAGCCACTTCGGGAACGTAACCCAGCGCATCGGCCTGGCGCATAAATGCATCCTGAAACAGTTTTTTCTGCTCGGCAGATGTTGTGCCAGAGTTCGGGTTAATGATGGCCAGAACGGCCGAGCGGGTAGCCACTTTACGAAAAGAAAATGAATAAGATGAGTATGAAAATCACGATAAAGATATAGTACCAGCCGTCGGAAAAAATATACGGCTTATACTCATTATAGAATTTTCGGATTCTGTTCATGGAGCGGTTACGGTAAATACGCTTGTAAAGATAAGCACGGTTTGTGGTTTAGGTATTCGGGTTATGGTATTTGGCGGCACGTTGCTACACTTGTGCGCCAGTCCACCATAACCCAAATACCTAAAACCACCTACAACGCCTGGCCCCCATTCACCGACAGCACGTGGCCATTCACAAACGAGGCTTCATCGGAGGCTAAAAACAAATAGGCGTTGGCAATGTCCTCGGGTTTGCCAATACGCCGAACGGGTATCGTAGCCACGGCCTGATTACGTACTTCATCGGGCATAGCATCCGTCATGGCTGTTTGAATAAAACCTGGCGCAACGGCGTTGGCCGTAATGCCCTTTGGTCCCAGCTCTTTCGCCCATGAGCGAACCATACCAATAATTCCCGCCTTGGCAGCCGCGTAATTAGTCTGCCCAAATGCTCCATGAACGCCATTAATGGACGAGGTACAGATGATCCGGCCGTATTTCTGCTCAACCATGTAGGGCGCAATCACTTTGGTGCAATTGAATACCCCCGTCAGGTTAACGTCGATGACCTGCTGCCATTCAGAGAAAGACATTTTCAGCAGGGTTTTATCCCGGGTGATACCGGCATTGTTAATCAGAATATCAATTCGCCCATAGCGGTCAAACACATCCTGGGCTGCGGCTTCAATTCGCGGCACATCGGTTGTACTCACATGCATGAATTCGCATCGAAAACCCTGGTCAGTCAGCGTTTGTGCAGTAGTGCTCCCTTCGTTGAGCACATCCCAGATAATGACCGTGGCTCCTTCACGACAAAATACGTCCGCAGCTTTCTGGCCTATTCCCCGGGCAGCGCCGGTAATGATGGCCACTTTATTTTGTAGTCTCATGATTCATTCGGTATAAACTCCTGTTCAGAATGGGCGCTAAATAACGTTAAAATATATGCTATTTACCAACCCTGGGAGGGTTACCTTCGTTTCATCAAAAAACACCGACCATGAACCGACTATATATCGTTTTAGTACTCTCCTTCATTGGCTGGTCTGCCTTTGGTCAGCAAACCATTGAAGCGCAATCAAAGCAGGTAGCCAAAGAGCGCAGGACTATTCTGCAAATTTTAGAACGCCAGACCAGCGACTGGAACAGCGGCCGTGTCGATAAATTCATGAACGGCTATTGGGTTTCCGATTCACTGACCTTCGTTGGCAAAGCGGGCGTTACCTACGGCTATCAGGCAACACTGGCTAACTACAAAAAGCGCTACCCGAGTCGAGCCTCCATGGGTTCGCTCAAATTCGACATTCTGCAGCTGGATTTTCTGACCCCTGATGTTGCCTATGTCATTGGCCGCTTTCACCTCACACGCCCAAAAATTGGCGATGCTGATGGTCACTTCACGCTACTCTGGCGCAAGATTAAAAATCGCTGGGTCATTGTGAGCGATCATTCGAGTTAAGTGAAGTGAGTGGAATTGGTGGAGTAGGTAAAGTGAGTGCAATAGGTTGATTAAGAAAAAATACATCTGTCAGACTCACTTCACCAATTCCACTTACTCTACTCACTTCATCAGCTCCGAAATCGTAGGTTCTTTAGCGGATAATCGGTCGCGGAGTTCGGTGACGGGTTTCTCGAAGAACTTGTATAAAAGCGTTGAGAGGATCAATACCAGCCCCCAGAACAAGCCTACTTTAAGCCAACCCGTAGCCAAGGAGGTTGTCGGAATTCGCTCCACAACGTTTAGCATGATTGGAGTCAGATTCAGCAGGTACATTGAGTACGAAATCAGACTTATATGTGTGATGGCTCGGGCAATGCCAAAGCGTGCCCACAAGCCGGTAGCCGTACGCCACCCATCCATGTAGGGTACCAACAAAGCCATACTGAACCCAATTAGTGGGAAGTAAAATGTGCGCTTGAAAAAGGTATAGGCGGGGAAAACGCCCAGGTGAACATAGTAGCCGATAATAAGAATGGAGGCCGAAAATGCAGCCAGTACCGTCATGATCAGGCCAATAACCAGGAGTCGGCGACGTAAGGCTTCATTCATCCATTGAGCCGGAAAGTAATGCTTGGCATATGCAGCCAGTACGCCATACGAAATAGCATCCAGCCGAGTGACAACAATACCCCGGTAGCCTAACTCTCCTTCCTCAATTGGAATCTGGATAGCCGTAATAAAGCGGTACAAATTAGTACCAATAATGATCAGGAGGATGGTGGCCAGTACGATCCGTTGCCGCGACCATTGAGCTGAAAACAGGCTATGCATAATCCAGAGCACCAAAGGGAGCGTAATATACGACCACTCTTCAATGGCCAGGCTCCAGGTTTCCGGAAAGAAATCAGGCACAAACTGGGCGAAATTCTGGACGAAGAAAAAGTATTTAATCAGGGTTCCGGCGGGGGGCAACGTATGGTGCAGGCCACTTCGCCAGGCACGAAGCAAGGCCGTCAGAATTAACCCACCCAGTACCAGGTAATAGTTAGGTAAGGTGCGAAACCACCGACGCGTCCAGAAATTGAGCAGTAACTCGCGATCAAAGCGTTTCTTTTTTTCGTAGGACCGAATCAGAATACCCCCGATTAAAAAGCCACTCAAAACAAAAAACAATTCAACACCATCGGGCAGCAGATGATGAATAAAAAGCCCATTGTAGTATTCTTTCAAGGCAATGGTAGCATGTGCATCCACCACAATCAGGATGGCTAGTGCCCGCATCACATCCAACCCAAATACGCGTTTAGAAGCCGCCGTATTGAGCGAAAACAGTTTCGTAAGCATAATTAGGTACGAAGGTAAGACCCAATGAATAATGTATAATGCAGAGTTGGTAATGAATAATGTAAAATGGATAATGTAAAATGGGTAATGATTCCTTTACCTATGCGACCTTTGCTCCATAGTTATTATACATTATTCATTTTATATTATTCATTTTCGCCAGATGGAATTTGGACTTAATGCTATTCATCGCTATGCTTTTCGGTTCTCACAGGCCGAAGTAGCCGATTTTGCCCGCGTTACGGGTGATAATAACCCACTTCACCTTGATCCTGACTTTGCTGCCCAAACCCCTTTTAAACGACCTATTATTCATGGTATGCTGGGGGCCAGCGTATTCACGAAAGTGCTGGGTACGGAGTTTCCGGGCTATGGCTCGGTTTATTTAGGCCAAACACTAGAGTTCCTGCGACCTATGTTTGTCGATACAGATTATGAAGCCACGTTCACCGTACAGTCCATTGACCCGGCAAAACACACAGCGCAAATTCTGGGCGAAATCCGGGATGTGAAGACTGGCAAAGTCACAACCAAAGGCATTGCAACGTTAATGCACAAAGAGAAGATCAATGCACAAAGAGAAGATCGTTTAAGGTAGAAACGCCTGGTTGACGGACTAACGAACCAATCTTTACAAAGACGAAAACTCCCTCGTCAGACAGTATACTGTCTGACGAGGGAGTTTTCGTCTTTTACGGTCTGGAAAACCGTTGCTTACGCGGCTCCGTTCTTTGTATTTTGAACTTCTGAACGGATTTCCTGCGCCAGCGTTTTCAGATCCTGCATTCCTTTTCGAACGCGAGTACCGGCAGCCTGGTTATTTTTTTCGTAGAACTTCTCGAAATCACCTTCCAGCGACATAACCAAATTCTTTACTTCATCGAAGCGTGCCATAGCGATACGTATGGGTTTAAGTGTGTGAAAAATGCCCAAATTCCGCTAAAAACGCGGTTTTCGGCTGAAATTTAGTCATTCTCTCATACAGCGCAATAGCTTAGACAAAAAAATGACCAAAAAATCCAATTTTTTCACAAAAACCCTACTCAGTGGCTGCTTCGGCCGATACTTCGAGCGTTTTTGGCGCTATTGGCGCTATATTTTCCCGGTAAACACCGCGTTTAAGTTTATCACCCATTTGAGCAAAGGCATTTAGGGTATATTCTACATCTTCCAGGGAATGAGCAGCTGTTGGAATGATGCGTAACATGATTGTTCCTTTCGGAACAACCGGGTACACCACAATTGAACAGAACACACCCATATTTTCACGAAGGTCTTTCGTTAAGGTGGCAACTTCAGCAACGCCCCCTTCAATATGGTGCAGGAATACCGGGGTTACTGGCGATTCTGTATCGCCAATATCGAAGCCACGTTCGCGCAGGCCAGTTTGGATAGCCCGAACATTCGTCCAGAGTTTATCCCGGAACTCCGACGAGTTCCGGATCATATCGAGTCGCTTTAGACCACCCACTACATAAGGCATAGGCAATGCTTTCGCGTAGGTCTGCGAGCGCATGTTATACTTGAGGTACATGATGATGTCATGATCGGCAGCGATAAACGCACCAATAGCGGCCATCGACTTGGCAAAGGTTGAGAAATACAGGTCGATTCCCGCCTGGCAACCCAACATTTCGCCAACACCGGCACCCGTTTTGCCCATAGTGCCGAAGCCGTGTGCATCGTCAACCAATAAGCGGAATTCGTATTTTTCTTTTAAAGCAACAATCTTATCCAGACTGCCTACTTTGCCCGACATGCCAAATACGCCTTCGGTAATCACCAGAATACTGCCCCCCTTTTCGGCGGCTAGTTTGGTGGCCCGCTGGAGGTTCTTCTCCAGACTAGCCATGTCATTATGGTTGAATTTGTAGTATTCACCCATTTTAGCCTTATGCAGCCGGATACCATCAATCAAACAGGCATGGCATTCGGCATCGTAGACGATTACATCACGATGGTCAACAACGGCTTCGATAGCTGACATAACACCCTGATACCCATAGTTGAGCAGAAATGCATCTTCTTTCCCAACAAACTGGGCCAGTTCCCGCTCAAACTGCTCGTGGAGGTCACTATTCCCCGACATCATGCGGGCACCCATTGGATAAGCCAACCCCCACTGTGCTGATGCGTCGGCATCGGCTTTCCGAACCTCGGGGTGATTGGCTAAACCAAGGTAGTTGTTCAGGCTCCAGTTCAACACTTCTTTGCCCCGAAAACGCATATGGGGGCCAAGTTCGCCTTCTAGCTTAGGGAACGCGAAATAATGGTGGCCATTGAACTCCCGTGCCGGCGAACCGATGGGACCTAAGTTGTTACGTAGCTTCTCAAATAAATCCACTTTTTATTATTGTTTATCAGGGCAAACCCTTGTTTTTTACGGAGTAAATGCAAAAATACGGTTAACTTTCGGTAGCGCAAATTTTCAATTCGATAATCGTTTTGTATTATTGGTCATAAGATTGCCATTAACTGGTCAGTTATCGTCATTCGTGGTCATTAAACCTTATAACCAGAAATGACAATCTTATGACCATGAATGACAATAACTGATCAGTTAATGACAATCAAAAAACTCCTTATTGCCAACCGGGGTGAAATTGCCTTACGGATTATGCGAACCGCCCGCGAGATGGGCATTCGGACGGTAGCTATCTACTCCGAGGCTGATCGTAACGCTCTCCATGTTCGCTACGCCGACGAGGCTGTTTGTGTTGGCCCTCCCCCATCAACGGAATCCTATCTTCGGGCCGATGTTATCATTGAGGTGTGTAAACGGTTGAACGTCGATGCCATTCACCCAGGCTATGGATTTCTTTCGGAGAATGCCAATTTTTCCCGCGCTGTTCGTCAGGCAGGATTGCTATTCGTTGGCCCTTCTCCGGAAAGTATTGAGGTTATGGGCAGCAAGCTAGCGGCCAAAGCGGCCGTGGCCAACTACAATATCCCGATGGTACCGGGCACACCTTCGGCTATTACCGATCGTGCCGAAGCCAAAGCTATTTCGGCCAAAATCGGCTACCCAATCCTGATTAAAGCCAGCGCAGGCGGTGGCGGGAAAGGGATGCGTGTGGTAGAGAATGAGGAGGAATTCGATGAGCAGATGGATCGCGCCGTAAGTGAAGCCCAGTCGGCCTTTGGCGATGGATCGGTGTTTATTGAGAAATACGTCACCTCACCCCGGCACGTCGAAATTCAGGTGTTGGGCGATCAGCACGGCAATATTATTCACTTGTTCGAGCGCGAGTGCTCCGTACAGCGACGGCACCAGAAAGTAGTCGAAGAAGCCCCGTCGGCGATTCTGACGCCCGAAATCCGCGACGCGATGGGTCGTGCAGCCGTTGATGTTGCCCGTGCCTGTGGATACTATGGTGCCGGGACGGTTGAATTCATTGTCAACGACAAGCTCGACTTTTATTTTCTGGAGATGAACACGCGCCTTCAGGTTGAGCATCCGGTTACTGAACAGATTACCGGTGTGGACCTGGTAAAGCAGATGATTTACATCGCCGAAGGCAAACCGCTGACGATTAAACAGGAAGATTTACAGATAAAAGGTCACGCGGTAGAAGTGCGGGTATATGCCGAAGATCCAGCCAACAATTTCCTGCCCGACGTGGGCACGCTCGATACCTACATCCGGCCACAAGGCAACGGCGTTCGGGTAGACGACGGGTTCGAGCAGGGCATGGCCATCCCGATTTATTACGACCCAATGATTGCCAAGCTCATCACGTACGGCGACTCGCGCGAGGAAGCCATCCAGAAAATGATCCGTGCCATCGACGAGTATCAAATTTCGGGTGTGCAAACAACGCTTCCTTTCTGCCGGTTTGTGATGGAACACGACGCCTTCCGATCCGGCCAATTCGACACAGGTTTCGTAAGCAAGTACTTCACACCTGATAAGCTAACCCCCAAGCCAGATGACACTGAAGCCGAGTTAGCGGCTGTACTGGCAGCCTGGCTAATGGAAAATCAGAAACCAAAGACGAATGGCACACCTGTTCAGGTAGCGGCTAAAAGCAGCAAGTGGAAAGCGAACCGGATGGGGTGACTTTCAAATTATGTATCTTTGATAGATACTATAGCAATCTGTTCTATGAAACTAAAAGTAGTTGTTCACAATGCCGAAGAAGGTGTTATTGGGCCGAAGTACCATCTATTCCCGGTTGCATGACACAAGGTGATACGTTTGATGAGTTGCTCCAGAACTTATATGAAGCTGTAGAAGGTTGCCTTTCAATCGATGTGGATGAACCAACGGCTGATGCCGATGCCCGAATTATGGAAATTGCCATTTGAAGCAAGTATCTGGCAAAGAGTTATGCCGTTTATTAGAACAAGAAGGATGGGAATTGAAGCGAGTCAATGGTAGTCATCATATATTCCTTATGCAAGGTCGTCCCGAACGCCTTTCCGTACCCATGCATGGGAACCAACCGCTTAAAACAGGCCTACTGAAAGCCCTCTAAAAACGGCGGGTATTGATGAAAGTGATTTATACTAAATTGGCCGTTTGACGAATGAGTGGGCGATTCAAATCAAAACCCCATCTTCACTTCCTGACGCTCGCCCGATACAGTTTGTTCATCTAAATTGAAAATGTCGGCTAACGTCATAGGTTCCTTGGTGCGATGTTCCATACCCAGGTGCGTGAGCAGGTTGTTGGCTTTGGCAGGAGCTAATTTACCAAACGCATAGTCGACCATCAGACGCCCTTTTCGGAGTAGTGCCTTATCTAACAGATGCTTGCTGGCGTTGAAGGTGGCAATGACCTGTATGTGCATGCAGTCTGCCAATAGCCCATCCGTGAGGTTCAGGATATTTGAAACGCTGTTCGTGTCGCCACCAGCTTCGCGTGATTGCAGAATCCGTTCGGCATCTTCAATGATCAATACCGACTCCTTGTTATCCAGTAGAAACGGAATGATTTCGGGCGATGTCAGGTAGTTGGTCATGTAGGGAGGAAGAATGAGCATGTCCTTTTTAACCAGCGAACTGAGGTGTTTTATGTAGGTGGTCTTGCCCGTTCCGGGTTCACCGTGGAGCAGAATCAGTCCCTTGCTCTTGGGCTGAGCCAATAGGCCAACCAGACGTTCATGAACCGCCGGGAAGTCGTCGTTATAGTGAAGATCGAGGTCAATATCGGGAGGAAGAATCTCAACCCGTTCGGTATGCAGACCGCCCAAACCACTTTGAATTAGATAAATGTGCGTCTGATTATCTTCGTGTACGTACTTATGGTCCTGAAATCCATCCAGCAGGTTTTTTGCTGATACTTCATCGCGGTAATAGCCATACAGCCGAAAAAACCGCTCGCCAACAAATTCCGCTTTCAGAACGATACCTTCTTCATGTTGGTAAATTCGCTCGATAGCATGCCAGCCCTGGTCCGTAACGCGGATTGAGTGATTGATTAACACAAATCCCCGCGTATCTAACAATTGTTGCGCAGAGAGCTTAAAATCGTCATTGAAATGAAGATAGTTCGGATAACTCCCAAACGCCTGCACAAAATGCGGAGCAAGCGGAAACTCCCGATCTAGATCGCTGGGAATGTAGAGATTCTGAATAACTGATTGATTAGGCATACGACTATTGGCAGACAGATACCGCAACATGTCGGCCCTAAAAATCTCATTAGAAGGTTTCAATCGGGCGTTTTGTTACGTTTCCAGTGGGCCAATTTACCATTTTTTTCGTTGAAAAGGTGACAAACGATCAGGCCAACCTATCAGTATTTAAACGTTAGGACATTCGGCGCAAAGCGAAGCATGATTTCATGAACGCTCTTTTGATCGTATTGCATCGCATTGGGGCTCTCTGGCGTTTGAGAGTTAAAAATGTATGCCAGCCGGATTGATTTGGTTAACTGATATTCAGCCAGAGCCTGCACATAATTTGTTGAAATAAGCCCAGGGCTATTTTGTCGATACGATAGACCTAGTCCCACCTGCTCATTAAACCACGCCCGAAGATTAATATCGAAACCCAGTGAACGATCAGCTATTTTAGAAATAAGTACGGATGGGATCAGTACCGTATTTTCGGCTACTTCAATTGGCATGCCCGCCTGAATCATAATAGGCCGAACACTTTTGTACAAGTATTGCCCGGTTATATCGGTTACCTGCCCGCTCAGTTCAGGTGCCGAAATACCACCAAAAAAGCGATCAGACTGATAATAAATCCCGACCCCAAAACTACCCATCGTTCGATTAATGCTCCCAATTGTGGTTGAATTAGCCAATGGCAGAATACTAACCCCGCCCTGAACACCAATCGACAATTTGGCCAGTGCCGGTAAGTTGAACCGATAGGCAACGCTTCCATAGACTCCCTGGGCCGTAAAAACACCCATTTGGTCGTTTAAGGCCTGAAACCCTAACCCGACTTTACCGTGCGCAATAGCTCCATCGGCCGAAACACTCTGAGTGACGGGTGCATACCGGACGCTGATCCATTTACGCCGGAGAAAAGCCGTCAGGTGAAACGACTCGCGACTTCCGGCAAAAGCAGGATTGATACTGAGCGGATTTAATAGGTATTGGGAATATAAAACCTCTTTCTGTGCATAGGCACCTGAACTCAAAAAGAGGAGAAAACTGACAATTAAAAAAGAAGCAACTGACGTACGGAAACCAATGCGCATAAGGACGTTGAAATAAAGAAACAAGTTGCGAGGTTTTGGTGGAAAAACCTAAGGCATTAAAAAGGCTGGGACACAGAGATGCACTAAGACGCACAGAGATACACAGAGAAAAATGATAAAACTCCGTGTATCTCTGTGCGTCTTAGTGCATCTCTGTGTCCTAATCTCTTAATCCAGTTTCAGAATTTTAATCTCCGTCCGGCGATTTTGCTGATGTTCCTCTTCAATACAATTCACACCGTCTTTGCATTTGTTCAATAATTCACTTTCACCATAGCCTTTCGCTACCATTCGTTTAGCCGGAATCCCTTTGGATTTCAGATAGGCTACGGCCGACTTAGCCCGATTGGTCGATAAGGTATTGTTATACTTCGCCGTTGCCCGACTATCGGTGTGCGACCGCATTTCGATGGTCATGGTTGGGTATTTCTTCATCAACTCCACCACTTTATCTAACTCAGCAGCGGCATCGGGGCGGATATTCGCTTTATTCAGGTTGTAATAGATATTATCGATTTTAATTACATCTCCTTTTTTGAACATAGTCAGATCCGTTGAGCCAGTACCTTCTTTGGTAATGTGGCTTCCAGTCGTGCCCATATTATCTTTCATCGCTTCGAGGGAGTAATTACAACCCGGTTTCACGGCAAACTCGTAGCTACCATCAGGCCCGGTAGTGGTCTCCTGCGAGTTACCATCACATTCATTCACCAATACAACTTTTACACCTGCAATCGGCATTTTGTCTGTCTGGGTGGTTACCCGTCCGCGCAATGTAGTCATAGCAGTTGCTTCGGCGACTTCTTTCGGCTTCGAGAGCGGGATTTCCAGGCGGGACGGTTGGTCATCTGACAGGTCTTTTGTTGAAAAACCAACTTTGCTCTCAACGTACCCTTCATGGCTGGCTAAGAATTTAAAGTCGCTGTCAACGTCCAGGCAAATACGAACCAATCCCTCTGAGTCGGTTTTAAGCTGTTTTTGTTTGTCGTTAACTGCATTATCCATGGCTACCGATGTATTGGCCAGTGGCTGCTTTGAGTCAGCATCGGTAACACTTACGGTTAATTCGCGGCAGGGATATAGCGCCCCATCACGCGTGAATCGGTACACATCATCATCGGCACCGCCGTTTTTGCGGTTACTGCTGAAATAGCCAGCCATCCGGTTGCCATCCGTTACAATTCCAAAATCATCTTTGGGTGAGTTCAATGGTTCGCCCAGGTTACGAGAGAGTAGTCCTTGCTGGCCATCGGGTGTAAGTTGTGCGTAGAATATATCCAGATCTCCCAGGCCAGGACGGCCGTCGGAGGAGAAATAGATGTTCCCTTTTTCGTCTACAAATGGGAAGAGTTCATTCCCTTTTGTGTTCACCTCTTTACCCAGATTGACGGGTTCACTCCATTTGCCATTCATCCATTTCGAGACGTAGATATCAGTACCACCCATTCCACCGGGTCGATCCGACGAGAAATACAGGAGCTGATCATCTTTAGAAAGTGCCGGGTGTCCGGTCGAATATTCATCACTATTGAAGGGCAGTTCTTCGGCTTTACTCCAGATACCACTCGTTTGCGTAGCGGTGTAGAGTTTTAATTTATTTACCCCATCGCTGCTTTTTCGGTACTGACCTTCGTTGAAGTTATTCCGGGTAAAGATTACCCGTGAGCCATCTTTCGTAAACGTTGCCGGGCCTTCGTGGTATTTTGTATTCAGCGTCCGGCTAAACCGATCAGACTCACTAATGGGCTGATCCTCGTAGCCTAAACTGATATTATTGCCCCCGTAGAAGCCAACCGTTTTTGTATCGTTGGCAGTAGGAGCCGTAAAATCGTCGCTACCGAGCGGGCGGATCAGTTGGGTTCGTACCCGTTTGGCCGATACTTTACTACCACCCAGACTCGACGCTTTTGAGCCTCGTAAGGTTTTTGTATCTGGTAAGTAGTACAAATCCAGAAAGGGTGTGTTGTTCCATTTGAAAACCCGTTTGATCCCGTTGCCGCCCGTACCAGCCGATACAAATACCAATCCCTCTTTATACATTACTGGACTGAACTCAGCCCGGCGGGTGTTCATGCTCAAAAACTCAACTTTGTAGCTGCCTGCATTTTTAGTTAGGGCGTTAACATCCCGATAAAGTTTTGAAAAAGATGGAGCCCGTTTATCTCCGGTCTGCATATTCCCGTATTTATCGTAGGCTTCCTGGGCCTCCTTATATTTTCCATTACTGGCTAATGCCTGGGCATAAAACAGGTAGCATTTGGTATACTCAGCCGGTAGTTCTTTCCCACTCACTAAGTCATGGTACACGCGCTCTGCATTGGGCATATCACGCGTTTGCTGATAGCTATACCCTAATTTAGCCTTCACATCCATACGATCGGCCTCCGACATGGATGTCTGTTTGGTAAGAGCCTGCTCATATAACTCAATGGCCTTGGTGTAGGCTAACTGGTCGAATTGGTGGTCCGCCTGTTTAATAAGCGACTGAGCCATCAACGGACTCACAAGTAGCCAGAGGAGAGCGATGATAGGGATAATTCGTGTCATACACTATGCAAGTTGGTAATCGGCAGAACAGAAAAAGATACGATATACTCTCCTATACAAGTTAAGAGGATATATCGTATGAACAAGCAAATACTGAGCCGAAAATAAAAGCGAAAGAGTGAAAAAGTGAAAGAGCGAAAAGCCAATTACAAGGTTTTTCGCTCTTTCACTTTTTCACTCTTTCGCTTTCTCTTAGAAATAACGCGGTGTCAGGATACGGTTCTTACCGAAACCGAATTCATACCGAATCATAATCTCATGCGAACTTGGAGCAACAGTCTGTAACCCGTTCATCGTGTGATCATAGGCATACCCGAAACGGAACTGATCCGTTAACTGAACCTCCAGCATGCCAACAACAGCATCGGTCGTAAACTTAGTCCAGGTAGAAAACTGGTTCCGGCGAATCGAGGCACCAATTGAAATACGGTCGGCAAACCAGAAGTTAATGTTGCCATCAAAACCAAGTGGAGCGCCTTCGGCATACTTCACCAACATCGACGGCTTCATTTTGATACCTGGGCTTAGGCCAACGACAAAACCGGCTGCTAAGTAGGCCTGACGAGCCTGCACCGACCGATAATCCCCTACGTTATACTCGCTTAGCTTGTTCTTGATCAGGCGAGGCACGGATAAACTTAGGTATGACCGGTCGTTGCTCAGGTAGATACCCGTTCCGAAGTTCGGCAGGATTTTCGAGATGTTACTGGCAAAAGCCGGATCAAGCTGGTTATCGGGCGAGGTTTTCACCTCCGTCAGATTAGCCTGATAGCTCGAGGCACCCGCCTGTAAGCCCAATGCAAGTGTTGATTTAGCTCCTACTTTGATCCGAAAGGCATAGGAAGCAAATGCACCGGCTTCCTGAATCACACCAATCTTATCGCCGTAAAGCTGTAATCCGACGCCCACCCGCTCATTATTCAGGGGCATATCCATCGTGAAGGTGGCTGTCTGGGGCGCGCCCGGTAAGCCAGTCCACTGGTTCCGGTAGAGGGCCGACATGCTCAGCACATCTCGACTACCGGCGTAGGCCGGGTTAAGGGCCATCATGTTGAACATGTACTGCGAGAACATTTTGTCCTGCTGTGCCCGGACCTGGCTGCTACCGATCCCAAGGATCAGTAGCAGCACGACTGCCCAACGTTTATTTGAAAACTGGTTTGACATCGGTATTAGCGGTTAATCGTCATGTATCGTACAAACTTGCGTCCATCGCTCAAATTAATCACGTAGTAGTACGTTCCGTCGGGTAGGCCGTTCGAATCCGAACTGACTGCAATACCCGAATTAGGCTTACCATCCCAATCGTTGTGGTAATCGGCGTTGGCGTACACCAGATGACCCCAGCGGTTGTAAACATCCAGACTAACAGTCAGGCCAGCGGTTCCACGAATCACGAACAGATCGTTGATACCATCACCGTTTGGCGAGAAACCTTCTGGGATGAAGATAGCCAAATACGTTGGTGGCAGATTCAGCGCCGTTGCTTCGCGTTCGTTCGAATCGGTTGGGTTTCCATTTCCATTCAGGTCAGGATTCAAACCACTCGTCGACACATCACTAACCGTACCTGTTTTAGCGATTGCCTGCGCATACGCTGAGTTCAGGAACGTTGTTGTGCTACCGTTCGAAGCGATATTCACCACTACCTGAATCGTATCGACTTTACCCGCTGCCAGCTTGCTGGTGCTGTCGCCCAGAACGATTACGGGGTCATTGCCACCGTCGAAGTTCGGGTTCAGTTTCAGCGCACTACCTGTTGAGGTAATAATCGGTGCACTAACCACTCGGTAGGTCGATCCTGTCTGGTTGTTGAAGACCTTCGACAGCGTATCGCTCACGCTCACATTTTTCAGCGGATCTGGACCGTAGGCTTTCACCACAATCTGATACGTTACGTTAAAGCTACCATCTGCCTGACGAACCGTATCACGAACCGACATAGCGACACCAATATACGACGTAGACGAGAGACTGTTCAACACAATCGGAGTCGACTGACTGTTGTTGCGTGGATCCAGGTCATTATCTGGGTCATCATTGGTACCAGCAGTTGATACATCTTCTACCACCTCATCTGTCGGCGTTAAGGCCGATGCCAGCGCCGTGTTATAGAAGGTAAGCGAATCGGCACTCTTCACATCCACACGAACGGTGAAGTTCAGGGTTGCTTTTGCACCTACCGCCAGCGTACTCGCCGAATCAACCAGCATGTTGGTGATCAGACCCTGACCCGAGTAAGTTGGATCAACACTAATCGTACCCGTACCGCTAACTGAAATCTGATTGCTGACAATCAGCGCACCATGTCCGAAGGCTTGGGAGAGGTTATCTACTACCTGAACCTTCTTGAGGGCTACTTTACCCAGGTTGCTCAGAATAATTGTGTACGGTATGTCGTAGACACCTTCAGAAACCAGCGTTGGTGTACCAACCGATTTAGCTACCCCAAGCAAGCCTTTCGGCAGATCGAAGCGAACTGTTGTCGATACAGAGCCTGTTGGGTTTGGATCGATTCCATTGTTGGATATATCCAGAACCGACTGACTTCCATCGAGGGTAGTACCCGTAGCGGTTGCTGTGGAGTAGAACGGACCGTTGTTTCCATTGGTCTTCACATTCACAACGAACACCACTGTATCCTGTGCACCGGCCGCTAATGTGCTGGCGGTACCGAGAATATTGGGTTGTGTATTACCATCGAAGCCTGCGTTAGCTACTAAGGTACTACCAGCGCCTACTATCGGCGCCCCTACTACACTGTACGAAGCAGGCGAGGCAAATACCTTACTCAGGCTATCCGTCACACTTACATTCTTCAGATCCACATCACCGAAGTTCTTGATCGTCGCTTTGTAGGTGACGTTGTACGAACTATCTGGTAGCTGCTCTATTTTAACAACCGCCAGCGCCAGGCCAATACTTGGTCCTTGTGGCTGTGCAGCGTTCAGTGTGAAGCTGGCAGCACTGGTGTTGTTTGTCGGATCGCCATCGTTATCCGGGTCAGCATCACCACCGCTCGTGGAGATGTCGGATACGGTTGTCAGGCTATTGAAGGCCGTTACAATACCGTAGTTATTGAACGACTTAGTCGAATCACCCGCAGTCCGTTTCACCGTCACATCCAATACGATCCGTTCTGAATGACCTGGCGTGATATAGCTAGTAGAGTCAAGCATGATACTGTTGCTACCCGTTCCGGTAAAGGCCGGATTCAGTTTCAACGAGGAGCTAACACCTGGCAACGTCACTTTCGCATCGATCACCGTGTTTGGCGAGAATGCATAGGCCAGGTCATCTGCCACCTGCACATGCTTCAGTGTGTCATCACCAAAGTTCGTTACTACAAATTGGTACGAGACTTTGATGAGCGAATCACCTATTGCTTTCGGTGTTCCGAGTACGGCTTTAGCTAAACCAATCAGACTGTGCTTTTGAGCCGATGTGTCTTTCACCGTTACACTCGAGCTGTTGTTAGCCAGGTTGGTGTCTTGGTTGTCGAGATAAGTAATCTCGGCCTTGTTGACAACGTCCTGACCTTTTACCAGCAGCTTAGCAGCAAACACAATCTGTGTAGAAGCACCTGCTTTCAGGCTATCGATCGTTTGGGTAATCACGCCGTTCGATACCTTATAGGATGGTGATGATGCAGGCACCAGCTCCAGTCCTTTAGGTAGTACGTCACGAACATCGATGTTCTTCGCGGTGTGGGGTCCTGCGTTACTCACCGTAATGGTGTAGGTAACAGGCTCACCGTTTTTCACGAAGGCTGTGCTGACCGTTTTAGCGATACTAACATCGGTATTGAGTGTATCTGTAGCACAGTTGAACACCTTAACGACCACTTTAGATGGCTTGCTCACACAGCCCAGCGCGTTTTTCTCAACAATCCAGTAATTGCCTTCGCAAACTGAATCTGGACGAATCACGATGTTTGACGTGACGCACTCACAAATCCGATAGGTATACGTGCTACCTGGGTTTGTCGAAGAAAGAGCCGTTGTCAGGTCAACTATTTTCGACGGGCAGGTATTGCGCAGATTGTGTACCAGCGGAGGTAGAACAGGCTCACTAACCTTCACAACCACAGCATCCGATTTAACCGAGCTACAGCCTTTACCATCGTAAAGTTGAACGCTGTAGACTCCACTTTTCTTCACGACGATGCTCTGAGTTGTTTCGTTATCGCTCCATTTGTAACCCGAAGCACCAGCTGGTGCTTTCAGGGTTACTGAATCACCGTAGCAGAGGTTCAGGGCACCAACTACTGTCACAACAGGTGTCGACTTGATACCGTCGATGGTCAGCAGCATAGCATCCGTTGCCACTGGGCAGGCTGCGTTGTTTGTGCTTACCGATAAGGTCAGGGTTACTTTACCCGACAGTACGTCTTCGGCACTTGCTGTATAGATCGCATTCAATGCATACGAATTATCGAAGGTACCACTACCACTGGTGGTCCAGTGGGCGGTTTTACCCGCACCACCCATGACACCACTCAGTTGATAACTCTTC
The DNA here is from genome assembly GCF_006965485.1 of Spirosoma sp. KCTC 42546. Taxonomy (NCBI): domain Bacteria; kingdom Pseudomonadati; phylum Bacteroidota; class Cytophagia; order Cytophagales; family Cytophagaceae; genus Spirosoma; species Spirosoma sp. KCTC 42546. The sequence goes on from NZ_CP041360.1 coordinate 6,051,453, forward strand.
GCGGCACACACACTGGCGTCAGGGCCAGCGCTAGCCGTTGCCGGATTCTGTCCATCGCAAGGCGTTGGCTCCGTGCACGTCGTAATCTGCACATGAATGGCAACCGGCAGACCTACACAACCATTAACCGTCCGTTCAACAACGTAGTACGTTCCGGTACCAACGTGTGCTGGATCAGCTACTTTCGACGCACCACTTAGCGATGCATCTGTGTAGTATTCGAACAAACCACCCGTTGTTGCTGGGCTACCCGTGATCGCTTTAGACAGATCAGCAGTTGTAATCGGACATACATTGGTTATATCCGCTACCGTTGGCTGAGGCACTTTCGGCAGAACCGTCACTATAACGGGTTGCGATGGTACACTCTTACAAGCGTTCGAGTTGCAGCAGCGAGCCGTGAAGGTTGCTGAGCTGGCCAGCGATACCGTGATCGAGTTACCCACTTCATTGTTCGACCAGGTTACGTAACTGTTTGGCGAACATCCTTCAGCAACCAGGGTTACCGGTGTACCGAAGCAGAGTGTCGTGCTAGCTGAAGCGCCAATGATCGAAACCGTTGGAGCAGACGGTGCACCTACCTTGATGGTCGTATAAGCAGACCAGTCACCTTCGCATGTACCTACTTTACACTTTACGCGGTAGCTTACATCTGAGGTTGGGGTTACTGTCAGCGTGCTGCCTGTTGTTCCATCTGACCAGACATAATTACCACTTTCGCAGCCTGTAGCCGTCAGTGAAAGTACTTCGCTCACACAGATAGCTGACTTGTTGCTTACGATAATCGGGATAGTTGGTGCAGCGATGACAATGTGTACAGATGCCGATGGCTTGCTTGGGCAACCATCAATCTGACAGATTGCAGTCAATACCCGTTCGGTATAAACCGACGTTGAATAGACTGAACCATAAGGGCCATCTGACCAGATTACCGTACCATTTTCACAACCGGTAGCGGTGATCGACACAGGGCCACCCCAGCAAACCGTGAGCGATGAGCCAACCGACAGCGTTGGTGGTGCCACCACAGTTACGTTCACTTTCGCGCCTGTTTTATCCAGATCAGCACACTTCGTACCAATTAGTGCCAGTACATCGGCCGTTGTCGTGATGCCGGTGTGTACTGCAGACAGATCAAAGTAGTTCTTATCACCTGCGTTAGCGTTATAGACCAGCGTTTGGATGGTATATAATCCACCATCACTCCTGCCGTCTAAGTACGGTATGGTATTGATAGTGAAGCTTGGCGTGGTGCTGGTTTGCCGAATTACACCGCCTTTCGACAGCAGATACACGAGCGAATAACCACTTGGCTGAACGAGTCCACCATTAAGCGTTGCTCCGATCGTTACTGTGCCACTTGTACCACCACAAACCGTTCCGTTCACCGCTACCAGTGTGCCAGCTTTCGCTATGCAATCACCTGGGTTGATGATGATCGTAATCGACGGATCGCTCAGACACTCGCGGAACTGACACTGTGCATAGTAAGTCTGCGTACCTTCTGGTCGCACGACGATAGACGCACCTTTGTTATTTCCATTGATGTCATTAGCTGACCAGATTACGTTACCAGCACAACCTGTAGCTGTCAACGTAACCGTACCACCTGGCTCAACAGCTGTAGCCGATGCAGTAATCGTTGGAACCGCCATTGGGATTACCGTGATGGTATGCCCTTCTGTTGTTGCACTTTTGCAAACACCATCCTGACAGTATACTGTGTAGGCGGTCGTTACAGTTGGCGATACAACGATGCTCGTTGTCGTTTCGCCCGTGCTCCAGTGAGGAGTACCCTGGCAGTTTTTCACCGAGAACTTCACTTGCTCACCTGGGCAGATCGTATCGGCACTGCATAGGCAGCGAACAATAGTCGGCGTTGGCGTTGGAGTTACGTTGATATTGATCACATTCGACTTCCCGGTGCCGCACAGCGTACCACTAGTTGGTTTGCAGAGCGCATAGAACTCGTGGTTGCCAGTTGTTGCTGTTACAGAAACAATGGAACCAGTCTGACCATCCGACCATTTCACCGTACCCTCGCAACCCGTGGCTGTCAGCGAGACGATACCACCATCACAGATAGCCTGTGTCGACGCAGTGATCGTTGGGGCCGGAGCCGTAGAGGTATTGACCGTTACACGAACCTTGTTTGATGGTTCACTTTCACAAGAACCCTGTTTGCAGGTAGCGTAGTATTCTTTGGTCTCGGTTGGGTAAATGTTGATGCTGGCACCAACTTTATCAACACCATGCCATTGAATTGTACCGTTACAACCTGTAGCTGTTAGAGAGAGCAGGTCTCCGCTGCAAACGAGCGTCTTACTAACCTTAACAATCGGTGATTGTGGGGTTACCACTGCGACATTCACCGTATTCGATGGATCGCTCAGGCAGTTCCGGAACTTACATTGCGCGAAGTAGCTAATGTTAGCCGTTGGAGACACCGTGATGGTCGATCCAGTTTTACCTCCTACGTTCCAGTAGACAGTTCCGTTACAATCAGCAGCCGTCAGGGTAATTGAACCACCGGCACAGATTGTATCAGCACTGGCTGTTACAGTCGGAATAACCGGAGCCACAACCTTGATCGTGTACACCGCAGACGACTTGCTTACACAAGCTCCACTCTTGCAGTACACCGAGTAGCTATTATTACCAAGTGTTGGCGTAACAACGATGCTGGTTGTTGTAGCCGTGGTGCTATTCCATACGGGCGTACCCACACAGTTTTCAACTGTCAGCGTCAAGGCTTCACCTGGGCAGACAACTGTTGTGCTACAAACGATCGTTGGTGTTGGACTATCCGTATTCACATTGATCGTTTTCACCGCTGGGTTGCTTAGGCAGCTTGCCATCCGGCACTGAGCCGTGTAGGTCGTTTTGCCATAAGGCGTTACCACAATTGATGTACCCGTTTGCGCCTTATCAGACCATTCGATGATGCCACCCGCACAACCCGACGCCGTAAGCGTTACAGAAGTACCTGGGCAAACATTATCGGCACTAGCCGTGATCGTTGGTGCTTGTGGTTCTACGATCGTTACTGTGATTGGGTTCGATGCAGCACTTGTGCACTGACCAACTACGCAACTAGCCGTATAGGTCGTTGTTACCGTTGGGCTCGCAAAAATTGTCGAACCACGATGACCATCAGACCAGATCACGGTACCATCAGCACAACCTTTCGCACTTAGCGTAGTTGTTCCACCCTTGCAAATCTCGGTGATTGCACACACGATAGATGGTGGGTTAACAGCGCACGGATTAACCGGGATTGTAACCGATGAGGTATCGTTCTCTGTGTGATTCGGATCATTGTCCGGGCTTTTAACAATTGCCGTATTCTTAATCGAACCGGAACCAACGATGGTTGCTTCAACCAGGAGGTTACGATCTGAATTAGCGGTCATTGTACCGATTGACCAGATTCCAGTAGCCGGACTGAACTGACCAACAGGTGTTGAGCTTACGTATGTCAGCGATGCTGGCAGTAGTTCACTTACAGTCACACTAGTAGCCGTGATCGGGCCATTGTTTTTAACCGTGATAGCATACGTAATTTTCTGACCTACACTATATGGACCAGGCGTTACTACGGTTTTCACAATACCCAGATCAGCCAGGCATTTGCCAACGGTGATCGTCAGGGATGAGCGAGTGCTTACACAACCTGCCTCATTGAAGGCTTCAGCATAGTAGACAACAGAACCGGCTTTCGATGGCGTTATCACCAGTTTGCCTCCGCTTTGTGTTGTACCAATCAGCTTACCATCTTCGTCATACCAGTTGATTCTGGCACCCGGAGCAAAGCCAATCAGTTTCGTGCTGCTACCCTGGCAAACCAGTGTATCGTCGCAGGCCACATTTACAGGAGCATCTGGGCGCTTGCTGATCTGTGCAATCAGTGAGCTAGTTGCTGCCTGACACACCCCTTGTCCGTCTGGATCATTGGTCGTTGCTGTGATCAGGACACTGCCTGCTGTAATATCGGCAGCAGATGGGGTGTACGTCGATGTCAGGCTGGATGGGTTACTAAATACACCCGTACCATTTGACGACCAGGTTACACTCGTTGCTGAACCAGACAGTACCGCTTTGAGCGGGATAGCATCGTTAGAGCAGGACAATACGCCTGGGCCAACATTTACACCAGCTACGCTCTGGCAGCTGCAATCAACAATTTCAACAGTTAGTACCGTTGGGTTGCTGTAGCAATTACCCGATTTAGCGAACAGATAGTATTTACCAGCACCTACAGCCGTCAGGTTCGTTACCCGTGTAGCGTTCGAACGATTGATGCTCGTGTACCACTCGTAAATCAAACCAGTGCTGTGGTTTTCTACCTGAATTTTAGTCAGATCAACCGTTGTTGCTGGGCAGGTATTCTTCGTATTACCCAGGCAAATTGGCGTTGGTACCGTTGTAACCTCAATTACAACCGGCTTACGAGCGCTCTTACATCCATCTGGTGTAGTCACCTCAACATAGTAAACGGTTGTTGTTGTCGGTTTAACCGAAACTTCTTCACCGCTGCCAACAATGGCAAAGGCGGTTCCGTCATATGGCGTCAAGTACCAGCAAACTTTAGCTTGTGGGACAGGAGTCGTAGCAACTAGCTTAATTGAGTCGCCATTACAAATCGTTGCATCATTCGATACCACCAAATTATAGTTGGTTGGGCATGATGGATAGTAGCCAGCATCCAGATTTGGATTGAACTCGCCTGGGGCTAAGGTTACCGATTGAGTACGGCCCGTGATTGGATCCGCATCACTATCTAAAGAACCGTTGCCACCCTGATGAGATAACGTAGCCGTATATCCACTTGGGGCGGTGAAACCAACCGAGTAGCTCAGGCTACTGCCTGGGGTCAGACCTGTGAAGCTGTAGAAGCCAGTCGCATTCGTCACCGTTGTTGCCGAGGCTACTCCGTTTACATAAAGCGTAACCACAACACCCGCAATTGGGGTGTCTCCACCATCCTGAATACCGTTCTTATTATTGTCCGCAAAGACGTAATCGCCTAAACCAGCACCTGGAATGTAGAAGCCAGCATCCAAGTTTGGATTGAACTCGCCTGGAGCTAAGGTTACCGATTGAGTGCGGCCCGTGATCGGATCCGCATCACTATCTAAAGAACCATTGCCACCCTGATGAGATAACGTAGCCGTATATCCACTTGGGGCGGTGAAGCCTACCGAGTAGCTCAGGCTACTGCCTGGGGTCAGACCTGTGAAGCTGTAGAAGCCAGTCGCATTCGTCACCGTCGTTGCCGAGGCTACGCCATTTACATAAAGCGTTACAACAACACCCGCAATTGGGGTGTCTCCACCATCCTGAATACCGTTCTTATTGTTATCCGCGAAGACGTAATCGCCTAAACCAGCACCTGGAATGTAGAAGCCAGCGTCCAGGGTTGGGTTGAACTCACCTGGGGCTAACGTCACCGACTGGGTACGACCTGTAATCAGATCGGCATCACTGTCCAAGGCATCATCCGAACCCTGGTTAGCCAACGTGGCCGTGTAACCGCTTGGTGTCGTAAAGCCTACCGAGTAGCTCAGGCTGCTGCCTGGGGTCAGCCCCGTGAAGCTATAGAAGCCAGTGGCGTTGGTCACCGTCGTTGCTGAGGCTACGCCATTGGTATATAAGGTAACCAAGACGCCCGCAATTGGGGTGTCTCCGCCATCCTGAATACCGTTCTTATTATTATCGGCGAAAACGTAGTCACCCAAGCCAGCCGATGGGAGGTAGAACCCAGCATCTACTGTTGGGTTGTTTCGTGCAGTGCTGGATTCGGGCTGGCTCGTATCTATCATATATACGCCCGTAAAACCATTTAATCCAGCATCACTATCTAAGTCATCAGTCACACCCGCGGCATTTACCGATGTAGATTGATAGCCTGTTGGCGAAATAAATTTCACCACATACTTGCCATCTGTTAAGCTATCAAACAGGTATTTACCGCCACTAGCAGTAACGGTTGAGTCTAACTTAGTTGTACCGGTCTGATCGTACAGATAAACTTTAACGCCATCTATACCTGGCTCACCAGTTGTTTGTGCACCATCCTTATTAAGATCTTTCCATACATAATCGCCTAAACTACCATAAGGTCCCTGAATGACCTGAATGTCACAGCAGTTCGTAGCCGGACAACCACCACGGTAGGTTACGAACCGATAGGTGCCTGGGCTTTTGATCGTCAGGGAAAAATCGCTGTTGACCTCAGCTAGTGAAGTCGATACCGCCGATGTACTAATTGGCGTGTTGTCACGATACCAAACAATCTGGTCGTAGCCAGATGGGATCGTTACCGTATATTCGTCACCCACGTACCAGAGAATTGGTACCGAAAAACAAACAGCGTCGTAATCATCTTCTACCAGACTCTGATTATTCGGAATTGAATTCGCATCTGTCTGATCAGCTGCAATGACTTCAGCCGTATTAAACCAAACGCCCCGTTCTAAAACAGTCGCTTTTAAAACGACAACTGCCGAATCGCCCGGAGCAATAGAAGGAATAGTCCAGTTACCAACAGTAGCTGTTGCCGAACCCGTTGGCGTGTAGGTTCCCGTTCCGCGTGTAACAGTAGCAGATCCTGGTACGAACGCCACACCACCAACGGGCAACTTATCTTGTACAGATACATTCGTAGCCGTGGCCGTTGCCGTAAGAGCATTCGCTACAGTTACTGTATAGGTAACAATGTCACCAATGACTGGAGCCTGTGTACTGATACTCTTATGAAGGCTTAGGTTAATGGTTCCCTGCGCCTGTGCGTATACGGGTGAACCAACTAACCAAAGCAACAGAAGCGAGAATACAGACAACGCCCCTTTCAGGACGGGTCTCTTTGTGCCAGAAGCCGAATCGACAAATGAGGATAGCAACTGATAAAAGTTGCTTCTCATTGGCGGTTTCGACCTCACAGCGCCTAATCCTCCGCCCGAATCTGCGAGCAGAGCCGTTTCGTGAGGTGACTTGTTTAGTATAAATTGCTCATTCATTGGTCGTTGTGCAAAAAAATGATAGGCTTTTTTCTCGATATAAACAGGGTACCCGGGTGGCCCAGAATCGGGTATATCGGGCGGTTCCGGATCAAATCCTACCAAATCCTGGGTACTGCTCTTCATACGTCCGGGCTGAGCCAATAACAACGAGGAGGTAGAGGCTTCATCAGCCTCTACAGCTGCCTGAAATGGAAGAATTCCCCCATGAATCAGTCCCCAGATGTGGCTTATTATCCGTCCGGCAAAGCGAACTAGTTGATTACTCATGCCAATAGATTGGCGGACCTGCTCTGAAGAGGTGCGGCAAATCACAGGCTCAAGACGTTCTGTGTGTAGTGTAGACATTTCTTCCATCTGCAACTTAATTTGGGACGATCTCACAGTGCAAAACAGTCCTCTACAGAATATATAAATATTCTGACCAGCTGACCGCATATAAGTCACGGTAAGCTAATCGAGTGTAAAAGGGCTATTTTGCTTTCTAAAAATTAACTAAAACTATGCCAAATCACAGCCACTTTTTGGATCTTCTGCGCAATACGCATTAAAATGCTGTTTACTAGACACTTACCGCTAAGTAACTATTTTGCCACTGTGTTATTATAGCCATGAATGCACTTGATAGCATTAACCCAATAGGGAGTAGTTGAAGCGCCAAGTGGTTAGCGAAAACTATGCCAACTACATTGTATACAGCCTTGCTCTGTTTATTTATTTGTGTTGCAATCATTACAAAGAGACAGTTACAACAGCCATGGTGGCTTAGCTAGGCGATCAAAAAGAGGGAGAGTAGATCAATTTATGGAGGGACCTATAGCTTAAATAGCTACCTAAGCGGGCGAATATACTGTCCTGGTGCCTTACATTTAGTAGTAATTTACTTTTCGGCTACTATTAGTGCATAAAAAAGCCACTCTTTATGAGTGGCTTCGAACGTTCTATACTAGCGCTTATTTAGAAATCATAGCCAAGTGTCAGGTACGCAATTGGTTTCCCAACTGTTTTATCTTCAAGGCCCCAGGCGTAATCAAACTTAACAAAATAACCAAAAATCATAGTCCGTACGCCTGCTCCGTATCCAATCAGGAATGGATTCTTAAAGTTTGTTACGATTGCCCGGAATGGTATGCTTCCTCCACCAACAACCTCCGTATTCAGGCTATTTTGCTGACTAAAAGGCCCACTCCCCGTCCAGGCGGTGCCAATGTCGGTAAAGGCAACTAATTGAAGATTTCGCAGGAAATTCGAGGTTATATTACCCCGATACAGGTATCGCACCAACGGCAGGCGAAGCTCAGCGTTAAAGAGCATATAACTATTACCTGTCAGTTTGCCCTGCCGGAAACCGCGTAATGGAGCCGCAAAATCCAGGAAGAATACATCACGATAATCATAGGGAATTTCGTTGCGCATCGTGTTTGGAACCAGCAGCGGATTCGACGCAATCTGTTCTTTAGGATTGGGTCCAATCCAGTTTTCCATACCACCCAGTGTGCTCTTCTTGGGAGCGGATCCACCAGACTGGCTAAACGCGAAACGGGTAGCAAGAATCAGATCGCGATGGATTTTCTGATAATGCCTTAAATCGAGCGACAGGCGCCGGAACCCATCCGAAGAAGACCGTAAGCCTGCATATTCTTCAAATCGAAGTTTGGCTTTTGTACCCACCAGCATATTCATGCCGTTCACCTGTGTATTATCGAAAACGAATTCAGCCCGTAGACCAGCATAATCGGATACATGATCGGGCTCAGCAAACGAGGACAGATCGATCAGGCGCGTAAGGGCATAAAATGGAGAAGCCGTAAACCGACTATTGACGGAAATCGGATAGGAAGCCGATACGGCAAAGCGGTTGTATCGGTATTTCTGAAGCAGTCCAGCACCATCAACAAACAGCGTTTGGCGGTCAATTCGCGCGCCATAATCAATGCGATGTGTCAGGTTTGTGTATTCAGCAAACAGATCGCTATTACGCAATGTGTTGGTCAGGCTAATGAACCCACCGGCACGAAGCACATGATTTTCCAACAAATCGGTCAACGTCACTTCCTGTGCATAGCCAAAGCCCTTGATAGGATCAATACGCCAGTTTGAGGGAGCTTCGTTAATACCAAACGTACCTTTATAGTCAAATGGACCCCGGATTGTGATATTTTCCCGGCGACGATTTCGGGGCAATGTTGTTGTCAGGCCTGGCGAAACGCCTGCAGTTGTACGACGTTGACGATATTCGGCAGATTTTAGGACCTCGGGATCAAACTGATAGTTATCTGTATCTACCTCGCCGGGCTCAAGGGCCAGCCTTTTAGTTTGATCAGGTTGGCCAGCCTTGGTTTGATTGCGGCTAGCGGCACTCGTATCAGCCGTCACACGACCAGCTTGGCGGGCAGTGTCGCTTTTAACTTCTCCCGTACGGGCTGCATTCGCGCGAACTGTGCTTAGGCTTCGCTGGGTGGGAGGCACCTGCACCGATTGGTTTATATTCAGTTGCGAACGAAATCCTATGTATTCATCCCCGTTTTTTAAACTGCTATACACGAAGCCACCATTCGATGGCGTAAGGTCATATAAATGAATACTTTGGGGAAAAGCCGTTATTTGGGACAACGACTTGCTTTCTGTATTTAACCGGTACAGATTTCGAATGCCGTATACATCATTGAGGAAATAAACTGTTGTTTCACCTGCGGGGATAGGTTGCGTTGCGTGGGAAAGAGAATCCGTCAGCCGAACGACCGATAAATCCCGGGCGCTTCCCTCATGAGTGAACAGCGACATGTAATCACGAATCGTTCTGTATGATCCTTTATCGACACCCAATGTATCTTCTCTACGGTTCGAGCTAAAGACTACCTGGCGGGCTGTACGACCAATGAATGCCGGATATAAATCGTCGTACAAATCGTTGGTTAACTGCTGATAGGAGCCCCGGTTAATGCTATACAGAAACAGGTCATTCTGCCCTTTTCGTTCAGCGCTCAGAATCAGACTGCCCCCATCCTCCGAAGCATCCATCCAGATAACCTGGGATAATCCCGTCACCTTACGTTTAAATTCCCGCTTGGCTCGTTTCTCAAACCCGCTAAACTGATAGAGGTTTGTTTCACCCAGTTCATCGGTAATGATCAGTAGGTTGTTGTCTTTTTGCCAGGCTACTAATGGTGTACTGGTATGCGTTGCCTGACCATCGAGCCGATAGCCTCCTGATAAAATCGTCGACTTTTTATGATTGGCCGTATTGACAACCTCAACATGGAATTTGCCGTCTCGTAGAATCGTATAGGCGATAAACGCTTTATCAGGACTCAATTTCAGACTCACTAATGATGACTTATCGTCGGCAGAGCCTACTTTGAGCTGAAAATCGTCCGTGCCTTGTTGATACGACTGGGCTATACTACTGGCCATACCTGCGTAGTATTCTCGCCATTCACGCAAAAACCGACTGTAGGGCACACCCAGCGTACTGGAAATGCTGCTCTGCTCATTGCGGATTATACGTGTCAGGTTCAGGATATTTGACACATTGTCTCGACCATACCGCTGCACAATGTAATTCCAGATTGAATGGCCAACCCGTTCAGCCTCAGCACCAGCCAACAGGGACGGTTTTTTAACAGGACGCGTTAGCGAGACATCCCGCATATAATCATCCAGTTCCAGGCTATTCCCTTCGGCTATGTACGAGGCAATACCAGGCATGAACCAGTCTGGAAGAGTAAGTAGAAGTGAACTCTGAAGGGCATCTTTCAGGCTTCCTCCGTAGAGCATATCATACACAAACAGCATGGCGATGTCGTGTACAACTTGCCGACGGAAGCTGATCTGATCACCGGTGAACGCCAGTTCAACCCGCGATTTAGACAGGTTCTGTTCCCGACTACTCAGTCCACTCTGCGAATTAAGGCCAATGTTGCTCTGGGCAAGTTCGGCAGGTGAGTTAAAGAGGAAGACCTTAACCCGATTGTAAGGCGTATAACCAAGTAGCTCGGTAATTCGATCGAATTCCGATTCGGCATATTGTGCCGTCAGGTTAGCAAGCGGGCTGCCATCCTGATAATAGTAAATCTCGAAATTCGAGGTACGGATTATTTTCCACTCGAAGTTTCGATATTGAATCCGATTTTTCCCGAATCGCTCCAGCGACGGATAGTTTTGTGCCGAAGCCAGGCTCAATCCGCCCAGCCACAGAACTACTAACAGAATGTATTGATTTCGCATAACAAGACAACCAGTACACTACCCCCTACTCGTACAGAGAATAGCGTTTAAAGACTGAATACTACCTAAAAAAGATGAACTTTCGATGCATTACATCTACTATTCTGATTCGTGTTACTATAACGAAACATAGCGGCTAATATTCGCTTCCGGCTCCAAATCTTCGCCATCTAGTAAATGACGGGAAAACTGTTCAGCCAAATACGGAGCCAGTGATACCCCTTTTGTACCCATACCTCCAAAAATACCAACCGCCGGTTGGGTTGGATGTAAGCCAATAAACGGTCGCCGATCTTTGGTCGACGGACGGATACCGGCCTGCTGCGCTACCACCTGGTACGGAACTTTCAAAAGCTCGCGTACTTTCGACTCTAAAAACGCACGACCATCGTCCGTTGTTTGCCAATCCAGGTCATGCCAGCTATAGGTAGCACCAATCTTCAACAACCCATCCCGAACAGGCAAAATAAAAATTCCCTGATTAACTATGTTCTTAATAGAGTAATTCTCCGCAACCGCCGTCAGAAGCTGCCCTTTCACAGGATTGTACGGAAGCCAGTCAAATAATGAATTCTCGCGGGCTTGAACCCCATCACAAAATATAACTTTCCCGATAGTAAGCCCCTGATAGTCGGTAGTAGTCTCGCTGATTTTCAGATCTTCAACACGGACATACCCTTCAAAATATTGATTTTTTTTTATAAAATAACCCTTTATAATTCTGACGAACTCCGTTAAATCCAACCAGCCAGCCTGGGTTACTTCAAGCCCTCCAAACGGATTAGTAATAAACTGACTATACACCTGGTTATCAACAGCTTTAGAAACATATTGTTGCACATCAGGGTCATTTGCTATTGCCAAATAGCTCGTTTGTTCAGCAAGTGAGCGGAATGGGCGATAAATATTTTTTGGATGAAAGAAGCGGACGTTGAGTTCCTGTTCAATACCCGAATAAAACTGATGCAGAAAGGGAAATAACTCGTTGGCCTTCCAGGTATGAACGAGTTTGCGGCCCGTGAGCGGATTGACGATGCCAGCGGCTACCGACGACGCCGAGGGAAGGGCAGGATCGTCGGCGAGTATAACCGAGCAACCACGCTGATCAAGCGTCCAGGCCAGCACCGACCCGGCCACACCCTGACCCACAATCAAAAAATCAACGTTCATTCGTAGTTGGTGGAGTAAGTGAAATGGGTGGAGTGAGTGGAAGTAGTGAAGTGAGTGGAATAAGTAAAATGGGTGCTGGAGACAATGTACTCTATTGACTTACTACACCTACTCCACCTATTTCACTTCGTTACTTACTCCACTACTTCATCAGTAACTTTCGTTCCCGCTTACGATGAAGTTCGGCCAGACGATGGTCGGCGAGTTCAATGACCCAGTCAACCTGTTCTTCGATGGTCATATGCGATGTATCCAACAACACGGCATCAGGCGCCTGTACAAGTGGGCTTTCGGCGCGGGTTGTATCAATACGATCCCGTTTCTCTAAATTATTGATTATATCCTGAAGATTAACCAGTTCTCCTTTCGCCAATAGTTCCTGCTGTCGGCGTTTGGCCCGGGTGTAGGTATCGGCCGTCATAAACACCTTCACTTCAGCGTCCGGGAACACCTTTGTTCCAATATCCCGGCCATCCATAACCAGTCCCCGACGGCGGCCCATTTTCTGCTGTTGTGCCACCATAGCCCAACGCACTTCAGGAATGGCACTCACCTCGCTTACAATATTGGAGATGTACATTTTCCGAATTTCCTCCTCTACGTTCAGGCCATTCAGGTAAGTTTCGTTCCTGCCCGTACGGGTATTATGCTTAAACGTAATGTGGATTTTTTCGAGGGCTTCTGTTACTTCTTTCTCACTAGAAAGTGCAACATGTTCCTGCATAAAATACAGGCTAACAGCGCGGTACATTGCTCCAGTGTCAATATATCCATAGCCCATCTGGGCGGCCACCGCCTTAGCCGTTGTGCTTTTTCCACAACTGGAATATCCGTCAATTGCAATCACTATCTTCGGCATGAATAGTGGGTCCGCCGAAGCGGTAAGGTTCAACAAGTTAACCACAAAAAATGGCGTATAGTTAAGTAAGTTTTAGCCAGCACATCATGAAAATAAACTGAACTCGTAAACAATGGCTAACTAACGCTTAGTGGTTGAGGAATTTAACTCTCGATGTTCAGAGCGGAGGATAGAAAAAATATGTTCGTCTAAATACTGATTGTTTTTAACCGCTGCTTTCCGATGAATTGCTTCATGTGTATATCCGGCAGTTTCAAGTACGCGCATCGAGCCAATATTCCCCTCCAACACGCATGCAAAGATGCGATTAACCTGGAAATTCTGAAAGATATAATTTGTTATAATCGGTACAGCCTGGGTCATAACACCCCTCCCCCAGTAATCTTCGCTGATCCAATACCCGATTTCGGCATTGTATCGGTAAATATCATCCTTTACCGTAAAGCCTATATTACCAACCGCTTGCCCATCTATTTCTACCGCCAGGTTGTTAGGCTGTTGATAGGATTTGTTGGAGCGTACCCATGAATGTGCATCGCGGGGCGTGTATGGATACGGAAAAAAGTCGCGAACATTGTTCCAGATATGCCGATTGCTGGCATGCCGAACCAACGACTCTTCATCACCCTCGCGCCAGGGACGAAGTTGGCCGATAGAAAGAGGAAAGCAGATCAACGAAGTAGTCAAAGAAGCTCAGGTTAATAGGTTACTAACAAAGCGTATAGCCAAATGTTAGCCCAACGCAGGTGTTTCTTGCACAGAAATTACGTTTGGTTTTCCAATACTACGAAATTACTTCATCTCTCCCCTACCCTATTTCACCCCATACGTACTGGCATTCGTCGGAAAATGTATACGACCACCTATTAGGAACTATAGTTTTGATCCACCCAATCGCAGAGCAGGCCAGACGCACTAGGCTGTTGCACAGGAGTTTCGTTGCCGATTGTATAATTAAGCGATCGAAAAAGGCCAAAGCGAATGTAGATGAACCGTAAATAGCTGAGTTAATAAAGCAGGTAAACGCAAATGAAATCAACGACAGAACTAACAAAAGCAACTACGGCTAACTCGGAAGAGATCGCTATTCGTTGGGTCTTTGAACAACTGGCAACTGCCTGGAATACAGGAAACGCCAAGGCCTTTGCCGAATTGCTAACCGATGACTGTGACCATGTTACGTTTGCCGGACAACACATAAAAGGTAGAGAAGAAAATCAGCAGATACACTATGATCTATTTACCTCATGGGCCCTAAAAGGTTCAACCATGCACACAGGACCTGAACAGGCTTCGATAGCTTTCCTGAGCAATACAATAGCCATTTCTCATTCTACTGGCACCATTCAACTTCGTTTCCAGAAAAAGCCGCCGTTGGACCGACTTTCCATTCAAACGATGGTCTTGATTAAAATCAATGGACAGTGGAAAATTAGGGCTTTTCACAATTGTCGTATTCAAAAACCGGGCTTATTTCAGCGATTGCTCATGGCCTTAAAACGCAACTAATCAATCATAACAGGGTTGAAATAGTCCGTTGAAAAATTTACTACTTTTAGAAATAAGTCGGCTAGTCAGTAAATGGCTGATGCGAGAATACGCTTAACGCGCCATCTATTTACTGACTTACCAACTTATCAACTTATCAACTAATGAAATGACCCGCGAACAACTCATCGGTACGATTGGTAAAAATGGCCGACGACTCAATATGATGGGCTCAGACCTAGCTCACTTTGATTTCAGTGGCCTTGATCTGACCCAGGCTGATTTTCGTTTTTCAAACCTCGACAAGGCTAATTTTAGCGGAGCCATTCTCCGGGGGGCCGATCTGAGTTTTTCAAACCTAAGTGGCGCTACGTTTGCCAATGCTGATTTATACGAAGCAAACCTGAATTTCTGCTCACTGGAAAATGTCGACCTGAACGGGGCCAATGTGGAAGGAGCTACGTTCAATTTCGCCGGACGTAGTAAATACCGGAATCCAGCGGCAGAATCCCTCCCTGAGCAAATTACGCTGACGACTATTCTGCAAAAATCAGGCTGGGGAACGCTCATTGGCATGTTTCTGGGCGCCCTGCTTGTGTATGGATGCAACGCAATCATCTATTTCACCAACCTGATTATCAACGCCAAAGACCCCACAATGGCGGGCCTTTATCGGTTTCTGATCGTTCAGAATATGACCAATGGGGCCGTTGTATTTCTCTTAACATGGGCATTGTCAGGTTGGCTTAGCCGTCAATTCCCGGCCATCTGGCAACGGCATCTGGTGGTTAGTTTTGCGGTTTTGGTCAGCATTTTCGCCGTCAATACGGGCTTATATTTTGTATTACTCAAGCCATACGTCGACGAATTAATGAAGCGGCCAGGAATTATTGAGGAAACGGCTCCCTGGTACATCTATATGGCGGGCGATTTGCTAATCGCCAATATCTTCCTGTATGTGCTGCAACAGGGTCGCCAGCTTACCCGAAAATTATCGGAGCAGGAGTTCCAGTTGCTCAATATGGAAAAGCTCAAAACCCGCGCTGAACTGGATGCATTGCAGGCTAAAATCAATCCCCACTTCCTGTACAACGCTCTTAACAGCATTGCCAGTTTAGTGCACGATGATCCTGATAAAGCGGAAGAAATGACGCTATTACTATCGAAACTCTTCCGGTATTCGACCGGGCGGGATGGTGAACTTTTCGCTACACTGGCCGACGAACTGGAGATGGTTCGGACCTATCTAAAAGTAGAACAGGTACGCTTTGGCAACCGACTTACGTTTAGCGTAGAAGTGTCTGATCCGGCGTTGAATGATCTAAAATTACCCCAGTTTCTATTGCAGCCCATTGTTGAAAACGCCATCAAACACGGGATTGCCAAACGCGCCGACTCGGGTCGGATCGATGTTCGGATCTACGAGAAAAACGGTGAATTAAACCTTTGTGTCCACGACAATGGCCCGGCTTTCCCCGACGATATGGATGGTGGCTACGGGCTGCGTAGTATTCAGGATAAACTTAAATTACTTTATGGCGACGACGCTCGGGTTGAACTACAGAACTGGCCCCTCAAACAGGTTCTGCTATCCATCCTGATGACCAAAATTCAAAGTAGTCACGCTTCGTTAACGCCTGAAGCTTAATCTCTACAGTTTATGGTACTCCCCTTACGAACGATCCTCGTCGACGACGAATCACTAGCCATTAGTCGACTGCGCCGTCTTTTAGATAAACACCGCGATGCGGTTGATATTATAGGTGAAGCTCCTAATGGGGCCGAAGGATTAACACTGATCGAAGCCGAGCGTCCGGATCTGATTTTCCTGGACATCGAAATGCCTTTACTCAACGGCTTCGAGATGCTCTCCCGACTGACAGCCATGCCGATGGTCGTGTTTGCCACTGCGTTCAACCAGTACGCTATTCGGGCGTTTGAAGAAAACTCCATCGACTATCTGCTGAAGCCCATCGAAGCAGATCGCCTAAATCGTACTATCCAGAAAATCAAACTATTAACTGAACGAAGCGAAACGATTCAAACGACGCAAAACCCAATGACCGAGAGCGTTATGCGGCTTCTGGCGCAGATGCAACCAAAGAAAGAAGTTTACTCGATCTCGGTGAAAACAGGTGAAAAAATCAAATTGATTCCCCTCTCAGACATCGCCTACTTTGAAGCCGAAGATAAATATGTCTTCCTGTCTACGATAGATGGCCAGAAATTCCTGACGACCTATACATTGACAACACTGAACGAAAAATTACCCGATACTTTCGTCCGGGTCAGTCGATCAGTTATGGTTAACCGGCATAAAATCGTCGAAATTCATCGCCATTTCGACGGCAAATTCATGCTGGCCATGGGCGACAAAAAAGGAACAAAATTAACCAGCGGTAGCACGTACGGCGATGCCGTTCGGCAGTTAATGGAACTTTAATTCAACCAACGTTATGAAAGCAGCTACTGAACGAAAAATCATTCGCTGGTTCCATATTTTGGCCAGTATTCCAATTCTCGGCTACATCTACGGCCCGGTTGCTTCACTTCCTGAGCCCGCCTTTGTCGTTAGGGCGATTATTCTACCTGCTGTTATTCTGTCGGGTTTCTGGCTCTGGCTTGGGCATTACGCCAAAAAGTGGTGGCGTACAAAACGGCAACCCAGCCACTCATTGGCCAAAAGACAGTAGCTTTGCCCACAAATATTGTTAGCCATGAGCAAGAAAAACCGACCTGTCGGGGTAGTCTATTCCACTGATCCCAACTTTCAATACCAGTCCGATGAACAGCCTGAAGCCGAAACATTGCCTCCAGCCCAGCAGACACTTAAAATCTGGCTGGTGAAGTTGGGGGGTAACAAAGTAGTGACAGCAATACGAGGCTTTATCGGCACCGATGCTGATTTAGCGGACTTAGGAAAACAACTCAAATCGGCCTGTGGAGCGGGTGGTTCTAGTAAAGAAGATGAAATCCTGATTCAGGGCGACCACCGGGATAAGGCTCTGGCGTGGCTTACCGGTAAAGGCTACAAAGCAAAAAAAGCGGGAGGTTAACTTTCAGCCACTCTGTAAACCCTTCGTACATCTCAGGCGTTATTCTCCCGACATACGCACAACTGATTTAAATGATGCGTATCGAATTTCTCATGGCAGATAGTACAAAAACAGCCCTTATTACAGGCGGATCGAAAGGCATTGGCTACGGCATTGCCGAAGTGTTAATTAACGAAGGTATCAAGGTTGCCATTACCAGTCGCTCATCGGTAGCCGCTGAGTTAGCAGCCGCGAAATTGAATGAAATTAAGCCGGGTTATGCGCTCGGTGTAGCCGCCGATGTGCGTGATCTGGCATCGCAGCAGAAAGCGGTAGAGACTATTTTAAGCCAATGGGGACAACTGGACTATGTAATTGCCAATGCAGGCGTAGGTCACTTTGCTCCCATCCAGGAACTCACCCCCGAACAATGGCACGAAACCATCGACATCAACCTGACCGGCGTTTTTTACACCGCTAAGGCCACGCTGAATGCGTTGAAAAAATCGGAAGGGTACTTCATTACGATTGCGAGTCTGGCAGGCACCAATTTCTTCGAGAACGGAGCTGCCTATAATGCCAGCAAGTTCGGTTTGGTAGGCTTCACGCAGGCCGTTATGCTCGATCTGCGTAAAGAAGGCATCAAAGTATCGACCATCATGCCGGGTTCTGTGGCTACCTATTTCAATGACCACCAGCCCAGCGACAAAGATGCCTGGAAAATCCAGCCCGAAGACATTGGCCAGATCGTTTCCGATTTACTGAAAATGAACCCTCGTACGTTACCCAGCAAAATTGAGGTACGCCCTACCCGACCAGGCGGGAAGTAAGCGAGTCGATGGCTTGATGGCGCAAGGCTCCAGCCTTGTGCCTACTATTCACTTGTGCCTACTATTCACCAGCCTCCGGCCGGAACTTGCTAAGTTTAGTTCGTATAGGCCAGAGGCCGGTGAATAATGGGCACAAGACAAGAGCCTTGCGCCATCGGCTTGTTTCATTACAACAGTTGCAACGCTTCCTCATTTCCCTGCTGAATAGCCAGATCACGAGCGCTCAGCCCGCGATTATCTAAAATGGACGTATCTGCTCCTGCCTCGAGTAGTACTTTCACTAGCTGATTCCGGCCAAATAATGTAGCGAACATCAGCGCGGTACCCCCATTTCCATTTTGCAGGTTCAAGTCAGCCCCGTGCTCAATTAGCAGGCGGGCAATCTCGGGATACCCTTTGAACGAAACGCCCATTAATGCCGTATTACCACTCGCGTCCTGCCCATTCACATCAGCCTTGGTATCCAACAAGACCTTAGTGGCGTCCAGATGGCCGCCATAGGCAGCTAAAATCAAGGGTGAGAAACCTTTTTCATCCTGTATATTCACATCGACGCCAGAAGCAGTCAGCTGATTAATAGTAGCAACATCGCCTTTTCGAGCGGCATCAAAAAGTAAATAGTCGGGAGGGTACGAATAAAAAGACATGAGAAACTGTATGATTGAAAATTCGTTGTCAATAAAGGAGTAAACAACCTCAACAGGATTATTTGTTTCAAAAACGACCATATAGCGATGCAACAGGCTCACCAAAATCAGAGAGTACTTACAACACGTTGCTGTATTGTGGGCGGTGGCCCAGCTGGTATGATGCTGGGTTTTCTATTGGCCCGGTCGGGGGTAGAGGTGATTATCCTGGAAAAACATAAAGATTTCCTGCGCGATTTTCGGGGTGATACCATTCACCCATCCACGCTGGAATTACTGGTTGAACTGGGTTTGTTAGATGAGTTCCTTAAACTTCCTCATCAGGAACTACGGGCGGTTCATGCAACCATTGAGGGAAAAACTATTCCGATCGCCGATTTTGCTCACTTACCCACAACCTGCAAGTTCATTGCCTTCATGCCCCAGTGGGACTTCCTGAACTTCCTGGCCGACAAAGCCAGGCAATTCCCGACGTTTCATCTGCACCTGGAAACCGAAGCCACTGATCTGATTGAGGAAAGTGGGAAGGTCGTAGGTGTGCGAGCTACTTCACCCACGGGTGAATTGGAAATACGGGCCGATTTAGTCGTGGGCACCGATGGCCGCAAGTCTATCATCAGGGAAAAAGCGGGCCTGACAGTTCAGGATTTTGGGGTTCCGATTGATGTATTGTGGATGCGGATTCCGAAAGATCCTGCGCTCGGCGAACAGTCATTAGGGTATTTTAAATCGGGCCAGTTCATGGTTCTGATTGACCGTCAGGATTATTCCCAATGTGGCTATATCATTCCGAAAGGTCAATTTGAGCCATTAAAACAACGGGGTATTGCGGCCTTACAAGCCGATATTCTGAGCCTGGCCCCGTTCGTCGGCAACTATGTAAAGGAATTAAAAACCTGGGATCAAATCAGTCTGCTGACCGTCAAAATTGACCGTTTACGGCAATGGTATAAACCGGGCCTCTTGTGCATTGGCGATGCCGCTCACGCCATGTCGCCAGCGGGTGGTGTGGGGGTCAACATGGCCATTCAGGATGCCGTTGCTGCGGCTAATCAACTGACAGCTTCGCTTCAAAAGGGCCCTGTTACTAGTGCCGAATTAGACCGTATTCAACGCCGACGTCTGTGGCCGGTTCGAATTATTCAATCGGGACAAATTTTCGTTCACAAGCGGCTGATCAATGCCTCAGTAACCAACCCGGCTACTTTTCCCCCAGTCATTCTCTGGTTGTTCAAACACGTATCGTTGATCCGTCGCTTGCCCGCTTACCTGATTGGTGTTGGCCCGCGGCCCGAGCATATTCGTATGAAATAAGATGGTCATCCCATCAACCTGAACCATCTTGTATGTGGTGTCGGACTCTAAAACCCGACACCGTGAGGCTTCTCAAAACCTACTGTAATTCTGTTTAAAAAGGTTTTGAGAAACCTCACGTGTCAGTTTTAAGAAACTGACATCACGATATAACACAAAGCTCCTCTTTCCATGACAGTCGAATTTGGCGTAGATATTTTTCTAAAACAAGCAGCTCACTATCAACACCAACGTTTGGCACTCGTCACCAATCAGGCGGCTACAACTGCGGCTTATGTACCATCACGGCAGGCGTTACTTTCTGCTGGCTACCAAATCGTTAAGCTATTTTCTCCTGAACATGGCTTGGAAGCAATTGGCGAGGATGGCCTGTTGATGCCTAATGGACTTGATGCCTTAACTGGCCTACCAATTATCAGTTTATACGGTAACAAGCTTCAACCTTCAGCTGTAGATTTAGCCGATGTGGATGCTGTTATCTTGGACTTACCTGACGTCGGTTGTCGCTTTTACACATACTTGTGGACGCTCACGTACATCATGGAAGCCTGTACGCTCCACCAGAAGCCGTTAATTCTCCTTGATAGGCCCAATCCTATTTCGGGGCGCATGGAGTTGGCAGAAGGGCCGTTATTAAATGAGCGTGTATGTTCTTCATTCATTGGCCGGTGGCGTATGCCATTGCGCCACTCCTGTACGTTTGGCGAACTGGCCATGTATTGGCAACGGCAACGAATGTCTACCTTACATCTCACGATTAGTAAAGCAGAAGGCTGGCATCGGGAAGCGTTTTCGAGGGATTGGAAGCCGTCTTTTGTACCAACTTCACCCGCTATGGTCAATGCCGAAGCGGCTTTATTGTATCCCGGTTTAGGTCTGCTCGAAGCTACCAACCTCAGCGAAGGTCGCGGCACGGCAACGCCCTTTCAAATCGCGGGAGCACCCTGGCTGAAGGCCAATCAAGTAACTACTCAGTTCAATGAATTGGGCTTATCAGGCATTATCGGACGAGCCATTACATTTACACCACAAAGTGGCAAATACGCAGGACAACTATGCCGGGGAGTCATGTTTCATGTTATGGATGCAGCTAGCTTCAAACCCGTTTTGTCTGGACTGCTTTTCATCAAACTAGTCTATGATCACCAGCCAGATGACTTTACATGGGCGACCTATCCAACCCACGTCAATCCGAGCGGAAAACATCATCTGGATAAGCTGTTAGGCATTCCCGATTCGGAATCACTTTTTGAGTTCCCTATTGCAGAGTTCACAAAAACGCTTCACAAACTGCTGATTTGTGAAGCGTGGGTTGGCGAGATAAGGCCGTATTTGTTGTACTGAAATGTGGTGATTCCGGATTTACAGTGGTGTCGGATTCTTAAAATCCGACACCGTGAGGTTTCTCAAAACCTACTGTAATTCGTTAGGTTTTGAGAAACCTCGCGTGTCAGTTTCTTAAAACTGACATCACAATAACCTCACAATAGAAACTCTACTTCTTCACACTCTTTACTTCCTGACCGTCCCGAATTTCTTCGGAAGCGGTTTTCACAATGGTCATGCCGGGTTGTACATCGCCAAAGACTTCGACTAAGCTATCCAGCACGTTGCCTTTTTGTACCGATACCCATTGCGCCCGGTTGTCGTTGACTTTGATCACAAACATTTTTTCGCTGGAGCTAACCACCGATGTTGTAGGCACGAACATGGTTTTGCCCGTTCGTTCGATTGGCATTAACACTTCAGCGTACATACCCGCTTTCAGTTCGTGGCCGGGATTGGCAACGTCAAATTCAGCCATCATAGAGCGATTGGCTTCGACCAGACTTTGGGCAGAACGGGCCAGTTTCGCTTTGAACTGGCGGTTAGGCATGGCGTTCACCGTAAAGGAAACGGCACTTTTTGCCTTTAGCTGATTGGCAAACGACTCCGGAATGGCCACCGTCAACCGCAACGTCCGACTGTCTTCCAGTACGAACAACGGCTTGCCACTATCGCCTGCACCAACTAAGGCACCAGGACTGATGTTCCGTTCAATTACCATACCATCGAAAGGAGCCGTAATAGTGAGGTATTGCCGAAGTTCGGTTTTGGCCTGGTAGTTCGACCGGGCAGCCTGAACCGTACCCCTCGCTACGGCTACCATGGCACTGTCGCCCTGCATTCTGGCCAGTGCCTGATCGATTTCATTCGCTGATACAGCACCTTCCATCTTCGCCGTTTGTAGCAAGCGGTTATACGTTAATCGGCTGGCACGAGCACGAGTTGTTTGCTCCACCAACGTAGCTTCCTGCGCCTGAACCTGCGCCTGTGCCTGGCTCAACTCCGAAATCACTTCGGGCGCATCGAGTCGGGCCAGCACCTGCCCTTTGCGAACCAGCGTTCCCCGATCCACCGAAATATCGCGCACAAAACCTTTCACTTTGGCGTACATGTTCACCCGATTCCAGGGCTTCAATTCGCCGGGCAAGGTAACGCGTTTGCTGGGTTGTAATTCCTGCACAGTCGTCACCGCAACCTGCTGGGCTTCGGGTTCTTTCGCGGCAGTCGTTTTATTATCGCTGCTGGCCGTCGAGCAGGCGGCAATTCCGGCAGCAGTGGCGACAGATATGGTTAGATTAAAAAACGATTTCATATAGACAATGGTTGACTAATTGACTGTTCTTAACTGGTGATTCTGTAGATTCTAAATCGTAGTTATTTTATTCCTCAGAAACCATAGAATCTTCAGAATCAAAAGAATCTATACTACACACTATGACTCAGTTCCTGATGGTAGAATTTGCTTTCCGGATCTTCCGGGTCGAGTGATACAGATTGGGTCGTGGCTTTCGCCTGAAGCTGCGTAAATACACAGGGCAAAATCAGGAGAGCCGCCAGTGTAGAGGCAATCAGTCCACCGATAACGGCTTGTCCAAGTGGGGCAATCTGATCACCCCCTTCACCCAGCCCCGACGCCATCGGCACCATACCAGCAATCATGGCAATACTGGTCATCAGAATCGGCCGAATCCGGCTGTTAGCAGCCAATACCACCGCCTTACGCGTATCGCCAATTTCCAGCCGCAGGTTCTCCGCATTGGTTACCATCAGGATGGCGTTAGCTACCGATACCCCCACCGACATAATCAGCCCCATGTACGATTGCAGATTCAGCGTAGCGCCACAAGCCAGCAGCATAAGTAACGCACCAGCAACCACGGCAGGAATAGCCGCCAGAATCACTAGTGATAACTTAAACGATTGATAGTTAGCCGCCAGCAACAGGAAGATGATCACAATGGCTACCAGCAGACCCGTTTGCAGACTGTTCAGTGTATCGGTCAGCAGATTCGTTTGTCCACCCATTTCGACAAGCACACCCCGAGGAGGTTCACCCGCTTCTTTGATGGCATTTTCCACCGCTTTCTGAGCCGACCCAAGGTCTTTTTTCTGCAAGTTTGCCGTAATCGTTACCAGTCGGTTTGGGCCAGCGCGGTCATATTCGCCCGGTGCCGTACTCTCCGAAAACGTGGCCACATCTGATAACAGCGGGCGCATTTCGCCACTTCGCAGGGGAATGTTACCAATGTCGCTGGCACTGCTCATCTGGTATTCAGGAATCTGCACCTGTACCTGATAGGCCAATCCTTTCGACTCATCAAGCCAGAGATTTTTATCCGTAAAACGGCTGGACGATGTAGCGGCCACCATTGAGCGGGCAACTTGTGTCGATGTAACACCCAGTTGACCAGCCCGTTCGCGGTTCATGGTTACGTTCAGAACCGGGTAAGCGAGTGGTTGGGGAATCTGCACATCGCGCAGGAAATCAATTGTCAACATCCGCTCCCGAATCTTGTTGGCAAAGCGTCCGGCTTCTTTGATGTCTTTAGCGGCAACCGTCACCTCAATTGGCGTCGAGGCTCCCTGACTCATGATTTTTTCGGTCAGCTCAATCGGTTCAAACGAAATGCTGGCAGCCGGCAACGCTTTGGCAATTTTCGTCCGAAGTTCTTCTTTTAGATCATCCATTTTAACAGGATGCTCTTCCTTTAGCGAGACCTGCAAAACAGCTTCATGAGGCCCACTGTTGAACACGAAAATGTTGGACGTACCGTAGCTGGAAGGAACCGTTCCGACATAAGCCGATGAGATTTCTACGTTATTTTTTCCGACAGATTCTTTAATGATATCCAGCACTTTCAGCGTAGCCATTTCAGTTCGTTCCACCCGCGTTCCATCGGGAATACGAAGGCGCATCTGAAACTGGTGGCTGTTGCCGTGCGGCAGAATATCCGTTCCAATGAATAGAAAGCAGGCAACGATAATAGCCAAACTACCAACCAAATAGCCGCCAACAATCAATCCTCTTCGGTTCAGGATTTTTTCAAGTAGCGAAGAATACCGTTGCTTGAATTTCTCAAAACCAGTCGCATTCTTGACTGGATGAGCACCCTCCTCAAGCATGGCATGGCGCTCCTGCGCATCAAGTGCTAATGTTGGCGCTTCATGAGTTGGATGGCTTTTCAGCAGCCAGTTGGCTAGCACTGGAACGAACGTTTGCGAGAGCAGGAACGACGCGATCATGGCAAAACCTACGGATAGCGACAGTGGCAGGAACATGGATCGGGGTACGCCACTCATCACGAACGCGGGGGCAAACACAGCCAGAATAGCCAGCAGAATCAGGAATTCCGGGAAAACAATTTCCTTACAGGCATCCCAGATGGCAACAGCTTTCGGTTTACCGGTTTCCAGATGCTGGTGAATATTCTCAATCGTCACCGTAGCCTGATCCACCAGAATCCCGATGGCCAGCGCCAACCCCGATAGGGTCATGATGTTGATGGTTTGCCCACACAGATTCAGCATGATCACCGCCGACAGGATCGAAATCGGGATGGTCACAACTACAATGATTACACTTCGCCAGTCGCGGAGGAAAAGTAGTACCATCAAACCGGTTAGAACAGCTCCAAGAATACCCTCGGTTACGAGGCTTTTCAGAGCGTTGGTTACGTACACCGACTGGTCGAATTCGTAGGAAATCTTGACATCTTCCGGCACCGCAGCGCGAAGTTCAGGTAGGGCTTTTCGAATGTTATTCACCACATCTAGCGTGGAGGCATCCGACTTTTTAACCACCGGAATATAGACAGCCCGACGCCCATTCACCAACGCGTAACTCACCGTTACGTCGGCACCATCTTCTACCGTACCAATGTCCCGCACGAATACTGTCGGTCCTGAGCCAACCCGAATCGGGATGTTCAGAAAATCTTCCGGGCGTTTTATCAGCGAGTTAACCGGTGTCATCAACGCCTTATCGCCGATGCGAATATTACCCGCTGGCGAAGGCTGGTTATTCGTCACAATCGATTTAATAACCTCTTCGGGCGTTAGCTGATAGCTACGCACCAGTTGCGGATTCACCTTGATGATCACCGTCCGCTGGTTACCACCGAACGGCGGTGGACTGGATACCCCCGGAATCCTGGAGAACATCGGCCGCACCCGCGACGAAGCATAATCCTGTATTTCGTTCAGTGATCGGCTCTGGCTCTCAAACACCAGCTGTCCAACCGGCACCGAACTGGCATCGAATCGGACGACCTGGGGCGGCACCGTTCCCTCCGGCATATAGGCTTTAGCCCGCGACACGTTATTGGCAACTTCGGCAGCCGCCTGCGCCATGTCCGTTCCCGGATAGAACGAGAGTTTAATCAGCGAAAGCCCCTGAATGGTTTTCACGTCGATGTCGCGGATACCCGACACATACAGGAAGTGATCCTGATAACGCGTCGCGATGAAGCCGTCCATCTGGTCGGGGGCCATACCGCCATAGGGCTGCACCACATAAATGGTGGGCAAATCGAGGTTCGGGAAAATGTCGACCGGAATGGTAAACAGCGACATCACCGAAAAAAATAGAAGCCCCATAACCGCCACAACCACCGAAATGGGTTTACGCAGCGCGGAACGAATGATGTTGTACATAAAAAACTGGGTTTGCAGTTTGATGTTCGAGGTTTGGAGTTAGGCATTCGCAACCTCGAACGTCAAACTGCAAACCTCAAACTGCCTTTATTTCACCTGATTCATAAACAGCGATAAATCCCCTTCAGCAGCCGCTTTGAGCAACAGAAACCGCCATACATTACTAACGGCCACATACCCATCGACTTCAGCACGATTCAGCGTAACGACCGTTTGGAGTAGGGTTACCAAATCCGTTAAGCCGCTTTCATAGCGCGATCTTGCCTGATTGTAGGCTTGCCGGGCGGCCTGTAACTGAATGGGGGCTTGCCGGGCCTGTTCAAGCGCAACCTGATATTGCGTGTCGGCTTCCTGGTATTGACGGGTGATCTGCAATCGCTGCGTGTTAAATAACTGCCGCGATCGTTCCACCTGAAATTGATCGGCCTGATAATCCTGCCGGGTACGGAGCATGTTGGTCAGATTCCAGCGGGCCACAACACCAACCAGGTAATTACCAACCTGATAACCAAGGCCCTTCAGTTGATTAGTCTGAAAAATATCGCCCTGCTGATTCGAGAATCCCGAACCCCGTGCATTCCCTACGCCAACCAGCGAAATAACGGGCATTCCAGATCGCTGGGTCGCCAGACTGCGAGCCGCCGACAGGTTTATCTGCGATTGAAATAACTGCAAGGTCGGGTTCTTGGGCGAAAGCGAATCGGAGAGAAAAGTACCGTTTGGGAGCGCGGTATAAAAACGCATACTATCTACCCGCATAGTAGGCTGGAGCTGGCCTGCCAGTTCGGAGAGCCGGAGCCGCTGCACTTGCTCCTGCTGCTGGCTGCTTAGTAAAAGCAAGCGTGCCCGAACGGCTTCGGCGGTAGCCAGCGAACTATCGACACCCGCCCGCATCCCCGACCGGACACCCGCATCGACTACTCGCTTGAAGGTCTGCGCCCGATCCAGGTTACTACGCTGGATTTGAACCAGTTTCTGGTTGATCAGCAGGAGCAAGTAAGCATCAATGGTGCGAACCTGGTGCTGAAAGATCTCATTCTCGTAATCAACCTGACTCCGCTGAAGATCGGCTTTAGCGACGCCCAGATTAGCTTTGATACGCCCAAATGTAATGGCTCGCCACTCGATGGACGCGCTGGCATAACTCCCGAAACTTCCCTGGGAAATGGCGTTAGCCCGAACACCGCCCGAAGTCGAGATATTCGTGCCTTCGTTCGGAAAAAAGGAATTATTTAGGCTGTTACTGGTGGCATAATTGTACTGATCCTGAAGAATCACCGTGGGCAGTAATTCGGTCCGACTGGCCTGGAGTCGTCGCTCGGCGCTACTAACTTCGGCCTGTTTGGATTTCAGGAACGGATATTGCCGAACCGACTGCTCGACTACCTGATTCAGCGTGAGCGATTGCCCCGACGCCTGAAACGTCAGCAGGCTCGTACCCAGCACCAGAAGACAACCGGTTCGGGTTCGGTACGCAAGACGACTAGAGAATCGCTGCCGGGAGCAATGAAAAAGAGCGTGTTTCATTCACAACAACCTGACCGACCTTAGGCGACGGTACGATCAGGTGTCTACAAAACACGATCTCAAATTTGGAAACATTTGGGAAAAAGGGGCTTTGGCAGAAAGAATTGGGGGTGTTTGGAAGATTTGTCGAACAGAATAGAGTTCTCAACAAAGTAGAATTAATGTCACAAAAATCATCAAAATAAATACTAAACTTTTCTGAAGTTAATTCTTGTGGTTAATATTGGGCTATGGAAATACCCGAAATTAGTGAACAACGCTTTATACCAATTATATCCGACTATGGATTTAAAGCCACTTTTGGGAATGAAGCGAATACGCTTTTTCTACGTACTTCTCTTCAGGCTTTAATTAAATCTTCGGTTCCAATCAATGATGTGCAATTTGAAAAGAATGCTTTTGAAGCCCTCACCGTGGATAGTCGAAGTGGAATCTATGATTTAGCCTGCACTGACGAACAGGGCAATCAGTTTATAGTTGAAATGCAGTTAGCCCATGCGCCTAACTTCATCCAACGCATGAAATTCTATGCTCTTCATAAATTCAATACCTTAGTCGAACGTGGGCAATTCAATTATTCAAACCTTCCTAAAATATATTGCATCGCATTTTTAGAAAAGAGTATCCTACCGATCACCAGTTACCATACTATAGCCAATCTACGAAGTGAATCAGGCGAACTCATAGATAGTCAAATGTCGTTTATCACTGTAGAATTAGCTAAATTTGACAAGGATACAGCTGATATTCAAACTGATTTAGAAAAACTGATTTTCACCATGAAGACGTTGCACACGGTCACGGAACCAACTCAGTATCCGGCTTTTTGGAATGAAGAATGGTTGAAGAAAGCTATTGACGAGTTAGACACGCGAAAAATGTCTCCTGAGGAGCGATTTCAGTTTGCCCGTATCACAGCTATCAATGCAGAGGCTGTGAATGCAGAAAAGAGAAAGATTGAGGAAATGAAGGCAGAAGCAGTGAAAAAAGCACTAATTCGACAAAAATTATCAATTGAAGAGATTGCTGAGGATAATGACGTTTCAACTGATTTTGTCCTTAATATTCAGAATCAACTCACTGAATGATAGCGACTTAAAAGTTAATATACATCTATTCCACTTAACAAAAGGATGGATATGATCCTCCTCCCTATCCACCAAACCCTCTCCGAAAACACCCAATTTCTCAATCACCCCGATTGTGAACCGGGGCTTTCGATGACGATTGAGTTTTTTAACAAAATAGGCTACCATCCGCCCTGGATCGGCTATTACGCCCAACTCGATGGCAACTTGGTGGGTGGTTGTGCATTCAAAGGAAAGCCTAAAAACGGGCGGGTGGAAATCGCGTATGGTACCTTCCCTCAATACCAGCATCAGGGCGTTGGTGCCGAAATGTGTAACCAACTGGTACAGCTTGCGCTAGAAACCGATCCTACCGTTACGGTCACAGCCCGGACATTGCCCGAGGAAAGTTACTCCACCCGTATTCTCAAGAAAAATGGCTTTGTGCACCTCGGAACCATCTGGGATGACGACGATGGCGACGTGTGGGAATGGGAATATATTCGATCAAAATGAGCCGAAATTAGTTAACCGTTTATACACTACATTTTATCCGGATGACTATAGAACTGTATACGGCTCCCATCAACGATTCGCAGGGGCCCGTTGATTCCCCCATCTCCAACACAATCGGAGAACTCCCCGACCAGGAACCCACGCTCGATCTGGGTGATTTGCTGGGTAGCTTCGATTCACAGGACGAAGCGCTGGATTTTATTCAGAACCAGACATTATCTCAGGGCCAGTCCGTTATCGACACCGTGACCGTCCTATTCAACCCCTATACGCATGTTGAATTATTGACGGTCACGATTCAGAACGAAGATCAGTCAACCCATCCTAAGAGCTATTATCTGGTCACGGATGAGGGCTATTAGATAATTGTCATTGATTGTCATTGGTTGTCATTGATTGTTATCTAGTGGAAGATTCTGATAATCAATAACTGCCAATGTCTACTAATGATAATCAATGACAATCTTATTTATGGGCTAGTTGCGCCCGGATACGGCTGAGGGATGGTCCTTTGATACCCAGATAAGACGAAATATGACCCAGAGACACCCGGTTCAGAATATCCGGAAAGTTTTCTACCAGATCAATGTAGCGTTCCTCGGCTGTTTGCGTCAGTAAACTTTCCGAGCGCATTTGATTGAACAGAAAATACTGCTCGGCAAGGATACGACCGAAGCGCTCCCAACTGTGCGATCGTGGGTAAAGTTGTTGTAGATCTTCCCGGTCAATCACC
Organism: Spirosoma sp. KCTC 42546; assembly: GCF_006965485.1. Lineage (NCBI taxonomy): Bacteria > Pseudomonadati > Bacteroidota > Cytophagia > Cytophagales > Cytophagaceae > Spirosoma > Spirosoma sp. KCTC 42546. The sequence continues at coordinate 6,081,864 of NZ_CP041360.1, forward strand.
AGTAGCTCTGCATCTTCCAGCGCTTCAATCAGGTAGGGGCAGGTGGTTCTGGTCAACAGTCCTTTCAGCGAGGTTAGGAACATGTGCTCGGGAATGAAATAGAGATTGTGTTCCAGTTCAGTTTTTGGATCAATGTAATACACCCGAAACATGCCTTTCAGCACGAACCCCACTTGCCGACAAACCGAATTCTGGAAATTAAAGAAGTCATGTTTGGCAATTTTCCTGACGTGCCAGAATTCATCCGCCAGTTGCATATCCGCTTCAGGAAGTTGGGCAAACTGTTGTAAATGTTGGTGTAGTACGTCGTGTGGGCCAGAAATCATATTTTTATCTTATTCTTACGCTTTTTAACATAGGTGAAAAATAGGCAACAATTGACCGTCTACTTTTGTCCTATCAAAAACAAATCGCTAACAAATCTAAATCATACACTCATGAAAATCACACGCAGCTCTTCAGCACATTGGGCCGGAACCGGAAAAGATGGAAAAGGTAGCCTGACTACAGCCAGTACCGTTCTCAATCAAACACAATATTCGTTCAACACCCGTTTCGCTGATGGCGTGGGCACCAATCCAGAAGAACTGGTAGCGGCTGCACATGCAGGCTGCTTCGCTATGCAATTAGCCTTCAATATTCAGGGAGCAGGTTTTGCCGCCGATTCATTGGATGTCAAATGCACTATTACGCTGGAAGACAGTGGCATTACCAGCTCTAAATTGACGCTTACGGCTAGTGTACCAGGCCTGGACAAAGCTAAATTCGATGAACTGGTTGACCACGCCGAACACAATTGCCCCATCTCGAAACTATTCAATACCACCATCAGCGTCGACGCTACGCTGGCGTAAGAGACTGTCTAAAAACCCCTAAATCCCCTGAAGGGGACTTTCTCTAAGCACGAGCAAAGTCCCCTTCAGGGGATTTAGGGGTTTTTAGACAGCTTTTTAGTAGAATTTAATAAGCCAAAGACCGTCAGGATGCTCTTTACAAATGGCATCCTGACGGTCTTTGGCTTATTAACTAACGAAGCCGTTTAAACTTTCATTTTCTAGCTAGAATTTGCGTGATTTTTTGTCCTGGCGTCGGGCCGGGTGGCCGGAGCCATGACAAAAAACAATTCAGTTTTAACGAAATTTAGAAAGTTTAAACAGCTTCAATGAACAAAATGGCAAACCAGTTTGAACTTGTTTACCAACAAAGCTGAATTTCAGAGAGGACGATTAACTGTTGGACGATCGTTAGGAACATGTCGTGCCGGTAACATAGTCATCTTGCGAGGGGCATATTTCGACGCAATAACAACTCGTTCAGGAGTGGCCTGGGTCATTGGTTTACTAACCATAACCAGTGCAATGATCAACAGAGATGCGAAAAAGACGCTGATGAGCAAACAGTGTTGGAATTTCATGGCTATAGAGAGTTTATGAAAAATAACTTAAATTCGTCTGATACACTCCTTACGTCTCAGGCTACTTTCGTGTTGCACTCAATTGCAGGAGATATGAAGTGTAACGGCCTAATCCGGCAAAAACACCGTCTATTTGGCTTATTTTAACGTTTTTTAATAAGCGTACATCCATTTTGGGTGATCAACTCCTTGCCATGACTACACCGCTGAAATTGCTCACATCGCTGGACTGGACGATTCAAACAGTTCGGTTTTTCAAAAATCACTTTTTATTCATCTTCGGATTAGGGCTGATCGCTGCATTTGGGCGGGCTATTCAATTGAAGGCTTTCGGCCCCATCAGTCCAGTATCGCATACACTGCTCGAAATCGTAGTAGAGTCGGCCCGTGTCCTGATTTTCGTCTATGCGTTAGGGCTTACCCATATAAAAACGGGCATCGTTCGCCTTAGCCAGCTTATTACAAACAAGCAGAGCCGTAAACAGAACTGGCGGTTGGCGATCCAAAAAATGAGGGATAAATGGCCTAGCTTACTGATTAATCTACTAGCGTTTTCGCTTATCGCGCTGCTGTTCAATAAGCTGATTAATCACATTGCGTATGAGACGTGCCTGTACATTACGTTAAAGGCTCGCGAGATTATTTCCAGCCAATCGTCGGAATGGGCGATCATTCTGTTCTTCAAGAATATATCTGTTATTCCCTTCACGCTGGTTTTCAATGCCCTGTTTTGTCTTTGGCTCGTGAATCGGTTACCCAAGCCTGTAGCCTTTAGGGGATAAAATTGGCCGATCACAACCTACGGGCAAGACTATTGATCCAGTGTTTTCACCATACCAATAGCTCCCTCATGGGGCGCTGTCATACTTAGCGTAATTAAGGTACCAATAAGTAGTGAAGCGAAGATGACACCGAGTAATAAGCAGTGTTTGAATTTCATGAGTAGTGTTGTTTCAGATGGAAGGATGATACAAAAATGAGGTATAACCTCCCCTCCTCCTACCCTAAATTGACCAAGCGTCTATTATAGCCGATAAACGGCCCAAAAACGAGTGTAAATCACATTGAGACCTATTCTCAACTGGGTATTACTTCTTTAACAACTGCTGTAATTTCTCGTCCAGTTCTGGAACAGACATATCGCGTCCAATCATTATTTTGTTGGCGTCGAGCAATAGATTATCAGGCATTTGGTCTATAGCAAATGCTTCCATTACTGATGACTGGCTAATGGAATCCAAAACCTGAAGCCATGGTAAACGGTCTGGCGTAGTGGGTATGATACCAGCATTTTTATCGATATCGAATGCGACCGTAACTATTTCCAATCCGAGTGGGTGATAGGTAGCGTACAGCTTCTTTAAATCATAATGCCGTTTCTGGCAGGGTAATATGTACTGGCTGGAAAAATCGACTAAAATATACGTTCGTTCAAGTTTTGATAACGTAATTACTGAACCAGATGGGCTGGGTAAGCTAAAGTCTGGGGCTTTATTTCCCAGCTTTTTACGATCCAGTTTCTCGTTCAATTCCCGGTAAGATGGATAAGTAGCAAAAGCAGACAAGCTGTCGAATAAACGTGATGTTTGAGAATAGGAGAACGAGTTAGATGCAAAAAGATACCAACTACAGGGTAGTAACGGGTGGTTCTGAATTAAGCTGATTAGCTGATCGTCATCGACCTTACGTAGGGAATCTGCAGTCTGTTCAAGTTTGAAGGCAACAAGCGAATCACCAGCTTGTAGGGCAGAAAATGTTTCGGAATGCAGATCAGGTCGGGATTCGCGAATCTGCATCAGGAAATCTAGTTGATCTACCCATAACTCGCTGCTGGCAGAGCCCGTAATTAACGGCTTAGCGAAGGCTCCTGGCTCAATCCCAATATTGATGGTTGGTGAGTCGATAAAAAAGTGGATGTCGTCTTGATTCCCCTCAATCCAAAGATAAGCCGGACTAGGTTCACCTAACCTGACGGTGAATGTAGCACTCCGGTTCATTATCGTAGTGGTGTCAATAATAGGTGACCCATGTATTGGTTTAGCCACGACCATTGCCTGTTTACCTTCCCAATCTTTAGGAAAGAAACCGTTAATTTTACTAGTAAGCTGCGCTTGCAAACAGCCCGGTACGGCTAGGAGAAACACAGCCCATAACCAACCTAAAGACCAGTACTTTTTTTCTTCCTGTAGAATTACTTTCATCTGAGTCGTTATGTAGAACAGCCAGTTTTTAACAGCGATTAGTAACTGGATAAGAACGTTATATTGCCTTATTATAATCTAAGGAGTAGGTTCATATCCAAATAAAAAAAGTGAAACTTTCTCTTGACTCTCCCCTTACGTCATAGCCTACATTTGTTTCGTCAATCTGAACAAGGCGTTTCCATGAGACAGTATTCTGTGAATAATCTGGCGAAACTAGCGGGTGTTAGCGTGCGCACGCTGCACCACTACGATCGTCTGGGTCTGTTAAAACCAGCTATCCGTACGGAGGCTAATTACCGGCTATATAGTGAGCAAGAGTTAATCCGACTGCAGCAGATTCTCTTTTACAAAGAACTCGACTTCTCGTTAAGCGAGATTCTGGCTATTCTGGAAAACCCGGGTTTCAACATGATAACGGCGCTGGAAAGCCATAAGCTGGCACTCCAGGCCCGGCAATACCGGCTCTCAACGCTACTCATGACGATTGACAAAACAATTTCAACCTTAAAAGGAGAACGAGTCATGTTAACGAACGAAGAGTTATACGAAGGCTTTCCCAAGGGTCTGGCATACCGGCAGGAAGCCATTACCAAATACGGAACCGAGGAAGTTGACGCCAGCGAGCAAAACCTGCGTCAACGAGGTAAAGCGGGCTTTGAGCAATTAAAAGCCGACCAGAAGGACATTGCCAAAACACTGGCTGGAATGCTTACGATAGACCCGACCAGCACGGCAGTGCAGGAACAGATCGCCCGCCATTATGCCAACATCCAAGGGTTCTGGGGCGAAGAACTTTGTCAATCAAAAAATATGTCGGAGGCCTATAAAGGGTTGGCGAAGTTGTACATGGATGATCCTCGCTTCACGAGCCAAAATGGACAGGAAAACCCTGAATACGCGGCTTTTTTGAACAAGGCAATGGTGTATTTTGCAGATACACAGATTAAAGCGTAGAGACGCAATCCCTTGCGTCTCATTTCGCGTCAGCATTTTTTTGTTCAGTAAAAAACCATCCGGGGTATGAGACGCAAAGGATTGCGTCTCTACTTCCAGAATCTTTCCAACATTGCCCCCTACATTAGTGCTCTGGTAGAACAGACAACGGGATGAAAGTACTGGTCGTAGAGGATGAACAGGGGTTAGCCGAAAGTATTACGGACTACATGGTGAAGGATGGGTACATCTGCGAAACGGCCGCTACGTTTCGGGATGCCGAGGAGAAAATTCACCTGTACACCTACGATTGCGTAATCGTTGACCTGACCCTGCCCGATGGCAATGGGTTTCAGATCATCGAAATGCTGAAACGACTCATTGCCACCACGGGCGTCATTATTATATCGGCCCGTAACGCATTGGAAGACAAACTAAAAGGGCTGGAAATCGGCTCCGATGATTACCTCACAAAACCATTTCACCTATCTGAACTGAACGCGCGTGTAAAGTCCTTGCTCCGTCGGCGGCAGTTTGGTGGCCATACCGAAATTCGGTTTCAGGAAATCGTGGTGGTGCCGCTTACCCGCAAGGTGTTTGTAAATGGACAGCTCACAACCCTGTCCAGGAAGGAGTATGATTTGTTGCTGTATTTCCTGTCTAATGTGGATGTAGCGCTGACTAAAGCGTCTATCGCCGAGCACCTGTGGGGCGACAACATTGACTCCGCCGATTCGTTCGATATGGTGTATTCGCATATCAAAAATTTGCGTCGGAAATTGCTGGAAAAAGGGGCCGCCGATTACGTACAATCCATCTACGGCATCGGCTATAAATTCAGTCAGCCTTGAAACTGCTCACCAAAACCAACCAGATTTACTTAGGTTTCTCGCTGGTCATTTACCTGCTCACGGCACTGGTATTTTACCAGATTATCCGGTTGTTGATTTACGACGAAGTTGAAAGCCGGTTGCGGGTTGAACGGCGGGATTTTGAAACCTACGTACGTGCCCATAACACCTGGACAGACAGCCCTTATTTTGTTGAAAACAAGATTGAAGTAGTCCCAGTCAGCAAACGAGGGACCATTAGAGAAGCCTTCACCGATACGCTTATCAAAAATCGATATGACGACAAACTGATTCCATTTCGGCAATTGACGTTCTATGAACCCATTCAGGGTGTTATCCATCGCGTATCGATTCGCAAATCACTGATTCAGACGTACCGACTCATCGAAGTGATCAGCGTAGCGATGGTACTCTTTTTGGGCTTGTTATTACTGGGCATGTTCTGGTTCCAGCGAAAACTGTCGGGGCGTCTCTGGCTTCCGTTCTACGATACCTTGTCACGCATTAAACGGTTCGATCTTAACAACGACACATCCCTGGAATTGGACAAACCGGAAATTACGGAGTTCAATGAGTTGAATGATGTGTTGCAGAAAATGGCGGCTAAAATGCAGCAGGACTATCGGAGTCTGAAAGAATTTACCGAGAATGCCTCCCACGAAATGCAAACACCGCTGGCGCTCATCAATGCCAAGGTCGAGCAACTTATTCAAACAGAACAACTTACTGAAACGCAGACCAACTGGATCGAAACCATCTATCAGGCCTCCCGGCGCATCTCGCGCCTGAATCAGGGATTATTGCTGCTGGCTAAGATCGAAAATCGGCAGTTCAACGATACGCATATCGTGGATTTAGCAAGCCTGTTAACCGAAAAGCTAGCCGACATGGACGAAGTTCTATCGTTCAAACAGTTGTCGGTACAGGTACAAACAACGACGCCATTTGCCGTTCAGCTTCCGTCCTCGTTAGCCGATAGTCTGGTCACGAATCTGGTCAATAATGCCATCAAGCACAATCAACCAAATGGGCATATTGAATTGACTTCAACCGCTGAACTACTGTGTTTAAGCAACACCGGCGGTCAGTTGGTATCAGACCCGGAACGATTATTTGAACGGTTCAAAAAGGAAAGTACCGGCCCCGATTCGGTGGGATTAGGGCTGGCCATTGTTCGGCAAATCTGCGATAGTTATGGGCTTCAGATTTCCTATCGGGAAACAGGGGGCATCCACCAATTTTGCATTTCCCGGATAGATTAGTTTCGACAGGATTTACAGGATGAACAGGATTGGTTTTACAGAGGCTATCCTGTTCATCCTGTAAATCCTGTCGAAAAATTAATCTGGCTGTGTTGGTAATCTCTCCGACGCACTTTTACGTTTAAGCCGATAAATCAGTCCTACAACAAGGTTATTTTTTCCGGTTGCCGACTGGGGTGTATAAACGCCACTTTCAAACGTAGCTGGGTTATAATTCGTCTGGTTTACCCAGCCAACCTGCAAAATTAATTGCTGATCAAACTGATAGCCGATACCCGCATAAATCCGGTTTCGCTCAAAGGTTGGCCCGATTGGATTCAGGAAAATCTCGTCGTACATCGACAAAAAGGCCGTTTTAGCCGTAACCGTGTGGTTATTGAGTGGCACGAACATATTTAGTCGATAGCGAATCCGGTTTCGATACGGGGTAGTCCCGTCGCGATTATCAAACCACCGCTGTTCTATCCGGTACCGGTGTTCAAACTTCAGCCGGGACAGATACTGATTGATAGTGAATTGCTCCCACAGGCGTTTTTCAATTGTCAGCGGTCCATCCGATAAGGCCTGGTAGTCATAGGTTGCGTATCGACCACCGGCAACCATAACCGAGAAATTCTTGTCTATATCGTAACTGATCCCACCTTTCAGTTCATTGTAGAAATACTGATTAAATACGCCATTACTCCGGGCCTGTACTTCGGCAAAACCGCCCCATTTTTTTTCACCTCCCGGCAACACGAGTGTACCAATTAACCAGGTTCCCCAGGGCGTGGCCGGTGTTAACGATGTTTGTGCCAGACTACGGCTGAGGGTACAAATGAATAAACTGATTGTAAAATAAAACGTGACTCGAAAGCGGTTCACCATTGTATGGTTTGTTACGGTTTGCAAAAGTAGAGCAGATTATGCAGACATTACTATCTGTATAGCACTATTAACAATTTGATAATAATACCTATCCTGCACCTCAGAAATACCTATAAATCAAATCATTACGAAAATTCTACATTCAACCGCTCTGGTTAGATTTTAATTGCCAACTTTGTTCAAATCAGTATTGTGCCCGGAACGTCCGAACTCATTTCTCACCAAACTAGCCAGACATGAAAACACCCTTAGTCCAACAGTTGCGTTTCGCACTAATCCTTTCTCTATGCTTCAGTAGAGTTTTAGCCGGTCCTGCACCTAAGCCAGCTGCCGTTCCCAAATACACGATCGAGCAGTTCATGAAAACCATCCGGTTTGGTGGCTCAGACATTTCGCCCGATGAACAGAAAGTACTTTACAGCAGTAATCAGGATGGTGTGTTCAACCTGTATGAAATTCCGTTCAATGGAACCGGCCAGCCTAAACAACTGACTTCCTCTAAAACCAACGCTATTTTCGCTATTGGCTACCTGCCCGATGGCCGAATTCTCTACAGCAGTGACCAGGGTGGTAACGAACTGAATCACATTTATTTGCGCGAAAAAGATGGGCGCATAAAAGACCTTACTACAGCCGACAAAGCAAAGTTTCAGTTTGGGGGACTGAGTCACGACCGCAAGAGTTTTTTCTATCAATCCAACCTGCGGAACCCGGCGGCTTTTGATCTGTACGAGATGGACATAGCGACCCTGAAACCCAAACTCCTGTTCGAAAATCCGGGCGGTTTCTTCCCCGGCGATGTGTCGCCCGATAAACGCTATATCGCCCTTGCCAAAACGATCACAACGACTAACAGCGATACGTACCTCTACGATTTACAAACCAAAGAAACCAAACTTCTGACGAAGCACACCGGCGACGTAAGCAACGGCCCAGAAGGATTCACGCCCGATAGCAAGAAGCTTCTCATCTCAACTGATGATGGCAATGAATTCTCCTACGTAAAAGCCTATGATCTGGCTACGGGACAAAGCACAGTGCTTGACAAGGCGAATTGGGATATTTCGAGTGATTATCTCTCCTATCGTGGTCGTTACCGCGTGCTCTCGGTCAATAACGATGCCCGTACCGAACTAAAGATTATTGACAACCGTACGAATCAGCCAATCAGTTTACCGGCGCTACCGGGTGGCGACATCACCGGCGTAAACATCACGGACAGCGAAGATCGGATGACCTTTTTCGTCAATAGTTCCAATTCGCCTGCAACGTTGTATTCGTACGATTTCAAATCCGGCAAGGTAACCCCACTGGTCCGTGGGTTAAATCCAGAAATCAATGCGGAGGACCTGGTTTCGGGCGAAGTGATTCGGTACAAGTCGTTTGATGGTATGGAAATTCCGGCCCTGCTCTACAAACCGAAAGATGCCAAACCGGGCGATAAACTCCCGGCGATCTTATCCATTCACGGTGGTCCGGGCGGCCAAACCCGGTTGAACTACTCGCCTTTGGTACAGTACCTGGTGAACAACGGTTATGTGGTTTTGGCCGTGAACAACCGGGGCAGCTCAGGCTACGGCAAAACGTTTTATGCCGCCGATGACCGCAAGCACGGCGACGCGGATTTGAAAGACTGTGTCGAATCGAAGAAGTTTCTGTCCGCAACCGGCTATGTTGACCCACTGAAAATTGGTATTATGGGTGGTTCCTACGGCGGTTATATGACACTGGCGGGCCTGGCATTTACACCCGATGAGTTTGCGGTTGGCGTCGATATTTTTGGTGTAGCGAACTGGATTCGCACCCTGAACAGCATGCCCGAATGGTGGGGTCCCCAACGAGATGCCATGTTCAAGGAAATCGGTCATCCCAAAACAGACTCTGTTGCGCTTTACAACAAGTCGCCGTTGTTTCACACGAACCGGATCAAGAAACCGCTGCTCGTTATCCAAGGAGCCAACGACCCACGCGTGTTAAAGATTGAGTCGGATGAGATTGTGGCGAATGTGAAGAAAAACGGCGTGCCAGTCGAATACGTTACCTTCCCGAATGAAGGGCACGGTTTCGTAAAAAAGGAAAACGAAATTACCGCCAACAAAGCGATCAAAGAATTTCTGGACAAATACCTCCGTGGACCAGGGCAATGATGCCAAACGCAGTTATTGAAGCGTGATGTAGCGTGATGTCAGCTACTTATAGCTGACAAATGAGGTTTCTCAAAACCTACTGTTTGTACCGTTAGGTTTTGAGAAACCTGAGGTGTCGGTTATAAGTAACCGACACCACACCGGCACAGCAAAGTGGTCTCTAGCAGTCGTCTAGAGGCCATTTTTCATTAATTCTAACTGGGTTATCGAAACTGGCAGAACTGGGTTTGACTGATAGGGTTGCAGCGCTAATTGAAACCAGGCTACACTATGCCACGCCCCCATTTTATAACCGATATTCGAGTAGGTTCCAATGTGTTCGAAACCTACCGAGCGATGAAACGATTCGCTTTTGTGATTGGGCAAGGTAATCCCCGCATAGGCATTGTAGTACCCCTGCCGACGCAACAACTCAAACAATCGGGCATACAACTGCCGGGCAATCCCTTGCCTATGGCCATCCGGGTGTACATAAACCGATGTTTCAACAGACCATTGGTAGGCCGTTCGGTCGCGGTGTTTCGATGCGTAGGCGTAACCCAATAATCGCCCGTCGGACTCGGCTACCAGATAGGGAAGCTGCTGCTGAATGGTCTGGACTCGGTCGGTAAATTCTGCCACCGTTGGCACATCATATTCAAACGTAATGGTCGATCCCGTAATGTAAGGCGCATAAATGGCCAGAATAGCGGGGACGTCGGCAGGAGTAGCAAAACGAACGGTCATAGCCCAGGCAAGATAAGAAAACCTTACCAACGAGCCGTCGGCAGACTAATTTCATATGCCATATCTTGGAGATATGGCATATGAAATTAGTCTGCCGACGGCTCTATTTTGCTCAGTATCTTTTTATCGATGTAGAATGTACCAAATGGAACCAGACAAGCGAGCAATACCTTCCAGGTCGTAGTTTTAAATTTCCACTGGTACTCAACGCCGACACTTATCGTATTGAAAACGAACAGTAAAAACAGTACGCCATGCACGGGCCCGATTGCTTTCACGAGGGTCGGATCGCCAAACATGTGTTTTGCCGGAACGGCAATACCGATCAACAGCAGTAACGAAATACCTTCTAAAAGGCCAAGGAGCCGCAACCGGCCAATGTTTGTAGTGAGGAAGTTTTTCATGGTTAATAGGATCGAAAATAAGGTCGGGTCGCCAGGGGCGAGAATGGCCACGGAATGGCGATAAAGATGATGAACAACGCAATGGAAAACCAGATCAACATCGTCCTGAATTTCTCATGATCGGTTGGCCGACGCTTTGCCAGGGCAGAACCAACGGTCAAAATGACCACCGAAACAAGCATCAGCAGGATATGGATGAGTCCGAAAAATGCCGTGTCGATATGGCCAATTTCGCCTTTAGCATTAGCCCAAAAGTACTTAATAACCGGACTCGTGAAGTAGAGTGTGAAGCCTATTACTAACTGAATGTGAGCAATCGTAGCCGTCCAGTGACGCACTGAATTATCCGTCTTCGTAAATACAGTACCTGATCTATAACCTCGGTACGCCCTTACAATGGCATAGACCAAACTTAACAAAACCAACCAGCGAAACAGCGAATGGGCGACCAATAAAGACGAATACATATTCCTGTCAGTACGATAGTGGCCCGCCTGTTTAGCAGTCCCTATTCCATAAAAAAGAGTCCTGCAAAGGTCACGGTTATGGCAAAATCAGGCTAGGACTAACAACGCGACTTTTAGGACGTTTCAATCATCTTACGAAACGCTACGGGCGTAATACCCTCCTGTTTTTTGAACAGCCGACTAAAGTAGGAAGGGTCAGCCAGGCCAATTTCAGTAGCTATTTCACTGATCGACAACTTACTTTGATACAGCAGCACTTTTGCTTCCAATACAATGGCTTCGTCGATCCATTTGGTAGGCGATTTTCCTGTAATTGTCCTGACTGCTTTATTCAGGTGGTTTGGCGTGATATTCAATTCGGATGCGTAATCGGTTACACGATGGCTGGTTTTGATCCGATCGACCAATAGTTCTCTAAATCGGTTCGCAATACCCACCGAATGAGTTTGTGTACTGGCCGAAACTGGTTTATATACCCGGTTCACCTCGCACAGTAATGCAATAAAATACGACTGAATGATGTCCAGGTTCGCCAGGCCATTCTCTGAATAATCGAGCAAGATTCGTTTAAGCAGACGACGGACAAATTTTGAGGTCTGTTTATCCAGTTGAATACGTGGATTACCCCAAACCCGCAGAAACTCGAAGTCTTTGAGCAACTCGTTTTTACCAAATTTCCCGATCACAATGTCGTCGTGAAAATTGCACAGATAGCCGTGATTTTCATCAACGTTATTGAACGAATACACCTGGCCAGCGGGCACAACTAAACACTCATTCTTGAAAATCGTGTAGGTTTCACTACCAATCGTCATTACCGCTTCGCCATCGGTGAGGTAAATAAACGTATGCGTTGTGGAGCGAATAGGCGGAACCGGAAGCTTGATCAGGCGAATCAGTTCCTCAACTTTTACGATAAAGAACTTCCCGAAATCGGACTTTAAAATAGCATCCAACTGCTGTTCGGGCTGCATATACGCATCCCGAAATGTTTCTGTACTGTAGATTCGTATGTTAGTTTTCGGCACCCCTATTGATGAATTAAACCTCCGCCAGTAACCACTGTGCAATCAGGAAATACACGCCGATGCCAATCAGGTCATTGGCCGTTGTGATAAACGGCCCTGATGCCACCGCCGGATTAATTCCGATTCGATTAAGCAACAACGGCGTAACCGTCCCCATAAACGAAGCCAGTAACACCACTGCCAGCAACGACGTTGCGACGACAAAAAATAGCCGTGGCTCGCCAATAATGAAGGTATAGGTACCCGCAATCAGGCCTACAACCAGTCCGTTAATGATCGCCACTAGCAGGGTTCGTACGAGCCGCTTTGCCATGGTCATGCTCAATCCAGTTGTATCTGTCAGGCTTTGCAAAATCAGGGACGACGTTTGAATACCCACATTCCCGCCCGTTGAGCCAATAATGGGAATAAACGCAGCCAGGGCAGCTACTTTCCCTAATTCACTCTGAAAACCATTGATAACGGTTGCCGCCAACAGGCTCCCAACGGCACCCGCTACGAGCCAGGGAAGCTGTACTTTCGAGCGCTGCCAAACGCTATCGTCCTCCTCTACTTCGCCCGATAAACCCGAAATAACCTGAATATCTTCTTCAGCCTGTTCAGTAATTACGTCGACCACGTCATCAATCGTAATCCGACCAAGCAGGCGCTGCTGCACGTTCACGACCGGAATGGCGTCCAAATCGTACTTCTGCATCAACTCGGCCACTTCGGCAACAGGTCGATAGGTTTCGACAAAGACAACATCGTCGTCGTAGAGGTCAGCAATTTTGGCGTTTTTGCGAGCCAGCACGATCTTCTTCAGCGATATCAACCCAAGCAGTTTGCCTACTTCATCGACCACATAAACGGCATAGACATTTTCGACATCTTCGGCTTGCTGGCGGATTTCTTCGATGCAGGCATTGACCGTCAGGTTGACGCTGATCTTGATCAACTCCTTCTGCATCAAACTACCTGCAACGCCGTCTTCATAATGCAGTAAATCCAGGATAAAACGGGCCTGCTCCCGATCTTCCAGAAACCCAATAACCTCTTCCCGCACCTGAATAGGCTGCTCATTCAGCAAATCCACGGCATCGTCGGAATCCATCTGGTTAATGAACGGAGCCAGTTCTTCCGACGTAAAAAGTTTGAGCAGGTTGGTTCGTTCAGTAGGGTCGCTATTGGCCAGGATTTCGGCCCCAACCGATTTATCCAGCAGGCTTAGCAGATAATGCGCTGATTCGGGCTCCAGCTCGTCCAGAATCCCCGAAATATCGGCCGGAAACAACTCCTCCATCTCAGTCCGCAGCAGCTTCTCATCGCTCGCTTCAATAGCCGACTGAATATGATCGAGATAGTCTTTTGTGAGTTCGAAAGTCATTGGGTAAGGGGGAGAAATGGGAGGAGCGGGAGTAAAGGGAGAAAGGTTTGCAACGTTCCTCCTCCCTTTACTCTCGCTCCTCCCTTTCCTCCGTCATAAGCTTTGTTAATTCCACAAACTGCGCTACGCTTAATTGCTCGGCGCGTTTATCCATGAACGGACTGGCGAGGGCAGCTTCGGGTGGATTTAGGGGTTTCAGGGCGTTACGAAGCGTTTTCCGTCGCTGACTGAATCCATGCTTTACCACCTGCGTAAATTTGCGTACATCGCAACCGAGGTCTGTTGTGGCATTTCGCCGGAGGGATAAAACACCCGAAAACACTTTTGGTGGCGGATTGAACACCGTCGGGTCGACGGTAAATTCATACTTAATATCGTACCAGGCTTGCAGCAATACGCTCAGAATACCGTAGTCTTTATTGCCCGGCCCAGAGGCCACCCGTTGCGCTACTTCGCGCTGAAACATACCCACAACTTCGGGCACCCGATCGCGCATGTCCAGCACTTTGAACAGAATCTGGGTCGAAATATTGTAGGGAAAGTTGCCGATTATGGCAAACGACTCGGTGCTATCCGGCTGCTTGGTCGGGAGTAAATCGGGGCGGATATTCAGAAAATCGGCGGGTAAAATATGACCTTCCAGCACAGGAAAATTCAGTTTTAAGTAGTCAACCGATTCTCTGTCAATCTCGATCACGTAGGTTTCGAAGCGCGTATCCTGCAGTATAAACTGCGTCAGAACGCCCATACCCGGCCCAATTTCAAGGACTTTCTTGTATTCACCATGGCCGGTCAGAAGCTCAGCAATGCGTTGGGCGATGCTAAGATCTTTCAGAAAGTGCTGACCGAGTTCTTTTTTGGGTTTGACGTACATGGACGGGCTTGTTTTTGATCGTTTCAGCGATCCGGCGCAAAGGTACGGGGCCAGGCGTGAATAATCAGTGTTTACCTGTCACCCTGACTTGCCAATATCCGGATTATTGGTAATATTTACAGACGATCAAGCCTTACTACCCATGAACCCTATCCGCACGTCTTTAACACTAAGTCTTTTTCTTATAACAACTGATTTCCAGGGTTTTGCCCAAACGCCAAAACCCTCAGCGGCTTTTTTCTTTAACCAGTTTCAACAATCTATTTCTCATAAGAATCTTGACTCCGCTTTTTATAATGCGGAGCAACTTGCTTTAGAAAATAAGGCAATTTTGAACTCCCTCCTCCACGATAGCTTTGCCCAAAGCTTTATTACACCTGTAAACCCAAGAGTTGATACAGTCTTTGTTAAACAGCTCCTGGAAAAGCTATATACCGGTAATGTACCTTTACAGCAAGCTGTATATCCATTGTATAAATGGGTAGAGGTAAGAACTAAGATTAGCGATACCGCCAAAATCCACCAATTGATCAATAGTTTTCTAATTGCACAGGCGCGGTCTGAAGAAGAGATAGGAAATCGGATTGATCGCTATTCGCTATTGATATGCAGAACCTTAAAACTACGTCCCGTTTACTCTGCACTGGCTGATACCTTATTTGAACGAACACGCCAACGACTGGAGCACGCTGTTAATGGCGTTTATTATCAAGCCACCGAAGATCGACGTCAACGTACGATCAGAGCCTATTTTCGCTACCTAATGGCGTACACAAACTTAACAAAAGCGAATGAAGCCTTACAACAAAATAAGCTTACCAGGGCGGAATCGTATCTGAAAGAAGCTTCCCTAGCCGGTCCAGATGACACAGATCGGCAAATGAAGTCAGCTTATTTCTACGAAGCTGTATTTCTACTAAATGGGCAGGAAGATTTCCACGCACGTTATGCCAACTTCCTGGTAGCCAAAGGGGATACAGCTAGTGCCGTCGATGTATTGACAGAATTGACACTAGCTGATCCTGGAAATATTGACTTACTCAAAACCTATTACCAGAAGTCTGCTTATTCTAAAACCCCTTTTCAAACCTACTGGACACAACAACTGAATGCCAAATTAAAGCCGACAGAATCATTTCGACTAACTGATTTAGACGGAAAGATTATTGACTATGAGCAATATCGAGGAAAATGGGTACTGATTGATTTCTGGGGCACCTGGTGCAAGCCTTGTGTAGAAGAACTCCCTCGTTTCCAGAAATTCTACAGCGATCTACTGAAGACCGAGCAAAAAAATATTGTCGTTTTTACAGCGGCATCCCGTGATACCGAGCCGAAAGTTCGAGAATTCATGAAGAAACAAGCTTATACCTTTCCCGTTGTTATGGCCAACGACGCTTTTATCAAACAATTCCGCGTAGGTGAATTTCCGACTAAAGTACTTATTACTCCTCAGGGCAATCGGATGAAAATTCCGTTTGGATCAAATTGGGTAGAAAGGATCAAAATTTATTCGGAGAACTGAATTACTCAGAAATCAGTATCCGTTAACTCAAAGTTTTGCTTGACCCGAATTGTGCCGTTCTCCTCCGTGCCGGGGGCATAAATGATACGTTCGGGCTGGAGTCCCTTTTGCACATTACCAATGTCGCGCTTTCGGTTGCCGTTGGCGTCAACAATCAGGCGAACGCGATAGAGACCAGGTTTGAGCCGACCGAAACTGTAGTTTGAGTTGCCGTAAGCCGTTCGAATTACGTTGTACTTCTCATCCAGCAGTTCTACAATGAAATTCTTTCCTGCCGAGCCAAGCGTAGTGGGGCTAACACGACCGGCAATCAGGCCGTAGCTGTCTTCTTCAGCAATTGTATATCGCGCTGAATACCGCGCCATTGTATCGCCCTGAACACTAATAAACGCGCCTTTTTGCAGCCTGAACAGCAGCGTATCGCGCAAATTGGATTGCCGTTTGATAATCAGGCGCGAGTTGTTGTTGCTCCAGGTCAGATCTGCCGCCGTGAGCTTGAGCGGTTTCGTACTATCTGGGCCGATGATGATCAGGTCGGTCTTAAACTGAAAGATCGGCTTGTTAAATACCAGCGTGAATTCCAGATTTTTATCAATGGGTTCGCCCGACGGAGGGTTTATCTGAGCCGTTAGCGCCGTTCTGTTTTTAGCCTTGGTTTTCAGAGGAGAAAAATAAATTCGCTCCCTAAGTTCGGTAACGTTTCCCACGGAGTCCTCAGCCACAATGGTCAGATGAAGCGTATCACCGGCCGCGCGGTTGGCGGGCCGGAAAAGCCGAATCATCTTGGGATTTTCCAGAAACGACACCAGCGTATCCCCGGTGTAAGGCGCCAGGGCGGTCGTGGTGGATGCAACTGGGGTAGCCGTAGCCGTGGTAGAAACTCCTGATGTTGATACGCCCGACGTAGATACAGCTGTTGTCGTTATCGGCTTTCCATAGCGCAACTTATAACTGGCAATGCCACTGCTCAATTCCAGCCCCAGGGTTTCATCGGTACGTTCACGTCGGCTAATGCGCGGCTTCCCATAGCCCCGGAAAGCTACCAGATTCACATCGCTATAGTTGTGGGTAAAGTTTAGGACACTATCCCGGAAGGCCACCCGCTCACCCGGTGTGTTATTTACCAGATTCAGGTCTTTGTCATCGAAGCCGTAGACTTTATACAATCCCGCCTTTACGTTTTCGATGCGAAAGTTGCCACTGCTGTCTGTACGGGCAAAGTACTGCGGACGTTTTCGGTTAATGGGTAGCGTGTCGGTCGAGGCAAACAGGCCCACTACAAACCCTAATAACGGCGTGCGACTTTCGTCATCCACCACGTTGCCTGTCAGAAAAAGGGAGTCGATAACCGGTCCCGTACTGAAAACAACTTTGGTATTTTTGGCAATGTTCCGTTCCGTAATGTCCTTGATCCCATCGGCAAAATCAATGGTATAGGTTGTATTGGGCAGGAACGGCTTATTAAAGTTTAACCGGATACCCAGGGGCAGCGATTTCACGACAAACGTATTGCTGTCCTGGGGCGTAATGGTAATTTTTTGCTGGAGGTTTTCGCTGTTCACGTATTCGTCAAACTCCAGTTCAATCGTTTTCCCCGAGTAGTTCAACTGGCGGGGAGTGGGCATACTGCTCACTAATTTGGGGGCCAGGGTATCTTTCTTACCCCCAGGTGGTTGAGCCACCTGCGCGCAGTTTTGGAGAAGAATCGGGAGAGACAGTAAGAAAATTACGACAAAGTGGCGAAACGTCATGTTGGGGAATTCAAAGTCTGTTCGGTGACACCGAACTACGTATTCAGAACTACAAAGGTAAACGTCCGTTCATCGTTAATCTGTACCGATTGACATAAAATGGGTCGCTGGTTCGTTACGTTCTATAGAAATTTAAGAAAAATTAACCGTTGCATGACCCACCCCCGTTTTTATGTACTAGTACTTCTCGTTGTATCGGCGGGATGGTTATCGGGCTGTTCCAGTTCAGCAGACCAGTTAGACGAGCAAATTAGCGATGCACTGGATGATAATACCATCGACGTAACTGAAGCCGATGCCCTTCGGGTATTTGTAGGACAGGAAAGTAAAGAACTTGGCAAAGATAAAAAGACGGCAGCCCTGCTCACTCCCGATGGTAAGCTCGAAGAATCGGCCCTGCTGGCTTACATTAAACGTAATCGCACCTACCGCAAATTAGCGAAAGAAGGAAAAACCCCTGCCGTCAAGTTGTCGGGTGCGGTGGCTTCGAGTAAACCCATGCGGCTGAAACTCTATCTGGAAGCCAGTGGCAGTATGTTTCCCTACGATGCTCCGGGCGGAAATGGCGCGTTCAAACGTACGCTCAATGATGTGTTGACCGAGTTCGACGCGGTCAATCCGGGTCAGGGGAAGCTATTCGTGGTAAACACCGAAGTTAATGATCTGGGCTTGACACTGCCGCAGTTTTTTAAGGAGAAAAACATCTTTACAGTAGCAAAGACCAAAGGCAAAACTACCAGTACTGACTTCGAGAAGATTTTCACGGATATCCTCAGCAACACCTCCGGCGACGATCTAAGTATTTTAGTATCAGACCTGATTTATTCCGACGCCAATCTGACGGGCATGAGCGCTCAGAAAACCCTGGATGCGGCCAGTTCGCTACTTACAACGGTGTTTAATCCTTACGCCAGTACGCACTCGATGCTGGTGCTGAAATTCAACGCCGATTTTGACGGAACGTATTATAGCTGGAACAACGCCAAGAAAAAGTACACGGGCGAACGTCCATATTACCTCTGCCTGATTGGTCGTAATGAAACCATGCAACGGCTCTACCAGGATCAGGCCTACCAAACCATCCGTCGATTCGATCAGCTACCGGGCTTTTCTGATTCGTGGTTCTTCGGTCGAGATGAGAAAGCTACTACCCCATTCTACAGCATATTGGTAACTGACCCGGCTCGCAAAGGACGTTTCAAACGGTCTGACGACGAAGTGCGTAGTCATGCCAAAGCGGTTCACGCCATTACGGATATTCAGCCTGACGTAACCGACAAAAGCCTGACGATTCCCGTAGCCGTTGATCTGTCGGCCTTGCGGGTGCCAGCCTCGTTGTTGACGGATGCCAGTCAGTATGCCGTAGAGGGGAAAGACAACTTCAAGGTGTCAGCGGTACAAACGTATTCTGGCGCTAATGGAACTACCCATAAACTAGTACTGACGACAGACAAACCCGCGCGAGGTGAGCGTACAGCAACGATTCGGCTTCGTCGGCAGTTCCCCCCCCGCTGGATCGCCAATACCAACACTACCAACGATGCCGCGCCCGATGCCAACTCAACATTTGGCCTTCAGAACCTGTTACAAGGTGTCGAACGTGCTTACAACCCAAACAACCAAACCGAGTATTTTACGTTGACTATTAAGTTAAACTAGGTTTGAGGTTTGTAGCTTGAAGTTTGAAGTTGGCCGAGGCTGGAGAAACGTCAAACCTCAAACTACTAACCTCAAACCTTACTTATCAAACTAATCCCACATGGAAGAATCACTCTATAACTTTTACAATCTGTTTGTTAACGGCAACCTGCTCGAAGATCTGTATCAGGAAGAACTGCTGTCACCACTTACCTGGACGGCTATCGGGCTGGCCTTTGTAGTTGCGTTTGCATTCTACATCTGGCCGTTCAATAAGGTGAGCTTCAGCGGCATGGGCAGCTGGCTGCTTATGGATGGCATAAGCGCGCTATTGTTGTTCATCATTACGCTGGTCACCTGTTACCAAAAAGCGAATCAGGATATCCCGCGCGACGAAGCCGACCCCAATCAGGGAACCTTATTCGATCAGGGCATCAGCGTATTTTTGAGTTACGCCTTCGAAATGGCCTTACTCACCGCTCTCATTTTCTTCATTATCTCCATGGTGATGAAGAATTTCAGTAAAAACGCAAAACACCGGCCCATGCTGTGGCCATCAAAGTAAGTTCCAAGTTTGTAGTCTGATGTTTGAGGCTGGCTGACGCGTCCAGAATCCTGCGTCAGCCAACCTCAAACATCAGACTACAAACGTCAAACCAACAACTATGGCTAAACTATTTGTCTTCGCGATTGGCGGAACGGGTTCTCGGGTGCTGAAAGCCCTGACGTTTTTGCTGGCCTCTGGGGTTAAACTCAACAATACGGATGAGGTAATTCCCATTGTGCTGGATCCTCATGCCACCAACGACGACCTGCTCCGGACCAAAGATTTACTGCGTGAGTACGGCAACATCCGCGCGGCTCTGCAAACCAAACCGACTTCCGGTTTTTTTGGCACTGAGATTAAAACTCTGAACCGTTCAATTGGGGGCAATGCCACCATTGCTGATACCTATGTTTTTGAATTACAGGGGGTTCAACAGGAAAAATTTCGGGATTACATCAATTATGAGGGCTTAGATGGCCCCAGTAAAGCCTTCGCCAGTTTGCTGTTTTCGGAGGAAAATCTGGAAACCAAAATGGATATTGGGTTTGTAGGCAACCCAAATATTGGGAGTACGGTATTGAATCAGTTCCGCTACTCCGATGTGTTTCAGGCCTTTGCAGAGAACTTCGGAGCCAACGACCGGATCTTTATTGTTAGTTCAATTTTTGGTGGAACCGGCGCGGCTGGTTTCCCGATTCTGCTCAAAAATATTCGGGGAGCGCAGGCCATTGGACAGATTCCCAACCCGGCTTTTCTAACCAACGCCAAGATCGGTGCGGTATCGGTGATGCCGTATTTCAGCCTGACCACCAACGACAACAAGCTGATTGATCCGGCTTCGTTCATCGCCAAAACCAAAGCGGCTCTCAATTACTACCAGAAGGGTGTGAACCCATCCGTAAACGCGCTCTATTACATCGGCGACGATCAGACGAAAGCCTATACCTACGACCCCGGCGCAGGCGGGCAGAAAAACGAAGCCCATTTTGTGGAAATGGCATCAGCTCTGGCCATTGTCGATTTCATGAATATAGACGATGGTAGCCTATCGGTCACCAATGGCAAGCCAACGAACCCGGTTTACAAAGAGTTTGGTATCGAGCAGGACAGCATCAGCATTCAGCTGGGCCATCTCGCCAATCCGACCAAGCAACTCATTAGTTTACCCCTGTCCAAAATGGCGCTGTTCAGTACGTATCTGAGCCAACGAATTCGGCAGGCGGCTGGCACGGTTCAGTGGTCAAAGGCCAATCCAACCATTTCGACTTCATTCCTGAATTCTGGCTTTTTCAACAGCGTCAAAAATTTCGATGCGGCTTTCCGGCAGTGGCTGTCCGAAATGCGTGAGAACAAACGTTCGTTTGAGCCCTTCCTGCTCGATGCGGGCAATCTGGGCCATACGGTTCGGGGGTTCGAGCCAAAAAAACGCAGTATTTTCGGTGGGGAATCGGATGTAAAACTGGACATCGTAGACGATTTCGACCAGACGCTCAACAAAACCGCCGAGGGAAAAGCCTACGGCAGCGAAGCCGATAAATTCATTCAGTTATTCTCGGAAGGAACCGACCAGTTCGTCCGCGAGAAACTGCCTAAAGTGATGGACTATTAAAACGTCATTAGGTTGTCATTGATGGTCATTACTTGTCATTCCTGGTGTCTAACAATTAATGACAAATAATGACCATCAATGACAACAAATGACCCTTATTTATGCCAACAACATTCAGCTTACATAACCCTACTCCTGGCCTGCACTGGTACGTCAGCAAACCGCTGGGCACCGACCAGATTGCGGCCATTCGTGACCCTCAGGGTGGTCAAACCATAAAACAGCCCACCTCTATTCCAAGTCCATTTGCCCGGATGGATCTGGTGCGTTCGGCCTTCCTCAATCTGGCTCTTAGGCCCGACCTGAGCGGCACCATGAACGATCAGCGTGTGGTATCCGACGCGCTCGATGTGGGTGAGTTATTTTTCAACTACGACAAGCTCAAGACTTACATCACCATTACTCCCTTCGACGTTCAAACCGATCTCAACCGGCTTCGCCAGTCGACCAATCAGGGGCACAAACGTCTTGGTGATGCGCTAAAACTCTTTCTGGATCAGGATGCGCCCGAGTACAATTTCGGGGATATCAACCGCCTGTTCGTACTGAGCTACCGGGGGCGGGTGGTTGGCGGAACATCACCCAAAACGTTGTTTTTCAGTTCAGGCAACGATCTAAGTTGGGTCGATGTATCGATGGGAAATGATCGACTGTTCGACGCATCCGTTTGCCCGTTGCACCAGCGTGACATTGAATACCAGAAGTTCTGGTACGCAATCAAGCAGTTCATGCCCAACTTCCGCGACCGCTTCCGCGAAGTAGACGACTACCTGAACCGAAGCCGTAGTCTGTTGCAGCAGCAAAACCCGAGCTTGTTCTACGAACATATCGAGTCGCATAATGGGCAACCGTTGCTAACACGCGAAAAATTCGATCAGGATTTCGATGAACTGACCACCGGACCGGGTGATATTGTGGAAGTACTGGGTTTCCCGCTTCGTAAGAAAAAGTCCGATGCCCGCGCAATCGACAAAGTCAGTGATTTCATTATCAAGTCTGATAAGTACGCCCGGCTGAATCCAAATCAACCACGGCCAATGGCGCTACAAAACCGCTTTTTCCGGCAGTTCATGTACGTACCACAGGCGCAGTGGAACTCGAATACGCCGGTGCCCTACTACGCCCGCGAGTCGTGGCGCGACAACCAGCGTCCCTTACCAGGTCAGCCCGGAAATTACCCCTGGCTCACGGTCAGTGATTTGCTGGAGCCCTACCTGATCCGGCTACCCTTCCCAACCGATCGGGGTCGGTTCTTCGATGGAAATCTACAAACGCCCGCTACCGACAAAGGCTTTCTGCTTCCGCTCAAAAAGGATTTCTTTGACTTCTTCGATGTCGATGATTTGCTCACGGGTCGGGTTCGATTGAAGATGACCCCACAGGGGGGCGGGATCAATGTAACGCTCGATATTCCGGTCACAGCGCCCAACCAACCCGGTAACCAGTTCGTCACTTTCGAACGGGTGTATAGTCTCACAGCGGGCACCTCAAGTGCACCGAACGAAGCCAGTAACGAGGGCATCATTGTCGAGAATTCATTTACGGTCAACATCTATCCGTTTGTTCGGTCGGGTGCGGTTACTGTACCTGCCGATTATCGGGTGCAGCTTATTGAATCGGGTTTCGATAGCCAGAACCAATATGAGCTGGCCTATTTCGGCCAGAAGGACAATGCAGAGGTAAAAGCGGAATCGAAGCATCAGCGCACAGTCCGTCAACAGAATACGGATGGATCGAGTGTGTATTATGTACTGCGCGAGGAGTTCGATTACTTACAGGCGAACATCCGTGGCGATGGCCGTGAAATGAATGGGGTGCTCATTCCGCGCTGGCAGTTGTATAACGGCGGTAGCAAGCAGTTTGAGTTTTCGGTGGATTTTGGGACAACCAATACCCACGTTGAATACAAAGTGGATGGGGGATCACCCCGCCCGTTCGACGTGGCCGAACTGACCCCACAGGTAGCTACTTTAGTAGCTCCGGCGCAGTACAATCCGGCCCTGTTCGAGTTGTTTTTGCTGTACGACCTGGAGTTCGTTCCGCCAACTATCGGTCCCGGTCGCCCGGATAATTTCCCGACACGAACGGCCATTGCCGAGCCGATGAATCTAAGTTTCAATCAGCAGACGCAGGCGCTCGCCGATTTCAATATTCCATTCTACGTAGAGCGGCAACCGGCCGGTTCCAACCGCATCACCACCAACTTAAAATGGGCCAAAACCAGCGACCAGACCGAACGTCGTGTCGAGGCTTTCCTGGAAGAGTTGCTGATGCTCATCAAGAATAAGGTGCTGACCGAAGGTGGCAATCTGGCCCAAACTACAGTGTACTGGTTCTTCCCCGCCAGTATGACCCCCGGCCGGGTGAGTCAACTCCGCGCCGACTGGCAGTTGCTGTATGACCGCTATATTGGCGGGTCGGCGGGTCGATTGCGCGAGGTGTCGGAGTCGGTAGCTCCATTCTATTATTACAAACAGAATCCAACGTTGAGTGCATCGGCCCGGCCTGTTATTAACGTGGATATTGGTGGTGGCACATCTGATGTGGTCGTGTATGAACGCAACGAGCCTAAGCTGTTGACCTCGTTCCGGTTTGCGGGTAATGCCATCTACGGTGATGCCTTCAGCGAATACGGTGCGGCCAGTCACAACGGTTTCGTGCGCAAATACGCCGACCGGATTCAGACATTGCTGGATAGCCAGAGCCTAGGTAACCTGAGTGATAACAACCGGCGAATTCTGGATACAAATCGGTCGGAAGACATTATGGCATTCTGGTTCTCCATCGAAAAAAGCAACGATGTGAAAGCCAAAAGTATGCTGTCGTTCAACGGCATACTAGCCAAAGATGAGGATCTGAAAGTAGTATTCGTGTTGTTCTATTCGGCGCTGCTTTACCATATTGCGCGGCTGATGAAGCACCGGAATATCAGTTTACCGGGAGCCATTACGTTTAGCGGGACGGGCTCGAAACTGCTCACCATCATTAGTTCCGACGATCAGATGCTGGGTAAACTGGCACGGGCAATTTTCGAGAAAGTATACGATCAAACGTACGATCCCAGTGGACTAACGCTGTTTTATGAACGTAAGGGCCCTAAAGAAGTAACCTGCAAAGGCGCACTTATGCAGCCCGCCAACAGCCGCCCGGTTGATACCGAGGCTATTAATTATGTCTATCCGGCTACCTTTAATGACGAGTTTCCGGCATTAACGTACGCTGACTTACGCAAGCCGGAAGTGATCGACTCGTTGCTGAAAGAAACCAATGCGTTCATCGACTTCTTCTTCGCCATCAACCAGCAGTTTAGTTTCGTCAGAAACCTGAATGTATCGGCACGGTCGCTGGTGATTGCGCAGCAGGAGCTACGAACGCACCTGGACACCTCGCTTATGGACGGTATTCAACGGAAAGAGGGCGATGTGGCTGCGGAGTACAGTGGCATGACCGACGCCCTTGGCGCACCGATTGAAGAAACGTTGTTCTTTTATCCACTCATTGGCGCCATTAACAAATTAGCCAACGCATTAGCGTAAAATAGGGTCATTCATGGTCAATAATTGTCATTGGTAGTCATGTATGGTTACAAATTACAATCACTGGCTATGAATGACAACTAATGACTATGAATGACAAACTTATGCGAACAATCCTCTTTTTTATACTAACTCTGCTTACAACCGGATCCTTCGCTCAGAGCATCAACCAATCGGCGGTTGATACGATGACGAAGGATGTGGCCATTGCTGTTTTTGGTAAAATCAGCCAGGAAAAAGGTCAGTTGAAAGCGCAAACCATTTATACCCAGTTACTAAGTTGCAGCGATGGGTGCGATCCGCAGACCATTATCCGCACCGTTGGGAGCTGGGATCAGGTTGGCGTAAAAATGCAGGAGCTGAGTGAACTAAAAAACACAGCGGCCTTTAACACGATGTCGCCAGAAGAAGCAAACGCGGCTATTCGGAAGCAGTTAGGTACTTTCTATGCTCGATACAAAGCCGACAACAATTATGGTAAGCCGCTCAACTCATCGGTACAGGCGCAGATATTGGCTAAAATTGACCGCATGCTACCGCCCGCTGTGGCCCCTGAGCCAACCCCAACGGTTTCGGAAAGTGCATCGGTTTCTGAAGCGGTGCCAGGTAATGATATAGACCCGGCAGCCTTTCAAATTGGCAAGCTAGAGCGTGAAGGAAAGGAACGAGAGGAAAAACAACTCTGGATGATGATCGTCAGTGGATTAGTTGGATTGTTGGTCGGCGCAGGAGCCATTTATTTATTATTATACCGGTCAGCGCAGGCCGAACTGCAAGCGTTACTGGCGGAAAACAATCGGCTGCGAAATTCCCTGGAATCATTCCAGAAAGCTAATTCTGGTAACAATGTCAATACGGTACGAGTCGACTATCGTCAGAAAGCAGATGCTTACGACGCGATTGCTAGGGAACTGGATACTGATAAACCGCTGGTTGTGATTCGGCAACTGAAAAAACAAAGTGGCGATGTCCCGCCAAAATCCGCGCCCGTTGTGCGCTCGAGTGAGCCCATTGTTGAGCCAGTTACAGCGCCTGAACCCGTTCAGATTCAGGAGCCGACACCCATCGTTCAGGTGCCTGAGCCTCTACCAGCCCCTACCCGCTCGGAAGTATTCTATTTCCCCCCACCCGATCCAAACGGACAATTCGATCTATCCCAGAAATCCGGCTCACTCTCCCCCGAATCGGCCTACCGGTTCAGTGTTAGCGCCGAAAACCCATCGGTAGCTTCGTTCCGGTTTGAGGCCGAACCAGGCCGTCTAGCACGGTTTCTGACGTATCGAAACTACATGATTGAACCCGCCTGCGAGAGTGAGAATAGCTATACGGCTACCCACACCCGTATTACGATGCGTCGGGATGGGACCGCAATGCTCGAAAACGGAGTCTGGCGCGTGAAGACAAAGGCATTGATTCGGTACGAATAAACAAGGCCGATGGCAGTGCGAGGATTGTCTATATCACCACTGTCGCTGAAATCTTTGAGAAGTTATACCACAAGAAAGAAGAGCACCACGCCTGAGATATGCTCATTTTTTGACAGGATTACAGGATTAACAGGATTGATTTTATCACCAAAAATTCTGTTAATCCTGTAATCCTGTCAAAAAATTATGTACCCAGGCGTCTTGTCCGGGTCGCTCATTCGTTACATAGGTATGAAAACCACACATGTTAGCTTATTGGCTATCCGATTCACTATATTCATCTGCCTGTTCGCAATAACCGTTTACCTGTCAGGTTGTTCGGGATGTTCACGATCTGGAAGTCATCAGCCGCGCAAAAGCAAACATAGTAAGGCAGATCAGCCCAGGAGTCAAACGGCCCAGACAGCAGCCCCGATACCAAAACCAACCCTAACCCAAATTGGGAGTGGCCCCACGGAAGTGGCTATGGAAAAAGAAAAAGGCGTTTATAAAGTCCCGGTTATCATTAATGGCCATCCCATGAAATTCATTCTGGATACCGGCGCCAGCCTGATTTCTATATCCTCCACCGAAGCCGAGTTCATGATGAAACAAGGCACAATTACCGAAGATGATATTGTAGGCCAGTCGCGGTTTGAAGATGCAAATGGCGACTTATCGCCCGGTGATCTAATTCGGCTAAAATCCGTGCAGATCGGAGACCGGGTTCTCGAAAATGTGACGGCCAATGTAGTGCGTAGTACAAAGGCTCCTTTGCTGCTGGGTCAGTCGGCGTTATCGAAGTTTGGTAAAATTTCCGTGGATTATCGACGGAACACGGTGACGTTCGACTGAAATTTGGTGTTTATTGCAGGATACTGCATTCCGACCCATTTGACGACCATGAATAAAACGGTAATTGACTACGTAAAATCGGTTTTTTCCGCCTTTGGCCTATTCGTTGCTCGTCGATATCCAAACGCGGTAAATGGTCATGACCTTACGTATGATCTGAAGGTAGTGGTCCACAAGGAAAATCCGCTTTGTTTTGATATAGGTGCTAATCGTGGGCAAACCATAGAACTACTTAAAAGCTGCTTCCGCAGCCCAGCTATTCATGCGTTTGAACCCTCATCTGCTACCTTTGCGGCCTTAGCAAGCCAATCGTTCGGTCCACAGGTAAAGCTTCACCAGCTTGCCTTGGGGGAACAGGCAGGCGTTGCTGAGTTTCGGAATTACACTCAATCGGAACTGAGTTCATTTCTTCCGATGAATGTCAACAAATCAGAAAATATATTTGCGGAAGAGAAGCTAATTTTGGCCGAATCCGTTCAGGTAGATACGCTGGATCATTTCTGTGCAACACACAGTATTGAGCAGATTGATTTACTTAAAATTGATACGCAGGGCTTTGAACTTCCAGTGTTGCGCGGAGGAGCTGAACTGTTCCGAAAAAAACGGGTTGGAGCCGTCTTACTGGAACTGAATTTTGCCCCCCTGTACGAAGGGCAATCCGATCCGCTGGAAATTCTTGCGCTGATGCGCATCCACAACATGCGACTGGTTGATTACTATGAAAAAGAACGGGCAAGTGGTATGGAGCTTTCCTGGACAACTGCCCTCTTTATGCGATATTCTTAAAACAAATAGAACGCTGATTCTTATGATCTTTAAGAACAGGTATGATTTTAAAAACTAATTTAAAGATCATCCTAAATCATATTAATCATAACAATCAGCGTTCTATTCAACGCCATCCAATGACTGAAACCGAACTGACCGACCGACTTCGCGAAGCCATTGTTCTCGACGGGCCCGACGTTTGGCGAACCAACGGCTACCTTCAGGATGCACAACAGGCAGGCCTTCCGTTGACCGACGCGCTGAAGCGGGCAAACGAAATAAGCCAGGAAGTAGCCAATAACAGCCTGTTGTTCCAAAACATACAGGCTCGTATTGCCCGTCTGGCTCAGCCTTCACGCGCTCACCTGATTGATCAGGATCTGAATCAGATTGTCAATGCGGCTACTTCGTTAAAGCTCTCTGCGGATTTTGTCCGGAATCGCTGGGTTCCCCTTGTCCTGCAACGTCTGGCTCCTACTCCGGCTCCAAAACCAGTTGAGCCTGTTGTAGTGGTGCCTCCTGCACCTGTAGTCGCTCCTATTGCTAAACCCGACACGTTTGAGGAGTTAATCAAATCAGAACCGGAATTACCCAAACCAGAGCCTCAACAGATTACGGTTCGTGATCCAGAGCCAATCAAACCACCTGTTACGCCACCACCTGTAGTGGTTGAACAACCGGCCCCAACAACGTCATCTAGCCTGCCAGAGCCCCCGCCTATTGTGCGCTCCTTTACGGCTACTCCTGCCCGTGTGCATAAGGGCCAATCCGTAACACTGGCCTGGGAAGTCGAGAATTTGCTGGCCGTAACAATTGATGATTTAGGAGAGGGTCTGTCGCCCACTAATCGGGGCTGGGTTAAACCGACGAAAAGTACAGACTATACCCTTTTTGATGCGAATAACAATCCATTGAGCACCGTTCGGGTAGATGTGATTCCCCGCGACCGGAGTGGCGTTTATGGCGTTTTATTCGCGATGGCGCTGTTGGCCATTATCTATTGGTTTATCAAAAGCAGTAACTCTCGCCCCCCTGAGCCAAAACCAAAGCGTAAAACTGAACAAAGAACCAGTTCGAGACAGGAAGAACAGTCAACCGAAGTTTCGGCAGTAAGCCATCAGGAACCCGATAAAGAACCCCCAACAAGTGAAGCGATCGATTCGCCAACGGCTGCTCCAAACGAACCGACCGTTGCCTCGACCGATGTCCCTCAACGCGAAGACAAACCTATAAACAAGCCTCTAGAAGCGAAACCCGTTATACCCGAGCCTGAAACAAAGCCCGCTACCCCAGCCGATGCCCGGCAGGGAAAATACGAAGAAGCTTTCGGCAACAAATTGTACGACAAAGTAGAACTCGGAGCCGATGAACGCGGCTGGCGACGGGCCCGTAGCAAAGGACGCTGGGGATACATCAATGAAGATGACGAATGGGTAATTCAGCCCGAATTTGAAGCCGTTACGCCCTTCCGCGGCAACACAGCCGCCGTATTCCTCAACGGCCAGCTCATGACCATCAACCGAAACGGCGAACAGGTGAGGAATTAATGTTGGTGAAAGTAGTGTAGTTAGTGTAATGAGTGAAGTAAGTGCAGTAGGAAAAACACTCCTCCACCAACTTCACTTACTTCACTCATTACACTAACTACACTACTACACTCACTCCACCAATCGCTAATTCCCCAACACTACACTTAGCTTCTGGAACGATGTCCAATAGCCCGAAGCGGCTAACCCGATGCCATTTCCGGGAAGCATTTTGAAGGCGTAGGGACTCGTTCGGATTTCCTGGGCGTTAATGTAAAATCGTAGCGTTTCTCCTTTGCGCTGAATCATCAGTCTATTCCGGTTCTTTTCAACCGACACGCCGGGCAGGAAGTAATCGCCGGGCATATAATCGCTAAAGGTTTTTCCGTTGGCCACGCGGATAATCGATACTTCGCCCTTCACATTCAGCATAAAGGCCGAATAATTGAGCGAATCTTTTACCCCAAAGAGCACTCCACCTGTTGGAACCTGACCAGAATCGGCTAATACATCAACTTTTATCGTGAAAAGATCAGCCCGGTTCAGATTGATATCGGTGGGCAACTCAACAGCACTGAACGCCACTTGCTGGGTGTTTGTATTACGCTTTCGAATGCTGTAACGCCCCATCCCAATCTGATAATTGTAATCCCCATGATTACCCGCTTTCCAGCCATTCCGGTTGGTTGCAAAATCGCCTGTAAAAGCGGGCCGAAAGTCGGGACTGGACGACGTGATAACAGGAGCAGGCTCCGCTTGTTCAGTGGGCTGGACTACCGGTTGAGGAACAGGGGCCGCTGGCGTATTAACAGGCCGGGCAGTGGCCAATCGAGCGGTTGCTTTAAGCGTTACTTTTTTCCATTCGCTGGAAGCCGAATAAACTGCCGATTTTGTACGTCGCCCCGTCGACTGCGCAACGCTGATGACCGATACCAGAACGATAAAGCTACTTGTCAGGAACAGACGCATAATTAATGAGTGAAAGAATGAGAGAGTAAAAGAGCGAAAAGCTGCATTAGAATTTTCACCACAACGGAGAAGCATTCTTTCACTCTTTCGCTCTTTAAAACGAGTACCGTACAACAGCCGTCATCTGTCCGGCCTGAAGACCGGGCCGAAGTGAAACCCCATCAATACGCCGGGCTTCTTTCTGAATCTGAGTATTACGCAGGCCTTTAATAAAGGTTAGAATCACATCGGCAGCCGCCACAACTACAGCACCTCGGGTAGCCATGAAATACCGATGGTGGTGGTCGTTGGCAGTTTGGTAGTAGGGTTCCCCCGCCGTCGCGTTCTTCTGATCCTCGTAAATAGCAAAGGCATCCTGCGATTTTTTCCGCTCTGCCAATCCATAGGCAATCAGCCCATAACAGCCGACCGTCAATAACGGACGCAGGCCAATTTTGGGTTTCGGCAGTTGCACAAAAATATTCCCAATACCCGGTGCCACGGCCGACAATAATGCCCAGGCGGGTCCGGCATAGCGCATTCGTTTAGGCCGAACCGTATCCGCTACCGCAGCCGTCGGGGCAGGTTCAACAGATTGCACTACGGCGATGGTTTGTGAGGCTGGTTGTTGTGGAACCGGCGTTGAAACCCCTACTGAAGCCGGTGGCTGAGAGGGCGGCACAGCAACCACAGGCGTGGGCGTGACTGGCTGCGAGGGTACAGAATCAGCTGCGAAAATGGATGGTTTTGGTCGAGTTGTTCGGTTACGTGATGATGTCGACGTTTTCGATATGGGTTCTTCACGAACGACAGATTCTTTTGCTGTTGGCTTTGGCGGAACAGGCTCCGGTTTAGGCGTTGTCACAACCGGCTTCTGAACGGCTACGGGCTCCGGTAGGGTTGTGGGTTGGGAAGCAACGAGCGGAACGCTTGTTTTCACCAGCACTTTTGCCTGAACTTCTTCATTTAATGAATACCCATTGGCCAGCGCATCCCAGATAATCCGTCGATCAGACCCCGCCGTAATCTGAGTGCCTACATCGCCCCGCACAAATTCGGGCAGTATGCGTAACGGTCCCCGCAAGCGACTACGTATCTCAAAATAGACAGAGTCGCCAGCACGGGCATTCATGAGATCATACCGAATTTCGAGTTGTACCGAATCAACCACATAAATCCGAACATTTCGGACGCGCTCCTGCGCCTGGCCCGGCAAAACCAGAAATAGGCAAAGAAAAAAGAGGAGAAGTAGGCGCATAATGAGTTAATTGCTGACAGTAACTTGCCGGGTAGCCGTAAATTTATCATCGCACGAATTGGCAATACTGAGCGTAATCGTGTACGTGCCAGGTTGATCGTAGCTGTACGTTACTCGTGTACCAACGCGGGTTTTCCCTTTATTATCGCCCGGGTCCCAGCCAGCAACGCCGATGTCGCCCTGGGGATTATCCAGAAAAAAAGTAACATCTAACTGCCCAACTGTATAGCCAATCGAAGCCGACGGTTTCGCGCATACAGGGAAGTTTTTTTTCGTTAGATCAAAGGGCTCACAGGCTATTGTAGCCAGCCATACCAGTAAAAAAACAGAACGCTTTAGCATAATTATCTGCTCGGACGTAACAAAGTAAGCAATACTTATGGAACGAAATACAGTCTATTAGGGAAATCCGTTTCTTGTGCTGATTTCCAATTTCAGATTCAGTCGTTAACGGAACCCAACATTTTCGTAAATTTATACAACTCACTGCCTTTGCCTTACGCCATGCGCTGGTCTGCCAAAACCAAAGATGAATTAGTGGCCGAAATTCAACGACTACACCACGAACGCGACGGACTCACCTTGTCTGACGCTCAGCCTATATTCAACGTTCGCCAAACCGTTGACCAACTCAATTTAGTTGGTCTCACCATTGAGCGCGACGGAACCCTTAGCTATGCCAATCCGTATACGTACCGCGTTACAGCCTGGCAACCCGAGGATGTTATCGGCAAAAACTTTTTCGAAATCTTCATTCCTCCTACCGACCGTGCCCGACTCGAAATCGAATTCGAAGACGCTTTAGTGAAAGGAGGATTTCCCGAACAAAAAGAAATCACCCTCCTTGCCCGCTCGGGTGCTTTGCGCAATGTGCAACTCAACTCCGTAATTATCAATGGCGATGATGGCCATGTGTCGTCGTTTACCGTTATTGGCGAAGATGTAACAAACAAACGTCGGGTTGCTTCTGCCCTATCCAATACCAACGCGCAGCTTCAGGATTTGGTCGATAACACGTCCGATCTGATTCAGTTACTAACGCTCGATGGCAAATTTATCTTCGTGAACCGTGCCTGGCGCGAAGCGCTTGGATATAGCTCCGAAGAGATTTCGGCACTGAACCTGCGGGATGTTCTTCACCCCGATTATGCCACCAGTACACTCGGTCTGCTCAGACGCATTCAGGAAGGCGATAAACTCCCTTATGTTGAAACCGTTTTTCGGAGTAAAACCGGCAAAACCCTGTTTCTATCCGGGAGTGTCAACTGCCGGTTCGATAACGGTCGTCCTACGGCCTTCCGCTGTATTCTGCACGATACAACAGGCAAAATCCGGGCCGAAAAATCGCAAAAGCTCTATTACAGTATTGCCAACTGGACAATTAATACACCCAATCTTGGCGAACTATATCATAAAATTCATGAAGAACTAGGCAACATTATCGACGCGCGTAATTTCTTCATTGCGCTCTATGACTCCACCAAAACGTTTTTATCCTTCCCGTACTATGTTGATGAGTACTTCGGGAGTAATATGCGATTTACCAAACGGAAATTAGGGAATGGCATTATTGAATACACCATTCTGGCCAACAAGCCTTTATTTCTGTACGAGCGGGACATTCGTCAACTGGAAGAGCATCATAACATTGATCTGTATGGGCAACGCCAGCCGCAGGTAATGCTAACGGCCCCCCTTCGAATTGGCGACGAGATTACGGGGATCATCGGCGTAAAATCGTACGACGATGCGCAGACCTATGGACCCCGTGATCTGGAGTTGCTGGAGTTTATTTCGGGACAGGTGGCGCTGGCCATTGCCCGAAAGCAGTCGGAGGCACGCCTGGATAAGCAGAACGCCCGGCTGAAC
Organism: Spirosoma sp. KCTC 42546; assembly: GCF_006965485.1. Lineage (NCBI taxonomy): Bacteria > Pseudomonadati > Bacteroidota > Cytophagia > Cytophagales > Cytophagaceae > Spirosoma > Spirosoma sp. KCTC 42546. The sequence goes on from NZ_CP041360.1 coordinate 6,115,643, forward strand.
GCCATTTTCGACAGTAGTACGTATTTGATCTGGTCGGTGAATAAAGCGCTGCAACTCACCTCGTTCAACAAAAACTACGCCCGTCTGATTGAATATCAAGTCCATGAAACACCAGCCATCAAGGCCAGCGCGCCCGAACTTGGCTGGCGCATGATTGGGGATGACAATCGACAACGACTCGAAGAACATTACCGGAAAGCTTTCCGGGGGCATGCTCAGAATTTTGAACTCCATTTTATGACCCCCAGCGGTGAAACGTATTATGAGTTTCACCTCAACCCAATTTTACTGGCGGGTGGTGTTATTGACGAAGTATCGGGGATTGCCCGGAACATCACCAACCGCCGACGGGCTGAAATTGCCACCCGGCAGAGTGAAGAAAAATTCCGGGGTATCTTCGAAAATCTACAGGACATTTATGCCCGGGTAGATCGAAAAGGGCGCGTTACGATGATCAGCCCATCCATCTTTAAACGAATGGGGTACACGCCGGACGAAGTGCTGGGCCAGGAGATAACCAAGTTCTTTATCGACGAAAATGCGATTCGGCATGCCATGTTCAAACTAGGCCGGAATCGGAGCCTACGTAATTTCGAAGCGAGTATGCGTCGGAAAGATGGCAGCGAACGCCAGTACATGTTTAACATGCTGATGTTGAACGATGAACCGGGCAGTAACTCGGTAGTAGCTGTACTGGCCCGTGATATCACCGAGCTGAAAAAGCAATCGGCCGAGTTAGTAAAAGCAAAAGACGAAGCCGAACGGTCATTGAAAGTAAAAGAGCAGTTTCTGGCCAACATGAGTCACGAAATCCGAACGCCCATGAACGGGGTTATCGGCATGATTGATCTGCTGAACGATACGCAGTTGGACGAGGAACAGCGTAGCTATGTAAGAACCGTTAAACGCTCGTCGGAAACGCTGCTGAACATTCTGAACGACATTCTGGACCTCTCCAAAATTGAGGCCGGAAAGATGGTTCTTCACGAGTCGCCGGTAGCGTTTAAGGAGATTTTTGAGAAGCTGATTGCGCTCTTTGGTCAGCAGGCCAATTCTAAAAACAATGATCTAACGTATCATCTTGGGCCAGACCTGCCCACGTTTGTCATTGCCGACCAGACCCGGTTACTGCAAATTCTGTCGAATCTAACCAGCAATGCCATCAAATTCACTGAGCACGGTTCCATCCGGGTTGAGGCTTCGCTGATTAGCAAGCGGGGTAAATTCAACCGGATTCGGGTGGCGGTTAAGGATTCAGGGATCGGTATTTCTCCCCAGAATATTAACCTGCTGTTCAATTCGTTCAGTCAGGTAGATACGTCCTCCCGGAAATCATTCGGTGGTACGGGACTTGGGCTGGCCATTTCGAAAGAACTGGCTCACCTGATGAAAGGTGAAGTGGGCGTGGAATCAACGGTTGGCATGGGTAGCACCTTCTGGTTCACGATTGAACTGAAAGAAACCGCCATAAGCCCAACGCAACAGGCGACCGAAGTGGCCGAGATTGCCCTGGCCAACTTCTTCAGCACCTACCATCCGAATGTATTATTGGTCGATGATAATGCGGTGAACCGCAAAGTAGCGAGCGAAATCCTTCGAAAGTCAGGCTGCATTGTCACTACCGCCGACAGTGGCCCGGCCGCTATTCGGGAAGTAGAATCCAGAGAAGCAGGCGCTACTACCGGCGAATACGCGGGGTTTGATGTCATTTTTATGGACATACAGATGCCGGATATGGACGGTGTTGAAGCCACTCGCCGACTGCGCGAACAGTTTGGCAAACGCCTACCGACCATTGTAGCCATGACGGCCTATTCGATGAAGGAAGATCGGGAACGCTTCATCAGTCAGGGTCTGGACGACTATATTGCCAAGCCAATCCGTGCGCAGAGTCTGGTTGCCAAGGTCAAAGAGCTGACGGATGCAAATCGTGCCAAACATGCTCCTGAGCTTCCGGTGGCACCCGTAGCCAAACCCATCATGAAGGTTGCCGAACCCGCTTTACCCATTATTGACGAAGAGATTGTTGGGCAACTTCGCGACATAGGCGGTCAGGATTTGGTAGACAGCATCATGGAAGAATTCGTAACAGAAGCCAGTGACCTGGTCAACGGCTCGCTATCGGCTTACTCGTTGGGTGATATTCCGACCGTTAAGAGCCATCTGCATACCTTGAAAGGCAGTGCTGGTACCATCGGAGTATCCCGCGTAGCTGATATTGCGCGTACCGCCGAAGGTAAATTGAAACTCAACGATACCAGTGGGTTGGCCGAAGCATTACAGGCACTCGAGCAGGCATTCGAGGAGTTTTTGGCGGAGTGGAAGAAGTAAGTACGTACAGACGACTTTTATATACCCGGCAATGGAAAATACCAGTTCATTGCCGGGTATTTTAGTTAGTCATCCGCCAAACTCGCGTAGGCTTGGACATCGAATTCCTGAGCAATCCGTCACTCGGTTGGGAGCCTCCAGAATAACGTGATTAACCCTCCATAGTGGCCAATTTGCGCATGGCATGAATCTTGTATACCTGCATCAACCAAGGAGTTCTCAATCATTTATAGGAGCGATTTCTCCCCGGATTCGTTTCATCATCTCCCAAAACAGTCAGTAGATTATCAGTAGTCACCCGAATTTGACCGGCGAGTATATACTTGGCTTTAAAATTGCCGTTCACTAGGTTACTTATTTATAATCACTGGACAGGGAAGTTGAACAAACCAGGCTATTGAGGCCTTTGTCCATACTTTCCTGAATACCTCACTAATCAGTTAGGGTATCGCATGCTCAATTGGCTATACTAAAAAGAGTCATACGATCGCATTTGGCACTATGAGTTACTGATCTATGGGCCTACTGATTCGTGCTATAAACGAGCATCTGTGACATCGACTTTACTTAACCAACTCCTACATGCAGCCAAGGTTTTACCTAAGCAAGATTGCCTTTTCTATCATGTTCGTCATGGGGACTTTCATTGTCAAAGCCCAGCAAACCTATTTTACATCAGCCCCAACAGGTCGGATGAAAATGGATGTTTCCATGACCAGAAACATAAAAAAGCTATCGTTTTATTTACTCAAAGAAGATCAATTACGAAGCTATTTAGCCAAAGCACCCCTTGAATTCAGAAATAATGGCACGCCACTACCCCTGGAGGTCCCGTTACCAAACGGTATGCTGGAAACATTTGCGATGCAGGAGTCGCCAATACTTTCCGAAACAGTAGCTGCCAAACATCCCGAGATCAAAACGTATACAGGTAAGGGTAAAACCAACTCAAGCTATACTATTCGAATAAGCTTCACAGCCTTAGGCTTTAATGCTATAATGTTAGGCCCAAACCACGATGCAGTTTATTACGATAAAGTATCGAAAGACAACTCGGATCCTTTATACCGGGTTTATTTCGCCAGTGATGCCGAAAAACAACCATTGACAAAAACGTTTGGGCAATCCAGTAAATGCGGAAGCCCGGATGCAAAAAATCGCCTGAAATTCCCGGATAAAGATACCAAAGGAGCCCGCAGAAGTGCGGCTGGTTCGGGCGATATGCTTCGCACGTTCCGGTTAGCCGTAGCTGCCGATGCTGAGTTTACGAATCAGGTTGCTTATGGCGGAAACGGGGTTTCGGGGGGAAATGTCAATCTCGCATTTGCCGGTTTGGTTGGTTATGTTAACCGGATCAATGCCATCTATAGGACAGAGCTGAGTGTTGCCTTTACCCTGATTAGTGATCTAAACCTGGTGTATGCCAACACTGCCACCGACCCCTACTCGAATGATGATCAGATTACAATGATGGATGAAAACCAGGCCAATCTGGACGCCGTGATCGGAAACGCCAATTATGATGTAGGTCATGTGTTGGGGTATACAGGTGGATCTGGCGGAGGTATTGCCAGCAGTCCATCGGTATGCGATGACCCATACAAAGGGCAAGGCGTATCCGGCGTAGGCGACGGTTCGTACGCCCCCGTTTTTGACGATCAGTTAATCGCACATGAAATGGGGCATCAGTTTGGCATGAGCCACAGCTACAATAGCAGCGTGCCTGTTTGCACAACTCGTACGCCCGAAACGTCCGTTGAGCCTGGTTCTGGCACAACCATCATGAGTTATGGATTTACCTGTAGTGATGCCACCGGAAATGATGATTATGAAGCTACGTATCAACCATTTTTGAATTTCCATACGGTCAATTACGATCAGGCCCAGGCGTACATCAGTACATTAACCTGTTTCACCGCTACAGCAACGAATAACTCGATTCCGGTCATTTCGTTACTTCCTGCCAATACAACCATTCCCAAATCTACCCCATTCGCCTTGACCGGTACGGCTACCGATTCGGATGCGGGTAATGTGCTGAGTTACTCCTGGGAAGGAACCAATACGGGCCTGATTAATCCTGATGTAACAACACTAGCCAATACGGCTCAGCCTCCTTTTTTCAGGAGCTATGAGCCGGTAGCTTCCGGAACTCGCTCATTCCCTCGCTTAACCAGCATCTTAGATGGCACGAATTCGGCAAAAGGAGATAAACTTCCATCGGTAGGTATTACCACAACTCACCGACTCACGGTACGCGACAATGCCGGTGGTGTTACGTATGGTGACGTAACGGTAACGATTGCCGACAATTCTGGGCCGTTTTTAGAAACGACCAATTTAGCGGGATCTTACCCCGGCAATTCAACAAAGACGATCACCTGGGATGTAGCCAATACAACAGCGGCCCCGGTTAGTTGTACGAGCGTAGCTATTTTATTGTCGACCGATGGTGGGTTAACCTTTCCGACCACGCTGGTTGCCAACACGCCCAATGATGGCAGTGAAACCATTACGCTTCCGGCGGTTCTGACCAGTGCGGCCCGCATCAAAGTGCAGAGCAGCAACAACATTTTCTTCGACATTTCAAATACCGACTTTTCCATTGTGGCTCCTCAGGCGGTGATCTGCCAGTGTCCACCCATAACCGTCACGGTAATCTCAGCAAAGTAGAAACCAGTCGATGTCACGCCAGCGAAGGTTGGAAAAGGGCTCTTTTCCAACCTTCTTTTTATGGGTTAGGAAATGGTATCTGGAAACCTAGTTAATCAGGAATATTGAAGGCTTTTTTAACGGCAGCATAATCGCTGTAGTCAATGGCTGCTTTACGCCCGCCCACAGCCAGAGCACCGGGTATAATCACATATCGGAATTGCTGCGTACCCAATGCATAGGAAGCTTTCAGTTCAACGCGTCCTACATAAATACGTTGGTGAACTGTGTATGTAGTACTGCCAAAGGTCTCGGCATAGGGTAGGCTGAGAACGCGCCCACCTTCACTCCAGTACACCCGGATATCGGCTTTGTCCAGTACTTCCTGAGTAATGGGCGTAGCTGTTATGTTACCAGTATAGCTACTCCCGCTTCCCGTAAACGTAGTACTAATCCAGGGCGAGTACTGCACATTAGCGGTTCCGGTAGCTCCGGTAGCACCTGTAGCCCCCGTTGGACCAGCCGGCCCGGCAGCACCTGGGGCTCCAGGTGCTCCGGTTGCCCCCGTATCACCTTTAGGACCAGGATCACCCGCTTTGGGCTGACAGCGTTGAAAACTAAATGCAGCAAAAAACAAAACAGAAGCAACGGCAAATACATGTAAACGTTTCATGGTGCAAGTTGATTAGTAGTTTAACATTCTCTTGACTAGGCGAATGTCTAAACCATTTTATCAACCCACTAAAAAACAACCTCAAATCACGTAGTAATACGCTCACTATCAGGACAAAGCCCCATTCAACCTCTGCCGTTAACTCAATATCCACTCATAAGTACAGCTATTGTAGCTGTGTCAACGCACAAAAAAACCGGAGCTGGCTGGCTCCGGTCTTTGGGCTGGGAAGCAACCCTACTGCAAGTTTGCGTCTTCGCGGCTGTTAAAGGTATCGCCCTGATTGATATCACCTGTTTTAAGTCCTTTCTTGAACCAGTACACACGTTGGGCAGAACTGCCATGTGTAAACGCATCGGGTACAACACGCCCCTGAGTCTGCTCCTGAATCTTATCGTCGCCAATGGCATTGGCCGCCGTCAGAGCAGCCTCGACGTCATTTTCGTCAAGCGCAATACTTTGTCCCTGGGCATGATGCGCCCATACGCCCGCAAAAAAATCGGCCTGTAGCTCCAGGCGAACCGATACTTTATTGTAGTCACGTTCGCTCAATCGCTGGCGCAGCTGGTCTGTTTTGTCCATAATACCCAGTTGCTTCTGCACATGGTGCCCAATTTCGTGCGCCACTACATAGGCCATGGCAAAGTCGCCGGGGGCCTGGAAACGCTGAGCGAGTTCATCATAGAACGACAAATCAATATATACCTTCTGATCTTCAGGGCAGTAGAACGGACCCATTGCCTGCTGTGCCGTTCCGCAACCTGACGACGTTGCTCCCCGAAACATCACCAAAACTGGTTTCCGATACTGGGCACCCTGTTCTGAAAATAATTTCGTCCAGACATCTTCCGTACTGGCCAGCACTTTTTTCGTAAAGTGAGCTGCATCATCGTCGGCCTGTGGGCCAGACGGGGCTTGTGAAGTTGCCTGATCAGGTGAACTCTGGTTCAGAATATCTGACGGATTGCCACCCAGCAACATAACAATAATGGCTATCACGACGGAGCCAATTCCACCGCCAACGAGTAGTCCTCCCCCACCGCTTCCCCGGCGGTCATCTACATTATCGCTTTCTCGTCCTCCTAACCAACGCATAAATTTTCCTGGTTAATAAATGGTGATTATAAAAATGGTTCTTTACTTCCTGCTGGCAAGATTACTGTTTCTAGCGCTAAAATGTTTAGTTCTACCGCAATTATTCATCGGGGCCGGGCTCGTTCGTACTGGACTGGCCAGCTGATGGCATTGTCCATTGCCTGAGCGGCATGAAGTGGGAAATACGGGTCTCGCAAAAACTCGCGGGCCAGCAGTACCAGATCAGCCTGGCCCGAGGCCAGAATTGTATCGGCCTGTTTGGGCGATGTAATCAACCCCACCGCAGCTGTCATGATACCCGTTTCCTGTTTAATACGCTCTGAAAACGGAACCTGATAGCCGGGTTTAACCGGAATTTTAGCCGTTGCCACATTACCCCCTGTTGAACAATCCACAACATCAACCCCTTTCGTTTTAAGAATACCCGCCAACTGAACTGAGTCGTCGATTGTCCAGCCGCCTTCGGTCCAGTCGGTAGCCGAGATTCGCACAAAAAGTGGTAGTTCGTGTGGCCATACGGTTTGGACGCGCTCGATCACCTCCAGTAACAGCCGAATCCGATTATCGAAAGAACCTCCATACTCGTCCGTTCGATGGTTACTCAAGGGCGACAGGAACTGATGGAGTAAATAGCCGTGGGCGGCATGGATTTCGGCAACCTGAAAACCTGCGGTAAGTGCCCGTTGAGCCGCCGTCTGAAAATCCGCCAGCACCTTGTCAAGGCCTTCGATTGTCAAGGCCAGTGGGGCATGTTCGGTTCCCTGAAACGGAATAGTGCTGGGGGCTACGGTTTGCCAGCCCCGCTCTTCGGTTGGGGCAATCATGTTGCCACCTTCCCAGGGTCGACGGTGGCTTGCTTTACGACCAGCGTGGGCTAGCTGAATACCCGCCACGGCACCGTTCTGTTTGATAAATTTGGTAATGCGTTTCAAACCGTCGATGTGATCCTCTTTCCAAATGCCTAAGTCATCGGGAGATATTCGACCTTCGGGAGAAATGGCGGTTGCTTCGGTAAAAATAAGGCCTGCGCCCCCAACCGCCCGGCTACCGAGATGCACAAGATGCCAGTCGTTGGAGAAACCATCCTCGCTGGAATACTGGCACATAGGCGAGACAACAATACGATTTTTAAGCTGAATGCTCCGGATGGATAACGGAGAAAAAAGTGCTGACATAGGGCTAAGTAAATGGATAATGTAGAATGAACAATGGACAATGCAGGATGGATAAACGTCCTGATTAATAGCGTGTTAACCATTATTCATTAGCCATTATTCATTGTCCATTAATTTGTAAACATTCAATTCCTGATTATCGTTGATTAAATCTACTCAAACAACTCAACGACCATGGCAAATGACCCTAAAATTGATCGGCGCGATGACCGCAACGGCGGACCGGTCACACCAACCGAAGGAGAGCACAAGTACGGCGACGTTGAATTCGCCGATCGAACCAACAAAAAATACCCGATCGATACACCCGAGCACGTTCGGGCTGCGTGGAGCTACCGAGCGGGCGGCCCCGATTAACCATAAGGACAACGCAGCTAAATATGATTCTGAAGAAGTGACTACCATTAAAGAGCGCATCAAAAAAGCTGCCAAGAAGCACGATGTAGCTATTGAGGACGCATAATTACAGACTGTAGTACCGACCGGGCCGGTCGGCATTACAACAAAACGCCCGGCTTAAAAGTCGGGCGTTTTGTTTATGCAGTACCGTAAGTCAGGCCTACAGCTTTTCTTTTACAACCTTAACGTCTTTCTTAGCGCGGTCTTTTACTAATTCGCCTTCCATTTTCACACGCTCCTTCCGATGTTCTTTGAGTGCGGCTTTATCGCCCGTCATTTTAGCGGTTTCCCGTGCGGCTTTGTTAGCTTTCAGAGCGGCCTTATCGCCTGCTACTTCCGCTTTCGCTTCCACAACATCCGCTTTTTTCTTCAGTTTACTATCCTGGGCCTGAGCCATGCTCAACGAGAACGCAAGCGCTGCAACAACAACAAGTACTTTTTTCATAACATTTTTGGGCAAGCCCGTTAGTGAGTGATTTATTCGTACAACCATCAGAATGACCGAAGCACGATATATACTTAACACGAACTAAGTAATCTTGTTTAAAATCCGGTCGGAGCTCAACGTCGAATTTCATTGTTTTGCTGAGCGGCCTGGTCAGTGAGGGTCGTCAGTACCGATTCTGACAAAGCAGTTTCACTGTTTTGTCCCAGGGCACGTTGTTCACCTATGCCGCCGGCATCAGGTAGCATTCGGGCAGCAACTGACATTAACTCAGCTATCAGGTTGGGAGCACTTCCTTGAATAGAGACCCCTAGTTTAGCGGGAAGCGTAATGATGCGTTCGGCTTCTCCATACCGGCAGGCATCAATAATTTCACGGGCCGCTTCGGTTGAGTTTATTGTTAGTAACGGTATTGAGTCACTGATTTTAAACGCGGCATATTCTTTCTCGTTCTGGCCTTTGAAGAGGGCATTTCGCGGGCTACCCGTTCGCATCAGGCCTGGGCAGATGGTCGTTACATACACGCCGTCTTTTTGCACTTCGGTACGGAGCCCCTCAGAGTAGCCCACAAGTGCGAACTTGCTGGTTGAGTACGTCAATAGGTGCGGTACCGCTATTTTGCCTCCCAATGAAGCAATATTGACAATACGACCTTGTTTGCGTAGCCGCATCTGAGGTAGTACTGCATTGATCATGTGGTAAGCTGCCCAGAAGTTCGTATCCATCGACTCCCGAAAATCAGCCTCGGTCGTATTTTCATAGGGCGATACCAGAATAATTCCGGCATTGTTGATCAGCACATCAACCGGGCCAAGTGCTTGCCGAGCGTTTTCGACAAAGTCCTCAAGTTGGGTCTTATCGGTAAGGTCGCAGGTTTGCGTATAAACAGCTACACCGTAGCTAAGCAATTCCGTCCGGGCTTTGTTGAGTTCGTCCTGGTCACGGGCACACAGGGCAAGGTTTGCGCCTTCTTTCGCCAGCAACCGGGCCAGTTCAAGTCCCAGTCCGCGTGAACCGCCCGTAATAAGTACGGTTTTACGCTGGAAATCCAGTTTGCGTTTCTGAGCCAAACCAGCCTTGAGTGCCACCCAGGCACCCATACCCGCTAATCCCCACAGAATAGCCTTTGTTTGAATTGAAACAGTCATATGCAGCAATCATATCGTTGAACTCACATAACTGCTGATTAACTGAAAGGTTATCTGTCTCGAATTTAGGTTCTACTGAGAAGATCACTGGTGTGGTACCTGATTCAGCGCGTTGACAAATGAAATGAGTCCCTTAATGTCAAGCACATAATCAACAGGAGCACTCAGGATGGCCTGTTGCGGCATAAAGGCCACCTGGGCCGTTTCGGGTTGTTGAACCACACTCATACCCCCTGCTCGTTTAATAGCATTCAGCCCGTTAGTGCCGTCGGCATTAGCACCTGATAATAAGATGCCCACCAGAGAAGGGCCATAAACATCGGCAGCCGACTCAAACGTGACGTCAATTGAAGGGCGACTATAGTTCACCTTTTCAGAGTCGTCCAGGGAGAAGGTGCCATCCTGTTCGATCAGTAAATGGTAGTCGGCGGGGGCCAGGTAAATTGCGCCCGGCTCAATAACATCTTTATCATCTACCTCTTTAAGCGGAAGGCTGGTTTTAAGCGAAAAGAGATTCGCCAATGTAGAATCAGCGGTATTTTTTCGGTGAAGAATAATAATCAGGGCAAACGACAAACTGGGCTTTAGGGCCGGTAGCAGTTTCAGCAAAACGTCGATACTACCCGTAGACCCACCAATGAGCACCACGTTACAGGTCGACATTAGTTTACTTTCCGCCATATCTTTTCGTTCTCAACTTGCTTGAATTTAGGCTGTATGCTGGAAAACTTCAGGGTTTCTTTAGCGCCGAGTGCCAGGTAGCTAAGAGGCCCCAGACTTTCGTTGAACAGCGTTAAGACGCGTTCCTGTAAGGCTTTGTCGAAATAGATCAGCACGTTACGGCATAGAATCAGATCAAACTCATTGAATGAGCGATCTGATACTAAGTTATGGGTAGAGAAGACCATTTTCTCAGCCAGCTCTTCTTTGAATTTAACGTGGCCATATTGCGCCGTGTAGTAGGTTGAAAAATCCTTTTTGCCGCCCGAGAGAATATAGTTTTCGGAATACTGTTTCATGGGTGCCAACGCAAAAATACCTTTTCGGGCCGCTTCCAGTACTTCCGAGTTGAGGTCTGTGGCGTACAGTAGCGATTTGTGCAGCAGATTGGCTTCTTTAAGCAGAATAGCCATGGAAAACACCTCCTCTCCCGTTGAACAACCCGCATGCCAGATTCGGATAAACGGCTTGGCAGCCAATGTACTGAGCACCTCTGTTCGGAGGGTTTTATAGAAGATCGGGTCACGGAACATCTCCGTTACATTCACCGTCAGTTCTTCAACAAATCGCTTCAGGTAATCCGTATCCGACCGTATCCGGTAACGCATCTCGGCAAAACTCGGGAACTTATCTAAGGACCAGAGCCGGTTAATCCGACGCTTCAACGACGCTCTGGCGTAATGGGTAAAGTCGTACCCATGCACCTCAAGCAAATCATTCAGCAATAGATCAACCTCTTTTTCATCAATCATAACTAATTAATTGATAGATGATTTCATACAATCTAACGTCGATTTCTTACTTAAGCGAAGTTAAACTGAGCTATATTTTTTATGTGGCCCCAGCGGGTCATACATTTCCTTAAACGCCGGATAGCAGTTGTAACAGGCGGTCTACATCAATAGGTTTTGCAATGTAATCCGTTGCTCCGGCCCGCAAACACTTTTCCCGATCACCAACCATGGCCTGTGCTGTAACCGAAAAAATAGGCGTGTCTTTTCGGTTTTCCAGGTTTTTGATGCGCGGAATCGCTTCGTATCCGTCCATATCAGGCATCATCATGTCAATCAGGATCGCGTCGATTACCGCATCGGTTCTAAGTATGTCCAGGGCATCCCGAGCGTTCAGGCAAGACAGACACTCAAACGACTTGGCCTTCAGCGTAGCCGTCAGCGCAAAAATGTTCCTTGAATCATCATCGATTATCATGACTCGTTTTTTAGGCATAGTGTTGGAATGTTTGGTTTGAGGTTTGTCGTTTGAGGTCTGAGGTTCCTCCGGTAGCAGTCAACATCAAACGTCAGACGTCAAACCTCAAACTGTTACGATCGATCATACAACCAGACGCGCAGTAGGGACACAAGCTGGTCAATATCAACGGGTTTAGTAATATAATCGGATGCGCCCGCCTGAATGCACTTTTCCCGGTCGCCGGTCATGGCCTTGGCTGTAACGGCAATAACGGGCAGGTGCTTCCACTTGTAATGCTCCCGAATTTTCCGGGCCGTTTCGTACCCGTCCATCTGAGGCATCATCATATCCAGCAATACGATATCAACGGCCGGATTTTCATCTAGCTTTTGTAAGGCTTCTTTTCCATCCAAAGCGGCAACAACGGTCATGTTATATTGCTCCAGTGCCTTTGAGAGGGAGAAAATATTCCGTACATCATCATCGGCAACCAGCACCGTTTTATTGGTAAGCACCTGGCTTAGTCCCCGCATCTGCTTCGACCCACCGTTGCTGCTACTCTGCTGTTTGTTCTCCTCCACCAAATGCAAAAAGAGCGACACCTCATCGAGCATTCGCTGATACGAATGAGCCGTCTTGACAATAATCGAGTCGGCGTATTTTTTGATCTTCAGTTCCTCGGCCATCGACAAACTTTTGCCCGTAAAAATGATGATAGGCAGGTTTTCCAGTCCAGGGTTTTTCTTGGCTTCTTCAAGCGTTTCGTAGGCTTTATGATCTGGAATACCCATGTCCAGAATCACGCAATCTACTTCTTTTCGTTTCAGGGCATTAACCCCCTCCGCAATGTTACTTTTCAGTTCCGACGTAATGTTGAACGTTTCCAGAAAGTAAGCTAATGCTTTGGCATGCTTGGGGTTATCTTCAATGATCAGTACTTTTTTATGATTCCGATCCAGGACATACTCCAGCTTTTTGAATACATCCTGCATCTGTTCAAACGCCATTGGCTTATCTACGAAGTCGATGGCTCCTTTCAGCAAGCTTTCATTCTTGAGTTTGTGCGACGACATGATGTGCACTGGAATAGGTCGGGTTCGAGGGTCCGCTTTCAGGGCGTCCATTACCTCCCAGCCACTCATGACCGGCAACTGAATATCCAGCAGAATACCAATTGGTTTATAGATAGCGGCCAGTTTCAGCCCTTCATCACCCCGCACCGATACAACGCCTTTATAGCCTTTTTTCCGGGCATAGTCCAGCAACGATTTCGCGAAGTTCGTGTCGTCTTCAATAATCAGAATGGTTTTGTCTCCTTCCGCAATTGTGTTTCGATCATCGGGGATGTCGGCCGGAATGGTGGCGCTGATGTATTTATCAGGAACCCTGGTTTCAACGGGTACTGGCAGCTCCAGGGTTGCTGGCTTTATCGTTTTTTCGGTCGGTGTTTCTACATCAGCCCCAGATACGGGCAGGAGTACCGTGAATTCGCTCCCTTCATTAACTGTACTTTTAAGCTTGATCTCCCCACCCAGCAGTTTAGCCAGTTCACGGCTAATGGATAAGCCTAAGCCTGTTCCACCATATTTGCGTTTGGTTGAGCCATCCGCCTGCTGGAACGCTTCGAACACAAGCGGCTGTTTTTGAACAGGTATGCCAATACCCGTATCCTTGACCACAAAACAGAGTGTTTGTTCGCTGCTTCGGTTTTGTGCTTTGTTTTTCTGGATCGTTAAGGTGACACTGCCAGTAGATGTGAACTTGATGGCGTTTGACAGTAAATTCTTAAGAATCTGCCCCAACCGCATTTTATCCGTTTCAATAATCTTCGGCACATCAGGCTCAACGAGAATGGAAAAGTCCAACCCTTTCTCTTTAGCCAGAAGGCCAAACAGAGACTGCAACTCATCGGTCACTTCAGGAATAGCCACCTGCTGATAATCCAGTTTCATCTGTCCGGCTTCAATCTTGGACAGGTCGAGAATTTCGTCAATGAGACCAAGCAGCCCGTTACCCGACGACTGAATCACCTTGGCGTATTCGACCTGATCATCGTTCAGGTTCTCCTCCGTATTTTCGGCCAGCAATCGGCTCAATAACAGAATGGAGTTGAGCGGGGTCCGAAGTTCGTGCGACATGTTGGCCAGGAACTCCGATTTGTACCGGGTTGCCAGTTCCAGCTCATCGGCCTTTTTCTGGATCTCATTGGTTTTCTCTTCCAGCAGAAGGCCTCGTTCTTCGAGTTCTGTATTGGTTTGCTGGAGTTCCTCCTGTTGTACCCGAAGTTCTTCTTCCGAGGCCTGGAGTTTCTGCGCCTGCATCTCCAGCTCTGCATTCAGGTTTTCCAGTTCATTGTGCTGGGCCTGTAGCTCCTCCGACTGTGCCTGCGTTTCTTCCAGAAAATTTTGCAGCTTACTATAATCCAGAGCAGCATTAACCCCAATGGCTATTGCTTCCAGATTACGTTCGATAAAGTCGATAACTAACGGATCAGGTTTGCGCAGGAAACCCAGTTCAAGGGCACCAACGCAGGTATCGGCGTACACCAGTGGGGCAATTACTAAAGAGGTCGGATGTGTATCGCCCAGGGAAGACGAAATCCGGCTATAATCCTGAGGTACATCTTCGACAATAATTGTTTTTTTACGTTCAATCACCTGTCCAAGCAGCCCTTCGCCGGTTCTGACCATAGTGGACACTTCTCGGGTAGCATAACTACCGGCCAGCTTAAAACTCGCGTCGCTATCAACCAGGTAAACCGTTCCCAGTGGTGCGTTCACATAGTTGGCGATGGTATCGATTAACTGGGTGCCCAACTTTTTCAAATCTTTCTCACCCCGGATTGAATCGCTCAGCGCAACCGAACCAGCCTGTAGCCAGTTTTTATCGTTTAAGTCTTTGAATGTCTGCTCGAGTGAGGACGCCATCTGGTTCAGCGCCTTCGATATACGACCTAGCTCATCGTCCCGTTCGTCTGTGCTTCGTACGGAATAGTCACCTCCCGCAATTTCCTGGGTGATGTCTTCCATGACGGCAATCCGGCCAGCCGTTTCAATGTATTTCTCCTCGTCCAGCTTCTGCCGGGCAATCCGGTCATCCAGGTCCTTTTTGATTCGAAAGTACGTAAAGGCCGTAATCAACATGGAGACTATGGCGGCAATGACAAGCAGGAAGGGTGTATAGGTGATATAAATCTGTTGCTGTTCTGTCCGGGATTTAAGTAAGTTTTCTTCCTCAGCTTTCATCTTGCTGATAATGATCCGAAGGTTATCCATGACGAGCTTACCCTTCAGCATTTCTCGATGCCGCTCAATGGTATCGCGAAGGAATCCCCTATTTCGCCTGACCAGACCAATAACCCGCTGCATCTGCGCAAACTTGGCGTCGTAAAGTTCTTTTGCCTCGGCGAGGTTCTTTTGTTGATCTGGATTATCAATGGTTAATTGACTGAGTCGGTCATAGCTGCCCTGTACTTTTCCAAAACTGCCGTTGTAGGGTTGCAGAAAGAGGGGATCGAGCGTAACCAAATAACCGCGCTGGCCCGTTTCGGCATCTTTCATGAACGAGATAATGTTCTCCGCTTCAATAAGTACCTGATTGGTATGATTAACCAATTTTGAATTGCTGATCAATTTCTGGATGCTGTAAAATGACGCAACAAGGCTAATCAACAATAAAAGGGTTGATATCGTAAAGACGATTTGTAATTGGCGGATAACCGAATTCGACGTTGAATATCTGGGCATGAGTGTGTGGCAGGGGTAGCTTAAATAGGTTCGTTAACAACCAGTTGACTGGCTTGTTGTACGGGTAAAACGAGAATAAACCGAGTACCTTCATCAACGCGACTCTGGGCCCAGATTAGGCCGTGGTGCTTATCAACATTCTTTTTAGCAATTGCCAGGCCAATTCCGGTACCTTCGTAGGTAGTTCGATTATGCAGACGCTGGAAAATTACGAATATGCGATCCAGAAACTTTTCGTCAAATCCAATCCCATTGTCCTGCACTATAATCCGGCAATACGCACCTTCTGACGACGGACTACCCTCAACATCTTTTGTATCAATTAGCTCGGCACTAATCTGAATGAGAGGAGGTACCCCATCCTTGTAAAATTTGAGTGCATTGCTAATCAGATTTTGAAAAATTTGCCGCATCCGGCTCGGCATTGTTTCAATAACGGGCAGTTTATCAATCGTAATTGTAGCCTTTGTTCTACTAATCGCTTCGTCAAAATCCAGTAGCAGTTCGTCCAATAAGACATTCAGGTCAGTGGGTTGGAACGACTCGGGATTCGAGAGCCGGGAATAGGCCAGTAAATCATTGATCAGTGACGACATCCGGGCCGACGATCGGATGGATCGGTCGAGGTAGGCAACGGCTTCCTCATTGTCTTTGAGGTACTTTTGTTTTATCGTATCGTTGAGCAGTTGAATCTTTCGGAGGGGCTCTTTTAAATCGTGCGATACCACCCAGGTGAATTGCTGTAATTCATGGTTGGCCCGCTCCAGTTCTACGTTTTTTAGCAGGAGTTCATTGGTTCGTAACTCGACTTGCTGTTCCAGCAGTTCGGCAGCCAGTTTTTGCGGATGGATATCCGTAAAGGTTCCAATCCAGCGTGTTAATACATCCTGCTGCCGGATGGGGAGTATACGTAACAGATGATAGCGGTATTCACCTGTCAGTAAATCCTTCAGGCGCACCTCACGGGTAAACTCCATTCCCTGCTCCAGTGCCATTTCCCACTCATGACAAACGTCATCCTGCGGGTGAGTTTCGGGAAACGACTTTGAATTGGTAGAATAGCGATACCAATGTTGATTCACATATTCGATCTGGCCATCCGATGCCACCGTGAAGGCCATTTGGGGCAGCGAGGCCAGAACGGCCTGTAACTCCTGAAAACGGGCCGCTAATTCTTCCTGCGCCTGCTTTCGAACGTCAACTTCTTTCCGGAGTGAATCCTGCGTGGCTCGCAGTTCCTGTTGCTGCTCGTAAAGCCTGTGCAGTGTTTTCACTTTTAAGACCAGAATATCCGGATCAACAGGCTTGGTCAGGTAATCAACTCCGCCAGAGGTATAGCCCTGGGTAATGAATTTTTTTTCGGTATTGACTGCCGATAGGAATATAATGGATGTATCGCGGGCTTTGCTGAATCCAGAAATAGCATTGGCTACTTCAAAGCCATCCATACCTGGCATTTGTACATCAAGAATGATAACTGCATAGTCCGTTTTAAGGATTTTCTTCAAGGCTTCTTCCCCAGATTCGGCAGTATCCACTGAAAATCGATGCAGTTCAAGAATCTTCTTTAGGGGAAGAATATTCTCCTGTCTGTCATCAACAATTAGAATCATGTCAGGCTGTTAATTAGAACGTTGAATAAAAAGTCAGGGGACTCTTGAAGAGCGAGTTACAGCAAAATATATATACCATATTTTACTTTTTATCACCTTAACGCTCCCAAAACTTACCCAGGACACAAAATAAACTGATAGTTAGCCCTATTCCCTGATTATGGAGCAAGTAAATAAGCAACTAATCAATTAAAGAAACATAAAATTAGTGAGTTGAGTGGATATTCCCCAGTTCTATAGCACTTGGCTAAAAATAGAACCCTGTGCTTAACTAAGGCGAATATAGTCTTACAGTCCTGATTATGAAGAATTTCACGGAGCCTAATCGACCAGGCGGGGCATGACTCACGAAGGGGAAGTATTACTTACTGGCACTGGTTTACATTGTGCCCTCACAGTAACTATGAGGGCAGGAATTTTCAGTTACTTAGTAAAACCCCAGAAAGGCACGGTATTGGCTACCTGCGACTGAAACAGCCTGAAGCTGCTCCTCCGACAGCGGGAAGAATAAACTCGTTTCAATAGAAACGGTATCTTTTTTCAGGGTTCGTTTCCAGGTGCCTGCTACCTGTCCGTCAACGACTACGACTGGACTAAATATACCATTCCCGGCGCTTACAATCTGGCTAAACTCCAGGGTTCCTAACGCGGCCGACCGGTCTTTATACGCCACCAGGTACTCATCAAATGAAGGCAACAGATGAACCAGTGGGGAGAGGTTCTGCAAAGAAGAAGTAGCCGACGCCATCCAGTACGTCTGCCCATGCATGGTTTCGGATACGAGTGCCGCTTTTGCCAGTTGCAGGCCTTCTTTAGCTTCTGTACTTGTCAGCCCCGACCACCACACAAAATCCGACAGCGTAGCCGGGCCGTGGCTCGTGAAATAGCGCCTGGTGAGTGTAGCTACTGCTTCATCACGTTCCAGCGCCTTCGTGCCGGGTGCCCATTCGTCCAGTAGGGTGAATGTAAACTCTTTTTCCCGTCGGTTACCGAAACAGATGAGCCCATCGAAAGCGGCATTACCTAACAAAAAATTCAGGCGTAAGTCGTGGGTGAGAATACCCGCCCGGTCGAGTGCCAGTTTCAATTCGGGGCGGGTTAGTTGCTGGCCACCTGCTAACGCCAGCGCTATAACCTCCTTGCTTTTCTCCAGCACATTATCGTCCAGATTGAGTTTACGATAGTGAGTTCCACAAATTAAGCGGAGCCGGTGTCTTACCAATGCCAATACCCAGCGAATATCCTCAGCGGCTACGAAGTGTAATGTACCCCGTAAAGCCCAGGTACGAATGATCGATTTGTCGGCAATGGCCTGCTCAATGGCAGCATCGGTTACCCTGGGTAGCCGAAGGCCAACAGCCCACTTGGCTGCGGCATAATCCTGAGCCTGCATAGCGCCAAACCAGCCCACCACATCGGATGGCCTGGTAAACAGGGGCTGAACCAGCTGCTGATGAATAAGTCGATTCTGAACGAGTATGGGGTCTGACATAAGAAGCCATTTGATAAAACCGCCTATACGGTTTGTCGTACAAAGTAATGTACCACCCCTGACAGCTCTATGTCAGCAGCAAATTCCCGTTCGTAAATTTCCGCAAATTCAGTGCACGTTCTTCCTTTTCAACGGCCCAGGAGTAGTCATTTCGGCCAGTTGTCTTATGATACCAAATTTTTCCATTTTGTCATGGTGTCCCGCGCTACGTTCTTTGTTCTTTTCAGCCTGAGTGCTCAACTGGCATTCGGCCAGTCGATTGATTCCAAAACATATGTGTGGGCCGACGCACCGGTAACCAAAAGAGAGGTTTCTGAACAGAGAACGATTCTGGAAGGCAACACCACCGACTTTCGCCATTTGAAGGTGCATGCAACTACGCTCATGCCTCATCGGGCTCCGCACCCGGCCCATAAACACGACGACGAAGAGTTGATCATTATTAAAGAAGGCAAGCTTACGGTAACCATTGAGGGAAAAACAAAAACACTAGGTGCCGGAAGCGTGGCCTTACTGATGCCGGGCGATGAGCACGGCTTTGAAAATAAGGAAGATACGCCGGCCACCTACTATGTAATGCGGTATGAATCCAAAGAACCTACAGACCTGGACCGAGGCAGAAAAGCGGGTGGCTCGTTTTGGATAGACTGGAACGAGGTACCATTTCAGCCACACGATAAAGGAGGAATTCGGCGGATGTTCGACCGGGCTACGGCCATGACGAAACGGTTTGAAATGCATGTGACCACCCTTAACCAAGGCTTGTGGAGCCACCCACCTCACACGCACCGAGCGGCTGAATTCCTATTGATGGTTACCAATTCATCACAGGAAAGTATCAATGGGAAACTCTATTCCGCTACAGTAGGTGACCTGATTTTTCTGGAATCTAACGTACCACATGCGCTGCAAAATACGAGCCAGGGTAGTTGCATGTACTTTGCCTTTCAGTTTGAATAGCTCCTGTCTATACTACATCTAATCCAGCGTGAATAATGGCCGCATAGCGGTTTGATGTTTGTAGCAAAAGGTCCTTTCGCTACAAACATATCGTACCTACGGTACTTAACAAACTTGATAATCAAAGAAAACAACCCACTATTCACGTTAATTCAGCGGTAGCACAAGAATGGTCGGTTTTGCTGCTGAAAAGTTAGGAACGGGTTTGCCGGCATCATCAAAAGCCTCCCACTGGCTATTGGCGATGTAGTATAACTGCTTACCTACTACAACACCCAGGGTAGGCTCAGTACTGAGTGGATGATCTACATCCAAGGGCTCTACCCGCTCGATCGCTGATGTCGTTTTGTCCAGATAAACCCGGATGACCTTGTAGGGTTTCTTCCGATTTTGAATGGCAATCAGGCTATTCTGGTAATAATAGAGCCCATCGATTCCACTCAGATCGGCTGTTTGCGCGCAGGAAAGGCAGGTTACTCGTTTTGTTGATAAAGTAACGGATAACAGTCCGCGCCGGTAATCGGCGACATACAGAGTTTTCTCATCGTCGGATAAGGCCAATCCCTGTAGGGAACGGAACAAGGTATCAGTCAGAAAAGGAGTTACAGTTTTTGCGCCGACGTCAAGGCGATAAATCCAGGGGGAGCGGCTATCGGTGGCATACACCGTTCCACTTCTTGATACCGTTAAATCGCCTAACAAGTGAGGCTTTCCATCATCGGGCACTGGGTAATTGTGCAGTAGTTGCCTGGTTTTCAGATCGTAGGCAACGAGTGCGGTATGTCCATCGCTGGTAGCCGTAATGCCTTTGGCTTGTGCTAGCGCCGAACTACAGCCCCACAGTAAGCGCCTTGCCGGATCTACTTTCAAGCCGAACATCCCCCACAAGCTATCGACAGGTTGCGAGAAATCGGTAGCGCCTTTTTTAACCGAATAGCTGATTAGTTTCCGCTCGTGAACACTGCTAATATAGAAGGTTTCGGTCTGCGAATCGTAGGCAATTCCTTCCGTAATCAGACCGGTTTCTGGTAACTGAAAGGCAACTTTACTCCGATGGGCATTGGCGTCTGAAGGTTGACTCTGCGCGTAGTTCATAGACGAAAAACCTACTTGCAAAGCGGCAAATACCAGGCAATAAGAAGTAGGAAAACG
This sequence comes from Spirosoma sp. KCTC 42546, assembly GCF_006965485.1. NCBI lineage: Bacteria > Pseudomonadati > Bacteroidota > Cytophagia > Cytophagales > Cytophagaceae > Spirosoma > Spirosoma sp. KCTC 42546. Next base: position 6,136,435 of record NZ_CP041360.1, read on the forward strand.
TGCTGTAAATGCAGCGAATCTTGAGCGTAGGAACGTGTTCATAGGAAGGCGTCATCTCGACAGTTCAGTAAAGATGACGCATTTTTCCACAAAGGCTAGCACCGTTTTATTCGTATAGCTTACGCATGTTTATCCAGCCAGTCCAGAATATAATCGGCATCTTCTTTCCAGGTAGGTTGCCCTAGCACAAAGTGATTACGGCCTTCGAACTTTTTGTATTCCAGAACGGAACCATTGGATTTATAAGCCTCAAAATTCCGATGGTTGAGGTGAGCGGGTATGATGTTATCAAGACTGCCCGATGTAAGCAGCAGTGGAGCGTGTGGTTTGTCAAAATCCACATGAGCAGCGCTGGTTAATCCCCCTCTGGCCACTTTTTTCGACTCTGGAATTGTGTTAGCCTCATAAGCTGCTTTTTGCTCGGCCAAAGGCATGTCGTTAACGAAGGCATACTGCCAGTCTTCGAATGACATCAGGTAAGTTTCTTCAAGGTCAGTAAACAGGCCAAGTGCTTTCCAGCCCGCTTTTAAAAATGAGAACTCATAGGGAAATACACCTTGTGGTGGCACCGAGTGAATGGCAACGCCAGCCGCAGCCAGATCCCGATTCACGATGATCTGGGTAACGAGTCCACCTAATGAATGTCCGATCACGATTGGCTTTTCGGGAAACGATTTCACAATGTTCGCATAATGATCAACCAGCTCAGCCAATGATAAATTGGCCAAATCGGTATCGTTCGGCTGTCTGGCCCGTAACTCAGCGGCAGTACCATCCTTAAACGGCCAGGCGGGGGCTACTGTCGTATATCCTTTGCTTTCAAAATACGCTTTCCACTCATCCCAGCCACTATTACTAACAAAGGCTCCTGTAACAAACACCACATTTTTTGTTTTACTCGTTTTCATGATTACGCTGTTTTATAGTTTATAAAAAGGAATACAAACCGTTCAGTATCAGCACGAGCCAAAGCGCCTATCGCCTGTTCCCCTTGTGCGTTGAACAGGACAAAAGTCAGCAGATGATGGTACACAATTATTAACCCAGGTTAAAATCGTCGAGCCGTATTAACGACTCGCCATTCTTTTTCGGATACGGCTCAAGGATGGTCCCTGAATACCCAGATAGGACGAGATATGATAGAGTGGGATGGCATTATAAACTTTACATGATAAGCCCTGAATACACCATCAAGAATGAAGCCAAGGTGCTTGCAAACATTTTTGTACTCGTTGTAGAACTCCCCTTTTTTATACTGTTTCCTTTGCCAATAGGGTATCGATAGTGAAAACGCGTCTTCGTCAATATCCGCAAAAGCCCGTAAGGCGTGTCTCAGTAAGTCGATATCGGCCATGTCTGGATGCACAGTTTTTAACGCAAAGGCGCAAGGTATTTCGCAAAGAACGCAAAGATTTATATCCATTGCGCCCTATGCGAAATACCTTGCGCCTTTGCGTTAAAAAATCACGATGTTGCGCCGACGAATTTCAGCAAATCACGGTAGATGATATTATTCTTCCAGAATAGTTGTGTGGCCATGGGAATGTGCTTCTTACCGGGCAACGTGGCAAATTCATGCTTGATACCGAATTCCTGAAGTCGCTGACGGAACCGCTTTGAGCTGTCGAGAATGCTGGGATAGGTATTCTCACCTACGTATACCAGCATAGGCGGGCTACTCGCTCCTACGAAATAGATGGGCGATACCGTACGCCAAACGGCGGGTACTTTCCCATAAGCCACCAGGTAAGACTCGTCGCCGGGATACTCCATTTTGGTAAGGTACCCAAACATATCTAAGCCTGCTGCATCATCGAGAATAGCCCCTTTCACTGGATTTTTAGTCATTCCTAATCTGGCAAACAACTGTGTATCGGTAGCTAGCAAAGCCGCTAGTCCTCCACCCGCCGAGTGGCCCATTACGAAAATTCGGTTCGGATCACCCCCATAGCCCCCAATGTGCTGCGTAACCCACTGAACGGCCCTGGCGCAATCATCGGCCATAGCGGGCACCTGAACGTTAGGCGAAAGCCGGTAATTGATAATTACGGTAACCACCCCCTGTTTGGCCAGACGCCGACCAATAAACCAGTAAATATTTTTGTTCCCGCTATTCCAGGCCCCGCCATGAATGAACACAACCACGGGCCGCCCCGTAGCCGATTTTCCGCGTGGGGTGTAGATATCCAGCACATGACGTTCGGCGCTGAAGTCAGGAGCTGTTGGCAATATATAAGGCACATCTTTGGTACGTCGGCTGTTCACCGAAATAGCGTATCCACTCATTGAAAACAGGAATACAACCAGTAAAATCAGGGCGACAGGAACTTGCCAGAGTAATCGCAAAAGAACCATTTTGGGGGACCTCATCAGAAGGAATTAGACACTGCGAATTCCCGCAGATAGACGTATAGTACGTCAATACATACCACAAAAATAAAGTTCTGGATTGGTACGAATAAATAAAGGGTTGATAAACACAAAGGGTACGTAGCTCATAAAAAGTTATTGAGTTATTGGTTATTTGCTGACTATCAAGGCTTAGCCAATGACGAATTACCTCATTACTTAATAACCAGTACTTACTGACAGAGCTGATTATATGCCAGCACCATCTCCCCAAATTGGTTCCAGTTGCGTCGACTGGCCATTGGATAGTGCCTGATAAAGGCCGGGCAATCGCCAAATAGCTTTTCATGTACGGCTTCCATGTCGCCCCGTTTGGCTAGTTGTGCATCCCGACCATTTTTCAGGACAATATAGCTAAGATCCTGCCGGTTGGTCTCGAACGTAAAATTTCCGAACGTGTACTCAGATGTTTTCTTCCAGCCAGCTACATCAAAATACAGGGCAACTCCCCCACCTGGCGGGGTCAGGCGCTCCAGTAGCATAGGCTTATCACTACGTCGGGGATTAGGGACACGTTCAAAAATCACCATTTCCCGGTCTCTCGGAATGTAGCCGGTTGCGTACGCAAAATCGGGTATCCGTTGAGCAAGTAGCTGTAGTTCAGACCCTTTTTGTTTGATCTTATTCCCATCATTAGTGCGAATGACGACACTCGCGGGAGAATCGTTCAGGAGTGAACCGACCCTTATCTGGCCACGGATGGTATCGTTCTGGAGTGTAACCACGTAGCCTTCGCTCCACATCGTAATGGCACCAACCGGGTTATACTGTGCCCAGCAAAACGTAGTGGTTAGTAGGGCAGCGGCAATCAATATAGTTCTCATAAATGGCCTTACATACATGAACAATGGCGAAACTAATTAGCCTGGCTACCATACCGAACAGCATTCTGCATGAACCGTAGAATAAGCCTTGTGAACGGACGAAGTGAGCGTATAAGCTAGTAAAAGGAGCGTATTGACTTAATACGCTAAACGATATATTGTGCTTTTCCCACTACTTATCGACCCAATTCCTCCCACTGTCAACTCCGGCTGGATAGACCTCACTTAGCGCCCTACTTTTGAGACGGTTTACAATAGACCACTCTCTTTTTTTAACGCCTTAATCAAGTTAACCAACCATGCATAGTGTATTTCTAGCGGCATTGACAGCCAGTCTGTTTATCGTCGGTGCTGTCCGGGCCGATTGTCCACCTGTCCTCACCAATGGGAAGCTCCACGGCATCCTGCCGGTTGTTAACCAAACCGTTACCTATACAGAAGTAGTCGATTGTGGTACGGTTTCGCAGGCCGATCTATTCCGGCGGGCCCGCCTGTGGCTCACTCAGTCTTTCCACTCACCTACCGATACCTTTTCACTGAACGACAAAGAAACGGGGGATTTAGTCGGTCGTGTTACGCAAGTGGTGACCCTCCCCCGATCCGAGAGTTCGGCAGGGGGCGTTTATACATTTCGGTACAGCTTTATTGTGGAGTGTAGTAACCGCAAATACCGGGCAACTCTTACGCAGATTACGCTGGAGAATCCCGGAAACGCTCGCCCAATAGCTATTGAAACCTACTGCGAGAAGAACGAGAAAGATCTTCAGGGTATCTATTCAGAACTCGACAAACACCTTAAAACTACGCTGGTAACCCTTCAGGAAAACGTCAAGAACTACAAAGCGTTTTGACAACTGAATCACAGTCCCTCATCGAATGAATCGTACAACAGTTGCCTATTTAATAGGGCCTGAATTGATCTGGCTTTTAATGCTCACGGTTGCCGCCAGTATCGTTGCGTTTAACCAACCGATTGTTAGCGGGGGCCATTTCAAACTGATATGGATGAATTGGTACTTGCCTACAGTTGGGGTTATCCTCGCCTTCATACCCTTGTTTTGGGCACAGGGTAATCCATGGTGGTGGCTGGCTCGAACGATTATCTCTGGCCTGATAGGCGTTGGTTTGCTAGTCGGTTATTTATCTAAATCAGCCAGTTACGATGACATTCGGGATGTAGGCGTTATCATGGGATCTCTTTTATTCGTTGGGATTGGCTGGACAATATTGTTAGGAGTAGGGTCAATCGTTTTGTTTTTCCTGATGGCCCACTGGCCATTTCTGCCGGTGTTGAAATGGATATTAATTCTACTCTCTCTGGGGCTTATTACATTGAGAATCTCGTGGGAACTTATGTAATTATGAACCGTACCCTTACCTATTTGCTCGGCCCCGAACTGGTTTGGCTGGGTATGCTGGCCATCACCGGACTGATTAGTAAGCTTAGCCAGCCACTTCCGGCCAATGATCATGACAAATTGCTCAACATCGGCTGGTTCCTGCCAGCACTGGGCGTTATCTTCGCTTTTACAACCTTCTTCTGGGCAGCGGGTAGCCACTGGTGGTGGTTAACCCGGATTGGCATTGCCAGCCTAATTGGCAGTTACTTTGTTGTTAATTTTTTATGTGAAGCTGCCCGCTACGGCGACAGTCGCGACTCAGGAATCGGCTCGGCGTTTATGGCCTTTATTGGGTTAGGCTGGATGGTTCTATTCGCGATGAGCTTTTTAGCCGCTCTCTGCTTTTTGGTCAAATGGCCTTTCCTGACTGTCTTTAAATGGCTGTTGATCGCTATCGGCGGGTTAACCATCCTCGGGCTTCTCATCGGCTGGTTAGCCTCATTCGGTGCTACTAAAGGGTCCTGATTGCGCTAGCAATCCAGAATCCACGTTCCGAAGGGCTCTATCCAGTGTTTATCTCCATGCGCTAAGTCCAGTGGTAGTTTTTCCGAAGGGACAGGCGTAATTCGATAGCCTTTCTGAAAAGGTTCAGGCAGTTGGACCGGCAAAGGATGGTCGGTGTGATTCGTAATCAACCAACGCCGACGCTCTCCCTGAACAAGCAGTAAAGTACTGCACGCCAGCGGATTGTTCGTTTTTGTATGCATCACCTGCCCTCCCCGAAATACCAGTATTTCAGCCAATAACACAGCAACCGGATACCGTTCAGCCGCTTCGGAAACAATTCCCTGCTGGCCAACGGTCTGGTAATACGTTATGGCTCCTGCCCCTGCTTCGGCCAGATACTTAATGCTACCCAGGGTCCAGCCAGCTAGCCAGCGTGAGGGTTGGCGGGCATCCGTTTTCTGGGCATTGCTCAGGATACGATTGGCTGGATCACGCGCATCGGGGTTGAGCCGCTGACGCAACGTAACAGACGATACATACACAGCCGAAGCCCCAGAGAATGACCTCGCTGTCTGTACCGTATTGCCCTGTCCATCAACCGTTTCTACAATCGATCGTTTATCGAAGGCGTGTGCCTGCGGGTGAACGGCATAACTGATAAAGTCCAGACCCTCTGTTGAAATCCGGTTACGGTTCAGCTCTGTAAAGTTGTAGTTTGTTCCTGCCCCGACACGCGTATGCGGTAGTTCATGTCGTACCGTATTGAGTGCCAGACGAAGCATGTCAGCATTGGAGACAACCTCATCGGCTGAGAGCACCAATAAGTCGGACACAACTAGCTGGCTTTGCTGAACTGTATTCAGAAACGCCCGCAGTTCAGCCGTATAATTGGCCGATAGCTGAAGGGCTACCAACAACGGCCAGCCCAGCGTTTGTGCAGTAGCAACGTTCAGCAAAAACGTAGTCTCCCAGTCTGCCTGACGGGGCGATACGTCGATTCGATAGTGGTCGAACGAGCAGGACTGTACTGCCTGAACAAATGGCTCCGAAAGCGTATTGGTTTCGGTTGAGGCACTTACACCGAGCGCAGGCAAGGCTGTTCGTTGTTCGTCAACCACCTGGATAACAATGTCGTTGAAATTACTTTCAGGACGGCTTGGCAACGGTTGTTCAGGGCGAAACAGAATTCGCTGGTGAACCTCTTCGCCTTTCTGAAGCAAAACCGGAACGGGAAGATTATGTGGCGTACAGAACGTCTTGAACGACGCATCGGTCCAGTTACGCTGGTCTTCCGTTTCAAAGATATCGCCACTCATTTCCAGCTTAAACCAATACCGGCCCGCGTGGAGCCAGCGCATGCCGGCTAGTAGTTTAAATGGGTTCTCCGGGTCGATGATCTGCGGAAAATGGCTTACCTCGACCTTACCATCGGGATGAATCAACTCACACGGCTGGCCAGCCGTACCCAAAATAGGGTGCAGGATGCAGAAACCCGCCCGGTTTTTCAGGAATGGCTGGTGCGCAACTCCATCGATAGTCATCGAAAACTCACCCGAGGCTGTCCCTTCGGCTACGACATCCCAGACAAAAAACGTTGTGCCATCCTGCTCATAGTGGCAGGTGTAACTTACGCGAAATCGGTCAGGATCAACTGTCCATTGTTCATTCGAGAGAATGGGGGGCCACGTACCCCAATTTTCATCCCGAATCGCGAAGTAGACCATTCGCAGAATCTCATGATCCGCCCAACGGAAATACCGAAAAAATCCATTTTCGTAGCCGACTGTCAACGGCCCCATCCGCAGTTCGGTGAGTGGAGGCAGTGGCGTTTCGGCTTCGTATACTGTTTGGTTCGTGGTCATGTATAATTGGCGGATTGAATCTAAAGCACAACCCTTAAAGCCTCATTTCCTGATTTTATTCTCAAACAGGAAAACCCCATTCTTGTTGGCAATAACGATATCGGGTTTCTTGTCGCCATTCATATCCTGCGCCACAATGTTAAGGCCTGCACCTGAGTCATTATCAACGATATGCTCTTTATAGTAAGGCTCCTTGCCGGGTGTAAACTCAAACCACATCAGGATACCCGGATCACTGTCGCCAGGGTCCCGACCGTGGTGGGCCAGAAATCGCTTTCCGGTAATATAATCCTTTCGGCCATCGCCGTTCAGATCAGCCATAATAGACGAATGCGTCTGAGCGGTGGTGTTGCTCATCAGGTGGGTTTTGAAATTGATTTTACCCTGTTCGTCCATCACCTGCTCATGCCACCAGACGCCAAGCTTGTGCGCCGATGCACTGACTACGTCGTTTTTCCCATCCCCATTTACATCCAGAACCTGCATATGTGAGCAAGGCTCACCCAGATCGGCCGGATGAAACACCCAGTTACCGGATTTAGTATCGACGGTTCCTTCAAACCAGCCTTCCCGAATCACAACATCCTTACTGCCATCTTTATTCACATCACCATAGCCGATGCCATGAGAAAAAATCTCAGTTCCGGGCACATTTTCGGCACTCAGAGCGAATCGTTTCCATTCCGTTTCGCCGGGTTTTACGGGTGGCTTTAACCAGACAATCTGTTTCTTCGCCTTATCGCCACACAGAATATCGAGTCGCCCATCGCCATCGATATCAATAAACCCCGGCGATTCGTTGGCAATACCCACGGAATCGGCAATAATATGCTTGCTCCACTCACCGGGCTTGTTCTTCGGGTTTTCAAACCAGAAAGCAGGTTTACCAGGAAAGTCGATGATAACGACATCGTCCCAGCCATCCTGATTGACATCCATGCCCAGATTCAGGAATGAATCGCTATACTCCTTTCGCGGATCGTATACGCGGGACGGAGCCATCTCATGACGGGTCCAGTTAGGGGCTTCGAACCAATAATAACCAGCCACGATATCCATTTTGCCGTCTTTATTCAGATCGGCCACGGCAACCCCTTCCGAAATAAAATCGCGGGTGAGGGTGGTTTTCTTAAAGTTGCCCGCAGGAACAACCGTACTGGTTGCTCGGGCATCCGTATTACCTGCCTGCTGCTGACGTACCTTGAACAAGGTTTTTTCCTGCTGGCCATAGGTGCTCGTAAGCAAGCAGGAAAGGAGGATAGTGCTTAGACTTAGCTGTTTATTCATAGTGTAGGTTCGTAATCTGAGGGCTTCGCCCCCAGTCAGACTATGTAACCCTTCAGGGTTATGAAGTAATGGACTTTTACATGGCGACTCCGAATCTTACTCCTCCAGCACCTTGGCAATCAACGCCTGGAGTTCATGAGTTTCGTGCGAATGATCCAGTTTACCCACCCGGTCGTTCAGGTCTTTCAGCACTTTCCTGGCATCGTCTGTACCGATGGCCGCGATCCGCTGAATGGTGTAGGGCAGTTGCTTGGGCATTTTTGATTTTTGGGCCATTTCCAACGCCCGTTTCATGTCGATGGCTGCTAGCGGTTCAGACGCATACCAAAGCAGTAACGGCAGGTTATGATCGTCTTTATCCTCCGATTTCTGAACCAATGCCTCCAGCACCTCCCAACGCTGGCTCGGCTCCAGCCGAAGCATAGCCGAAGTCAGATAAAGTCGTACCAGCGCCGAGTTATCTGATTGCGCCAGAGCGGCTAACCGTTTCAGCGTTTCTGTAGAAACGGCTTTGTTTTCGGCCAAAAGTTGTATGGCCCAGCTTCTGACGTATTCATTTTCATTGCTCAGCAAATCAGCCAGTTCCTTTTCGGTCAGACCTTTGGTCACGTGAAGGGCCCAAAGCGCGCGAAGTTTACGGGTAGCATCGGGGTTTTTAGCGAGAATTTCTTTCAGAGCTTTATGCACCTTCTTATTCGGGCCACGCTCCTGCAAAATGGTTCGAGCCTGACGCACATACCATTCGTTTGGATTTAGCTGGGCAGCAACCAACTCCATGTCCGATGCCTTGGTCAGATCCACCTGTACCCATTTATCGTTTTCATGGGAGATTCTGAAAATACGGCCCATGGTTTTGTCGTGTACATCTGGATTAGGGCTGTGACATTGGTTTTTATCGTACCAGTCAATAGCCCAAACCGATCCACTGGCATCGTACTTGAAATTCAGCCACTGCGACCAGGAATCGTTCATGGCCATGAAATCAGGTTTGTGGGTAACCACATAGCCTGAACCCGTACGGGTTGGGTGATCCTGGTTAAACCGGGCTCCGTTGATATTATTCATAAAAATATCATTGCGGTAGTCCTGGGGCCAGCTACCGCCGAGGTAGATCATAGCTCCGGAATGGGCATGACCACCACCCGCCGAAGCCGACCGGAAGTTACCGGCATGCGGTCCCCGTTCGCCCAGCCAGTGTACGTGGTCGGCATGGGTTTTAATGTCGTCGTAGGTATAGGGGTTAAAATGCTTGCCACCCTGACGCTGGTACCGTCCGCCCTGGATCATGTGATACATGTGCGGAATAACACAGGCCGTGATGAATGCATGCCCGTAGTCGTTGAAATCAAGTCCCCAGGGATTGCTAGTTCCTTCGGCAAAGAGTTCGAACTGGTGGGTGGTTGGATGATACCGCCACACACCCGCGTTCAATTTCGTTCGTTCCGAATCAGGAGCGCCTGGCTTACCAACATTCGAGTGGGTAAATACGCCGTGGGTGCCGTACAGCCAGCCATCGGGTCCCCAACGCAGACTGTTCAGCGTTTCGTGAGTATCCTGAGTACCCCAGCCATCGAGCAGCTTTTGAGGTGGTCCGGTTGGTTTGTCGTTTTTAAAATCTGCCGGAATGAACAATAGATACGGTGCGGCCCCAATCCATACACCCCCCATACCCACTTCAATACCACTAACCAGGTTCAGTCCTTCGGTAAAGACCTTCTTCTTGTCTAGTGTTCCATCGCCATTCGTATCTTCAAAAATAAGGATGCGGTCTCGGCCCTGACCTTCGGGAGCCGGAACGGGATAGGTGTGTGATTCAACTACCCAAAGTCGGCCACGGGGGTCGAGCGTAAAACAGATTGGTTTGACAATATCCGGTTCGGCGGCTGCCAGTTTGATGGTAAACCCGTTGGGGGGCGTCATGGCCTGAGCCGCTTTGAGACCAGAAAGGCCCGCATTCAGGACGGGATCTAAGGGGGGTAGTATGATAATGTCTTTTTGTTTCAGCTCATTCGGGAAGTTCGGGCGGGTGGGATAAAACAGAAACTCATCAAAATTGATATGCGCCCATTTATCATTCGGGATGTAAGGAATCTGCGAAATACCGGTCTCGTTGTCGACAATCCGAATGAAGATATCCTGATTCAGATACGGTTGTAAATCAACCACAACCGGCTGAAGGGTTGCCCGCCCCTGCCCTGTACTGTGAAAAATGACTTTATCTGTACTGGCCTGAACAAGTTCTACCCGCGTATCCTGCAACGCCCCACCCGACACCCGAAACGCAGCAAAGGGCTGTGTGACCGTAAACGGTACCGATGTTAACGTACCGATCTGCTTATAGTTTGTGGTGCCTCCGCTGCTCAGGAAATACGTTCCGGCAAAACCAATCGTCATGTCTTTTTCATGAACAGGAGATGGGTCCTGATCGAAAATCGGGCTGGTAAACGCATCGCCGGTAGCGGTCCAGTCTTTCAGCGTACCCGTCTCGAAATTCAGATTTAGGGGTTGTCCGTTTTTCATGGGCACCTGTCCGGCAATGGTTGCTGTTGAGATGGTCCCTTCTACTACCTCAAAACTTCCAACCATACCCGCAGCCCGGTGGCCCGGAACGGTACAGTAATAGGTATCGCTTTTATCGGCAGTAAATGTGATACTGGTGCTCGCTCCCTTCTCCTGAATGGTCTTGCTTTTGAGACCCAGTTTTTCCAGAGCGATATCGTGCGTCATTAGCTCGGTATCCGTAATGGTAATGCGGACCCGGTCGCCTTTATTGGCCTTTAACGTCGGATTACGGGTTCCGTCCTTGGCAAAGTAGCCCAGCATAGATGCTTCCAGTCCATACTCCCGGTCAACCTTCTCGGTTTCCTGAGCAGGCTTCGGTTTGGCAGACTGTGCCGTGCTGTACGTACTGGGCAGAAGAATGACAGAAAAAAAGAGGATGAACAAACGAAATTTAGGCATAGGAATAAGTCGTAAATTGTTCAACATTAGGCAAGTTACTAATTTTCAAATGGGTGAGTAAGCGCATTCTATTTGGCCAGCGGCTAGTTGGGTATTTACAACTCAGATATTGTCAGGTCTCGGAATTCAACCTGGGCGACCCCTCCGCTATGGATCTGAACGGCAATGACTCCTTTTTGAGGGATTTTACTATCTTTTTCAATGTAGTCGCAGGTTTTCACGCCATTGATGTACAACTCGTGCCGGTTGCCTTTACAGCGGATGATGTAGCTATTCCAGCCGTCTTCTTTCAGGATACGCTTCAGAATGCTCAAGTCTCCGCTTACTAATTTCTCCCGTCGATGTTCATCATATAGGTCACCCCAGTAACCATTGCCAATGTCGGCCTGATAGCCAATGATTTTAGTACCCTCAAGGATAGATCGGTATTGAATGCCACTATTGATCATGCCCGTAGCCGGATCGCCATGCAGTCGAAACAGGCAGCGAAATTCAAAATCGCCGTATTCTTTTAGGGTATGCAGATAGGTGTTTTCCGGAATCTTTTTAACACCGTCACCGCTTTTAATCATGCTGTCGGCTACAGACCATAAGGCTGCCTGTGCCGGATCGACGGTTTTCCAGCCAGTCAGGGTTTTTCCATCAAATAAGGATACTGTTTTCCCCGGTGATTGGGCAAAAACCGGTAATCCACCCACGATTTGACAGAATACAATAAGGTGTAAGGTTAGAAATCGGCCTGAATAGCCTGACCCAGAAAAAAAACAATTCCAATATGATCTCATCCTTTTCCTAATTTCGGATACTGTCCTGCTTGTGTCTCTATAAAGTGGCAGCAATCCCCCTTATTACTCATTAGGTTAGGGTGTATTTATTTTTTAGACAGGATTACAGGGTTAACAGGTTTTTTATCCCCTGACAACCCTGTTGCTCACATAATCCTGTCTACAAGGAGGAACCACCTGTGCCGATAATCAGCCGAATTATACGTGGCCGAACCCCTCAGGCTACCCTTTAAATCAGTTAATTTATCTGGTAATACTCACTTCAGGTATCGCTTGGCAGGAGCCAATACGTTGCCACGTGGATAATCGACACCCTGATAACTGGCGGGTGAGTTAGGATCTCCACGAGTATAGCTGGGAAGCTTCGGGTAGGGATAGACAGGTCGTAGGAATCGAACGCCATTAGCAGGCACTCCACCCGTAAAAGCTGTCGCAATCAGTTTATCGGGTGTAATACCCTTTTCGACCCAATTTATAAGAGCCGTTACTATATCATGCTCGCTATCCTGAGGAACATTGAGGGCCAGAGTCTGCCCACAATCGTTTAGTCCCGGTCCGCCACTACAATGAGCCATTCCTGGAATCAGGTAGAAGCGAAAGAAATCCGTCGTTCGGTTTAGTCCTCCCTGCGCTTCAATTACCCGCTCATAATACGTAACGGCATCCTGAAAAGGAACAAGGGGATCGGCCGTCCCCGAATACATGATTAGCTTTCCGCCCCGCTTTTTCAGGGGCTCTAAATCAGGATTGTTCGCGTTTAAGATCGGCGCTAGCAGTGAATCCATCTTGTCCTGATCCCGATCAAAGTCAAAGGTCGAATAGTCGAAGTTGCTGCCAAACACCCATTTGTACTGGTAAAAAAGTGAAGGGGGAGACTGTTTGGGATTTTGTTGATACTCCAACCCGGCTCCTGAATTTTCGCTCCCCAAGGGTATCGGCGTATAAATTCGCTCGCCCGTCCGGGGATTGGTTGGGCCAGCGTAGATTTTTTTCAGAGCCGTCACTTGAGCGCTGGTGAAGCAAGTACCATCGTCAGTACCATTGGGGCATTTGGGAAGCGTTTCCGGATCGAACTGGCAGGCACGGGGATCGGTCAGGAAGTTATCGCCGGGCGCGCCCCCATCTTTACCGGCACAGGCGTTGATTACAGCACTGGTGAGTAGGGCTATCTTTTCCTTTGGCAGAAACGCGCTGCCCGGTACCTGATTCGTCACCTTATAATTCCAGACAAAACCCGTATGTAAGTGAGTCCGGTTATTGGCGGGGGCTCCAGCCAGAATTCCGTTGTAATCATCGGGATACCGCTGCGCTTCCATTAACGCTTGTTGCCCACCCGTTGAGCAACCTGCGAAATAGGCATGGTGGAATGGCTTTTTGTAATACGCCTGGGTAACGGCCTTGGCAGTCATGGTCATTTCGTGCGTAGCCCGGTACCCAAAATCCACCCATCGTTCAGGGTGGCCAACGGCCTCGTTGGCGTTGGGCGACGTTCCCATATCGGTATTGGTCGTTGCAAAGCCACGTTTTAACCCATTAGCCAGTGCTGAATACGAAATACCCCCCGCCCCTCCGCCGGTACCCGTACCCAGAAATCGCTCATTCCAATTGGTCTGCGGAAGCCACACTTCAATCCGAATGGTTGATTCCGGCCTGGGCTTTAGCGTAGCCGCCACCCGGCAAAAAGCAGGTAGATTAGCAATGGCCTGACTACTACCCGGTGGTGTGAACGACCCCGCCGGTACACAGTCAGCCGTGGTAATGGTAGCTCCCGGAAATGTCATAGCCGCAAGTCGTTGGCAGGCGCACTCAGCCGTAGTTGATGAACTACCCGTCGTATTCGGTGCACGTTGGGTCTGGGCATGCAGGCCAGGCGTATTCAGCAGAAAAAGAAGCGCAACGGCGAACAGATAGTTTTTATAAACCATGTTGATTACCAGTGAATCGGTTCAGGAATTGAGTTCTGTAGCGTTTAGGGACGTATTCGTACCCAATACGTCCTCTCTTCTAAACCCGAATAACCTTAGTCCTTACTTACGTCCTGCCCCTAAAGAAGCTAAACAGGAAAGCGGTAACCAGGAGGCTTGACCGACTTCATTCTCAATTAATTTAGAAAGATTTCAAATAGATGTACTTTGATAGACTATCTGCTTGTATATTTGTGTCAACTAGAAGTGGAATACTCAAAACTATGCAAGTAAAGTACACGGCTGAATTATACCGTAACGAGAAAGGGGCAACTTATCAGTGTGATCTTACGAATCGGGTCATTGTTGAGTTTATCGATCTTGAGATTCAGTTTAGAGTGCAGGATTTTGCTGCGTTTCGGCGGAAAGTCAATACCATAGATATCAAGGCAATGTTGTTCGATCTGTCGGATGCGGGCGATTTTAAAGTCCTGGAATCGCCAGCCAACCAACTGGCACATCGCCTTACGCTTTGTGAGATCATTCAACTTCGTGACCTGCTCAACGGCACAAAGTTCGCTCTGGATCTCAGATCAATGCTTCAGGAAACATTGGGCGAACTGGTAGCTTAAGTATCAGTAGTTTTTTTGTTAGACTGATTCTAAATTTTCGGCAAATTCTTCTTGTTCAAACAACAAAGGTCTATTTTGCGTCTTATAAATTAAGAACCGCCTAAAACTATATAGCTATGAAGGATTTGCTCCGTATGCGCACCTCGTTGAAAGAGGAAATTGAGATTGCGCTGAACGCTCAGGTAAAAATGGAAGCTGAAGCTTCTCAGAAATACCTGGCTATGGCCGCCTGGTTAGAGCAAAATGGCTACGAAAAGTCGGCTAATTATTTCTACAAACAGTCGGACGAAGAGCGTGGGCATTGCCTGAAAATATTCCGTTATATTACAGAAGTAGGTGGCATCGCCATAACCCCTACGGTTGGCGAAGTGCAACAGGAATACGCCACCTTCAGAAGTGTTTTCGAACTAGCTTTACAGAGCGAAATAGCCGTTACCTATGCTATTAATCGGATCGTGAGCAAATGTCGTCAGGCAGAAGACTACGCCACAGAAGAGTTTATGATGTGGTTTGTGAAGGAGCAGCGTGAAGAAGAACGCAACGCCCGGCGCGCCCTCGAATTAATTGAACTCATTGAAGAAACAGGAACCGGTAAGTTTGTCCTTGATAAAGAGATCGCTAAAATCGGTGGTGAGTAATAAAGGTTCGTCAAACCTATCTTAGTAAAAAATCCAGCACCTCAATCAGGTGCTGGATTTTTTACTTTTCGAGAATCAACTCGTTGAAAAGCGACTGCACCTGCCATACCGAGACGTTGCTGAACCAACGATTTTGGGGCTGGAAACAAACAATAGGGGCTTCCTTACATCGGTCTGTGCAGTCTATTTTAATCAGTTCGACGGTGTCTTTTAAGCCATGATCTCGAATCGACTCTTTCAGTTGTTTACGCACTTCTTTGTGTTTGCCGCATTTGCTGCCATCGCACACAAAAATGGATTTTTCGGGAAAATTTAGTTTATGACTCACGTTCTATACCTGCTCTACACCCAGTGATTACCCTACAAATATAGGGTGAATTTAGCTGTCCCATTCGGGTGAGTACTCAATCCACTGGTCCAGTAAAAAATCCGCCAGGTCTAATCCAGCGTCTTTTTCCTCTTGGGTGGCATTATCTTCCAGATAGGTCGATACCGTAATCTGAAACCCCTGCGCGAGTAGATCCCCAGCCACCCGGTTCCAGCGATCAAAGGCACTCCCATCTTTCGAGAGGTCTGGAAAGAGTTCTATTTTTCGCCCGCGTAACGGAGCCAGTCGCTCTGCGTTTAAGTAAGATAAGGCCCCAACAGCCAGCCAGATAAAACCAGGGAAATAAGGAGTGCTGATAACCGCCGTTTTGGGTGCTTCGACAATAGCCACCGGCTGATCGGCTGGGGCGGTCAGCAACTGTGGCAACCCAAATAAACAAGGCGACTTTTGAACATCATTACGCTCATCGAGGTAAGCCGCCAGCCAGGCTGGGTAAGGCTGGTTCAACGCATCGCACCGCCGGGCATAGGCTGAATGCACCCAGGAGGTTCTACTTCTCCGTTCACCATCCTTTACTACGTATTTGACCGTATGGAATGTATCGTCAAATAGTTTGATCTGGCCTCCCCGTATGCGCTCCAGTTCGTCGATGTACCAGAAAACACAAGCCCCCGGCCAACGGCCCGACGTACCAATAGCAAATCGCTTCAGTAGCGTATCGGCAACCGGCACCCCGAAATGGCGACGCAACAGGAACGCAAACTGATTGAGATGATAATGGCCCAGCGACTGGTTAAAAACGTCTTCAGGAATCGTAAAAACCGGGCTCTGTTCAATAGGCAGCCCGTTTCCACCAGGGCGGGCTTCGGGCTGGTCAAACAAAAAAGCAGCAACCCGTTCGGCTTGTTCGAGGGTGGCGCTCTCCGTGTGAATCAGATTCGCAATGATGCTTTGTTTCGATACCCCTTTATGTTTCTGCTTAGCCGCGCTGGAAAACCAGGCCCGAGGTATAGGTTTGCTTGTGTAACGCGCTTTCACTTCATCAGCATACGACAGGCCAGATGGACCTTTCTGATACGGGTTGAGGTGATAGCCACAATTACTTTCCCGATCACACCGGCCATACTGATCAGGTAACGGTTCACCGGTTTGCGTGTCTACATAGCGGCTTAACGTCCTGCGATGTTTAGGCCCACAATTCGGACAGTCCGTTTTGATTGCTTTTTTTGGTAACTGATATCGAAATGTAGTTTCAGGCATGAGGCACTGTCTGAAATGAGAAGCATTCAAGTTATGGAATAACCGAATTTACGCAACAAACAGTGCCATTATACCGGCATATTGCAGTTATTCATAATCTTTAGTTAATCGATAGTTCAGCGTCAGGCTTAGGAATCCCTAAAAATTAATTCAGTCAATATATTAACAATGAGCGATTTAAATACGATTTTAGAGCAGCAATTAAGCGTTCTCTCTACGTTTATCATTGATTATTCTGAATATCCATTTAATTTTCATCTGTTTATTTACTGTTACCTCCTAACCCATGAAAAAACATCTCCTAGTCTACAACTCAGTCAGATTGGCTATACAGGCCACTCTAAGTACCCTCCTTGTTTTAGTAACCCTACGACTATCCGCTCAAACTATCACTACGGTAGCTGGCTCTTTACTGAAAGGAGACGGTGGCCCGGCCACCAGTGCAGCCCTGAATAATCCTGCCGGTGTAGCCGTCGATGGCAGTGGGAATCTGTTTATTGCCGATCAGACGAATCACCGCATCCGTAAAGTAGCCACCGACGGTACGATTACTACCGTAGCCGGTACAGGCTCCTATGGCTACAGTGGCGATAACGGCCCCGCAATTAATGCCAACCTGGGTAATCCTTCGGGGGTAGCGGTGGATGGAACGGGCAATCTGTTTATTGCCGATCAGAGTACCCATACCGTTCGCAAAGTAGCTACCGATGGCACCATCACCACCGTAGCCGGAACGGGTACCCAGGGCTATAGTGGTGATACCGGACCAGCTGTCAATGCCAATCTGAATAGTCCCTATGGGATTGCGGTGGATGGTAGCGGCAATCTGTTTATTGCCGATCAGGCAAACCACCGCATCCGTAAAGTAGCTACCGACGGCACCATCACCACCGTAGCCGGAACGGGCACCCAAGGCTATAGTGGTGATACCGGACCAGCTGTCAGTGCCAATCTGAGTACTCCTGCGAGTGTAATAGTAGATGGTGCTGGGAATCTGTTTATTGCCGACCTGGGAAATAATCGTATCCGTAAAGTAGCCACCGATGAGACTATTACCACCGTGGCAGGAACTGGCAGTTTTAATTTTAGTGGGGATAATGGCCCAGCTACCAGTGCAGAATTGGCCGGCCCCACGGGCGTGGTTCTCAACGGGGGGAATCTGTTTATTTCCGACCAGTCAAATAATCGCATTCGTAAAGTAGCGACCGATGGCACCATCACCACCGTAGCCGGAAACGGTACTCAGGGGTTTAGTGGAGATAATGGTCCCGCTACCAGCGCCAATCTGAGCAGTCCATCTGGTATAGCAGTGGATGGCACAGGAATCCTTTTTTTTGCCGATCAGACAAATAACCGAATCCGTAAGGTAGCCACCGACGGTACCCTTACCACGGTGGCGGGCAATGGCACAACCGACTTTAGTGGGGATAACGGACCAGCTATCGATGCAGCCCTGAATAGCCCATCTGGTGTAGCGGTCGATGGCACAGGGAATCTGTTCATTGCCGACCGCACAAACAATCGAATCCGCAAGGTAGCTACCAATGGCACCATCACTACCGTGGCGGGTACAGGCACCTATGGTTTTAGCGGGGATAATGTGGCAGCAATCAGCGCAGATCTGGCGAATCCAACGGGTGTGGCGGTGGACGGCAGTGGCAATCTATTCATTGCTGATGCGGGCAATCACCGTATCCGCAAGGTAGCTACCAATGGAACCATCACTACCGTAGCTGGAAACGGCACCAATAGCTTTGGTGGAGATAATGGCCCAGCCACCGATGCGGCTCTGGCGAATCCAACGGGTGTAGCGGTGGACGGCAGTGGCAATCTATTCATTGCTGATGCGGGCAATCACCGTATCCGCAAGGTAGCTACCAATGGAACCATCACTACCGTAGCCGGAAACGGCACCAATGGCTTTAGTGGGGATAATGGTTCAGCCACCGATGCGGCCTTGACTAACCCAACGGGCGTGGCGGTGGACGGAATGGGAACTCTGTTCATTGCAGATCAGACTAACCACCGCATTCGTAAAGTAACTACCGGTGGCACCATTACTACGGTTGCCGGTACAGGCACCAACGGATTTGATGGAGATAATGGCCCGGCCACCAGCGCTCAACTAAATACACCTTCAGAGGTAGCGATAGATGGCAATGGCAATTTATTCATTGATGATACATTTAACCACCGCATTCGTAAGGTAACCCCCGATGGTACCATTACTACCATAGCTGGCACTGGCTCTCAAGGGTTTAGTGGAGATAACAGTGCGGCCACCAGTGCCCAGCTAAATGCTCCATTTGGCGTAGCCGTCGATGGCACTGGCAATCTGTTCATTGCCGATCAGGCGAATAATCGTATCCGTAAGGTTAGTGCGCCAGCCAGCGTGAGTGTAAGCCCAGCCAATCCAACAGCCGTTTGCGCTGGCAGCAATTTCAGCCTTACGGCCACTGCACTTGGCTTCACTCCCGCTTCGTATTCCTGGAGCAGCCAACCCAGCGGACTAACGGCCAGTGGAGCAACGCCCACGTTTACAGCCCCTTCTGTGGCCAACCCAACGACTTATACACTAACAGTTACCGCCACCGATGGTACGGAGACTGCAACAGCGAGTGTCACACTATTGGTCAATGCCTTACCTGTGGCCAGCTTGACAAGCAGTGGCCCCCTGAATGCTAGTGTGACCAGCGCGACACTAACGGCGAGCGGAGGCAGTTCCTACACGTTTGGCGGACCAGGCCTGGTAAGTCAGAACAGCGTATCCGGCACAGCACTGGTCAATGCGTCAGGAATCTACTCGGTAACCGTTACTAATAGTGCTGGTTGCACCAATATCGCTAGTGTTTCACTTACAGGTACAGATTTAACGCCTATCCTGATTTTACCCCAGGCTAATTTCCCCACAACGGGTAGCGTAGGCAACTTCCTGGTGAATATTTTTGAAGTAAATGGGCTACCAACCTCCATGAACAATGTGACGATTACAGTGACGGCCCCTCCAGGGTATACCGTCTCATTTACCAATGGACTCACGAGTATCGATGTATCGGGAGGTAGTGAAAACCCTGTACCTGTAGATAACCCAAACTGGTCCGTAACAAATACCGTGTCTGACCGCCAACTCACACTAACCATGGCCAATGGTGGATTTATTTCGGCGGGTGGTAAGGCCGTATTAGGTTTCAGTATGACTCGTACAACGGCGAATTCGGGCAGCTTATGCAATATCCAGGTGAATGTTAATGATGATGCTTCACTAACCTATGATGGCAACTTGTTAAATAATACCTACTCCCGAGTAATTAACGCCCTGTAAATCAGTGGGGGTCAGCCTCCGTAATCGAACTTGATTACGGAGGCTGACCCCCACTGATTGTATCCTCTTTTACGAACGCTCGTAAACATCACTTACTATCCTTTTTTCGGGTCCAGCACAACGTGTTTAATGCGCTGGCGTTTCCAGGTATAGGTTACGTGAACAAGACCATCGGCGGTTTGAATCACGGCTGGATACGAATATTCACCCGGTTCGTTTTCGAGAACAGCCAGGGTTTTCCAGGTTTTACCATCGTTGGAAATGGCGATATCGAGGGGTGTACGTGGCCCACTCTTACCCATAACAGGCGACGTTGGGTTATAAACCAATACCTGCCGACCATCTTTCAGGGTCACAGCATCTGTACCTGAGTTAGGATTAGGAAGGGTCGTTTTCTGCAAAGGAGACCAGGTTTTACCATCGTCCTTCGACCAGGTTTCCAGAATGAATCCACTTCTCTGGCTACGGCAAAGAGCCTGCAATTGCCCATTTGGGTAAAACAAAATACTTGGCTGAATTGCCCCATCATTTATTCCATCGTTGATCGGGGCTGTTTTCTGCCAGGTTTTTCCCCAATCGCTGGTTCGCTCGAAATGCACCCGCCAATTATGATCTTCCGAGCTTGTTGGACAGAGTAAAGCGCCCGAAGCCAGTAAAACCGGCTTGTTTTTAATGGGGCCTAAAATACCATCGGGCAACCGCTCCGCAGCCGACCACGTTTTCCCTCCATCTGTTGACCGTTTCAGCAAGCCCCACCAGGTTGAGGGACTGGGACCAACTTTGTAGAATAAAATTAATTCGGCACCCGGTACCTGAAACAAAACCGGATTCCAGCAAGGCAAACGCTTGCCATCGGGTTGAACACCCGTTGCTACCTCAATGGGTGTTGTCCAGTTCGTTCCCGTTTGGCTACTCACCCAAATACCCACATCAGGATGGCGCTCATGTGTGCCTCCAAACCAGGCCGCTACCAGGCCCTTAGGCGTTTCTGCCAGGGTGGATGCATGACACTCCGGGAAAGGAGCCTGTTCATAGATCAATTCGCTGCGAAGAATCGCCGGGTTGCCCGATTGCGCTAAAACATGGTGTGCAATCAGGAAAAAGGGAATAATAAGAGAGAAGGATAAGGTTTTCATACCCCAACAATACGATAAGCTAAACAAATTAGCTAGTCGCTTTACAAACTTCATTGCAGATGAGTGCAGCAAATGGAGTTGGTAGGAATAATGGATGACAATTGTCATCCAATGCATTCATTGCCATCGGCACATTTCTTGTAATACTATAGATATGAGCCAACTAACCCTTCAAAACTAACAGGCTTATACTACAAGAATAATACCCATTAAATATACCCATAAGAGTATAGTGAATACAATTAATTTATATAAAAATCTAGATATTACTATTTATTTAACCATTATCCATAGTCAAATCAGCTGGAATTTCTGACTAATCCTCAGCTGACAAAGAAAAAAAACAGTGTAAGCTGACATAAGCATGTTGCCAAATATCATGCCAAATCCATTAAAGCCCTAGAAGGGAAAACCGACATTAGCCCATTTTTCACCGTTTTCAGTGAATCTAAAAATTGCTTTCCACACTAAAATAGACTCATATGATTAACAATTACAAAGAAGTAAACAAGGTCGCTGGAGTACGCTTATTTCTATGGCTTTTCTTGCTCATTCCGACCCTTGTTTCTGGCCAATTCCAGCTTACTTTCCCGGTATCCAGAATCGTTTTTCAGCGAGACAATTCGAATCAGGCCGCCGTTCCAGTTCATGCCGTAGTACCTTCGGCCGTCACACAGCTTAAGGTACGGTTAGTTGTGCGGCAGGGTGGTACAACTACAGGTTGGACAACCTTTACGCCCACGAATGGTGCGGTTTCGGGCCGTGTCCTTTCTGTTCAGGGAGGCTGGTACGATCTGGAAGCCGAAGCCTTTACGGGTGCGGTGAGCCTGGGTATCAAACGAATTGAACGGGTGGGCGTTGGCGAAGTTCTACTTGCCTCGGGCCAATCCAATGCGCAGGGTTTTCCGTATACGACGGGGGCATCTGATGATCGCGTTTCCTGCCTGAATTATTATGATGGACAAATTACCGAATCCCGCTTTCCCTTAGTGTTTAGCCACTTATCGGTTCCAACGTCGGTTGGCCCAACAAACTCGTCCTACATCTATGGTATGCTGGGCGACAAGCTTGTACAGCGGTTGGGTGTACCTGTCCTGATTTATGGATCGGGCATTGGTGGCACATCGTCCCTTCAATGGCGTCAATCGGCAGAGGGGCAGGTTATTCCGGAGAGTGCTCAATGGGACGGAGCCGATGACCTACGACCGTACCGGGCCATCAAGGCAACCTTGAATCATTATGTGCGCAGAACGGGCCTTCGGGCTATTCTTTGGCATCAGGGAGAATCCGACAAAGGCAAGCCCGCTTCAGATTATATCAGCAACATCCAAAAACTCATCGAGGTCAGTCGTCAGGACATAGGCGTTTCAACGGTGCCCTGGGTCATTGCGCGGGCTTCCTGGATTGACGGTAGCCCTGACCCTGCTATAGTTCAGGCACAGAATCAACTGATTTCTCAGGTTCCGTATTGCTATGCAGGGCCTAATACGGATCTGTATGATAACAGCTACCGGCAGGAAGGTACTCACTTCCTGACTTCCTTTTATCCGCAACTGGCCGAACTCTGGAATCAGGTCCTCACCACCAGTTTCTTCCAGCAGTCGCCCCCTTACACATTGCCTCAGGATGCACCCCGGATCACGGTTGGCCTGCCCCAGCCAGCCTACCAATATCAGGGTGGCCATTTGGTTATTCCTTTTCTTGACGAAGCGCCGGATGGCCCCGAATCAGGGGTTACCTATACAGCTCAGTTAGTTTCTTCGACTGGCCAGTTTGTCACCAATCTGGGCGTGGGAAATACCCGCCCTTTACGTGTTACGCTCCCAGATAATCTGACGGCAGGAACCTACCAAACCCGGATTGTGTCATCGGCAACATCATCTACCCTTAGCCCGCCGATTACAGTTTTTGCGCCAACCTATCCCAAAAAAATGGGCACGGGACTAACCGGGCGCTATATGAGTGGTTCCGACCCAAATGGCCCAGCCTTATTTACGCAAGTGGATGGGCCACTGGATATGACGTGGTTTGATACAGGCCCTACTCCCTATATGCCAATCCGTGATTGGATCATCAGCTGGACCGGTCAGGTAGAAGCTCCGGTTACAGGTACGTATACGATTAAAACCAGCTACGACGACGCCATCCGTGTCTGGATAAACGGGCAACTCGTAATTGATGATATAGCAGCTCATGCCTGGCCTTTCTACATAAAAGGACAAATTACCTTGCAGGCAAATCAGCGGTACGACATTCGGGTTGATTTGTTGCAGTACTGGTACAATGCCCAGCTCCGATTGCAATGGATTGTGCCAGGTACCACACAGGCGGTTTATATTCCAAAAGATCGGCTCTATCCATCTACAACGCCAGTGACCACATCAGGTACGTCGCTCAAAGTCGTTTTCCCAAGTCCTCGAGCTGTATTTCAGAGAAACAATGCCAACACCGGCCAAATCAATATAAAGGGATTATGTCCAGCCCAAACCGAACGTGTTGAGATCAGGGTTTCGCCAGTAGTATCGGGTTATGGACAAAACAGCGATGCATTTGTCGTATTGGACAATCAACCTGCTAATGGTACGTTCTCTGGCTCTGTTACGGCAACTGGTGGCTGGTATAATCTGGACATACAGGCCATTGTCCAAAATAAGGTGATCAGCCACATCCGGGTAACCCCTGTTGGCGTAGGGGAAGTGTTTGTTATTGCAGGGGAGGCTAATGCACAGGGGATTAATCCGATCCGGTCCGTTGTATCCACAACCGACGACCGCGTAAGTAGTGTTCCTCATGTCAATTATACCGACACAACCCGGCTTCCGCTACCTCCTCAGTTCAGCACGCTGGCCGCCGATAAACCGATTGGCCCACACGGTAATACGGCCTGGTGCTGGAGTGAATTAGGGGATTTATTGACCACTCGGCTAAATGTGCCCGTTCTGTTTTACAACACCGCCTGGGCAGGCACAACCGTTCGTAACTGGCGGGAAAGCATGGAGCAGGGAAATACAACTACCCTGGATGGAACCCCCATGCCAGCAGGTATGCCCTACAGTAATCTTAAACGAGTCCTGAAGGACTATGTTCCCCTGACAGGCTTACGAGCCATATTATGGCAACAGGGTGAAAGCGAGTACTACTCAAGCAACCCCCAGGCAACAAATTATGCAACCGATTTAAAAGCGATGATTAATCGAAGTCGATCTGATGCCGGTTTTGCCCAACTTCCATGGATAGTTGCCCGAGCTTCGGTCGATAACACGACAAGCCTTTTATACCCATCCGGGAGTTACGAACCCGTTACAAATCGACAAAATGAGGTTATACAAACAACGGCACAAGTGCTGGCTGGCCCCATTACCGATACAATCCAGATACCCAGGCCCGGTGGTATTTATTTTCAGGGAACTGGTCTTACCCGATTATCTAAAGCCTGGGATACAGCCCTGACAAGTGCAGTCTGGGCAATGACAAGCCTGGCAGCCCAGCCACCAACCGTAAGTGATCTTAGCCTGATAGCTCAGGCAGCCACTCGGGTAAATGCAGTAAACCAGGACATTCCCTTTAGAGTAACTGTTGTGAATGAAGGTAAAACAACTGCTACGAATGTAAAGGTGCGTAGCTTTTTACCTGATCATCTTCAATTTACGGGGAGTTCATCGATGTCTCTCGTTCAGGGTAGCCTACTAGCCTCCATTCCTAGTCTGGCCACTGGTCAACGAACTACGTTATCTTTTACAGCCCGGCCCCAGTTGCCCGGCTCTTATCAGGTAGCCAGCGAAATCGTTCGGGCTGATCAATTGGATCAGGATTCGCGACCAAATACCAGTATTAGTGATGGCGAAGATGATGCAGCCTGGGTAGACTTCCGTACACCCGAAAGCACAGCATCGGTATTTACGGTTGCCACCTCCCCAAATGCGCCAGTGTTACCTGCGGTTGTCAGTGCACAGCCCTTCGCTGATCCAAACAAAGCTGATCTTAGTTTACGATTAATGACAAACAGTTTGGCAAGCTTGTCGAATGTGCCTATTTCCGTAAGCCTGATTGTGAAGAATACGGGCGCTTTGACAGCGCAAAATGTGCAGATTGGTTGCCTCTTACCAGCTGGTATATCATTTATCAGCAGCCCGAACATGAGTTTGGTTAGCAACACGGTTCGCGGTACGATAGCCAGCATTCCTGCGGGCGGGGTATCTGTACTCACATTTACCATTACGTCTACAGCAGCCGGGAACAAAGTCCTTCAGGCTCAAATCGAAGCGGCTACTCCGCTGGACCCAGACTCTACACCCAATAACGGGTTTACGAATGGGGAAGATGATATGGCCACACTAACCATCCGAGTGGGTGGGATCACGCCCTAAACAAGTTTAGGGCGTGATCCATTTACGATCGGAGGTTGGTCAATGCTTTTTCAACGTCTTCCTTATAATTCCGGCCAATCGGAATTGGACTGCTATCTTTCGACGAACCGGTCAACACCAATCGGTTGCGTTCGATCCGGGTGATTCGCGCAACTGCTACGATGAAGGATTTGTGGACGCGAATAAACTGGTTCCTGGGAAAAATGTCATGCATGGCTTTAATGGAGCCTTTCAGAACAATTTTGCCGGTTGTTGTATAGATAATAGCATAATCTTTCAGCCCCTGAATATACACCACGTCATCAACAGTCAATTTGATCCGTTGCACACCACTTTTCACAAATATGGACGTCGACAAATCACTGGCAGGGTTGTCTTCCAGTCGGGCGTTTTGTTCTTTCAGGGATAAAAAATCACGAATTTTATGGATGGTCTGGACAAACCGGGGGAATGAAATGGGTTTTAGTAAAAAGTCGATAACGCCTAACTCAAACCCTTCAAATG